>CAWEBR010000002.1:0-3212793 GCA_963807365.1 Pyrinomonadaceae bacterium | reverse complement strand
TGGCCATGGACTTACTTCTTCCTGATTCTGCTCAATGGCTTTTTCCTTTTCCTGCGTTCCGGACGGGCGCTGGGTATCGACGCCATGATTGCCCCGAAAGCTGCTCCGGTTGGACTAGTCCAGCGAGTTATCTCGTGGATTACTTAGGCCTACGCCGTTCGACGGCGACGCGAGCGAACGTCGCCAGGATTCGCGTTCCGCCCAGAAAGGTTCCACGCAGTGTCCCTGATACTTTGGATTTTCCCCCACTGCGACGGCGATGATTGACGGGCACTTCCAGTATCCGCAGACAAGCCTGAGCGACGCGCATCTGCATCTCCAGGTTCCAACCGTAAGTTTCTTCTCGCATGCCCAAACCTGCAAGCGCGCTGTAGCGAATGGCGCGAAATGGACACATATCCGTGTATCGAACGCCGTAGCGCAACCAGACCAGTAATCCGGAAATTCGACCGGCCCAAACCTGCTGAAAGTTTAGACTGCCGGTCTCTCGTTCGCCGCGCGTGCGCGAGCCGATCACAAAGTCGTATCGGCCAGCCATGATGGGTTCAACCAGGCGAGACATCAGTTCGGGGCAATCGCTCCCATCTCCATCGAGGAAAACAACGATTTCACATCCCGGAGGCAGCGCGCGAACTCCGGCGGCGCAGGCGCGGCCGTATCCACGGCTCGGTTCCAGAACCACCCGTGCGCCGGCTGCGCGGGCGTACTCGGCGGTGCGATCTTCGCTGCCGTTGTCAACCACGATCACTTCAAGGCCGATCTCGCGCGGAACCATGCGCACAACATCGGCGATCGTCTCTTCTTCATTCAGGGCGGGGATGATAACCGAGGTATTCATCGTGTCTAGAGTGGTTGCACCCGGCGCACGATTCCCCTGGAGCGCAGGGTCGCCTCGGCCGCCGCAAAATAGTCGCGCACATCGGCCTGTGCGCGAATCCAATCCAGATAGCGCCCGATACCCACCTCGAGATCCACCTGTGGCGCAAAACCTGCGGCCCGAATACGGGTAATGTCTGAGATCAAATGACGGATTTCTCCGGGGCGAAACTCGCCACGGGTAATCGGTTCGATCTGAATATTCAAAGCATCTGAGACTAGCCGCGCCACTTCAAGAATAGTGGCGGCTTTGCCGCTACCGACATTCACCGCCTGCCCGTCAAGCGCGTTCGTGGTGGCGGCCAGCAGATTCGCCCGGGCAATGTCCTCGACAAAACAAAGGTCTCGTGTCTGCATACCGTCCTCGTAGACCACTGGGGGCTGGTGATTCAACAATCGCGTGCAGAAGATCGCGATGACGCCGGTGTAAGGATTGAACACCGACTGCCGCGGACCGAAAGTGCAAGAGTAACGCAACGCAACGGTGGGAATGCCCACTTGTTGCCCCCACGTAAGCACCAAACGCTCCTGATCGATTTTCGTAATCGCATACACTGACTCGCCTCGAATCGGAGATTCTTCTGGTGTGGGAACCGAAGTTGTCTCCAGGCCGCAACGTGGGCAGTGAACGGCAAAGTCTCCAGCGCTTAACTGGCCGGCTGGCCGAACGGATGGAAAGACGAGCCCATGTTGCAGACAGTTGGCGGCGCCTTCGCTGTAAACTGCCTGAGACGATGCTACGATGACCTTTTTCACGGGCAAGCTTTCATCGCGGATAATTTCCAGCAGTTGCGCCGTGCCAAAACTGTTGACATGAACAAACTTCGCGATCTCCGGCATGTACCCGCCATAGATTGCCTGGTGAAAGACCACATCAATGTCGCGCAGCGCTTCCATTACTGCCGAGCGATCGCGAATGTCGGCTTCGATAAACTCTGCCATCGGCGGGAGCCAGGCAGGCTTGCCATTGCGATGAGTTTGCGGTTCGAGGTTGTCCAGGATGCGTACTTGCCAGCCTGCGCGCAGCAAAAGATCAGCAATGTGTGAGCCGATAAGTCCGGCTCCACCGGTGACAAGCGCACGCTGCTTTGCTGCCATAATATTCTCTAATCTCGCTTCGTTTTGTTGACATTGCCGCCGACGATTTTTTCGGATTGTCGGGAGGCGGACAGTCCACCTCCCCTTCGCCACGCAAAAAGTTCCGCGGCCGCCAGCAGTGCGAACGGAAGATATATCAAACTCTTAATTCGGAACAGCTGATCCGGATTATCACCCAACCAGGTTGCATACAGAATAAAGCTGGCGGTGGAAAGATAGAACAGCGAAACGACCGGCACAAAACAAAGGAAAGGAACCAGCCAGGCGAAATACCAGGAGTAATGCGGAGCGAAGAGGATCATGAAAGAGGTGCCAAGCACCGAGCTCTTTTTCAAAAAGCCAACATCGTCAGTATCCCGCTTCAGCACGGCCCAGATAGCCAGCCCTAACAGTACGGTAATCGCGAACGTCAGGAAGAGAGCATTCGGCAGCTTTACTCCGAGTAACCTATTCGCGATACCGAGGATAAAGAATTGCTGACCACTAACGAGGCCCTGTTCCTGGGCATAACCGGGAATGAACCCAAGCACTCGCAATGGACCCACGCTTAGATACGGCAGGTATCCGGCAATGATCGTCACAGCGAGCGCAACCGGCATCTTCCAACTCCAGCGTTTGTATAGGGCCGGAAACAGAACGATGGGAAATAATTTGCCCAGCGTCGCGAACCCGAGCGCAAACCCAGTTGCGATTTCCCAGTTTTTTCGTCGCGCCAGCAACGCGAGCGCAATGAACCCAAACGCCAGCGGATCAATGTGCCCACTGCCGGCAAACTCCCAGACGGTCAAGGGATGCCAGGCATAGATCAGAATACGTTGGCGCGGCATTCCAAAAGAGGCGAGCAACATTATCAGAATCCAAATAGTGATCGCTTCAAACCCGACAATTGTAAGTTTCATCCAGGTCACTGACTCGCTTATGCGCGTGGTGAGGAGAAACATCGCCTGGGCAGCGGGCGGATAAATCGTGTGCGCGTAATCGCGGCGATTGATCTTTGAATAGATCTCATCGTCTCGCAGTCCTTGCAGTTGCTTATCTGCGGGAATATAGCGATAAGGATTGATGCCCGCCGCCTGAACTCGACCATCCCAGATGTATCGGTAGATATCATCGGAGAGATACGGCGGAGCAAAAACAATACTGAGGCGGAAGATGCCCGCAAAGAGCAGGACCAGGATCAAGGTTGACCGTGCTCCCCGCGCACGGACGATGAGCCATGCAACTATGAGGTAGAGGGCAGATTGAACCAGGGCGAGCTTGATAAACCAGGCAATATCGGTCACCCCCCGGGAATGGAGCCCGATTTGATAGAGCACTACCAAGATGGCTCCCAGGCCCGCGAGCAGACCATTGGTCAGGATTAGCGCTTGGCGGTCGCGTGTCGCAATCATGCGTCTGTTTTCGCTGTCAGAGCCTCGCGCGTCAACCGCTGTGGACCATCTTTGGCGATTAGCTCCGCGAGGTAATCGCGGGTCTGGGGTGCTTCGAACCCCCCGCGAAACTGTGCGCGCGTCTGGTCTCCGTCTGGAAGCAATGAAAGCTCTTCGCAAAGCAATCGCAGTGTTTCGGCGTCGTCCACGTCATACCACATCGGCAGAAGCTTGATTGGCAAATTCATGGCGGCGGCCCGCTCAATTGTGTGAGCCAGAACGTCTGGTGTGCTCCAGACGATTCGTTCGAACAGACTGCGATGCGGGTGCTTGAGACCAATGAGGTAATAACCGCCATCCTGGCTGGGACCCAGCACAACGCGATCTCCGTCCTCCGCTAAAAGTGAAGCCGCTGATCTCAATATCTCACGCGGCAGGGTTGGGCTATCAGAGTTGATCAGGCAGACCGAGTCGAATCCGCTACTCAGCAGTTCCGCAGCAGCATTGAGCAACCGCTCACCAAGCGTCTCGCCACGTTGGGCAAATAACTGGAAAGCGTCGGGAAGCAGATCGCGGAGTAACGCTTCGGCATCTGCCGGAGTGTAAAGTATTACTCTTTCAGTTGCGTCTCCGCCCAGACTCGAAACATTCAGCGTCATGTCGCGCAGAAAACACGCGCTGAGCGTCGCGGCTTCTTCCGGACTGAGTGGCGGAGTCAGCCGGGTTTTTACCATGCCGGCTAATGGCGCCTTAGCCATCAAGGCGAGCGCACAGCGCGATCCAGGCGAAGGTGAAATAGGTCTGTTGTCGTTCGGCATTTTGAGAACAGATTATTTGACGGTTTTTTAGTACGAACTTTTCAGAACAATTTGTCAGCATTCCAGCACTTACGGCTGAAGTGAGGATCGATTCGGCAATCAACGCAGCAACTTCCAAGTTGGTCCGAACACATGACCCTACGCTTCGTCGCGCGCTGGCGGTTTACTTCCGCTGACGATGATCATTTGCGCAGGAAAATTCATCCGGTTGTGCGGAAAAAATTCACGCACTGCGTCTTTTACATCCTGCCCAACTCGCAGCACTAGTCCTGCGGGAAGCCCAGCGAGTTTGTCTCTTAGTGATCCCGAAATGGCAGAGCGGAGTTCCCAAAACTCATCGAGCGAGATCGGCGCTTCAATGCGAAACTGGAGTATACGCTCCTGCACATCGATAGCTCCTGAGTCCGCGACGATACTCGCAAGTTTACCCGACTCCGCAAAACGAAAGGCGCCCGGGGCATCGTTGTCAGCGGGCATAGTTTCGATATACCGCGCAACAACTTCTGTGACCACGTAAGAGAATGGATTGAGTTCGCTTTTATACCAAACGGCGAACGCCAGCCTGCCCTGCGGCTTTGTTACCCGCAACATCTCGCGAAAAGCCGCGAGCGGATCGCCAAAGAACATTACTCCCAGCCGGCTAACTACTACATCAAACGATGCCTCAGCAAAAGGAAGCGCATCGGCGCAGCATAGGCAAAAACTCACATGCGCCATTCCACCACGGCGGCGCGCCGCGCGCTCAGCCGCAGAAACCATCTCTGCCACGGCGTCCGTGCACATAACCGAGCCTGTTGGCCCAACCACCTCGCCAATACTCAATGAAGGCTCCCCCGGACCGCCAGCGACGTCGAGCACGGCCTGGCCTGGACGAATACCGGCGTCTTCAATAAGAGCGCGGGTCACGGGAGCGAACATCGTGCGAATGGTGGCGGCGTGCCTCTCCCAATACGGCGCTGCTTTGGTCCACTCATGCAGAGTGTCATTAGACTGAAGAGGGCTCATTGCTATGGTGATTTTTCCCGTGCAGTCACTCTAAGCCTGTTGAGGGTTAACTCCCAATCGCGAAGTCAGACGGCGGTCGACTTTCAAATATTTCCCACCGGGCGAAAATTGCTATCCGTAATCGCGCGACCTGGCTCCCTCAAACCAGGCAACAAGTCAGAGCCCGTTTATTCGCCGAGCCGTTACCGCCAGACTTTGAAGTAATATGACAACCACTTCTTGTAACCGGAAAGTTTCTTCAGGATCGCATCAACTCCGGCTTGCTGGTTAACCTGCCCGAGAGTCGGGTAAACATGAACCATGCTGCCGAGCTTAGTGATTGATAGACGCTGTTTCATCGCCAGCACGACTTCGTGAATCAGTTCGCCGGCATGCGCGCCGACAATGTGGGCGCCAACGATTTCATTCCGGCGGCCCCGGCAGACGATTTTCGCAAATCCTTTTGTTTCCTCTTCAGCCTGCGCACGATCGTTGTCGGAAAAATCTGTCCGGAAAATATTAATCTCTGATCGGCCAAACTTCTTTGTTGCTTCCTTTTCCGTCAAACCGACTCGGGCAATCTCCGGATCTGTAAATGTAGTCCACGGCACGACGCGGAAGTCGGTCTTTTGCAACAGCGGCCAGAAGAACAGCGCGTTGCGAATGACGACCGACGCTTCGTAGGCGGCCATATGCGTGAAGGGAAAATGACCAGTAACGTCTCCGGCTGCGAAAATGTGACGGGCGGAGGTGCGCAGATATTCATCAGTAACAATGGAACGCTGGTCGTATGTGACGCCGGCTGCCTCCAGATCCAACCCCTCAATGTTTGGCCGGCGTCCGGTCGCTACCAGAATCTCAGCCGCGCGAAGTTGCTGTCGGCGTCCATCCGTCTCGACGGTCACAAGCTTTTGCTCGTTTACGCTCTCCGCCATCACGGCCTTGTGATTGAGTAGAATCTTCAGGCCCTCAGTGCGCAGTATCTCCTCAATAGTCGCAGAAACTTCTTCGTCTTCCTTCCCTAACAGGCGATCGTCCGCCTCAACGATTGTCACCTCGCTTCCAAGTCGAGCAAACGACTGCCCCAGTTCCAATCCGATCGGACCACCGCCGAGAACTATCAGCGACTCCGGTAACTTCTTAAGTTGGAAAACTTCTTCATTGGTAACGAAATCAGTCTCTTTCAATCCTGCAATCGGGGGAACAGCGGGGCGTGAGCCGGTGGCGATGCAGAAGCGTTTCGCCGTTATGGTTCGCTTGGAGCCGTCGGGCTCGGTAAGTTCCAGCTCCTGGTCGGAAATGAAGCGCGGCGATGCGAAAATCACTTCGACGCCCCACGCCTCAAACCGCTCCGGTTTATCATGCTCGCCGACAGTTTCGATGACGCGCGCGACCCGATCCGTGATCGCGGCGAAGGCGCCGTCTTTGAACTCAAGGGAGATGGGCGCAAAGCCAAACTCCTGTGCCCGGCGAACATGGGCAGCGAAGCGTGCTGAACGAATAAACGTTTTTGACGGAACGCAACCCGTGTAGAGGCAATCACCACCCAATGCCTTCTTCTCAACGAGGGCCACGCGCGCGCCAAGCTGCGCCGCGCCGCCAGCTACTACCAATCCAGCGGAGCCCCCGCCAATCACAATCAAATCGAAACTCTTCGTCGCTGGCATCAAGACAGTTTGTCATTAGATCAATCCACGATCTATGGAAAACAATTCTTTTTCTGTGTTCAGGAGAAATACTTTTGAGTTCTCTGAACACAAGAAGAACTCGGGAGCAGCGAATTGCGGGTCTTGATAGCGCAAACAGACTGCCTGAAAACTTGCAAGCGAAAGGTCTACGGGCTGACAACGCCCGGGTCCAGCCCCGCTTTACCCAACCTCTTGCGTTAATACGAACGTTCGTGCTATTACACCTAAACCTAAAAAGGTGAGGTATGGTGAAGTATGGCGACTAGCGCAACAGCCAAGGTTAGTAAAGCCAAGGGCGGACGCACGCGCCAGAATATTCTGGAAGTCGCAGTGGATATCGCCTCCGCCGAGGGACTCGAAGGCCTGACCATCGGCCGGTTGGCAACTCAACTTTCAATGAGCAAGAGTGGATTGTTTGCTCACTTCGGCTCAAAAGAAGATTTGCAGCTCGCAACAATTGACATCGCTCGCTCCCGCTTTATCGCCATGGTGGTTCAACCTGCCCTCGAAGCAGCACCGGGAATTTCCCGGCTATGGGAACTCTGTCACCGTTGGCTCGGCCATGTGCAGGGCGGGGACTGCAGCGGGGGCTGTTTTTTCGCGGCTGCTGCCTCAGAATTTGACAGCCGGCCGGGGCTGGTGCGTGACCGCATCGCCGAGATCATGAATCAATGGCTGGGCTTGCTGCGAAAGGCCATCGTTGAGGCACAGGGAGCCGGACAGTTGAGCAAGGAGGTTGACCCGATCCAACTGGCTTTCGAGTTTAACTCCTTCGAACTCGGAGCCAACTGGGCCTTCCAACTCTACGGTGACAAACAAGCGTTTGCCCACGCCCGCGAGGCCATGCTTGAACGCTTGCGGCGTAATGCCACCAAAACCGGGCTGGCGCTCCTGCCCGCGCTGGCACAAAAACAGCGTCGCGTTCGCGCCAGGAAATAGGATTCAACAATGACACCCTCCGATATGACAACCGCGCCACCCTTTGTACACAAGCGTGATGCTGCCTGGGACAAAATCAAGCTGGCACACTATCAGTTTGAGGCCGGAGACCTGCCGGAACATCAGCACCAGGACCACCTGATCACGATCGCGTTGGACCAGGGTTGCGGCGGCGAAATTCGCACTGCCGGTGGAATGCGCGCGCGTGGTCAATCTCGCGGTAGTGTAGCTGTGATTCCTTCAGGGCATCCCTTCTCCGTTACGCTCGAAGGCCCTACGAACCATCTTGCGATTTACCTCGATCCGTCGCTCGTTTTGCGGGCCGCCGACTCGGAATCTCGCGCTCGCAAACAGTCGGTGGAAGTGGTTGAAAGATGCGTCCCCACAGACCCGGTTATCAGCGGCGTAGGTCTGGCACTAATGGCTGAACTAGAGTCGGACGGTTTAGGCGGCCGGCTTTATGCTGACTCGCTGGCGAATGTTTTGGCGGTTCAGCTGTTGAGGCATTACACCACCTCCGGCGATTCGCCACATAAGTTTAAGGGCGGCTTGTCGGGAAATAGACTGCGCCGGGTGATGAGTTTGATAGCTGAGAGTTACGAGAGCGATCTCAGCCTATCTGACCTGGCGGAAGTAGCGGGCATGAGCACATTTCATTTCGCGCGCGAGTTTAAGCGAACCACCGGTACGACGCCGCACCAGTATCTAATAAAGTTTCGGGTTGATCGCGCGAAAGCTCTGTTAAGCGGAAGCGAAATGCCACTTGTCGAGGTCAGCTCGCGGTCCGGTTTTAGTCATCAAAGTCACTTCACCCGGCTGTTCCGCAGGCTCACCGGAACTACGCCGCAATCCTATCGTCTGACTTTTCAGTCATGACGCTAATTAGCAAGATTAGTTAACCCTGAGCAATAACAGGAAAGACTCCTCGCCTATCGGGCTCTAAGCTCACCCCATCGCACGAAATTGAAAACGATGGAGGTAGCAACGATGAGGCGGACAAAATTTATTCTGGCAACTTTGGTGATGACAATTGTTTTGGGTCTGAGCAGCCCGGTAAGTTCGCCCGGTGGAACCCAAGCGCAAACCCGTGGAGACGACGTTCCCAACTTTCTCCAAAGGGGCAATCAGGAGTTTGCGAAAGCAAACTATGAACGCGCAATTGCAGAGTATCTTCGGGTGCCGTCTACCACCGGCAAGACCTATGCACGCGCGCTCTACAACATTGGCGTCTGTCACTACGAACTGTGGGAAACGGAAGCAGCCGTTGTTTTTTACCACCGGGCTGTCGCCGCGAGCAACGGCCGTTACCCGGTGGCCCAACATGCGCTCGGCGTGGCACTGCGAGACCTGGGACGGTTGAGTGAAGCAAAGCAGGCTTTTGAGCAGTCGATCGCCGCCGCTGACGGCTACTACGCTCCCGCGCATTTCATGTTAGGCATGATGGCGATGAACGAAGCAAAGCATGAGGAAGCCGCAGTGGCGTTCCGAAAGGCCATCGCGCATGTCAAACACCGCTTCGCGGCTGCTCATAACAATCTCGGAGTAGCGCTGGCGCTGATGGGCCGCTTGCCGGAAGCGAAGCTGGAGTTTGAAATCGCATTGGGTCAGGCTGGCGGTGAGTTAAGCGAGGCAGCCAACAACCTCAAGCTCTGCACTTCCCTGCTGGCTCGATCGTCTAATTCCAAAACCGCGCTTAAACTTCAAGATGAACCCCGCCGGCTGATCGAATAGAACGGAGGACAAACCGAATGAAAACTAAAGCGCAAGACACACTTGCAATACTCAAGCTTTACGAGCTCCGGAGTGAGACCGTGATGCGACAGGCTCGCGCCTGGTTCCTATCCGAATTCGCTCCGCAGACCGGCGGAGAAATTGTGGCGCTCATGATGCGCGGTGAAAAGCAAAGCGCCTTTTATCGCATGGTCGCGTCACACTGGGAAGTTGCTGCGTCACTGGTCAACAATGGCGGAATTGATGAGAAACTATTCCTGGAGGCCAACTCGGAACACGTGGTGGTCTTTGCCAAAATCCAGCCCTTTGTCGCCGAGATCAGGGAGTTAATTGGTGAGCCGGACTATTTGGCTCACCTGGAAAGGCTGGTGATGAAGATACCAAACGTCGAACGTAAGTTGGAGAACCGGCGTAAACTGCTTGAGCGTTGGGCCCAACCTAAAAGCTCCCCGCCGATCTGACGGTTGACGAAGTTTTTTATGACCAGGAGAAAGCCGGTGTAGATATTCGATTGGCTGTTGCCGGCGATGCTGCGGCGATTGAGTCGGTTCTCGCCGAGTCATTCGCCCAGTTTCGATCTCAATATACTGACGCGGCGTTCAACGCTACTACTCCGAACGCGGACGAGATCCGCAAGCGCTTGAGCGAAGGACCAGGGTGGGTGGCTTTGCTCGAGGGAGCGATTGTTGGAACAGTGTCCGCGGTGTCTCGAGGTCGAGACTTATACGTTCGAGGCATGGCCGTACTGCCGGAAGCTCGCGGACATCGAACTGGGGTCCGGCTGCTAGAAGAGATTGAGCGCTATGCAACAACGAATGGTCATCAACGATTAACGCTCAGCACTACGCCATTCCTCGATCAAGCCATTCAGTTGTATGAACATTTCGGATTCCGCCGGTCAAGCGATGGGCCAAATAATTTGTTTGGAACGCCTTTGTTTTCGATGGAAAAGTTCTTAAGCGCCGGTGAAGGCTGAAGCATGATGCATGCTGAACCAGCCAGCCTCTGAAGTAGTTTTCATTGTACTTTCCTCTCGTGATAGTTAAGCTATTCATTCCACGACTTAGCGCGCCACCTTAATGGACCTGAACTGAGCGTTACTGCCGCTTCCACTTCACCTCAATTTCCATCTCTTCATCATCGCCCTGGCGCTCATACTCAAACCCGACCGTCGCATGTGAAGGCACATATATGCGCTCACCGGCAATCTGAATTTCGAAGGTCTTTCCTGCTTCCAGGGCATCCGCCAGCCGGCGCAACTTAGCGACTACCTCCTGATTGGAATAGAATTTCTCGACTTCTTTGGAATCTCCCATTATTCCTCCTCGGAATTGAATCGGCCTTTACGTTATCGATTGCTTCACGGACCCACCCGGCACAGGCAGGAAGTGGGCGGCATTATACTCGTCAGACCAACAAGTCAGAATAGTGCTGGTCTGCGATACTCTCGTTTATCGCTAGCGCTAATTTCAGCCCAGGGTCATTTGAAAAAGAGACGGCCAGGAGGGGTCTTATAAAAACCGAGAGGCCGGGTTTGGCCCGGCCTCAAATCGGTTGGTGGAGACATTCAGCCTCAATTGGTCACTGTCCTCACCCCAGCAACCAGCACCGTTACGCCGCATTCTAACCATCCCGCAGCGTTCGTCAACGCCAACTCGGCAGTGCAGTTTTCAAAACGTAGCAAAAATTTTGCATCGAAGGACGACTGAGAATATCCCAGCGATTCATAGCTGGGATCGATGGCAGTTTCAAGAAGAGTCCGTTGAGCGGACGGCGGAAAAATTAGCGAAATGGTCCGCATCATTCAATCGTCCGCTTCACAGACTCTGACTTTTAATCGACAAGGGCGCTGGCGACATGCCTGAACCATCCTAAGGAAGAACCTCTGCACCGATGATTATTGCGCCCGGGAGCCAGTTCCCGATCCCGTCATAATCCTGAGCGTTTTCGAAACAATGGGCGCTGACTACCTGTCTGATTTCTATTCAAGAAAGCTTTGGTAAGCGCCGCAAAGTAATTCTTTCGTTCACGATTAGCCAGGATAGCAATGGCATTTCGCTTGCAAAGGAGGCAATGAATCTAAATCCAAATATGGTCGATTGCTGTTGCGTATTCGAATAGGGAGGCGACATGAACCCTGCAACAACCGTAACCTGGAAAAGCTGGTCCAAAAAGTGGGGTCATTGGAATACCTGGCGTCGCCCCACCGGCGATTCGACCAAGCTTCTGACCTTCGATGATTCGCCTCAGCGAATACTGCTAAGTGCCGGCCCTCGGCAAACGATTCCACTTCAGGATCGAACAGCGCAGCCAGACGCGCTCTCCATGGTTACGCAAGCATCGCTGACTGTCGTCCGCTAATAAGAACGACCCGGAAACTGCGCTCAAGAGCAATACGTAGGAACCCTCTAGTTGCTTTGCTGCGCATTGGCAGCACTCGCAACCATCCAACCCTCCGAGCTGCGCGTAAATTTCCTATGCCACTCTGCGCGACCTGTTTTGTTTTCTCGACTTCGATTATCATTTCGGCCCGATCCGGTTTGTAACGCAAAGGAGAAGCTGCGATGAGCTCGCCCCCCAAGTGCACTCTGCGCGTCAGGGCGCCATTCCGTCGGCCTCTGTTTATTCTTGCTATCTGCGCAATTTGCTCAGCCCCGTTCTACGGCCAGTCAGACGACCGCCGGATCGAAGCCATTGACCGGATCGCCAATCAGATCAATGAACAGATAGGCGACAGCGAAAAGATCGAGGAAAGCAACGGAATCTATTGCAACGAACTGCTGGTAAATAAGGAAAACAAGTCGTGGCCGGCGGTCGGGATTCATCGGTCAGTCATCAGGATGTATTACACGTTCGGCGATCGTGAGAAAAACCCGTATCCAAACCGGTTGTTGAAAATAAGTATCACGACGAACAGATCGGACCGTCAGGAGTATGCTGAGTATGTTTTTAATCCGGCGGAGAAATTGATCTATTACCTCAAAAAGCTCGACGACCAGGCGGTTAACGAACAACGCCTCTATTTCGACTCGAATCGACTCATCCGTCGCACCACTGGAGGTAAAAACGTCACAGTCTCACACCGTTTCTCCCTGGCGGCTGCTCGAATGGCTCAGCGTGAGCACCGCAAGCTTTACCAACTTTTTCTCAATTCTCTCGGTGATTAAGTCTTAGCGAAGATTACAAACTAACAGCAAAAGACCGGCGGGGATTGCTCCACGCCGGTCTTGGTTTTGTGGAACAGGCTATTTGGGCCTGTCCAGTCAGTACTGCCTATTACTCTGGTACTTCTTCGACTTCGCTATCCGCTGGTGTAACGACCAGCGGCGGTCGGCCAGTTGTCACGGGTACATCCTGGCCCCCGACGATGTCCGGAAAGTCGTCGAGGTCGCGCTCGCGGGCCTGCTCGATCGTTTCATCGCGAGCGATTTCTACATTGCGGTAATACTCCATGCCGGTACCGGCCGGAATTAACCGCCCCATGATCACGTTTTCCTTCAAACCGCGAAGGTAATCGATGCGCCCTGAGATAGCCGCTTCGGTCAGGACGCGGGTGGTCTCCTGGAACGAGGCTGCGGAGATAAACGAATCGGTTGAAAGCGAAGCCTTCGTGATGCCGAGCAAGAGCGGTTCAGCCTGGGCCACTTCGCCATCGGCTGTAACTACCCGTTCGTTTTCGTCAGTGAAGCGGAAGCGATCCACCTGCTCCTCAAGCAGGAAGTCGGTGTCGCCAACTTCCTTGATCTTCACCCAGCGCAACATCTGACGCACGATAACTTCGATGTGCTTGTCGTTGATGTTCACACCCTGGAGCCGATAGACCTCCTGAATCTCGTTGACGAGATACTCCTGGAGTCGCTGCATTCCCAGCACGCGCAGGATGTCGTGCGGATTAAGCGGGCCGTCCATCAATGCTTCGCCGGCGCGGACTCGATCGCCCTCCTGCACGTTGATGTGGGTACCGCGCGGGATGTCGTAATCACGCTCTTCGGCGTCGTCGCCCGTAACAATCAACTTGCGCTTACCCTTGGCAGATCGCACCAAGCTTAACGATGCCGTCGATCTCAGACATAATCGCGGTTTCTGCCGGGCGTCGCGCTTCGAACAGTTCGACGATGCGCGGCAAACCACCGGTAATGTCTTTGGTCTTGGTGGTTTCACGCGGAATCTTGGCAATGATGTCGCCGGGCTCGACCATTTCGCCGTCGGTGATCATCAAATTCGCCCGCACCGGCATCTGGTAAGTCTTCAGCATCTTGTTGCTGGCGTTGCGAATTTCAATACGTGGTTGTTTCTTCTCGTCAGGCGAGTCTTTAACAACCATGCGCGACTGACCGGTAACTTCGTCTACTTCCTCGTCGTAAGTCACGCCTTCCTTCAGATCCTGGTACTTAATGTGACCCGCGACTTCCGTCAGGATCGCGAAGGTAAACGGATCCCAGGTAGCCAGCAACTGATCCTGGGTAACGCGCGCGCCGTCTTCGACCAGAATGTGGGCGCCGTAAACGATTTGATAGCGCGCCGCTTCGCGACCGCGATCGTCCACGATGGTGATCGAGCCATTGCGGTTCATGGCAATGCGCTCGCCCTTGCGGCTCTTCACCGTTTGCAGCTCGAAGTACTTGATGGTTCCGTCCTGACGAGCTTCGTGCTTGGACGACTCTTCCAAACGCGCCGTACCACCGATGTGGAACGTACGCATGGTCAGCTGCGTGCCTGGTTCACCGATTGACTGCGCGGCAATGACGCCGACAGCTTCACCGATTTCCACCGGCCGACCGGTCGCCAGGTTGCGGCCGTAACACTTGATGCAGCAACCGCGACGCGACTCGCAAGTCAACACCGAACGAATGCGCACGCGCTGCACGCCGGAACGCTGAATCTCAGACGAAAGATCTTCATCAATCTCCGAGTTGCCCTCAACGATGACGCGGCCCTCAACCGGGTCAATGACCTCTTCGAGAGCGATACGACCGACGATACGGTCGCGCAGTGATTCGATCTCTTCGCCGCCTTCAACGATCGCGCTGGCGGAAATTCCGCGCACCGTGCCGCAGTCAGGCTCGCTGATGATCACGTCCTGAGCCACGTCAACCAGACGGCGGGTCAGGTAACCCGAGTCGGCGGTCTTCAGAGCGGTATCGGCCAGGCCTTTGCGGGCGCCGTGAGTCGAAATAAAGTACTGCAACACGTCGAGACCTTCGCGGAAGTTTGCCTTGATGGGCGTCTCGATGATTTCACCCGAAGGCTTGGCCATCAGTCCGCGCATACCGGCCAGCTGGCGAATCTGCTGGGCACTACCTCGCGCTCCGGAGTCGCTCATGACGAGGATTGGATTAAGTTCGCCCGAAGCCTTCTCGCGCTCATCCATCGCCTTGAACATTTCCTTTGCGACCTTGTCAGTCACTTCAGACCAAATGGCGATTACCTTGTTGTAGCGTTCACCGGAGGTGATAACGCCGTCGAGATACTGCTGTTCGACCGCGATTACGTCCTTCTCAGCCTTGTTTACCAGTGGCTTCTTGGCACTCGGCGTCACGAGATCGTCAATGCCAATCGAGATGCCGGCGCGGGTCGCGTAGAGGAAGCCGAGGTTCTTGAGATCGTCGAGCATCTTGACGGTCATCTCATGACCCAGGCGAATATGCGAATAGTTCACCAGCGACGTCAGGCCCTTCTTCTTCAACGTGCCGTTGAAATAAGGCAAGCCCGCCGGGATTGAGTCGTTAAAAATCACGCGACCGACGGTAGTGTTAACTACGCGGCGAACATTTTCCTGCACGGCGGCGCGCAGAATGTCCTGCGTGATCGTGTTCCTGGGTAAGATCAATCAAGTCGCCGGAGATACGCAATTTGATTGGCGTCTGCGTAGTAACTTCCTTGGCGTCGAGTGCCAGCAACACTTCCTCTAGCGAAGCAAACACACGGCCTTCGCCTTTAGCGCCTGGCTTGTCGCGCGTCAGGTAGTAAATTCCCAGGACGATGTCCTGTGACGGCACGGCGATCGGCTGACCACTCGCGGGGCTGAGGATGTTATTGCTCGAAAGCATTAACACCGCGGCCTCAATCTGCGCTTCAGGCGAGAGCGGAATATGCACGGCCATCTGGTCGCCGTCGAAGTCCGCGTTGAACGCGGTACAGACGAGCGGATGAATCTTGATGGCCTTGCCTTCGACCAGCACCGGTTCAAACGCCTGGATACCCAGGCGATGGAGGGTCGGGGCGCGGTTGAGCAGCACGGGATGCTCGCGGATCACTTCTTCAAGAATGTCCCAAACCACCGGCTCCTGGCGTTCGACCATTTCGCGCGCTTGCTTAATCGTCGCTGCGTGGCCCTGCTTTTCGAGTTGGTTATAGATGAATGGCTTAAACAACTCGAGCGCCATCTTCTTGGGAAGTCCGCACTGATGGAGTTTCAACTCCGGCCCTACCACAATTACTGATCGCCCTGAGTAGTCGACGCGCTTGCCCAACAGGTTTTGTCGGAACCGTCCCTGCTTGCCCTTGAGCGTTCCACTCAGTGACTTCAGCGGGCGATTGTTAACCCCGCGCAAGACGCGACCACGTCGTCCGTTGTCGAACAACGCATCCACAGCTTCCTGGAGCATTCGTTTTTCGTTACGGACGATAACTTCCGGAGCGCGCAACTCCATCAACTTCTTGAGACGGTTGTTGCGGTTGATCACGCGACGATAGAGATCGTTGAGATCGGAGGTGGCAAAACGTCCGCCGTCGAGAGGCACCAGCGGACGCAGCTCGGGTGGAATAACCGGGATGACATCGAGAATCATCCACTCAGGTTTGTTGCCTGATTTCAGGAAGCTGGTCGCAACTTTAAGGCGCTTTGAATACTTGAGTTTCTTCTGCTGCGAAGTCTCTTCCTTCATCCGCTTGCGCAGCTCGATCGCCAGCTCTTCGATCTTCACCATTCCCAGCAGTTCTTTGATCGCCTCGGCGCCCATCTTGGCGACGAACTGTGCGGGATAGTCGCGCACGAGCTCTCGATAGCGCTCATCTGAGAGCAGTTCACGCTCCTTGATTCCGGTGACGTCACCCGGATCGATCACGATGTACGATTCAAAATAGAGAACCTTCTCCAATTCGCGCAGAGGGATGTCAAGCAAATGGCCGATGCGCGAAGGCAATCCCTTGAAGAACCAAACGTGTGAACACGGGCTGGCCAGATCAATATGACCGAGACGCTCGCGGCGCACTTTCGCCTGCGTAACTTCCACGCCGCACTTATCGCAGATCACTCCGCGATGCTTCATGCGCTTGTACTTCCCGCAGAGACACTCCCAGTCAGCTACCGGTCCAAAGATGCGCGCGCAGAAAAGTCCATCGCGCTCAGGCTTGAACGTGCGGTAGTTAATCGTCTCCGGCTTCGTCACTTCGCCATGCGACCAGTGCCGGATCTTTTCCGGCGACGCCAGCGAAATTCGAATTGCCTCAAAATCAGGAGCTAATTGCGTCTTCTCTTGTTGAAATCGAAACACGTTGCTCTCCATTACCAATTGCCGATTGCCAATTGCCGATTGGCATCTCGCATTTGTGAACCATCTTAGACCTTACCCAAGATCAGGGATCTAAGGCCGAAACCAATCGGCAATTGGAAATCGGCAACCGAAAATCCGCTTAACCTTCAACGGCGGTGGTAATCAATGCTTCGCCAACGCCTTCTTCAGTTCCGTCACCATTGCTGCCTGGAACTTTCTTGTTGATTAATTCCACGTCGAGGCAAAGCGACTGAAGCTCGCGCACCAGCACATTGAACGATTCAGGCAAGCCTGGATCGAAATCGGCTTCGCCCTTCACGATCGCTTCGTAGATCTTCGAGCGTCCGGCCACGTCGTCTGACTTCGCCGTGAGCAATTCCTGAAGAATGTAGGCCGCGCCGTACGCTTCGAGCGCCCAAACTTCCATTTCTCCGAATCGCTGTCCACCGAATTGCGCCTTGCCGCCCAGCGGCTGCTGCGTAATTAAGCTGTACGGCCCAATTGAGCGGGCATGGATTTTGTCGTCAACCAGGTGAGAAAGCTTGAGCATGTAGATGTAACCAACAGTCACCTTTTGCTCAAACGGTTCACCCGATAATCCGTCGTAAAGAATCGCCTTGCCGGACTCACTGACGATCTCCGGTAGACCGAGTTCGGTAGCTCGCGCGCCCGCCTCTCTCAGTTTCGCCTTGATCTCTTTCTCCGTGGCGCCGTCGAATACCGGCGTTGCAAAATGGAGTCCCAGCACCCGGGCTGCCCAGCCAAGGTGAGTTTCCAGAATTTGCCCAACGTTCATACGCGAGGGAACACCCAGGGGATTGAGCACAATCTCAACTGGAGTGCCGTCTGGCAGGTAGGGCATATCCTCTTCCGGAAGGATTCGGGCGATGACTCCCTTGTTGCCGTGACGGCCGGCCATCTTGTCACCCACTGAAAGCTTGCGCTTCATAGCGATGAAGACTTTGACCATCTTGATCACGCCGGGCGCGAGTTCGTCACCCTGACGAAGCTTGGCAATCTTCTCCTCGTAAATGTCGGAAAGAATCTTGATTTGCCGCTCAGTACGGTCTTCGTATTCCTTAATCTCCGCGCCAACGTCGCCGCGCGACGAAGCAACCTGAACTTTTCTCAGCACCTTGGCCTCGATACCGGCGAGCATTTCACGCGTAATTTTCTCGCCCTTGGGCAGGACCACTTCGCGATTCACCGTCAGGTCAGCTGAAAGCTTGCGCCCTTCAAGCAGTTCCATGATTCGCTGATCACGCTGCTCGCGGAGGATGCGGATTTCGTCCTCAAGGTCACGGCGCAGGCGGTCTTCTTCTTCCTGCTCGATTGCCAGCGAGCGCGAATCCTTCTCCTGGCCCTTGCGGGTGAACACCTGAACGTTGACGACTGTGCCGTCGATGCCCGGAGGTGAAACGAGTGAAGCGTCTTTTACGTCGCCCGCTTTCTCACCAAAGATCGCCCGCAATAGTTTTTCTTCAGCCGTCAGCTGCGTTTCGCCCTTCGGCGTCACTTTCCCTACGAGGATCGAGCCGGGTTTGACCTGGGCGCCGATGCGGATGATGCCGCTGTCGTCCAGATCTCGCAGCATATTCTCGCCCACGTTTGGAATGTCGCGAGTGATCTCTTCAGGACCGAGCTTCGTGTCGCGGGCCTCGATCTCCAGCTCCTCGATGTGAATCGAGGTGTAGTAGTCGTCCTTCACCAGCCGTTCGGAAACAAGAATCGCGTCTTCAAAGTTGTAGCCGCGCCATGGCATGAAGGCCACCAGCACGTTGCGACCGAGAGCCAACTCACCGCGATCCGTGCAGGGACCGTCGGCGATCACCTGTCCCTTTTGCACTCGCTCACCTACGTGAACGATCAGGCGCTGGTTGATACAGGTGTTTTGGTTTGAACGCTTAAACTTGATCAGGGTGTAGATGTCCGCGGTTACTTCGCGCGAAATCGTGCCGTCCACATTGTGATCGGCTTTGATAATCGCGCGCTCGGAGTCGACGTAATCCACCACCCCGTCGCGTTTGGCTACGACTACTGCGCCGGAATCGCGCGCCGTAGTCTGCTCCATGCCGGTGCCGATGTACGGCGCTTCGGCTCGCAGCAGTGGCACTGACTGGCGTTGCATGTTCGAACCCATCAAAGCGCGGTTCGCGTCGTCGTTCTCGAGGAACGGAATCAGCGAAGCCGCCACCGAAACGAGCTGTTTCGGCGAAACGTCGACGTATTCAATGTCCTTGCGCAGCGCGAGAATAAATTCGCCGGCTTTACGAGAGGCGTTACGTTCGTTAACGATGAAGCCTGTTTCATCGAGTTCGATGTTGGCCTGGCCGACGACATGCTTGTCTTCTTCCCAGGCAGTCAAATAAAACGGCCACGGCTCAGACTCGGCCTTCTTGCCTCCAGCTCCGACTTTGCGATTCGCTTTCTCTACTTCTTCAATCGCGATGTGTTCGCCCGGCTTGAGCTTGGTGTCGCCGCCGTTAAGGATGCGCACGTATTCGACCACCTTGCCGTCAGTAACCTTGCGGTAAGGAGCTTCAATGAAACCAAACTCATTGATGCGTGCGAAACACGACAGACTCGAGATCAATCCGATGTTCGGACCTTCAGGAGTTTCGATAGGACAGATGCGGCCATAATGAGTGGGGTGAACGTCGCGCACTTCAAAACCGGCGCGTTCACGAGATAGTCCGCCTGGTCCAAGTGCCGAGAGACGCCGCTTGTGGGTAATCTCGGAGAGCGGATTCGTCTGGTCCATAAACTGGGACAGCTGGCTGGAACCAAAGAATTCGCGCACCGCCGCCGTTACCGGCTTGGCGTTGATCAGATCACGAGGCATCGTGGTCTGCATTTCCTGGTGTATAGACATCTTCTCCTTGATTGCACGTTCCATGCGCTCAAGGCCGATACGAAACTGGTTCTCCAGCAGTTCACCAACGGCGCGCACGCGCCGGTTGCCGAGATGATCGATGTCATCCGCCTGATACTCGGAGGGGTTTTTACGCATCTTCAAGACGTAAGACACCACCTCGTAAAAATCCTTCGCCGAAAGCAACGAATCGTTGATCCGTTCGCGCTCGGGCTTGCCCATCTTGATGTTAAACTTCAGCCGCCCGACGCGCGAAAAATCAAACTTGCGCGGATCGAAGAACATCGCTTCCAGCAGCTTGTAAGCGGTCTGCACAGTCGGCGGATCACCAGGACGCATCTTGCGGTAAATCTCGAGCAGCGCATCAACCGGCTTCGTAATTACATCCTTCTTCAAGGTCAACGAAAGAATCGGGCCAATGTCGTCGCGCTCCGGGAAGAAGACTGCGAAACCGTCAATTCCGCCGCCGACGATTTCCTGAAGCTTCGCCGCGGCGATTTCGTTGTTAGCCTCGAGGATTACCTCGCCACTCTCTTTATTAACAATGTCTGAGACGGCGTAAGCACCCTCAAACTGCGAAGCCTCCATCTCAACTTCGCCGATTCCGGCCTTTCGCAAAGCTTCGAGCGAAGAGCTGGTAACTTTCTTGCCGGCACGAACGATCGCATCCGGCCCGCGGCCCTTGATGTCAAAGTCGACCTTCATCCCCACCAGGCTGGTGGCCCCTTCGTCGGGAACCTGGATCATCAATCGGCCATCTTCGACGCGAATTTCATCCACCTGATAGAGAGCCCGCAGGATGTCTTCGTCGGTAAACGGAGCATTCTTAACGCGCTCTTCAAGATGGGAATCGCTCTTCACGAGCTTTCCGTCGATCTCCTTACCAAACCAGAGACCAAGGGCGCGCAGAAAAATCGAGGCCAGAAACTTACGTTTGCCCACGCGAACGTAGAGCAGATTTTTCTGATCGTATTCAAACTCAACCCAGGAACCGCGGTAAGGAATGATCTTGGCGATATAGATCAGGCCCTTCTTGAAAAAGACTCCCGGCGACCGGTGCAGCTGCGAAACGATGACCCGCTCGGTCCCGTTGATAATGAAAGTGCCGTTGTCGGTCATCAACGGAATTTCGCCGAAGAAGACCTCTTCTTCCTTGATGTCCCGAATTGACAGGACTTCGGTTTCCGGATCTTTGTCGTAGACAGTCAGCCGGATTTTTACCTTGAGCGGAACGCTGTAGCTCATGCCGCGTTCCTGGCATTCCTGCTGATCGTGCTTATGCTTCAAGCCCACCGGCTCGCCGCAGTTTTCGCAGAGTTGCGGGCGGACCTGATTAAAGGTGCCACACTTATGGCAAAGCGTTTCGCCAGCCGCCAGCGGGTTAACCTTGATAGTGGAACCGCAGCTCTTGCAGTTTGCGCGAAGGTAGTTGAGGCCTTCCAGACGTCCACACTTACACTGCCAATTGCCGATTTGATATTCCACGAAGTCGAGCGTGGCTGTGCCGCGAAAATCTGAGATCGGGAAAACTGATTCAAAGACGGCCTGGAGACCAGTGTTCTCACGCTCTTCCGGGAGGAAGTCCATTTGCAGAAATCGGTTGTACGATTCGCGCTGAATCTCGATCAGATTTGGGATCCGCACTGCGGTGGAAATCTTCGAAAAGTCTACGCGCACGGGCGCCTGGCTCGTTCGTTTTCCCAATCCTGTATTTATTGTTTGAAGCAGATTTGCAGACATGAGAGGTTCCTTATCATTGCCGATTTCCGTTTCCATTCCGATTCAGGGCGCCCTTCCCAAAGTCGTAATCGGAAACCGGAAATTGAAAATACCCTAAAGACGCCAAGACGCGGTCAGAGCGCACAATGCCCCGACCGCTTGATCACCAAAAAAGCGGCTGAATCTTCGTCAAATTTTTGGGAGTAAATGCCAGCGCCTCAATACTCCCTTAACTTAAACACTGCGATCAAGAGTGTCAAGCCACCATGCCGGGTCCACGATCTCGAGCCCAACGTCCAAGGTCAGCATGATACCGACATTGGACGTGGACTCTGGACCTTGAACTATTTAACTTCGACGGTCGCGCCTGCCTCAGCAAGCTTCGCCCGAACTGATTCAGCTTCGTCCTTCGAAACACCTTCCTTGATGGCCTTGGGAGCTGCTTCAACCAGATCCTTTGCTTCCTTCAGTCCGAGCGCGGTCACTTCGCGAACAACCTTAATCACGTTGATCTTGTTGCTGCCAATCGACTGCAGGATTACGTCAAACTCGGTCTTTTCTTCGGCTGCTGCCGCGGCTTCGCCACCGCCGCCACCGGCTGCCGGAGCTGCGACTGAGGCCGCAGCTGCGGATACTCCAAATGTTTCTTCCAGCTCCTTAACCAGCTGCGACGCTTCCAGAAGGGTCATGCCCTTCAAAAACTCGATTACATCTTCACGTGTTGCTGCCATGATTACCTTTCTATCCTCCTCAACTAAGGGTCCTGAGTGCTGTTAATGTTCCGCAATCAACGATCACACCGGTTGACTGCCCTGTTATCTGCAGCAGGAGAACCCACGGAACGCTTCTGCGAATTGTTTGCATCGCAATTCGGGAAACGTCGAAGCCGTAAGACGACCTGACTATCGCCAAGCTCGTTGTCCGCGTCCGGCCCTGTGCTTACCTTCTGAGATTCAAATTTGCAAAATCTCAGATTCAATCGACGTCCGATCTCAAATCTGAGATCGGACATCCAAAATCGCTAGGCGGCTGCTCCGCCCTTCTGATCACCAATCTGCTTAACTACAATCGCCAGATTACGCGGCACCGCCGAAAGCACGGTAACCAAACGTTGAGCCTGACAATTGATTAAGAACAAAACCTTGGAAATCAACTCTTCCTTCGAAGGCAGGCTGGCAATAGCTTCTATGTCTGCCAGGGCCACCACTTTGCCTTCGACGATTCCAACCTTGAACTTAAAAATATCCGGGTTAGCTTTGGAAAACTTTGCGATAGCCTTCGACAAGCTAACCGGATCCTCATTGCTGAGCGCAATTGCGGTCACACCCTTGAACTGATCCGTCGCCGGCTCTAGCGCAGTGCCTTCGGCAGCCTTGCGCGCCAAGGTATTTTTCACTACTTCATAACTCACGCCCGCTTCGCGCAACTGGTTCCGCAAGTCCTGGTCTTTCGAGACAGTCATGCCCTGAAAACCAACCACCATCGCCGCTTTCGCGTTTTTAAAGCTCTCAGTCAGCGCTTCCAAATCTTTTTGCTTTTGTGCCTTTGTCTTCATCGTGTAGCTCCCAGCCTATTTCACGTACGCCGCTTCATCAACCAAAACCCCTGGGCTCATGGTCGCCGCCAGGTTGACCTTCTTCACATACTTGCCTTTGGCAGTCGACGGCTTTGCCTTCACCACGGCCTCCAACAGCATCTTCGCGTTGTCCCGCAACTTGTCGGCGTCAAAGGAAACCTTCCCGACTGGAACGTGAACCACGCCCGTTTTATCGACGCGATATTCAACCTTGCCGGCCTTCGTTTCTTTGACAGCGGTTTTCACGTCAAACGTGACGGTGCCGGTCTTGGGGTTTGGCATCAGGCCGCGAGGACCAAGCACTTTACCCAGGCCGCCCACCAGCCTCATCATGTCGGGCGTCGCCACCACGGCATCAAAGTCGAGCCAGCCGCCTTTGATCTTTTCGACCATATCCTCGCCGCCGACAAAGTCAGCGCCGGCTTCTTCGGCTTCCTTGATCTTGTCGCCCTGAGCGATTACGAGCACGCTCTTGGATTTACCCAGGCCGTGAGGCAAAACGATGGTGCCGCGCACTAGTTGGTCAGCTTTGCGAGGATCGACTCCCAGCCACATGGTCAACTCGACGGTTTCGTCAAACTTCGCGAAAGCAATCTCTTTGACCTTCGATACAGCCTCTTCGAGGTTGTATTTACGCCCGGCCTCAATCTTTTCGGCCGCGGCGTTGTACTTCTTGCCGTGCTTTTTCATTACTTACTCCTGAGGTGCAAACGGCGCGGTTAAATGCGCCTCCCTCTCTTCCCGGAAAGACTCAAGGGTTACTCACCCTCAAGCTTCGGACGTCATCCTTCGATGGTTAGTCCCATCTGACGGGCTGTGCCTGAAATCGTCTTGATGGCCGACTCCAAACTCGTCGTGTTCAAATCCTGCAACTTGGTTTTCGCGATCTCTTCAATCTTTGCTTTTGAGATCGACCCAACCTTTTCCTTATTAGGTTTACCTGAGCCCTTTGAGAGTCCGGCCGCCTTCTTCAACAAATCGGCCGCCGGGGGCGTTTTCGTCTCAAAGGTAAACGAGCGATCAGCGTAAACCGTGATCACCACGGGAATCTTAAGATCCGGATCCATCTGCGCGGTCTTGGAGTTAAACGCCTTGCAAAACTCCATGATGTTCACACCGTGCTGACCCAGCGCAGGGCCGATAGGCGGCGCAGGATTGGCCTTACCGGCGGGAACCTGCAACTTGATATAACCTGTTATTTTCTTTGCCATCTTCTTATTTCCAATTGCTCATGACCGATTTTCCGTTAACGACACCTGGATTTGCGCCCGCCACCTCGCCAATCGGCAATCGCCTTATTCTTCTTCCGCAAACGTGACTTTCTCGACGTCAAGGAAATTCAACTCGACCGGAGTTGATCTGCCGAAGATCGTAACCGTTACCTTCAACGTCGACTTATCTTCGTTTACCTCTTCAACCTTGCCGGTAAAACTCTGGAATGGTCCCGACTTGATGCGAACTGTTTCCCCGGACGCATAAGAAAACTTCGGCTTCGGCTTCTCCGCAGCCTCGGTCACGTTGTGAACAATCTGATCCACTTCCTGGGGCGTCAGCGGTGTCGGATTATGTCCACCCACGAAGCCGGTCACCTTCGGGGTCGACTTAATCATGTGAAAAACATTATCCGGAATGTGCCCGCGGTCGTCACACTCGATCTGGACCAGCACGTATCCGGGATAAAACATGCGGGTCGACTCAATCCGCTTGTTGCCGCGCATCTCCACGACCGTTTCGGTAGGGACGAGAACTTCCGTGATCTCTGCTTCCAGATCGGTATCACGTACGCGAGCCTTCAGGCTGTCGCGTACTTTTTTCTCATGACCCGAGTAGGTATGGAGTATGAACCACTGCTGCATTGAAGATTCCTTGCCGATCAGGCCCCCGTCATCCAATTCAGTACGCGGCTCAGTCCATTCAGTAGAAAAACCCATATGTGATCCACCGCAAATAAGTAAATTGCGAAGAAAATGACCGCGACAAGCGTAATGAGGGTCGTGTTCTTCACCTCGATGAGACTGGGCCATGACACACGCTTCATCTCGGCGCGAACGTCACGCAGAAACTTGGCCAACCTGCCGGGGAAGCTGTCGCGCGGACCACTCAATCCCCGCTCACGGCGCGCCCCTTTACCTTCCGGACCTTCACCAAAACGTGCTGCACGCGGTGAAGGTAGCGGCTCGTTTTGGTTTTCTATGTCATCCATGACTTGATTCGACTTTCTCGACACACGCGCTCTTCCGAGCCCTAAGTGGCAGGGGTACCAGGATTCGAACCCGGACTTTCGGTTTTGGAGACCGACGTGCTAACCGTTGACACTATACCCCTGTGTGCAACGATGACTGCGGAACCATGAACTCTGAACTCTCTCTTCAATTCATCGTTCCGCGTTCCGCGTTCATGGTTACTTGGTTTCTTTATGATCAGTGTGTTTACGGCAACGGCGACAGAACTTGCTGAACTCAAGCCGATCAGGCGTGGTCTTCTTATTCTTGGTCGTGACGTAGTTGCGGCTCTTACAGTCGATACACTGAAGCACAATATTATCGCGTGGCATTTCTCATTTCCAATTTCTGATGCCCAGTCCGACAAACTTCAGTTTGTCGCTCCCAACATCTGGTTCACTCAACGACAAACTCAAAGTTTGCCGGACAACTACTATTCAACAATATCCGAAACCGTGCCGGCTCCGACCGTGCGGCCGCCTTCACGAATGGCGAAGCGCAGGCCCTTCTCCATGGCAATCGGCGCGATCAGCTCGATCTCCATCGCCACGTTGTCGCCCGGCATCACCATCTCCACGCCTTCCGGCAAACTCGCCACTCCCGTCACGTCCGTCGTGCGGAAGTAAAACTGCGGCCGGTATACCCGGTGAAGAACGGCGTGTGTCGTCCGCCTTCTTCTTTCGTCAGGACGTATGCTTCGGCCTTGAACTTCGTGTGCGGCGTAATCGAACCCGGCTTGGCAATTACCTGCCCGCGCTCGATGTCCTTGCGCTCAACTCCGCGCAGCAACAACCCAACGTTGTCTCCCGCCACGCCTTCGTCCAGCAGCTTCTTGAACATCTCGACGCCCGTGCACACGGTCGAACGTGTCGGACGAATTCCGATGATCTCCACCGTTTCGTTGACCTTCACCTTGCCGCGTTCCACTCGGCCCGTGGCCACCGTGCCGCGGCCCTGAATCGTGAAGATGTCTTCCACCGGCATCAAAAACGGCTTCTCAATGTCGCGCGCCGGCGTCGGGATATAACTATCAACCGCATCCATCAGCTCTTCGACTGTCTTTTCCCATTCCGGATCGCCTTCCAGAGCCTTCAACGCTGAACCCTTGATCACCGGTATGTCGTCGCCGGGAAACTCATAAGCGCTCAACAGTTCGCGAACTTCCAACTCCACCAGCTCCAGCAACTCGGCATCGTCCACCGCGTCGGCCTTGTTCATGAACACGACCATCGCCGGCACGCCTACCTGACGGGCCAGCAGAATGTGCTCACGCGTTTGCGGCATCGGACCATCAGTGGCCGCGACTACGAGAATCGCTCCGTCCATCTGCGCCGCGCCCGTGATCATGTTCTTCACATAGTCGGCGTGACCAGGACAGTCCACGTGCGCGTAGTGTCGCGCCTTCGTCTCATACTCCACGTGTGCCGTCGCGATCGTAATCCCTCGTGCTTTTTCCTCAGGCGCCTTGTCAATCTGATCGAAGGCGATAAACTGCACCTTCGGATTGTTCTTCCCCAACACCTTCGTGATCGCCGCCGTCAACGTCGTCTTACCATGATCCACGTGTCCGATCGTCCCGATGTTGACGTGTGGCTTACTACGGTCGAATTTTTCCTTTGACATTCTTAATGGCCTCTTTGATAAATAATCGCTGGGTCGCTGGTTGCCGACATTGCCGAATCAAATGGAGCCCGCGATGAGATTTGAACTCATGACCTCCTCCTTACCAAGGAGGCGCTCTACCCCTGAGCTACGCGGGCAACTTCAGGGATGAAGGATGAAGGCGGAGTGACGAAACAATTTCTTTCATCCTTCACCCTTCCTACTTCATCCTTTTCAAATTCCTGGAGCGGGCGACGAGATTCGAACTCGCGACCCTCAGCTTGGAAGGCTGATGCTCTACCAACTGAGCTACACCCGCCCTTTCAAATCCACAAATCTCAACCTGAGATCGAACTACTGGTGCAGGGGGCAGGATTTGAACCTGCGTAGGGCGTTAGCCCGCCGGGTTTACAGCCCGGTGCCATTAACCACTCGACCACCCCTGCAATTCTCTGCCAAGTGCTTAGTGGAGCCGGCGAAGGGACTTGAACCCCCGACCCTCTGATTACAAATCAGATGCTCTACCAACTGAGCTACGCCGGCCCGCTACAGACAACAAATAGCGCATTCCGACAAAATGCGGATACTAACAACCCGCATACGAAAACGCAAGTCGCAGTGGAAATTGCACATACCTCAGCACCTTCCACCTGTAACTTAAGCGCGGACTCGGATGAAATCTGAGTTTCGTTGGTTGTGCGCTGGCCGAGGTTGAGTATCTGCGAAACTTGCTTTAAGTGCAAATCCACGTCCTGGAGGACCACATATTTGCGCGAGTAAGCCCAGCGCCGACGGCCGCAACTAAAAAGCGTGGCAGAAGGAGCGCCGCCGGTGTTTAGTTTCTGCCGATGGGGACATTGCGAGACTCAGGCACAAACTCGGTCTTGCGATTCACCAGCCCGGCCTGGTAGAACGATTTGAAATAGCTATACATTGAGAGACACGCCGAGATGACAACCAACCAGAGCAATGCACGTCCGGCCGTGTAAATCAGGACCTGCCAATCCGTCACACTGGTGCTTCCAGCTCCAATCAGGTGATGCCATGCGGTGCGAAGTTCGGGAACACTCCAGAAATTAATGGCCGGAAAAGGCAAGCCAAAGTTGGCGACGGGCGGCCGGCCGCCAACGCTGGAACCAATCAAGAGCGCCACCGTCAAGACTTGCAACAGCATCTTGAATTTTCCCATCTTCGAGGCAGCAATAACCACGCCATCAGTTGCGGCAATAGATCGCAAACCCGTCACAGCAAACTCGCGGCCAATAATGATCACCACGGCCCAGGCAGGCGCCAGTTGATTCTCCACCAGCGAAATCAATGCGGCCGAAATCAAAAGCTTGTCGGCGATTGGATCAAGGAGTTGGCCCAGCCGGGTCACCTGTCCGCGACTGCGCGCAAAGTATCCATCCAGGTAATCAGTAAGCGCCGCGGCGAGAAAAAGTGCGACCCCCAGGATGTGACGCGGAACCCCAAACCAACTTTCGGAGAATGGAGTGAGCAGGACGACTACCAGAAGCGGCACGATGAAGATGCGAAGAAGTGTTAAAGAGTTTGGAAGGTTCATTGTTAGGTAGCGCCTTGAAGCTAACTCACAACGGAATCTCACGAGCACAAAACGAAAGAATGCGTTCGAAGTCTAGGAGTTGACTTCAAGGAGGTCAAGACAAGCTGTAGCCCGACCGTGAGGGATGACTTGGTTTCCTCGGTGGACGCAAAGCGCCGAAGGCGCGCAATGTGATAGCCAGGGGCAACGCCCTGGAGCATGCAAACTCAGATTGTTTTTCCGAAGCTGAGTTATCCGAAAAAAAAGGCGAAGCATCAGACGCTTGTACGCGAAGCAAGCGAGCGAGTATCAGCCCCTTCAAGTGGGGGAGGGAGAACCAGGCAAGGGACGAGAGGGGATTTCAGTCACTTCTTGTTTAAAGCTGATGCAACTACCTCGTGGCGGGGTAATGGTTCAGTTTGCTTTGCGCTCTTGGCGAAAGTCTTTGCGCTCTTTTGCGGTAAAGCTCTAAAGATCAAACAGAAACCGCAAAGGTCGCAAAGTCAGACGCAAAGTCCCACAAAGAAATGCGTCTGATCCAAACAAGCTGGCCCGGTACCTCGTGGCGGCCTCAGTTTGCCCGAGACGTTCCTCACGGTTACAATAACTGGTTCGCTACTCCCTGAAATTCGCTTCCGTAGCGCCCTATTTAGTATCGCCCAATGACCATAGACCGCATCACCGTAAGAGGTGCTCGCCAGCACAACCTCAAGGACATCAACGTTGAAATCCCTCGTGAGCGCTTCACCGTCATTACCGGACTATCCGGCTCAGGAAAATCTTCCCTAGCTTTCGACACCATTTATGCCGAAGGTCAAAGACGTTATGTCGAGTCTCTTTCCGCTTACGCGCGCCAATTTCTCGACCAACTCGAGAAACCCGACGTCGATTCAATTGAGGGCCTCTCTCCGGCGATCTCAATCGAACAGAAAACCGTGTCGCGCAGTCCACGCTCAACCGTCGGCACCGTTACCGAAATCTACGACTATATGCGTCTGCTTTTCTCGTCGATCGGGCAGCCTCACTGTCACGTTTGTGGAGCGCCGATAACGCGACAGAGCGTCGAGCAAATCGTCCAAAATGTACTCGGACTACCCGAAGGCGAACGAGTGATGATCCTCGCGCCAATCGTCCGCGGACGCAAAGGCGAATTCAAGAGTGAACTTGAGAAACTCGGCAAAGAAGGTTTCCTCCGGGCTCGGGTAGACGGAGAACTACTATCGCTTGACGAGGAAATACGACTGGATAAGCGCCGTAACCACACGATCGAGGCCGTGGTCGATCGCCTCTTGATCAAACCCGGCATCAACGAACGACTCGGCGAGTCAATTCGAACCGCACTCAAGCTAACCAACGGCGCGGTGCTCGTCTCAATCGTCGATGGCGAAGAAAAACTCTATTCAGAAAAGATGGCGTGTGTGATTTGCGGCATCAACGTGCCGCCGCTCGAGCCGCGTTCTTTTTCTTTTAACTCAGCTTACGGAGCCTGCAAACGTTGTCATGGCCTGGGCACAGTCCTTGAAGTTGATCCTGCGAAATTGATTCCCGACGCAACGATCGCCGCCGACAAACTTGAATTCATGGGAGCGGCAGACAAACAGGGCTCGGCATATCTGAAGAGCGCGCTACTTGCGGTCAGCAAACACTTCGACGCAAACATTAAACGGCCATTCACCGAACTTCCTAAAGAAGTCGCTAATGCCTTCTTTCACGGTGTCAGCGGTCAGATCGCATTCCGTCAGGGGCTTTACTCCTATCAGAGTCCGTGGAACGGCGCCTTGCTCTGGTTGCGGGATCGCCTAAACGAAGCGCCGACCGAAAAGATCAGAGTCGCTCTCGCGGAACTGGTGTCGCCTTCCCGGTGTCCGGATTGCAAAGGCAAGCGGCTGCGATCCGATTCGCTTTCGGTTCGGCTCGGTGGTCGTGGGATTGCTGATTACACCTGCTTGCCGATTGAAAATACTGTTACGGCCTTTGATGCCATAAAACTCAACCCGCGCGAGGAACAAATCGCCGGCCAGATTCTAAAGGAAATAAAGGACCGGCTGCGCTTTCTGCAAAGAGTCGGGCTTGGTTACCTGACCCTCGACCGTTCATCCGCAACTTTGTCAGGGGGCGAAGGACAACGAATCCGCCTGGCGACCCAAATTGGCTCGCAGTTACGCGGCGTTCTTTATGTTCTCGATGAACCCTCGATTGGCCTGCACCCGCGCGACAACCAAAAACTCCTCGACACGCTGACCGCTCTTCGTGATTTAGGGAATACCGTGCTGGTTGTCGAACACGATGAGGAAACGATTCGTCGCGCTGACTATGTGGTGGATCTTGGTCCGGGCGCTGGCGCGCATGGTGGCGAAGTGGTGGCCAGCGGCACACCTGACGATGTCGCGAACAGTGCGGCATCAATCACCGGTCTTTACATCAGCGGGCAAAAGAAAATCGAAGTGCCGTCGGAAAGACGGTTACCAAACGGAAAACAACTCACCGTTCAGGGTGCGCAGGCCAACAATCTCAAAGACATCGACGTTTCATTCCCGCTTGGTCTGTTGACCGTGATAACGGGAGTCTCCGGTTCCGGCAAATCGACCTTGATCGGCGATATCCTTTACCCGGCTTTGGCGCGGCATCTTTATGGGTCGCTCGCCGAGCCGGGGACCTGTACGTCCGTCGGCGGACTGGAACACGTCGATAAAGTAATCGAGATCGATCAGTCGCCTATTGGCCGCACGCCACGCTCCAATCCCGCGACCTACACCGGATTGTTCACCCCGATTCGCGAACTCTACGCGATGCTGCCTGAATCGCGCGAGCGCGGATATAAGCCCGGTCGTTTTTCTTTCAATGTGAAGGGTGGTCGTTGCGAAGGATGCGAAGGCGACGGCATGAAACGAATCGAAATGAACTTTCTACCTGATGTCTACGTGCTCTGCGACGTTTGTCGCGGCGCTCGCTACAATCGCGAAACACTCGCAGTGCGTTACAAGGGGAAATCGATTGCGGAGTTGCTGGACACCACGGTGGAAGAGGCGTTACCGCTGCTGGAGAACATTCCGCAGATCCGACAAAAATTGCAAACGATCCTCGATGTGGGTCTGGGCTATCTCAAGCTTGGTCAATCAGCCACGACCCTTTCGGGAGGCGAGGCTCAGCGAATCAAGCTCGCTAAGGAATTATCCAAGCGCGCCACCGGTCGAACCGTCTACCTGCTTGATGAGCCCACCACAGGCCTTCATTTCGCTGACGTTCATAAGCTCCTCGATGTGTTGCAGCGGCTGGTCACTCTGGGAAACACGATCATCGTCATCGAGCACAACCTCGATGTTATCAAGTCTGCCGACTACATCATCGACCTGGGACCTGAAGGCGGCGAGCACGGCGGGCGCGTGGTTGTCGCCGGCACGCCGGAAGAGGTTGCGCGTTCACGGCGGTCTTACACCGGACAAGTGCTGCGGCCTTTGCTTAATGGGCATCTGGCCAGGAATGGTAATGGCAATGGCCGCCGGGAAAACAACAAGACAGCCTAATTGCGCGTGGTATACTCCGGCGCGAAAGGCGCAGCTTTCACTTCCAACTTTCGTGCATGTCAATTTACGAGCATCAACCGCTTTCGCTGGACGACGTAAAGACCTATCCGCTGTCATCGCGGCCCAGCAAAGTCTCCTTAGAGGACTTCGCGAAACCGATTCAACCAACTTCGTCGCTCAATGATTTCTTAGAAAGCTTACCCAACATTCTCGCGGTCCAAAGTCTGCGAGAGCTTGCAACTCGAATCCATCGAGCTCGCGAACTTCAGAAACCAATCATTTGGGGCATCGGCGGCCACGTTATTAAAACTGGCCTGGCGCCGTTGATTATTGATCTGATGCAGCGTGGCCTGGTCACGGCGATTGCGGCCAATGGCTCGGTGCTGGTCCATGATTCGGAGATCGCGGTGGTTGGTTCCACTTCAGAGGACGTAGATGCGACGCTCGGCGCCGGTGCTTTTGGCGGAGCTGAAGAGACTGGGCAGCTTTTGAACCGCGCGGCTCAGGAAGGCGCTAACGGAAAACTCGGGTTAGGCGAAGCTGTCGGCCGCGCGTTACTTCGTCTGGAGCCTCCCAATGAAAACTACTCGTTGCTCTGCGCTGCCTACAAAGCGCGAGTGCCCTTCACTGCGCATCTAACTATTGGCGGTGATATTGGACACTTTCACCCGCAGGCAGATGGCGCTGCGCTGGGAGCGACCACTCATACTGATTTCAGGATGCTGGCTGAGATAGTCCGCCGCATGGATGGCGGGGGCGTGTATTTGAATATCGGATCGGCGGTGACGCTTCCTGAAGTTTTCTTAAAGGCAGTAACCCTGGTTCGCAATCTTGGTCATCCGTTAGCCGGCATCACTACGGCCAACTTTGATTTCATCCAGTCGTATCGTCCCCTGACCAACGTAGTGCGTCGACCCACGGCTGATGGCGCCGGACACGGCTTCTCCATCACGGGTCACCACGAATTGACCATCCCACTCCTGGCCGCGGAGCTTATCAACACCTCGCCGCGCTGATGATTCAAATTGCCTTCGGCCCCCTTGACGGCTCCCATCGTTCGGTTTATTCTTATTTTGAAATTGGTTTTCAATTTCACCCAGATCCACTAAAACTCCAATACTCTATTTAAAGGCTGGCGGCGATGCATTTAAGAATTCTTACCTCCTGGCTACTCTCTTTACTCGGCATCTTCCTGTTTCTTGGAAATTTTTCTGTCTTGCGCGCTGAAGGTGTTACTGCGCGAGCTTTGTTGAGAGGTAGGGTGCTTGATCCCAACCGAGCAATTATTCCCGGCGCCCGGATTATCGTTACGTCGACCGGGATCACCACCCCGATCACGGCGCTCACTGACCAAAATGGAGAATTCTCGGTGCAGATCGAGCCCGGCGATTATTCCCTGCGGATCACAGTCGATGGATTCTCCGAGGTGTCCCAGAACATTCGCCTGAATTACGGCAGCAATCCGTTTCTGGAAGTCGTGCTGCAAGTCGCCGGGGGCGACAGCAGTGTAACCGTCGTTGACAGCGGCAGCTATCTAACGATAGACGTCGGCAGCGCGACTAAGACCGTCACTCCCCTGCGCGACATCCCGCAAGCCATTTCCATTGTCACCAATGAACAAATCAAGGATCAAATGCTGATGAGCATCAGTGACGTGGTTCGTTACATGCCGGGTATTTCGGCGCACCAGGGCGAAAACAACCGTGACGACGTAGTGATACGCGGCAACAGAAGTAGCGCCGACTTTTTTCTCAACGGAATTCGCGACGATGTGCAGTACTACCGCGACCTTTACAATTTGGATCGGGTGGAGACGATGAAAGGTCCGAATGCGATGATCTTCGGACGCGGCGGCGGCGGCGGCGTTATCAACCGCGTCACCAAAGAAGCTTACCAGGGGGCGTTTCGCGAGTTGTCAATGCAGGGTGGCTCTTTCTCAAACAAACGTATCTCAGGAGATCTTAACCAATCGGTTAATCAGAACTTTGCGTTTCGGCTCAACGGTCTCTATGAGAACTCAGGTAGTTTCCGTCGATTTGTCGACCTGAAGCGGTACGGTATCAACCCGACTCTAACTATCCTTCCCGGCGACCAAACCAGGATCATCATTGGTTACGAGCACCTTCATGACAGCCGAACTGCCGACCGCGGTATCACTTCATTTCAGGGAAGACCTGCTGATGTCCCAATCGACACCTTTTATGGCGATCCCAGGAAGAGTCGAGTCCGAGCAACCGTCAATCTGTTATCCGGATTGGTGGATCATCAGGTGGGAAAGGTAAACATCCGCAATCGCACACTCTTGGGCGACTACGATCGCTTTTATCAAAATTATGTGCCGGGCGCAGTCAATGCCGCAAAAACGCTGGTGACCCTTTCCGCTTACAACAACGCCACAAAGCGACGCAATTTTTTCAATCAAACCGACGTCACATTCAGCGCTTCTACCGGGCGGATCCGCCACACTCTGGTGGGTGGTCTTGAACTCGGCCGTCAACGAACCAACAACCTTCGCGCCACCGGATTCTTTAACAATGCGACTACTTCAATCCAGGCGCCTTTCAGTAATCCGGTTGTGGACACTCCCGTCACGTTTCGACCAAACGCGACCGACGCCGATAATGGTCTCCGCCTTAATCTAGCTGCAACCTACTTACAGGATCAGATCGAAATCTCTCGGCATGTGCAGATCATCGCTGGCGTCCGGTACGACTACTTTGACTTGAACTACCACAATAACCGAACCGGAGAGGATCTGCGTCGGGTGGATAAACTCGTGTCACCGCGTTTGGGCCTGGTTGTGAAGCCAGTAACCCAACTGTCGATCTATGGAAGTCACAGTGTTTCCTATCTGCCGAGCTCCGGGGATCAGTTTGCGTTGCTGACTACTGTCACGCAGCAGGTTAAACCTGAAAAATTCACCAACTACGAGATGGGTCTAAAGTGGGATGTGCGTCGTTTTCTTTCCCTGACGACTGCCGTCTACCGATTGGATCGGACCAATACACGGTCGGTCGATCCGAACGACCCGACCCGGATCGTTCAAACGGGTAGCCAACGCTCGAATGGATTGGAAGTTGGGCTGAATGGGAATTTGACACGCAGCTGGAGTATCGCCGGAGGGTACGCATATCAGGATGCGTTTATCACCAGTGCCACGACGGCGGCTACTGCCGGGAAGAAAGTTGGCCAGGTACCGCACCACACTTTATCCCTCTGGAATAAGTATCAAATCATTCCAAAACTCAGCGCCGGCCTGGGAGTAATCTATCGTTCCGACATGTTTGCTGCGGTAGATAATGCCGTCACGCTGCCGGCCTACACGCGCATTGATGCTGCCGTCTTCTACTCGTTTAACGAACATTGGAGAATGCAGGCAAACTTTGAGAACCTTTTCAATCGAAAGTACTACGCGAATGCCGATAGCAACACCAACATCTCGCCTGGAGCACCCCGCGGCGCACGCGTTGGTTTAACCGCCAGATTCTAGAGACGTCTTAACTAAGGTTGGCACCAGTAATAACTCGCGAGATTCTCTCAGCGAGCTTTCCTTACATTAGGGCGAGGGCACGGGTTCTGCGTCGCTGCATAAACCAGTTCATCGAGATCGCTGTGATATAATTACGCCCTATTTTCAAGGAAGAAGAGTTTGATTTACCCGAACCCGGGCAGAATTATTATGGACGCAGAGAAAATCGAACATTTCCAAAAGCTTCTAATCACCAGACTTCGAGAACACACCGAGAACATTCGCGCGGATCAAGCCGCCGCTCTGGATTTTTCGGATAGCGATGTAAAAGACACGGTCGATCTCTCGGTGATGGATGTGAACAAGGAGCTGGCGTTACGTTTGGGCGAACGCGAATCCAGAATGGTTGCGGACATTGATCAAGCACTCCTGCGAATCAAGGAGGGTTCTTACGGCGTCTGCGGCCGCTGTGGAACGACAATCGACGAACGACGCCTCGAAGCAGTTCCCACCGCCCGCTACGATGCTGCTTGCCAGACCATCATCGAAGCCGCCAATGGCGACGATGAGCACGCTTCGCTCTGAGTAGTCCCAGGTCTCATGTTCCAGGGTCCAAGGTCCGCTTCCGGTAGCAGAGGCTGACGTTGGACTTTTTGCTTTGGCCGGCTGACGTGGACTCAGGCTTTCGGGATGCGCCTTGTCATAAACCGCAATTAACTTATCCATCGAGACGTGAGTGTAGATTTGGGTGGTCGAGAGGCGCGCGTGACCCAGCAACTCCTGAATATCGCGGAGGTCAGCGCCGGAATCCAGCAGATGAGTCGCAAACGAATGGCGCAAGGCGTGAGGACTGATATCGTAACGTCCGGCGCAAATGCGAATGTATTTATCCACCATCCTGCCGACCGAGCGGGTAGTAATTCTGGTTCCCTGGTAATTCAGAAACAGCGCTTCGGGCTCGCGCTCTGAAACCGGCGCCGCGTTGAGAATTGAGTCGCGAACATCGAGATAAACTTTCACCGCTTCGAGAGCAGGCTCACCAAAAGGCACAATGCGCTGCTTGCGCCTCTTTCCAGTCACCCGGATCAGCCGATTCTTGAAATCGATGTGTCCCAGATCGAGCTTGGTTAACTCCGCCACGCGCACGCCAGTCGCATACATCAACTCGAGCATCGCTCGATCACGTTTGCCCAAATCTGTGGCCACATCCGGCGTTTCGATAAAGGCGACTGCTTCTTCAATGGAGAGATGTACTGGAAGCTTCTTTTCCAAACGAGGAGTGGAAACCAGTTTTGCCGGATTCAGTTCCAGCTTTCCTTCACGAACTAGAAACTGAAAAAAGGTGCGAAGGGCGGCCAGCTTTCGGGCAATTGAACTCTTCTTCTTATCCGCTGCGTGCAGAGTTGCCAGCCATTCGCGAATAGTAATGTGATCGATGGCGGGCAGATCGGGCTCGGTTCGCTTCCCTGTTTTATTGTCTGCCGGAGCGAGATAATCGACAAACTGCTGAAGGTCGCTGGCGTAGTTGCGGAGGGTGTGTTCGCTGACGTTGCGTTCGTAACGCAGATGTTCGAGAAACTGGGTTAGGAGTTGCTCCATTAAGACCTAATCCTTCGGCATGGTCTACACAATCTGCAATTCGGAAACCCGATGATTCGTCTCCAGCGACCTGTCACTTCTGGCAACGGCGTCTAAGATCGCACCAGTTGCCTACCAACCGCCGGCCGACGCGCGGGAGCCTTTCGGCGAATAATAACCCCTGCGCGCTCGCACACGTACATCCTTCCGCGTTTTGATGCGCAAATCAATTTGATGAAACTGCCCATCCCGGGGCTCATCTCCGGGATAATAACTAAGCACATACTGTTGAGCTAGATCGGCAGCGATTTGTTTGAATGCGCTGTCCACGTCGTAAAGCGACTTGGGAATGTAAACCGCACCACCGGTCTGACTGGTCAACTGCTCCATTCTCCGTTCCGCGGCGAGCGCGCGAAGATTGGCCCCGTCATGAAGTCCTGTTTGCACTACAAAGATCTGACAATCATTGGCCACCGCCTCCTTCAACGTCAATTCGAAATCGTTTTCGCGCATCGTCTCAATTCCATCGGAGACGATCACGAGGACGCGGCGGCCGCCATAGGGTCGTAGATATCTACTGGCATCAATGATCGCATCGAAAAGCGAAGTAGCTCCTTCAGGGTGACCAAAGCCGGCAATAGTCTGTTGCAATAGATCAACGTTCCGGGTCAATGGCTGGGCCAGGTAACTTTCAGTTTGGACTGAATAGATCGCGGCTTCGTCCGTCGGCCGCATTACCATGCGAAAAAACTGCATTGCCGCGCGTTTTTCAAAGTCACGCGCCAGATCCAAACTACCGCTGTTGTCAAAAAGCATCACCAGGCGAACACTGGTCTCCGATCGGGTTAAATCGCTGATTGGCTTCAGCTGTCCGTCAACTCTCAACTCAAAATCTTCAAGTTGCAGCCCGGTAATTGCCATACCTTTAGCATCGATCACCGAGGCTGGGATCGGAACCAGATTAGACGCCACCCGCACGGTGTCCTCGTCCGCGACCTCATCGCTCGACTGCACTGGCGAGTCTTTTGAAGGTATTGATGTTTTTGCAGTTGAGGCGGCTGGAATGGGCAGCGAATCAGCATTTTGTCTGGGCCGTTGCCTGGATTTGCCCGGCGTGCTTTGAGCGGTTCCCGGCTTTTTTTCCTGGTTCCGGCCTGACTGCGCAATGACCGCTGTGACCGAGCACAAGACAGCGATCAGCGTCAAACAGAGCAGGGAGCGGAAATTCTTTTGGCGGCGTTGATCATGCGTATGCCCGCAAAGTTGGTTCCGGATGGTTACTTTGCTGAAGCCACAGGTCCCATTCCCTCAACGCCAGCTCGACCTGAAGTTGGTGACGATCTCGTTTTCTGCGCACGCGCTTTCGATCCAGTTCCGGCAGCGGCTCCAGCAATGCGAAAGTGATGTTTACCGGCTGGAAATTTTTCGTCTGCGCGTTGGAAACGTAACGGGCCAGTGCGCCGGTGGCACTGAGCGGTGGAGCCTGGACCAGGGTTTGTCGCAGGGCTAAGCGGGCGGCGTTCACTCCGGCAATCCAACCCATGGCTACCGACTCAACATAACCTTCCACTCCCGTGATCTGACCGGCGAAGAACACGTTCGGACGCTCGCGCATCTGCATAGTCGCCGCAAGCACACGCGGTGAACAGATGTAGGTGTTGCGATGGATCTGTCCAAACTGGAGAAACTCAGCATTCTCCATCCCCGGAATCAACCGCAAGACTCTCGCCTGTTCGCCGTAGCGTAGATGATTCTGAAAGCCAACCAGGCTGTACGCGTCCGCCATTAAATTTTCCTGCCGCAATTGGACGGCGGCGTAGGGCTCGCGGCCGGTACGCGGATCGATTAGGCCAACCGGCTTCATCGGTCCAAAACGCAGGGTGTCTACGCCTCGACGGGCCAGTTCTTCAATCGGCAGACACGATTCGAACCAACGAGTCTCTTCAAAACGCTGGAGGGGAACACTCTTGGCTTCGATCAGCGCCTCGTAAAAACATGCATACTGGTCTCGATCGAACGGGCAATTCAGATAATCGTCACCGCCCTTGCCGTAACGCGCCGCAGCGAACGCGATTGAGCGATCGATCGAATCGGCAGCGACAATCGGAGCGATCGCGTCATAGAAGTAGAGCTGATCGCTGCCGGTCAGCTTCATGATTTCCGTCGTCAACGCATCAGACGACAGCGGGCCGGTCGCGATGATCGTAGATCTCGTCGTCGGGAATCTGTGTAACTTCTTCGCGAATAAGTTCGATATGCGGATTACTCTCGATGCGCTCGGTAATCAATTCGGCAAACTTGTGCCGATCAACTGCCAAAGCCGCGCCGGCAGGCACGCGCGTCTGCGTGGCAACCTCCATCACGAGTGACCCGGCGCGTCGGAGTTCTTCCTTGAGTAGATAAGGCGCGCTGCCAGGTTCGTCAGACTTCAGCGAGTTGGAACAAACAATTTCGGCGAGCTTGTCGGTGCGATGAGCCGGAGTTTCCTTGACCGGACGCATTTCGAAGAGACGGACCTGGCGCCGCCCGTGCCGCCTGCCAGGCAGCTTCAACTCCCGCAAATCCCCCGCCAATCACATTCACTTTATTCATGATAGTCGCTAGGCCGGTCGAGTTTCACTTTCTGTCTTCGGAGCCTCGAGTTTATAATCTCTTACATCGCCACCAAAGTGCTTGTAGTCGCTCCATTCGATCGTCTTATTAAGTTCTCCCCCACTGAACAAAAGGACTTTCACCGACAGATTAAGGTGGGCCAACCGCGGCAACCAAAGGCCTTCAGCCATCCGCGTCTGTTCCATCATGAAAGCAGCGCCGGGCCGTAGGTTAACTAAAAGTCCTCCGGCCATCTTGAAACCTTCAGCGAGTCGCGCCTCCAGCCGCATCACTTGCTTGTCGACCGGATCGATCCAGGCTACCCCGACCAGTTTTGAAATCAAACTCTCCTCGCGATTACTGGGTTTGAATCCCGGCTTCACCCGAAAATCAAAAACCACGGCGTCGCGATCGCGGAAGCGTTCGAGTCTCGGCGAAACAAACTCATGCACCTTCAGGAACTGTGAAATCGTAACGTCGTCGTTCTGCTCAGAATTTTCGCCGGCCGCTTTTGCGTTCTTCCGTACCCGCCCAGCGCGAATCTTGTCAGCGCGCTGTTGATTCTTTTTCTTGATCCCGCCCCGCTTTCTCAAACTCTTCTTCAACTCGCCTGGTTTCTTTAGCTAAACGTTCCCCCGATAACTTCACGCCGTTTTCGCTGATCAGTTTCATGACCGCAGCGCGATTCGCAATCGGGAACACCTCGAAGACCTTAACAGTCTCCTTCTTCACTTCGCCTTTGCCGTTGATTTCCCGATCAGTTTCTTTCTGAAAGAATGCGTATTCATCGAATCGCTTCTCGAGTTCGTCCTGATTGTTTGAAACCTCGCGCAGCAGCTTGACAACGTCCACGGTTTCGGCCGCACGGGGTGGATCAAAAGCCGACACCGTCAGTCCCTGATTAAACGTGGCACGCTGAAGGAGAAATGTTGTTGGACTTTCTTCGCGCCTGCGGATGCTGACGCGATGCGGTTGCAGCACATTTGCCATAGCCGCCTGGGGACGATAATCCGAAAAGCTGGTGGTGATCTGGCGAGCGTGGTCTTCAACCTTCACCAGCAGCTTGCTGCTCACCTTGAACCAAAATCGCAGACGGGCGCCATTTCGAGTCGAGAATTCAACCACGTACGCCGGCTCTGACTCAAGTTCGCCCACAAACAAAACACGCGCAAGGACATTCCGTTTCTTGTAGTCCACCAGCTGACTCGCTTGCAGCAAGGCTTGTAACCTGGCGGCAGTTGCTTCGTCGCCCGTGAGCGTGCGAAGTTTTCCATCCGGCCCGCGCGTCCAGGCCGACCCTGCATTGGCCGCGTCCAGCTCCTGTCCTGTCGCGAGGGTCACCGCAGAACGAAACGAAGCCGGCGCGCGTGTTTGAGTCGTGGCCACCCCGCTGGATCGCGAATCAACCTCAACGGTCCATTCAAAGGTGGCGTCGCGAATGGCGGCTACGCGCTTCTTCCCGCCGATAGCTTTGAGATAAGCCGCAACAATTTTGTCGGCGGCGGGCAGCCTGGCGGGAGCAGTCGGACTACTTTGCGCTCCGTTCGTCAGAACACTAAGCGACAGCGGTCGGGCCCAAACTTCCGGATAGACTGCGATCAGAGTCAATAGAACCAGCAACGTGGACCGAAAAGCAGTGCAGCGCATGCTAAACATGCGCCTTCGGGACCTCGCTGCTTGACACTGCAAAGTAGGCATTCGTATAGTGAATTCTCCGTTCGAGCACGAGCTCAAAATCTCTTTGGTCTGCGTTAATTAGCCGGCTTAGCTCAGTTGGTAGAGCGTCTGATTCGTAATTAGAAGGTCGCCGGTTCAACTCCGGCAGCCGGCTCCAGCAATTAATATTTCCACCATTCAGTATAGGTTTCATGACGAAGGCTCGCAAAGCACGTCACTGCAATTTTGTCCATGAGGCTCACGGCTGAACAATCTGCGCGATACAACCTCGATGGATTCCTGGTGATCGAGAATTTTGTGGAAACCAGTGCCTGCGACAAACTGCGCGGCCGCGCCGACGAGCTGGTTCGCGATTTCGATCCCGACGGAATAGTCTCAATCTTTTCTACTCAGGAGCAGACTCACCTGCGTGATGATTATTTCCTGGGCTCGGGAGATAAGATTCGTTTCTTCTTCGAGGAGGATGCCTTTCAGTCAGACGGCAAACTGAAGCAAAGCAAAGAACATTCGATCAATAAGATCGGTCATGCGCTTCACGATCTTGATCCAGTCTTCAGTGAATTCTCCAGGACGCCGTCGATCAGGCAGCTGATTGCGGATCTCGGGATTGATAATCCGTTGCTGATCCAGTCCATGTACATATTCAAGCAACCAAGGATCGGAGGAGAGGTTACCTGCCACCAGGACAGCGCATTTTTGTTCACTGAGCCAATCGATATTGCCGGTCTCTGGTTTGCTGTCGAAGATGCCACTACTGAGAACGGTTGTTTGTGGGCCATTCCCGGCGGTCACCGGGCAGGACTGAAGTCTCGTTGGCGTCGAAATGCGGAGGGCCACATGGTCTTCGACGTTTTTGATCAGACGCCGTTTTTGGAGTCAGGCCTCGTGCCGCTCGAGGTTCCGAAAGGTTCTTTAATCGTTTTACATGGGCTGTTGCCCCACAAGAGTTTGGCCAACCGCTCCCCAAAATCACGACACGCCTACACGCTGCACGCGATTGGTAGCAGGTCGCGCTACCCGCCAGACAATTGGCTCCAACGTCCTGAAAATCAGCCGTTTCAGGGTTTCGAGTAACAACAAACAGGGAGTTTTCTAATTGGAGGAGCGGATCAGGCCTCGAAAAACGCCCTGAATCCGCACTTGTGAAGCCGGAACTCGGAGGGGGGCATGATCGGAGTTCGCCGGACGCAGCTCGATTTCCGCCCCGAGCCGGAAAGAGTCGCTTGAGGGTAGCGTGACTTTCGTCGATGAGGGCCACCACGATCTCGCCATCGTGAGCTTCGGTGCGTTGCTCGATCAGGGCAATGTCTCCGTCGCAAATGTGATCGTCGATCATTGAGTCGCCGACAATCTTTAACGCGTAGGCTCGCTCTGGCCTTACGTTGCCCAACATGAACCGGGGCATCGCGATGGTCATGTCGTCTTCAACGACTTCAATCGGCTGGCCGGCCGCAATTCTTCCTTCGTATCGCACTTCACAGAGCGACTCCGGAAATGGCAAGACCGGCACTGGCGGCAGCGGAGCCTCCGGCACAGAATCAGCCATGACCGTGATCCGAAACATTCCGTTCTCATCGCGGATCGAAATCAGCTTGAGCCGGACCAACGCTTTAATGTGTTTGTGAACTGTTGCCCGCGACTTAACGCCCAGGTGATTGGCAATCTGCGCGTAAGAAGGTGTATAGCCGCGACGCTCGAGGAAGCGAATGATGTAGTCGAGAACTTGCTTCTGACGTTGCGTGCGTGGGGCGGCCATAAAGGTTCAGTCGGTTCGGAACGGTTTGACTTAGTAACTTCGAGCAAGCACCCCTTGAGACAATGTCGGCATTCTATGGCGCGCTAACAACCACGTCAAGCAATTGTTAACGCGCCACGAATGCTAGGTGGTTATTCTCCGCGGTGAGAATAGCGAGTTAGAGTTCGAGGGAAGATGCGAACGCCGGGCGGCATCTGCGACAAAGTAATTGCTTTGCCGGTTAACACTTCAGTTGCTTTCGACGAGTAGGTAGCCTGATTGAGATTATTATCTGGACTGATCACCACTCCTTTCAGCGCTGCGCCAATGAAAGCGCCTTTGCTTCGAGAGTAGGAAAGTATCCCGGCATCCAAAGTGGCGTTCGTGGAAGCAGCAGCTTCACGACCTACTGGACCAGCCACCAGCCCCGCCTCTCCGCCCATTTCGAATTTGTCTTCCAGCAATCCCTTTACTCCGTCCGAATTCATGATCAGAAATACGTAGTCGTTTTTCTGGGCGCCAATCTGAACGCCGACACTGCCGCCACTCAGGTTGAAGAAAGCCGGCGGGCTCCAGCCATTCCGGGTTCGGGTACTAATCACCCCCTGGCCCCCTCGGCCTCCAACGATGAAGGCGGCTTTGATTACACCGGGGAAAACCGCAATTGCCTCAGCTTTATCGAGCAATTCCTTCGGAATTGCTTTGTCTTTGACGTTCATGATTTCAGTAAACACTTTCGCCGCGGCGCTCGCATGACGGGTCGCATCATGGGTCCGCGACTTACCCTGTGCCGAAACCTGGGTCACTGAAAATCCCACTATCATGACGACGCCCAGCGCACTGACCACCGTTTGTCGCATCGAAAAATTCATTTCACTCGCTCCTTCAGTAAACTTACGTTGAATGACCAAACGGGAAGAACCTCGCAGACGATTGTAAAAACACTTCGTGCTGCGACCTGATACTACACCGTGCAAGCAACAAGGTGTTAGCTGTCAAAAATTCGGGTAGCTACGAAAGTAAGAATAGACGCTGGGTTGACTAAGCGTCCGCACGCCTGGGTATTTACTTATAGCTCGATACTCTGGTCATGGCCGTAGAGAGATCCGGCGCAGTCGCAATGAATTACCAATCACCGAAACTGAACTAAAGCTCATCGCGGCGGCAGCAATCATGGGACTCAACAGAATTCCGAAAACCGGATAAAGCGCGCCGGCGGCGATGGGGATGCCCAGAGCATTGTAAAGAAATGCGAAGAAGAGATTCTCTTTAATGTTTCTCATCGTGGCTCGACTCAAACGCAGCGCTCGCACGATGCCCTGCAAATCTCCCTTGACCAGCGTTACGGATGCGCTTTCGATGGCCACGTCGGTTCCGGTTCCCATCGCAATTCCGACGTCTGCCTGGGCCAGGGCCGGCGCATCGTTAATGCCGTCGCCCGCCATCGCAACTCTGCGTCCTTTGGATTGGAAACGTTTCACCACTTCCGCTTTCTGATCAGGCGAGACGCCGGCGATTACTTCGTCGATATCGAGTTGGCGGGAAACAGCAGTCGCAGTGGTTTTGTTATCGCCGGTTAGGATTACAATTCTTAGGCCTTCACCGCGAAGCTCTCGGATCGCGTCAACCGTGGTCGATTTAAGGGTATCAGCGACGCCGATCAACCCGACGTTTCGACCATCAACATTTACAAAGATCACCGTTTGACCCAACGCTCTAAGATTCTCAGCTTGATCGTCCGCCTGGCCGCCGCGAAGGTCTGGGTAGTCCCCTTCAGTCGACTGGCGTCCTCGATTACTAAGACTCACCGTGCGTCCTTCCACCTGGCCCGAAACGCCCTGCCCCGTAGTGGATTCAAAGGATCGCGCCTCAGTTAGCTCGATGCCGCGTTCCTCAGCGGCGGTGATAATTGCGGCAGCAAGAGGATGTTCACTGCCGCGTTCAACGCTTGCTGCCAGGCGCAGCATTGTCTGCTCGTCAAACCGCTCATCAAGAACTACCAATGAAACCAGCCGCGGCCGACCCTCAGTCAACGTACCCGTCTTATCCACCACCAGCGTGTCGACGTCGCGCAAAACCTCAATGGCTTCGGCATTTCTGAAGAGTATCCCGCTCTGGGCAGCTTTTCCGGTGGCCACCATAATGGACATCGGCGTGGCGAGGCCGAGCGCACAGGGGCACGCAATGATCAGCACTGCGATCGAGTTAACCAGGGCGTAGGCGAGGCGAGGCTCAGGTCCCCAAACACCCCAGATCAGTAACGTGATAACAGCTATCAGAATCACAGCTGGAACAAAATACGCCGACACGAGGTCGGCTAGTTTTTGAATTGGTGCGCGACTCCGTTGCGCCTCAGCCACCATCCCGACAATCCGAGCAAGTAACGTCTCCGACCCAACTCTCTCCGCCTGCATGACGAAAGACCCGGTGCCATTGACTGTGCCGCCAATTACCGAATCACCGTGGCTCTTCTCAACCGGGATTGCTTCCCCCGTAACCATCGATTCATCAACGGAGCTTGATCCTTCCTGTACCACTCCGTCAACCGGAACCTTCTCACCTGGCCGCACGCGCAAAAGGTCACCCTGTATGACATCTTCGAGCGGAATGTCTTCGTCGGCCCCATCGAACCGGATCCGTCGCGCGCGTTTCGGCGCAAGGTTCAGCAACGCTTTTAATGCCGAGCTCGTCTGGCTGCGAGCCTTGAGTTCCAAAACCTGACCCAGCAACACGAGCGTTGTTATTACAGCCGCCGCTTCAAAGTAAACGGGCACTGCGCCTCCGTGACCCTGAAACGCGTGCGGAAAAATTCCGGGGGCCAGAATAGCGATCACGCTAAACCCGTACGAGACTCCGACTCCGATGGCGATCAACGTGAACATATTTAGATTGCGAGTCACCATTGATTGCCAGCCACGCAAGAAGAATGGCCACGCGCCCCAAAGCACGACCGGCGTGGCTAAGCCAAACTGAATCCACCCCCACCAACTCGTTGAGAACAGTCGACCCAGGCCGGCTCCGGGGAGCATCTCCGCCATCCCAATCAGAAAAAGCGGAGTGGTAAGGGCGGCGCTCACCCAAAACCGCCGGGTCATATGCGCGAGTTCGGGGTTTCCTTCTTCTGTAAGTGAAATGGTGCGAGGCTCAAGCGCCATCCCGCAAATCGGACAACTTCCGGGTTCGTCGCGAACGATCTCGGGATGCATTGGACACGTGTACTCTGTTCTAGTCAGACTGGCGGTCACTGTTTCCGGTTCCAGATCCATGCCGCACTTCGGACAGAAATCCGCTGTGGGCCGGCGTACCTCGGGGTGCATCGGGCAAAGATAATCAACCCCGGCCGCACCGGGGGATTGAGCTTTTACCGGCTTTCGACTGATGCCGACCGGCTGAGCCGCAGACACCTGGGTCGGTTTCGTGAGGAATTTTTCAGGCGATTCACTAAATTTCTTAACGCAGTGCCTGCTGCAAAAATGATAAACCTTGCCGTCGTGCTCGAAGGAACCGGCCGCCGTTTCAGGTTGGACAGTCATCCCGCACACCGGATCTATGGAGGTGTCACTTTTCATGTTCGGCACTCCGTTCACACTAAAGTAAGTTGAATGCTTAGCTTTCAATAAGTCAAACCTGAAGCTGGTTAAATAAAAAAGCGAGCCCAGAAAGGCCCGCTCATCTCTTACGTTTTGTAACGCGTCAGATTTCAATAGCCGTAGTAGCCGTCGTTGAAACCGTTCTCATATCCGGCGCGGTAATATCGCTGGTAAAGCGCCCGGTTGCCAAACCTCGAATTGTAGTCCTTCGAAGCGTTGCGATAAGCACTATTGTTTCGGAAGTCGACAAAGCGTCGGTTACGAGCCTTCCGCCCTTCCTTGATGCCTTCGTTGTAGCCGGCATTCAGTGCGGTCTGGCGAAGCTGAAACGAACCGCCGTAATTGTCATAACGATCCCAACGGCGTCCATGTCGGTCATCGCGGCGTTCATCGCGACGATCATCGCGGCGATCCCGGCGATCTTCGCGTCTCTCCTGTCGGTCCTCACGCCGGTCATCACGATCGCGTCGCCCCTGCGCCTGGACCGCGGTTCCCGAAACAAACGAGACGCCGAGTAATAGTGCGATTCCGGCTTTTTGAATTTTTGCAAAAGTAGTCATTTTCGTTTCCTTACCTTTCAACTAGTCAGTTCGAGTTGCTCTTCAACAGCCGGCGCAACTTCATCCGGGCTTTGTGAAGTTGGGACTTTGAGGTGCCTACGGCAACTCCCAGCATCCGGGCGATGTCTTCGTGCTCGTGACCTTCAACGTCGTGCAGCAAAAAAACTGAACGGTATCCCGGGGGCAATTTCGCGACCGCGCGATCAAGACTGATTCGATCCAGCACCGGCATTTTGTTCGGATTTTCCGAACCGTGAACAATCTGTACCGGAGTTTCTCCTTCTTCGGTCGTGCGCTCGAGCTTCACACTCTTCTTGCGAAAGTGCATCAGCACCTGGTTGACCGTCAGCCGATGCAGCCAGGTAGTGAAAGCCGAGTCGCCGCGAAAGCTCCCGATCTTACGAAAGAGCTGGATGAACGCCTCCTGAGTCAGATCCTCAGCTTCAGGAACGTTATGGGTCATGCGCAAGCAAACAGAATAGACCCGGCGATTGTGACGCTTGTACAACTCTTCAAAAGCCGCCATATCGCCACCACCGGCTGCGCTGGCCAGGGCATGATCCGAAAGCGGCACAATGGCCGTTTCCGGTTCGCGCGTCGTACTCTGCCAAAGGGGATAGAATTCTGTGTTTGTCATGGCAGTGGGTATTTAGCAAGTTGAGGGCCACGAAAGTGAACGCAAAATCGAAGGGAGTTAGGCCCAAATTGAACGGATTTGAGGAGTGTGCGAACCATAAAGGGTCGGAGTAGCCGAAAGCGTGTGGTAGTTTTTCTAGACAGATTTCCTAAATTATATGGTCGATTTCCGGGGGCATGTTATGTGCTCGGCCGACGGGCGGCAGAACAACCCCATACGGCGCAATGGGTGATTTATGCTGGAAGGGTTTCCGCGAATGGCGATTAAACTTTCGAGTGTGAATGTCGCGTCCGGAAGCAAACGAAGACAGGTGAGCCAAAATACCCCGGGGTCGTTTGTTCAGGGCAGTGCGCAAGCTCTGCTTCGCTGCCGCTCATCGGCGGCGCGTGAGTAGTGCGAAAGAGCAAACTCATAAACTAATAAACTAACAATGCGGCCTTCATCCAAACGTTCGTGCATTTTGAGTCCACGACCAAGCATAATGCTGTCGACCAGTACGCCGACAAATGAATCAAATATCAACCCGTCAAACATCGACTAAAAATTGCTGGAGATGCGGCGCCACCTTCGAGTGCGGAATGACGTCGACCACCAGCGACTGTTGGTGTTTCAGCCAACCGCAGGTTGGGCCGGTTGGTCCAGCTAGTGAAGACTGTATGTGCCCCGGCTGTCTCTCCGAAGCGGTTGCACAGTTGTCCGGCAACGAAAGTGGGCGCGAGCTACGGTCTCAACCGCTGGTGCAACAGTCTTTAGTTGAAGGCGAGGATTTTTACCTTGAGGGCACCGCGATGGTCTTCACGGCGCAGTTTCTTCTCAAGCGCGGCTATTGCTGTGAAAGCGGTTGCCGCAATTGTCCTTACTGACTCGACATGAACTCCAGATCTAAAGCACGACAGATTTTTCTTTGGGGCTCGCTGGCTGTCGCGGCGTGGTGTATCTCGGGCTGCAATCGAGAGGCGCCTTCGTCATCGGCGGACAGGAGCCCTGATTCGGCTGTCGCAAGCAGCTCACCGCTTGTCGTGCGCCAGAGCGAGTCTCCATCCGGGGTGGACAGTCGCGAACCGGAAGTTAGCTCAACCAGGGATGGACGCATTATTTTGAGCTGGGTGGAAAAGTCAGGCAAAGAAAACTACGCGCTACGTTTTGCGACGCACGATGGGAAGGGTTGGTCTGCCGCCCTAACGGTGTCCGAGGGTAGCAACTGGTTCGTGAACTGGGCGGATTTCCCTTCAGTGATAGCACTTGCCGACGGTTCATTGGCGGCGCATTGGTTGGTCAAAAGTGGGGCAGACACTTACGCATACGACGTAAACATTGCGCGTTCGAAGGATGGTGGTAAGACGTGGGGCAAGCCCATTGTTCCGCACACTGATCAAACGCAAACGGAGCACGGATTCGTATCGCTGTTGCCCTTACTTGATGGGCGCATCGGTGCAGTATGGGTTGACGGGCGCAAGCTAAAGGATGTGAAACAGTCTCACGACGAGGATCAACCGCTGCCGGTAAGCATGTCATTGCGCTACGCGGCTATTGACGCTGATGGCCTCATCAGCGACGAGATGGAGCTCGACGAACGTATCTGCGAATGCTGCCAAACCTCCGCCGCGCTTACCGCCGAAGGTGCAATCGCCGTTTACCGTGATCGATCAGAAAGCGAAATTCGGGATATTTTTGCTGTAAGTAAACAGCGAAGTAATTGGGGCAAACCGCAACCCATTCATGCTGACAACTGGGAGATTAATGGCTGTCCGGTCAACGGCCCATCAGTTGCCGCCGAAGCCGGGCGCGTGGCCGTCGCCTGGTACACCGAAGCGAACCAGTTGCCGAAAGTGAAAGTTGTTTTCTCTAAAGACGCCGGCGCGACGTTTGGCGCACCTATCGAAGTAGACGACGGACAAGCTCTGGGACGGGTCGATGTGGTCCTTTTGCCTGACGGCTCAGCGCTCGTGTGCTGGATGTCGGGTTCAAGCGAGAGCGGAGCGATCAAGGTCCGGCGGTTAACGTCAGACGGATTGCTCGGGCCTGTCTCCATCGTAGCTGAAACCAGCATCGCGCGGTCCAGCGGTTTTCCGCGGATGGCACGCCTGGGTGGTGAAGTCTATTTTGCGTGGACTGAATTCGGGAAGCCCTCGCGGGTGCGCGTGGCAACCACCGACGTCAGTGCATACAAATAAGCATGCGGGATAAACACCCGCACGTATAAAATGTTGTCTTAGTGTTTCATTCCCTGGTGCGAAGCAGCCGGAGATCCCATCGACATCTTCCCCGGACGCAAGCGGAGAAAGAAACGATAGGAAGTAGGGCTGTTGCCGTAGACAGGGTCGAGCTGCGACGGCTTCGAATAAAAGGTAACGTCGCTGCCAATTCCTACCGTGATCTTTTCCGACTGCCAAACATCTCTAACCCCGCCAAAAGTGAACGCGCCGATTCGAAACGACGGGTGGTGCTCGGTGATGCCAAGCAGCTGCCGATCGGAGGCACTCAGAAGTGAATTCTTATCCACCAGCTCCAGCCTCGTGTACAAAAAGTTCTTATCCAGAAATTTTAGCGTCGATTCAGCAACATAACCGTTGAGATTGAAGATCTCATCGCCATGGGTTTCATGATTCCGGCCCCAGATTAAACTCGTGGCCCAGTTGCCGCGGTCGAAAGTGCGGTTGTAGCCAATCGAAGCAGTGGTGCGACGCACGTTGCCGGGCTCGGCCGGTTCGGGATCCTTTAAAAACCCATGACTAATCTGCATCGACCAGTTTTTATTGGGAGCAAACGTTAATCTTGCCGAACGCGATGACCACGGATGGGCCTCGAAGTCGTACCGATCCTCATCCGGCTCCCGCCCATTGAATACTGAACCTTCGAACTTAAACCAACGATATGTAAAGCCGGTCGTCAACACTCCAAAGCTTATGTGCGACGAATCCTGCAAATGATGCGACAGCGCGGCTGAGGGATTCTCCGAAGCCGAGGGACGATGCATGAAGGCCGTGGGACCTAACGCGGGCTCGCCCGGATAACCGACATAGGCAAACCAGGTGGCGCGTTCACCCAACGGATGGGTGTATTGAGCTGAGAGCTCCATGAAAAAGTCATGGGGGTGCTGCGCATCGACGATCGGGCTGCCTTTGTAAGTCTCACCGGTTTGAAACAACAATGGCGATCCTCCCGGAGGAAACGTAAATGGCTCAAGGCTGAACATTCCGCGCAGTTGAAGTGTGCCCTTGCCCAGCTTGCGAAAGGCCATCGGCATTATCCAATTTGCCGATTCAAACTTCGTCACCCCACGGGGTCCGCCCTGGGAATTGACACCAAGAATCACGTTGTAATGCATCATCAAGAGCCAGTCGCCGGCCTGCTCATGAATCATGTACGAGGGACTGCTGATCGGAACCCACGAAGTTCCCGATCCCATCTGGCCCATCGGCAGCAGGTTGGTGTCGCTCGAGCCAACGCGGACGCTCATCTCGTCGCCAGACATGACCATGAGTGGACCCATCGCATGGGCAGCAGAATGGTCCATACCCTCGGGCGATGCCGAAGAGTGCGGCTCAGCCGTTTTCGCATGGTCCACGGAATTATGGACTGGCTGCGCCGGACTCGGAGACGGATGTGCGTGGGGCTGCGAAGGGGAAGCTGCCTCCTGATGAGTTGCGGCGTTATGCGTAACCGGATGTGTATTCACCGGCTCCGTCTTCTGCGCGCGATCCGGAGCCGGAGCATGAGTCTCGTGTGTATGCGGCGCTGGAGAAATAGCCGCTGGCTGCGGATCTTTTGCCGGAGCCGGAACGACCGGTCCCGGTGAATGTACGTGGCCAGGCGAAATCACAGGTGCCGGGGGCGTCTGCGTTCGTTTTGCCGACCTGGTGGGTTTTCTTCGTACCTTGCGTTTAGCTTTTCGTCTGGGTGCTGTCTTGCCGACCGGCTGCTTCACGTTGTGCATCGCGTGCCCTTCGTGCTGGGCAAATACATCCATGCCAAACGAAGCTGAGAACGGAAGACTGAGGACTAATGCTAAAGTGACGGCTAGCCGCCTTGTTAATTGGAGTGCCATATTTTTTATTCTGCTAAAGAGCGGTGAAGGCGTTTCCTTTCTCCAAAAAAGGGTCAATAGAAACGCCCGCACCGTCGGTTACCAGCTAACAGTCACTAGCTAGTCTTCTTATCCTTCATTTTGACTTGGCAGGAATCGCCGTTGCAGCAGCACCCGCCATTTTTGTGTGATTGCTGCTTGTCTGACTTGTCCTTGTCAGCATGTTCCTTCGAGTGATTCTTGTGACCGTGGTCTTTCATCGAACAAGAATTACTCTTGCAGCAGGAGGTCATGGCGCAACAGGAATCGCCTTCTTTTTTCGGTTCGGATTGAGTCGGGTTCTGCGCCAGGGCAACGCCTGACAGTAACAGTCCGATTGACAGCACGAGGCCGCCGGTTAGTCTTTTGATGTTTCTCATTTTTTTCTCCTAATCCTGGATTGGTTTCTCTGCGAAGCAGCCGCGCAGCTTCTCGCGAGCGAGTCCGAGCAGACACGACGCACCTACGTCGCACACAGATTGGCTTGCTTGTTTTGCGAAAGGCGACGGACAGGCAAGTCCGTCTTCGGATTCCTAGATCAGGAACACGCAGCAGCGGAGGTAGGTATGACCACGATTGGGCAATCGAAGCGGACGAGCAAATGCTTTTATTTGTTCGAGATTGTCAGTAACGGGTTTCTGAACTTCGCCAACCGCCACCGCGCTATCAGGGTTCTGCGAATTGTATTTTGATAAAACAGCCGCGGCGTCAACTGCCAGAGGGCAGTTCATCATTGACAAGGGAAGGACTTCGACCATTAGGGCCGGGGTGTTTCCGAAAGAAGCCTTTGGATTGTGCTCGCGCGCGGCGGAGGTTTTCGACTCCTCGTGGTGTTGCGTGACGGCGGGACGTTTCACCCTGGCACCATGAGAAGCACAACAGTTTGATGAGTGTGCGGAAGCGCAAGCCTCGCCCGTTGCAGCCAGGACCGGGGCATCAGACTGCTGGTTAACTTCCGCGGCAGCGTTCGCCACATTATTCTCGCAACCCAGCAAACAACCGGCTCCGGCCATCCAAAGCGCGACGGCGAAAGCCAGAGAAACTCTGAGGGTTCTGAAGGAAGTCAACAATCTCACGCATTTGATTCTAGTCGCGAAGATTGAAGTTGTCGAGCATTGGTTAAGTGGATTAGTCGCCCGAATTTTGAAACACCGGAAGCTATAGTAAGATTAGTGACTTTAACTAAGAGCAACGGGGGAGATCAGCATGGAAATCGACAAGGATCACATCGTAACGCAAGAGGAAACGGGCGAACCGGCGCCGATCGATCAGGTGGAAGAGCGGGTGGAAGCGGAAATGAAAAAACTATCCGGTGAAGCCAAGAAACTGGTGGGTGACGGATTGCAGGATCCGGAACTGGCTCGTGAAGGTGAACGGCTGAAAGAGGAAGGCGAAAAAGAGTTAAAGGGAACGAGCGACTCAGTCTGAATCGCCCTCACCCGTGCGTAATTTAGTCAGCAGCCTTTTGGGCCAGCGCTTGCGAAATCGCCTCTCTAATCAGGGGCGGAGTGCTGATCGGATTAAAGCCCACAAACCTTTTGACGATCTGACCATCGCGGCCGATCACGAAACTTTGCGGAATCGAATCCCTTCCCTGCATCAACCCGAGCGCCACCTCATTGGTGGCCCAGCCCACGCGATAAGTTATCTCAAAGTCTGACACAAAGCTTTTTACTTTTTCAGTCGAAAACCGCGGATCCTCGGTAGACAGTCCAACCACCTCCAGCCCCTGGGAGCGAAACTCTTTGTGGAGCTTGACCAGCTCGGGGATTTCAGCGCGACACGGTCCGCACCAGGTGGCCCACAAATTCACAACCAAAACTTTGCCGGCGTAGCTTGAAAGCTTGATGGGCTTACCGCTCACCGCCTGGAGTTCAGCGTCGGCAATACCAGGCGGTAAAGCCGTCATGGCTGCCGGCGCCGCAGGTCGCGGGGCAGGGGCGTTGCGCACTACCGGCGCGGTATTAGTTGGCGGTGGGGCTGGACGGCTCTCGTCCCCGGAACTACAGCCGGAAACGCCGAATGCACCTGCCGCAAACAGCACGATGGCAGTGAATGCCAACCGACCCGGAGTCCACAATGTCTTTAATTCTTCGTTGTTCTTAAGGTATTTCATCTGTTCTTAATTCGTCGCTCAACTCCAATCGGCTTCGAACTACGCTTCTGATGCGGGCTCACCGTGCCCCGTTTCGATCTCTGATTCGCTTACGATTTTTTCCCAAATCGGAAAGACTCGAGGATGACGGGCATTTCTCCTTTCTCGCCTACATCCACGACTCCCGACAATTCGGGCGCGAGCGACGTTGCCAGCATGATCAAGGTTGCCCCCGTTTGATCTCCTGCAACTCCCGTCGGCAGAAACACTACCCGGCCCCAAAGTTGAACATCGCCTTTTGGAGTGCCCGTCGTCAGGCTCTCAAATCGAAACTCATAGCCGTCCAGATTATTTATTTTCGTCGGCCCCTCGGAAGTCTTTCGATATCCGGGGAAACTCTTGGCGAAACTCGCACCCAGCAGTTCCACTAACTGCGGAAATGTCGGCGAATCGGCTGCCATCGTTCCTTTGCTCGTGTACCAGCCCACGGCGAAGTTTTCCTGCGTCATGTCCTCCGGCAAGTTTCGTTCGACCTTGGCAAAGTTGCTCGCTCCGGGAACTCCGGCCTTGGGATCCACCGTCCAGGTCTTTGGGTAATAAAACGAGAAATCGAGATAGTGCTCAGCGAGCTTTCCATCAAGATTAGCGGAAGAATTTTCAAAGCGGAGCGCGTCGGCCGGGGGAACAAACTCTGGCTCGGCTGTGGTTGCCGGGGCATCCTCAGGGTTGGTGTTATTAGTATTTACGGTTTCAGGGTTGAGTGTATTGTCCGTGCTGGTGGCAACCGGACCACCCGGTTGCATACCGTCGAGTCGCGGCTTGATGACCAAAAAGAAAGCCGCAACTACCCCTGCAATACCCAGCACCAGCAAGACCGCGACGATCCCAAGTATCAACGGCATTTTAGATTTCTTCTTCGCCGGTGCAGCCGCCGCTGGAGGCAAAGGCGCGCTGTGCTGTTGCCGCGGAGCTAAAGGTGGAGGCACCGTCGGAGGCGCCGTCGGAGGCGCCGCCGGAGGCGGTGGCGGCAATGACGCCGAAGCTGATTGCTTCGTAAGTGGCGTGGAATCCCGATGAGTGAACGTCGGATTACCCGTCGGACCTGTGTTGCGCGGCAGGACTGCTGTTTCCGCGCTGGAGGAGTCTACTACCGTAGCGTTTAAATCCACCGTGGGATTATGGGGAGGAGGCGGTGGTTGCAGACCGGAAGTACCTTGAATCGTAGCATTAGGATCGAAGGCCAGTTCAGCACTCACCAGCAGGCCGCCATCAGTAGTACAAAACTTCTGATTATCGTCCGGATAGGTTTTATTACACTTTTGACAGCGCTTCATGAGAGAGTTTCGCTCCTTCGATTCAGCATGTAGTCTACTAAGGACATGGTTTTGAGCAGTGGCTCCTTCGTCATAGATCCGGAGAAACAGTTTGTCTAACGCCTAGCGCACACTGGAAAGCTTTTGTTCCAGGCGCTTATTTCCCGGATCAATTTCCAGCGCCCTCCGGTAGGCACGCGCGGCGCTGGGTTTTTTCTTTTCCTTCGCGTAACCATCCCCAACGCCTTCCAAGCCATAGGCTCCGGCGAGTTGCTTGCGATCACCCGCCGAAGCAAAATCCAAAGCTCGCTCGTAAATCATCTCCGCATCCTCAAAACGCTGCAATGCCAGATAGGCGCTGCCCAGGAGATGATGCGGCTCGAACGCCCGAGGACTCACCTCCGTGGCGGTTTTGAGAAACATCTCCGCTTCCTGAAAACGCTTAAAGACAGACAGCATTCGCCCCATCAAGAGCAGCGAGGTGGGATTGCGACCTTCGAGCTCCAGAGCCCTCTTCAACACCGGCTCGGAGTTTTCCCATTGTTGCTCTGCCTGCAACGACTCGGCGATCAAATTCAATGTCGGCGCATCCTTCGCCAATTGACCTGCCTGATCGTATAACGGCGCGGCATCGGCACGCCGGCCCATTTTATTCAGCACTCGAGCCAGGTGCGCGTAAGCCACAGCAAACTGTGGATCGAGATCTACGGCCCGGCGATAAGCCTGCTCTGTTTCGCTGGTCCAAACACCGCGAGACTGTAGCGCGACCCCCAGGCGATCCCAGGCGACAGCATTCCTGGGAGCGAGGTTGGTAGCTCGCCGGGCAAAGCCTTCGGCCTCGGCAAACCGTTTCGCATTGCCCGCGCCGGCACGAGGTTGGACGAGCACTACGCTCAAAGCTACTAATCCGTCCACCTCGCTGGGGCTCCACAGCACGGCGTCGCGGTAGGAACTTTCAGCTTCGTCCCAACGTTGCTGGTCGAAAAAAATATTTCCCAACCCATAAGCCGCGCGACCATCCCTGGGCTTAACTTTAAGGATTTCCCGATAGGACGTCTCGGCTTCGGCAAACCTACGTGCATCTCGAAACTCGTTGCCCTTGGCAAGCAGATCTTCAACGCGATCTTCGAGATTCGAAACTGGCGGTCGAGTACCTCGGCGCACTGGCGGCCTGGTGCGCCGCCGTGCCTCAGGATTCTTTGCCCTGAAAATCCCGACGCTCGCATCGCCGCCCACATCCTGAGCCAGCGCCCCGGTGGCGCCCACCAGCAAGCATAACAACAGCCCCAGGACAGAACCTTTGCGAATAAACCAAGCAGCTCTCATGGATTTTCTCCGGATTGAAGGCAGAATTGCAGTCAAGATCACCTAAAGATCACGCACTCATAGGGTTTAATTTTCCAGATCATTATTGCTGGGCTTTGAAAAACCAGCGCGGATTGTAGCTCAGTTTGCGAGCGTTATCTAATTCCCTATGCGCCCGTAAGGCTGAAGAGTCGAACGCCTGACCAGGCCCAGATCGATTTACTATTCGGCCGAACGCACGAGGCGGAAACCGTGGTTTGCATGTCGAAATGTCGGCGCATACCAGTCCCGATAGGTCGCCGAAATCGGCGATTGTCGATCCTCGGGATCACTGGCGTAGGAACCGCCGCGCGCGACCACCCAATCTCGATTACCTTCAGGAATCTCTACTTTGTTTAGGTAAACCGAAGCGTTTGATGACGTCCACTCCCATACATTCCCAATCAAATCCACCACTCCCCAGCGATTCTTGCCGTCTGGATAAGTTCCGACTGCGCGCGGCGTGGCTTCTCGAACAACCGCGCGATTCTGTTCCCAGCGATCGCCCCATGGATACAACTTTACTGCCCCACCATTGCGGGCGGCGAACTCCCACTCTTCTTCAGTCGGCAGCCGATAGCTGACCCCGTCGCGCTTCGAACGCCAGGCGGCAAATGCCTGGGCGTCGCCCGGAGAAACGTTCACCACTGGCCATTCTTCCTGACCGGGCAACGGCTTTCCCTTAAACCAATGGGAGGGTGCCTCGTAGTTCATTGCCTTCACAAACTCGGCATACGCGGCGTTCGTGACTTCGGTGCGGTCCATAAAAAACTTGCCCACAGTGGCGGGGTGTTGTGGCTGCTCCTGCGGTGGTCCATCATTGCGGCCCATCTGAAACGTGCCACCAGGAATCTCCACCTGGTCCGCTTTGATTTTTTCCGTTCCGCCCGGCGTCGCCTGATTTGTATTTGTGTCTCCACCTGCACGAGGTTGCGCAGGTTCCGATTTCAGCAGCAGATATGCGCCAATACTCCCGCCGATTAGCACTACCGCTAACACTGCTATGCCGATTAAAACCATCGGCTGCCTGCTTCCCGGCTGGGACTGCGGAGTTGCTGGAGGAATTGTGTGGGGAAGGACGCCTTCCCTGAAACTGTTGTTGCCGACTTCGCTGAAATTTACTGCAGCGCGTATCTGGGTAGCTTCGGGATCATCCAGGCTGGTTGCCGGCCCACCCTGTGGCGCGATGCTGGTAGCTAAACGAGCCAATCGTTCTTCAAGCTCCTTAGCTTGGCGCTCAACTCTTTCCATCTGCTCGCGCTGCTGCCGTTCTCGCTCTTCACGTTCCTGCCGTTCCCTGGTTTGTCGTTCTTCGAGTTCTTTTTGCTTTTGCAGCTTCTCTTCTGCCGCGAGCCGCCGCGCTTCCGATTCGCGCGCCAATTCTTCATGGGCGATGCGATTGCGTTCCTGTTGCTCGCGCTCGTAAGCATCGCGCGAGGCCGCCAGGCGGCGCTGTTCTTCAGGACCAGGAACCGGAGCACTGACTTTTACTTCTCGATCAAAAACTGTCTCGGAGGTATCTATCGGCCCAGACTTTGCCGTGTCAGGCGCAGGCGCAAATATGGTTTCGTTTGGATCACCCGCTGGCATTGTCCTGGGGATAGATGACGATGGGCCGGCAATACTTACTGCTTCGCGGAGTTCCGCGATGAATGCTTCCACAGTCGGCGTTCGCGATTGGACTTCTTTCTCCAACGCGTGGCGAACAACTTCTTCAATACCGGGAGCAATAGAGACGCCCGTCGATTTGAAACTCGGCACCGCCAGGGTCAGGTGCTTCTTCATGATCGAAGGAATTGATGAGCCCTTGAACGGAACGTCTCCCGCCAGCATTTGATAGAGAATTATTCCCAGACTGTAGATGTCTGCTCGCGCATCAGGCTCATCATCTGACCATTGCTCGGGCGCCATGTAGAAAGGCGAACCCATCAGGCCGCTGGTCTTTGCCTGCACAAAAGATCCGAGCAACTCCCCCGACTTGATCTTTGCCAAACCAAAATCCAGGATCTTCAGCCCTTCGGCCACTGGCTGACCGGCCTGGGTCATGATGTTCAAAGGCTTTAGATCCCGATGAACGATATTCTGGCGGTGAGCAGCGGCCACGCCGGCGCCAATCGCGCACGCAAACTCCAATGCGCGTTCGGGCGACATCACTTTCTCTTCAGCGAGGATCTCTTGCAGCGACTTCCCGCTGACAAACTCCATAACTAAAAAAGGCATCGTGCCGCGCACGACGCCGAAGTCTGTTACGGAAATAATATTCTGATGACGAATGGCCGCCGCTGCCAGCGCCTCCTGACGGAAGCGGGTAACCAGCATCGGGTCATTGCCGACGAGATCCGGCAAGATCACCTTTATAGCGTGGGAAGTCTTGAGAAAAATGTGGCGCGCCTGAAAGACCACGCCCATTCCACCCTGGCCCAGTCGCCGCTCTAATTGATAACGAGCATCCAGGATCGGTTCGCCCTGAAGCGATTGCGTAGTCGCGTCCCCGTCCTGCGGACAGTGATTAATTTCGTCGGAGAAACAGCGCCTACAGGTTGGACATTCTTTCATTTAGTGAAAAGGTTGGCATCACCCGCCGGCTTGGCAAAGTTTTCGATTGCGAGCACCCGATCCGAGCCTAAATCTAACATATGCTAAATATTGCGTCTAACTATCCCTCAATCGAGTACTGGTGCACTTTGAAAAATGCGAATTCCTCTGCTTAACTTTGCTTCTCATGCCTCGCCAACTTTGCGGTTTTGCTTTGCCCGGTGGTCTTTACTACAAAGTACGCAAAGGCTTTCGCCAAGCGCCGCAAAGAATTAACCAAACTAAAAAATAGAATTCCTCTGCCTAACTTTGCGTCTTAGGCTTTGCGAACTTTGCGGTTTTGCTTTGTCCGGGACTCTACCGCAAAGTACGCAAAGACTCTCGCCAAGAGCCGCAAAGAATTAACTAAACTAAAAAATAGAATTCCTCTGCCTAACTTTGCGTCTTAGGCTTTGCGACCTTTGCGGTTTTGCTTTGCCCGGTGGTCTTTGCCGCAAAGTACGCAAAGACTCTCGCCAAGAGCCGCAAAGAATTAACCAACAACTGAAAAATAGATTTCCTCTGCGTACCTTTGCGTCTTAGGCTTTGCGACCTTTGCGGTTTTGCTTTGTCCGGCGGACTCTACCGCAAAGTACGCAAAGACTCTCGCCAAGAGCCGCAAAGAATTAACCAAACTGAAAAATAGATTTCCTCTGCGTAACTTTGCGTCTTAGGCTTTGCGACCTTTGCGGTTTTGCTTTGTCCGGCGGACTCTACCGCAAAGTACGCAAAGACTCTCGCCAAGAGCCGCAAAGAATTAACCAAACTGAAAAATAGATTTCCTCTGCGTACCTTTGCGTCTTAGGCTTTGCGACCTTTGCGGTTTTGCTTTGTCCGGCGGACTCTACCGCAAAGTACGCAAAGCATATTACTCATCAAAGAAACTCAAAAGTTGCACGCCGGCAATTGGGCCGTCGTCATCTGATCACCACATTAACCAGACGCTGAGGCACTACGATGACTTTGACCACTTCATGCCCGGCGATCAACTCTCGCACCTTGTCGTCATCGAGCGCAGCCGCGCGCAGCTCCGCTTCCGTGACCTCAGGCGACGTCACGAGGCGCGAGCGAAGTTTTCCGTTCACCTGAATCGGTATCTCCAGCTCATCACGTCGCGCGAGATCTGAATCTGCTTGCGGCCAGGAGCCGGAACCCAGTAGTCCATCCTGATGGCCCAGCGCCTCCCACATTTCCTCAGCCACATGCGGAGAGAAGGGCGCGAGCATGATCACTAACGGCTCCAGCGCTTCACGCACCGCGGCGGCGACTGCGTCAGAGGCAGTCGCCGGATCCGCTTTGAAATCGCTCAACTCATTGAACAATTCCATCAGCGCCGCGACGATAGTATTCAGGTGCAACACTTCAAAATCTGCAGTCACCTTGGTAATCGTCTGATGCGTTTTCCGGCGTAGTGCCCGCGCAGACTCACCTGGCTCCGCCTTCGCGTCTCCATTTTGGGCGCCTGACGAGAATCGGTCGGACCAACGCCCAACCATTGTGTAAACCCGCCTGATGAACCTCACAGCGCCTTCAATGCCTGACTCTAACCAACGCAGCTCGTTTTCCACCGGCGCCGCAAACAGAATGAACAACCGCGCAGCGTCCGCCCCAAACGCCGCGATCATTTCATCCGGATCCACGCCGTTGCCCAAACTCTTGGACATCGCCTTCCACTCGTCAGTGCCTTCAACCTGATTTGTGACCATCCCCTGGGTGAGCAATCTCTTCACCGGTTCATCAAACGAGATGAGACCGATGTCGCGCATAAACTTGGTCCAGAAGCGCGTGTAGATCAGGTGCATCACTGCATGGGAATCGCCGCCGATGTACTGGTCGACAGGAGTCCACTGCGCCGCCAGCTCCGGATCAAATGGCATCTCATCGTTGCGTGGATCGCAGTAGCGGAAGAAATACCAGGATGAATCAACGAAGGTGTCCATCGTGTCGGTTTCGCGTTTTGCTTCGCCGTCACACTTTGGGCAAGTAGTGTTCACAAAATCTGCCACGCCGGCGAGCGGCGCGCCGGTTCCGGTAAACTCCGCGGTCTCAGGCAACACAACCGGCAGTTGGTCATAAGGCACTGGGACCATGCCGCATTTATCGCAGTAGATTATCGGCACGGGTGCGCCCCAGAAACGCTGGCGCGAAACACCCCAATCGCGAATACGATAGGTGATCGCCGCCTCGCCGAAGCCCTGACCTTCGGCGTGCTGCGCCATTTCCTTCATGGCGTCCGCTGAAAGTTTTCCACTCCAGTCGCCCGAATTAACGAGGATGCCGTATTCGGTAAACGCATGCGGCATCGCTAATGATTGATCCTCGCGTGCGTCATCGTGAGCAATCGATTCCTGCTCGTGAGAGATCCGCTCAATCACACGCCTTACCGGCAACGAATACTTTTGTGCAAACTCGAAATCACGTTCGTCATGCGCCGGCACGCTCATCACGGCGCCGGTGCCGTATTCCATCAAGACGTAGTTAGCCACCCAAACCGGAATCGCTTCGCCGCTGAACGGATTGACCGCCAGCACCCCGGTGTTGATTCCCTCCTTCGGCGCTTCCTCCTCACGCGTACGGGTCGCTGCGTCTGCTTTAACCTTGCGAGCAAACGCTTCCACGTCATTTTTCAGCGACGATCCTTCCAGCAAACTATTGAGCAATGGATGCTCTGCCGAGATGGCAATAGCTGTAGCTCCATAAATCGTATCGATCCGCGTAGTGAATACACGAATTTTTTCTTTGCTGTCCTTGACGCCGAAATTTACGTAGGCGCCTTCGCTGCGTCCCACCCAATCGCGTTGGCGCTTGAGCACTTTCTCCGGCCACGCGCTTTCTATCTGTTTAATGTCTGTGACGAGTTGTTCTGCGTATTCAGTAATGCGCAGAAACCATTGCTCCAGATCTCTTTTCTCGACCGCGGTGCTACAACGCCAACAAATGCCGCCGGCCGATTGTTCATTGGAAAGCACAGTGCCTTCCTTTGGACACCAGTTAACCGGCGACTGCTTCTTGTAAGCGAGTCCACGCTCGTGCATTTTCAGAAAGAACCACTGGTCCCACTTATAAAACTCCGGACGATGCGCGGCGATCTCGCGTGACCAGTCGTAACTAATACCAAGGCGCTGCATCTGACCGCGCATGTGGGCGATGTTCTCTTCCGTCCAATCGCGGGGATTCACACCGCGCTTGATTGCCGCCTGCTCAGCCGGCTGGCCGAAACTGTCCCAACCGATCGGATGCAACACATTGAATCCCTGCAAGCGCTTATACCAGGCGAGGGCGTCGCCAATTGAGTAGTTGCGCACGTGTCCCATGTGCAAATAGCCCGATGGGTAAGGCAACATCTCGAGGCAATAAAACTTCGGCCGCGGATCGTCCGATGGCGCTTCAAACGCGCGCGACTCCAGCCAGTGTCGCTGCCACTTCTGTTCTATTCTTTCGGGAAAATATTTTTCGTCCATGTCTCTTTTCCTAACGTAGGTCTACACTTAACATGAATTCCGACGAACGCACAAAAGCGCGATTGGTCTGCGCGTTCGAGATGATTCGCTGGTTTTATTAGGGGTTCGCCGCTCCGCCTAAACCGCGCGTCAGAATGCGCGGCGCAGAAGCGGCACCGTTAGGAGGAGTTTGCTGGTTGTTCGAGTAGTCTTCATCAGAGAGGCTAATATTACCCGACTGCCCTTCCACCCGTCCAATAAATATTGTCCCGCAACCGTGCAGATGCCGATTGCACAGCAAGTGTAGATGCGTTACAAGATTGTGCCTTCGCTCGTGTTAAGACAGGAGAAACCACCATGAGGCAACTGTTCTCGTCGATGGTCATCATGCTCGTACTGACCTGTGGCCTTCAGGCGCAGACAGCGCCAGACAACGCCGAGTTAACCAGCCTGCTAAAAGAGTTTCTCGCCGGCGCTTCGCGGAATGACGCCGCCGTGCACGATCGCTTTTGGGCGGAAGATCTGATCTACACCGGTTCTGCGGGTAAGCGACGTGGCAAGGCAGACATCATGCGCGACGTGCGTGCGGCGCCGGCTCCGAAACCTGACGCTCCAAAAACTACCTTCACGGGCGAAGACATTCGTATCCAACAATACGGAAACACCGCGATAGTTGCTTTCCGTCTCGTCGGCACAACGGTGCATGAGGGAAAGAGCGATGTCACAAATTTTCTAAACAGCGGAACGTTCCTTAAGCGCAACGGCAAGTGGCAGGTCGTAAGCTGGCAGGCTACCAAAGTTCCTGACCTGGAACCAGATGCCAGGGCTGCCGCAACAGTTCCCAGTACAACCGGCAAGGAGACCTCCGTGACTAAACATGCCAGCGGCGAATTTGACGTGAAGGTGAATCCGCAGGTCGACGAAAAAGGAGAGCCGACTGTCGGCAGAATGTCGCTCGACAAACTGTTTCGTGGCGACCTCGAAGGTTTTAGTAAAGGTCAGATGCTGGCGGTCATGACCGACGTGTCGGGTTCGGCCGGTTATGTGGCAATGGAACGAGTTAACGGCAAACTTCACGGCCGCACCGGCACCTTCGCTCTCCAGCACAGCGGCACGATGACGCGCGGCACTCCGCAACTGATCATCACGGTCGTTCCGGATTCGGGCACCGGCGAACTTGCGGGACTGACCGGCAAAATGACGATAGACATCGTCGAGGGAAAACACTTCTACAAGTTTGAATACGCACTACTCAAGCAGGATTGAAGTGCACTGGCTATCGAGTAATCAGCCTGACTAGTATCCGCCGACAAGAACTCCTCCGAGAAGGAACCCTGACTACGCGCCGGACTCGTGATACATTACCGCCGCCCGGAAACTCCCTTACAAGGCATGTCGAAAACCGAGATTGAAACCCTGATCGCACAGGTTGAAGCCGTGAGTGGCTCGGTGCGAGATCGAGTGCGGCGCCTCACTGGTGCGGCGGAAGTCGTTGCTGCCAAAGGCCACAAGCTGGAAGCTTATCAGTTGTGTCAAAAGGCTTTGGCGATCGGGTCGGGTGATTCCGAGTCACTGGTTCGAGTGCGGCGGGCGACTTCCCGGCTAACGCCGAGCTATCACATCTCAATGATGAATGACACGCACCGCAACCTCGCGTGGAACCGAGCACTCACACGCGCTATTAGTCCGGGGATGCGCGCTTTTGAAATTGGCACTGGCGCCGGACTCCTAACATTGGCAGCTGCACGGGCCGGCGCACAGGTTTATTCGTGCGAAGACGATCCGGTAATTGCGGCAGTCGCGCGTGAAATCCTGGCGCGCAACAAGCTGACTTCGCGCGTCACAATTTTTGAGAAGAGATCACAGCAGGTCGATCCCGACGTAGATCTCGGCGGTCCGGCCGAGTTCCTTTTTTGCGACATCTTCTCTAACAGTCTCCTCGGCTTTAATCCACTCCCAGCGTTAGTTGACGCGCGACGCCGACTCGTAGTGCCGGATGCCAGGAGCGTGCCGAAAGCAGGTGCCATACGAATCGCCTTTGCGAATTGGCAGGAATACAGCCGTTTCTGTCAGATCGAAACCAGCCTGGAGTTCGACGTGGCGGCGATGACAGCTTTCATACCCGAAGCGTTTTCGCTGCCCATCGATGAATCAGGTCTCGTTTTGCTGTCCGAAGGTAGCGATGCTTTCCGGTTCGATTTTACTGCAACGGAACAGCCAGCCGCGGATGAAGCGATCCTCGCGCTCAAGGCCAGTGAAACCGGCGTGGTAAACGGCATCGTCCAATGGATTCGACTGGAACTCGATAACGAGACAGCACTCGAGCCCCGACCCGAAGCAGGCGGCACGTCGTTCGAGAATGTCCTTTTCTATCCGTTTCCCACCGAGCTTCACGTCCAGAGAGGAGATATCATTAGCGTGCATATCGCTCACGACGGCCGGCGGCTGACCATTTGGGTTTAAAAATGTGAAGTGAAGTTCAAACCCGGCGCTACGCCATTTGGCTTTCCACAGGTGTTCGGAAAGTGAGGCAAACGTAAGGCATGAGGGATCCGAATGCACCAGATGTTGAAGAAGTCTTGATGACAATTATTCGCATTGCACTGCAAGATGGTTTTGAAGATGACACTGTCGTGATCTCGGTAAACGGCAAGGAAGTCTTCAATCAGAAAAAGGTCAAAACCAAACGGCAAATTGGAAAGGCCGCCGCTTGCGAGCTGAAATTAGACCCGGGACCGGCAGATGTCGAAGTTTCGCTTCCTTTGAAAAAACTTTCGGAGACCATTGCCCTGAAGGTTTCCGACGACGTCTATCTGGGAATCTCACTGATTGACGGCAGGCTCGAGCACCGCATCTCAGCGGCGCCCTTCCGTTATGCGTAAGTAACTACTCTTCCGATGCCCGCTCACCAACTTCTCTTGTGCTGCTCTTTGACGGCTGAACATCGCCGACGCGCTGTTCCCAGATTGCTCACCCAGGGGTTGCCAAACACCGGAGAAAACAGATGCAAAAAGAAGATCTTCTACGGACCGATAACAACGACAGCTCAATTCACGAAAAGCCCGCTAATATCGTCGCCAATACGCGTCGCTCGGCCTCTACTGCCCGACGCAACCCAGCCACGCAGTCTACGTTGAGTGGTCTTTACACCTGGAAGAAGTCCGCTGGCGGCTCCTCGACGAATTCGCAGGATTCCGCCGACGGAGAAAAGGCGATTAGTGAAGAGTTGCGAGTTGATGTAGACGGTCGTTATCCGCAGATGGTGGCCAGCGGCGTGATTCACGGGGGAATTTTCTCGAGGGTGCACTGGATTGCGAAATTGATTGCGGATGGGCCAAACACCTGGACCGGCGATGTGTTCTACACGGAAGGTAACAAGGAATCCTTTCCCTACAAATCCGTCACTATCCAGATTCTTCCCAATGCCCTTCCAGCCGAACGCCAGGCCCAGGTGCTTCTTTCCGGCGGAGGCGCCACGAATCGCACTCGGGTGTTTAAGTTTGCCAGCCCTAACTTCCATACTGTCGACTTCGAATTTGATTTCGTCCAGGGCGAGAAGGTCCTGTTGAACATCAAGACCGATGCGCATCACAATCGCCCTCGCTCCCTGCAAGCCGAAAACCTTTCCGTGATGACAATCTTCGAGCGCGCGGGCTTCGCGGTGACTACCACGAAAGGCGGCAGAGTCCCGCTCAAAGGCGCCGGCAGGAACAAGGTTTGGAGTTACCAGGAAATGCACGATGCGATGCAGAAGTATTGGTCCCGCTTCAAGTCGAAAGCGCAGTGGGCCATGTGGGTGTTTTTTGCGGGCTTGAATGAAGAAGATGGGAAAGATTTGGGCGGCATCATGTTTGACGATATTGGCGCGCAACATCGGCAGGGCACCGCCATTTTCAACAAATCGTTTATCGCGGACCCGCCCTCGCGAGATAAAAGACCGGGGGAATGGATCCAACGAATGAATTTTTGGACCACCTGCCACGAGATGGGCCACTGCTTCAATCTGGCCCACTCCTGGGAGAAAGGCGCCGGGTCGCAGGATTGGATATCACTCAAAAGCGATGCCGAAGCGCGGAGTTTTATGAACTACCCATATAACGTCAGGGGTGGGCAGTCGGCATTTTTCTCCAATTTCGAGTTTCGGTTTGGCGACAGCGAACTCCTGTTCATGCGTCATGCGCCGGAGCAATTTGTGCAAATGGGCAATGCCGAGTGGTTCGACAATCACGGCTTTCGTGAAGCTAATGTCTCGCCTGAACCGAAATTCCAGTTAGTGGTCCGAGTCAATCGCCCGCAGCCGGTGTTTGAATTCATGGAGCCGGTGGTGCTGGAGCTGAAACTAACCAACACTTCCAGTGAGCGACAGTTGGTCCACGATAAACTCCTGAGCACGATGGAACGAATCACCCTGGTGATTAAGAAGAAGGATAAGCCGGCCCGACAATACGCGCCGCACGCTCAATTTTGCTGGCAACCGAAAAACAAGAAGCTGAATCCCGGTGAATCAATTTATGACTCGCTCTTTGCTTCCGCCGGCCGGAACGGTTGGGAGATTTCGGATCCCGGTTATTACCTGGTCCAGGCCGCGCTCGATTTCGACGGTGAAGACATCGTTTCCGAACCGTTGATGATCCGCGTTGCACCGCCGCGGGAACGCTACACCGAGGAGTATCTGGCGCAGGATGTTTTCAGCGAGGACGTCGGCCGCATACTCACGTTTGACGGTAGCCGCTTTCTGGAGCAGGGTAACAACGTCCTCCGCGAAGTTGCCGCTCAACTTCCAGCGAGCCGGCTGGCAATTCATGCCAATGTTCCGCTTGGCAAGGCGCTGGCGAAAGACTACAAATATCTTGACTGGAAAGATGATTCCGGCACTACCGCGATCAAAGTGGCACGTCCGGATGCCCGGGAGGCGACCAGGTGTCTCACGGCCGCTCTGGTTGACGACATGAACGCCGCCGCCGAAACCCTGGGCCATGTTGACTTCAAGAATTACGTCGAAGCCTACCAGGACACATTGCAGGAACAGGGCAACCAGAAAAAGGCTACGGAACTCCGGGATGACGCCCACGACACTCTGAAGCAGCGTGGGGTGAAGGCGAGCGTGCTGGCGGAGTTAAAACCAGGTGCGCGCAAAAAATGATGCGAAACTTTTTCGACTATTTCCAAATCGCAAGTGTGATCGCTTTCCTGTCCATCGTCTTCGGGCGCGCGCTGTATCTGCGCGTGAGCCGGAACATACAGGCCATTGCGATCGGCGGCGGCAAAACCGGGCTGATGTTGGCTGTTGAATTAATAAGCTTCGCGGGTCTGGTTGCGTGGATGACTGAAATTATTCTTTACGCGCTTCACTGCGAGTTTCACATTTTCCCGGCGCCGCTCGACGCAGTTTTAATTTATTCCAATGTGGCGAAGATGATCGGAGTTGCGCTCGTTTCATTTGGATTGATCGTCTTCGTGCTGGCTTTTGTGTCTTTCGGTGATTCGTGGCGCGTCGGCTTCGACACTACGACCCCGGGAGCCCTCGTCACCACCGGGCTATTCGCGATCACGCGCAACCCGATTTATGTATTCCTGATCTTTTGGTTCCTCGGCATTTTCCTGATCAATGGCCGACTAATCTTTTTGATCTTCTTCGCCTTAGCCTTTGCTGCGATCCACTGGCAGATACTCAAGGAGGAACGCTTCTGCGCGAATCTTTATGGTCAGCCTTATCAAGACTATTGCGAGCGGACCGGCAGGTATTTCTCGTTGAAGCGGTGAATTTTGCCAACCTTCGATCCACTAGCTGAAGCTAGTGGCAAAACTGAAGCTAATGGAAAGACTGAAGCTAGTGGCAAGACTGAAGCAGAAACCATTGGCAAGCACAATTGAATTGCCACTAGCTTTAGCTAGTGGAAAAGACTGAAGCTAGTGGCAAGGCTGAAGTAGAAACCATTGGCCAGCACAATTGAATTGCCACTAGCTTTAGCTAGTGGGTCAGATTTGCACCAAAAGGATTATGAAATACCGTAGGAACTAATTAGCTGCGCCACGTTTTTTCGCAAGTCAAACTTCTCAGCCACGTTTGCTCGCCCAGCTTCGCCCATTCGCCCTCGCAACGCCGGATCAGCGAGAAGCGCCAACAGTTTTTCACTCATTCCCTTAGTATCGCCACGCTCTACCAGGTATCCCGTGGCGCCATCCGTGATCAGCTCCGGTATCCCACCAACGCGGGTCGCGACAATCGGCTTAGCGTGTGCCATGCCCTCGGCGATCATCCAGCCAAACACTTCCTCCCAGCGTGAAAACTGGCAAATCACATCCGGCGCCGCAAATACTCCTTCACCAAATGGATCCTTCACCGTCCCTGTCCACGTCACCCGATCTTGAATTCCCATTTGCTCAGCGTCTTTCATGTACTGCGCCCGATATGCGCCGTCTCCAACCAGGACAAACTGAACCTTACGGTTTTGTTCAAGCACCAGGCGAGCCGTCTGAAGAAAATCCGTAATCCCCTTCTCTGGAATTATCCAGCTCACTTGCGTAACGATAGCGCGGTCCTCGGGAATTGAATATCGGCGACGGAAGGCACGAGCTGCTTCTGGATCACTGCTGACGCGCGTCAGGTCAACGCCGTTGTAGATCATTTCAAATCGGCTCCGCGGCAGCAGATCGAACGCAGTCATGCAGTCGTAGCCATACTTGCTCACCGAAATGACTTTCGTGAGTGGACCATTTATGAAACGTGCGGCGACGCGTTTCCAAAGCGCCGCGTGACCGGAAACATATCCGGCCGGACGCGAATGGTGGTCCGTGAAGAACACCTGCTTCACCGATTGCAGGCGGACAAGCCACGAATACAAATTGAGAAATCCGGTGTAATGAAGATGCAGAATCTCCGGCCGATGACGGCGAGCAATTCTGGTCAGGCCGCGCCCTGTCTTAATGCCGCTGTCCTGCGCGCTCGCGTAAACCCCTAGTGAGACATTCGTTAGATCGAGGAAGCGACGCACTTCTTCAGTCGGTTCGGACAAAAAACAGAGTACGCTTTGCCAACCGCGCGATCCGAGTTGAAGTGAAAGCTCGCGCGCGAAGGTTTCAGTGCCTCCAATGCGTTTAGGTTCAACTCCGAATATTGAAACTAATGTTGGCATGTCCTTTTGGGGTTCCGATGATCGCCAACTACAATTCCCTCTAGAGGCGAAACGTTCGCTTCAGGCGGGCGGCGATTCTTTCACGCGCCGCACTGATTCGCAGGTCTACGTTGTGGGCGAGGCAGAAAACATTGTACGAAACTGGGGGTTGATCCTGGCGCACAAAGGCCGGCACAAAGTTGCTCTTGTTCCCAAAGCCGAGGATGCGCCGATCTTCATCTGACAGATTTCCGAGAAACGCTGCGTTCAGCAGCAAAGGGTGATAGCGGTAAGTGATCAAATCCTCTCGCTGGAGAGGGACGCTCGGGTCGTGATAACCGAAAAATACTGCCTCTCTTGGTTCCAGCATAGGAATGCCCTGCCGATGAATCGCTGAGGTGTCAAACATGAACGCGGTTCCGGCCTGGCCTCTTATCTCGATCTGTTGAGAAGCCGGCAGGTTCTTGAATTCGCTCTTTTTCAGATCGGTCGGGTGCTGCTTCTGATGACTGCCTTTGATGAAAGTAAACGACCCACTCCTCACGTCCGTGAGATAAAACCCCAGCTTAATCTCCTTGTGAATCTTTGTTGCCACGCTCTGGTCATACCAGGTGTCACCGTGCCAGCCGTGGAAGTCGCGTTTGGTAGGCAAAGACTTCCATCCTTTTGCCTCCGTTAGTTCGTAATCCGTCCCCAGATATCTGTTCAGGATATGCTTCACCGTCGGATGCAACGCGAGATCAACAAACCCCTGATCGAGTAGCAGCACATCTTCGATCATGTGTCGAAAGCGCTCGGTCTTTTGATAGCCTTCAAAGTTGTTCCAACGCACTCTTCTCAGGCGGGCCTCGAAAGCTTTTTGCATGCCGCCCAGTTGCTCCGAATTGAGGAGATTCGGCAAGACAACGATACCGTTAGTCTCCAGCTCTGAGGCCAGGGCATCGGCTCCCGAAGCGCCGCCCGCGGAATCGAGGTCGCGAGCGAAATCAAGATGCGTTGAAAAATCTCTTATGTTTCTCATGAGGCTTTCTCCGTGCGACGCAGGTAGAGAGTTTGCAGCAGGCGCGGCGCCAGACGCGTTAGCCAGAGCGCTAACTTGGGTTTCCAATTTCGATGGAGACTGTCGGCGCGCGCAAACGATTCTCGAGCTCGCTCAAATTCGCCGGGAATCAAATAGAGCTTGCCGAGTTCGAATTCCAACAGCGCTCTCCGCTTTCTGATGACTGAGGAAACCTCAGTGCGCTCGGCCGGCGTGAGTGAATAAGACTCTTCGATCTTGTCAAAGACACGCAACTCTCGGCGGTGAGAATTGATCGCATCGCCAGTCAGGCTACCCTGGCGGGTGCGATATTCCAAGAGTACGCGACGCTGGTACGCGAGTCGCGCACCGTGCAGAGCAAGCCGCAGCCAAAGGTCGAAGTCCTGCGCATTGCGGAGCGCCAAATCAAAGAGGCCGACTTCAAGAATTTGATCGCGGCGCGCCACTACGCCTGAAGTGATCAAGCTTCGTTCGGCGCTGACGAGCTGGAGGAACGTCACGTCGCCGATGGCCGGAGCTGTCTCCATCAGCGTCTCCATATAAGTTTTGCCGGCGTCAGGGCTATTGCCCGTAATCCTCGCATCGGCGCATGCCAGATCGCAGTTTTGGTCCTTAATAAATTTTATTTGTGCCTCGAGGTAATCCGGCAACCAGACATCATCCGCGTCGAGAAACGCGATGAATTCCCCTTTAGCCACACTCAAGCCGGCGTTGCGAGCGGAACTCGCGCCGCCGTTTTTCTGATGAAGGTAACGAATGCGCTCACGGTAAGGCTCGATTGCCCGTTCAAATTCTTCCGTGTCGGGCGAGCCGTCATTGATAACGATCACTTCATAGTCATTGAATGTTTGCCCGAAGACAGAATCAAGCGTCTCGGCGATCAACGCTGCCACGTTGTAAGCCGGAATTATGACGCTGACAGCGGGATACGCCTCATTCGGCAGCAGGACTCGCGCGACATCCTGCGCAGAACTTGGGACCAACGGGTCCTGCAATCTGAATGTTGGTATCGTACGTTCCATCGTCTTTATTGCACTTGGAGCACTAGAGAACTCTAAGTGCTTGGCTGATTGAATTCTCCGCCGCACTTTTTTGAGTAAGTGTGGTAAGTGTTCGCAGCTTCAAAGGCGTAGCGGTAATCACGCCAACCGCGCGAGTGAATCCAGGCCGCCAGACGCAGATTTCTGCGACTGAGAATTCTGTCGGGGAAGTCGGAAGCGCCGATGAGTTCCGAAGCTTGTTTGATCACGCGTTGCCTCTGGGCCACGTCCTCGGTCGCCTGGTGATTTTCATCCCACTGATATCCCAGGTCAGCGGGAGCCGGCAGCGGACAAGGCTCATGACCCGGGTAGGCCTGCCAGGGAACCTCCATTACCTCCGGCGCAAATTGGGATAGCCACTTGACGTAGAATTTGTGTCTCAAGCACCAGTCGAGCGGCGTCTTCATGATGGCGGAAACAAACTGCGCATCGAAGAATGGCAGGTGAAACTCAAGCCGGTGCTGGTCGATATTTTCGAAGTGACTCATGAGTTTCCGTCGCTGATCATTAAGCGCGAGAAAGAGGTAAAAGTTCCGGCCCGGATCCGCAGCCTGGAAATTTTGCAGCTCTTCACGGATGCCCTGCTTAATCACTTCAAGGGCATTCTCAAGAATCTGACTACGGAAGAGTTTGGCGGGAATGTGGATCTGCTCACGATCAAGATACTTATCGATTGCACTTTCAATATTTCCATTGCGCATTAGCGTGATAATCGACTCGCTAAGATGAACGTGACCCAATAAGACGCTGCCGCCCTCACCAGACCAAACGAGGCGCGGGCGCTCGGCGGTAAATTTTCCGGCGAAATCCTCGCTTAGTTTCTCCATGGCTCTCGCCATCAGCAGTGAATAGTCTGGAATGCGATCGCCCTGATCTTTCGGCAAGCTTTGATGAATTGACTCAATCTTTCCGGCAAACTGGTTCCCGCAGTAGTGGTCGAGCGTTCCCGGTCTGGCGAAATTCACAGTGTGCAAGTGAGCGCCGGTCTGCCGCAGCGCCGCGACTACGCAACGCGAATCTAATCCGCCGCTCAGATATGCTGAGGTGGCTTTGTTATCCCCGAGACGACAAGTCACCGCTGATCGGAAGTTTTCGTAAATAGTCTTCAAGCGCGCGTTTTCGGGTTCCGAAGAAACTTCGATCTCGTCCCAACGCCAATAGCAACTTCGCGAAGTTGTTTCTCTCGTTACCTCCAGAATCTCAGCCGGTTTCAATAACGAAATGCCTGAGTATGGAGTACGGTCCGCAAGTGGACAGTCGAGTCCCACGATTTCCGTAACAGCGCGAAGGTTCATCTTCTTCGGCACGAGCGGACACTCTTCGAGAATGCGCAACGCGCTGGCGAAGATAAAGAGATTGTCGTCAAACCAGTAGTAAATTGGCCTGATGCCGAGCTTGTCTGCGGCTACCGCCAGCCTCCTCGTCGCCGGTTGGTAGTGAACAATGCTGAACGTGCCGTCGGCCTGGGAAAGGATTTTCCAATTATCCTCGAGCACTTGCTCGTGAATTGTCATCAGGTCCTGAAGCCGATTTGAGGGATTTACTGACTCATGATTGTTTAGGAGAGGCTCGCCGGCGAGTAGCGAAAACGCGCCGGATGAATCCACATAAAACCCTGGCTTGCCAAAGGCGCCGACATCGACCTTGACGAAGAAGCTACTCAGATCTCCGAAACTCTTGACCTCGTCGGCTGAATCTCGCGAGACCGATCTGGCCAGGTCCGCACAAGCCGACTGACTGAGCGGACGATCGCGTCGCGACAGCATTCCGGCAATTAGTGTCATGCCGCACCTCCAGCCTGCACTCCCGCGGCAATGCGGCGTCGCGGCAAAGCAACCGACACCCCGGTCAACCAACTCTCAAACTCAATATCTGAAAGCGATTCGTTGTCCAAAAACCGAGGCAACAACAACCGGTTAGAACTGCGTGAGGCAAATCCCAGTTCGCAGGTAGTTGCGGAAACAACTTCCGCTTCGCGCAACCAGGGGAGAAACATCGGATCGTAGACTCCGCTGGGATAGCAGAAATGCGACGCAGTGCCACCGGTCATTTCCTTAATGCTCGATCGGTTGTCTTCTATCTCGCGTAGAAATAGTTCGCGATTCTTTGGTGTTCGATGACGATGCGTATGCAGTTGCACGTCGACGCCATCCCGCGCAAGTTGTCCGACTTCACCGGCGGTCAAGTTGTGCATGATCCGTTGCCTGAGCAGAGCCTCGTAATCGACCCCCAGGTGTGCCGCTAATGAAGCAGCGAAATCGCTTTTCTCGTCGGCCGAAAACTTGCGCTCACGGGAGAAGGAATGTATCTGGCTGAGCGCGGCCGCGCGTGAGTCGGTTTCGGTCAGCTCTGTTCTTAACGTTTGCCCGGTCAGCTTTTTAAGGTCGAGCGTCGCATGCCGTCCTTTCCAAAGCAGGTAGGAACACATCACGTCGAAAACGGGCTGCTGATATTCGGAATAGAACGTGGTGAGATAGAGCGTGGCAGGAAAATCAAATTCCTTTAGCAATGGGAAAGCCCTGCGCGAGAAATCTGAAGTACCGTCATCGAAAGTTATCGCCACGGCACGATCAGGTAAGTCATCCGCATAGAGTCGCTCGAGAGCCTGATCGAGAGGCAACACCGCGCATTTGGATTTTTTGAGTTGTTGTAAACGCGAGCCAAAGGTATCCGCCGAAATGAATAGCGAACCATTCCAAAGGTGTTCATCAGCGAGCGCCACTCCGTGGTAGGCGAGAATCAGGAGTCGCTGTCGGCGCCAGCGGCTATTGTGGACCAGAGTTGAAAACCCGGTCGTTTTCAAGGAGTGCAAAGCAGCTTGTTTGAATTTCTTCAGCATGATCAGTGATTAAGCGGCCGACTCACTGCGGCGTTTCAAAAGCAACAGGAGTGTTTCTTTAAGATGGCGTAGCGCTAACCGTCCGGCCGGCAGGGCGGAATAGATTAAAAAGGAAGTGCTAACAGTGAGAACCAACGCAAGGCCCAACCGCGGTATCAATCCGGCTACCGAGGTCAGCCAGTGGCGACAGACCAGGAGAATGGCAACAGAACAAATTGATGCAACCGCCGAGGGAACGATCGTGCGATAGAAGTCACTGGTCCGAATCGGTCCTCGACGTCCTACGTACCAAAACAACAATGGGGTGCTAACCAAAAGATCGGCTGCCGCGTATGACGCTGCTACACCAGTCGCTCCCCACGGCAAACCCGCGAGAATTGAAACAACTGCAATCACGCCGCTGATTAGTCCCCAGTGAAACAACTCGCGCGTGCGTCCCTGCGTGGAGAAAAGCCACCACGAGGTCTTGGTTACCGGTTGGATAATTGCCGCGATGCCCAGCAACATGAAAATCTTTCCCGTCTCAGTCCATTTCGGGCCCAGCAGCAGGAGCACCATCCAATCTGAAGTTGTGATCATCAACGCGCCCAACGGCATTGTGATCATGGCGATCTTTTCGAGAATCTTGAGATAAGCGGAGCGATACCGGTCGGGTGAATCGGCCAACCTACTGAGAGCAGGCACCGCGACCGCAGCCAGAGGTGCGTTGATCTGTTGCATCGGCAGCAACAACATTTGGTAAGCCCGCGAGTAGACACCCAATTGATGCGCGCCCCAGAATTTTCCGATCAACAGGTTGTCCAGATTCCGCGCAAAGAAAGTCATGACGTTAAAGCCGGTAAGATTTCCGCCGTAGGTCAGCATCGAGCGAAGGTCCAATCCGCGTCCCGGAAATCCTGGCCGCCATTTGCAAACACTCCAGGCGCCGACGACAGTCACTAAGGTCATCACTGCCTGGTTGAGCACCAGCGCCCAATAACCTGCGCCATACCATGCGGCCACGATTGCAGCCACGAAGCCGATCAAGAGCGCCGTCGTTTCGATGACAACGATCGCCGTAAAGCGCATCTGCCTTGAAAGGAGTGCCTCGTGTTGAATTGCCAACCCCGTAAACAGGATCGTTACTCCGTAAGCGGCGGCTATGCCCACCAGTCTTGGCTCGCGGTAGAACCAGGCGAGGAGAGGACCGCTGCCCACCGTCACCAGCATAATCGTTGCGCTCAGCGCCATGTTTATCCAGAAGAGAGTGCTAACTTGTTGATGGGTGAGTTCGGCCCATTTGACGGTTGCGGTTGAAAGGCCCAGATACTGAAACATACCGACGAAGTTGACCAGAATCGCGACCATGGCGATGAGGCCGTAGTCATCCGGCGTCAGCAATCGCGCGAGAGCGATAGCAGCGACGGTAGTCAGCACAAACTTGAAAAGCTGCGCCGATAAGGTCACGGCTCCGCCACGCGCAGAACGACCTCCCAGGTCGGCTTGCAAGTGGTCGGTGCGGAAATGACGATTCTGATCTTGATCTGAAATAGTGGTAACCAAATCGTAGGAAAGACTTAATTAAGGTTGGGTTGGAGAAAGCGGGAAATGTCGGCGGGTGTGCCTCGAACAGTATACAGAAAAAGTGAGGATTTGAGGCAGTAATCTTGAGTCGGAACGCAGTGGTACAACTGCTCGGCACAGCATCGAAAGCTAGAGTGCAAACCGAGTGACGAAATTTGTCAGCCTTGCTTGCACATCTGCAAAGAAAGTCAAAGAAACGGCTGGATTTTGGCTGCGATAGCAACTATTATCAATTCCGAGGAAATTCCCTCCGAATCTCGCCGTCACCATTCGCCCTTCCCAGAAATCACGCCCGTCTCGCTGCGATTCGTTTGAAAGTTTCAATCATCATTCCGCTTTACAACAAAGCGCCGTACGTGCGACGGGCGCTCGAGTCGATTTCTGTTCAATCGTTCCGCGACTTCGAGGTGATTATTGTCGATGATGGTTCGACCGACGACGGCGCTGCGATTGTCGCCGGCTATCCCGACAAGCGATTCCGGCTCATCTCGCAAACCAACGCGGGACCCGGCGCCGCGCGGAATGCCGGTCTTAAACAAGCTCGATGTGAGCTCATCGCCTTTCTTGATGCTGATGACGAGTGGTTACCGAACTACCTGCAAGAGAGCGTAAGCCTGCTTGAGAATCTTGGATCTGAAGTAGCATCAGTGACCTGCGGCTACATCGAGCATCCGGCGGGCGTGTCCATGGAAAGCAGGTGGCGCAAACGCGGACTCGCCGACGGTGTCCACCGAATCCAACCAGACACTGATCCAGCCTTAGTTGTGAGCATGCTGGCGTATATGTCGCCGTGTTCGACGCTCACGCGCGCCGAAGTCGTTCGCAAGTGGGGCGGATTTTTTGATCGAGAGAAATGCGTGTTCGGTGAAGATGCCTTTCTCTGGCTCAAGGTGCTGCTCAATGAACAGGTCGTTTTCAATCTCAAACCGCTGGTCCAGTTTCATCGCGAGGCGGCGGGGCTGAGCTATAATTTGAGCGGCTCACGTCCAGTGGAACCGTTTCTCAAAGATCCCCGGGAGATAGAGGCTGCTTGTCCTCCCGCGCTGCGAGATTTGCTTGCGCAGGTGATTGCCATTCGTGCCGCAAAAACCGCCTGCGTCCTTGGCTACTGGGGACGCTGGCGCGAAGCGCGCGACCTCGTTAAGCGTTACACCGCTCCTAAAAATTGGCGGCTTCCTTATCATGTACCCGCCGTGGTGTGCAGCACGCCAGTCGGATCTGCACTGGGCGCGTCGTGGCGAGCGATCACCCAATCGCGCACTGACGAACCCGCTCGAAACGGCAACTCAACCGGTAAACTGACTCCAGACTTCCAGATCCAAACTCCGCGCGCAAAGATCAGGATCCTGGCCCTCGTCGAGGCCCTTAATGTCAACGCAATCGCCAAGAACATGTTTGAGTTCCATCGAGCCGCAACCGAACTCGCGCAACAGTCGACCGGCCTGCCCGCGATTGAACTCTCCCTGGTGACATTTGATCGCGACAACAACACCGCAGCGTTTGTCGCCGCTGCCCGTGAACTGAAAATTGAGATCGACCTTATCCCTGAGCGCGGACGCTTTGACCGCAGCGTAATTCGATCCTTGCGCGGGATTGTGGCCCGGCGCGCGCCGGACGTAATCGTGTCTCATCAGGTTAAGTCGCATTTTCTGATTAACATATCGCGACTCTGGAAAAAGTATCCCTGGATAGCATTCAATCACGGATACACGTCAACTGATCGGAAGGATTTGATCTACAACCGTCTCGACCGCTGGTCATTGCCTAAGGCCGATCGCGTGGTGACTGTGTGCGAAGCCTTTGCCGGGAGTTTGGGGAGCATGGGAATGCCCCGTGACCGCATTTACGTGCAACACAATTCGATTCGCCGCGCATCAGCCGTGGGGGTGAGTGAAATACAATTACTCAAGGAAGCCCTGGGCCTGGCTGAAGGCGAACGAATAATCCTTTGTGTAGGTCGACTTTCAAAAGAGAAAGCACAGATCGATCTACTCCACGCGTTTGCAACATTTACTGACTTACATTCCGAGATCAAAGCGAGGCTGGTGATTGTCGGTGATGGACCAGAGCGTAAGGCGTTAGCCGCGGCCACCGCATCACTCGGGATTGAGGATCGCGTAGTCTTTGCCGGGCAGGTTAACAAGGTTGGGGTTTATTACGCGGCTGCTGACCTGCTCGTAAATCCGTCACACAGCGAAGGCTCCCCGTACGTTTTGCTGGAAGCAATGGGAGCTGGTCTGCCGATAGTGGCCACTGAAGTCGGCGGCGTTCCGGAGATACTTGAGCACCAGCAGACTGCGGTGCTGATTCCTGCCGGAGAACCGCAGGCAATGGCTGAGGCAATCGCGCAAATACTCAGCGACAAAAGTTTCGCGGCCAAACTAGCCGATAACGCCGGCAAACTTGTCTCAACTCGCTTCTCGCCTGAGACCTACGTGCGTTCTCTCGTTGACCTCTATCGCCAAGCTATCAGCCGCCGAACGGTTTAGTTGGAGCGGACTCTCCGCGGGCGCTGGGCAGGTTGAGAAGCGGTTAGGCCAACCCTCGTCAGATACGGAGCAGGTTCAATTCTCGCGATGAAGAGATCGTAGCGGCCTGACTTTCCCCAATTCGACGTAAATGCAATGAAACGCCCGTCTCGGCTAATGGTCGGCTTCGGGGCAGACCAATAACCGGTTGTTTCCGTTTGGCCATCGTAGATGCTACGCGTGTGACAAATGCGCCGGATGCGCTCACTGCCGTCCAGAGAGACTTGCAAGATTTCGTCGTCATAGATTCCCGTGCCGCGTTGAGTGGCTGAAGGATCCCGATGGGTTCCGATCGTAATCCAATCCTCATTGTCGGCCAGCATGGTTCCGTGAAAGTCGTGCGTCCAATCAGCGATGCCTCCGGTTCTGCCGATCGCGGTTCGGAAGTAGAACACTCGGCGCGGAGAATGCGCTGCGTCCAGCCGCCGCCAGGTAATTCCATCCATCCACGCATCAAACCCGACAATCGTTTCAGTTCCCAAATCGCCGTGACCCGCCGGCGAGTCAGACTCATTCTTGTACAGAAAATCGATCGCTCCCGTCCGAAGATTAAGAATACGCGTCGAGGAATTGTCAGGCTGAGTCCGGTTCAAATGAATGGTTAGCCACTTTCCTGACTTATCAACATGCACTTCGTTGATGCCACCGGCGTAGGCGCTGGCGGGATTATGATAAAGAATCCTGTCGGTCGAGCGCTGGTAAACAACGTAACCAAGCGGTTCATCCACGCCCACCCGCAATATCAGCCAGCAGAAAACGTCGTCATCACCCGACACGTACATCTGCCGCAGGAAATCACGCCCGCGCGCAAGCGAACTTAAATCCTTCACCAGCTTGAATTCCTTTCTGGCTACATTGTAGGCATAAAGTCGCATTCCCCCTTTTCGATCACTCGCAAAAGTATGAAGGACATTAGGGTCGCTGTGCGACCAAATCGAACTCTCCCAACTCAAACCAAACCCACTCGGATACTCAAGCGGCAAGACTTCCCGACCCGGTCCAAGTTTGAAATTCACCGGGTCAAATATTTTTATGATCGCGTCGCCGGTGTGGCCTTTGCGAATCAGCAGGCGGGTGGCGTTGGCGTTAAAGGTGGGCCAATGCGAATAGTAGGTGCCTAATCCGGGAGCCGGACCATCGGCCTCGTCCGTAGCGCGCATGATCTCAACGCCGAAAGCGGCATCGGTAAACTTGCCCCCGGCGCGCGGCCGTGCCGGCAGAGGCGGCGTTCTATAAACTCCGCGATCAGTTTTTAGCCCGGAACGATCCGGTGTGTCGGCAGGCGTGAGGGTCGCCGCTTGCGACGTCTCGGTAAAACTGACGCCTCGAACGAGGTAGTAAGCGAGTTTCACATACTCGCCGGCAACCATTCGCCAACCGCGCCGGTGCAACCACCAGGTTAGCGGTCGTGGCGTCTGATCGCCCGGGGGAACGCCGGCGAACGAAACAGCGACCCCGCTGCCCGCGAACATCTTCTCGAAGGTCCAACGCGCGCGTCTCACCTGGTAAGCCGACGTTACCACCAAAATGGATTGCAGTCCGCGACTCGCCGCATATTCACGCACGCGCGCGGCCTCTTCGCGCGTACTGGAAACCGTATCGGGAACGATTTCGATTTGCTCTTCCGGCACGCCCAACGACTTCAGCTCACTGGCAGCACGTTGGACAAAAAGCGGATTCGTTTGCAGTTCGGCGGACCATCCGCTCTCCTGATTGTCGTTGGTGAGAATGATTTTCGCGGCGCTTCCCCCTTTGAAAAGCTGTGCCGCAAGCTGGGTGCGCTCCCGGAAAGTTGCCGACCCGGCAAGGACGAGCATGGCGTCCGCACGCGCCGGCGCCGGATAAACGACGAGTACCTGTGCAGCCAGCCACGCTAGCAAGGGCCATGCAATCGCAGCGATGAGTGCCAGGCGAAAGCTGCGCTTTAGGGTCATAGGCTTCACGTTTTGAATACTGAATGCGAGCCGAATGTCTGAGTTTCAAGTTCCCGAGTATTCAAAGTTCCTGAGGTGTCATCCGGCGTTAAAGCGCAAATTACTGAAGGGGAACTCGAGCCGCGGTTACACCACTCACCTCGGTGATCTCAGTTGCGTTTGAGTCAAACTCGCGTCCCAGGATTTCGAAATACATTTCAACTGTGTTTGCGAGATGCTGGTTACAAGAAAACTTTTCCTCAACGACTGACCTGCCGCGCTCGCCCATGGCGCTAGCTCGTCGCGGGTCGCGGAGGATTTCGATTAACCGCGCAGCCATCCTTTGGTCATCCCCAGCGGCGACAAAGTAGCCGGTTTCGCCCTCGAGAACGGCTTCCCGCGCTCCGCCTACGTCCGTGACGACCACCGGACAGCCGGCTGCCATGTATTCAAGAATCGCATTCGAGAAGCCCTCCGCGGTCGAACTCAATGCGCAAACATCGGAAACTGAAAGAAGCTCAGCAACCTTCTCACATCGGCCAATGAAGTAAACGTCACGATTTATTCCCAGCTCAACACACAGTTCTCGCAGCTGCGGCATTAACCTGCCTTCTCCAGCGACAACGAAAGCGGCCTCAGGAATCATCGCGCGCACTCGGGCGGCGGCGCGCAGGAACATCGGGTGATCTTTGACCGGGTGCTCCAGGTTGGCCACGATTGTCACCAGCCGGCGATTCGGCAAACCAAGCATCGCGAGAATCTCGTCGCGGCTGGCGCTGAACTCGGGCTTCACGCGGTTGAGATCCAGGCCGTTGTAGTGCGTGACCACTTTTTGGGCGGGCACGCCTTCATTAATTAACTGTCTCCGCACTGCTTCGGAATTGGCCACTACCCGATGAGCCAAACGAAACGCGCTCCGCTCCAAACGTTTTTGTGCGGACGTGCGAAACCCGTCTGTCTCTCCTTTGTATCCAACTCTAACGCTCACGCGCGCGATCGCCGCAGCCGTGAGCCCGAAAATGTTTGTATAAAAGTCGTGGGTGTGAATCACGTCAATCTTGTTGGCTCTCAGGAAACGGACGAGCCGGCGCAACTGCACGACGAAGTTGCGGTCGTAAAAAGTTGTGAGCGGAAATTCGGGAATCTCTCCGAGATCCAGTCGATCGGCTTCAGCGCGCAACGATCCCTTGTTCTGGAGACAGGCAATCCGCACGTTGCACCGCTCGTCCTCGTGCAGTTGGCGTACGAGCTGAAGGGCCAATCGTTCAGACCCACCCTGCTCGAAGCTATCTATCATGTGTAGAACATTTGGCATGTGTAGAACATTTGGCATATGCAGAACGTTGGGTTTCCCTTTACGCCACCATCGGAGCTAGATCGTGATTCTGATGGGCGCTTCCAGCGGCGCCGGCCGGCGCATCAACAAACTTACGATGCCATAGCTCCAGCATGAACAGCGTCCACAATTCTGTGGCGTGATCGCGCCGCCCCTTCCGGTGTTCGTCAAGCAGTACTTTCACGTAGCGTGGCTCCGTATATCCACGCTGCATGGTGAGAGGTTCGCTGAGTGTGCCGCTCACGCGATCGCGTAGTTGCTCATTGATCCAACGGTCAATGGGAATGCCAAAGCCCTGCTTCGGCCGATGCAGAATTTCGCTGGGCACCAGGTCGCGCATAGCACGCTTGAAAATGTGTTTTGTCGCCAGACCCTTCATCTTCATGCTGGCTGGAATCCGCGTACAGACAAATTCGATCAGCTTGTGATCCAGCAAAGGGACGCGCGCTTCCAGCGACACCGCCATGCTCATCCGATCGACTTTGGTGAGAATGTCCCCGGGCAGATAGGTCTTGCTGTCGAGATAAAGCAGCGGATCCAACGGGTCATCCGCGCGCGCATGTGACGCATAATCCCGAAAGCGCTTTACCGCTTCGCTCTGACCCACCTGCCGCCGAAAGTCCGCGGTGTAAAGCGAAGGCTTGTTAAGGCGCGTGAAAACTGAAATATCTTCGATATAACGATCGAGCGGATCCAGCGCCACGTTGTGAAGATAATTCCGGCCCCAGGCGCCGTGCGGGAGATTCCGACCGAGCGGCTGCATCACACCCTGACGGACCACTCGGGGTAGGCCGGCAAAGCCACTGCGCTTCCTATCGAGCGCATATCTGGTGTAGCCGCCAAAAACTTCATCACCGCCATCACCCGAAAGCGCGACGGTGACATGTTCCCGGGCGAGCTTGGAAACCATGTAAGTAGGAATCGCGGACGAATCAGCAAATGGTTCATCGAAATGCCACACCAGCTCGTCCACGATCTCGCAGATGTCCGGAGTGACGATAAACTCATGATGATCGGTGCCGAATTTTTGGGCTGCGAGCCGCGCATACTGCAATTCGTTGTAGCTGTCTTCATGAAAGCCGATCGAGAAAGTCTTGACCGGCTGAGTCGCATGCCGGGCCATCAAGCCCACGACCGCACTCGAGTCAACTCCACCTGAAAGAAACGCGCCGAGCGGAACCTCTGACTCCAGCCGAATACGCACCGACTCGTCAAGCAGCGCACGCAATTCCTCGAGGCAATCTTCCTCGCTGCGGACAGGATCTTCCTGCGCATGCTGGTAAGGAAAGTCCCAATATTGTTCAACTGCGGCGTGCCCTGCTTTCCACTTCAGCCAATGTCCGGGCGGCAGTTTCTGCACGTCGTGGAAAATCGTCAGCGGATCCGGAACATAACCAAAGGATAGATAGGCATCGAGAGCTTCAATGCTGATCTCGCTGCGAAAGTCGGGATGCTCGCGCAGCGACTTCAACTCAGAGCCGAATATCAGCGTGCCGCCCGGCGTAGTTGTGTAATAAAGCGGCTTCTTGCCCACGCGATCGCGCGCAATGAAGAGCTCGCGCGCGTTTGCGTCCCAGATAGCGAAGGCAAACATGCCACGCAAGTGTTCAAGACAACCGGCTCCATACTCTTCGTAGGCATGAACGATCGTTTCGGTGTCGGAATGAGTCTTGAATTGATGGCCGCGCGACTCGAGAGCCCGTTGCAGATCACGATAGTTGTAGATCTCTCCGTTGAAGACAATTGTGATCGCGCCGGCGCAGCCGGATATTGGCTGCTGGCCGCCCGCCACATCGATGATTGATAGTCGCCGCATTCCCAGTGCAATTCGATCAGTGACCAACATCCCCTGATCGTCAGGGCCGCGATGGGCTATCACGCGGCACATCCGGTCCAGCACGGCGCGCGCGTCGCCCGCGTCGCGATGCTCGTCTCTACTAACAAATCCGGCGATCCCGCACATCTGTGTTTTTCTCCGAACCAACTATTGGCTATTCAACTCAAGGCGCGGCGATAGTTGAGGCGGCGGGACGTGTCGTCACACCTTCTCGATTCGTTTCCCAATGCGCGTATCGCTCGCCGCGGAGAAACTGGTAAAAAGCAATCAAGGCCGCCAGGTTTGAGAGCACGAAGTACTGCGGCAGGGCCAGCATTCGACTATGAATTCCCGCCCGTTCAAGCATCCACGACATCACCGCGGTTAGATAAAACCCAAGTTGAGTCAAAAACAAACTGAGATAAAGCGTTGAATAGGTGGAGAGAATTCCGCAGGTCAGCAGGATTGCGGCCAGAAAAAATGGCACCGCGTAACGCATCGCCTTGTGGGATAGAAGCTGCACCGCATAAAAGCCGCTGCGAAACGGATTCATCATCGAGCGATGACGCCAAAGATCGGTAAACGTTTGCGCAATCACCCGCACTCGCATCCTGAGTTCTTTTTCAGTTTGCCGATTCGTCTCTTCAGTGCAAACGGCTGCCGGCTCGTAAACTGCGCGCAGGTTCTGCTCAACCATCTTGGTGGCGATGATGAAGTCGCTGCACGCTTCTTCGTAAAGCGGCACGTAGGCCGAACTTCGTACCGCATAAAGACAGCCGGATACCCCAATCAGCGAGAAGATTTGGCTCTCGTGCCGCTTCAGAAAAGTTTCATAACCCCAGTAAGACCGCGCGCCGCGTCCCACTCTTGAATCCGCAGGATCAACATAGATCAGACGACCAGCCACGCAACCAACCTCGGGATCGGCGAAGTTTGGCATGATGACGCGCAACACGTTTGGTTCATACAGACTGGTGGCGTCAGAAAACAGGATGATTTCGCCGCGCGCGTGCGTGACGGCCATGTTCTGGGCCGCGGTTTTTCCCCGGCGCTGCGGCTGACGTACCAGGCGCACGCCGCGTTCCCTATATGAACACACGATTTCGTCCGTCAGATCAGTTGAACAATCGGAGGCGACAATTATCTCCAGAAGCTGAGGCGGGTAATTCAGGGCCAAAGTATTTTCAAGCTTGGCGGCCAGATCGCGTTCTTCGTTGTAGGCCGTCACGATCACAGTGACCGTAGGTTCAAAGGCGGCTGATTTAACTTCGCGCCGGCGCCAACCGCTTACGATCAAAAGCAGCAGCGGATAACCGGCGTAGGTGTAGAGCAGCGCCGCCGCACTTAACCATAAAACCACCTCCGCGACGATCTTCAAGCTCATGTTGTGACGACTCCCCGTTTCCGATCGATCACCGAGGCCACCGGCCCATGTTTTCGGTTTCGCTTCTTTTCAACGACTACTGCCTTTCCAGTCTCAGATTCATAAAGCCGCCGTAAACACACCGCGTAGCCAACCAGGTAATAGATGTACCAGAGGTAAGCAACCGAGGCGAAAAAGCTACAGACCATGTAACCAATCAGCGAAGCCTGGAGCCCAAGCGCTAAATAGTAGAAATCACCATTACGCTTCGCTTCGAAGGACTCCCGCGCAATCTGACCTAGCTTCCGGAGCGGGGTAACCACGAACAGCGTGTAACAAACCAGCGCCGCCACCCCGATTTCCGCCGCCACTTGAGTGTAAGAGTTGTGGGTCACCAGTCCGCGGTGCGACATTTCGGGCGCATAATTGCCTATCCCGATACCAAAGATCGGATGGCGAATCGCCACGACCAGGGACCGCAGGAGTTCTCCGCTACGTGCCCCGGACGACCCGACCGGGTCCAAACTCGGGACGAGAATTGAGGCCACGCGCAGCGCATAGCTGGGGACGGCCGCCATGAACACGGCGACCACCAGCAATCCGATTGCTACGAGCGGCAGCCGATGGCGACGACCGGTTCGCCAGGCAAAGAAAGTCAACGCCAGGATTAAGCCAATGAAGCCGCCGCGCGAATAGGTGAGAACAATGGCAAACACCATCAGCACGGCACAGACGCTAAAAATGAGCTTGCGCACGAAACCGCGCGAACTGAGCATTAGCCCAATTGCGATTGGCACCAGGGTGACCAGAAACAGCGCCATGTCGTTTGAGTTACCAAATATTCCGCCACCTCGGCCACCGACGCGATAACCCTCAACGGTCATCAATCCAAGGCGATAGTCGTTGAGCGCTTCGACGCTCAGCCATAGCCCCGCCGCGAGTGCGAGCAGCATCAGTCCTTTTAATCGAGCACGGGTCCGCACCACATTCACGATCACAATGAACATCACAATGCAGCGGATAAAGGTGCCGTTGAATTCCTGCCAGGCGATGGGACGATTCAACGCCAGGGGCACGGAAATCAAAGCGGTCAGACAAAAGAGTAGAACCAGATTTACTTCGGAGGGTCGCGCCGTAAGATTACCTTCCAGAGAAATCTGGGTTGGTATGAAAAAAGCGAGCGTGGCCAGAGCGATGATAAGGGCCAGCGACGCGGTCACCGGCGATGGATAAAACTCTGCCGGCCGCGCATAAAGGACTATCGTGAAAAGGAAAAGAAACGCATAAGCTAACCCATGACCGCGCTTGAGTCGCCACTTATTTGCAGTGGCGTGCTCGGGCGTTTGCAATTCGAGAGTTTCGGATGGTGAACCTGTGGCTGCTTTCTTTGAGACGACTTTTGACGCCTCCGATTCGGGAGCCTGCAGACTCAATCCATTATATTTGACCTCGCGCGCTGGCGCAGGAGGTCGCACTGGATCGTAATCTGCTCGAACGGGAAAACGCACAGCGAAACGCCCCGGCCGCACCGGCTCGATCTCTGATTGTTCGCTCCTTCGTCCCACTTTTGTCCTCGGCAATTAATGGCTGAAGCTGCTGTCGGCAAAACTCATTTCGTTTGCAGGAACGGCAGTTCCCTTCCGATAACCCCTGCCCTAAATAGCAAAAGAAGCCACTGCGCTAAACGCGCCGCAGCCTCGAACTTTTTGTTTAGACACAGGCGTTCAGCCCACAGAATCTAAACCGCGACCTCGTTTTGCTGGGCGACCAGCACGAGCTCGCGAACGCGCTCGCGCAGGGCGCCTTCAAATCTGCGGGCCTCCTCCACTTCTGAGAACGTGAGGGCGCGAAGCTCCTGCTCAATTCGCCGGCGATAATCCGACACCAGAGAGTCTGACACACCGAGAATTGCTGCAACTTCAAGTTGCGTTGCCTGCTCCTGACTCAAATAACAGTGCCACAAGACGCCGAGGATCCGGTTGTACTGTTTGAGTTTGCCGCGCACTGTCTCCTGAAGGCAGATGAGGAATTGGTCAACAAAGCCGGCTGCTTCGTTTTCGGATTCGCGACGCATTAACCCCTGCTCCGGATTTTCCTGACGATCGACCGGCTCGAAGTGATTGCCGTCGCCGTCGTTATCGTCACCATCCAGCGGTACCAGGTAAATGTCCATGACTGGAAGTCGCGACATGACCAGACTGCGCAACGTCCTGACATCGACCGGTGAATCAACCGCATCGAGAACAGATACAATCAAGTCTTCCAGATCGTGGTTGCTGATAACGACCTGGGAATCTCCGGTGCAACCGACCATGCGTGTATCGCGAGCGCGAACCGGAATGATGTGGACTCGTTGCTCAACATCGTGAGAGTCGCGCCGGCGTTTGCCGTCAGCCCACTCGCTCAGTCCATACATACGATCAGCCAAACGACGGTGAGGCTCGTCTCCGCTTCCGCTCGTATCGAAACGCCGGAAGTTTGAACTTGACTGAATGAGAGTGGAGATGCGCCGGGCGAGGCGATAGCTTTCCGGGTGACGCTTTCGCAGTTCGGCGGTGAGAAGGTTGGTGAGCTCAATCTGACCAATCTCACATTCGATTTCGTAGTCGGTCATCTCGGTGTCGAGATAATGCTCGAACCGATTCTTGCTCAGGAGTTGAACGAAGAGCTCCTGGGTCAGGTCGGTATGGGCACTGCCGGCTCCTTCTTCGACCAGCAATCCTGCACTTCGCGATGCCCTGACGAGCGGATGATGGGATACGATGCGATGCAGTTCCGACCACAGGCGATTGACATCTGAACTTCGAAGGCTCTCAATCCATTTGCCACTCTTCGCAATACGCTCAGCGGTGCGTTTTGAGCGGGCTGGTGGAAGTCCTTCACCCATGGCTCTTGGCTCGGCTTCTTTGGCGACTTGATTTAGAGATTTCACAGGGATTATGGGGTAGGCGGCTTAGATAAAGTTCTGGGTTTGGTGGGACTTCAGGAGGCGATAGTAATTGCCCTAGTCTGAGGCAAGTCTTGGAAATCTGGTGGTGCTCAGTGAAACAAAGCGCCCGAGTAAGGCAATTAATGGGGTTTTTCGTCAATTGGAATTGCCCAGTTGATCTGTGGAAACAGGTGGGCTGCCCTGGAATGAGCGTCATAGAGCAGGAGCTCTCTGACTTGACGCAGGCATCTTAGCAACATTCCCAAAATTGAGCAACAAGTTTTTACATTTCCGCCAAGTTATTGATTCCAAACTACAAAGGTGGGGGCATGGGGTAAGAAAGTTATGGAAGTGGGGCACCATTGACTCTATTAAGTTGATGAACAAGTCGGGTCATTTGCTGGTTTTTGAGTTGAGGATAACGAAGCGATGTTTGCCCCCATTGCTGCTTCTCAATCTCCCGGCAGGAGTGCATTCAGCCAAAATCTAATGAAAAGCCTAGTTGTCCTGAGAACTAGGGGGCAAACAGATGAAAGCATCGACCGCGAAATCGTTTAGCAAAAAACTGTCCTGCCCTTCTTCCCGTCTCCTTCTCTCCTTCCGTCTACAAGCTTTAGCGCCGGAAGTAAGTTTTCTGGTGAAACATCATCTAGGTGGCTGTGATTTTTGTTACTGCGAACTTTCGTTATTGTCCTGGTACTCGCCCGCTAAAGGAGAAAGCCGCACCCCGGAACTTCCCATTAACCTCAGACTGCTGGCCGAATCAATTCTCGGAAGATCGGAAAAGATGGGTGAGAATTCTAAGGATCTTAAGGGGCGACGATTTCTTGATGTGTGAGCCTTTTTGAGTTTCCCATGAAGCTTCCCCGGGGGATCTTTTGAAAGTCAGTTCAGGCGTAAAGTTCGTCGATCATTTTGCCAAACTTCTGATCGATCACTCGCCGTTTAACTTTGAGCGTCGGCGTCAACTCACCTTTGTCGATCGTAAATTCATCCGGCAACAACGCAATCCGGCGAATCCTCTCGTAGTCAGCCAATTCCTTCGTCAGTAAAGCTACGTCGCTCTGCACCAGCTTGATCGCCCGCGGAAACTTTGCCAGAGAGGCGCGATCGCGAGGGAATTCTTCACCGGCTTCAGTCAACGCGGATCTGACTGTTTCCCACTCCGGCACAATCAAAGCCGTAGGCTGCTTGCGCCCAACTCCGACAACTACCACCTGGCTGACAAACTCGCTCTGTTTGAGTAGGCTTTCGATCTGCTGTGGCGCGATATATTTTCCATTAGAAAGCTTAAATAGATCCTTTTTCCGATCGGTGATGTAGAGCCGGCCTTTTTTGTCGAGATGACCGACATCTCCCGTGGCAAACCAGTCATCCTTCAAGACAGCGGCAGTCTCTTCCGGATGTCCGTAATAACCTCGCATCACATTAGGGCCACGTAAGAGAATCTCACCGTCCGCGGCGATCAAAATCTCGATCCCTTCAAAGGGGAGACCGACCGATCCTACCTGATTGTTTTCCGGGCGGTTTGCGGTGACGATGCATGTCTCAGTGGCGCCGTAACCTTGCAGAATTGGAATACCGGCTGCAAGAAAGGCATAGGAAAGCGCAGGGGAAAGGGGTGCGCCTCCCGAAACGAAATACCTCAATCGTCCGCCGACGCCTTCACGCCACTTGGAGAAAACCAAACGGTCCGCAACTTTTTGCTGCAAGCGAAGCTTAGGCCCGATGAATTTTCCCTTATCCTTCAGTTCTGCATAACGATGGCCGACTTCCAGCGACTCGACGAAGATCCGGCGTTTCCAGCCTTTTTCGGCGAATCCCTTCTTCACAATGCGGTGATAGACCTTTTCAAACAGTCTCGGCACCGCAGTCATGACGGTAGGCCTAACTTCGCGCAGATTTTCACCAACTTGATCGAACGAAGCCGTGTAATAGACCGAAACACCGCTGTAGCAAAATATGTAGAAACCGGTGCGTTCAAAAATGTGGGACAGCGGAAGCACTGAGAGCGCGATGTCCGTCGGTCCGATGGGTAGCCCGGCCGTAATCGCGAGCACATTGGAAACGAAATTGGAGTGCGTCAACATCACGCCTTTCGGTTCGCCAGTGGTCCCGGAGGTGTAGATTATGGTCGCCAGATCAGTGAGTCGAACGGCCTGCAAATAGGCATCAAACGCGGCCGGGTGATTTCGCGCACGTTCGCTTCCAATTTGTTGCAGCGCGTCAAGCGTAGTCGCCCGATCCACTGAAGTGCCGGGCTCGTCATCGAAGAAGATAATTTTCTCGATTAGATCGAGTCCCTCCAAAGCTTCCTGGGCATGCTTAAAAAGTTTCCGGTTGGAGACAAAAATTGCCCGCGCCCCGGAATCGCTCAGGATGAAGCGAACCTGATCGACAGCTTGCGTCGTGTAAATGGGAACATTCACGGCTCCCAGGCTCAGAATTGCCAAATCCACGATTGACCATTCAGGCCGATTTTCCGATAGCAACGCGACCCGATCACCTGGCTTAATTCCCAGTTCGGCCAATCCCAGGGCTACGTTGCGCACCCGCTCTACTACTTCTTCCGCATCAATCTTGATCCATTCGTCGCCAATCTTATGATTGAGGGCATCGGGTTTCGCATGTTTGAGAGCCGCCGCGAGGCACAAGCCAGGTACTGAAGTGGGCTCACTGTTGGCTGCCGGTTTATTTATTCTCATTCTCTTCGTAGACGCCAAATCGATGAGCCTCCCTAATCGAGTTTCCGAAAGGTTGGGGCTGCGAAATCGGCCGCAGATAATACTACGTCCGGCGCGGGTCCCTTACTTCTTACGCAAGATTCGATCTTCGCGCGTCAGTGGCTGAATCGTTTCGACTGCGTCTCTTCTTGCGCGACTGCACCTCTTCCACGCGCCCATTCACGGTCGCCATCCCGGCTAGCACCAGAAACAGCAGCGCATTTGAGGGCGTATGCAGCGTGAAGTCAAAAAAACTATGAACCAAAACGGCAAAACAGCCCGCCAGTGCGCCCGTGGCAACGCCGCGCCGGAAGTCGTCGCGAGAATTCCTGCGGGCGAACCCAATCCGAAAGAGTCCGACAATGAAAAACAGTCCGATGGCGGCGCCGACGATCCCGGTATCGGACAACACCTGCAAGTAATCGTTGTGTGCCTGCTCAAGCCGGTAAAGACCATTGCGGGAGTCGTAAGCTGTATAAACCACGCCGAAAGCTCCCAGGCCAGTGCCGATCACCGGATGATTCTTGATGATATCAACAGTGACACTCCAAAAGTGCGCTCGTCCCGTTGTCGGGTCGTCAGTATTCACTGTGCCCACGAGTCGGCTTAACGCTTCTTCACCACCTAACAAAACCACTCCGCCAAACAGCGCAATTACGAGGCCCAGCGCCAAGCCGGCCTTGATGGCCGCGCTCTTGATCCAGGGTTGCGTCTTTTTCGACTCACTCTCCTTCTTGCGACGCCGTCTTAGTCCCATGGTGGTGGCCAGGAAAATTATTTCTGCAATCAAACTGATGAAACCACCGCGAGAGTTAGTCATGATCAGCGCCACCCCCATCAATCCGGCCACAAACAGGTAGATGAATCTTTTCTCCTTAACCACCGCGCCGGAGAAAAGAAGGCCGAGCGGCAAAGCGAGGGTTAGTTCCATGTAACCTGCAAAGTGGTGACGATTGATAAATGGTCCGAAGGCAGTGCTCTGACCCAACTCTCGAATCCAGTAAACTTTAGTGGGACTAATAATCGACTGCGTCAACCCAAAGATGGCGAGTAAGAATCCAAAAATTGTGATTGTTCTGACCAGCAGCCGAAGCCGCTTGGGCGTGTCGAGAAACACAAGGGTGGCGAAGAAGTAGATCAGCAACGCAGTCAGTTGAACAACGACAAGCCGCGTCGCGTGTGGATCAAAAGACAAACTGCTTGAAAGAGGGATCGGCAGGGTCCCAGCGTTTGCGGGGGTTCTTAACGGAAGCAGCTGAACCAGCCCCAGCGCGATCATGCCCAGCACTGCCAACTGCAAAATGTTCTTGCTGATGCGAAATGATCCCAGGATCCAACTGTCTGCGAGCCACAGCGCCAGGATCACCACCGCTCCGATAAAGAAAATCGCCTGCGCCCAATAATGCACCGTGCCAAAAGCCAGCGCGGAAAGAATGATCGCGCTGCACAGAATCAAGAACGCAAACCGGCTGGGCAGCGTGTGCTTGATGCGATACGACGTGTACGCGGATGTCCTTACCGGTTGGACATCAACCGGCTCGGTAACGAGCGCGTTATTTTCGGGGCTTAAGATCGAAGTCGTCATACCAAACAGTTCCAAAGATTGGACAAACGGTGTTGTCCGCGCACTGATTGCGCGTGATTCTTATTCTCACCGCCTCGGTCGTCGCGCCCGTTTTGAAGGACATTGAAATACGCTGCCAGTTGTTGTTTCCATCGGCCACCGGGGCTGAATTTCCCAGCACCTTGTCATCACGCGGATCGACAATTTCAACATGCGGCGTCGCCGCGCTCTCGAGACGTTCAGTCATCACATAATATTCGAGCTCATACTCCTTATTTGCCTGCACCGGAACCAGCTGCGACACCTTGAGCCCCTCCAGCCGCGCACGAACCTGGAAAAAGAGACGCAAACTGCGCTGCCCTTCGTGACCAATATTGGCGTCAATTCCGACCTGCACCTGCGACTGCGATTCGACCTGCCAGCCAAAAATAGCGGTAGGACCATGGGCTACATTGTCCTCAAATCTCGGATCCACAATATGGTCGATCGCCGCTCGGTAAGCTGTTCCCGGCGCCACGTCATTCCAGATAACAACCGCCTGATGAAAACGATTTTGCCCCAGCAGGCTACCGATAAGCGCATCCCCGACATATCGCCGGACGCGTTTCTCACTTTCAGTTAGTGAGTTCCACAGCCGGAGACCCTCATCGAATCGATTGCGCGCAAGCAAATATTTGGAAAACTGGGCGCGCTTTTCGGGAGTGTTGCCAATGGCAGATTTGAGGGCTTCGAAGTCGTCTTGATGAACTTGCCAGACGAGGTTAAACATCTGCGACTGGAGTTCGGGATTCGCGTCACTGGCCCGCTGCAACTCCTGAAAGCCTTCCGAATAGCGGTCGCTACGAATTAAGAGATTTCCCAAATACCAGCGCGGGTATGCGTATGAAGGCGCGAGCCTGACCGCCTCTCGCAACGCCTTCTCTGCTTTATCAGCTTCTCCGGCCTGCTCCAACGCCTGGCCCAGGCTGGTCCAAAACCTGTAATCATTTGGCGCCAGGCTGACTGCCCTCTCGTAAGCCGCCACGCTTTGGTTAATTTGATCCGGCGGCAGTTCCGTCTCGATCAGGTTGCCGAGTCGCCATTGAGGGAGGGGATCCTTCGGCGCTAAGCCGACAGCGAATTGAGCACTCTCCAGGCGCTGCCTTTCCAAAGCGAAGTATTCCGCCATGGTATTGCCAACGTACCAGCGGACTACAAACCAGGTCGTGAGAAACGCCAGCGCCACCACCAGCAGCATGATTAGCTTAGTTGGCGTGCTGGCCTTTAGATGCATTACTTGATCGGGCATAGATTTACTGCGCTGAAGGCCTGGTTGGAAATGTTAATCTGAAAGATCTTCGATCGTTATGCGCATTCGTTTGACTGCGATGTTCTGGTTGCGACAAATTTCCTTGATCTGAAGCAAGCTCTCGTCTGACATTCTGGCACTGGAGATCAGCAATTCGTCGAACTCCAGTTTTCGACACACTGCATTGAAATCTCCATTCCCGCTGTAAACCTTTAGTCCGTGAATGAGCTTGCCGTGCTTGGCCGGATCGTCGTCGAGAAAACCCACCGGAGAATATTTGAGGGCGCGATTATTCAACAGCTCTCTGAGCAACAATTCACCGCCGTCGCCGGCGCCATAGATCAGCACGCGGGTGCCCTCATGGCGCTGCGAAACGGGAAGCACCTGGCGAAATAGCCGAAAAGCCATGCGGCTTCCCGCCAGAAACATAAACATCAACATGGCGTCGATGATAAACACTGTTCGCGAGAAACCTTCAAATCTGAAAGCAAACAGCACCGCCAGGACGCTCAACACTGAGCTCAGGATGACCGCCTTAACGAACACAATCAGATCGTCAAGACTGGTGTAACGCCAGATGCCGCGATAAACGCCCATCACCAGGAAGGCCGCCATCTTCACGAAGACCAGCACCGGGAGTGTGCGCAGAAACAGATTCCACGCGTTGCTTCCGGACAACGCGCCGAACTTGATAGCGTAGGCGCCCCAATAGGCGAGCAGGATCAAAATGACGTCTAACAACACTTCAAAGATGCGACGCTTGTATGAGAGGTCGATAAGAAACGCGTAGGCGGAATTGTCGCGCTGCGCCAGGGCCTCTTCGGTGTCGTCGTAAACCTTGACGCCGGCAAGATACACGCCCAGCAAAGTCAACAGAATTGTGAAACCAGCTATCGCCGCCAAACTAACGTCAAGGTTAACGCGCTGAACCAGCAGGGCGAGCACACCCGATAGAGCGGCAAATCCATATAACATCCAGACGGCGTGACGTTCGGTCATGCCGAGCGCTACCAGGCGATGCGATGTGTGATCGCGCCCGCCGAGAGAAACGGACCGACCCGAAATCTTGCGCAGTATAGTTACGAAAGTCGTGTCGAAGATTGGGATAAATAGAACGAGAATGGGGACTGCCAGAACGGGCAACAGGCTGCGAGATCTTCCTCCCGTCAGATTAACCAGGGCGGCGCTCGCGAGAAAAAATCCGATAAACATGGAGCCCGAATCGCCCATGAAGATCGATGCCGGATTTGAGTTAAAGACCAAAAACCCGATCAGCGCGCCGGCGAAGCCAAGCAGCATGAGCGCCTCAACCGGTTGATTGGCGCCGAGAAAGCTGACGGCCAGAAAGGCGGAAGCGATAGCCGCGATGCCGGCGGCCAATCCATCCATGTTGTCGAGGAGATTTACCGCGTTAGTAATTCCGATCAACCAGAAAATGGTGATTGCCATGTTGAGCGGGCGGGAGCTGGTCCATGGCAGGCTCAATCCATAATAGATCACGAAGGCGGATCCCATTATTTGCCCGATTAGTTTTTGGTAAGGCTTTGAGTGCAGCAGGTCGTCGGCCAGTCCGACGAGAAAAAGAAAAGTGCTGGCGAGGATCACCGCATCCAGATGAGAGCCGGGAAAGCGGCCCCAGATCCCCACAGACTGCGGTCTAACAAAAATGAAGTAGCCAATAATAACCGCCAACCAGATCGCCACCCCCCCCATCATTGCGGTTGGCGCTTTGTGCCAGCGGTCGGTCTTCGGCTTCGCCACCATGCCGCAGCGCCTTGCCAGCGCCCGCACAATTGGGGTCAGCACGATTGCCAGTCCGGCAGACGCGACAACAGCCAGAATATTGAACGAGCTATAAGGCATATCTGGTAGCGATATTGGAACTGTTAGGACTGGTCAGTGTAAGAGGAAAGCTAATCGATAGCCGGAATCAAATCAAGTCAGCATGGCGGCGACCCGAGGTATAGCAGCCCCTATCAGGCTGGTCCTTTTACTTTCCAACCCAGCGCTACAGCTCGACCGGGTATCGCCGGCGTCCCGCCCGCAATTGTTGCTGAGCGCGAAGGGGTAGTTTGGAAAACAACGAGGAGCCTGCGCGCCTGTTGTCGGGTTGCGGACGGGACGCGCGCGGTCCCAGCAAATCGCTTGAATCATGGGAGCGCGAATTACTAAGAGCCGCTAGTGTCCGGCCGCGGTCGGTTCGCCCAGATACTTCTTCAGCCAGCCGTGAACTTCCTGATAGAAAAATCTGCTGTTCTCGCCCTTAAGGATCCAGTGGTGTTCGTCGGGCCAGACGATTAACTTGCTGGGAATACGCAAGCGTTGCAACACGCTCCAATTTTCCAGGGTCTGATTTAGTGGAACCCGAAAGTCGTTTTCGCCCACGGAAAGCAAAATTGGAGTGCGAAAGTTTTTGGCCAGTCGAATCGGATTCTGTTCGCGCCAGATCGCCGCCTGCTCCCACACGGGGCCTCCATTACTAATTTCACGAGAGTAAATCGTGTCGCTGGTTCCCCATTGCGACTCGAGATTGATCAAACCCGCATGACTGATGAGCGTCTTGTAACGAGTAGTCGTTCCCTGCAACCAGTTTGCAAGATGCCCGCCGTAGCTGGCCCCGGCCGCAGCCTGGCGCGCGCCATCGACAAACGGAAAAAGACGAATCGCCTCATCCGCTCCCTCGTTAATTTCGTTGGCCGGTCCTTTGAGAGGATCGCCCTGAATGCCCTGCGCAAACGCTTCGCCGAATCCTGTCGAACCGGAATAATTGGTGAGCAGAACCACGAAGCCGGGCCGCGCCAGCAGGTAATAGTTCCAACGCAGTCCCCAGTTATCTCGCCACATGCTGTAAGGTCCACCGTGCATCAAAACTAATAGCGGATACTTTTTCTTCTCGTCGAAATTAGGCGGCAGGGCAATCATGTTGTGGATGCGTTTGCCGGCTTTGCTGGTAAACCAAAAATGGCGAAGCGGCTGCCAGTCGATCCGGGAGGTGCGTTCGGCGTTAAAGGTCGTCAATGCTTTCTGATTTTTGTCTTCAAGACTGAGGCGATAAATCTCCGGCGGGTTCATCGCCGTTTCCCAGTTTGCGAACAGAATTGGAGACGATGCCCTTTTCGGAATCCGGAGATTCGTGTAAACGCCGCGCGTCAGGTCCATCGCCAGCCGGACTTCTCCGCCACTTGCGGGAAGAGTAAACAATTTTTCGTTGCCGGCTTCTTCAGCCAACAGATAGATGGTCTTGCTGTCTGGGGTTATGGCGTAATTTCCAACGGAGCGATCAAACTTCGCGGTCAGGATGGCGGGTGCTCCCATTTCCGGCCAGGAGAAGCGCATTAAGCGATCGAGGTTGTAGACCTTTCCATTGCTGCCTTCTAGATTCGAAATCGCGTAGAACGCGCGCCCGTCAGGGCTAAAAGCAGGTCGACTAAAACTCTGCGCTCCCTGAGTCAACTTAACAGGCTCGCCACCGCTTGCAGCAACCTTGAACAACGAGGAGGTAACGTTTGCATAGGCCGCAGTATTTCGTGCCGTTGTGGCGACAAAGACAACCTCGGCCCCATTGGGTGTCCAGACTGCGTCAAATTCTTCGCCCGCATCGGTAACTCGCCCGGCAAACCCTGCCTCGCTAAGCAACTTGGTACCGGCCAACAGATCCCTGGCCTTTGCCCCCGGCTCGAGACTCTGAACAAACAGATGGGCCTGCGTATCCTCCAGCCACTTGTCCCAGTTCCGAATTGGAAAGCGCTCATAAACACGCGCCTTGTATTTCAGCGCTTTGCGTTCGGCAGCGATGCGCTTGTTTGCTTCCTCGTCGGCCGCGCCCGGGAAAACTGTACTGGTGAAAAGGAGCGCCTGACCGTCCGGTCGCCACTCGGGCGAGCGTGCGCCGGTAGAAAGGGACGTCACGCGAACTGCCTCGCCGCCGCCGACCACGTCCAATACGTAAATTTGCGCGACTTCGTCACCTTCGCGTTTGGCGGCGAAGGCCAGACGCCTGCTATCCGGACTCCACGATGCTCCCGATTCTCCTGCTTTGCTAAACGTCAGCCGACGCGGTTGCGCGCTGCCATCAGCCGGGACGATCCAAAGATCCGATACCTGATCCTTTTCATCGTAAGCGGGCTCCACCAGGGAAAACACAACCCACTTGCCGTCGGGACTCGGATTAGGTGCACCCACTCGCTTCATCAGCCACATCGACTCGTGGGTGAGCGGCGCCTTGCCTGGGCCAATTTGTGCGCCGGCGGTCAGCGCTGAACCGACGTTGACGAGAGAAATGATGGCGAAGACAACAAGAACTTGTAGAGCTTGAGCGCAAATGCGTCTCTGATCGTTAGCGGGCATTTTTGTTCTCCTACGAACGGCTGATGATTCCGAAATGATAGCGTAACAATAATCGACACGAAAAGGTGGAATTCCAAGTTGAGCGGTCCTCTCAATTCAATCCATTCGCTGGGAGGGCGTTCCATGGAAGAGATTGAATGAGCCAGCGAGCAACCAGGTGCTCGAATGAATTCTGTCAGTAGTTCGTCAGTATTTCATTCGGGGCAAACCCCATCTGCCCCAGCCGCCCGCGCGTCTGCTCAATCATTTCCGGCGAACCACAGATCAAGGCTACCGGTGACTTCAACTCCGGTAGCACATTGTCCAGAAGCGACTGCACGTAGCCGGTCGGACCAGACCAATCGTGCCCATCAGGTTTTGATATCACCTGGCGCAACTCAACGCCCGCCTCTCTCCAACCATCAGTCTCGTCACGAAAGCAGAAATCGTCAGGCGTTCGCGCACCGTAAAGCACAACAATCTGCCCAAACTCATCCCTGCGTTTCAACACGTGGCGAAGAGCCGACCGAAGTGGGGCCACTCCCGTACCCATAGCCACAAAGACCAGGTCCTTACCCGCCTGTTCATCAAGCGCAAAGCCATGACCCGCAACTTGAAGCAACTTGATTGTCGATCCCGGTTGCATATCGAAGATCAGGTTACTCGCTCCCATTTTTTGTTTGACGAGCACTTCCAGTTCCGGATCTTCCGGAGCGCTCGCAAACGCGAAATAAGCCGGCGCCTCCCCGGCAATTTCCAACACCGCGACCTGCCCGGGAACGAAGGTGACGCCATGAGCGCGCGTTGCTCCTTCCGGCATCAGATCGAATGAGCGCACATCTCGCGCCTGCTCGCGAACATTAGTGATTACGAGTGGAAGCAAAGTTTGATTGGGCTCCTGTCTCCTTGATTCTTGTCAGGCAGTCTACCAAACATGATCCCTGAATCCGCAGCGGGTGCTAGAATGAATCGCTTCCCAAAGTCCGGCTAAGCTCCAATTCGATCAAGCGTGAAAGGAACCCATGTTTGGGAAGTCGCAACCACTGCTGAGCCTCGCGGTCATCTTCGCAGTCGTCGTCGGGCTTGGATTTTCGGCGGCGCTGGGCCAATCGGGGAGGCGCGCACCCAAATCGAAAACAGTCAGTCCTCCTGTTCAGGAGCCTGCGCCGACGCCTTCGCCATCACCGGCAAAATTGAAATCTCAAGTGGCAGTCAGATTCATTCTCGGCATGGATGAAATTGACAATTTTTCCAGCTTGTCGCTCAGCGCGATCAGCGGTATCAAGCGATCTTGTGCGCAAAGATTGGGTGAGCGGGCATGGATAAGAGTTACCTCCGCGCCACGTCCAATGGTGCGAAGCGAGGCGATCAAGCTGGCGAAAGCTGAACAGGATTCTTACGTGATCTGGCTCCGAGCAAGAGTGGACTCGATGAGCGGGAGACAGGCGGGGGCTGGGAACAATGCCTTTATTGAATTCGTAGTTTACGCGCCGCAGACGGCAAAGATAGTGGTCGCGGGTTCCACTTATCCAGCAAGTCGAGGCAATGTCATTCTTGAGCGCCGCCCTTCCGATATCGATGGGGATTACTATTTGAACCGGGCCGCGCGGGAGACTGCCGACAAGATTCTCTCGAAGTTTAGTTCAATCGCTCCGCGACAGCCTTTGGCCGCAGGATGTTTCAGATTTCCTGTTCGGCATAAAGGTTGTCGATCACCTCGCGATACTTTTCATCGACTACGCGACGTTTTACCTTCAAAGTCGGAGTCATCTCGCCACCCTCAATCGTTAGTTCATTTTCCAGCAGCGCCACCTTTTTGACCTTCTCGTACTGGGCCAGATCGGGCATCAACCCGGCCACCTGTCGCTCAAACAGATCGATAATTCGAGGGTGTTTGCACAGTTCACCGCGGCTGGAAGTCTTGATCCCCTTAAGTTGCGCATACGACTCGACGCGTTCCCAATCAGGCACAATGAGCGCTGCGGGAAACTTGCGGCCATTACCGATTAAGACAACCTGATTCACGAAACGCGAACTCTTGATCAACTGCTCAAGCGGTTGCGGCGCGATATATTTGCCACCTGAGGTCTTAAAGAGTTCTTTCTTGCGATCCGTGATACGAAGAAAACCATCTTCGTCAAGCGTGCCAATATCGCCGGTCTTAAACCAGCCATCATCGGTGAACACGGCCCGCGTCTCCTCGGGCTTGTTGTAGTAACCCCGCATCACATTTGGACCACGCGTTTCGATCTCGCCATCCGGGGCGATCCGAACTTCCACATTGCCGATCGGTTTGCCGACAGTGCCTACGCGATTCTGCTCGACGATTCCCGCAGTGATTACCGGTGACGTTTCGGTCAACCCGTAACCCTGGACGATAGGCAAACCTGCGCCGATATAGATAAGCGCCAGATCCTCGGGCAGCGCCGCGCCGCCGGAAACCAGCAGCCGAATTCTTCCACCCAGGGCGGCGCGCATCTTTGAAAAGATCAGCTTGTCTGCGAGTTTATGTTTCAGGGCCAGCATGGCGGGGATCTTCTGATTGCTAATCGCGAGCGCGGCAAACTCTTTGCCGACATTTACTGCCCAATTAAGGATCTCGAGGTTGAACCGCCCTTTCTCGGCAGTCTTTTCCTTCACCCGCTCGAGAATTTTCTCGAAAATCCGAGGGACGCCGACGAAGATCGTAGGCCTCACCTCGCGTAGGTTGTTGCCAATTGCTTCCAGAGACTCACCGAAGTAGATCGCCATGCCGTGATAGAGATACATGTACATCGCCATGCGTTCGAGCACGTGCGAAAGAGGCAGGACCGAAAGAGCGCTATCGGTTTTTCCAAATTGCAAGTGGCCGGAAGAATCGACCAGGTTTGAAACCAAATTAGCGTGCGTAAGCATAACGCCCTTAGGTTCTCCAGTCGTTCCGGACGTGTAGATGATCGTCGCCAGATCTTCAGACTCGATCTCATTAATGATTCTACTGACTACCTCGGGCTGCTGAGCTTGCAGTTTCGCTCCTCGCTCTTCAAGTTCAGCCAGAGAGATTGCGCTCGCGTCGCCCTTGGCCTGGTCAAAAATTATCAAGTGCTCGAGAGATGGGCATTCGCCAAGCACTTCTTCGATCTGAGAAAACTTCTCCTCATTGGCCAACACCAGTACCCGCGCACCAGAGTCTTTCAAAATGTATCGAACCTGCGGCGGCGTTAAGGTGGGATAGATTGGCACATCGATAGCGGCGGCAAACATGCAGCCGGCATCAGTCAACGTCCATTCCGGCCTGCTCTCCGAAAGAATCGCGACCCGATCACCCCGTCGAACTCCCAGCGAGTACAACCCACTAGCGATGCTGCGAGCGCGCCTGAGCACTTCGTCAGAAGACATCGGCAGCCAGCGACCATCGCGTTTGTAGTTGATTACATCAGGTCGGTTGTGCACGCGCGCGAAGTGTTCAAACGCTTCGACCAGATTGGTTGGTTCATCCGGGCTCAGCGGAATTCGCGGCGGAAGTTTTGAGCTCGTTCCGAGCGCAGGCATCTTGCCGGCGTCGGTTTCTTCCACGAAGCCAGCTGGGGGGATGGGGTTCACTTAGCCGTCACTCCGTTCAAAAATATATCAAGCACCTGATCGGCCATCGGGGCCAATTTGTAGCGACGTTTGGAAAGAATCCAATTAGTCGCCATTTCATCTAAAGCGCCAAAGAGTATTTTTGCGACTACCTTCGCGTTCAGCTCGCGCCGAAACACGCCTGCCGTTTGGCCGTCCTCAAACGTGGTGCGAATCAACTTGAGGTACTCAGCAAACCCGGCAGCTGAGAATTCCTCCATAAACTTGGTGGAACCGCGCAGCTCAACCTGAAAAACCACCGCGAGCTCGCGGTTGGCGCCCAGCCGATCAAGATGCATGTGGGCGATGGTTCGCAGCCGTTCGCGTGGGTCAACCATTTTCGCCATCCGCTTGCGTCCGTCGGCGATCGCCTCTTCCATGCTGCGATCAAAGATCGAGTGGAGAATGTCTTCCTTGCTCTTGAAGTAAAGATAGACAGTGCCGTCGGCCACGCCGGCCTCGCGGGCAATGTCAGCCACCTTAGAATTGAAATACCCGTTATGAGCAAAGATGCGGATACCCGCCCGTAGGATTGCCTCGCGCTTGTCTGCGACCACGGGCCGGTCTGGACTTAACGAACGAACTGTTCTCATTTTTATTTTTAGATTAAGGCCATTCTTCCGACTGAATGAATCGCCACTCAGTTTTCCCGGTTAGCCTACCGTTTGTGCGGCGGTTCTGCAATTCAAAGCTGTGGGCGAAAATGGCGAAACTAGCTTCGTCAGTCGATTGGATTCGAGGGCCGCTTCTCAAGCGTAGTCGCATTGGCAGGTTCCGGACGCAGACGAAACTCGGTAGTTGGATACGGAATCTCAATCCCGCGTTCGCGAAAGAGGGTCCAGATGCGGAAGTTGATGTCGCTTTTGATTTCAACGTGGCGCCGCGGCTGAACGCTCCACACGAGCAAACGAAAATCCAGGGACGAGTCGCCGAATTTCAGAAACTGAACGCGCGGCGCAGGATCAGTGAGCACGTTTTCAACGCCCGCGGCGGCCAGAATCAGAGTCTCCCGGACAAGGTCCACGTCTGAGTCGTAGGCCACCCCGACGGGAATGGCGATGCGCGCTCGCGGGTCGCCATAGGACCAGTTGATCACTCGCTGGGTTACCAGTTTGGAGTTGGGCACGATGATCGAAATGTTGTCGTTGGTGGTCACCAGCGTCGTGCGGAGATTGATACTCCTGACGTCGCCCTCATCTGCTTCAATCGTGATGCGATCGCCGATGCGTATGGGTCGCTCGAAGAGCAGTATAAATCCCGAGGCAATATCCGCGGCGATGTATTGCAAACCAAAACCGATTCCGACTGAGAGGGCCGTGAACAGCACCGCGAGCGAAGTGAGATCGATACTCAAAGCGACCTGGAGAAAAATTAATAAGCCCAGGACAGTGAGCACATACTTGGTGAGGCGGCCGATGGTGTAACCAATACCCGGATCGATCTGCGGGCGTTTGGCGATGCGGCGTTCAAAAAAGGCACTGAGCCAGCGTGAGACCAGAATGGCCACCACCAGGACCACCAGCCCTTGAAAGAGCGTGGCCACCGACACCTGAATCTTGCCGAAGGAAAACGACCGGTTGATGTATTCGTCCCAGAAGTAGTGGAAAGACCCCCGCTGATCTTGCCAGAGGAACATTGTTAAGCCGAGCTGAATCATCTTCACGATCATATTTACGATCCGCTAAATTACACCAATACCGCACTGGCTGTCGTTACGATTTAGGGGCACAGCTCGGGAGTTTTCCTGGTTAGTGGGTCAGTTTAAGTTGAAATGGTCTCTTTCTTATGGGACCGCCCGCGGTCCCTGCCAGAGATGGATCTCAACGTCGCAACCTGCAATTCAAAACTGACTCACTACCTCCAAACAGAGTTAAGCGCATTCAGACACTGGTGCAATCTGTTGATTCTTTGCGGCTCTTGGCGAGAACTTTGCGTCATTTGCGGTAAAACTAATTCACAACCGCAAAGTTCGCGAAGCAATAAGACGCAAAGTTACGCAAAGGAATTCTCATTTTTCAAAATGCACCACTACCCGGATTCAAGGGCCAGGTTTTTGCCGCGGTTTCCAACCCTGCTATTCTAAGACAACCGGACTATGACAGAAATCAGCCACCTCGGGACGTTCGACGTGGAAAATTATGGTGACCTGCTTTATCCGATCATCCTCCGTCGTCTTTTGCAAACACGCGAGCATCTGAGCGTGCGCCAGTTTTCATTTCTGCCGGGGGCTGCCCCGCTTGAAGCCGGCTTTGAAACATCCCCAATTCGAAATCTCTTCGAAACTCAAACCACCGGGCCATTGCATCTCGTCATCGGAGGAGGCGACATTCTGCGCACGGACCGGCACAACCTCGGCACGCCTTACAGCCGACACTCCCGCATCTCTCACCAAATGATCCGGCATTCGATCGGCGGGGCCGGCCTTTTTGGTTATCTCCTGCGCCGGAATCTGCCCCGTCAAGACGCCAGGACTTTTTATGCAAAACGCTTTCGGCAACGCTGGATGAATTATCCGGCAGTCGGACCTTTCCTCATCAGCCCCGAGGATCTGCCGGCCGGCGGCGTGGTCGATTACATTTCGTGCGGCATTCCCTTCGCTTTCGCCTCCGAGATTGATCGGGTAAAGCGGACATTTGAAGCTGCGCAAAACATTTATTTGCGCGACGAACAGTCAGCCGAAAAGGTGCGGAATGCGGGCGTGGGAAGTGCAATCCAGGTCGCTCCAGATATCGCGGTTCTGGTAAGTGATTTATTCGACCACGAGGCTGAAGCCCGCCGAGGGCGGCAAATACTTTCTCAACTGGGAGTGGAAGATCAACGTCCCCTACTCTGCTTCCAGAGCCAGCCGTATCCGGGATTCAACCACCAGGAGATCATCAAACAACTGAAACGCTACATTGAGCGGGCCCGCGCACAGGTGGTGCTGCTGCCAACCGGTTATTGCCACGGTGATCATGAATTCCTGCAAACCCTCTCCATCCAGTCAGGCGGTGCTTTGAGATACGTTGGCGTGAATTCGATCTTTGACATTATTTCGATTATTGCGGCAAGCGATGTATTCGTCGGCACCAGCTTGCATGGAAACATCACCGCATTCTCATTTGGCATTCCGCATTTGTTCGGACCGCTCCCGGTCGCCAAGATTGAAGGGTTTCTAGGGGTCACGAATTTGCCGGCCGGATTAAAGCTGCGCTCCTGGCGTGAGATCAACGACAAGCTGGACATGGCCAACGGGTTGGGCCGGGAATTCTTTTTGAGCCGGGCCCACGAGGCCAAGTCAAAAGTGCGCGCAGTGGTTGGTCCAATTCTGGATCATTTGCAGTGAAGCGAGGCTATCGTTCCCGGCGGACAATTTCTTCGGAAAGCGCGATATGAAGATCGTTATATTCGGATTGGCGAAATCAGGCACGACCGCACTGTTCTATAAGATCAAGAACTCGCTTTCGCCCGATACCGTTTGCTTGTTCGAGCCGACGTCGTTTGACCCGCGCGGCCTCAAGGGGAAAGCGCCTGGTTGGCTTCGGTCGCGCCGGCGGGAGCCGAACGTCCTGGCCAAGGTTCTGCCCTTCCGCCCCCATCAAAACATTGAGACCGGCAGCTTCGCCCAATTCGAAAGGCAAATTTTGATTGTTCGTGATCCTCGTGATCGGATCATCAGCCGGTTTCTTTACGGCGTCTTCGATTCAAACTTTTTTGGTCACGATGATCCCGTGAATAGACTCCTTGACCTGCTCCGAAAGAAGGAACTTGATCCAAATTCGGTGACCTTGAGAACGCTGCTGGAAACTTTTGCCGAACTGGATGAACAGAGCTTTAGCTTCGACAGATGGAAAACTCTGCAACAGGATTATTCCATTCGCAGGCCGCTGTCATTTCATGAAGCGCGCCCGGGTCTTTTCGTGTTCAAATATGAAGACCTGGTTGAGGAGCGATTTCAGGGCCTGGAAGAATATTTGGGAATAACGTTAAGTGGCGAAGCCGCGGTCCCCGGGGACTTGAGCCGGGTGACACGGACCAGAAACTACGGCAACTGGCGGGATTGGTTCACCAAAGAAGACGTAGAATCCCTGCGTCCTTTGGTCCAGCCATTCCTGGATCGCTATTATCGGGAAGCTGATTGGAAATTAAGCGCGGCGCCCTCAATTCCGGCTGACCATTGCTCCGGCTACGTAAAAAGAATAGTCAACGACCGGAGAGTCAGGATGAAACTCCCGCCGCTCGTTTAGCAGGTCGGCTTCTTAGGCATGCAGAAACTCTGATGGTTTTGTTCAACGAGCGATGTGAAATCGCGGGTAGTGAAAGTGTGAGGCTCCTGGAAACATGATCGACCTTACGCGGCTCACGCCGCAGGCATTGTCATTGGAACCGTATAAATGGGCGATTGTCGATCGGCTGTTTGCGGCCGTTGACGCCGAGGCCCTGGTGGAGACCTTTCCGCGCGACCACTACAAAACGGTGCGCGGCGACGACGGAGAGAAAGGTTACCAATACGAAGCGAGGGCGCTGATATCGATGGGCGCCGCTGCGGCGTCGCGAGAGGAGCACCTGAGTCCGGCATGGCAACGCCTCGCAGAGGCGTTGTTGTCACCAGCTTACCGCGAAGCTATGTCACGGCTTACTGGGGTAGACCTCGGAGACCTGCCGATTGAGGCTAACGTGTTTCACTACGGCAGAAGCGCCTGGCTGGGTCCGCATGTGGACCTCGAAGACAAGACCGTAACGCACGTCTTTTATTTTAATGAGTCCTGGGATGAAAACGATGGTGGCTGTTTGACCATACTCAGATCCGGCAACATGGCCGATACGGAAAAAGTGGTCGCGCCCATTATCGGAAACTCGGTGGTCTTAGTGCGGTCAACCAACTCGTGGCATGCAGTCTCACGCGTGCGGGACAACTGCCGCATATCCAGGCGCAGCATGACGGTCACCTTCTATCGCCCGGGTTCGCCCAGCACTCTCTGGCCCGAGGGCGATGCCACACCTCTTCACGCATACACTGGCGAGCGCCCGGCGATGGGCCGGTGGGTGAAACAACGGTTACAGCGAATCCTTAGCTAGGTGACCAGGGATGGCTCGCTTCCACGGACGCATGACCGTTGCCGTTGCTGGTTGAACCATTGCCGTGGATTGCCTGCTTGTAGAAGTTAGTCAGAAGTGGCAATACCGCACGTGGCGTGAAGAGTTGTTCATACCTCCGACGCGCCGCGAGGCCCATCCGGTGGCGCAAGTCAGTGTCAGTCGCCAGCCTCGCCATGGCGGCCCCCAGCGCCTGTACGTCATTGGGGGCAACTAATATTCCTACATCGGGAGTGACCACATCGGGAATTCCGCCAACGTTGGTGGCAATAATTGGTTTGCCGTTTGCCATTGCCTCGATGATCGCGTTTGGCGTGCCCTCCGTTTGTGAAGGGAGAACAAAAACGTCAATGCCTCGCATGAATTGACTTCTCTCCTTCAAGCTCGAATAGACCCCCACCAAGTAACATTTCTTTTCCAGTCCCAGGCGACGAATGCGTTGGAGGATTTCCTTTCTTTGTGACCCTTCCCCAGCCAGCTTCAGTTTGATCTGTGGTTTCACCCCATGGGCGATGCTGAAAGCTTCGACGAGCGGCAGTGGTCCTTTGAGATGTTCAAGTCGGGCCGCGAAACCGAAACTGATGGATGCCCAGCCGTTTGGCGGCGCCGCGCCGTTTCCGGCATCATGCGAGATAAGCGGAAGCACGAATGGTTCCTGGAGTTGCGGCACCACCCGCGCAACCTCCTTCGCCAGCAACGGAGAAAGCGCAGCGACGCCCGAGCAGAGCGGCAGCACCGTGACAAACCGCTCGTAAACATCTTCGAACCCCGGTGGATGAAAGGGCAGGCCGACTTCCTGGTAGATCACCGGAACTCCGGTGGCGTAAGCAGCGCGAATCAGCATTACCGCTCCCGGATCGGGTGTCATAACGTGCAGCACGTCCGGACGTTCACGCTGCAAGACCTCGCAGCAAGCGTCGTAATAGCGATCAAGCAGATAGATAACGACGTTTCGCGAGTTGCTGCGAATAATGGCACTGGCGGGCTTGCAGGCGCGCATCGCGTTGATGGCGAGCTTGCGACCCGTGGCGAGCGAGAAACTAAACGCCGGAGACGCCAGCGTCGTCAGCGGCACGTTGGCAGCCTGGAGACGTTTTGCTAACACGTCATTGCTCGCCGGGCGTTGGACCAGGAGCATGCTGGTTTCGTGTCCCGCAGCCTTCAATTCGATGGCATAGGTGACGGCAATTTCATCTGCCCCGCTGGCCGGTCCTCCAAAGGAGTTCTTCGCGAAAAGTATCTTCATGGTCTCAAATCGAAACCTGTGGTTGGCTCTCCTCTCTGCCGGTGTCGGATTGTCTTTAAAAGTTGCGTCCTCGTCGAGCCACTCAGGAACTTTCGGGTGACGCCGACAGGGTACAGGCCGAGTCCTGAGAGCGCCATCCGGCCGCAAGCGACCAGGCTTCCAGCTTTCCACCTCTCAGCCGCCGCCCAAACCAACTGCTGGGAAACAGAGTCGGCAAAGGCACGGGCGATTTGCCCTCGCCAGCTTGGTCCCGCTTCAATCGCCCGCGGCAACCTCAGCCACTTCTCGCGGAGGAGACGCCGTGCCTCGCCAAACAACCATGCAGGGCGCGACGTGAACTGGTTGGAATCCGGAACGGGCCGCCGCCATACAGCCACAGGCTGTTCAGTGGCGATTACGGAATACAGCTCCGCGATGCGAACCCACAGATCCCAGTCTTCCACTCCGGGCGCCCGTTCCTCGAGCAGCCCCACTCGCGTCGCACAGGAGCGGCGAAAGACAACTGTTGGACAGGGGATGAAGTTCGCACACAATAACTGCCGGAAGATATCTCCTTCCGGACATTGTTCCGGATAGAAACTACCATTCGGCCGGCATTCCTCGTCTCCGTATAGAGCTCTGCCGTAAATCATCCCTGCCTTCGGATCCGCTTCGAGCAATGCCACCTGGTGGTCGAGTGAACCCGGCAGCCGCACATCGTCGTCGTCGAGAAAGCTGACATACGGTGAAGTGGCGGCGATTAGCCCGACGTTGCGCGCCCCACCGGGTCCCAATCTTAACTTTGCGCGCAGGTAACGAACGTCATCCCAACCACGGCAAACTTCCGGCGTTTGATCCTCTGAAGCATCGTCAACGACGATGATTTCCACGTCGGTACCAGCCCGGCGCGCGCTGGCCACTGCCCGCGGCAGCTGAGTGCAACGGTTACGGGTCGCAATGATAACGGTGACCTTCGGCATCACAATCTTCGGCTGTCTTTAGCGAGCGTCGGAGATAACTGCATCAGCCAATAGAAGCTGTTGGCCTCCCCCGACGCGCCCTGAGTTGTGCCGCTGCGCTTTGGAACAAGACACCCAGATGCGTTGGCCGGGCAGCCCAAAACGGGTTCAGCCGCAGGGCCGCAATAAAGTTTCCCACGGAAAACCGGAACGCGCCTCTCGGTAATTCTTCAGCGGCGCGCCAAGTCAATGTGTCAGCAAGTCGCCGGCTCGTGGCACGGCAAACTGCGCGTCTGGCGGATTCCGGCGCCTCCAGACTTCGCGGCAACAACAAGAGCCGCTTTTGATGTTTGGCCGCTGCTTGCAAGTGCTGGGAAAGATTGGAAGAGCCCTGCCCGGACAAAGGTGTCGCGCTCCGGTAAACACAAACCGGGCGCGAGTCAGTAACAACCGTGCGTAGTCCGGCAATGCGGGTCCACATGTCCCAATCGTCGATCCCGGCGATATGACGGTTGAAGATTCCAGCCTCGAAGAAGCACACCTTCCGCACTACTATCGCGGCGGGTATCAAATGTACGCTCAACTCAAGTATCTTCCAGAAGAGATCCCCGCTCTCGGCGTTTGGGACCGCCACTTTTCCGGTGGGAACACAATCCTGGTCGCCAAGCAGCACCCCTCCAGCGACAAAACCCGCTTCGGGAACCGTCTCTAACAACGCGAGCTGGTGATCAATCGAGCCCGGCAGACGCAGATCGTCATCGTCGAGAAAGGCGATAAAGTCGCTCGTGCTTTCCAGCAGGCCGACGTTCCTGGCGCCGGCTACACCCTGATTGCGATCGAGCCGCACATATTTGATCCCACTCAAGGAAGCACACACCTGAGCGGTCTCGTCTGTGGAGGCATCATCCACCACGATGACCTCCACGTCGGAGCCGGCGGCCAATGCGCTCTCAACTGCTCGGGGGAGCAAGTGTGGGCGATTGAAGGTGGTAATGATTATGCTGACTCGGCCCATACTTAACACTGACTTGGTTGCTGATTTTCCCACAAGTATGCAGAGCAAGACTTGCTTGAGAATGCCGGGGGGAAGGGATCGGAGTGTAGGCGAGCCCTACATTATTGGCAAGAATGGCGGAGGGACTGGAGGAATTCGGACTTGGGAATCGTATTCCGCGCGCATCAGATGGTCGCGAGCCGCTTGACTGGTTCCGGATAACGCTTGACCAGGTTGATCAGCAGCGCGGCTTGCGCATTCGGCTTGGATCATGTGTTTGGATCAACACAACTCGAAGGTAACTCTCGAGCTCGTGAACCCTTCCCTCAGTCTTAATCGGGAAAATAACTTAAGTCTGCGCGGTACCGGCCCAGCTCGCTGCGAGCGTTACGCACAGATGAATTCAGCAGCCCCAGGAGTCGTCTGGCTTCAGTATCCGAATTCGCTTCGCCCAACACCGCTGTCAAAGCCTGTTGTGAGAATTTCAGTTCCGACAATTTGTCGTGCGGCAACAAGAGAATGTAGGTCGACTGCTCTCCGCCGTTTACCAGCTGGTACCAGCTATAACGACGGGTTGAGGGTTTCCTCTTTAAGCTGTCATGAACGGCGCGCATGACCTCTTCAAATTCTCGTTCCCGCCCGGGACGAACGTGATAATAGATGAACTCCAGAAAAGCAGAGGGCGTTCCCGCTTCGAGCAAATCTGCGTTGCTGACGTCGGGCCGCAGCTGGTAATGGCCCACCGCCAGAAAGTTTGCATACGGCAAAACATTGAGCGCATTGTCGGCGGCGTCTTCGGCCGGCGCCACCGGAGTGTCAAAGTCTTCCCAGCGATGTCCGAAGGTGCCGTCAACGAAAAAGCCGAGACGGTCGCCACTCACTATCTGCCAGCCATACCAGGTCCACTTATCCCGTTTGCGGCGATGCCAGTCCAGATGTCGTTTGTAACCCTCTTCAAATTGCTTCTGCATTCCCTCTTTGGGCTTGATGACGACGATCCGGGCAGCCGCTGCGGTTGGCTGTTGGGCCTGCGCGGGCGGGGATGCGAGCGAAATGATAGCCAGGAAGGCCAATGCATAGCGGTAAGACATTTATCGTTCTAGCTCGTTGACGGCCTGGTTTCGAAACACATGTTTGGTGTGGATCTGCGAAACCTCTCTGCTATCTGTGGCTCCGTGGTGAATAAGACATGTGCAAACACTCACCACTGAGACACAGAGGACACCAAGGACGCACAGAGAATTTTAAATTAAATCGGGGGCTTTTTCTGCAAGAGCCTTCCCGCCGCCTCGCCCAACAAATGGTAGGGTCCAGGTTTCCGTTTTCTCTGTGAAACCTCTGTGCTCTCTGTGCCTCTGTGGTGAATAAGACATTTGCAAACACTCACCACTGAGACACAGAGGACACCAAGGACGCACAGAGAATTTTAAACTAAACGGGGGCATTTTCTGCAAGAGCCTTCCCGCACCGCCTCGCCCAACAAATGGTAGTGTCCAGGTTTCCGTTTCTCTGTGAAACCTCTGTGCTCTCTGTGCCTCTGTGGTGAATAAGACATTTGCAAACACTGACCACTGAGACTCAGACGACACCAAGGACGCACAGAGAATTTTAAATTAAAACGGGGGCTTTTTCTGCAAGAGCCTTCCCGCATGGTAGGGTCCAGGTTTCCGTTTCTCTGTGAAACCTCTGTGCTCTCTGTGTCTCTGTGGTGAATAAGACATGTGCAAACACTCACCACTGAGACACAGAGGACACCAAGGACGCACAGAGAATTTTAGCGGCCAACTACTTCTTCGCCGGCTTCAATTCCCACAAGACATTCACAATCACCCAACGTCCGTTGGATTTCGCCACCTGCAGATAGTCAACCCATTCCGACGCAGTAACTCTGACGCTGGCCGCATTCTCGAAAACGTCAAGAATCACTACATCCTTTTGTTGCTGGTCTTTCGGGGTTTTGGTGCCGCCTCCGGCTTTTGTTCGTTGCACCAGGGTCATCGCGCTCATCTGGCCCAACTGGCTTTGACCGGTTTTTGGATCGGTGCGGACGATTCGCTTTGCTAACTCGGGATGTAAAGACCTTTCCATGCGCTCGGGGTTGCCTCCATACCACCCCTCTATGTAATCGAGCGCCGTTTGTTTGATCGCGGCTGCGTCTGCTTCGGAGCCGGAATTCTGCCCATAGACGTTCGCCGAAGCGAGGGCCAGACCGAAGCACATCAATAAACCTAATTTGATCATGATTAACTCCTTAATTGAGATCGCGCGGGTTGATTGTCGGGGAGAGCTCAGCAAATGCTCAAACTTGCAAACTGATTCTAAACGAAGGGTTTCGCTCCGTGGGAGCGAGATATTTATAGCACTGCGTGACGTTCCCGGAGCACGAACGAGTTCGGGCCGCAGGCGTCATCGATCATAAGACTGTTCATCGTCATGCTCAGGGGTAGTTTCTTTGCAAGTTACGGGGGCATTATTCATAATTCAACGAGCTCGCGTAAGTACGCACAATTTTGTGACCTGGTTACAATTTTGAAACCTTGGAGAAAGCGCCAGTGCGGCATCGAAGTTACGACGTAAAGTTTGGCTGCGCGGTTGAAGCCGCCCTGGAAGTGATTGGCGGCAAGTGGAAGGCAGCGATTTTGTTTCGCCTGCTCGACGGCAAGAAACGATTCAGCGAGCTCAAGCGCTTCTTTCCCTCCCTGACGCAGCGCATACTCACCCAGCAACTACGCGAGCTCGAGCGCGACGGCGTGATCGAGCGCAAGGTCTACGCCGTGGTCCCACCCAAAGTTGAATATTCCCTCACGGAATTTGGCCGCACCCTGGAGACGGTGCTCCGCCTGTTGAGCGCGTGGGGCAAAGACCACGTCGACGAGATCATCCAGAACCGCGAACAGGCGGGCCAGGATCCGCTGGCTGGATAGGCGTAGTTGAGGAGGATTCGTTCCCGCGGCGTGATCGTCGGGGATGGCCTGTCCTCCAATGAACTAAAATACCCTCGCTTACTCACTATCACGTGATCAAGTATGCGAATGCCGAGAATCCTCGCAGCTTGTACAAGCTGGTCCTGCGTCTTCAGATCAACTTCGCCTGGCTGGAGATCACCCGACGGATGGTTGTGAGCAAAGATGACGGCAGCGGCGCGATCGGTGATCACGTCGGCGTAGATATCGCGAGGATGAACAAGACTGCGATCCAGGAAGCCAATTGTGACGACGCGTTTCTCGATTACTTCGTTAGCGCCGTTAAGCGTAATGCAGACGAAATGCTCTTGTGATTTGGACCGGATATCAGCAAGCATAGGGAGCAAATCTTCCGCGCATTCAATCTTGATCGTCTCCTTCAGTAGATGGCGCCGAGCGAGTTCGAAGGCTGAAAGAATCTGACCGCTCTTTGCGAGACCCATGCCGGGTACCAGAGCAAATGATCTAGTGTCAGACCTTCACGATGGTCGCAAATCAACGCGGCTACTTGCCTTGAGATCGAGCGGACATCAATACCCGCGGTACCCATCCCCAGAATCGCGGCCACGAGTTCTTCGTCCGTGAGGGCTGCCGCTCCACTCTCGCGCAGTTTCTCGCGCGGGCGGCTGTGTTCCGGCATGTCTTTCTTTATTGCTCTTCATCGACCGAGTGCGGGTTTCCCACCATTTTACCGCTTGCTTTTAACAGTACTCTGTTGAGCCTTTTTGATATCCAATCAGACCATCATTCTATTGGCTATCAAACATTGTCGGGAAATCTAAATGACTCGGCCTCGATGACATTCCTATACCAATACTCTTGTATGGGAGCTTCCGGTTGCCCATCGAATCCAAAGTACCCCTTCAAAATGTGGAGTAACCGTAGTTTGGTAAATGTGTTTGCTCCCTCTTACAATCTCCTAAAACTGCGAACGCTCATGTCCAAGAAGAAATTAAAACCCGGGAGAAAGAAGAAACAGATTGAGCTCAAAGACATCCGCTATTGGTCTGACTTTCAGCTTGATTGGGAGAAACTAATTCCAAGGTTGAAAAGGTTTTCGATCAAAACAGTCGACTTTCTTTCAATAGCCGGCGATGCGCCCAAAGACTTCATAACCGACAGCGAGTATCGACCGGGCCATCGCACGCGACAGCAACGCAGTGAGAGTTACATTGCTAAGGTCGGCTCGAAGTTTTACCCAAACGAGTCAATTATCGAACAACTCATCACGCGCATCGGTGAGGTTTACGCCGTCAAGATAGCCGAATCGAAGCTTCGGGTAGTTGGGCCTCAGGTTAGATTCATCAGCAAGTATTTCCTCAATCGAAGAATCGATCAGCTAACGCACGGCGCGGAAATCTATCGAATTGTGTCTCTGGCAAAGAGAACTATGCCGAGATTGCCCAGAACAGGAGCGAGCGCGATTTTTTCACCTTCCAAATGACGCGAGAAGCGATTAAAGATGCGTTTCCTGGTCACATGGAAAAGATCGTGAGCGGATACGTTGAGATGCTGACGTTCGATGCGCTGATCGGACACAACGACCGGCATCCGTACAATTGGGGAGTAATTTCGCCAATCCGGAAAGCCAAAGCGCCTCGTTTTTCGCCCGTATACGATACGGCGCGAGCCTTGTTTTGGAATATCCCTAAAGAACGCGTCTGGCAAATGTTGCGGGATTCAAACCAGTTAGAGCGTTATGTGGCGAAATGCCTTCCACCAATCGGCTGGGACAATGAACAAAATGTTGATTTCTTTCGTTTGATAGGCTTAATCTGGAGAGGCTTTGCAGCCTACCGCCATAATATCGAAAAATTCTTGCCCGATACTCTTCTGAAACTAAGTTGTGAAGTGATCCAAGCGGAATTTGGTAACTTGCTCAGCCCGGAACGCCAGGAACTAATCAAGAGGTGTTTAGAGTTGCGGCAACAAAAGCTTCGAGAGGCAGTCAGGTCGTTCAAGGAAAAGGAAGGAACCGCCCCATGCCGCTTAAGAAAATTATCAATAGAGCGAAAAGAATCGGCTGGGCTTCTCGCGCAGCGTAAAGGCCCCGCTGGAAGCGCACGCGAAGTTTCTCCTCACGTATGACGAGCTGTTAGTGGGAACGCTCTCTGTGGACGACGGAGTGAAGACGCATCCAGAATATGCTCACGAGCCTAGAAAGAGTGACGAGCTTCGTCCGATTGTGCAAGTTCCGGATGTGAACAGCGTCTACGAGAATGAAGAATTGTGGCAGTTTTTTGCTTCGCGTATTCCCAGCACTGAGCAGGCAGAAGTGGAAGCGATTCTTAAGCGGGAGCACGTTGAGGAAGATGATGCTGTTGCTCTGCTCAAGCTATTCGGCAAAGCGTACCATTGCTAACCCATTTGAGCTGACCCTTGCTGCCTAGGGCATGCTCCAAAAATTAGGTCAACGATAGAGCCAACGCGTTTTCGCGCTGGCTTTTTTCTTTTCCGGAGACTACATCGAGCAAATGTTTCCACGGCGGCGTTCACCAGACTTTTCGCTGTCGCCTTCGGCTTGGCGAGCCGTTTCACGCCAGTGTTCTTGCAAAGGCCAATCTTAATCTTTCCGATTGTAAGTACCCCTAAAAACTGGACCATTGAAAAGTAGAGGTTTCCGGGTGAGGATAACACCAGGAGGCCAGAATGAAGCGGAGCAAATTTAGTGAACATCAGATCATCGCGATCTTAAAAGCAGTGGAAGCCGGACGGACGGTAAGAGACGTTTGTCGCGAGCATGAAGTGAGCGATGCGACCTATTACAAGTGGAAGACAAAGTACGGCGGGATGGAAGCGGCTGACATCCGGCGGTTGCGTGAACTGGAAGCAGAAAACCGGCAGTTAAAGCAGATCTCCGCGGAGTTGTTGCTGGAGAATCGGGCGCTGAAAGATGTGATCGCAAAAAAGCTGTAAGGCCGGCGGTCAAGCGCGAACTGGTGGCGGAACTGCGGCGCGACCATGGCCTGAGCGAACGGCGCGCGTGCGCGGCGGTGAGTCTGCGACGATCGGTTTATCGCTATCGCAAACGACCGAACCGCGACGGCGAGATCGTTGAGCAGTTGCTGCAGTTGGCGCACCGGCGCCCCGAGGAAGGGTTTCCCAAGCTGTACAAGCGGCTGCGACGGCAAGGCCGGCGGTGGGGCCACAACCGGGTGCATCGGGTGTATTGCAGCCTGAAATTGAACAAACGGCGCAAAGGCAAGCGACGCTTACCGACAAGGAATCCGATGCCGTTAGCGGTGCCCGAAGCAATGAACGAATGCTGGTCAGCAGACTTCATGAGTGACGCCTTGTGGGATGGCCGTCGCTTTCGAACTTTTAATGTCGTCGATGACTTCAACCGTGAAGCCCTGGCGATCGAAGTCGACTTCAGCCTGACCGCTGAGCGGGTGGTGCGCGAGCTGGAACGGATAGCCGCGGTCCGCGGCTATCCTCTCAAGCTCAGGTTAGACAACGGTCCGGAGTTCATCGCGCTGGCGCTGGCTGAATGGGCCGAGCAGCATGAGGTAACGCTGGAGTTCATCAAACCGGGCAAACCGATGCAGAATGGTTTCATTGAAAGATTCAATCGCAGCTACCGCCAGGCGGTGCTCGACATGTTCGTGTTTCAGAGTTTGAATGAGGTGCGTGAACAAACCGAAATGTGGCTCAAGGAGTACAACGAAGAGCGACCACACGACGCTCTGGGCGACATGTCGCCCAGAGAATATCTACTAACCCAAAACCCGAATGTCTCTACTTATGGGTGGACCTAAAAGCGGGATACTTACACGATCGCTTCGGGCGTTCAAGCCTTATCAAAATCCGGAAATCGGAGCTTCAGTCGCTCCACAGTGGATCGCCACTTGGGCGTGGTCGGCTTACACACTGAGTTCTGATTTCCAAACATACCGATTTCTTGAATTGCGCCTTCTAAAGGAACTGTTTGGGCCCAGCGAATCGGAACGAAATACTCACAACGTTCTGGATCGTCTACCAAATGCCGTTGATAATTTGCGCGACGAGCTACATCCAATATCGGATGTTCGCCACTCGGCGTACTCACTTTAAAGGTTGACGCCGGTTCTGCTTTCCCGATCACTCTGCCGACTCCAACAAATCCTTGACCCGGCACCTTTACCCAAACCCGGTCATTCGGATTCAACAACTGCAAAGTTTTGCTGTACCAAGGCCCACCTCCGGCGCTGATGAAACCATATTCAACCGCATCAGCCCAGGAACGAGCCTCGCTTTCGCCGAACGACGCGTAGAACTCGCCATTCCACGGTTCGGCTGGTTCGCTCGGAGCGATTGCCGCACTCACTTGGGTATGAACTGGATCCAGAAGCCAGGAACGACTGAGGAGTTGCTCATTTCCGTTCGTAAAGACCTGGAAGAACAGAACGTTGATCGGAATGTCCTTTTCACTAAGGTACTTCACGATCCTTTCCGTGCTGTCGTCCAGCGACGCAGCGACAATAATAATCAAATGGTTTGCATTGAGAGACTCTTCGTCCAGCTCGTGATGAAAATAGACCCGGAAGTCTTCAGCCAGGCTTCGTCCGGGCGCGAAGCGACTGTAAATTCCTGCTATGTCATCAGGGTCGAGTTTCTCAACCCAACTCGCATAATCGATCGCCTGGGCTACAACTTCTCGTGGAGTTCGTTCGCGCTTTAGTTCAATTAACACCAAGCCCCCATCGGGAGCGATGGCCATTAGATCTATGCGACCGCCAAAGCCAGTGCTTTCTTGCCGTCCAATCAGCATCCATTCATCGGAGAGAATTTTTGGTGCTGCGCGGATCATGTCTTCCAGGAGCCGCTCAGTAATGAGGGTTGACTCCACCAAAGGAACAGGTTGTTCGGCGACTTTCCAGATGGCGTGGCGTATAGGCATATCGTGTAGCTCAAATGTCAGCCGAGAAAGCGGCGCACAAGCTCGCTGGCCTGAGGTGTTTTTCCTTCAGTTGCGAAGCTTTAACAGTAAGGACTTGAGGGTTGGAGCCGCCGGCCTTCGTAACAAGATAGAAATAATAGTTGGGAAGTTTTTGACTCATTCTTCTTTCATATGTACTCAGGAAGAACGACAACTGCTTCCCCGATTTTCGTGCGGATTTCACCTCGATGTGCCTGGCTACACCATTAACCTCACATGAGAGAATGTCGTAGCCACGTTTCCACTCCTTCCATACGGGTTTTGCCACATTCGGGTTCGGATGACCTGCTTCTGCGAGGCGCCTTCTCTCTGATTTGAGCGCCACTTCCTGCGCGAGATGGCCCAGTTGTCGGTTTCTCGCTTGCTGTTGAAAAAACTTTTCGTCGTCGACTTCATTGAATTCACCATCTACAACCAACTCTGAGTCTTTAACGACGATGTTGTCGATATTCCGAATAGGCAACGGCATTGGAATCACTATTTTATTCGATCAGCCGGCGGCAATTTCAGACGAATTAGCATCCAGCAGAAGGAGTGGGCATCAACCAATCGCGCATCGCGAACTTGTGGGATCTTTTGCAAGGCCTGCTGTACGGACACCAGCGCCTCATTGTATCGAGTGTAGTTGGACCACGAACAATGGCCCGACGTTACAAGGTCGATATCAAAAAGCCGAAAGGCTTTATCGAACGTCGTTGGGGCAATCGGCATGAAGCGCTTCCAGTCTTTGAGAAAGAAAAGATAGGAAACGATGTCGTAGCGATTGCCAGCTAAAGTTCGAAATGACTCGAATGCTTTTTCGTCAGACCTTTTCGTCTTGAAGAAGTTAAAAAACCATTCTTCCAGGTTTTGTCTGGCAGCTCGATGCGATCTCGCATCAAGCAGAGCCCGATGGGATAAATGCTTGTGGCCGTAACGATTTGGCCAGTCCACCAGATTGTTCTTGATATGCAGGCGAGGTTCATTGATTTCGATCGCCTTTATGACTTGCTCCAGGATGTACCCTTTACCGATTTCTGACCGGCTCCAACTCGGAAGATTCAAACGATATAGAGCTTCATTCCGCAGGGGTTCCTTGTAACCCTCCCACTTCGCGGGTAAACCATCTCTAAAAGAAGTGAACCCGCGACCGGACTCGGAACGGATTTTTCTATCGAAACGTGAGAACTGTTGGTTGAAGAGGAGCGGAGGAATTTCCATTGCACCACCTTTGTTTCATTTAGGCGCTTATCGAGTTGAGTTGCTCAATTGGCTCCGTCGCTTCGCCAATTGTCTTCAGCACGTGCTGCACGGCGGCGTTCATGAGCTTTTCGCTGTCGACTTCGGCGTGGCTCAGTTTGGTTTCAAGTTCGTCGCACAATGTCATTAGTTGATTGACTTTGGCGACGATGCGTTTTTGTTCATCAAGGGGTGGAAGTGGAACTAGGGCGCTCGCGATCCGCTTCAAGGCTAACTTCGGCTGAGCCATCTTGTTTGTCTTTCTAGCAAATTGATCTTGAATGGCCTGAGACTGTAGCGCAATGAGAAGGTAATGCTTGTCTAGTCCTCTAAACATTAGCTTGGCGGCGTTCTCGGTTAGGTTCATTCCATGGAAGAATTCAGGGACTTCTCCCGATTGGCCGATTGTTCCTGCAATCGTTACGTAAACATCATCTCTTTCGATTATGTAATGTTTTATTTGCTGAAAGACACTCCCATCGACGTACTTCAACCCATCTTTTAGAATCGTGCCACCCTTCATATTCGTGACTCGAATATAAACATGAGGAGTAACATGTGGTGAGAAGGCCGTACCTTGAGGTAGCCTCTTACCACCCCGAACAATCGCAAAGTCGAGAATTGCGCACCATACCCAACTCAAAGGCAGCGAGAAGGGCTCGTGAAATTGCTTCAAAGGCAGTAGTTCCTCAGGCGCTTTTCTTATGTTCTTCTCCTTAAGCAGGTCCTCCTTATTCCTCCTCACTTTTTCTAGCAACTTTGACGCAGGTGCGTCACTTGGATTCTTGCTCGACTAGTTTGCCTTGGACGGCGAGTTGGAGAATGGTCGAGCGGAGTTTGCCTACGGTTTCGGCGGAATCGTACAGCGTGGCGAAGTTGTCTTCCAGGCGGACGGAGGCTTGCTCAATCTCCTCCGGCGTGAGCGAAGCGGCGTTGTTCAGTGGCGCGAGCGTGGCGCTATTGAGACGAACACGGCTTTCACGTCTGGCTTGCTGCCGCGCTTCCAACTCATCGCAAAGCCGCATCAGTTCCTTAACTTTGGCGACGATGCGTTTTTGCTCTTCAGCGGGTGGAATTGATACTAGAGCAGAAAACAGTTTCTCATCTTTGATTGCCGGATAGGCCACCCCTTGCATTTGTTCTTCAACAAATTCAATAAACGTTCTGCTTCGAAGATAATAAAAGAGGTATTTGCCCGAAATCCCCCTGAAGGGATGAATGACCGCAAACGCAGTGCTCGCTATTGGCTCAGGAGAATAATCTTTTTCGACGATAGCAATGTTCAGAAGATATGGCCGAACCGTCGAGTAGATGACAGTTCCTTCCTTTACTATTTTTCTTGCTCGTGATGGGGCTTCATTCGGTTTTAGCCTCTTAGTTTTATCTGTGACGATGCCGCGCTCATTATCAATCGCCCCCACGTCAATATAAGTGAAATCAACATCGGGTTTTTTCTGTCCCCATTCGTGGCCCACGTCTGAAAGTAACGCCCATTCCCAGTTGGGCGGAAGTTTAAAAGGCGGTCGCTCAACTTCAAAAGAGAGGGGAGTAGTTTCATTCATCCTATTCCCTCTTGAGTTGGTCCTGCCCGCCCTTATTCTCTCTAATAATACCGATGCGCATTCGTCACTCGGGCTTTGCGGCATCAGCTTCCCTTCAATCGCTAACTGCAAGATTAATTCGCGCAGTTGTCCGATACCGTTCGGCGCATCCGCGAGCAGCGCAAAGTTGTCGAAGAAAGTTTGCAGGCTCATTTAGCCTGCCCTCCGGTGGTCGCCTGCAATGCCTTCAGCAATTCGTTCTTGAGCGTGTCGCGCGTCTCTCCCATGTCGAGCATGATTTGATTGTGAGCCGTGAGTAGTTCGTCAAAGTCACCGTGATCTAAGTCAGGGGCATGCGGATTTTTAATGTCCAGGTTGAAGTTGTTCTCGGCGATTGTTTCGAAAGAGACGCGCCATGTCCTTTCGCTTTCAACGCGGTTCGTCCACCAGGCCTTTTCGGCTTCGAACTCTTCAATACGAATCGGCTTTGTTTTGTTATAGGACTTTGCTCCGGGCGGATACGGATGTTCGTAGTACCAAACCTCTTTTGTCGGCTGTCCTTTGGTGAAGAAAAGCAGGTTTGTCTTGATGCCTGTGTAGGGGCTGAACACGCCATTTGGCAGACGCACGATCGTGTGCAGGTTGCACTCGGTCAAAAGCTTTTCTTTGATGCGCGTCTTAATGCCTTCGCCAAAGAGCGTTCCATCCGGCAGAACCATTGCGCCACGCCCGTCTTCGCGTAGCAGGTGGATGATCAGGACGAGGAAGAGATCGGCGGTCTCGCGAGTGCTGTACGCCTTGGGGAAGTTCTTTTCAATACCATCCTCTTCCATCCCGCCAAAAGGCGGATTCGTCACAATCGCGTCGACGCGATCTTCGGGCTGATAGTCGCGATAAGGACGCGCGAGGGTGTTGTCGTGAACGACTTGCGTAGGCGTGTCGATGCCGTGCAGCATCATGTTCGTTACGCAGAGAAAATACGGAAGCTGCTTTTTCTCGACGCCCTTGATCGAAGCTTGCAGGATCTGTTCATCTTCGATGCTGTGAACATATCTCTTTCTCACGTGCTCAATCGTGTTGGTGAGAAATCCGCCAGTGCCGCAAGCTGGGTCTAGGACCTTTTCGCCCAGCTTTGGATCAACCATCTCAACCATAAACTGTGTAACGGCGCGCGGCGTGTAGAACTCGCCGGCGTTGCCGGCGCTTTGCAGGTCGCGCAGTATCTGTTCGTAGATGTCGCCGAACAGATGCAGGTCATCCTTGCGATTAAAATCAACTTCATTGACCTTGTTGACGACCTGGCGCATCAACGTCCCCGACTTCATGTAGTTGTTGGCCTGATCAAAAACGTGCCTGACAAGCTGCGCCCGTGCGTCTGGAGACGTAAGGCCTTTTAAAGTCTTGAAGAGGTCGTTGTCGATGAAGTCTGCTAGTCCCTGGCCGGTGATCCCTTCAGCGTCTGCCGCCCAGTTGCGCCAGCGTAAGCGCTCAGGAATCGGAGAGCGGTAGTTATCTTCCAGAAGTTCTTTCTCCGACTCGCGATCGTCAAAGATTTTGAGAAAGAACATCCAGACGAGTTGATTAATGCGCTGCGCGTCGCCGTCAACGCCCGCATCTTTGCGCATGATGTCCTGAATCGTCTTGACTGTGGTGCTGACTGACATAAGTTTCTGGAATTACGGACTAGCTAAGCCTGCCCACGCGACATATATTCTTCTTTTTTGCGTTCGTCCCAAAGTTGAGGGTTTCTCCTATGCTCAAGAAACGCGGCTTCAACTATAGAAGCGGGAATTAGGAGGGCCTGTCTGGTTTCAGGGCTATATTCACCGACAATTCCGATCAACTGACCCTTGTCATTCAAGACTGGCGAACCGGCCATCACTCTTAGATAGTCTATATCGACACATATCTTATTGGGCTCCAAGATCTGATATTTGGAGATCCTGCCAGATAATGGAATAAATGTTTCGCTCGCTGAGCTGTGGCCTATCGTGAATACTTGCGTACCGGGGAGAGGAGCAGCTGACTCGCCCCATAACGGTGTAGTTTCATCTTCAAACCTCGATGATAGTAATGCAACTCCGCGTTGCGTATCTATCAACCATACTTGTGCGTTGGCTCTCGTGCCATCTGCCATTGTTACGTTTATTAAGGCTTTCGGCATATCTCTCACGACATAATCAAGCGCGATAATTAACCCCCATCTAGTACAGAAAAAGCCGACACCTACAGCCCCATCCCAAGAGGTAATTAGAACAGTACTCCGTTTTAGAAAGTTGATTATTTCTTCTGAGTCAGATGCGCTCGGAGCATGGCTTGTGAGTAAGCCCGGTACATCAATTTCTTCTCTTTGCAAAGTAGAGTCAAAAATCTTGGTAAGTCTAAGAGCGAGTTTTTCATTACCAACTGTTGCAATTGCTTGCAGCGCGGCACTCTTTTTGAGCTCATCGCCTGACATTAGGTAAGGGAAGAACTTTTCGACTATCTCAACCTGCTGAATCTGGATCTCCTGATCCTCTATCCGCGATTCCTTTTCTCGTTGCCTTTCAGCATATTTTTGAGTTGCATACAGTCCAATGGCGGTAACGAGCAAACCAGATATTAGAGTTGAGATAGTGCCCAGTTTCTCCCAAATATCTTTTGGGCGGTTATTCTGCTTGTCCTTCAGCTCAGATATTTCCCGCTTTATTTCCTGAATCTCTCCCTTTGTACTCGTTGCATCGGACTTGTCGGATTGGGCTATAGCATGGAAACTCGTGAGCGCAAGTGAAGTCCAGAGCAGGCAGATTCCCCAGTAGACATCTTGAACTTATCTTTGCGAAAGTAGTACCCGATATCTAACCCCGTCGATCCATAGTTCCACGTAAAAACCAGCCGTTTGGTTTTCACGCCACCCTGTAAATATTCTCTTCAAGCTCCCGTACCGCTTCAAAATACTTGTCTCTTCCTCCAAACGCCTCGATGATTTCGATAGGCGTGCCGTACTGTTCAAATGGCTGCACCTTCAAGACTTTCGGGTCTTCCAAATTGGTAAGCCCCTCATCGGCGTATTTTTCGAGCAATGCCTCAAGAACCGCTCGCGCTTTGTCTTGATACTTCGCAAAGTAATTTCTCTTTTTGACACTCTCAGCGCGCTCGCGGCGAGTTAAAGGCTTTTGCCCAAAAGCAACATGCGCTACGAGGTCGAAATGATCGTAATCCCTGCCGACTTCGTCGGCGAGTGCATCCAGCGAGTATTCCTTCATTCGCAAGTTCTTCAACGATTGCCTGCTTGCGGTCAGCGCTTGTCCATCGACTCAGAAAGGCGTGAAGCGATGCATAATTATTACCAACAGCGTTCCTGGTGTATTCATTGAGCGACTCACTTATTAGCTTCCCGTCTTTGCCGTAATACTGCACGCGTTCAGCAACCAGATTTACTTCCACATCCCGCACATAATATTTCGTCCGCCTCTGACCCTTGCCTTGCGGGCCTATTTGCACTCCGCAGTTGATCGTCTCACCTTCGTCGGCGCCCTCATCACCTGTTTCATCTGGTGGCACGATGGGATCGTCATCGCCTGGTTCGTAGATTTGCAGCGGCGGTCCATCAAAGGTTGGGTCGGCGAAAAGTTCCGTCGCCTTACGGAAATCCATGATGGTGAAATAGAACTTGCCATAGGCTTCATTAATGCGAGTGCCGCGTCCGATTATCTGCTTAAACTCAGTCATCGACGCGATTCGCTTATCCAGCACGATCAGCTTGCATGTTTGGACATCGACGCCAGTCGAGAGTAGTTTCGAGGTGGTAACGATTACTGGATACTTGCTCTCCGGTAAGATGAAGTTATCGAGTTCGGCCTTGCCCTCGTTGTTATCTCCCGTTATTTGCATTACGTACTTGCTGTTCTGCGAAGCAAGGTCGCTGTTTTCGTTGATGAGCAAGCTGCGCATACGCTCAGCGTGTGGAATGTCTTCGCAAAATACAATTGTCTTATCGAAGCGATTGGTCGCTTTCAGATAGTCACTAATTTTCTTCGCCACCAGTTCGTTACGTTTCTCCAGAACCAGCTCTTGATCGTAATCGCTCTGATTGTAGATCCGATCCGGAATCAACTTCCCGAACCTGTCCTTAGCCCCAGCCTCCGGTCGCCACCCAGTCAGGTCTTTGTCCAAATCTATTCGGATGACTTTGTAGGGGGCTAGGAAGCCGTCTTCAATGCCCTGTTTGAGTGAATAGGTAAAGACTGGATCGCCAAAGTAGTCGATGTTTGAAACGTATCTTGTTTCCCTGGGCGTGGCCGTCATACCGATCTGGGTGGCGCCGGAAAAATATTCGAGAATTTCGCGCCCCGCAGAATCTTCTTCGGCGCTGCCGCGATGGCACTCGTCTACAACGATCAAATCAAAGAACTCGCGGGAAAACTGTTTGAAGACTTTCTGCGATTCGAGCGGGCCGGTGATAGCTTGATAAAGCGCCAGGTAGATTTCGTATGACTTGTCGGCGTTACGGTTCTGGATCTTGGTCATCGCTGATCCGAACGGTTTGAAATCGTTCGTGCGAGTCTGATCAACCAGAATATTGCGGTCAGCTAGAAATAGAATGCGCTTTTTGGTCCCTGATTTCCACAAACGCCAAATTATTTGAAACGAGGTAAAGGTCTTGCCAGTCCCGGTGGCCATTACGAGCAAAGCTCGATTTTGACCTTTCGCAATCGCTTCAATGGTTTTGTTAATGGCCGTTAGTTGGTAGTACCGCGGGGCTTTGTTCTCAGGGCTGGGGTAGTAATCCTGAGTGACAATCTTCTTTTCTTCCGCATTCTCAATTCCTTTGTATTCACAATAACGCCGCCAGAGTTCTTCCGGAGTGGGGAATTCGTGCAATGCTAACTCGCGTTCCACTTCCCCCGTCGTTACCGAGCGATCATGCTCAATGAAACCATCGCCGTTTGAGCTATAGGCAAAAGGAACGTCTAGTAGCTCCGCATATTCGATTGCCTGTTGAATGCCCGAGCGAGCGGTGTGGTTATTGTCTTTAGCTTCAACAACTGCCAGGGGGATATTGCTCTTGTGATAGAGGACATAGTCGGCACGTTTTTGCTTGCCCCGGGTGTGAAGTTTGCCTTTGACAATAACCCTACCTTTTGTAAGAGACAGCTCTTCCCTCATCTGCGTATCGCGACTCCAACCAGCCCTCTCGGTAATGGCCGGAGTGATGAACTTCGTGCAGATGTCGCGTTCGGTCAGGTTCTTCTTGTCGAAGATATCCAACGCTCTCCTTAGACCTTAGACCTTATCTGGCGCGGTAATAGCCAACGTGCGACATTTGAATGGTGCGCAGCAACGGATACTGTTCGGAAATGGCGTTCTTGATCATCGGTCCGCACGCTGTGACCTTCAACTTGATTTCGGCCATTAATTCATCAATCGACATAATGGTTGCGCCCGCTATCTTATCCCTTCCCTTGGGGTGATTGTAAAAGATCGCAATCTGCTCGATTTGTGTTTTATCTGGAAGCCACTTGAAGACTTCAGTGAACATGTATCTTCGCCCCAGGGCAAACTTCTTCTCATATCTCGGTTCGCGATTCGCCCACGTCAGAGCATCGATTGAGGGTTCGTAGTGAACTATCCGGTTTTGCTCCGGATGATATCCCACAACATCCAGCTCCATCTCCTAACCACCCTTATCTCGCCGCCCAACCTTGATGTTTCGGCGAATCAGAAAGCCTTGCCATTCCAGATACTCAGCAATCAAGGATTCGAGATGTCTCATTGCTTTCTTCTACCAGTTAATTGCACAAGCTGCGGTCCACATAAACCTTTCGGCCTGAACCGCTGTAGTAATAACAGCCACCACACGGGCCGGTGATATATCCACGGCTCCCGCTGGTAGATCGTGCGGGTGCTTCTTGCGCTCTTTCGCGACGGGGCGTTGGTGATGTCAAAGGACCGTAATCGGGAACATTCTCTGGGCGAGGCGTAGCCGAACCCGATCCGCCCGTTGTAATGAACTCAATCGTGTTGCCGTGCAGCCAGCCGACACGATTACCCACTCGCACGACATACCAGGGCAGTTTCTCGTCCAGCACTTTGACGGGAGTCTCTTCGGCAACTTCCATTTGGCTTGTGCCGGTAATGGTAGGAGTGTCGCGTAGGTTTGCGGTGGCCGAAATAACGCGGGCATAGCGCGGAGTTTGCGCCTTGACCGCGATTGTGAAACAACAGGCAGAAATTGCGAGCACCAGAAGTAAGCGGGGTTTCATGGCGTTTGCTCCTTGGAGTTCGAGGTTCAGGAAGCGAGGAACGAGGAGCTTATACACTGAGAGTCGAGTCGGTGCAAGATACTTTGTATTAGAAAGATCTGTTCTGAAAGAGAACCCTGGCTGCTGAGCCGTAGGGGTTCTAAGTTACTGGAATCTAGTCTTCAACAAATAGATGGCGGGCGAGGGCGCCCGCACTCCCAGTGAAAACGGGGCTTCCTGGTTCTCACGTGGATTTCGAATAGGAGACTTAACGCCAGGAGAGAGCGCGGGATTGGGTCAAGTGGCGACTCTCACGGCGAGCGGGATCTGAGGAAGTGGGTAGTGCCCCGTTTGAAGTGAGCCACTACGGGGAAGCGTGTAAGTTGTTTCGAGAGAAATGGAGCTGTGTATAGTGTCGCCGGCTTTCAACTTCTTCCCATTAATGGCGATCAGTTGTTTAAGAGGAAATGGCGGAGGGGACAGGACTCGAACCTGCATGACCTTTCGGTCGGCGGTTTTCAAGACCGCTGCACTACCAATTATGCGACCCCTCCGCTCGTCCGAGACTATAACTTAGCGCGGCAAACCTCTCAACTGCACGGTGCGAGTCCTAAGGTAGTGTTCCGTTAGCTACCAATCCCAACACTGACTTCTCCGAGTAGCATTAGTTGTGTTAGCAAGATTAACTTCTCCGGGCAGCAATACATTGTGTGCCAAGATTAACTTCTCCGAGCAGCATTAGTCGTGTTAGCAAAATTAACTTTTCCGTCAGCAAACATTGTGTCGCAAGCAGCTCTCCAAGTCGCCGGCGTGAGTGCTGATTCTTTGGCAACGCGTCTGCCCAAATTGCTCGGTCCCGGAGGGACAAGATGTTTATCGACCCGGCAGTCCAGAGGGTCTTCGCTCCAGCAGTGCGAAAGGATGGTCGCGTGCCGATCGCCGTAACATTGCTCTCCGCTGGAGCGCCACCGGTTGTTAAACTCGAAATCTATAAACATTGGGCTCCTCCTGAGCCGGGGCATGATTGGTCGCGGACCAATCAACCGGTCGGGAATCCGGTCGGGCATGATGTTCGAGGCGGAGGTTTGCATCCAGAAGAGGTCGCCTTTAAGAATCCCATAAGACTGCGTTCATCGTTTGCAGGTTCCCAATGCACGGTCTAAGATCGTTGCCAACAGATGCGCGTCACCATCGGACAAATAAACACCACGAACGGCGATTACGAAGCTAACACCGCTGCGATCCTCAGGGCCATCGAACATGCCCGCAACGACGCGGCGGATATCGTGGTGTTGCCGGAAGCAGCCATTCAGGGCTACACCTCGCTCGACTGGTTTCTTGACCGCGATGTGGTGCGCTGCGCTCTCCGACCGCTGGAAAAGACCATTGAAGCCACGAAGGGCCTGACGGCAATTGTCGGCACCATTAGGCCGAGCGATCTTCCCACCGGACGCCGCCTCTACAATTCGGCGGCAATCATTCGCGATCAGAAACTCATCGGCTTTGCAGACAAAACATTGCTGCCCGAGTATGACGTCTTCGACGACCCGCGTTACTTCGAACCAGCGCGCGAGCGTCAACTGTTTACCGCGGGCGACTGCAAACTCGGCGTCGCCGTTTGCGAAGACTTCTGGAACGATAAAACATTCTGGAAGGAGCGACTCTACGCCCAGGATCCGGCGGACGAATTGATCGCCATGGGCGCCGAGATCCTGCTTTCGATCAATGCTTCGCCTTTTAATAAAGGAAAGATGGGCCAGCGTTGCGCAATGGTGTCCCACCGGGCGAAGACTTCAAACCTTCCGATTGTCTTCGTTAATCTCGTCGGTGGAAACGATGGGATCATTTTTGACGGCGCCAGCATCGTTGCCGATTGCGAAGGCAAGATAATTCTTCAGGCGCCGCCGTTTGAAGAGTTTTTCGGCACGGTAGATCTTGAATGCGGCGTCGCCGATGAACGTTGTTTGCCCGGCGACGATCTGGAAACTATTCGCAGCGCTCTGGTGCTCGGCATTCGCGATTACGCCCGCAAGAATCGTTTCACGAAAGCTGTGCTCGGTTTATCAGGGGGACTGGATTCCGCGGTGGTCGCTACCCTCGCGTGTGAAGCGTTGGGGGCCGAGAATGTTGTGTCGGTCATGATGCCCTCGCCCTACTCGTCTCGTGCAAGCATCGACGACAGCGTCGAACTCGGGAAACGCCTCGGGATGAAGGTGATTGAGCATCCCATCACGAAACCTTTTGAAGTGATGTTAGACGAACTGAAGCTGGCTCCGCCCAGGGCTGGGAATGGATCACACGCCGCGGAGAACCTGCAATCGCGACTGCGCGGAAATATCCTGATGACCATTTCTAATAACGAAGGACGCCTGCTGCTTTCCACCGGGAACAAATCGGAATTGGCCCTCGGCTATTGCACGCTCTACGGAGATACCAACGGCGGGTTGGCGGTGATTGGCGACGTTTTGAAGACGGAAGTTTATTCGCTGGCCAATCACTACAACGCGGAGCAGGAAATTATCCCACGTGCGATCATTGAAAAACGCCCCTCAGCCGAACTGGCCCCCGGACAGTTTGACGATCAATCGCTGCCGGCTTACGACAAACTCGATCCGATTCTGCAAATGTACTTTGAAGATAAAGCGACTCCGGACGAGATCATTGCCGCGGGAAATGATTCGGTCATGGTTTACGACATCCTGAATCGGGTCGAGTCGCCGGCGAATGAGTTCAAGCGGAGACAGTTGCCACCTACACTTATCATTTCGCGCAACGCCATCGGCATTGGACGGCGGCGCCCAGTCACCCATCGCTACCGGCGCGATCCCTCAGCGAAGTGTTAAGTTTAAACGGACAAGATTTAACAGGATGGACAAAATGAGGACGAAAAGATCCTTCCTTACATCTTGTGAATCTTGTAAATCCTGTCTACAGGTTGAAAAAGGGACAGGCAGGAATGTCTGTCCTACTCACGACGCATAGCGCGCGTAGACCGATTTCACCTTGTTCAGAAAGTCTGTCCGGTCGACGAGGTGATACACGGTAACCTTGCCCGACCCTCCCGCCAGCGTCTCGATCAGCTGTTCGAAAATCTCAAACTGATCGCCTGACGAAATCCCCTTTGCTTCGAGATAGCCGCCGTAGCGCAACCGTCGCAGCAACTCCTGTAAAGTAAGACGGCCTTCGAGCGTGCGCCCGCCGTGCGCGTGAGATCGGCTGACGAGATACTGCACGACGACGACTTCGTTATAGATGGCCGGCGCCAGAAAGAGCCGGTGGCCGTCTATGTTCCAACCCTCGGTTAGTCGATTTGAACGCCGCACCGACCGAACACCGTCGAAAACTTCCGCCCAATCAGTTTTCGGTTCCAGCCGCGCCAGATAAGCGCGAGTAGTTTCCAGCAACCAACGCTCATCCAGTTCGGTGTTTTGATCCAGCGTCTCAAGCCAGTTGAAAAATACCGAGCGCTTATCGGTTTTGGTTTCAATAGTCTGAAACTGCTCGTCCTTGCGTGGCAGCTCCTTGACCAGTTTTCTCCGCGCAGCATCGCTGGCCTTTCCGCCATCGATCCGATAGGTATCGAGACGTGCATGCCATCGTTTAGCCGAGTTGCAATAAGGGCAATGCGGTTTTAGATCTTCCGAATCGAAGAATGGAGGCGAGGCCTTCGCGGCGGTCAACTCCGCGACGGTGGGTGAGTATTTCCTGATCTCTGAATAGGCTGTGCGCGGCGCAAGGCCCAGCTGGGTGGTAAAGATATCGAAGGTGCAGGCAAGGCAGACAAGGGTTGAGTATTCAGTAATCGTGCCCGGCGGAAAGGCGCTGAGATCGAGTTCGCGTTTCTTTTTCGCGGTGGGCATTATGACTCAAGCAACCAACAGATCAGGATGTTTCCTCTGTGCGAACTCAGTGTCCTCTGTGTCTCGGCGGTGAACAAAGCACTCGGAGGATTTACCACAGAGACACAGAGGACACCGAGTTCGCACAGAGTCTTTTACATAATCGAAACCAGCGCAGGCTGTAGCCCCTCATCAGTGTGCCCCAACGCCAAATCCAGTTCCGATTCGACACTGCCGGTTGCCGCGGTCAGTTTTCGAAAATCGAATAACTTGTGATCAAGCAGGTGCGATGGAATCGTGTTACCCAGGGCCGTCAGCATCGAACTGCGAATGTCAGGAATGTCCTTTTCCAACTCTGTAACTAATCGATTGATACGCGCGCGTTGAAGGTTTGGCTGCGACCCGCACAGATCGCAGGGGATAATCGGAAACTGTTGCAGCTCCGCAAATGCAGTGATCTCAGACTCTCGACAATATGCGAGTGGTCTGATCACAGTGTTGCGTCCGTCCGTCGAACGCAGCACCGGCGGCATTGCCTTGAGCGATCCAACAAAGAAAAGGTTTAGTAAAAACGTCGTGATGATGTCGTCGGCATGATGGCCGAGGGCAATCTTGTTACAACCTTCTTCCACCGCCACGTTGTAAAGAATGCCACGCCGCAGACGCGAACACACTGAACATGACGTTTTCCCCTCAGGCACCAGACGCTTAACAATGGAATAGGTATCACGTTCGATAATTCGAAACGGCACGCCGCGCTTTTCGAGATAGTTAGGCAACACTGCTGCCGGAAATCCGGGCTGCTTCTGATCGAGGTTGACGGCCAGCAGTTCGAATCTCACCGGCGCTCGTGGTTGCAGATCGAGGAGGAGCTCCAGCAACGTGTAGCTGTCTTTTCCGCCGGACAAACAGACCATGATCCGATCGCCGTCTTCGATCATGCCGAAATCGCCGATGGCGTTTCCAACACCGCGCAAGAGTTTTGTTTTTAATTTGATTTCGCCGTTCATGTTGTCCTGGGTGGCATTCTAGCATTCATCGGTTGACGACGGTGCTGGGCGTTTGGAATTCAGGGCTCGTTTGGAATTCAAAGTTGAGCGTTGAGTATCAGCTCTTGCATGGGACCGCGGGCGCCCTCGCCCGCATGTGATGCGCAAACTCGAACCGTTTTCATCAGATGACTTCCTGGCAACCGGCGGGCGAGGGCGCCCGCGCTCCTTTAAGAAGTCGACTTCACCCCAAACTGATCCACCTTTGCGGCTATATCCTTGAAGAACCGCGCGAGGCTGTGGTAACGTCCCCCAATCAATACTGATGATCCGTTGGCAGTTTGGTTCTTCGCAGGGTAACCCTCTTTTTATCGGTTGACCGCGCTACCCCCACAGTGCGTTCCTAGGTTTATATCGAACGGTTGCAGTGTATGCTCGAACTCGAGAGTCCGGCGTTCACCAGGAAACATTACCCAGAGTCGGACAAACCTCCAGGCGAGGAGGCTACGCTTGCGGCTGCGGCGACGCCTGACTCAACCTTCAATCCAAATAAATATTTTGCTAGCTGGCTCGACGATGTGCAGGCCGCGGCGTCGCAACTCGCTCGGGAACCGGAGTCCCAGGAGATTTATCTCCAATCCGGGCGCGCTACAAAAGGCGAATTGACATTTGATGGGGTTCTCCATTTTGACGGGTACACCGTTGGAGACATCCGCTCCCAGGATGGCACCCTGGTGCTCGAGAAAGAAGGACGGGTCGAAGCTGACATTTACGTTCGGAAAGCGATTATTAGCGGTTTTGTTACCGGAAACATCAACGCCCCCGAAGGAGTCATTCTCGACAGCAGTGCCCGGGTGACCGGCGAAATTTACACCCGAATATTGTCGATACGGGTGGGCGCCCTGCTTGAGGGCGACTGCGTGTTTTGGGGAGCCGACAATTCTGGGGCGCGGGAAGTATCAGGCGGAGTAGAATGGCTGGATAAACGCCGGGCCTGATTGCTGCGTTACATTTGCATTGCGGGCTAGACAGCCGAGGCTTTGGTGTCTATGATGTTCGCCCCATTTCGAGGTGGTGACCCATTTCCCGGAATGGCCAGTCAAAGAAGTTCTAATCCACAAACACAAAGGTACGCGCGTCGTTTTGTTACTAACCGTCTCTAAGGCATCTGTGACTTAATCCCGCGCCCCCCAACAATGGAGGCTAGTATGCTGAGGATAGGAAAAAACCCAAAAGAAGCGGGAGACCATGAAGTCTCTGTCGAAAAACAGGACGCTCCCTACGCTACCCCTAAACCGTTCTCTCCGTACCAGGGAACATCAACTGAGACCAAAGCGCAGCCTGAAATTAATTCGGGAGCTCCTCGCGCCATGACGGAAACGGAAACGGTTACGCGTGAATTTAAAGACGGAAATCTGAGCGGCTTTGTTGGCAGCGGCACGGTTGTAACCGGAGAAGCAAACTTCAAAGCGTTGATGCGCGTCGACGGACATCTTTCGGGACGAATTTCGTCGACCAGCGGGACACTCATTGTCGGCGCCAACGGTAAAGTTGATGCCAACATCGAAGTTGCGGTGGCCTCTATTCAGGGCACGGTCAACGGTGACATCATTGCTTCGCAACGACTTGAGATCGGCCGGGCCGGCAGAGTGAATGGAAACATTCAGACTCCTTCCCTCGTGATTGAACAAGGCGCCCAGTTTGAAGGAAGTTGCAAGATGGTCAAGATGAATGCTGACGCCGCTGCCAAGTCCAAGAGTAATGGTCGCGATGATCAGCCGCTCGACACCAGCAGCATGAAACCGATCAAAACTGACGGCGACAGACCACAAGCCGCGATGGCCGAGGTTTCCAGCATCGCCAGCTGACGATCTGCTGACACCGTAAATTTGGCGCTTCGCCTCCCCGGGCGAGGCGCCTTTTTTTGATCTGCCCTGTGCCAACCTCACAAGATGAAACTTTGCCGGGACTTCAGCTTGACAGAACCGGCGCGTCTACCTAATACATAGAACGTATCCCCAATCTGATATCAAAGCAGTGCTTGATCCGACTAATCGATCTATGTCCAGAACCGACTTTATTTCTTCGCAACATTTCGCGCCCAGTCGACGCTACGCTTTCCGCGCCCTGGTCTTTATCGTCCTGATTGGCCTGACGTCGAGCGTTTTCCCGCAGCATCGCAGACGCCGGCCAGTAGCTGATTCGATTGCCAAAGAAATCCTTATTCGGATCGTGCGGGCAGAAGATGAACGACGTTGGGATGATGGTTTACGTAGGTTGCTGTCCGATCCTCAACCACATTTACGCAAACGAGCGGCGCTGGCGGCCGGAAGAATTGGCGACGCAGCCGCGGTTCCTGATCTCATTGCCCTGCTGCGCGGGGATCGCGCAAGAAGCGTGCGCATCATGGCCGCCTTCGCCCTCGGCGAGATTGAAGCCGCTTCAGGAGCCGATCAATTGCTGACCACGCTGAAAACCTCCGAGGATGAAGTGTTGCGGGCCAGGGCCATCGAAGCTCTCGGAAAGATCGCCGCTTCACTGCCAAAGGAACAGGAAGTGCGCTCGCGTGAACTCGGCAATGCAATTCTCGAAGCCTTGAGACTCGAGGGAAATCGCCGTTCCGCTCCAGACGAGTTAACGGTGCTGCTGGCATTGACCGGCGTGTTGCGCGCTAAACCGGAAAACGCCGGACGGATAGTGGGCCAATTTGCCCGTTACAACTCTCCGCGCATTGGCGCTGACGCTGCGAACACCCTCGCGCGTCTGAAACTCAATGACCAAAATGATTTTCTGCGTAAATTACTGACGAGCGATCCTGATGCCATCGTGCGCGCCAATGCGGCCCGCGTGCTTGGTGCGACCGAGGACAAGCATTCTTACGAACAGCTGCTCGATCGGGCGCTGAAAGACGAGGATGCTCGCGTCAGGGTGAGCGCGATCAGAGCGTTGGCTTCACTGAAAGATCCTCGAGCCGCCGGGCCACTGCGGGAACGCGCTGCACCCTTGGTGGCAAACAACCTTACGAGGAAGAACGCGAGCAGTGCGACGGGTCTGAACCGGAATCCTCTGGTTAGCGAACTGCTGGAGATTGCCACCGCTCTTGGCGTGGTCCAGCGAGACTCCGGCAACCAGGACTCCGTAAACTGGTTGCAAAATATTCGCCGCACGGCCGGCCCGGCGCCTGAAATTGAAATCGCCATGGCTCGAATCCACCCGGACGCGTTCCTAAAAGAGCTCGATAAGCGCACGGTCCAGGAGTCGATGTTGTTGGATTGGCGCAGATCTTCGAGTCTGGCCCAGGGTCTGGGGGAAATCGCCTCGAAGCCGGAGGCCCCGGCAACTCAGGGGATGCGCACCCAGGCGGAGAACCTCCTCCGCGCAATGCTCGATTATCGAAACTCCGGCCTGACAATCAACACCCTCGTCGCCGTACACACCGAATACGCTGTTCCGGATGTGCTGCGAGCTTTCGCAGCCTTCAAAACCAGAGACCTTGCTGAAGTGTTGCGCCGTCATCTCAAAGAATCTGATGTGATCATCCGCGGGACTGCGGCCGACCTGCTCGGCGAGTTGCCTACAAACCTCACGAACATCGAAGCGCTTCGCGATGCCCTTGGGGTTGCGCTCAAGGATAAAGATTTAAACGACGCCGCCCTCTCGATCGTTGACGCTCTCGGCAAACAGAAAAACAGAAACGCGAACCTTGCGATCATGCCGGCCCTGGATTCAGAGGATCATTTGATTCGACGCAAGGCAGTGGCGGTTTTGCGATCCACCGGCGCAGGGGATTTCACGGCGCGCATCGGTAACGTAAAAACCCGCAACACCACAGCCGATTACGAACGGGCAATCGGTCGTATTGGGAAAACCGTCCAGGCAGTGGTCTCAACCGGCAAAGGTTCATTCACGATCGATTTACTGCCCGAAGCGGCGCCGCTAAATGTCGATAATTTTATCCAACTCGCCAAGCGAGGCTTCTTCAATGGTGTGACATTTCATCGCGTGGTGCCCAACTTCGTGGTTCAGGGTGGCGACCCGCGTGGCGATGGCAACGGCGGTCCGGGGTATTCAGTTCGATGTGAGATCAACGAAGTGCCTTACCAGCGCGGCGCAGTCGGCATGGCGCTATCGGGCAAGGACACGGGCGGTTCGCAGTGGTTTGTAACTCATGCGCCGCAACCGCACCTTGATGGCGGCTACACGGTTTTCGGAAGAGTGAGTGCGGGCATGAGTGTGGTTGATAACCTCGTCCGCGGGGATGCGATCCACTCAGTTGCCATCAGCGAAAGACGTGGTCGGGTTGGCGTTCGAGGCGAGTAACACTTGATAAGGAAACAATCCACAAAAATGCTCGAAGCCAGCCGGAGAACTTCTCGTCTCGGGATGGATAATCGAGTGGATAGTTATTCCTGCTTGCGGCCTGGTTATCTTTGGATCGCGTTGGCGGTCCTGACGTTCGCACCGATCGCCGTAGCGCAGCCGCGACCAGCGCCGGTGGTTGAACGCAATCGTTACGAGATCAGCCTCAAACTTGATTTCGACGCGCGTTCATACTCAGGTCAGGAACGAGTGCGTTGGGTAAACCGCAGCGATCACTCGATTTCCCTTCTCTATTTTCATCTTTATCCAAATGTCCGCGTTGAAAGCCCTGGCCTGACGCCCACTGCAAACGCCGCCACATATGACAACGAAGAGCCTCAACTCCAGGTGACCGAGGTTCGCGCAGCCGACAACAACGCGCCACTCCAATTCTTGATTGACGAACAAGGAACAGCCCTGCGCGTAAATCTGCGCGAGCCAATCGCTACGGGTCAGGCGGCCGAAGTCGTCATTGTCTTCAAGGGGACTGTTCCCGAAGTTGATCCTGATGAAAGCAGTTTGACCGCGCACGTCGTAAAGCAGATCAGTGCGGCGCTACGCGACGAACGTGAAATGCGGCGGGCGCGCGACCTTAACTTTCGCTGCCGAGGTGTGATGCTGTTAGGCACTTCCTATCCGATTCTGGCAGTCCACGACGGCAACGAATGGCTGCGCAAGGTTGAACCCGGAGTGGGCGATCTGGTCTTCAGTGAAGTTGCTGACTATGAGGTTAGAATTACGGCGGATGAGGGCGTGGCGCTCTTTGCGTCGGCGGCTGAAAGTGAGTCTGATCAAACGCCCGGTCAGGGTGAGTCCGGGACGAGTGGAGCGAACCGTCAAGCCCTGGCGCGTTTTTCCGGTTCGAATCTCCGAGACTTCGCAATCGTCGCGGGGCGCAGCCTGCGTGCAGAGCAGTTACAAGTCGGCGAGACCACCATTAGATCCGTTTTTATCCCGGAGCATGAACGCATGGGCAAACGTGTGCTGACGATGGCCGGCGACGCTCTCCGAATCTTCCAGGCGCGCTTTGGCGCCTTGCCTCTGAAAACGCTCACCATCGCCGCGACGCCCCTAACGGCTGGTCTCGGCAGTACCGAGTTTAGCGGACTCGATGTAATCGCCAGCGCTTTCTATGTTGATTTTGATTCGCCCTCGATGCGTAACCTACCTGGCTTGATTCGTGAGCAGCGTCCATCCGTCGAAGAGAGTCTGGAGTGGAGCGTGGCCCACCTGGTCGCTCATCAATGGTGGGGCAGTGCCGTCGGAAATGATCCGGCCCGGGAAGCCGTTCTGGACGAATCGTTAGCGAGCTGGTCGGCGTTGCAGTATTTCCACGAAGTGTACGGCGAGAAAAAAGCAGCCGCGGTGCTTGAAGATCAGTTGCGTGGCGTCTATCGAGTTTATCGCACGCTCGGAGGCGACGACATGGCTGCCAACCGGGCAACGCGCGACTATAAAAATTCCTTTCAGTACACGGCGGTGGTCACCACGAAAGGCGCCCTCATGTTTGTGCATTTGGAGCAGCTGCTGGGCCGTGAAAAATTGCTTGCGGCGCTCCGTAATTATTACCAGGCAAATCTCTTTGAAATAGCTGAGCTCAACGACCTGCGTGGCGCTTTGATCGCCGAAGCTCGGATTGAACAACGACGGCTCGTCGCCCGTACCTTCGATCGCTGGCTGGCCAGCAGGAAAGGTGACGAAGACATCGCCAGGCCTGACCAGGAACTTGCGATGACCCTCGGCTTACCCTCGAAGCCACCACCAAAAAGTGGTGAGCGCAATGCTTTGAATGCCTTTGCGCGCCTGGGAAAATTCTTCTGGCAACAAATGACCCGAATACGCTAGCGCCGTTTCGAGGATTTGCTTCCCTCATCAAACTAAATTCTTCACCCAGGGACAACCATGGATCAACAACCACACCGGCAGTTACAGAAAGTTAAAGTCGACGAGAGTCTCGAGCGTCTGAGCTGGATGATGGACGACTTGATCAAGATTCCAGGGCTTAATTGGCGGTTGGGGCTGGATGCATTAGTGGGACTAATCCCTGGTTTTGGCGACGCCGCCACTTCTTTGGTGTCGTTCTATATTCTCGCTTCCGCAGTTCGCTATCGAGTGCCGAAGATCACGTTGTTGAGAATGGGTATGAATCTGGGCATCGACTACCTGGTGGGCTCACTGCCATTTGTCGGCGATATCTTTGATGCCTGGTGGAAATCAAACCAGCGAAATGTCGCGTTGCTCAGTGAGCGCGCCACGGTCTCAGCTGATGAGGCGCGCCAGGGCCGGCTGAGCGATTGGCTTTTTGTGGGACTGATAATGTTGGTGCTCGCGGGACTCGCAATAGGCGCCGCGGCAGTTAGTTTTTACCTGTTGTTGCTGCTGATCAGCCAACTAGCGACGGCTTTGTAATGGCTGTTTACATGCGATTGAATTCATCTGAAACCGAAGTCGCTTTGACCCGCCTTAAGAGGCGACGGCTTGCTTAGTTTGCGCAGCCATCACTCGATCGAGAGTGGTCTTGAGTAAATCCAGGCCTCGTTCCCCTGCCGCAAAGCTCCGCAGCTTTCCCTCGGCGTCAAAGAGATAATAAGCGGGCACAAATCCCTGTTCATTTTGAAACGCGTCCTTCAATTTGTGCTCATTATCAATTGCGCAAGGCTCGGTGATGTTTAGACCCACGATGAGTTGACGCACGGCTTCGACATCGGTGTCAGTTTCATAACGGGGCATATGGACCGCAATCACCCGCAGACCCTGTTCTTTCAACTCTTCGCGCCACACAGCAATGCGCGGCATGTTCTCTTTGCAGATTCCGCAACTCAACGACCAAAAGTGGACGAGAGTCGGCTGTCCGGCGGCCTGGTTTTCCGCATTCGCCTGCGTGCCGCCAAACCATGCAGTAGCGCCTTCCAGCGAAGGCATCGGTGTTCCAATTCTCATTCCCATAGTTTTGAACCGAACACCGACCGATGACCGTGAAATCCACAGCCGCCGGCCGGCGTTCGTCTGTCCTCCGTCAATCTTACGCGTTCAATGTTTTCTGACCTGGTTTCCATTCAGCCTGGCAGAGACCGCCAGTCTGCAACGCCTGAATCACTCGCAGCGTCTCTTCAGCCGAACGTCCGATGTTCAAATCGTGAACGACTTTGTAACGCAGGATGCCTTCCGGGTCGATAATGAAAAGTCCGCGCAACGCGATGCCGCGATCTTCAATCAGCACGCCGTAATCGCGCGAAACGGTCTTGGTTGCGTCAGCGGCCAACGGGTAAACGAGTCCTTCGACGCCGCCTTTGTCGCGGGGTGTCTTGATCCATGCTCGATGCGAAAATACCGAGTCAGTGGAGACGCCGATAATATCCGCGCCGATGCCCTGAAACTCTTCATAGCGATCGCTGAAAGCGGTCAATTCAGTGGGACAAACAAAGGTAAAGTCCAACGGGTAAAACAAGAGTACGACCCAACGTCCTTTATAATCCGCCAACTTTACGCCTTCGTTCAGCTGCTCCATGTTCTTGGTCGAGGCCATATCAAAATCAGGCGCTGGCTGGCCCACCATCGCCCTCTCTACTGCTATTGCTGTTGCTGCTGTCATGAATCCTCCGATTTAGTTGTTGATTTTTACTAACTAAGTCCTGGCTTTCGGACCCCTTGCTTTCGGATCCTGGCTTTCGGATCTTTGGGCCCGATGATTTTTCACCTGTCCTGCCGGCCCGGTTGACTTGCTTTCGGATTCCAGACAATCAGGGCAAACTCCCCTGAGCGTCAGGTGCACCGAAGCCGGCTGAAACTTTGACTTTGCGCGCGGCCGCCCGCATCAATTCGGCTGCCTGTGGCAGGTGGAAATCGACCAGCTTGCCGCAACTGTCGCAGATTGCATGATCGTGCCGGCTCGTCTCTCGATCGTAACGGCTGGCGCTGTCACCGAATTGCATTTCCAAGACAAGCCCCGCCTCCTTCAGGAAGCGCAGCGAATTGTAGACGGTCGCATAACTAATCCCCGGCAAACTTAAACGCGCCGCCTGAAAGATCTCATTAGCGGTGGGATGATCGTCCCGACCCTGGATAACCGTCAGGATTGCCTCACGCTGGGGAGTCAGATGGACCTCAGATTTCGGGTCTGCGGGAAATTGCCGTCTTTGACATTAACTTAGACTAATTCTAAGTCCGAGGAATTGTCAAGCGGGTAGGCGTTTCCTGCCTGTTCATCTCTGCTCCTCAGAAAGGAAGTGGGGCGCGCATCCGCGGACAAGGATAGGCAGAAATGCCTGCCTGCTAAAGCACGGGATGTCGAGCGGCGTAATCGACTATCTTCCCGACGTAACTGGGAAAGGTCGGGCAGGAAATCCCATGCGGTCGCAAGTAGCGCTTGCCGCCTGCGCCGTGTCGTAAGTCTGCTCTGAGGAAAAAGTACGGGACCGCTGAATGAGGCAGCCCACTAATCCTTGGAGACACCGAAAGCATCAACGACGACTCCACCACCGAGGCGGGCAAGGTGGCCAGCGCATCTCTGCCGGCTAACGTGCGGCTGATCTCGTTAAAAAGCTCCCGCGTGGTCAGTGGATTTGGATCAGCCAGCTGCACCGTCTGGCCAATTGCCAACTTATCACTGGGCAAGCGCCGCCATTGCGTTTACCACAAAATCAACCGGCACCAGGTTCAAACTAACCTCGCTGTTGCCGATGTTGATTGCCGAAAGCAGCGCCGGCCATTTCAAGATGTAATGGATCAAATAGTATATGCCGTCATACTTCACTGTTTCGCCGGTTTCCGAATCTCCGCAGACCACCGATGGACGGTGAATCGTGATCGGCAGCTTCGCCTTCAACTCCTCAACTTCAAGCTCCGCCAGATACTTTGTCTCCTCGTAGAAGTTGCGAAACCCGGCAGAGTGGCGAAGCTCATTCTCATAAATAATGCCGGTGCGCTTTCCCGCGACGTAACAGGTCGAAACATAGTGATACTGACTGCAGCCGCGGCAACGAAAGGGCAAACTGGTTGACGTTGCGGGTTCCGAATACGTTCGACCAGCAGGGCCTGTGCTCGTGCGACCGCAAGATCGTAAATAGCGGCGAGGTGGAAAATGGTTGTCGTTTCGACGCGCGCGCGATCGAGATCGGCCGGTGACATACCGAGTTGCGGTTGAGTGATATCCCCTTCAAGAACTACAAAATCGGCCGGCGACCTGCCGGTTTCGCCGGCAATCCCTTTCAATTCAATATGCGCGCGCGCGACAAACGCCGGCTGCACGAGGAGAAAATAGCGCCCTGGCTCCTTAGCCAGGCGTCGCACCAGACGGCTGGCAATAAATCCCGGGAAGCCGGTCAAAAAAATTGTTTCGTCGGTCAACATACGTGACGAGTATAATTCACTCCTCAAGTGTCGCATATCAAGCGAGGTAAGACAGGCATTCCTGCCTGTCTCTTTCTTAATGATCGATGAAGACGGGCAGGAATGTCCGTCCTAAAGCCGGAGAAAACATGAAACTCAAACGCTTCGCTCCTCGCCTGGTGCTCTCGCTCGCCTTAGCGCTTAGCTTTGTCCTGTTGACCGCCGTCCATCCTGCGGCGCAGCAAAAAGACGATTGTTTGGTTCGGGTCACGCTCCTTCAGGTTAACGACGTATATCAATTTGCCCCTGTGGATCTTGGCACTCGGGGTGGACTTGCTCGCGTCTTAACCCTCAAGGAGGAAGTAGAAAAGACTTCACCAAACACAATGTTCCTGCTTTCCGGGGATACGATCTCGCCTTCCGTCGAATCAATCACCTACAAGGGTGCGCAGATGATCGACGCGTGGAACGTTGCCGGCCTCGATTATTCAGCCATCGGTAATCACGAGTTCGACTTTGGTCCGGACGAACTGCTCAAGCGAATGAAGGAATCGAAATTCAAGTGGCTGGCAGCTAACGTCATCGACAAAAAGACGGGCCAGCCGTTTGGCGATGCTTTGCCGTATGCGATTCGCGAGTTTGACGGCGTGAAAGTCGGGATATTCGGATTAACTTTAGTTGAAACTGAAACCATGTCGCGTCCGGGCGCCGGGGTCGAGTTTCTCAATCCGTGTGAGACAGCAAAGAAAATGGTGACTGAATTGCACGCCCGCGGGGCGAAGGCGGTTATTGCGTTAACGCATCTATCGATGAGCGAGGACAAGGAAATAGCACGCTGCGCAAAGGTGGACGTGATTATAGGCGGTCACGAGCATACGCTGCTTGAGTCGTCAGCGGGCGGAACGCCAATTTTCAAGATGACCGCGGATGCGCGCGAGATGGGCCAAATCGAACTGAACATCTCCAGGACGACGGGGCAGGTAGAAAGTATCGATTGGAAAGTGGTTCCAGTCACCGATAAAATTAAAGACCATCCTGCGTTTGCCTCGATCAACCGCAAGTATGCGAAGCTCTTGAAGGAACTAGCGGGCGTGGTTGGGCGAACAACTGTGGAGCTCGACGCTCGCAGCCCCAGCGGGCGCACGCAGGAAACAAATGTGGGAAACTTCATCACCGACGCATTTCGCAACGCGACTGGCGCTGATGTGGGATTAATGAATGGTGGTTCGATTCGCGCGGATGAGTCGATTCGTCCCGGACCGCTGACAAATCGAAACGTATTATCAATTCTTCCCTTCAAGAATAGAGTTGTGAAGATTGAGTTGGATGGGGCGACGCTGCGGCAAGCACTCGAACATGGCGTGGCTCGCAGCGCTGAAGACTCGGAACCCGGAAGATTTCCTCAGGTTTCCGGGGTCAGGTTTTCGTTTGATGCAACGCGACCGGCGGGTTCACGAATCGTGAACTTGACGGTGGGGGGTAAACCACTTGAGCCAACGAAACAATATACCGTGGCCACCAGCGACTATCTGGCAATCGACGGCGGAGACGGTTATGCGATCTTGAAGACTGGGCGACTGTTGATCCCTCGGGAGCAGGCCAGGTTTGACTCAGATGTGTTGCGGTCGGCCATCGCCTTGAGAAAAACTATCGCGCCCAGAGTCGAAGGGCGCATCAAACGCGTGGATGAGGCGCGCAGGCAACGGCAGGACTGCAATTAATGTATCAGGTCCCTCTGTGTAACAAACGATTAACTTCTTGTTTTCCTGGCAAGAAACCTTCGGCAAAAGTTGCCGGCCGCGTTAACGTGACAAAGAGGTGATGGAGTAATGGATTCTGAGGTTAGCCCGCTGGGCGGGGGTGATGAGACTATGGTCAAGATGAGTAACGAAGTATACGAAACCGACGCTTCCCCGGCAGCAAAATATGAAGCGAAGCAACTCTTCCACGAAGCTTATGAGGCTCAGCTCGCGCAAAATTTTGATCAGGCGATTGAACTCTACAAGCGTTCAATTGAAACCTACCCCACGGCGGAAGCTCACACTTTCCTCGGTTGGGTTTACAGTTTCCAGAATCGTTACGACGACGCGATTGAAGAATGCCTCGAAGCAATCCGCGTGGATGAGACGCTGGGAAATCCTTACAACGACATCGGCAGTTATCTGTTAGCCAAAGGTGACGCTTACAGCAGTGTGCGCTGGTTCAAGCGCGCGCTCTATGCGCCGCGCTACGAGTCGTATGCGTTTCCTCATTTCAACCTGGGACGGATTTACGAGAAGCGTCAAAAATATCTCGAAGCGGCGAGACACTATGGCAAAGCGCTCGACGAACAGCCTAGCTTCACCGAAGCCGCCACTTCCCTGCACCGCGTGCAATCACGGCTGAACTAATCGTTGCTTAGAACCGACCTCGCCAAACGCGATCATGTCTAACGGCATGAACCACAGCCGCAATGATCACAAGCCGATTGTCTTCGAGCACTTCGTAAATAACGCGATACGGGAATCGTTTGGGGTAGCGCCAGCGTATGTTCCTGGTCGGATGCTGTCGGCAGTTCAAAAGCGGATTTATCTCAAGAGCGTCGAACACTGCGATGAGTTCCTCAATAAATTCATTGCCTAAACCGGAACGTTGAGTGTCTTACCATTCTGCTGCGGCAATAACGTCGTCTTCCGCCTGAGGGCGAGCAACGACTATGCAATTCATGATTCTGATCTGGAGCGCAGGCGAGCCTTCAATTCAGCCAGGGGAACAGCGGTGTCTGGATCGGAGTGATGCTCAGCTAACCAAGCCTCCAGCAATGCCTCATCGGCAGCCGACAAAGGCGGCGTATGACATTGTCGCGTCTATAGAATGGCGCTTCTTAGTCCCGTCCCTGCTTATAAACGACGCCATTTTTCATCACAAACACGACCTGCTCCATCGCTTGAATGTCCTTGAGAGGATCGCCCGAGACGGCAACGATGTCGGCCCATTTTCCGGTGGCCAATGATCCGGCGTTCTTTTCCCAACCAAGCAGCGTGGCGCCGTTGATTGTGCCAGCTTTGATCGCGTCCATGTTGCTCATTCCACCCCATTCGACCAGCAGGAAAAACTCGCGCGCGTTGGTGCCGTGTGGAATTACGCCTGCATCCGTTCCCAGCGCGACCAGCACTTTGTTTGCTACGGCAATCCTGATTGCCTTGCGCATCGCCGCCGCTGCTGCCAGGGCCTTCTCCGCCCGATGACCCTTTATCACTCCGGCCTTCGCAGCGCGTTCCACGGCCTCGCCCGCCATCAGCGTCGGCACCATGAATGTGCCGCGCTCAGCCATCATTCGTGCACCCTCTTCATCGACAAACGAACCGTGTTCGATCGAGGCAACGCCGGCGCGAGTTGCGATCTTGATTCCCTCAGTTCCGTGCGCATGGGCCGCCACCTTTCGTTCATGTTGGGCGGCCTCATCCACTAACGCTTTCATTTCTTCGTAACTGTATTGGGTAGTTCCAACTGCATCTCCTTCCGACAGCACGCCCCCGGTGGCGCAAGTCTTAATCACATCGGCGCCATACTTCACCTGGTAACGAACGCTGGCACGAATCTCGTCAGGACCATTCGCAATCCCGTCGGCGATGGAGCGGTCAATTACGCCCGGACGAAAACCATTGCTGTCGCAGTGTCCTCCGGTGATTCCCAAAGAGTGGCCGGCTGTGACCATGCGCGGCCCGGGCGTCCAGCCTTCGTTAATTGCCTTCCGGAGAGCGATGTCGTTGAAAGGCCCCGCAGCGCCTACATTGCGCACCGTCGTGAATCCGGCCATCAAGGTGTTTCGAGCGTGGCCCACGCCGAGGATCGCGCCAAACGCTTCATAGTCTTTAACTGCGGCCATGTCCCCGTCAGGATCTCCCAACACGCGGCCAATCAGATGTGTGTGGGCATCGATGAACCCCGGCAGCAAGGTGACGTCGCCCAGATCTATGACCTTCGCGCCGGCCGGAATACGAACAGACGATGCGTTTCCGACTGCTGAAATCCTTGTATCGTTAATAACGATGATTGCATTTCTGACTGCCGGGGCGCCGGTCCCGTCGATCAGCCGCGCGGCGCGAAGCACCACCACCCCCTTGCCGTCAGGAGGTTCGGGTCGAATTCCAGCTTGAGGGAAAACGACCGCAACGAAGCAAGGAATCAGCACGAGGGCAGACAAGACCCGTTTGATTTTTTTCACAGTGCTCCTTGATGTATCTCGCGGAAGAGTTTCAATTCCGAAATCTCTCTTAATCTTCCAAATTCAGTTTTCGCAAAATCTCCTGGAAGCGGGGGTCGTCTTTAATGCCGGCAAAGCGAGGTTCATCTTTGGTCGTCACCACCCGCTCCTCGCGCAGCTCGATGCATTTCTGTAACGCGGCGATCGCTTCGTCTTTCCGTCCCATTTCACTGTCGTGAAGCGCCAGGAAGAAAAGTGACTTTGGATCTGTTTCGGCCAATCGCTTCAGACGATCGCGCATCAACCGCGCCTTATCCAATTGGCCCGTTCGGTGATAGGCGGTGGCCAGCATGGAAGCCCAGGCGAAGTCTGCGGCAGTTGGGAGACGGCGATGCGGTCTCTGCCCAGTTCGACCACTTTAGCGTAGTCGCCTTTGAGCAAATAGGCATTCGCAATGCCGCGACGCGCAAAATTGGAATCCTTATCCATCTCCAGGGTTGATTCCAACACTCTTATTGCCTCGTCAAACGCGCCGCGCCTTTCGAGTATTCCTGACAACGGAACTCCCAGGTCCGCCGAACGCGGATCCAGTTCCTGTGCCTTATACATTTCGTTGAGACCTTCGTCGTACCTGCCCAGGGTTGTGAGCAAACGCGAGTAAAACTGGCGTGCATTCACGCTGTTGGGATTAAGCTCGATGGCCTGCTGAGAATGATTTCTCTGCGCCTTCCCAATCCCAATCGTACCAGTGTTGAATCCGGCCAAGTGAACTGTACGCTTCAGCCAGATTCGGATCTAACTTCAACGCCTGATCGGTCGCGGTTTTGGCCTTTCCATAAAGCTCCTTGTCGTTGCCGCTGGTAAAACTTGCCTGCCAGATATAAGCATCAGCCAAACCCGCATAAGCGACCGCATAACTCGGATCAAGAGTGAGCGCCTCCTGAAACTGCGCGATCGCCTTTTCCGGGTCTCTCTTCTCCAGGAAAAACCGGCCGCGCCAGTAGACTTTGAACGCTTCGCGGTTTTGAGTGTCTCGCCTCGTGAGCTGTTCTATGTCAGTCGGATTGAGTCGGGCGCCGAGCGACTGAGTGAGTTGAAGCGAGAGCGCATCCTGAAGATTGAAAAGATCCGTTTCGTTTTCATCGAAACTGGCGGACCAAATCAACGAACCATCTCCGACTCGGAGTAAACGCGCGTTAATACGCAGACGACTATCGGTGCGCTGAAGGGTGGCCTCGAGCACAGCGTCAGCGTTTATTCTGCGACCGATCTCGATCGGGTCGGGCGCAGCGCCGGCGTTTGAAATGGGGCGCACCAGAATTGACGGCAAACCACCCAAGCTTCGTTACCAGCGTGTCGGTCACGCCGAGCGAAAGCGTTCGGTCACTCTCATCGTTTCTCAGAGGCTTGATCGGGAGCACGGCGATGGTGCGAATTGTCGGACGTTCCAGGCGGCGAAGGAGCTGCGGTCGGTGGCCGCGACCCAAACATCCACGCGGCTGCGCCAACCGCAAGTAACACCGCCATTGCAACTACTGCGTAAAGCCTGCGATTCGCTGGGGCTATCGCCGATGCGAGGCGGCGATTCTCGCACGGCCTCCGAGCCAATCGGACGCTCCGCGCCATCGCTTTCGAACGCCGACGCGCGGTTGTCTCTCCATGGTGAGCGACGGCACTTCTTCCGTGACCTCCCGCACCTCGGCACTAAATCGGTAACCCTGACGCGGGAAGGTCTTGATGTATTGCTCGCCGTCTCATTTGTTCCCAGTGCCTTTCTGAGCACCGAGACGTTGAAGTTCAGGTTGTTGTCCTCGACAAACGTGTCCGGCCAGATCGCGTTCATCAGTTGTTCCCGCTCAACCAACTTGCCGCTCTGTTGCACGAGCACAACCAGGGTTTCAACGGCCTTGGGAGTGAGCGAAACGAGTTCGCCGTTTCGCCACAAGCAGGGTTTTTCGGGATCAAGACGAAACGGCCCGAACTCGTAAAGATGTCTGATTTGCCGGGACATTTGGGCTCTAACAGATTCTCTAAGGATTTCTAAGGAAAGCTTAAAGGACTTTCTGACTGGCGGAAGCATAAAAGTCTGCCTACCGAAAGGCAAGAGCCATCTGAAACCATGAAAAGGAGACTCCGATGAAAAAACTGACTTTGGGCGTTACTCAGTTTTGCCGTTCTCGTTAGCTTGATCGCTCCGCTGACCACCAAAGGTCAAAAACGCGGGTTGTGGTTCGGCCCGCCAAGGTAGTGGTACGGCCAAACAAGGTCGTTGTTCGCCGGCCGGTGACCCATACCAAACTGGTAGTGCATCGCACACATCCCATCCGGCGCGTTCTTCCAAATACAGTCGTGGTCAGGCCGGTCCGCCGAGTTGTTAATGTTGGTGCGCCGCTCGTTTTCCTGCCCCGAATGGTTTGGGCGCCGTCGATTGTCACAATTCCGCCGGCTGATCGGCTCGTCTGGCAGGATACCGAAAGCATCGCCAATGACGAAGGCTGGGTCGATACGAATTTTGGCGTGGATGCTTCCGGCAACGCCCTCTTCCTCGACATTAACGGCAGAGCCGACCTTAACTTTGCCGAAGTCACCTTCGCCAATGGCAACGTGCAGGTGGTGGATTTCAACGAGCAAGCACACGGCTCTGGAATCTATAAGCTGCTGGATTTCGCTGACGGCACGACACGTGAAGACCGTGCGCATGCTGGCGAAGTCAGAGTCTGACGAGACAAAGCTGGCTGTCTATCTAAGCAGGTAGACGCCGATGGTGATGCGACGTGGGCCAAATCCAATTGACACTTTCCAGGAGAAAATTATGAAACGCAAAATTTCGATATCGCTCTTAACCCTCAGCCTGCTGCTGTCGCTGGTGAGTCTGCCGGTTACCACACAAGGCCAACCACCACAAAGCTTCAGGGCGATTCCGGAGTCATCGCTTTTGGTCCGCACCAGATTCTTCGACTTACGGTGGATGCAGGTTCGGGTAACGACACCATAACTGTCCGTTTCAGACAAACGGAATATACGCCGGCCCCCTGCAACCCTAACTCTCCCTGCAAATTCCTGATCTCGTCGCAAACAACGTCCGCACCAATAACGCTTAACCCAGGCGAAGCCGCTTCGGTGGAACTGGTGGCGACCACTTATGGCCGGGGAGTGGTTTTAAGCAACAGCCAGAATGCACGGGTAACTGTTCAGATTATTGACACCGCCACGGGCCAGGTTGATTCAATCCTCATAGCGCTGCTGCTCCCGTAAAGTCAGAAATTTTGGACGCGAAGGAAACGCAGCGGAATGTTTTCGAATAAACCACTGGGAGTAAAAATCGTGAAAAGCAAAGTGACTGTTTCAATCGCACTCGTGTTAACCATCATGCTCTTGCCAACAGCATTGAGCGCACAAGGAAAATTAAGACCAATTGCCGACTCGGGTTTGATTAGGCTAGGGCCGCATCAAGTGCTCCGGGTTTTTGTGGCCGCCGGCGATGTGAATGGCGACGGTATCAGCGTTCGCTTCAGACAGATGGAGTATATGGAGCAAGACAATATTTATAGCATCGCATCCGCCAGCGCATCCGGCGTAGTAACTCTGCCCTCAAATGAAGCGGCTTTTTCGGAAATCCCTAACACGGGTGCGGGAGTTCGCAGTGTGGTCCTAAGCAACAGCCGCAACGCGAAGGTGACGTTTATCGTGTTTGACACCTCGACCCAGCGGATCTGTACTTTTATTCCAGACTAGCTTGTCCTCGCCTCATTTTTAAGGAGTGAGAAGAGGTCACTGTAAACAGGAAAGCGCCTCTCAGCAATCAACTAAAAGGCACCAATATGCATAAACTTTTCTTGCTGCTGGTTATCGCGCTGCTGGCCATTGGATGCGGAGTTGCGAATCTGGCCAGTTCACCCAAACTCGAGGTTAACGTTGGCGGCAAGGGGTCGACTCTAAACCTAAAACCGGGCGCTACTTATCTGGGGAATGTGATCTCGACAGCGCCCGGTAAGCCAAATGTCCAGACGTTTGCACATACGATCTACCTGGCTAATTACGACATGGACTCGTCCTATCCCGGCTGGGTACGAAAGCCTCTGGCGTCGCCCGAGCACATGAGGATTGACATCCAGATCACCGGCGAAGAAGGAACCAGAGAGGACTCGCCTTTCAAAGTCGGCACTTACAGCGCGAAGGCCGATAAGTTTAATGCGGTGAGATCGATAATCATCAACCGGTTGCTGGACGGTAAAGAAACAAAGACCAGCTTCAACACTTTCTCCTCCAGCAAGATCAGTTGAAGGCGAAGTGAAAATACAGTTCGGTCACCGCCGATGACGTGAGCGGCGAAATAAATCTGAGCGAAGGGAGTAATTCGATCAAAGGGACCTTTACCGCTAACCTCCCGAAGAAAAAGTAACGGACCCTCGAACAAACCTTTGGCTGCGAAAGCGTGACCTGAAAGTCAAAACGGCTTTGAGGCGCGCTCGCCCAAGAATCAACAATCATTGCTCTTCCTACCGCTGTTTGTAAGAGTCGCCAGGAGAAATCAAAAATGAGAAAGTTCGCTCTGGGCCGTTGGCCTGCTTCTGCTGTTGGTAGTGGCTTTCAGATGTCGAGGTGGTCGCCCAAAGACGAATCGGAATTCCCAGAATTCCTCAGACCGGGTCAACCAACTCAACCGGCGCCGGCGCCGGCGCCGACGCCAGCTTCACCAGGAGCTCCCAGCGCCACCACCGACCAACCCGTCGTCGAGCACGCAGCCATATCAGCCGGCTATTGAATACCAATTTCTGATGGAGATGCGATTCTACGAAGAGCAGGGTGGCTATCTGGTTGAAGACCTGGAAGTGGTCTTCCCACCCGCGGGTCTGCCGAAAAGCGACTTTTGTGATCTCCCGAGCCAATGGCGGCGTCGTCACCGAAGTGCCTCTGCGACTGGAGACTCCACTCGCCACCTACACCGCATTTGGCATGTTCAAGCCGAACGGAGTTCCGGGTCTGGCGCCGATTGGCGAGCCGGGCAATTACATTCTGTCCGTGCTGATCGATGGCCAGCCTGTCACCAGTTTGCCATTCAGCATGAAACGCGAAGCGAGCAATGATCCGTTCAATCCTAAGAACACTTTCGTGCGCGAAGGACCATGGCGCGACCTCGCCCACTTTTCCGTTGAATCGGACAGGCCGGACAGTCACCTCGAGTTCAGTTGGTGGACCAGTTTGCGAGAACTGCCGCCCGGCACAAAGAATCCGATGGTCACTCTACACGTGATGCATGGCGGCCAGGAGATTGCCAGCACCAGAAGTCCAATAGTGCCGACGCAAACCGATTGGCAGTTTCTTCGTCAGGAGTTTCATTTCCCAGCGGAGAAGAAGGTGCGCTGGATGACGATGGCAGATATTACCAAGCGAGACGGTGTCTACACGGTGGTGGCAAAGGTAAACGGAAAACCATTTAAGAGCTACAAAGCAGAAGTTAAGAGGCGGACAACTTCAACGCCATCCGCGAAACGCCATGACCATGCAACCCCATACCTCCTTCATCTCCCCGCGGCAGATCGATACCTCTTCACGTACGACTTCCCGGTATTCGATGCGCGACACCTATTGGGTGAACCGGAATTAGGAAAAGCGTCGAAAGTGAGTCGCGATTTTGAGCCGTGATTGCAGACTCACTGAACGCTGAATTCAGCGTGAGCTGCCGCCACTGCTGGCCTCGCTGGAAGTGCAGTCCGTTTACGCGCAAAACCTCGGTCTCGACTCTGATGGGTTAACGAAGTGCGGGCCAGATTTGAGGCCCGCGAAAAGTAGCCCTCGATCGAGGGCTCCTAATCTAAGTAGTGTAAAAGGCAAACCTGAAACGCCGGCAGGAAATGATGAGTGTATCCGGTCACATCTGAGTGGTTGCGCAATGCGACCATCCGACTAAAGCCCGCTACGATTTATCTATCGTGATCTTTTGCCGCTGCTCGTCCACGGCGACGTAAACCACTTCGGCCTCAGTCACGCGCACGCGATCCGTGCCTCTCTCCTACGCGCTCCGCTTCCACTATTACCCGCACGGTGATCGACGTATTGCCGATGTGAAGTGTCTCAGCGTAAAAGCTTACCAGGTCCCCGACGAACACCGGCTTATGGAAAATGACTTCTCGCATTGCCACAGTGACAAACCTTGCCATCCGAGTGCGCCGGTGAGCCTCAATCGCGCCAGCCATGTCGATGTAACTTAAAATCACGCCGCCGAAGATAGTGCCTGCGGAATTTGTGTCGCGCGGCAGCAACGCAATGCGGATGGCCGGATCGGTGTAAGAATTCATAGAGCTATCGTAGGGTCCGCTTCAGGAATCGCAAAGTCGCTACGGATTACCTAACGGGAACAAACATGTTCCGCCGTCACCCTCAGAAGCCGGTTTACTTTCGCTTAGCGCCGACTCCGGACGAAACAAAGCCAGGAAGAATCAGGTGTGCTTGCGTTTCGCCCAATCGGTAATTGCCTGTTTCAACTCGTCGAGATGCCCTTCAAAGAAATGACCGGAACCCTTGATTATGTTCAGTTCAACTGCCCGGTTGTGCCGTTTGATCTCATCAACTAACTGGCGCAGCGCCGAAACAGTCCCAAACTCATCCTGGTCGCCATGGATAAATAGAATCGGCTTGCTGCATGACTTCAGAAAACTGAAATCATACTTGTCGACCGGAGTGCCGATGCTGATCAGGTTCTCGACCCGCTCGTCTGATATTCCTATCTCGAGTCCCACTCGCGCACCGAAGGAAAATCCGCAGAGAGTAATTGCCTGTCCCGGATAATTTGTCCCAAGATAATCCAGGCCTGACCTCACGTCGTCGAACTCACCTCGCCCTTCGTCGTGCATCGCCCGTGCTTTGGCCCACGCCGCGAAAATTTATCCGCAAGGTGATCAAACCCGCATCGTTTAGAGCAGCGGCTGCCCGAAAAACTACTTTGTTGTGCATCGTGCCGCCACCTAATGGATGCGGGTGAAGCACGAGGGCCACGCCTCTGCGTACCCTCCTCACGCGGCTGCTTGATGATGGCTTCGAGCTGGCCGTGAGCCACCGGAATGAATAAGATTGCCTGCGGGGTACATTGAGAAAGAGAATGACAGATGTGCGAACTAAAACTCAACTTTGCCGAACCGGTCCCATGAAAACGCAAAACTAAACAAAGAAACTGTGCTTACTTGCAACCTGCGCACGATGCCCGCAAGCGAAGCCGCAAAGGTTTGACTTGGCATCTCTGAAGGATTAGTTTGATCAAGCCCAATTCCCGCCCCCTAGGAAGCTCAAACAGGATTAAACAAGGTATTCTAAACAACGAATGTTAGCAGACGATTCACTAACTGACGCCCGGGCGTCACAAAACGAAAGCCTGCGCAGTACTTCCGAAAGCTCGCGCATCATTGCTGAGACTGCTTCCGACGCGATTATTACTATCGATCGGGATAGCCGGATACTCTTCGTCAATCGTGCGGCAACCAAAATTTTTGGCTACGCCGCGGAAGAGATGCTGGGCCACGCGCTGACGATGTTGATGCCGGAATATCTGCGCCACCTGCATCGAGAGGGTCTCGGGAACTATGTCGAAACTGGCAAGCGCCATATTGCCTGGGAGTCAGTCGAAGCTTCCCGGTCTTCACAAAAACGGACGAGAAATCTCGCTTGAGCTTTCCTTCGGTGAGTTTGAGAGCGAAGGGGACAAGTATTTCACCGGCATCGCGCGAGATATCACCAAACGGAAACGTGATGAGCACCGCCTCGCTTTGCAACACGCGGTAACTGCGATCCTGGCAGAGGCCCCGAGTATGAATGAGGCCGCGCCCCGACTGCTGACAACCATTGCCCGTCATCTCGAATGGCAAATCGCTGCGCTTTGGCAAGTTGACGCGGAAGAAAACAAACTGCATCTGGTTTGCGACTGGCGCGATCCGGCACTCGCTATCGTGGCTGAATTCGCAGAGAGCAGGGCGGCAAGTCGCTTTTCACCGGCGCAGGGATTTCCGGGTCAAGTCTGGGCAGAAAACAAACCAATTTGGGTTAGTGACATTGGCGTAGATGGCGATCCCCGCTTTGCCGCAGCTGCCGGCGAACACCTGCACTCGGCGTTTGGATTTCCGATCCTGGTGCGCAAGGAAGTGTTTGGAGTTGTCGAACTTTTGAGTAACCAGGCAAAGGAGACGGATCCCGAAACTCTCGACACGCTGGCCGCTGTCGGCAGTCAGGTCGGCCAATTCATTGAGCGTAAGAATACCGAAGCCGAACGCAGTTGTCGCCCTCGCGCGCGCCCACGAAGCTCGGCTGGAGGCGGAAGCGCTCACGCGCCGCTTATCGGCTCTGCAGACGGTGACCGATGCCGCGCTCGCGCATCTTTCAGTGGAAGAAGTTATTTCCGAATCGCTGCAGCGAACCCGTGAAGCACTAACGGTCGATACCGCAAGTATCCTTTTACTGGAAACCAATGAAGACGAACTGGTGGCCTGGGCCGCGCAAGGTCTCGAGGAAGAGGTCGACCTCGGAGTTCGCATCCCGGTTGGCAAAGGATTTGCGGGCAAAATAGTTGCAGAAATGCGAGCCAGTGATCATCTCCGACCTGGACCACGCGGAAATTTTCAATCCCGCTGTCTCCGCGAGAAAGGCATTAAGTCGTTGCTGGGCGTCCCGCTCGTGGCGGGAGGTCACCCGATCGGCGTGCTGCACGTCGGTATGTTGAAGCCCGCGCACTTTACCGACGACGATGTGCGCCTTTTGCAACTCGCGGGCGACCGTATCGCTCTGGCGATCGAAAACGCTCGGCTCTACGAAGTAGAAACCACAGCGCGCACCGAGGCCGAAGCTGGCGAATCGCGCCAAAGATGAATTTCTCACGATCCTTTCCCACGAGTTGCGCACGCCGCTCACTCCAATAATTGGCTGGGTCCATATGATGATGACCGGCATCCTTCCGGAGTCAGAGTTTCCGAAAGCCCTGGCCGTGATGAATCGAAACGCCAACAACCTGAAGCGGTTAATAAACGACCTGCTGGACATGTCGGCCATCCTGAGTGGGAAGATGGTATTCGAAGAAAAATCTATTCCGTTCGCCGGCCTGCTGGAAGAGTCAGTCGAAACCATGCAGTCGTACGGTGGCGAAGCCGGAGTTACACTGACGCTGAACGTTGCGCCCGACGCCGGCAGGCAAGTCTCAGAGGCGATCGAGTTCGGCTTAACCAATCGTTTTGCAACGTAATTCATAACGCGATAAAATTTTCACCCGAAGGTGCAACGGTGGAAGTGACCTGCGACGTCACGACTTCCGAGGCGATAGTCGAGATCCAGGATCACGGTGAGGGAATTCCCGGGGAGTTTTTGCCGTTTGTTTTTGAACGCTTTCGACAGGCAGATGGCTCCCGCACGCGGGCCTTCGGGGGACTGGGTCTCGGCCTCGCGTTGGTAAAGAATTTCATGACGTCGCACCTGGGAACGATCGAAGCGAAGAGCGCCGGCAACGGCGAGGGCAGCGTCTTCGTGATTACGCTTCCCCTCGAAGTGTCAACCGTTGAGGTTTCCACCGGAGCACAAACTGCGGCGGGCGCGGAAAACGAAAAACGCACTCGCGTCCTGCTGGTCGAAGACGAACCCGACACTTTGGAAATGTTGGCTGCTCATTTTCGAACCCGCGGGATCGAAACCTCTTGCTGTGGCTCGGCCGCTGAAGCCCTGCTCGTGGCAGACCGTGAGAGTTTCGACATCGTGATTTCCGATATTGCGATGCCGGAAATGGACGGGCTGCAACTAATCCGGGAACTGCGCCGAACGACGCCATCTCCGGACAGTTCCGGCAATTGCCTTAACCGGCTACGCGTCGCAAAAAGATGTCAGCGAGGCACTCGAAGCCGGTTTTGATCTGCACCTGCCAAAGCCAATTGATCCCGCCGAACTGCTGGCGGCTGTCGAGACGCTGATGGCCGCGCGCGAGGATCAGAATCAGTAAATCTTCCAGCTCGCGAGCCGGCAGTCACGAACACACTAATAGAACACGCGCGGGAGTGGAAATTCTGGACAGCTTTAAAGATATCGGCTACATTAAACACCCTCCCAGTTTTTACGAATATTCGGATTTTCGGACCACTGGAACGTTTCATGATCGCGCCTAGCTACACGTTTGCTGACCGGGTTATTCCCTCTTTTCTCAATCAAGTCTGGAGTGAGTTCCAGCCATCCGAGAGCGAACCTGGCGCGTTCCCGCAGGCACTGGATGGAGCCACCACTCGGAATTCTGAACATAGACGCTCGGTGCTGGTGATCGATGACGTTTCTGATGTTACGGACATGCTTTCCGTGCTGTTGACCCACGCAGGATACGAGGTTTCAACGGCGTCCTCAGCTTATGAAGCGATTGCTCAGGCGCAAAAAAAGCATTTCGATTTGATCATTTCCGATATAGGCATGCCTGAGATGAATGGCTATGAGCTCGCAATGGCCCTGAGAGCGCAACCGGGCTATGAGTCAGTGCCCATGGTGGCGGTCACCGGGTTTTCGATGTTTGACGATCGCAACCGGTCGTTAACCGCGGGCTTTAATGCCCATGTCACCAAACCAATTGACCCGCGAAGTTTCCTCGACCTTATCGAACAACTGTGAGCCTGGACCACGGCCTGTTGGTGTGAGCGCCCGTCGTATTACAGTTGGCCGGTAGATGAAAATCCTTTCAAATCTTCGTCGCCGCTTACAGTCGGATTCCGCGCTGCGGATAGTCCATCTCAGCGCCGGGGCGATCGCGATCGGCCTGGTTTTCTGGAAACTCCAATACTCAACCGCGGCGATCTGTTGCGGTGATTTCGACGGTTACTATCACATTAAGTGGAGCCGACTACTTTGGGAATCGTTGCGCCAGGGTGGTCTGCCGCCGAAGTTCATCTGGTTGCCCTTAACCACGCTCGATCCGAAGAATTACGTTGACCACCATCTGCTCTTCCACGTTTTCCAGATCCCGTTTACGTGGTTTGGTGATTTACGGACCGGCGCGAAACTATCTGCCACAATCTTCGGCAGCCTCGCAGTGTTCTCGTGTTACTGGCTGTTGATTCGTTATCGCATCCGTTATCCGCTCATTTGGCTGCTCGCGCTCCTCGCCTGTTCCGCGCCCTTTCTTTATCGCCTCAACATGTCTAAGGCGCCGCCCTTCGCGATCATCTTCCTGGTTATCGGAATTCATCTTCTGTTCAAGAACAGATACTGGCCCCTCATTCCGCTCAGTTTTGTGTTCGCGCTGACTTACGACATGGTGGTGCTGCTCATTCTGGCAAGTATTGTCTGGACAGCCGTAATCGGGTGGACGGAGCATCGCTTTGAATGGCGGCCGATTGCCTGGGTGCTGGCGGGCACAGCGGCTGGATTCGTAATCAATCCATACTTTCCCACCAACCTGCAACTTTTCTACGAACATTTGCGGATCAAAATCACGGCCTTCAACTTCTCAACCAAAGTTGGAAATGAATGGTATCCCTACGACACCTGGGAATTCTTCGGCAACACGCTCCTTGCCTGCATCGCGATGTTGGTTGGGTACATCAGTTTCGACCCGGCGGATCGAAAACGATCTCGCCACTCATTGTTCTTTCTGGTTTTGGCAACTGTGTTGATGCTGATGACGGCGCGCTGGCGCCGCATTGCCGAGTATTGGCCGCCCTTCGCGGTAATGTTTGCCGCTTTTGCGCTCCAACCGTGGCTCGAAGGTGCGCGGTCCGCGCTAACCAGGTTGTCGCCCGACATGCTGCGCGAACTGGAAGGGTTTCTTGACCGTCCCCAAGCCGGCTCCCCCAATAAGGACGAGGAGCTCAAAGCGCTTTGGCAAACGATTGGCGTCGCCGTTGTGTCGGTAATCATTGCGTTGATTCTATTCTTCAACATCCGCGCCACGAGTATAGATATCGCTTCGAGTGCGGCGCATGAAACTCACAGTGCCGCTGCCCGATGGATGCGCGCAAATGTGCCGGCGGGAGAGCTCGTGTTTAATACGGAGTGGGACGATTTTCCGCGGCTGTTTTACTACGATCCAACCCATACCTATATCTCGGGCTTGGATCCGACCTACCTCTACGACAGAAATCGAGAGTTGTCTGAGCTTTACGATCGCATCACGCTCGGCACTGAGGAAGATCCGGGACCACTGATTCGCGAGCGCTTTGGCGCGCGTTATGTCTTCTGCAACAACTCATCGAAAGACGACTTTTTTCTCAATGCCAGGGAGAGTGGTTGGTTTGATATCGTCTATGAGGATCGTGATGCGACTATTTTCCTTATTCGCGATCAGAAGAAGGAGCCGGAACTTGAGGAACCGGAGATGCAGGAGCTAAACGACACTCCGGCAACTCCGGAACCTACTCCGTAACCTATCTCCCATATCTTGCCGTCACCAGTGCTCAATACCCGGGACCGCTGGAAAGCTGCGCCCGAGGCATGGCTCATCTGAGATTCCTACTTCAGAAGTTTTGAATTAGTATTTCCATTATGTTTAGAAAATTCACGGCTGCGAAACTAATTGTGCTCGTGCTGATTCTTGGTGGCCTATCGGCTAGCTCATGCGGCAACCAGAATTCCAACTCTTCCACCGCGTCGTCGTCTCCTGCGCCCCCCAAGGTCGGGTTTGAAGCGGACCTCGATTATGTCCGTAAAGGGCAATACACCTATGTTTGGGTTTTCTCGCGGAAGGATGGTGCGCCTCTCGACAAGGAAGACGGCGCTTTCCTAAGGGCCAACGCTCATCAGGTAGTTGATTGGGTTACTACCGAGCAAGGCAAGAAGGTGATCGCCGGGACCAACTTCGATCTCGAACAGGGAAATCTGGAATTGATTAGGAAACGACTGGTCGTCGAAGACTACACCGGCAAATAACGTGAGGAATTGGTGAACCGATAATCAAGAGTAGTCGCTTAAAGCGGTTCGTTATTTCACTCCTCCCTCTTCAAATTCGTTTCTCACTTTCCGCTCGTAAGAACCAGTTTTCCAAACTGCGCGCGATCTTCCATCAACTCATGAGCGCGCCGGGCTTCGGCCAATGGCAAGACTTGATCCACAACGGCCCGAATATCTCCTCGCTCAATAAACTTCATCGCCGCAAGCAATTCTGCCTTCGATCCCATAAACGAGCCGAGGATGGTTATGTGCTTGTAGAAAACTGATCTCAGATCTGTTTGCGCGGCGAATCCGCTGGTGGCGCCACACGTGACCAGCCGGCCATTGCTCTTCAAAACTGCGATCGAGCCCGGCCAGGTGGCAGCGCCGGTGTGTTCAAAAACAACGTCCACGCCTTTCTTTCCCGTCAGGCGTTTCACCTCTTTGGGCCAGGCGTCGTCGCTGTAATTTACTGTTTCATCCGCGCCCAGTTCTTTCGCCTTCGCGAGTTTCTCCTCGGAACTCGCGGTAGCGATCACCCGGGCTCCGAGAAGTTTGGCAATTTGAATTCCGATCGACCCGACACCGCTCCCGGCCGCATGAATTAAAACGTCTTCACCAGGCTGAAGCGCCGCGCGCGTCACCAGCATGTGCCAGGCTGTGAGTGTTACAAGTGGTAGAGCTGCGGCTTCTTCCCAACTCAGATTGTTTGGTTTTGGAATCACGTTGACTGCGGGGGCGGCCACGAGTTCGGCATAACCGCCATCGCGTCGATAACCGAGGATATCGTAATCGCGGCAGAGATTGTCGCGTCCGGCCAGGCACTCCAGACAGTGACCACAGGAAACGCCGGGATGAAGCATCACTTCGTCACCAGCCTTAACCCACGAAACCAGCTTTCCCACTTCCCTAACGATGCCGGCAATATCATTGCCGAGTATGTGTGGTAGTGGGATATTAATTCCAGGCAGGCCGCCGCGCGCCCACACGTCCAGATGATTCAATGCGCAAGCGCGCACTTCAACCAGTACCTGATTGGCTTGGATCGTGGGATCAGGCGTCTCTATGTATTGCAGCACCTCGGGTCCGCCATGCTGATTGAAGACTACGGCTTTCATGTTGTGATCTCGATTCTATTGTTAGGTGGGCAGTTTTGCCGGTGTCCGATAATTTCAGTCATTACGGTTTCGAAGTTTCACGGCCCAGGGACTTTCCGGATAACGAGATCTTAATAGGCTTTCCAATTCGGTCTTAGTGTTGGAGTCGTGTTCCCAACCATCACAACCATACTTGTACTGCGCGTTAGCCTGGGCGGCAATAAATATCGCTTCGGGCAGACGAGGATCGTTGGGTACGGTCCTGGCCCATTCAAGGACGATTTTTCCGAGGTAAGGCTTGGCATCGCCGATCGCCTGAAGTGCGGCACGCTCCCGTTTGGCAGCTGCGAGTTGGTCGGCACTGAGGAACCCTGGCCGAGACACTTTCTTTGGAATCTCCTCCGAATCGTCATTGTATGCAACGTCCGAAGCCGGACACCACCATGACGTTTCATAATAATGGCTCTGATCATTGAGGTCGTAAAGAATTGGTAAGCCGTCTGAAATGTATGGAGCGAGCACGGGAAACTTCAAAATAATGAATAGGGCTGCGCGCTGTTTGGCCGCACCCGTTTGCGCTTCTGTGTAGGGCTCAAAGAGGGACTTTAGATCAGGTGAAGTGCGCAAGACGTCAGGCACTATCTGATCAGCTAGTTCCAGGTTTTTCAATAAGATCGCGCGTGACCAAACCGCCAAGGCGATGCGGCGCTGAAGATATTCAGGAACCACCGGACTGCGCGCTACCTCAATCAGCAACGGCAAGGGAAAGTGAGTATTGAGCTTCTCCGTTGTCTCCGGGTCAAAGATCAAACGGTCATTCCAGAGCAGGAGTCCCTTGAAACCCTCTTCTTTCTCCCGCTCAAACTCCTCCCGACTTGGGTTATGCTCAAGACTAAATTCCGCATCTTCTGAATAACGGAAGATACTCAAGTCTCCGAGTCGGCCTTCGTGATAAAAAGCGACCGGTAATCGCAGACCCGCTGACAGAAACAGTTCCAGGTTTTCCGCGAGACGCATTCGTTGTTCATTAAAAAGATTTCGTGCTGAAACAGGAAAACGCTCCAGGTCGGAAGCCGTGATTTCATCGAGCAGCGCTCGTGCTTCTGTTTCTTTTCCGGTCGCAATCTTGAGCCGAATGCGATGATAAGCGCTGCCGGCAAAGGCCGGGGCCAGGCGATCCACACGCTCGGCTGCTCGCACCAGCCGCTCTAGTCCGGCTGAACCAGGCTCGGCTTTCATCAATGCGGCAATTAGCCAGGCGTGGGATTCCGTCTCGCGCCATTTTCTGTATGCATGTCTATACGCCGCTGGGTCTCGAGCTTGAACAGTGAGAATCCAATCGGTTAGGTCCTCAGAATTCAAGAAGTCGGGAAGCAGATTCAGGCTCAGCTTTCCAGGCTTGTCTTCTCCCTCGTGCTCGTGAATTTGAAATTGCCGGTTGGGACTAACGTAATACTCTCGAAACGATAAGGCCAACTTGTGCGACTCTTTGATATCCTGCGCTTCTGCGGGAGTCACCCTTCTGCCCAGCTCTATTTCGAAAGCCGCAAGCACTTCTGCTTCACTAGCGTCACTTTTGAAATCGATTAAGTGTCCGGGAATGCTGTAATCCGGAGAGCCATCCCGATTCCTGAACGTAATTTTAACCTCGATTAAGTCTCCGCGGTGGATCGCTTCGTATCGTTCTTTCAAGGCGATGTTAAACCATCGATCGGGTTCTTCCGCTTCTCCAGCCGGATTGTTCTTGCGCTCCTGTTCTTTGAGAATTTTGGTCTCAAATTTATCCAGGAGCCAGGCATAGTCAACCAAATCCTGACGGAGATTCTCGTTTCCATTTTGCACTGCCAAAGAACGAGCCAGTTCTCTGACTCGCTCCTCCGGCCGTAGTCGATACTTCACCAGGCCAAGCATCCGCAGGGAAGCTCCCTGGAATTTGCCGCTTCTGCCGGCCAAATTCTGCAAGTAAATCTCTGCCTGTTCATAGAGTCGTCGTTTCCTCAGGTCGTCGCGGCTCAAACTTGCCTGCCGCACGAGTGTTCGGGGCACCAGGTATTCAGCCGTCTGTTGCCAGGGCGACTCAGCGTCGGCAGCAATTTTTTCGAAACGAGCGCGAGCCTGATCGAAACTTAACGAATAGAGCAATGCCGCGGCGATTTGATAATCGCGGTCCTTACGCAGCCACACAGGCTTTTCAGTTCCAAGCTCCTCCGGCACGGTTGACCCGCTCAAACAATTCGTAAAGACCTTATCCTGAGCGCGCAGCCATTCTTGCGTGCCCGAACTCTCCGCCCCATAGCTTGCAGCACGGTCTTTGAGGGTTTCAGTCGCTACTTCAAACGCATTCTTCGTGCAGTTAGGAAAGTAGTCGTAGTTTCCATGCTGCCGCGCAACATAAATCTCCGGCAGAGCTTCGCCCTCCCTAAGAAACTCCTTGCGGCTGGCAATCCATTCTTTGAGGGCGTCAGTCCCATCGTCTTCGGGCGCAGAACCTTTCAGGGCCTGCACTAACGCCGACTGTTCGTCGTCGGTAAACGTGCCACCATTAAGAAGCCGGTAGGCAATCACGAGCGTCTTGCGTCCGAACGTCGGCCGCACAATTCCCAGGTTGCCTCTGATGAAGTTTTCGAAAGGAAGATCGGGTGAACCTTCAAAAACAAAAATGGGTTCAATCACACTCGGACCACAGGCGGTTGCGTGGCGAGTTAGCTGGCCCAGCATGAGTGCGACCAGCACGAGGGCGAGACTGCGCCGGAATCTGATCATTTTGTCCACCCGCCATCGATCGGGACGTCTTTAGCGACCCAGGGTTTATGGTTGAAGATGTAAAGGCTGCGCCCCTCTGCAAGGCTCATTTCTAAAGGTTCGTCGACAGCGATTCCGTAGCTGCGACGGCACAGCGGCTCGTGAAAATCATTACCCGCAGCCAAAAATCTCTTGATGTTTTCGCTGTCCAACCCCATCCGAAAGATCATCGGCACTGCTTCATCAACCGGAAGGTCATGAAGCCAACGATCCCCAACACAAAACGACGCGAGCGCGGTCATTGTTAGCGGCACATGTTCAGGCAGGCTCTGACGCAATCTGCCGAGTAGTCGTCGGTAAAACTCTCGTTCTGATCGGGTAACGTCGAAATCGATCTGGATTGCCGAAACGTTCTCCAGTTGCAGCGTTTTAGAGATAAGTTTGGCGAGCTTATCTTCCTGGGCTTCGCTTAAGTCCGCCTTCGCTCCGGTTACTTTGGAAGATTCAATTCGAGTGACCGCGATTAGTTTGGTTGCCGGCGAAACCTTCAGAGGTTGGAGCCGAGGACGCAGGACTACTTCATCGCTTTGAAGGATCAGAGTCTGGGCCAGGAATGCGACGCCGATGCGTTGAGAGTCGAGGAAGGTCAAATCTTCCGGGCGCTCCCAAGCCCAAAGAATGACAGGCGGCAGCTTGTTTTTGTCGCGCACCGCCGCCGCCGGTTTCTTCGCGGCGCACCCGAAGTATAGCGTAGCCAAACAGAGAGCGCCGCACATCGCCGAAAATTTTGCTCGATACCTCATCAGCTATGATTAATAACCTGCTGCACCAGTGCTGACAAGATTGAGACCTACCATCAGGTGGGCGTAGAAACCCCAGCGCGCAGGTTGGGAATCCTCAGTGGGCTGAAGCAGACTGGCCAGCTCAAACTTCCAGGGAGTTCACCGGCTCTAATGCGGGCTCAGCTTGCTGGCGGGCGTGATACGAGGATCTGGTCAAGGGACTCGACTCTACGTGTTTGAATCCCATCTCCATTCCAATCTGTCGCCAACGATCAAACTCTGCCGGAGTTACGAAGCGCTCAACCGGCAGCCGGCGCGCGTGAGGTTGGAGATATTGGCCAATCGTCATGATGTTGCAGGACACCGCATGCAGGTCCTTCATTAAATCGACTACTTCATCGAACGTTTCACCGAGTCCCACCATGATGCCGCTCTTCGTCAACATGCCGCGTCCCTCGCGATCTCTTCGTTCCGCCGCGCGCCGCAGTAGCGTGAGCGTCTGCTGATAATCTGCGTCCGGCCGTACTCGCCGGTAGAGTCGGGCAATGGTTTCGGTATTGTGATTGAGCACGTCAGGCTTGGAATCCAGCACCGTATTGAGAGCCGCTTCGTCGCCGTTGAAATCCGGGATCAAAACTTCAACCTTGCATTCAGGGTTGAGTTTGCGCACCTCGAGAACAGTCTCGGCCCAATGGGCAGCGCCGCCATCGGGAAGGTCGTCGCGGTTGACTGAGGTAATCACCGTGTGGGCCAGGTCGAGTTGCCGAACAGCCTCTGCCACGTGGCGCGGTTCATCAGCGTCGAGCGAACCCGGTTGCCCTTTCCCAACCGCGCAAAAACCGCAGTGACGAGTGCAGATGTCGCCGCCCAACATAAAGGTAGCTGTGCGATCAGACCAGCACTCGAAGATATTTGGGCAGCGCGCCTCCTGACAGACCGTGTGCAGGTTGAGCCCTTCGATCAACTTGAGCACATGATTCTGATTAACCGGGTCGCCCAACCGAATTTTGAGCCACTCCGGTTTAGGTACTCGCGGTTTGGGGTTGCTGATTACGTTTAGTTCGCGGGCCAAACTTCTCTCCTTAACTGAATGAGGCGATTCTAACATCGCCTAAACGGATTGGCACTTCGCCTGCTCGAAACCGCGATCTGCTTACGCAGGACTTGCGTTATACTGCTGCCCACCAGAGCATTCAACTCAAGCGGCACTTGCGCTTGCTAACTTCGGAGGCATCCCCTAATGAAACGCACAAATCTCGTCACCTCGTTTTGCGGGCTAGCTTTGATCCTGGCCGCGGCGATTCCAATTTTTGCCGACATTGCTCGGCCCCCTAAGCCTCCGACGCCGGAAAAGCCCCGCGTCGTAATGCACACCAGCATGGTCGTCACCACTGATAACAAAGCTTACGACGCGCGCCTGCAAATCTCGAAAGAAAGTCTGGCCGAATTGCGCACCGCCCTCGGAAACCTGCCTGCCGATGGTTCGCCGGCGCAAACCAGCGGAACCGTTTCGCAACGGTTAAACGGTAGTTCGACGCGCACCTTGATGGCCGGCGTGATGATGTTTCTGTCACTTTCGCTGGGCGGAATTTGGCTCGCCCGATCGGTTCAGTCGCGCGGGCAGAAAATCGTTGCGGCGTTTCTGTTGTGCACCGCCGTAATAGGCGCAACCGCGATCATGACGCAAGCTAATGCCGGACCACCGCCATCGTGGCAGTGGCGCAAACTCTCAGCCAACCTGACCCACGGGCGTCCGACCTACGCCAGTGTGAATATCGAGATTGTCGAAGAAGGCCATGGGATCAAGCTGATCATTCCCGTAACGACTGAAAAGCGAAATGGCGATTAGGGGCCAGGAGTTCAACTCGCGACAAACGACTTCAACAGGTGCAGGTTGTGAAGATCCGCACGCGGATCGTCGTAAGGAGTTTCCAAAATGAAGGCGGCGTGGGCCAGTTTAGGGTGACGGGCGACGCGGCGCAATGCATCTTCCCCGATATGACCCTGGCCAATGTGCCAGTGGCGATCAACCCGGGAGTTGTAAACCGCCCGTGAATCGTTGAAATGAATTGCGCGCACGTTTTTAGTTTTTACCGTGCGCTCAATTTTCTGCATTAGCGCCTCGAGTCCATCTTCTTCGCGGAGGTCGTAACCGGCGGTGAACGCATGCGCCGTATCAAAACAGACGCCAAGGTTAAGCTCGGGGCAGGCATCCATAATCTCGCTTAAATGTTCGAAGCGATGACCGATGCATTCGCCCTGGCCCGCTGTATTCTCTAACAGAATTCGCAATTTCCCCATCTCCAAACCTCGACAGGCGAGCTTGAGACTCGTGCTGCAAGTGCCGAGGGCGTCTGCTTCGCATGAACCGCGCGCGCTGCCGGGATGGACCACCAGATAGTCGAGCCCTAAAAGCAAGGCGCGCTCAAGTTCTTCACGGAAGGAAGCGCGCGACTTTTCCCGCAGCAACTCATCAGCGGCAGCCAGATTGACCAGATAATTGCAGTGAGCCAAAACGGGTTTGATTTTCGTTTGCTTGCGGGTTTTGTGAAACAGGGCAATATCACCATCGGTAAGTGGCTTTGCCAGCCACCCGCGCGGATTGCGAGAAAAGATCTGCACTGCGTCGCACCCGGTATCGCTGGCAACGAGGAGCGCCTCGTGAAGTCCGCCTTTGATGGGCGCGTGAAAGCCGACGCGAGGGACTTTCGGCTTAGCTTGTTTTCCCGGCATACAACATCCCGAATACTATCTCTAGCTACAGCTCAAACGAATTACTTCTCAACTTCTTCCATGATACGCAACATGTTTCCACCCAGAATCTTTTCAATATCATTGGCTGAATAGCCGCGCCGAAGCAGCTCGCGGGTGAGGTTTGGCAGCTCCGCGACGTCTGCCAAATCGCTCAAGGTGGACTGGACGCCGTCAAAGTCGGATCCGATCCCAACGTGGTCAATTCCGGCCAACTTCACTACATGATCGATATGGTCCACCAGACGCGTGACGCTGACCGGCGGGAGCCGTTTGGCATACTCCACGCTTCTCACTCGGTCGCGGGCGAGTTTCTTAAGCGCCACACCTCCCGCTTCATCCGCTGACGCCTTCTGCACCTGCTCCGCGATCTGAACGTCCACTCTTTTTTTCTTTTCACTCCAGCCTGGCTCGAGATGTTCCGGATAGAAGATCACGTTTACTACTCCGCCGGTCTTCGCGATCGCCTGAATCATTTCGTCGGTGAGATTGCGCGGCACGTTGGTGATCGCCCGGCATCCGGAGTGCGTGGCGATCACTGGTTGCGACGAAATGTTCACGATGTCCCAAAACGTTTTGTCAGAAACATGCGACACATCAACCATCATGCCCAAGCGATTCATCTCGCGAACCACCTGCTTGCCGAAATCGTTCAGGCCCCGCGTTTCGCCCGCTGCGTCCCCGGATGAACCGGCCCAGCTCGTACTGACACTCCACGCCGGCGACATATAGCGCACACCCATCTGGTAATAACGCTCGACGTTTGCCAGATTCTCGTCGATGGCATAACCGCCTTCGAGTCCGGTCAGCGCGGCCAGCTTATTTTCGCCAACGATGCGTCGGATATCAGCCGCGGATGTAGCGAATTGCCAGGTCTCCGGATATTTTTCTGCCAGCGCCTTTACCGCTGCGATTTGATCATCCGCGCGTTTCATCGCCATTGGGCCGCCGTTGCCAAAAAGTTGCGGCTCCACCCAAATCGAGAAAAATTGCGCGTCGAGTCCACCCGCGCGCGCGCGAACGGAGTCAAAGTGCCCGTCGGCCAGACGCTCGTGCAGGTTCACCCGCTCATCAAGCAGCCGTTGCGGTGTATCGGCGTGCATGTCAATCGCGATTGCGCGCCGGTGAATAACATCCGGCTCATCCTGCTCACTGTTAATGCGGTTGGAATTGAGCGCAGTTTCGGTTGTTTTTGTCATACGGCAACCAGCAGGCAAAGTGAGCAGCAGGACCACTGCCGCCAAAGTTAAAGGTTGAATTAAGCTGCGGCTTTGGTTGGGCAGCAAACTCTGTTGATACTTCACCGGAAAGCGTAATTGATTGATAGTGTTTGATCTTTGAAGACTTTTCGATGGTAACCGTGAGGCGAAATCGAATCAAGCGCGCTGCTTGCCAAGCAAACTGATTGTACTGTATCGTGCGGTTTCCAAAACCGTTCACTGACCCCTTCAGAAAAGCACGCGAATCGCTGTAGAATTGGCGTTCTTCCGATATCAATAGAGTCTGGTTCCTCGCCGGTTCAGTTCCCGAGAATGTTTTCCTTTAAGGAGTAAATCAAAATGTTTTCAAAAGAAGGCGAATCGAAGGATGTGAAAACACCACGAATTTGCGATGTCGTCTGGCACGATGGTGAATTTATCAAATGGAATGATGCGCGGGTGCATGTGATGTCTCACGTGTTGCACTACGGCTCAAGCGTTTTTGAAGGCATTCGTTGTTATGCAACGAAGCGCGGCCCGGCAGTCTTCCGTTTGAAAGAGCACATGCAGCGGTTTTTGAACTCGGCCAAGATCTACCGGATGGACCACGACTTGAATTTGGACCAATTGTGCGAAGCTTCAGTGGAACTGGTTGATCGTAGCGGTTTGGACCAGTGCTACATCCGGCCAATTCTGTTTCGCAGTCTCGACGAAGCGCGACCGGCTTTTGGCGTCAATCCATTTCCCAACCCGCTCGCCTGCTACATCGGCGCCTGGGACTGGGGCAAGTATTTGGGTGATGAAGCGATTGAAAAAGGTGTTGACGTCTGCGTTTCCACCTGGAATCGACTGACGCCAAATTCGATGCCCGCGATGGCCAAGAGCGGCGCGAATTACATGAATTCGCAGCTAATCAAAATGGAAGCCTTGCTCAACGGCTTTGCTGAAGGTATCGCGTTGGACGATCGCGGTTACGTTTCCGAAGGCTCCGGCGAAAACATTTTCGTAGTCAATGGCGATACCGTTTTAACTCCTCCGCTCTCATCATCAATCCTGGCTGGAATCACGCGCGATAGTGTGATTCAGATTTGCCATGAACTGGGGATCACGGTCAAGGAACGCAGCATTCAACGCGCCGCGCTGTATGTTGCCGACGAAGCTTTCTTCTCAGGTACTGCGGCGGAGATCACACCCATCCGTGCGGTTGATCGCATCACGGTCGGCACTGGTGGACGTGGACCAATCACTGAGAAAATTCAGCGGGCCTTCTTTGAAATTACCAAGGGGGAACGGAAGGCGCCCGGCGAATGGTTGACCTACGTGAAGGCGGCGAAAACCCGCACCCTCGGGCAGCAACGGTTCCCAGCCCGAAGGATCCACGGATGTGAGCGTTCGCAACCAAACCGCCGAGCCCGTGATGAAGTTTCAGGCAGCGGCTCCTGGGCACGATTAACCCTCGATTTATCAGGCATATGAGAAAGCAGTGAGCGAGTAATTCGTTCACTGCTTTTTCACTTTCTCAACGTCATCGTTGACGCTAATCCTGCGCAAAGGCTATTATCACCGAGTGTCAACCCGGGCTTGTCCCCGGGGTGACCCAGCCCCGCAACCTCCAGCGCCCCTTCCGGCGTCAGCAAATAAACACCCCATCCAGATTTGTGCGAGCCTTGAAAGGTCTGTACCACTATGTCCGTCAAAATTGATGATCTGCTGCGAATCGCCACCGACCACGCCGCGTCTGACCTGCACTTAAAGGTCGGAGCGTTTCCAGTGATGCGCATTGGCGGCGAGCTCCGGCCCGATAGCTGATGCGCCGCGCCTCAAACCGGAAGACAATCTCGACATGGCGTTTGCGATGATGTCTAACCGGCAGAAGCAGCGTTTCAAAGAAGCGTCAGAAGTTGATATCGGCTATAGCGTGTCAGGCCTGGGCAGATTTCGTGCAAACATCTTCCAGCAACGCGGAACAGTGAGCATGGTGCTGCGCGTGATCCCTGATCAAACTCGCAGCCTGGCCGAACTGGGGATGCCTCCGGTAATCGATCGAATTGCGGAAGAGCGTCGAGGACTAATTCTGGTCACCGGGGCCACCGGTTCAGGAAAATCCACCACCCTGGCCGCCATGATTGATCGCATTAACGCGCGCCGCAGCGGTCACATCGTAACTATCGAAGACCCAATCGAGTTTCTGCATCGCGATAAGTTGTCGTTTGTCACCCAGCGCGAAGTGGATGTGGACACCCGCTCGTTTTCCGAAGCCCTCCGTGGCGCCTTGCGTCAGGATCCCGACGTCATACTGGTAGGCGAGATGCGCGACCACGAAACCATCGAAACTGCGTTGACCGCAGCCGAGACCGGTCACCTGGTGCTTTCGACCCTGCACACGCTTGATGCCACGGAAACGATCATGCGCATCGTTTCCTCTTTCCCTCGCATCAACAGAAGTCAGTCCGCATTCAACTCGCGGGCATTCTCAAGGCTGTGATCTCGATGCGCCTGGTGCGCGCCGCTAAGGGTGCGGGTCGGGTGGCGGCGGTGGAAGTGATGGTCTCCACGGCCTTGATTCGCGACCATATTATTTATGAAGAAAAAACTTCTTTGATTCGAGAGGCAATCGCAGCGGGCGCTTCGCAGTATGGCATGCAGACCTTCGACCAGTCGCTGTTTCATCTGTTTCAGTCGGGCCTCATCTCAATGGAAGAAGCTCTGCACAATGCGACCAATCCGGATGAGTTCAGAATGCGTACTTCCGGCATTTTGTCTTCGGATCAAGCTGTTGCGGGAACCCAGCGCGAGCCGGAACAGGTCAACCTGTCATCACCCTCTGATGAGCGCTCCCTGATTGTGAAGCATTAGCACCAGACATCCGGCGTTTCGCGGACGGAAGGACAATCACGAAAAAGAGGACTGGCAAGAAGGTCGGTCCTACTTAGCAAAGGTTGAGAGCGGCGGCAGGTTGATTCCAAACGCTGCGGGGTTCTCACCAATAATTGCCGCGGCGAAAAAGTTTGGCACATAGCCGGCGCTTTCGCGGCGAAAGCCTTCATCCAGCTTGTCGCGGTTCGCCAGGAGTGTCCAAAAATTTCTCTGGTAGTCTTTGGTTTGTCGTAGTTCCCGCAGTGTGCTTCGCACCCAGCCCGCTCCGCGATTGTAACTCAGCAATACCAGCGTCATGCTCTCGGCGTCGTCTCCGAGCTCCGCCATGTGATCGGCGATATATGCCGCCGCCGCCGGCGTCATCTTGTCGACGTCGCACATCTCACTTTGCGACACGCCGTATTGCCGAGCGGTCTCCGGCAGAAACTGGTAAAGCCCCTTCGCGCCCAAACTGCTCTCACTACATGGGTGATAAGCCGACTCAACCATTGCCAGGTAAAGCCCTATAATCACGGGCACTTTGCGCGCCTTGAATTCCCGGGCAATCAGTGGCGCATATGATTGACCCCGGTTCAATATTTCCCCCGCGTGATCCGCGTTCACGCCTCCCGATGTATTGTCACTTCGGGCAACATAGTAATCAACGTAACCCTTGATCGATCTCAGAGCTTCATCATTCAGTTTTGCCGGGCGATCTCCCATCATTGCCGAGATTCGCTGCTCCTGCATGCTGATGTAAGCAAGTTGATCAGCCTCATTCATTTCAGCATAAAGTTTGGGAGCTGTGGGGGTCGTGGAATCTGCTTGGGGCCGGTAGTAAAAAAATACTGACGCGATCGCCGTAGTCAGAAACAGCGCCCCAACAATCAACGGCAGTAATCGGCGCAGACGCGAGGGGCGTGCAGAGACTTCGACCGACTCGCTTGACGGAAGTAAGGGTGCATCTTTGAGTTGTTCCCTGAGCAGGGTCAACTGTGCCAGCATTTCAGCCGCAGTTTGGTATCGCTCCTCCCGTTCCTTGCCGAGCGACTTATCAATAACCATTTGGATCGATTGTAGTTCGCGCGATTCAACCACGTGGGACTGAAGCGGTTCAGGACCGCGCTCCAAAATGGCCACCATCGTGTCCATTCGCGTTGCGCCTGAGAAAGGCGCGCGTCGCGAAATCATTTCATAAAGCACCACTCCCAAACTCCAGATATCGGTCCGTTCATCAACCGCCAGACCGCGCGCTTGTTCAGGTGACATGTAACCCGCGGTGCCCATTACTTCGCCAAGTTCTGTGTGGTGCTGCGTCACATATTCTGACGCAAACTCGTCATCGTTAGCCGGCCGCTCGATAAGTTTGACGATCCCAAAGTCGAGGATCTTTACCAACCCGTCTGCGCGACGCATGATGTTTTCCGGCTTAATGTCCCGGTGCACGATGCCCGCGGCGTGAGCAGTTGCCAGCGCCGATGCGACCTGTTCGGCGATATCGATACTCTCAGCTGCCGACAGTGCTTCGCGTTCGATTAACTCGCGTATTGTTTGCCCGTCGATGAACTCAGTGGCGATAAACCACACCCCATCGTGTTCACCAACCTCGTGAATTGTCAGAATGTTTGGGTGATTCAGTGCCGACGCGGCCTGCGCTTCCCGCTGAAATCTACGCAACCGCATATCGTCGGAAGCAAAAAGTGCCGGCAGAATTTTCAAGGCTACGCGCCGATTAAGCCGCCGGTCCCGCGCGAGATAAACTTCTCCCATGCCGCCCGCGCCAAGTCGTTCGAGAATTGTGTAGGCCCCGATCTCACGACCGACGTTGTGATCCAGCGCGTCCACGAGCACTCGCGCATCTTCCGTAACCGCCGGTTGTTCGATAAAGTCGCCGGCGACCTCGTAAGCGTTAATTAAGGAAACAGCCTCTGACCGCAAAACCGCGTCGCCTCCACAAACGTGGTCAAGAAACAACGCCCGATCCTGCGGCGCGCAATCGAGTGCGCCCTGAAACACTTCGTCCACTTTTTGCCACTGCTCAGGAGTCATCGTTTAGAAAATTAAGATTGATGAAGGTGAACAACCTGCGCTCTTCATTCAGGTTCACCGTTCTTCATTCATTGTTCACCGTTCATCGTTCGATACAGCCACGCTTTAGCAGCGCGCCAATCGCGCCTCACCGTCATCAACGAAACGTGCAAGACTTCAGCCGTTTCTTCGAGCGTCAGGCCTCCGAAGTATCTAAGTTGAACGACTTCACTCTTGCGCGGATCGATCTTTGCAAACTCTTCGAGAGCCTCATCAAGGGCTATCAGTTCAGCGGCTCGGGTGCCGGACATCAGCGCCGCATCCGCGGCCGCGCCGTCAAATGACACGCGTTGCAGGCCACCGCCACGCTTGGCGTACTGATTTCTTCGCGCGTAATCGATCAGGATGTGGCGCATCACCTGGGCCGAGACCGCAAAAAAGTGGGAGCGATTCTCCCAGGTGAATTGTTGAAACCCTGCCAAACGCAGATAAGCTTCATTGACGAGCGCGGTAGTGGCCAGCGTGTGACCATCACGCTCACGTCGCACATAACGATGCGCGATGCGCCGGAGTTCGTCGTAGACCATCGGGGTCAGCTTATCGAGCGCAGACTTATCACCCTCGCGCCACTCGATTAATAGGCCCGTGAGATTATCCCCACTTAACTTTGCCTCCGTCGTCATCCGATCAAAATTCTAACATCATTGCTGAGGGCCCTGGTCGAACATAGCACGCGACACCCTCGATAATTTGTTTATGTTGGTGAACACTTTCATCTTGTTTTCTCGCTTACCCTGGCCCCAATGAACAGTTCTTTCTTTGGTTCTCGCTAAACTGGTTGAGACGGGAAAGCAGGCCATGCCGGCCCATCGCCCGGCTCAAAATGCCTGGAGCAATTTTAAACTCTGACATCTGAGGAGAAACTACATGAGAATTCACAGGACAGTCGTCGTCGCCCTCGCGATCTTGAGCTTCGTAGCAACCAACTCTTTGCCGGGACACGCGCAAACAGCCGCGAAGTCTTTTGAAGATATGTCTCGGGCGGAACGCCTGGTGTTTGTTGGACAGGAAGCGAGCCGTATCGCGCGCGAGATTTCGGGCAACGAATACGAATTTACCTCCGCCTTCGAAGAAGACATTCAAAAGGCGGTGACCCATTATGTGCATCGATCAAACAAACCAGGTAACGCTAACCAGCGCGATCTCCAATCTGTGTTCGGGCGCGGGGTAGCCGAAGCGCCCAGACTGATTGCCGCATTCAAAGCGCGCAATGTGTCGCCGCTCATAGGCATTTACCTTCCGTGGATCGAATCGGCATTCGTTAACATTCCCTCCGCCAATGCCATGGGCGCAACTGGCATGTTTCAGTTTCTTCCAAAAACGGGCAAACGTTACGGTCTTTCGGAGGCGGAACTGCTTGATGTTGAGAAATCGGCTGACGCTGCGGCACGCTACATCACTGATAGCGTGGCGGAGTTTAAGGACGATCCGATGAAAGAGGCGCTGGCGTTGCTCGCTTACAATCGCGGCGCAGGACAAACGGCACGCGATCTGAAAGTGTTGCTCAACGAGCAGAACAAGAAGTGCAGCATCTGCGCGTTAACCGCTGATCGCACTAAACTCGATGAGACTTTCCAAAAGGAGAGTGTGTTCTACGTACCGCTATTTTTTGCGGCCGCGATTATCGGCGAGAACCCGCAGGTTTTCGGTCTGTCGGGTCAACCGCTTTCTCATATGAAATAAACTTCAGTTGATTCAAACCGGGTGGGGGCCGACTGCGTCGATCATGAACGCCGTCGGCCTCGCTTAGATTCTGTAGTGCTCAACTAATCCGGGAAGCCGATGCGCTGAACCAGGTTGAGGTAACGCGCGTCAGATCGGAGACTGGCGAAATCGGGAGCGGCCTTCAGCATAACCAGGCCAGGATCGCGTTCCTGGTAAGCCTTCTCGATCCAGAAGAACGCCTGATCTTTGTCGCCGGCGCGGGCGTAATGCGTACCGATAACGCGCGCCGAGGTGAGATCTTGTTTCAATAGCTCCTGGAGTTGTTCCGCGGATTTTCGATAAGCCGCTTTTGCCCCGCCTCTTCGATAAGCTTCTAAAGTCGGCGACATGGCCCTGGCAAAGGCTTCGGGGTCACCGCCAGACAGGGCCCTCACTTTTCCGAGGGCGGCAAGTTGTTCGTCTATCTTTCCCGTCTCCCCCAGAGTGATGGCAAGAATGTAATGCGCGCGGGCGAAGTCAGGTTCGATCTCAAGCGCTTTGTGCAAGTGTGCGACGGCCTGTTCGTGTTCGCCCGCCATGTAATAAACCCAGCCAGACTCTGCCCAGATCACCAAAGAAAGCGGATCGAGTTCCTGCGCGCGCCGGCTTGCGGCGAAGGATTCATCCTTCCTGCCCAAGTGCGCCAGGTGTTGTGCATACCACAGATGTGCGAGCGGGTAGTTTGGATTTAATTCTATTGCGCGCTTGAGGTCGCGCTCAGCCCCGGCGAAATCCCAGTCGAAAGCGTGTCTGATGACACCCATAGAGGCGTGGGCCTCCGCCAGGTTGCCATCCAATTCCAGCGCCTTTTGCGCGGCCGTCCTCGCTTTGGCGCGCGCGTCGGGCGGGATGGCGCCGTAAGGCGGGAGGATCTGGTAACAGTCGGCCAACCCTGCATAGGCCAGCGCGTACGCCGGATCTATGCTGATAGCCTGTCCGAAATATTCGATTGCTCTTTGGTAACCGTCGGGGGTGCGCTTATTCCAAAAGTAACGGCCTCTCAAATATGCCTCGTAGGCCGAGGTGTTGTCCGTATAGCGCTTGGCCAGTCGTTGGCGATCTTCGCTGGTCAACTTCAGCATGAGCGCGCCAGCTACCTGCTCCGAAATCGAATCCTGAACCGCAAACACGTCGGTAAACTTCGCATCGAATTTGTCGGCCCAAAGAGCAGTGCCGTCTGCGGCGCGCACGAGTTGGACGGTCAGGCGGAGGCGGTCACCGGCCCGCTGAATAGTTCCTTCCAGCACTGCTTCCACTCCCAACTCTCGCCCGGCGGTCGCCGCGTCCTGGGCACCGCTGACAAATTTACGCATCGCGCTGGTCGGCCGCACAGTGATGTGGCGCGTGTTGCTGAACTTCGTAATTAGCGCGTCAGCGATGCCCAACCCCAAGTGCTCGTCGGCGCTTTCTGCACTCATTAGTTTAAACGGTAGCACGGCGAGGGTCTTAACCTCCGAGCCGTTCGTCGGCGTTTGACGCGTGCTGCGGTTCATCCACAGGTAGCCGGTCGTAACTGCGGCGAGAGTAATCATGATGACGAGTGCAGCCACGCGGGGTCCAATGCTTCGCGCCTCGCCTGTAGCCTTTGCCCCGGCCGAAGCTTCAATAGCCTCGATTGGCCGGCCGGCAAGCGCCCCGGTCTCCTCTTCCTCGCCGATCACTACCTCTTCACGGGCGAGAACTCGCTCCCGCACATGCCGGCTAACCATCACATCATCGCCATGCTCCGGCGGCAGCGCTCGAACCACAGCCGCAAAACGATAGCCGCGCTTCGAGATCGTCTCGATATAAGGCCGTCCGTCCTCCGCTTTGCCGAGCACCTTCCTCAGCAGCGAGACGTTTGACGACAAATTACTTTCCTCCACGAAAGTGTCCGGCCAGACGGCTTCAAGCAGCTCCCCCTTTTCGACAATGTGCCCGCTCCTCTCAACCAGTACGAGCAGCGTGTCAAAGAGCTTCGGAGTGAGCGTCATGGGCTCGCTACCCCGCCGCAGGATGCGCTCCCTGGCGTCGAGGCAGAAAGGGCCAAACTCATACAACGTGTTGGTCAGACTGTCTTTACTGGTCATCAGAACTCTTCAGGAATTTTCCGAGAATTTTTTGAGACTTTCCTCAGGACGCGGAACGTTGGCGTCGCGCATGCTGCGTCCATTACCAGACAGGATCGATTCGGCCGTGATTTTAACGCTTGAGTGTAAACGCGGCAAACAGAAGGCGGGAGCGAGTAGCCGGATGAAGAAAACGAAGACGACCGAGATCATCTTCGAGCGAGACGAGTTTTACGTCGTCCATTCGGGGGCGCCAGTCTCGCTCTGGTGCGAGGCATGCGGGGAAGAGACTCCGTTTGCCTACCCGGGCGCGGCAGCGCTCGCCACGCGAATCCCTGCGCGCACACTTTTCCGGGAGGCTGAAGCCGGCCACATACATTTCTCCGAGACGCCCGAGGGTTTACTCCTGTTCTGCCTGAAGTCCATTCAAACAAAGCAGTGAGTCCAGGTTTGAAAGTCACCGAAAGTATTTCTTCCGCGAACCAAGGCGCGGTAGCTAACCAGAAAGGAAATCAACCATGAATCTCAAACGACATATGCTTTTAATCATTTTCACGATCATCTGCGCCCTTACCGGTATCGAAGCCATGGCGCAGTCGACCTCAGTTTTTTCCACCGGCTTTAAAGGCCCGGCGAAATTAGTGCTCACCGGACGCGGCAACCTGCTCGTCGCCGAGTCAGGAGCGGGCGCGAACACCGGACGCCTCTCTCTTATTGATCGTCGGACCGGCGTACGACGCACGATCCTCGACGGTCTGCCTGCCGGCGCAAATCTCGAAGGCGGCACCTCTGGGCCTTCGGGCCTGGCGTTGCGCGGTAACACGCTCTTTATGACTATCGGACAGGGCGACGCTGTATTGCGCGGGCCCGCTCAAGGTTCGGAGATGACGAATCCGAATCCTTCGTCGCCGATTTTCAGCTCGGTGCTCGCAATTACCGCGAGCCCTGGAGTCGAAACTTCGACCCAAGCTTTTCGCGCGCTCAATTCGGGCGACCACTCCAACTTAAAAAGCGGCGGCGAAGTGATTTTGATGAACGCGACGGGCGACACCTTGTCCATCCGGTTGGTCGCAGATTTTCCGGATTCCATTCCGAACCCCAGACCCGACTTCGCCGATAATGTGCGCGTCTCGAATCCGTTTGGCGTGGCCGTATTGGGCAGTTTTCTCTTCGTGGTTGACGCCAGCCTCAATCACGTCAAGACCGTCGGCGCGGATTCCGGCATGACGTCCGTGCTCTCGAACTTCGCCCCGATTCCGCGACCCAGCCCGGCAACGCCTCCTGGGGGTCCGGTGGTTGAGGCCGTGCCCGACAGCGTTCGTCTTTTCGGCGAGCAACTGCTCGTCACTTTCCTGACAGGCTTCCCGTTCCAGCAGGGGCTGGCCGAAGTCCGCACGGTGGACATCGTATCGGGCAAACACGAATCTTTCATCAAGGGACTGACTTCGGCCATCGATGTTCAACCGGTTAGGGTTCTGAACGGCCAGGAATTCTTTACTCTCGAATTCAGCACGAATATGTTAGCCCAGCCCACCGCGCCGGGGAGAATGTCCCTCTATGAAACGCCCACCGGCGCGCCTGTCGTCATCGCTGCACCGCTCATTTCGCCGACCAGCATGGCGCGTGACCGGGCGACCGGCGACATTTTCATCACCTCGATCTTTACCGGCCAGGTAGTGCGTGTGGACGCCGCCCGTCTATTAGTCAGACGTCACTATCGGGATTTCCTACTTCGCGAACCCGATGCCGAAGGCTGGAACTTCTGGCAAGGTCAAATTACCCAATGCGGTGACAACGCGGTGTGTCGAGAGAACAAGAGTGTTGACGTCTCGCGCGCCTTTTACTATTCGGCGGAATTCATCGCGGCGCATCCGGAACTTGCCGAGAACCTGCGCGGAACTGCTGAATACAACCGCGCCTTCGTCAAGCAGGCGTACTTGACCTATCTGCAAAGGACATGCGATCCGGAAGTTTGCGACTCAGAAGGTTTCAACTTCTGGCTAAACAAAATCAACAGTCGCCTGCCCTCTACGGACGGTGACTACAACGAGATGATCCGCGCCTTCCTCCGGTCAACCGAGTACCGGTCGAGACTGGGACTATCGTAGAGCAGTGTCGTATTAACCTTTGATCGAGTTCGGTGCAGCGCTCGTGGCCGGGTAGTGAGTCAGTTTGGAATTCAAGGTTGGGGCGTTGAGATACAGCTCGCAAAAGACTCTAAGCAACATGCGGGCGAGGGCGCTCGCGATCCCACAAGAAAGTCGGTCATTCGACCCAAACTGACCCAATACCCGCGGCTGCTCTTCAGTTGACGCGAATGCGCCGCATCACTCGCACGCCGGCGCGCCAGTCCTCGTTAATATCGAAACGATAAATTTCGATATCCGGAGCGATAGAGCGCGCCAGCGTGTTGAATGAGGGATGCACCCGCAGAGTCGGAGCAACCAGATAGATGAGCGGCGGCTCATCCTTTATCTGGCGGTCGCCGAAGAGCAGTGCGCGCGAGATGTGCCCGCGTCTCCGGTGCGCTTCAACCCGCTGCCAGTAATCAGCGCCCTGAAGCACGTGCTCGCGGGATTCTGAAACCTTTAACTCGATAACTACCAGGCGTCCATCATGTCGCAGGGCCAGCAAGTCGATTGGCCTAACTCCGGTTGCGCCGCCTCGCGCCGTCCTGAACTGCGCATGCACCGGGGCAATGATCAGGCCCGGATCAAGGCGGGTAATGTCACGCCGCAGTAAGGATTCGAGCCATGCTTCACCTGCACTTCGATAGAGCGCATGGTAGTGATCTGTCGCGCCAGCGGAACGGTGACGGATCAGGCTTGGCGATCAGATTCCTCCATTCGGCGCCGGACGTTTCGTCTAACAAACGCCGGCGCGAACTCTCAATGCCAAACCACACGCGCTCTGTTCCGAGGAGCTGGCGCACCCGCGCAAAAGGCAATCCAAAATAGCGCAGCGTCTGACCGTGTCGGGCGCTCACCGCATCGATCCCCTCAGGCGCAATCGCGATAATTTCTTTTACTGATTCCGATGAAGCGTTTAAGGGAACCGGGGGAAACCGCGATATCCGTTTCTTCCATAACTCCTTACGAGTCGGCGTCACAACCTTGTCTAACTTGGTCAATCCCTCCAGGTCCTGATAGACCACGATCGCATCTGCAAGGCTTTCGCGGAGCAGGGCAATCCGTTGCTGCGTGGGTCTCAGCAACGCACTCTCGACTATCAACCAAAGTTGTTGAATGTAGGGTGCGCGTATACGCTCACTGGCACGAGTAAACCAGAGCAAGGCAGCGGATAGAAATGCGTCTGCGTCACTGGCCCTGCTCGCCGCGATGCATCCGGTCACGGCGATGCGCTGATGCCTCTGGCGCAGAACGATGCGCGCGTAACGTCCAGGCTGGCTGCGCCGTGCACCGGGACTTAGGCGCGCCCGTTCTACCTTCGCCCCAGGTTGAAGTGAACACGCCAGAGTTGCCAGTTGATCACAACGCTTTTGGCGCGCCGTCTTGACGGTCAGTGCGATGGAAGCGGCGGAGGCGCGAGGAACTAATTCAATCAGCGGCCGTTCCGCGCCCAATCTGCGTGAGACTTGGAGAGTCAACTTTTCCCCGGACCATTCCCAGGCAAACACTTTCCACGCGCGGCTGCCTTGCTCGGTCCAACAGGTCAGGATCAACCGCTGATGATCGACGTTGATTTCCAACTCGCTTCGCTGCAAAGCTTCCGTTTTTCCGTTCCTGGTTCCATCGTTATGCGACAAAAACCATTCTGCATGGCTGTTCACCAGTTCGGTAATTCTTGATCTTGCGGCTTCAAGGCGACTGGGAGTGCTAACGCGTTCAAACATCGTGGCTGGTGCTATATCCTACAAACATCGCGGTGGCTATCAATCCTGGTTCTCACTATGACGACAGCTGATGAAAAACTCCTTGCTTCAGAGTCTCTACTCAGAGCCCGGAGCTTCTCCGCGATGCCTGCTTCAAAGCGCATCACTACTGAAAGGCGAAGGTGAATCAGTTTGGAATTCCAGGTTGTGGCGTTGAGTTCAGCTCCTTATTGGCCCGACCATTCAACCCAATCTGACCCACTACCTACTGACAGGCCCATTACCGCATCCGCCGCTGATAGTGCTACCCTTTTTTGGTGACTAAATCCAAAACCAAGCTAACGAAAGATTCATGCAAAACGTCTATTTAACGGGATCTGTGCGCACTCCTATTGGCCGCTTCGGCGGCACGCTGGCGGCGATGTCCACCGCTGATTTGGGTGTGATCGCGGCGGTAGAAGCCATCAGGCGGGCGTCGATCACCCCCGCCGAAATTGAGCAATCGATTTGGGGTTGTGCCCGGCAGGCCGGTGGTGGCCCAAACGTCGCGCGGCAAATTACTTTTCGAGCAGGGGCTCCAGAAAAGGTCCCGGCTTTCACAGTTAACCAGGCCTGCGGTTCGGGACTACAAGCCATTATTCTCGCAGCCCAGCAGATCATGTTGGGGAAAGCCGAGGGTGGTGCTCGCGGGCGGCGCCGAAAGCATGTCGCGCGTACCATATTTTGCCGAAGGCGCCCGATGGGGCATGCGCATGGGAAATACTGAACTCGTCGACGGCATGTATCGAGACGGGTTCAATGATCCGCTCTCGGGTTTGGTAATGGGCGAAACGGCGGAGAATCTCGCACGTCAATACAAAGTCTCTCGGGCTGAACAGGACGAGTATGCGCTCCGGTCCCAACAACGAGCCGAGGCGGCGATAAACGCCGGGCGCTTTGACGAAGAGAAGGTCTCGCTGGAAATTACGAGCCGCAAGGGCGAGACGAAACATTTTTCCGCCGATGAACACGCTCGCCCCGGCACGACCCTACAAGACATGTCGAAGTTGCGTCCCGTTTTTGCCAGGGATGGCACGGTGACGGCTGGCAATTCATCCGGAATTACCGATGGCGCCGCGGCCGTAGTGGTTATGAGCGAAGCAGCGCTGAAGAATTCCGGCGCCTTGGCCCAGGCGCGACTCGTGGACTATGAGGTCACCGGAGTTGCGCCCGAGATCATGGGGATTGGTCCGGTACCGGCCATTCGCACTCTGCTAGCCCGACAAAAATTGACGCTCGCTGACATTGATCTGATCGAACTTAACGAGGCGTTTGCGGCGCAAGTGATCGCCTGCGATCGGGAGTTGGGCTTTGACGCGGAACGTCTAAACGTAAACGGGGGCGCTATCGCTCTGGGTCACCCAATTGGGTGCACCGGCGTCCGAATCACCACGACCTTGTTGCATGAGATGAGAATGCGGCGGGCGCGGTTGGGAGTCGCTACTTTGTGTGTCAGTGGAGGGATGGGAATCGCATTGTTGCTCGAAAGCGTGTGACCAGACGAAACAGATCGGGTTGAGAAAGAAAAAGGCCAACCTCACCAGTCTGGTTGGGCATCGGACAGCAGCATGCCTTCAGAAGTGGTTAATGAGCTTTAGTTTGAAGAGTCAGGTGCCGGGGAACATTTCGGCATTCAGTTCAAGAAAGGGACGAAAGTGAAGAACAGTTTTTTCAGAATGTTTGCAGTGGCGCTCGCGTGTGTCGCTCTTTCCGCGGGGATTGCGGTCGGTCAAGGCAATGCCTCTGGCACGAGATCGGCACCCAACCTGCTGGCTTCGTTGCCGCCTTCCGATGTGGTCGCTTTGATCAAGGTTCAACGAGTGATAGATGAAGCTTTGCCAAAGTTGTTGGCTGAGAATCCCGCCAGGGTCGCTGAAGTTAATGAGGAAATGGCGAAGTTTAAGACGCAGACAGGCATCGATCCAAGATCGTTTAGTCAGATCGCGCTCGGGATGAGCTTTACTTATCCGTCAAAGCGAATCACCAAGGTCAACACTATCGCCATTGCCAGCGGCAACTTCAACGCCGGCGCATTCGTGGCGGCCGGTCGCCTGGCAGCCAATGGAAAGTACAGCGAGGAAAAGTTTCAGGGGAAAACGATCTACGTTTATTCGCTTGACCGTCAGGTCAAGCTGTTGGGCTTATGGAATTTGAAGATAAACGATCTCGCCGTGACCGCCATCAATGGCAACACACTCGCGATGGGAAATCTCGAGAGCGTTAAAGGGGCCATCGAGACAAACCGCTCACGAAAGTATGCGAGCTCACAACTAATCGCGCTTGCGAGCCGCGATCCGAATGCCATCATGGGATTTGGCGGTAATATTTCGGAAGCCCTGATGGAGGGACTGCGAAACTCAAACGGTACCTGGGCGCGCGAGTTGACCGCGGTTAGACAAGTCTATGGTTCACTTGGGATGACAAGCGCCGACCTGGAATTGGCGGTAGCTGCGCGAACGGTCGATGCTGCGTCAGCGAAAAACCTGAGCGATACCGTCGAGGGCTTAATGCAGTTGGGCACGTTCTTTCTCGGCCGTCTTTCGCCCGTGAAGGAAACTTTGGCGCGGAGCGCTATAAAGAATTTGAGAGTTACCACTACGGCCAATGAACTTCAGATCAGGACCGCGGTTTCCCAAACACAAGTAGCCCCACTCATACGCGGTTTGTAAGCGACAAGCAAAAGCCCGACCTTCATAAAGTGCCCTCCTCACAACGTGGGGAGCCTTCCTGAAGGTCGGGCTTCTATTTTTTGTCTCAGCGCTATTGTGCCGGCAACGGGAATTGCGGAAACTGCGGGCGGCCGGGTGCCACCGCCGGTTCGGCCGCTTCCATTGCAGCCAGGACGTCCTGATGGATCTTGATTTTGCCCGCCTGCTTCATCTGTTGCTGAACGGCTCCAATATAGTCTTCGAAGACCTGGCTCTGGCGGGTGGTAATCGCTTGCTGAGTTAGTTGATCGCGCTTGGTGGAGAACTCCGCCAGGTCGGCTTCCTCGCGTTTGGTAACGCCGACCACGACCCAGTTGTCGCCGACTTTAATTGGCGTCCGGGTAACCTCTCCGTTTTTTAAAGAGTAGACTGCTTCGTCCAACGAAGGACTCATACCGGCATTGCCAAGTGGAGTACCAATCTTGTAACCCTCCTGCGAGGCAACTTCGAAGCCGCCCTTCTCTGCCGCAGCCTTCAAGTCGCCGGCCGAGTTTAGTGAAGCAGCAAGCTCCTTCGCCTTCTGGTCCAACTGTTCTTTCGCGCGCTGTAACTTCAGCGACTTCGCGACTTCTGTTTTCACTTCGTCAAAGTCCGGAATGCGCGGCTCCTTCTTCTCCACTAACATCGGGACCGCAAATCCACCCTTCACTCCGGTCGGCTCACCAACGTCGTTAGGGTTGTTCAACGGTTCAATAACGGCCTCAAACTGTTGGCTGCTGCCAATGCCCGGAACATCGTCCCCGGGTTTCACATACGGCGTTTCCTTGACCATCTCTCCAGGTTGCATGTTGGCGTCTTTGGCCAGCTCTTGCGCGACCTTTTGCGGATCCTTGGTTTCCTGTAAACGAGCCTTGGCGCGATCCGCAAGTTGACGAGCAGCGGTATAGCCGGCGGAGTTTCTTTGCGAGGCAAGCAATTCCGGTTTCGCCTCCTCGAAGGTTTTCTCTACCGCAGCGCCGCGTCGCAGAATGTACCAATTGTTCGCATACTTGATCGGGATATCAAAAACTACGCCCTCCTGCATATCCACCGTGCGATCGTATAGCGCGTCAACCTTGTTCGGGTTTTTCTTGAAAGGTCTCAGCAAAAAGCCTCCGTTTTTGGCGGTGGCAGGATCTTCCGAGTTACCCCGCGCCAGCTCGGCAAAAACCTTTTCACCTTCTTCGGGCTTTGCAGCCTGGGCCTTGGCCAGCAGGTCCTTAGCTTTCTGCTCGACCTGTGCATCGAGATCCTTGCGGGCGACTTTCAAAAGAATCTGTTGGACTTTGACTCCAGCCTGCTTATTTATCGGTGCCAACGCGTTGAATCCGGCCTGTAGGTCTTTATCAGAGATGGTCTGCCTGGCGCCGGCTTTCGCCTGGTCGATGAAGAGATAGCGGACTTTCTTTTGCGGCTCGAGGATGCGAAAGTCAGTTTTGCGTTGCTCGTAATGACTCCTTACTTCATCGTCGGAAGTCTGAAGTGTTTCGGCGAGCTTATCGGCCGTGAGCACGGCGTAACTGAGGTCAACCGAGGTGTTTTGCCGTTGAAAATCCGACTGTACTTCTTCGTCCGAAACGCGAACAGAGGCGGCAACGAAAGCTCTCAGTTTTTCCTGGGCAATGTCATTACGAACATCCTGCTCAAACGCCTCGATGTCGCCGTATCGCGCGGTTACCGATTCGCGGTAACGCTCCATGCCCACAAACTGACCCGAAGCATCGGTAAATTGTTTGCGAATACGCTCGGCAACTTCACCATCGCTCGCGCTGAGTCCCAAGCGCGCTGCTTCCTGGGCTATCACCCGGTCCCGAACCAGGCCATCAAGAAAACGCTTCGAGCCGCCAAGCTGGGCCAAACTAATCTGGCCACCATACATCTGCTGGAAGTTAGCGGTGACTCGGGCGAGATCGCCGACCGTGATCTCATCGCCGCCTACTTCGGCTAGCACCTGAGTGCTTTTGGTCGGCTCGACGTTGCTGCTGCGACCTGGCGCATAAAAGAAGACGAGACTTATGGCCATGATGACCGCAAAACCGATGATTAGGATGCTGCGGGTCCGTTCGAGCCGCGACAGTTGTTTAAGCATGACTTTCTACCTTTCTAGCAAACCGCGGATTGTAATGGAGCACGAGCGGCACTGCAAGAACGGCAACCTAAGGGCACTGGTGCAGTTTGGCTGATTCTTTGCGGCTCTTGACGAGATCTTTGCGGCCTTTGCGATAAAAATAAGTCAGGACCCCACAGTCCGCGAAGCATAAGACGTGAAGTTACTTATTTTCCAAAATGCACCAGTGCCAACCTATGACCAAACTATGACCAAAGTATTAGGTCTGGGATCTGAAAAGCTTGAGCTGGTGCATCACCGACGATTCGAAGCCCATTTGCGCTGACCATGAGGCGATGCTATTTTAACGGTCTTACATGAACGCGATGGGCAGCTCAACATGGCTATGGATCGGGTTTTCCGTTTTTATCCTACTCATGCTGAGTCTGGATCTCGGACTTCTTAATCGCAAAGCCCACACAATTAAATATCGCGAAGCGGCGATCTGGAGCGCGGTCTGGGTTACCCTCGCCAGCCTCTTTGCCTGCCTGGTTTTTTATTACCAGGGCTCGACGCGCGGTCTGGAGTTTGTCACCGGCTACCTGATTGAGCTCTCGCTCTCGGTCGATAATCTCTTTGTCTTCCTGCTGGTCTTTTCTTACTTTAAGGTCCCGGCAAAGTATCAGCATCGCGTCCTTTTCTGGGGCGTTATGGGCGCGCTGGTCATGCGCCTCACGATGATTTTCGTCGGCGCTGCCCTGATCAACCGGTTCCACTGGATTATCTACGTCTTCGGCGCTTTCCTGGTTTACACCGGCATCAAGATGTTTCGCCAGGAAGAATTGGACATTCAGCCGGAAGACAATCCGGTGGTGCGACTGGTGACTCGTTTCATTCCGATCACCCACCACTACGATGAACAGAAGTTTTTCACGCGAATCAACGGCAAGCTAACTGGAACCTTGCTCTTGCTGGTATTGATAATTGTCGAGGTCACAGATTTGGTTTTTGCGGTGGACTCGATACCGGCAATTTTCGCAATCACCACTAACACTTTCATCGTCTACACCTCGAATGTCTTCGCAATCCTGGGTCTGCGTTCAATGTACTTTCTGCTCGCGGGAGTGGTGGAGAAATTTCAGTATCTCAAGATCGGTCTCGCTATCGTCCTAACCTTCATAGGGGTGAAGATGCTGGTGGTTGCGTTTGGCATTCATGTGCCGATTTTGGTATCCCTCGTTTTTGTCGGCGTGGTTCTGATCAGCTCAGTGGTTGCCTCGATTCTTTGGCCGAAAGAAAACGAAACGCATATTCACGTCGATCTACCCGAGGATTTTGACTCACCCTTCGAGGACGAAGACGAACCCCAGGCCATTGAGCGGTACGACGAAGACAAAGCCGCCGCCACCGCCGAAGTAAACAAGTCCGGATCTGCCTCCTAGAATAGAGTCTCCCGAATCGCAAACTGCCTTGCTGCAATAGTTAAAGCTTGAACGCGGCCTCGCGGATGTGTTAGATTTCCAGTTGGCGTTAAATGCTGTTGTAATGCCACCTGAAAACCTGCGGCGCAAGATTTTGCCGCGAATTGGCTGCCTCCTTTCTCACCTTTGGTCCCTGATGCGCGCTGGCGTCTGTCAGCAGGCACAAGCATCTCCCTCTTACAGTTGCCACTCGGTTAAGTAAAAGCTCCAAGTTATGGCGAATACATCCAATCGCTTTGCTTTTGATTGGTGGGTAATACAGAAGCGCATCGTCTACCTGCTGGTGGCTTTGTTCCTGCTCAGCGGGCTGGCTGCGGGCGCCGCGGTCTACGTCTGGAAATATGGGAACCCGCTCAAGAATGTCGGAACTGGAACGAAGCCGCATGGCGGGGCGCGATTCATCGCGTTTGAGGGTGACGTTCGTGTTATTCGCGCGGCTACGCGTGAAACGATCATTCCCGGCGGCGACACCGAGTTGTTTCCCGGAGACACAGTGCAAACTCTCGCCAGTGGCCGGGCGCGCGTCTCGATGGCTGACGGCTCCACGCTTCTCGTCCGTCCCAACAGCACTATCATCATTCGCGACAACGCCAGCGACGTCAGCGGCAAGAAGACCAACGTGCACGTAGTCGTCGACAGCGGGCAAATGTCAGTTCGCACGGAGAACCAGCCTGCCGGCACGAACAACGTAGTGGAGACGCCCAAGACGACCAGCAAGATTGGAGAGCAAACTGCGGCCAGCTTTGGAGTCAAGCCTGAAGGCACGGAAGAAATTCGCATCAATGCCGGCGCAGTTGAAACCACCAGCCGCTCGGGCGAGAAAGCAACTTTCCGCTCCGGTGACTATGTGTCCGTAAATCCTTCCGGCACTCTCTCGCGACCACAAAAACTTCTGGATGTTCCTCTTCTCTCAGAGCCTCACGATCTGCAACGAGTTATGGTGGGCGGAAATAATGCAGCCAACGTCTCCTTGAAATGGATGCGTCCGCAATCCGGCACCGCAGCGTTTTACCGGGTTGAGGTGGCTACGTCGCCCTTTTTCGTGGCGGACGGAATCGTCATTGGACGCGATCAATTGGCTTCAACGGAATTCACTGCCAGCGATCTGCGTCCGGGAGTTTACTTCTGGCGAGTTCGCGCCACCGCAGCCACCGGACAGGCCAGCGACTGGAGCGATCCAAAAAAATTCGTCATCGCTACTCGCGGGACGGGCTCCAATGTTCCCGTTTCCGACCTGGCCTCGGAACGCTTGCACGGTAGCGTCTACCTGATTAGGGGTCGCGCAGCTCCCGGGACCACCATTCGAATTGCCGGACGCGAAATGCTTGTCCCGACCGGCGGTATATTTCAACTGCAAACAACTGCGCCGGCGGGAACTCAAGAGATTAGTCTCGAGGCCATCGATCCGCAGGGGAACAGTAGTCCTTATCGAGTGTCGATATCCTCCGGCCGGCGCGGAGATGACTAGATTCGCGTTTTGGCAACGCGGTTGACGGAGATTTACCAGCTAATGCCACGTCACGTAATTCTTGTTAACTGATGCTCACGAAGCTCCAGCCTACGAGCTGATCGAGTCGTTACGTCTGGCTGGCGTAACTACTTTGATTGAAGGTCTGCGCGAGGCCGGCTCCGTGGCCCCGCCGAGTCCGCGGGAGGTGGAGCGCTCGGGCCAGCTTCTGGATCAGCGTTCCGATCAATACCCAATTGCCGTTCTTTACGAGGTAGTGGCTGGAGCGGATATTGTAGAAATTCAGTCGGCAATCGCACATGCGAAGGCTTTCTGGACGGACACTCCGCTCATCGCCTGTCGCCGGCAATTGAACGGATACCAGGGCCTCAGCCTGCGCAGTCTGGACGGCGCCACGCTGAAGCGGCTCGGTTTTCGTGCTATTGCCGACAAAGCTGCGCAGCTCCCTGCCATTCTTCACGAGATCGAAGGACACGGTGCGACCGGTGAACTCAAATTACCGAAAATCGTCCGCCAATCCGCGCCGGCCGGAAATCTGTCCCTTCCTGCCGGGCTCAACTCGCGAACCTTGCGCGCTGCTTTCGATCTGGTGGTCATCGCTGCATTTCATTGGCGACCAGAACGGCGCCGCTCATACAGCACTCTCCGGAATCTTGCCGCTGGTCCCTGCGGATCGTTGGACCATCTATCTGGTTCTGGACGCGAAAGGCGCCGGGCCAACCACGCTGGAGGCTATCGCTTCGTTAAAAGCGGGTGACCATAATGTTACCGACCACGAGCAGCTGGCGATCTCGGCGGCAAACTGGCGGAGCGTGCTGGCTGGAGCGGCAGACGTGCCACCTGGTTCCGAAAGCAGAGCCGTCAGGCTTGCGGCCGCAGGCATGGGGGTGAACAAGAAGACAGAGCGTCACCACTCGGTGATCGCCGTACCATTAATCTGCGGCGAACGAATCGTAGCGGTTCTCGAAGGTATGCGGGCAACAGCGTTTAAGAAATCTGAAGTGGCGATCCTTGACGCCCTTTCTCGACCGATTGCTGCGGCCCTTGCTAACGCTGTTCGCATCGGCGAAGCTGAACGACTATCGCAAACCGACGATCTGACCAAACTTCACAACGCTCGCTACCTGCGGCAGTTTCTTCTCAACGAAATTCGGCGGGCGCGACGTTACGGCAGCAGCGTTGCAGCGCTATTTCTGGACCTCGACGACTTCAAAAGAGTAAACGACGCTCACGGTCACCTCGCCGGCTCGCATGTGCTAATGGAAATGGCGGCGGTCATTCTCTCCTCGATTCGCGATACTGACGCGGTGGCACGCTATGGCGGCGACGAGTTTGTAATCGTCTTACCCGATACCGAGATGGAACTTGCCGGCACGGTCGCCGAGCGCATTCGTTCGATGATTGCCGGCCATTCTTTCAATGGTGGTCGCAACCTGAAACTGTCATTGACCGCCAGTTTCGGAGTCGCCGCTTTTCCGCTGCACGCTTCCTCGCCGCAGCAACTGATTGCCTGCGCCGATCGAGCGATGTACGAAGCTAAAGCGGCCCGAAAAGACTGCGTCAGGTTCTCGACCGAACCGACGCCGCGGTTCAAGACAACCGAAGACGTGTCACTGGACCCCAACGTGCTGCAAGCAGATGACGGTAAAGCCTTTTCGTGAATAGCGCAGCGGTTGAAGATCAGTTATCTTAGATCGGTTGCGACCAAGTAGTCGTTGATGAGTAGATGGCGTGCGGTTAGATTCCAGGAGTCGATGTCCTACCCAGGTAGGAAAAGCGCTCGAGCTTTCGTAATGTGTCCATCGTCGATTTAAGAGATGGCCAACCCCGCCGATACTGTTAATTCATTCAGGAAGAGATCAAAACTAAATGGCTTTTAAATCGATTTTCAGCTTGTTTTCCAGCGACCTTGCCATCGATCTGGGAACAGCAAACACCCTCGTCTATGCAAAAGGACGAGGAATCGTCGTCTCGGAACCGTCAATCGTGGCGATCAACAAGGTCACCAATCAGGTTGAAGCTGTGGGCCGCGATGCGAAAGACATGCTGGGTCGAACTCCCGGAAACATTGTCGCCATCCGGCCCATGAAAGATGGCGTCATCGCCAACTTTGAAGTCACCGAGAAGATGCTTCAGCACTTCATTCGCAAAGCTCACAACGGCAAGACGTGGGTGAGCCCGAGGGTAGTGATCGGAATTCCGTCCGAGATCACCCAAGTGGAACGACGTGCGGTTGAAGACTCTGCTTATCGCGCTAAGGCCTCGGAAGTGTATCTCGTCGAAGAAGCCATGGCCGCAGCAATCGGCGCCGGTCTGCCGATCACTGAGCCGCACGGCAACATGGTGGTGGATATCGGCGGCGGCACCACCGACATCGCGGTCATCAGTTTGAGCGGCATCGTCTATTCGCGCGCGGTGCGGGTGGCCGGCAACGAGATGGACGAAGCGATCATTTCTTACATCAAGCGAAAATATAATCTGCTGATCGGCGAACGAACCGCCGAGGCAATCAAGATTGAATTGGGTTCAGCCTATCCGCTGGACGAGCCATTGTCTTACGACGTTCGCGGTCGCAACCTGATCGAAGGCATACCCAAGACGATCACGATGACGGACGAAGAAGTCCGCGAAGCCCTGGCCGATTCCGTGTCCACAATCATCAATGCCGTGCGCGTGGCCCTCGAACGCACACCACCGGAACTCTCGGCCGACATCGTCGAACGCGGAATTGTGTTGACCGGTGGAGGCGCGCTATTAAAGAACCTCGACAAGCGCCTCTCCATTGAAACAGGTCTGCCGGTTTCGCTCGCCGACGATCCACTGGCCTCAGTTGTATTAGGCACCGGCAAAATGCTTTCGGACTTCGATCTGCTTAAACGAGTCCGTTGGGAAAACACAATGACCAGTGGCATGTAGAAACCCATTGAAGTGTCGAGTGAAAAGCGATCAGCAATTGGTTTTTACTGTGGCGCGCTCAGCCGGTTTCACGGATTCTGACTTTTCACCCCCAAGTTTTCACTAGCCACGAGAGATATGGCTGCAACCCGCACGCAAAAAGAAATTCGCCAGCGAGCCCCCGTTTGGCTGGTCATCCTGCTATTAACCAATCTTGGGATCATGGCCGTCGCCGCCCGCGATGAAGCCGGACATCAGCGAATGTTCAGGGTCTGGATCCAAATTATTGCTTCACCGGTCCAGAATGTCTTTGCCAAAGCCGGCGGTGCTGGTTCTGGACTCATTAGCCAGATCGTTAATTTCAGGCAGACTGCTGCCGAGAACGAAGAACTGAAGCTGCGGCTCGCGCGCACCGAAGTCGCCCTGCAAAACGCGCGCATGGCGGCGGCCGAAAAGGAACGGTTGCAAAGCCTGCTGAGTTTGAAAGAACAGACCGGCTATGAGCAGGTGGCGGCTCGGGTGATCGCTCGCGATCCTTCAGTTTGGTTCAATACGGTAACTATCGATCGAGGGAGTTCGGCCGGAGTAGCGCTCAACATGCCGGTGGTGACAGCCAGCGGCATAGTGGGCCGGGTGATAGCGTTAAGTCCATGGACGGCGCAGGTGATGATGATTACTGATGAGAAGGCCGCCGCCGGCGCGATTGTCGGTCAACTGGGGGGTTCCGGCGCGCTCGGGTCAGTAAGGGGTTCCAGCGAGAGTGGACTTATGGAGATGCGTTATGTTTCCGGTCTGCAACAAGTCGACGTCGGCGACTACATCTTGACAACGGGTCAGGACAATATCTATCCGCCCGGACTACGCGTGGGAGAAGTGATCCAGGTGAAGCATGGGACAGCCACGCAGGCTCACGAGATTCTGATCCGTCCCGGCGCCAAACTTGGTCAACTGGAAGAAGTAGCCGTGCTGCTTTATCATCCGCCACAGCGGCCTGCCGCCGAACAGTCCCTGCCTAACGTAGACAAGAAAAAGCAGTGACGAGTCAATTGCGATTTTCGATTGCCGATTGCCGATTTCGGATTCTTCCCGAGTTCCTCAGGCTTCGGAGAGATCGAAAGATTGGCAGTCAGCAAATCGGAAGTCGAAAATCGAAAATCGGAAATCGGTTATGCCTCTGCTAAAAATCGCGGCCGTGCTCGCATTCGCACTGTTCATGCAGCTGTCGCTCAGAGAAGTTTGGTTTCCGCTCGCCTACATTGATTTTCCGCTGGTGGTGGTTGTCTATATCGCACTCCAACGTCACGCGTGGCACGCGCTGATCGTAGGCACTATCGCGGGGCTAACGATCGATGCGGCCAGTGGCGGACTGATTGGCGCGGGTGGGTTCTCGAAAACGTTGACGGCTTATCTGATTTTCTTTGTCGCCTCGCGAGTCAATCTTGAAAACCCGTTAATGAGAATCCCCGTATTGGCCGCGGCCACTCTTCTGGATTCGGCAATCTACGTGTTTTGGCATCGAGCTCTGGGCAATTCTCCAAACGTGCCGTTCGTGCAAACCACGTCCTACCGGATCATCGCAACCACGATCGCCGGCACGCTTGCCCTGTACCTTTTGGATTCACTTTTCACTGAGAGGGCGCGGACCCGCCGCTCGTTTGCATCACGGCGCAAGGGCGCCCGGCGAGGAGCCCGCTGAGGAGAAGGCTGAACTCAGAATGAGCGCAAAGCCATTACTAAGTTCTGGTTTCCAAGCGCAGGTCAAGGTAATATCCGAATTCGGTCTCTCAATTGGTGGTTCTGTCGGTTGACTTCCGGTTATGAAGTTTGAAGATTCATCGCAAAACCTTCGCATGCGACTTTGGTTCCTTCAGAGCGCGGTGATCCTGATGCTCGCTTTTTTAGGGGTCAGGCTCTACTACCTGCAACTGGTCCGCGGTCCACATTATGCCGAGATTGCTCAGAACCAACGCCAGCGCTTGCTGCCGATCCTTGCGCCCCGAGGCGTGATCTTCGATCGCGACGGCAATCCCCTGGTGGATTCCCGACCCATTTATAACGTCATTCTGTCCCGTGAAGACCTGGGCGGCCAAAATCTCCTTTCGCTCGTTAAACCATTCGCCGAAGCCCTAGCTCTTGACGCCGACATACTTCGCGAACGCTTCGAACAGATCGGTTCGCAGCCGGCTTTTGAATCGATCCTGGTGAAGCAGGACGCCAGTCCCGGAGACATCGCCTGGGTGGAAGCCCACGAGTTGGAGTTTCCGGAACTACGCGTTGAACAACAGCCGCAACGACGTTACCCGCCTGATGGTCTCTTGGCCCATGTGCTCGGTTACGTCGGCGAGGTCGGCGCCGAACAGCTGAAACAACAAGTTTACAAAGACAAGAACCTGAAACCCGGAGACGTGATCGGGCAAAGCGGCCTCGAGCAGGCCTATGATGACTATCTACGCGGACGCGATGGTTATCGCCGAGTGATTGTAGACAGCCGCGGGCGGATTCAGGATGAAATCGAAACGGTGTTGCCTCAACCAGGTCACGATCTGGTAACTACCATCGATCTCGATCTTCAGATGGCTGCTGAACAACAGCTGCGCGATTCATCTACAAAACGAGGTGTAATCGTAGTCGTAGATCCAAACGATGGCGAGCTTCTTGCTCTCGCCTCCGCGCCGACCTTCGATCCCAATCTATTCTCGCAGCGCATTGGCACCAAAGGCGGGAGAGCGGAGTATGTTGCGCTGCTCAACCATCCCGACAAACCGTTAATCAACCGAGCAATTCAGAGCCGATACCCTCCCGGATCAACCTGGAAGATCCCCATGGCGGTCGCCGGTCTCCAGCAAGGCGCGATCACGCTCGAAGATTCAAATCTAGTTTGCGGCGGCGGTATATGGGTCGGAACCAAGTTCACCAGATGCATGGGCAGTCACGGATCGCCTGATGTGGGGGCTGCGATTATTCACTCCTGCGACGGCTATTTCTACCGCCTGGGCTTGAAGATGAAACTCGAAGGCATTAGTGCAATGTCGGAAGAGTTTGATCTAAACAAACGCACGGGGATCGATTTGCCAAATGAAGTGTCAAGCCGCACCCCGGTTGAGTTTAAGACAATCCTCGATCGCCGCCAGCAGGAATGGAAAGACATTGACACCGTCTTCGCGTCCTTTGGTCAGGTATATGAAGAAATGACGCCGGTCAGCATGCTGCGCACGGTTGCCGGAATCGGCGTGGGTGGAAAGCTTTACATTCCACATCTTCTGAGAGAAGTGAAACCAGTCGGAGCGGCCACGCAGGCCGAGTATCGTGCTGGTCGCGGGTTCCAGTCGCTGGATCCAGCCCGACCCAATCCTAAAGTAGTGCCCATTCCTGAGGACATTCATCACGCCGTCGTCGAGGGTATGTGGGGCGTGGTGAACAAGGGCGGCACCGGTAAGGGGATCATCATGGCGGGTTTTGATATCGCCGGGAAAACCGGCACCGCGCAGGTGGTTGGCCTCGGCAAGGACACCGGAAAAAACAAGGACCACTCGTGGTTCGTTTCGTATGCACCGGCTTACAAACCTGAAATCGCAATGATCGCGCTAATTGAAAACTCGGGCTTCGGTGGACACCACGCGGCCCCTGCTGTGCGGCGGGTCTACGACGTTTACTATCGCAAAACACGCAATCAGGAACCTCCGGGCGCACTGCGAATTGCGAAACGAACCAGCGAAACGGCCACAGTAGATTAACACTTCGGTTCCTGACTTCTGGCTCCTTATCTTCTGACCTATGGTTGCAATGATTCCAAAAAAGAGTTTGCGTGACTTCGACTGGCTGCTCGCGCTCCTGGCCATCGGGATCGTCTGTTTTGGCACCGTCCAGATACGTCACGCGCAACCAACTGAAACTTATTGGGTCAAGCAACTTATCGGACTGGGCATTGCTATAGTCGCGATGCTGCTGGTTGCCTTCAACGACTATCGAAAACTCCTTAACATCGCGCCGGCGTTTTATATCTTCGGCCTGGTTTTGTTGGTGATCGTGCTAATTCCGGGAATCGGTCTGAAGATCAACGGCCAGCGCGCGTGGATTCGCGTTCCTGGTATCGGTCAGTTTCAGCCGTCGGAGTTTGTGAAGGTCACGACCGCGATGATGTTGGCTCGCTACTTTGGCCAGCGGCGGTTGGGCGCCCTAAGTTTGAAAGATGTGGCGGTCGGAGGCTTAATTCTCGCCCTGCCTATCTGGCTTATCCTGCTGGAACCTGACGTCGGTTCAGTTTTGACTTACTTGCCTATCTTGTTCACGGTTCTGTTTTTGTCTGCCGTCAAGGTGCGTTACGTGGTCGCGGCCGTAGTTTTGAGCGTCGTCTTTTTACCGTTAGCTTATTGGGTGGGCGTAAAGACCGGGTTCGTCAAAAACTATCAACAGGAACGTATCAACGTGATCCTGGATCCGGAGAAGGCCGATCGTCGTGGATATGGTTACAACACCTGGCAATCGATTTTGACCGTGGGCGAGGGCGGCTTGTGGGGGGCTACCCGCACGTCAGGACACTCCCAAAGCAGCCTGAAATTTCTCCCGGAACCGCATACCGATTTTATCTTTGCGGTCACCGCCGGTAATGCCGGCTTTATCGGCTGCATCCTGGTCCTGTTTGCATATTCGCTACTGCTCTCGCGGCTGATCGTGGGTGCGAAGCGTGCGCCAGATCGGATGGGAATGCTGGTGATCATGGCGATCGTCGGCGGCTTAGCCTGTCAGATATTCATCAATATTGGGATGGAATTGGGGCTTCTACCGGTGATTGGTGTCCCCCTACCGCTAATGAGCGCCGGCCTGGCCTCGCTGATCGCCACCTTCATCGCGATCGGATTCGCAATGAGCGTCCAACTGCGAAGGTTTGTTAACTAGCCGGGATGGGCCGTGCTCGATCGAGACGCTAACGGTCAATAAACGGCACACTTCCCTTGCATTTCGCACTTTTCCGCCCTGACTTAGTTCTACCGCAAGAAGGCCGCAAAGGTCTCGCCACGAGTCGCAAAGAATCAACCAAACTGCATCAGTACCTCCGAGTTGGATCGTTTCCCTTTTCCGGTCGCTTGGGTTTATACTCGCCTCAGCTCGCCCCTCGGAGTCTTTCGTTTTCAGGCTTTGAACAAGTCGGTTTTGAAATCAAAAGACAGCATGAAGAGAACTCGTTTGAGTACCGTGCTTCAACGAGCGAGCCAGAATTTTCCGTCGTCAAAACGGAGACGACACATTATCAACTTTTACTGGTAAGCCGCCCCTGGCCCAGCGCCAGGAACATTGATGGGACGCGCGTCCCTACAAATTTTTGAAAGCAGTTCGAAAGCAAACAGGTCGCTTCAAGTGCATCCACCGAACTCAGGATGCTCCAGCTAGCGAGAGGCCTGCGCCGTTCTGAAAAAACGCGCCCCTTGTTTGCACGTGCTGCCCGCGACGCGAAAAGCGGCTAGTTAGGTTCCTTTTTTGAACAGTTCCAGTGACCGTCGCGTTCTGGACACGGCAAGTCCAGACCGAAATCATACGGGGCGGGAGTTACCACCCGTTCTCCCACACACCTTAATGAGGCCTGCAGTTTCCGGTCGTCATTCCTGTTCTTCGTCCGAATTCCACCATCAACAGCTAACTTCCTTCACCATAACTTTCAGCGAGACGTTGATTCGTTTCGCTACTTCGTGGCCGCTGCGCCTCGCTTCCGAGCTTGAAGCGCTCCGCGGCCCAATCACATTTTTTAGAAATTACGCCGGCAAGCACATACGCGTGTTTTTTGTTGACCCGTTTCAGGGTCACGACGACCGCGCGGAGATGAATTTGAAATTTGGGTCCGGCTATTCAGGAGACATTGGTCAATCATGGCAAAAGAGTTAATCGTCAGCGTCAATGGACGCGAAAAGAAAATTGCGATCATCGAAAACGAAAAGGTCACCGAGTTTTATATCGAGCGAGGTGAACAGAACCAGGGAATCGTCGGCAATATTTATAAGGGCCGCGTCATGCGCGTGCTGCCCGGTATGCAATCGGCTTTCGTCGACATCGGCCTCGAGCGCGACGCATTTCTGTATGTTTCAGACTTCTTCGACGAGGAGGAGGAGTTTGAGCGGATCGTAATCGATAAGTCACAGAAAGTGGATCCAGCCGAGGCGCAACGCGCGGCTGCTGAACAGATCGCTCTCGCGCGAGTCGAGCGCGAGCGCCACATCGAAGCCACCCACGAGCGGGTAGAGCCGCTGCGTGAGTTGGAGCAAACCGAAGGCGTAATCCTTTCCGACGATGATGTCGACGTGGAGCAAACCGAAGCTTCCAGCGCGGCGGAGACCGCGGAAGAAACGAAGCGACGCAGCCGGCGCGGACGACGGCGCGGACGTGGCAAAGACGACCGGGAGGAAAAAGACGCGGAAACAGACGTTGCGGCAGACTCCGGCCGGCGCAGGATTACGCCCGAAGAGATCGACACTCCGTTTGTTGCCGCTGATCCCTCAATCGAGCGGATCATTGATGATGAAGAGTCGGCAGCCGTCAACGGCGAGATGTTTAAAGACGCGCGTTTACAGGAGCGTCTCACCGATCAGATTCGGGCCGGAGAATTCAATCTGGAGGACGACAGTTTTAGTTCAGCTGAGGTTGGCTCCGTGCTGTCTCTCGACGATTACCGCGATCCTTCGTTTCAACGCGTGGACGACGGCGACTTTTCGTCAGCCCCAAATGCCTCCGTAACTCCCGCTCGCGAATTCGTGGCTGCGCACATCGATAGTTTTGACGATCAGGCTGATGAGACCACTCTACAACGAGGCAGTTTCGAACGCGTAAGCGACGACGAAGCATCCGAATCCGAAATTTCCGCGCGGGCTTCCCGATCGAAAGCAATTCACGAGACCGAAGAAACCTCTGAAGAACCCGGCAAGACCTCTAAAATTGGCAAGCTGCTCGCGCGCGCCACCGGGAAAAAGAAAGCTACTAGCAAACGGGCTGCCACTAAGAAACCGGCCAGGGCAATCGCGGCTGAAGCCGAAAGTTCTGACCCCACAGAGACGGCCGAAGAATTAACGCCTGACACATTGCCGGACGCCGACGCCAGCGTTGATGAAGGACGCTCACGGGCAGAATTTGCCACTACTCGCCGTGGAGGAAGACGTCGCAGACGTCCGAGTAAGTCAGCCGCGGCTGCGGCCGGTACTACCGAGCCGGCCGAAGATGAGGCGGGTGAAGCAGAAGTGGATACGGAAACCGAATCGGTTCCCGAAGTCGTTGAGGCTGCACCTGAAGAACAAATTGAAGCCCCTGTGCCTCCAGCAGCGCCTGCCCCGGCCCGCGGACCACGCGAAGGCCGCGAAGGTCGCGAACGCGAAGGACGTGAGAGAAGTGATAAGAGCCGCAGCGGAGGACGCGGTGGCCAGGGTCAGCGTGGTTTTCCCCGTCGCGACAACCGGAATCAGCCGACGATCACGGATTTGCTCAAAGAAGGGCAGGAAATTCTGGTCCAGATCGCCAAGGAGCCGATCGCCAAGAAGGGCGCGCGCATTACCTCGCACATTGCCCTTCCCGGGCGGTTTCTGGTTTACATGCCCACCGTCGAACACGTTGGCGTTTCGCGAAAGATCGAATCAGACAGCGAGCGTCAGCGGCTGCGAAAACTCATTACGCTGATTCGCGGCTCCGAAGACATTCCCTCTGGCGGGTTCATCGTCCGCACCGCCGGGGTTGGCATCAGCGAAGCAGATCTGCGCGAGGATGTTCGCTATCTCGTGCGCACCTGGCTCGACATTCGGGCCGCTGCCGAGAAAACCAAGCCGGCCACGATGGTCCATAAAGATCTGGACCTCGTCCAGCGCATTCTGCGCGATCAGTTGTCGGATGATTTCGCGGCCATCCGCGTAGACTCAGAAGAGGAATACGAAGCGATTGTGGAGTTTATCAATCGCATTCAGCCGCGCATGGTGAAACGAGTAAAGCTCTACACCCGCGAACAGCCTATCCTGGAAAGCTTCGGCGTCCAGGCTGAAATCGATAAAGCGATTAAGCCGCGCGTTTGGCTCAAGTCTGGCGGGTACCTGGTGATTAACCAGACAGAGGCCCTGGTCGCGATCGACGTAAACACCGGAAAATTTGTTGGTCGTGGCAGCGGTCGTTTGGAAGACACCATCACCCGGACCAACCTCGAAGCGGTGGACGAGATCGTGCGTCAAATTCGCCTGCGCGATCTGGGCGGCATCATTGTCCTCGATTTGATTGATATGGAAGACAGACGCAATCGCACTCGAGTGATGGGCGCCTTGCAGGACGCGTTGCGCGGTGATAAATCGCCGACGAAGGTGCTGTCGTTTAATGACTTCGGCCTGGTAATCATGACCAGGAAACGCGTTAAGCAGTCGCTCGAGCGAACCCTGTGCGCGCCCTGCGCGTATTGCCAGGGGGCTGGACTTATCAAGTCGCCGCAAACTGTTTGTTACGAATTGCTCGAGCAGGCCCGCACACTCGGGAAGGCTATGAATGGCAGCCGAGGCGTGAAGCAAACTACGCTCAGAATTCATCCTGAGGTTGCAAAGGCATTGCGCAGCACTGAGCGTGACGTGCTCAACGAGATCGAGGAATATCTCGGACCAGTTGATATTACCAGCGACTCGACGATACATCAGGAGCAGTTTGATTTCGCGTTTATCTAAGGGAAACGGACAGAAGTCGGAAATCGCCTTATTCGAGAATCTGTGACGGTAAACAATTCGGTGGTTTCCGGCATCCGATCACTTCCTTCTGATCTGCGCTATGGGAAAACTTAGAAACATTTGGAAGACGATGCTGGCCGGCGGAGCGGGGGTAGCCGCTTTGGCAGCGCTCAACGCAGCCATTCAACGCAACGCCAGCGAGCCCGACAACAGCGCGCTCGGGGGTGAAGCGCATTTCTTCCCCTGGAAGCATGGGCGCGTCTTCTACAAGGTTTCCGGCCTGCAAAACGCGGGACCACCTCTTATCTTCATTCATGGAATCGGCGCCGGCTCCTCGAGTTTCATGTGGCGTAAGAACTTCGATGAGCTGGCTCGCGACTTCCCGGTTTACGCACTTGATCTGCTCGGCTTCGGTTTTTCCGACAAACCCGCTACCGCATCCTATTCAGCCGATCTCTACGTTGATCTGATTACCGATTTCATTCGCGAAGTTTCAGGATATCCTGCCAACCTGGTCGCGAGTTCTCTCGGTGCTGCCTACGCAATTCGAGTCGCTGACGAACATTCGGAGTTAGTCCACTCGATGATCCTCAATGCTGCCACTGGCGCGGACGCATTGAACCGGCGGCCGGGTATGACCGGCGCCGCATTTTACGGATTGCTGCAGTCGCCGGTGCTGGGCACTTCGTTCTATAACGTGATGGCCAGCGAGCGAAGCATTCGTGATTATGCGCGCGACCATCTGTTCTATGATCACAAACGCGTGACCGAACGTTTCGTTACCAATCTTTACGCCACCAGTCACCAACCAGGCGCCCAGCATGCAATTGCCGCGTTCCTTTCCGGCTATTTGAACACCGACACGCGTGCCGCCATTCGCCCGCCTCAGGCAACCAACGGTTTTGGTTTGGGGCAAGCAGGACCAGACGGTGCCGGTTGAGAAAGGCGAAGCGCTTCAGGCGCTGAATCCTCGAGCGCGCCTCGAGGTATTTGACTACTGCCGGATGATGCCTGAGCAGGAACACCCGGAGAAATTCAACGCCCTCGTTCGTACTGCGTTGACCAGCCGTGCCGCCGCTGCGTCCGAGTCGTTTTCCTAAAGGACCGGTCTTTTGGGCAGGGATCGTCGGAAAAAAACCGTCAAAATATTGAGTAAATCGCGGTTCTGGAACAACTCTATTGACGTTCCAGACAGAATCGACGAGAATCCCAAGAGCTCGGACGCACCAAACGTTCGACTTGAAATTCCCGGCCTGACAGCAGACCAGCACTTCCCAAAACGCAAAACCATCGATTAATCACGTCGGGTTTTGCTAAGCAGCCTACCAATTCAATAGCCCCGCGAATCCGGATGTTTAGCTCCGTATGGCGTCCATAACGCCCGCGATTCCTGAGAAACATAAAGAGTCTATGGACTACCAGCCTCCCGCTCATCCAAATTCCCCTGACCTAAATTCGCCGGCCGAGTTTTCGCCCCATTTATTTATGGGCGACTTCGCGGAGGTTACCCACAATCTCCTCCTGGCGGCTGCGCCATCGGTCCGCGCTGATGCAGCTCGGCAGCTGGGCGATCTTGGGATGCCCATGGCATCGGCCTACCTTGTTGCCGCTCTCAATGACAGCGCATGGGAAGTTCGTCAGGCGGCGGCAGAATCGCTGGCAGAAGTCGGCGGACCGGAAGCTATAAAACCTCTCCAGGATCTGCTTGACTCGGGAACCCAGGATGCGGTCCTTGAGCAGTCATTCTCCCGCGCTATTCAATCAATTAACTCTCGATTGGGACTCTCCTCTGCTCCTGGGTCGCCCGCCCCTGGCATTGCAAGCGAATCCGAATCGAATCGCGAACGTCTTATTTCGACGCCCGTCATTCAGGCGTATCAAAATTTGGAACGTCGCCAATCCGAATCGGCCAGACTTCACGACGAGCGTGAAAAGCAGAATCTCGCGATTACAGCTACCCAGCGGCTGGCTGAAGCAGAAGCCCAACGCCGACTCGAAAAGGAAAAACAACTCACAGGCGAGATAGAAGCTCTGCGCCTCGCGGAAGCAGCACAGCAGAAGCGATTACAGGACGAGAGTGCCGAGGCCCGCAAGCGTGCTGAAGCGGAAGCACAGCTACAAAAAGAACCCGCCGGAGTGGAAATCCTGGAAGCACAGCAGCGTGCTGCCGACAACGCACGCGCTTTGGCTGAGTTAGAAGCAGTACGTCAGAAAGCCGAAGCCGATGTCCGTGAAAAAGCAGTGGCTGAACAAAAGCTTGTGGCGGCCATTGAAGTGTTGCGCACCGCCGAGCTCGACCAGGCGGAACGGTTACAGGAAACCGAAGCCGCTTTGCGAGTTCAGCAGGAAGTAAACGAAAGAGCCCTGGCAGAAGCGCGCACCCAGAGTGAAGAGCAAAATCAACGTGTTTCAGAGGCTGAAACTATCCTCCTCCAAACGAGAGCCGACATTCGCAGGCAAGAGGAAAACGAACGATTGTTGGTCGCCGAGATTGATCAGCTTCGTCAGGCTGAAGCACAACTTGCTGAGCGCATGCAGGCGGCGGAGCTGATCTTCCGGGCTGAGGAGCAATCGCGCATGCAGGCGGAAGCGGAGGCTCGACGGCAAAGTGATGAGCGCGCTCGGCGAGTTCAGAAGCTCGAGACTATGCGTCAGGAGCTTACCCTTGAGGCGGAGAAGCACGCGGAGCGTGAACAAGCTCTGGCCGCGGAAGTCGAGCAACTGATGGACGCCGAAGCTCAAACGCGTCGTCAAAGCGAGAGCTATGAGCAGCGAATCAGTGAGCTAGCCAGAGTTCAAGAGGAATTGAAAGCTGCGATCGAGACGAGAACGACGGAAGAACAGCGAATCGTCAACGACATTGAAGGTCTTCGCCGCTCTGAAGCAAACCTGCTTAACCGAATCAAGAAAGCCCAGGATGCATTGGCCGAGCAGAAAAATGCCCGGGAGTTAGCTGAAACAGAGTCGCGCCGGCAAAGCGAGCACCATGCGCAGCAAGTCAGCGAGTTGGAAACTATACGTGGCGCGCTGGCGGAAGCCGCGCTGACACGGGCTCAGGTGGAAGAGCAGCTAGCCAGGGAAATTGCGCTTCTGCAAACGGCCGAAAAGGAACAGCTTGAGCGGATCTCCGTCGCCTCGACCTCACGTCAATTGCTGGAAGAGCAGCGTAACGTAGCCGAAGCCGAGGCGCTCTGGAATATGCAGGCGGAAACGGCCCAGCTGGCCCAGCTTGAAGTAGTTCGCAAAACTGCCACGGTTGCGGCCGAGGCTCGCGCAGCGGAACAACAGAAGCTTGAACACGAACTCACAGCCCTCGGTACGTCGGCAGCGGCACAGATTGCCCTGATGGACCAGGCCAAAGCCCGTCTGGCAACTCTCGAACAAGAACGCGAAAACGCGGAGTCAAAAATTCGTGAACGGGCCGAGTACCAGCTGAAGCTTGAAGCGGAACTCGAGCTGCTGCGCCGCACTGAAGCTGAACAAGTTGAGCGAGTGGAGATCGCCAGAGCCGAAGCCCAAAGATTGAGCGAGGAATCAGCGCGCCTCCAACAGGAAGAAGAGAGTCGTCATCAGGCCAATGCCGCAGCCCGCGAATTGGCGACGGCCGCCGCTTTGGAACGAGCGGAAGCAGAGGCCTCGCGGCAGGCAGACTCTGAAGAGCGAGAGTTGCAGAAACTCGAAGCGATTCGTAAGAGCGCAGCCGCTGCTGCAAAAACGCGCGCGGCAAAGCTGCTGGAACTGGAAGACCAGCTCGAATCCCTGGGCGAATCTGCGGCGCTAAAAATCGCTTCAATGGAAGAAGCGCAAACCCGCTTAGCCACTTTGGAAGATACGAAGCAATCCGCGGAAACGAGAATTCGCGAGGACGCTGAGCGACAGGCGCAGCTCGATGCTGAGCTCCTGGAGCTCCGGCAGATCGAGGCTGAGCAACGCGAACGTCTGAAACTCGCTACCGCTGAAGCGCAACGTGTGAGCGAAGAAACAAGGCGGCTCCAGCAGGAAGAAGAATCCCGTCACAAAGCTATTGCCGAGACTCGCGAACTGGCAGCCGCCGCAGCCCTGGAGCGAGCGGAAGCTGAGGAACGTAAGACTGCGGACACCGAGGCAGCAGAAATTGCTCAACTTGAAGTTATTCGCCAAAACGCCGCAGCCGCAGCCCTGGTGCGCGCAGCTAAACAGCGAGAACTCGACGACCAACTCAAGACTCTGGGCGAATTGGCCGCGACTGAGGTTGCGCTAATGGACGAAGCCAAAGCGCGCCTGACGGCTTTGGAAGAGACTCGGCAAAAAGCGGAAACCAAGGTTCGTCAGCGTGCCGCACGACAGCTCAAGCTTGACGCCGAACTCGAGGTGCTCCGGCAGACCGAAGCAGATCAGCTCGCGCGGCTGGAACAAGCAACCGCGGAAGCCAAACGTTTGAGCGAGGAAACAGTCCGACTCCAGCAGGAAGAGGAGAGTCGCCACCAAGCCAACGCCGAGGCACGCGAAATGGCTACCGCCGCAGCTTTAGAGCGAGCGGAAGCGGAAGCCTTGCGTCAGGCCGCCGCGGAAGAGCAGGAATTGCAGAAGCTCGAAGCCCTGCGAATTGAGTGCGAATCTGCGACCCGCGAGCGCGCAGAAAAGGAACAACAGCTCAACTCGACAATCTTAGCTCTGAACAGCGCCATTAAAGAACAAATTAAACGCATCGAGGAAGCTGAAGCCAGTTTGTCTGCGGCCGAGGCTGAATCGCGCCGTTTGTCTGAAGACGAAGCGCGCTTGCGCGTCGCTTACGAGGCACGTCAACGAGCCGACGCGAAAGCGCGCCGGGAGGCCGCTGAAGAAGAGCGCACTCGAATTCAGGTTGAAGCGAATGCCCTGGCCGAAGAAGAAGAGCAAAGGATCGCCCAGCTTGAAGTGATTCGCGGAAAGGCTGAAGAAGCGGCGCAACACCGCGCGGAAATCCTGCAACAGCTGAATGCAGGAATAGCCGTGCTTCGCAAGGCTGAAGCCAGACAGCTCAAACAGATTGAAACCGCGACCTCCGAAACTCGCGAGCAGTCGCAACGCGAAGGGCTGCGCGTGGCGGAACTAGAAGCCATTCGTAACCAGGCAGCCGTAGAGGCGCATCAACTCGCCGCCCGCGAACAGCAGCTGAGGTCTGAGCTCGCGATAATGCAGGAGTTAGAGGCGGAACAAAGCAAACGGCTATCGGAAGTAGAAGATAGTCTCTCGTCCCTCGAAGAATCGCGTCATCAGGCAGAAGTAAAGGCACGTCAGAAAACAGAAAAGGAACAGCGAGTCACCGCAGAGTTGGCGGCCTTGCGCCAAGCGGAAATAGCGCAGGCAAAACGCATTGCGGAAGCGGTAGCGGAATCGCGGCATATTGCCGAGCAGGAAGCTCGGTTAAACGCTGAAGAAGACGTTCGGCAACAGGCGGAGAAAGTCGAGCGTCAACGTATCGCTGCCAAGAAGCTGGCCCAGGCCCGAGCTAACGCTGAACAGCGGACAAAAGAAGACGAGAAAGTCTTAGCCGAACTTGAAGCCATTAAAGCTAGAGCTGAGCAGGCAACCGAGACGCGAACTGCCACCGAGCAACAACTAGTGATCGAGATCGAGGCGCTGGGACAAGCTGAAGTAGCCCAACGCCAGCGGATTGCCGAGGCTGAGTCAAGGCTGGTTCAGAGTCGCGCCAGCGCTGTACAGCTGGCGACTGAAGAAAGTCGTTTACTGAGAGACACTGAAGCTGTTAATCAGGATCAGGCCGAGGCGCGACGAGTCGCAGCCGCGGAACTTCGACGATTGGTTGAGACAGACGCAAAGCTGCGCGCTGACGAAGAAAACAAGCGCCTGGCCGAACTCGAGGCTATTCGCGATCAGATTGAATCAGAAGCACGAGCGCGCGCCGAAGCGGAACAACAGCTAAATGCCGGCGTCGCCGCAATGCGTAAGGCAGAGGCACTCCAACTCAAGCGCATGGCGGAGACACAGGTTGAGACCGAGCGCCTCAAGTCGGAAGCAGTGCGACTCGCGGCCGAAGAAGACAGTAAGGCCAAGGCAGCAGCGGAAGAGCAAACGCAAGCGCGGGCCGAGCAGCTTCGAGTTGCAGAAGCTCGAATGCAGGAACAAGCGCTCGCGGAGCAGGAACACGTCCGGCGTTTGGAACGACTTCGCACCGCCGCTGAATCGGCAACGCAGGCTAACAACGAAGCAATAAAGAAACTCAACGAAGAAATTGAGGCCCTGCAAAAAATTGACACTGAACAGTCGAACCAAATCCGCGAAGCTGAAGCATCCAGGCAACGGGTGCAGCAAGAGAATCTGCGTCAAGCGGAAACAATCGCGCAGCTGCGAACCGAAGAAGAATTGCTTCTGGTAGCCAACGCTGAAGCGCTTGCGCAGGCCCACCAGGAAACTGTTGCACGGGCCCAGGAGGCCGCGCGTCAGCTGGCGCAGCAGGAAGAACAACAGCTTGCCGACCTCAAGCAAATTCAGAGTGAGTCGGCTGCCAGGGCTGAACTCCAACGTGAGAAAGAGCAGGAGTTAACTCGCAAAATCCAGGAAATGTCCGCGATCGAGGCGGAACACGCCAGGCACATCCAGGAGTCTGAACGAGAATTGCTGGTCCACGAACAGGCCCGGCGCGAGCTGGAAGCGGAAGCATCGCGACTGGCTGGCGAAGCGGCTGAGCAATTGGCTGCCATTGAAGCCATCAGAAATAATTGGGCTATGCAGGTGGCAACCACGACTGCGGCCACCCAGGAGCTCAAAGCCGAGGTTGAAAGTCTTCGCAAGCTGGAAGCAAAGCGCAATAAGGAAGTCGAAAAGATCGAGGCTCGCCGGGCCAAATCTGAAGCGAATATCCGTGAGCACGCTGAGCAGGAAGTCATGTTAGCGGCAGCGCTGGAAGCCCTTCGCGCTAAGGTAGAGCTCGACGAACAAACCTGGCCTGAAAAGGAGCTGCGCCTCAATTTGGAGATTGAAGCGCTGCGCAAGGCAGAAAGCATTCAACTCAAGCGGTTGCAAAAGGTGGAAGCTAAACTATTGGCCGCGAGAAAGTTGCATGAGCGATCCGTTTCCAGGTCGGCTAAGGCGGGCGCCGGAGCGAAGAAAGCCGCCGCCAGGCCGACCACCAAAACCAAAGCGGGCAGGCAAGCCACCGAAGACACGGATCAGATCGCCCGCCTTGAGGCTATCGGGCACGAGGCTGAAACTGAAATTCGGAAGTACACACAAACCGAGGAAGAACTTCAGTCAAGAATCGATGCTTTGCACGAAACTGAGCTTCAGCACCTGCGCCGCATCGAGGAAGCAAAAGCTCGGTTGCGCGCTCAGGAAGCGGTCGTCTCTGCACAGGCCGCCGAAGCAGACCAGCTTGCCCTTTTAGAGACCGAGGTTAAACCCAATCCCCTTGTCTCGGAAGCCGAAGCAGATGAGAAAAGTGTGGACGCCTTTGAGCCCAAAGTCAGCGTCGAAGCTGATTCACTTGAGCCATTGGAAACTGGGCAGCTTACTCTCGAGGATAGCGGCGAGCTGATCGCCCCGGCGGATGAGAAAGCCATTAAATCAGTTGGCGAAGCCGGGTCAATTACATCGTTGACTCAAAGGCTCACCAGCAGCGACGCGGCCCTGCGGCAAACCGCGCTCGAGGAATTAAAATCGTGGGACGACGACGCAGCGTTTGGCTTGCTGGGAAACTTGTTCGACGATGAGTCGGAAGCGATTAGGAATGCTGCCGCCCGAGCGCTCTATGAGTTTAAAGCGGATCGAAGTAACTCTTTCACCCGCGTGATGCGTGATGCACCCGCAGAACGCACCAGCAATATTGTCAATGCCCTTAACGGTTCCGGTTTAGTTGAAAAAGCCATCCAGGAACTCGTGGGTGGAGACCGCGAGAAGAATTATGAAGCGTTTTCACTCCTGTTCATCGTTGCCAAGGCTGGCGAAGTTGAGATATTGCTCAAGACCGTCGAGGAACACGCTGACGTTGAGGTTCGCCTGTCCGTGGTCAGACTACTCACCTTCTGCAATCATGCCAGCGTCATTCCGGCATTTCGTCGCCTTGCGGTAAGGGGTTCATTGCCGACTGAAGTACGGTCGGCAGTGATGGAAGCGATCTACCAAATCAGCGATAAGGCGCGACGGGATTCAGAGTCGGCAGCTTAGAACTCCTGCTTGGGCGTTAGTCCGCCGGAACATCAGCGCACTCGTTCGCGCCTGGTTAGTCCATGATGATTGTTTTGAGGCCGCTTTCGGGCGGCCTTTTTCTTTGCCCGAAACGCCTGCCTAACTCGCTACTGGTGCAGTTTGGTTGATTCTTTGCGGCTCTTGGCGAGACCTTTGGGCCTTTGCGGTAAAACTAAGTCAGGACCGCAAAGTTCGCGAAAATTAAGACGCAAAGTTACGCAGAGAAATTCTCATTTTTTAAGTCGCACCAGCACGCGTAACTCTGGCCCGGTGCTGATCGTAACGGAAAGATGTACGATTAGCGTTTTGCACTGGAAGGCCTGACCCCTGAATGACAGAGAAAAAGAAAGTCACTCTTTCAACCGCCTGGCGCGATGCGAAGGAACTGATCTGGGTCCATCGCTATCGCCTGGCGCTGGGTTTGTTCCTCATGCTCGTGAACCGGCTTGTTGGGCTCGTTTTGCCCGCAAGTTCGAAGTACTTAATCGATGAGGTGATCATTAAACAACGAGGCGAACTGCTCGCTTACTCTCGCAATGGCAGCCGGAGCCGCCACGTTAATTCAGGCTGTCACCTCGTTCATGATTTCTCAGGTGCTTGGCGTCGCCGCGCAACGGGCCATCACCGAAATGCGCAAGAGTGTTCAGGAACACATCGCCCGCCTGCCGGTTCAATATTTTGATTCTACTCAAACCGGCATACTTATCTCTCGCATCATGACGGATGCGGAAGGCATCAGGAACCTCGTTGGCACCGGACTAGTCCAACTCGTCGGCAGCCTGGTCACCGCTTCGATTGCACTGCTGATCCTCTTCTACCTCAATTGGAGTCTGACCCTGATCACGTCTCGTGGTGCTCGGCATCTTCGGCGCTGCCATGGCGCTGGCCTTTCGCCGCTTGCGACCGCTGTTTCGCGAACGCGGCAAGATCAACGCCGAAGTCACCGGCCGGCTCGCCGAATCCCTAGGCGGAATTCGGATAGTCAAAGCTTACTCCGCTGAGAAACGCGAAGAGCTGGTGTTTGCGCGGGGAGCGCATCGGCTTTTCCGCAACGTGGCGCGTTCGATGACCGGCGTTTCCACCGTCACCGCGTTTTCCACCGTCATCGTCGGTTGCATCGGCGTGATTCTGATAATGGTGGGAGGGCGTTCCATACTGGCCGGCCAAATGACCCTCGGCGATTTTTTCATGTACATGATTTTCACGGGCCTGGTAGCGGCGCCGTTAGTTGAGATCGCTTCGATCGGAACTCAAATCACGGAGGCCTTTGCCGGGCTGGATCGCATCCGCGAAATTAAGCGCATGGCCACTGAAGACGCTGACGAGGAAGGTCGCGAACCGCTGGCGGCCATCGACGGTGAGATCTCTTTTACGGACGTTAGCTTTGAATACAATGAGAGTGTGCCGGTGTTGAGGCATGTTTCGTTTCAGGCAGCGGCGGGTTCGACGACGGCGCTGGTTGGATCAAGTGGTTCCGGAAAAAGCACTCTGATCAGTCTGGTAATGGCTTTCAATCGCCCGCTCTCCGGCCGCATCACTGTGGATGGTCGCGATCTCGCCTCGATTCGTCTGCGGGACTACCGCACTCAACTTGGCGTGGTATTGCAGGACAATTTTTTGTTTGACGGCACGATCGCCGAAAACATTTCCTTCGCGCACCCTCACGCTACGCGTGAACAGGTGGTGGCCGCGGCACGGATCGCTCACTGCGACCAGTTTGTGAGCGGCTTTGCTGAGGGTTACGACACGATTGTTGGTGAACGCGGCGTTAAGCTGTCAGGCGGCCAACGTCAACGAGTGGCGATCGCACGCGCTATTCTCGCGGAACCAAAAATATTGATCCTGGATGAAGCCACCTCCAGTCTCGACAGCGAAAGCGAAGCTTTGATTCAGGATGGCCTTCAGTCGTTGCGACGCGGTCGCACCTCATTCGTAATCGCGCATCGCCTGTCAACAATACGTAGTGCCGATCAAATTCTAGTGCTCGAGGAAGGCGAAATCGTCGAGCGAGGGACGCACGAAGAGTTACTGGAAGTGGACGGTAGATACAAGCAGCTCTACGATAAACAGTATCACTTTGAGCGAAACCAATTCATAAATCCCGGAGAAGATTTCACTCCGGAACAGCCGAAGGCTTTGGCTTCGGGCGCACCGACATCAGACACCAATCTTTGACGCAACGCACTCTCCGCGGATTACATTTACGCGCGGTACCGGTTGGCCACTCTCGGTCTTTACCCGCGTAATCTGCGGCTACTCTTCTTCCACCAAGGAGAGACAACCATGGCCGACTCTGTCCAAAGCTACGCCCGGCACACGCGCTGGCATCCACCGTTTCACTTCGTTCTCGCACCCATCATGGCAATCAATTTCATCTGGTCCATAGTCTTGTTTTATCAGGCGCCCGGCTGGACCCAGGGGTGGTGGATCGTTGTTTCGCTGGCCCTGATTGTCATGATGTTCCTCGTCAGGATAAATCCCCTGAAGGCTCAGGATCGGCTGATCCGGCTCGAAGAGCAACTCCGCTTTCAGCGACTGCTGCCCGCCAATCTCGTCCAACGTGCAGATGGGCTGCGAGTAGGGCAGTACATCGCTCTTCGATTTGCTTCCGATGAAGAACTCGAGTCGCTGGTAACGGAAGTTGTTGAAGGCCGGCTGAATACGCCGGCTGAGATTAAGCGAGCTATCAAACACTGGCGTGCTGATAATTTTCGCGTTTGATCAAGCGCCGGACTGAACCGTTCTGCGGATAGTACCCGGCAGTGCGTCCGTCAGGAAACGGCCGCGCAATAATTTCCGCACAAAACCAGCGTTTAATCCGCCACATCTTTCGGTTAGAGGGCAAACGAGATGCGCTGGAGAGGTGAACGTCAGAGCGACAACGTCGAAGATCGTCGCGGCATGTCAGGCGGGGGCAAGATAATCGGGGGCGGACTCGGCGGGATCGTGCTTCTGGTCATAGCCCTGTTGATGGGCGCAGATCCGCGGCAGCTGCTTGAACAACTGCCGGCCGGCGATCCCGCCTCAGGAACTCAAACCTCACGTCCGAACAATCCCCAGGAAGATGAATTAGCACAGTTCGTCCGCGTAGTGCTGGCCAGCACTGAAGACTACTGGACCGAAGCCTTTCGACAGATGGGGCGCGAGTATCGAAAGCCCAAGCTGCAATTATTTACTGATCGAGTTGAGTCGGCGTGCGGGGTAGCCGGCGCTTCCGTCGGACCGTTTTATTGCCCCGGTGATCGAGAAGATTTATCTCGACCTTTCCTTCTTCGACGAGTTGAGAACTCGCTTTCGCGCGCCCGGCGATTTTGCCCAGGCGTATGTGATCGCGCACGAAGTCGGCCATCATGTGCAAAACCTGCTGGGCACGATGGACAGGGTGGACGGGCGCGGGGTCGCGTCAGCAAGGATGCCGAAAACCAACTTTCGGTCAGGCTGGAACTGCAAGCGGACTTCCTCGCCGGACTGTGGGCCGCCTACGCTCGCGAGAGAAACCTGCTGGATCCGGACGACATCGACGAAGCGCTGGGCGCGGCGAGTGCCGTCGGCGACGATCGATTGCAGCGTGAAGCGCAGGGATACGTGGTGCCTGACTCGTTTACGCACGGCAGTTCTCAACAACGAATTCGCTGGTTTCGACGGGGATTCGAAACGGGCGACATTCGCCAGGGCGACACGTTTAATACGCGCGATCCGCTAAATTTCCACGCAAGTCTCACAACGGATCCTGAAACACCCGACTTGGCGACAGTTTCGAGGTCCTAATCTCATACAAGAACGCTCGCGCGACGGTGGCATACAATTCTCGCGGGCAGAGAAAGCTTGAAGGCAAAAACTCAATGCAGACCATAAGAGACCTACAACGCCACAACGGTGGTTGTGTGTCGACATCGCCGGTCGGCGCATGTTTCTTAGGTCGGAAAACGTTGTCTGTGCTTGGTGGCCGCTCGGATTGAGCGCGCAGAAAATAGATAACGGTCAGGTCAGGCAGTAATTCGCGGGAGCGGCTCCCGCTCCCAAATCTCAACAAAATCAACGAGAATTGCAGGAGCGGGCAGCTTCCCCTGGAGGCCAAAAGCCCGCTTTTTAGTTTTTTGCGCCCGCAGATGCTTTGGCAAACGTGCTTGTCGTTAGCGGGCGTCGCCAAATGAGTTTTAGACAGACGAAAGGAGAACTATCGATGACTTTCAGTAAACCCGATCAAGGAGGTTTAGGAACATGAAATGAACCCTCTGCTGCCAGCGGCAGCTTAGAAAGGAAAGGAACAATGGGCGAAGAAATAGACCAGCAGCGACACTACGTGCGCCGTCGCGAATTTCTCAACGAGTATCCGGATCTGCCGGCATACATCATCGGTATTGTCGAAGACACTCGTGAAATTCCCGATGACGATCCGGACTGCCGTTGGAACGGTGGCGACATCACTCTCGACCTGGCCGACTGTTATCGTCGGGTGTCGTTTGATTTTGCCATGTACGACGCTGATGAACGAGCTAACAGCCTGCGGAAGATCAGTTTGATCGCCGAAGTGGTAAACGCAGTTCGCGAAGGAATCGCGCTGGAAGTTGAATCTCGTAACGCGCGTGACGCACGACGAGCAGCAGTCGCTGCCGGAGCGGCTGAAGCGGAGCCCGAACGCGCGAAGGCAGCCGCTGCTGGCGCCACCGTTTACATCACACTTTACAACCCTGGGGCTGTAGCTTAGTTGGTTGAAGCGCTGCACTGTCGATGCAGAGATCGCAGTTCAAATCTCGTCAGTCCCGCCACAAATGGCGTCACGACAAACTTCAGTTTGTCGCGAGCTGAGAGTAACAAAGTCCTAATTAAACAATTCGCACAAACAAACAGTTTGTCGGACAGTCTTAACCAGAAAGGAGAAGCACATGCCGTATCAAAAGCTGCCAATCGGCGGCGCAAAACAGGAAATCCTTTCGTGGGCCAATCACGAATTCAGTTTCGATGAACAATCGATGCTGCGCAACGTCTCCCGCTTGCCGTGTTTGTTCAAACACGTCGCCCTGATGCCGGACGCGCACCTGGGCAAAGGCAGCATGGTCGGCTCGGTAATCGCGACCGCGACGCAGTAATTCCCGCCACTGTAGGTGTCGACATTGGCTGCGGCATGATGGCGGTAAAGACGCCATTCAAGAGCGGCATTCTCGACGGCAAGTTGAAAGAGCTGCGCTTGAAAATTGAGGAAATGATTCCCGTCGGGTTCAATTCTTACGGCGAGTCAGTCGACGAGTCGTCGCATTGGGAAGGCTGGAAACACTTCAGCGAACTTCATCGCGGAGTCCAGGATCGTAAGTCCAAAGCGATGAAGCAACTCGGGACTCTCGGCGGTGGTAACCACTTCATCGAAGTGTGTCTCGACACGGAAAATTCCGTCTGGCTGATGCTGCATTCAGGTTCGCGCAACATCGGCAAGGAACTCGCCGAACGTCACATCTCGACCGCGAAGGGCCTTTGGAAACTTTCCGAACTTCCCTCTCCCGATCTGGCTTACTTCATTCAGGGCACGCCGGAGTTTGCTGCCTACTGGAAAGACCTGAAGTGGGCGCAAGCGTACGCGATGAAAAATCGTGAAATCATGATGACCCGGCTGTTGAAAGTCTTTAACAAAATGTTCAATCATCGACAGCCGTTTCGACCGGAGATTGAAGTCAACTGTCATCACAACTACGTCGCGCTTGAAGAGCACTACGGCGAAAAAGTTTTCGTTACGCGCAAAGGCGCAATCAACGCCGGCGAAGGGGTTTATGGAATTATTCCGGGCTCGATGGGGGCGAAGTCGTTCATCGTCCAGGGACGCGGACTGGCGGAGAGCTTCAGCTCCTGTTCGCATGGAGCGGGACGCAAGCTCTCGCGCACCGCAGCAAAACGTAATTTCACGGAAAACGATTTGGCACGGCAAACCGAAGGCGTCGAATGTCGCAAGGACAGAGGCGTGCTGGATGAAATTCCCGGCGCCTACAAAGACATCAAACAGGTAATGAAGAACCAGAGCGATCTGGTGAAGATCGTTGCCGAGATCAAGCAGGTGGTCTGCGTCAAGGGATAAGAACAAGGAAAACAGTGGGAGGGCTTAAGGATCGGCGAAGCAGGCGGTCATCCATTCTTGCGCGTGTCGCCAAGCGGCTAAGGCGCCGGATTGCAAATCCGACATCGAGAGTTCGAGTCTCACCACGCGCTCCAAAGCCCGATTAAGATAGTCCTGCACATTTGACACTAAGGATTCGCTCCGTTTCAATTCGAGCTTTGGCCGGGCGGGCTGGCGAAACCGGCAACACGCTGCGCTTTGGACGCAGAGAGTGAAGGTTCGACTCCTTCTCCCGCAGCCAATCCACGTAACACGCCGACCCCGCCGGCATTCAACTCACTGAGTTGATCTTAACGTCTGGACTGCCGCTTGTTAGAGAATAGGTACTTCGAATAATCTGTTGGCAGTCATAAAAAAGTTGACGCAAGGAGCATCGCATCGATGAAACACTTGACGATGACAGAACTGGAAGCGGGTTGGACGACATTCGCCAATCGCCCAAAGATGGAGGCGCGTCGAACTGATTGTGCACCGTCCGCAGTGGATGAACGTGAAGTCTTGAAGAGGCTGATTAATTTGCACGCGGCCTGATCGGCGATACCTGGAAGAATCGGCCCAGCTCGCGCATGGCAGACGGCTCGGCCCATCCGGAGATGCAACTCAATATCATGAACTCTCGGGTGATTGCCCTGCTGGCCGGCGAGAAAGAGCGCTGGCAACTAGCCGGCGATCAGTTTTTCGTCAACCTGGATCTCAGCGTTGAAAATTTACCGACGGGAACACGACTCGCACTCGGTTCAGCGGTGATTGAGGTTACATCACTGCCGCATCTCGGTTGTCATAAATTCGTCGCGCGCTTCGGGAAAGACGCAATGAAATTTGTCAATTCGCCGCTCGGTCGTGAGTTGCATCTAAGAGGGATTAACGCCAGGGTCGTCACGCAAGGCTCCGTGAGCGTGGGTGATGCAGTTAGAAAGGTCCACTAGCTTAAGTCGTGACGCAAAATGTTTTGCGAGAATCGAAGCGATATCACAGCGCGCGTGAGCGCCCGCACCCATAAAGAGTCGACCATGCAACCCAAACTAACCCATCGACGCACTTTGCGGCTGCTTGAGATTCGTCAAGTGCGTCATGTTATAGTTTAAGCCCCCTGGTCAAATGGATTTCCGCAAGCGTCTCGCCCAACGGTTTCGCTTCCAAACAATCAAACATGCCCACAGTCAGCATCATTATTGCGACGCATAACCGTCCACACTTGCTTCCGCGCGCGGTCGAAAGCGCCCGGCTGGCAGGTTCCGACGTTGAAATTGTCGTCGTCGACGATGCTTCTGATAAGGAAACTGGAGAAGTCTGCACGTCCCTGGCGGGCATCACCTACGTGCGCGTGGATCGCAACCAACAGTTGGGTGGCGCACGCAATCTCGGCATTCTGGCGAGTAGTGGCGAGTTTATTACTTTTCTTGACGACGATGATCTGCGCATACCGGGCTCGCTCGATCTACAGGTAAAGGAACTGGCAGCCGCGCCCAAAGCGGCGCTGGTCTACGGCCGTACAATGCTGGCCGATCAGAATTTAGTCCCGACCGGGTTTGTATATCCTGAACCCTGTCTCCGGGGAGATGTGTTCTGGGAATTGCTGGAACGCAATTTTTTTTCGTGTCCATCTGCGGTCTTTCGCCGTTCGAGTTTATTAAGCGTCGGATTGCCAAGTTCTTCGCTTCCCGGGATCGAGGACTGGGACCTCTGGATTCGCCTGGCCGAACTCTACGAGGTGGCTGCGGTTGAGGAAGTGGTAGCGATCTATCGCCGTGCTACGCCTGCTTCGGGACAGTTCACTTCAGCGGCCGCGGCGATGGTCCAACGCATCACCGACGCCCATCGCGATCGCTGGATGAAACTTCCGCGCGCGCTCAATGCGTCAGTCGAGCAACGACGCGGTGCGCAGCGAGGATTTTCATTCAACCTGGCCAACCATTTGATATGGGAAACCGCGCGCAGTCTGAAAGAGAAACAGTTTCGCGCCGCCGGAAGGAACCTTCAGACGGCCGTGAGCCGTCATCCTTTAGGCGTTGCCCGGCGACTGTTTCATCCTGGTAGTTTTCGATTTCTTTACACACGCAGTTTGGGAAAGTGGCTTAACGCCTAAGCGCAGAGCAATTCGGAGAACGAGCGGTAAACGAACAGGGGTTGATAATGAAAATTGTACTTTGCAAGGGCCAACTGATGGGCCCGATTAGTGGTTCAGATGAAACCATTGTCACCTACGCCAGGCAGTTGCTGGTTGCAAACCAGCAGCCCACCGTGCTGCTGATGTATCCTCCTGCAGGAGATGATCAATATTTCCTGCGAATGAAGGATGCCGGGGTTACGGTCCATTCAATCGCCTCCCCCGGTGTGTACGCTTCCCTCAATACCGGCCGTCAGATTGTTTCCCGCATTTTGAAAACGTTTCCTGCTTCCCAACAGATGATTCGCGGCCGCGCACAGCAAGTCAGCACGCGCCTCGCGCGCAGTCATTTCCAGGGATGTCTCGATTATTTCGCACAGTGTGACGCTGACGTAGTCCATGTCATGACTCCTGATCCGAGCGCGATGGTAATGATCAGCGCGGCGCACGAATCGGGGATTCCAGTGCTTTATCACGAGTTGGGAATGCCCTATCACCCTCCGGCTTTTGCTTCCTACTATCAACAGTTTGTTTCCGCGCTTCCCTACTGTTCCGAGTTGGCCGCGCTCTCGCCGGCTTTGCAACGCAGCTGCGACGATCAGTTGCCTTACCGGCTTCCGATCTCAGTGTTGCCGGTAATGAGTGATGATTTGCTCGACGAGTGTGAACCCGAAGCAAACTCGCCCCACGGTGTCTGCTTCGGATTTGCGGCGCGATTGGAACCACTCAAAGGACCGTTGGTTTTGATCGAAGCTTTCTCTGACGTTTCGAAAGTGTTCCCTGACAGCTCGCTGCGAATGGCCGGATCCGGATCTCAAATGCAAAGGGCGATAGCCCAGGCTGAAACCGCTGGGCTGGGCGGTTCGTGTGAATTCGCCGGCGCCTACGTTTCGTTCGAACAGAAACGCAGATTCATGCAAAGCCTCGACGTGTTTGTGTTGCCTTCGCTAACCGAGGGCACGCCAAACTGCATTGTGGAAGCCATGGCCTGCGGGCTGCCAGTAATCGCGTCTGCCATTGGGGGCGTTACAGACATGATCACGCCGGAAACCGGGATGCTCGTCCCCGCCGGTGACCCGCGCGCGTTGGCCGCAGCGATGAAGCATCTCGCCGGGAACCTGGTGTTGCGAAAAGATATGGGACGGGCCGCGCGTAAACGTTACCTCGATATGTTCTCTCCTCGGCGGTCTTGCCGCTGGTGGTCGACACCTATCGGCGCGTGGCCTCCAGTCGCAAGGTGAAGCACTCATAAAAGGGTACATCGAGGTGCTGAACTTCATCCGTGGAGTTCATTCACTGCGGCTGGCGAACTGGCATGAATCCGCTGCCCTCAGATCAATATTGAAGAGATTAGGTTTGACAGTAGTGGCCCTGCTGGCCGCTTTCTTGATAGCTGAGGTAGGACTGCGTCTGTTTGCGCCGCGACACTATCCGGTTATTCCGGCGGCTTATGAGTTCGATGCAAACACTTCTTATCGTTTGCGGCCCAACTCTCATCTGCTGACCACGACTGACTTCCAGCAGGAAAGCATTGCCAACCAAATGGGTTCGGCGAATTTCCTGGACGACTTTAAAGACTACGAATACTCTCGTCTTTACAGTCGGCGACTCATATACACAAGGTACTGGCGTTCCGTCCGATATGTCTTATCCCGCGCAACTGGACCTCATTCTCAACGAAGACGAGCGAGGCTTCTACGCAAAGAAGCTTGGCGTGGTGAATCTCGGCGTGGCGGGATTTGGCGGCGAACAGTCGGTCCGAAATCTTCGCGCCTGGACCAGGCGATTGGGACGACCCGCAGTAATTCTTGTATCTCGGATGCGACAATGACTTTGAAGACGACCTGGCCTTCAACAACGGCGACCGCCAACGATTAATTATTGCCGGCAACCCGCGTGGGGACGAATGGGGACACCCCTGCGCCTCTTCTTTGAGCAGACCCAGATCGGTCTGCTGGCCCGCGTAAGCTATCGCGAAAGAGTCAGAGGTCGTTTGATCCACGGTGCAACACAACACTTGCCGCCGAAACCATCAGTAGCTGAACTCGAGTCGCAGGTTCTTGAAAAACTACGAACGTTCGCCGCAGAGAATCATTCATCGCTGGTTGTAGGCTGGAGTGACGAAGGCGAGTCGTACCAATGGATCCAGTCATGGGCCAACCAACACGGCATCGGTTTCGCTGATTGGCTGCCGAAGGCCAAACGCAGTCCGGGCCGCAATTCCGAAGCTGCCCACTAGCCAACCAACATTCGGGCGGCCATTACCGCGGCTGGGTAAATCAGATAATCGCCAGGGAATTCGCGCGGCAGATTCGCGTTCGCCCCAGCTAAGGAACAAAGAAAAGGTATGTCATCAACAGTTGTTGCAATTGACGACGAGTCGGGTACAACCGAGTCAGAGAAAAATCCGCAAGTTTTTCCGCCGGGCCCGAAGAGCAGTTGTTTCGGTCTCAGCCTGCATGTTGCCAGCCGGCGTGACCCACTCGGATTCATGGAACGCCTCGCACGCGACTACGGCGACATAGTCCGTTTTAATATTGGTCGTCGCCCCGTATTTCTTTTGAATCATCCGGAGCATGTCAAAGGTGTGCTCTTAAGTCACTACGCCAATTTCCTGAAGGGACGTGGCATCGTGAGGCGTAACAATTTTCTCGGCGAGGGATTGCTGACGAGCGAAGGAAATTTTCATCGCCGGCAGCGCCAGTCAACCAAACCTGCTTTCGATCACGAACGCTTTTTTGGATACGGCGAAACGATGACCAGACTCGCAGCTGAGGCTTCACAATCGTGGCGCCAGGGCGACAGTTTTGACGTCCTTCAAACAATGCGAAAGCTCACCTTGCCGATTGCCAGTCAAACTCTTTTCGGAACCAACGTTGAAGAAAACCATCAACAAATTATTGCTGCGTTTGGCACGGGGCTCAGCGCCTTCCGCTCGTTCAAATCGCCGTTTACGCGGTTCGCAGATCGGCTCTCAATGCGACAACCTGGTCGCCTCCGGCGAGCGCAACTCGATCTGGAGTCAATGATTTCGCGAATCATTGCGGAGCGGCGAACCGCTGGTGATGACCGTGGTGACCTGCTTTCGCTACTCTTGTCGCGCGGCATCAATGAGGATCAACGCCTCACAGAGGATAACCAGATTCGGGACGAAGCGATCACCCTTTTTATCGGTGGCTTTGAGAATATTGCGACCACCCTGACCTGGACCTGGTATCTGCTTGCGCAGCACCCTGAGGCTCAAGCGAAGCTTCACCAGGAACTTGACGCCGTGCTGGGAGGAAGACTACCAACTGCTGCCGACTTGCCGCAGCTTCGCTACACCCGCATGGTGCTCGAAGAATCGATGCGCGTTTATCCTCCGGTTCCGCGACTGGTGCGCACTGCGTTGCGTAGTTATCAGGTCGGACCGTATACGATGCCGGCCGGAGCGCTGGTCGTGGTCAGCCAATATCTGATGCATCGCGACTCGCGATATCACCCGGAGCCGCTGCGCTTCGATCCTGAGCGGTGGACCGCTGAAGCCCGGGCGACGCGCCCAACCTATTCTTACTTCCCTTTTGGTGGCGGACCCCGCCGGTGTATCGGCGAGGGTTTCGCTTACCTGGAAGGCATACTTCTGCTGGCGACCCTGGCGTCTCACTGGAAACTGTCACTGACTTCGGAGGAACCCGTGGAAATGAGGGCCACTCACTTCCTACATCCGCGAGACAGGCTGACGATGAAAGTGCAAAGTCGCGGCGCCTAAGTCGAAAAAAAGACTTCAACCTGTTCTCAGCGTGATATTGCGCGCATCAGCGGGCGTAAGGCGCCGGCAAGACGTGGAAAACGTCCCAGTAGGGCATTGAGTCTGGCGACAGTTGAGTCTTGCATGCGGCGCTGATCTGCGATCAGCTTCAAACGTTGCGCTTGCAAACGTTCGAGGTAGGCTGCGGTCGCCGGGCCTTCGAGTCGCGAATCCAAGCCTGCTCGCGTCTCCTCGTATTCGTTAACTACTTCGGCGCAGAGTTCGGCAATTGCTTGCATTGCCATCACGTGGCCGGCACGTGATCGGGCCAGCGCCGTAGCTTCGGCCGCGTCGATCGGATCATATCTGGCCAGCTCGACCTCAGCGCGCGAGCCAAGTTCCTCCGGGGTTAGTGCGTTGCCCATTGCCCGAATTCCCAGGTTCAAAGTCAGCAATGAATCCACGTCGTTTGCCCTGACCATTGGGCCGAGAAAACGAATTCCCGAATAAACAATCACAGCACAACCCGTCGCCAGTGCTTCCAACGCGGCCCGACCCTTCGCGAACACGATGTCGTAGTCTTTGAGAACCTCCTCTGGTTTGATCACGGCATTGTTCATCAACTCGCCGATCACATCGAGTTGAATTCCCTGATTCGTACACGCACGACGTAGCGCAGCTACATGTGAGTTTTCTCTGGTGTAGTTACTGAAAATCAAAGCGCGTTGAGGAGCGGGCGGGAGGTGTGGCCGTTGCGGAAAACGATTGAGGTCAACAAAATTTGGAATTAACCGCACCCGTGATTCAGCGACGCCATCCTCGAAGATGAGGCGATCACGACAGGTGGCATCCACGGCAATAAACCGAAGGATCCGAGGGAACCTCGGTGCGAACGCGTTTTGTCCATACCAGTCGTGACAGAGATAAACAGCCGGAGTATCAGCGAAGTGGAGCAGCGCCGTCATTGTGGGGAGATGGTGCTGGCCGAAGATTAGGTCGGGAACAACCGTCAGCGTATTGATTCGATCAACCACGGGAATAGTAAGGTTGCGAAGCTCCGCTGCAACCTCGCCCGGCTGGCTGGTGTAGATAAACGGTGAATGCCCCATTCGCAAGAGCGCGAGCGCCACGTCGCGAATGTACAGCTCTGTTCCGCGCCGACCATCGAGTGCTTCGGAGGTAATCAGTATTCGCAAGTTCTTCATCTGGAGTTGCGGTGACCCAAAAAAGAGACAGCCGCGATTGCTAGGGCGAAATTCGAAACGACGATAAGGCCATTGAGGTCTCTAGTCGAGCGATAAATCCCCAGCCGAAGCGTTGGTCATCCGTTACGGCGAGGACCAGATCATTACTCCCCGGACGAAGTTTAAGAAAAACGCTTTCGTTGCCGAGTCTGGCGAAACCAAGATACTCCGGATGACGACTCTCAAATCCATTAGCGCCTGAGTAGACTGCCTCTCCGTTAAGAAACACCGTCACGTCGTCTGAGTAACCTATTTCGAGCCGAACGGAATGTGCCTCGGCGGCCTTCAAGGTGGTCCTGGCAAATGCGGTCGAACGACCGGTAGCCCGTCTCAGCGCACGGTTTATGTTAACCAGTCCTGACTCTTCAGCTTCGACCGCTACCCACTCCTTGATCTCGGGGATGCGCTTCACCGATCCGCTCTCAGCCTTCAACGGTCCGCCCAACTCCCACGAAGCTAAAGTGCCGGCGGGCGGCGCAGCGCGAGGCGGGCGTCCGGTGGTTGCCGGCGTTGCCGGGCGAATTGAAATGTTTGAAATCGCCGCTGCCCATTCGGTGGGTTTATCGTTAACGCGCCCCCAGAAGGACACGGCGCCCTTGTCGGTGGTGCCACGCAAACGCGGCACTACGAGGCTGGGCCTGGTCTGGTTGTCTACATAAACTTCCATTCCGGCTGCCCGCACTTCAACGCGAACATGCGTCCATTGATTTCTGGGAAAGTTCGCAACTGCGTTGAACTCCGGGTAGATTTGCCAGGTGGGGCTGAAGTTCATTCGCGGGGCATACTGTACTGCGTTGAAGAGTCCAGACCGGTGCAAACGCAGATAGATGTTTTCATGATCACCAAAGCTCGCTCTGCGAAAAATGATGCCCACGAAATTGCCCTGATCCATTGGGGCCAGATCGAATTCAATAGTACCGTCGACGAATTCTACTCCAGAGTGCATCACTTGAGTGCCGTTCCTTAGCCACAGAGCCGGACGCCCAAGAAACTCTGCCATTCGGGCATCGACTGCCCGAGCAGCACCCTCCGCGTACCATTGGCCTTTTGATCCTTCCACTTCCGCGCGCTCGATTGTCGCCTGAGCCTTAATGGACGCAGCCGGCGCACCCAGAGTCATGACCAAACCAGCCAGCACCGTTGACAGATTGATGAATCGAGTTGCTTTCGAAAGCTTGATTCGCCACACACTCATGAGCTAGCCCTCCCCACTGAAATTCGTTTGAGAAAGGAAGTCTAGCCGGTTGCCTGAAGCTCCGTATAGAACGTTCTTGCTGTCTTCAAATAAGCACCTGGCGTAATTTTCAAGAGCCTTCGGAAGTGCCGGATAAAGTGGCTCTGATCAGCAAACCCCGTTTGCGCAGCCACGCTTGAAAGTGACAGGCCACTCCTGATGAGCTTCTTCGCCTTCGCCACCCGCACCTGCATTAGGAAAGCATGAGGCGGCATGCCAACCTCACTGGCGAAGACACGGGTGAAATGAAACGGGCTAAGGTTCGCAATCGAAGCCAACTCCGCCAGCGAAAGATTGTAAGAATGAAATTCGTTCATGTACTCGCGAACCCGCGCTACAGCTGCATGCTCTCGGCCAGGAGACTTCAACCGAAATTTTCGCTGAGCGTAGCGCGTTAGTAACTGGGACAGCATCTCGATCACAATCGATTCCCGTTCGAGCGTTGTGGCGGCGTTCTCAAGCGAAGCATGTAGCTTCTGATACTGGCGGGTAATTTCCGAATCCAAGACCATCGGATTCGGGAAAAACGGGAGACTCTGCGGTCTGCCCTCAACTTCGGAAACTGTCCTGCGAATCAATTCAGGATCGATATACATCGAGCGAAAAGAGCAACCGGTTTCGGTTTGGTTTGAATGGACTTCGCCCGGGTGGACGATGAACAAACTGGTCCGGGGTGTGTCGTGGTGAACGCCCCGGTAAAAGAGTTCGCCACCGCCTGCCTGGATAAAACAAAACTGATATTCCTCGTGCCAGTGTTTAGGGTAGGGCTCTCTCACGGATACGCCACTTCGCAATTCGATGCCGCTGACGTCATCAAGCCGCCAGACTTTAATGTCCTCCGGTCGATTACCTTTGCTCATAGTTCTCCGACTCGATAAAAACAGATGATGGTTGCACAGGCCTCATTCGCTCGAAAGCAACTGTACGATGCTACACGCCCTTTGGTTAGTGGTCTGCCCTTCGTAACCCATGCTGCATTCGTTAAACTATCCGGGCGCTTAGACAAACGGCTAGCGATTATAGATTAGTCGCGCTACCTGCGAGTTGGCAGCGGGTCTGCATTTCGCTCCCGCTCGGCAGCGCCCTATCTTAAGAAGGAAACATCAGCATAATGAGCGGCGAGAGTTTAACCAGGTTAACTATCTGGATCGCAATATTCGGGTATGCCCTTGGCACATTCGCTTTCGCGTTCGCCAGGAATAAACATCAGGGAGACAAGATAGCCAGGCTCGCCTGGACCGCAGCCACCGTCGCCCTACTCGTCCACTCATTCTGCGCTTTTCACTTTTATCACGGTTGGAGCGAGACTGCTGCTTATCGTGAGACTGCTCGTCAGACCGCTGAGGTATTTGGTCTCAATTGGGGTGGAGGACTCTACGTTAACTATGCTCTGATCCTCGGCTGGGTCGTGGATGTCGGCTGGTGGTGGGCCCGAGGACTGAACAGCTACCGCCATCGACCACGACTCCTGATTGCAGCGTGGCACGGGTTCTTGATTTTTATCATCTTCAACTCCACTGTCGTCTTCAAGACTGGGCTCGTTCGCTGGATGGGTCTCGGTGTTTGTCTCAGTTTATGCCTCGTATGGTCGCTCGCGCTGATGAAGTTGCCAAAAGCCGGAGGGGCTCGCGGTCATTAAGAACTAAAACGATGGACTTAACAGTTACCGGAAGGCGCGGCCAGAATGTCAGTCCCGTTGCCGTGCCGTTTTATTACGGCTGGGTCAACCTTTCAGTCGCCGCGCTCGCCATGGTAGGCACGCTACCGGGGCGAACCCAGGGGCTCGGGCTGATCACTGAGCCGTTGCTCTTGGATCTTCAAATCGACCGCGTCCTCTTTGCCCAAATAAACCTTTGGGCAACTCTAATCGGAACGCTCTTTTGCCTTGGAATCGGACGACTAATTGATCGCTTTGGCAGCCGCATCATTCTCACTATCGTAACCGCTGCGTTGGGAATCGTAGTCCTCCGGACTAGCGGCGCGAAGGAAGTGGCAACAATCGCGTTAATGATCACGCTGACGCGCGGGTTGGGCCAGGGCGCCCTTTCGGTTATCAGCATTACGATGGTCGGGCAGTGGTTCGTGCGTCGTCTGAGCCTGGCTATGGCGGTTTATACGATCGTTCTAAGCGTCGGCTTTATGATCGCTTTCCCGTTAGTTGGGACTACGGTGCTGAAGTTTGGCTGGCGCACGGCCTGGGCCGCCATCGGCTTCACCCTGCTGTTTGGTCTCGCGCCTCTCAGTCTACTTCTCGCGCGCCGGACGCCGGAAGCTTGCGGTCTGGTGCCAGACGGCCAAAGTCCACGCGAAGCTCTTATTTTTCCCAACGCCGAAGGCGGCGCGGATGTATCGTCCGGCTATACCTTGCGGGAAGCGCTGGCCACTCCGTCGTTCTGGGTTTTCGGCCTGTCCAGTGCTGTCTACGGTCTGATCGCGTCCGGGATCGCTCTCTTTAATGAATCGATTTTAGCCGAAAGAGGGTTTGACGCTTCCACCTTCTATCGCAGCCTCGTCATTGTGGCCCTGACAGCGCTGGTGGGAAATTTTCTCGGTGGTTGGCTGACTTCGAAGTGGTCCATGAACCGCCTGCTGGCGCTGGCCATGGGCTTGCTCGCCGGGTCGTTGGTTCTCCTGCCGCACGTCGCAAGTCAACTACACGTTGTAGTCTATTCGCTGGTGATGGGATTGGCGGGCGGTTTCGTGATCGTCATCTTCTTCACTTTCTGGAGCCACGCTTTTGGCCGGGCGCATTTGGGGAAGATTCAGGGTGCGGCCCAGGCGCTTACTGTTGTGGCCTCTGCCGTCGGCCCTCTGCTGTTGGCCGAGTGTGTCACACGCACCGGCTCATACGCTGCGATGTTTTATGTGTTGACGGTGGTCGTGTTCTTTCTGGGATTAGCCGCCTGGTTCGTCAGCCTCCCGCGCAAAGAACCCGAACCTGTGGGTTCGGTCAATGAGTGAAAAATGCTCCCCAGCAACGACCGCTGGTCGATCCGTCAGGAGCAAAATGTTTATAGCACTCCATACGTTGCGTTTTTTGCGTACGTTGCGTTCTTTGCGCGATCTTTGCGTCCTTTGCAGTTAAGAAAAGCAACACCCAAAGTTCGCCAAGCAGGACGCAAACCAGCCCTCCCCCTAAAACTTGCTGAATGAATACTCATTCAGTATTATAGGCCGCACTTACTTGCCAAAAGAACAAAAACATCAACACGAGGCTCACGAAGATACGTTATGAAGGTTGAAAAAGCTGCCGTCCTGGGGGCGGGAACCATGGGAGCGCAGATTGCCGCGCACCTCGCCAACGCAGGCGTACCGACGTTGTTATTGGACATTGCCCCCAATAAGTTGACTGCCGAGGAAGAGGCGAAAGGATTGAGTCTCGAGTCGAAGGAAGTTCGCAATCGGATTGCTCGCGCGGGGCTTGAGGCCGCGAAGAAAGCGAAACCGGCGGCCTTCTTCACACCAGACACTGCAGGGCTCGTGGCCGTCGGCAATTTCGATGACGACCTGGCGCAAGCTCAAAGACTGCGATCTGATCATCGAAGCCGTAGTCGAGAATCTCGAGATCAAGCGCGGCTCTTCGAGCGCGTCGAGCAGCACCGCAAGCCCGGTGCGATCGTCGGCTCAAACACCAGCGGCATTCCGATTCGCCAGCTCGCCGAGGCTCGTTCAGACGACTTTCGCGCACACTTTCTCGGCGTACACTTTTTCAATCCCCCACGCTATCTGCACCTGGTCGAAATCATTCGCACTGAATGGACCAAACCGGAAGTTGCCTGTTTCCTCTACGGCTTTCTGGATCAGCGTCTGGGCAAGGGAGTTGTCTCGGCGAAGGATCAGCCAAACTTTATCGCCAATCGCATCGGCACCTTTGGGTCGATGCTCACGATCAAGACGATGCTGGACGACGGCTACTGATCGAAGAAGTCGACAAGATCACTGGACAGGCCGTGGGCCGTCCCAAGAGCGCAACCTTTCGCACGTTTGATCTCGTCGGGCTTGACGTTGGCGCACACGTAATCAAGAACCTTTACGAAGCCCTGCCTAATGACGACGAGCGCGACATTTTTATCGCGCCTGAATTCCTGACGCAAATGGTTGGACGCGGAATTCTGGGCAATAAAACCAAGGGCGGATTCTACAAACGGCAAGCCGGCGAAGGCGGCAAGAAAGAAATCTGGACCCTCGACCACGCGACGCTCGAGTATCGTCCGGCGCAGAAAGTGAAACTGCCCGCGCTCGACGTGGCGAAGAACATTGAAGACCTACCTGCAGCGCATCAAGGCTTTGACCTGGGGCAAAGATCGCGTCGGCTCATTTCTTTGGAAGACGATGTCGCGCACGTTTCGTTACACCGCGAACCTGATTCCAGAGATCGCCGACACCATCGTCGAAGTAGATCGCGCCATGCGCTGGGGCTACAACTGGGAGCTGGGCATCTTCGAAACCTGGGATGCGCTCGGCGTCGAGAAATCTGTCGCGCGCATGAAGGAAGAAGGCCAGCCGATTCCCTGCCAACGTCCAAAAGATGCTCGATTCGGGCGCCAACTCTTTCTACAAACAAGAAAACGGTCAGCATTTCTATTTCGACTTTGTTTCAAACCAATATGTGGCGCTGCCTGAACAACCCGGCGTGATCGTGCTGAAGTCGGTGAAAGATCGCACCGGCATTATCAAGAAGAACTCGGGCGCATCGTTGATCGACGTCGGCGATGGCGTCGCTTGTCTCGAGTTTCACTCGAAGATGAACTCGATTGGCGGCGACACGCTGCAGATGTTGAAGCAGTCGCTGGCCGAAGTTGAAAAGAATTTTGTCGGCCTGGTGGTCGGCAACCAGGGAACAGAACTTCTGCGTGGGCGCCAACATCATGTTGATGTTGATGACGGCGCAGGAAGAAGACTGGGACGAGCTCGACATGATGGGCCGCGCGTTTCAAACGGCCACGATGAGTTTGCGCTACTCAGCCAAAACCGGTGGTAGTGGCGCCGTTTAATCTGGTGTTTGGCGGCGGCTGCGAAATGGTGCTGCACGGCGATCGCGTGCGCGCCGCGGCGGAGACTTACATCGGCCTGGTTGAAGTTGGCGTGGGCATCATTCCCGCGGGTGGCGGAACGAAGGAATTGCTGTTACGAACGATGGATTCGATTCCGAAGAACGTTACTGATGCGGATGCCTTCCCCTTCGTGAAGCGTGCTTTTGAAACGATTGCGCTCGCGAAAGTAGCAACTTCGGCGGAGGAGGCGCGGCAACTCGGCTTCCTGGCGGAGGACGACACGATTTCGATGAACAAGGATCGGTTGATCGCCGACGCGAAAAAGGAAGTGCTGGCACTCGCGGCCAGCGGCTACGTGCAGCCGCAGCAGCGCACCGACATTCTCGCGCTCGGTAACCCGGCGCTCGCGACCCTGAAACTCGGTATTCATCAGATGAAGCGTGGCGGATATATTTCCGAACACGATGCGGTGATTGGCGAGAAGCTGGCGCGAATCCTGACCGGCGGAGACCTGAATCATGAAACGCGAGTTTCCGAGCAGTATCTACTTGACCTGGAGCGCGAGGCATTTCTGTCGTTAGCGGGAATGCGCAAAACACAGGATCGGTTGGCAGCGATGTTGAAGACTGGAAAGCCGCTTCGGAACTAGAAGACTACCGCGCGCGGCTTTGCCGCTCTCCGTGCGGAAAGGCTGTGCCTTTCCGAGAATCTTGGAGCATTCTCGCGAGGCTACGCCTCGCGGATCGCGACGACGGAGGCAGAGCCTCAAATTACTGAGATGGGTTGGCCGGAAAGGCAAAGCCTTTCCGCACGGAAGGCGGCAGAGCCGCAAGTGAATCGGCGGGCAGTGCCCGCCTCTAAATGGTCGAATCTAGATATTCGATGGGGATTTGAAAATGAGAGACGCAGTAATCGTATCGGCAGTAAGGACGGCGGTCGGCAAGGCGCCGAAAGGAACTTTGCGAAATGTGCGTCCTGATGAAATGGGCGCCGCGGTAATCAAGGAAGCGCTCGCCCGTGTTCCCGGCCTGGACGTATCCGAGATCGAAGACGTCATCATGGGGTGCGCCATGCCGGAAGCTGAACAGGGCATGAACGTGGCGCGCTCGGCGGCGATTCGCGCCGGACTGCCTGTCGGCACCAGCGCCATGACCATTAATCGTTTTTGTTCATCCGGCCTGCAGTCAATTGCGATTGCGGCCGACCGGATTCGAACTGGCGGCGCTGAGGCGGCCGTCGCGGGCGGACTCGAAACGATGTCGATGATTCCGATGGGCGGCCACATTATTCGTCCGAATCCCTATCTCGTCGAACACTATCCTGATTTTTACCTGAACATGGGCCTGGCCACGGAAAACGTGGCGCAGAAATACAATGTGACTCGCGAGGAGCAGGACCAGTTTGCTTTGCGTTCACACCAGCGTGCGGCGGCCGCGCTTGAGGCAGACAAGTTTAAGGACGAAACCGTGCCGCTGACCGTGACCTTTGAAGAACTTGACGAGAGGGGTCGTAAGCAGACACGCGAGGTTGTATTTGACGCCGACGAAGGGGTGCGGCGCGACAGCACGATTGAAGGCCTCGCGAAACTTAGACCGGCATTCAACCTAAAAGGAACGATCACCGCCGGCAACGCCTCGCAAATGTCTGATGGCGCAGCCGCCGCCGTAATCATGTCGGATGAACGCGCACAGAGTATGGGTCTCAAACCGTTGGCCAGGTTTGTGGCTTACGCGACTGCCGGTTGTCCGCCCGAAGAAATGGGCATCGGACCTGTGTTTGCGATCCCAAAAGTTTTGAAGTTAGCCGGACTGACGATCGATCAGATCGATGTCATTGAATTGAACGAAGCATTCGCGGCGCAGTCGTTAGCGGTGATCAAAACTCTGGGACTCGATATTGAGAAGGTCAATGTAAACGGTGGCGCCATTGCCCTCGGGCATCCGCTTGGCTGCACAGGAGCGAAGCTGACCGCCTCGATCCTGCGCGAGCTCGAACGCCGCAACGGACGTTATGGGATGGTAACGATGTGCGTGGGTGGCGGCATGGGTGCAGCGGGAATTTTTGAAAGACTCGCTTAACGAGTCCCGCGAAAGAGATTAAGTAATGACCGCCGCCGAAATTAGTCAGCGCCACGGACTTCTGGAAAAGTATCCTGAATTATCCGAGCTAATGCCCGACGAGATCATCACGCAGTTAGAGCAGGGGTTAGCCGGGGCAACATCTTGAAAGGAACAAAACTATGTCAGCCGTAGTCGAACAAAAACAAGTAGTGCTGGGTGGATCATTTCTGATTGAAGACCGCACCACGCAGGAAGTTTTCACTCCGGAAGACTTCACCGAAGAGCATCTCATGATTGCTGAGACCACCCGGCAGTTTATCGACAATGAAGTTGCTCCGCGGGTTGATGAGCTCGAGCATCACGATTGGAACCTGGCCCGCGAGTTAGTCGGCAAGGCGGCGGATCTGGGTTTGATTAGTGCAAACATTCCCGAGGAATACGGCGGACTTGGTTTGGACCAGACCAGCGGCGCGCTCGTCGGCGAGAACATTGGACGCTGCGCCTCATTCGCCACCACGCTCGGCGCGGAAAGCGGCATCGGTCTGTTGCCGATCATTTACTTCGGGACGGAAGCGGCTAAGCAAAAGTATCTGCCAAAGATTGCGTCGGGCGAGTTGATCACTGCCTATGCCTTGACCGAAGCCGGTTCGGGTTCCGACGCTATGGCGGCAAAAGCTACTGCGCGATTGAGCGACGACGGCACCCACTACATTCTCAACGGCGAGAAGATGTTCATCACCAACGGCGGTTTTGCTGACATCTTCATAGTTTTCGCAAAAGTCGACGGCGATAAATTCACCGCGTTTATCGTTGAGAAACAAGACGGCGTGCAGCCCGGTGCCGAAGAACACAAGATGGGCATCAAGGGATCGAGCACGACCCCCCTGGTGCTCACGGACGCGATTGCGCCCGTTGAAAACATGCTTGCTGAAGTCGGCAAGGGCGCCAAGATTGCTTTCAACACTCTCAACATCGGGCGCTTCAAGCTCGGCGCCATGTGTATCGGCGGCATGAAGCTAATGATCCATGAAGCAGTTCGCTATGCAAACGAGCGCCAACAGTTTGGCAAGCCGATTTCCTCATTCGGCGCGATCAAATCAAAGCTGGGTGAGATGGCGATTCGCACCTGGGTGGGTGAGGCGATGACTTATCGCACGCTGGGAATGATTGAAGATGCCATTGAAGATCCAAATGACCCGAACGCAAAGATGAAGGCCATCGAGGAGTACTCGGCGGAGTGCTCGATCATCAAGGTAGCTTTGTCGGAATACTGCGACTTCGTGGCCGACGAAATGGTCCAGATCTACGGTGGCTACGGTTACTCCGCACACTATCCGGCCGAGCGCGCTTACCGGGATTCGCGTATCAATCGCATCTTCGAAGGCACCAATGAAATTAACCGCATGTTGATTCCGGGCCGTTTGATGAAGAGCGCTTTGAGCGGGAAGCTTGCTCTGCTGCCGGCGGCGCAGTCCCTCATGGACGAAATTCTTTCGCCACCAATGATGGGTTTTGACGACGACGAGAGCCTGCTGGCGGCGGAAATGAAGCTGGCCCGGAACGCAAAGAAGGTTGCCCTCATGACGCTCGGAACGGCCGCGCAGAAATACATGATGGGTCTGAGTGATCAGCAGGAAGTGTTGATGGGCATTGCGGACATCATCATGGATGCATACGCGATGGAGTCGGCGATTCTGCGCGCGCAGAAGCTGGCCGCGTCACAGGGCGAAGTGATGGCGGCCAGATACGTTGACATGACTCAGGTGTTCTGCAACGACGCAGTTGAGCGCATCGAAGCACGAGCGAAGAACACGCTTGCGGGAATCGCTGAAGGAGACGAGTTGCGCACCCTGCTGGCCGCGCTGCGACGTTTTACTAAGATGACTCCGATGAACACGATCACCGCGCGCCAGCGAATTGCGGATGTGTTGATCGAGGCGAACAAGTACGCGTATTAAGCAAGGAAAAGGCAAAGTAAGAAGGACTCTGCGGTTAGCATTTCGCGCCAGATACGCGCCTGGGCTGAAGCAAGTCAGAATTCTGAGGTTCGTGGACAGCGATATTTGACGAACAGTACGAGGAGCAAAACCAAAGCATCCCGCGAACGCGAAGGGTTCCTCAAAGAACTCGAACAGATTCCAATCGAAGGCGGTAGCGGCTGGTCGGCAATTCATGAACATCATTCCCATCGCGCTGCCCACGCCCTTCTACATCGGCCCGGTCAACGTTTATCTAATCGCTGAAGATCCAATCACTCTTATCGATACGGGTCCAAAAACGAAAGAAGCCATGACGGCACTTCGAGAAGGGCTGCGGAAAGCGCGCGTTCGCCTCTCAGACATTCGCCGCATCGTCTTAACCCACGCGCACGAAGATCATTGCGGCCTGGCGCGTTCATTGCGCGACGAAGCGAAAAATGCCGAGGTGCTGGTGCACAAGTGGGAAACGGGTCACCGCGTTGGCCGGCTGGAGTATGCCGAACATCGAACGCTGCTGGAGCGCGCGGGGGTGCCGCCTGATGAAATTGCAGGGATGCGCAAAATGTATGAAGGCGTGCGTCAGTATGCCGACTCGTTTAAAGACGACGAATACAATGAGCTGCGCGACGACACTGAACTGGAGTTTGAAACTGGATCGCTCCGCGTGGTTCACACACCTGGCCACACGCCCGGATCCTGCTCGTTTGTGCGCGAAGCCGATCGCACAGTGATTGCCGGTGACTGCGTTTTGAAGCGCATCACGCCCAATCCTGTTCTCTCCCCTGATCCAATTGATTCGTCAAAGCGCTTCCCGTCGCTGGCCGAGTATCTGGTCAGCTTGGCACGGCTGCGAACATTCGCCCCCACGCTCGTTCACGGCGGACACGGTGAGCCGGTCCACGATTTTGAAGAGCTCTTCAATCGCTACTTCCGGGCGATCAGAGAACGACAGGCCGAAGTGATCCGATTAGTCCCCAAAGCCGGCGCCACTGCGTGGGATGTCGCGAGCGAGATGTTTCCAGGTGCCGACGACGTGCACCGGTTTTTGGCTGTTTCGGAAGCTGTCGCTCATCTGGATCTGGCGCATTCGGAAGGCAAAATTGAGCTTGAGCTTGCCGAGTCGAAGGAAGTTTACCGCCGCATTTCTGCAAACTAGCAGGCTCGAAGACAACTATCCGCAGATTTCGCTGATTACGCCGATTCCGTCAAACAATAACTGAAGTTACGAACCCAAAGTTCTCCCGAGCCTGGTATCCCGACCATGTTGTCTAAAATCTGTGTAATCGGCGTAATCTGCGGATAGTTCTTTTTGGAACTCCCCACACCCTCACTGCGTGTAACCCTTCAAAATTCTACCCGGAAGGACTCTACCCAGTTATGAATCGTAAGAATGCGTTGAATCTTCTTGTTTCCCTGTTTTTGACGAGCGGGGTTGCGCTCGCACAGCAAGCTGCTCCAGCATCGCCCGCGGAGGCGCCGGCAATCGCAATTGCGCCCGGCGCACCTCATGCGTTTTCCTTCTTCATGGATAGCGGCAGCTTTCTTGGGGTGCATGCCGAAGACATAAATAAGGAAAACATGAATCGCTACGGCATGCGCGACGTACGCGGCGTTGGGATTACCGAGGTCGTTAAGGACAGTCCCGCGGAAAAGGCCGGCTTGAGAAAAGACGATGTGATCCTGAAGCTTGAGGGCGACAGTGTGACGAGTGTGCGCAAGCTCACGCGACTAGTTTCAGAAGTTGCGCCGGACCAGAATATCCGACTCGGGATCAGTCGTAGCGGTGGCGAACAGGAAGTTGCCGTAACCATGGGAAAGCGCAGCAACTCCTTTGGCGCGATGCACAAGCTGGAAGGACTTGAATCACTGAAGGGCTTGAAAGAATTCAAAAACTTCAAGAATCTGGAGGAGTTTAAAGCACCCGAGGGGTTCAAGATGATGACGCCGCCGGGGAATGTCTGGAAGTGGGAAGGACAGGGCCCAGGTGGTGAAGGAATGGTTTGGGCTTTTGGTAATCAACGCCGCATCGGTGTCAGCACGATGCAGTTGACTAAACAACTGGCAGAGTATTTTGGAGTCGCTGAAGGCAACGGTGTTCTAGTTACGGCGGTCACCGAGGATGGTCCGGCAGCGAAAGCAGGAGTAAGAGCCGGCGACGTCATCACCACGGTCGATGGGGAAAAAGTGGACGGTGCTGGAGACCTTTCTCGAAAGATCAACAAGAAAAAGGACGGTGACGTAACAATTACGGTGATCCGCAAGAAGGAGACAAAGACAATCACCGTGACGCCGAAGGGCGCAGCGCCTCAACCGGGGGCAGGTCCGATGATTCGACGCACGGTCGCTGACAAAGCCGTCATCCGCAATCAGATTCGCGATTCGATTCGACAGGGAATCAAAGGTGGCCAGATCACCATTCCAGCGATTTCACTCGGCACGATTCCAGCGGTCAACATCTCGACGCCGCAGATTAATCTGCCTGTGATCCCGCAGATCAATGTGGTTATGCCCAAGGTGAGAGTGGTCCACAGCGGATCGCGGCAACCGATCTAGCTGGAAAGACAGGAATTCATCTCCTGTCGTTATACGCAAGGGTTTGAGTTAAAAGGTGGACAGGCAGAAATGCCTGTCCTATTTATTTGGTTGACCTAACTTCTTCTTACCTGCAAGCGCTTCGTTATACGCGCCACCCGGAACCTCTCCCATCACTATTGCCGCGTCGAATTCCCGGGCCGCCTCGCTGAAGTTTTCCATAAACGAATAGATGCGGCCCATCGCTTCATGTGCGCGCGAGATCAGTGCGCGATCATTCTCCGGCGAAGACGCCTCAACCGCGAATCGATAATTTGCGAGTGCCCGGTTAAGACGCTCGGCCTGGATTTCTTCATCCGTGGCATCAGCGGCGGCCAGGCTCGCCGTCTGGGCCAACGCAAAGAAAACTCGCGGTTCGCGGGGATAATCCGGCAGCAGAGCCTTTAACCGGACTTCAGCATTATTATAGTCCCGCAGCCTCAGGGTCTGCTCGATGTCTGCCAGCTGCTTCACCAGCAACGATGCTTTGCGCGCTTCAGCCTCCGAATACACCGGCGTTTCGACCTCAACTTTTCTGGCGTTGAGCCGCGCTTGGCGCGCAGCCAGTGCCCGTTGACGCACAGCGGCGCTCTCGCCAAGCCTCCGCGCCTCACGGGCGGGATCGAATGAACCGATCATATCGACTAAAAAGTTAGCCACGTCGAACCCGGAGTTTTCCATTCCCTTGAGTTGTTCAGCGAAAAAGAAATCGAGCACAGCTCCGCGCTCGTATTCTTCAGCCAGACGAGCGATGGTCTCATCCTGGACTTCCGCCACTGCCTTCTGAAATTCGCTGGAAATAGCCTGGCGCGCCGGATCATCCTTTGCGCTCGCCAGCCTGGCTCGCGCTACCGCTGCCAGAGCCTCCAGCTTCGTTAGCTCGTCATAGCGCAGGTCAGCTGCGGCCACCAGAGATCGCGAAACCGCCAGAAAAACGTCAGGACTCACAATGGCTCCGGCCCTGGTCCTTTCGGCGAGCACTTGCTTGATGGCGTCGCGGCGATTGGCAATGTCCCGATTGAATCGCAACATCAGCGGATCGATCACATACTGAAGGTAGGCACGCCGAAGTTCAGACGAAGCAGGATCCGCTCCCTCAGGTAAGACCGCATAATACTCATCACCAATCACGCGAAAGTTCATCGCGCCCGAGGCTCCCAGGAGATCGGGGACAATAACAAACTGACGGTTGCGCTCTTTGGTGGTGTAATTCCTGGCGGTGTTCGGCTTCTTGTTAGCACTCGGAGCGGTGACCAGCACTCGCTCGAGGGTGGTGGTGATTGGCCGCGTGTGAAGATATGACAACACGGAGCGCACCACGTCCGCTGTGGGCTTTCGCAACCGATCACCTTCCGCCTGATAAGCGCGCGTATAGCTCACCAGGTCTTCACTTATGCGCGATCGCTGGTAAAACTCACGCACGAGAGGCGCAAAGTCGAGCACTTCGAGCAGACTGGTGGGCAACTCCTCGGAGCGAGGCGGCGCTTCCAGTGAAGGTGGCGCACCCAGCGCAAATGCCAGCGACACATAGCGCGCCGCCTGATCCGCAGCAGTGGCTGGGGCCGGCAGCTTGTTGCGTTCGTAGAAGTTGCGCAAGCGGCTACGCAAATCGGGATCAAGGTCGGCCACGTCTTTTCTCACCTGGGCGCGAAAGACTGACGGAGAGGTTCCCCCGGGAGTTGGATCAAAGCCGGCCGCTTCAAGCGCGGCCATCATAATAATTAACCGCGGCTCGCTCTGAAAACTCACCCCGTAATCCGCCAGGTCAAAGCCGGCGGGCTGTCGTTTCTGCACCTCGGGAGTTGCGGAAGGACGTGGCGTTGCTGCCGAACCAGGTTTGACCTGAGCGGGAGACTGTGAAAACACGACGATAGAGCTAAGGGCAAGGAAAAATGCTGCCGAGATGATCTTCTTCATAAAACACTTGTTCATAAAACGCTGGGGAATTTCAGGCCTTCCTTCTCATTAGTTGGGGAATGTTAGAGATGCGCTCCGGGGTCGGAACAGATGCCAAATTGCCCAGAGTGATCCACACTTCCGGACCTGATCACCGACGGCTGTGCGCACAATTCATCCGCTGGTCTCATTAATTTTTCTTTCCTGACGAGATTTCAACAGCCGGAATGTTACTGGATAAGCAACGAGGGAACAAACTACCGAAAGGATAGTCGCTCCAACTGTGAACGGCCAAACTACCTGCCATCCTTCGCCTGCCAGTCTGCGATAGTAATCACCAGTCAGCAGGTGCGGCTCCCGCAGCAGGTTGATGCCTTCGGGCGATATCCAAAGCGGCTTCCCCAGGAGAAATGCTCCGATGGCGTAGGAAGCAATGATAATCGGCACGAGGGTTAGAAACGGATTGTTGATGAAAGTGCCGGAGTAAACAGCGATCTTGTTGAATCGGAAAACGAAGGCGGCGAAGGTTGCCATGATGGTATGAAGACCGAGGAAGGGCGAAAAGGCGATGAAGACGCCTATGGAAAAAGCAAGCGCCGTTCGCTCCGGAGGATCATCCAGCGTGAGCAAACGGCGAATAGAAGCGCGAAACATTGGCGGCGACAAGCATTCCTGCCTGTCAATTAGTGAATCAGAGAACCAGGCACGCGGACGGACCGCCTTAACTATTTGAAACTGCTGAGGCCCTCCGTCTCACTTTCGTAGGCGTCGAAAACAGTCAGCAATTTTGTGATCACCAACAGGTCGCGAATCTTATCGGTCAGATTCAACAGCTTAAGCTGTCCGCCATCACGAGTTAACGACGTGTAGTTGGCGATCAATTCGCCGATGCCGCTGGAGTCCACATTTTTTACACTTGCGAGATTCAGCAGAATTTTTGTTTTGCCACCCTCTGCCAAAGCGCGAATCGCATTGCGCAAAGAAATGCAGCCCTCGCCCATTCGTATCGAGCCACTCAAATCCAGAATAGTCACGTCACCTGACTGTCGTTCACGAATATCCAATTCGGCCATCATTGTCTCCCCGATTAATAGTCGACAAACCGATGTTTGTCGCCAAATTTCAAAACACGCCACTAACGTCTACCGGACCGCCGATCAACTGAAACTGCCCAACGCTTCGTCTTCGCTTTCGAACACGTCAAAAACGGTAAGCAGCTTGGTGATCGTCAGCAGATCCTGGAGTTTTTGCGTCAGGTTGAGAAGTTTCAACTGACCATGCTCCTTTTCAATCGCAGTGTAGCTGGAAACCAATTCTCCAATACCGCTCGAATCAATGTAGCCCACGCCCGCCAGGTTCAGCAGGATCTTCTTCTTGCCTTCTTCCAGCAGACGGCGGACCGCACTGCGAAGTGCAACACTACCCTCGCCGATCGTGATCTTCCCACTCATATCCAGAATCGTTACGTCGCCGGCCTGGCGCTCCGAAATATTTAGCTCAGCCATTGTCAAAATCTCCTTAACGGTTGGCGGCAGAAGCCCAGACTGCGGCTCTTGCGTCGCAATAACAGGCCCTCGTTTACGCGAGGGCTAATGAATGAAAACAGTCACAGCTTTTTAATCATGCGGACCGTGGTTCCACCTTCCGGATTCACAGTCCAATCGACCTCGTCCATAAAGTTGCGCATGAAAAAAATCCCGCGGCCCGAGGTCTTAAGAATATTCTCGTCTTTGGTCGGGTCGGCAACCTCGTTTGGGTTGAAGCCCTTGCCCTGATCGCGCACATTGATCTCAAGAACTTCCGGTGACTTTCTCAGATCGATTTCAGCGTACTTCGCGCCGTCGAGCTTGTTTCCGTGAAGGACCGCGTTGGTCACCGCTTCGCGGACAGCCATGTCGATGCCAAAGGCTGTGTCCTCACTTATGCCCACACGATTGAGGAATTCAGAAACTGCAGCAGCGGCTTCAGCCACAGCCTCGATACGGCTGGCGAATCTGAGTTCAGTCGTCTCTTGGGTCACAATTGAAAGAGTTAGCCGCGGCAAGATCCATTAGATGTAGGTCTCGCTGTTTATGAACTCCAAAACTATCGGAAGACCGAGGGTTTAACACGCGCGGCTACCGCCTGTCAAGAAGGTCTCCACCAGCGGAAACTGATGCCCGGAAAAGCGTTATCTCTTTTTTCCAGCGCGGCTTCAGCATTCGTTTAGGACGACGATGGCTTGCTAAGATTAGACCATGCGGATTACCCCAGCCCGATGTCTTAAGGGAAACATTAGTTTACCCGGAGATAAATCCATCTCTCATCGCGCCGCCATTATTGCAGCCCTGGCTAGCGGTAAATCACATCTTTCTAACTTCTCCACCAGCCTGGACTGTGCCTCAACGCTCGAGTGCCTTGCGGAGCTCGGAGTGAGGGTCGAACGCAATGGGAATGAGGTAATTATCCATGGGGTTGGGGTGGGCGGGTTCTCGGCTCCCAAAGGCCCGTTGGACTGTGGCAATAGCGGTTCGACAATGCGCATGCTCGCAGGCGCGCTGGCCGGCCACAGCTTCTCCGCCACCCTCACCGGCGACGAATCGCTTCGCGGGCGACCAATGCGACGGATCATCGAGCCGCTTGAAATGATGGGAGCTACGTTTGCTTCTGCGAGCGGCAATCCCCCGTTGCGCCTCACCGGTCATCATCCGCTTAAGGCAATCACCTACGACCTCCGTGTTGCCAGCGCTCAACTCAAGTCTTGTGTGCTTCTGGCGGGACTTCACGCAAATGGACGAACCGAAGTCGTCGAGCGACTCGGTGCAACTCGCGATCATACCGAGCGAATGCTGCGATGGTTTGGGGTCGATATTGAAACGACTGGAATCAACGAGGACGACATCAGCATTCATACGTGTTCGGTCAAGGGACCCGCAAGTTTTGCTGGACGCGACGTGCAGATTCCGGGCGACTTTTCCTCTGGCGCATTTCTGATCGCCGCTGCCGCGCTTTTGCCAACGTCTGACTTAATCGTTGAGCGTTTGGGGCTAAATCAAACTCGAACTCAACTGCTGGATGTGCTTGGCTCTCTGGGAGCAGACATCAAAAAAATCGCAGCCAGCGAAGTCTGTAACGAGATGGTAGGGACACTGCATGTGATGGCAAATGAACCGCGAACCGAGGTGCGCGGCCAGGCCTTTTGCGTCGCGCCTAGCCCGTCCGGCTTCCTGATCGAGGGCCAAGTGTGTGCAGCCTTAATTGATGAGTTGCCACTGGTCGCCGTGATTGGAACTCAGAACCCTGGAGGCCTGGTCATTCGCGATGCCGGGGAACTCCGTCACAAAGAAACCGATCGGATTACTGCCACAGTCGCAAATCTGCGCGCGATGGGAGCAGAGGTCGAAGAATTTGAAGACGGTTTGAAGACCAATGGACCGGTTAAGCTTCAGGGCGCCGCGCTCAACTCGTTCGGAGACCACCGCATCGCGATGGCGTTCACCGTCGCCGCCTTGCTCGCGGATGGTGAGTCGGAATTATCCGGAAGTGAGTGCGTAGCAATTTCCTTTCCTGAGTTTTTCGAAATCCTGGAAACCGTGGTGGAAAGATGATCAGTGAGACAAAACAGGCGCCTGGTCCAATCGTGATAGTTGGCTTCATGGGCTCCGGCAAAACCACCGTATCCCGCGAATTGGCTCGACTCCTCAGCCGGCGCGCAATCGATTTGGATCAAATGATTAGCGCGCGGGCACACCGCAGCCCGGGAGAGATCATTGAACAAAGCGGCGAGGACACTTTTCGTAGAATGGAAACCGAGATGTTGCGACAGGTTCTGAATCAAGAATTGGGCGACACTTCAGCCGGCGTTGTTGCTCTGGGCGGCGGCGCCTGGACTATCCCGGAGAATCGGGAACTGATCAGGCAACACGAAGGCCTCACGGTTTGGCTCGATGTCCCTTTTGCTTTGTGTTGGGAGAGAATTGAGGCAAGTAAGGAACTTCGACCCCTCGCGCAGACTCGCGAGTCTGCCGAGCGACTCTACAACGAGCGGCGCCCGCTTTACGAACTGGCGAGCATTCACATCGCAGCATCAGAAACGCTGAATGCCACCGAAGCTGCGAGCCGCATCGCCCGAGTAGCGATTCAGTAACCTCGCCTTGCCTTAAACTGGATCTCAAGCAGGAACAACCTGACCGCCTTCTCAACTTATTCTGAACCGCCTGATGAAGCAGGCGACTATTTCATCTGCCGCTTAATGATCACGCTGGCGAGGCGGTCGGCGATGGCCGGATCGATTGCCTTCAATCTTTCCTGTTGCTCTGAAGCCTTAGCGGTGTTCCCCAACATCAGATAGCTAATCGCGAGGTTGAAATAGTAAGACGCATCTGTCGGCGCGAGGGCAATCGCCTTCTCGTGTATCGCAATTGCTTCCTTACCTCGCCCGGCCTTGGAAAACGTGACGGCGAGACCGTCGTATGCGAGAGAATATTGCGGATTGCTCTTGATCAGACTTCGAAAGACAAACTCAGAGTAACGGAAATTGCGCATGCGATCGTAGCTCACCGCCTGATTGTACTTTGCTTTTAAGAGCGTCGGATCGAGCACCGCCGCCTTGCCAAACATCTCAATCGCGCGCGGATATTGTTTCAACTCCCCCAACGCCTCACCCAGATTGTTGAAGGCCTCAGCGTAATTTGGATTGAGAACGAATCGCGCGTTCGAAACCAACCACTGCATTCTCAAACTTCCGTTGGACCATGTAGGAGTTGCCGATTTTCAGGTGGGCCATCGCAGCGATCTGCGGCTTATTTGCCGACAGCGCAATGACGCGATTGTAGATTTCGAGAGCGTCGTCAAACCGATTTTGATCCACTGCGAGCTGCCCGGTGGCCAGCATTTGTTGCGGATCACTCGACTGCGGTTGACAGGGTACTTGGTACCCGGCCGACCGGCTTCGAAACTGTCGGTGAGGATCGCGGCTGCGACGTGGTCGAAGGCGTTTTAATTACCGGACGCGCTGGGGATCCGCTTCCCTGCGTTATTTCTCCCGGGCTGCTGCGCCGCGACCGACCAGGCAGTGACGACCAACAAGAGCGCCGGCAGCAGCGGAGCCCAAAGCCGCGCCAAACTCCGCGCGAAATCCCGGTTTTGTTCTTGCCTGACCCGCTCGCTCCATGCTAAAAGATTCCCCCTTTCGTTAAATAAACGAGTAATTCAAAAGAAAAACTGGAAACACGTGCGGATTCCGATTTTTCTTATCACCACATACTTCTTTTAGTGTTGATGATAAGTCATCAAGGAGGACTACCGCCCATGCGTAAGCTGTTTTTGCTGCTCGCCATCGTGCTCGTCTCTGCCCCGGCGAGTCTGGCCCAGGACTATTCAAACTGGGAATTCTTCATCGGCTACGCCCATGAGCGTGCCAATAACGGCGCCGATCGGCTGGACGCCCAGGGCAGGCGAGATAACTGCGGGCGGCGCCACCGTGCCGTCGACTTCCCTTCCAAGCGCGTTCAATACAACGGCGTAACGGGCGAAGTAGTGGCCAACGTCCATCGCAACGTCGGCCTGGTGGGAAATGTCAGCGCCACCTTTCACAACGCGAATTTTCGAGACAGCCTTAGCGGGCAAACCTTGATGCCAGACTATCGCGGTATACCCTGCTGTTTGGCCCGCGCGTACAACTTCCGCAATGCTCGCCGGTCGATTCCTTTTGCGCATGCGCTATTCGGCGCCACCCGTTACAACGCCGACTTTGAGACGACGATTTCACTTGTCCCGACACAAACGAAACGGCCTTTGCGATGGCGCTCGGAGCCGGCCTGGACATCAAGGCGAGCGATCGCATCGACATCCGACCGATTCAAGTTGACTATCTTCCGGTATTTTTCGACAACCGGCGCGAAGACGGCATTCGATTCTCAGCGGGCGTGAAGATCAAAAACTAAACGTGCGCTTAAGCAAGCTTCAGCTTTTGGCGCTGACCGAAGAAGTCAGCCCACGCATTACCCTTCGTCTTGAGCAGGGCGAGAACATTTTTGACTGTAAAGTCGGAAATCTTCACGCCCTGCTCAATCTGTTTCCAGGTCAAAGGCATTGAGACCGTCGCCCTCGGCTTGGCCCGCACCGTAAACACCGCCGCCAAACTCTTACCACGCGCATTCTGCATCCAGTCAACATAAACCTGATCCGTCTTTCGCTTGGCGATGGTGCGCTCGACCGTTGCGATCTTCGGTGCACGGTGAGCAACCTCGGCGGCCAGCATCCGGGAAAACTCCGCCGCGCTTTCATATTTATTTGTCGGCTTTAACGGCAAGTAAATATGAATTCCGGATGAGCCCGATGTCTTCGGAAACGCATTTAGCCCCACTTCATCACAGACTTTTTTCGTGAGCAATCGCCACCTCAAGGACGTTGTCCCACGGAGCTTCTTTCGGATCGAGATCAATCGCAATCCAGTCCGGGTGGTCGAGTTTCTTCGTCGTCGAATGCCACGGATGCTGCTCGATAGTTCCCAGATTAACGAAGTGCAAAAGCGATGCGCGGGTCGTGAATACAGCGTAGTCGAGTTCACGTCCTTCCCGGTTAATCAGGTGGGTGGTCTTAACAAACGACGGAGCGCTCTCAAGATCCTGCTGGAAAAACATTGGGGCGTTAATGCCTCGCGGCCAGCGCTGAAGTATCGCCGGACGATCCTTCAGAAGAGGGAGCATGAGTTCACTCAACCCGAATGTAGTAGCAAAGCAGCTCGAACTTCGTGATCTTTTCGTCGGGCCAATACACGCGTTCGAGGCTGGTCACGGAAACCCGCTCACCATCCACATCCAGCGACAAAGCGCCCTTAGGGTTTTTGAGAGACAAGAATTCTTCGACTGAAATCGCGGGCGCTTGCGATGGCTTCGCGTGCGCTTTACCTCCGCTTTCCTCGGCGAATGTTGTCTTGCGGGTTGCCATCTTCGTGACGATGTCCGCCAAAGGTCCGCCAAACTTCAGTTTGGCGCTGCTGCGTTTGGCTACTACAAGCTAAAGCTTGTCGGACACCTTTCCGTATCCGTCCGGATGGGCCTGCATCCAGCGCCAGGCCGACTCGATTATCACGCGCAAATCCTGGTATTCGGGCTTCCAGCCCAGCTCACGTTTGATTTTTTCCGAACTGGCAATCAGCACTCCAGGGTCACCCGCCCGTCTTGGAGCAATGCGAACCGTAATTTCTTTTCCGGTAACCTCGCGTGCAGTCTCCAGAACCTCCGTTACGCTGTAACCATTGCCGCCGCACCCGAGATTGTAGACACGTTCAGCGTCACCGCCTCGCTTGAGCGCAGCAAGTGGGCACGCGCAAGATCAATCACATGGATGTAGTCACGCACGCAAGTGCCGTCCGAGCGTTGAATAGTCGTCACCATAAACTTCGACATATTCCCGCTTGCCCGCGGCGGCCTGCAGGGCGATGGGAATCAAATGTGTCTCGTGCACGTGATCCTCGCCACACTGGTCACTGGCGCCCGCAGCGTTGAAATAGCGCAAGCGACGTGTAATGAAGTCCGTACGCCCGTGCATACCAATGTATGGCGTGCTCGAAGGCCAACTTGGATTCGCCGTAGGGATTTGTCGGATTGTTTGGCGCAGTCTCTTCGATGGGCTGCAATGCCGGCTCGCCATAGGTCGCGGCGGTCGAAGAAAACACCAGACGACTCACGCCTGCGTCGCGCATCGCGTCGAGCAGGACAAGTCCATTCACCACATTGTTGCGATAGTATTTTTCCGGCTGTTCAGTCGACTCGCCTACCAGCGAATCGGCGGCCATGTGAATAACGGCCTCGACGCAATATTCCTGAAGCGTCCGGCGTAACGTGGCCAGGTCGGAAAGATCAGCCTTGACAAATGCAGCGCCGGCAACTATGGCACGCAGTGGCCCTTGTAAAGACTGTCGTAAACAACCGCTTCGTGGCCATCTTTAATCAACTCTTCAGTAACGACGCTTCCGATGTAACCCGCGCCCCCTGTCACCATTATTTTCATGGCTTGAATGTTAGGACGTCAGCTTAACGACTCAAAACCCTTCTCCGTCTGGTCAAAATAAATCGATTCTACATAACCTATGTGGACAAACACCGCAAGGATTACACCCCATTTTCGACTGTAAACAATCACGGGTTAAACCAATTGTCTTTTGATGCTCCGAAGATCTTTGGGCTGAGTTGAAGGAAGAAAAAGCAAACCGCGTCGAGACCCAGGACTGCGCTCTTACTCACAACCTTTGCTTGCGAAGTGCTCTCGGCCCGGTGCCGGCGCGCCGCCTTGAGGAAAGTGATGCGGTCCGGGAACTAACGCTTAAGTATGAGCTACTTTCGGTTGCGCCACCGCAGGATTCGGCGAAGCCGACTCACCCGGAGCGTAATAGAGAATGCGATTGCAATTCTCGCAAGTGATAACTTCATCGCCGCGGCGTACCTGAGCCATCGCCTGTGGGCGTAGCGCCATGAAGCAGGCCATGCAGGCGCCATTGCGCGCTTCAGCTACGGCGATTCCATCACGTATGCGCTTGCTGATGCGGTTGTAATCTGCGCCCATCGCTTTAGGTAAGGCGTTGATGATCAGTTCCCGCTCGGTGCGATTACCTGCAAGCCTTTTCGCCTGCTCGGCAGTCTCGTCGTCAAATGCTTTCAGACGGGCTTCGCGATCAGAATTCAACGAAGCGATTTCATCAGCCCGCTCGTTAAGTGCTGCTTCCGCCTTTTCGAGTGCTTCCATCTTTTCCAGGATCTGCGTTTCCAGCACTGCTATCTGTTTGCGAGCTGCGTCGGCTTCGCGAATGGCGGCGGTATATTCGTCCTGTTTCTTGGACGACATCAAATTTCGCTCAGCGCGTTCGGTTCGTGTTTTCTGTTCAGCAACCTCAATTTCAAGCTGGGTACGACTGTGTCCGGCCTCGTCTCGCGTGGTTTCCAGGGCGCGAATTTCAAAGGCGCGCTGGTCGAATTCTGCTTCGATCTCAGCGCGCCTCTTGGGTATCGCTTCCAGCTCTAATTGTAGTTTTCTTATGCTTGTATCGAGGTTTTGTAGAGCGACTAGTTGCTGCAATTCCGCTTTCACTCTTTATTCACTCCTTAAAAGATCAGGTCGGGCTTTGGTGTATAACAGGGCAATCATTGGTGGGATTATCGACCATCGCCGCTCCCCATGCAAGTCATGACCCGCACACCGGTTATCGGGCAGGCGACCCAGGCACTGCCCGTTCGACGCACTTCAGGGAACGGCTCATTTCGTACAAGATCGCCAAATCGATGTTGGAGCAAGGTGGCAACTGCGATTGCTGCGGTTTCCGCCCGCAGGGTCCGCCCCCCGAGAGTGATAATCGACCAACCTGCCTCCCGCGCAAACAAGATCTCTTCATCAGCCCAACCACCTTCTGAGCCAATAATTGCCGTCAACGCGGAAAGCTCGATGGGATTTCTTTGACGCCACTCAGCGAGCGAAGCGCCGTCGCGTTCGGAGAACATTAAACCTTGCCATCCGCCTCCAGCGGCGCCGGCTGGCTGACTTTGAGTTTCGATGAGCGACTTAAAAGCAATGGGGTCTGTAACCAACGGGACCACAGCTCGCCCAGATTGCTTCGTCGCCTCCAGCGCAATTCGCTGCCATCGGGCCACGCGCTTAGCGGCGTCTGCAGCATCGCGCAAACGAATATCCGCATGATTTGTTACCAGCGGCGTAATGGAAGTAACGCCTAACTCCGTTGCCTTCTGCACAACCAAATCAAACTTCTCGCCTTTCAGCAAAGCCACTGCAAGCGTGAGGCGCAGGGGTGACTCTGGTTTCGCCGGCGCAATTTCAGAAATAATCTCCAGTTCTGCCTTATCGCGCCGGCTATCAGAGACGCGGCAATGAAACTCGTGACCCTCGCCATCGAAAACCGAAACATCGTCACCTGCTTTTAGACGCAGCACTTCGCGCAGGTGACGCGCCTCGTCCGAAGCCAAGGTCACCCTGCTGCGATTTGACGTGAACGCGCCGGGCGGCGCGTGAAATCTCCGCCGTGTCATATTTGCTTCTCAATTATGAACAATGCCATTCGAGACTCTCGGGTAACACACGTATTTCGCGAGCCGCTAGACAACAATAGCCACCCACTCGCCGTCGCTCATTATCTCGATCGGCGCGGCCACCCCGCACGCTCTCAATCTAGCCGTGACCGCCACTGCCTGCGTATCGAGAATCCCGGAGAGGATCAGTCGTCCGCAGGTTGCGCTGACAAGGCTTGGCAGCAACGGTAAGATCACGTCGGCAGTAAGATTGGCGCAAACCATGTCCGTCGAGAGAGTTGTCTCGTCAACTGTGCCGACGCGAAACGTGATGTTTCCGGCCACGCCGTTTAAGCGCGCATTCTCTCGCGCAATGGCGACCGCATCCGCATCTGTATCGCACGCTTGGATTGTTGCCTCCGCAAAGAGCTTTGCTGCGGCGATCGCGAGGAGTCCGGTGCCGGTGCCCACATCAAGAAAGCTCCCGCCACGAAAAAGTTTCTCAATCGCTCTCAAGCACAATCGAGTTGTTTCATGGGTTCCGGTCCCGAATGCCATCCCAGGCTCGATTCGAATGACAATTTGATCGGCCGCCTCGGCAATTTCGCTCCACGGTGGCGCCACTACAAAACGCCCGGTGGTGACCGGTTGCCAGTTCTTCTTCCATTCGCCCAGCCAGTCTGCATCGACCACCTCGCGCAGATCCATTTGTCTAACAGACGAAGACGGTAGTTCATACAAACGGAGCGCGCTCGCTAGTTCGGTCCGAACCAATTCGCGGTTGGGTATCGCATTGAAGTAGCCGGTCACTCGCAATTCTCTTTTACCGGAGAAATTCTCATTCCCTGCTGCCAAGTCATCAGCGAGACCAGATCCAACTTCGCGAACATCATCATTTTCGGTGCCGAGCGCTCCTGATTCCATCAGGGCATACTCGACCGCCTCGCACGCAGCTGCCTCCACCTCGAGATCGAGCGCATACCACTGGCAAACGGCTTCTTCGTTATCGATGGAACTCATTTTCTCTCTGCAGCGTTAAACGAAGAGCAAACTTCAAGGGGCGAGAATAAACCACAGTTACATCCGAAGCGAAGGCAGCGAACGGCTGCTCTCGCGATATTCCTTCTTGGATACTTTTGGAATATCCTCCGTACTCGAAAGGAACTGGTCATGATCTTCCACCCGCGAACTTCCAGCATCGTGATTTGTCTGCTCGCATCGCAGTTGGTAATCAACGCCCAAATGCCTGCGTCCACGCCTGCGCCTACACCTGCACCCGCGTCTAAAACCAAACCTTCTACGACTAAGAAAGTAGTAGCGCAGATTGATCCGCAGATCGAGGCCCGCCGTACTCTTGCAGTTTCATTATTGTCTTCGCTTGCGGATGAAGCGCGCAGCTTCCGCGATCTGGCACAGCGTTCACGAGTGCAGGCCCGCACTGCGGCCGCGTTGTGGGCATCCGACCCTGAGAGTGCGCGCTCGCTGTTTAAGCGCGCCTGGGACTCTGCCGAAGCTGCTGACGAGGAAAATTCTAAACGATCAGAAGAGGAAGTGCGGACGTTGCTAGCCTCGCGAGGGACCACTGCGAGCCGGCAACGGCCAAACCTGCGCCGTGAGGTTTTGCGTCTGGCAGCGCGTCATGATCGCGAGTTGGGTGAAGAGTTTCTGCGCAAGCTGGAGGAGGCGAGAAAGCTGGAGGCCGAAAAGACTCCGAACGCGAGTCCTCAAACTCCGACGCGAATCAATCCCGATGATCCCCCGCAGGCAATGGCTCAGCGCCTAAGCCTGGCGCGCCAACTGCTCGAAGATGGCGACATACCGCGTGCCCTGCAGTTTGCCGACTCGGCGCTCTATCCGATAAATACTTTTGGGATAAACATTCTGGACATGCTTCACGAGAAGGACGCAGCCGCTGCGGATCAGCGCTATGTGGCTTTACTGAGCAGGGCAATCAGCGATCCGGTTTCTGATGCCAATACGATTTCCCTTCTCTCTTCATACGTTTTCCATCCATTCCTCTACATCACCGTGAAGCCAGACGGGAACAGTCACACTCGGCAATGGCGAGGCAACATGGGACCGCCGTCCGATATTACCCCAGCGATGCGAAACGCTTTTTTCCGCACCGCAGCATCCGTGTTACTCGGACCCACACCGGAACCGGATCTGTCGTCGTCAGGACGCCAGGGTACTTATGTGGTCATTGCCAGAATGCTTCAACTCTTTGAAAAGTTTGGACATGGTCAGGCGCCCGCACTGCGCGCGCGGATGGCGATGCTGGTCAATGACGTGCCAGAGCGCATGCGCCAGGACAATCCGCTCCTCACCAGGGGCATCGTTCCGGAAGATCAAAGCAGGGACGGAGTGCAGGAATCGCTCGACCGTTTGCCTAAGGCCAAGACACCTGAGGAACGTGATCGCCTCTACTACCAGGCGGCCATGGCTGCGAGGAACAGCGACTTCGATAAGGCACGCGACCTGGCCGATAAGATTGAAGACTCGGAGCTGCGTCAGCAAGTGCAAGGGTACATTACGTTTGACGCGATGCGCGGGGCTATAAGAAAGAAGAATGCCGACGACGCCCTCAGTCTGGCGCGCAGCATGGAGTTGACCACTGTCCAACGCGCCTGGGGTCTGGCTGAAATCGGGGGACTGCTCGCGACGACCGATGCGACTCGGGCCGCCGAAGCTCTGGATCTCGCCCTCGCCGAATCCCGTCGCATCGAGCAAAGTTCACCCGACCGGGCGCGCACCTTAATTGCCGCCGTCACACACCTGCAAAAAGTTGATAGCGAAAAGGCGTGGGGGATGATGAGCGAAGTAATCAAAGCAGCAAACTCAGCAAGCGGATTCAGCGGCGAAGATGGCGAACTCACCACTCGTATCGCCTTTAGGGGGGGCGGGGCAATGACAAATAATTTTTCCGTCGAAACCTTCGATCTGGCGGGCTTGTTTGCAGCATTGGCCAGGGAGGACTTCGATCGCGCGGCCGATCTGCCAAAAGGCTTCACCGGGGAATCGCCGCGAGCAGTGGCCTTACTCGCGGTCGCTCAGGTAGCACTCGACAGAAAATAGGAGTGTTACAATCAGGATAGTCGACCCCGACTCTCCGTATGACAGATCGCAACAAGCAGATTCGCTGGTGGTTACTGCTCGCTGTCACCGCACTTGCGCTTTACCTGTGCTGGCTGATGGTGAGGCCTTTCATGGGCGTGCTCGCGTGGTCGGCGGTGCTCGTGATCGTTTTCTATCCGGTGCACCAGCGACTCGTGCGTAAGACGGGACGGCCGGCACTAAGCGCGTTGATCTCGTGCGCTTTGGTGATCCTCACGATCCTTATTCCGGTGGTGCTGGTGACCATCGCAGTTCTCCGGGAATTCTCCGGAGCGATGCAAAGCTTGCAGGCGAATCTCGTCGCCTTCCTTGATCCCAATGCACCTCTGATTGGACGTCCACTACAGTGGCTTAACCGGATCGTCGATATCGAGCAGCTGCGCTCACCCCAACAACTCCTCGAGTGGCTAAAGGGTATGAGCGGCTCAATCGCCGGGCAAACGCTGGGTTTCCTCGGAGGCGCGCTCGAAATCGTCGTGCAGATGTTCTTCGTGCTCTTCACTATGTATTACCTATTCCGCGACGGCGATAAAATTTTTACCGTCGTTAGGGACGCGTTGCCGCTGGAGAAGAAACATGCCGACGCGATTTTGGCCAGGACGCGCGACGTGGTGGGCGCCAGCGTCTATGGTGTTTTCAGCATCGCGATCATTCAGGGGGTGCTCGGCGGGGTGGCCTTCTGGGCCCTCGGGCTGCCTTCCGCAATCGTGTGGTGCGTGGTGATGATCTTCATGTCAATGATCCCGATGTTGGGCGCATTCGTGGTTTGGGTCCCCGCCGCGATCTATCTTTTCGCCACCGGCCAGTATGGTAAAGGATTAGTCCTGGTGCTTTGGGGAACCCTCGTAATCGGCATGATCGACAATTTTCTGCGGCCAAAGCTGGTCGGTGATCGGACCAAACTACACGAGCTCTTGATCTTCTTCGCCGTGCTTGGCGGTTTGCAGGTTTTTGGCGTGCTGGGAATCGTGCTTGGACCGGTAGTGCTGGCGATCACACTCGCGCTGGTCGATGTATTTCGCGCCGCTGATCGCGCGGCTGATGCGTGAGCCAACCGGAACTGCAACGCGTATCGTCGGTATAAATTTAGCCCGGCCTTTCAAAGGGGGGATTTCGGTACCAACCCCAAAGCTCCGTCGGAAAAATATTAACCCGCGATCCCGGCCATGAAAATCCGGGATAAATTCATAGCGACGCAACGCCTCCACTAGTTTAAGATACGCGTCCGAATGTCATCGTCTTTCCCCACAGCCGCGCAGACCGGCGAACCCCAGGCTTACTCGATTTGGAAAGTCATCGCGGCGTCAGCGGTCGGCACCATGATCGAGTGGTACGACTTTTACATTTTCGGAAGCCTGGCGCTGGTCATCTCGCCTCACTTCTATCCGCAGGGAAACACAACTCTGGCACTCATCGCCTACCTCTCCACGTTTGCGGTGGGTTTCGTCGTGCGCCCATTCGGTGCACTCTTCTTTGGACGGATAGGCGATCTGGTCGGTCGTAAATACGCATTCCTCGTTACGCTCCTGATTATGGGCGGCGCCACTTCACTCATCGGATTTCTGCCAACCTACGCGACGATCGGAATTGCGGCGCCAATCATTCTGCTTATCATTCGCGTGTTGCAGGGCTTGGCGCTGGGTGGTGAGTATGGCGGCGCGGCAGTGTATGTCGCCGAACACGTGCCGGATGCGAAGCGCGGCTTCTACACAAGCTTCATTCAGATCACGGCCACGCTGGGGTTGTTTCTCTCGCTAGCTGTAATCTTGATTGTGCAAAACACGATGAGCAAACCGGCCTTTGACTCCTGGGGCTGGCGCATTCCGTTCCTGATATCGATTTTTCTGGTTGGCATCTCGCTCTACATTCGCCTGCGCATGAAAGAGTCGCCGATATTTCAACAACTCAAGAGCGCCGGCATGACGTCCGCGAAACCTCTGAAGGAAGCCTTCACGAAGTGGAAGAACCTGAGGCTGGTATTGATTTCGCTCTTCGGCGCCACGGCGGGACAGGGCGTGGTCTGGTACACGGGACAGTTTTACGCTCTGTTTTACCTACAGACTGTGCTTAACGTGCACGGAACATCGGCAACCTACATCATCGCGATTGCCTTGTTGCTGGGCATGCCCTTCTTCGTCGTTTTCGGGGCGCTCTCGGATCGGATTGGCCGCAAGCGAATTATCCTTTTGGGATGTTTGCTCGCGGCCATTTCTTACATCCCAATTTACCGCGCGATGCAGACTGCCGCAGGCTCGAATGTCGTCACCGCTTCGCCTGTGCGTAACGCAGTCACCGGTTCAATCAGCCTCACACCGCAGACCTACGTTGAAGGCGTGTTGCAACCGGCGAAACAAGTGCTGCCTTACGTGGACTTCGCGAGTCTGATCAGTAACTCAATTGCTTGGAAACTAATTCTGCTGGTGTTCATTCAGGTCATCTTCGTGACCATGGTCTATGGGCCCATCGCGGCGTACCTCGTCGAAGCCTTCCCGGCAAGAATTAGATACACGTCGCTGTCGCTGCCTTACCACATCGGCAACGGTGTGTTTGGCGGGTTGCTGCCGCTAATTGGACTTTACGTGGTGGCGCAGACTGGGAACATCTATGCAGGCTTGTACTACCCAATTATCGTGGCGAGTGTCACGTTCGTGGTGGGTTCGCTGTTGTTGAAAGAAACCAGACACATCCTAATTTGGGAGGAGACGGAGCTAGATTCAGAACCTCTGAAACCGGCCTAATCTCACTGTTAAGTGGCCACAACCAACGGTTATTCGGGATGGCGTATTCAAGAGCCTGCGGAGCAGGCTGGTTGAGTGCTTCCCCTAAATTGCGGGTACCCGCGCGTGCTCGATACGAAACACCCCTGGCGCTAGAAGTGGGAACCCGCAGGAGCTTAACGAAGTCTAACCTCTCATGAAAACTAGAATTGTCTTCCTCTCGGCGCTATTTATTCTCCTGGCAACTGACCAAGCGCTTGGCTGTTCCTGCCTGCCGCCCAGACCGCCATGCGAGGCGTATCGCGAAACCCCGGCCATTTTCACCGCACTGGTAACGGACATCGATCCGCCGGCAAAAGACTGGTATGACCGAGGATATGCACACCTCTCTGTTGAACGGGCCTTTAAGGGGATATCCGAAACGAAGATTAGGATGTCTCAGGGCACCGCGAGCGGCGACTGCTCGGTCGTGTTTGAGAAAGGCACAAGATATTTGATCTATGCCTGGTATAACGACGAGTCCAAGCGGTTCCATACAAATTCATGCACCCGAAGCATGCCCCTCGAATACGCAGCTGAAGACCTCGATTACCTCGAAGGACTGCCAGACTCAAATCAAGGGACGCGCCTCTCGGGGATAGTCATCAAGACTGATTATTACGATGGTGGAGCCCTGCCCATCCCGGAGCTGATAAGTGGGGTCAGAGTAGTGGCACAGCGGGAGGATGGTCAGCGTTTTGAGGCAATCACAAACAAGGACGGCTTCTACAAAATACTGAATTTGCCACCCGGACGTTACCGGGTAGTCGCGACGCTCCCTTCGTTCTTAGTGCACGATAGCGATAAGCCAGATTTGGTTGGCGTGCCCAGCTCCGGATGCGCCACGAATACATTTTATGCAAGAACAGACGGTCGACTCAGCGGCGTCCTTCTCGATGATCGAGGCCAACCGGCAGCGGGCGCCTTGGTTGAACTACTACCTCTTGAACTGTCGGATAAATTGGAGGACTTAAGGGCACTACGCCCATTCATAGGCAGAGTTGAGGAGACAGATGCTAAGGGTCGATTTGAGTTTTCAGAACTGAAGCAGGGTCGTTATGTGCTTGGGGTCAACATGATCAGGACTCCTGACGCCAGAAGCCCTTTTCAGCGCACCTTCTTTCCGGGGGTTCAGACTGAAAAGAATGCTGCCGTAATTTCGCTCGGAAGGGGTGAAAAGCTAGAGGGCTATGAGTTGCGCGTGTCTCCCCGTCTTCCGGTTAGAGAGATTAAAGGAATTGTCGTCGGGGCCAACGGTAAACCAATTGCGAAGGCCTTCCTCAGTCTTCAGGACTCCCCGTCGATCAGAGATGGACGGACATTAATATCTACTGAAACAGACGCGCGAGGTCACTTCACTCTCAAAGTACTCGAAGGACTGGAGGGCTGGGTTCATGGATCGGTGTTCATTAACGTCAAGCATGGAATAGACGTAATGTCGTCGAACCCGATCAAAGTTGTCGCTAATGTGCGGCAACCGTTTCTGAAGCTAGTTGTCTCCGGGAAACCTCGACGAGGAGTTGAGATACTGCAGTGATCGATGAAGAATAGCTGGCTATCCTATTCCCATATCATCGAGCAGCCCCACCCGGTTGCGCCACTCTTCTTCCACCTTCACAAACAACTCCAGATGCACGCGATGGCCGAGCATGGAGTTCGATATCCTGCCGCGCGTTAATGCCAATCTCTTTCAAACGCGCGGCTCCTTTACCGACAACAATCTTCTTTTGTGAAGCTCTCTCAACCAGAATCGCGCAATGAATGCGCGTGAAATCTTCCCGCTCTTCGTCCCACTTCTCCACCACCACCGCCGTCACGTAAGGAATTTCATCCTGCGTTTGCAGCAAAATCTTCTCGCGCACAATTTCCGTGACCATCGTGCGCACCGATTGATCCGTAAAATCATCCTCGCCGAACAACGGTTCGCCTTCCGGAAGATGTTTGATCATCTGCGAGGGCAGCACATCGCTCACGTTGCCTCGTAAAGCTGAAATGGGAATCAACTCACGCCAGTCGTACTCGTTCTGATACCAGTCGAGCATCGGCAACAGTTCCTTCTTGTCTTTGAGTTTGTCGATCTTGTTAAGCAGCAGTAGGGCAGGTTTCTGCGAGCGCTGAATCAGTTCAAGAACAAACTTGTCACCGCTGCCACTGGAAACTGAGGCATCGCGAATCAGGCAAACGAGATCGACGCCCATCAGCGCGTCCTGCACGGTGGCCATCATGCGCCGGTTCATTTCGTAACCCGGCTTATGCACCCCGGGTGTGTCGACCAGAACGATCTGGCCTTCGGGTTTGGTGATCACACCCTGGATCTTGAAGCGCGTTGTTTGCGGCTTGTCGGAAACGGCGGCAATCTTCTGCCCGACGAGCTGATTCAAAAGCGTCGACTTGCCGGCGTTTGGCCTGCCGATGAAAGCGACGTAGCCGCTGCGGCGTTTATTTGTTCGTTTGGCTTCTTTTGAGATTTGGATTTGCTTTCTCAGCGAAGAGCTGCACCAGGTTAATCAATGTCTCGGTCGTCTTTTCCAAACCGCGACGTGAATTAAACTCGAGCTTGCCGTGAAAATTGTTGCCACCGGTAAAGAGATTGGGCGTTGGTAATCCTCTGAAAGTCAGGCGGGCGCCGTCAGTGCCCCCGCGAATTGGTTCCATGCGCGGCTTCAGTCCAGCGCGACGGGTTGCTTCGAAAGCGTTCTCAAGCAGCTCCGGATAATTCTTCAGTACCTCTTTCATGTTCTTGTAATTCTCTTCGACGGCGATGCTGATCTTAACTTTCGGAAACTTCGCCTGCGTTTGCGCCATCATCTCGCGCAACATCTTTTCCTTGGCATCCAACCCGCTTAAATCGAAGTCGCGCAACAACACCTTGATGCTCGACTGCTCGATGTCGGCAACTCCCGCATAAGGGTGCACGAAACCCACGCGGCCTTCAGTGGTTTCCGGCAGCATGTCCTGGGGAAACCTGCCGAGATAATCTCCAAGCGCGAAAGCCGCGTTGACCATAATCCCCTTCGCGGTTCCCGGATGCGTGCTCATGCCCTGAAACTTGACCACAGCGGTGCGCGCGCTCCACGTTTCTTCGTTGATCATGCCGAGCGATTTGCCGTCAACCGTGTAAGCGAACACCGCCCCGAACTGTTTGACGTCAAACTTCTCGATGCCGCCTCCGACTTCTTCGTCGGGTGTAAAAGCGATGGCAAGGCCGCCATGCTTAATCTGTGGATTCTGAATGAGTGTGTCGACCATCGTCATCACTTCGGCAATGCCGGCCTTATCGTCGGACCCGAGCAAAGTAGTGCCGTCGGCCGTGATGATGTCGTCTCCAATCAATTCCTTGAGCACTGGCGTGTTGGCAACCGTGATCACCTGAGTCGGATCTTTTGGCAGCACGATGTCGCCGCCCTGATAGTTTTTGTGAATGATGACGTTTACGTTTTCACCGGAAACTGCCGGCGACGTATCCATGTGCGCGATGAAACCCACGACCGGCACCTTCAAATTGTCAGCAAGATTTCCCGGCAACTTCGCATAAACGATTCCAAATTCGCTGACACTCACTTCTTCTGCACCCAGCTCCTTCAACTCCTTTGCGAGCAGGTTGGCGAGGACGAGTTGCTTTTTGGTGCTCGGGACAGTCGTTTGATCTTCAGCAGATTGCGTATCGATCTTCACGTAACGAAGGAAGCGATCCATCGCGGTTTCTTTGGGCGGCTTAGCGCTTTGAGCCTGCGCAGATACGGCAATAAACAAGCCAAGCACGAGGGCAAACACTGATTTCATTCAAAACTCCTCAGGGCTGAAAATAGGATGCTGTGGGGGGAGGCACAAGAGTAACTAAGGATGCGGGCAAATCAAAGTGCGCTGCCTGACAATGGTGCAGTGGCCCGACCGTAAGGGAGGGCGTTCGAGCTTAAGGTACGCCCTCCCTTGCGGTCGGGCTACTGCCCCGATTCTCCGGCCCACTCGCGACCGCGTCGATCGAGATCATCAAGCGCCGCCTGCACTTCATCTCGTTTCGCTTCCAATTCCTCCCTATCGGCATCCATGGAAACAAAAATCGGGGGTGCAATCTGGACGAGTGTGCGTGTAAATGGAAGCGGCACCTGAGTGCGGTCCCAACTTTTCTTCGCTTCCCAGAAACGCTTCGCCGTCATCGTAAACGGCAAGATCGGCTGGCCCGTTTTCTTAGCCAGAATTGCAGCTCCAACCTTGGCAACGTACGGCGGTCCTTTTGGACCATCGATAGTAAACGCTGCCCCATAACCAAGTTGAAGGAGTCGTTTCATTTCCACCAGCGCTGTGATTCCGCCCCGCGTACTCGAACCGCGTGCTGCGCCGGAGCCAAATCTCTGGATGAATCGCGCGATGTATTCGCCATCAAAACTCCTCGATGTCATTACCACGATCCCGCGCCGTTGCCAGAAATGGATCGCCGCAAATATCTGGTTGTGCCAAAACGTGTAAATCGGTTCCCGGTTGTCGCGAGTGGCCGCTTCCCAGTTTTCCCATCCTCTCACTTCGTAACGAATGGTCGCCCCCACTAATTTGATGATTATGTAGAAACCGATATCAGCCAGACGAATTAGCCAGCGCTCTTTGAGCGAGTATGAAGAGAGATCGGCAAAACTGAAGGCACGCGCAATCGCCTCGGCATCGGAAAGTTCGCGCTGCGACTGTGATGAGTTGGAAGCTTCCATTATCCGATTTGGGTTAGAGCGCGCTGAGCCCAAGCAGGCTGCGTTATGGGAAGTGCTCGCCGCTATTTACTGGTAAAGATCCGGTTCGCCCGGCGGCCTGGTCTTCCAACGCTTGTGAATCCACAACCACTGGTCCGGATAGAGCCGGATCATTCGCTCGACAGCTGCGGCGAAATTAGCAGTGTTCACTTCGATGTCTTTCTCCTGGTTGCCAGTGCGCACAAGATCCACTGGCGGATCGCCGTGAAAGAAGTAACGCTTTCGTTTGTAATCCCAAACAGCGCAGGTGGGGATCACAACTGCGTCTGTTTTCAACGCCAGGGTGGCAATGCCCGCGGTGGTGCACGCGAGTTTCCCGAAAAAAGGGACGAAGACGCCTTCTCGCGTTTGCGTATTCAGATCAGAAAGAATGCCGAGCGTGCCGCCCTCACGCAACACGCGCAGTGATTGGCGTGCCGCGCTCTTCTTGTCGATGGCCCTGTTTCCGAATCGGGTGCGGATCGCTTCGATCATTTCTTCGATGCGATCATTGTCGAGGGGGCGCACCAGAAAACTGATGGGATACTCCAACGCTGACCAGCCGAAACTGTGGAGTTCCCAAACACCCAGGTGGCCAGTCAGAAAGATCACTCCGCGCTTGGCGCGCTCAGCTTCACGCAAGTGGGCCAACCCGACTTCGTCGTATTCGATCAGCTTGCGGAGCGATTCAGGAGTGGCCCGCGGCAGTTGGCTAAACTCACCCAGCAGACGTCCCAGACTGAGGAAAGAACGCCGCAGAATTCGTCGTCGCTCGGATTCCGGCAGCTCGGGAAATGCAATTTCGAGGTTGCGCAGTCCGGTGCTCTGCAACTTACCCGGCAAGCGGAAGCCGACTCGACCGACCAGCGAGCCAACACCCAGAGCCCCGCGCCGCGGCAAAATGCCAAGGCCGGATAGCAACACACGCGCAATTCCGTATTCAAGAGACGCTCTAAATTTGCCGGGTTTGGCCATCTGGTAGGAGCAGGAGTGTAACACGGGAACAGTTGACCGATGGCCGTTGAACGACGACCGAGGCTGCGGAAATGAAGTAATCAATCGCGATCAATGTTTGCCGATCATCCGTCACCCGGTCGGTTTCCTACACACTTCCATGTTCCCGGTGATATATTCCGAACGCAATAAGCGGAAATATCGTAAGTTGCTTTTGGAAGCGAGTCGGTCTCTCCTCAATTATCAACGTCAGATTGGAGCCGGATGGAGAAACGTAGGATCCTCATCGTCGATAACAACGATGAACTGCGTGCGATTCTGGAGAACGTGCTTGGCAGTCTGGGCCATGAGGCGGTGGTGACTGGCGACCGCGAAGAGGCGCTCAACCGCGAAGATCTGGACCAGTTTGACCTGATTATCAGTGACCTCACCGAGGATGCGGCGATGCTCCAGCCGGCCAGTCCTTCGGTCAAGGAACAGTCCACACGGCCCATTGGCGAGTTGCATCGCAAACATCTGCTGACCCCCGTGGGCTTTGGTTCTTCTGAAGCCATTATCGTCAAGGCGTTTAAGATGGGCGCCGCGAACTACGTGCGCGGCAACTACGACAAGCAGGAACTTCGCGACATAGTCGAGCAGACACTCTCTTACAAGCTTAGGTATGTAGACGATCCCCGACTGCTTGCTCACACCCACGAGAAGATTGAATTTGAACTGCCGAGCGATCTCGCTTTGATGGACGGGGTGCTGCAATACCTCCTGGAACGGGTCGCCAAGTTGGGATTGATTTCCCCCGAAGGTTCAAATCTTTTCGTAGCGCTCGATGAGGCATTTGTAAACGCCGTCAAGCACGGCAACAAAGGTGACCCGAAGAAACTGGTGCGAGTGGGCGCGGAACTGACGCCCACGGAAGCGTCGTTCACCATTGAGGACGAAGGCGAAGGATTCGATGTGCAAACCATTCCGGACCCGCGCGATCCCGCCAATTTGTTTAAGTCGTCCGGCCGCGGAGTGCTGCTCATATACAACATCATGGACGAAGTTGAGTACAATGCGCAGGGCAATCGCGTAAAGATGGTAAAGCGACCGGCGCCCGCTGTTGAAACCCAACTCGTTGAATCCGACACACCCAGCGACAAGCAAGCCCGCAACGGCTAACGACTCATCTCGACGTTCACCTTCCGTGGCGGCGACATCCCTCGCCGATTCTGTCAGCTCGCTCTGGAATTCCTGGCCCTGGTGGCTCGCTCCCGCTCTCATTGCGCTCTTGCTAGTTCTTTACTTCGTCGATCCGTTTATTGGCGACTGGGACGGCATGGATTACACGATGCTGTCGTCGCGGGTTATCCCTCCTCGATGGCGCTCGGGCGTAACCTTTTCATTTTTGGAAATCACGCGCTTTACAAAACTGCTTCCTGGCTCTTCAACGTCAAACCGGAAGATGCCTATCTGATTTTCAAATACGCAGTGGTGGTCCAGGTTCCGTTTGCTGTGATTGCGTGTTGGGTCCTGGCGCGCGATTTCACCAGGTCAGTTCACGCGGCAACCCTCGCGGCGCTCTTCATAGCTTTTTCGCCGGTCTTTGTTCTTTATGGTGGCCAGGTGATGACGGACGTACCGTCCGTGCTTATGCTGGCGCTGGCGCTAATCATTCATCACCGCGGATTGCGTGACGAGCGCGTGTGGATGGTGATGGTTGGAGCGGCCTTGCTGGGCCTGGGAATGAACCTGCGTGAAACGTTCGGCTTCTATGCTCCGTGGCTGGTGGTAGCGCCATTCGTTTGCGGCTGGAAACTTGGGCGCAAACAGATTGTTCTGGTTCTGCTTTCCTGTCTGTTATTTCTTGTTTGTGCCGGTGGCTGGTTTGCTTACTGGTTTCTGACTGTAGACCACTATCGCGAAATCTGGTTTGGCTGGCGCGAATCGATGCGCCAGGAGACCGCACGCCATCCAATTACCTTAGAAAACCTGAAACCGTATCTGACGTACTTTTTTGTCAGCGCGCCGCTGGTCTTTGTGAGTATTGCGTTCGCGATCAGAAACGAATGGCGTGAACGACGGCTTTCGCCGCTCTTGTTACTTGGCTTGTCAGGTCTATTGGCCGATCTCCTGCTGTTCCTGAACTACAGCACTTCGGTTAACTGGCGCTATTTTTTGACCGGACTACCGGCGCTGGCGCCCTTATCCGCAAACTTTCTGATTCGCACCCTGAGCCGGCGCTTTGGCAGCGTTCGGCTGGCTTTTATTTCCTGCCTGCTGGTTCTGCTAACCTTGGGCGTGGTCTTCAGTCTATTGATTCGTCCGGCAAGCCAACAGTTTATTGAACGACGTGCGATGAGCAAGCAGTATCGTTATCAGCTTGAAAAGCTGCCACGCGACGCTGTGATGATCTCAGGTTCGCAAACGATCGCTGTTACCTACTGGAAAGCGATTGGCCTGGGCAATTGGGAAACAATCGGAACCGGCGGCGGCTGGCCCGGCGACAATCTGGTTCCGTTGATTGAAAGTCACTTAACGGCGGGTCGCCGCGTTTTTCTCGACGCCGATCCGCGTTGGTGGTTGCCGTGCGGTTGGCAACGCGATGAGATTCCAGTGATAGTGAAACTGCAAGAACAATTCACGTTTCGCCGCGCCACCGATACGATTTACGAAATAAGACCGCCTTTTGAAAAGGGCGTTGGCGCGACCGAACACCCGCATTTGGAACGACTGCTCCCGCAGAATCGCCCGGAGGATACGAAGAAGTGCCCGGTCTTGAGTTCGTAATCCGCGAAACAGACTGACTCCGCCTGGATGGGAAGCCTTAATGCCTTACGAATTATTTCTCGCGCTGCGCTATTTGCGCGCGCGTCAAAAGCGGCGACTGGTGCGCGTGACGGCGTTGATTGCCGTCGTTAGCATCGCCGCCGGAGTAGCAGCGTTAATGTTTGCACTTGCGCTGGCCCATGGGTTTCGCGATGAAATGCGCGACAAGATTCTCGGCGGAACAGCGCACCTCACCGTTATGCGCAGTGACGGTCAAATTATTCCCGAACACAAGTCCGTTGCTGCACGCATTGCATCTATCGACGGAGTAATAGCGGCCACGGGAACCACCTATGACGGCGCGGTGGTGGTTGGACCAAAAGGTTCGGCTTATGCCGTGTTACGCGGCATCGACGGGTCGGCACCTGCCACCGTCGCGGAGATCGAAAGATCGGTAATTGCGGGCGAAGCCAATTTTCTGGTTAACGCTAATGTCGATGTTGACGCCGGTGACCGCGAGCGGCCGCAAGTCATACTCGGATCGGAATTGGCCGCACGTACCGGGCTCGAAATTGACGACATTGCTGAGGTTATCTCCGCCACGTACGCAAGTTCAACCAAACGCTCTGTTCGGGTAGCCGGCATCTTTCGTTCAGGCCTTTTTGAATACGACTCAACCTGGGTTTACCTGTCTCTCGAGAGTGCCTCGACATTTACCTCAGGACAACATGCAGCTTCCGTCATTAGTATCCGGGTGCGCGACATCAATACCGTTAAGGCGACGGGGGCGAAAGTGCAGCAACTCCTCGGCGGCGACTACACCACGGTTGACTGGCAGGAAGCAAACCGGCCGTTGTTTACCGCCCTCACGCTTGAGAGCCGGGTTGGCGCGGTAATAATTGGCCTCATAATTCTCATCGCCGCACTTAACATCACTACGACGCTGATCCTCGTGGTAACGGAACGTCGCCGCGACATCGCCGTCCTCAGCACCCTCGGAGCAACCAGTAGCGGCATCATGAGTGTGTTTGTAATCGAAGGAGCGCTAGTGGGATTGGCTGGAACAAGTGCCGGCGTACTTTTGGGAGTGTTGGCGATCATGACCGCAAATCGCTTTCGCCTCATCAGTTTGCCGGCCGATGTCTACTCGATCAGCAATGTGCCCTTGAGTCTGAATCTGCGTGATACTGTTTTAACCGCGGTGGTCGCAATCGTTCTCAGCGTGATTGCCACGCTTTACCCGGCGCGGGCCGCCGCAAACATGCGACCCGCGGAAATGCTGCGGGACGGGGGTTAATCGGCAGGAGTGCAATACAATCGAGTTTAAGATCAACTTTTAACCGCTTCCACTCATTGGGGGCGAGGGCGCCCGCGCGGTCCCATTAGAAGCAAGCTTAGGACCCCCGAAAGCTACGGCAATGGAAGTTGTTGTAAATGACCTTCGAAAAAGTTTCCTTAATCCTGCCGGCGAGCGAATTTCTGTCTTGCGTGGCGTCAGTTTTTCAGTGGCCGCAGGCGAAAGCGTAGCGATTGTCGGTGCATCGGGCGCCGGGAAATCAACCTTGCTGAATTTACTCGGCGGACTTGAAGAAGCGGATCATGGAAGCATTCTCGCCGGCAACATCGCCCTCGAAAGCTCCAGCCCTTCTGCACTCGCACAATTTCGCAACCAGCAGGTTGGTTTTGTTTTTCAGTTTCACCAATTACTGCCGGACCTGACTGCCGCTGAAAACGTGAGTCTGCCACTTTTGATCCGGCGAATATCTCAGCGCGAAGCCAACCGCAGGGCCATGCAGATGCTGGCAGACGTCGGGCTCGCACACCACTCAACGCAATCAGTCGGCAACCTCTCCGGAGGAGAACAACAGCGCGTTGCGCTCTGTCGGGCGCTGATTAGCAGTCCTGCCCTGGTTCTGGCCGACGAACCCACGGGTAATCTCGACGCTCAAATTGCTGACGAAATCGCGCGCACTCTGGTGGCCTATGCGAAGAAGCTCCCGGGAATTGTCATCCTGGCAACTCATAGCGAGAAGGTGGCGAACCTTTGCGACCGCGTGCTGACCCTTCGTAACGGACGAGTTTTCCCACATCTCGAAACAGCACCATAACAGCAGCACACCGTTTGAAATCAGCCCTCCGTTAAGACTTTATTAACCCTAGCGACCAAAACAAACCTTTTGACGCCCTGATTCATGGGTTATAATGCGCTCCAGTGCCGGGCGGATAGTTTCGTCGCCCGGCATGGTAGTCATACGGGCCTGTTCGACGAGTAAAACCGAATGTTCGAACGTTATACCGAAAAAGCTCGCCGCGTAATTTTCTTCGCTCGCTACGAAGCATCACAGTTTGGGGCTCCGGCCATTGAGCCGGAACATCTGCTGTTGGGCCTAATGCGTGAGGACAAGACGCTCACCGGTCGTTTCTTCCCGCGAGCCCAGGTCTCAATCGAATCTATTCGCAAAGAAATTGAGGGCCGCACCCTGCTGCGCGAAAAGATCTCCACCTCGGTTGAGTTGCCGCTGGCTCCGGAAACAAAACTGGTGCTTGCCTACGCTCACGAGGAAAGCGATCGACTGCAACACCGTCATATCGGCACTGAACATCTCTTGCTCGGCTTGCTCAGGGGTGATCGTTCGATGGCTGCGGAGATACTTTACGAACGCGGACTGCGTTTGAATGCGGTGCGCGATGAAATCGCCCGCCAGTCCGGCGCGGACTCGCGCAGCTCTCAGAAAAAAGACACGCCTCACTTGATCGAGTTTTCCCGGGATCTGACTGAAGACGCTTCAAACGACAAACTCGATCCGCTAATCGGACGCGAAGCCGAAATTGAACGACTGGTACAGATACTTTGCCGGCGGACCAAGAATAATCCCGTCCTGATTGGCGAACCTGGCGTAGGGAAGACAGCAATCGTCGAAGGCCTGGCCCAACGCATCATGGATGGCGACGTTCCTTCGTTTCTTGAAAACAAGCGCATCCTTTCGCTCGACCTTTCACTGATCGTTGCGGGCACAAAATATCGCGGGCAGTTTGAAGAGCGTCTGAAGCAAATTATGCGCGAGCTGGTCGAGAATCCGCAGTACATCGTGTTTATCGACGAACTGCACACCCTCGTCGGCGCTGGTTCCGCTGAAGGTTCGCTGGACGCGGCAAACATATTGAAGCCCGCGCTTTCGCGCGGTGAGTTGCAATGCATCGGCGCTACCACACCTGCTGAGTTTCGCAAGTCGATCGAAAAAGACCGTTCGTTGGAGCGCCGTTTTCAGGCAGTCAAGGTGCCGCCACCCAGTGAAGAAGAAGCCGTTGAGATCCTTGGCGGAGTGCGCGAGCGCTATGAGAGTTTTCATCAGGTCAGGTACACCGACGACGCTTTACACGCCGCCGTTTATCAGTCGCACCGCTATATTCCCGACCGATTCCTGCCCGACAAGGCAATCGATGTTATCGACGAAGCCGGGGCGCGAGTAAAACTTCGCGTTCGCCGTGAACAGGGCGGCCTGGCAGACTGGGACCAAATCCGCGAATGGGCTCAGGAACCATTGCTGAGTGCCAACATTGAAGAAGAGGAAGACGATCTGATCACGGCCCAGGTCACCCGCGACGACGTTGAGGAAGTGATTGCCAGATGGACCGGCATCCCGGTCACGTCACTAAAAGAGGAAGAGACGCATAAGCTCTTGCGAATTGAGGAGGAGTTGCACGAGCGCGTGGTTTCCCAACGCCCGGCCATCTCGGCCCTTGCCCGTGCTATTCGCAGGTCCCGCGCCGGTTTAAAAAATCCGCTGCGACCGGTCGGTTCGTTTCTATTCCTTGGTCCGACCGGGGTGGGCAAAACTGAGGTTGCCCGCTCGTTAGCGCAAGTATTATTTGGCAGCGAACGCTCGATGATTCGCTTCGACATGTCGGAGTTTATGGAGAAGCATTCCGTTTCGAAGCTTATCGGATCACCGCCGGGATACGTCGGGCCACGAAGAAGGCGGCCAGTTGACTGAACGGATCAAGCGCGCTCCCTACTCTGTCTTGCTTTTCGATGAAATTGAGAAAGCGCACCCCGACATTTTCAATGTCTTATTGCAGGTTTTTGAAGACGGACTGCTTACCGACGCGCTGGGCAACGCAGTGGACTTCAAAAACGCCATCATCATCATGACTTCCAACATAGGCGCTCGCTTCATTCAGAAGAAGGGCACGCTCGGTTTCCAGGGAACCAGCGACGCTTCGCGCGAAAAGATGGAAGAGATGGTGATGTCCGCGGTGCGCCAGACGTTTAATCCGGAGTTCATCAATCGGCTCGATGAGATCATCATTTTCGATGAGTTAATGCGAGACGAGTTGATCGACGTTATTCAACTACAGGTCGATCAGATGAACCGCACGATGTCGCGGCATGGCTTTGAAGTTCGGTTGACCGATGAAGCGAAGCACTGGATCGTGGACAAGACCTGCGCCGATCGCTTGTATGGCGCCCGACCGCTGCGTCGCGCATTGCAAAAATATGTTGAAGACCCGCTTTCAGAGGCCCTGATTCAGGGGCACTTGGGAAGCGCGGCGCTGGTCGAGGTTTTCCTCGATGGCAACGATTTAGATTATCGTCCTTTGGGCGTGGAAACGCCGGACGACGCGCTCCTAATTCACTGAAACTGCTTAGATTTGCACCATCCGAGCCGATTTAAGGCCGAAGGAAAGGGCAAGGGCGAGAATCGTGGCATGAAGTCGGACTGCCTGTTCTCCTTTGCCTTTTTACTTTTGCGCTATCGGTTCGGTATAATGCGCGACTTTGCTGGACAAGCTTAGGCACGCGCTGGCAACGAGACCGTTACTCCTGGGAATCCAAGGGTTCCAATCTTAATGGCCGGATTTGCAGGCTGGCGTTGCTGTAGTTTTATTTTATTTTCGAGAAGATAAAATTTATCACCATTTTCAGCTCCCCTAAGTATCTGAGATCCGGTAAGTACCTCTAAGGGAAAAGGCACCTATGCATTTATATCGCGGGTTTTTGCTCATTATTTTGAGCGGAATCGTCCTGCTGGCTTCCATGATCTATGCTCTGCCTTTGGTTAGGGCGCAGCAAAATCAGCGCCTCGTCGAATCAGTCGATATCCTTAACAATCGGCGTCTCAGAAAAGACGACATTCTTTATTACGTCCAGACTCGTCCGGGCGACCCATACAACGAAGCTCAGGTGCAACGTGATCTCCAGGCGATCCTCGCGCTCGGTTTTTTCGACAAGACTGCCACTCGGGTGCTGACCGAGGACGGCGCGCGCGGCGGCATCAACATTATATTTGAAGTCAAAGAGCTACCAATCATTCGCGACCTTCAGTTTCAGGGACTCAAGAGCGTAGCCGAGTCGGACGTACTCAAGGCCTTTCGTGAAAGACGCGTCGGTATCTCGAAGGAAAGTGTTTACGATCCCGTCAAAGCGCGAAACGCGATGCGCGTCCTCAAAGAACTCCTCGCCTCCAAAGGTCATCCAAACGCTACAGTAGAGCAAAGACGTGACGAAGTTTCGGCTACTTCAACTGCGCTTACCTTCGCGGTCAATGAAGGTGACCGGGTTCGCGTTGTCGAGATTCAGTTTGAAGGCAACAACGTCTTCAGTGACGGCAAACTGCGTGGGGCCATGAAACTGGTCAAAGAGGCCGGGCTGATCACTCGCTTCAAGGGGCAGGACATTCTCGATCGCGAAAAATTGGAATACGATCTCCGGAACGTCGACAACTACATGCGCTCGAAAGGCTATCTCCAGGCTCGTCATGGAGAGCCGCGAGTTGAGGGCATAGGCCGCCGCCGCACCGGTTTCCCGATCATTCCGCTTCCTCTGCTTTCGTCCACTGACGAAGCATTACGAGTCACCGTTCCGATTACCGAAGGCAAGGTCTATCGTATCGGCGAAATGAAAATTGAGGGCAACTCGATCTACTCCGAAGATGCGATTCGCAGCGTGATTGGCCTCAACAAGGGCGATATCGCAAACGGTGAAAAGATCGGCAAAGCGTTGTTTGAAAACCTGAAAAAGATTTACGGCGGTCAGGGTTTCATTGAGTACACCGCCGAACCGACGCCGACGTTCAAGGAAAATCCGGCCAAGCCTGACGAGGGTATCGTCGATTTCGTGATCACCATCGAAGAAGGCAAACAGTTTTCGTTACGCCGGCTCGAATTCGTCGGCAACACCTTTACGCGCGACAACGTCTTGCGCCGCGAAGTGCTGCTCAACGAAGGCGACATCTACAATCAGAACGCCTGGGAATATTCAATCATCAAGCTCAACCAACTTGGATATTTCGATCCGATCGACAAAGACAAAGACGCGAATTTCAGGACCAATCCTGAAGAGGCCACGGTCGACGTTGATCTGAAGGTAGTAGAACGGGGTCGCCAGCAGATATCTTTTAACGGCGGACTTTCGGGGATCGGCGGCTCATTCTTTGGTCTTGAGTATTCCACTAACAACCTTCTCGGTCGTGGTGAAGTGCTTTCGCTTAACCTCGCCGCCGGCAACCGTCAAAAGTCTTTCCAGTTTTCCTTTACTGAGCCCTATATCAACAATCGCCCCATCAGCGCGGGTTTCTCGCTCTTCGGTTACACCCAAAAGTTCTTCGGCGAAGGTACGTTTCTTTCTCAGAATCTCGATGCTCAGGCCGGACTCACCGGAAGCCAGCTCGATTTTCTGAACGTGAGCGAGGAGAATCTTTTTACGCGAACGTCTTACGGCGCCACGGTTTTTGCCAGCGCGCCCCTGTCCGAGTTTTATCGTAAGCGAGCGTTTACTCAGCTTTCGCGAGTTGGTCTTTCGTATCAGCTCTCGCTGTCAAGCGTGAAAGATCCGGCAGTTAATTCAGATCCGGCGAATCCATCTCAGTTCATTCCGGTCATCTACAAGCAGCCCAATATTGTGACCAGCCGAGCGACTGGCAGTTTTACTTTCGACTCACGCAATGCCAGCGTCGATCCAACTCAAGGTCGCGAGCTCACTCTTCAGATGGCGTTGGCGGGACTTGGCGGCGATGTTCGCACTTACCAGCCAACCTTGTCCTACACTCAATTCTTTTCCGTTAGGCGCAAGCGTTCGCAACATCCCGAGGTTTTTGGATTTCGCCTGGTCGCGGGCACGGTCGGCAGCTTCGGCACTTCGGCTAAGATAAGAGATTCCCAATCGCTCGCTTTCGTTGACGGGGTTCCGATTTTTGAACGGTACTTCCTGGGTGATGAATTCAGTATTCGAGGATACAACGTGCGGTCAATTAGTCCGCTCGCTCCCCTCGATACGTTCATTACCACAGACTCGGTGGTGATTGCGTCGAACCCGGTAGGAACCCCTACGCCCGTGCCCGGTGTCCCCTCCAACCTGGCCAACATCGGCCGTTTTACCGGGACCAGTGGATCGAACATGGTGCAATTGCCGCGCTCTTACACACCGATTGGCGCCGATACTCAGCTCCTCGGCAACTTCGAGTATCGGATCCCAATCATTGGAAATACTGTAAGCCTCGCGGGGTTTGCTGATATTGGAACCGCCTTCAACCTGAGAAGCAAGAAGGATCAGACCTTTTCGAGCACTTTCCTTAACGACCAACCATTCCTGCAAACAGTTGGCGCAATCAGGTGTGCCCGAGCAGGAGGGTTTGCGGCAGTAAGCTTGTCATCTCTAGCAGCCTGCACGGCGAATACTGATCTCGCGCTCATCCCTGATCGCACCGGATTTCTGGCGCTCGTGATGAGGGACAATCGACTGGTAACTACGGCAGAACTGGATAACGCGAGATGTCCGACCTGCCCGTTTGACCCGAACACCGGGCTGCCTTTTGGCTTCCAGTCAGTATTTCTCAGAGGTCAGGCGCAAACGAATACCATGGTGCGTCTCTCTCAGAGCTTGTTCTCGAAATTTGGCGATATCCGTTCCAGTTTGGGAATGGAAGTACGCGTCCAGGTCCCTATCATCAACGTGCCTTTTCGCTTGATTTTTGCGTATAATCCGAACGCTCGGCAAGATCAGATCATCGATGGATTCCCCTTCTTCTTCAACGAGAAGAAAAAGGTCATGCGATTCAGCGTGGGGCGAACCTTTTAATTGCGCAAAGCCAACCACGGCGGAAGTCTGAACAACTAAGAGTTGACCAACCGCCACTTATTTAAGGAGCATTACAAGAAAGTTATGAAAGTAGACCGCTTGATAGTCGCCATCGCATTTGTCCTGGCGTTCACAGCTTCGTCAACGATGGCCCAGACCAGACCGGCAGCGCCAGCCGGTTCTACCCAGGCCGTTCCTGAAAGCAAGATCGCCCTGATTTACACTGACGCGTTTCTCGATCAAAAGCTGGGCATCGCGAAGTTTAATAACGTTGTGAATACCCTGAATCGGGAATTTCAGCCGCGACAAACGGAGCTGGTGCAGATACAGGAAAAAATCAAAACGCTCAGCAACGAAATCCGTCAGGCTCAGGCAGCCAGCGCGGTAGTTGACCAAAAATCAATCCAGTCGAAAATCGACCAGGTAGAGCAATTGGAAAAAGACGCCAAGCGCAAGGCGGAAGATGGCGAAGCAGCTTTTAAGCGACGACGCGAAGAACTGTTTAGACCAATGCAGGAAGAAATTGCGAAGGCCCTCGAAATCTATGCCAAGCAGCACGGCATCAACGTGCTAATCGATGGTAGCCAGGTTCCTTTGGTCTATGCGGCTGAAAGCATCGACATCACGCGCGCGTTCATCAACGATTTCAACAGCAAAAATCCGGCGACTGCCGCCGTCACGCCGCCCAAGTAATCTAACCGGCGACCCCGAGCTCATTTTAGACGCGGTGATGCGGCCCGGGTTCCGCTTCCCGCGTCTCTTTTATTCCCGTATGGAAACTTTACTCGACTCCCAGGCAATTCAGGAGCTATTACCGCACCGCTTTCCTTTTCTGCTGGTCGACCGGATCATCGAGCTCGAGCCGAAGATTCGAATCGTAGGCATAAAACAGGTAAGCATTAACGAGCCTTTTTTTCAGGGACACTTTCCTGGTGCCCCGGTTATGCCGGGTGTTCTGGTGGTGGAAGCTCTCGCTCAAGTTGGAGCTGTGCTTGCGCTCCGGGAAATTGAGGATCGCGATCAGAAACTCGTGCTCTTTACGGGAATTCGCGAGGCACGATTCCGTCGCCCGGTAGTGCCCGGCGACACCTTAACTTTGGAGGTTACCGCTTTGCGTATCGGCTCGCGCGTACAGCGGATGCGAGGTGAAGCCAAAGTGGATGGACAGCTCGTTGCCGATGCTGACATCATGAGTGTGGTCGCTGATCGCGGCTCGGCAGTCTAACCGGCAATGCTCGACGCCGGGATTCTCGATCTCTCGGTGAATCGGCGCCAATCGTACTCCAACGATCCTGTCTTGTTTTCCTGTTGAATTTATGGCCGTCGCTACCAAGACCAGCAGTATTCACCCAACTGCCGTAATCGACGCTGGGGCCCGCATCGGGAATAATTGTTATGTCGGTCCCTTCTCAATCATTGGCCCGCAAGTTGAACTGAAAGACGACGTCAGGCTCGAATCTCATTGCGTTATTGACGGCCGCACGATTATTGGCGAAGGCACCAGAGTGTTTCCTTTCGTCTCCATTGGCCTACCGCCTCAGGATCTAAAATACCGTGGCGAACCTTCGGAGACGCGGATCGGGCGCCGTAATCAAATTCGGGAATTTGTCACGATTCACCGCGGGACCGCCGGCGGTGGTATGTTGACCCAGATCGGCGACGATTGCTTACTGATGGCCCAGGCTCACGTCGCTCACGATTGCATTCTGGGAAATGGCGTGATCATGGCAAACGCCGCAACTCTCGCTGGCCATGTGATCATTGAAAACAATGCAAACGTCGGGGCTTATTCCGGCGTCCATCAGTTTTGCCGGGTGGGCCAGGAAGCTTATATCGGCGGATATTCGGTGGTAGTGAAGGATGCGCTTCCGTTTGCTTTGTCCGTCGGCAACCATGCGAGTTGCTACGGACTGAACACGACTGGAATGAAACGTCGCGGTTACTCGCGTGAGGTTATTCGTTCTCTGCACCGTGCCTTCCACCTGCTGTTGTCCTCAAAGCTAAATACGTCGCAGGCGTTAGACCGTATCAAGGAAGAGATCACAGATGTAGCAGAGGTTGACGCGCTGGTTCAGTTTATCGAGTCTTCCAGCCGAGGGGTCATAAAATGATGCGTAAAGAATCAACATACGACGGCATAAAGATCAATCGGCGGCGTATGCCCTGCGTAGTTTACTTACACATCTCAAGCCGTAGTTTTCCTGTTTGCATTTCTGCATCTTCCATTTGCCGCCTTCATTCTTCACTCATTTAAGAATGCGTTACGGTCTAATCGCCGGCAATGGCCGGTTTCCTTTCATGGTAGCTGCCGGCGCGCGCAAGGCGGGTTGTTCGCTTTCAGTCGCCGCCATCCGTGAGGAAACTGACCCAGCGCTCGAGCAAGAAGCCGATAGCTTTACCTGGATTGGAATCGGCCAACTTGGGAAACTGATCCGCTTCTTTAAGGCTCAGGGAGTGGAGAAAGTGATCATGGCCGGACAAGTTAAGCATGTGCGCATTTTTAGCGGCGCCATACCCGATGCGCGAATGTTGAAAATGCTGCTCAAGCTCCCGCGTCGCAATACCAATTCTCTAATCGGCGGAATTGCCGCGGAACTGGCGAGCGAAGGCATCGACCTGGTTGATTCCACCTTCTTCCTGCAAGAGCTTGTGCCAATGGCCGGAATCCTGACTCGCCGCAAGCCGAACCCTGCCGAGACTGCGGATGTTGCTTATGGTCAGGAGATTACGCATCAGTTGGCCGCCCTCAACCTGGGCCAGACAGTTGTGGTGCGTGGAAAAGCGTGCGTGGCGATTGAAGCCATGGAAGGAACGGATTCAACGATCCGGCGCGCCGGCGAGATCATGCGTGGCGAACATCAGCGTGGGGAGGAAAGAGCCAGGCCGCGCAAGGGTCCTCTGACAGTCTTGAAGCTTTCAAAACCCGATCAGGACATGCGCTTTGATGTGCCGGTTGTAGGACTGTCGACGATCAGGGAAATGGTGAAAGCGGGAGCAACTTGCCTGGGCATTAGTGCCGGGAAGACCTTGATGTTCGACCGAGATGAAATGATAGCGTTGGCCGATCACAACAAAATTGCCATCATCGCCGTTTAATTGCCAACTTCCTCATCACGGACGGCTTCGTCAGCAGGGTCCTCGGTAGGCAAGGAACTTCCCGGTACTCGATAGTCTTCGCTCACCCAGCGATCAAAATCCAGCAGTTTACAGCGTTCAGAGCAGAAGGGCCGGAAAGAATTATCCGTCCACTCAACTCGCTTTTCACATGTAGGGCACTTCATTGAATTGAAGGTGTCGCGGGAATTAATTGGCAAGGGCCACTTCGCCGGCCAGCAGATCCGGACGCTTGATCAAAATTCGACGATTTACGAATTCGATCGTGCCTTCACGGCGCATGGCATTCAGGCGAACGGTAACACTTTCTCGTGTGGAGCCCACGATGGAAGCGATTTCGCGGTGAGGCAGAGGAATATCGATCAGCACTCCATCCGTTTCCGCGACGCCGTATCGATGAGAAAAGTCAGCTAACAGCCTGTCGAGTCGGGCAGGGATGGCATTCAGTGCAAAATCTGCCAGCCGTTGTTCAGCGTTTTCCAGCCGTTGGCCGATCAGACGGAAGGTGAAATCGTGGAGGAAAGGGTTTTCAGTCATGGCCAGCTGAAATTGCTCAACTGGAATTTTGAGTAGGGTACAAGTTTCGTAGGCCACCGCGCAGTTTGCTCGCCGGCCCGCCCTCGAATAAAGCGCCGACTCACCGAACAAAGCCCCCTGGGGAAGAATATCAATTACCGCCTCACGCTCAGTCGGAGCTTCGATCCGGCAAAGCTTGATCCGTCCCTTGACGATAGCGAACAATGCGTCAGCCTTTTCTCCGGCTCGGTAGACGAAGCGACGCCGACGAAAATCAACCACCGAAGAAATCTCAGCGAAACGATCTACTAAAGTTTCGGAAAGGTTCGCGCCAAACTCAAGGCTGGTGATGATGTTCCGGCGATCCGCTTTCTCACCAACGATCGCATGCCGCGACGGCTTCTTTTCACTTTCACTTTCGCTCATGGGGACCAATCTAAGGTGCAAAAATTATCGAGGGCTTCCGCCTCTTTAAGATGCAACCACTGCCTGATGTTATGTAAATCTTGCTCTTAGGCCTGGTTAATGTAAGGAAACGTGGTGAACTACCCTAGGTGCTGGAACACTTCAGCAATTGTTACTGACTTTATAACGCTGGCGAGCTACGAAGTAAAGCGGACAATTCTGAGCTGCGAAACTCTAACATGGAGTTTTGCGTCGCGCAAGATCGAGACAACTTCGGTAGTAGGTCAGTTTGGGTTGAATGGACGACTTTTATGGTAATGCGCGCGGCCCTGGCAGAGCTGATCTCAACTCTCAACGCCCAACCTTGAATTCCAAACTGATCACACTGCCTTAAACTTTGGAGAGAAACTGTCGAAGCCTCCAGTCAGCAAAGGCGTCAAAAGAAGGTCTCGGAGCCCGGCAGATCCTCGCTGAAACAAGGCTGCCAAGGTGCCCGGGTAATTAACCAATTGCATCTCAGGGATAATAAAACTAGAATCAGAGCAGAGCATTTTCCCCCAAACTGCGAGAAGTTGTAAAAGATGATTTTCAGATTCTCACAAGCCTGCTCTGGCCCTCGATCAATCGTTGATTCCTGTTCCCCCTTTCACTGAGAGTACCTTTCGAGGTGCTTCTTTTGGGAATGAACGAATGAGGGTGGTAGTTGCCGGGGGAGGAAGTCGCGGCATCTCATTCATCACTGTGGGAACGAGTGTTTCCTATGCCGTTACTTGTTTTTCAAATCTCAGTTAGAACCAAATGACTGCTTCAACTCACGCTCAGGACCCTACACTCAATTCCACTGGGGCAAAATCCGCCGAAGCCGCGCTGCGTGAAAGCGAGGAGCGATATCGTGACTTCTTCGAAAATGCGAAGGAGGCGTATTACGTTCACGATCTTCAGGGACGTTACACCTCGGTAAACAGGGCCGCCGAAAAACTTTGCGGATACTCGCGCGAAGAGATCATTGGAAAAACATTTGCCGACTTCCTGCCGCCGGAACAGTTTGACGCAGTTGCTGAATTTCTCTGCAAGAAACTGGCGCAGGAAGGCGAAACGACTTACGAAACCGAGCTGATTACTCGCGAAGGCTGCCGTGTACCCATCGAAGTAAGCAGTCATCTGATCTACGACCACCGAGAGGGCGTGGCAGTCCAGGGGACGGTTAGAGATATCACTCAACGGCGGTGGTCGGAGGAACGACTACGAGAATACGAAAAGGTGGTCGAAGGACTGGAAGAGATGATCACGGTCATCAGTCGCGACTATCGCTACGTTCTGGTAAATCGGACATTTCTGAAGTATCGACGGATGACTCGGGAAGACTTGCTGGGGCTCACGGTTTCCGACGTGCTGGGTAAGGACATTTTTGATGCGCTGGTTAGACCCCGACTCGATAAGGCACTCGAAGGCAACATAGTTACCTTTGAGATGAAGTTGTCCTATCCCCAGATTGGAGAGCGGGATCTGCTTGTTTCCTATTTCCCGATTGAAGGGAGAACCGGGATAGATGGCGCCGCCTGTGTCCTCCAGGATGTTACGGAACGGAGGCAAGGAGAAGAGGCCCTTCGCCAATCAGAGGAGAGATTTTCAAAAGCATTTCACTTAAGTCCGGCTGCGCTTTCGATCACGCAGCTCGAAGATGGAAAAGTGTTGGAGGTAAACGAGTCGTTTCTCCGCATGAGCGGTTTCACCCGAGAAGAACTGATCGGTCAAAGCTTATTAGAGCTTGGCTTGTGGCGCGACCCGGCACAGCGTGACAACCTGATCGACTTATTGCGCGAAGGTTCCCGGGCGGCGGACCTCGACATAAAACTCTGGCGCAAGTCTGGAGAAATACGCAGCGTTCTCCTTTCGATTGACTTGATTGAGTTAAGCGGCAGGAAATGCGTGCTGGGAAGCTGTCAGGACATTACGGAGCAGAAGCGCGCGGAAGCAACGCTGCGAAATTATTCCCGTCTGCTGGTCGAAGCCCAGGAGACAGAGCGACAGCACATAGCTCGTGAATTGCACGATCAAGTCGGTCAAATGTTGACGGCAATCAAATTTAATCTCCAAACCCTCGCCAGATCAAAAGGGCTTGCTAACCAAAGCGCAGTAATTGATCAGGGACTGGAATTGATTGACACAACTTTGCAACAGGTGCGCACTCTTTCTTTCGAGCTTCGTCCGTCACTTCTCGACAATCTCGGATTAGTAGCGGCCTTGCGTTGGTATACAGATGAATTCGCCCATCGCACCGGCATCGCGACAAAGTGGCAATCAAACCTGCCTGAGGGCAAGGAGCGTTTGGGACAGGAACTCGAGACCGCTTGCTTCCGCATAGTTCAGGAAGCTCTTACCAACGTAGTTCGGCATGCCAAAGCAGCGCACGTGTTCATCGACCTTAGCATCGTCGATCAGCAAACCGTGCTAAGTATTAAAGATGACGGCATCGGAATCATCAGGCCCGTGCCGCAGATTAACAGCCCGTCAGGCATTCAGCTTGGATTAATCGGAATGAAGGAACGCGCTCTTGCCCTCGGCGGAACGGTCACGATCGATTCCAGCCCCAACCAGGGCACCGAGATTCGAGCCTACTTTCCCGCGGAGGCTAAGCCGATTGAAGAAACCGCGCGAACTCGAGTCGTAGCCGATGATCAACATTGACTCAAATCAGAGTCAACGAGTGGCCTTGCATAATGTGAATTACGCCTTGAGATTGGAGCTGGTTGCGTAGCGAGCTGATGCCTCCGTTTGGTGCCTGGTTAAGGAATTCCCTGATTGTAGGGCTCAACGCTTTCTGGGATAGTTTCCGGGTTTAGGTATTGTCAGGAATCCAGTTTTTACCCCGACATAAACGGTGAACGATTCAATAAGTTTTTCGAGATTGAAGTAAGCCAATCCGGCTTGTGGTTGAGCGCAGTTTCTCTCCCAGATATGGGAAGCTGCGTCCTTGCCGTAACAAAGGTAGCGTCCCTGGTGAAACCGATCCGTATCCTCCTGGCAGATGATCACCCGATTGTGCGGGCTGGAATTCGTGCGATTCTCGACAAAGAAACTCAGGTAGAAGTCGTCGGTGAAGCAGCTGATGGCGCTCAGGCGCTAAAGGCAATTGAGAAACTTCGGCCGGACGTCGTCCTGCTTGATCTGATGATGCCTGGACTTAGTGGCTTTGAGGTACTGAAGGAAACCAGCGAAAATTTTAGCGACGTGCGTATCATCCTGCTTTCCATGCACGAAGAAGTGGAATATGCGTATCAGGCGCTGCACCTCGGCGCCTCAGGTTATCTCCCCAAAAGCGCCGCCAGCGCTGAGTTGCCACTCGCGATTGAATATGTCATGAGTGGCAGAAAATACATCTCGCCCACCCTGGATCAGACTGCCACCATCGAGTGGGGACGTGACGGGGCAATAATCTCAAGCGAGTTAACACCTCGCCAAAAGGAAGTTTTAGCGGGTATCGCTGAGGGTCAATCAACTAAGGATATTGCTCTCGCGCTGGAGATCAGTGTAAAGACCGTGGAAAGCCATCGCAGCCAATTGATGGAACGCCTGAACATCCACAACATCGCCGGCCTGGTCAGGTACGCAATCAAAACCGGCCTGGTCTCGATCGACAAGCCCGCCCTGGCAAAAAAGTCGGATCGCACCAAAGAATTGGTTTCTTAGCCGATTGAGCCTCGCCGGCCAGGTTGATAGCCTCTCCTTGAATGACTAACAGAATAATGGTCGCTCAAAGCGACCGGCAAATTCTCGATTGTTATCCGGTGATGGCTGAACTGCGTCCGCATATTCGCGAGGACCAGTTTCTGCCGATGGTGAGGAGGTTGGCTGAAATTACCGGGTTTCGTTTAGTCTACTTAATTGACGGCGAACTCAAAGCCGTGGCGGGATTCAGAATCTCCGAATGGCTGGCCGGGGGTAAATATCTCGAGGTTGAAGACCTTGTCGCCAAAGGCGACGAGCGATCAAAGGGATATGGCGGCGAGTTGTTTGATTGGCTGGTCGCGTACGCGAAAGAAAATCACTGTCAGCAAATTAGGCTGGTGTCCCGCGTTACCAGGCTCGATGCTCACCGTTTTTATCTCCGAAAAGGAATGAATCTCGAAGCCCATTATTTTTCGCTGAATCTTGTCTGACCGTTTATTCTAAGTCACAAGAGCCCCTCTGAATCCGCCCTACGCCACTGCTCTCCGGCGGTATCCCTTATGTCGGCTACCGCACATAAGACCTTGACTTACCAACTAGCGGGGTCTAGAGTCTGCCTACCCCCCGAATGCGTTCGAATCAATAACCCTACCGCGAATTACGCTTCAAGTAAGCTTAATCCCGCCTTGGCGTTATCCTGACGAGCGTCTAAATTAGATCCCAAGAGGGCAAACAGTGATCGCTAACGAGGAGGGGAAGCTGATTCTGGTGGTCGATGATCACGAGGTCAATCGGGAACTACTTGCGATCTACCTGGGTAGCTGTGGTTACCGAGTGATAGAGGCCCGTGATGGACTCGAAGCAGTACGGCTGGCCACCAAAGAATGGCCGCATTTGATTATTATGGACTTGTCGATGCCTGTGTTGGACGGCTTCGAAGCAGTTCGGCTGATTAGGGCAGTGCCTGTTATTTCCGAGGTCCCGATTGTTGCGTATACAGCACACGACTCCCGCACTCATCGAGCTCAAGCGATGGGGATGGGGTTCAATGAGTTTCTCAGTAAGCCGATTGACTTTACCGAGTTGGATGCGGTAGTTGACCGGTTTCTAAACGCGACAGGTAAGGAATGAACCAAACCGAATTTTCGCTTGCTCACAATTCCAAAGGTTGCACTAACAAGTCCTTCAAATCGAACTCGTTGCTCTAAATTCCTGCCTCCCTAACCCCGCAGCTAGAAGCATTGTCGCTATATTTAGGTTTAAGAGCACGCAGGGCGCTGCTGCCAAGGTTCTGTTAAGATCGGTAGCGCATAGACCTGAGAACGACACCATAGTATTTTCCCCAAACGAACAAGCAGGGTGGCCGGGCCTGTGCTGGCTCGATTGGCTTCCAAGCCAATTGGCCCGACAACTCGGCCTTTATCCCGGCGATGGGGGGTAAAGCCCTCCAAATTTGCCCCAATTCTTCTGGACGATGATGACCATCGGAAGATTCAAATTGGTCTGGAACATTAGTCCTACCTCCGTTTTGTCCCGCTAGCAGCCGCTTGATTCAGTTCAACCTGGGTTAGAATCAAACAGATTTTTTAAGCTGTTGGCCTCATTGCCGCCGCCCCCGGACGAACTTCTGAAACGAAAATTGGAGCGAACGACTTAATGTATCGCAGCCTCGACTCGGAGAAAATCCTTGAAACCATCGAAACGCTCAGCCGCAGGATTCATGAGCGATTCCCCGTCTCCGGTCTTGGCAGAGTCTGTCAGGAGTTGCTGAAGATTGCCGGCGAATCGCAGAAACGCTCCGAATGGATCGGCAAACCGCAAAAGTCTTTACGACTCATCACCGGCGTTCTAGTGGCAGTGATGGTGGCCGCATTATTGTTTGTGATGGCCAATGCCTCCTGGCCCCGAAACGGCTTCGATCTGGTTTTGCTCGTGCAGGTGTCCGAGGCCGGTCTTAACGTTTTCCTCCTCCTGAGCGCGGCGATCTTGTTCCTGGTCACAGTAGAGACTCGAATTAAGCGGCGCCGCGCGCTCAAAGCTATTCATGAATTGCGGGCTCTCGCGCATGTTATCGACATGCACCAGCTAACCAAGGATCCTGAGCGGCTCCTGGCCCGTAGTTTTAAGACCCCTTCGTCTCCCAAGCAGACCCTCAGCCAATTTGAGTTGGGAAGGTATCTCGACTATTCCAGTGAAATGCTGTCTCTCGTCGGGAAACTTGCCGCCCTGTACGTGCAGAGGTTTGATGACCCGGTGGCTCTCGCTGCGGTCAACGAGGTGGAAGACTTAACGACAGGACTCTCGCGCAAGATTTGGCAGAAAATCATGATCATTAATTCGGACTCATTGAATACCGGAATTTGAACGGCCCACTATGAAACATTGTTTATTTCTCTCTTGCGTGCTGACGGTGGTGGCCCTCTCGATTGGCTGCGGGACGCTGGGCGGCAGCGCTCAGAACCTCGTCGCCGCGACGGAAAGCGCGTCCACCTCGTCGCCGCCGGCGAGCCTGGAGATCACTTACATCGCAAACGAAGGGGTGCTCATTTCGGCCGGCGGCAAGCAGGTGTTGATTGACGGACTCCACCGCGAGTACCAGCGCGACTATGCGTTTCTGCCGGCGGAACAGCGCGACAGGATTGAGCAGGCAAAAGCGCCTTTCGACCAGATCGATCTGCTGCTGGTGTCGCACCTGCACCTCGACCATTTCCATCCCGAGTCCGTTGGGCTCCATTTGAAGCACAATCCGAAGTCGACGCTGGTTTCCTCACAGCAAGTAGTCGGTGAGTTGGAAAAGAACTTCAAAGATTACCACGAGGTCAAACTGCGGGTGATGGGCGCCACTCCACCTTTAAAAGGAAGGGTCACTGTGAGAGCGGCTGGGATCGACGTCGAAGTCCTCGGGTTGGGACACGGCAGCGGGCGACACGTCTGGATTCAAAATCTCGGGCACGTAGTCAAACTCGGTGACAAAAGGCTGCTGCATATTGGTGACGCTGAAACCTCTCTGGAGATTTTCGGGCAGTTCAACCTGGACGAGGAAAGAATTGACATCGCAATCATCCCTTACTGGTTCCTGCTGGGAAAGGACGGGCAAACCATTATCAGGGAGCATATAAAGCCAAAGCACATCATTGCCGTCCACATCTCCCCTTCTGAGTCTGCGAAGATTTCCGCACAAATTAAGCAGGGATTTCCGGAGGCGATTGCTTTCACGTCCATGCTGGAAAAGAAGCGTTACTAAACCATGCTTGCGGCCATTGGCGCTACAGGAAGCGCAATTGTTGGGGCCAGGTCGAGCCTTAAAGTCCAGCCTTGATCAACCAGAAGTTTGGGTTTTTTCGGGTCACGCCATCTATCCTGCGGAGTGGAAACGTCAGAAAAGGGCTCCAAAAAAAACCGAGAGGCCGGTTTTGAGCCGGCCTCAATCGGTTGGCGGAGACATTCAGCCTCTACAAGTCACTGTCCTCACCCCAGCAACTCATCGCCGTTGAACCGCATTCTACGGATAAATTCTTGTTCGTCAATACAAGGAACCTTGCATAGCGGTTTGGCCCGGCAGGCGGGCCAAGAGGCGGTTTAGACCGCTGCGAAATGCGGGCGTTCTAAGGAAATCCTGGTGACTTATTTCTTGCCGACCAAACTTTTCTTCAAGACTGCCATCAGGTCAATAACTTTCCCCTGGCTAGAAATGTCGGCTGCCTCGATCTCAACAATGTTCGCCCGCTGCGACTGTTTCTTTTTCACGAGCTTCAACAGCCGCTCCGTTTCCTGGTCCTTTAATTTTGTCGTGGAAAACTGTTTTTTGGTTTTACTCCCGATCAGTTTCTCAAACTTGCGCACCGTCGCTGCCGACAGCCTGGGTGGCTTGGGAAGGTCCAGATCTTGCGGAGACCGCAACTCTTCCGGAAAGCGCATCACTTCGGCTCGAAGTATTCCGTTATCGGAGAAGATGGCCACCAGATATTCTTTACCGCGCATCACAAATGTCGCCACGCCTGCCTGACCGCTCTTCGTCATCGTTGCGGCCAGCAGCTTATAAGCTTTCTGGGAGTTCCCTTCCGGCACAAGAAAGTAGCCCCGTTCAAAATAGATAGGAGGAATTGAATCCTCCGGGACAAATCGCTTGAGGTTGATATCGCGAGACTTGGCGGGCTCGAGGCGCTCAAGTTCTTCGTCAGTGATCACCACAAACTTCCCTTTCTCGATTTCATAGCCGCGCACAATCTCATCGGCATCCAAATCTTTCTCTGTCTTCTGGGAGAAGTATTTTCGCGCGAGAGGTTGGCCGTCAGGGCCCAGCATCTTGAGCGGAGCGCGGATCGACCGGGTCGCCGGGAAAAGACTGACCGGCACGCTTACGAGCCCGAACGTCAACGTGCCAGACCAAAACGGACGCGCACCGGATTGGTCGCCGTTCTCACCCTCGGCTCGCTTCCTGCTGCCTGGTTTTTTCGTGTTGGTCGTTTTAGGCAGCGCGTTTCCCCTTCTTCAAAGTCTCGAGACTCTTTTTAAGAATTGTATCGAGCGATCCGGTTTTCGGTTTAGCTTTAACAGCCCGAAGTCTCGGCGCTTTGCCTTGCGCTTTACGCTCAATGAACTCCATCACTCGCTCACGATACTCGTCCTGGTAATCCGCGGGATTAAATTCCCCGGCCAGCATGGCAACCAGAGTTTTGGCCATCGCAAGTTCGTTGGCCACCGGAGAGGGACCGGCAGGTTTGGGCAATTCGCGAGCAGTTATCACCTCGCCGGCACTTCGCAAGGTCACCAGAAAAAGGTAGCCCTGTTCGGAGCGCAAAGCCCCGACATAAGACTTGTTGCGCATCACCCACTGGGCCACTCCTTCCACCTGGCGATTTGCCAGAGCCTGGGCCAGGGCAAAATAGTTCTTTTGGTCGCCATCAGGCCCGAGGTAGTAAGGCCTTTCATACCATTGCTGGCTGATTTGTTCAGGGGAGACAAACTCCGAGACATCAATTTCGCGTGCAGCCTCAGGCTTGATCGCTTCGAGCTCTTCCTCCGTGAGAACCACAAATCGACCGGGCTCCACCTCGTATCCTTTTTGAATTTCCTCGTTTGAGACTTCCTCGCCGGTGTCGCGGTCGACCATGTGTTGCTTGATTCGCATCAGGTGGCGATCATCGAGCACATGAAAGCGCACTGTGCGATCCTGGACCGCGGAATATAATTTGACCGGAATCCTGATTGAGCCGACCTTAACAATGCCTTTCCAGATTGCCCGCGCCGCCATTATTCCCTGACCTCGCTTTCAGAGCTACGCACCTTGAAACAGCCCGGGCATAAAGATTCAACAGTCACGACTTCCACGCACACAGCGCAAACTGGTCCATCGCAGTCAGTACAATAGAATTCCGCATGACTAACGTAACTATGGTTGCAGGCCGGACACGGTTCGGAACCGCTCTCCAACCACCAGGCTTGTTGCGTGGTCCTGCTCCGCGCCATCGGTTCGCCTCTCCCACTTCTCCTAATTGGGTTCTACACATCCGCCTGGGCCAGATGATCTCGGGTAGTATCTCAGATTGCGGGAAGCGAGGTTTGTTGTTGGTCTGTTCTTACTGTGGAGAAAACTTCGCGAACACCCGGCGAGGATTAAAAGTCGAATTTGGGCTTGCGTCCGGCAATCTTTCGGTAGACCCCTGAAGCGATGACATTAGCGCCGAATCCGCAATCATCGACAACGTCGTCAGTGATAATCGTGACTCTGTTCGAGGTGAACTTCATCGTGACTCGACAATTCCCGTCTTCGTAAACGGCCAGGCCGTTTCTTAGGGTTGCAATTCCTCGCACTTCGCCATTGTGGATGTTGTCCGGATGATTAGGGCTAATCCAAAGTGCGACCAGCTGAAACTTGACCTTGCCGTCTGCCAACTGCCGCACGTCCAGCCGGTTACTCGACTGATCTTTTCGCAGCCGGTATTGACCCGTCACGTTCCTGGGTTTCGCACTCTCGTTAATTGGGGTTTGTGCCTGGCTGACGAAGCAGACCAGCAGGTAGAAGACTACAAGCTTGGTAATCATGTTAATCGAGCGGCGATAAACTCCAGGTCGTGACCATCCGGATCTTCAAAGTAAAGCGAAATCGAATTCATCCAATGATGGTGCACAGACTCACTTACCGCGATTCCTTTTTCTTTCAACGCCGCTGCGAGATGAGCCAGGTCTTTCTGGTAAACCGCAAAGGCAAAGTGTTGCGGCGGCCAGTCTCCCTTGTCTTCCTGCAATACGATCATTCCTTGCCGACCGGCTATCCAAAGAAATAACCAGTTCCGGCTTTCATCGCGCAATCCTTCTGTAAATCCCAGCAGGTCTCGGTAAAACACTTCTGCGCGCGCCAAATCCTTCACTCGAATTGCAATCTCGAAGAGTCCACTTATTGGTAACATCGGCTTGCGGTCGAAAGGCGTGTCATCAGTTTAACTCGTGGATCGATGGCCCACAAGCGGGTTTTATCACAACCTTTGAGGGTCGGCCGGCATCGGACGACTGCTGCTTTACCCTCTCCCGCTTGCAAAAGCAATCGACTATTGTAAAACTCATGATCGAAATGGCCCCTGGAGAAAACGAATGAATAAAATCCTGCGTACCCTTTGTTCCTGTTCCCTGCTTCTGGCTCTCGTGGTGCCCGTTTTGGCCGATACCATTCGCCTGAAAGACGGCAGCATTATTCGAGGCCAGGTTGTTGGTTTTAAGGACCAACAGTTCACGATTCTGATTGGTTCGGGCGCACAGGGACGACGCAGCCGGACAGTGATCTACATGGAGGACGTGGAATCAATCGAATTCGACTCGGCCACCACGGCCGCGGCGTCCACGCTGGCCAATGAAGACAATTCGTCCGCAACGAACAACTCTCCGCCACGTTCAACTCCATCGAATACATCGACGGTACCTGCGTCGCGCCCTGGCACTAGTTCACCCTCATCGACCGCACAGACATTTTTCACCATCAAGGTTGCTGTGCGCGCCGATAACGCCAACAACGGTTGGACCAATACGGGACTGGTAGTGCGACAGGGTCAGCGATTGCGGATCAGCTCCACGGGCCGCGTCTCGCTTGGAGGCGGTCGCTTTTCCACGCCAGCCGGTCTCCCCAACATTGCAGACAATGACAAACTCCTGCGCACCGAACAAACCGGCGCCTTGATCGCCGTAATCGGTGACGACAATGATGACTTCCTGCTGATTGGCACCCGTCGAGACTTTGTCGCCCAGCGTGATGGGGTGTTGTTTCTGGGAGTGAATGAAGGAAACCTTCGCGACAACACCGGCACTTACGACGTGGTCATAGAGGCCGAGGCGCGGTAGTTTGCCGCGTCTCATCCGGGCCGAGGCAAACTTGCGTTTACTGATCCGCATCAGACTTTTACCGTTTTTCTCCAGAGACCACAGCCCGAAAGTCCCTAATAGTCTCCGAAATCAGGTGATATATGAAATTCTCGAAGCTGGCTTCTACACTCTCCGTGGCGCTCATCGCGTCCGGGGTGTTCGTTTCGTCGCACTCTGATCTGGCCAAGGCGCAATCTCGCCGCCAACCCCCTACGTCCACGGAAAAAAAGAATAAGCGACCGCCTGAACCCGGCGAACAGCAGCCCGAGCAAAAGCCTGAGGAGCCCACTCCGACCGACATCGTGGGAAAGCTTCAGGATGCCGAGAAAATTACGATCACCACCCAGGTAGTTAATGTTGATGCGGTGGTCTATCACAAAAAGAGCGGGCAAATCGTAACTGGGCTTAAGAAGGAAAACTTCGCGATCTTCACCGACAACACCGTAAGGCAGACGATCACAAACTTTTCCACGCCCGAAGCCCCAATTACAGCTGCACTTGTGGTCGAATACAGCAAACTTTCAGAAGCGCTCGGCAGCGCTAGCGGCGGCATGTTTGATCCGGGCACCTATGAAGTGTTGCGGCCGGTGGCCATGTTTCTTTCGCAGTTTGTGAAACCGCCTGACGACTACGTTTCCGTAGTTGCCTTCGACATGCGTCCTACACCTTTGACCGATTTCACGAATGACCCGGCGCGGATCCGTAATGTGATTAACCTGCTGCTAAGAAATAGTCCGGCTTTCAGGGAAACAAATTTATTTGACGCCCTTAAGTTTGTGCTTGTTGGTGGCCGCGGTGACTCAGTGGTGCTGGACGACTCGAAAGAAGAGAAGAGTGACTATGCCGGCTTGGTGAGCGTGCAAGGCCGGCGTCGGGCGGTCATTCTGGTGGCCTCAGGCATCGATACTTTTAGCAAAATCAATTACGGGGAAGCTCGGAAGATTTTGCAGAATTCCGGCATTCCCGTTTACATCATCGGCACTGGAAATCTTTGGTTCAAGAAGTATGGCGATTTGATTGGCCCGCAGGATAGCCTCCTGGGCGATCCTGGTCGCATGTCATTTCTCCAGGCGCAAAATGCCTTGAAAACCTTTGCGAGTGAAACGGGTGGGGCTTATTACCCGGTGACGTTTGAAGGCGAAGTCCCAAAAGTGCTCAGTTCGATTAACTCACTGTTGCGCAGCCAGTACAGTCTCGCCTTCAACCCCGGCGAAGTCCGCGACGGCAAGCAACACAAGATTAAAGTGAGTGTCGACGTGAATGGCGACGGCGTTTACGACGACAAGGAATTCACGATCCAGGCCCGGCAGATATACCACTCACCAAAGCCGGACTCTGCGAAGAAGTAGGCTTGCAGTCGGCGGTCGAATTGTCTTCTATCTTTTCTACGCCGCATGAATTCGCAGCCGAAACTCATCATTAATAGCAGTGATCTCTGCTCGTTTCTGTGAGAAGAGGCGACTCTCACGCAACAGCATCGGCAAACCACCCGGCAAAGTTCCCACCCCATAACCCTGACTTGAGAAGACTCCTGCCAGATGCGAATTCAGCCGCTGCGGCAGGCCGTAACGAATCGCCTTTTGCGCTACTGGAGAAAACCCGGAGCGTGCGGCGAGGGTTTATTAGCTCGATTGAATGATCAAAGACCTGCAGGCGCGTTGACTGATCTCGCAAGCCAAGATCGCGGTGGATCAGCAAATTAGAAAGTGCTTCGTTCACAGCCCCGCGCTGATAGTTTCCACGCGCCGCAACCGGACTATCACTAAGATCGGCGGCCGGAAAGCTCCTCGGCTTGGTGTCCCATAGATCGGCGTAACGCTTGATGAAACGATGCGACGCTTCATAGAGACTCAGCAGATTGCCGGTAATCCTGATCCTTTCGACCACCGGCGAGTGAATTGTGTCGCCCGCGAACCGAGTTGCGGTGATCTCCGAACGCGGCAGCAGTGCGGCGACCCGATCGTCTCGACCAAACAGCAGCAGACCGGCCATGGTTGGCACGACTTCACCTCGATACGTCAGTCGCCAGAAGAAGGTCTCGCGCCAGCACTTCAGCGGTTGGATAGCCATTCGCGCCGCGTTCTCAAAAGCATCTCCCGAAAACTCGCGCACAAAACTCCACAAGTGTGCTTCGTCGATATCAGCTAGGGTCGCGCGCCTAGCGCCGGCAGACTCTCAAACCGCAGCGGACGCGACTTCGTCAAAAAGCGCGGCGAGCTCTTCGTCGGTTGCTTCGCGTTTGTCTGAACCGATCCGCAGGTAGAATCTGCCGTCGCTGGGTGCGATAGGGCCGGCGCTTGCCCTCGATATCCAGTGCGACGATACGTCGGCCATTGTCGAAAGCGATCCGTCAATATAAGGAAAGAGCGGTGGCTCGATGTCTTCACGACAGATTCGTACCAGTTCTTCCTGGACGCTTTCCGGATCGTCCACGCCTTCGATGCGTAGCTGATCATTCACTCCGAAGATCATCACGCCGCCGCCCGTATTCGCGAGTGCGATGATCTCCTGGGCGATCTTTTCTGAGTTGGAAAGTTTTACTTTAAGTTCGAGGAAGGTGTCTTCACCGCCGCGTATCAGTCGCAGCAGCTCCGTTCGGGAAGTCTGCGGAGCAGGAGTTGAAAGGTAGTACTCCTGAAAGGATCGCTCAGTCGCGGGTTCGTGGCGCTGGTTGCTGCGGAATTTTCTGCGAGCCATTTGTGTATTGGCGGGGCTTGCCTGCCCGCCCGGATGTCTAGTAACGCGACATCACTGGATTAGAAAGTTTTAGTCTGTCTGCCCGAACAGCTAATCGTCATCCGAACTCTTGACGACTTCCAGTATTTCCACTTCTCTTCGCTGTAAAGTTTCGCCTTGCGAGCTGATCATCAACCAATAAAACCCGATCGAAATAGTTGCCAGAATGGCGAGTGTAGCATACTCAACCAGCAAACTTCGCGCGACAAACCCAGCGGCGACCGCGGCCAATGGCGGCAACGTGAGAAAGCCGATCATGGGTATTAGGAGCACCCCCGTCACGCCTGAAACGTTGGATCTCTTGCCAAATTTCATCACTTTCGGGAAACGCATCGAGAGTGAGTTTCCCATCACAGACAGCATTGACGCGAAGATTAGGAAGCTCAGTCCGCCAAAGATCAACGCACTGCGGGTTACATCATGAAAGATAAAATGATTAATCGCGAGCAGGGCAATCGAAAGAACGAGGGCGAGGATACACGTGGCTATGTTCTTTCCTAAAAGAATCTTTTTGCGATCCACTGGGGAGAGAACGAGAGCGCGCATACCCGCGCCTTCAAAAGCAAACTGGTTGCAGAAGAGTCCGGTTAATATCAGGAACACGTAAAGGATCCCGGCGGTAAAAATTGCCGGTTCGCCGTAAGCAAATAAGTCCGCCGCTAGACTTCCACCGCTTTCGATTCGGGTTCGATCAAGATGCCGCCGGTTGATTAGTCGAATGACGATCAGGAGCAAAGGCATAAACGCCATCATTCGCACCTGGGCGTTGCGCAGCGCGTAGCGCAGTTCTTTTTCAATGATTGCCGACAGCTCTGTCGAAAGCAGCGGGAAGTTCCAACCTGTGTAGTCGGCGATTTTCTTGTCCGCCGAAGCCGAGCGCTTTCGTTTCCTTTTCCCGCCGCCAAGAACTGCCCGGCGTGCCAGCCAAAACGTAAGGATAAAAAGGACGGCTATGTATCCGACGAGTCCTGCGATGGCAAACGAATAAGCGGCTACTGCACCCCCGCGTTGCGGTTCGCTACTCAGCGCAAAGGCAATTACGCCGGGTGGTGTCCATCGGAGTGCCGAAATCGATTCAAAATGACGAAAAAGCGACGGAGCAATCTGGCCAAACAGTGCCCCGCCAAGTCCGACAACCACGCCAATCAGTCCCAGCAGGGTTTCGCCACGTGTTCGCTTTTTGCGGAGCAATGAGCCGAGGGAAGTTGAGACCCATTTGGACAAGACTACGCCAAACACGATTGCAAGTAATGCAATCAGCATTGCTCCAGGAAGGTTTCCGGTCCCAAGGCCAACACCAAGGCCTATCCCCAAAATTGCCGGTACTGCAAAAATCGACTGAATACTCGTCAATTCACTGACGAGGTCAACGGCGAACAAACGGCGCAGACTAATTGGATAAAGCAGGAGGTGACCGGGGTCAAACTGGCGGGTGCTGCCCATGGTCACCGGCAGAATCGCCCAGAAGAGATAACTCATGGCGAAGACTGAGAAGAAAATAAATTCCGCCGAAGGAATTCCGGCCGCTCGATCCGCAGAACGGGCCCGGAAGTTTTGAAAACCTAGTTCAGGTGAAGTCAGTACGTAGGCACCAATGCCAAGAACGATTGCCACTATTAAAGCCAGCACCAGAGCGGCAGCAATTCCCAACACTGTGGCAATGCGGCCGGCGACCGCTTTCGAGGAGCGCATCGAATTTCGGAACAGCTTCCACTTGAGCCAAAGAAGTGTTGAAAGATGTGACATGCGAAAGCAAACAGCAAACAGAAACAGCAAGACAGACAAATACGACCAGGCAGTTTCTATTCTTCGACGATCGGCAGTTTCATTCTATACTCTCCGCCTGTTTGCTGTTGCTAACTGCTGAGTTATCTGTTGACCACTCGCTATGCCACGCCACGTTTACATCGGACTCGGATCCAACCTGGGTAACCGTGCGGGAAATCTTCTCCTGGGAATCCACGGGTTGATCGGGTCCGGCCTCCAGGTCACTCGGCTCTCACAGATCTATGAGACTGAAGCCGTGGAAACTTTTCCGCAACCGGCCTTCCTCAACATGGTGGCCGAAGTTAAAGGTGCATGGCAACACGGGTTCGGCGGAATTGATGGCCCGCCTGTTAGCGATTGAACTTTCGCTCCGGCGAACTCGTGATCAGGCAAAAGGGCCACGCACAATCGACCTCGACCTGCTGCTTTCGGGTGACGAGATTTGCGACACTCCGACACTCACGCTACCTCACCCGCGCCTCCATCTCCGTCGCTTTGTCCTGGTTCCGCTTGCTGAAATTGCACCGCAACTGGTCCACCCCCAGCTTAATCAAACCGTCAGCAAATTACTCGAATCTCTTGCTGACGATTCTGAGGTGAAGCTTTGGAGCCCGCGAAGTGGTTCAGAGTTACAGCTTTAGCTTGCTGCGCTGCAAGCGGGCCTCCTGAAGGTTTTTCTCGGCCGGCTGCACCAATTGGCGCTGGTATTCCCGTCCAGGGTTTTTCCCCTTTTTTCAGATTTGCCGGTATAATGCCAGCACTTGCTAACAACCTTCCCAAGCGCCGAAACCGGCAGATCATTGGCGACTAGAATTGGCCCGCCCGCGCGTGGCCGGTGAGTTGAAATATGCCGTATCTCAAGCCTGAGCGTCCTGAAAAAGTTAACGCGCCGTCTCTGAAGGTCAGCAAACAACGAGGCGAACGATTGGTTTGCCTGACCGCCTACGATTATCCGACTGCCCGCATCGTCGACGAAGCCGGAATCGACATCATTCTGGTCGGCGACAGCCTCGGCAATGTCGTGCTGGGCTACGGCAACACCGTACCGGTCACGCTCGATGAAATTCTGATTCATCTGAAGGCCGTGCGCCGCGCGGTCCAGCGTGCTTTGCTGGTGGCCGATATGCCATACGGTTCGTTTCACACCGGTGCGGACGACGCCGTGCGAAACGCGTTGCGACTCGTCAAAGAGGGTGGCGCCGAAGCAATCAAACTCGAGGGTGGCCACAAGCGCGTCCAGTTGGTGAAGCGACTGGTTGACGAAGAAATTGCCGTGATGGGCCACATCGGGTTAACGCCGCAGTCGATCAACAAGCTCGGCGCCTACCGCGTGCAGGGCAAGACCGCTGAGACGGCGCGCGCAACTTGTTGACGATGCGCGCGCGCTGGAAGATGCCGGCGCGTTTGCGATAGTGCTGGAAGTTGTACCGCGAGAAATTGCCCAGCTCATAACTGAAACTGTCAGCATTCCCACAATCGGCATCGGCGCAGGTGCCGAATGTGACATTCAGGTGCTGGTGCTTCACGACATGCTGGGGCTGGGTTTTGGCAAACTGGCTCGTTTTGTTCGACCTTACGCAAACCTGGTGGAAGTAATGTCAGAAGCCGTTACGCGCTACGCTGACGACGTGCGGAGCGGAAACTATCCGTCAGATGCAGAATCGTATGCGCTGCCCGCAGAAGCCGCGCTGAACTAAAGATTGAAGAGCGCGTTAATCGTAAATCGTAGCCTCGGATTCCGTGACGAGACTTCGTTCTCAAAAACGTAAGCGCTTGCTAAGAATATCGTGTTTATTATCTTGTCTTAACTATTCACGATCTACTATTCACCCTGAACAATTTATGGAAATCATCAATCGCCGTCAGCGCATGAGTTCCGTCGCGCGCAAAATCCGCCGCGACCAGGATCGCACTATTGGGCTGGTCCCGACGATGGGAGCTCTGCACGAAGGTCACCTGAGCCTGGTGCGCGAAGCGCGCCGCATGTGCGATGTGGTGGTCGTATCCGTTTTCGTCAATCCCACTCAGTTTGGCCCCAGCGAAGATTTTGAACACTACCCACGCGATTTGACCAAAGACACAGCGCTGCTCACCGACTACAACGTGGACTACATTTTTGCGCCGCCTCTGGAAGAAATCTATCCGAAGGATTTTTCTACTTACGTGAACGTTGGCGGGCTCTCAAAACTTCTCGAGGGGGAAACCAGGCCCGGCCATTTTCGCGGCGTGGCTACCGTCGTTTCAATCCTGTTCAACATTATTCGTCCTGACTTTGCTTTCTTCGGCCAAAAAGATGCCCAACAAGCCGTGATCATCAAGCGACTGGTGCGTGACCTCGCTTTTGATACGGAGATAGTTGTTCTTCCAACCGTGCGCGAGGATTCAGGGCTCGCCATCTCATCGCGCAATCTTTATCTGGATGCTGAAGAGCAGGAAGCGGCCTCGGTGATTCATCGCGGACTGAAGCAAGCGAAGGATTCGTACAAGAAAGGCGAGCACCACGCGGCGCAAGCTGGCTGACATTGTCCGCAAAACAATCGAGACTGAACCGCGCGTGCGCCTGGACTACGTGAGTGTAGTGGATGCCGATACGCTTGAGAAACTTGATAAGCTCGACGAGCGGCCAATTCTAATTGCGGTGGCCGCGTACGTCGGCAAGACGCGGCTGATCGACAACATCGTGCTGAATAAGACGAAGAAAGATGCGGCTTCGACCAAGGGTTAGAGCTGCACCAACTGCGATTTCCTCCCTCCTTTGCTAGAATCAATCCCACAGCGCATGTCTGATCAGAATAAACAGAAAGCTCATATCCAGTTCGCGCTGAATGGTGAACCGGCGGAAGTCGCGTTCGCGCCGCACAAGACGCTGCTCGAAGTTTTGCGTGAAGATCTTAGGGTTGATGGGGACCAAGCATGGGTGCGAGCTTGGCGAGTGTGGCACCTGCACGGTGCTGGTTAACGGCCGCGCGATTCTTTCCTGTTTAATGTTAGGTCTGGACGCTGAAGGACAGGAAGTAAAAACGATCGAAGGAATGGCTGACGGCGCGCAACTTCACCCGTTGCAGGAAACATTTGCGGATACTGGGCGCGGCGCAGTGTGGCTATTGCACGCCGGGCTTTCTGCTGGTCGCCGAAGAGCTGCTGAAGAAGGATCCGAATCCGTCACGCGACGTAATTAAAGAAGCTCTGTCCGGGAATCTCTGCCGCTGTACCGGCTACATAAAGATTTACGAAGCCGTGGAACTGGCCGCTGCGCGCATGCGCGGCGAAGAGATGGAGTTGCCACGCGAAAGTGTCTATGGCTACGAATAGATCAGCCGTGGATTAACGCGGATCTGCGCGGACAAAGAATGAAGAATTCCGTGGCGGGGCTTCGATTGTGATCCGCGTGTATCCGCGTTCCTCCGCGGCTGAATTCGATGCTTTGAATGGCTAAGAACGGAAACAACGGGAAACCGCTCAACGTCGTCGGCAAGCCTTTTCGCAAGGTCGACGCGCGGGCGAAGTGCACCGGTCAGACGAAGTTTGCCGACGACATCGTTTTGCCGCGCATGCTTTTCTGCAAAATGCTGCGCAGTCATCTGCCTCACGCCCTTAATCAAGAACATCGACATCTCGAAAGCGCTGGCGCTGCCCGGCGTAATTTGCAATCATCACTGGAAAAGATCTTCCTAACTCCTACGGCATTCTGCCCGTCAGCCAGGACGAACACGCGCTCTGCATCGACAAGGTGCGTTTCATCGGCGACCCGGTCGCGGCGGTGGCTGCCATCGATGAAGACGTCGCATTCGACGCGATGAATCTGATCGAAGTCGAGTATGAAGCGCTGAATACCATCTCCTCGATCGAGGAAGCGATACTGATCGATGATCCGCGTATCCACGAGTATGGCGACGCGGGCAACGTGCACAAGAAAGTGTCGCTCGAATTTGGCAACGTCGAAGATGGATTTGCCCTCGCCGACCTCGTGCGCGAAGACACGTTTTTCTACGAAGGCAACACGCATCTGCCGATGGAGCAACACGCGGCGGTCGGCAACTTCGATCCCGACAACAAGCTGACGCTCTGGAGTTCGACCCAAACACCTCATTACGTCCATCGCGCGCTGGCAAAAGTTTTGGAGTTGCCCGCCAGTCACATTCGCGTGATCGCCACGCCAAACGGCGGCGGCTTTGGCGGCAAGAGCGATCCGTTCAATCACGAAGTAGTGGTTTGCAAGTTGTCGATGCTAACGGGGCGTCCGGTGAAGGTGACGCTCACGCGCGAAGAAGTTTTCTACTGCCATCGTGGCCGTCATCCGGTGTTGATGCACGTGAAAACCGGGGTGAAAAAAGACGGCGCGATCACCGGCATGCACTTTCAGACATTTCTCGACGGCGGCGCTTACGGGAGTTACGGCGTGGCCAGCACCTTCTACACCGGCGCGCTTGCAGACCGTCACCTATGACGTGCCGCGCTACAAGTTTCAGGGACTGCGCGCGTTTACGAATAAACCGCCCTGTGGTCCAAAGCGCGGGCACGGCACTCCGCAGCCGCGGTTTGGCCTGGAAGTTCAAATCGACAAGATCGCTGAGCAGTTGAAGCTCGATCCCGGCGGCGATGCGCCGCGCGAATCTGGTTAAGCCGGACACCGTCACGGCAAACTACCTGCGCATCGGCAGCATGGGTCTGGGCCAATGCCTCGACAAGATTGTTGAAGGATCAGATTGGAAGAACAAGTTTTCGGGTTGGGACCAGACGAATCGAAAGTTGCCGTACGGCAAGGGCATCGGCATCGCGTGCAGTTCCTACATTTGCGGCGCGGGTCTGCCGATCTACTGGAACAACATGCCGCAGTCTGGCGTGCAGCTGCGCCTCGATCGTCAGGGCGGCGTCTGCGTGATGTGCGGTTCGACGGACATTGGCCAGGGTTCCGACTCGATTCTCGCGTACATCGTGGCCGAAGTTTTGGGTATCGATCCGTTCGACATTCGCGTGATTACAGCCGATACGGATCTGACGCCGGTCGATCTGGGCAGCTATTCGAGCCGCGTCACCTTGATGACCGGGAACGCCGCGATTCAGGCTGCCGAACGTGCGCGTGAGCTTTTAGTGATGGCAGTTGCTGAAAAGTTGAAAGTGCCGATCGAAAACCTTTCGCTCGCCGAACGGCGCGTGTTTGATGTTGAGAATCCCGAAGTGGGCGTCACGTTTGCGGAAGCAGTCGTGCTCGCGGAATCGAAGTTTGGAACGATTGGAACGGTTGGTTCTTATTCGCCGCCACGTTCGCCGGGCACGTTACAAAGGCGCCGGTGTCGGCCCCTCGCCTGCCTACAGCTACTCAGCGGCAATTGCCGAAGTTGATGTTGATCCCTCGACTGGCATCGTGGTCGTAGAACGAGTTTGGATTGCACACGACATCGGCAAATCGATCAACCCGATGCTGGTGATGGGCCAGGTTGAAGGCAGCGTCTACATGGGACTGGGCGAAGCTCTGATGGAGGAGATGGCTTATCGCGCTAATCGCAACGTCGTGCACAAGTTTCCGTCGCTGCTGGAATACAAGAGCCCGACGACGATGGAAATGTGCGACGTCAAGACTTATCTAATCGAAGATCCTGATCCGAACGGTCCGTACGGCGCGAAGGAAGTGGGCCAGGGGCCGCTGCTGCCGGTCCCGCCGGCGGTTGCGAATGCGGTTTACGATGCGGTCGGTGTGCGCATTGATGAAGTGCCGATTACTCCGGAAAAGGTTTTGAAAGCGCTGCGGAGAAAGCGCGCGGGCGCGACGGACGTTATGGCCCAACTTCTGTTCCGGCAGTTGAATGGCCCGAGCCGTTGCGCGTGTTGACGCCAGCGGAAGGTGGCGACGGCAAAGAGATGCCGCGCGTGGCCGTGCATTCGTGAAGGCGAAATTCGCTCGGGTTGAAGGAAGAGAACAATCAGTTATGACGAGAGTCACACTCACTGGGTTATTCGTTGCCTCGGCTTTATGCCTTGCGTTCGTAACGACAGGAGTGGCGCAAGGGAAGATACACCCGCCGGACAAAATCAAGGCAACTCGCACTGTGCGAGGAACTTTCGTCGGATTCGAAATAGGTGATTACTTGCATGCTGAGATCCGGAAGGCAAACGGCAAGCGGGTTTCGTTTTTTATGGGTGAGCCGGAGAGCCTGCGGTACTTTCTTGCTCTTAATAAAGGCAAGCAACTTATGCTTACCTACCAGATCGTTGATTCCTATATCCCGGAAGCGGACGGCATGAACACAATCGAACGACTGGTGTCAGCTCGTATCGGATCCGAAACCGATACGCAGTGGTGGCGGCGAATTCGGCGGTCCGGCAACTCTGAGAAGCTACGTGCCCGTTATGAAGAGCTCATCGAGCGAGCTACGAAAAGTAACTGAACGCCATGATGCGACTTCCCAAATTTGACTACCGCACCCCGCGAGAGATCGCGGAGGCGGTGAAGATCATGGCCGGCTCCGGGCCGGAGGGGCAGTTTGTGGCCGGCGGCACCGATCTCTATCCAAACATGAAGCGTCGTCAGCAGACACCGAAGACTGTGATCTCGGTCATGCGCGTGCCGGAATTAAATCAAATCTACCGGGGACGGGAAGTCCGGGATTCGCATCGGCGCTTCGGTCACGCTCACTGACATCTGTCGAGCATCCGCTAATCAATCGTGACTATCCAGTGGTCGCCCACGCCGCTCGCACCATCTCCACGCCGCTGCTCCGAAACATGGGCACGATCGGCGGCAACCTTCTGCTCGACACGCGTTGCAACTACTACGATCAGAATTACGAATGGCGCAAAGGCATTAACTTCTGTTTGAAGAAAGACGGCGACGTCTGCTGGGTGGCCCCGGGAAGTTCGAAATGCTGGGCGGTGCAGTCGTCCGATCTGGTTCCGGTAATGGTGGCCATCGGCGCAAAGTTTCGTTTGGCGTCAACCCTCGGTGAACGGATGATCGACGCTGCGGGTTTCTACAACGACGACGGCATTGACTACCTGCACAAACGACCCGACGAGCTGCTCATTGATATTCATCTGCCACCGCTCAACGGTTGGCGCGCGTCGTATCAAAAGCTTCGGCGTCGCGGCGCTTTTGATTTTCCAGTGTTGGGTGTTGCCGCCTATGTGCAAGTGGATAGCGCAGGTTCAGTAACAAATGCGAAGCTCATCCTCGGTGGCATCGCACCCTCGCCGATGGAAATCACTGAGGCCGGAAAAGCATTGGTCGGTCAACCGCTCGATAGCGCCAACATCAACGCTGCCGCAGAAGCCGCCTACATCAGAGCCCGTCCGCTCGACAACACTGACTTCGTTATGAACTGGCGAAAGCAGATGGCCCGCGAATACACCCTGCGCGCCCTCCAGGAATTGATTTAAGCACGTGGGTTCGAATCGGGTTCTCGGGCTTGGGATTTTGGCCTTCGGGTGCAAGCGGTCATAATCCATCCTGATGGTCGAGTCCGAAAACCCAGCCCCAAAGATTACCGCCATTGTCCTCGCCGCCGGACGCTCTGAACGCATGGGCGCCTTCAAGCCTTTGCTCCCCTTCGGCAATAGCACTGTGATTGAGGCGTGCATTGCAAATCTACGAAGCGGAGGGGTGGAGACTATTGTCGTGGTCGTATCTCCGGACCAGCGCGGAGCGAAATTGCAGCATCATCTCGCCAACTCAGCCGTCACTTTGGCGATCAATCCCGCCCCGCTTAGCGAGATGTCCGATTCAATCTGCGTTGGCATCCGGCAACTTCCCGATCAGGCCGAGGCGGTCCTAATCACTCCGGCTGACCACCCTGCCGTGCCTTCCAACGTCGTCGCCGCGCTAATCGCTCAGTGGTTGCAAGGAGCAAAATTAGTAGTGCCAACCTGGAAAAATCGCGGCGGGCACCCCGTGCTGGTGGACCTTGGCTTTCGCTCCGAACTGGTTAACCTGGATCAGCATCGAGGATTAAGAAAGTTCTTTGAGATCCATTCCAAGTCCGTTTGCCGGATTGCCGTTAAGTCGAAATATATTGCGCGCGACATGGACACATGGGATGATTACCGCGTTTTGCACGAAGAGGTTTTCGGCGTTTTACCGCCGGCATCACCGGATTTTGTAGATATGGGCAACAAATAGGGCTCTTGAACGAGTAACCAACTAAAGGACTGCACCCTTCATCTAATGCACTGCCCGCCACACTACGCGGGCAAAGGAGAGTAAATGCACAAAAGAATTTCCCTCGTGGCCCTGATTTTAACTTTGGTACTTGGATCATCCTTAGCACTGGCCCAGCAAGGCGCTGTAGGGCCCGTCGACTTTTCGCTAAAGCTCGACTGATGGCCAGACGATTACTTCGGAGAGCCTGCGCGGCGAAGTTGTCGTGCTCGCCTTCGGCGCGTCATGGTTGCCACTTTCAAAGAACCAGCTCCAGGGGGTGAGAAAACTTGCTGACGAATACAGCGACCGCAACGTAGTGGTCTATTGGGTCAGCACTGAGTCTGAAGATCCGAAATCAAAGAACTTCGCTTCTGACGAGCAGCTGCGCGGCTTCGCCCAAAAGTATGGCCTCAAAGTTACCGTGCTGCGCGATCCGGATGGCACTGTCTCCAGGAAGTTTGGCGTCGATCAATTGCCTTCGATCGTAATTATCGACAAACAGGGAAATCCCAGCGAACCAATCGGCGGACTCGATCCAAACGGCAACCTAACCAATCAGCTGGCTTCGCGGCTCGATAAGGTGCTCTAAACAACCCGCGCATTGGATTCGAAGTAATTTCAGGCCGCCTTTTACCGAGGCGGCCTATTTGTTTGTCTGGTAACGCAAACTGTCACTTTCCGTGGGAGCCGCCAGGATACTCCTTGATTTGGCCGAAATGATACTACCAAACGGAAACTAACAACTTGCGTTACATTTGGCTTGCCCGTTACGTGAGAATCTAATAACTTGCTAACTCGAGTCCAACCGGTCTTCTTATGACATTCAAACTGATCAATCCCCCAACGCTCGCCAGCCCCAGAGGTTTTTCGCACGGTGTTTTGACGAATGCTTCGGGCCAGCTGTTGTTCATCGCGGGCCAGATCGGTTGGAACGAGCACCAGCAAATTGTGAGCGCAAACTTTGTCGAGCAATTTGATCGGGCCCTGGCAAATGTCGTGGCCGTTGTGAACGAAGCCGGTGGCGCGCCCGATGAGATTGCCCGTCTTATTATTTATGTGACGGACAAAAGTGAATACACCATGAACCTGAAAGCAGTGGGCGACACTTACCGTGCGCACATGGGCCGACATTTTCCCGCCATGGCTCTGGTTGAAGTGAAAAGCTTACTCGAAGACAAGGCGAAGGTGGAGATCGAAGCCATAGCTGTTTTGAATTCCTGAACTTTCCTCCGGACACTGGCTGATGAATCACAAATTCAATAAGACAAGCACAAATTCCTTCATTGTGTTGATATGCGCGGCGGGGCTCTGACTGCACCGTTGAAGATCCTTGGAAGAGAACAACAAAGGAAGATAGCGACTGTCCAACCATGAAGAATCCAGTTAGTTTCCTGTATGAGGTGGCCGATAGTGGGGTCGCCACTATCACGCTCAACCGGCCCGAGCGTCTTAACGCATTAACGTTTGAAGTCTATCGCGAGCTCACTGACACCTTCGCCGCGCTTAAAGATGAAAAAGAAGTTCGCGCTGTGGTGATCACGGGTGCAGGGCGCGCGTTCTGTTCAGGTGGCGATGTCCACGACATCATTGGCGAGCTGTTCAGCCGCGACATGGAAGGATTGCTCGAGTTCACTCGCATGACCTGTGAACTCATCGCCAACATTCGGGCCTTGCCGAAACCCGTCATTGCAAGTCTGAATGGGACGACCGCCGGCGCGGGCGCGTGCATTGCGCTGGCCTCAGACATTCGCATCGCCAGCGAGCAGGCCAAAATAGCTTTTCTGTTTGTGAAGGTTGGTCTCTCGGGCGCCGACATGGGCGCCGCATATTTGCTGCCGCGTTTGGTCGGATTCGCCAAAGCCTCCGAGCTGCTGTTCACGGGCGATTTCATTTCTTCCACAGAAGCGGTGGCCATCGGACTCTACAACCGGGTGGTGGCAGCTGACCAGCTGGCCGCAACCACACAGGAGTTTGCCGAACGGCTGGCCGGTGGCCCAGGCTTTGCTATCGCAAAAACGAAGGAGATGCTCAATCGGGAATTGCATATGAGCCTTTCTGCCGCGCTCGAAAGCGAAGCGCAGGCGCAGGCACTCTGCATGCAACACCCGGATTACCGTGAAGCCTACGAGGCCTTTGTAGCAAAACGAAAGCCGAAATTTAACTGAACGGCCTGGGTCGCGTGCTTTGTAGTTAATAGTTCTTGCCTTTATGCTGGGCCTGCGCGCACCCAGGCCTTCAGTCGCAGCTGCCAGTTCTCAGAGCAGAGATTGTTTGACGACTTATGGACAAGTTCATCGATCAACTTCCCTTCTTCACTCCCGAACATCTTACGGTGGCGTCTGACATCCAGACATTTGTGGCTCAGGAAATTGAACCGCGGGCGGCTGAAGAGCGCGACAGTGAAGCACAGCTTCGCGAATTCGTGGTTGCGCTGGCGGAAGCCCGGGTTTTGAGTTACGCAGTTGCGACGCCAGGCAAGAAACTCGACGTCCGCGCTCTTTGCCTGATTCGAGAGGCACTATCCTATTCTTCGCCGCTGGCTGACCTCGCGTTTGTCATGCAGGGACTCGGCACTTACGCAATCAGTCTGGCTGCAACCGAGCACGTTCGCGATTTCTGGCTTTCACGCGCGGCGGAAGGAAAGGCCATCGCTGCCTTTGCGCTGACTGAACCAGACGCCGGTTCGGACGTTGCGGCAATCAAAACGACCGCTCAGCGCGAGGGCGATGCCTATGTTATCGAGGGCAACAAGCGTTTCATTTCGAACGCCGGAGTAGCCGATTTTTACACTGTGTTTGCGAGAACCGGCACTGATGCAAGCGGACGCGCGTCGTTATCCGCCTTCATAGTTGGCGCCAAAATGCCCGGCTTTAGGGTTGTCGAACGCACTGCGATGATTGCGGCGCATCCGATTGGCGAGCTTGAATTCAAAAGCTGTCGGGTGCCTGCGGAAAACATGGTTGGGGCCGAAGGCGACGGTTTTCTGCTGGCAATGCGAACGATGGACACATTTCGCGCAAGTGTCGGCGCGGCGGCCTGCGGCATGGCCCGGCGCGCGCTCAATGAATCGGTTCGATATGCGGGCACTCGGAAACAATTCGGCCGGCTGCTTGTCGAGCATCAGCTGATTCAGGAAAAGCTGGCTGACATGGTAACCGAGCTTGATGCCGCGCGATTGCTTGTGTATCGCGCCGCGCATTTGAAAGACACGGGCGCCGCTCGTGTAACACGCGAGGCCAGCGAAGCAAAACTCTACGCGACGGAAGCCGCCTGCCGGATCATCGATCAAGCAGTCCAGATCCACGGTGGTTCCGGACTCCTGCGCGGCAGCATCGTCGAGCGGATGTATCGCGACGTACGCGCGCTCCGAATTTATGAAGGCACATCAGAGATCCAAAAACTGATCATCGCCAGTCAGCTATTGAAAGAGCAGTAGGCCAGAATTCTCTGTCTGCCCACCACGCAGCAATTCAAAACATGAAACCCTTGTCCATTGATACGGCAGCCGAAGCTCAACAAATTCAGTTTAAGTTAATGCGCCGGCTGCCCGGTTGGAAGCGACTGGCTCTGGCTTTCGAATTGACTGAAGCAACGCGCCAGTTGGTTCTGGCTGATATAGTTCACCATTTCCCTCAGGCGACCGAACAAGATGTGCGGAGAAGGTTCATCGCCCGTGTGCTTCCGCGCGAACAAGTGATCAAGGCGTACGGTTTTGACCCAAAGATTGAAGGATATTAATCAAGCTGGTGCAAAGTCCCTTCGCAGTTTTGTCTCTCGTTGCCGCCGTCATGGAGCAACAAACGATCAACTACGTGCTGGTCGGCTCGCTTGCCAGTTCATTTCACGGCATGTACCGCTCAACTGCCGACATCGATCTGGTCGCTGATGTTAAACCGGCGCAGGTTATCCCTCTTCTGAAAGCACTCCAGGACAATTTTTATGTAGATGAGCTCGCAATGCGGGAGGCGATTGACAGGCGACAATCGTTTAACGCAATCCATTTTGACTCGGTGTTCAAGGTCGATATTTTTATCCCCAAATCCGATCCCTTCTCCCGGAATCAGCTGGAGCGTCGCGAGCTTAGACAGATTGCGCCGGATGTTGACCAGATGATCTACGTTGCAACCGTGGAGGACACGATATTGGCCAAACTGCGTTGGTTCCATTCCGGCGGTGGAGTTTCAAATACACAGTGGACTGATGTGGTGGGCATGATCGGTGCTTCGGCGGCGCGTTTGGATCTCGCCTATTTAGACCAGTGGGCGGACACGCTCGGTGTCAGTGTCTTGCTGAAGAAAGCGTTTGATGAAGCGCAGTAGTCTAATTTTTCTATCTGGCAGGAATGCCTGTCCACTTGAATGAAAATCAACGTCATTGGCGGCGGACCGGCAGGATTGTATTTCGCAATCCTGATGAAGAAATCTGACGCCACGCATCAGATTACAGTCTACGAACGTAATGGGCCGGACGATACGTTTGGCTGGGGTGTAGTGTTTTCGGGAAAGACTTTGGCGAATCTCCGTGACGCGGATCGCGAATCTCATGCGGAGATTACCAAGAGCTTCGAAGCGTGGGACAACGTCGACGTGGTCCATCGCGATGAGAAAGTTTCGATTCACGGCAATAGTTTCTCCGGCATTGCGCGTCTTCAGTTGCTGAAGATTCTGCAACAACGCTGCGCGCACTTGGGAGTTGAACTTTGCTTCCGAACTGAAGTCACCGAGACCGAGTCGCTGCGCCGCGATAGTGATCTTCTGGTAGCAGCGGACGGCGTTAACAGCACCGTGCGGCGACAATACTCAAGCAACTTTAGTCCTCAGCTTGATGTTCGTCCGAATCGTTACATCTGGTATGGTACAAACAGACTCTTCCACGGACTAACCCTGACCTTTCGCGAAGGTCCGGCCGGTGTTTTCGCTGCCCACTCATATAAGTTCAACAAAACCACGAGCACATTCATTATTGAATGCGACGAGCAAACGTGGGACGCCGCCGGCTTTGCCGACCTGGGACAAACTGAGACGAGGGGCTACCTCCAGAAAGTGTTCGCGGCAGATCTGGAAGGACAGCCGCTGCTGTCAAATAAATCAAATTGGATCAATTTTCTGCTGGTGAAAAACGAGCGCTGGTTTTTTGAGAACCTGGTGATGCTGGGTGACGCGCTTCATACCGCACATTTTTCGATCGGGTCAGGAACCAAACTTGCTTTGGAAGATGCGATCGCGCTGCATCGATCGGTTGAAGCCAACGAGCATGTTGATAAGGCGTTAGCTGACTTCGCGTCGACGCGCCAGCCGGTAATTAACGAATATCAAGCGGCAGCTTTTGACAGTATGCGGTGGTTTGAAAATGCGCGCGACTTCATGGATCTGAGTCCAATGGAGATGGCCTATGCGCTGATGACGCGCAGCGGGCGGGTGGATGATGAAGATTTGCGACGGCGGGATCCTGTCTTTATCGCGCGACACGAACGCGAAAAGACTAAGCCAAGTGGCGGTCGAACGGATATCTAACCTTGGGTGTCAGTTCCCTATTTTTGCCATTTCGGCGCCAGCAATCGTCGGCGGCCATTATCCACGGTGGCAACTTCTGGCTCATCCAGATCAAGCCGGTCCCACAGTTTACAAGTAACGGGTCGGTGCGCCTGATCGAGCGCCTCGCAATAATTTGTGTAGGTGCAACGCCTTATCTCGTCACCCCGGCCGAGTTTCACTTTCATGAACCAATCCGGATCGGCGAGGGCCTGTCGCGCCAGGCCAACAATGTCCGCCTGTCCCTTTTGCAAAATCTCTTCAGCTTGTGCAAACGTTGAGATCCCACCCGTAGACACCACCGGGGTAGTAAACCCCGCATCGTTAACCGCATGTTTCACAGCCTCGGCGAGGGGCACGCTCCGCAGAAAAGGTCCTACCGCGTCGGACAGGACTGTAGGCATGCATTCGTACCCGCTCCGGCCGGTGTAGGGATAAACAGCCTGTCCTACCTTCGGAGGTGACGCGTCCTCAAACTTGCCGCCCTTAGAAAGGGAAAGGAAATCGAAACCTGCGCCGGCAAACTGCACTCCGAAAAAGATCGCATCATTAATTTGGCTGCCGCCCGCGATCACTTCATCACCCAGGAAACGCACCCCTACCGCATAATCATCGCCGACCCGCTCCCGTACCATTCGATAAACTTCGAGCGGCAGCCTGACGCGATTCTCCTTTGAGCCGCCATAACCATCGGTGCGATTATTTAAGGCGCTGAGAAAGCCGGCCATCGTGTAGGCGTGGGCATAATGAAGCTCCACGCCGTCGAAGCCTGTATCGCGCGCCCGGCCCGCGGCGTCGGAAAAAATCTGCGGGAGCACCTGGGGCAACTCGCGTACATGCGCCAGCTGCATGTCGTTTACATTTTCTCGATAGCCAAAACGAAGCGCTTCGAGTTCACGCTCGCTGAGCACTCGTTCAACGACTTCATCAGACGTCTCCGTCAGAAATTTCCTAAGTGTTTCCTCCGGCGCCTCGAGCCACTGCGAATCATTAGTTATTTCGGCAACGACTTGCCGGTGCCGCTGATCGATCTGAAGAAAACGTTCGAAGTACTTTTGTTTCTCCGGTCTTCTCTTAACCGTGAGGAAATCAATCAACTGTATGAAGAGGCGGGTTTCCCCGCCGCTTGCCTCTTTAACAGTTTCCACCAGCTTTCTGAGTCCCGGAACAAACCGTTCATGTCCGATTCGCAGGAGTGGGCCGCTGGGAATGTCGCGTATGCCGGTAGCTTCAACCACAATCACGCCGGGTCGTCCTTCGGCAAAACGACGATACCAATCCAGGACTTCGGGGGTTACCAAGCCGTCTGCGGTGGCTCGCCACGGAACCATCGCCGGCACCCACGTGCGGCTGCTCGCTTCCAGCTGACCAATTCTGATTGGCTGATAGAGGAGGGATGATGACGCCTCCGCCGCGGTGGGCCAACGCGTTTCCGGAATAGCGTGCCTGATCGGGTTCTTGAATTTCCACATCTTGAGTTACCTAACTTTATCATGCGGCTCTGGCTTTCAGGCGCTTCGCGCAAGTCGGAGGATTATTTAAAGAGCGGCGGCCATATAACTGCAAGCAGCTCATTCCCAACTCTTATGGTAAATTAGAGCTATCTTCAACAGACCTTGCAGGAGCGGCTATTGATCAACGATCTTCTCAAATGGCGGAGTGAGTTTCCCATTCTGGACAAGACTGTGTATCTCATCTCACACAGCCTGGGAGCCATGCCCCGCGAAACCGCCGCGAGACTCGCGGACTACGCGGAAATGTGGGCAACGCGCGGTGTGCGCGCCTGGGCCGAAGGCTGGTGGGACATGCCGGTAACCGTAGGCAACGACGTGGCGCGGATCATCGGGGCAGATCCCGACAGCGTCGTCATGCATCAGAACGTCTCGGTTTGCCAGTCGCTCATCCTTTCGTGCTTCGAGCCCACGCCAAAGAGGAACAAGATTGTCTACTCCGAACTGAATTTCCCCTCAGTGATGTATGTTTATGAGGCGCATGCTCGCGAAGGTAAACTGCGGATTGAGACGGTGAAATCAGATGACGGAATAACTATCGACCTCGATCGATTTCTGGCGGCGATTGATGAGGAAACTCTGCTGGTTCCCTTTTCTCACGTGCTCTTCAAAAGCGGTTTCCTGCAAAACGCGAAAGCTATCACTGAGCGAGCTCATGAAGTAGGAGCCAGAGTCGTGCTCGACTCTTATCAATCTGCGGGCACGGTGCCCTTCAGTGTGAAGGATCTTAACGTCGATTTCGCGACCGGCGGCTCAGTTAAATGGCTGTGCGGCGGTCCCGGCGCAGGTTACCTTTATGTTCGTCCGGATTTGCAGGAAACGTTGGAGCCCAGGACCACTGGGTGGATGGCCCATGAAGATCCGTTTGCTTTCGACACCAGTCTGCGTTATGCCTCAGGAATTCGACGGTTTTTGCATGGCTCGCCTGCGATTCCCGCGCTTTACGCTGCGCAGTCAGGCTATCGAATTATTAACGAGATAGGACTTCCGGCCATACGCGAGAAGAGCGTGCGGCAAACTACTCACTTGATTGCACTCGCGGAAGAAGCCGGGTTCCTCGTTACTAGTCCAAAGAATGCAGCCGACCGCGGTGGCACGATCACCGTTGGGCATAATGAGGCGGCAGCGCTGACCAGGGAACTAATCCGGCGAGAGTTCATCGTTGATTACCGTCCGGGCGCGGGCGTGCGCATCTCGCCGCATTTTTACAACACCGATGAAGAGATGGAACTTGTCGTGGCTGAGATGAAAAAGATCCGCGACACAGGCTCCTACGAGATGGCCGGAGGAGCGGGCGCTGCGTTCTAAAAGGGTGGCGCGCCTTGAGTCAAATTAAAGCGATTTCTCGAACCTCTGACTTCCTCTAAATCATCGTGTTCGAAGCCGGCAAAAACAGCCCCACACCTGGCACAGGCACGACGGGTGTGTGAGAAGCCCGGCTTTCCGGAAAACTGAGACTATGGCAAACCAATACGGAGAGCAGTCAACGCTTTCATACAATAAATATCTCCGCGTGGCTGACCTGATCGGCCTCCAGGACTGTCTCTCGGATCCGCAGCATCACGACGAGCTGTTATTTATTACCATTCACCAGGCGTATGAACTCTGGTTCAAACAAATCCTTCATGAGATCGACGCGGCAATTGGTTTGATCGGCGAAGACCGGCTGGCCGCTGCTGCGCGCGCGATGCGCCGGGTGGTGGAAATCGAAAAACTTCTCGTTAACCAGATTCATATCCTGGAAACGATGACCCCGATCAGTTTTCTAGGCTTTCGTGACCAGTTGAATCCGGCCAGCGGCTTCCAATCAATGCAGTTTCGCGAAATCGAGTTTTCGTCGGGGGTTAAGCAGAAGAATATTTTGAACGAGTTTCGGGTGGACGAATTCGCCTATGGGCGGCTGGAAAAACGATTTGCCGGATCCACACTGGCCGACGCCTTTTTCGCCGCACTCAGCGCGCGCGGACTTGATGCGCCCGCTGCCGACGCTGCCGCAGACGAGAAGGATCAGAAAGTTGCTTACGATAAACGCGCCCGGGCCGTGCTTGAAGTGCTAACGCATTTCGAAGATCGCTACGAGGAGTTTCAACTGGCGGAAGCGCTAATGGAGCACGACGAATATTTTTCTCTCTGGCGTTCGCATCACATTAAGATGGTGGAACGAATGGTGGGCACCAAGCGCGGCACAGGTGGTTCGGACGGCGTGGGCTATCTGAAAACCACACTCGACAAGAAGTTTTTTCCCGAACTGTGGGAGGCGCGCACTTATCTTGACTCGAAACATGGTGCTGCCGGCTGTCCTTTTGCTGGTCCCAATTCCGGCAGTTGATCGTGCAACAATTTCTGGATTCCTCTGCAGTATTTCTTTGGCCAGGCAGAGTCATATCCCGATTGGACTGAATCCTTGACCCCGGCATTCCCTGAGCGCTTCAACATGGCCGACTACTTCCTCTACCGCAGGTTGGAGGAAGGGCGGGAAAACAAAGTTTGCCTTTATTACGAGGATCAAACCTACACCTACGGCGACACTGCGCGGATGTCAAACCGCGTCGGCAATGTTTTACGTGAACTCGGTGTGGATATCGAGGAACGCGTACTGATTGTGCTTCCTGATAGTCCGGAGTTTGTTTGGACTTGGTTTGGAACGGCTCGCATCGGTGCTGTGATCACGATGGTGAACCCGTTGTTGCCGGCGGAAGACTACCAATACTATCTTGAGTATACGCGCGCCCGGGTGGCGGTAATCCACGAATCTTTACGGGACACTTTTTCCATGGCCGCACATGGCGCGCGGTATTTGAAAGCCGTGCTTGTGTCCGGCGCTCAGGGGGTAACGCAAACCGTTAGTTTGGGTGCTGATCCCGGCGGAGAATCTCAAACTAACCGTTCGCCTTACAACGGACCGGTCTCATGGCTCCCTTTTACCGCAGCGGTGAATGCTGCTTCTGATGAGTGTACACCCGGGGATACTCACCGCGATGATATAGCCATTTGGTTATTCACCTCCGGCTCGACCGGGCATCCAAAGGGCGCAGTGCATCTGCAACACGACCTGCCTTTCAACACGGAGGTGTTTGCCAAAGGCACGATCGGGGTAAACGAAAACGACTTGACGGTTGCCGTTCCCAAACTCTTCTTTGGTTATGCGACGGGAACGAATTTGCTTTTTCCTTTCGCGGTGGGGGGTGCGACCGCTCTTTTCGCCGAACGTTCGACGCCCGAAAAACTCTTTCAAATGATTCAGCGTTACCGGCCCACGATCCTCACGACCGTGCCGACCATGATCAACCTGATGCTCAATTCTCCCGAACTGCCGCATCAGGACCTATCAAGTCTGCGTTTCTGTTATTCAGCCGGTGAAGCTTTGCCGGTCGAACTCTACACGCGTTGGAAAACGACCGTAGGCGTTGAAATTTGCGATGGTATCGGTTCAGCGGAGATGTTTCACATCTACATTTCAAATCGTCCGGATGACGTGAAACCGGGAAGCCTGGGGAAAGTGGTTAACGGTTACGAGGCGCGGATCGTTAACGCTGAAGGCAACGAAGTGGCTACGGGCGAGATGGGGACGCTAAGGGTTAAAGGTGACTCGGCCTCACTCTGCTATTGGAACGCTCACGACAAATCCAAGGAAACGTTTGCTGGAGATTGGTGCACGACCGGAGATCAATTTCACGTCGACGGCGAAGGTTACTATTGGTATCACGGTCGTACCGACGACATGTTAAAGGTGTCTGGGATCTTCGTAGCGCCGGCGGAGATCGAGAACTGTTTATTGCAACATGAGGCCGTGCTCGAATGCGCGGTAGTAGGCCACGATGGCGGCGACGGCCTAATCAAACCAAAAGCCTTCGTGGTTCTCCGTGACGAACTCAAACTCGTGGACGATAGTGATCGGCCAGGCAAGCTGGCAGCTGAGTTAAAAGAATTCGTGAAGTCTCACCTGGCCGTTTATAAGTACCCGCGCTGGATCGAATTTATTGTCTCGATGCCTAAAAACGATCGCGGCAAGATTGATCGCAAACAACTAAAGGCGCTGTCCCATTGACCAGAGGATCCGGCGATGTAAAGTAAGCGCCATCCGATCCGACAGGGCTGACCTCATAACCCGATTCCGTTAGTCGCGGCGTCCTCCACTTAATCGCAGGATAAAAAAGAACAGGTTGATGAAATCCAGATAAAGCGAAAGCGCGCCGACCACTGCGTAGGAGCCAACTCTTCCATCAGGCAGCGCAACGGCCATGTGCTTCAACCGTTGTGCGTCATAGGCCGTCAACCCGGTAAAGACGATGACACCGGCGACCGAAATAACAAACTGCATCGCACCGCTCTGGAAGAAAAACCCGACGATCGAAGCGATGATAATTCCGATGAGGCCCATGAACAGAAACTGGCCCCACCCTGCCAGGCTTCGTTTGGTAAACGTGCCAAACAACGCCATGGTGCCAAACATTCCGGCGGTAATAATGAAGGTGGAAACTATGGACGCTCCGGTGTAGAGCAGCAGAATTACGGACGACGTCAAACCAGTCAGGGCCGAGTACAAAATGAATAAGCCTGCCGCGGTTACGGGTGCTGTTTTTTCCACTCGAGCGGATAGGTAGAAAACGAGTCCCAGCTGCGCAATCAGCAGCGCCCAAAAAATGAGACGGTTCTGAAACACCAGAGCGATGAGCGTGGGTGACGAGGCTACTACGAAGGCTGTCACCGCCGTGATGAGAAGGCCGGCGAACATCCACCCATAGACCATACTCAGGAAAGCGCCGACGCGTTCGTCGTTTACACTCACGTCTGCCGGTAGCGAGGGTTGGTTCCATTCTGAAGGTCGATTCCAGCTCATAAATCCTCCCAAAACAATTGTTCTAAACGTCTTGGTATTATACCTCGGTCGGCGCTGCAAATGGGCGGTGGGCTGACGAATGAGGACTGAGGTGATACGGAAAAACCCCGGTGGGGGTACCGTTGTTCAAGGGACTTTTTGCCATCTGGCCACGGGCTACTGCCCACAGCCGACTCCCAAAAACAACTCTGCCGCCTGACATGCGATGGAAATCCGAGGACTTCCAACATATCAGGCGGCAGATCTGCCAGGCCGATAACCGGACCCACCCGATCCGGTCAGCGGCGACTTGCAGGTCGCAGTTACTGGCTCTTCTTGGCTGGGTCGGCCGGTTTTGCCGCAGCCTGTTTCAACTTCTCACTTGCCCTGGTAAAGTTGGCAGCGAAGAGGGCAGCGTTAGGATCGTTGTTCTGCTTCCCGAGTGTGCTCGCCTTTTCGTATAGGGGAGCGGCGAGATCAAGCTTGCCGGTCGTTTCGTAGGCTTCCGCCAGGCTGTCGTAAACGTTGGCCGAGTCGGGGTAGCGTTCGACGTTGCGTTTGAAGATTGCGATAGCCTCGTCAGTGCGGCCGCCACCGAGTGCCTGGTAACCCAGTATGTTTACCATCGCCTCCGGAACCGGAATCTCATATCTGAATTTCTCGCTGAGCTTCCGATAGTGCTCATCCGCACCCTTCATTCCGCCGGCGATAGTGCCCATATCGCGGTCACGAGGCATTTGCCAACCATCGTAAATCTTTCGCAGGCCCGCATAGTGACTGCGCATCACCACTGAACCGTGGTCCTCGTCAGAGTATTGCTGTGCATCCCATTCAAAGCCCTTGACCTGGTTTTTGGCGAGTACCTGCTTGAACTGGTGGAACCCATCTTCAATGCCTCCCGGTTCATCGCCCAACGAAACAAACAGCGTCGCATTCAACTCTTTTCGCGTCTTAAAAAAGTCCTCCGCTCGCTTCACCACCACCTGGTTATCCCATTGCAACGCAGGGCTAACCGCGACATATGACTGGAACACTTCGGGCCGCGTCATCAACGCATGGACGGCGAACAATCCGCCAAGCGAATGGCCGGCCAAAGTGCGATAAGGTCTAACGCGATAGCGCTTTTCAACCTCGGGAATCAATTCCGTTTCGATGAACTTAAGAAAATTGTCGGCGCCGCCGGCAGTAGGAAACTGCGGTGCGCCCGTTGCGCCTTTTGTTTCGGGTCGGGTCGGTGACAGGTCGCGCGTGCGGTCGGTGTTGGGGATACCAACTACGATCGTTTCCGACATGCGCCCGTTTCGAGCGAGGAATTCAATCGTGCTGGCGGTATGGCCGAGGTGAGCATCACCGTCGGTTATATAAAGCACCGGGTAGTTTTGCTTATTTGACTCGTATCCAGTTGGGGTTCGAACAATGACTGCCCGTTCTTCTCCCAAAACGTTGGACTTGATATTGAACCTTGTGACGCCTGGAGCTCCAACGGTCCCGGACTGCGCGAAAGTCGAAGAGGAAACGAGAGCTGACAAAACAAGAGCGCCGAGGACGATAAACGCACCGGCGAGGTTTGGTTTCAGATGAAAGCGAGAACTAAACGAGCAGGCAGGATGGTCAGTTGGATTCCTCATTTTCTTACTCCTATGGTTGGGAAGGTTGGGCTGCACGACCGAAGTTTTCAGTTCAAAGTTTCCGGGTTTCACTTTAGCTGTTTGCAGCTGCCGGCAAACGACGCGAACAGGCAGTTCACTGAGATTGACCCTGAGCTTTGAAGCGCGTGCTTTATATCAAAAAAACGTATTTCAAATGAAGGATATGTGACCAAACGGCCAGAGAGGGTGACGGAAGGGCGTTAACGGCATTTAATCGTCGAAATGTTGAATCGGATTCCGGGTTCATACGGGAGGTTCATGACTGTTTACGACCTCGAAAAAGTAGAGGTGGGCCGGCGGTTTTACCGCTTCGGGCTTTCCGGCAGGAGCTATCGGGGCCGATGTTCGAGATCGTAATCGCGTAGCCGCCGATAAAGCGTTGAGGGTGAGATCCCGAGTATTTCAGCGGTTTTTCCGCGATGCCAGCCCGTTTGTTCGAGAGCGGAAAGAATCTGCTGGCGTTCCGCCTCGCGCAGGGAACCCGTCGGGGCGACCATACCCACTGCTCCGGGGGCGCCAACCGGCGGAACCCCTTCCACCATTGGAGCCGACACTCCCGCAGCCGGCAACCCGCTCGACACTGACGGGGGCCGCAACACCTCGGGCGGCAATTCGTTAATCGTAATCCGGCCATTGTTCGAAAGAATTACCGCGCGCTCAAGACAATTTTTCAACTGCCGCACATTGCCGGGCCAGGCATAGGCGCGCAAAGCATCGAGCGCCTGGGGCTCAATCTCCGGCACGGCGGTTCCACCTTCCCGATTTAAAATATATCGCGCTAGTGGTTCAATATCCTCAGGCCTGTCGCGCAAAGGCGCGAGATCGATCTGAAAGCCGTTGATGCGATAAAGCAGGTCCGAGCGAAAGGATTCGTTGGCAACCACCGACTCGAGATTTCGGTTCGTCGCGGCCACGATCCGTACATTGACTTCGACTTTGCGAACGCCACCGACCCGAAAAAACGTTCTGGTCTCAATGGCCCGCAGCAGTTTTGCCTGCAACTGTGCCGGCAGCTCGGTGACTTCATCGAGAAAGAGTGTGCCGCCATCAGCCAGTTCGATGAGACCGAGCTTGCGCCCTTTAGCTCCCGAAAACGCCCCAGCCTCATAACCAAAAAGCTCCGACTCAAGCAGCGACTCCTGAAACGCCGCGCAGTTTATGTCGATAAACGACCCATCGGCTCGGTTCGATAAGCGGTGGATCGCATGGGCGATGAGCTCTTTGCCGGTGCCCGATTCACCCGTAATTAAGACCGAGGCTTCAGACGGCGCCACGCGCTCAACGAGCCTGACGGCTTCAGTCATCGCCTCGGAAACCGAAACTATTTCAGGTAAGCCTGACTGACGCGCGAGTTGTTCGCGTAAGCGGAGATTGTCCACACGCAGCCGGCGCTTTTCGGCCGCTTGCTTAACGCGCACATCAAGTTCGGTAATGCGGTATGGCTTGGTCAGGTAGTCGTAGGCGCCAAGCTTCATGGCTTCGACCGCTGTTTCCACGGTTGCCTGCCCGGTCAACATGATCACTTCGGGCGGATTTGGGCGTTCGTGAACGCGGCGCAGAACTTCCATGCCGTCGATCCGCGGCATGTTGATGTCGCAGAGCAATACATCGACGTTGCTCTCCTCAAGTTTTCGCAATGCAGCTTCGCCATCGGGTGCTACCTGCACTCGATAGCCCAGCCGCTCCAACTCTTTTTGCAACACCAGTCGAAGATTCGCTTCGTCTTCGGCAATCAGAATTCGCGCTGTCTTCTGCTCACTCAAGCTCTGGTTTCTCCATCCTGGTCCATCGCCGGAAGTGTAATGGTGAATGTCGTGCCGACGCCGATTGTGGATTGCACGTCGAGGCTGCCGCCGTGTTCCGTTAAGATACCATAACAAACTGCCAAGCCGAGACCCGTACCTTTGCCGACTTCTTTGGTCGTGAAGAAGGGTTCAAAGATCTTCGGAATATCAGCGGCCGGGATTCCCGCACCCGAGTCCCTTACCTCAACCAGCACGCTCGATCCTCGGCGACTGCTGCGTATTCCCAACACACCACCATCCGGCATCGCATCAATCGCGTTAGTGGCGAGGGCGATGATGGCTTGCTGCAACTGGCCCGCGTCGCCGGACACGCGCGGCAGTTCTTCAGGGGTGTCAATTTCAAACTTTATCATTTCACCGCGCTGTTGATGGGAAACCAGCCGGAACGCGGAATACGCTACTTCGCTCATGTTAACCGGAACGTGTTGCAGCGTTCGTGAGTGACTGAAGTCGAGCAAACCGTTGGTAATTGCTTTGCAGCGAAAGGCCTCGCTGCGAATCAACCCAAGGTATTCACGAAGGTCTTCCAGGGCCGCCGACTCATTAAATGCGCCTTCATTCACGCGCGACTCGAGGGCTTCCGCACACGCTGAAATCGTCGCGAGCGGATTGTTTATCTCATGGACCACGCCGGCGGCCAGCCGGCCGATGGCGGCAAGTTTTTCGGCGCGAGCAACTGCCCGCGTGGCTTCGACGCGCCCGGTGATTTCTTCGCCCACCGTGATCACATGCGACACTTCCCCGCTCCGATCGATCCACATCGGAAACTTGCTGATCAACCAATGTTTGATTGAGCCATTGGCAGTTGCCGTTTCATGTTCGATCCGATCAATCTGACCGGTTTCAAACACCCGAGCGAATTCAGCTTCGAGCAATTCCCGCTTCTGCCGAGTCAACACGCTGAAAATATTTTTACCCAACACAGATCCGCGCGGAATTCCCAGTTCTCCCAATTCCCGGTTGCGGTTCCAAGCTACGATTTCGTAGTTGCGATCGATCGCGTACAGAGAGAGCGGCAAGCTGTCGATGATAGCTTCGATAAAACGACCTTGCGCCTCGACCTCGGCAGTGCGACGTTCAACTTCGACGGCCAGGTTGGCCGAAGACTGACGCGCATCCTGATAAAGTACAGAGATGTGAGCCGCGAGCGCAGCCTGTTGTCCGGCCGCGTCGATCAAACGGCCCTGAGTGTCATCGCAATCCTCGCGCTTATCGAAGGCGACAATCAAAGCGCCCTTGGTGCGGCCGCCAAACCTCAGCGGGGCGCAATACTCAATTGCATGACTTTCGTCGCGCAGGAAGAATCGTTTCTGGTCGGTGATTGGACCAGGGGCCGCCGTGGAGGAAGCCAGCCATTCGGCAAGCCGATCTACTTGCAGCAGTGATGAATCCTCGGCGCTGCCCTCGCGATCAAAGACGCACACCGCATCATTCTGTTCATTTAGTTTTACAAAGACGGCGCAAAGCGCCGCGTTTGTGCCCTCGTAAGTTGCTCCCGCAACGCGACGCACAAGTTGCTCCGGCTCGAGTGCCTGCAACAAACCGTGCCCCAGGTCGGCCAAAAATCTCAGCTCGCGGTTACTCCCAATCAGCGCTTGTTCGCGTTGAGCCGCGCGCAACTGGGCCGTACTGCGAGAAACGATTTCGCCCAGCGACGAAGGCCGCGCGATATAGTCATCGGCGCCGGCAGCGAGCGCTTCGGTTTCCCGGCTCACCACATTGGTTTCGGAATCGTTCTTGGAGAGGGCGATTATAGGGAGCTTGCTGGTAGTGGGTTGAGCGCGGAGGATTCTACAAAGCGCGAGACCGTCACTGCCTGGCAGAGCAAGCTCCAGGACCACCAGGTCGCACGACCCTTTGTGAAGCACGTGCAAAGCCGTGGCGGCATCATTAGCTTCAACGACATCGTAGCCCGCATTCTCGAAAACAACGCGCAACTGCTCCCGCGCATTTTCGTCGTCGTCAATGATCAGGACGGTAGAATTCTGTTCCGGGGTTATGGCAGCAGACATGTTTCAATCCGGAAACGATTGAAAGCGAATGGCATGGTAATGTCAAGAAAGTTAATTGGTGGGCACTGGTGCACCTTGAAAAACAACAATCCCTCTGCGTAATTTTGCGTCTTGTGCTTCGCGAACTTTGCGCTCCTGACTTGGTTTTACCGCAAGGGCCGTCAAGGTCTCGCCCAAAGGCGCAAAGAGTCAACTAAACTGCCCCAGCATCAATTGGTGAGGAGGTTCTGGCGTCCCCGGTGCAGAGAAGGTCGCAATTAACTTCTCATTAAAGAGTCTCGTCTGCGGCGGTCGCTGGTCCGGTGTTGCTAAAACAGATCCCGCTTTCCGGGTCGAGGTAATAGAAGTTTCTGCCGGTGGCACCGATACCATTTGACTGTTCCGGATTGGCGTTCACACTGAACGAGGCGGTCTTCCCTTCAGATTTCGGGAGCAGAGTAAGCACAAAAACGTAGCCCCGCTCATGAGGTTGATCAGCGTTAAAGCGCTTGTCGAGATACCCTTCCTCGAACAACTGTCGAAACGTGGCGTACTGTCCCTTGTGATCAATCACATACTTGGCTTGCGCCACTCTGACGCTGTTCAGAGTGCTCACTGCGGCCGCTTCGTTAGCTTTGCGCACACTGCTCTTCCAAAGGGGGATGGCAATCCCGGCCATGATTCCAATGATCGCGATCACGATCAGAAGCTCTATCAGGGTGAAACCTTTGCCGCGCGACCTGGTAAGTAAACTTTCATTTCGCATTTGGCTGTAACCTCCAGGCTAACTCACGAGCGAGAAGGATTTAGGTTCCACTAAGGTGAGAGGCCAGGAACTCAGTCAACATTGATGCAAGGCAACGATCGCCGAAATCACACGAACTCACACGAAATGGCTTTTCGTGTCTCGTCACTGGATTTCGTGATCGCTTTTTTGTTCGATCTGAAAGCGTTACGGTGAGATGTAACTAAGGTTCACACAGAGATGCCCAGAACCCAGAGGGCGCGCTGAGACTTCCGAGAAAATGATTAGTTGACTGAAATCGAGGTGAGGCTGTTGGTGTCCAGGTCGATCTCAAACACTTGTTCGGGAGCTGCCCGCTCCGGAATCAGCCGCGACATTTTCTCCAGCTTGTGGGTAGACTTGGCGCGATACATCGCCTGGTCGGCGGCCACGAGTAATTGATCCAGGGTTTCGCCATCTACTCCATAGGTTGCCGTGCCGACACTGATGCCGACGCGAGCTTTCCCACCGGCGCGAACTGGCAACGTAAACTCTGAAACCGCCGTTTCAATTCGGTGCCGCAAATCGTCAACCTGGTCGCCAATCAGTTCCTGCACCACCGCGACAAACTCATCTCCGGCATAACGCGCCAGGAAATCATACTCGCGTAGTTGACCCTGAATTATCCGGCCCATTTCGCGCAGCATCTTGTCGCCTACCTTGTGTCCAAATGTATCGTTGACGATCTTAAAGTCGTCGAGGTCAAGCATCACTACCTGGAAAGGCCGGCCATTGCGGCGAGCCCGCGAAGCCTCTTCGTCAAATCGAAGAGCCAGATAACGTGCGTTCGGCAGCGATGTGAGCGGATCGGTCAAAGCGTTTGATTCCGCTACCGCGTGATGAGTGGCATTCGCCAGGGCGTCGGAAGCCAGCCGCGTGACGGTTTCGAGCAAGCGCATGTGGTCATCTGTGTAATTCTCCAATTCGGTTGAATAGACGGAAACGGCACCCAACAGCATGTCGTCTCTGAACAAAGGGAGGGACGCCATCGAACGGTAGTCGCGTTCGATTTCAAGGCCGGCAAGATCCAAACTCGGATGAAGGCGATTAACCGGACTGCGATTTGCCAACGCAAAGCCGGTCACACCTTCGCCCAGCGCAATGCTCCTGGTCGCCAGGATTTGCGCATTCAAACCCGACACGTGGGTGGCGGTCGCCTGATTCTTGGTTTCGTCGTAAAGATAGACCACGCAGGTATCAAACGGTACGACGTGGCCCACCTTGTCCACCAATACTTCCACGGTGCTGCGCACGTTGAGAGATGATCCAAAGGTCCGGGCAATTTCGTACAGAGCATAGACTTCCTGGTGTGCGCTCTTGATCTGATCGTAAGCCATGTAGGACCCGCGCTCCCTGGTCTGCGTCATGTCGACCACGTTAAGTGCCAGCGGTTCTCGTGGCTCATTGGTCGGCAACTGTTGCAACAACCCGAGGGCTGCAATTTCTGCTTCGAAGGAGGGCAAGTGGTTGATGAACAATTCAACCACCTGCGGATCGAAATGATTGCCGGAACCTCGCAACAGGAAAGCGATTGCTTCGTCGCGGGTCATGCCACGCCGGAAAGGCCGGTCTTCACGGACAGAGTCAAAACAATCAACTACAGAAATAATTCGCGCGGTGATGGGAATCTGCTCACCCTTCAAACCATCGGGATAGCCGAGGCCGTCCCACTGTTCATGGTGATGACGCACGATCGGGGTAACCGGGTATGGAAAATCGACCCGACTAAGAATTTGAGCGCCCACCGTCGTGTGAATTTTCATCTTTTCAAACTCGGCGGGAGTCAAGCGACCGGGTTTGTTAACGATGTGAGCGGGTACTGCCAGCTTTCCAATGTCGTGAAGCAGAGCTCCCGCTTTGAGAGCTGCTATTTCATTTTTGCTAAGCCCTAAGACTTCGCCGAGTCCGGAAGCGTAGATTTGGACGCGACGCACATGGCAGTGAGTAGTTTGATCCTTGGCGTCGATCGCAGTGGCCAGCGCCTCGGCGGTGGCGAAATGAAGACGGCTTAGTGCGGCCGTTTCGTCTGACTGGGAGCGTAGTCGGACCCAGCCCAAATAGACCAGGTAGACCCCCATAAAAATTGTCAGCGTTAGAAATGCCAAAGAAAAGGCTTGATTGATTGCCCAGGCAGCGATGAAAGCGCCGCCGGCAAGCATCAGGAGCCGGTAACGTTTCTGCGGCAGCAGCTCCTCCAGCCGTGGCTTCAGAGAAGTTTTATCTGCCGGGTCAATCGGTTTATAGTCGCATGAGTCGGGTCGAGTCATTCACGTTTCCAGTTTTCCGAACGGGGTTTAAAAAACGTCTATAACCCTCCAGCTGTTTGGTCCCTGCTTGAGTAATTCTCACCACCCGTTTTTGGGGACCGGAAGCAACGCTGGGAGCAAATCAGCGCTGCTTCCGGCCGCCTTGTGTTGGGGCAAGCCGCGAGCTCCTGCTCGCTTGCGGGGTGAGAAGTTGTCAAGTTTGAGTGGTTGGAACTGATTAACCACTCCTTAAAATTTTGCGGCATCGGACTCCGTGCGGAGAGCCCGTGAAGCCATAGGCCTCTCAGCCGCGCCCTTCCCTTTTCAATTGTTGTGCCGCAGTCAAACTGCGCGTTGGATCCGCAAGTTGTTGAGAATAATTGCCGGAATAGTCGGGTTCCAGAATTGAACTCAGTTTTTTAGAATCAATGTGACAGGTCAGATTGCGAAGCTCAGTCAAACTGCATACCAGGACGTTCGATTCTGAAGTTTTGCCCTGGCTGCTGCCGTTCACAAAGAAATGAATTCCAGAAACAGCAAAGTTGACAAACATTCGAACGAACGGCAACCTTCGCAGGTCTATTAATAATTCTTCGCAATTGGCTGCGGTTGCGAGTTTTGCCGTTCAGCCTCTGGTTACTTGTGTCAACCTCCAAGAAATCGATCGAAGCGCGTCCATCGGGATACATAGAGCTTCTCCGCTCCAATCGTAACTTTCGCATGCTCTGGCTGGGTCAGGTCGTGAGCCAGATGGGCGACTGGTTCAACACCATTGCGCTCTACACAATTATCCTGAACCTGACGGGATCTGGTCGGGCCGTGGGCTTATTGATGGTAGCTCGGTTCGTGCCCAGTTTTGTTTTTGGACCAATCTCCGGCGTGCTCTCAGATCGCTTCAGCCGGCGCACGATCATGATTGTCTCTGACGTGCTGCGAGCGTTTGTGGTGCTGGGTTTTCTCTTCGTCAGAAGCGCCGAACACCTCTGGATTATTTATGTGCTGACTGTGATGCAGCTGGCGCTATCTACGTTTTTTGAGCCTGCCAAGACCGCAGCGATTCCGTCAATTGTTTCGGACCGCGAGCTGGTGGCCGCAAATGCCATCTCCGCAGTCACCTGGTCTGTGATGTTGACGCTGGGCGCCGCAATCGGCGGTCTAATCACCGGATGGTTTGGCACCAACGTCTCGTTTGTTCTTGACGCGTTAACCTATCTGCTTTCGGCGGTGCTCGTCGCCTGCGTGCGCCTGCCCAAACGCGTTCCGCGCGAGAAGCACAAGGTGACATTTGCGCGGGTTACGGGAATCACCCAAACAATCGAGGGCGCACGTTACGTAAAGCGACGGCCCCGGATCCTTGCCCTGCTACTCGTCAAGCCGGCCTGGGGAGTGGGCGGGGGAATCCTGACGCTACTGGCCGTTTTTGGCGAACGGATTTTTCCGGTGCGGAACAGCGCGGCCCTGGGGATCGGATTTCTTTTCGCCGCTCGCGGGATCGGGACCGCGGTTGGACCGATTGTGGCGCGTCGAATTTCCGGGGAAGGAAAAAAGCGCATGCAAGTTTCAATTGGAATATCCTTCCTGATCGGCGCTGTCGGTTACATAGCTTTCGCAAGCTCAACCAATTTCGTCGTCGCGCTGATCGTTTTGGGAATCGCCCACACTGGCGGCAGTATTCTTTGGGTATTCTCAACGGTACTGCTTCAGCGCGATGTTGAAGATAATTTTCGCGGTCGCGTTTTTGCCGCTGAGCTGGCCCTGCTCACGCTTACCATGGCTGCTTCAAACTATGTAGTCGGCGAGTTGCTCGATCGATCGCGAATGTCGCCGCGAGTCGTTACTATTGGGGTTGGCGCCTTCTTTCTGCTGCCGGGAGTAGCGTGGTTCCTAACTGAGCGATGGTGGAACCAGGAAACCAGTAAACCGATTAACGAGGTCGCAGTCACCGACCGATCTTAGCCAACGGAACTTGCGCAGCGCGTTCAATCCGGTAGTGCAGATACCAAGCTTTAGGCGCCCCGGCTAAACCCTATGACCACCAACTCCATTCCCACTATTGAGGCTATCTGGCTGCCCTCGGACTTAGCCGTCGACGACCTTCAAAGCCCTCACTGGCAAACTGCGGTTCCGGTTGAAATCAAACGCCGATGGTCGGGCGAAGCTGCCACCCCGAACCAGTACGCGGAGGCACGAATACTCTGGAATGATCACGCCCTGAGCGTTCGTTTCATCGGCCGCCAAATGGAAACGCCTATCGTGAACCCAAAACCTAAGCTCGACCGGAAAACGATTGGGCTGTGGAACCGGGATGTTTGCGAAATCTTTATCGCCCCCGTCTCGGATGTGCCATCGCGTTACTTTGAATTTGAAGCTGCCCCCACCGGCGAGTGGATTGATTTGGGTATCAGCTTTGAAGGTTCTAAACGTGAGACTGACTTTGGGTATCACTCCGGAATGACCGTGGCCGCGACTGTGGTTGAGGAAACGCTCACGCTCGCGATGCGCATTCCGTGGTCCAACTCTATTCCTAAACCTGAGCCGCGTGAGACCTGGCGGGTAAATCTATTCCGTTGTATCGGCAAAGGACACGAACGCTACGTGGCGTGGCAACCCAGCTTCACCCCGGAACCCAACTTTCACGTGCCCGAGGTATTCGGTTGGCTTAAGTTTGCTTAGACTGGTATCGACGAAACGTAGTCCGAGAATTTTGCTCGGTTGGCATCCGACATCTCCGTAATCGCCACGCCAATCAGATACCCCAGCTGGCGCTCTCCCTCTTCAAACGCCTCATAGCGAATGGGAGTAACCTTCATCTCAACTGGCCCACCGGGTAGCTCCAGCATCAGGTTTAGAATCCGATTCTCCCCTACCAGGTGATGGTCACCCAGACGTATCGAGGGAACGATGAGGGCCAGGCCGTTGGGACTGAGATCAAGCGTGTATCCATCGATGCTGTTGATGCGCCTCACACCGTCGCGTCTGGTTGCCGCGGAGGAGATAGAGAGCGTAAATGGCAGGCGAACCTTTAACCGTTTGGCATTCCGGCGCTCACCAACAAACCGGCGGAAACGCGAAACCACTGAACGGGCTATCTCCATCTGTTCTCCTAAAGATTCCATCGAGTGGTGGCCCGTTGCAGGGGCCCGGAGATCTGAGGTTAGTTGAGGAAAGGCTCTGCTGGGAACAAGACGGGGAAAGTCACAAGTTTTATTCTAGTTAGCTTCACACCCAGGCGCAAGAAAAACATTCGATCGGCATCTCGATGAGTCACGCTCGGGATGGCGGGGAGATCTCCCAAGTGTCCGTTAGCAACGTCAATCGCTGAGTTAACTAAGAATTTAGTTCTTCGCCGGCGAAAGGGGTTTACCGCCTACATCCGCGCTGCGAACGCCCGCTGCGTCCATGTAGAAAGAAAGGCGTCCCGTGCGTCCGTATTGTGCCGGTTCGGCTGTGGCGGTCCAGGATTTCCCTCCCGGCGCCACCTTAATCTTGAAGCGATAGCCGGTGGTCTCAGTGCCTTCAAGATCCTTCGGAATAAGACCAAGCGAGATCAGCGTCGGGATATCTGCAAACTGGCCATTGTGTTGCTGACTATAAAGCAGCAAAGCCAACGAGATTCGGGTAAACATATCCTGGACATCGTCGTGATGGGCATCAATGCGCGCGTTGAAGAAAAACTTCTTGCCGGCCTTCTTTACCAGTTCCTGATCTTCACGTTTGCCGACCACCCAGGCGCCATTCATTTTCATCAAAGCCACCGGCTCGATTTTCGGCTTCCCTTCGTGGTCCATCAGCCGCACAAAAACGTCGGCCGTGTCGCCGCTGATCTGTTCACCGGTTATCTCCAGATTGGCGGGAATGCCTTCACTAACTGCTACCGCTATGCGTTCAAAATCCGGCCGCAGATCCTCGTATTCCTGGGGCTTTAGGCCTTCCAAAGCCGGAGCATAAATTGACACGCCCCAGGCTTCTTTGAATCGCTTTTCGCGCAGCGCCTTGTAAAACTCGCGCACTGTGTCGGAAGGGGTGCGTGGGCTGCTCTGCCCTCGCGCCACGGAAGCAACGAAGCCGGAAGAAATCAATGTTAACGAAACCAGAGCTATCAGGAGTGATCGTAATCTAAGTTTGAACATTAAAACGAATTCCTTTGTCGAAATAGAAAGCGCGCCCCGTGCTTAGCAGCGCGCCTCCTGATAGAAGCCTCATAAACCGAAAATGTTGCCCGGACGCTGCTCTAAGCCCTGCCTCGTCTTCCCGCAAGCAGTTTTTCCGTCCCGACGAGATACAGGATAATCATCAGGATGGCAAAGGGAATCAATGAAAGAAGGTCGGACCAATCGCCCACGAAGAACGAATTGTTCGCCCTAGACCATGCTTCAATCGCATCGCTCCGCTCTTTCCAAAGCCCGGCAAAGAAAGCGATGAAGACCGCTGCCAACGCTCCTCCGGCAATGTAGCCGGAAGCCATCAAAACGCCCGCACTTTTGTCGGTTTCGGCAACGAATTCCTCTTCAGTCAGCTTCTGGTCACGGAATTTCACCCGAATGTACTTATCGACGAGCCAGCGGATCATGCCGCCGATGAAGATCGGACTCGATGACGAAAGCGGCAGGTAGACACCTACAGCAAACGCCAGCGAAGGAATGCCCGACATCTCCAGCACAACTGCAATCATTACGCCCAACAACACCAATGCCCAGGGAAGTTGCTGATTAAGAATTCCCTTAATGATGTAGGACATCAACGTCGCCTTAGGGGCGTCGTATTTGGTCACCGACGAACCGTCGGGACGGACGCGGTGTGTTCCATTAATCCCGGGATCGACATAGTAAACAGGAACGCCCTGAGCATCGACCAGATACTTGCCTGGGGGCCCGTTTTTCTCATCAATCTTGTGCCAGGTTGCGTAAGAGTTGCTGTCACCAGCTGCCTCCGGCCCGTTAACTGCTCCGGTGGACCTAACGGCCCAGTGGCGCGCAGGTCTGCTGGAAAGCTTCTGTCAACTTTATGCGTTACCTTCCCGGAATCGTCCACCAAATACTCGCCTGGTTCCAGTCCGGCAACGGTGGCAGCACCGGGGCCGGTTTTAAGCAGGCGATGGTTTCCGCTGCCGGCAGGCTTGGCGCTATCCGCGTACGGAGTAAGAGTAGAGAGCGCTGCGTTGTCGAGTTGGGTAGCAGTCGGCACAGCTTGGAAGCTCGCTCGCGAAACAAAGACTGTACTCTCGTCGTTGAGTCGCAACAGGATTGGTCCAAGAATCAGCGCAGAAGCCAGGGCGCCGATGAGAATCGCAATCTGTTGATACTTGGGAGTGGCTCCTACCAAAAACCCAGTCTTAAGGTCCTGTGACGTTGTGCCGCCATTCGACGCAGCGATGCAGACGATGCCGCCAATCGACAGGGCGGTGACGTAGTTGCTCGACCCGGTCCAACCGACAATCAGGAAGATCAGGCACGTCAGCAACAGCGTCGCCACGGTCATGCCGGAAATCGGGTTTGACGAAGAACCAATTTCACCAGTGAGCCGAGAAGAGACTGTCACAAAGAGGAAACCAAATGCGACGATCAGAATGGCGCCCAGGATATTGAACTGGAGATGAAATTGTGGCAACAACATGATCATCGCGATTAGCGCGAGCACACCTCCCACCACAATCTTCATTGAAAGATCTTGATCCGTACGCGGCGCCCTGGAGGTTGCGGCCTGTCCGCCGCGCAAATCGCTTAGTCCACCCTTCAACCCGTGCCAGATGGTCGGGAGCGATCGGAACAGGCTGATGATACCGCCGGCAGCCACGGCACCGGCGCCGATGTAAAGAACGTAGGCTCCACGAATTTCGTCAGGTCCCATCTCGCCGATCGGTACAGTGCCCGGCGCAACCGCGGTAGTCATTCCCTCGCCAAAGAATTTGATCGCCGGAATCAGGACCAGATAGGCAAGTACACCGCCGGCGCACATGATCGAGGCGATGCGTGGACCGATGATGTAACCAACACCCAACAATGCCGGTGAAATCTCCGCCGCAACTGAGCCGGCTTTGAATGGTGCACCGAAAACCTTGCTGGGCACTTCTTTCCAGCCCTTCAGAGCCACCCAGAGGATCTGGTAAAGGAATCCGATACCGAAGCCAGTAAAGATAGTCTTCGCCCCCGACACGGTAGACTCTGAGGCGGCCGCTTTGGCCTTTTCGTGATCCGAAGACGCCGCTCGAGATTCGTCTGAAGCGCCTGCTTTCAATACTTCGGCGCAGGCAGTGCCCTCCGGGTACTTTAGAATTCCATGCTGTTGGACGATAAGTGCGCGGCGTAACGGAATCATCATCAGAATTCCGAGTAAGCCGCCTAAAACGGCAACCAACATCACCCGCGTAAATTCCAGATCAAAGCCCAGTATCAAAATCGCCGGCATGGTCACGCCGACGCCAAACGCAATTGACTCCCCGGCCGAGCCGGCGGTCTGCACAATGTTATTCTCGAGAATCGTCGCATTACGGATGCCAATCTTTCCCAAAATCCGGAACAGACTGATCGAGATCACTGCCACGGGAATCGATGCGCTGACAGTTAAGCCCACCTTCAGCACCAACCACAGCGACGAAGCCCCAAAAACCATCCCCAGCAACGTGCCTACGATCAGCGGGAGCGGGGTAAGTTCCGGTATAACCGTCTCGGCCGGAATGTAAGGCCGGAAGGTATTTAACAAAGGATTATCAGGCTTGAACCCGACTCTATCCGGATACTCATTCGCAGGAGTACTTTCAGACGACATCCGTGTTTTGACCTCCAACAGAAGTTGCTAAAAGGAGAGTGTTAAGGGGTTTATTGACGCCGCTACTGTACACGCGCCGCCCACGGCGGGGCAAGCGTATTGACCGATTCGCTGGAAGCGCGGGCATCAGGCGTGCAATGAGCGCGCTGCGCAATCAAATACTTCGCGAGTTAGATCCTTTTCGATTAAACTTCCACACATTTAACAACACTTCGAATCAAAGGATCCAAATGCGATTACGAATCCACGCTCCATCACCAGTCGTATTGGTTTTCGTTATATTCCTGGCCGCATTAACAGCGAATGCGCAACAGCAAGCTGAATCGCAGGGCACTTCAGCTGCACACATCCCGGCGCCGGTTGAAATTCTCGGCTTCACGCCCGGAGATGACCGCAAACTCGCGAGCTGGAATCAGGTGCTCAATTATTTCGACAAACTGGATCGAGCCAGCAATCGCGTAAAGTTTGAAGCGCTCGGTAAGTCGACCATGGACGTGCCTTTCGTCATGGCCACGATCAGCGCGCCGGAAAACCTGGCCCGCCTCGATGAGTACTGGAAAATTCAGGAGCAACTAGCGGACCCTCGCAAGCTTGGCGCGAGCGTGGCGGCACGTGACCGCAAGGCTGCGGAACTGATAAAACGCGGCAAAACAATTGTCCTCATTACCTGCGGCATCCATTCAACCGAAGTTGGTTCATACCTTTCAAGCATGCTGATCGCCCATCGGCTAGCGTCGTCGACTGAACCTCACATCATGGAGATTCTGCGGAACACAATCATCCTGCTCGTTCCTTCTTTGAATCCTGACGGCGTGGATATCATCAAAAACTGGTATGACAAAACTCTGGGTACTCCTTACGAAGGCACGAGCCCCCCTGAGCTGTATCACAAGTATGTGGGCCACGATAACAACCGCGACTGGTATGCATTTACACAAGTTGAAACCCAAATCACCGTAGATAAAATTCACAATGTTTGGCGCCCGCAGATCGTCCATGATATTCACCAACAGGGTGAGTTCGGCGCGCGTCTTTTTCTGCCGCCATACATGCCGCCCGTGGAGCCAAATGTCCCAAAGCAGATCATCGAAGGTTTCACGGAGCTCGGCAATTTCATGGCGCGCGAACTCCGTGCTGACGCGTTTTCCGGCATTACAACCAACTCAACTTACGACGCCTGGACCCCGGCCCGTGCTTACTCTCACTATCACGGTGGCGTGCGCCTCCTTTCCGAAACCGCTTCCGCTCGGATCGCTTCGCCCATCACCATCAAATTTGAACAACTGCGCTCACGCGAGGGCTATGATCCGCAAAAGGTATCCGAAAAGTTTGAACCCGTCTGGCGCGGGGGTGAATGGCGCCTGGGGGATATCACAAACTACATGACTTCGGCAGCCTTTCAACTGCTTGCGCATGCATCGCAAAACCGTGAACGCTGGTTGAGCAGATTTTATGCGATTGGAGCAGAGGCGGTGCGTCCGCGAAGTGGCGGCGAGTTGCGAGCCTTCGTTATTCCTTATGCAAAAAATGATCGCGAGGGCGGCGCCCGCCGCAACGCCCTCCTGAATATCCTGAGGCGAGGTGGCGTTGAAACTCAGGGGGTGAAGAGATTCCGGCTGAATGGGGTTACGTTCGCTGAGGGAACCACGCTGATTCGTCTTGATCAGCCCTACGGAGCGTTTGCCAAGGCCCTCCTGGAGCGCCAGGTTTATCCAAATCTCAGAAACGCGGCAGGCCATCCGATACAACCTTACGACGTCACCTCCCACTCGCTCGGTCTCTTAATGGGCGTGCCGGTTACGCCGATTAATACTCCGGTCGCTTTCAAGCCGGCCCCTGAAGGCGTTGAAGCCATATGGCTCAGCCGGTGCGGCGAACCGGCTACCTATGGGCTTTACCGGTCGTTCGTTCCTTCGATGGACGAAGGTTGGACGCGTTGGATTTTTGAGCAGCGCGCCCGGTCAAACGACTGTTTTCGTTACGAGTCGATTACTGATCGCGAAGTAAAGGCTGGAGCGCTTAGTAAATTCCGCGCGATAGTTGTTCCCGATCAGCCGCCGCCGGCCATTCTTAACGGGTATCGCTCGGGTGCGATGCCCGTTGAATACGCCGGCGGCCTGGGCCAGGACGGCGTGAAAGCGCTGCGTAAGTTTGTCGAACAGGGCGGCACGCTCGTGTTTCTAAATCGAGCTTCAAACTTTGCGATGGAGCAATTCAAACTGCCCCTGCGCAACGTTGTCGCCGGAGTACCTGAAAAAGAGTTTTTTGTTCCGGGATCGATACTCCGGATTGAGCTTGATACGTCGCATCCAATAGCTGCGGGGATGGCGAAAGAAACTATCGCCTGGGTGGAAGACTCTCCCGTGTTCGAGATAGTCAACGCCGAGAGCGAGCACTCAACGCCGGTGCGAATCATCGCGCGTTATCCATCAAACAGAAATCCACTCCTATCCGGATGGCTGCTCGGCGATGCCCGCATTCGTGGAAAGGCCGCGCTCGTGGACGTCGCCATGGGCAAAGGCCGAATTGTCCTATTCGGCTTTCGTCCTCAATACCGGGCGCAGTCGCTGGCAACTTATCCGCTGCTTTTCAGCGCCCTAAGTGGAAACTAGTCTCTCAGGAGTGTCCCGGCCAAAGCTGGCTTTGGCCGTCGTCGCCAGTCTCTATTTCTTCTGGTGCGCTTATGATCCGTCGCAGTGGCATTTGATCGACGGCGTCAACCTCGTTATTCACGAAGCGGGTCACCTCATCTTCAGCCCACTCGGGGAATTCATGATGATCGCTGGAGGCTCACTCTTTCAGGTAATCATGCCGTCTCTGTTCGTCGGCTATTTTTGGTATCAGGAGAAGTATTACTCTGGAGCATTGGTGCTCTTCTGGGTTGGGCAAAGTATTCTTAATGTTTCCGTCTATGCGGGTGACGCAGTGGCTCTTCAACTGCCTCTTCTTGGTGGCCAGGATTCAATGCACGACTGGAACTACCTGCTCGAGAGTTTGGGTTTATTGCGGTCGACGGGACAGATCGGTGGAGCAATCCGGCTTTTAGGCACAATTGTTATTGCACTTGCCGCCGCGGGGGCCATCAAATTCGCCAAACCGAAGAGCGAATGACCTCAGCGACAAAATCAAAGATCAGGAAGGCGTTTCCACGCGGGCGTGGAGTTTCATCAACGCCTGCGCGGGAGCTAGGCAACTATTTCGCGAGGTACATCTCAGCGGCCATCTTCGTTAGCTTCCAGACTCGTGACCATTCGACGCGCCCGCTGCCATCCTCGCGGCCGGTCAACTTGTCGAAGATCATCTTTCGAAACACCTTGCCTTCGCGCCGGAGCATGAATTCTTTCGCGTACGGTTTGGCTGTCTCAAAGAAACTGAACCCCGGATCGGTGGCGATACCAATTCCCTCCAACGTCATGAGCGCGCGCATGACGTAGGTGAAGTTTGCGGGCAGGCGAAACGGGTACTCGTACATCACTTCTGCCAGGTCGTAAGTCAGCTCTTTGAATTTCACTTCGCCTAACTTGAGATTGAGATAAACCTTGAAAAGCCTTTCAACCACCGGTCGAATCGTTTCCGGATCCACTCCTGGTTTAAGAAAGTTGAGGTTGATAATGTCCTGGCCCAGTCCTTCAACATCGCGGCTAACTACGTGGAAGAAGGCATCGATCATTCGCGACTGCAATTGCGGGGTGATCCGGCCCACCATGCCAAAGTCGAAAAACGCGAGATGACCGGAATCCAGCACCAGCAAATTCCCGGGATGCGGATCGGCGTGAAAGAAACCGTCTTCGAGCAGCTGCTTCAGATAGGTGCGCACCAGCAGCCGGTTAACTTTGACTGCGGAGATGCGGCGCGCCGCCAAAGCGTCAAGATCTGTCACCTTCGTGCCACGGATGAACTCGAGAGTGAGCACCTTTTGGCTGGTATGACTCCAGAAGATCTTCGGAACTCGAATCGCCCGCCAGGTCTGAAAGTTATAGCGAAAGCGATCCGCGTTGCGTCCTTCCTTCACGTAATCGATCTCTTCGAAGACTGTTTGGTAAAATTCGCGCAGCATGCCTTCCCAATCGGCATTCTCATTGGCGCTGGGGAAGAAGCGATTGATCAACTTAACGATCCGGTAAATGATCGCTATGTCGAAATTGATCGTTTCCGGCAAGCCCGGCCGCTGCACCTTCACGGCTACCTCTTCACCGGACGCCAGTCGGGCACGATAGACCTGTCCGAGTGAAGCGGCGGCGATCGGTTCGTGATCAATTTCCGTGAAACACTCAAGCAAAGGGCGGCCCAGTTCGGTCTCAATGCGGGCGTACGCTTCAGCGGTCGGAAACGCGGGCACTTGATCCTGAAGGGTGGCCAACTCTTTGACGTAAGCGAGCGGAAGCAGGTCAGCCCGCGTTCCGAGAGACTGACCAATTTTGATGAACGTTGGGCCCAGCCCGATCAAGCTGCGCCGCAACCACGATGCCTGCGCGGCCAACCGCTCGCCCTTTTTCTCCGAACCTTCCGCTCCGCGAAACACCGCGCGCCGCAGCAATAGGATTGAGTTGTGAACTGCGAGGTTCAGCAGCTGTCGAAACCGCGAATTAAACCTGACCGGTAAACTTCCCGACTTTGCGTCTTCAAGAAGTCGCTCAATTTTTCGTCGATTGAAGGCGGCGCGGATATCGTAGGTATCAAGAAAAATGTAAAGCGTGAAAAGACCAAGCACCCGTCCAACTCGCGCGGCGTGCCACCACCCGCGCAAACCTCGGCCCTTAAGGATCGCGGCTACAGTTTCGTCATTAAGCGGTTCCGGACCCCTGCTGGTGTGAGGCGCAGTTACAGCTTTCCCTGCCGTCGAGGGGATGGCGGCGCGAATGCCGTTGCGATCCGTCCTGTTCGACATTGGAACCAGGGCTTGTTCGATATTCATAAGCTTCAACTAACCTGAACCGATTCTAGACCAGCGAGAGCCTATCTCTTGCCGCTTCGCGCTCAAAATAACTTTGCGCCCGGTTAACGTCTCGTTCAATCTGTGCCTTCAGTTCGGGCACCGAACCAAATTTCTTTTCGTCGCGCAAACGATGCAGGAAACGTACGCGCACCACGTCTCCATAAAGGTCGCCCGCCCAATCGATTACGAAAGTCTCCACCGAAGGTTCCGTCCCGGTATCAAAAGTGGGCCGCAGCCCCACATTCGTGACGCTGCGGCGCCAGTTTCCATCAATTAAAGTTCCAGTTACGTAAACTCCATTGCGGGGTATGACGCGGTTCCTGGGATGGAGGTTGGCCGTAGGAAAACCAAGAGTTCGCCCGCGCTGCGCACCCTTTTCCACGCGGCCTTCGACGCCATACGGGCGACCGAGCAGTCGCCGGGCCAGATTAACTTTGCCCGCGGCGAGGAGCTGTCGCACTTTGCTCGAGCTGACGCGCTGATTACGAAATCTGACTTCCGGAACTTCGTCGGCGAAAAAGCCCAGCTCTCCGCTCACGCGCCGCAACAGTTCAATGTTTCCCTGGCGGTCATGCCCAAAAGCAAAACCGCACCCGAGGTAAACTTCCCTGGCATGTAGTCGCTCCTTGACCACCTCGCGCAAAAAATCCTCTGCCCAAATTTGCGAAAACGCCTCATCAAAACGCACGACAATCGTTTGCTCAATGCCGAGTACGCCGAAGCCTTCCACTTTTTGATCGAGAGTTTGCAAAAGAGGTGGAGCCGATTCCGGATGCAACACAGCCCGGGGATGTGGATCAAATGTGATCACGGTGGGAACAGCGTCGGTCGCCTTCGCTCTTTCAACCACGGTTCGCATGATCAATTGATGACCAAGATGCAACCCGTCAAAAACGCCGAGGGTGAGCACCGTCGGGCGTTGAATCTCTGCGTTATCTGTTCCGTGGAAAAGTCTCATCGAAATGGTATGAGTCATGAGTGTTCGTCGGTTAGTGACTCGTCACTCTGATGACTCATCACTCATCACTGTTTACTCATTACTCATCACTTCCAACCCATCGTAAGCCCACTCAACTCCGGACGGCAGGCGCGATGAATCGCGCCCGTGCTTAACATCATGCGCGATGTGCGTCAGGTAAGCTCGCCTTGGTTTTATTCGTTCGATGTACTCGAGCGCCTTATCGAGCCAGAGGTGCGTCGGGTGCGGCGTGAATCGGAGGCAATCGAGCGCCAGCACATCAAGCCCGGCGAGGGCGGAAATTGTTGCTTCAGGAATTTCACTAAGGTCAGTCGCATACGCAAAGTCGTTGAAGCGATAGGCCATCACCGGCAGCCGTCCGTGGATCACCTCCACCGGCGTAATAGTCAAATCACGCCCGAGACAAAACGAGGCGCCGGGCATCACGGTGTGGGGAATCACTTGCGGTAAGCCGCCGCCAAAGTGTGAAGGCTCGAAGATGTATTTGAAGATACGCTTGATATCAACCCAGGCGCGCTCGTTGGCATAGAGGCCAAGTGCACCGTAACGAAAATTGAGCGGGCGAATATCGTCGAGGCCGAAAATGTGATCGGCGTGACAGTGTGTGATGAGGGCGGCGTCGAGATGCTTCAAACCGGCGCGCAACGCCTGCTGGCGAAAGTCGGAGGAAGTGTCGACCAGCACCGACTGACCTTCATGCTCGACGAGTATCGAAACGCGGAGACGCTTGTCTCTGGGATCATCCGAAACGCAGGTTTCACAGTCACATCCAATTGACGGCACTCCGGTGGACGTTCCCGTACCGAGGAAGGTTAGTTTCATGCTGAGTCCAATGACGAACATGCAAAGTCCAAAAGTCGAATCCTATAGTCCCCGGACTTTGAACTTTGGACTTTGCGTTCGCCTCACCTACCGCCCGTGATGTCACTCCCGGTAAACTTGCGCGCTTTAGGCGGCGTAGCATTGCTCAGCGAGACAAATTGCATACGGAGGTCAGCAAGTAGTCCCTCGAGAACCTGCTGCTCGTGAGCCAAAAGATTTCCGCGCGTCTTCTGTTGCAACATTCCCAATATATCGATCCAGTGTTTACCCAGATCGAGCTCAACCTCGCGCTTGCCGGTGACCGGGTGCTCCATCATGCCCAGCGAGGCCGCGGCGTTTGAAGCAATCGACATCAGAAAATTTGAGAAGCTGGCGGGATCTTCGGCGCCTGATAGCTCTCCCTCATCAACCTCAGAGTCAGACGATGTTTGCGTTGGAGTTTCCATCGCCGCTACCTCGGTCTCTTTATGTCCAATCGGCTCCTCGGGGGCGGCAGAGGTTGAAGCGGGTGTCGAAGCCGCGGAAGGATTCGGCGACGTCGCTTCCGTCACCGGCTCCGGTTTCTCTGCCGGCGGCACATCGCGTGCCGAGCCGTCAGGATTAAAGAGGCGCCGATCCGTTACTTTAAAGTTTCCTTGTTCTTCGCTCATTTTGCCTGCCTGTCTGCGACAAAAAATCTGAGAGATTATTGTCACTTCCACTCTGTTTGGTTGAAATTGTTGAGTAAGAGTGATGTTAGCACCCTGACCAAACGCTCGCAAGATTGCGCGATTCCGCGTTACTGGTGCATTTTCAAAAATGAGAATTCCTCTGCGTAACTCTGCGTCTTGTGCTTCGCGAAATTGTGGTCTGACTTAGTTTTACCGCAGAGGGCGAAAAGGTCTCGCTAAGGGCTACAAAGATTCAACCAAACTGCACCAACACCCGATTCCCACGTTAGTTCGCCGATCTTGCCGCATGATTTACAGTTACGACCCCCGTACCCATGCTTCATCAGTTTCCAACTTTGGACTCTGGACTTTAGACTAACCACATGCCGGCAAACTTCAACGACCTAATCGAGCTGATGAATAAACTGCGCTCACCCGAGGGATGTCCCTGGGACCGTGAACAAACATACGCGACCCTGGCGCCAATGCTTCTCGAGGAGGCCTACGAGACCTTCGAGGCCGTTGAGGCGGCGCGCGAAGGCCAGCCCGACGAATTGCGCGACGAACTCGGCGACCTGCTCTTCCAAATAGTTTTCTACGCCCAAGTGGCCAAAGAACGCGGGGACTTCTCAATTGACGACGTCACCGAAGCGATTCACGCCAAGATGGTGCGCCGCCACCCGCACGTTTTTGGTGACGTCGATGCCGGCGACACCGCCACGGTTCTGCTCAATTGGGAAACAATGAAAGCAGAGGAACGTCGCGCTGCGGGAAAGCAGGAGCGCGGGGAATCGCTGCTTGACGGGGTCTCGTCAAAGGCGCCGGCCCTGATGGAGGCACATCAGCTCTCCACCAAAGCTGCGCGGGTCGGGTTTGACTGGCAGAACCTGGAAGATATCTTTGCGAAACTCCAAGAGGAAATCGACGAACTCCGCGCGGCGATCAAAACACACGCAGGTTCAAATACCGAAGTTGATCACACTCTGGTTCGCGAGGAGATTGGCGATCTGCTCTTCGCCGCAACTAACATCGCTCGGCATTTGCAGGTCGAGCCGGAAGCTGCTCTGAAACTAACCAATCGAAAGTTTCGGCGCCGGTTCGGTTTTATCGAAAGCAATCTGAAGCAACGCGACCAATTGTTTGAAGCAACTTCCCTTGAAGAGATGGAAGCGCTGTGGCAAGCGGCCAAGCTCGCATAGACCTGCGGGCATCATGTAATAGTGATCGAGTCGCAAGTTGAGCTTGGGTTATTTGGTGTTGGCGCGCGTAAGGTCAAGAAAGGCCCGCTTTGAGAGCGGGCCTTTGCTGGAACCACCAGAGTTACAATCCTCTTCTAATCTCTCAACTGCACGGTTCGCATGATGTTGCTAAACGCCGATTGAAAACTGCGGCTCTCGTTCTGGGGCGCCACCGCAATCATGTAAAACAATTGACCATCGCGTAGTTGAGTGGTCAGCACTGTCACAATTTCTGCCTGACCCGTAGCCTCATTAATGTTGCTCAAGCTCGTCGTCAATGCTGTGCGACCTGATAAGGTCGTCCTTTGAAATCCGGTGCGCTGACGTAAATTGTTATTGCTCTGAGCCAACCCATTCACAAACTCCTGAGTTGCCTGTTGCAGATTACGGCTTTGAGTTTGGCCAACGCCAAAGTTAACGCCGTGAGTGTACACAACCTGGTTTTGATATTGTCCGTAGGCTCCTTCCGGTGCAAACCAAACATCGTTAGAGCCCCCAAGGTTACGCCAGTTGCTGGGCACGCTTACCCGCAACGCCCCGCCCAATTCTGAATAAGCGCGGAACCGGGTCGAAGGAAGTGCGACTCGGCCAACAGGAGTATTAGTCGGGTAGTTTCCGCGTTGACTCGCCGCTCGGATTGCGCTGGCCGCTGCGGGCGATTTCTTCCATGGTTTGGGCCCGCCCCATGCCGCGCAAGCGCGACTGAGCCTGCTGGAACCCTCGTGAATCGCTACCGGTCCCGGGGCGTATTCTCAATAGTGCCGCTTCCTGATTTATTCGCGCATTCCGATCCGAGGGACTGGGATGACTGCTGAACCATCCGCCACTGCTTCCGCCCCCCTGCCGTTGAATTGTCTGAAACATCCGCGCCAAATCGCGTGGGTCGTAACCCGCATTCGCCATGATTTGGGCCCCGAGGATGTCCGCCTGCGTTTCATACTTGCGGCTATACTTCAGAGCTCCGGCGCCGAAACCGATCTGACTTCCCGTGCCGATGATTGCGCCCGGCACGCCGCCAATCACCGCGCCCGCTATCTGGCCCAGCACCGATCCGAGTTGAAATTTTTGCGTTTCGGTAGCTTGCGCAGTGGCATGACGCAGGGCCACATGGCTAATCTCATGGGCCATCACGCCGGCCATCTCACCTTCGTTGCGCGCAGCTTCAATCATGCCCCGATTGACGTACATTGGACCACCGGGAAGCGCAAACGCGTTGATATCCCGCGCGTTCACTACCTGAAAAGAATAGCGAAACTCGGGACGTCTAAATTGTTGAGGAATCGCAGCTACCAGACGCTGCCCAACTGATTCCACATAATCGTCGACCGACGAGTCGCGCAGTATCGGCATTTGCTGTTCGACCTGCTGGGCTGCCTTCCGACCAAGTTCCACATCGTCTGAAACCTTATATTTATTCTTCGGCATTTCGATCCGCGTTTGACCGAGGATCGATAGGGGCATTGCAAAAAGTGCGACCGCGGCTGCTGCTGCCATCAGGCGCTGTGCTCTGTAGTAATAATTTCTAATCATCTTTCTCCTCCGCGTGGTTCGGGAATTTTCCGATGGACCGCGCTCGTAAAGCCTGGGCCAATCATACGAACATGAAAATAAAAAGAGCCGCCGACTCGGGAGAGTTTGCCGCTCTAATTTTCATTTCGAGCGTCCTCCCCCGGCATCATTCGCTTTTCCGTGAAAACGCGGGCGGGGAAGAGCGCTTTCGGCCTGACTCGCGTTCGATGGGATCGGTTGACACCGCGTTTGCCTGGTCCAGCTTGCCAACCGGTGGCCAATCGGAAGCTAAAGCTGAACCAAAATGCAACGTCAGCTGCATCTTTAAGCACGATTTCAGTGCGCAATTTGTTCAAGTTGACTCCTTGCCAATCTCCAAGGATTACGTTGCAAGGTCGATGCCAGACCACGATTTTGAAGGTAGTTCGGCTTTAAGACTTGTTTCGCGGCTTGATATGGTCGTTAAACCACTGGGTGAAATCGTTGATAGGTGCGATATGGTGCGGTTCGCCCTTCCAAACCCGTACCATCGAAATGATAAGAAATATTAAGGCCGCTAACCCAAACAGCTTGCCGCCAATTGAATTATCAGTAATTGCCCCCACTACTCCGAACAGAGTTTGCACTATGAGAATCGCCAGATTCACGGCGAGGCCCTGCGCAGCGTGAAATCGCACACGTACCTCTGAGCGCGGGGTCAGGAACAGCTCTATTAGTGAAACTACAACTCCGATATAAAAAGGGGCGTAGGGCAACATTATGGCCCACTTTTCAGGTAGGCCTACGCCAAGAACTGTTCTGGAGGTGGGGACCTGTCTCAGTGAAGGTTCCTGGGATGTCGAAGGTTGATAAGGAGCCGGAGCCGAATAGGTTGGCGGAACGAACACCGAAGGATAGGGTAAATCAGATTGGGGGGCGTCGTAGCGGCGAGTAGGCGCTTCCGAATAGACATTCTGCCGGGCGCTCTCGTTTACCGAAGGAGCGATCTCGCGGGTAGCTCCGCCCATGTCCCGCGTTCCTGGTCCACTGTCCGCATTGTCTCCCCACACTTTCTCAGTCTCGCGAACCTCGTTCTCGTCGAGCGGATTGGTGTCGTATTTGCTTTTCTTGGGCTCCATCTTCAGGAGGTCCTACGCTGCCGGCGTTTGGATGGTTCAATCTTACTCGCCCGCCACACCATACTCAACCTGCTCCCAACGGTCGTCCTGCTCCGAAATGCGGAAGGCGCGCATCACCGGCTCCACGCCGGCCAACCCAACAATGAAATAGACCGCCTGCGGGTAGTATGCCAGGCGGACATCGGTCGCCGAGGGCGCCGGATCACCTGAGCGAGGATGCGAGTGGTAGATACCGAGCAGGGTCTCGCCACGTGCGCGCATCTGTCTCTGAGCTGCAAATAGATCTTCCGGCGCTGCTTCGTAAGAAACCACCCTGTCGGAGGCAATGTTTCGCAGCGCGTAAATATTCAAGGCCTGGCTGTCGTCACTGCCACCGATTAAGCCACAGCACTCGTTTGGCGCCGCCTCTTTTGCGAATGCAAAGATTCGGTCGCAGTGGGAAGGTTGGAGGACGATCATCGTAAAGATCAGGACCGGATTTATTGCTGGTCCGCGATTATCAGGTGAAGTTCTGCCAATTGCTTCTCGTCGACATCACCAGGGGCGTCGATCATCAGGTCTGCTGCTGAAGCTGTTTTGGGAAACGCCATCACGTCACGAATATTCTCAGTTGGGACCAGCACCATCAGCAGGCGCTCAATACCGGGTGCGATCCCACCGTGTGGCGGCGTGCCAAACTCGAGTGCATCGAGAAAGAACCCGAAACGTGAACGGGCTTCTTCAGTAGTCATTCCCAAAGCCTTGAACACCAGACGCTGAACGTCGCGGCGATGAATACGGATTGAACCACTCGCTAACTCGACCCCATTGATTACCGGGTCATAAGCTTTGGTGCGAATCTGGCGCAACAGGGCAGTCTCGCCGCCATCCACGGCGCGTTCAAGCAGAGTCAAGTCTTCATCAACCGGGGAGGTGAACGGATGATGCATCGCGTAATAGCGGTCATCCTCTTCATGGTACTCAAACATCGGAAACTCGGTGATCCATAACGGCGCGTAAAGACCTGGCGCGATCAACTTCTCACGCCGCGCCACCTCGTTTCGTAGTGCCCCCAAACTCGCTGCCACGGTTTTAGGTTTTCCAGCGACGATCAAAACTGCATCGCCCTGCTGGGCGTTGGCCGCGGTTGCCAGGCGGCCAACCGCGTCCGCACCAAGTGCCTTCAGCAGCGATGAAGTGGTTTCGTCTCCAAGTTTGATCCACGCCAGACCGGTGGCTCCATAACGCTTGGTAAACTCCTGCAACTCGTCGAGGGTTTTGCGGGACAGTCCCGCTCCGGCACGGATCACAATTCCCTTCACTTCGCCACCGGCGGCCAGCGCTGACGCGTAGGGGGCAAAGTCAGTGCCTTCGAGAGCGGCCGAAAGGTCCTGCAACTCCATGCCTTTGATCCGCAGGTCGGGTTTATCCGAACCCCAGCGACGCATGGCCTCCGCGTAAGTAAAGCGCGGAAACGGCAGCGGCAAATCCACGCCGATCAGTTTGAATACGCGGGCAAACAATCCTTCGGTCACTGAATAAATCTGATCGAGCGTAGCAAAACTCATCTCCAGATCGAGTTGGGTAAACTCTGGCTGGCGATCCGCGCGCAGATCTTCATCGCGAAAGCAGCGGGCGATCTGGAAATATTTATCGAGACCGGCAATCATGCAAAGCTGCTTGAACAGCTGCGGACTCTGCGGCAACGCAAAGAACTTCCCAGGTTGAATGCGGGAGGGGACGATGTAGTCACGCGCACCCTCAGGAGTCGACTTGATGAGGATTGGCGTTTCGATCTCGGTGAAACCCTGCTCGTCCATATAGCTGCGAATTTCACGGAGTACGCGGTGCCGCAGCCGTAGATTCGATTGAAGTTGCGGACGGCGCAGATCCAGATAGCGAAACTTGAGGCGCAGGTCTTCACTCGCCAATGATTCGCTTGAGGCGTCGAGTTGGAATGGAAGCGTACGGGCATCGTTGAGCATCAACACTTCCGCGGCACGCACCTCTACATCGCCAGTCGGCAGCTTGGAGTTGCGCGATGCCCCGTCACGCAACAAAACTTTGCCCGTGACCGCAATTACGTATTCGCCGCGCGCTTCTTTCGCCCGCGCGTGGGCGTCCGGCGCGTCCTCCGCATTGCAAACAACCTGCGTGATACCGTCGCGATCGCGCAAATCGATAAACGTGAGTTCACCAAAATCGCGGCGACGCGCCACCCAGCCCATTAAGGTAACGGTCTTTCCGACATCGTCGGTTCGTAAGGCGCCGCAGGAGTGCGTGCGCTGGAGGTCTCCCAGATTATCGAGCATGCTTGAATATTAACCGCGTGAGGCTGGCGAGGCCAGCAGACTAATCTGCCTGCGACAGTTCGATCAGATTGCCGCCGGGATCCCGGACATAAAATCTGAGATTACCGGGTATCGGGTGGTCGTCTGGAATGATCTCGATACCGGCTGCCCTAGCTTGTGCTTCAGCCAACGCGACCTCGGCCACGGTGTAACAAACGTGCCCTGTTCGCGGCTGCCCGGCATCTGCGTCCGCCCTGGCCGAAAGATGTAATTGCACCGCACCGAGTTGATACCAGGCTCCCCCGCGGCCCTGCAACTCTGCTGGTTTTGGTATCTGCTTCAAACCCAGGATCGATCCGTAAAAATTCTTCGCCGCCGTCTCCAGCGACTTTGGAACCACCACATTGACGTGATCGAGTTGCACAATGCCAATACTCATCTCGAATACCTCAGCTTCAGGCCCGAGCCTGCAGATTTTGCTTGTATTTCATTGTCTGGAAAGTCAGAAGTTACGACTACGGCAGTTTGAAGTGTGGATTCTCAATCACGCCAAATAAGTTTCCGAATGGATCCTTGACCGTGGCCACTCTAATTCCCTCGCCGACGTCCTGAAGATCCTCGTGCAGCGCGGCGCCCAACCCCAGCAGGTGTTTCAATGCTGCGTCCGCTTTCTCGACTCCCCAATATGCTACTGCGCCTTCGGTTTTATTGGCGGCTTCGCCTTCGGTTGGGTGTAAGCCAAGCTCGTAGCCTCCGACATTGAAACCTACATAAAAGGCTGATCGAAGTAAGGAGCGATTCCGAGCACGGAGCGGTACCAATCCTTCGCGGCGTCTATGTCACTGACGTGATAAATCGCTGTTCGCAGTCCCAGGAACATAAGCCCTCCCAAAATAGCCGCCTAGCGTTAGGTTTTCTCCGACTCCTCTACAAACTTTGTTGCCTGATCCAAGGGATGCGGTTTCGAATCGGCTTCCTGGCCCAGATCAACGAATCTGTTAAAATCGTCCGACCTGTTGCGGGGAATGCTCAACGACTTCCATTCCGCCGATCGAAAATGCTTCGCCAGGAAGATAATTTGGCCGATGTGATTCGCATAGTGCATCAATTGGCGGTTGATCGCCTGAACCACCGTGTGCTCTTCGCCACGAATCATGACCTTCCGCCCGAGATCTCCAGCCTGCAACGGCTCGAGTGCTTCGAAAACGCATTGCCAACCGCGTTCCCAGTAAGCCAACACGTCGTCCTTGCCGGTCTGCGGTTCGATCACAAACTCAGCGTCGCGATTGCGATGCGGCTTCTCGCCGTCAGTGGTCAGAAAATCGGTCCAACGAGAAAACATGTTGCCGGCCATGTGTTTCATGATCACGGCGATGCTGTTTGCCTCTTCATCGAGGGTGATGAAAAACTCCGAATCACTTAGTTGATCCAGCGCCCGGTCGGCGAGTTTCTTGTAAGCGCGCAGACTCGCGATTGAGTCTTCGAGATAATGGGTCGCAAGTGATTCGTTCATAAATTAAGTATCTGTTAGCGCGGTCAACTTAAGGCAAGCCGCACGGCGTGAGCAAGGTTTGCGCGCGCCACCGAGCGTTGCTCGCCCGAGCGTAAATCCTTCAAAGAAACCTCGCCCCGCGCGCGCTCGTCATCACCGATGACCGCAACCAAAGGGATGAATCGCGCAGACGCATACTTGAATTGCTTCCCAACCTTGTCCGCTTCTGGATAGAGGTCCACCCGGAACCCCGCCCCGCGTAATTCATGAGCGAGCGCGATCGAATCCTTGATCGATTCATCGTTCCAAATGCTCACCATGATATCCGCCGGAGAACTGGCAATATGCGACGGAAACATCTCGCGCTCAGTCATGACTACGATGATTCGCTCGAGGCCGAGCGACAACCCACAAGCCGGTATTTCCTGACCAAGAAACTGACCCACCAGATTGTCATATCGTCCGCCACCACCCAGACTGCCGCTCAGATCCTTGACGTTGATCTCCATAATCGAACCCGTGTAATACGACAAGCCGCGCGCCAGAGTGGGATCAATCAGGATCCGAGGGGCGAGCCCTGACTCATCGGCATACGCAATAATTGCGCGCAAGTCATCGAGTCCCCTGGCGCCGAGTTCATTGTCGCCCACGAATTCAACCAGCCGGCCCAGAACGGCCGCATTCAAAACGCGGCGTTTGCGCGGCAGATCTTCTGCGGCCGCTATCTCTGCGGCTTGATCGAGGGTTTGAAGTTCCGAAAAAAAGTTGAGTAAACTGTTTCCGGCCTCGCGGTCAATCCCTCGCTCACTAAATTCTTTCTCGACTCCGGCGCGCCCGACCTTATCCAACTTGTCGAGCGCTATCACCGCGAGATCGTGCTTTTCAGCTGCGATGCCCGCTGCCTGTAGCAGACCGGTTAAGGCATACCGATGATTAATCCTAATAACGAAATCTTGAAAGCCGAGCTTGGTTAGCACGTCACTGGCAGCTGAGCAAATTTCAGTTTCTACCAGCATCGATCGAGAACCGAGAATGTCTACGTCGCACTGGTAAAACTCACGAAACCGCCCGCGGGCCGGCCGGTCGGCGCGCCACACCGGTTGAATCTGGTAGCGTTTGAAAAACTTTGGCAGTTCGTTTTGATATTGGGCGACCACGCGGGCAAGGGGAACAGTTAGGTCATAGCGCAATGCCAGGTCGGCTTGGCCGGTTTTTTCATGTTCACCGCGTTTGAGGATCTTGTAGATGAGTTGATTGCCTTCCTCACCATACTTGCCCATCAACGTTTCAATATTCTCGACTGCGGGGGTTTCAAGTGGCTCGAACCCGTAACGTTCGTAAACCTCCTTAATGACGCCAATGACGTAGTCACGCCGCCGGACGTCAGCCGGAAGAAAATCCCGCATACCGCGCGCGGGTTGAGTTTTGCTCGAGCCCATTTTATTTGAAAACGGAGAAACCGCCGTAGAAGATGAACTGATTCAAGCCACGATTCGAACCGGAGCGGTCTCCATTTGAGATGTGGTGAAACCTGAAACCGAGCGTGATAGCCCGGCGCTCAGACGTAAAGATGCGCAAACCTGTTCCCGCCTCGCCCACAAAAGCAAAACGTCCCGCGTCCGGTAACGGGACCGACTGGTTAAAAATCAGCCCGCCGCCGTTTACGTGGATAAACGGATGCACCTTCGAGCTGTTTGCGAAGTCGAGCTGAAGCCCTAAAGGCGTTAGGCCGCCGCCGTAGGCGGTTTCGCGTCGGAAAGTTGTCACCGGCCCGACCGTCGTAACCTGCGTAATGTTGTTAGTTGCTACTGCGAGCGGAATCGCATCGAAGGTGTATTGCAATGCCATGCTGTCGTTGGCGGCTAACGTTCGACCGTAGCGAAACGCCGCCACAAAAAATTTACGGTCGCTGGCTTCAGCACCGGTTAGACCACCGAAAGCGGTAGTAGCAGCAAAAGACCCTCCGCCCCAAAAACCGAATTCATTGTCGCCTTTTTTAAGCCGGCCAGTCTGAATGTTTATGGTTTCCGGAGCCGTCGATGCACTGAATGAAGTTGAAACCGCGCCCGTCGCCGGACCCGCGTCATCTTGCGCGCGGACCGAACATATACAACACCCAATTACCACCAGGGCCAACACCGATGTTTTCATGTTAGTCATTTTGTTTACCTGAATTTTCGCAAAGTGAAACGATCAGCTTTCATGTAAGTAGATTTTTATGAACTCAACATAGTTTTGCCAAAACATGTTGAGACCCGCAACTTCTTCGGCGTTTAAAGGACGCTTTACTCGCGCTGGAGCGCCCATCACTAATGACCGCGGCGGAATCACTGTGCCGGGCGATAACAATGAACCCGCAGCCACCAGCGACTGCGCGCCGACCCGGACGTCGTCAAGCAGAATTGATCCAATACCAATCAGCGAGCCGTGTTCGACATAGCAACCGTGGAGGGTGACGCTGTGGCCCACCGTGACTTCATCTTCGAGTATTGTCGGATGTGACCCGGTGCGAGTATGGATTACAGAATTGTCCTGTACATTCGAGCGATTGCCGATGCGAATGTAATGCATGTCACCGCGCACCGTGGCATTGCACCAGATCGACGATTCCTCACCCATCACCACGTCCCCGATTACCTGCGCACTCAGGTCAACATAAGCGCTCTTTGGAATCTGCGGATGAACTCCGCGAAATGGTCGAATCATATTTTTGCGCCATAGTAACATGACTTTTGAGCGCGGCAATCTGAGCCTGCCAATGGGTACTGGTTCAGTTTGCTTTGCGCTCTTTGCGAAAACCTTTGCGTACTTTGCGGTAAAGGTCTAAAGACAAGCAGAAACCGCAAAGGTCGCAAAGCTAGACACAAAGTTCCGCAAAGAAATGCGTCTGATTGAATCAAACTGAACCAGTACCTGCCCATGGGTAGTGGGTCAGTTTTTGGGTTGAATGGACTTATTAAGGGACCGCGGGCGCCCTCGCCCGCATGTTGCGCAGAAAAGTCATTTGGGAAAACGGTTTGCGCACCGCCTACGGGCGAGGGAGGCCGCGGTCCCTGCCAGAGATGTTCTCGACGCCCACTTGAGTTCCAAACTGACCACCGTCCACCGATGGGGCTGCCGCGCGGAAGTCCGCGCATTCCACCACCAGTCTGTGCTACTCACGACGCCTATGCTAAATTGAGGCCCATGACCTCCCGTCAACTCGTATCGATCGTTCTTGTTGCCTTGGCGCTGTCAGCGGCCTCATGCGCCGGAGCGCTTTATAAAGTGAAGCCTGTGGTCGAGCTTCCGCCGCTCGCGGAGAACCTCAAGAGCGTGACCGCAGGAGGCGTTGCCTTGCGCGCTTCGCCGTTGTTCTCCGATGAAGATAATCAGGATCTCTTCGAAGCAAACCTTCCATTGAGTGGGATTTTGGCGGTGAGAGTTGAAATGGTTTTCGAAAGCGGTGTGCCGATAGAGATCAAGCGCGCGCGTTTTCGTTTGCGCGACGGCGACGGAAAAGAATGGAAGCAGATACCGGCTAAAGAAGCTGTCTCGCAAGTACTGAAAGCCAATGAGGTTTACGTTTACAACCCAAACTCTCGCAAACAATTTGAAAAGGAGTTTGCGACCTACGCTATCGACTTGAAGTCACCGCTGTCTGAATCTGATCGCCGCCGCGAGGGCTTCTTGTTTTTCCGAACGCCGAAAAAGGAGCCGGTTGCGAGTCCCACAGGGCTTGATACTGAGCGTTGAAGGTCTGCCGCAAAGAGTGGAGATTCCGCTCAGCTAAAATCAACCACGATTTTCACGGACTGAGACGATCCCGATAAAGCAGTTCTCCAACCCTCCATCTCTTCACATCTGATTTATCTTGTTTAGCTGAGGCCGACTATCCGGTCGATCCAAAACCGCCGCTGCCTCGATCCGTTTCGGAGATTTCGTCAGCCCAGGCGGGCACGGGTGTGATTATCTGTTCGATAATTAGTTGGCAAATCTTGCTGCCTGAAGGAAGTTGGATCGTCTCCTTACCAAGGTTGAAAAGAAGGCAAAGAATTTCCCCTCGATAGTCAGCATCTATTACGCCGGCGAGAGTGTCGAGCCCGATCCGTGTAGAAAGCCCTGAACGCGGAGCGATGCGACCGTAATAGCCTTCGGGAATTGCGACCGCGAGACCGGTCCGCGCCAGCAGACGCTCGCCGGGTTTAATTTCTAAATCTTCGATGGCGTGGATGTCGAGCCCCGCCGCCGCTGCGCTGCCCCGGGTAGGCAATATTGCTCGCGGATCAAGGCTCTTGAATTTGAGGGACGAAGGATCTGCATGAAAGGAATCTACCGAACGTTGCGGCGAAAAACTCATAGTCATTACATTTTAGGGAGAGTTACACCGCTCTGGCCCTGATACTTGCCGCCTCTGTCTTTGTACGACGTTTCGCAAACGTCATCCGATTCAAAGAACACCACCTGGGCCACGCCTTCGTTTGCGTAAATCTTCGCCGGCAACGGAGTCGTGTTTGAAAACTCAAGGGTCACAAAACCCTCCCACTCCGGCTCAAACGGTGTGACGTTAACGAGAATTCCGCATCGGGCGTAAGTGCTCTTGCCCAGGCAGATGGTTAACACATTTCGCGGGATGCGAAAGTATTCAACAGTGCGCGCGAGCGCAAAACTGTTGGGCGGAATCAAGACTGAGTCGCCTTTCACATCCACAAAGTTTTTCGCGTCAAACTCCTTGGGATCAACAATGGTGCTATTGATGTTGGTAAAGAGTTTGAATTCATCGGCGCAGCGAATGTCATAACCGTAGCTTGACGTTCCATAAGAAACGATGCGCCGGCCGTCGATTTCCTTGACCTGGCCCGCCTCAAACGGCTCGATCATGCCAAACTCGGTGGCCATTCTGCGGATCCACTTATCTGATTTTATGCTCATATCTGGTGTGTAATGAGTCGAGAGAATACCGCGAGCCGACAGGAAACAGCAAACAGCGGCCGCAACCAGCGATTAAGACTAACTTGAGCGATGAGTCAGTCAGCATCAGCAGGAATAAGAGGAGAAAATCGGAGTCTATGCTGAACGAATGCCGATTACTGCTTACTGATTGCCGGTTGCTTATTTATGTTGATCGTCCCGACACCGACGGTGAGGTTAATGAAAGCGCCACCCGCCCCGGCACGGCCTTTCATCCTCCGCGGAGTCAGCCCAGGTTTTTCTCGTTCCTCAAGTCCAGGGAACGAATAATTGATTTGACCACCCTGGATGATCTCGCCGTCCAGGTCGCCACTGAACCCCGCCTGAAGTTCGAGCGTTATCTCACCGGCCGCCACGCGAATGTCTACTCCCCCACGGCGCCAGCTTCTGGAAGGAACCGTTAACTTTACTGTGCCGGCGGCGACAGTGGCCGCCAGCGATCCGCTGCCCAACTTCAAATTGGTTTGACTTTCCGCAGCCGTCAGCCGGACATCTCCTTCGACTCCGGAAATACTTACCGGACCGCGTCCTGTGTTGATATCCAGGTCGACAGCTACGGGAACGCGGATGCGATAGTCAATTTTCCACGGCAGACCCAGCAGCTCTTTTGGAAATTTCCTCGCCGCGGTTCGCATGAAAGCCTTATCGTGCGTGCCCATCGTCATTACTCGAACGTGATTTGTATCGTCGTCGACTACAAAGTTGTTAAGCACCGCGAGACGATCCAGATCGGCTTCACTATCGGCCCGAAGCTCAATCTCAGCGGAGATATCGACCTCGTTTCTGGGCCAGCTCTCTATTCTGATTGACCCGGCCGGGGCCCCGACGAGGGTCAGGGTGCCGCCATAACGAAGCCTGCGCACTTCATGCCGGATGGTCGTGCGGACGGCGGGCGGCACACGATTCGGATCCGGCAATGTCTTTTTTTGGGCGCTGACTAATTGCGACGGTTGGAACGCGATTGAGAAAATGAAGACTAACGACAGTAAGCTCAGCCAGATTGAAATGCGCTTCATGGGTGACCCTGAACGGACCGAGATCGACTCCCGAGTTTTGAAATAGGTATCAGTTGCGATGGTAGCATCACCGAGTGGTTCACGCATCGAGTCTCGGGTTCAATAAATTAAAATGGACGCCGATCAATACTGATCAGGCGTCCTCGTGCCCCCGCTCACAAACCAAACTCTATCGACGCAGAAAGGTAATGCTGCCATTAAAGTTAATCACGTTTACCCTCGAACGGCCGTCGACAACCTCGCCTTCAAACTTTCTGCCTCCGCCCGAGTTCTTAAATCTGTCATTCCAAAACTCGCCCAGTGTAATTTGTTTCGTCGGCGCCGCAGCGGTTAGGTGAAAAGCTGATTCAGCTGGAATGCGAATCGTTATGCTGCCTTTGCCGGACTGAAACTGGTAAGTACCCTTGCGCGTAAACTCGCCGTCGAAGTAGATGTCTCCAATGGTGTTCTGGGCCAGAACCTGCGAGGCACTAATGCCGTTAAGTTGAATGTCGCCCTCCAGCGAGACATGGGCGCGCACCAAGTCGCCCCGAATATTGCTCACGGTAATCTGGCCACGCTTCGTTTCCAAATCGACGGACGAGCTGACCGGCACCTGAAGCTTGAAATTGACATCGCCCACGTCGCTGCGGCCGGGATTGTCGGCCATCACGTCGATGGTGAGACCCGCTCCACTATGCCGTGGCGCCACGTTGGCCCTGGGCGATTCAAGCGTCATGGTCAGTTTTATTTCATCCTTATTCCACGACTCGACGGTGATCGTGCCGGAGATGTTCTTCAGCACGACCCGGACATTCTTGGCAACCGGATATCGCTTGGACAATTGCTGTTGCGCCGAAGCGACCTCGGCTATCGACGCTCCCCAGGCCAGGAGCAACACACACACAACGACCCTGGGAAAGCGACGAGCGCGGGGTTTATCTGGTCGCGCGGGCGCCATTCGGGTTTTCATCTGCTTGAAGCTTTTCAACAACTAATGTCCTGTATGTTCTTGCGGGAACTCTGCGAGCTCAACGTCTCAATCAGAGCTCTGCGAATTCTTTCAGCAAAGACAGCTTCTCGTTAAGAGCTGCATTCAACATCTCTTCCGAAACTTCGTCATGAGGATTGAGACTTAGGGCGTCGAACGATTCGTTGACCGCCTGATCGATAACTTTCAAATTTCGGTCAAAGGTTTCGCGCATTTCGGGATTCCAGCGCGCTTTATTGAATTCTACCCTCTGGTTCCAATATGAAATTAATTGCTGCTGTTGCGAAACGCGATCCCGAACATTTCCAGCACCAACACTGAGCTTGGCACCCGAGCCTGAGCCACTAAACTGAGGATCACCGCTTTGCCAGCGGCGCAATCCCACGACAGTCGAAAGCGAAACCAGCAACACGATGGCAACGGCGGCGGCAGCGAGCTGCGAAAAGGAAAGCTCCCAGCTTCGGCTGATCCAACTCGTCCACGATTTCCGCGCGGTTGCCGGCGCCGGAACGCTGGCCCCAGCCTCAATCATGTTACGAATGCGGAGCCACAACGCCTTTTCATTCGGCGGAGCAGCATACTCTCCGCGGTGATCGCGGCAGTAGCCGACAATCCCCTGAAGATCGTTTCGCACGTCGGCGCAGCCAAGGCACTCTTCCAAATGCAAATTGAGCCTTGCCTGATCTTCCTGGCTCAAGGCGCCATCAACAAAGTCACTAATCAAATCCTGACACTTTTCGCAGTTCATCGTCATCGAACCTCTAACCAGCCACCTGAATTTCCGAGTTTCTTAACACCACAGCAGGTGGCGACTTCTTTCCGATCAAGGGGAGACTGCGTCATCCACAACCATTTATTGGGGAAACAGTCAGCAGAAGCTTTCATCTCCGGTCCGGGTTCAGGGGAATGAACCGGCGAACCGTCTGTTGGAAGCTACTCCGTCAACTTCTGTTGCCTCAAAAGTCCGCGCAATTTCATCCGCGCTTTGTGCAGTTGAGACTTTGACGTCCCCACCGAGCAACCCAACATCCTCGCAATTTCTTCGTGTTCGTGTCCTTCAATATCGTGAAGGGTAAATACCATCTTGTAGCCGGGAGGCAATTGAGCGATGGCCTTATCGAGCGCAATTCTATCTACGACGGGCATCGCATTGGGATTTTCAGTCCCCTTAACGATCTGGATCGGCGTTTCCCCGTCGTCTGTGGTCTGCTCCATCTTGACGCCGCGCTTACGAAAATGCATCAAGACTTGATTGACCGTCAATCGATGCAACCAGGTAGTAAACGCTGATTCGCCACGAAAGCTACCAATTTTTCTAAAGAGCTGAATGAAGACTTCCTGAGAAAGGTCTTCGGCCTCCGAGACGTTACCGGTCATACGCAAACACAGCGAGTAAACACGCCGGTTATGACGCTGGTAAAGTTGCTCGAACGACGCCATGCCGCCTTGAGCCGCCTTTTGAGCCAGCGCGTAGTCCGTTTCCTGCTGCGTCTCGGGTTGGGCTGCCGTCACGTGTTCGTTCTGAGGCAAGCGACAAATAGATTTTGCCGTTTAGCGTTTGTTCGCCACGAGCATCACAGGCCAATTTCAAAGGAGCAGCAACCTTTCTTGGCTAAACCCTGTGGTTTTGCGAGTTAAACGGTTACCCTCATGCGGGGTGTGTGATGCAACGCTTTGAGCGCGTCGTTGCCTTTCCGACCAAAAGATATTGAATTTCTCCAGCCGCATCAACATTTAGAGATTCGCTCCGGATATTATGCAGCTGGCCTTCAAAGATACGGTCAACTACAAACTCTGACAAGTTTGCCACGCATCTGGAGGAGAAATCGGCGGCCGGCGTCGCGACGGCACGCCTTTAGAGTTCCTGGAATTTCACTTAAGATGCGTCTCCCTGAAACATGCCGGATCAAATGAAGCAGCAGCGCCTGCGCTCAGCGCTCCCCCTAATCCTGGCTCTTCTGCCGCCAATTTTCATAGGTTGGGCAGTCTTCGTTTTTGCGGTGGACACTCCGCTTTGGGATGAATGGTTAGTCGGTGGATATCTCGACAAATTCTCTCAGGGCACGCTCTCACTTAGCGACCTCTTTAGCCAACAAAATGAGTACCGGCAATTTTTTCCTAACCTAATTTTTGTTGGTTTGGGGTGGCTCACCAGTTGGGATGTGCGCTCATGGATGGCGACCAGCCTTGTTGCCGCATGCGTGGTTTCCGTCTGCATTTACCGGCTTGGTAAATGGTCCCTCTGTGAAACTCCGGGGCTTTCCGGGTGGACATGGTTCATCGCCAACTTCCTCATCTTTTCGCCCGTACAGCATGAGAACTGGCTCCAGGGTCAGCAACTCGTCTACTTCCTGCCCATCGCTTGTTTGGTAGCTTCCCTGCTAATTGCCTCCCAGGAGCGGCTGCCCGCCGGGCTGAGGTTTGTGCTTGCCGCAACGCTGTCGATCATCGCAAGTTTTTCTTCTGTCAACGGAATGCTGTGTTGGGTTTTGCTGCTGCCAGTCCTCGTGTGCTCCGGATCTCGGACTGAACTCCAACGAAAAAAATGGTGGATCCTTTTCTGGCTCGCGGCCTTCGCGGGTACAGTTGCACTGTATTTCCGGAATTACGAGAGACCAGTGCAGCACGATCCAACTGGTTTGCTGCATACCAACATTGCTGAGAGTCTGACTTATTATTTGGCGACGTTGGGCCGATCGCTCAGTCCCGGCCGAATGGTAATGGCAGCGACTGTGGGGTTGGTTCTGCTGATGCTCTTCGGCTGGTTCGCGATCCGATTCGTAAACTCCATCCGGAGCTCACCCGCGCAAGCTTTACGCCAGTTAACCTGGCTGATGTTGGGCGCCTACTCAGTGTTGACAACCGCCTTGTTGGCCGTTGGTAGACTCGAACATGACGCGACTCGCAGTCTAGCTCCATCGCGTTACACTACCTTCACCATCTACTTGCCGGTGACGCTCGTCTACCTGGCTTCCATGTACCTGGGCAGGAAGAAACAACCGTTTCGAATTCTCGGTGCGACAGTGTCGGCAGCGCGCGTTCTTTCCTTCGCTGCGGCAATCCTCGTGGTTATGCATCTGGCAATTTACGCGCTCGGTATCCGTCAAATGAGCAGTTTCCGCGCGCTATCTCTCTACGCCAAGGGTTGTTCGCTGTTTGTAAATGTAGTTGAGGATGAGTGTCTCACCGACGCGGTGTACCCGAGACTCGAAGTCTTAAAACGGAAGATCAATCCCGCTGATCGTTTAGGATTTATTAGACCTGGACTGATGAAGTCGAATCAGGTTCTCGATATTGCCGGGCCCCAACCGGCGAGCGCCGCCAATGTGGGTGCATTTGAAACCTTTATCCAGGGCAAAGATGGAAATTATGTAGCTTCAGGATGGTCAATCCTACCAGGCCGAGAGGAACCGGCCGACGTTGTCCTGCTGGCTTATGCCGAAAGTGATAATTCGCCAATCATCTTTGCAATAGCCGCCACAAACCCGGAGCGCGATTACGTCTCCGCGCTCGTTGGACGGAGCATGAACCGCCAAACTCGCTGGACGAAATCATTTGCGCCGAGCAAGATCGGTCAGAAACAAGCTGAAGTCTCAGCCTGGGCTTTTGACGCATTGAGCGGAAAGGCTTATAAGCTAGAGAGCGTACACGATTTTCAGAACCTTTCCGGTTCGCCACGAATAAATGCACATGACAGCGTTCCCAGATGAACCAGGCATAAGTGTCTTTTTTCCTGCGTTTAACGACGCCGGTTCCATCGCCGGGCTGGTTGAAGGGGCGTTGGAAATTCTGCCGACTTTGACAACCGACTACGAGGTCATTGTTGTCAATGACGGGAGCAGTGACGCGACCGCGGACGTTCTCGACCAACTCGCTCGCAATGATTCGCACGTAAGAGTCGTTCACCATGAGCGAAACCTGGGTTATGGAGCTGCGCTCCAAACTGGATTTCGCTGCGCGCGAAAAGAGCTGATCTTTTACACTGACGGCGATGGTCAATATGACGTCCGCGAATTGCCAAACTTGCGACGTTTGTTAACCGATGAGGTTGACGTAGTAAATGGGTATAAGCTTAAGCGCTCTGACGCGGCGAGCCGAAAAGTCTTGGGTGGAATTTATAATCAGACTGCCCGCTTGATGTTTCGCTTGCCGATTAGAGATGTCGACTGCGATTTCAGATTGATGCGGCGACGGCGCGTGCAGGAGATTGAGATCTCTTCGGCAACCGGCGCTGTCTGCGTAGAGCTGGTTTCAAAACTTCATCGATCAGGATGCACTTTTGCCGAGGCACCGGTGGGCCATTATCCACGTCTCCACGGGAATTCGCAGTTTTTCACCTATCGCCGCGTCTGGGACACCGCGATTGATTTTTCCTTGTTGTGGTGGCGGACGTATGGGGCCGGCGCCAACAAGGTTCGCAATCACTTGCGTCAGACAAATTCCTGATTTCAATTTCAACATGCCCGATATCTTCAGCGTTTATAAAGGCTGTTCTGTCCTGATTACCGGCGGCGCCGGTTTTATCGGCAGTAATTTGGCGCGCAGCCTGGTTGCTATCGGCGGGGTCAAAGTCTCAATCGTGGACTCGTTTATTCCCGATCAGGGCGGTGCTTTTTTTAATCTGCATGGCATTGAGAACGACGTCGAGCTACACAGAGTGGATCTGCGAGATGCACCGGCGCTCAATCACCTGGTAAGCGGTGTAGATTACGTTTTTAATCTGGCGGGAAATGTCAGCCATTTGGAATCGATGTTGAATCCGCAATTGGATTTGGAACTCAACTGTGAGGCGCATCTCTCGCTGCTCGAAGCGATTCGGCAATACAATCCTCATGTGAAGGTCGTCTTTACCAGCACTCGCCAGGTTTACGGTAAGGCGCTCTACCTGCCCGTGGATGAAGGACATCGACTGGCGCCACTCGATGTGAATGGAATCAACAAACTGGCGGCTGAACACTATCATCTCCTGTACCATCGAATTTATGGCACCCGCACTGTATGCCTGCGCCTTACCAACACCTACGGACCGCGACAGCTTCTCTGTCACGATCGCCAGGGCTTCATACCATGGTTTATTCGTGGAGCAATGGAAGGCAAGGTCCTTCAGTTGTTTGGTGACGGCAAACAGAGACGCGATCTCAACTATGTTGACGACGTAGTCGAGGCGCTGTTATTAGCCGGAGCCAGCGAAGCGACCGACGGTGAGATATACAATCTGGGCGCGCCGGACCCTGTCAGTGTGGCGGAGTTGGCCCAGGAGTTGATCTCGCTAACCGGTTGCGGGCAAATTCGCGCAGTACCATTTCCCACCGAGCGTCAACTGATCGACATCGGCAACTTCTATTCAAGCTACAGCAAAATAGAGAGCGTGATTGGATGGCGCCCCCGCACGTCACTTCGCACCGGGCTTGCTTTGACCATCGATTACTACCAGAAGCACGGAAAGCATTACCTGGAACCCGATGCGCATCTCTTTTCTCGATCTAACTAGACAAAACCCGGAGGTCGAAGTTGAAACAGGCGCCGCCCTGGCGCGTGTTTTCGCGCGGGGTCGTTATGTTCTCGGCCCCGAAGTCGACGCTTTTGAAGAGGAGTGGGCCGATTTTTGCGAGCTGAAAGCGTCAGCCGCGGTGGCTTCGGGCACAGACGCGCTTTCGCTCGCGCTCATCGCTTCGGGGGCGGTGCGCAAGGGCGCCGGAGATGAAGTAATTGTTCCTACGCTGACCGCGCCGTACACCGCACTCGCCGTTCTCAACGCCGGCGGCGTACCAATCTTCGCGGATATCGATCCTGACACGTACACCTTAGCGCCAGAGCAGATCGAGTCGGCGGTGACCTCTCGCACACGCGCGGTCGTTCCGGTTCACCTGTATGGACAAATGGCCGACATGCCGGGTATCTGCGAAGTGGCGGCGTCGCGCGATTTGATCGTGATTGAAGATGCAGCGCAGGCACATGGTGCTCGTTATGATGGGCGTATGGCGGGCGCGTTCGGGCTGGCGGCTGCACACAGTTTTTATCCAACCAAGAATCTGGGAGGCTGCGGAGACGGCGGAGCTATCGTCTCCAACGATCGGGCTTTGATTGATCGAATAAAGATTTTGCGGGAGGGCGGACACGAGCGAGCCCTGGCGGGAAATTTGGAGGGACGAAATTCGCGACTGGATGAGATTCAGGCCGCGCTCTTACGCGTCAAGCTGAAGCATCTTGCCGGCTGGAATGAGCAACGAAAAAATCTGGCGAGGGTTTACCACGAGCTACTCGCACCGTCCGCAAATTTGCGCCGGCCCTCTGCGCGAGAAGAGGACGCACACGTGTTTCACCTCTACGTAATCGCTCACGAAGACCGGGAAGGCCTGCAAGCCCATCTCGCCGCACACAACATCCAAACGATGATCCACTACCCGCATTTGCTGCACCAACGGAAACTGTTTCGGCAAGCACCACCACCGAGCTTGCCTATCGCCGAAGGTCTCGTAAATCAGATAGTCTCACTGCCACTTTACCCGCAACTCAGTGAAGCCGAGGCACGCACCGTGGCGCAGGCAGTAGCGGAGTTTTCCGCCAACAGTTGATCGTTAGGCTTCCCCAGCGAGCCGATCCAGGCAGGGTTTTTCAGCCACGCAAATTGCCGACAATCCTGCCGGCAGACTCCTCCCGGAACGATTGAGCCAGCGACCTTCCAAGTTCAGTGCGGATTTAAATAGGCCATCCAGCCATTTCAGAGGCGAAGGCAAAGGCTTCACATCCGACCCTTTGCCGACTAACCCAATCCGTTTCAAGACAAGACGGTTAAGAATCGCTAAAGGCAGCAGCGCGAAGTTTGCGTAAGTGGAGCGTCTGACCTGAAAGCCGGCCTGCTGAAGCTGCCGCTGCAACTCAGTCAAGCTGTAACGATGCTGGGTGCCGAGCGCTTCGTCGTGACTGCTCCGCATCCAGTCATACGCAGCAACCCGGGCAAATACGTGGCCACCGGGGCGCAGCACGCGATACATCTCTCGAATTGCTTCCACGCCTGAATTTTCCCCGGGCAACTGCACCAGAACATCGAAGCTGGTCACCAGATCAAAAGTGGAGTCGCGAAACGGCAGATGAGTCACTGAAGCTTGAGCGAGATTTTGCGATCCTTGTTTGGTGCAAAAGTGGAGAGCGTCGGTCGCGAGATCAACACCGATCACCTCACCGCTTCCGGCATAGACTTTGAGCCACTCAAGATTCCCGCCGGTGCCGCATCCGGCGTCGAGAATCTGCCGATTGGAATTGCGCGGCAGAAGCGGATCCAGCAGCGAGCCACTTATGTTTCTCATGCCCGCAAACCACCAGAGGTTTTCTTCCAGAGCAGCCAGGCTTTCGTAGTCTTCCCTTTGCATCGAAGAGTGGCGCAGCGCGATTGAGTTATGATCGTCAGATCCAGTAAGTGCGATCCAGTGAACGATATCCCACTGCTTCAGCTACATGGGCGGAACGGATTCCGGTAGAGCCTTCCAGATCGGCAATCGTGCGGCTGACTTTCAGGATACGGTCATACGCGCGGGCTGACAAACCCAGTCGCGTCATCGCACGCTCCAGCATCTGTTCGCTATCGGCATCGATGCGGCAATGCGCCCTGATCATCCGCGGCGTCATCTCCGAGTTTGAAAAAATTTTTTCGGCGCCGAGGCGGTCACTCTGCATTTGACGGGCAGCTATAACTCGCTCCCGAATGGTGGCGGAATCGTCCGTTTCCAGCGGGGCCTCGCCGGTGAGGTCGCGAAATTTTACGGCCGGCACATCGATGTGAATATCGATGCGATCCAGCAGCGGTCCCGATATGCGTCCGACATAGCGTTGAATTTGCAGCGGCGTGCATCGGCATTCTCGCGTTGGATCATTCCAGAAGCCGCAGGGACAGGGATTCATCGCCGCTGCCAGCATGAATGACGCAGGAAAGGTGAGCGACATCGCCGCGCGACTGATGGTGACTTTTTGATCTTCGAGAGGCTGCCGAAGTACTTCCAGCACGCTTCGATCAAACTCCGGCAACTCATCGAGAAACAGAACGCCCTTGTGGGCCAGGGAAACTTCACCCGGCCGCGGAACAGCGCCGCCACCAATCAAACCAGCATCACTGATCGTATGGTGAGGCGATCGAAATGGACGGGCAGTGACCAGGCCGGAACGGCCTGTCAGCCCCGCCACCGAATGTATCTTGGTCAGTTCCAGCGCGGCTTCAAATTCCAACGGCGGTAGAATAGTCGGCAAGCGTTTCGCCAACATAGTCTTGCCGGAACCCGGGGGTCCAATCAGGAGAATATTGTGCGAACCGGCGCTGGCAACTTCGAGCGCGCGCTTCACCGAGAGCTGTCCGCGCACCTCGCGAAAGTCCACCGCATACTTGTCGGCGCGAATCAGGATCTCTTCGGGATCAATTTTGAGTGGCTCTGGAGGGTTCGGCGAACGCAGAGCTGCAACCAGCTCAACGGCACTGCGAAGATCTGAAACCGGATAAACATTCACCCCAGATACAACCGCAGCTTCTTTGGCATTTTCATCAGGTAGGATCACGTGCTTGATTAGTGCCTCACGCGCCAGAATTGCGATGGGCAGAGCGCCTTTGATCGGGCGCACCCGTCCATCAAGCGAAAGCTCTCCCACGCAAAGGACGTGAATCAGACTACTGTCTTCGGCCAGATCCCCATTGGCGCCCAGGATTCCGAGGGCAATGGGAAGATCAAAACTTGCGCCTTCCTTTCGCACGTCCGCAGGCGCCAGGTTGATGGTGATTCTCTGAAAGGGAAAGAAGAATGCGCAGTTGGTAATTGCGGCGCGAATCCGTTCGCGTGACTCGCGGACGGCAGCGTCGGGCAAGCCGACTATGGTTACGGATTGGGGATTTTCTGCTTCGCCACGCACCGGCGTGAGGTCAACTTCAATGTCAACCAGATCCGCATCGATACCATAGACAGCGGCCGATAGTGTGCGAAAGAGCATGAGGAATTCCCTTCTGCAAACAAATGGAAGAACTACCTTGCACCTAAAAACAAAAAGAGCGCGCTTACGATTAGATCGAAAGCGCGCTCGACAGAGTTTCCACGTTCGCCTTTGCGAACGAGTTAGACGCGTTAGATTTTCAAACCAGCGGACTTTACCTGCGGCGTGAAGGGGTAGCGCCGGCGGTCGCGGGTAGTTTCACTTCCTGCCCCGCTTTAAGTTCAGCTCCCGCAGTTACTCCGTTCAGCCGCGCAACTTCAGTTGCGTCAAGATTGCGGGCTGCGGCGATGCGGGCAATGGTATCGCCTTTGCGGGCTCGAATTTTCGTCAAACCGGAGCTGGCAGGTTCTGCGGTGCCAGACTTGGCGCGACGATAGCTCGCTAAACGAACTCCGCTGCTCGGAACTACCAGCTTCGTTACAGAGGAAAGGTCAACACCCGTGTTCATAGCTTGCAGCTGAGAAACACTCACTCCCGTGCGACTCGCAACGGTCTGTAAATTCTCGCCCGGAGCGATGGAAATCACGCGGGCCGAATCACGACGTTCCGCGGGGATTCGTTTCAGAATCGCGTAAAACTGCTTTCCTTTGCCGCCCGGAACTCGAACGTTGTAGGCCTCACCACGGGGTGTTACTTCCCGCTTGAGTTCTGGGTTCAAGCCGCGAATCTGATCCAAACTTGCGTCCGTTGCTTCAGCAACAAGTTGCAAACTCGTGGCGTTTGAGACCTGGACCACGTCATAAGCCAGCGGCGGCTCTGGACGAATTCCCTTGAAGCCGTATTTCTCCGGATTCTTGGCAATCAAAATAGTAGCCAGGATATTCGGCACGTAGTTGCGTGTTTCCTGGGCGATGTATGGATAGATGGCCCAGAAATTAGCTTTGCCGGCCCGAGCGATTCCGCGGTCGATGTTGCCCTGACCGGTGTTGTAAGCACCCATTGCGAGCTCCCAGTCGCCGCGATAATGGGCGGCCAGGGCCTTCAGATAACGTGCAGAAGCACGAGTGGCCTGCTCAAAACTGTTGCGCTCGTCAATCCAGGCAGTTTGTTTGAGTCCATACTGACGGCCAGTGCCGGGGATAAACTGCCACAGGCCGGATGCAGCCGCCCACGACATGGCCTTTGGCTGCCAGCTGCTCTCCACTTGTCCCAACCAGGTGATATCGACGGGAACGCCCTCGTCCTTAAATATCTGGCGGGCCAGTTTCATGTAGCGACCAGACTTGCGCAGGCCCGATTCCATAGTTGAACGACCGCGACCCTGGTAATAATTGATGTACTGTTGAATCAGCGGATTGATCGTAAATCCAAAATTTACGTTCTGCCTGGCCTGCTCAAGGGCTATCACATCGGCGCTCGAAACGTTTTTCTCGTCCTCCGTCAACACCAACTTGCTGAGCTCGTCCAGGGGCGAAGGCTCAAATTTCTGATCCCGAAATCCAATCTGTGGCGGATCACTCTTCTGTTGAGCCGGGGAACCTGTGTTTTGCGCCACCAGATCTGACATAGTTGCCTGCTGCACTGGCGTGCGCGTAACGGGAACCTCTTCGCGGTAGATACGCTCTACCAGTTCGAGGTAGAAACCCTGAAGCCGTTGGCTGGCTCTGACATCCAGACCCGACTCAAGAATGGTGTCTACTGCTTTGTCAAAATCAGCACGTGCCTGATCGCGTTTGTTGTCTTCAAGGTTCAGCTTGCCTTTTCGGAAACTGTCCTCAGCCGCGGCGATAACTTTGGTGACCTGTTCATCCGAACGCTGCACGGCGGTGGGGATATCGCGAGCCGAGGAACCCCCAGGGATTTGACCGACAACGCTGACAGCCGGCACTGCGAGCACCGTGAATAGCATGAGTCTCGCTATTAGGGTCGGGCAGTTGGTTGTCATTAATCGTCGCTCTCCTTCGCAGGTCTGATTTTTAATTTTCAGCTTGATTTCCTTCGGAAGCGCGTCACAAATGCTTCCTAATTTCGCGAGGTCTTCGGGACTACCTTGATGGTATGAATGGCTGTAAACTTCCCTAAAACCTAGCCCCCAAGTCAGTCCGGAGGTTATCACACGGCCTTCCGGGGAGTCAAACAAGTCCTATTCAAATAAACGCCAAATTAGTGAAGTTTTCCACCATATTAGTCGCACGAATAAAGATGCGATGGGTTCCAAATAGGTTGGGTTGAGTGTCGAAATTTAGAGCTTTAATTCGCAGTCTCGCGCAGTCGACTTCGAGGTGCCTTGGGCTGACAAAATCGAGACGATCTGGTAGAAACTCCGGGCTACCGACGGCAGGAAAGTTAACCATCAATGACCAAAACCATCATCATCGGGGATATTCACGGCTGTTATGACGAGCTGATTTCACTGCTTGAGAAGGTCGCATTTGGATCCGAGGATCGGGTGATAGCGGTTGGCGATCTTATCGTAAAAGGCCCAGCAAATAGGGCTGTTCTTGAGGTTTTCAGCGGTGACTCACGCTTTAGTTCGGTGATGGGAAACCACGATCTGGCCATCCTCAACTTCTGGGAGAAGAGAACCCGCGAACTCAAACCGTCGCAACAAAGGGCTCTAGTCGAACTGGATAGCGAAAAAGCGAAATTTCATGAGTATTTGGCGTCGTTACCGTTCATCATCGACCTGGACACACACGTCGTCGTACACGCAGGAGTGCGACCCGGGCTTGCCTCTCAATGAGCAGTTTCGGGAAGATCTAACTGAACTGCGAACGATGGGGGCGGACCGAACCAGCCGAGTTGGCATTCCGTGGTTTGAAGTTTACAAGGGCGAGAAGATCGTGCTTTTTGGCCACTGGCCTTCTCCAAATCCGCGTGTGGGCAAACGCACCATTGGGCTGGACACGGGCTGTGTCTACGGCCACAAGCTGTCCGCCTACATCCTGGAGACGGGAGATATAGTCCAAGTGCCCGCCAGGAAAATGTATGACCCGCCTGGTTCAAAATTCAAAACCCAGCTGGAAGTAGGATTTCCACCGGCCTAGACTGGATATCGTACAGTTTTTTGCTAATTTTACGTCTATTGTCTGAGACATTCTCTTGCCTGGCGAACGTTTCATTCAAGCAATGCTTCGTAACCTCGTTTGGAACAGACCTTGCTAACTGAATCAATTGAACCAGCTCTCTGTCTTGAATCATCAAAGTCGTTACTTTAACAGTATTCGCGTTTAGGAAAGATTGAATGTCAACTGCGTTAACAAAAGATACGTCTCCGGGTCAGCAAGCTACAGCTCGGCTACCTACGTTGCAGCCGACAGCCGACAATGCCTCTCGCTTGTTCTTCAATCGAGAGATGAGCTTGCTCGAGTTTCATCGTCGCGTTTTGGTGGAGGCACGTGACCAGTCCAACCCGGTCCTTGAAAGACTAAAATTCCTCTCCATTTTTTCGTCAAACCTCGACGAGTTTTTCATGATTAGAGTGTCAGGTTTGAAAGAAGAGTTAGAGGAAAACGTAACCGAACTTTCCGCTGATGGAATGACGCCGGGCGAACAACTCGCCGAAATCAGGAAAGCGGGTGCTGGCGCTGGTTGATACTCAATCCCGCTGTCTGAAGGATGAAATCTCTTCCTGAGCTCGAAGCTGCCGGCGTACACGTCGTCGACTACCAAACGCTGACTCGTCCTGAACGAGATACACTGCGCAGATATTTCATGGAGAAAGTATTTCCGATTCTGACACCGTTGGCAGTCGATCAGAGTCATCCGTTTCCGTATATCTCACCGCTTAGTTTGAACCTCGCGCTGAAAGTGCAAGCACCGGAAGGAAAGTCGGCCGGCTGATCCAAAGCATCGGCATCATCCTCGCTTTGTGCGGATCAAGGTCCCTTCCGTCGTGCCGCGACTGGTGCAGGTTGGTATCACTCGGGACGAAGTTTGTGCTTCTCGAAGATCTCATCGAAGAAACAGTGCCACGCTTTTTCCTGGAATGATTGTCGGAAAGTGCCATCGGTTTCGCGTAACACGCGACGCTGACATTGAAATCAGGGAGGATGAAGCGGAAGACCTGCTGCGTGTGATTCAGCAAGAGTTGCGGCGCCGCCCATTTGGCTCGCCGGTGCGGCTCGAGGTCTCAGCCGACATGCCTGAGGAGATGATTGCGTACCTTCTCGAGCTCGCTCAACTCTCGGCACAGACGATGTTTATGTTACCGATGGACCACTGTCGTTCCAGGATTTGATGTCGCTGTATAAACTTAATCGACCCGATCTGAAGGACGAACCCTTTGAAGCACGCGGCCAACGTGGCCCGAGCGGAAAATCGATTTTCGATGTTTTGAAAGACCGCGACGTCCTGCTGCACCATCCCTACGACGCCTACGACACCGTCACGAATTTCATAAACGAAGCCGTTGACGATCCAGAAGTCGTAGCCATAAAGATTTGTCTTTATCGGACCGGGTCTGATTCACCCATTCCTCCGGCTCTGATCCGGGCCACCGAAAAGGGCAAACAAGTAACTGCCCTGATTGAGTTGAAAGCCGGATTTGATGAGGAAAGCAATATCGAATGGGCGCGAAAACTGGATGAGGCCGGCGTGCACGTGGTCTACGGGATTCTCGGTTTGAAAACCCACGGTAAGCTAACCCTGGTCGTGCGACGCGAAGGCGAGCTCCTTGAAGCGGTACATGCATATCGCCTCCGGCAATTACAATCCGACTACTTCCTGCACCTACACCGATCTGGGATTATTTACTGCCGACGATGAAATCGGCGCGGATGCGACCGAGCTTTTCAACTACCTGACCGGTTGTTCCCGCCAAATCGAATATCGCAAGCTGCTGGTTGCACCGGTCAATCTCCGCGAAAAGATGAGCGCCTTGATCGATCGTGAAATTAGTCATGCGGAAAACGGGCGACCGGCGCACATCATGGCCAAGATCAACCGTCTCGCAGACAAGCCAATGATCGAGAAGCTTTATGAGGCGGCCGCCGCTGGAGTGAAAATCGATTTGATTATTCGCGGTATCTGCATGTTGCGCCCAGGCGTTCCGGGCTTTCCGAAACGATCACCGTTCGCAATATTGTTGGCCGTTTCCTTGAACATAGTCGGGTCTTCTATTTCGCAAATGGCGGCCAGGAGGAACTGTTCCTCGGTAGCGCTGATTGGATGTCTCGAAATCTAAAGCACCGGGTTGAAGTTGTAACGCCGGTGGTCGGATTCGGCCGCCAAGACCTACTTGAAAGACGAATTGTTAGCCGCTTACCTTCGCGACAACGTAAAGGCTCAATCTCTGCAATCCGATGGGAGTCTATGTTCCGATCGAGCGCGTCCCGGAAGAGGAACCGTTTGATAGTCAACAGTTTTTCATTGGTAGAGGCGCTGCCAGCCTTTAAGAAATTGCTGCTCGCTTTGTAGCTCGCGACATTCATGGAAACGTCTTACAACATGGCCCAAACTGATCCCAAGAAAAAAAAAGAAACGCTGACGATGGTGGCGGTTTTCGTGCTGGTGCTCGCCGTCAGCGCTCTCGGTTGTCTACCTGGTGGCCGCGCAAAAATCGCGGAACGAAGAGGCTGCCCGATCAATTCCATCGGCTGTTGCTACGGCAACTCCGCATGGCTCGCGCGACTCCCGCCACTAACCCCAACGCAACGGTGATCGACGAACTCTTTGGTGGTTCGATGGATAGCAATTCGGTCCGCCATCAAACCGTTGGGGAAGCGGTGATCGCCATTACCACCAGGCTGCTACTGGCGGCTTTACTGGGTTCAGCCCTGGCCTTCCGGCCACGACGGCGACTTCGAGCACTCAAACGAAATCCATTTGTGGGCCAGACGCAGATCCTTCTAGCCGTCGTGGCGGCTGCGCTGATGATCATCGTGGGCGACAATGCGGCCCGGGCGTTCGGGATTTTTGCAGCCGTATCCCTGGTGCGATTTCGAACGAACATTCGCGACCCAAAAGAAATTACTGTGCTGCTGATCAGCCTGGCAGTCGGCCTCGGTGCCGGCGTGGGCCGTTGGGAGCTGGCATTAATCCTTACCATCTTCTCGTTAATCGTGCTTTGGCTGCTCGAGCATCGCGAGGTTGAGCAAGTTTCGCGGGCAATGGATCTCTCAATCACGACCAGAGACGTAGCGGCCACCCAGGTGGTCCTGCGCAAGGTCCTGAAAGAGCATGGCTTTGAAGCGGAAATGCGTGGGATCAATCGAGAGACTTCTGACGAGCCGCTCGGAAACCTAACTTATCAGGTGGACGTGAGCCCGGCGGTTACTACCGATGAAATTAGCGCAGAGATTCTCGGTCTGGATTCAGCGAACGTGGCCGGGATTGAGTGGAAACAAAAGAAGAGTTCGTCCTACATGTATCAGTAAACGCGTCTAATTCGTGGCGCCTCGCTGCAACTCTTTCTTCAGTGAGCGCCGTCGTCGAATCGGGGTGCGCTCTTTCATCAGGTTCTTGTGCCGGCCTCCGATGATGTACGCAAGCGCTTGATAACTTAAAGACAACAGCGAGGCCGCGCGCGTGACACTGCCATTTGCCTCTGCCAACGCTCGCCGAATGAGCGTGCCTTCAAATTTCAGTACCTCCGCCTGAAGGTCACAAGGACTGGAAACCAACTGCGGCGCCGGTTCAGTTTTCACTGCTTGATTCAGCGCCGCATACACCTGTGCTGGCTGCGGCATGGAATCTCACGATTAGTTCGCGATTCAAAGAAGTCGCCAGTCCCTCGCTGGCCCGTTCAAACGCAGTTTGAAGGCCGGTGCGCGACAAAGTGGTCGAGCTCCTCGATCATTGTCAAGGCAGCTAGCCCCGCCACATTGTTAGCCCCAATTTGATGAGCAACATCTATCGCTTTTTCCAAGGTGAAGCGGGCGCGCTCATCCTGTTTTAGGCGGGCCAAAACTATTCCCTGGGTAATTAGTGCCTCAGCGAGCAGAGCGTGCTGTCCGCTTTTCTCAAAAACACGAATGGCCTGACGAATGGACGTTTCGGCTTCGCTGAGCTTGTTTTCCGCCAAAAAAACTTGCGCTCGCGTTTCATCGATTTGAGCCACGCGCACCTTGTCTTTGAGACTGGCAGTGAGCCTTTGCGCTTCGAGTAAGATACTTGTGGGCTTCTTTATAACGGGAGAGGTTGAAAAGAATCAGGCCGACGTTGTTTTTTACCACGCATCGATAGACGTTATTTCTTCCTAACGTGAAATGATGATCGGCTATTTCGGATTCGCGGAGGGCCTTCTGAAGATGCTGATCGCGACGCAAAGGTTCCGACTTGGCGAAATTGCGATGCACGATGGCAATCTCGTTATGATACGAACCAACCACTGTGTCGTTCGAGATGTTTTCAAAGACGGCAGTGCTCTCCTCCAGAATTCCTGACGAGACTTCGAACCTAAGGGCGGTTGATTCGATAGTAACCAACTTTAGGATGGCTCTGGCGCGGGTGGTTCCCTGCGGCGGTAGCTCATCCAAAGCCTGGCGCAGCAAAATTCTCGCTTCATCCAATTGCCCAGCGCGCCAGTAACAAAACGCAATCTCCGAACGAGCAGCGGCGATCCTCTTCTCGTCGCCGACAGATTCATAGTAGGTAATGCTTTCGGTGATGAGGTTTTTGGCTTCCTCTTGCGTTTCCTTGGTATTAGTTCTTCCGCCAATCCAACCGGTCAGAATTCCAGCTGTCAGGAGTAATTCCGCTGCCACTGAAGGGGCGAGGCCATCCAGTTTTGGGCGTTCACCCATGCGCCAAAATGGTCGAATAGCCTTCAATGCGGCCTCGGCGTCCGCCTGATCCTTGAATCCCAGAGCGGTCTCGCATCGGAACACCGCCTCTTCGTCACTGGTAAGGTGCGCGAGGGCCTGCCGGGAAGGCGAGGTGATTTTCATAAAAGTTTAGAACCTCTTAGAAGTGAGAATCGGAACCTGTCGAACACGGCGATAGTAATTGGCTCAACTATCCCTTGCAAGAATACCCGGTGGCGGTCATGTTCAGGCCAATGTAAAAAATCTTGCATCGCAATTTTCACCATCAGATGCGAGTCTCTTACCCTTACGCAATTCATCGATGCGCAGGCTGGATTCAGGGATGCTGTTTGATCACTAACCGGCAATTCTCTCCGCCGTTTTTTATTCCGCTGACTCAACCTCTGAAAAAGAAAAGCCGCCTCGGGAGGCGGCTGATTTTGAATTGCGTCAAGACCAGATGGTCCTGGACTTCCAGTTACGGAGTAGCCTGAAAACATTACGCGACATCGCGGCGCTAATTTGTCAGACGCGGCGCGAGCTCGCCGCCTGCGGCATCCTTTGCGGACGCGGTCCGGCCGTGACCGGCGGTACTACTTTCTCTTTCAATGCTTCCCGGAAGACCTGGCGCATGTTTTCAACGTAAACAAAGCGAATATCCTTAAATGGCTCTTGCGCCAATTCGTCGATATCGCGATGGTTCTGCTGCGGCAGGATGATCGTGGAAACTCGAGCGCGCCGCGCCGCCAGCACTTTTTCCTTTACGCCGCCTACGGGCAACACATTCCCGCGCAGAGTAATTTCACCTGTCATCGCCACATCTTTCCTCACCGCGCGTCCCGAAAGCGCCGAAACCATGGCAGTGGCGAGGGTAATTCCCGCGGATGGTCCATCCTTGGGAATCGCGCCTTCAGGAATGTGGATATGAAGATCGTAGGTACTGAAATCATCCTCGTTGATTTCCAAATCCTTAGCTTTTGACTTCGCGTATGAGTAGGCCGCCTGCGCCGACTCGCGCATCACTTCGCCAAGCTGGCCCGTCAAAACCAGGTTTCCTTTACCCTTCATTTTGAGTGCTTCGATAAACAGAACATCACCGCCCACTGCTGTCCAGGCCAGCCCAGTAGCCACTCCAATTTGATCTTTCTTCAGCGCTTCCTCGGGAATTATCTTTGGGGCACCGAGAAACTCATGCAGGTTTTTCTGCGAAACTCTGATCGACTCCTTATTTCCCTCGGCGATCCGGCGGGCCACCTTGCGGCTGACCCTTCCTATCTCGCGTTCCAGTTGCCGTAGACCCGCTTCCTGCGTGTATTGCTGAATGATCGCAGTCAATGCCTTCCTGGAAATGTGGAGATCCTTCGCGCTAATGCCGTTTTCTTCCATCTGCTTTGGCAGTAGATGGCGACGAGCAATTTCGAATTTTTCTTCTTCGGTGTATCCAGCCAGGCGAATCACTTCCATTCGATCGCGGAGGGGCGGCTGAATTGTGTCCAGCACGTTCGCCGTAGTCATAAAGATCACGTTGGACAAATCAAACGTCACCCCAAGATAGTTATCCCTGAAGGTGTTGTTTTGTTCCGGGTCGAGTACTTCGAGCAGTGCTGATGATGGATCGCCGCGAAAATCCGCGCCGACTTTATCAATTTCATCAAGCATGATCAGCGGGTTATTAGTGCCAATCTGCTGGAGCGCTTGAATAACCCGACCCGGCATTGCGCCCACATATGTCCGGCGGTGGCCGCGAATCTCAGCCTCGTCGTGTACGCCGCCGAGCGACAAACGAACAAACTTTCGATCCAGTGCGCGGGCAATCGATCGCCCGAGCGAGGTCTTGCCAACTCCGGGCGGACCCACCAGGCAAAGAATCGGTCCTTTAGGTTTCTCCTTCAGCTTCCGTACAGCCAGGGCTTCAATTATTCTGTCCTTAACTTTCTCAAGCCCATAGTGGTCCTCATTGAGAATGCGTTCGGCTTTTAGCAGATCAAGGTTATCGGTCGAAGCTTTTGACCAGGGGAGGTCGGTCATGATCTCCATCCAGTTTCGCAAGGTCGCCGTTTCGGCTGCATCGGGATGCATCCGCTCGAGTTTTTTAAGTTGCCGAAGCGCCTCGTCTTCAGCGGCCTTCGGCATCGCTGCCGCTTCGATCTTTTCTCGAAACTGCGCCACTTCCTCGGCGAGTTCATTACCTTCACCCAGCTCGCTTTGGATTGCCTTCATCTGCTGACGCAAGTAGAACTCGCGCTGCGAACGATCGATGTCCGCCCGCGCCTGCGTGTTGATTTCCTGCTGGACCGTCAGCACTTCAATCTCTTTGTTGAGCAGTTCATTCACCCGCCGCAAGCGCGCGGTGGTGTCTGCGATATCCAGTACGGACTGCGCGTCTTCAACTTTGAGTTCCAGATTTGACGCGGAAAGATCTGCCAGCCGGCCCGCATCGTCGAGGTTTGCGATGATGGCCATCACTTCCGGAGAAATGTTCTTGCCCAGATTGATAGCTTTCTCCATTGAGGCTCGCACATTTCTAATCAACGCTTCGACTTCCAGAGAACGTTCCGGAGGTAATACCTCCTGCATGATTTCCACTTGTCCGCGAATGTAAGCTCCGCTGGTGTCCACTGACTGAATCTCGGCCCGGGCAAGTCCCTGAACGAGGATCCGGATGCGTCCATCGGGCAACTTAAGCATTCGCATGATCACCGCTGCCGTACCCACCTTGTAGAGGTCCTCAGCGGCTGGTTCTTCCTTATCCAGGTCTCGCTGCGAGGCCAGCAGAATCATGCGATTTTCGCCGAGCGACTCGTCAACAGCGCGGATCGACTTTTCGCGCGAAACGAATAGCGGAACGATCATGAACGGATAGATAACGATGTCGCGAAGCGGCAAGACCGGGAGCTCATTGGGAATTTGCAATTCCTGAGCACTGTCAGCGCCTTCAATATCTTCTGCCAGCTCAGCTTCTTTTATGATTGCCATAATAATTTCACCGCGGTTCCTGTTTTGATTGTTACCAGTTCAACCTCACTCTGTATCCAAGTCTTTCACGGGAATTTTGAATTCCACTCCGCGCCGATCCTCGATCTTCGGGAGCCGGATTGTCAGAATGCCATTGGCCAAATCCGCGCTTGCGTCCTGCACGCTGACCGTCCAGCGAAGCGGAACGATTCTGCTGAACCTGCCATAACTTCGCTCAGAACACAGATGCGAAAGAATGCGATTCCGCCCGACGCGACGCTTCTTTTCTCCAAAAATTCTTAACTGTGTATTGGTCGCCCCAATTCTCACTTGATCCGCTGTCAATCCGGGCAACTCAACCCGCAAAACGATGAATTCCGCGGTCTCGCAGAGATCCACTGGTGGCGCCCAGGCTTCGGCCGCCAAAGGATCTTCGGCGACGGTTGCTTCTTGCAAAGCGGAAAACAACCGGCCGACGCGATCGCGAAGGCGTTGTAATTCAAGGCGCTCAAGCCCGGTTGCGCGAGACGGTTTGATCATTACTTCCTGGACCCGGTCGTCCCTGCTCGTCGCTGCACTAAATGTTTTAGTTCGGTCATGAACTCTGAAACATCTTCAAACTCGAGATAAACCGAGGCAAAGCGGACATAAGCTACCTTATCCATCTCCTTAAGCCTGCGCATGATCATCTCGCCGATCTTGCTGGTTGGTCTCTCTCGCTCCGATGATTCCTGAACATACTTCTCAATAGCGTTTACGATCGAATCCAGCTTTGAGGATGGCACTGGCCGCTTTTCGCATGCACGCAACAGGCCCGCCATGATCTTGTTGCGATCGAATGGCTCGCGCCGTCCGTCCTTCTTTATCACCATGTAGGGAATTTCATCGATACGTTCATACGAAGTAAATCGTCGCTCACAGCGCAGACATTCGCGCCGGCGGCGAATGGCCTCGCCCTCTCGCGACTCGCGCGAATCAACCACTTTGTCTTCAAGGTAGCCACAGAAGGGACATTTCATTGAATTGGCCTCGCCGGCGAAGCAAAGTCCGCCTGTTTATGAAAAGGAGTCAATCCCTGGTACCGACCGGCTCCAGTTCGCTCATAGTAAAGATTTCTTCGGACACAATGGGTTGATCCTCAACCGCGTGCTCGACAGCTTCAGAAGAAGTTACCGAGCGAATTCGGGAAATGTTGATGTCGCCCTTCACCAGATAGATGAAACCGAAAACTATCGCCGGGCTGAAATCGATCATGTGCAGCACAATGGCCACTGCCGCAGCAGTTTCGCGTGGCACCCCGAGAAAGATAAGACCGGCCGCAGTTGCGGCATGAAAAGCTCCGGCCGCTCCACCGGGTGTGGGCACGAGTGACCCCACGAGTGCCCAGCCAAGCACGAAAATGGTTTCACTCATCCCAAACGGCAATCCGAATGCGCGAAAGACAAGCAGGCTCGCAACACCAATGGTTACCCAGACCACTGCTGTCCAGCCAACCGTGATAGCCAACTCACGCGCGTCTACCAAAACCCGCAGAGCTCCTGCCAGCTGCTCAAGAATGCTGATAATCGCGCGAGCGAGCCGCGTTGGGACAAACCGACGTCCGTCCAGCCTTGGCCTTAGCCAGGCGATGACTCGCGAAGCTTTCCTGCGATACTGCGTAAGTGCAAAAAGACCGAGCAAAGTTGCGATGAGCAGCAGCAATCCAGCTATCCGCACCCGGCCAAACTCGATATCCGAATTCCCAGGTGGCTTAAACCACAGCAAATTCGCGGCAAAAAGAATCGCAACCGCGATCAAGTCGTAGATACGCTCCACCAGGATGGTGACAAAGGAGGCGCTGGCGCGGATTTTAGGATCCCGCATGGGAAGCAGCGCAGGACGGACAACCTCGCCCGCTCGGCCGACCAGAAACACGGCGCCAAAGCCTACCGTGGTGGCAATAAACAGATTGTTGAGACCTGCCGGCGACAGCGGAGCGAGTAGCGCGCCCCAGCGCGCGGCCCGAAAGAGGTAGCTCAGACTAATTATTAGGGCGGCCAGAGCGAGCAGGTAAGGATTCGCATGACTGACAGCCTCGCGCACCTCGGACCAATTCAACGAACGTCCGAACCACCAGAGGAGGGCCACTGCCAGCAGACAAAGTGCCCCAAATTCAACGTATTTTCGTATATTAGACTTCAAGAAACTATTAAGCCGCTTGACTTGCCTGGAAACAGAACCACAAGATGTAGGGCCGCGAGCGAAGGCTACTACAGTTCATGACATCGAGCAAGAAAGGCCTCGAGCAGAGCAGCGTGGCTCGGCTGTTGAAGCGACCGGCCAAATAATCGCCTTTACTCGCAACATCACGTTAAGCCGGCGGGCTTTGCCGGAACTTTCCGTTTCCGTGAATCGTAACTTCGCCTGAACGAGCCGCCGCCACTAATTTCGGCAGCTCGGGTAAACGATTGGTTGGAGAGGCAAATTTAGTGGGGGCTGCAAGAGCTTTGGCTGCTAACGGAGCCGAATTAATTCGCAAGTGTCGCGCCGGGGACGGAGCGGCCTGGGAAGAAATCGTCCACAGTTATTCGCGCCGGATTTACAACCTGGCCTATCGCTTCACATCGAGAGCCGATACTGCTGAAGACCTAACCCAGGAAGTATTCATCAGGGTCTATAAATCACTCGATCAATACGATGCCAAACAGGGTGATTTGCAAAACTGGCTGATGAGGCTGGCTCGCAATTTGATTATTGACGATTACCGGAAACGTCAGCGAACCCCCCACGACAATCAGGCGGACGATCTTTCAGATCATACTTACCATCTCCATACCTCGTCGCGTTCAGTTCAGCAGGAAATGGAGCGCCATGAATTAGGAGCGCAAGTGCAAGCGGGCATTGACAAACTCTCGCCTGATTTACGGACGTGCGTAATCCTGCGGGACATCGAAGAATTGAGTTATCAGGAGATTGTGGATCTCCTGAAGATCCCGGAAGGCACAGTAAAATCGCGGATAAACCGGGGACGAATTGAACTGGCAAGGATTCTCAGAAGAATGAAAGTGCTTGCTCTAAGTGAAGCTTAGTTTTAACAGCCATTTAGTCGCGGGGGACGAGATGGCTGGACGAAAAAGGGAACCTGGGGCGGAAAGAAGAGATTGATGCTTTGTAACGAATTTGAAGACAGGTTGACGGATTACCTGGACGGCATGATGCCGCCAGACGAGAGCAAAACGTTTGCTGAGCATGCGTTGCGCTGTCCCGTCTGTCATGAAACGTTGACCGCGGTGAAAAGCGCAATGATGGCTTGCCAGGCCGCAAACGGTTTCGATGCTCCTCGCGATCTGGAAGCGCGGATCCTCCTGAGCACGATGCCCGAGACCGCAATGTCGTGCGAGGACTTTGAAGAGCGCCTGACAGATTACCTTGACGGGTTTTTGCCGGCGCCGCTTTATCACCGGTGGGAACGCCACTCGATCTTGTGTGCGACCTGCACTGAACTTCCCGGCGAGGTGGTGCGCTCGATCGGCGCCTGCTACACATCTATCGGAGAAGAAAGAGCCGTTCCGGCGGGACTTAACGAAAGAATCCTTCAGGCAACGCTCGGGACGCGAGCAGCCGAGGAGATTCGAGCTCCTCTGGGGTCTCGAATTGCATCGTGGCTCAGAGGTTGGCTGGATCCAATCGTTTCTCCCCAGCTGGCAACAGTCGCCACCATGCTGCTGGTTGCGGTCTTCGTCCTGACGAACACTGTCTCGGCGGATGGTTCAATCAGCGGAGTTTACAGTGCGAGCCTGCGCTTGGCTGAACAGAGCTCTTCAAGCTCTACGGGTGGCATGAAAAAAATTACCAATGGTTTGAAGGAACTGGTGGGCGGTGAACCCGCGAAAACTCAACCTGTGGTTCCTACACCCGATTCGGAGAGCGGCCAGCCCAAGTTGCCCGCAAAACAGAACGGCGCCGCTAACGAACACCGTCGGAACAAGGCATAACGAGAGAGAACTGAGACAAGCAAATGTTGTATTGCGCCTATCACCCAAAGAATCCTGCCGTAGTTCAGTGCAACCAGTGTGCGCGCCGACTCTGTGCGGGCTGTGATCATCGCATTCGGGGGTTTCCCTTTTGCCAGGATTGCATAGTCGCGGGCGTGGAATTGTTGCGAAATCAATCTCAGTCTACGGCGAACCCCGTAAGCTACCGCAAAAGTTCGCCATTCGTAGCCACTCTGCTGTCTTTTGTTCCGGGCCTGGGCGCCGCTTACAACGGCCAGACCGCCAAAGCGCTGGTCCACTTTGCCGTCTTTGCCAGTTTCTTTCAGATGGCAGTGCTGACCGGCGTTCATCTTTTTATCCTCGGCGTACTGGGCTCGTGGCTTTTCGCCGCCGTTGACGCCTGTCGCACTGCGCAGTTAATGCGCGCCGGTTTTGCGCCGGATACCGAAGAGGACGTGATTACTCGAAGGCTTTACGGAAACCCGTTCGCATGGGGCGCAACCCTCATAGTCATTGGTACGCTTTTCCTGCTACACACCCTACTGGGCGTGCAGCTCCCGGTTCAAAAGCTGCTGCCAGTCGCATTGGTCGTGCTGGGTGCGTACATGCTCTTCGATTACGCACGCGGACGTGGATCTTCGAACCGAATCGTCCGCTTTGACTCGCGCCGGCCGCCACCCTCAGTGGTAGCTGAGGCGCCGAGATTTAGCTCGGGCGAAACAACACAGTTTGGACGAAAGGAATTGAGGAGCATTCCTTTCAAGCGAAGTTCCTAAGGGTTAACGGATCTAAAAGCAAAAGAATTATGGCATTACTATTGAAGGCACTCGCCGGCATCTCGGCATTGGTTCTACTGGCAGTCACATTGCTGGGAAGTTTGATTGCAGTTGGCGGTGCCTTGATCACCATCATTAAATTCGCCATCGTTGCCGTCTTCGTGGCGGTCATTGTCATGATAGTGTTTTCCATTCTCCGCGACCGTTCTCGACGGCGACGCGAAGCGGCTTCTTGATGACTCGAGGCCGGGTTGCCGGGCTTAAAGTTATCCCCAACTAGCATTTTTGTTATCGTTTCGTGCTGTTTCTCGGTTGTTCCTGAATTTCTCGCATAACCTCAAGCTACTCTGATTTTGCGAGTCCCCAGAGGTTGCAATGACTTTTCTCGTGTGATAGGGTCAGCCTTCCTTTGCGGCATGGCAGGGTGGATTGGCTTCATCAGTTCGAAGATTTATTCATCCGCTGCAATCTTCAAGCGGGTCAAATAACTAAACCTCGTAAACAAGAAATCCGCACAAAGCCTTCTTTGTGGAGGTTGTGCTTGTGGCCGCTGCGTAATCGCCCCCGCGGTTCTGCGCCAATTTGTTGGAGACGTTTCAGTATGTTGAAAGATGACCGATTTTACGCCTTTATCATTGCTCACACCCCGCGATCCAGTGCCCGAATTCGTCGATTCCGGGTTGAAAAGAGATCGCTCAGGATCATAGCTCTCGTGGCGGCATTGGGCCTTTGTGCCTCTATTTATGGCTTTTATGGCTTGACTCAACAGGCCGCACACTTCCGCACCGAGATTGAAAATCAGCGCCTGAAAGCCGAAAACGAGCGACAGCGTCAGGAATTAAATCAATTAAGTGATCGGGTTGAGGCCGTTGAGGACACTTCGCGGAAATTGGCTGAGAAGTCGGGCGTAACCCCCGAAGACGCTGTGATCCCCGGCTCCGGCGGACCTGAGGAGCCTCTTGATGCCGATAGTTTGGCTGCTCTTGATGGAAAGATGAGCCACCTCGAGCGAACGATGAAGGCCTACGAGAATGTCTTTCGCGACCGCGGCTTTACCCCGACAGTCTGGCCCGTTGAGGGCAAACTTGAGAGTGGTTTCGGCGGGCGCAGCAACCCCTTCGGCGGCCGGTCATATGAGTTTCATTCGGGTCAGGACATTGATGCGCCGCCGGGTGAACCAGTGGTCGCTGGGGCCAGCGGCAAAGTAACTTTTGCCGGTTGGCAAAATGGCTACGGCCAACTAGTTGTGATTGACCATGGGGGAGGCCTGACTACTCGTTACGGCCACCTTTCACACATCGATGTTGCCCAGGGAAAAACGGTCGCGCGCAGTGAGTTCATTGGGCGCGTCGGTTCCACCGGTCGCTCAACCGGCCCCCATCTGCACTACGAAGTCCGAATCAATGATCAACCGGTAAACCCTTTGCAGTATCTGCTCGTAAGTGCGACCCACTAAACGAACGGTTGAAACCGTCCTTAGCACAAATCAAGCCGCAAATTTATGCGGAAAGCGGAGATCAGACTTTCGAGTCTGATCTGCGTAATCCGAATTAATCCGCGGCCACTTCGTTTTTTCCGGGACCATGGCTACAGCTCCGGCCCCTGGTTTCGGAAACTCCCGGATGCTCTGTTAATATCGGCCCACATTTTTCAATTCGCCAATCTTAAGGATTCCCAAAAAAATATGCAGCCCCAATCCCGACGAGACAATCGATGTGTCCGAACAACCGCCGTCGCCTTAATGATGTTCATCGTCATCGGACTCCTTCCCCTGCAAGTGCGGGGCGAAGAAGGCATGTTTATGCCCGACAAGATTGCGCAATTGCCGTGGGAAAAGTTTAAGAAGCGCGGAGTAAAGATCACCCCATCTGAAATTTTCAATTCAACCGGAGTCAGTCTAAAAGACGCGATCGTTATCGTAGGTGGAGGGACCGGTGAATTCGTGTCCGCTGAAGGACTACTCCTGACCAATCATCACGTCGCCTTTGACGCCCTGGTAGCAGCCTCAAGCCAAACGAATAACTATAGCGATCAAGGCTTCACTGCCAAGACGCGAGCCGATGAAATGCCGGCGAAAGGTTACACAGTCACCATCACGCAGGATTTGAAGGATGTCACGGAGGAAATCTTAGCCGGAATATCAGAAACCGGGTCGATTGCTGATCGCAACAGAACAATTCAAACCCGGATTCAGGAGATGGTTAAGGCCGGAACCAACGAGGCCGAGGCAATTACTGTCAGAGTGTTGCCAATGAACGAGGGTCTTTATTACTACAAGTTCACAAATCTCGAACTTTCAGACGTGCGCATCGCTTACGCCCCACCAAAATCCATTGGATACTTTGGTGGCGACCCGGACAATTTTGAATGGCCGCGCCACTGCGGAGACTTCACTTTCATGCGGGCTTATGTCGGACCCGACGGCAAACCTGCTGATTATTCGACAGCCAATGTGCCCTACAAGCCGAAGAAGTTTCTGTCTATCGACATGGGTGGGATCAAAGAGGGCGACTTCATGATGGTGATGGGCTATCCGGGCTCGACTCGTCGATATCGCGAAAGTTACTCGGTCGCTTACAACCAGGATGTCTCGATGCCATTTAACATCGACATCTATGGTCGCCAAATTGAAGCCCTCGAAGACGCGGGCAGGAAGGATCCGGATCTTCGGGTCAAGCTCCAGAGCCGGATTTTCAGTCTCAATAATGAACTGAAGAACATTCAAGGGTCGGTAACGTCCATGCGGCGTGCGAATATCGTTGAGAAGAAACAAGCCCAGGAAGCGGCGTTTACGAAATGGGTCAACGCGGATCCAACCCGCAAGGCAAAGTATGGCGAGGTGTTGCCGGCGCTTGAGAAAGCGTATCAGGAGTTAACTCCAACTGCTCCACATGACCTTCTGGTTCCCCAAATCCTGAACTCCAGCGACCTGATCGCAATTGCCGCTTTCGCGGGACGAGTCGCGGCCGACAAGGAAAAGCCCGAAGGCGAACGCAATCCCGGTTTAGGCGAGCGCGGCGTTGCCCGGGTGCGCGCTCAGATCCCAGCCATACTTGCCGGCCGTAACATGACCGTTGAGCGTGATTTGCTGACCTATCTACTGCGACGAGCTGATGAGCTTCCGTCAAATCAGAAAATCGAAGCCATTGAAAAACGATTCGGAAAATTGAAGGGCGAAGCGCGGCGTCGCGCCGAAGAGGACCTGGCCCGTGAGGTAGTTGACAGCAAACGCTACTCCTCCGCCGAAAGTCTTTCGGACTTGCTCAACCTTTCGCGGACCCAGTTGCAAAACTTGCACGATCCGCTGCTGGATTTTGCTGCTGACTTGAGCGCCGAGTTTGCGCGAACGCAACCAAGGCAACAAATGTTCAATGCCTCGGTAGCCCGCTGGCGCCCGTTGCTGGTCAAGGCGATGAGCGAGATGAGCGCCATCAAACCTTATCCTGATGCAAATAGAACTTTGCGATTCACCTACGGAGAAGTGAAGGGTTACGTACCACACGATGCAGCTCTCTATTTACCTTTTACAACACTCTCCGGTGTTATTGATAAGGATACTGGACGTGAACCCTTCGATGTTCCGGAGAAATTGAAACAACTGTATCGGGCGCGGGACTTTGGAGTCTACGCGATGAATGGCGGCGCCGACGTGCCGGTTGATTTTCTCTCTACTACCGACATTATTGGCGGTAATTCGGGCTCGCCGATCATGAATGGCAGGGGTGAACAAGTAGGAATCGTTTTTGACGGCAACTTCGAGGGCCTGGGAAACGATTTCTTTTACAACGAACCTAAAGGACGAACTATCTCCGTGGACATTCGCTATGTGCTTTTTCTCCTCGATAAGTTTGGCGGCGCCGGTTATCTGATGAAAGAAATGGACATCAGGAATGTGGCGGCGCTGCGTCGCGCGGCTTGATCTCGGCGCGACGATTCGTCGGGAAAGCTGTGGGGCCGGCAGACGCTGTTTCTCTTCGCGGCTGCTCCGGAACCCCTACCGGCTATGCCGTAGTGAAGAAAATCAGGCTTATTTATTAGGAAAAGTGCAAAATCTGCTGGAAAGTTAGAGTTTTTTCTCCTTGACACGTTTAGAGGCTTTCGCTTAGTATGCGGCCCGTTCCCAGGGTTTCGAAGGACAGTCACCCTCAGAGAATTTTCCGTACTGCAAGCTTTACAGCAATGAGTTTCTTGGTTTCGCCCCCGTAAGTCTGTGCATGTTGAATCGCGCCCCAAGCGCCATTCACCATGCATTTTTTGTTGGTTGTGTGTTTCCGTAAGCGCTCTTTCCAAAGCGCGTCCGGCTCACAAGCATTAACCTCAGGTCGGCGTAAAAGTAGTAAGATGTTTCGGTTTGTCGAGAAACTATCATGGCGACTGAAACGGACCTGCTGTCGCCCGTTTTACCGAATCGTTAGGAGGATTCGTTGTTATGTCTAGAATAACCGGTAAGGTCAAGTGGTTTAACAATTCGAAGGGTTATGGCTTCATCGAACAGCCTGGCTCCTCCGACATCTTCGTTCACTACAGCGCCATTCAGGGCGACGGCTTCAAGACCCTCGAAGAGGGCCAGGAAGTTGAGTTTGAAGTTACTCAGGGTCCCAAAGGACCGCAGGCAGAAGCAGTAACGAAGGTGTAGTCTCCCCGGCTTGCTCTTGCAACGCCACTGACCGCTTCCGGTCTTCCGGTCCGGTAAGCGCACAAAGAAAAAGGCAGCTCCGATCAGTCGGGGTTGCCTTTTTCCTTTTCGCACTCAACTTCGGGAGAGTAGCGGGATCGTTAGCAGGCGTTAAGTCCGCCCGCGATACTAGTCGCGCTCGCCTCTGGCTTTGAAACTCACGTGTCCGCCCTCGACATCAATCGAAAAAGAAACTCGTTCGCAACCAAGGCGTTCCTTTAACCCATCGGCTTGAGAAGCGATCAAGCGATGAAATCTGGGAAACGAAAAATCTTCAGTCGGCTCGCCACAAGCTTTCTTGGCTTCGATCAGCGTGCGTGTAAAGGTTCTTCACCAGTTCGACATCCTTATGGGCGTCATCACAAACGAAACTCGTTTTCTCTAAACGCTGCCACCGCCTCCTGCTTAGCGCTGGCTCGAGCCGTCGCACCCACGTCGCGGCCTTCTTCCCGACCCTGCAAGGTGCGACGCCAGAGGTCGCGGAATGCGTTGTAGCGCGAAGCCAGTGAGTTATAGCGATATCGATGCGCAAAGCTCAGCGTCCGATCATCACCGAGCCGCTTGATCTGTGTTTCGACGCGACCCTTTGTATCGTAAGGCGGTCGCTTCGCCGCGCCGTTAAAAAACTGGTCAAACTCGATCTTCAGCCGTCGGATGTCTTCCTCGAGACGGTTCAACTGCTCCTCCGGGGTAGGTTCATACTCCCCGACGGCATACTTGTTCTTGTTCCTGGCTCTTAATTGGGTGCGAAAAAGCTTATTGTTATTGCGTTGGGCCACTATCTGATTCTCCTTACGAGGCGGGAACGACTAGGCGGGAGGTGTCGCGCGCGAGGCGGAACACAGCTGAACTGAGTCTATGGGTTTCAAAAGGCTGGTGTCAACAACTACTTCCTGATGTCCGGCCAGCTTTAGCACCCCGAAGCGGGAATCCAAAAACTAAAGCGTGTCAGACAATTGGGTTTACTCACCCGCAGACCCCAGCTATCCTAAAGGTCCGAAAGACATGTCTAATCAAATTGCAACCAAAACTGCGACCTTGCGGGCTATTCCGTCAGTCGACCAGCTCCTGCACACGGATGCCGCCCTTCAACTTCGAACCGCTGTCGGCCTGGCGCGTCTGACCGCTATCGCGCGCGAAGTTACTGAAGATCTGCGCGCCCGCGCGCAATCGGGAGGCCTGATCGAAGATTCGAAGGATGTCCTATTGGCCCTTGCGACAAGGAGTCTTAATGAAGCCAGCCAGGCCGAGAAACTCGCTCTCATGCGTCGGGTGATAAATGCTACCGGAGTGATCCTGCACACCAACCTCGGACGCGCGCCATTGTCTGAAACCGCGCGAGCCGCGGTGCTGGCAGCGTCGAGCTATTGCACTCTTGAATACGATCCCTCAACCGGCACTCGCGGTAAGCGCGGTGGACATGTCGAGGAACTCCTCACGCAAATCACCGGTGCGGAAGCTGCGCTGGTGGTAAATAACTGCGCCGCGGCAGCCTTACTAATTCTGACTGTCCTGGCAGGCGATGGGGAGACCATAGTTTCGCGCGGCGAGCTGGTCGAAATAGGCGGTGACTTTCGCGTCCCCGACGTCATGTCCAACTCTGGAACGCTCATGGTGGAAGTTGGCACCACAAATCGTACCAGTCTTGCAGACTACCAACAGGCGATAAATAGCCGCACGCGCCTGATCATGAAGGTTCATCCATCAAACTATCGGATCGTCGGCTTCACTGCGGCGCCCGATCTTTGGAAACTTGCACCGCTGGCTCGAGAGGCTGGAATGCTTTTGTATGAAGATGCCGGCTCGGGAGTATTTAATGACCTGAGTGCCTGTGGAATTACGGACGAACCAATCATCAGCCAGTCGGTCGCGGCAGGCGCCGACGTGATTTCGTTTAGCGGCGACAAGTTGCTCGGGGCCACGCAGGCCGGATTGATTGTTGGCCGGCGTGAAATTATTGAGCGGCTGCGAACGCATTCGCTCTATCGCGCCTTGCGAGTCGACAAATTGTGTCTGGCAGCGCTTGAGGCCACCCTCGAAGCACATCGTCGTGGTGCTGTCGATGAAATACCAGTGCTGCAAATGTTGTCGCTGCCTGCGGAAGCGATCGAGGAACGGGCGAAGAAGTTTATAGACAAACTATCAGGGAGCCCGGCCGGAGCACTCTCCGCAACAATTGTCGGGGGCCAGTCGGCCATTGGCGGAGGCTCTGGCCCCAACGTTCATCCGCCCACTGCCCTCATCGCACTTAAGCACGCGAAACTCAAAGCCGATGAAGTCGGAGAAAGACTCAGGCTGTCTACACCTCCGGTCATCGCTCGTATCGCAGACGGGCTCGTTTTGCTCGACCTCCGCACGGTTGCGCCGACGGAAGAATCAGAATTGTTAAGCGCGGTAATAACGCTCGCTAACTAGGCGTTTTGGACGAGGCGGGCGCCAGTTTGCAATTACACTTGGTGGTTGTTCCGGTGGGGTCGGTCTTCACGAAAAACGCAAATATTTAGTGGAATTTATGTTAGTCCCGCGGATTTACTCACCGCTGTGAGGCACCTGAGCCCTGGGCCCTCAAACCAGGCTTTTCTCTGGTCTTTCACTTGTCTGCGCGTGTATAATCTGCCTGCTCTTGTGATCCCTGCAAGCGCACCCCATCGCAAGCCTCAAGTTTTTCAATCCCTTTCAGATTTTTCTCCAGTTTTGACGCATACCACCTTTCTTAAATCATTTGCCACCTCCTTTGTCGTAGCGGCGGCTGCGGCACTGCTCAGCTCTGCCTTGTGGGGCCTGGGACTTTTGGAATCGCTTCAAAACGCTTTTGTCATCCTTCCGCCGAGCAAAGATATATTTTTACAGAGGCCGGAGTTTTGGTTAGGCACGCTCATCATTGGCGGTGTTTCCCTCGTGGTCACTTCAGCTGTCGAGCGATTTGGTGGTCGCGGAGCTTTCCCATTTTTGGGTGGAGGATTTTTGGCGCTCGCCGTGGCGAGCCTCGCCGCGTCCCAGTTCTTACTATTCGACGTCCTGTTCGTGCCCATGGCACTAGCCGCTTCTCTCGCGGCCGTGGCCACGCAGGTCAACCGATTACGAAACGAGGACATCAGGCTCACGGAAAAGTTAGTCGCATCATCCTCACGAATGGGGACCTCGCAGGGAGATGACGGGCACAACCGGCTGCTGAGCGGATTAAGACTGATCGAAACCGTGCTCTCGCCGATTGAAGCAGTAGTATTTCGCCGTGATAGCCTGGGCCAGCTCGTTTCATCCGCACGGCTGCGTTCCCACAATCCCACTGCGCAGGAAACCGGACGAAACTCTGCGTGGCGTGGCGGCGTCGCTCTTTGCGAACGGGCGATCCAGGCGCGGGAAATTCTGGTCGAAAAGAATGAAAATGGAGAGCGCGGAGTCAGCATTACCAATATCGCGCTGCCGTTGCGTCATGAAGCCCAAACGGTTGGCGCCTTGCTGCTGCGTCTGACCCGCGAGTTCGATCATGATGACCGGTCGCTGCTCACTGCCGTGGGCGGACAGATGGCCCGCAACCTCCAACGAGAAGAAGTTCACGCATGGAGCCTTAAGCTCAACCCCTTTGCCTTCTTTTCCGCGCGCGCGGCCCGACGGAAAATCCAGTCGCTTTACGTCCTCAGCGGCGCCATGTTGGAACAAAGCGTCGGTATCAATGCACTCTCTGAAGTGCGAGACGGTTTGGCGCTCGCTTACCTGGACGGTCGAATAGCCCACGTAAATCAACCACTCCTCAAACTCACCGGGCTAAGCGGGCCTGATGCCGAGAAGATCAGCTTTCTCGAACTTCTGGACTACCTAAGAACCGGCGTGTTTGACGAACCTGCAATTGCCGTACGAAGGGTCCTGGAAACCGGTGAAGCTTATGAACGTGAGCTTCCTCTGGGCAACAAGAGCCAAACGCACGGCCTGCGTATTTCTCTGGTGAGCACGCCCGGCAGAACCACTGGCGACGCACAACCTCTGTGCTTGGCGTTAGTCATCAAAGATCTGACCGTCCACAAAGAGCTCGAACAATTAAAGAGCGACATGATTTCGCTGATGTCACACGAGCTGCGCACGCCGCTGACGAGCATCAACGGCTTCGCCGAGTTGCTGACAACTGACAATGAACTCCCGGAACAAAGCAGAGAGTTTGTGTCCATCATCGCCAACGAAGCGCAGCGCATGTCTCGGATGATCAATACATTTCTCACGGTGGCCCAACTTGAGCGCAAAGATCGCCAGGAAATAACGAAGATCCCATTGCGCCTCGACGAAGTGGTCAACGAAACCGTCTCCAGCCTGCAACCAATTGCCAGAAAACGTCGCATTCGTCTGGTGGAGATGCGTGCTCAGCGGCTGCCTCCGGTAGCCGCCGACAAGAGCATGATCACGCAGGCTATCAAGAACCTGGTGGGCAATGCCATCAAGTACAGCCCGGAGCGAACCACGGTGACAGTCTCCACGCTGCTCGAAGCCGATGCGGTCAGGCTTTGCGTGGAAGATCGCGGCTACGGCATCCCCGCCGAATCGAAAGACAAAGTCTGGGAAAAGTTTTATCGCGTGGTGCGTGAAGGCGAAGACAAGGATGAAGAGTCCACCGGGCTCGGCCTCTCATTTGTGCGCGAAGTAGTTGAGCAACACGGCGGAGCAGTGGACCTGGAATCGGAAGTCGGACGTGGATCGAAATTCAGCTTCACGCTGCCGCGTTTGTGACCCTGAGCACTTGCAAACAAATCACACATCCCCTGAAAGGAGTCGAAAATGAAAGCAGTTAAATGTCCCAGTTGCCAGTTTGTTGGCTTCCCTGTAGCAGACAAATGCAAGAGCTGCGGCGGGTCGTTGGATTCACCAAAGTTTAAAGCGCCAACCGTGCCGGAAGTACGTTACGTTTCTGAAGAACCTGGTGTAAGTCGGAAACAAGTTGTGCGCTTGGCCGTCCTTTTTGGCGTTGTGTTGCTGATTGGTGGTGGATATTTCGCCAAGCAGAAACTGAATCAATACTGGGACCCGACACCAGCCTATGTTGCCGCTATCACCAGCACTGAGGATTTCAAGAACCCGGTCACAATCCGCGTTAATCGCCAACAGATTAAGACCGGATTCAACTATTCGATCACGCCATATGGTAGTCAGCCGAAACCAGGCTCGGCGGTTAAAGCAGCGGACGTGCTTGAGGCAATGGGCCTCTTAACCAAGTCAATTGACACTACCGTGCGCACTGCCAAAAGCGGCCATGACTTGGCTCCAGCCTTCAATACGAGTGGCATGGGCAATTACGGAAAGAACGCTCAACACTACCTTCATGACGAGAAGTCGGAAAACCTCGCGATTCGGCTTACAGAAAGAGGTCGACAGGAGGCCGTCAACTGGAAAGAGACTGATGAGCCGTACTACACCGTCGGTTATGAAACTAAAACAATCCCGTGGTGGCGGATACCAATCGGAGATCGTGAGTTTGTGCGAATCGAGGCGTCGAAACCTCTAGCCAAAGATGGCGGAGGGGAACAAATGCAAATAACGTTTCGCTGGCGATGGCGTCCAAATAAACTGGGCGAACACTTCGATCCTCAGAGTGCTGCCTATCAATTAATGGGCAACGCAACCCAGCAGGCAGCTGCCACTTTGAAGTGGGACAGCCAGAGAGAATATGTAGGCCATGCAACCTTATTGAAACGTCCAGACAAGTGGGAAGTGACGGATGTGAAGTTTGTCGACGAGGGGTCTGCTAAATCTGTTCTGAGCGGTGTGATAATGACCCAATAGCCTAGGGCGAAATCGAGAGGTCAGCAGAAATCATGTCTTCGAAAAACGACACGGCAATTCAAGTAGATTTTGAAGTGAACCGCCGGGATGTCTTTCGTACAAACCTCGATCTGGCGAAATGGCGACTCCTACTCGGCCTCGCGGTCGCGGCAATTTCCGATCGTGGGCCTCAGCTACGTTTTCATCCTCATTGATGAGAAGACAATTCTTCGTCAACTCTCCCTGCTGTTCATTGGATTACCGTTAGCATCGGTCGGAGGGCAGATTCTTCGGTTACATGGCTTCTGCAGGAAATTTGTGGCTGGGTTACCCGACTCACAAACGTCGAGTCCAATATCAATTTCAGGCGGAAGCAGATGGTTATGACCTGACTTATGGACGCAGTTCAAGTCCACGTTGCTTGGCAGGATGTTCTGAAGGCCGAGGAAAAGCCTGACTATTTTGTGGTTTATTTGAATCGCCACGCAGCCGGAATCGTGCCGAAGCAAGGATTTTATCGGCCGTCTGAGATTCCCTTCTTAAGGGAGATGCTGTCTGCCAAGCTAGGCTTTAAAGCGAGGCTCCTTACTCAATAGCTAACTTCGGATTGTTGATTGTTCCGCGACAGGAAGGTGCTCCACAGATGCACCTTTTTTTGTTGGAATGAAGCGTTGATTCGTAGTCGATGGTGATCTCTTCACCCGGCTCGATGTCGCGTAACGCGATAAAGAGAATGTGGCCGTAGGTAATTTTCATGAAGGCGTTGGGTTCACAGGAGTGGTTAATGTAGTGCGTGCCATTGCCGCCGCGACTGCCATCAAGACTCCAACGATTATTGATGCCGCAAATGCGCAGACGCTCGCGACCCGCTCTGCGCTTTGCCTCCGCGTTCGATATCTTTTCCCCGGCATATTCCGCTATCTTTCGCCAACGCCTGAAGCGGACATCCGCAAAACAGCCCCGGCCTTCGATCATTGACTTCCCGATTGATAAACCCGGAGCGAGCTTGAGTTTCATTTTCTGATTGTAACGTAAACCGTTAGCTGCCAGCGTCGGGTTAATTAAGTCGTCGTTACATAAAATTCGACCGCCGGCGTTTTGATGGAACGCGGCGGTCAACAGGAAGTAGTAGGTATACGCGCCCTATTGCTTAAGTCTAAAACTACGCGCGATGAGATCCGTCTGATTGCGAATTCGCGCCAGCTTGTCGCGCAGCCCGGTAAATCGTAATGCGAAGATGGTGCGGTTGTCTGCCTGAAGATAATAGACACGTCCCATCATCGACTTGCCTGTCCTGACATACTCATATGACACGGTGACGCCTTCAAGCCTCCCCGAGAAACTCTCCAGCTTGCCTTCCACGAATCCCGGCAGGAATCGAAATTTCTGATCCAAATCGCGGCGCGCGAGATCGGAAGATTTTGTTTCCGCTTCCACCACTTCCTTGCGAATCTGTAGGAATCCCTGCAAACGATCGCCATAGACAAACTCCGCATGCCCATGTTCGCCATCGCCCTCTGAAATCGTACGCCATTCGGTTGAGGGAAGCTCAAGCGTGTAACCATCCGAGCTGCTTGTGTACACCTGCTGTGACACAGCGAGACTGAAGCTGCCTGTGATCAAAGTGATCACTAGAAAAGCCAATAGGTGTTTCATGTTAATTCTCTTCCTCGTAGATAGCCGCGCTTTCTGACCGAATTCCCGTTTACTATCACGGGCTTTCGCTGAGATTTTGACGGTGGTCGGATGCCTCAAGGCTTTGGCCTCGTTGTCTTTTACCTGATCTCAGGAGGCTGCTCCCTTTTAAGCCGCACGGAGTTTTGCGCTATGCAGAGACCCGGGCGATGGCCTCTCTCTGAATGTTCACCAGGGATTGAACACCATTTTTTGCCAGCGCCAGCAAACTCTCCATTTGCTCAGGCGTGAATGGCTCACCTTCCGCAGTTCCCTGCACTTCGATGAAACGCCCGTCACCGGTGCAGACAATGTTCATATCAACCCCGGCCTTTGAATCCTCGTCGTATTTTAAGTCGAGCAGCGGAGTATTCTCCACTATCCCGACGCTAATAGCCGCAACCTCATTGGTAATTATGCTGCGATTAAGCTTGCCCAATTTAAGTAGTCGATTGATCGCCAGAACGAAAGCCACATAGGCGCCGGTGATCGCGGCCGTTCGAGTGCCGCCATCGGCCTGAAGCACGTCGCAATCAAGCGTGATGGTGCGTTCCCCGAGCAGCTTCATCTGCGCGGCTGCCCGGAGGCTGCGGCCAATCAGACGTTGAATCTCGTGCGTGCGCCCGGACGGGCCGCCACGCCCAATCTCGCGCGCCTTTCGTTGCTGCGTGGCGCGGGGCAACATTGAATACTCCGCCGTGATCCAGCCTTGTCCGCTGTTGCGCAAAAACGGCGGCACGCGGTCTTCTACCGATGCCGCGCAAACGATCTTCGTTTGGCCCATCTCTATCAGAACGGAGCCCTCTGCATAAGGCAGATAACCCGTCGTGATTTTTACTTCGCGCAGTTGGTCAAAGGCGCGGCCATCAGTACGTACGAAGCTCATCGTGTCCCCACACTTCCACCGCCTCCAGAACCGCAGGCGACATTCCCAAGAAACGTTCGGCAACCTTGGCGAAGCGTTCCGCCGCATCGGTCACGTAGAAATGGTCGAGGTCGTCACACAGCTGACGCGGCGCACTTTTCGCATCGTCGCTCTCCGACATCGGCCCACGTTGATCTGTTTCGTTTGCTGAGACGCCAAACTCAGGCGACTCCAAAAGTTCCTGCACTTCGCGAGCGGCCGCCTCGCCTGAGTCGATCAGCGGCACCTCCGCCCCGACGACATCGCGAATCAAATCACGCAGGATGGGATAATGCGTGCAACCCAAAACCAATGCGCCCAACTTCCGGGTTTTAAAGTCACTTAAATATTGCCGCGCTACCGCGCGCGCCACGTCAGTGTCAGCCCATCCTTCTTCAGCGAGCGGCACGAACAACGGACAGGCGCGCTCAGTCACGTCCACTGAAGGATCTAGGCGAGCGATTGCGGCGGAGTAAGCCCCGCTGTTTACGGTTGACTCGGTCGCGATCACTCCGATGTTCTTGCCCGCTGCAACCGACAAGGCCGCGCGTGCGCCTGGTTCAATTACTCCAACTACCGGCACTTGCACGGCGCTGCGAATGGCCGGCAAAGCGAGTGCGGACGCCGTATTACACGCCACCACCAGGAGCTTAATGCCGTGTGCTGCCAGAAATTTTGCGTTCTCAATCCCATAACGCTCGACCGTGGCCAGCGACTTCGTGCCGTAGGGCACACGGGCCGTGTCGCCGAGGTAAACAAAATGCTCGCTGGGAAGACGTTCGTGCAGCGCGCGATAGACAGTTAATCCACCAACCCCGCTGTCAAAGATTCCGATGGGAAGGGAGCTGCGGATTGCGGATTGCTGATTGCGGACTGCGGATTTCAAGTCAGTTCCAGTGGATTAAAATCCGAAATCCGCAATCCGAATTCCGAAATCGAAAGAATGGTGGAGGCGCCGAGAATTGAACTCGGATCCAAGAGCTGTCGCCGAAAGACTCTACATGCTTATTCGCTTCTCTTGCCTGATCGCCGAAGCGATCAGAATTTCGCTAAGCACCGAGTCAGTGAAGCGACAAGACCTCGGTGCCAGCTAGTCCGACTTAGTCTCGCGCGAACCCACGGACCGAAAGTTCGCGCCAGCTCAACTAAGGTGACATCTCCATCCGCGCGCATGAGCAACTTGCGGCGGAGACGCTCGCTGGCTGTTTAGGCTGCGAGAGCTAACTCGTTAGAGTTGGCAATTGTTTTTTCCCTGGGCTTTTTAACGAGCTGCCTAGAGATGCTCGGCATGACATCCGTCGGTCGCCAGAAACCCCTGTCGAAGCCTGTCGCCCCCGTTTGCATGAGGATTATAGATGACTTGCACTTGAAATGTCAGGCCGTGGAGAGACGCACACCCGAAAGCACATACAACCGAATTCCATTCGAACCCTCGGACCATCGTGAAGGAGCTGTTTGTGCTTAGGTATTTCGGAGGTGGAATTGATCTAAATCTCCAAGATGCTACCCCTGTCGTGTCGGTGATCGACTGGGTCTTGGCGGAGTTCATTCGACTTATTCACAAAGTGTCCCCATACGAGTTGAGGGGTTCTTGAAAGTACTGAACCCCTCGTTTGGGAGCTTCTGACTTCGCTCTCGTTTTGCTTTACCAACGAGGTAGTGCGGGGGCAACCTTTCCCGAACTGCGTGTCGTGGATTCGCCTCCCGCATGATGGCAATCTAAAGAGAACGCTGGATACGCTTGTAGACAGAAAAGATCTAGCGCACTTCGACGGAACTCATTACAAGATAACAAGGTTAGGCGAACAAGACGTGGAGGGCCGGATGCTTCTTCAGCCTTGACAATATTCTCGGGCAACGGGATCCGTGCGGGCGGTGTTACTGAGTCAGCTCAGGGACATGCTCGTTTTCATACTTCTCGATCAATACTCCGACGATTTCCATGAGTGATGCGAGGGGGTGGGACTCGTTTTCACCAACTTCATCGATAAGTGAATCGAGCATCGAGACGAGTTGTCGATACTCTTGTTCGGAATGGGGAACGTAGATTTTGTTTGCTAATGACGACCATGCATCAGCGGTTTTGCTCACATCGAGGTTCTGCATACTCATTCCTTCGTTGCTCCGGCGGCTCGTTGACGCTGCCTCCCTAAGCTATAATCGGTTCGCCCTAATGGTCACGAAAATCCAACACTGTGGGAATCCACGTTGCCCCATATCTTGGCAGTAAAGCAAGCTAGTTTTAGAGAGGGCTGAAATCAAATGGCTGCAAAATCTCCGGCTTCGAAGTTGAAATCATATTCGCCGATGGCAATCGTGACGGCGCCGCCGGCGCAGCGCGGACATATTTTGCGGCGGTTCTGGCTGCCTGCCGTCCTGCTGCTGGCGCTTGCCGCCGGAGGCCTGACCGGCATCGTGGCCGCCTACCAACTAAACTACTCCCGCGCGGCGAATGAGGTAGCTGCTCTGGCGACGTACAGGCCGAGCGTGGTCACCCGCGTCTATGCCGACGACGGCGAAACCGTAATTGGTGAATTTGCCCTCGAGAAACGAATCCCGCTCAGATATGACGAGATTCCGCCGCTGATGAAAAACGCGATCCTCGCGGTGGAAGATGCGCGGTTTTACGATCATGTAGGTATCGACCCTGTCCGCATCATTGGCGCCGCCTGGAAAAACGTAACCACCGATAAAGTGGAAGGCGGTTCCACCCTAACCCAGCAACTCGCCAAAAACCTTTTTCTTTCCAAAGAACAGACCCTCAAACGCAAAATGAACGAGTGGGCCCTGGCTCTTCAAATCGAACGCTATTACACCAAGAATCAGATCATGGAGCTATACGCCAACCACATCTTTCTTGGCGCTAATGCCTACGGTGTGGAAGCCGGGTCGCAAACCTACTTTGGGAAAGAAGCAAAGGACATGACGATAGGCGAGGCCGCGCTCCTCGCAGGCGTGCCAAAAGCGCCCAGTGAATATAACCCGACCACTAATCCGGCGAAGGCCAAGGAGCGTCGCGATCTCGTTCTCGATTTGATGGCCCGCAATGGTTTTGCGAGTCAGGCGGAAGTAGATGCCGCTAAGGCTAAACCAATTCAACTGGCTGATAGCGCATATTCAACCTCGCAACCCAAATCGAGCGCCTTCGATTATCCCGTGGAAGTAATCCGTCAGGAGCTTGAGGATAAATACACTACCCGTGTGGCCCAGGGTGGCCTGGCTGTTTACACCACCATCAATGTCGCCGCGCAGAAAAAAGCTTATGAAGTGGTGCGCGCCGGGTTGCGTCGATATGACAGGTCGCGCGGCTGGCGTTCGAGTTACAAGATGATTCCGGCGGCCGGCGGTCAACCGACTCAGCAGGAGATCAATAACTACAAGGATCCGGATTGGACCGGAAATGATTTCACCGAAGGCCGTTACCTTTCGGGATTAATCACCAAGGTGGACCATGCCAGGAATGAAGCGACGGTAAAGTTTGGTACTTTTACGGCCACCGTTGGCTCGGCTGACATGGGCTGGTCCGGTCGCCAACCAAAAGATGAATTAAAGCCTGGCTATCTGAGTGAGTTTCACATCAAGGAAGTTGACAAAAAAAGCCGGCGTCTCAAGGTGGAGTTGTCGCAAATCCCCGCGGTCGCCGGCGCGATGATGACGCTTAACGCCAAAAACGGCGAAATAGTGACCATGATTGGCGGATACGATTTTTACACGGCCAGCAAGTTTAACAATGTCACGCAGGCATACCGTCAGACGGGTTCCTGTTTCAAGCCTTTCGTTTACGCAGCGGCGGTTGAATGGGGCATGACCCCGGACACTACGGTCAGCGGCGCCCCGATTAGCATCGGCGGCTGGAACCCACACAACTATGACGGCTCGCTCGGCAATGGCGACTTGCCTTTGAAGACAGCCCTCGCGAAGTCAATGAACGTTCCAGCGGTTCATCTGTTGCAAACGGTCGGCATTCAAACCGGCTCGCAGATGGTGCGCCGTTTCGGCATCAAGGTGCCGATGGCGCCCTACCTTTCGTCGGCGCTGGGGGCAACCGAGGTTCCGCTCGATCAAATGGTTTCGGCCTACTCCGTGTTTCCCAACAAGGGCATTCGCGTTGAGCCACACCTGGTCCGCCGCGTGCTTGATCGTGACGGAGCTGTGCTGGAAGAATGGGAAAAAACGACCTACAAGGTGATGAATGAGTATGTGGCATTGACGATGGTCCAAATGATGCGCGGCGTGGTGGAGGGCGGGACTGCTACCGGGGCGCGCGCCCTCGGGGTTCAGGTAGCCGGGAAGACCGGGACTGTAAATGATCACACGGATGTATGGTTTATCGGCTTTACTCCAACATACGTGACCGGTGTCTGGATGGGCTATCCCGGGAAGAAAAAGGACCTCGGCAGAGGAATGACCGGCGGCGTCGGAGCGCTTCCCTTCTTCGTGGATTTCATGAAGGACTTTCTGAAAGACAAACCTAAAGAAACCTTCGATAAGGCGCCGACAATGCCGGAGGACATGAAGGAACTCTTCCGTCAGCGTCAGCGAGAGCTAGCCGCCGAACGGGCTCAGTTCAGGACTGATGATGAGGGTGAAACTGACGAGGAGACAATTACCGCCGATCCTAATGCTCAGCCGAAGCTGGAACAGATGACCTTGCCACCGCCGCCGAAAGCTGCCGATGGACCAGCAAACCCGCAACCTAAAGTGGAGCCGGTAACTCCCAAGATCGAAACGGCGCCACCGCCGCCGGCAACGCGTCCACGCGAAGTAGATCCGGCGAAGAAAAAGGGTAAGAAGGGCGACGACGAGCCGTAAAGTAGGACAGGCAAGTTGAAGTTGCTCCGCCCCCATAGGCCATAGAGTCGACAACTGTCTTCGCTAGCCGAGCATCCCCCAGCCAAGTTGGGCCGTAACAAGTCCGGTCCAACTGGCGATCCAGAATAAGGAACCGCTTGCCCAGATTCTTCTCTCTTAAACGCGACGCTCAAACATGGCGGGGTAATGATCCGAACAAACGCCACGTGATAAAAAGAGCGCTGCCAATTTTCTGCCAATGAGGAAGATGACGCCTATAAAACATAACAGGACAGGCATTTTCGCCTGTCCTGAAATGTTCTCCAGTAGACCGATATCAAACCGACTGCACCGCTAGAGCCGAAATTTCGGTATGCCTCCTAGTAAAGAGGGACAGGCACGAATGCCTGTCCTACCCTAGTATTCTTTCCAGTGAATACGGCAGCATCTTTCGCCACCATGGCCAGTCGTGATCAACGTCGGCGCCCCAGAGATCTAGTTTGTGCGGGATGCCCTTCGAGGTCAGAATATCGGACAGGTGTTGGCTGCGTTCCGGCGCTTCATAATTGCCTTGTCCCGACAGAATGTGAATTGCGTCAGCCTGTTTCAGCATTGGCAGATAGTGGTCGTCGTTGAGGTTTGCGAGGTAGTCTGCGGGATTGTTGAAATACACGTTGTCGTCGTAAAAATCCTTCAAATAGGAACGCACATCATAACTGCCGCTCATCGCAATCACTCCGCGAAACAAATCGGGATGTTTGAAGTAAGTGTTGGCCGCGAGAAACGCTCCCAGACTCGCGCCCGTCGTCAAAGGTCGCGCATCCTCACCTGCTTCGTTTCGAATCAGCGGCAACACTTCATCAGTGATATATCGGTCAAATCGAGTCAGCAATTCCGCCTTGATGTTTGGCGGCATCTTCTCGTTAAGCAGGCTGTATCGATTAACACTATTGATTGAATAGGCCCGCACGCGTCCGGCCTCAATCAACGGCTTGATCGCATCGACCAGGTGAAAACGTTCATACTCCAGGTAATCAGCGGCCGCGGTGGGAAACATTAATAGAGTTTGGCCCGCATGTCCGTAAGCCACCAAAGGCATCTCGCTTTGTAAGTTTTGACTAAACCACGAAGTTGTTCGACGTTCCATCTGGACCTTTCAGCTTTTGGCTAAGCCGAATCTCTCCCGTTCGGGAATAAGTTTCCGCTGCGCAGCTATTCTAAAAACGTTTGGATTGCTGTTTTGCGTGCGAAATATTCTCGCAGTTTGTTTGTCAGCGCAAGCTAGGGGAACCCTTTACACGCGAAGACCGGGCGCCCACACAACGAGCTATGATGGAGCGACGGCAGTTGCCTTGACGCTCTTTCGCGCCTCTGTTATAAAAATCGTTCGCGCCCCGCGCATAGTTTTTAGCTATTTCGGGCTATGCAGGGGCGTTTATTCCGCAGTAGCTCAATGGCAGAGCATTCGGCTGTTAACCGAAGGGTTGTAGGTTCGAGTCCTACCTGCGGAGCCAGATTTATTGATCAAACGGGCAGCGCCAGGCTGCCCGTTTTGCTTTACGACCCATGGGGACCGGTCGGCATTGGTGGCAGGTTTAGCTATAGCGTCATCGCAACCTGGCACTCGATAGCGAGATCGTCCACTCTCCGGAAAGCCCAAGCAACAACTTCGGCCAGACAGTAACGGTAGTGGGATTAAATGCCGGGATTCGCGCCGAGAAAGTTGGTGTATTTGCTAAAGCCCGGCCTGGAGTTGCCCACTTCGGCGGCGGAGCTTTTCGCTCGCGAATCAACGCCCAGAGCAAAGTCACGTTTGATGTGGGCTACTTGAGTTTCATCCGACAGCAAGATTTATTGTATGAGTTGGCGTCGGCGACACGATCATTCCGTTTGGGGACGACATCATTAGCCCATTACTGCCAAATGTCACCTCGCCGGGTACCACTCATAATCTTCAAACGAGTATTGGGATCGGTTTCCGGTTCTAATAACTCGGCCAACCTGTTTTATCTGCCATCGTTTTGTTGACGCGTGATTAATCGGTCACTAGACTGCGATTCATAGACTTGACTGTTGCGCGTGGGTACCAACGTGAGACATCGGGTTAAAACAATGGCGCAATGTGGTCAGGGCGATCCCCTGATAGCATGGCGCCATTAGTTTTCGGAGTAGCGGTTTAATTTTCAGAGAAACGGCCCGACATTGGATGTCCCGCGACCACATTGTGTCCGGCTACACTTCTGGGCTCGATTCCGAGTACGGGCTATCGTCTCTCAGCGACCACTATCAGGTTCTTACCCAGCGGCGGTTTAATCACTGACTCCAGACGGCGCGCGCAGGGAACGATGTAGCGATCGTAAAATCTTACGGCGCCGCTCTCCATGGTTGAAGATTTGAGCAGTCGATACTTGATCCACCACGGCGCCACGCCCACCAAGTCAAAGTAATCCGAAATTACGATCTGAAACCCAGCGCGCTGTAATTTTGCTTCCAACTCTCTTTTCGTGTAACGACGCAAGTGGCCCACGCGCTCGTCAAACGCACCATAGAGCCATCTTAGCGCCGGAACAAAGATGAAAACCCGACCGCGAGATGAAAGCGCGCGATGAATAGCAGCGAGCTCAGCTTGATCGTCTTCGACATGCTCGAGCACGTTGACGTAAATAATCGAGTCGGGCGAATGCTTCGCGGTAATAATGGGCGCAGCATCCGGAAAGCTGGCGTGATAGACATCAACGAGCGGGCTCGCCGGCATTTGACCGGCCCTGACGCGCAGTTGTGCACACAGTTCGCCCGAAGGCTCGACAAGGGAAATCGTCTGACAAGCATGATGACTGAGGATTAGTTCAGAGAACGAACCAAGTCCGGCTCCCACTTCCACGAGATGCCGGCCAAGGTAAGGAGAAAATACCCCAAGTATCCAACGGTGATAGTTGGAGGCCGCGGACATTGCCTCAAGCTCCCTGCCCGTATAAGTGAACCCGTCGCTGGCTGAGAAGTCCAAAGGTTTCCCAGGTTCCGAATTGCCTTCGGTCATGCGTCAGATCTCCCCCCGAAGTGGTCAGCCGTGATCACGGCTGACCATTTCTTCTTTTGTACTCAATCGACTCGATGAACGCTCGTGCCAGCGTCTCTGTGTCCCCCGATTTTTCCAGTTCTCTTAACCAGAAGGTGAACCCCTCAAGATCCCGATCCGGGCTGTCGCCAGGGTTGCGATGCAAGTAACCAAAATAGTGAAGCAACAGAAGCGAGCGGTTCTCCTCCTTCTTGGCAAAGTCCGGGTTTTTCACAACCGCAAACAACACCTCAACACGCGTCGTCGCCCGGCTATTGAGTTTGGCTATCAATGAGGTGCGTTCCGCCGGAGCTATGGTAATTCCGGCATTTTCACTCAGGCTATCTACGAAGCCTTCGTTAGTCATCGATTCGTAGCGCGACCGAAAGCCCGCTCGTTCCACCCAAGCGGAGGCAAACTCATTCAGGTTCAATTGAATCTGGACTTGTTCATTATCCGAATTAATCAACGCGTCGCGGCCCACCAGTTTCAGGTCAGAGAGGAATTCGGAAAATCGAGGGACTTCCCCGAACGACGCCAGATGAAGGCGATAGACCATCTGACTCCAGATTCGATTCTTGCCGAGCAAGTTGACCGGGCTCTCCTCGATTAACTGTTTCCAATCCTTGAGCTCAATGGCGAAGGGCAGCGGCGCTTCAGTTTTCGCCTCCGGTTCGGTCCTGACCACAGCATACAGATCGTCGCGTTCGTCAAAGCGATTTATAAATCGCAATCTACCGGACCGCACGGCGCGAATCAAAAAGTCTTCGTAGTCGGGGCGGCGCTCTGGAAATATCAGGTGGTTCTGGATTACCAGATAGGAGGCCGGAATATTTTCGAACAGCTCAAGGAGTTGGTGGTGGATGCTGCCGCTCCGGGTCCATGCTTCAATCTGATCCTCAAAAGGTGAGTTAAAACCGGAGGTGCCGACGATCAAAGGCTTCTGATGATCGGCGGAACGCAGGATGTGGCGATGATTAAAATCTGGTCCGGCCGGAAGCACAACCAGACCACCGCGCATAGGCGTATCTTTTAAACGCAGCGAAACCGCGTCAGGAAACACATCGCCACGCGCCATACTCAAAGGCGCTCCGTTTAGCTCGACTAATAACAGCGCGCAAGCGACCGCAAAAATAATCGATGGTCGGAGCCGGGGCCAATGTTTGACGACTCGCAGCGTGAGCTGTTGCACCCCAATGCCCGCCAGAATGGCGAGACCAAGGTAGGCAAACATTGCTCCGCGCGTGGGCACGCGCATGCTGCGAAACATCGGCAGCAGGTCATAGCAAATGCGGTAGAAAAAGAAGTTCCAGCCAAGCGAGTAGCAGAAACCGACAGTAGTCAAAATGATTCCCACCCAGAAACCTTCGCTGCGACGCGGGGAGCAGAGAGTTTCGACGAGATTCCGATTCGTAGGCCGGAGAAACTGAGGATAGGAAATGCAGCAACGCGCTATGACGGCAACGGCCAAAGTCGCCAGCGCGCGAGCAGAGGTAACGTAGTAAAAGAAGTTGCCGAACGCGGCGGTACCTTCGAAGCCAATCGCCAGAATCGAGATCGCCAATGCAGAAAGGATCAGAACATCCAGACCAGTCAACCATTTACTTCGAGACAACGCTCCGCCGGTAGGTCTCGGGGTACTGGCTGCCGGATTGACCGTCAGCATCGCGGCAAGTGAGAAAAGAATTGGCAACAGACCAGGAAAGAGTTTGAACCGCGTTGCGCCTGGTATTCCTTCGCCCATTCCGTTCCAGAGCTTGCTGCGATTTTCAACCGAGAGCCAATGAATTGGCCAGGCGGAGTTGGCCTTCACTTCTTCGATGCTGCGCTTGAAACCGTAAAGCTTCGAGACAAAATAATAGGGCAACATAAACGGAAGCAGCGCTAGTCCGGCCACGCCGAGCGCCACCGCGAGGCGGCGCCAGAACTGTCCATTGCGCCAAAGTCCATGACGTGTCAGCAGGACAACTCCGCACAGTGCCGCAGGCACCAGGGTCAGGGAAAACAGCGAGACGCTGGTGATGCCGTTCATGAAAAACGCGAAGCCGAGCCAGAGTGCCCGCTTGCGGCTACGGTCGCGCACGAACAACACCAACGCTTCTAACAGGAGCGGAATCCACATCGAGAAGAGATATGGAAGATGAGAGAGCAGATGGAAGCGAAAGGGCACGAAAGCGAAGATGATTCCGGCCACCCAACCCACAGCCTCCGAACCCGTCAGCGTACGTGCCAATCTGAAGGCGCTGTAACCGCACAAGGCAAAGCCCAAAAACATCGCCACCGCGTGCACAGTCAGCGGACGAAATCCGAGCGCAAAAAGTGGAAAGAAAAGGAAAGCGATGCCGTAACAGTGCTCACTAAAGGCGAGGGTGTAGCGTAATGGATAAAAAAGATTTGCGTGAAAGAGATTTAGCGGATCTCTGAAGGTCTGGTGATAATCCCACCAGAGGATCCACGATACCAGGTAAGGATCGCCTGCATCTGCCACAGCGTCGCGCAGATAGTTGACGAAGGGCCAGGTCAATAGCGCCGTCAACGCGCAAAAGGCGAACCCGATAAAGAAGTCGTGTAAAAACGCTCCGTGCTTTCCCGCTGGTCGATCAAACCCAAGAATTGTTCGTAAAAGCTTCATGCTTCGCGCTCAAACTCTACTTAGCGCTCCAGTTCAGTCTCATGTTGTAGCGGAGTAACCGAAGATTTCTGATCCGCCGGTCTGCTGGTCGCTTCGAAGCCGAGTTTCTCACGCACGACGTAAAGCGGCCGCAGCTTGACCTCGGCATAGATGCGGCCGACGTATTCACCCACAATGCCCAAGGTGATGAGCTGGACGCCCCCGAGAAAAAGCACTGCGGTGAAAATCGACGCCCAACCGCGGACCCACGTTGTAGTGTAGATCCGGATGATCAGCGCATAGACGATCCCTGCCGCCGCCGCGGTGATAGCGGCAAAACCAACCCAAATTGCCAATCTCAATGGAGCAAATGAAAACGAGATCACGCTGTCCACTGCGAATCGCATCATTTTCACGAGCGGGTATTTCGTCACCCCTGCGTGGCGGGCGGCGCGCTCGTAGATGACGGCGACTTGCCGAAAACCAAGCCAGCTAATCATCCCTCTCAAGAATCGATCGCGCTCAGGCATCGCCAGCAGCACGTCAACCACCTTACGATCAATCAAACGGAAGTCTCCGACGTCGAGCGGTATCTCAACTTCGGAAACCCTGTTGATGAGCCGGTAAAAAGCCTTTGCCGTCCAGAGCTTGAATGTCGTTTCGCCTGCGCGCTTGGCACGCAGGCCGTAAACCACCTGGTAACCGTCGCGCCAACGGGCAAGCATCTCCGGAATCACTTCAGGTGGATCCTGGAGGTCAGCGTCGATAATCACCACGGCGTCGCCCCTCGCATGTTCGAGTCCCGCGGTAACCGCAAGTTGGTGACCGAAATTTCGCGACAGCGACACTACCCGAACGCGCGGTTCGTCGTTCTGTATTTGCCGCAACATCGAGCCCGTCTGATCAGAGCTCCCGTCGTCGACGTAAACGATCTCGCCGTCTGAGCCGCTCATTTGATCGACGACTGAAATAAGGCGGTGATGCAACTCAGCGAGCACAGCATCTTCGTTGTAACAAGGCACTACAATGGATAGCATCATGTTGATGGTCCGCGTGGCGCGGCCTGGGGTGATCGTTAACTTGCCGTCCGGACAATTCGCTCGCGCCTATACCACTTCGAACTCCTTGAGAGCGCAGTTGTTGCGGGCGGCGCGGACTTTATCATATCTTGTTTCACCGACGCTCCCTTTTTCAATTCGGCCTTAAGATACTCGACCGGAAATCGTAGCAGAAAATGTCAGCAGAAAATCCTGCGAAGAGTAAGGAAGACACGTTTGGTATCGCTGCTTCCGCGGCCGTGACGGACATATCGCAGGTCGCGGAGGTGCTGCCCTGGGTTGGGTCGGTTGATCGTCAGTCGCAAGCCAGAGTAGCGGTATTGATACCGGCTTACAACGAAGAACTCACGATCGGTGCGGTAGTCAAACAGTTTCGCGCCGAACTGCCTGAAGCCGCTCTATACGTCTTCGATAACAACTCGGCGGATCAAACCGTAGCTTTGGCCAAGGCGGCCGGCGCAACAGTTTTTCACGAACGGCGACAAGGCAAAGGCTACGTAATCCAATCCATGTTTCGCCAGGTGGATGCGGATGTCTACATCATGGTTGATGGCGATAACACTTATCCCGCCGCCGCAGTGCACAATCTCCTTGAGCCCATCCTGAACGGTGAAGCTGATATGGTCGTCGGTTCGCGGCTTCACGGCGAATCAAGAAGTGAATTTAAGCAGATGAACGCCGTAGCCAATCGCCTGGTCCTCAGGCTGTTGAACGGGATTTTTCGAGTTAGGTTAACTGACATCCTGTCCGGCTACCGCGCGTTTAATCGGCGGTTTGTCAAACAGCTGCCCCTCTTTGGCGGCGGCTTTGAGATCGAAACCGAACTGACAATCAAGGCCATCAAACGCGGCTTCCGCATTGTGGAAATTCCGATCGACCTAACACATCGTCCTCCCGGTAGTCATTCCAAGATAAAGTTTTTTCGCGATGGATTTCTCATCATCAATACCGTGCTGGCTTTGTTTCGCGACTACAAACCACTCACCTTTTTCGGCGGCGCGGGCCTCGTGCTGATTGCCCTGGCTTTGATTCCCGGAGTAATCGTCATCGTCGAATTCATCAATACCGGACTGGTGCCCCGCTTGCCTTCGGCGGTGCTCGCCGTCGGACTGGTGTTGTGTGGACTCCTCTCCATCACCGTCGGTCTAATCCTTCACTCAATTGCTCGCCGGGCCCAGGAGTTTGAGTATCAGATTCAGGTTCTCGCAGAAGAACTCCGCCACGCCAACAAACCGCCGGCACCGAGGACGCGCGAAGATGGATGATGGAGGCTGAATGCCAGCCGACACAGTTCACAAACACGAAAACACGGGAAGCGCGCGTGGGTTCCTTTACCGTCTGGAGTTCCCCGCCGACGCCCTGCTGGTGATCTACTTTGCGGTATTCGCGCGGCAGTATCTTTGGTTTTTAACCGGCCACAACCGCATCGCCTGGGTGATCTCGATCTTTTTCGGATTATCGCTGACCGCGCTCTACAACTGGACCAAACCCCGGGAGGTAAGCGAAGGCTCGCGCAAACTGAACCTTCCTTTCTGGCTCATCGTAGGTCTCCCGCTCGTATTCGTTTACGCGATGCGCGTCGTTTTTCCCGATCTCTCATTCGATGTGTTGAACTACCGCATCTTCCATGCGGAGCGAGCGATGCGAGGCTTTCTTTTTCTGCCCTCAGATTTCTTCCCGACCCCCGCTCCCTATAATCCTGCGCCCGACATGATCACGGGACTCTTCCGTCAGGCGTTGGGCTACCGGCTCGGCACCATCGCCAACCTGCTGGCCATGATTTGGGTGGCCAGGATTGTAGAAAAACTTCTCCGGCCTTTTATTCGAAACAGCTGGCTGCGCGCCGCCGGGATCCTAATCGCCGTATCGGCCGAACACTTGTTGTTTGAAATCAACAACTACATGGCTGACTTGCTGGCCTTGCCATTAATTTTAGAAGCCACTTATCTGGCAGTGTTCAGCGACATCGGCGGAACCAGGAAAACGAGACTTGAAGCGCGCAATCTGGTATGCATTGCCCTGCTGCTGGGAATGAGCGTGGCGTTAAAGTTAACCAATGCCGGCATTGCCCTGCCGATCGTTTTGCTCTGTGCTTATCGAGCTTTGCAACCCCGCTTTGGTGACATTGGCGCGGGCAGTCTGAAGCAACTTTCGCTCACAACCCTACTCGCCGCAGTTGCTTTTATCGCTCCGCTGCTTCCGTTTACGCTCTATCTTTACCGGGACACGGGCAGTCCGGTGTTTCCGGTCTTCAATGGGATTTTCAAGTCGGTGTTCTGGCCGCCGCACAGCATTTGGGATCCACGCTGGGGTCCGGTCGGATGGTGGGAAAAAATCCTGTGGCCCATTCTGGTAAGTATCGAACCCGATCGGCTTTCTGAGCTGGCTGTTTACTCGGGAAGGATTTCTCTCGGTTTCATAATAGCCGATTGTTGGATTCTTTCTGGTAAGAAGCGATATTCGACTGCGCGAGCTTTGCTTCGTGCTCGCCGCAGCCGCAATGCTTTGGTCGGAGAGCACTGGCTACATTCGTTACGCGCTGTATGTCGAAGTGATGGCGACGGTCGTGGTGCTGGCGATTGCGGTAAAGCTAATTCAGTCAGCCACGCTCGCCCGGCCCAAAAAGATCGTAGCTGGTTTGCTGTTTGCGGGCTTGGTATTCCAGACGTTACTGGGCTTCTATTTCGTCTCAAACCAGGAGTGGTCACAGCGTCCTACAATGTTTACGATGCCCGGGCCTTTCATCAAAGAAGCCCGACACCTGTTCCGCGATCATTCCTTGCGACCGTTTCTTCAAACTGAAACGCAGAAGCAGGTTGATGACGTAGATATCTGGATTGGAAGCGACGTCAAAACCACTGCCATCACTGTCATGCTGCGACCTGACGTGCCGACGATCGGTGTAAATCAACGAGAGTTTTTCGTCAGCCGCGGAATCGCGCGAGCGATTCAAACAAACTCTGGCACAGGCAGAAGGTCAACGAATGTTTTCGCTGGTCTTCGCCGAAAGCGTCCAAAAGGTAAGATTGATTCTGCGCGACCGCGGCTTGATAGTGGTGAATGAGACTCCGGTGGAAATACCTTACTATTCACCACAAACGCGAATCGGCGCTGCTTTACTGGAACTAAAGACCGTGAAAGCATACACGCTGGAGAATGAAAAGAAATCAACCCAGACCAATTTGCCAGAGCGGAGGGACTAACTAATGAACCTGAGAAATGCTTCCATCATCGTCGCCATATGTTGCGTGCTGGTGATAACCGGCTGTCGCAAGCCTACCCTGACCAGCAGCAGCGAAGAGTCCAACGCGGTTCCGCCTGGAAGCCCGCAGGCCCTCCCTGAGAATGGCTTTAAGGCATCGATCACAATTGTCGATCCGCCCACGAAATTGCGGGTCGGCGAAAAACAGACCATCCGGGTGAAAGTTAAGAATGCCAGCGATGTAATGTGGTATGCGCGTGGCGCGGAGTTTAATCCCAGCACGGACAATAAATTTTACCTCGCCGCCGGAAACCGTTGGCTGCAATCCGATGACGAATCGTTGATCACTGATATGGATGGGCGCTACGGTTTGGATAAAGATCTCAAGCCCGGGGAGGAAACGGAAGTGCCCCTGGTGATCACAGCGCCGAAAGAACCCGGCGAATACATCCTGGAAATTGATGCGGTGCAGGAGCAGGTGGCGTGGTTTCGCGACAAGGGCTCGCCCACTTCAAAGACTAAGATAACTGTGGTTAGATAAGAAATGGTTGAATGGGGGTCAGCGATCAGTGGGCGCTGGTCAGTGTTCAAGGCGACTGATACGAATCACCCAACCGACTACAATATTCTGAAGTCAATCAGGACTAACTACTGATCAGCGATCACTGACCCCTGCTCTATGAATCTGGCTTATTTCAGTCCCTTCAATCCCCAACCGTCGGGAATTTCTGATTACAGCGAGGAACTGCTGCCCTATCTGGCCGCCCATGCCGAAATTGATCTCTTCGTGGATGGATTTCAACCAAGTAACTCAGAGTTGCTGGGACGCTTTCGTTATTTTGACTATCGCGCCAGTCCGGAGATTCTTCAGCGACTTCCGGAGTACGACGCAATCGTCTACCACATGGGAAACGATCATCGTTACCACTCCAACATCGTCCGCGTGATGCGGGTGCACCCCGGTATCGTCGTTTTCCATGACTTTGCCTTGCAGGATTTCTTCCTCGGGCAAGCTCGCGAAAAAGGCGACATGAGCACTTACCTCGATGAACTCGAAGCTTGCGATGGTAAGAGCGAGCGGACAAACGCGGAGGACTTCGTGCGCCGGGGCGCCACCCCCTCACATGCAGCCGCTCCGCTGAGCTTTCCGCTTAATGCCAACCTGGCGCGCGCCGCCGAAGGAATCATCGTGCATTCGGAATGGAGTCGCGATCGCTTTTCGCAGGTAGCGCCCCACGTGCCTATCGCAAAGATAAATCACCACATCACTGACCGTGCAGCCGCCCACGGCTCCGCTGAGCGAGACGATCATGAGGGCCCTGTGCGTATTGCCTCGTTCGGCTTAATTACCCCTGATAAAGGAATCGAAAGGGCCTTGCGAGCCCTCTCGGCTCTGCGCGATAACTTTAGTTTCCACTACACCCTCGTAGGTCCTGCGGGAAACTTTCCCGAATTGCCACAATTGATAGACCGTTACCAGCTTCAGGATCGCGTAACCGTAAGCGGTCACGTTTCGTTGTCGGAGTTTGAAGCGCGGATCGCGGAGACGGACATCGCCATCAACCTGCGTGAGCGGCCGGTGGGAGCTACCTCCGGGAGTCTCTGCCGCATCATGGCCGCCGGCGTGCCGGCCATCGTGTCGAATGTCGGTGCGTTCGGCGAACTGCCGGACACCGTTGTGGTCAAGGTTGACCAAGACCAGTTTGCCGATGCGCTGCTCGAATCCTATTTGGCAGAACTGATCAAAAACGTGCCGCTCCGACGGCAAATTGGCAGGAATGCGCGCCGTCATGCCGTAGCGAATCACAGGATTGAAGCCAGCGCGGCCTCTTACCTGGAATTCATCAGGAAAGTGATGGCGCACCGTCCGCGCCGACGACTCGTCCACACTGTGGCTGAAGAGTTATCGCAGCTCGGGCTGCAATCAGCTAACGACTCCTTGTTACGAAGCGTGGCCGCGGATCTCGCGGTGCTGGCGCCAGTTTTGGAAACGACCGAGTCCGATCAAAATGGTCGCGCCGGGACTTTAAAGGTTTCCGCCTCGGACGTTGACGGCAACGGACACCTCTCTGTGGCACCCAACCCTCAATCCGCCGCGAAGTCGTCGGGCCGCCTACCCGGAATTGAAGGCATAGACTACAAACGCGCTGCGGTTAATTACCTCGGCAAGTTGAGCGAGGAGCGTTCGCATCATCTCCGCACCAAGCCTTTTTACAATCTCGCTAACAAACCTGCGAAGTACAAAGGCGAAGGCCTTGACGAGGACTCGCACCGGCACCTGTGCGACTTCGCCAACCTGGCTGTCACTCTGGCTTTACCGGCGGGCGCGAGAATCCTTGACGTAGGGTGTGGCTCAGGTTGGTTGAGCGAGTATTTGGCCCGCCTCGGGTATCAGGTAGAAGGCATCGATATAAGTCCCGATCTGATTTCCATGTCGCGCGACCGAGTTGCGCGCGTCCCCTTCGGCGTGGACCATGAGACGCCTTTGCGTTGCGACTTTTCGGTTCACGACATTGAATTGGAGCCGCTCGCTGAAAAGTTTGACGCAGTTGTCTGTTACGACTCGCTGCATCATTTTGCCGATGAACGTTCAGTTATGCGCAACCTCTCGGCGATGCTTAATGTAGGCGGGCTGCTATTTATTCTGGAAGGCCAGAAGCCTGATGACAATACAACTCCGGCCGAAGAGTTGCGCGGTGTAATGCGCGAGTTTGGCACCCTCGAATCGCCTTTCAGTAACGACTACCTGCGGGCGCTGATTTCCGAGAATGGGTTTGCCATCGTCGGCGACTACGTCAGCGTTAACGGGCTCTTTGAACGTGAGATGCTCAAAGGCCGACCTGACAATCAGAGTCTTCCGCTTCGCACCATTGCCACCGATTATCACTACCTCACCTGCATGAAAGTGGACCACTCCGGACGCGTCAGTGATATGCCGGATAGTAAACGTCCGGGATTATTGCGCGCAGAAATTACGTTGCAGGATAAAAGCGCCTGGCGCGTAGCGGCGGGAAAAAACTTCGAAGTGCCGGTTACGATTACAAACACGGGCGACACTCTTTGGTTAACCGGGCAGACCGTTCGAGCCGGGATTGTTATGCCCGGGGTAAAGATTCTCGACGCGAGCGGCAAAGTAGTCGCTGAACGCCACGGGCATCCGATGCTGCCGCGAGCCGTCCCGCCCGGTCAAACTATTCTCCTCAACCTTGAGTGTATAGGTCCTGATCAACCCGGGACTTACACGGTAAGAGTGGATCTGGTGGCCCAACATGTGTGCTGGTTTGCAGAAAGAGGCTCAGAGCCACTGGTGTTTAACCTGAAGGTGGAAGCGAATAAATAATGACGCGTGATCAGATTTTATCGGAGCTAAAACGTCTCGAGCCCTGGTTTCATTGCATCGATCTCGGCGATGGGCTTGCCACCAAGACCGAAAGTGCGATTGGCGAGCCGGTTGAGCACCCGCGTCCCACCTGGGAGAAAGTTAAAATCTGCTTGCCCGACGACTTGTCAGGCAAAACGGTGCTCGACGTCGGATGCAACGCCGGATTTTATTCTCTGGAAATGAAACGGCGTGGTGCGTCGCGAGTGCTCGGTATCGACTCGCAGCAGAATCTCATCCGCCAGGCCGCGTTTGTTCGCGACGTTCACGGCTTGGATATCGATTACCGCAAAATGTCGGTCTACGATCTCGACCCACACCGGATCGGACAGTTTGATGTCACCCTCGCCCTGGGTCTTCTTTACCATTGCAAGCATCTCGTTTTGGCGCTGGAAAAGCTGTTCCTCGTCACTCGCGAACTGCTTATTCTGGAGACCGCAATTTATCCTCCGGAGAAAGCGCCGCCTTCGTTTACCTACGAAGTGGGTGGGCTGCAACCATTGCTGCATGCGCTGGCGTATGTTGAGAACGCACCGGACGCCAAAGAAGCAATCTACAACTGGTTTTTGCCGGGGGTAGACGCGCTCGGCGCTTTACTGAGAAACGTCGGCTTCGACGATGTAGAGGTTTTTCCGGGGACGCAAACCGATCGCGCGATAATCGCCTGTCGCAAGCTGCAACCTTATCCTGACAGCCGCATGCTTGCTTACCTTGGCGTCAAGCTGACGATCATCGAAGGTCCAGCACGCGGAAAAGCTGGTGAGGCGTTGAGATTTCGAATTCGAGCTGAGAACACCGGATACGCGCGCTGGTTGCGCGGGAACGACGCGGGAACAGACAAAGGGTCAGTGCACCTGGTCGCGCATGTGTTTTCTCCCGATGAAGAGCCGCTGCTGTGGTATCACGCGGGAGCGTTCCTGGCCGGTGACGTTGCACCCGGCGATGAAGCGGAGTTGGAAATCGTCATGACGGCTCCCACCAACCCAGGGAAGTATCTACTCGCCTTCGACATGGTGTCAGAACACCTGGCGTGGTTTGAAGATTTGGGATCGGACGTTCTTAAACAGGAACTTATCGTTGACTAAAATTTAAACCAGGAAACTGATTCAGTTTGCCTGGCGACCCTTTGCGATTCCTTTGCGATTCCTTTGCGACCTTTGCGGTTAATATTTTAGAGTTTCCGAGCCGCAACCAAAGTCGTTCGTGGTTCGAACCGTTTCTCGTAGTCGTGATAATACTCAGCCGTGGAGATGCTGGTGATTTTGAAACCAAGCATACCCAGCACCTCGCGATAAACTCCAACTGAATAAGTCCACCAGGTGTAATCGTGCTCCGGGTTGGTCGCGCGAGGTTCGAATCGTGCTATCGGATCTTCCGACTCGAGCAGCGGAGTGACGATGACCAGCGTTTCATTCGTCCGCCGGGCAATTGAAGCGAGGGCGGTGACCTGATCGCTCAAATGTTCCAAAACGGAACCGACGATCACTACATCGAAGGCGCCCAATGCGGGAGGCAGCGCGTAGACATTTCCGTAATAGACCTGTGCCTTTGATTCGAGCAGGCGATGACAAAGCCAGTAAGCGTTTTTCCACTTCTCAATTTGCGCGCTATAATCTTCCGCCCAACGCTTATGATCGCGGTAATAGGGTTTGTCTTTGAAGGGAAGAAATGTTTGTTGGCTGCCACTATCCATATCGAACGAAACGACCCGCGCGCCCCTTTTCTCGGCTTCGAAACTGAGGAAGCCTGTCGCCGCGCCGATATCCAGCACTGACTTGCCGGCAACCTGCACGCCGCCAACATACTCTTCAAAACGCCCCCTTAAATCCCAGTGGGCTCTGATCAGTCCAAACTCGGGCACCTCCATCGTGTGATAGAAGTAGCAATCGTTTAGATCGTCGATCATGCGCGGCGTCGCGAATAACGGATCCGGCTCGGTTACTTTATTCATAACGATCGGCAATTCAGCGGTGATTAACTGGGCACACGAACAAATCCAGGAATCAAACGTCGCCACCAAAGAAAAAGACCAAGGAGCGTCAGCAACGAAATGCCAAGCCCGAATAATACTGACTTCGGCCGGTAAAGAAACTCGACCTCATGATTACCCGCGGCGAGCAACACACCCCGAAGATTGTAGTTCACCCGCAACGTCTCAACCGGACGCCCATCAACGTAAGCGCGCCAACCGGGATAGTGATTCTCGCTCAATACCAGAATGGCCGACGTTGAGGACTCAGCCTTGAGGGCAATGCGGTGTGGTCCATAGTTGGTGATTTCAACCTTTGTCGCACTATCGCCAATGTGGCGCTTCAATTCCGGAACATTTTCGAGTAGCGCGGTTTTTGCCGGATCCCATGGTTTGCCATCCGGCAGGCGGGCCGTGCGAATGACTTCAATCGTCGCCGGCTCTTTCAGCGCCACCGCATCCGTTGCCAGCCAGGCTCGGGGCAGCACGCGCTGGTTCTCGAAGATCACCACGTTTCCCAGTTGGGCAACCTGATGCCAACGATGTTTCGTTCCGGCCGGCTGAGTTGGTTCTGCGTCGTCCTTGTTTGTAATGTCATTTGCGGTCTTGGCTGAATCTTTACTAACAGGCTTCGCCGGCGTGAGTTCACGAGCAACTGACGGCCGAACCGGTTTGATTGATTGCCTGGCAAACCATTCGCGGCGTAAAGCAAAAGATTTTTTTCCCGCCTGATCGCTTAGTGTCATGCGCAGAACATCCAGCAACAAATCGGGCGCCAGCCGCTGAGACGCGATCACAATCTCGCCCCCCTTCACGGTGGCCCGTTCCGGCAGCGCGATCTTAGCGAGATAGCTGTGGGCGAGATAACTTTCTTTGCCATCGTCAACCTGATAACTCGCTGCCACGGGCGGGCGTCGATGCTTGATCTGCGTTTGGATGTCGGCCCGGTCGTGGGCCCATTCAGCGGTGTGCTCGCCGGCGCGAAGCTCAAGATTAATAATCTTGCCGTTTTCGGTAAACAACCTGACGCGGGCCACCGGTGCGCCGTCGGGGATGTTCACCGACCACGAAAGCTTGGTGACGAGCGCCAGGTGGTCCACCTCAACCGGCGGAATCGCGAAAACTAGTTTCGCGGCGCCATCAAGGTGAGAAAGATTCAGATCGACGGCCGCGAATTTGTTGCCCTGAAAATCCTGCGACGCCTCGGGAAAATCCTCCGGAGTTACGGAAGATCTCGTCGCCGGGGAAGCAGCGGCCGATGACGCCGGCGCGGCACCTGAGGTTTCCGAACTTTTACCACTCGCTCGCGCGAACGGCCTCGTTAACAGGTATCGAACATTCAGTAGATCAATTTCGCGACTCTCACTTCGCAGCGTTCGTTCGGGTTCGGTAAGTTCGCCCCAAACTTTCATGTCGCCCGCCAGCCGACTGTAGCGCGCGAGTCCGAAGCCATCGTAGCCGGCGGCGTTCTCGAGGCCATGCATCATGTAAACGTCTGGTTGCAGGGAGAGCATCCAGTCGCCCGGGGCCGAAGGCGGCGGCACGGGCTGCGCCGGGTCAAAGCGCTGATCGGCGGTGAGAAGGCGGAAAGAACCTGCCTTGCTCCCTTCGCGATCCCGCAAAAATTTTACGGCGGTCGGTTCACTCCAAAGTTCTGAATCGCTCGTGGGGCTGCTGGTGCGCCATCCGCTTCCCTGCCCATAAACAAACAGATCTGCGAGCAAGACGACCAACAACCCAAAGCTTGCGCGGCGACGGTTCGACCGGCTAAAGGACCACAACGCTATTCCACTGACGGCGGCCATGAGAACCGGCAAGAATAGTTCAGGCGCACGGAGGAACGTCAACGGCACTTGCCTGGCCAGATGAAAGTTCGCCGGACGCCACCAGGTAACCGTAAGACACGTCAGCAAAAACACAGCGGCTCCGACTAACGCAACCTTTACCCGAGTACCCTGTAGGGCCTTATTCCCCCCGCGGGCGTTTACGATGATCGTTATTCCTCTGCCTGCTAAAACGGCGAGCGCGAACTCTACTTCCATCAAGTGTCGCGCCGGCACCCGAAAGAGGTTCAGGACAGGCACGTAGTAAATCACCGCATAAATGTGCAACGGCAGGAAACGGCCAAACGCCAGCAGCAGACAAACGACAAAAACGATGGCCCAGAATTTAGTGCGAACATCGGGTTTCAGAACAATGGCCAGCAGCGCCAGCATGATCGTCAACAGGCCCACGTAAGCTACATACTCGCCAAAAAAAGTTGGCCCAATGTAGGGCGCGCGAAACAGAAGCCCGTTTCCGCCGCCAAACAAGTAGGGCGCAAACATCGTCAGGGCGAAGTGAGGCGGCATCGAAAAGGAGCTGAAGAAATCATAGGAAGCGCTGGCGCGCATGCTGTTGCGCAGCAACTCGATGGTCGGTAAGATTTGCACCGCTGCCAGCAAGAACCCGAGACCCAGCATGGCGAGCGGCGACAAATACGACGCTAGCGATTTTTTTGACGCATGCACGAGTATGAGTGTGTAGACGGCAGTTACTAAAAGCGCGTACGCGGACGTTTGCTGGTGGCCGGCAAAGACCAGCATGGCCACGAGGGCAGCGAGGAGCACACCGCGACCGCGTGAGCCGGTGGCGACGTGGCCTTCAACGGCCCAAAGCACCCACGGCAGCATTGCCGCAGTTTGCAAAACATTGGTATGCCCGACCTGCTCCACCATAAAAGCACTGAATTGCCAGATGAAACTGGTGGCCAGGGCTCCGGTAATGTTGGCGCCGCTGCGCCTGGCGAACAGATATGCGCCTAGCGCGGCTACCATGTAAGTAGCCAGCATCATCAGGTTGGTGGCGACGGGCGGCGAGAAAACCAGGTAGAACCAGTTAAGTGGAAAAAGCAAACCTGCCTGGGCTGCGCCATGGAGCGGCATGCCGGAAAAGATGTAAGGATTCCAGAGCGGAAGATGACCGGCGCGCATGAGGTTTGCGGCTGCCACCCGCAGCGGAATGTTGAAGATCACTCCATCATCCGGAGAGATGACTATCTGGCCACGCACCGCGGGAAAGAAATAAACAAGCGGGGCCAAGGTTACCAGCAAGGCGGCCACGCGGTCCGCACTCATTGCGCGCGACAAGTATGTACGAATCATCAAGAATGGATGCGACCGGAAACGGTTCCGGTACCACTGATATCCTCAGGACAACTCTCGAACGTGCCCGGACTCGGTTGATCGCTTACAGAGTAGAAGCGTTGTGTGCGGGGATCTTACTCGCGATGGCGCTGAACATGATCTTCGTGACCGCTCGCAAGAGCATCACTGCCGACGAGATCGTCCTCATTCCCGCAGCATACTATCATCTCATCACTAACGACCCGCAACTGGTCCGCGAACATCCGCCACTATCCAAACTACTGGCGGGCATTCCCTTGCTGTTCATCCAGCCCCATGAACAACTGCCAGGCCAGCTCGAGCCGTCGCAAGCCAGGGTTAACCGCGAGTGGGCTTATGCCATGCGCTTCTGGCACGATAATCGATCGCAATTTGCAACGATCAGCTTTTGGGCGCGCGTGCCGATGATTGCGCTGACCCTCGCGTTTGGTTTCCTGACTTTTGTCTTTGCTCGAGATCTTTTCGGCGCCCGCGCCGCCTTACTTTCAGTGGCTTTGTTTGCTCTCGAACCGACTCTGCTCGCTCATTCTCGCGTGGTGCAAACAGACATTGTCGCAGCTTTTGGTCTTCTGTTAACTGTCTTTGCCGTGTATCGCTATCTGCGCGCACCGGGCTGGAAACTGGCCGCCGGGGTTGGCGCGGCAGCGGGCGTAGCAATGCTCACCAAGTTTTCCATGATCATCGTCGGTCCCGGGTTATTACTTTTATTCGTTGTGCTCCTTTGGCGTCAGCCGGCGCGACGTCGGCCGATTGCGCGGCACGGAGTAATCGCAGCGTTGACCCTGATGGTGGTCATCAACGCCGGTTATTTTTTCCATCATCGCGCACTCACGGATGAAGACTCGATGTGGATCGTCTACCTCCTTCCCGGCCCGACATGCCACCGTCCTGACAAGTGTGCGCGTGTTGCAGAATGTGCTCCCCACTGACTTCCTCATGGGAATCTATTGGCAGCTTAAACACAGCAGCGATGGACATCCCGCCGGGCTTTTGGGAATGCATAGCCTCCGCGGTTGGTGGTACTACTTCCCGGTAGCCTTTGCGCTCAAGACCACGATTCCTTTCCTGCTGCTATCAATCGGCTCTCTCGGGTGGGCCCTTTACCGCGTGCTTTACCGACGCGAGAAGCAACTTCTCTTCCTGGTGATACCCTTCGCCGCTTACACGGCCTTCATCATGATGAGTCCAATCAATATCGGCATCCGTTATTATCTGCCGGCTTTTGGTTTCCTGTTTATACTCGGCGGAGCTCTGCTTGACTCGCTTTGGCCCCGCAAAGCCCAGGGTCAAAAACGCCTGGCACTCGCGGCGGTCGTATTTGTTGACGCTGTCGTGGATGGGTTGGGAAGCAATCAGAGCGTATCCCAATTACACCTCCTACATGAACCAATTGGCTTCCGGCCGGCCGCATTGGTGGTATCTGTCTGACTCAAACGTGGAGTGGGGAGACAGCGTGAAGGAACTTGCTGAATACCTGCGTGCACGGGGTGAGACGCGCACTCGGGGACTCCTGCTCGGTGGCTACCTCACGCTTGGGTTTTACGGCGTCGAGTATCTCGATGCGCTTCGCGCCGCCCGCGTCATCGCCGCCACGGTATCTTGTGCTGGGGGCTAGTTTCTTGAATGGTTCGACAGTTCCGGGGTATGACATAGACGGAAAACGCGTGTCCGAAGCCGTGCGAGTCAATACCTTTGCTGAGTATCGCAACCGCGTGCCGGAGGCGATCATCGGAGACTCGATCTACGTATACCGCCTCAGCGATTGACTGAGTGCGTGGTCTAACATCAGTCGAGTACCGACATCTTTGCTGAGTAGTTGTGCTTGAATGCGATCAATCGTCATCGTCCCCACATATAACGAGCGCGCCAATCTGCCGGAGCTCGTGGAAAAAATCCAACTGCATGCGCCTGATCTGCACGTGCTGGTCGTGGACGACAATTCACCCGACGGCACCGGTGCGCTGGCCGATGAACTTCATCAACAGCATCCCGAGCGAATCTTCGTGGTTCCACCGGGAAAGGAAAGAGGGGTTGGGAAAGGCCTACGTCGATGGCTTCAGGCAGGTGTTGAAGCACGACTATGAATACATCCTCCAGATGGATGCGGATCTGTCTCACGATCCCGCGCACCTGCCACGCTTCATGGAGCAAATTCAAACTCACGATCTGGTAGTCGGCTCGCGCTACCTTACAGGGCATCAGTGTGGTCAACTGGGACTTGAAACGCCTGATTATGAGCAAGATGGCGACGAATTATGTGCGCTTCATAACCCGCATGCCGTTTACCGACACGACCAGCGGCTTCAAGTGCTGGCGACGGACGGCGCTCGAAGCAATCGACTTCGAAAGTACGTTCTCGAGCGGATACATTTTTCTTGGTTGAGATGAAATACAAAGCGTTCCGCAAGGGTTTCAGCGTTGCCGAAGTTCCGATCATTTTCGTGGAACGAAAGAGCGGCAACTCGAAACTGGACTGGGGTGTATTTCGTGAAGCGTTCTTCGGCGTGTTAAAGCTCAGGTTGAAATACTAGCGCTCGAGGCTTTGCCTCAAAAGTACGCTAATCCATCCGCAGGCCGGCGGAATGAAAATGCCAGAGCGCTTGCTTTGCCTGAAAAATTCATCGGCACGCATTCGCGCCAACATCCAATGCAAAATTTGGATGAACAACCCGAACATCGCGCGTACAGGATCAAGCTAGGCGATTTGGCCACCTGGGTTCAACGCGTTTGAGTTGGGACGTCATCGCTGGACCGCCGCGAGGTGATCGGTGAACGGACAGCAAAGACAATCCGGTGACGCCACACTCCGTAAACGAAGATGGTTATGGGTGATCCTCTTGACGACTGCCATCGGTGTTGTCTATTTTGCAAATGTCCATCGCAATCCGCCCGGCTATTACATCGACGAGTCATCGATTTCCTACAACGCCACACCATTTCTCAAACTGGTCGTGATGAATTTGGTCGAGCATGGCCGCTCTACTTTCCGTGCCTTCGGCGACTACAAGAACCCTGTCTACATCTACCTGCTGGCGGGAATCTATCGCGTAACCGGTCCGAGCATCGCGGCGGCCCGATTACTCAGCGCGGCGTGCGGTTTTCTTGCGGCCCTCGGTCTTGGCCTCCTGGCCACGCGCATTTCCGAGCGTGCGAGCCCCGATGTTGGACTGCTCGTGGCCGTGATGGCGCTGCTCACACCGTGGCTTTTTCGAAATGAGCCGCGTGGTATTGGAGGTAGCGCTCTACCCGCTGGTCATCGTCGTATTTCTTCTGTGCGTCCACTGGGCGTCGACAAAGTTCCGTGGTCCTGGCGGGAAGCGACCTGCCTCGCCGCCACGCTCGCGCTCGTCACCTACACCTACTCTATCGGCAGACTGGTCGGGCCTCTGTTCGCTTTGGGGTTGATTTTCTTTTCTGCGCGCGGACGTCGCGCCGGGAGTGTCACCACCTGGATGCTGTATGCGGCCATCACTAATCCCGCTGCTAATCTTTCAGCAACGTAATCCGGGCGCACTCAGCGCGAGATTCTCGATCATCAGCTACCTCGAACCGCCTTTCTGAGTCCCGACAACGCATGGGAATTCGTCAAGCACTACTTCGGCAACCTCAATCCATGGCGACTGCTCGTAACCGGCGACCCCAACGTCGAGCAAATTGCACACCTCAACGGTTCGCCACTCTTATTGGCCGCCACCGGCATCCTCGCGGCGATTGGACTCGTCCTGATCATTCGTCAACAGCGGAATGCAGCATGGTGGCGGTTCGTGCTTTTTTGTCTGATCGTGGCTGTCGTTCCCGCGTCTCTGACAAAAGAGTACGTTCACATGTTAAGGCTCGCGCCGCTTCCTGTCTTTATTCTCGTGCTAACGATTCCCGCGCTGGCGTGGTTACGGATAAACTCGGGCAGACGTCGCGCGGCTTTGACAGTTTTGGTCTTATCGATGTTAGTCCAGGGTGGCGCTTTCTTTTGGAAGTTTGAAACGGACGCTCAGTCAGCAAAACGGCTGAGGCAATTCGACAACGGATATCCAACTAAAATTTTCGAGCGGGCGATCAACTCGCCTCAGCGCCCAATTTACTCGCCGATGCGCTCGCCATTCCCGGCTACATCCAGGCCTATTGGTACTCGACCCTGCGCGGAATCGTCCGGCAACCTTTCAACGCCTCGCACCGGATCAGCCTGCGCCGGACGGTGCCCTGGTGATCTCAACTGAAGAAAATTGTCCGCGTTGTAGCATCATCGCAACCAGTGAGTTTTATACGCTTGTCGTGGCTAGGGTGCCGGCGGTGAACCGCGAACCACTTCCTGACTCAGCTTTCCGCGCGCGGCTATCCTTGAAATCGCCGCGTACCGTTGCGTGCGGGTGCACACAACGACTTGATGGTTTTGGTCGCGAATGAGGCAACACGATGTGGCCGGCGCGCGAGCGCAGCGGCGGAACATTCCAGGTTAGCGCTGGAAATCACTGGCTGGACCAGCCGGAAACGTTCTAACTAACGACGATGGACGAGCGGCGCTACTCGATGATCTGGGTCCGGGACGACAAGCGGAGTTAAAGCTAACAGTGAATGCCCCGAAAAAGCCGGGAAGTTATATCCTGGAAATTGACATGCTCCAGGAAAACGTCTCCTGGTTTGGCCTGAAAGGCTCGCCCACCCTTCGTTTGCCGGTCAGGATTGAGTAGCGGTTTGCACGCGGCGTTTTGTCCAAACCTGATGCGCCAGCAGAAACGTGCTAAGGAGGAAGGGTACGACCAACCAGATTCCCAGCGGGAATTCTCTCCAACGGACGTTTTCCAGCTGTTCGACATAGCGCCAGAACGCGTAGATGTCGGTCTCGCAATACATTGCGCCATAGACTGCTCCCACCAAGCTGACCACGAACGAGGTCCCAGCCACGATGCCAATAGCTACCATCCCAACCTGTCGGCTTTTGCGATTGCGCAGATAGCTGAAGCCGGCGAGGCCGATACAAGTGTAAGGCAGTACCGGAAGGAGGTAACGCGGACCATAGTGACATCCTCCGTGCGAATCGATGTTCAAAACCTGAATCGCCATCGCGAGAAACAGCGCCAGTATTACAACTACTTCGCGGCGAAGTGACCGCGGATAACCAGCCAGGCCAAGAATGCCCACCCAAAAGATCGGAACGTAAAGGGTAATCTCCCGAACGTACAGGTTAATTTTCTGAAGAGCGTTGTGCGGATCCCATCGCAAAAACGAGTCGGGATAACCGCCTGCGATATTGGAGGTAAGGAAGGGATTACCAAATGAAACTGCGTTGAAGATCAGGAGAGGCGCCAGCCCGACCAATCCGCCAGCCAGCGCCCAGGGCGCTAAATTCCAACGGCGCAACCACAGGAAATAAACGGCCAGCACACTCGTCAGGAAGAAGGGAAGCATCGATGTAGTGATCGTCATGCCGAGCAGGAATCCGGCAGCGCCGGCGACGATTCCGGCGGCGCGACCTCGAGGTTGGCGGCGGGCGGGCAGAGTGATTAGGTAGAACGCTATTACCAGATAACCCGAAGCAAGCGCATCGTGATAGGTAATGCCTGAGTAGACGAGAGCCGAAGTTGCAAGACCATAGCTGAGGGCGCTGGCGAGGGGCCAAAAGAGATCTTCGCTATCCTTGAAACCACGCACTATTCGGAAGACTGCAACCGCGCCCGCCGCCGTGATCAATGACGAAGTAAAGAATGTAACCAGCGCCGAAGTAAGGAAATAGTTATTTAGATAACTCAAACCAAGAAGACGCAGGAAAAAATAAATTAATGCGCCCGCCATAAACTGCCCGGGCTGTTTCGCTGCGTATTGACGGCCGTGGTAGAGAAACGTGTCGCCGAATGGCTTTTCCCCGTCGAAGTAAACTTTTATTTGGAACCTCGGCTGCTCTGAACCCTCAATCGAAAACTGACGGCGCTCGACGATTGCTTCCACACCGGCATGTTGCAGGTTGAAGGCTTCGATATTTCTGGAGTTGATGAGGACGCCGTAAAAGAACCAGAGAGAAAGCAGCAGAGACAATTCCAGCAGCGTAGGTCGCAGAGAAGCTAGATTAAGTTTTTGGTCCGAGGTCTGAGGCCACGTCGGTTTCGCATCTGGAGTGGATTCACTCATGCTCAGTCTCATTTTCCTGCCAGCGTCTGAGTGTAGACAGCCTGCGTCATTTTTGCTGTACGCTCCCACGAAAATTCCGATGCTCGTTTTAAACCCACGTTTGAGAGCTCTTGTCTCTTATATTCGTTCCCCACTAACCCCAGAATTGCTTGCGCCAAATCTTTCGCGCTGCGGTGGTCGAACAACAGGGCCGCGTCACCCGTGGTTTCCTTCAGCGCGGGAATGCGACTCGCAATAACCGGCGCCCCACAAGCCATTGCCTCAAGCACGGGCAATCCAAAACCTTCATAGAGAGAGGGGTAAACGAACGCGCGGCAGGAGGAATAGAGGGCCCGGAGCTCCTGATCCTCAGAGGTAGCCAGTGAGAAGAATTCGGTCTCGCACTGGCGATTTCTCTATCGCGGCGAAGAGCGGACCGCTCAACCAACCGAGTCCACCGGCAATCACCAGTTGACTGATGCCATCCGGTCGGGCGCGGACAACTTCCTCAAAAGCGTTTACCAGCACTGCCAAATTCTTGCGCGGTTCGAGCGTGCCCACCGAAAGCAGGAAGTTGTCATCGATGCCCAGCCGGCGGCGCGAGGTCTCAGTCTCCCCGAACGCCAGCGGACGGAAACACTCGCGGGCAGCTTCAGGTACGGCAAAAATTTTCTCTTGAGGCACTTTAAAAATTTCGTGGAGCTCGCGCCTGACGCTTTCCGAAGGGGTGATAATCGCATTTGCAGAGCGCAACATCACCGGCAAGCGACGGCGCGCGCGCTTCACACTGCGGTCCGTGTGAGTTTGCGGGTGCAGCCGAAGCGAGAGGTCATGAACGGTGAGTACGGTCGCACAGCTGCGCCAGACAGGCACGTCGTAGTTTGTGCCATGAAAGAGGTCCAGCCCTTTTTGCCGGATGTAGCGAGGCAGCCCGGCGGACCACCAATGTCGTCCCATCGGCCCTACCTGAACCCGCTCCAAGTTGAGATTAACGGGAACGGCAGCCTGTTCCGGAAAGCTTAGAATCGGATACGTTGATGGATAAAGAAGGTCAAAACGGGATTCACCTTCGAGCTTCGCCAAAGCGGAAGCCAATTCGAAGGTATAGTGGCCCACGCCGGTTTTTGGCGCTGTCAAAGGGAGCCCGTCGAGTCCTATGTGCATTATTTTCGTGCAGCCGCCCAGGCCGAGCCAACCTAATGTGGGATTTACTTCACCGCCTAGGATAGCGGATTTCCCGAATTGACGCCTGAGGACATTTATCAAACACCGAGATTGACGCGGATTGACGCTACGAGTTAGACTTTAGCTCTTGTCTCACCGTCTAAAGAATGACGGAACCCCACATTGAGGCCTTCCCTTGAGACAGACTAAGTCAGGAGAAATAAGATGAGAGTTGCTATCGCCGTTTTTGTGATATCCCTCGCGGCTGTGAGCGTGTTTGGCCAGACCGCGCCCACCCTTCAGATCAAGACCGAGGTTCCGGGCCTGCCGTCAGAACTGTTTTACGGTAGCGTTAAGGTGAAGCCGCTGCGCTTGCGACCCGGCACGACGACGCCGATCACCATCGCCGACTCCGATTTTTTCGTCAATCAGCAGTATGTCGACTTCCTCAGCCGTTTCCCCGACCAGAGTGGTTTTGATTATTGGGTAAACGAAATCGTCACGTGCGGCAGCAATCCCAGCTGCATTGACGTGCGGCGCTCAAACACTTCGGGCGCGTTTTTCCTGTCCATCGAATTTCAGGAAACCGGCTATCTCGTCTATCGAGTCCACAAGACCAGCTTCGGCACCCTGCCGCTCTATGCGAGCTTTATGCCGAACTCCAGAGCAGTGGGCAAAGATGTAGTGGTTAATCAGGGAAACTGGCAAGCAAAGCTTGAAGAGAACAAGGTTGCCTTTCTCAATGCATGGGTAGCGAGCCCCGAGTTTACCGCCCCGACAGCATACCCGCTCAGCATGAGTAATCAGGCTTATGTAGATAAGCTGATTGCTACTGCCGGCGTAACCTCGGGTGAAGTGAACGGTTCAGCGCTGGTTACTGGATTAGGTAATGGCAGCGAGACTCGCGCATCAGTGTTGCGCAAGATTGCCGAAAGCCCGGCGGTGAACATTAAGGAAAAGAATTCGGCTTTTGTGCTGATGCAATACCTGGGTTACTTACGTCGTGACCCGGATCAGTCGGGCTTCGACTTCTGGCTCGCTAAACTGAATGCGCATGGTGGTGATTTCCACGCTGCCGAAATGGTGAGAGCCTTCCTCGTCTCCGAGGAATATAAGAATCGCTTCTAACCGCCAGGGCATTCTTGCCTGACTGCTGATAACGAAAAGGCCGGACTCTTATCGAGACCGGCCTTTTGCTTTTGCAGCGGGTAAAAACGCTCAAGCGAAGATGATCTCACAAACGTTTGCAGCGTTCCGTCTTCAGCGTTCATGCGTTCGGTGTCTGCGTCATGGGGTTTTAGAGGATTACGACCCAACTGCGACCCAACAGCGCATCAGGGACCAAATCTTTGCCGATACTCAACCGAGCTAATGAAGGCCTTCACCATTTCCGCATCGATGAAGTTGCCGTTGAATTGATTCAATTTCGTGAGCCAGAACTCATAGCCAGTGTGATCCGAGTCTGGTGCTCCGTTTGGATTGCGGCGCAGGTAGCCGAAGTATTGCATCAACACAAATGCCCGGCTGTCTTCCGCAGCCTTAAGATCCGGATCTTCCGCTATTTGCCTCAGAACCTCTGCCCGGGTCTTGGCTCCTGAAGTTAAATCAAAAATCAACTGATTACGCTCCGACACCGTAAGAACGCCGCCGGCATTGTTGTCCAGCTTGGTTACAAAATCAGTCGGCGACATTGCTCCGGGGTATTCGGTTGTAAACCGAGACCGCGCCACAAACGCCGATGTGAAGCTGCGCTTGTTAGCTTCCAGAACCAGTTCCCAACCAGTCTGACCCACAATCACGCCTGCGCTGATCTCCTGCGCGTCAGGTAAAAATTCTTCATAGCGAACTATGGGCACCGGGAGTTGATGAGTTCCGTTAAGCGTGGAAGTGCCCATCGCATCGCCGTAGGCAACTTTGTAAAGCCGCTCTACCAGATAGCCGGTCTCCTGAAATTCGATGGAAAGGAAGAACGCAGCGGAGACATTGATTCGTCTCACCTCAATGCAAGCAGTGTTAGCGCCGCACGATGTGATTTGATCACGCCAGAAATCCAACCCACTGGTATCAGGTTCACGATTGAGAAAGTCGAGATAATGTTGTCTGACGAAAAAGCGCGCGTCGGCGTCGTCGAGCGGGTTATTCGGGCCCGGTACGAAGTCGTTATCGAATATTGCTACTGCCGCGCTACTCCTCACGCCCAACGTCGCGCCAGCCGGGTTACTCAGCGTCACATTGAATGTCTCAGTGCCCTCTTGATAAACGTCATCAACTATCAGAACTTGAAACGACTTACTCGTCTCGCCGGCCGCAAAATTAATCCGGCCTGAATTCATGATGTAATCAGATTTCTGAAGAGCGACGGCGTCGCTGGTTGTATAGCTGACCGAAGCGGCGATTGATGCGTCTCCGTTTCGCACTACCGTCACAGTTGCGGATTTATTTGACTCAATGACTCCAAACTGCGGAGAGGCAAACTGGATGGCAGGAGAAGGGGTCGGTGATGGCCCAGCTGCGCGGGGTGTAAAAGTTACTTGTTGCGCGTTAGTCAGATCGAGGATCGCGCCTTCGCGCGAGTGAGATTCGATCACATACGCATCAGGTTCACCTCCTGAAATACCAACGACCCGCGCAATGATATCTGACGATGAACTCTGAGCGCCGGCGCCGTAGCGCGTCACAATCCTCCCGTCGGGAAACAACTCAATCTCAAAATTTACCGGCAGCTCCGTTGCCGTCGTTCCATTTCCAAAGGTCACAGTTTGCCAGCGGAAGATGACGTGACTGAGATCCGCGATCACATATACGTCGCCGCCGGAACCCCGGTCGGTCCTGAGGTCGTCCCAAAGACCAGAAATCATCTTGAACTTTGTGAGACCCACGGCCGAGGCGGGCACGTCGTCGGCGTCGCCGTTGGCTCGCGTCGGCGGAGCACTAAAGAAGAGGTTGCCGTTTGTCGAAATGTTAACGCTACTGAAATTCTGGCCAAAGAACGGAAACGCAAAAGGCAAAGTGTAATTCAGGCGCAATTTGTCGTCGCCAATTAACGACAGCTGGTTGCCGCCGGTTGAAAGTGCGGCCGGACTGCTCAAGGCGGTCGTGTATGGGTCGCCTTCCATCAATCCGACTGCAACGTTAAGGGTGGCCGGTACGCCCTCATTCCCGGCATTGTCAAACTCGCGTAGCACCAGGGTGCCGTTTGTGTGCCGGTAAGGCAGAGTTAAGCCCAAAGTCTGGGCAACTCCCGATGCAGCCGGAATCGCATTCTTCAAGGGGATCACCGCGCCTGTAGTCGCATCGGTAAAACTCACCTGGTAAAGCGAAGCCTGCCCAATCGCCCCATCATCGCCCGAGGCGGTCCAGCCAATGTTTAGAGCCCGCCCAGTTTGCGTATTCAGTTGCAGGTTGGTCACCGTTCCCGGCGGAGTGGAATCGTTTTCCGCCCCTGCCTGCATACTGTTGAAGACATTGAGCCGGCGTCCGGTAACTGTTTTATTTACCAGTGCGGCTGCCGGATCGCCATTGTAAATCAGCAAGCTCTTCAACTGCTGGAGCGTCAGATTAGGATTTTGGGCCAACAGCAACGCCGCGGATCCCGCGACATGTGGGGTGGCCATCGAGGTTCCACTCGACAGTGCATAGTTATTGCCGGGAGTCGTACTAAGAATGCCGGAGCCGGGAGCGCTCAGGTGAACTGTATTCAAACCAAAATGAGAGGAAGCGCTCAGGTTGTCGTTTGAATCCGTGTTGGCGACGCCGATCACATTCGGAGCCACGTAGCTTGATGGATAGTGAGGAATGATTTCGTTGTTTGGCTCGGTCGCGCCGCCCGACACATTTCCGGCGGACGCTACGAACAGAATGGCTGACTGATTGAGCCCCTGGATGGCATCGAGAAACGCTTGACTAAAACTGCCGCCGCCGTAGCTATTGTTCAGCACGCGGACATTCGCGCCTTTAGTTCCACCGGAACTGACCCATAGATCGCGCATCTGCTTTGCATAGTTGCACGCGCGAATTGCGTCTGAGGTGCCACCGCCGCCGGCGCCGCCCAAAAACTTTAAAGACATCAGCCGCACGTTCCAGTTAACACCCACCACACCGATGCCATTGTTGCCCACCGCGCCGACTGTGCCGCCGACATGTGTGCCGTGAAAGTCGGCGGTGATGTTTCCGGTATTGGTGATGAAGTTGTAACCGTTTATGTCGTCGATAAATCCGTTAGCATCGTCATCAATACCGTTTCCTGCGGTTTCTCCGGGATTCACCCAGATGTTCGCCTGCAAATCCTGATGGACGCGATCAATGCCTTCATCAATAACCCCGACCACTACCGTTGCGCTTCCCTGAGTTGAGTCCCAGGCCGCTGGCGCGCCAATCTTGGTGAGACCGTAGAGTTCGTTGGAAAGAAACCGGGGATCGTTTGGGTTCGTCACATCTGCGTACAGCAGATAATTGGGCTCGGCATACAGCACGTTTGGCTGTTTCCGCAAGGCCTCGATCGCTTCCATCGTGTCTTCAGCGGCCACGCGCGCCAGACGGAGGCCCGGCACAATATCGGATCCATCAAATCGTTCGACGCGCACAGGAATCGCACGACCCTTTTCAGTCAAAACTATCTCGCCATCCTGGCTAACGCTGGCGGCCCGTGTTTGTTGCTTCGCAATCAACTCAGTGCGGTAACGAACAAGGATTTCACCCGCCACGAATTGAGTCTTTGGTTTTTGTCCGGCACTCAGTTCCTGCGGTGCGAGGGTGGCCTGGGAATTAGACGGAAGGTCGGAGACTAGCAACACAAAAGCGAGGGATGAGAAAACGAAAAGACTTAAACCCGCACGCATGCGTTGAGGGCGTTTCCGTAAAAGGTAACCGGACATAAAATGCAAACTCTCCTACCGCCTGGAATTTATCTGGGGAAATCTGATTTTTAACGGATTGAACGCCGCGTGCGAATTGCTCGGCGTATCGTTTACGGCGAGCGGCGCGTCCGGCGCTTTCTGAGTCTGGGGTACTGTCTGACGCCGCGCCAAATATATAACAGTCCCCTCATCATTTACAGTTGCGGAGAGACTTAAACGACCTATTGGAAGCGCTGGCCGATTTGCTCGGTGCCAAAAGTGCCGATACCGTTCAATCGGAAACTAAAGACGAGCGCGTTTTCCTGACGCACGCCAATGTTAAACGTAGATCGTTGAGCTGTAACCGCGCAGCAGTCCCAACTGTAACCGAGGGTCACCGTGGAGTTGATCAGGGAGGTGTTCCCTTTCCCCGGCCGAGTCTGAAAGTCGAAAAAGAAGGAGGCGCCGCCAAAGAGGCCGCGGTCGCGATTTCCCAGGAAGACTGATGGGCTCCACTGTGAACCGCGCAAAGTGCCGGGTTCCTTACCGCGCGCATCGGCGTATTGGGCCAGGGCCGGAACCAGCTCGATTGCCCTGGTGTAATAAAAACTCTGGAAGGCCTCAAAGAGCGGTCGCTTGATGCCGAAGGTCGTGGAGAGTGAACGCACGCCGCCGCCACGCGTATCGAGGTCAGTGCGCAAGTCGACAAACAATTCCGCGCGCGGCCGATATCGGGCCTCAATGTTAAGCGGTGAGAATCGCCGCGGAACGCCGCCGAAGCTGAAACCCGAAAGCGTGTTGATCGGATAGAACTGGTTTCGTCGTCCAGGTAGTAGAGCCCCGCCAAAAAAACGATCAAAGAAAAACTTGCCGCGCACGGTAACCGTCAAAGCTTCGTAAGGCTGCGTTGAGGTGGGAATCTTCTGTCCGGTCCGAGTTGCCTTCGCTGCCGCGCTGCTCACGTTCTCAGTGGAACGACGCGTGAAGAACCGATTCGTTATACCAAACTCGATCTCATTTGTGTTGGCAATCGCATCGGTGTAATCAAATCTGATGATTCGATCGAAGTTGTTGATGCCGGCGATGCGGCGATAAGTGATGTATGGTTCGATCAGATGACGAAAATAAAAACTACCCGCGCTCCGATGAAAGTCTTTGGCCAGCGCCGGCGGTCTCACGTCGAGTTCAAACTCGCCATATCCTCGGGTCAGGTTGCGACTCAGCACGGATCGGTTAGCCGGATCGAGTGAGTTCGAATAAAACGTTGCTCGAGCTCCTGCTGAGGCCGTCACGGACACGCCAAAGAAATAGAGCGGGAGCTGCACTCGCGGGTGGAAATCGAGTCTCTGCACTATTGAAGGCGAGATTATCGGATCGCCACCGACTTCGTTTCTGAAGGACGTCAAATCGTCAACAGTTTCCTTCCGGCTCACGCCTCCCGCACCGGCTTCAAAAGAGAAATACACGGGAAACTTCTTGAAGTAGTTCAGCGGTGAAGCCCGTTTCTCGATCGTGATGCCGGGCAAATCGCGTATTCGAACTCGCGAATTCGGCAACGACGTGACTTGGGTCCGCGCGATGAAGTCGTAACTGATGTCGTTGTGGTCTTTGTTTACAAAAACCTGTGAACGCTCTTCCGGGGAGATCGCCTGCTGAATGCTGTCAGCAAACTGCTGCCGGTAAGCCAGATTTGAAGTGACGTTTACATCGGCGGCGGCGATGAACCCATTCGGGAAGTAGTGAACGCCATCTACGTATAGGCTCGAACCGCCTTCATCAGGGTGCGTCGCGTCAACTCTGTCACCCAATATTCGATCTTTGAAGATATAAAATCCGGCGTTGAAAAAAGAACGCGAGTTGGCGCGCGTGCGCAAGTCAGCGCCTAATCCGATGCCTCTCCGTGAGTAAATATCATTTCGCAAAGTGACATCGGCCGAGCGGCCAAGTGTTTGGAAGTAACCGTTGGATTGGCGGTAACCCTTGGCCCCTGAACCTCCGAAGCTGGGCGTCAGGAATCCCGACGCACGATCCCGCGGCTTGATTGAAATTGAAGCGTAAGGCAGATAAAAAATCGGCACGCCTTTGACGCGCAGGTTAGGCGAATAAACGCGCACGCGATCTCCGGTTTTTATCTTTGCGCGTTTGGCGTGAAAGCTCCACTTCGGCACGTCTTCATCGCAGGCAGTGATTTGGGCATTGGTGGCGACGATCGTGTCCAGGCTGACTCGCTCGATCTTGTCGGCGGTAAAATAGATCCGGGTGCCATCCTGCGACTGGTTCGTGAAGCCGGTGGAATTCAAAAAGAATCCGGTCTTCGTCCGGTAGTTCCATTCGGCGCGCGAACCGGTGATGCGTTGCTGATCACCCTGATCGAACACGACATTGCCTTCGGCGATCACCTTGTTTGTGGCTTCATAAACTGTGACTTTGTCGGCTTGCAGGCGATAAGTTCCGATGCGGGCATCGACGTTGCCATCATGAACAAACACTCGTGCGTTTTCCGGCCCTGAAACTGTCTGGGTGCCGGAATCAACGTTGAGCTTGTCGCCGGCGTCAATGGTGTCGCCTTGTCTCTGCGGGAGTCGCGGCTTGATCGGCTGGTCCTGAGTTAAGGGGTTAACGTTGGGCGTGTCGGTCATCGGGTTGGTGACCTTGCGATCGACAGGATTGGTCTGCTGCGCCGTCACCCTCACGGACGCCACCCCCAGGAGTGCGCTCGCAATGGCGGACAGAACAAGAGTGGAAATGCCACCTGTGCGAATGGCAGAACGCAAAAGCGAGTGAAGACCTCCACGACCGGAGCGAACAATTAACTTCCGGCGCGTCTGGATAATTAGAACGCGAGGATGCTAGCACGAAACAGTGAGCGGTGAGCAGTGGGCAGTGCGCAGCGGCGAACTGCTATTATTCCGCCGATGGAAAAGTGTCGACTAATGGTCGTTGCGGGTGAAGCTTCGGGCGATGCTCACGCGGCAGCATTGGTCAACGCTCTGCGCGAATTGCAACCGCAAGAAACTTTTGAGTTCTTTGGCGCTTCGGGGGCGTTGATGAGAGCCGCCGGCGTTGAGCCGATTGTTCGCACCGACGATCTGGCCATCCTGGGTCTACTTGAGATCGGCCGCGCCCTGCCGAAATTTTGGAAGGCCTACAAGCTGTTGAAGCAAGCCGCGCTGGAACGAAAGCCGGACGCGGTGATTCTGGTTGACTGGCCTGATTTCAATTTGAAACTTGCCCGCGCGCTTCATCGTCGCGGGTTGAAAATTATTTATTACATTAGCCCACAACTCTGGGCCTGGCGCTCATACCGCGCGCGCACCATCGAGCGCGACGTCGATCTATTGCTATCGATCCTGCCGTTTGAAAAAGAATGGTATGCGGACCGTGGGATCGATCAGGTTGAGTACGTTGGCCATCCGCTCGCGGGCGAGGTCTTTGCGCGCGGTAACCGGGCCGAGTTTTGCGAACAGGCTAAATTAAACCCGCGATTGCCAATAGTTTCACTCCTGCCGGGAAGCCGGCGGAAAGAGGTGGAACGCATCCTGCCGCCGATGCTGGAAGCGGCTGCGCTCATCTCTGATCGCAGGCCCGACGTTCAGTTTGTTGTAGTGGCGGCGCCGAGCCGCAGCTCAGATGAGATCAGAGCAATCGTGCGTGCGCAACGTGCCGCACCGCTGCCGTTGCCTTCATGCCTGCATATCGTTTCCGGCCAGTCGCGGGAAGTGCTGGCTGCTTCCGATGTCGCGGCGATTGCCAGTGGCACCGCGACGCTGGAAGCAGCCCTACTCGAAACGCCTATGGTGGTAGTCTACAAAGAATCGACCCTTAACTGGCACACGCTGGGCCGACTTATAAACGTGGACCACTATGGTCTGGTTAATCTGGTGGCCGGTGAACGAGTGGCGACGGAATTGATGCAGGACGATTTAAACGGCGAGCGTTTGGCAGCAGAGTTACTTTCATTGCTCGAGAGGGGGCGGAATGAAAACGCGCGGGCGCGGCTGCGAGAAGTGAAAGAACAATTGGGCGAAGGCGGCGCCTCGGCGAGGGCAGCAGCACAAATTTTGGATGCTCTCGAAGACTGGAAACTCTAGATGCCGCGGTTCATTGTATTCGTGCGGTCGACCAAGATGATGTTTCACTCGTCGCAGGGGCAAGAGTGTCAACAAAGACTATCTATCCTTCTTGAGTTCATCTAACTGCTTTCTCAGTTCCTTAATCTCTTCGCGCATTCGCGGCAAGCGACCAAGATGGGCGTTCAACCGCTTGTAGTCATCAAGAGGTTGAATCGGAATTCCCCACCACACCCCCGGGCGCACAATTTTCCCCGGCAGGACGCCGGCCTTTGAACCAATCACCGCCCCGCTCTGGACGCGGATGTGATCGCCGAACCCAACCTGGCCACCGATCACCACGTCATCCTCAATCGTCACGCTGCCGCTAATTCCTGTCTGCGCCGCGATCACCACTCGCTCGCCAATATCACAGTTATGTCCCACATGAACCAGGTTATCGATTTTTGTTCCGCGCCCGATCCGCGTTTGGCCCAGAGCTGCACGATCGACACAGGTGTGTGCCCCCAGTTCGACATCGTCTTCAATCAGGACGGTTCCACGCTGAGGAAACTTGTGATAGTCGCCTTTGGGATCCGCATCGCGCACGTAGCCAAAGCCATCAGCGCCGATCACTACTCCAGCATGCAATATCACGCGGTCGCCGATCGTGATGTCGTCATACAAAACTACCCCGGGATGCAGCACACAATCGTGACCCACTCGCACTCGGTCACCGACGAACACGCCCGCTTCGATCTGCGTTCCACCGCCGACGTGGACCTGTTCGCCAATGGTAACGTGCGGGCCTACAGAGACAGTCAGGTCCACATCAGCACTGTTGGCGATTGTGGCAGATGGATGGACCAGGGGCTCGCGATGTTTAGGTGGGTGCAATAATGCGGCGACCCGGGCAAAAGCGAGCTTCGGTCGGGCGACCTCGATTAGCGTCGGCCCAATCTTTCTTTCTCCTGTCTGTTCCTTGAAAGTTTCCACAAACTGCGGCGACACAATCAGGCAGGATGCCTGACTCGATCGGGCCGCCTCCAAAAACTTTTCCCCATCGACATAAGCAACATCGCCCGGCCCCGCCGAGACCAGTTCGGCAACGCTGTGCACATGAATGCTGCCGTCTCCCAGGAGGCGACCGTCCACCCGGGTGGCTAGCTCAGCTATCGTCAGCAGTTTGGTTTCAGACATGAATTCAACGGATTTCGGTCACGACCTTGCGGCCCGTTAGGGCGGGAGCGCCTTCCCCTGGCGGCTGATCTTACACTTTTTCCAGAGCGGACAGTGGTCAAAGTACGCATAATCAGGCCACCGGGACGAATTCGGAGACGACGCTAAAGCCTTTTTTCACCTTGCCATGCCCTGATAGACCATCTATCATGACGCGGTTACGAATTGCAGGCACTTTCCCAGGCAAATTCGGTAGTTTATTTAGCATTATCAATGTTTTATTGAGGTCGCGCCATTTGCGGCCGGGTCATCGTAAGGAGACAGTTTAATTGTTTAGCGATCAATTTCGACGGGGCGAGACCGATAAAGGCAAGCTCAGCGGCGTCAAGGGTTCAAAGCTGCTTTCAAACCTTTCCGGCGTGGCGTGGAAGGCCTTTCAATCGGTTAACAAACTCCTGCCTGAAGGCGAGTCAATAACTCCAAATTGGGCCCCCGGAGCTCTGCTGAAATCCTATGAACGAACTGCTCCGCCCCTTGGCTTCCCGCGCGAGACCGACAGCCTTTGCCCAACCTGCGTGAAGGAAGTGCGAAACGCTGTGATCTCGAAAGAGGTTGCGCTCGAGACCTTGATGTATGACCACCCGGGCGAAATCAAGGCGCAGATCGTTGAAGAGAATGGCCAGGTAGTGATGCGCAAAACTTGCCCCAAGCATGGCGAGTTTGTCGACGTGATGGCCACTGACCCAGCTTTCCTCCAGCGAATTGAGTCGCTTTTCTTCGGCCGCGATTTCCGCGTGGCTGATGACGCGGCGGTTCATCATCACGGCACTTCAAATATTAAGTATGGACGCGGCGCAGTGTTGACAGTTGACCTCACCAATCGCTGCAACATGATGTGCAACCCCTGCTTCATGGACGCGAACCAGGTCGGCTACGTCCACGAGCCCACGTTTGAAGATACCAAAGCTATTCTCGATCGCGCGGTTTCGTTTAAGCCGAAGCGCCAGATCATCATCCTGTTCTCGGGCGGTGAGCCCACGCTGTCGCCTTATTACCTCGAAGCGGTCGCCTACGCGAGGAAGATCGGTTTCTACAGAATTCTCGCCGCTACGAACGGCATCCGCTTCGCCGAAGACATCGAGTTTTGCAAAGCCGCAAAAGAAGCGGGACAACACGGCGTCTACTTACAGTTTGACGGCGTGAGCGAAGAGAAAAATAAACATCGCGGCGTCGGCAATCTGTTTGACGTGAAGCAACAGGCGATTGAAAACCTGGCGAGCGTTGGCATCAAGGTGACTCTCGTTACCACGATCGTCAATACCATCAACAACGATGGCATCGGCGACATCGTTAAGTTTGCCGCGCAAAACATAGACAAGGTGCAAACCATCGCGTTTCAACCAGTCTCGTTTACCGGCCGCGATGAAGACGTTTCCGATGCCTTGCGCATCCAGCAGCGCTACACCCTCGCGGGCATGACTCACGATCTAAAAGCTCAGACCGATGGGCAACTGGAGCCGCTGCGCGATTGGTATCCGCTCTCGTCGTATTCAGCCTTTACCAGCGTGATGGACATGCTGCAGGGAGCCGATGCGCCCTGGGGTTGGTCCTCATGCAATTGCCATCCAAACTGCGGCATTTTCTCGTTGATGGTCGTAAACCGAAAGACCGGTGAATTCAATTCGCTGTTTGAGTTTTTCAATTACGAACAGTTTATGAAGGACGTGGCGGTGATCACCGACACAGCCCGCGGGCACAAGCTTTCTTATGCGCAACTTGGCATGGCCATCCTGCGCAACTTCGACGCGGAGCGCGCACCTGAAGGGTTTCCAATCTCGCAGATTTTGAACCTCTTCAAACCTTCATCGACGAATTCCAGCTCGGATCGTAACGATCGGATGAAGGCGGAGAAGGCCGAAGATCCAAACGACATCTGGCGTGTCCTCTGCGTTGAGGGCATGTGGTTTCAGGACCTATTCAACTACGATTTCCGCCGCACCGAAATGTGCGTGATTCCCTACGGCACTCAGGAAGGTGAAATTTCCTTCTGCGCTTACAACACCGGCGTGGGCTGGCGGCAAATCATCGAAAACATGCATAAGACTGCCGGCCTGGCTGAGTGGTACCAGGAAAACGAACGTCACGCTGTTTATGCCGCCGGTCACAACGTTCCCGGAATCTCCAAAAAGCATTCGTTGAGCTTGCCGATCATCCAGGCCGTGCTCGCGGAAGATGCCGACGAGAAGCCCGTGGTCGTCTCGCCGTATCTGGTCGGAAGAACGAAGAAACCACCTCTGTTTGATTTACTGACGCAGCTCACCGATGCTGCGTCTTCCCAGCGCCACTTGCCGCTAATGCCAGATCGCGCACCATTACTCCCGCTGATTCGTGGGAATCTTCTCTAATTTCGAAAGGACTATCCATGTTGAAGGCTCGACTCTGGTGCCGTGCGATCCTCACAATGTTGCTCCGGTGGTTCCCTGCTCACCACCTGCCCATTGCAAAGCTCAACCGTGCCCGGTTCGCCATTCTAAAGACGCCCGAGGTGGTTAAGTCCGGCTGGCAACTGAGATTTGGTGTCAAGATTACAGCTTCGCGCGGGAGGTATGACACATCAGCAGCCACGTCGCGGAACTTAAATCAGCCGGCGTCCCGGATCAACGTTCAACATGAGCCATGGTTGGTGGTGCACTGGAAACAACGAACATGTCCGAAGATCAACAATCTGGCATCGAAGTTAAAGATCGCTGGCCTGAATAGAGGTTCAACTGAAGAACAACGCTTCCGGTGCAAAGATCAAGTCGGGGACATTGTCGATTTCGCCGTGGTGAGCCGGTGGTAGTTAACGGAGTCACCATTGTTGATAAGGACGCACCCGCCTCGAGGCCGCATCACGACCGCTAAGAAGGCAGGACGCTGGAGAAAAGCCGGAAAGCTTGAATGGGCAATGCAGGATGTCCAATCCGTCGACGGGAATCGCGTGCCGGCCCGTTGACCAAAGATCGCTTGGAGATAGTAAAGGGGTACGGTGGGGACACCGGAGTCGCGACCACTGTTCTACTGGGTCCGTTGGGATCGCTCGGGGATTGAAGAAAGGGAAACCCGCAATCATTCACCCGGCACCCAAATACAGGTCTTTGACCGACGACACGCAATCAAGGGCAATCCACACCCAATAAGTGGATTTTCATTAGGGGCGCACTGCGCCGCTGCCTAACTCACGCAACCATCATCTACCGGAGCCCCGGGAAAAATCCGGAACAAAAGCGGGCGCCGCAACTCAATCTGGAGACTTGAATCCGATTTCTTTCTTAACAGCTTTGGGCAGCTGCTCAAGAACGGTTCGAAGAATCGTCTTTGGTAGCTGAACCAGACTAGCCTCTATCCTCGATAGCCGTAGCTCGATCTGGTCGAACCGTTTTTCATTTTGCCGCTGCGAATCCTCGGCATTGCGCTGTAGCTTCAGGCGTTCTTGATCGTTTCTGGCGACTTGTTCCACAAACGCTGCCTGATTTCGAATCAGCAGCGCCATCGCTTCTTCCAAGTGCTTATTGCCCGCATCAGTCTTTCGGGCAGCCATGCTGCCGAGTCTATCACCCTTAAACTATCCACCCCTACGGCCCGTCACCGTCTTTAAATTCTCAGGCTTGACCAGTTTCCTTGCAAAAAATCCGCCGGCATCGCACTGGCCCTTGGTCGCCGGAGTCACGATACACAACCTCGAAATTAACGTTGGGAGTTTCTTCGGAACGAAGCCCTCTCCTCTAACCTCTCTCCCGTGAGGAGACGGGAACCCCTGCCTAGAGATCCTTGGGTTTTGGAGTTTTTTGTACTTCGCGCAGTTGACCAACCACGTCGCGTAACCGAATAGCTAATCCTTCGATAGTTTGCGCCCGCCGCCGCGCCGATTCGCTCAAATCCTCGCGCAGCAGCAGCTGTGCCTGGCCCAACACTCCCGTAAGCGGATTATTAATTTCGTGACGCACGCGCGCGACTAGTTCAGCTATCGCATCTATCTTCAATTCGTATGACGCAACAACGCGTTCCAGCTCTTCTTCCGGCGAGCGCTCCGGACTAGCTGTATCGGGACTATCGATTTCAGTCATGTTCCTCCCAATTTCCAGATCATCGTTTGTTGGTGACGTGAGCAGCGCGAGTGCGCCGAGTGTGGGAGTGGCAGGCGCGCATATTGTGCCTCGACACCGGTGAATAGTAAATAGTTAATGTTGAGCTGTTGATTGCGAACGCTGATTCAATTCCTCTGCTACACCATTTTTGACGATCGACGAAGACCACGCGCCACTTCACCGCTGTTTTCTGTTTGCGGTTTCTGTTTTCACTAGCACGCCGGTTGACAAAGAAAAGCGTCTCCACTTACAGTGAAATTCCTTTATTGGGAGGTCGTCTAACGGTAGGACTGCGGACTCTGAATCCGCCTATCGGGGTTCGAATCCCTGCCTCCCAGCCAAATACCATCAGTGACTTACGGGCAGCCATGTGACTTGAAGCAATACTTTGCCACCGTGGCAAGTTATTGCTTCCAATAGTGTCCGGGAACTTATTGGTTCCACTGGTCTTCGCCAGAGCATGGTTCCACGTCGAAATAATAGTGCGGCCCCTCTTAGGCATCTTCATCTTCATCACTTTGCTAGGCGCTTCCGCCGAGGCGACCCAACCGTCGAGTGTCCTGGCTGCCCAGCAGTTTAATTCGATTAGCGGTTATGTTTCTGACGATCGTCGGAACGCCATTCGCGATCTGCAGGTCGAACTCCTCAACGACGTAAATTCGGTGATTCAAAGAACGAAAACTGATGGTTCCGGTCTTTTTTCATTCCGCAGACTCACGAATGGAGTCTTCGAGATCAGAGTGCAGACCTATGGGACCAGCTACATTGGCCAAACCAAACGGGTCCAGCTCGAGCGCACGCGGGCCTTCGAGCAGGTCGATTTTGTTTTGGCAACTAAGAAGACTGCATCGACTAGCGTCACCGCGGGCGCGGTTTTTGTTCAGGAGGTTCCGGAGCCGGCTCGGAAGGAATATGAACGGGGAGCGGCGCTGCTACAGAAAACCGAACGTGGAGACGAAGGACTGGCGGCACTGAAAAAAGCGATCGAGATCTTTCCAACTTACTACGATGCCCTTGAATTGCTCGGCACCGAGTATGTGAAGCAGAAGGAGTATGAGGCGGCGGTCCCGTTACTGACAAAGGCGAGCGACATCAACAGGCGAGCCTTTCAGAGTCTGCACGTGCTCTCGGTCGCCCAGCACAGTCTCAAACAATTGCCTGAAGCAATCGAGTCGATGAAACGGGCAATCACGCTGAATCAAAAATCGGCTAATGGAAACCTCTGGTTGGGAATGCTTTTGCGCCAGGCGGAGAAGTTGGATGAAGCTGAGATCTATTTAAAGCAGGCGGATCAATTGGCCGAGTCGAAATCCGCGGACACAAAATGGCAGCTGGCGCTGCTCTTCAACCAGCTCAAAAGATATAAGGAAGCCGCCGACGAGCTCGAGCTGTTTTTGAAAGTTCAGCCCGACTCGAAAGACACAGAGCTGATTAAAAAACTCATTCATACCTTTCGGGAAAAAAGCCGCAGCAAGGTTCGTTAACGGCGGCGCATTACAACTCAACTCAGTCCGGCTATCCCATGAGCTTGACGTTGATGGGCAGAAAACACTTCCGTTCCGCTGACACGGTTTACGGGGCACGTTTTCTGCGGCCGGTGTCAAAGCCCCGGCCAGCCGAAACTAGATTAGGAGTTGCTATGCTATTCGCGCATTCACTAAAACCTTTTGCGGCCGGCGACGTATTACTTCATCCACTCGCATCCCGTTAATCAGGAGATCACATGATGCTTCCAGTTTCTCGTAATAGTTTTCAGCGTCCCGGATTCTTGTCCGCGCTGCTTGCCGTTGTTTTCGTCTCAGCGACTTTCGCGCCGGTCTTTGGATGGCAACAAGCAGCTCCCGCTACTGCGCAGGCTGCCGCGACTCTCACTGCCGCAGAAAAGAAAGCAGCAGATCGAGTCAAGCTCGAAACTATTCGCGAGCTGACGACGCGTCTTAGCTCGAAAGAGTTTGAAGGACGCGGGACGGCGCAGCCCGGAGCGGACAAGGCCGCCAACTATCTCGCCGAGCATTTTGCGAAACTAGGTCTCAAACCCGGCGGAGACAACGGCACATTCCTTCAGCCTATCAAGTTCAGGTCATCCATGGTGCTCACTACATCTTCCTTGAAGATTGGCGATACCGCCTTAAGGCATGCTGATGACTACATTCTCCTGCCGCCTTACAGTTCTGATCAATATGACGCCAGCGGCGGCGCGGTCTTCATAGGTTACGGAGTGGTTTCAAAAGAGCTCCAACGAGACGACATCGGCGATTTGGATCTCAAAGGGAAGGTGGTGATCATGCTGGGCGGCCAAGCGCCGAGCAACGTGGATGCGGCTACATGGAGACAAGCTTCGAATCCTCAGGCCGTGGCGAGGAACATTTTCGGCAAAGGCGCAGTAGCGCTAATCATCGCAAACGCGGGTACGCCGGCGCAGCCGTATGCAACCATCGCAAACTACCTGTCGCGACGCCGTGTTTCTCTGGCCTCGTCTCCCGCGCCGTCAATGCCGACGCCCCCGGTGCTGCTGATTGACAATGCGGCAATGGAGCGAGTGTTTGCCGGTTTCACTTCGACGTTTGCGCAGACACTGGAGAAGGCCGGCCTCGGCGAGAAAGTGTCGCGCGACTTAGGAAAGACCGCCACCATCGCGCTGAAGCTCAAGCGTGAAGAAGCCACCAGCAGCAATGTAGTCGGAATATTCGAGGGCTCTGACCCAAAACTAAAAGAAGAGGCTCTGGTCTACACCGCTCACTACGATGCTTATGGAATTGACGGCGCCGGCACAATTTTTCCGGGCGCGGCCGACAATGCCCTGGGAACTGCCACGATTGGCGCGATTGCGGAAGCGGTCGCTAAGTCGTACCCAAAACCGTCGGAGCGTCCACGTCGTTCGATAATTTTCCTCGCCGTAACTGGAGAGGAATATGGACTGTTTGGAGCGGAACACTGGGTCAGAAATCCCACCTGGCCGCTCGCGAAAGTTGTGGCCAACATCAACTTTGATGGAATCGGCACGGAGGTTTACGGACCCGTGAAACGCGTAGTGGGCTTTGGCGCTGAGCATTCCGACCTCGGCGCCATCTTCGAGGAGGTTTCGGCAGCACACGGAGCTGCGGTCACTCCTGATCCGGTGCCTGAGGAAAACGCGTTTGTGCGATCTGATCATTATGCCTTCGTAAAGCGCGGAGTGCCGGCGCTGATGCTGATGGGTGGACCGGCGGGAGAGCCTTCGGTTTGGATCACGCGCATGAAGAAGTGGATGGAATCGGACTACCATTCGCCAAATGACACGGTTAAGCCTGACTGGGATTGGACAGGCCCGCAAACGCTCGCTCGAATTGGTTTGGTTATCGGACTACGGGTAGCTAACGCCGAGGCAATGCCCGCCTGGAGAGCGACGTCACCTTTTAATCGCGCCCGCGGCACTGTTCGCGGCCCTGGCGGAAATTAACTCTGACCTCACTTCGGTTAGCTGGAATTTGAACTTTTAGAAAAGCAATACCGCAAAGGACGCCAAGCAGAACGCAAAGTTTCGCAAAGATGGCTCATGCGATTCTCAATCATTTGCCGCTTCAGCACTGCTGAATGATTCTGCGACGGCAGCGCAAAACGCAAGACTGACCCCAATTTAGCAATTTGCTTACAGAACGACGCCCTCCCTCACGGTCGGGCTACTGCCCCTTCGCGTCCTTTGCGGTTACGAAAAGCACTACCGCAAAGGACGCCAAGCAGGACGCAAAGTTTCGCTAAGATGGCTAGTGGGTCACTGCTGGGGTCAGGCTTGCGCTCTGCGATTCCCAATCATTTGTCGCTCCGGCACTGCTGAATAATCTGCGTTGCCAGCTTACTTCTGTCGGGTCGCGTAGCTTCTGTCGAGCCGCATCACGCCGCCGACTTAAAGGAATGCCTGTCCCTACTTACTTGCGGAAGGGGTTCCGGGTGCGGCGCGCCAGGATGAGAACCAGCGGCCGCTGCTGAAAGATTGCACCATGCTCATCACTCCCATATAGCCGAAGCCGGAAAAGAAGAGGAAGAGAAAGGGCACGGTGCCCCACATGCGCAGACGCAGCGCGTAGAGAATTGCCAGCAGAAAATAGACAGAGAAGCTCAATTCCAACAACGGCAGCCAGCCACGTTTGCGTTTGTACTTCTTGCGTTTCCACGTCTCGTCTTCAGTTTTTTCCACGCTGTATTTGGGAGTACGCACAAAGTCGCTCTTGATTCCAAACAACGCTTCGAGAACCGCACGGGCATTCGAGAAAGCCAGGCCGAGGCCCAGCGCCATCACAAGTGGCAGGTGCAGCAGACGTGGCGCCCGATTCTTGTCGAGGTACCAGATGGCCGTTCCGTAAAACAGAAACACTGACACCGAGGAGAAGAACAGTAACGGTAGATCAAGCACCATCAGATGATAGAAAGGCGAGTTGTAACGCACCAGCAGGAGAGGAAACTGAAGAAAACTGGCGACGATCATTAGCGGGTAGCTGATATTTCCGGTCAAACGGAAAAACATTTCCAGTCGTACCCGCATGGGCAGACGCGATCGCCAGATGCGCGGATAGAGCTTGAGGCCCACCTGCATCACGCCCTTGGCCCAACGTCTTTGCTGGGCTTTGAAGGCGTTTATTTCGACTGGAATCTCGGCCGGCGCATCTTCGTCCAGCAGGTAGACAAACTTCCAACCCATCAACTGCGCGCGGAAACTAAGGTCGGTGTCTTCGGTGAGCGTGTCGTGTTGCCATCCGCCACTGGCAGCGATCGCTTCGCGACGCCAGATCCCCGCAGTGCCGTTAAAGTTGAAAAAGCCGCCGGTGCGATTGCGCGTGGTCTGCTCAACCACGAAGTGACCATCGAGCATAATGGTCTGCAATCGAGTCAGCAGATTGTAGTTGCCGTTAATGTGCGACCAGCGCATCTGGGCACAACCAACCATCGGATCGGTAAAGAAGTCGACCAGTTTACGCAGGCAGTCAGGCTTGGGCACAAAGTCGGCATCAAAGATCGCGAGCAACTCACCCTTCGCCGCTTTGGTTCCCTGTTCCAAGGCACCCGCCTTAAATCCCGTTCGATCCTGGCGATGAATATAATGAATATCGAAACCCAGGCGGGCATACTCAGCTACCGTCGCTTCCGCGAGTTTTACCGTTTCATCAGTCGAATCGTCGAGTACTTGAATCTCAAGTTTCTCGCGCGGATAGTCAATCTCGGTGACCGCCTTCACCAGGCGCTCGATCACATACATCTCATTAAACAGCGGAAGCTGCACCGTAATCACAGGTAAGTCGGCTTCGCTGAAGTGCGCAGCAGGCGTCGGCACGAATTTCCGGTAACGCCAGAAGTCCACAACCTGTTTGATACGATAGCCACCATAAATGGCCAAGACTGTAAGGATAGTGAAATAGAGGATCAGAATGGTCCAATCAAACCCGTCGAGGTGGTAGAGCGGGCTGATGTTTCCCCAGGTTTTGTTGATCCCGTCATGAAAGTAGCGCTCGAAGAGGGCCTGGGGCTCGGGACCCATCGGCGTCGGCCAGGGAGTCGGTTCGGGAGTGTTTTGAAAAGCGAATGCCATTGGTAGCGCAGCTGGTCCCAGAAATCTCAAACGCCGTCAGAAAGCTCCGGACGGCGCGGCATGGATTCTAACCTGAGGAAGTGCAGGGAGGGAAATACAAATGACAGGATTTGCAGGATTTACACGATATTCAGAAGGTTTGAGGAGTTCGCAAACTCTCTAAATAATGATTCCGGTTGTAGATCCGGAGTGCGGCGATTTTAAATGCGGCGATGTGGAGCGCTGTAGTCGCTGGGCGCCGAGGCCGCGTTCAACGGGAACGTTTCGGACGGTCGATTCACGCCGGCTGCCATAGTCGCCCGGCGTTTGTTTCCGCCCCACTCGCGAAGGCTCAGCTCCATCAGTCCGGGCATTACATAAAGAACCGAAACAGCGCCGAGCAGGGCTCCCGTGGCGACGCGGGAAAAGTGAGTGTTATGACCAAAACCAAAAAATTCGAGGGAGAAATCAATCGCAATCGGCACGGCCGCGACGAATAGCCATTTCCTTTCGGGCGCTTCAATAGTTCTCAACGACTTCATCAAGGGATAGAGAATTACTGCGGTTGCAAAGCCGGCGTAGAGACCGAAGCAGCGAGAGCACACTGCGAAAGGACGCTCAGCTATGATGAATGATCGCTCCGGAATTTGATGGCAGAGGTAGCTGAAAGCACGATACAGAGTGAGTCCCAAGATGGGAAATTCCAACTTTAATGCCAGGGGGGCGCCCAAAATAAGCGCGATAGTCCCAAGAGATCCGGCCGCGACCACCAACCACACCATTAGCGGACGACGGTTGGATCCTGACTGTGGAATGTAAGACATTTCTAAAAGGGGATTTAGAATCAGCAGTCCGAAATCCGCTAACTAAAATCGAATCACAGTATCCGGACCGCCTTCAATGTGCAGGGTGTCAACAAAGCGAATGTGTCGCGACTCCGAAGTCATCACTACCGAGTGGGTCCGCTTGCCCGCGCCAAAGAATCTGACTCCCTTGAGCAATGCTCCGTCAGTCACGCCGGTAGCGGCAAAAATAATCCGGCGCCCCGGCGCCAGATCGTTTGTGTCGTAGATCTTATTAACGTCCGAAATACCCATCTCCTGCATTCGTTCGATCACCTGCTCCTTGGGTGGCACTTTGTCCTTATCAACTCCCAGGCGTTCGTGATCGAAAACGAGTCTGGCCTGAATCTCGCCGTTGAGGCATTTCATTGCCGCCGCGGTAATCACGCCCTCCGGCGCGCCGCCAATGCCCACGAGCGCATGGATGTTGGTTCCGGCCACCGCGGCGGAGATCCCGGCGGACAAATCGCCATCACCGATCAGGCGGATGCGCGCGCCGGCTTCCCGCACATCCGCGATCAATTTCTTGTGGCGTGAACGATCGAGCACGATAACGGTGAGATCCTCCACATCGCGACCTAACCGCCGAGCAATATTCTTGAGATTGTCTTTGATGGGCGCATCCAGATCCACCACGCCACGCGACGATGGGCCAACCACAATCTTGTCCATGTAGATGTCTGGCGCGTTTAAAAGCCCGCCGCGCTCGGCCGCCGCCAGCACCGCGATCGCGTTATTCGCACCAACCGCGCAAAGGTTTGTGCCTTCCAGCGGGTCAACTGCGATGTCAACTTCGGGGCAGGATTCGGCCAGATCCTCACTAACGCCGTAGCCGCCGCCTACCTCTTCGCCGATGTACAGCATGGGCGCCTCGTCACGTTCGCCTTCGCCAATCACAATGCGTCCCCTCATCGGCACTGTATCCATGACCTCGCGCATAGCCTCAACCGCAACGTGATCGGAATACTTGCGATCGCCCTGGCCCATCGTGCGGGCCGCCGCAATCGCCGCTGCTTCGCACACGCGCAAAAAATCCAGAGACAGCTCGCGCTCTGTCTGTAACTCATGGCCCATCTTTTCAGTCTCCTGAATTCGGAAGTTTGACTGCAAACTGCGACTAGTTTTCGGTAATGCTCGGGGGTGATGAAGTGCGGACTCATACTAACAGAGAGGCCCCGGAATTTGTAGCAGCCACTGGGACCGCGGGAATCTCGCCCGCATCACGTCGCCCGAACAAGAATTCCTGGTAATTCTTTGTCGCGCTTTGCGGTGAGTCCGGGCGGGGCCGCTGACCTCCGCCTAGCGGTTGACCACGCTCCAAAAAAGCGTTTCGATTCTCCGAGTCCAATTTTTATCGACGAGCGCTGGCAGGTCGGATAGACTCTGCGCCAGAAATTGAGTGTTCCCGCAAATCCCGGAGAAACATGATGTCGAAAACTGCAAAGCCCCTGGTGCTCGACCTAAGCGAAGTCGGCGCAGCCGATGTCGAACTCGTCGGCGGTAAATGTGCAAGCCTGGGGGAACTCTTCCGGGCGCTGGTACCTCGCGGTGTCCGCGCGGTGGATGGATTTGCCACCACCAGCGAATCGTACCGTTTGCTTTTGCAGACAAACGGTCTGGGCGAACGCCTGCGCGAATTAATGAGCGGCCTCGACCACAATGATATTCGCGCGCTGAATGACGCTGGTCGCGAAGCTCGCGCGCTGATGCTGGATACGCCGCTTCCTCAGGAAGTTAACGACGCGATCATCGACGCCTTCCGGAAGTTGTGCCAGCGGCTGGGGCGAACGCCGGAAGTAGCCGTTCGCTCTTCAGCCACTGCTGAAGATCTGCCCGACGCATCGTTCGCCGGCCAACAAGACACCATTCTTAACGTACGCGGAGAGGATCCCCTCATCGAAGCCTGTCATCGTTGCTTCGCCTCGCTTTGGACCGACCGGGCAATCTCCTACCGCGCCGCGCGAGGGTTTGATCACTTTGAGGTAGCGCTTTCGATCGGTGTGCAGCCAATGGTCCGATCAGATCAGGCATGTTCCGGCGTGATGTTTACGCTCGACACGGAATCCGGTTTTCGCGATGCGGTAGTAATCAATGGCGCCTGGGGGCTGGGAGAAGCCATCGTTCAAGGAATGGCCACACCCGATGAGTGGGTCGTCTTTAAGCCAACTTTGAAAACCGGCGCGCGGCCAATCGTTAGCCGGCGGTTGGGCGGCAAAGAAGTGAAGATGGTTTATGGACTGGACGGGCGCGGCACCCGGACGCGCGAAGTTGTGGAAGCTCAGCGCAATCGCTTCTGCCTGGATGATTACGAGGTCCTGGAATTGGCTCGCTGGGCCTGCCTAATCGAAGAACATTACTCCTCCCTCGCAGACCATTCCATGCCGATGGACATTGAGTGGGCCAAGGATGGAAACACCGGCGAACTCTTTATTCTCCAGGCCCGGCCGGAGACGGTACACGCCAGCAATCGCGAGAACTATATCGAGACCTACCGCCTCACCGGTGAACATGGCGCTCCCTTGGTTTCCGGCATTGCTGTCGGCGAGAAGATTAGTCATGGGCGCATTCACGTGCTGGCAGATCCTGACCACCTGTCTGAGTTTCAGGCGGGCGACGTGCTCGTTACCTCCATGACCGATCCGGCGTGGGAGCCCATCATGAAACGCGCCGCGGCGATCATTACTGATCGCGGCGGTCGCACCTGTCACAGCGCAATCATTAGCCGCGAGCTCGGGCTTCCCTGCATCGTGGGAACCGGAAACGCCACCGGCATTTTAAAAAGCGGGATCGAAGTCACTGTTTCCTGTTCAGAAGGCGCGCACGGAAACATTTATGAAGGGCTGATTGATTTTGCCGTGGACCGCCGCGTGGTGGGAGACGAGCAGAGGCCACGCACGCAGGTGATGATGAACGTGGGCGATCCAGATCACGCGTTTGCTGTCGCTTCTCTGCCCAATGACGGCGTCGGACTAGCCCGGCTGGAATTCATTATTAACAATCACATCGGCATTCACCCAATGGCCCTGGTGCGCTATCCGCACTTACAGAGCCCGGACGTTGTGAAAGAGATTGAGCGTCGACTTGGCGAAGAAGATCCGCGTGACTTTTTCGTGCGCCGTTTGTCGGAGGGGATCGCTCGCATCGCCGCCGCCTTTTTCCCAAAGCCGGTGATCGTGCGCATGTCTGACTTCAAATCAAATGAGTATGCAATGTTGATTGGCGGTCAGGAATTTGAACCCACAGAAGAGAATCCGATGCTCGGTTTCCGGGGCGCCTCGCGTTACTACGATGATCGTTATCGCGAAGGCTTTGAACTCGAGTGCCTGGCGATGCAGCGCGTTAGGGACGAAATGGGACTGGTCAACGTCAAGGCAATGATTCCCTTTTGTCGCACCGTGACCGAGGCCGAACGCGTCGTTAAGCTGATGGATGAATTCGGTTTAAAACAGGGCGTGCACGAGCTTGAAATCTATGCGATGTGCGAACTACCCGCCAACGTTATTTATGCCGACGAATTTCTGCGCGTCTTTGATGGCTACTCGATCGGGTCAAATGACCTTACGCAACTAACCCTCGGCCTGGATCGCGATTCAGAAATGGTGGCCCACCTTTTCGACGAGCGTGACGGCGCCGTGGAGCGGATGGTTACGCTCGCGATTGAAGCCGCACATCGCGCCGGGAAAAAAATCGGTATCTGCGGGCAAGCGCCTTCCGACTATCCTGAGTTTGCAGAGTTCCTTGTCCAGAAGGGTATTTCATCTATCTCGTTGAATCCAGATACAGTCCTGCAAACTACTCACATAATCCTGGAAGCGGAAGCTCGACTAAAGTCTCCGCCTCATCTGCAAATGAACAAGAAGGAAACCCTGGTATCAACTTCAGCAGGTGATTTGGCGCCGGTGGCGTTGAGCGACAGTGGGGCCGGCTGACTCATGCTTTCTCTCTAAAGCACAGCTGCTAACGCCACGCCCAGAAGTCAGCTGGGGTATTAAACATCAATTACTCCCAAGACTTTTCTTGCGTCCCAGCCTCATTCAAGGCAACATATCGCGCATGGCAACCTTACTCATCGTCGATGACGACACCCTTATTCGAGACACTCTTCGCGATCTTCTGTCAGAAAACCACGATTGTCACACCGCCGATCGTGCCGAACAGGCGCTCGCATACCTGGAAATGGAACGCTACGACGTGGTCCTCACGGACATCAATATGCCCGGACTCAGCGGGCACGATCTCCTGGGCCACATAAGGAGCACCCATCCATACACTCCCGTAATCGTGATTTCCGGCATTTTAGTGGAAGATAAGGCGTCCGTTTTTGATGAACTAGGCGCCTTCGCCTATTTCAGCAAACCGTTCAACCTCGATGAAGTTGAGGATGCCGTAAATCGCGCGATCGGACGGCACGACGAGCTCATCAGAGATGAACGAAAAACCGCTGCTTCCACCGACTCAGACTAGCAGCCGGTTCCCACAAAAGAATTAAATAACCTGGCCTTCCTAGCTACGGGGCGCGGATTCGGCGGGTTGCCAGGGCGGCAATGTTTTGCGCGCCGGTTTTTCCTTTTTCAATCCCAGCGCCCAGTCGGCCTGCATGAGCGTGTGAATGTCGCGCGTTCCCTCGTAGATGATTGCGGCTTTGCAGTTTCGAAGATATCGCTCGACTGGGTAGTCGTTGGAATAACCATTCGCGCCATGAATCTCGATCGCCATCGACGCTGCCGTCTCGCTTCTTACCGTGGCTTGCCACTTCGCCAGACTTGTCGCGCGACCATTCGCCTGTCCAGTGTTCTTTAGCTGTCCGGCTCGCAGGCATAACAGGTGGGCCATCTGGTAATCGGCCTCCATGTTTGCGATTTTTTGTTTCACCAGTTGATGATTGGCAATCTTAGTCCCAAAAGTTTCGCGTTCGAGCGCATATGCAACCGAAGCATCGCGCGATGCTCGAATCACTCCGGTCGCTCCAGCAGCAACTGTGTAACGTCCCTGCTCGAGCGCAAACATCGCAATCTTGAAACCTTCGCCCTCTTCACCAACCAGGTTATCTTTAGGCACCCGCACATCCTGAAGTGAAAAGTAGCCCGTATTCCCGGCGCGAATCCCGAGCTTTCCGTGAATCGTTCCCGAAGTGAAACCCTTCATCGAGCGTTCAACTATGAAGCACGACATCCCGGAATGGTCACGCCGACGGCGTTTGTCCTCATTCGTCCAACAGAAGAAAAGAAAATTATCGGCCACATCAGCGAGGCTAATCCACATCTTTTCGCCGTTGAGTACATATTCATCGCCTTCGCGGCGCGCCGTTGAACGTGAACCTACAACATCGGATCCCGCGCCCGGTTCAGTCAGGCCATAAGTGGCAAGCTTCTCGCCCTTGGCTTGCGGCACGAGATACTTCTGCTTCTGCGCTTCCGTGCCCCAGGTATAGAGCGTTAGCGAATTGAGACCGGTGTGCACCGACATCACCACGCGCATGAAAGTATCCACGGCTTCAAGTTCCTCGCAAACGAGTCCGAGGGAGATGTAGTCGAAGCCGGCGCCGCCGTATGTTTCCGGAATACAAACGCCAAGCAAATTAAGCTCGCCCATTTTCTTCAGAACTTCCGGGTGAAACTCCTGCTTTTCATCCCATTCCTTGATGAATGGGGCAACTTCTTTCTGTGCAAACTCGCGCACGGTTTGCACCAGCGCCTTGTGATCCTCGGTTAACTCGAAGTCAATCATGGGAAACTCTTTCTTTGGAATTGGAGTGGTTATTAAGACCGCACATCTTAACTAGTCCAACGTCCAACGTCCAATGTCAGTGTCGAATGCCAATGGACCCTACTGGTGCAGTTTGCTTTGCGCTCTTTGCGAAAGCCCTTGCGTTCTTGCGGTAAAGTCCAGAAGACAAAGCAAACCGTCAAGGTCGCAAAGCCAGACGCAAAGTTTCGCGAAGAAAAGCCTCTGATGGAATCGAACCGCATCAGTACACAATGGACTTTGGACGTTAGACATTGAACGCTATACTTTCCGGCATGCCGAAAAAAGTGAAGTCAAGGTCAGTTAAGGTAGGATTAGTGCAAATGAGTTGCGGTCCGGATCCCGCCGCAAATCTCAAAAAAGCAATCGCTCGAATTGGCGACGCGGCAAAACAAGGCGCTCAGATCGTTTGCTTGCAGGAGCTCTTCCGCTCACAGTATTTTTGTCAAACTGAAGACATCGAGCTCTTTAAACTTGCCGAGACAATTCCGGGACCTACAACCGAAGCGCTGGGTAAAGTCGCGAAGAAATACAAGGTCGTTATTCTTGCGTCACTTTTTGAAAAACGCGCGGCCGGTGTTTATCACAACACCGCAGTGATCCTTGACGAGCAGGGAAAACTTACCGGCAAGTATCGCAAGATGCACATTCCCGACGACCCACTCTATTACGAGAAGTTTTATTTCACGCCGGGCGACCTCGGCTTCCAAACGCATGACACAAAGTTTGGCAAGCTGGGTGCACTTGTTTGTTGGGACCAGTGGTTTCCGGAAGCAGCCAGGCTCACGGCTATGAGCGGCGCGGAGTTTATCTTGTATCCGACCGCAATTGGTTGGCTGCCTGATGAAGACGCGGAGATGAACCAGGCCCAGCATTCCGCCTGGGAAACCATTCAGCGCGCGCACGCTATTGCGAATGGGGTTTACGTCGTGGTGGTGAATCGCGTGGGCCGGGAAGGCAAACTCACATTTTGGGGACAGTCATTTGTCGCCGATCCATTCGGCAGAATCATCGCCAAGGCTTCGTCTGACAAAGAAGAGCTACTCGTAGTCGACTGCGACCTCGATAAGATTGAGGAGACGAGGCAAAACTGGCCGTTCCTGCGCGACCGGCGCATTGATTTCTACGCGCCTCTCTCGTCTCGAATGATCGACCCTGTGCCTGGTAAATAGATGCCCACCCCGGCCGCACTTGGTTATCACATGCCTGCCGAATGGCGTCGTCACACGGCGACGTGGTTGACCTGGCCCAAAGATCCGGAAACATGGCCTGATCGGGTGCCGCGCGTCCAGGACATTTTCCTCGCGATGATGGCCGCCCTCGCACCTCACGAGATTGTAAATCTCCTGGTTGATGACGAGGAGACTGAAAACTCCGTGCGGTCGCGCTGCGACTTCAGTGGCGCGGAGAACATCCACTTCCACCAGGTACCGACCGTCGATTCTTGGATTCGTGACTACGGACCAAACTTTCTCGTGTCCGACAAAGTGAAACCTGGCGCACACGCTCTCGCCTTCAACGACTGGATCTTCAATGCCTGGGGAAACAAATATGAAGAGCTGAAGAAAGACGACTCGATTCCGCAGCTGCTGGAGCGTTTTCTGCAAGTGCCACGCTTCGCTCCCGGAATCGTGATGGAAGGCGGGTCAATCGAAGTCAATGGCGCGGGCTGCGTACTTACGACCGAACAGTGTCTGCTGAATCTGAACCGTAATCCTCAGCTAAACAGAAATGAGATCGAGCAGCACTTGAAGGATTATCTCGGCGTGCGCAAAGTATTATGGCTGGGCGAAGGAATCGTCGGCGACGACACAGACGGACACATCGACGACATCGCAAGGTTCGTCGGTCCGAATGTGATCGTCTGCGCGGTCGAGGAAGATCCGAAAGATGCAAACTATGAACTGCTGCAAGACAATCTCAAACGCTTGCACAGCATGACCGATGCGTCCGGCCGACCCTTTGAAATCGTTACCCTGCCAATGCCCGGCGTAGTGGGCGGAACCAGCACCGACAGCCGCATCCTCGATCGCTTGCCCGCGTCCTATGCCAATTTCTATATCGCTAATGGCGTGGTACTGGCGCCGGTTTTTGGACACTCAAACGACAGCCGGGCGCTGGAAACGTTGGCAAAACTATTTCCTACGCGGCGCGTCGTGGGAATTAATTGTGAACCGCTCGTTTGGGGAATGGGCACCATTCACTGCGTGACCCAGCAACAACCTGAAGCGCGACGATGACGACTATCCGCAGATTACGCCGATTCCGCAGATTTCGTCAGAACAAAGCGACGATGTCTAAGCTCCGCGAGCCAAAATTGATAAGCAAACCCAGCTCGTGTCCAGTCGCCTTGAGATAATTAATAACCTGCGCTTCTTCCGTTCCACTCATCCGAGCAAGGGCCTTCAGTTCAACGACCACAGCGCTGAAACAAATAAAGTCAGCGCAATATCCCGTGTGGAAGGGTCGACCTTTGTAGGCGAGTGGTAGCTTCACTTCTCTCATAAATGGAATATCTCGAACAGTAAACTCGAAGGCAAGAGCCTCCTGATAAACTGGCTCGAGGAAACCACAACCTAGCTGGCGATGTACTTCCATGGCGGCGCCAATAATCGAATAAGTTCGCGGATCGTTTTGCCTAAGGTTCTGGAGCACAGGGCGATTCTAACAGTGCTCACTTCTTAATTTGTGTAATCGGCGGAATCTGTGGATAGCATCTTTTTTACCATGCTTCTTGCATCCTCCAAGGTCTGAACGCGCCCATCGAGTTGCATGTCATAAACCGCGCGAGTTATCTCTCCCATTCGTGGACCGGGCTGAAGTCCCATTTCAATCAAGTGTCTGCCCAGGAGAATTGGCGCGGGTGGTTGATGGTCGACGTCCAACTCCTTTGCCCGCCGAATAAACCAATCCTGCGCCTCTGCGGTGTACCATTCTTCACGCGGCACCCACTCGGCGTTGCGCCCCAGCGAGTCAGCTTTGGCCACGCGATAGAGCAAATCAAGTTCACATTTGCGCGCCAGGCGGCGAAAAGCCCCGTCGCCAACCTCATCGCGCTTCTTGTAAAACTCTCCCGGCTTCAAATGATCTCGCACGAGGGCTACTACCTGAGCGCGCACGTTGTATCCGTCAAGTGTGTGAATGTTCAGGCGATCCAAAAACTCCTCCGTCGGCAAAACGCCGGCTTCCTCGTGTCCGCGTGAACGCCAGCGGCCTTCCAAAAACTCCGTGGTTGATGGTTTGCCGAAGTCATGGGCCAGCGCAGCCAACATCACGGTCACCTGCCTGGGATACGGCAGATCGTCGATCAATTCGCGCGCTCGATCTACCACCAGTCTCGTATGAACAAATACATCTCCCTCGGGATGCCATTCCGGATCCTGCGGCACACCCACCAGCGATTCGATCTGGGGGAACAGTTGCTCGTTGACCTCAAGTGTGCGCAACCAATTCAACCCGATCGACGGGCGCTGGGCCAACAACAAAAGCTTCTCCATCTCGCCCCAGATGCGTTCCGAAGGGAGATCGGACAAGTCGATTTCCCGGCACAGCGCCAACGTATCCGCTTCAATTTCAAACTCAAACCGGGCGGCAAACTGAGCTGCGCGCAAAACTCGCAAGCTGTCTTCGCCAAACGTGTCGGCTGAAACCGCGCGCAGTAGTTTGCGTTTGAGGTCTCCCTGGCCATCGAAAGGATCGATTAGGTCGTCGGTCAAAGGATCCTGAAGAACTGCATTGATCGTGAAATCGCGCCGTCGGGTGGCTTCTTCAATTTTCATCGAAGGGTCGCCTTCGATCACAAACGCACGATGACCGACACCAGATTTGCGTTCTCGTCGCGGGATCGAGACATCAAGGTCGTTGCCGAGCCGGTAAACCGTGAAGGCTTCGCCGACCACATTCACCGGACCATATTGATCCAGCATGGCGCGCAATCGCGCCGATTCGATTCCATATACTTCCAGGTCGTAGTCTTTGGGTTCCCGGCCCATCAACTGGTCGCGCACACAGCCACCAACGAGCAGGGCGCGACCACCTGAATCGCGAACGACTCGAGCCAGACTTATAACCTTTTCGGGAATTGCGGACATGGCAGTCCAAATGTCCAATGTCGAAGGTCCAATGTCAACGAGCGGGACGATCAGTCATCTTTCGCCAACTGTTCATCGCTGTAGTCTTCCACTACTACGTGGACGCCATGGACCAATGGCAGGCAACTGATTACTTGGGCGCGCTCGATCTTGGTCATATCGCTTCCGGCCGCGTGCCAGAGTTTTACCCAAAACGTTCGCGTGTCGCAGTCAATCGCAAAGGTTGCGCCGTCGTTCATCACCGGCACTGGTTCAGCCATCGTGCCGTCGCGCAATTCTTCCAGTAACTCCCCGACGAACGGCTTAAACTTTTCAAACTGGATCAGTACCGCTCGATCGTCGATCTCCGCAGGCGGGAGCTCGATTGGCTCGTCGCCTTCCAATAGGAGGCGCGACTCCGTTTGCTCGTTACGTTTTTTTACTATAGCCATTTGCTTAACAGTCCAAAGCCCAATGTCCAATGTCCAAAGTCAAAGCCAAGACCTCATGGGCCGAAAAAACCCTGGACTTTGGACCTTGGACTTTGGACTAAGCTTTCAGTCTCTTCATCAAGTGTTCCTGCAAATCCGAGACCTTTACGCGCTCCTGTTCCCAGGTATCGCGATCGCGCACCGTTACTGCTTCATCTTCGAGCGATTGATGGTCAACCGTCACGCAGAAGGGCGTGCCGATCTCATCCTGGCGCGCGTAAAGCTTGCCGATGCCGCCGGTGTCGTCGTAGACCGCTCGCAGCGCCGGCTGCAGTGAACGCTTAATTGACTTTGCCAGCGCCACGATCTCCGGTTTGTTTTTCGCCAGCGGCAGAATCGCAGCTTTGATCGGCGCGAGCGATGGATGAAGTTTTAGAATGACCCGGGTCTCGCCTTTGTCGTTGGTCTTTTCCGAATATGCATCCATCAAAAGGGAAAGCACGGTGCGATTCACACCGGCAGCCGGCTCAATCACATAGGGATAGAATCGTTCCTTCGACGCCTCATCAAAATACGACAGGTCCTCGGTTGAATCAGGATTCAATCGCTTGCCTTCCGCATCCTCCGGTTTCTTCGAATGGGTGCGCAGATCGAAATCGGTGCGGTTGGCAATTCCCATCAACTCGTCCCACTGACGCTCGTCTTCGGCTCGCTCCGGGAAAAATCGGTAGTGAATATCCACCGTGCGCTTGGCATAGTGGGCCAGCTCTTCCTTTGGCTGCTCGTAAAGACGAAGGTTATCTGCCGAAATACCCAGCCGGGTGAACCAGTCGAAACACGTGTCAATCCATTCCTGATGCACACGCTCGTCTTCCCCGGGCTTTACGAAATACTCCATTTCCATCTGCTCAAACTCTCGCGTGCGGAAAATAAAGTTTCCCGGAGTTACTTCGTTGCGAAACGATTTGCCGATCTGGGCCACGCCGAAAGGAAGTTTGCGACGGCTGGTCGTCAGCACGTTGGCAAAGTTGATGAAGATCCCCTGGGCCGTTTCCGGACGGAGATACACCAGCGCGTTGGGATCGTCCTCGGCAGTCGCGCCCACATGAGTCTGAAACATCAAATTAAAAGGGCGCGGCTCAGTTAATTTCGTTGAACCACAGTTGGGACATTTGCCATCTTCCAGTTTGTCAGCGCGCAGACGCGTCTTACATTCACGGCAGTCAACCAGCGGATCGCTGAAGGTGTCCTCGTGTCCCGAATATTTCCAAACCAGCCGGTTCAAGATGATCGACGAGTCGAGGCCTTCAATATCGTCGCGCTCGTAGACCATCCAACGCCACCATGCCTGCTTGACGTTGTTGCAAAGTTCGACGCCGAGGGGACCGTAGTCCCAGGCGCTGCCGAGCCCGCCGTAAATTTCGCTGGATGGAAAAACAAAACCTCGCCGCTTGGCCAGGGAAACTATGGTTTCAATGTTTGGAGCTGACATAAGCAGTGAATATTAAATAGCGAATCGTGAATAGTAAAATTGAAACAAAAGAGGAGCGCCTTTCCAAGCGCTCCTCTTGCCAAAACTTGAACAATGCTGCGCGCTACTTGCTTGGCGCCGGCGCGGTTACGTTAACATCAATCTTCTGCGTTCCGCCGCCGCCAAACAATCTTCCTCTGAACGCAAAGACCACCACCAAAATAATGATCACAAAGATCACCAATACTGCGACAACTCCAGCGCTGCCGCCACCGTCTCCATTATCACCCATTTAAGAGCCTCCCTCTTTGGACCGAACTTTTATCGTCAATAACAACAAATGGGGGATGCCTGATTGTTATCACACGCTCCGGTGCGCGTCAATTACGAACACCAGCGGCGCCCCGCGGGTTTTGACTGCCGAAACTGCGATTGCTTTGCGTTCTAAGGTCGCGAAACCTGGCGTTCACCACGGAAGACTCACTTCACTGCGCCCCAAAATGAATGAGGAGGCAAGACTTGCGTCTTGCCTCCTCGTGTCGAGCCCTCGCCTGGCCCGGTTGTCGGGGCCACTGCAGTTAGTAACGTCCGCGTCGTCTGGGGGTCCGCCTAGGCGTGGTCGGACGAACATCGGCGGCATCCACGGTTGGAGTCGCCGCCGGTGCAGCCGCACCGCTGGGAACCACCCACAACTCAACGCAGTCTTCCTCTCGGAAGCCACCGTTGAGAACTGTGATGCGCGACTGATCAATGCCGCGACTCGTCACCAGATAGTCGCGGGCGCGGTCGCCCAGCATATCCGCCTGACCGATTCGACTCCTGCGTCCACCGTACGCAATTACATAGGTGGTGGTCGACGGATCGTTTTGCAGCTCAACTGCGAGATTGTCGAGACGTGCCTTCTGGTCGTCGAATGAACAACTGCAACAGACGTCAAACTGTCGTGACAGGATTCTCGCGCGGCGGCGTCGGCGGAATCATACGTCGAAGCCTGTGCCACCTGGCGGCAAGCAGGTTCACCCGAGCCATCATCGACCACCAGGCTCGCGGTGATCCGCTGACCGGACTAGACCGGTGGAGTCAACCGTGATCGTTGGAGTTCCGGCGCCGCTCATTAGCTTTGCGTTTCCGGGGCTCACCGTCCATGTGTAATTTAACGCCGAGCTCGCCGCTGTAAGTGATGTCAGAAGTGAACGTAATAATCTCGCCTTCATTCACCTGGGCAGGCGCTGAGAGAATAACTGGATAGGGGCAAGGAGAGCTGGTGACTGGTGGTGGTTGGCGGTAGTTCAGCGCCACACACTTGATGCGTCCGGCCGGCAGCTCAACCTCTCGAGTCCATCTTTGTCCGTTGGGAAGAGTGATAACGATCGTATGCAATCCGGGATCGAGATCAAACGACCGGTAGTCGTTTGACGTTTGACCTTCGGGTTTTCCATCGATCTCCAGGGCTAAACCACCCGGGCGTCGACAGAATCTTGATGGTTCCATACTTCGCCAGCTTGCGCTTCTTGGCCTGTGCTTCGGAGCAGGATGGGCCATGCAGAAAGTGAATACCAGGAGTGCGGCGAAGCTGACTTTGGCTACGCTTCGCGTCTTAAGAATAGCTTTCAACATTTTGATTAGCCCTCCTCCGTATGCTGGATCTGCGCCGCCAGTTTTCCGCGGGCATAACGCCGACGCAAGCTGGCTCCAAAGGCTGCCAGACCTGAACCAAACAACAGGAGCGAGGCCGGCTCGGGAATCTCAGGCGTGCCTGGAGGGGTGTTTTCTCCCGGAGGAGTGTCACAGTCGTCGCAACCATGAATGAAGAAGAATGGAATCGCGGCCAGGAACAGCAGTGGCCACTTGGGAAATCCGCCGCCCGGCACCGTGATCTCACCGCAGTCACATATTGTTCCTTCAACGTCTCCCTGGTCAACAACATCCACGCCACCCTGCGGAATTTCGCTAACCGCAACACCGGCGAGCAGGGTTTCGGCTGAGTTGCTGACGTCGCCGCTGGTAGTGATGCCGGCAATCTCAGCAATCTCGCCAGCCGCGTCCTGCTGGGAAGAGGAAGCGACAGCCGAAGATGCTCCACCTTCTGTTCCGTCGGCGACTAAAGAGTTTGTGTGTTGGGAAACACCGCGGAGCCGAAGCTCGGGAGGATTTTGGTAGCGGCCCATCACCTGTATGACCTCACTGATTGCGACCGGCGCCGCGTAAGTGGGCACGCCGGACAAAAGCAAGATACAGAGTATGGCTGCCGTGGGGCGAAAAGCTCGACTCATCATCGGTTGGAATTCCCTCCTGATATCTCCCAACTCTCTTGAGCGGGAAAGGTTTGCATCATCTAAACTTATTGCCACCGTCGCTTTATGGCCGTGAATATTGGGTTTTAACTCTAAACGCAGCGGACGGTTTCGCTGGTTGATAGGAAAAGATGCCTAATGAAGAAGGGATTCCATTTTCGGCGAGGGTTTAAACGAAGGAAGAAGGTGTGCTAAACCAAGTAAAACAGGAGGTTTGCCGAAACTGAATGGCAAACCTCCTGCAACTTTGGAAGGGGTCAGGCACGAACTGCCTAATCAACAAGTTTATTAATCTAAGTCGCCTGAAGTAGCGGCCTCGGCCTGACGGCCTTCGTCGCGCAACACTGCTTTCCGCGACAATTTAATCTTGTTGCCCTCTTTGCCGATGCATTTGACAAGGATCTGTTGGCCTTCCTTCAATTCGTCGCGGACATCTTTGACGCGGCGGTCGGCAATTTCAGAAATGTGCAACAAGCCGTCGGTTCCAGGGAAAATCTCAACGAATGCCCCAAAATCGACGATCCGGGATACAGTGCCCATGTAGGTCTGTCCGATATCAGCTTCAGCCGTAATTCCGCGAATCCGGGCTACCGCAGCTTCCGCTGCTTCCCCGCTCGACGTCGCGATCGAGATTGTGCCGTCGTCTGACACGTCAATCTTGGCTCCCGTCTCCTCAACCAGCGAACGGATCATCTTTCCGCCCGGTCCGATGACGTCGCGGATTTTGTCCGGATTGATCTTGATCTGGATGATTCGCGGCGCGTGGAGTGAAATCTCCTGGCGCGGCGCGGCGATCGCTTCGGCCATTACACCGAGAATATGCAAGCGGCCTTTCCTGGCCTGCTCCAACGCTTCGGCCATGATCGTCGCATTGATCCCGGCGATCTTGATGTCCATCTGGAGCGCCGTGATTCCTTCAGTGGTTCCAGTGACCTTGAAGTCCATGTCGCCATAGTGGTCCTCAGCACCCGCGATGTCGGTCAGGATGGCATACTTGTTACCCTCCATCACCAGACCCATGGCCACACCTGCGACCGGGGCTTTGAGCGGGACTCCAGCATCCATCAGCGAAAGTACGCCTCCGCAAACGCTGGCCATCGAAGACGAGCCGTTTGATTCGGTAATGTCTGCCACAATGCGAAGGGTGTACGGAAACTCCGAAGCATCAGGCAATACTGGTTCAATCGCCCGACGCGCCAGCACTCCGTGCCCAATTTCCCGACGACTCGACGAACCAAAACGGCCGACTTCGCCAACCGAGTAATGCGGGAAGTTGTAGTGGAGCAGGAAGCGGCGTTTGACCTCGCCCTTTTCGATGTCGTCGATAAACTGCTCGTCTTCCTTGGTGCCAAGCGTAGTTGTAACCATCGCTTGCGTTTCACCGCGAGTGAAAAGCGCTGAACCGTGGACTACGCGGTAACCAACCAACCTCGCAGCTTATGGGTCGAATTTCCGAGAAGCGTCGACCGTCGGGCCGGCGGCGATTATTGAGAATATCGTCGCGGAAGATGGTTTCCTTCAGATGATCGAAAACCTTTTTCGACTTGGCCCGCTGTTCAGGTTGATCTTCTGGATAAGACTCAACCACTTCTTTTTTCAGAGCATCGACGGCCGCATAGCTGTCGCGCTTTTCCTGTGAAGTGGTGTCCAGCGCTGCCGCAACCGGTCGCCATAATTTCTCTGGATTTCGCCCAGCATCTCCTGCGTCCATCGGCGACTGGAGCTACTTCTCGCTTCTGGATATCGAGTGCCTTGTACAGCTCTTTCTGCCAGCGACAAAGGCGATTGATCTCCTTATGCGCCAGCATTAGGGCTTCCAGCATGATCTCTTCGGAAACCTCGGAGGCGCCTGCTTCGACCATCACAATCGCTTCTTCCGTACCCGCAACCACCAGGTTCAATCTCGACTCGCGCACTTCGTCGTAAGTCGGGTTAACGATGTAACGGCCTTCAATCAGTCCGATCCGAACACCGGCAATCGGGTTCATGAAAGGAATGTCTGACAAGTACAACGCGCACGACGCGCCGGTGATGGCGAGCACGTCAGGATTGTTATCCGAGTCAGCCGAAATTACGCTGGCAATCACCTGAGTTTCGTTCCGGAACCCTTCGGCAAAGAGTGGTCGACAGGGACGATCGATCATGCGGCAAGTAATGACTTCCTTCTCGCCGGGTCGACCTTCACGCCGGAAATAGTTTCCGGGAATGCGGCCGGCCGCGTAGTTTGACTCGCGATACTCGACGGTGAGTGGGAAAAAGTCGATCCCTTCCCGAGGACTCGCGGCGGCCACCGCAGCCACCAGCAGCATCGTGTCGCCATATCTAATCACGACTGAGCCATCAGCCTGCTTGGCGACGCGTCCTGTCTCAACTGTCAATTCCTGATCGCCTAATTTTATCGACTCTTTGAGGTATTTCTTAACTGTCATCTTTTTTGTCTCCTTCGGACAATTAGCCTGAACCAATCAGGCCGTGCGAGCGTCTCATGCGCCTCGCCGATTATTGATGTGTCTCGCTACGTGAAGCGAGGAGAACTCTGAGCCGCAAGCGAAAAAGCGGCACAAGCCCTTACCGTGAGCTCATGCCGCCTTTTTCTGCGGTACGCTAATGCCAAAGCGCGTCTGCTTGATTTGGGTATCGCCGTCACGTTCGGCACCTTCTGCAAGTTCTTCGATAGACGCGGGCTGGGGATTTAAGATTCGAAGTTATCCCTGGTGTACTTTTAATAGGTAGTTCTTAACGACGCAGTCCCAGACGTGCCACCACTTCGTGGTAGCGTTCAATATCTGTGCGCTTCAAATAATCCAACATACTTCTGCGCTGCGAGACCATCTTGAGCAGGCCGCGCCGCGAGTGGTTGTCTTTCTTATGTATCTTGAAGTGCTCGGTGAGCTCGTTAATTCGTTTGCTGAGCAAAGCCACCTGAATTTGAGGTGACCCGGTATCTGATTCATGGCTACGGAAGTCGCTAAGAATCTGTTCTTTGGTTTCTTTGGCTAAAGGCACTGCTTAAAATGATCCTCCCAAACAGCAGAAGACCGTGTAAACACGGCAACCGCTAAGATTATGTGACGACGTAACTTAGCATGGGCCTCCGGCGACTGTCCAGCGAGCGTTGCTCTAATACCTATGTTCCCCAGCTCCCCATGGAGGGGCTCTCCTCTTTGGGAGGCTGTGTTCCCCCTCTCGCCGTGGGACAGCGGTTACAGCAGAGGGCTTTACACACGCACAAGCCCGCACCCCAACCCTCACCCTACGGGGCAGGAGTAAGAAAACACCTACTTACTAACGTGGAAAGCGCGCTCGGTATTCGCTCGATTTGATAAATGCCTTCACCAGCTCGGCATCGATATAGTTTCCATTGAACTGGTTCAGCTTGTTCAGCCAAAAATCGTAACCGTCGAAATTGAGTCCGGGCTCCGGCGCGTCGTTTGGATTTCGGCGCAAGTAGCCGAAGTATTGCATCAGCACAAATGCGCGATTGAACTCCTGCTGGGCGAGGGCCCCATTCTCTGCCACTCGTCTCAGGGCACGCGCTCGTGCTGCCGTGTCAGTCGTCGCGGTCGCGCCGCCGAATTCTGCGATAACCGAGTTACGTTCGGCGTCTGACGGCATGACCAGGGCATTTGCGTACAGCGCATCCACGAACTGCGCCGGCGACATCGTCGTAGGAAACGCCGTCGTGAAGCGTGCCCCGGTGACAAAAGCCTGCGCGAATGCCACCTTGTTGGCCTCCAATTGCGTTTGCCAGTTGCCGGCGCCTACTACTACGCCCAGGCCGATCTGTTGAGTATCCGGCAGGAATTCACTCAGTCTGACAGGAACCGGCGTTCCGGACATATTTCCGTAAGCCGACTTATACATTCGATAAACCAAATAGCCGGTCTCCTGAAATTCGATCGAGAGAAAAAAGGCCGCGGAGACGTTGATGCGCCGCAACTCGAGGCAGACTGCATCGTTGCCACAAGAAACGATCTGATCGCTCCAAAAAATCAGTCCCGAGTGATCCGGCTCGCGATTCAGAAAATCAAGATAATGCTGCCGCACAAAAAATTCGGGGGTATCAATCGGATTAGCGTTAACCGGGGTAAGCGGGTTGGCAACGAAGTGCGCATCTATTTTGTTGCCCGTTAAAAGGAACGAGAGAGTATTCGGTTGAAAACTATAATTCACGCGGCTCGGCTCAACCGTGTATGAGCCGTAACCTGGGACGTTCTCAAACCGGTAGAACCCATTGCTATCGGTAATGGTCTTGTCAGTCGCAGCTCCGGACAGGGAGACTACTACCCCACCCAGCGGTGAACCATCCATTGAAGTAATGGTGCCGCTGATCGTTGCCGGCGCCGAGGCATTGAATGCCGCGAGCGCGTCAACCCGGCCATAGCCGAAAGTGTTATTTGGAATCTGACTCGACGGAGTTCCACCGCAAGTTTGCGACGCGACCGTGATCGAGGGATTGGCCGAATTCTGCAACAACGTTCGGGTCGCAGCGATGTTTCGCATGAGCTGCGGCCGCGCCGACCAAAGCAGCGATACGACCCCCGCCACATGCGGAGCGGCCATCGAAGTGCCCGACAAGAAAGTGAAAGCGCTATCACTACCCCGGGTGGCGGAACGCACGCCCACGCCAGGCGCCGAGATGTTTGGCTTCAGCACGGCAGGGGTGTAAAAGGTGCTTGGGCCACGCGCACTGAACGGCGCCAGCGCATTATTCGTGTCAATCGCGCCGACCGAAAATGACGCATCGTAAATGGAAGCCGGATCGGCAACGCTCGAGCAGCCCGGACCGCCGTTACCCGCCGAAACTACGACGAATATTCCTGCCGCCTGGGTATTGTTGACGATCACTTCCAACTCGGTGCGCGCCACACAACCTTCACTTGCTGGACACGACCACGAATTGTTCAGCACATGCGGTCGCAACGCCGGATTCGGGTTGTTACCGGCAAGATCCGTGGGAGCGATAGCAAATTGGAAACACTCGGTGTAGGTCGCAGGTGTACCGTTGCCCTGGTCCATGTTACGGCAACCAATCCATGTGGCGCCCGGCGCGACCCCTACCTGATTTGTGCCATCGTCGCCCACTACCGTACCAACGGTGTGGGTGCCGTGTCCGCCGTCATCACATGGCGCCGTCGTATTTGGCCCGCACAGCCCGCCGCCCGAATGAATCGCATCTCGCCAGTTGTAATTGTGATTGGCGACCGTGCCGTTCCAGCCGCGATACCTGGGTTTGAGCACGTCGTGCGTCCAGCGAATCCCGGTGTCAAGCCCGCCGATCACAATTCCGGTACCGTTAAAGCCCAGGGACCACAGCGCCGGCGCATTCACATTTTGCACGCCCCACTCGATTGCTTCAGTGGCATTCGGTCGTTCCGATCTGCCGGCGATCTTCTCGACTACCGGCTCTTCGATCCAACGCGTGGGGGTGTTTGAATCAACGCGCGCGACGTCTGCGCGAACCACCAGGTCCTCAATCAGTTTGCGATCGGCGGTGGTCGCGATCATGTTGGCCGCCCAAAACGACTGGAACGCGACCCCTTGCGATCGCAGAAAATCCTGAAGGCCAACCTGAGAGCGACTGGCATGCGACGTCAGAGTGTTATAGACAAACCACCCGCGCGCGTCCTGATCCTCGATTGAGTATGCCGGACTGACATCGGCCTGATCGGCAAGCAGGATCACAATCGGAGTCGTGTTTCCCTCAGCTGTGTCGGCCATGACTCTCGCGCCAACCTTCAACCAGGTGCTGGACTTCAGGATCGAAGGATTCGAGGAGGAGACTGCGGTCACGAAGTGCACGGCTCCCACCAGTAAAATACTCAGCAGGCCCAGGCTGAAAAACACGTGTGGTCGATTGCGGGGTTTTCGAGGGGTCATGCTGAGTCCTTGATCGTTGTCCGTTAGCGGCTGGGGTTTGTATCAACTTATTACTCAACTCTTCGTGGGTCAAGCGCCACTTCCGAAAGGGGAGAGGGGAAGGGGTTTTGGCCGCGCGCAAATCTGTCTTCCTTCCTTTCCCAAAAGCCTGGGTCCACTTTGCCTGCATGCGCCCGTCGCCTCGGTCTGCTACCATCCTAAAATCAATCAGCGGAAAACTTTATGAAAAGCAACAGACGCATCGTGATCGTAGGAGGAGGCTTTGGCGGGCTCTTCACGGCTCTCGATCTCGCCGGCAGCGCAGATGTCACGCTCATCAGCGATGAGGACCACTTTCTATTTACTCCCATGCTCTACGAGTATCTGAGCGGCGAAGTTGAGGAGTGGCACATCGCACCTAACCAGAAGGAACTGCTGGAAGACAGCGTAAAGTTCATTCACGATGAAGTCACCGCGGTTGACCTCGAAGCGCGTACCTTAAAGTTGAAAGCCCGCAAGGAACCCGCTGAATACGATGTGCTCGTCCTGGGCGTAGGGGGCGTTTCAAACTTCTCGGGAGTTGAAGGCGCAGCGGAACATTCGATTCCTTTCCGCAAGATCGCCGACGCTGACAAACTACGACGGCGCATGGTTGACGCGCTCGATGATGTTCCACCTGATCTACCGCCGCAGGACACGCAACGCGCGCTGACCTTTGCGGTTGTCGGCGCGGGAGCCAGTGGCGTTGAACTCGCGACCAAAATGGCCGATCTGCTGCGTGATGCGTTCAAGCGCCGCGCGCTACGCGGCGAACCTCGCGTGCTCCTGATTGAGATGAGTAACCAGGTAGTGCCCGGAATGGGCGAGGAAATCCGGGAGATCGTTGAAGACGCGTTGCTCGCGTCGCACGTTGAAGTCCACACGCTGACCCGAGTGATCCGCGTTAGCGAGAAGTCGATCACCATCGAACACGATGGCAAACAAACTGAGATAGAAATTGCGGCCGTGGCCTGGACGGGCGGCGTGCGGATGAATCCGCTGGTTGAAAAACTTGACCTTGAAAAGTCACCTCGCGGCTTAGTTGCAGTGAGGCCCACGCTTCAGGTTCCTGGCCATGACAACTTGTTCGCGCTCGGGGACATTGCTCACTTCACAGATGCCACACCAACGCTCGCGGGGACGGCCCAGCTTGCGCTTCAGCAAGCCGGACTGCTCGCCAAAAATATCGAAGCGTTTCTTGATGGCCAGAAACTACAGACGAAACACTTCGCAGAACTTGGCGAGGCGGTCAGCCTGGGGACTGAACGCGCCGCTGTGCTGGCCGGAGGCAAAGTATTTGGCGGAGCACTCGCGCGTCAGGCACGTTTCGCTCTTTACACATCGCGCCTACCGACCTGGCAACACCGTTTGAAAGTGGGCGCGAGCTGGTTCTTTGAAGGCACTACCCCACGTCCCCTCCTGCCTCTCGGCGCGCGGAGGTAGGCAATGGCCACTTCAGCGGTGCAGCTCCGACTTCGTGTGCTGTTGATTTTCGCAGTTGCGGTTGCGATCGTTTCTCTGTCTGTGTGGATCCAGGCAAAACGATCGCGCGCTATTCCCGAAACCGCCATTCAAGACTCGCGCGAAGCATTCTCAACTCCTGCCTTTCCCGCTGTCAGTCCAACAGATCGTCCCAATGTGTCTTCGTGGGCCGCGGATCCGAAAACGGAGCCGGGGCTGACCAGTGGAAACCAGCAACAATTGCAGGATCCGCCGCTCACAAACAATTTCCTCGGCGCCATCAAACTGATCATCCCGGTCGCCGGCATAAAACCTGATCAATTGCTCGACACCTTTACTGATTCTCGTGCCGAAGGCCGTGCCCACGACGCTATCGATATCATGGCGGCGGCCGGGACACCGGTGCTCGCTACTGCTGACGGGGAGATCGGCAAACTGTTTCAAAGCGAACGTGGAGGCACAACGATTTATCAGCTGAGCGCCGACAGGAAAGTAATCTTTTACTACGCGCATCTTCAACGCTATGCCGATGGAATCTCACCCGGAAAGATTGTTCGACAGGGCGACATCATCGCATTTGTCGGAGACACTGGGAACGCCGGAGCCGGGAATTATCATCTTCACTTCTCAATTTCAATCGTGGCCGATCCCAAACGTTATTGGGAAGGAACTAACATCAATCCTTTTCCGTTGCTGAGGTCGAAGTAGACGGGCAGATATTCTTGCCTGTCCCTTAGGTGCGGATGTCGAAATACCGGCATGGACAGACAAAGAGTGCCTGTCCCACTTGCGTTCGCTAATCGTGCAACGCAATCGATGAATGAGGGTTTTGGTGCAGCCAGACTGGGTCATTCACACACCGCCTCTGTGGGAACGCCCGTTGCTACGAATCTCCGCCCGGGCAATTATTGCCTCGCTTTTCAATCTTGCAAAACGAGGCAAAAATCAATGACAAACATCACCGTAATCAGTCGCTCTGCTATTCTCACACTAACGCTTTCTTCCGTTCTCTTAACTGTGGGATGCGCTAGCGATCCTGCAACGAATACAACCCCGGCGCCCGCCACGCCGCCGGTGGTAACTTCAACGCCGGCGCCGGTATCGTCCCCGGTAACTCCGACGGACAAGGCCCCAACAGCTAGTCCGGCTGTGAGCCCGGCTCCGGCTGAATCGCCTGCGGGCAAATCCAAAGGACCAAAATGAGGGCGGGGCAAAACTGAACTCATCGAGAGAAAATTAAGTAACGAGGTAAGACGATGAACTTAATCAGGCATAAATCACTTTTCCTGGTGATCGCCCTTTTAACTGTTGCCGCAGGCTGCGCCGTCGAGCCTGCCAGCAACACCAATGCAGTCAAGCCGGCGAGTAGCCCTGCGCTCGCCGAGGCATCGTCTCCGGCTGATAAGGCGAGCGTCGCGATTCCGGTAACGTTGCCGGTGCTGGATGCGTTGCTGGCCGACGATGCTTTTAAGTCAAACCTGAAAACGAAGGTGGAACTCACCGACGATCAAATCGCGCAACTCAAGAAAGTAGCAGCAGATGAAGTGGCAAAACTGCGGGAAACGGCGGCTGAACAAGCCAATGGGACCGCAGAACAGTCGAGGCTGCGCGCGCTTGAATCAATTCGCGGGATCATCGGTGAACAGAAAGCCGAAGCGCTTCTGAATCTGGCCCGCGAATACTGGGCTCGCGGCGGTGAAAACGTCAACGCGGAAAAGCCTGCGGAAGTCGCCGCCGGGCCGAACGCCGTACCGAAAGACACGCGCGTAGTAGTCAATATTCCTGCCTACCGAATGGACGTCTTTCACAATGGTGAACTGATGAAGTCGTACAAGATTGGCATCGGCTATCCCGCGTTTCCATTGCCGACCGGCTTGCGGAAAGCAGAGACGATCATTTTCAATCCCACCTGGACGCCACCGGACGAGCCCTGGGTCGCGAAGATGAGAAATGTCCGGGCCGGTGAGAAGGTGGCGGCCGGCAGCAAACTGAACCCGCTGGGACCAATTAAAATTCCCATCGGTTCGCCTTCGCTGATTCACGGCGGTAAGTCGCCGGCTAAACTCGGAACTTTCGCTTCGCACGGATGCGTGGGCCTGACATCTCCGCAAGTGATCGATTTTTCAAAACTGCTGGCCCAGGTGGCGGGCAACGAGATATCCGAAGGGTCAATAAAGTCGTACTTCGCCGACAGAACCAAGACCAGGTCGGTTAAGTTGGGCCAGAGCATTCCCGTTGAATTGCGTTATGAAACGATCGTCGTCGAAGACGGTAAGTTACACATTTACCGCGACGTCTATGACCAGGACACCAATACTGAAGAGAATCTGCGCAAAGTTCTTGAGGCGCACGGCGCCAGCCTCGATGATTTAAGTGAAGCGGAACGTGAGGAAGTGCTGGACTCATTGAACGCGCTGTCGCGAAGACCAAAGCCCGCTGCGCGTCCGAGCAAATCCGTTGCTGGCTCATCGCCTGGGGACGAAAAGGCGGACAAAAGATCGGAAGTTCCTGATGTGAAGAAAACGGCGCGGAAGCCCATCGGTAAGAACCAAAAAGAAGTCGTGATCGAGCTTGCGGCACTGAATGGCAAGGGTTACCCGACGGCGGTAAATCTGGATACTGGCGCCGGCAAGGCTGCGCCGAAGCCAAAAAGTACGCCGGCTATCGCTTCCAGCAGGTAAGCACTGGGCTCAGCAAGTTCCTTCACGTTTCTTCGTTCGCCCGCGGTTCGTTCAGCTGGGCGACGTAACTTATGAGATCGCCGCGGCTTCGCAGGAGTCAAGTTCCGGAGCTTCTTCAATGGGAGACCCGGCTTCGCCGTGATATGGAATGCCGGCCTCAATCGCTGTGAAGTATTCTTCAATCCGATTCAGGATTTCGTCCACCGAGTGTGAGTGATAAAGCGAAGTGCGAAAGAGCGCGCCACCGACCAGACCGCGGGTAAACTGCCCGGCGAGTTGCTTCATGCGATTGATCGCCGGCGTGATCGGCATGTCCTCGCGTAACATGTCAAAGTACTCAAGCAGGAGTGTTCGCTTGTCTGCGAGAGTGGGTTGAAACACTTCGCGTCCGTGCATCGTGTCTTCAATCTGTCGGAAGATCCAGGGATTCGCCATGCCGCCGCGACCAATCAACACACCGTCGCATCCGGTCTCACGAAAACGCGCAAAGGCCTGGTCAATCGTAGTGACATCACCACTGCCTGAAACAGGTACGCTGACCGTTTCTTTAATCTGCTTCACCAGGTCCCAGTTTGCGAGCCCACGATAACCCTGCTCCTTTGTCCGACCATGCAAGGCAATGTGCTCGACGCCGCAAGCTTCCGCCAGCTTGGCGGTCTCCACTGCATTGATAGTGTGATCGTAGAAACCAGCGCGAATCTTGATCGTCAGAGGTATGGTAATCGCCTTTTTAATCTCTTTCAGGATGGTTTCGAGACGCGAATGGTCCTTCAGTAAACCCGAACCACCGCCGTGCTTCACCACTTTCGGCGCGGGACAACCGCAATTGATATCGAGAATGTCGGCGCCAACTTCCTCCGCCATCTCGGCCGCCATGCGCATGCGCTCCGCTTGTCCACCAAAAATCTGGGCGGCAAAAGGGCGCTCATCCTGATAGAAACGCATCTGGCGTTTCGACTTTGGGTTGTTTCGCGTCAGTCCCTCAACCGAAATAAACTCTGACACGGTCAACCCCACTCCGCCGCAGCGCTTCAGCAAACGGCGAAACGAAACGTCGGTGACTCCCGCCATTGGCGACAGAATCAACGGTGGACTGATTTCAATGTCGCGAATTTTGAATGGCTTTATTTCCGCGGTCATTACGTTACGGCTTAATCGTTACCGGAGTTCCTACCGGCACGGCATTGAATAGCTCCTTTATGTGTTCATTCTCCAACGCGACGCAGCCCCATGTCCAATCGCTGTTCGCGCCGTTGCCATGGATGTAGATGTCGCCACCGAGCGCCGTGTTTTGCGGCGGAGTAGCTTTTCGTTTGCTGGCCCTGACGATCTGGTCGTGTTGGGCCCTTGAAATCAGGCGATCGCGCAGTCCGCGCTCGGCGTCTTCGATGTTGGGGTAACTGATGCCGAGCGAAAGATAGAACGCGCTCTTGTCGTTCCTGGTGAATATGTAGAAGTCACCTTCGGGAGTCGCACGGTCACCCTGACGCTGCTTATCAGGAATCGGGTTAAGGCCCAGACCGATCTTGTAACTCCGCACCAGAGCTTCACCTGAATAGAGTTCGAGGCGACGCTTACTTTTTAAAACTACGATGCGGGGATTCTTTAATGGAAGTCTCAGAGACATTGGCGACTGAACCAGCAGATCACCGGGCCGGCTAGCACCTGTTCCCGTTTCGGGCTCGCGGGCCAGAATCGATCGCTGGTGGCAACCGGCGCCACAGACAAAAACGAGAGCAGCAAGGATTAGAAAATCGCGCTTGATCGTTAATGAGATAGGCATATCAAGTCGAGGGGGGTTAATTGAATCAAAACGGAGAGCGGTAGCGACCGGGTGTGTTCAAAACGAAAAAGTTTCTAATCAGACTAACCCGGTCGCTATCGCTCCCGGTTCTGACTTCTTCCCTCCGCATGCTGAATCGCTAACTCTACCTCTGCCACCAATTCCTCGCTTACAATTTCATACAACAAGCCTGCCTCCTTCCGCGAGGTTTGGCGCGCAGCTGGAACCGAAATCACGCGGACGGTCAGCAACTTATCCCCACGCTTGATCAGGATCTCATCACCAGTTTTCACCGCGTGGGACGACTTGGCCTGACTTCCGTTCACAAAGACCCGGCCGGCCTCGCAAACTTTTTGCGCAATCGTGCGGCGAGAACAGAGACGGCTCGCTTTTAGAAAAAGATCAAGGCGCATGGCAAGCTCAAAACGGAAGCCCGCGCGTAAGCACGGGCTGCAAAGGTTCGACGGCGACTAATTGCGCCGGGTACGGCATCCCTGACCCACTAGGGCTTGGGAAATATTCCGAGGAATCGACCCTTTTTCTTCTTCTCTTCCGGCTTAGGATCGTTTAGTCCGCTCTCGGCGATTACTTCTTCCTTTATCTTCAGCAAAGGGAGCACTGCGGCCTTATAGTTCTCAGCAACTTTAATATAAGCGTCGTTGCGGAGGCCCTGTAAATACTCTTCGCGCGCCTTGTCGTTTCGCTCCATCGTGATGGCTTCGCGCACGCGGTTTTCAACAAAAGTTGGCGTGGCACTTCCGCTAACTCGTTCGTCGACGCGCAAAATTTGATAACCATCATTGCTGCGAAGTGGTTCGCTTACGCTCCCTGCTTTCACGGTCTTGATTGCGTTGGCAATATCCTCACGCAGGTTTGGCACTTCAAACGTCCCCACCTTGCCTTTGTTTTGTTCAGCGACGCGCACGCCATTCAATTCACGTTCGGAATTAGTGGTGGCCAGGGCGGCAAAGTCTCCCCCCGCCCGCAACTGGGCCACCAGGGCATTGGCCCGAGCCTTAACTTCCGCCTCGTTTTTTCCGGCCGAACTCAGGAAAATCTCGGAAAGAGTCACGTTTTCCGGCTTGCGAAACTTGTCCGGATGCGCATCAAAATATTTCTTCAGTTCATCCATGGTCAGACCAAAGAAAATCTTGCGATCCACTTCCTGCTGGATGACTGCCTGTTTCATTAATTCAGTGCGCAAAGTCTGGCGCGTAGTGCTCGGGTCAACCCCACTCTCCCGCATCGCAGCATCGAGTTTTTCAATCGTGGTAATGCCCTGTTCCTTGGCCACTTCGAGCATGCGCCGATTAACTTCCGCTTCCACGTCGCTCGCCAGTTCCAGTTCTTTCCCGCGCTGCAACAGCAACGTTTCATTAACCAACGTGGCTATCAGCTCAGCCTGTTTCTTGCTGACTTCATCCCTGGCCTGTTGCTCAGGCATGCCACTCTGCTTCATCGTCTGAATACGCTCGTTCGCTTCCCGTTTTAGACGCGAGAGCGTCAGCACGTCGTCGTTGATCTGCGCTATAACTTCGTCTACCACCTGCAGTTCACCTTCCTGGGCGAAGACTGGCGTGGCCACGGCGAACAATATTGCTGAAACAAAAACACTCGCGGCTGCGAGCGTACTAAATTTGAATTTCATAAATACTCCTACAAAAAACTATCACAAAAATATCGTGGGCAAATTGGCGACTGATTCTATCCGTCTAACCTGAGTTCGAGCAACGCGTCACGGGCTGTATCGAGAGGCTGCTCCGGTTCGTCGTCCTTGAGACTCATTCTCAAAACGCCCGTCGGCGTGAAGGCTCGGCCTTCCCGGTCGGTTATAAATGCCCCCAGCTTTTCCGGCGAAATTCGGGCTTTTTCGCTAAACTTGAGCGCAATGCCGTCGGCGGTCTTGTCTATTGAGAGCACGCCCAATTCCTCAGCCAGCCGGCGCAATCGCGCATAACCAAAAAGTTGCTCAACCGATTCAGGAAGCCGCCCGTATCGATCCTGCGGTTTCCTGACGAATGCCGGCCAGGGTCGATTCGTCCCGAGCCGACGACACTCGCTTGTAGGTCCTTAAACGCTGACCCATGTCGCTGATGTACTCATCTGGAATTGCCACATCAACTCCAAGATTGATCGAAACGCTGATCTCGTCTTCAACCACTTCGCCGCGCAATTCCGCCACCGTGCGTTCCAGCATCTGGGTGTAAAGATCAAACCCCAGCGAATCCATGTGGCCCGACTGCTGACCGCCGAGCAGGTTACCGGCGCCGCGCAATTCGAGATCAAGAGCCGCAATGCGAAAGCCGGCCCCTAGATCAGAAAACTCGCGAATTGCAGCAAGCCGCCGTTTGGCGATGGGCGAAAGCTCGCCCTCACCGGGAATCAGGAGGTAGGCATAAGCGCGTCGATTTGAACGACCCACGCGTCCCGCGAAGTTGGTAAAGCTGAGAAAGACCATATTGATCGGCGCGGTTTATGATGATGGTGTTGGCGCGGGGGATGTCTATCCCGTTCTCGATGATGGTGGTGGCCACCAGCACATCGTATTTATGCTCAATGAAATCGAGCATTACCCGCTCCATTTCCTTTTCATTCATCTGCCCATGCCCGACCGCGAGACGCACCTGAGGCACCAAACGCTTAACCAGTGCGGCAATTGTCTCGATGGTCTCAACGCGATTGTGTATCAGAAACACCTGCCCGCCGCGGCCCAGTTCAAGCTCAATCGCTGACTTGATCACATTTTCGGAAAACTGTACTACCTGAGTTTGAATAGCCAACCGGTCTCGCGGTGGCGTTTCAATCAGCGACATGTCGCGCAGGCCGCTCAACGACATGTTCAGCGTGCGCGGGATGGGAGTGGCTGATAACGTCAACACATCGACGCGCTTCTTCAGTTGTTTCAAACGCTCTTTATGGGCGACGCCGAAACGTTGCTCCTCATCCACAACTACGATCCCGAGTTCCTTGAACTTCACGTCTTTCGAGAGCAACCGGTGAGTTCCAATCACCACATCAACCTCACCTGCTTCAACTCGCCTGGAGATCTCCTTCTGTTCCTTGGGCGAACGAAAGCGTGACAGCAATTCAATCTTTACCGGAAACGGCGCGAAGCGCGTGCGAAACGTGTCGTAGTGTTGATATGCCAACACCGTCGTCGGCGTCAGCACTGCCGCCTGCTTCCCTTCCATCACCGCTTTGAAAGCCGCGCGCATCGCGACTTCGGTTTTGCCGTAGCCGACGTCACCGCACAACAGGCGGTCCATCGGCGTCGGTTCTTCCATGTCGTGCTTCACATCCTCGATCGCTGTTTCCTGATCGGCAGTCAACACATACTCGAATCCGTCTTCAAACTCCTGTTGCCATGGCGTATCGGCAGCGAAGGCGTAGCCGCCAACCAGTTTGCGCTCGGCGTACAGCCGCAATAGTTCGTCGGCCATGTCACGCATGGCACGCTTCGCGCGGGCCTTGGTTTTCTGCCACCCGAGGCCACCGAGTCGATCCAGCGTCGGCTGATGCCCCTCGGCGCTGGAAAATCTTTGGACCAGATCCAATCGCTCAACCGGCACAAAGAGCTTCGCGTCTTCTAGGTAGTACAGCAGCATGAACTCGCCGCTGCGACCTCCAAGGTCGAGGGTTTGCAAACCACCAAAACGTCCGATGCCATGATCGACGTGGACTACAAAATCATCGACGCGGAGATCGCGAAAGTCAGAAAGAAACGCTGCCGTCTTCGATCGTTTTTTCCTGCCGTCAGGTGTTTGGCGTCTGCCGTCGGCCACCGGCGAACGCCGCTCAAGCGCTTGCGACCCGGCTTCGTCAAAGAGATCCTCCTCCAGGTGAATCGAGAGCTGCGCCGCGGGCAACTCAAATCCGCCACTGAGGCGACCGACGGTCACGATTGTTTGAGTCGCCGGTAACGCACTCAATTCAGATTCGTCGTTGGATTCTTCCAGCAGCGTAAGCCGCGCGTTTATTTCATACTCGGCCAGGATCTCAGAGACGCGTTCAGCAACGCCCGGACTTGGCATAACGAATAACGAGGAGGTTCCCTCCGCGGCGGCCTGCTTGAGGTCTTCCGCCAAATCGGCTACCCGGCCGTGATACTTTCGCGCTGACTGCGTCTTCCATTCCACCTCCGGCGCCGGTTCGGCAACTGGAAAGAGAAACAGGCGCTGTCGGACACTGCGCGTTCGGCCCAGTTGCACCTTGGGCGCTTCTGCTTCCAGGGAAACACCTTCATCAAGTTCCGCTGCTGGCCGGCCCAGCATCCGCAATTCAATGCGCTGACGCTGGTTCAGCTTGAGGCGCAACTCTTCGGACGTGAGGTAGAGCTCGTCAGGCCGCACCGCAATGTCATCCGCAACGTCTGTGTCTTCATAACGATCCGCGAGGGTCTGATAGACCTCGCCGAGATATGTATCAAGGGCCGATGGTTCGTCGACGATCAGCACGGCATCTTTCAAAAAATCAAAAATCGTCCCGCTTCGCCGGCGCAGGATCGGCATCAGCCACTCCCACCCCGCAAACCCTTCACCTTCCTCGGCAAACTCCGTGCGATCACGCAGGGCCCGGGCAAAACGTTCGTCAACCCAGCGCTCCCTCGCGGCCATGGCCCATAGCCTGAAATCGTCCGGCTGCACTGTAAGTTCGCGCATGGGAACAATCTCAATTGACTTCAATTGACTGGTGGAGAGTTGTGTCTCGGGATCGAAGGCGCGGATAGAATCAATCTCGTCTCCAAAGAATTCGATTCTGGCAGGTTTTTCCTGACCGGGTGACCATACATCGACGATGCCGCCGCGCATCGAAAATTCACCGACCGCAGCTACCGGATCTTCGCGAACATAACCAGACGCGACGAGTTGCTCTACCAGCTGGTTTGGTGAGTGGTTTTGATCCCGAGCGAGAACGACCCCGGCTTCGAGAATCTCCCCGGGGGAAACGGTGCGACGCGCGAGTGCGCGGCCGGTCATTAAAACAAAATCGGGTGAGCGTTGAGCGAGTCGCCAGAGCGTGAGCGCTCGGCGTTCGAGTGTTTCCGGATGAGGCGAAGAGCCGGCATAGGGATCACTTTCGGAGGCTGGCAGAATCAAGACCTCGTCTTCCGAGCGGCTCTTTCCGGACCAGGCGCGGTACCAGAAACGCAGATCGCTCTCCCACGGTTCAAGGTCACGATTTGCCTGAGTGACTATTGCGAAAAGCTTTTTAGTCTGGCGTTGGAGTGCAGCGAGAACCAGGGCACGCGCAGAACTCGCAACCAAACTACTAAGAGAAACCACCCGAGCGCCGCGATTGATCTCGGCAGCAGTACGCTTAAACTCCGGAGTTTCCGTGATGCGCCGCAGCGCAATTTGTAGATCGTTGCTCCTGGTCGTACTCATCCTTAAAAACCGCGTGCGGTCACCCGCTATTGGCGACGATTTGCTTACTTTCTCTTCATCCGCTCAATGATGCTCGTCGTCGATGCGCCTTCAACAAACGGCAACGATTCGACTCGCCCCCCGGCCGCTTCCACTTCTTCCCGTCCGTGAATCTGATCGAGTCCCCAGTCACCACCTTTAACGAGCACGTCCGGCAGGAGCTCCGCAATTAGAGAGCGAGGCGAAATATCATCAAAGGTGATCACGTAGTCGACTGCTCGCAACGCCGCTAGAATTTCAGCGCGCTCGTGTTCGTTGGTGACCGGCCGCTGTTCGCCCTTGAGCTCACGAACGGTCCGGTCACTGTTAATGCCCACCACCAGCGCATCGCCCAGAGACCGCGCCTTGCTCAGGTAACGCACATGACCGACATGCAGCAGATCGAAAACTCCGTTGGTAAATACCAGACGCCGACCCTCAGCGCGCAGACCTTTACGCACTCCGAGCAGTTTTTCCAGACTCAGAATCTTTTCACTCATCGACTGAATGTAATTTAGCATGAGGCGCTGCGCGGGGCTAAAGCGACCCGGCGGAAACCCTTGATCAGTGAAATGCGCATCCTCTGTTTGCTCTGTTCTACAGGGCTCTCTATAATCGGCGCTTCCCCGCAGGAGCCGAATTTTGACGATTCCCTTCATTGAAGAAAACGATCAAACGCGCGCGCGCCAGGAGCATCTGGAGGCGTTACGCGACCTCGTGGGCAATACCTACCCAAACAAATTTGAGCGCAGTCAAATAGTCGAACCGGGTAAAGAAGACACGGTCACTGCGGTGGTCGAAAAGTTTCGTGCGTTTGAACCCAAAGCGCCGGAAGGCGAACGCCCGCCAGCTGAAGCGATCGAACTCGCAAATCAACAACTAAGAGACAAGGTAGTTCGCATGGCTGGCCGGATCGCCACTCCCCCGCGGGTGATGGGCAAAGCAGCGTTTGTACATTTGTCGGATGGTGTCACCCGTTTGCAGATCTATGTACGCAAGGCCGATGCGAGAGCAATCAACAACGCTGCGGGCGGGGTGATCGAAGATGAGGGCGCGGGTTGGCAACTGCTCGAGCTACTTGATCATGGAGACTTTATCGGAGTTGAAGGGTATCTGTTCATCACAAAAACGGGCGAGCTCTCAATCCACGTGCGCACTTTACAATTTCTTTCCAAAGCGCTGCTCCCGCTTCCAGATAAAATGCACGGCGTCAGCGATCCTGAGATCAAACAGCGTCAGCGTTACGTCGATCTAATCGCCGGCAGCCTGAAACTCGACCGCGAAGAGCAGGAACTAACCCCGCGCGAGGTTTTCGAACTGCGTTCCGCGGTCATTCGCGAGCTGCGACGGATCCTTGACGATCACGACTACGTAGAAGTTGAAACACCAATGCTGACGCCGCTCGCTACCGGCGCCGCGGCCAGGCCTTTCGAGACTTACCACAATGCGCTGGGAATACCGCTCTACGCGCGCATCGCACCGGAGTTGTACTTAAAGCGCTTGCTGGTCGGGGGCTTCGAAAAGGTTTACGAGCTGAATCGCAATTTTCGCAACGAAGGTATTTCCACCCGGCACAATCCTGAGTTCACGATGCTCGAGTTTTACTGGGCGTATGCCGACGTGAACCAGATGATGGATTTCTGCGAGGGGATGTTGCGCGCCACGGTGTTCAAGGCGTTGGGCCATACGCATGTAAAGTTTGGTGAGCTCGACATTGATTTCTCCCAGCCGTTTGAGCGACTGACGATGCGCCAAAGCGTTGAGCGCTTTGCGCCTCAGGAGCACATTTCTGAGGAAAATCTCCTCCCGCTATTTGAGCATCATGTGGAACATCATTTAGGGCAACCAACGCTGATCACAGATTTTCCGAAACGGATATCTCCGTTATCGAAAGCATCGCCGTCTAATCCGGGGATTGCCGAACGCTTTGAACTCTTCATCGCCGGCATGGAATGCGCGAATGGATTTTCCGAGTTGAATGACCCGCGCGAGCAGTATGAACGATTCAACGATCAGATGTCTGAACGTGAGCGTGGTGATGAAGAGGCGATGGTGATGGATGAAGATTACATACGGGCGTTGTCGTACGGCATGCCTCCGGCGGCCGGCATCGGCATCGGCATCGATCGCTTCGTGATGCTCCTGGCCAACCGCCAATCGATCCGCGACGTGATCCTGTTTCCGCACCTCAGGCCAGAAAGGAAGCAGGGTGAGTCAACTGAAGAGAGGGAGAGCGAAACTGAAACTCTGCCGCCTTCAGGCGGCTGATTCGAAAGGCTTTGCTAAGCGCCATGGGCGCGAAATATAAAAGCCTGGGGCAACGCCCCAGGACCAAGTGCTCGCTAGATTCCTCCTCCGCGCTGAAGGCGCGAAATCAATCCCAGACATATCGTTCGTCATAATCTATTCCGTAGCTCTTTAGGAATTTGCGGTACTCGTTCTGGAACGTGACGCGTTGATGATGAATTTTCTGCCGGGCGATATAACGTCTTAAGGCCGAAACCTGCGACTGCCCGATCGAAAAAGCACCGTAACCCTTCTGCCAGTGAAAGTTTCTCAACTCTGGTCCCTTCGTTTTAATCCACTTAGACGATTCCGTCTTAACTTCTTCAACGAGGTCAGCAATCGCGATTACCCGACTCAGTGAAAACAGGATGTGAAGGTGATCGGATGTACCGTCAATAGTAAGCGAAGGCGATTTCAACGCTCGGAAGATCTTTGCCATGTAAGGGTGCAGTTCAGATTCGATTTGAGGCGTAATAAACGGTTCACGATTCTTCGTGCTGAAAATTAGGTGAACCAGAATCGACGAGAGTGATTGAGGCATCGGATTTTCCTCCTGACTAGTCGCGCATTTAATGCTGATCAAAACAAGAGGAGAATAAGCAGCTAAACGACAATAGTCACAGGTGTTGAGGCACCCCTCTGTTAGCGTTTGGTAGCCAAAAATCAGGTATTGAGATACCGGCTATCACGACTCTTTACTCGTTTCGGGGGAACAATTCTTGTCGATTTCGCGCCTTCAGCGCTTAAGGACTTGGTAGGGATTAGCTTTCCTGGGGCGTTGCCCCAGGTTTTTACATTTCGCGCCTTTGGCGCTTCGTAAAAGATGCCGGCAACGATTCAATGATTGGTTTTGGAGATTTACCGTCGTAGCCGTGGTGGTTCAACCTGACCCACGCCGGATGATCCGTACGCGATGATTGTCCCGCCGAAGCCGACAGCCCAACCATGCGCGCGGTCGGTGAAGAAGATTCGTTCGAGCGCGTGAACTGTGCCGCTCCGCTCTGCGGTCCAACGCAATCCGCCACTCGTGGTGTGCAGGACGACACCATCCGCGCCGACCGCCCAGCCTTCGGACAGATCAAGAAATTTTACGTCAAACAAATCCGACGTTACTCCCGAATTGAGAGCTTGCCACGATGCGCCACCATTGGTCGTGCGATAGATAGCGCCGCCGCCGCCCACCGCCCAGCCTGATCGCGCGTTGACGAATGACGTGGAATTGAAGCGCACCTTAGCGTCCTGTTGCAGTCGGCCGTGATGCCAGGTTTCACCCCCGTCGGAAGTCTGAAGAAGAGTTGAGCCGGCGCCAACGAGCCAACCATTGCGATCATCGATGAAGGTGCCGCCGAGCAGAAGATAACGGGTGGGAACCTGCATCTTCGCCCAACTCGCGCCATCGTCCTGAGTAGTGAATATTGATCCGCCTTCCCCGAAGACCCAGCCACGGCCATCACTTCCAAAGATAGCGCGCAGGATCACCCCGTCAGCCCCTCGAACAGTCACCCGCTTCCAGGTTTCGCCGCCATCGAAGGTCTTCATCAGGTAAGAACGCGGTTCATCATTTGCTTTGAGCTCGTAGACGTTGCGCTCGCAAACGATCCATCCGTTTAGCGGGTCATGAAAATAGATATCGCGAATGACATCCAACGTGGGCTGCGATTTCGCCTGCCAGGTTTTTCCGCCATCGCCAGTGGCCAGCAGGGTCCCGCGGCTCCCAACTGCCCACCCACGGTGCTGATCGACAAAGAAGACAGAATGGAGCCAGGCCAGGGAGGAGGTGCGTTGACGTGCCCAGGAGGCGGCAGAAGCAGGGGTAAAGCAAACAGCAAGCAGCAAACAGCAAATAGCCGGCGATACGACGACTCTGGATCTCAAAAACTCTCGTTTACGCAACATCATGGTTCGGAAATTGTTTCCCGGTTCTCCCACTGTGCCAAATCGGCTGGTTGTTTCTTTTAAAACACCCCTCCGGTGAAGATGCGCGCAAAGTTAAGCACCGGGAAGAAGGTCATGATTTTTTGGAGACTCTTGAGCTTGTTGCCCGGCACGAGTATCTGATCGCCCGGAACTAGATATGTGGTATCCGGCGCCTTGCCTTTGTAGATGGCGCTTACGTTGACCGCAATTGGTTCAAGGTTGCCGGTGGCCTGACGTCGCAGAACCACGACCTTGCTGCGATTGCCGGTAGACAAGACGCCACCTGCCTCGCTCAATGCTTCCGTCACGGTCAGACGGCGGTTCATTAAACGAATTCCCGGTTGGGCCACGTCGCCTACTACGCTATAGCGATACGACGAAGCCTTGTCGAGCGAAACTGAAACCTGTGGATCGATGATGAACTCGTCATACTTTTTGGTAATCGCTTCAGCCACTTCTTCCACAGTTTTTCCATTGACGAAGATTCCCCCGGGAATTAGGGCAAGCGAAACGCGACCACTCGGAGGGACCGTAATGCCTGTTCGCGAGTATCGATCCTGACCAAACACGTTGACCGAGATGATGTCCTCCGGTCCGAGCCGGTAAGTGTTGAAGAAATTATTGTAGTAAGGAACGATCGCCGCCTCTTCGGAAACCGTTTCGTGCCGATTGTCGGTCGCTGTCTGCGAATTGTCGCCAGTTATCCCATTAGTGGTGCCGGTTGCTTTCGTTGACGCGGTCGACTCTCCCTTCTTGGCGTTTGCTGGTTTCGATGGAGTGTCCTCGGTCATCACGATAACGTCAGATGAGCTGTCTACATTCTTCGACGCCTCCCTTGAATCCGGGTCCGCAGGCTTCGAGACCAGGCGTTGCCGCGTTTTCGCAGCGTCTACGGCTGGAACCAACTGCGGTGCTGCTGGAGACTGGGCTGGAATCTGAGCCTTCGCCTCGATTCCGCCGAAAACCAACACTGCCAGAGACAGGGTCATCAGGAATTTGTTATGTGACTTCATAGTGAAAACCTCCAAACCTATCTGAGAGCCAATTTGCGCTCCCTTACTTAACGTCCGCGGCCAAACAGAATGATCTTTATCGTCTCGAAGAGAATCGCTGCGTCGAGCATCAAACTCTGGTTCTTGATGTAGTAAAGATCGTACTGGAGCTTCTGCCGCGCATCTTCAATCGAAGCTCCGTAGGGATACTTAATCTGCGCCCATCCGGTAAGACCGGGCGCAATCAGGTGGCGCTGTTCGTAGTAAGGAATCTCCTCAGCTAGCTGCGAAACGAAGTGGGGACGCTCGGGGCGCGGTCCCACAAAATCCATTTCACCGCGGAGGATGTTCCAGAACTGCGGGATCTCGTCGATACGAGTCTTGCGGATGAAGCGGCCGATGCGCGTAGTGCGATCATCGTCCTGCCTGGCCCATACCGGACCGGCCTTCTCGGCATCGGCGCGCATTGAGCGAAACTTGATTACGTTGAAGGGAACGCCATTCTTTCCGACCCGCTCCTGCTTGTAGAAAACTCCGCCCGGCGATTCGAGCCTAATGAGCACGGCAGTCAGAATTGCTATTGGTAACGACAGCAGCCCGCCGATCAGCGCGACGATGCGATGCACTATGTTGCGGGCAACTCCGGAGATTCGTGTTTGCCTGCCGCGGCTGGAAAAGATTAACCACGAAGGACGAATCATACTGAGCGAAACGCGTCCCGTTACGCGTTCGTAAAACGAAGCGCCTTCTTCGATATTCACTTTGCCGGTCAGGCTCAACTGTAGCAGCTCGGCCGTCGGCAAATGTCCGCGGCGCTCGCCCATGGCCACGATGATTCGATCTATGTTTTCGCGCTTGACCACCTCATGCAGTTCCGAGGTCAATCCAATCATCCGCGGGTTTATCAAACTCTTGCCGAGCATCTGCGGGTCAGTGCCGACAAAGCCGGCGATGCGGTAGCCGGCATCAGGCCGGTTGAGCATCTCGCGCGCGACTTCCACCGCCAGCTCACCCGAGCCGACAATCAGGATCTTTTCGCCGAAGTCGGGATGGCCCAGCAGCCAGTGAATCGAAACGCGCCAACCCACCATCAGCGTCAGGGCCAGCGGCAGGGCAATTAGAGAAATGCCGCGACCAAGCATCAACTGCGGGAACGCGTAGAACGCGAAGGCGAGAGCTATCCAGGCCAGGCCCAAAGCCTGAATCAACCGCAGCACGAGCTCGCGGCGGTCGTGCATCACAATGAAGTCGTAAAGATCGAAAAGGTAAAAAGCGGCGAGGCAGAAAACAGTCGCCAGCGCCGTCTTCAGCAGTCCCTGACGCGCCAGCAATTCTTCATGACCATCTTCCATCCCGAGACGCAAATAGACCGCGCCAATGATCGCGCCGAAAACGACTATGGCTTCGGCGAGAAGCAGGAGGGTAGTTCTGGTATTGGCGCGTGAAGCTCTCAACTCGCGATGGCCACCTCTGTTTCGTCTTCGTTAATTTCAACTAGTTCCAGCACTTCTTCTTCCGGCAAGCTTTCCTGCGGCCGCCGGTAATAGCGCTGTTGATAGTTGTAGGCACTTGATTCCACGGCTTCGTCTGTTCGATTCAGTACCACGCCAAGCATCCGCTCGCGCGGCAGAGTTTCCAGCAACCGATCCACGGCTGCATAGCGCGTCTTGCCGGACCGCACGACTAACAGCGCGCCGTCGGCGCGGTTAATCAGCACGTTGGCGTCCGTAAAGATTCCCAGTGGCGGGGCGTCGATGATTACGAAGTCGAACATGCGGCGCGCGTGGGCGATTACTCGGGCAAACGTCGGTCCTGATAGCAGCTCGGCAACATCGTCGCGCGGTTGACCTCCGGGCAGCAGATAAAGGCCTGCCGGATCGAGACGAACAATCGCCTGCTGCAAATTCATCTCTCCGCCCAGGACCTCAGAGAGTCCGCGAGGCGCATCGATTGCCAGGTATTCGGTCGCGCAGGGCTGGCGCAAATCACTATCAATCACCAGGCACCGCACCCCTTCTGTCTGAGCCAGCAGCCAGGCGAGATTCAACGCCGTTAATGTTTTTCCCTCGCCGATGCCGGCGCTGGTGATTACGAACGTGCGCATCTGTTCGCGTTCGCCAGCCTGAAGGATTCGCGTGCGCAACGAACGAAACTGTTCGCAGTAGGAGGAACGAGGTTGGGTAATGGCCACCAGATGCGGCTCGACGCGCGCCGCAGCAACGTCGTATGAGACGAAACTCGTGGCGCGCGCCGGCCTGACAGCGTCCAAAGTTGCCCCAGCAGCACGCGAGGCCATTCCGTCGGGGAGTGCCGTCCCGTCGAATGCATTCGCAGTGTGCGCAGTGAACGCTGAACTTTTCACCGGCTCTTCCGCCCGGCCCAGGATCGAAGAGAGACTAAATAGCTGTTCTTCAACCTGCTCTGCCGAGGGGACTGGCGGGTGATTGCGGGTTTCGCCGCGAGAGGTTGAATTCGTGTGCCGGTCGGGCCGAAGCGGTACCTGGTTGCGCGGCTCCCGAACGTTTGATAGCATCAAATACTCTGCCCATCTCGTCTCCTTGAGTCCGACAAACTTTAGGTTTGTCGCACCAACAACTAGTTAGTTGAATCGCCGTTTCCGTTGCCGGCTGCCCAAAGCTCAGCGCGTCCAGCGCTGGAAAATATTCGCGCCGGCATTTCTCTTTCTTCGCCAACCGGCATCCCGCGCTCTATCCGCGGCAGCATGTCGAAACTCTCGGCAACCTCTTCAATAATCGCTCGGCTGATCGTCACTTCGCCGGCGGCGTATCCAGCCAGCAACGCGTTGTCGCAAAGATTGTTGATGTTTCGCGGAATGCCTTCCGTGCAGCGATAGATGTAATCGACCGCGCCCGGCGAAAAGAGGTTTGTGCGTTCGGCGCCGCTGACCAGAAGCCGGGAGGTGATGTAGCGATCCGTCTCTTCCACGTTCGGCAGCGCTTTGATCACGCAACGCAGCGCGACTCGTTGCTTTAGCTGGCGCAAATCGGGATTGTTCAGGACGTCGCGCAATTCCGGCTGGCCCGTGAGCACGATCTGTAATTGCTTCGCGGTGTCTGATTCGAAGTTTGAGAGCAGACGGATCTCTTCGAGCACATTGGGTGAAAGACCCTGGGCTTCGTCGATGATCAGCACCGTTCGCAGTCCGCGCGAGTGGCGCGATTCGAGCGCCTGGCCCAACGCCACGAGAAACTCCGGCTTGGTTTCCCACTTTTGCACGTCGAGCAAACTTGCGACGTGCTGGTAAAACTCGGGGACTGAAAGTCGCGGGTTGAAGATGTAGGCGACCAGCACTGAGCGGTCGAGTCGCTGCATCATCCACCGCAAGATCGTCGTCTTGCCGGTGCCTACTTCGCCCGTCACTACGACGAGGCCTTTGCCGCTTTCAATGCCGTAGTGAAGGTTGGCCATCACTTCCGTGTGCGACGGCGTGAAATAGATGAAGCGCGGATCGGGAGTCAGCGCGAATGGCAATTCTTTCAAACCGTAGAATTCTGCGTACACTTTAGTTGCCTCCAAAACCTGGCTGCGTGGGCCAAGGTTGATTTATGACTGAGAATCTAGACTGCGAACCGTTCGAACACCTGAGTTAACTTCAGCACCATAGCCAGCGCCGGAATCGCCAGCACCATGGCCGCAACTCCTGCCGCCAGCAGCAATTTGCGGCGGCGGGGAATCGCGCGAGCTTCGCGTGGCGTCATCAGCACGGGCAGAGTTACCAGCACGGGGAGAGATGTGTAATGAGCGGCATCCGCAGCTTGTCTGAATGGTCAGCAATCGGGGAACTTCAAACAGGCCAACCAGAACGAAACCAACCATCAGCCCGAGCGCTACTCCACCGCCCATCAACACCAGGCGTTTTGGCGCTACGGGTCGTGACGGTAAATTCGCCGAGTCGACCACCTGAATGCCTTCGCCCTGCTGTTGACTCGCGGCGTCAGCGCCGAGACCAATCTTTTGTTGCTGCAGCAGAAGTTGATCGTAAGCAAACTTCTTGGTTTGATAATCACGTTCGAGAGCGCCGAGAGCCACTTCGGTCCCGGGCACGTCTATTCAACCTTGAAGAGACGTCGGCAATTTGCCGATCGATCTGACCGAGCATGGCCTGACCACGCCTGATCTCGCCGTCCACGAGCTGCAATTCCGACTCGAGATTCGCCACGGTCAGGTCCGGACGATCGCGGAGCTTGTCCTGCTTCTCCCTGATGCGATCCTTCCATTCCAGCACCATCTGGTCCATCGCAGCTTTAACGGACTCAACCTCGGCCTGCTTCGCCAAAACGTCAGGATGTTTTGGCCGCAATTCAGTAAGCATGCGCGTTAGCTGCGAATCGAGATCCGCTTTTCGCGAAACGAGTTGGGACCAGGCCAGGGTGGTTTTGGGATCGGTGGTGTTCTCGGCTACATCATCTTTCACTTGATCGGACGATTTCTTGACCAAAGCCAGCTGGCTGGTCAGGGCTGAGCGGCGGTCCTGCAAGCGGCCGGTTTCAGTGATGTAAGCCTTTTGTTGCTCGCGCAAACCGGTTAACTGGCCCACCAGAGACGCAGCTTCGGTCGGCAGGTTGCCGACATTCTTCTGCATGAAGTCGAGCCGCGCATTGTCTACTGCGTCGAGCTCTTCCTTCGTCTGGTTCACCTGCTGGTCAATAAACTGCTTGGCTGAGCTGGTCGAGTTGATAGTGTTCTTGGTTTGCTCGTCGATGTACTTGCTGGCCAGTTCAGCGGTGACTGCCTGGGTGGTCTTGGCGTTGCGGCCGCGATACTTGATGTTGAAGCCGTTGGTAATGTCATTGCGGCTGGTGTTCACTTCAACGTTAATGCTCTTGCGCATGTAGTCGATGATCATTTCCATCGGCTCACCGCGTTGTCTTTCCGTTTTGTAAAGATCGAATTTTTCGATCAATGGTTCAAGTGAACTCCGGCTGGTCACTACCTGAGCGATGCTGTTGATTTGTCGAGTCAGGCTATCCTCGGTCGCCGTCGGTACGACGGAGTTAGGCAGCGTTGAGGGCTTGACGACGATCAGGGTTGACGATTCGTAGAGGTCCGGCAGTTGGTAAACAACCCACGAAACTGCGGTTGCGATCGCTATCGCCGGCAGCAGGATTAACCACTTTCGTTTCCAGGCTATCTTTGCGTATTCACCTGGTGTGCGCTGACGAAATTCAACACTCATGGAGCTCTCCTTGAAAGGCTCGGGGCAAACCGGCCTGTGAATCCGCCTTAAGCCAGGCGGTTCCTGCAATTACAGCGTGGCCAAAACGTTGCGCGCTTCGCCGGCTTCAGCGAAGGGAGACTTCTCGCTCAAGCGCACCGCCGATTCCAACTCGCGTCGGGCGGCATCTTTATCGCCGCGAGCTTTCAAAGCCATGCCCAGGTGGTAACGATAGTTCGCCGACGGACTTCCGTTCGTGCTTTTCGCTGCTCGTTCATCCAGGGAGACCGCCTTCTGAAGTTGTTCCACCGCGGCGCCGTAAAGTCCCTTCTTGTAGTAGACCCAACCAAGCGTATCGACGAACCCCGGGACGTTCGGGTTCTTCTGGACTACACCCTGGGCCAGCCGAACTGCTTCGTCCAGATTGCCCTTGCCATTGACGGCGTAAAGCCAGGCCAGATTATTGGCGGCAATAGTTGAATTCTGATCTTTGCCCAACGCTTTCTTGTAGCTTTCTGCGGCCGCATCGTAGTTCTGACGCGAATCGTCGAGCATGCCGATAAGGGTGTGGGCCGTAGCATTGTCCGGGCGGAGTTCGAGAATCTTCTGATACTCGGCGATCGCGCGGTCCGTTTGTTTGGTGTTTACAAACAAGGCGCCGAGTGATGAATACGCCGCTATGTAGTTGGCATCAATTTCCAGAGTCTTGCGAAGCTCCACTTCAGCCTGGGCCGAGTTGCGTTCAAAACCGTAGATCTGGGCTTTCAGATAGTGAAGCGAGGCGTTGGTCGGATAAGCGCCGAGCACCTGATCAATCCGCGCATGGGCCTTACCGAGATCGCCGGCGCGCGCGTAGACGCGAATCAGTCCGCTGAGAGCGTTGAAGTTTGTGTTTTCAATGGAGAGGGCGTTTTCGTAGAAGCCGATAGCTTCTTCAGCTTTGTTTTCGACCAGCGCCACCGAGGCGAGACTGATGTGGGCGTAGGTATCACGAGGCGCCACGTCGCGGGCCAGCATGAAGTCTTTGCGAGCGGCGGCGGTGTTTCCCTGTTCCAACGCCGCCGTACCGCGTGTCAGATAAGCCTTCGTGCGCACTTCGGCCAGCATCTGCGGCGAACTGTTGCGGTCCGGCGCCGTTTGATTAACGCGATCAATCAGCTCGGTGGCCAGGCGCTGGGCTGACTTAACATCGCCCGTGGCCAAGCTAATCTGGGCCTGCATTAACTTCGCGGGAATATAGTCCGGATAGTTTCGTTCGAGGTCGCCGGCGAAGCCTCGCGCCTGGTCCATGTTACCCAGATTGAAGTTTGTTTGCGCCATGAAGTAGAGTCCGGCGCGGGAATTTGGTTCCTGCACCAGTACTTCTTTTAAGTCTTCGACGGCGGCCAAAAGGTCGCTCGACTCACCTGTTTGAGCGCGAACTCGCGCCCGTAACAGCAGCGCTTGCCGATCGTGGTTATCTTTCTTCAAGACTTCGTCAACCTGGGCCATGGCCCCGGTGGTATCACCCCGGGTCAGCATGATCTCGCCCAGCCGGTAACGGCCCTGCGTGAAGTCAGGCGACTTGCCGAGAATGGCCTGATAGATGGCAATCGCCTCGTCAAGACGATTGACTGAAGAATAAAAGTCGGCCAATACAGCCTGGCTTTCAGGTTTATCTTTGTCGAGGTCGGCGAGCGCTTTGTAAGCGACTTCCGCCTTGTCCATCTGCTTGTTGACGAGATAAAAACTAGCCAGCACAAACCTTGATTGCCTGCTCATCGGCTCCACGGCTACGGCCTTAATCATCTCCGCTTCCGCTTCGCCCAGGCGGTTTTGCTGCACCAGGTATTTGCCATATTCCGTGTGAGCCAATCCTGAATTGTCATTCACGGAGATTGCGCGGCGAAAAGTCTCTTCCGCCCTGGCTTTGTCGTTGGTGACAATGTAGAAACGCGCCAGGCTGAGATATGACTCCACTCGCTTTGGATCCAACTCGATGGCCCGGTTGATTTCCGCAAACGCCTGATCGCGCTGATTCTGGGCATAGAGAACACTGCCCATCAGAATATGACCTTCAACGTGGTTGGCGTCTTTTTGCAGGATCGCTTTCGCCAGCCGTTCGGCTTCAGCAATAAACTGCGGATTATTTCTGGCGGCGGCGATGTAGTAATTGCCGAGTTTTACGCGGCTGTCGAGGTGTTCGGGGTCGAGTTCTGTGGTCTTGCGCAGTTCCTCGAAGGCTTCCTGAAAACGTTGCAAGCCTTCATATGCCCGGGCCAAACCCCAATGGGCCGAAGCCAGCTTCTCATCGATCTGAATCGCATTACGAAACTCCAGCGAGGCTTCCTGAAACTTTTCGTCCTTCAGGTAAACTTCGCCTTTCTCGACGTGAGCTAATTTAGTCTTTTCGGGATTGGCGCAACCGCTGATGGCGAAAACTGCGGCGAGGAGAACGGACAGAAGGGTGGCGTGATAAATCTTAACTCGGCACTCGTTTTTCATCTCTTTCCTTTCGTAGTCGCGAGTCTCAGGATTCCTGACTTCTCAGGTGCTGGCGACTTCTGTCTCGTTCGTTTAACTCCCGTTCCCATCCGTGGCGGGCAATGCCACGATGATGGGGCTCGGGGTTCGAGACACTATTATCAAAAGCCCAATCGGCTGGTGCTTCCTTTATTTTCTTGGTTCCGGGTAAGACTTTCTGAAGCGGTTAGCGCATTCCTTGAAATGCGGTCAGGTTGATTTTCCAGGCTCGTTCAGTCTGGAATAAATTCGGGCAGAATGGTTGATACCTCTGCGGCGAGATTGGCGGCTGCCTGAAGGGCGGCTGGTTCGGAATTTGAAATTGGGGTGGTTATTCGCACCATTGCGCCATCCGATCGACGCATACTGACACTGTCAACGACCGTGTAAATCTTCCCCCAATATTCGCTTGCAACTGATCGGCCACGGCCCTGATACCAGTAGACCAGTAGGTCCTTGGTGTTGCCATTCTGGATGATGTAACGGTTGGCAACGAAGGGGGTTCTGCCTTTGGGTGTGATCGTCATTTTCCCGGGCTCGCTCATTACCCAACCCGCGCCGGGCAGACAGTTTAGAGGACTGTGATAGGTAGCGCCGTCGCGCTGGCTTGAGTAGTAGCCAACGTAGAAATTCAGGTAACGGCCATCGGCGCCGCGATAGTCTCGGAGCAGATAGTCGCTGGCCTTTAAAACCGCCATGGTCTCGTTATCAAACTGCTTGTCGCCGCCGGTCTGTTGCCACTCTCCCACTTGTTTAGGAAACCCGCGCAACGCCTGGCGTTCGACGCGCGCTTCACCAAGATATTCCCAGGCGTTAACTGCCAGGCCGCCGGCCAGGATCAGGGAAAACAAAATAACGAATCTCCAGGCTTTCATTTTATTTTCCTCCCCCGGTTTCCATCGCCACCATCTGAACTGGAGATGCGCTTGAAACGCGCGCTTTCTGCGACCGTTGCGACTTCGGTTTGAAGCGATCAAGCAGCCAGCCGACACCAAACAACATGAGGAAGGCGACAATGTAAATTACCCATCCCGAGAAGCTGTGAAAGAAGCCATCAGCAACTTTCGTCCCGTAGTAACGAGCGAGAACTCCAGTGCCGCTAACTCTGAGCGCGTTCGTGAATATCGCAATTGGGACCGCTGATAAAACAAGGATTACTGAACGCCAGAAGCCGTAGGTTTTCACTCGTTGGACCATTTTGGAAAAGACGCTCGATGCCCCCAGCGCCGCCCGAATCGTCGTCACCTCCATTGTCGCGATTGACGTTTCGCGGGTGCGTGAAATACGCAAAAACCACCGCTAAAGTCAGCAGAGTCATCAACGATCGGATGCCGCTGCATGCTTCAACCACTTCGAGTTTCTTTGTTTCCCTTGCGCCCAAAGGCATCAGCTCAATCACATTCCCCTGTCTGAGCACCGGAATATCAAAGAGGGTCATGGCCCAAACGGCGCAACGCGAGGCAAAGAGCTGCAAGGGAAAAGCAATCTTATTGAAGAGAATCGTGGGAATCGGAATGGCCAACATCAGGAGCAGAAGCGGTACGAACAAGACTCGCAAGAGGGCAAATCCCCAGAAATACAGGACAGTTCCCGCGATCATGATCACGAGGGAGATCCTTTGCATGTAAAGCTCAGCCCCGGCGGTTCCGGCCCATAAGGCAAGCAAAGCAAACACAATTGCCGGCAAACCCCAGATGATCCTCGAAGGACCAGCCATGCGGACCAATCTCGCTCGCTCCGTCCACAGGAAATAACCGATGACAAACGGGATCAGAAGTCCGTGCGAGTAGTTTTCGTCATTCCACCAGTCCTGGCCCAGCTTCACCAAAACGGTGGCATAGGCAAAGATGAGAGCTGAAACTATCGCGAAGGTTCGCCAGATGTTCGCAGGGGCGGGAACGCTCTTGTAGAGATTCATTGGGCACTCACGTGGGATGGCCGGTGACGTTGCCGGTAAGGTTCGCGTAAGAAAGGGCAACTTTGCTCACGAAAACTGGTTTGATTTTGAAATTCAACCCTGACGCCGGTTTGAGTTGAAGCTCGCCATCGCAGAAATGCGGATGGCTCACTATTCTTTAAACGAACAAACGGATCGAAATTCCGCTTTCGTCGGGCCAGAAGATGAAGATTTCCTGATTTATTTACTGCCAGGATGGTGACGAAAAACGTCAGCTGGCGGGAGCGCGCTGACTTCATTACTCTCCACTATTCCGGCTGCTCAAGTCAATGGTCTTATTGCGGTGGCACGAAGCGTTCACCTTTCCTGAACGCCGCAGGTCCCCGGGGGCAGGCTAAGAAACGGAAATTCGAGCCAGTCTTGTCTAACCGGAAAACTTTCGCCATGATTGGTCGCCACTGAAGTAAAGGTGTCCACCTCGATTGACGATGTCGCAAAACGTCACTGCTTCTGATTCGTTAAGAACGCCCGTCGCCGGCACTCAGGTTGGCACGGGTGTCTTTGCGATTATCCTGATCACATGCGTGGTCCTTTCTGCCGCCCTGGCTAGTTGGCTTCCGCTCCAGGTGTCCATCGTCACAGTGTTCCTCTTTGCCGGGCCACACAACTGGTTTGAGTTTCGTTATTTCTTGATGAGGCTTCCGTTAGGGCTGGGCAAATCACGAAACTTTTTTCTCACCGCGTTTGTCGGGATTGCATTTCTGACCGTGGTTTATCTGGCCCTCCCTTTTCTCTACAACTCTGCTGCGTTAATGCCTGATGCCTGGACCAATATCCTGGCAACCTGGAACACGCTCCTGTTGCTCTGGGTTGGAACTCTGATTTGGTTACGAGGAAAACATCGTAAGGGTCGCGATTGGTCATGGGCCATTCCTGCCGCACTCGGTGTCAGCGCGTTGAACTGGTTACAGCCTGAATTTTTCAGTTTGGTGATCGTTTACCTGCACCCACTGATCGCCTTATGGTTTTTAGAGCGACACTTGCGCACTACCCGTCGAGAGTGGCTGCAAACTTATCATCGCTGTCTGGCCCTGGTGCCGCTGTTGATCGTGGGAATCATCTGGGCGCAGTCAAGCGCCCCGAATCTATCGAGTGACAACGGACTCTTCTGGCGGATCACACAACACGCTGGGGCTGAGTTGCTGCCAAATATCCCCAGCCGAATTCTAGTTTCAGTCCACCTCTTCCTGGAGATGCTCCACTACGGCGTTTGGATAATCGCGTTACCGTTGATCGCGCCTTCCAGAACGCCGACAACCGTAACCCGCGGAGAGGAATCAGGTAGCCCAACTCTCAAGAGCCACTCGATTTGGAGACTAAGGAGTGTGCCTCTCGCACGTCATCCGCGCGGATTTCCCAAGCTGGTAGGAGTTGCGCTGGGCCTGGGTATTTTTGTGGTGGTGATTCTGTGGCTGGGCTTTTCGTTGGATTACGCCACCACGCGCGATATCTACTTCACAGTGGCGATCGCCCACGTAGTAGCCGAAGCGCCGTTTCTGTTAAAGATGCTTTAGACTTGGAACGTCTGCCCGTTTGCCCTGATCCTATGTCGCCAAACGAACTCTGGATCTTCCTGCCCTTCGGTTACTTGCTGACTATTCTGATCGAAACGCCGATCCTGTTGGTCGGCTTATCTCGACGGCATGCGTTCAGGCGAAAACTCCTGGCCGGGGTGTGGCTGACCGCCTGCACCTATCCAATCGTCACCCTCGTTTTGCCACTTCTCTTTAAGCCCGAGCAAAGAATCTTGTATTTGCTGGTGGCCGAAACCTTCGCGCCAGTTGCGGAGTGTGTTTTGTTCTGGTTGGCGTTTGGTCAGCCTGGCGACGTCGAGTCGCGCACGATTTGGCGTGACTTCATAGCGATCATTACCGCCAACCTTGCATCGTTTGGGATCGGTGAAGTTTTCAACGCGTGGGATTGGTTTGGTTTGCTGGGATGAGAGCTGAACTAGTTCACTTCGCTGGTCGCCTTGAGCTTCCGGCGCTTGAGCCAGATGAGTAGAAACACCAGGCCCGCTGAAAACCCAACCGCAAGAACGAAGACGGCCACGAGCAGCAGAATTAGCGGCACCCATGGATCACTCGCGATCCGCTCCCCGTGAGTCGGCACGTCAAAAAGAAACAATAACAACGTCACTGGCCCTTTCCTTCCTGGCGCAAAATTTCCGACAACAGCTCGCTATCGATGTTGCCGCCTGAAATAATTACCCCAGGACGTTTGCAATCCGCCGGCAGTTTGCCGAACAACACCGCGGCAGCGGCAGCCGCGCCTGAAGGTTCAACCAACATCTTCATTCGAAAGAGCAGAAACCGGATCGTCTCCATGATCTCTTCGTCAGTTACCGTCAAAACATCCTCGGCCGTTTTCTGCAAGATGGGAAACGTCAGTGTACCGGGAGATTGCACGCGCAAACCGTCGGCGATCGTCGGCGGTGGGGGAATCGATACTCGCTCTCCTTTAATAAACGACTGGCGGGTGTCGTCGGCGGTGTTGGGCTCGACCGCAAAGCAGCGTATGCGCGGGTTGAAAGCTTTGGCTGCAGTGCTAACGCCGGCAAATAATCCGCCACCACTGCACGGCGCTAACAGACAATCGAGATCCTGTATCTCCTCCACCAGCTCGAGCCCGCAAGTTGCCTGGCCGGCGAGGATCGAATAGTCATCATATGGGGGCACCATCACCCTGCCGTCGCGTTCCGCAATTTCAATTGCCACCTGCTCGCGATCCTGTTTGAGCCGATCATAAAAAATTATCTCGGCTCCATACGCGCGGGTGGCCGCGACTTTTGCTTTCGGTGCATCGTCGGGCATTGCAATCACCGCGCGAATGCCCGCTTCACGCGAGGCCAAGGCCACCGCCTGCGCATGGTTGCCGGAAGAAAACGCGGCGACCCCTCGCGTTTTTTCGTCGTCAGTCAACGATAGAATCTTGTTGGTGGCGCCGCGGATCTTGAAAGCGCCGGCCCGTTGCAGGTTTTCACACTTGAAAAAAACCTCTTTGCCCGTGCCTTCATTAAACGAACGCGACGTAAGCACCGGAGTGCGATGAACGTGCCTTTGAATTCGTGCCGCCGCAGTCTTAATTTGTTCAATTGTCAGCATGTCAGAAATTATTCGGTTCGGGACCCAAAGAGAATAGCCGGCCTAAGTTGTGCATCTCCAAATTCGAACCCGTTTTACGCAAGCGCCGCCGCGACGCCAACCGGTGTCATCTCAAACACCTCGGCGAATCGCACAATAATTCTCTCCTCAACCTCGCTCATCGAAACTTCATGGCCCAGCAAATCGTCCATCGAGGTTACCTGTTCGCCATCGCACGCAATAATCAGACTGAAGAAACTAAGATCGGTATTAACGTTCAGCGCAAAGCCATGAGTCGTAACCCAACGTGAAATGTGCACCCCGATTGCCGCGACCTTTCCCCGAGCGGTGTGCACACCAGTCAATCCGTCGATCCGAAACGCATCGATGCCAAAGTCTCCGAGTGCGCGGATCAAGACTTCTTCCAGATCGCGAATGTAACGATGAACGTCTTTGCGGTCCGGAGACAAACTGATTATTGGGTAACCAACCAGCTGTCCCAGGCCGTGATAAGTAACCTTGCCGCCGCGATTCGTCTCAAACACTGTAACGCCGCGTTCGGCCAGCAACGCCGCCGGCATCAACACTCCTGAGCTATCACCTCTCCGGCCCACGGTCAACGTATGGGGATGTTCGAGCAATAAGAGTGTATCGTTGCGCTTTCCTTCTTTTACAGCTGCCGAAATCTGCTTTTGCATTTCGACTGCCTCGGCATATTCAACGCGGCCAAGCCGGGCGACTGTGAGTTCTTTGTGCTGATTCATTAGTACAACCTGAGTGGCGTGTGACGCGTCATTCTAACAGCGGGCGCAGCAAAAACCGCAAAGCGCGCCGGCGCTCCCGATATTCGCAACCTTTGCAGTTATACTGCTGGCCAAGTATTCAGCAACGCCGTTGATAGGAGAATCAAAGTGCATCGAGTGAAAGCGCATCGAATTGCAGCTCTGCTAATAGCCGCCGCTTTTCTTTTTCCCGCTACCGCCAATTCCCAGACGCGGAAACGGACCACGTCAAAATCCCCCCGAACGTCCACCGCAGCGGCTAAGGGCGGTGAAGCGCAACGGGCTGGCGCGAAACGCGTCGCCGATCAGATTAAAGTCCTGACTCGCTTCATCTACTTACTGGGCGGAGTGGCCAAAGGGCTGGAGGCCTTTGATAACGATGCGGCGCGCGGAACCGAAACCCCGCCGGCCGTAGTCGACCAGGTAAAGCGAAACAAGCAGACAGTGCGATCGAGCATCCAGAGCGTGAGAGATGGACTAGACGCTCTCGAGCTTCACTTCCGCACTACTCCCGAGCTTCAACGATATTACATAAAGCTCGCCGGAAGCGCTGCCGGCGCCTCCAGTGCCGATGATCAGGCGGCCGCAAATCAATTTGATCGAGCGGGTCGGACGCTGCTCGAAGTTGTTAATCGTCTGACGGATGTATTGCTGGAGATGCGCTAGACCAGGGATGAGGAAGGATGAAAGCGCTCAAGGAGACTGCTTGTTTATAACCTTCGTCTTTCCACCTTCATCCTTTTGTTTCGGGTAGTAACCCTGCCGCGCGCGCACGCGTAAATCAGTTCGGGTGGGAAGCGAAACCACTATGCGGCGGAATTGATTCCCCATCGCCTGCGAGTTTGAGTAATATTGAAGCAGATACTGCCCACGCAGTTCGGCCGCTACTTCGTTAAATACCTTCTCCAAATTCTTCTCACCATCGGGCAGGAAGGCCGTGCCGCCCGTCGCTTTCGCAATCGTTTCCATTCCCGTTTGGGCTTGCATGCTGATCTGGTTCAAGCGCACCGAGCCTCCGCCCGGATTGATGGAATAGAAGGCAGCGTCTGCCTTTTGCACTGCTTTTTGAACTTCCACCACGGCATCACGCTTGCGCGCCAGCATACTTTGGTATTGAGCTCCCTTAGTCACTTCGCCCTTCTGGCTGGCTCGGTATTCCGCAAGGCTCAGGTCTTTCACCATCTCGCTGTAATTATCTTCGCCGTCGGAAATGACGAGAATTACCAATCGATGGTTTTGAACCGAATGGTCGACTAAATATTTCGTGGCGGCTAGCACAGTATCGTAGAAGGCAGTTGGCACCGGCGTAGTGGCAGCAGGAATGGTCAACATCTTCGCCGCGGCGACGTCAGCGGAGACAAATGGCGTCACCAGGTTGGGTTCTTGCGCGATGGTGAAAATTGCGGCCCGGTCAGCCGGTTTAAGTACCTGCTTCAAAAAACTGGCGGCAGCTCTCTGTTGAAATTGAAAGAAGCCCTTCTGGCTCGTGCTGCTCGAAATGTCAAAGAGGATTGCAATATCAAGCGGCACTTCATCAGGATTTCCTATCTCGACAATCTGTTGCGCGCGGCCTTCTTCATCGAGCTTGAAATCCTGGGCCTGCAAACCTTTAAACGCCTGTCCACTCGCGTCGACCACCGAAACCGGGACCATCACCAAATTCGAAGTGACCTTGATGACTTCGAAGTCTTCGTCTTTCAGCGTCGGCGTCGGCGTCGGCTTAGGAGTGTTAGGTGGCGGCGGTGGCGGCAAGTCTCGAACATACTGGGCCTGGACTTCCCCAATAAAGGAAAAAAGAGCCAGCACTGCGAAAAGCAGCACTGGCCCAAATCGTTTTCCCTTGTGTTCGCGATTCATTAAACCATCCCTCATGCCGCCAGGTTCGCTCCCTCGAGACTCATCGATGGGATGCGCCGTTGCTGGCTTTAGTTTCTCATAACTCCGACGGCATGACTCATGGCTCAAATAAGCGGACGTTATTGATCGCCGCCGGTTCCGGTGGTTGTCATGCTCGGAGCTTGCTGCATTAAACCTTTGTTGACCAGCAGCTTGACTTCGACCCGACGATTTTGGGCACGCCCGGCACGCGAAGTGTTTTCCGCCACGGCATTGGATTCGCCAAAACCGTAAGGGGTAACGATGCGGCGAAGCGGGATGCTGTGATTTTCAACCAGATACCGGATCACGGCATCAGCGCGACGCTGGCTCAGCACGCGATTTCTTTCAACGCTGCCGGCGGCATCAGTGAAGCCTGACACTTCGACTACATATCCTTTGGCGTTGAGCGCCTTGGTGGCCAGCTCATCGAGTTTCGATTTCGAGTCAGCGGATAGCGCGGCACTGCCACTTCTGAAGTTCACCGCCAAAACCGTCTGCGGCTCGTAGTCATCGAGGGCCGAGATGCGTTCGTTGGTTGTATTCACGCCCGCAACTGCGGCATCAGCGGTCTGCTGAGCAGCTCGGGCTCCGCCCTTCGCGGTGTTGGCAACCGCGGAAAGTTCATCCAATTGACCGGACAAACGCTGTGCGTTTTGTTCGACCTGGCTCAACTTCGATTCTGTAGTTGAAGCGCGATCTTCTAACGGCGCGGCGCGAGACTCAACTGCGCGGGCCACGCGAAGATCGGATTCATTGAACCGAATCTTCTCAGCCTGCAATTCACCAGACGAACCGCCGCGGCCTTCAACTTCTAAATTCAGGCCACGCAGGATTTGGGTCTGGCCATAGTTTGCTCCGCTACGCAGGAAGCCACCTTTGGTTTTGACGCTGGTCCGATCATCCAGACGAACAGTGGTGTCAACGCCATTGTTGTCGCGAATCGTAAACGTATCGGCATCGCGGCGAATAACGACACCTTTGATCTTCATCTTCTGACCGCTGGCCACGGTGCGGCTGCCGGCCGGATTCGTAGTGTCTTGCGCAAACGCAATTGCCACTGAACCAGTCAATAGGGTTGTAGCGAGTGCGAGGGAGGATAACAGTCTAAACTTCGGGATTACCATAGATTACTCTCTCCTTATTCTTGATTCTTGAAGTAAGCAGCTCACTACCTTAGCGAACTACGATTTCGATCTTTAGTCTGACGAACTTTCGGCAGTTTCAGTTGCCGGCCCAAAATGTTGTCGCTCTTTGTTTGGCCCAACCTTATTAGCCCCATGCCTTCGCTAAGTCAAGAGCTTAACCCCATGTAAACACGATTACGAACATTCATTATCCAATTGCCATTTTTTCGCAATGACTGAAGCATTGCAATCAATTTGCGTTGATAAAGCAGCGATCAATTTCAGAATCAATTTCATTAGAGGCCTAGTAGCGAAGCAGCCGGCTCACACCAAACTCGATCAACTTCGGGTCATCAACCGTTAACGCTGTTTGCGTGGCTGGGCCACCCGACTACCAACTACCGAGAACTTGCCACTGACCACCGACTCATCACGCGGTATACTTCCGGCCATGACTCCGAACGAACAGTTGATCGAAATCTTCTACTACTCGTTTCAGAACCTCGACGCTGCCGGAATGGTGGATTGCTACCACACTGACGTTGAGTTTTCCGATCCGGTGTTTGGCAAACTCAACGCCGCAGAAACGACGGGGATGTGGAATATGCTCTGCGCCACGGCGCAGAATTTCGAGCTGGCGTTTGGCGAAGTTGCCGCAAATGAGGGCACGGGTAAAGCACACTGGGAAGCGCAATATGATTTTTCCGCCACCGGCCGGCGCGTGCACAATAAGATCGACGCCGCTTTTGAGTTTAAGTCTGGGAAGATCATTAGACACACTGACTCGTTTAATTTCTGGAAGTGGAGCTCCCAGGCTCTGGGAATCAAGGGAACAGTGTTGGGTTGGACGCCTCTCCTGAGGAATAAGATCCGCAGCCAGGCCAGAGAGAAGCTGGCGAGGTTTATGCACTCGAGCTGAGTTAAAACTATGAATCGCGAACCCACATACCTGGCGGCACGATCTGTGGCGGCTACCGTGGCCGACCACTTTACCCGTCACTTCGCTGCTGCGCGCGCGCGGGGTGAGCAGCAACTCGCTCCGGAACCCGACGAACAGATCATCGCGGCGATCATTGACGCGGCTTTCTGGGCCAGCCTGCGGCACGAAGAGGGACTTTCGCCCAAAATTTCGCTGGCCTTCGTCCCACCCGAGGAAGTGAAACAACCGATCGTTTTCGAATACCGGCTGGCGCTCACGCCTAATTTTTTGGTCAAGCTGGCGCCGGCTGTTGAACGACCGGACATACACCTCGGGGTTTGGATTGAAAACGGTGAGCTGCATGTCTGGGGCGCAACCCGCGCGGTTCCGAGTTTCTGTTTTGTCCTGGAAGTGGTCGAACCTGGCCTGCTGGTGATCAAGCACCGGCGCAGCGATGGCTTCGGGAAGTTTGCCAACGTGGCGGTGCTGAAGGGTGACCAGGTGAAAGTGATTGATGAGAAAGGCACCAGCCTGCCCGACTGTCCCGAGTTGCTTACTTCGCTGCTGGCCTTCACGTCGCCGGCCGAATGGGAACAGGGACATGAGTCAGTCAATATGCTGGTCCAACTGGCGGCGTCGATGCGGACTCACGGCCACGGCGGCTTGCTGCTCGTCATTCCCGCGGGCACCGAAAAATGGCGCGAGTCAATTATCCATCCGATTTTGTACTCGGTGGTGCCGCAGTTCACCGGCCTGACCGATCTGATGACCCAGGATGAGGGGCATCATGACGAGCGTTGGCGGCAGATAGCGCTGCGGCGCGCGGTGGACACAGTTGCCGGGCTCACGGCGGTCGACGGCGCAGCGGTGATTAACGATCAATATGAGTTGCTGGCGTTTGGAGCCAAAATTAGACGCGCGGAAAATTCAACTCAGGTCGAGGAAATCATCGTTACCGAGCCGATCGTCGGTGATCGAGCCGTGAGGGTGCATCCAGGCCAGACCGGAGGCACGCGGCACCTTTCGGCGGCCCAGTTTGTTTTTGACTGTCGCGAAGGGATAGCACTGGTGGCATCGCAGGATGGGCGCTTTACAATCTTTGCCTGGTCGCCTTGTGAAAACATGGTCCACGCGCACCGCGTGGAATCTCTGCTCCTGTAAGTAACCCAGCAAAAGAGCCGCACGATAACTGCAAGCCAGTAACTCGTGGGTGGTGAACCTCGAAGATACGGAGATTAAGCATGCGCAAAGTAACGTTTGGCGGCGCCAACAGTCTGGATAATTTCATCGCCCGCAAAGATGACGCAGTTGACTGGCTGAAGTGGAGCGACGAAGCGGCTGCCGTGATAATGAACTATTGGCAGAGCATCGATACCGTAGTGATGGGACGCAAGACTTACGAGGTCGGTCTAAAGATGACCAGGGGAAAAGGTAATTCGTATCCGGGTATCGAGAGCTATGTCTTTTCGCGCACGCTCAAGCAAAGCGATCATCCCGACGTACACATAGTGGCCGAAGACGCAGTCGACTTCGTGCGCAAGCTAAAAAAGCGAAAGGGCAAAGATATTTGCGTTATGGGCGGTGGACTTTTGGCCAACTCACTCTTCAAGGCAAAGTTAATCGATCAGATTGGCTTCAACATTCATCCTGTGCTGTTGGGGTCAGGCGTTCCGCTTTTTCACGGAATGCAGCGGCAGATCAATTTGGAACTCCTCGAGTGCAAGCCCTTCAAGAATGGTTGTGTCTACGTTTTATATCGCGTCAAGCACTGACTGTTAGTTAGGCGCCTCCCCTTCCGGTTCTTGGCCAGACCTTTGCTTCCGTTGGGATAAAACTAAGTCATGACCGCAAACTTCGCGAAGCATAAGAGAGAAAGTTACACAGAGGAATCCTCATTTCTGGAAATGCACCAGAACCTGCTTCTAGTGATCTCGACATTTGCCGCCCAAACGTGGTAGAAAGCCGCCCTCAAATCAATTCGTCATCACGACGTGGTCTTACGAAACGTTTCACTAAAAATCGCATATTCAGTTGTAAGCAGTATCTAACTTTCATTTGGTTATTCCCGTGGACGCTGGTGACTCATCGGATCCTAAGATCGTAATTCCTCAATAACATTTGTCCCGGCGACACGCAGCGCCCTGTCAGCCAAATCCAGAAAAGGAGAAATTACGCGATGGCTACCCCAGCCCCTTCCTGTAGAAAAGCCCTTACTGATGCAACCGCCTCCTGGCCCAATCGCAAACGTGCCTCAGACGGCATCATGGGTGATGCCGCTCATCAGGCTCGGCCCAGCGATCACAATCTGGGTAACGCATTTGACCTGACCCACGACACGGCTAATGGTGTCGATTGCCGGGTGCTCTCGCGACTGGTGATGAATGATCCGCGGGTGAAGTATGTGATCTTCGCGGGTCAGATTTACCGAACCTACCGTCCCGCACAGGGATGGAGCACATACACGGGCCCGAATTCACACCATCATCACATGCACGTCTCAATCAAAGCGGAATCACGCAACGATTTGTCGGCGTGGCCCTGGTCCAATGGCGCGCCCGCAGGTGGGGGAACATCAAACCATCCCGTCGCGGGCGGCCCTCCTGCATATCCGGGCGCGGTGCTCAAACAAGACAGCCGCGGTCCAAACGTGCTGGCGGTGCAGCAGCGGCTTAAGGATTTGGGATTCGATCTTGCTGTCGATGGAAACTTTGGCCCAGGCACTGCGGGCCAGGTAAGTGCCTTTCAGAGACGGAAGGGCCTCGCCGACGATGGCAAAGTGGGACCAGCCACCTGGGCCGCGTTGTTCGCAAATTAAAAAGACGAGACGCAATCCGCAGGACGCTGTATTGTTTTTGCAGAGACGCCCTCTCACGGTCGGGCCACTGTCCCGCACCCCGTCGATCGCTTTAGCTTTTGCAGAGACGCCCTCCCTCACGGTCGGGCCACTGTCCCGCACCCCGGCGATCGCTTTAGCTTTTGCAGAGACGCCCTCCCTCACGGTCGGGCCACTGTCCCGCACCCCGTCGATCGCTTTAGCTTTTGCAGAGACGCCCTCCCTCACGGTCGGGCCACTGCCCCGCGCCTCTTTGATCGTTTCAGGACAACCTTCACCAGAGGCTGGCTTGCTTGCCTTCCCACCCTCAACTAAAATCAACCGGTAATACAGGCAAACTATCAAATGTGACCACCTTTTCCAGTGTTTAGATAAGACAACGATATGGGTTTCGACAAATTACTAACTAAAGTTTTCGGAAGCAGCAATCAACGTTTCCTCAAGACCATCCAACCTCTGGTGGCAGACATCAATGCCCTCGAGCCGGCCATCAAGAAGCTCTCGGACGAACAACTTCAGGCCCGAACTGCTGAGTTCAAGGCCCAGCTCCAGGACGCAGTTAAGGACGCCCGCGACAAAGACGACCGCAAGCGGCTCGAACGCGAAGCTCTCGACAGCATTCTTCCCGAAGCGTTTGCAATCGTGCGTGAGGCCAGCGTACGCACCACCGGGATGCGCCATTTCGATGTGCAATTGATCGGCGGCATCGTTTTGCACCAGGGCAAGATCGCTGAAATGAGAACTGGCGAAGGTAAAACCCTTGTAGCTACCTTGCCGGCCTACCTGAACGCGCTCACTGGCCGCGGCGGTGTTCACGTGATCACCGTTAATGATTATCTCGCCTCTCGCGACGCGGAGTGGATGGGCCAGATCCATCGCTTCCTCGGTCTTGAAGTCGGTTGTATTCAAAACGACATGGACGACTTCGAACGCCAGGCGGCTTATGCGGCTGATATCACCTACGGCACCAACAACGAATTCGGGTTTGATTATCTGCGCGACAATATGAAGTTTGACCTCGCCACCTGCGTCCAGCGCGGTCACTATTTCGCGATCGTTGACGAAGTGGATTCGATCCTGATTGATGAAGCCCGTACGCCGTTGATCATCTCTGGCCCCTCCGACGAAGCCACCGACAAGTACTACAAAGCCGACGCGATTATCCCGCAACTGAAAAAGGGCGAGGAGGTCGATGGCGTCAAAACCGGAGAATATCTGGTTGACGAGCGCCAGCACACCGCCGTGTTAACCGAAGATGGGGTTGATAAGGCGGAGAAGTTGCTGGGCGTGGGAAACCTTTATGATCCTTCAAACATGGAGTTGCTGCATTGCGTTGAGCAGGCGTTAAAAGCGCACACTCTTTATAAGCTTGATCATCAATACGTGGTCCAGGAAGGCGAAGTGATCATCGTTGACGATTTCACCGGTCGTCTGATGAAGGGCCGGCGCTGGTCTGACGGGCTGCATCAGGCGGTCGAAGCCAAAGAGGGAGTGAAGATCGAGAAGGAAAACCAAACGCTCGCCACGATCACGCTGCAAAACTACTTCCGGCTTTACGAAAAACTTTCGGGCATGACCGGTACCGCAGAAACCGAAGCCTCGGAGTTTCAGTCGACTTATAAACTCGATGTGATGGTCATACCGACCCACATGCCCATGGTTCGGAGCGATTTTTCCGACATGATCTACCGCACCTTGCCGGAGAAATGGGACGCTGTCGTCGAGGAAATCAAAGACTGTCACGACCGCGGGCAACCGACCCTCGTCGGCACCGTTTCAGTTGAAAACTCCGAGCTGATCGCGCGTCGCTTGCTGAGCGAGGGCGTTCCGCACAACGTGCTTAATGCCAAGTATCACGAACGCGAAGCGGAGATTGTGGCTCAGGCCGGGCGCAAAGGCGCAGTCACGATTGCCACCAACATGGCCGGCCGCGGAACCGACATTCTGCTCGGCGGGAATCCCGACTTCATGGCGCGGGAGTTTCTGAAGAAAGAGGAAATCGATCCGGACGAGGCCACCGACGAACAGTGGACCAAAGCTTTTGCCAGCGCCAAGCGCATCGTTGAAGAGGAACACAACGAAGTAGTCGGGATCGGCGGGCTTCACATTCTGGGCACGGAACGCCATGAGTCTCGCCGCATCGACAATCAGTTGCGTGGACGCGCGGGCCGCCAGGGCGACCCCGGTTCATCGCGTTTCTTCCTTTCCCTCGAAGACGACCTGATGCGCATCTTCGCCGGAGACAAAGTCAAAGCGTTGATGCAACGGCTGGGCATGGAACAAGGCGTGGCTATCGAATCGAAGATGGTCTCGAAGCGCATTGAATCGGCGCAGAAGTCAGTAGAAGGGCGCAACTTCGAATCACGCAAACACCTGCTTGAATACGACGACGTGATGAACAAGCAGCGTGAAACCATCTACGGCCTCCGCCGCCAGTTGATGGAGGAACCCGATCAGCGCGAATACCTGATGGGCGATCCACCTCAGGCTGGAGTTGCTTACGATCTACTCTCCGATCTAACTAAGCAGTATCTAAACCCTGACGTTTCGCCTGACGACTGGGACGTTGAAAACTACAAGATTCAGATCAAGACCATCTACGATTTCGATGCTGAGAAGGAAGATATCAACTTTCAGAACCTCACGTCAGACGAAGTTGTGGAGACAGTCTGGGAGAAACTGAAGGTCAAGTATGTTGATAAGGAACAGCAGATTGGCCCGGAAGCGATGCGCACTTACGAGCGCATCATCATGCTCAACATCATCGACGCCCAGTGGAAAGACCACCTGTTGTCGCTCGACCATCTCAAGCAGGGCATCGGGCTCGTGGGTTACGGCCAGAAAGATCCGCTGGTCGAGTACAAGAAACAGAGCTTCGACATGTTTCAGGAGATGCTAGATCGGATCGACACTACAACGATCCGGTCCCTCTTCAACCTTCAAGTGGTCGCAGAAGAACCGCCGGAGGCTCTGCGTCAACGTCGCCTGCCGCGGAGGTCTTCTCCGCTTTCGTTCACCGGTCCCAATCAGGGTGCTGCCGCCGCGGGCGAAGAGGCCGGAAAAGTAAAAACGATTACGCGCGATCAGCCGAAGGTCGGCCGCAATGAGCCGTGTCCATGTGGTTCAGGTAAGAAATACAAGAAATGTCATGGGGCTTGAGTTCATGAGCTACCGCCAGTTTCTGCGCCAGCCCAATCAAATTCCCCCTCCTGTTGGAGCCGCGACATTTTGAAGGGCCTTATTTTAGGTTGGGCCTTCGCCGAGAAGCTCCTCCTTCACGACTTGTCTTTATGAGCACTCCAGTTTCCACAAATCCTGTAGTTGCGGCCATCCTGAGCGGGAGCGCGCCACGGCAGGCCAAACTTGCGGCCGCCAGCGGCCTGTTGCCGCTCGGGCAATCGGATCTGTTGGAAGTTTTGGTCGCTCTGCGAGTATCCACGGAAGTCGAACTCGCCGAGGCCGCCACCGAGACTCTTGATTCTCAAAGTCCGGAAGACCTGCTGATCGCAGCCAAAAGCACAGAAACATCAGCTGCGGTGCTCGACTATGTGGCAACCAGCACCAAAGCAGATCGGCAGATTCATGAAGCAGTAGTTCTCAATACCAACACCTCGGATCAATCAGTGGCGCGTTTGGCTGCGTCTACTCCGGACAGTTCGGTGCTGGATCTGATTGCAATGAATCAGCAACGGTTGGTGCGCTTCCCGGCAATCATCGATGCGATCCTCGGAAATTCCGATCGTTCCACAGAAGCGGCCAGACGTGCGCAGGAAACCAGACGCGAGTTCTTTGAAAAGGAACGCGGGGCGCAACAGATTGCCCAGGAACTTCGGGCGCGCGGCAAGAGCGCGGCCGCAGAGTTTTTTGAAACCGCTGATCTGGGCGGCTCGCTCAGTCTTGAAGACGCCTGGCTGCTGGCGGAGCACATTGAGGTTTCGGACGCCGATCTCGACAATTCCTGGCTGCCCGATGAGCGTTATGAAGATCTGGCGGCCGAAACTTCTGAAGAATTGGCGGCGAACTACAAGCGAATTATTGAATCCGAGCGGCTGGAAATGGGTGAAGTACCAGCGGAGCGCATCTCCCTGATTCGTCGACTCATGTTCATGAACGCCCGTGATCGAGTGAAGATGGCCATGAAGGGAGATCGCGAAGCTCGCGGGATACTGATTCGAGACTCAAACAAAGTAGTGTCTACCGCCGTGATCAATAACCCTCGAATTAACGATCAGGAAGTTGAGAATATTGCCGCCATGCGAACCGTGAGCGATGAGGTGTTGCGTCTCATTTCGATAAGTCGTGGCTGGGCTCGCTCTTATCCGATCATCCATAATCTGGTGCGAAACCCCCGCACTCCCATCCCCACCGTCATCGGCATCCTTCCTAGAATTCGCACTAAAGACCTCTTTCAGCTCTCACAAAACAAGAATGTGTCAGAGGGTGTGCGTCGGCACGCGGTTCGGCTGTCGCAAGCCAGGGCCGGTAAGTGACTTTCAGCATCCCCGAATGTCACAAAAGTTTCCCAAATCCAACGAAATGTTCTTGACATGTCACGAACGGTCGGTATAATTTCACACACTGATTGCCCCGGTGATTGATAACTGGTGCTAATTGAAGGGATGCGGTTTTACTTTTTTTATCAACCGCAGGCTTTATCTCACCCGCAAATGCACCCCCTGTTCGTAGGAATTGCAGGATTTCGCGATTCCCAGTTCTTTGCATGGCCACCCGTTTTACCCGAACCTGCCGGAAAGCTGCCCCGCCAATCGAATGATTAGCGGGGCAGCAGTCTTTTTGGATTCAAGAATTCTGAATTAGTGCTTTTTGGCGAAGGTTAGATCTTCGTCGTACTGCTCCGCGGAGGCGAGCATCGGAGCTTGAGCGAGACTGGATTCTCCAGCCATCTCGGCAAATAGCCTTTCATACTGATCGACCACTCGCTCCCAATCATAGTGTCGACGCACTCGCAGCTGAGCCCGATGGCGGAAACTCTGGACCAGCGACCCGTCGCGCAAAACTCGCTGAAGCTTTTCGGCGAGATCCAACTCGTCGGCATAGGGAATTCCCGCATCGCCCACCGCTTCGATGTTTTCCGGCGTGGCAAGTGTCAGCACGCAATTACCATAGCCCATTGCTTCCAAAAGCGCCGGATGTGTGCCACCGACTTCGGTGGCGTGCACGTAGCAATAAGCGTTTTGCTGAAGCGCCCGATAGTCCTGTCCAAAGACGAAACCGGTGAAGATGATTCGCTTGTCGCCGCGAGCCCGAGCCTTTAGATCGCTGATGTACTCGCGCGCATAAGGCGCGTCGCCGACGATAAGCAGTCGGTAAGCGGTTCTGACCTTTTTGAACGCCTCAATCACGAGGTGTGCATTGTTCTCAGGCTCGAGGCGCGAGACATAGAGCACATATCTGTTTGGCTCTGCCCGCCAGCGGCGAACTGCGGCCCGATTCGGACGTCGTTCTACTTCTGAACCGTAGGCGATCATTCGCGACTTTGCTTTATAGCGGGCCAGGTAATAATCGTGAATCACCTGGGCGTCAGTGATCGTTTCGTTCGGCAGAATTGTCGACAAACGTTCGGCCAGCCTGTAATAACGTTTTGCAAGCCAGTTCCATTTCTTGCGCTGATGCTCTAACCCGTCAACATTGATTGCCACCGGCGTGCCGGTAAGTCGAAGGATTGAGGCAAAAGGCGCATTGGCTGCGTTGCAAATCAGCACTGCGTCGAAACGCATGGAAACTGCGTGGACCGCCGAGAGGAATGCGTGCACCACCGTGTCGAAGTATTTGTGTCGAATTGTGGGAAGGACTTTGAGACGAACGCCGTGGTATTCCAGCTCGCGTGGTGAAACGTAGTGGGCGCGCCCATAGACAGTTACCTCATGCCCACGCGCGACCAATCTGGTTGACAGGTGTTCGGCAAAGGTCTCGAATCCACCGTAGCTGGCCGGTATTCCACGCGTTCCGAGGATGGCTATGCGCATAAGACGGACGAATCGAGCTCGCGAGGCTCGTTATTTCTCTTCAAAATAATCGCTTTGAGCCAGCGGCCTTCTCGTATACAGCCAGCGTTTGCCGAGCGGTTTCGCGCCAATCAAACAGCCGCGCTCGTTCGATACCTTTAACGCGAAGTTTGGACTGAAAGCCGACGTCTCCAACTACTCTTTCAATCGCGGCCGCAATATCGTTAACCGAAAATGGATCGACAAGCACTCCCGCATCACCCACAACTTCCGGGAGGCTGGTCCGGTTTCCGACAACCACCGGAGCTCCGCATTTCATCGCTTCCAGCGGAGGCAGGCCAAAGCCTTCAAAATATGAGAGATAAGCAAAACAGGTCGCTCCAGAATAAAGGGCCGGCAGATCACTATCAGGTACATAACCGGTCAAAATTATGGATTTGCTAAGCTCAAGTTCGCTTATCGCACGGAGTGTTTCTTCGTAAAGCCAGGCACACTTTCCAACGACTACAAGTTGAGGGAGCTTACCCTCTGGTCGCGCCGCGTGCAAGTTTGAGTAGGCCGCGACTAATCGTCTCAAATTCTTGCGCGGTTGAATCGAACCTACCGAGAGGATGTAGTCGCCTTCTATGCCATAAGTTTGTCTGACCCGTTGAAGTTCTTTTTCGTTAGTGACCGGCGCGAAATGGGTGGGAGCAGCCAGCGGAATGACTCTGATTCGATCGGGGTTTAAGCCGTAAGTGCTGATGATGTCGGTCCTGGCGTGTTCTGACAGCGCAATCACTGCGGCTGCCTTGCGAGCTGAACGACGAACAGTCAGCCGGAGCTGGGTTCGGCTGCGAAACTTAAAGGTATCGGGCAGATGCTCAAAGGATAGATCGTGAATGCTGACCACCACCGGACAAGGGGCGAAAGGCGGTGCGGTAAATTGCACATGAAGTACGTCGACCGGGTTTTTTCTAAGTTCTCTGCTTAAGGTCAACGGAATCCGCACGAGTGGCGTGTGCGGTAAGGTCGTGCGTACAGTGAAGTTGGCCCACCGTTGGCCAAACCGTTGCACGGCCTCCGGACGCGTCACATAAATTGTGTATTGATTGACGGTGTCTATTTCGGCGAGGGCTTCAATTAGGTTTGTCGCGTAGCTCTCATTGCCGCCGAGTCCAGTGCCAACCGAGTGGGCATCGATTGCTATACGCAAGTCCGGTGCGACTCCAATCAATCAAATGCTTTAAACCACGCTGGCGAGAAACCTGGCGCCCGCCGGGGGTAAACGGGAAGGGATCCATCTTGAAGGATTGCCATCAGGCGACAACTCCGTTTGCAAATCGCCGCCTCACAGCTCACTTCTTTCCAGTTGCCGTGGTGGCTTTTGAAGCAGCCTGTTGGCCGCGGGTATCGCGCTCGCGAATACGCGCCGCTTTTCCACGCAAAGCACGCAAGTAATAAAGCTTGGCTCGACGGACGCGTCCCCTCTTCACCACATCAATGTGATCAACGATCGTGGCGTGTAAAGGAAAAATGCGCTCTACGCCGATGCCGAAACTGGTCTTGCGCACTGTGATGGTTTCCCGGGCGCCACCATGCTTGCGAGCAATAACTACGCCTTCAAAGGCCTGAAGTCGTTCTTTGGTTTCCGACTCTTTGATGCGCACATGCACGCGGACGGTATCGCCCGACTGAAACTCAGGAATGTTCTGGCGCAGTTGCGTTCCTTCAATGCTGTCTAATCGGTTCATTTCGTTACTCCACTTACTCGAACTTAAAATTATTTCAGTAAATCGGGGCGATTTCGCAGCGTCTTCCGCAGCGCAGCTTCGCGCCGCCAACGGGCGATCTCCGCGTGATTACCTGTCAACAAAACATCCGGAACACCCAGTCCCGCAACTTCCGTAGGTCGCGTGTAGTGTGGATGATCCAGCAGCGCTTCTGAGAACGACTCATAAGTCGCCGAGTTTTCGTTCCCTAAAGCCCCGGGCAACAGTCGAACGAGCGCGTCAATCACCACTACTGCCGCCGGTTCGCCTCCTGACAAGACGTAATCGCCAATCGATATCTCGTCTGTGACCAGGCCCTCGCTAACCCGCTCGTCAACACCTTCGTAGCGTCCGCAAATCAGGATCACCTGCGAGGCGTTCCGGGCCAGGTCCTGAGCCACTTCCTGGTTAAATACCTTACCCTGCGGTGACAACAGAATCACTCGCGTCGCGACTGAATAATCCTCGCGACTAAGACATCCCGTCAGCTCCTGCACCGCCGCGAAGATTGGTTCCGCCTTGAGCACCATCCCCTCGCCACCGCCGAATGGCCGATCATCAACAATGTGATGTTTATCGTTGGTCCATCCGCGAAGGTCGTGGGCACTGGTTTCCACCAGCCCCGCTGCCTTGGCTTTTCTGATAATCCCATAATCAAACGCCTCGCGGAAAAACTCGGGGAAGATTGTGATTATGTCGCAGCGCAGCACAGTGCAAATTTCAAAGAAAACTACAAATCAAACAAGCCTTCGGGAGGATCTATACTGATCCGCCTGGCGGCGATGTCAATGGCAACCACGATCGACTCCGCCATTGGGATCAGGTGTTCGCGTCCGGCTTCGTCTGCTACGGCCAGCAGTTCCACGCCGCCGGTCCTCAAGATCCTGCTGACCCTTCCGACTGTGGAGCCGCCGGCTGATTCAACCGTGCACCCTTCCAATTCCCAGTCGTAAAACTCACCTTCGGGAAGTTTAACCCGCTCCTCTTCTGGAAGCGCAAAACTCAAGCCAACCAGGGCCTGGGCAGTTTCCACCGAATCGTAGCCTCGAAACTTCAGCACTACCCGATCGTTTTGAAACCAGAAGTCTTCCAGCTCCAACTGCCGGCGCTCACCTTCAGGGTTGATGCCAAATAGGCGGGCGACAGTTTCGAACCTTTCCGGAAAATCCGTTAAAAGATCTGCAACGAGCTCGCCCTTGAGCCCTCTCGTCTTTGTCGCCCGAGCCACTGTGATCAGTGCGTCGGGGCTTTCTCCGCCTGACAACTCTCTCACGGGCTCATTCCACAATTTCAAGAATGTAGCGATGTCGCTTCTTCAACCCAACCGCATGGGCCAACGAACGCAAGGCGCGAATTGTGCGCCCCTGTCTGCCGATTATTTTTCCCATATCGCCGGGAGCTACCCGCACTTCAATAAGAGTCGCTCCTTCGCGTTCAATCGCGCGCACGTCGACCGCGTCAACTTCGTCAACCAGGGCCTTAACGATCATCTCTACGGATTCTTTCATTTGCGTGCTGTGCGACGACCGATTTAGGCTTCCGGCTGAGCAGCCTGTCGCTTGCCGCTGAGCTTCAACAGCTGATCAACTGTTTCGGTTGGTTGGGCGCCCTTACTAATCCAATACTGAGCCCGTTCGAGATCGACCTTGATCTCCGCCGGCTCGCGAGTCGGATTATAGGTTCCGAGGTTTTCGAGATACGCGCCATCGCGCTTCGACTGTTTTTCCTTCACAACAATTCTATAGGAAGGTCTCTTTTTGGCGCCGGTGCGCATCAATTTTATCGCTAACAAATCATTACCTCCGTGGTAGTTCCGTAACACGCGGACCTATTTTCGTTTTTTCTTCCGCTTCTTCTTAAGTTTTTTCCTCGACCCGCCTCCCGGAGAGCCCAGTGATGGCAGCGAAGGCAGGCCCGGCATGTCGCCGTCGCCGTCCAAACCACCCATTAGACCCATGTCCGGAATTCCAGCCATGCGCCTCATCATTTTTCCTTTAAGACCACTGCCGCCAAACATTCCTGAACCCGAGAGCTGCTTCATCATTTGCCGCATCTCGGTGTACTGCTTGATGAGTTTATTTACTTCAGCGACGGTAGTGCCCGAGCCCCGCGATATCCGGCGGCGCCGATTGGCGTTCAAAATCTTGTGATCCGCCCGTTCCTCAATCGTCATCGAGTCGATGATCGATTCGGTCCGCTTCAGCTCCTTCTCCATCTGCTTCGTCTGATCTTCGTCCATCTGCGGCATGCCAATACCGCCGAGGAGCTGATCCGGAAGCATCTTCATGATCTTTGAGAAAGAACCGAGCTTCTTAACCTGCCGTAGCTGCGAACGAAAATCGTCGAGAGTAAACTCGTTCTTCTGAAGTTTTCTTAACTGTTCTTCAGCTTCAGTTTGATCGACTTTCGACTGGACTTCTTCGATGAGCGACAAAACGTCACCCATGCCCAGGATTCGTTGCGCCACCCGATCAGGATAGAAGGGCTCGAGCGCGTCATACTTTTCACCGACGCCTACGAATTTTACCGGCTGCCCGGTAACCTGCTTGATCGAGAGGGCCGCGCCACCTCGCGCATCGCCGTCCATCTTCGTCAGGACCACGCCGGTGATGCCGACTCGCTGATGGAAGACTTCTGCCGATCGAACTGCGTCCTGGCCAGTCATCGCATCAGCGACGAAGAGAATTTCGACGGGATGCGTTTCATTCCTGATATTGACCAGCTCGTCCATCAACTCGTCGTCGATGTGAAGGCGTCCGGCGGTGTCAATCATCAACGTATCGAAGCCGGTCTGTTGAGCATGCTTGAACGCAGAACGCACCAGGGTCAGTGGATCGTTGGTCTCAGTTTGTTCAAAGATCTGTTGCCCGGTTGCGCGGGCGATAACTTTAAGCTGTTCGCGGGCAGCGGGCCGGTAAACGTCAACCGACAGCAGCAGTGGCTTGCGGTCTTGATTCGTCGCCAGCCAGCGCGCAATTTTTCCAGTCGAAGTCGTCTTACCTGAGCCCTGAAGACCCACAATCATGACGACATTCGGAACCTGCTTGGTAAATACGAGGCGGGAGGACTGACCTCCCAGCAAATCAACAAGCTCGTCAAAAACTATCTTGACAACCTGTTCCGAAGGCCTCAGCTCCTGCCAAACCTGCTGGCCCTCGGCCTTTTCCTTGACGGACGCGATAAAGTCTTTGGCGACTTTATAGTTGACGTCGGCCTCAAGCAGGGCCAGGCGAATCTCGCGTAGGGCCGCGTCGACGTGCTCCTTCGTCAGCACGCCTTCGCCGCGCAGATTCTTGAGTGTCCTTTTTAACTTGTCCGATAAGGACTCAAACATAAGCGGCTAGGCGAAGTTTCGTGCCTACAACGGAAACGAAGATGATAGCGGCCAGCCTGAAAGGGTGTCAAGGTAGCCTCAGGCAGGGTAGTGGTGCATTCTGAAAAATAAGAATTCCGATGCATAACTTTGCGTCTAACTGCTTCGCGAACTTTGCGGTCCTGGCTTAGTTTTACCTCAAAGTCTTACCACAAAGGCCGCCAAGGTCTCGCCAAGAGCCGCAAAGAATTAACGAAACTGGACCAGTTTACCTCAGGCAGTGGATTGATTCCGTTGAAAGCGGTCAATGCACCCCGGTGGGCGCGATTATTTGCTTTCATCACTCCGGTGCGCAAAAGTCTTTGTACGGTCTTTATTTACTGTGATAAATTCTACCGTGCTTAGGGACTCAGAATACATGCTCAAACTGCCGAAACATGCAGTTTAAGCAACCTTCCTCCATCACCAGCAATGCAGTGTGAAAAATAGCGTGAATTCAGTGTTTTAGAAGAGTTACATGGCTAAAACCACGAGATCCGAGACTGGGAAGCCGGCCTCAACAGAACCATCTGGGGATAAGAGTATCGTCGATCTCGCCGACGCTCGCGTTCGCTTACGCTCGTCGGTTCGCAATCCATCGACCCCGGAGCTAATGCAAGAGCTCGACGCCGTAAACTCCTTGCTGGATCAGGGTCTCTCCGCCGAAGCTAAGACTCGCCTCAGCTCGCTCATCAGTTCAGCTCGAAACAACAGTTCAATTTTGGCTCTCGCCCGCTGCGGGCTTTCCACCGCGCTGCAAATGCAGGGAAACTACAAGGAATCTCTCGCTGCGGTCGCGATGTATGAATCGCCTGAATCGCGGGTAAAGCTGGATCAGCTCACCGTACAGACCCTGAAGGTCCAGATTGGCCTCGCTTACAACTACAACGGCGATCACCCCAAGGCCATTTCGATTCTGAAGGGAACGCTGCGCGAGTTTTCGGAGAGTGGCAGCGAACAGAACCTGGGACCGATCTATTCCGCACTGGCCAGGGTTTACCGCAGTATTAGTGAACACCCGATAGCGCTCGATTATTCGCAACGCGCGCTCGAGCATTTCCGGTTATCAGGCGACTGGCGGGGTCTAACCGAAGCATACTTCGGACTCGGACTCGCGCAAATCCAGGAGGGTGACTATGAAACATCGCTGGAGAATCTTCAGCAGGCACTGAAGCTGACGGGCGATCATCCGGCCAGTTACACCCTGGGCAGGATCTACGCAAACATGGCTGGAGTGTGCTGGTTCCTAAAGCGTCCCCAGGAAGGCGTGCGCTATCTCGAGAAGGCGATTGACTACTACGAGCGCACCGACCATAAGGCGAGTGCGGCAAACGGCTACAACAATCTCGGAATCAACCTGATTCTGATGGGCCAATGGGGCAGGGCTCAGGAGGCTCTCGAGCGCGCGCTGTCACTCGCCTCAGAAGCCGACGAACGTGCGGAGAAGGTCCCGATGATTCTCGATTCGCTGGGCGAGCTGTTAATGCTGCGTGGCGAACTTGACGAAGCAAAAGACTACCTGCTGCGCGCGGTAAGCCTCGCGACTGACGATGGCAATAAGTGGTATGCGTGTCAGGCACTGCGCACCCTCGCGCGTTGTTACCTGGCTATGGAAGATTATTCTCGCGCGCTCGCTAAAGGTGAAGAGGCGCTGGAACTGGCTGAGGTCATTACCGATCGGCAGGCTATTTGCGACTCCCGTTTGATCCTGGCAGAAGCGTATCTTCGCAATGCCCAGCCGGAAAAGTGTTTAGCCCAATTGGAAATCCTGGCTGGGGAGACCACCGAATCGACTACGGATCTCGGTCTCGCAGGAGAGTCGCAAAGGCTTTACGGGATGTTGGCTATGCTTAAGCCGGACTACTCGTCCGCGGCCCAACATTTCGGCAGCAGCGTTTCGATCTTCGACATGTTGGGCGATCGCTACCGCGCCGCGCGTGGCCACAGCGAACTCGGGCGCGCCTATGCTCTGAGTCAGCCCAGCCGGGCAATCGAGCATCTGTCGCGGGCTGTTAATGCCTTCCGTGAATTGGGCGCGAAGCTGGATCAGGCCCGAACCGAAGCTGCGCTCGCAAATCTCGACCGAACAGCTCCGGAAAGAAGCGAAGAACAGTCAGCTTTGACTCAACTGCTGACCCTTCGTCTCGCCGAAGCAGTTACATCCCGCGAACTTCTCTTGCGCGAGCTGGCCGCAATCATGCAACAGGAAACAAGCGCGAAGTTTGTCGTCATTACTGAACCCGGCGAACAAAACCACCAGCGCGTGGTCATCGCCCTTGGCTGCACTTCCTCCCAAGGCACCAAGATCGCTGACGACCTCGATCATCTGGAAAACGATGAAGCTCTCCTTCGCTACGGCAAGAAGAACGACGCCGCCATCCTGCAAATCCGATCGTCACACGCGCCCAGCGCCACCCTTTACATCTCTCCTGCCGCTAAGACGTCGCTCCCCGGAGGACTATCGTTGGAGCCCCTGATGCGGGTGGCCCAGCTCGGACTCGATGTTTGCGCTCTGCGGGCCAGCTCTCAAAAGGGCTCGCGAGTGCAACAACCCGAAGAGCTAACCGGAACCAGTTTGATGCCTGGGTTTATTCATTCGAGTCCAGCGATGACGAAGCTGGTGGAGGAGGTCCACAAGATTCGATCCTCGGATGTCACTGTGTTGGTGACCGGAGAATCGGGTACTGGCAAGGAGTTAGTCGCGAGAGCGATCCACGCTCTTTCGTCTCGCCGTTCGAAAGTATTCATTCCTTTTAACTGCACGGCGGTGCCGAAAGAACTTTCGGAAGGCTATCTGTTTGGTTACCGACGCGGCGCTTTCACCGGCGCCATCAACGACTCAGCGGGCGTCATTCGCACCGCAGCCGAAGGAACGCTTTTCCTTGACGAGATCGGGGATCTGCCCCTGGATCTCCAGCCGAAACTATTACGATTTCTCCAGGAGGGCGAAATTCAACCGCTGGGTGAACAGCGGCCGATCAAGGTTGACGTTCGCATCATCGCGGCGACGAATACCGACCTCGAAGAGATGGTGGCCCAGGGTCGCTTCCGCGAGGATCTATACTATCGATTGAATGTAATTCGGCTGCGAGTTCCACCCTTGCGTGAGCGCCGATCTGAAATCCCCACCATCGTCAGTTATTACGTTAATCACTACTCCGCGAAATTTGGGCGCAAAGACATCCAGATTACTCCGCAGGCAGTTGACCTTTTAATGGTCAGTGATTGGCCTGGCAACGTGCGTCAACTTTGCAACGAAATCCAGCGAGTAGTTGCGCGGGCTGAGGATTCTGCTTTGATCACTCCTGATCAGCTTTCACCGGAACTCAAAAGGACGTCGACCCCGACCACACCCAGTTCACCTGCCTCCACTCTGGCAGCGATTCCGTCAAGCACCCTGCAAAATGTCACTCTCGCTGATGCGCTGGAAGAAGTGGAGCGTCGAATGATCGCAGATGCGCTGCGCAAGCATGGCGGAAACATTTCTCGCGCGGCCCGGGAGCTGGGCCTTACCCGGCGAGGTCTTTATCTCAAGCTGGAGCGTTATCAACTCAGCGCCAGCGCTTAGTTCGAATCATTTACCGCCTCAGATTGCTAACTTCCCTTCCTTGCGGGCCTTCCTGTTAGTCATAACCTCTCCGGCGATCTCGGCAATCCTGCTGATATCAAAAGGCTTCGCCACCAGCCAATCCGCACTAATTGCCTGGCGGTCATCGCAACTGATAGCGTCTGCCCAACCGCTAACGATCGCCAGCGGGATGGTATCCGAGCGCTTTCGGATTTCGCGGGCCAGTTCCCATCCGTTCATTTCCGGCATGCCGATATCGGTAAAGATGATGTCCAGGTTACCGCCGGCAGCGTCATAAAGTTGGAGCGCTTGCTCGCCGCCCTCGGCTACTATCACTTCACAACCTTCAGCTTCCAGGGCCTCGCGAAGTACCTCGCGCACTGCAAGTTCATCATCAACCACCATCACTCGCACTTTTTCGGTTGGGGCCGAGCTATCGATTTTCGTCGCGCTTCCCTCAATTCCCGATGACGCAGCGTCAGCTACAGGCAACGAGACGCGGAAGGTCGTGCCCCGGCCCTGCTCGCTCTCAACTTCGACAGAGCCATTGTGCCGGCGAATAATGCCAAAGCTTACTGCCAGACCCATTCCGGTGCCGGCCTTGCCCTTGGTGGTAAAGAAAGGGTCGAAGAGCCGCGATTTTACCTCGGGAGTCATGCCGGTGCCGGTGTCGGAGAGGCTGAGCACAACCCGACCATCTGCTTCCTGGGCGCTCAATCGAATCTCACCACCGGCCGCAGTGGCATCAATGGCGTTGTAAATCATGTTCACCAACACTTCGCGCAACTCAACTGGGTCACCCATCACCGAGGCGTTGCACTCAGCAAATAACGACACGCGAATTTGCGAGCCTTCAACTCCCGTCTCCCAGCGCGGCCGGCTCATTTCGCAAACATCCTTCATCAGCTCGGCGACTGATACCATCTGGAATTTACGGCTCGGCTGCTTCCTGGCAAAGTCCTGTATGCGACGGATTATGTGAGCGCCATCTTCGGCACTCTTGATAATCAGCTCGATTCCCGAGGTGATCTTTTCGGTGTCGTTGGTGCGCAAGAGCAGCTGTGCGCGCCCCAGTATTCCAGTCAGTGTATTGTTGACGTTGTGGGCCACCCCAAAAGAAAGCTCACCTAGCGCAGCCATCTTCTCGGCGTGGGTTGCTTTTTCGCGGCGCTGTTCATGCTCTGCCTGCGCCGCAGCAATTTGTTCCAGACAGGCCCTGAGCCGTTTGCTGGTTGAAGGTTGCTGAGAATTTGCTAACAGCTGATTTGCCTGGGCTCCGATCTCACGTCGCTCATTGTCTCCAAGCTGATCACACATTTCTTCGATCAGGATGAGCAACGGCCTGCCTGCACCCTCGGAATCGCCGCAGCGTTCAGCTACCCGGCGCGCTCTCTCAAGCAATGGTTTTGCTTCGTGCCGCCGACCCAACCGGCAAAGCACAAGGCCATGCGTGGTCAGGGCTTCGGCCAACAACGCCTCTTCACCGCCAGTTTCGAAAGTGTCTACGGCAAGTTTGACTGCCTGCTCGGCCAATTCATGTTGTCCCGAAGCGAGGTAGAGCTGGGCCATAGTTTCATCGACCTGGGCGCGTCGGATCTGATCGCCAAAATCCTCAAACAGTTTACGCGCGCGGCCGAGGTGAGTCTTAGCTTCATCAAACCGTTTTAGGGTGGAAAGCAAATACCCCAGATTGTTTTCGACGATCGCCGTGTAGCGCCGATTGCCAATCTTCTCAAAGTGAATCAGAGCGTTTTCGTAGTGGCCCAGCGCTTTGTTGAAATAGCTGCTTTGGCTCTCCGCAATTCCCAGATTCTTTAGTGTAGTTGCAGCCTCAAGATGAAAACGTCCTCTCGTCCATGGACTCAATCCTTCAACCAGGCTACCCGCTTCCTTCAGCAAGCCGAGCGCATCGTGGAGACGGCCGGCGTGCCGCTCGATGGAAGCGATCCGGATGAGTGCAATCTCTTTCAACTCCAGTTCAGAATCGTCGAGATCGTGCAGCGCTGAACGCAGGGTGTTTCGGGCGAGGTCAAACAACCCCTGACGGTAATAGCAGTAGCCAAGTTCCAAACGGCCCTCAGCCGATCGGGCCTTGTCTCCCAGATGATCAAAGAGAACGATTGCCCCACTCAGCAGGCGCTCAGCACATTTCTGCCCACCCGGCACCTGGCGCGTGCTGGCAACCCAGCCATTCAGCGTTCCCGCAGTCAGCAGCAGTTCAGCCGCGGCCCACGAACCCAGTCCCTCCTGCCGGGGCCAGTCGCCTAAGGTCCACCAGGGCTTCAACTCAGCAATTCCGGCGTCGTAATCCCCGAGTTCCAGCTTCTTACGCGCGACTGAGCAACAGGTGTGAACCTGTTCACCGGGAGTTAACTTTGAGGGGAGCTCCTCCGAGTTCCCTTGGAGTAATCGCATTCGTACTTTCTCGGTCTCCGGGCGGCGACTATGGTTTAGGGTCGGGGAGACTTCGGGCTGGATACTCAATATACATGTGCATACCGAAGTGACAATCGGGTGTTCTTTCTAAAACAGAAGTTAAGTGTCTTGGTGTCAGCATTTATCGGCTGAAGCACCGCAAAGATGTATACGAGCTAACCATTTCCCTGATGAATTTGTGAAATGTTATGACCAAGCGAACGAGTTGAGCTAACTGAAGAGGGGCATAGGGTTAGCGGTCAAAGTTATTTGATGGCCCCTGTGGCACGAGCCTTGAGATAGGGAACAGCGAACAAGTTAACGGTAAAGCTAGAAACGAGATTGAGTTTTCCAAAGCAACAATCCCCAAACTAGCGAACCACCCAATCAACGCTCGTAACCACAGGAGAACTTGAAATGACACGCATCAAATCATTCCTTTTCGCTTCGCTCTTGACCGTAGCCGCTTCGACCTCAGCCATGGCTGGCGACATCACTGGCAGGTCTGGCGACATCACTGGCCGCGCCGGCGACATCACTGGTCGTCTGGGTGACATCACTGGACTCATCCTCGACGTGTTCAAAATGGTCGTCTAGTCAAAAGCAGTCAGGCTGGCGCATATTTGTCAATATGAACCAGCAATTTCCAAAGATCGGTCAACTTGGCGAGAAATTCGCTTAAGAAGCGCTCGCACGGTGATAGGGGGCAAGCGATATGCCGCAAGCTAACTATAGGTCGGAAATGTCGGTGTCTGATCCGCAGGCACCTACAGATAAGGTGGGTAGTCGACGAAGGGGATGGATCGATTGCCCAGGATCAAGGGCTGAGCAGTAATTCCCAATGGTGGGAGCTTCCGTCGTGACTTGGCCCTGATCGATCCACGTGGGACGTGGATCGAGCCGGCGGAAGCAAAAGACCCGGAGTCCGCTAACTGCTTTTAAGAACTCGCCTCACTCGTTTCAGAAGACCTCACCAGGACGAATGCGATGCCGGCGATGGCATAGAAAACCATCACAACTTCTGAATCACCCCAGTTGTAGTGAACCAGACCTGAGCTAAAGAACCCGACTAACCCTCCCAACGCTCCAACCAGGATCCCATGTTCAGCCCAATGGCGCTTGGTTCGACTGCGAACTGAACGCCAGAGGGTACGTGCATAGATCCCCAGAAAAGCCAGCCAAAGAATCAGCGCCGGCACTCCGCGTTCAAGGGCTATCTGGAGCATGTTTGAATGCATATGGCCCCATGGAATGCGGCCGCCATCAAACATTCCCCATTGGCGCCAGCGACGCTTGATCGAATCCATTCCGATTCCCACGATTAAATGTCGCGGCCGGCTGATCAGCAGTGTAGCGCCCTCTCGCCAGACGGTCGTGCGCCAGATTGTAGAATCGTCTTTGGAGTCGAGAAACCCAACGTTGCGCTTTTGCTCCAGCACAAACACACCGGCCAGTATGATTGGAATCGCAACGAGACCCGCCACGATCAAAGTGCGCCGGGAAACTGTGAAGGCAAAAATGATCAACGATGAGACCAGGCAGCCGAGCCACGAAGCTCGCGTAACCGTCAACAACAATGCAAAGCCGAATCCAGCCAGCGACAACAGCAGCAGGATTCCTCGCCAATTACGCTTCACTGGCAGAGTAACGAACATTCCCAGGGCCAGCGCGATAATCAACTGAAGCACCTCGGCATAGGTTACAAATTGCCCATACAGGCCGGTCGCACGCCAATCGCGGCCACGCGACCAGTTTTGTATGCCCAACTGCTCAAGCGCGGTCGAGCCAGGCTGCACACTGCCCCGCGGCACTTTGAAGATCGGAAGCAACTCGTGTCGGTAACCCGCCACCGCTACCGGATCGATTCCGGAACCGGCAAGCCGGTTAACTAAATCCTGCGGTTCCCAAAGTTTCGCCCCGTCCGCCATCAGCAATGTGTCGCCGTCTCTGACACCTGCCTGGTAAAGCGAACTCTGCGCTGACACGCCGAAGACTTTGATCCCACGGCCGATGAAACGTTCGCCGGCGGTGTAGAAAATCCCAAACACACCTGAACACACGAGGGTGATCGCCAGCAGACGTGCCACTCGACGCGACGGAATGTTTTCCGCGAATAGATAAATGATGGTGAAGAGGCTGGCGGCGCGAAGCTTTCCAATCGATACGCCAGGTTCATAGGACAGGAACGACGAAACACCAGTGAGTATGAAAAATCCCAGCAGTACATAGTCGACCGGCGTTCGGTGGACCACGGGACGCGGCCGAAAGGCGAATCGGAGCGCCCACAAAACTGTCCCCAGAAGCCATGCTCCCTGGGTTGCGGCAATCGAGTGTGGAGCGAAGACCGCAAACACAATAAGGCAAACAAGAATCGCCCTGTCAATCAGATTCACGGCGGTTTTTTTCGCGTCGGGTTTGCCTGTCAAAATGTTTCTCTCCAGGCCGAGCGTCCCTCTGCGACTTCGCTACCGGGTTGGATAGACCCTAGAATGCTCATTTGGTTTCAGAATGTTCGCTCCAGAGGTACGCCATGTCTCGATTTCCTGCCGGTCCATTTAGGTTTGCAATACTGTTACTCGCCTGTCACTTAATTTCGTTTGCGGTGGCGGCGCAAGACCCCGTTGACTTTGCGACACAGGTTAAGGAAATTCAAGCCAATGTAAAGGTGAGAGCCGCCACTGATCACATCGATAAGAACCGCGAAGTGATTTTGCGCGAGTGGATCGCAATCACCGAAATAAATGCTCCATCAGGTCAGGAACAAGTGCGGGCGAAATACATCGAACGCATATTACGTGGCTATAAGCACCTTAGTGTGCGCTCCGACTCGGTCGGAAATCTGATCGCCACGCGCAAAGGCACCGGCGGGGGGCCGGTGGTAGTCTTCGACGCCCACCTCGATACAGTTTTCCAACCCGGGCTAAAAATCAAGGCGACAATTCGTCAGGGACGCGTTCATGCGCCGGGCATCGGTGACGATACGCGAAACATTGAAGCGCTCCTGGCTACGATTCGCGCGCTTGATGCCGCCGGCATCAGAACCAAAGGCGATCTGGTCTTCGTTTTCACCGTTCAGGAGGAAACGAACATGAGCGGCGCGGAAAAATTTGTAGAAGACAACAAAGGCAAAATCGACTACTACGTCGCACTCGATGGAGGCTATGAAGGATTTACTTATGCCGGAATTGGCATTAATTGGTATCGGCACCACTTCATTGGACCAGGCGGGCATACCCGCTCGCGCACTCCGCCTTACTCGGCCAGTTTGCCCTTAGCTCGCGCTATCTCGCGAATTTACGAACTTAAGGTCCCCACCTCGCCGCCATCAAACTTGAACATAGGCATGCTCGGAGGCTCTGAAGTTGTAAATGCGAAAGCGTCTGATGCCTGGTTTACGGTTGATCTGCGCTCGACCAGCAACGAGGTGATTGCCGATTTGGAGAAGAAGATCTCGGTAATCCTTGAGGAGGAAGCAAAACGCGCTGGAATGAAGATCAAAACTGAGATCATTTCCACCTCGCCGGCCGCCGTTATCCCGGGACATCGCGACTCGCAAATGGTGAAGATCGCGGAAGCGGTTCACCGGGCCATGGGCTTCGATCCGCCGATCACTCCGACGGGTTCGAACAATGCGAGCGCCGCCTTACTGGCAGGCATTCCCGCAATTTCGACCGGCGCTGGACCTTGTGATGATGCCCACGCTTTAACTGAAAACTGCGAAATCGAACCGCTTTACCGGGGAATCAAGAAGATTTTGTTGCTGGAGCTGGCTCTGGCCGGACTTCATTAGGTCAGGCAGTGTTAATGCTCCGATTCCGAGATGGGTCTAGCGTCTAACTGGCGGGTCGGCGTTCGGATATAACCCAACCGGCACGAACTTCCACCAGACGCAAAGGGTTTCCGGCCCATTCGTCACGTAACAAAACTTTTCATGTGTATGCGGGAGTTTCTCGCTTTCGATTGGGTGCTTGCTGCTCACTGCTGACTTAGTATCCATCACCGCGCACGATCGCCAACACGGTTCGCATTATTATTTTGAAATCGAACAGCAGCGACCAATTTTCAATATAGAAAAGATCCAGCTTCACCATTTCCTCAAACGGCAACCGGTTCCTGCCGGAAACCTGCCAAAGGCCCGTCAGGCCTGGTTTCATATCGAGACGCTTGCGGTGCCACAGATCGTAAGACTCCACCTCATAGGGAATTGGTGGACGCGGGCCAACAATGCTCATGTCGCCACGCAGCACGTTGTATAGCTGCGGTATTTCATCGAGGCTCAAACGCCTTAGCACACGACCAACTCGTGTGATCCGCGGATCGTTTCGCAGCTTGTATGCCGGCTTCTTCGCATCGCCCACATTCGCCTCGGCGTGGCCGGCTATAAACTTGCGCTGATACTCACGGTGAAGGTCGCTGTTTGAGTCTCTGCTCATGGTTCGAAACTTGTAGACCAGAAATATCCGACCATCCATTCCCACGCGTTCCTGTGCGTAGAAACAGGAGCCTTTTGAGTCAAACTTTATCAGTGCCGCAATAAGTATCCAGAGCGGTGAAAGGACTGCAAGGGTGCTGGATGCGATAGCCAGGTCAACAAGTCTTTTGCTGGCGCGCGTAAAATCCGAAAGCGGCTCACGGAACAATCGGATCATCGGCAGTGCGCCGATCTGGTCCACCTCAGTCTTGCTGGGTAAACAATTGAACAAACTGGGGGCAATCCGAAATTCGACGCCCCGGCGTCGACCGCAACGCATCATCACATCAAAGAGCGCGTCGCCATCAACGTTGGAATCAGCAATGATCACTTCATTGGCGCCGGATTCGCGAATGGCATCAGGCAAACCAGCGAAGTCGCTAACGACGGGCACTCCTTCGTAAGTTTGTAACCTGTCCTGGCCCTGCTGCACGCCTCCCACAGCGCCGACCACCCGATACCCTAGTGACGGCCGCTCACGCATCTCTTTGATGCAGAGCGCGGCCTCGGATCCCTGACCGACCACCAGAGTGGGAATCAGGTTGACTCCGCGGGCTCGGAAAAAGCTCTGGGCGCTCCGAACTAAAAGCCGAACCGCATACAGGCTAACCAGCGCAATGAAGAAGTCGAGCAGGAAGACGGCCCGGGCGTAGGAGAATGCGCGGTAATCGAAACCACCGCGATACAGGAAAGCAGCGGCCACGATCAGGAGCGAACCGATCGCCGTAGATTTGAAGATGCGAATGCTGTCTTCAACAAACGAGAACTCGCCGCGCAGCCGGTAAAGATCGTAATACCGCAACGCCAGCAATCGGATCAACACAACCAGGAGCAGCAGTGCGCCGTAGGGCGCAAACTCTTCACTCCATCCAAAATCGCCGCCGGCGCTGTTGCGAAAGACAGGCGCGTCCTGTCGCAGGTAAAAAGCCAAGGCCAGCGAAGATGCGGCAATCGCCCCATCAACCAGAAACAGCCCCAACTGGATGGCGGGAATAATCCAATCGGGCGCGCGTCGTGCCGCTCGAACAACGCTAGCATCAATTACCGGTCTGTTGATTGGCTCAGCTCTCACTTCGGTCTTATCGATCTCTAAGTTATGAAAACGGTTCGAGGATAAAACTCACCACTTCCGAGGTCACCTGGGTCGCACGACGTTCACTTACGAAACCTTTCTTTTGCAACGGCAGATTGTCGATTTCATCGCTCGTGGAAATCCGTTGCAGTCGACCTTCAGTTAACAGGTGCTCGTCGATTGCCGCCCACTGCCCCTGATAAATGGAGACTGCTGGTATTCCGAGCGCCGCTGCCTCGCGATTCATCGTGCCGCCGGCGCTGACCACTAAATCACTATGAGCGATCAGATTCGCACCGTCCATCGCCGTCGATGGAATTACCAGGTTTCCGGTAGCCCGCGACTCGTAAGCCTCTCGGTGCAAATCGCCGCGCGGCAGCAAGATTACTTTGACGCCTGGCGCGGATGCCAGCCGCTCAAGCAGCCGATCAAACAGCTCATTCTCAAATCGATGGTAAAGCGCTTCCCGGGCCGGCGGGCGGACAGTCACCAGTATATCTTCTGAACTGATTCCGAGCTTGCTCAATTCTTGGCTGAAGTCGGGATCACTTTTGAAGGTGGCCAGGTAAACATCTTCTTTTGTCCCCTGGTAACGCCTGACTTTTCCCGGCGACGCTCCCAATCGCAACAATGATTCCGGAGGGAAAGCCAGCGGAACGATTACTCGCGAAGCCAACCGGAATGCCAGATGATTTGCGGGTTGATGCTCGTAGTCCATGAGCGTCACGCTAGCCATGGAAAGCGCTCGGGCCGCGAGAATTTGAGAGTAAGAATTGTGGCTAAGCGCCAAGTCAATGTCGTGACCCCGCGCCCAGCGGGCGAGAGCCAGCCCGCGTTGAATTAAGTTGCCGGCCTTTCCGGTCAGCTTTCCGCCACCGTGCCCGCCGATTACTTCGGGAGCGAATCCCGCTGCTTTAGCGAGGGAAACGGTTTCGGCAAAATCTCTCGCCGTAACGACAATCTCAATATCGCGATTGATGAATTCAGTTGCGAGTGCCCGGAAAAACGGAACGTGTGGTGAGTTTGCAAGATCGATCCAGATTTTCATTGGACAACCAACTACTCGCTGACGGCCGATATGAAACTACGGATGGACCGCAAGTTTGTGAAGACTGAAAGTGCGAACCGAATCCGCGACCCGCATCAGGTCTTCGCGAGCTAGCTCCGGATACATCGGCAGGGATAGCGTTTCCGCGGCCGCTCTTTCGGTGTGAGGAAAGTCGCCGGCCCCATATCCCAGGTCTCGATAACCCTGCTGCAAGTGGACTGGAATTGGATAGTGAATACCGGTGCCGATTCCCGCGGCCTGCAAATGTCGCTTTAGACGGTCGCGCTCGGCAGTGAACACCGGAAAAATGTGATGGACTGACTGGCCGCCCGCTGTCTCCTCGAGCAACCGCACGCCGGCATCCGCCAGCTCGCTGAGATAAGCCGCGGCGTGGCCTCGACGCGCTTTGGTCCATTGGTCGATGTGTTTCAATTTCACTTTTAACACCGCGCCCTGAATGGCCTCCATGCGGTAGTTATAACCTACGCGCTCGTGATGATACTTTTCACTCTGCCCGTGATCCCGCAGTTGCCGCAGGAGCTTTGCGTGGTCGTGATTATTGGTAACGACGGCGCCTGCCTCTCCGTAAGCGCCGAGGTTTTTGCCCGGATAAAAACTAAAGCATGCCAGGTCTCCCATGCTGCCCGCCGGCCGCCCCCGATACTCAGCCGCCACTGCCTGGGCTGCGTCTTCAATCACTATGAGGTTGCGACGACGGGCGACCTCCATGATCGGATCCATGTCAGCACAGTTGCCGTGAAGATGAACCGGCATGATGGCCCTGGTGCGGGGAGTGATTGCCGACTCAATCTTCGCCGGATCGAGATTGCAGGTTTGCGGATCAATATCAATGAAAACCGGACGAGCGCCCGTGTAAATAATTGCTGCCGCCGTTGCCACAAAAGTGTAGCTGACAGTGATTACTTCGTCGCCCGGAGCAACTCCTGCGGCGAGTAACGCCAGATGCAAAGCGCTGGTGCCGGAGTTAACTCCGCAGGCAAAACGAGTTTGGCAACGAGCAGCAAATTCTTCTTCAAACGCCTCGACTTGCGGGCCTAAAACAAAGTGACAACTCTCAACTACCTCGGCGATAGCCGCATCGATTTCGCTCTTAATACTCTGGTACTGGCTTTTTAGATCGACTAAAGGAATCATTTCGTTTTTAGTTAATCTCCACCATCTGCCCACGGGCTCGTAGTGATTTCTCGGCAGCTTCCACGATCCTTACCAGACGAAGTCCGGCCTGCCCATCCGTCTCGGGGCGTTTATTGTTTTCGATGCAATCGATGAAGTGGTGCGCTTCGGTGAGCAATGCTTCGGTCGAATCAAGCCGCGGCGCCCACATATCGCCGGAACGATAACTCACCAGCATTTCATAAACCGCTTCGGGACTTTGCGACACGGTGATCCCCTTGTCATAAATTTTTACCTTCTCGCTGGGCTCCAGGTCGTCGTAGAGAATCATCTTCTCGCTGCCGCCAATCAGGGTATGACGAACCTTCACCGGTGTCAGCCAGTTGACGTGTACGTGGGCTATTTGCGACGTCTCGAAAAAGAGTGTGATGTAGGCGACATTCTCCGGTTGGCCCGGAACGTTGCTGATTCCAGTTGCCGAAACCGCGACGGCTTTCGAGGGCAACACATACTCCATGATCGAAAGATCGTGAATCGCCAGATCCCAAATTACGTTCACATCATGCTGGAATAAACCCAGATTTACGCGCACCGCGTCGTAGTAGTAAATATCCCCGAGGGCGTTAGCCGTGATCAACTCTCGAATCTTGCGAACGGCGCTGGTGTACACGAAGGTGTGATCCACCATCAACACCTTCTTACGCCTGGCCGCTTCTTCCACCAAACGGTTGGCCTGCTCTGAATTTGCCGCCAGGGGTTTCTCCACCAGCACATGTTTGTCCGCCTCGAGCGCGGCCATCGCCAACTCAAAATGTGAAGAAACCGGCGTGGCAATCACGATCGCGTCGATTTCAGGATCCTGAAACATCGGGGCGCAGTTGCTCATCGTCTTGATTGTCGGAAAACGGGTTTGCAACTGGACCAGTCGCTCACTACGCTGATCGCAGACCGCAACTACGGTGGATCCCTGCGCTTCCATGAAGTTGCGCACCAGATTAGGGCCCCAATACCCGTAGCCGATGACTCCGATTTTGATCATGCCTTTATTTCATGTTCTCTGTGCAACCTCCGTGCTCTCCGTGTCTCTGTGGTGATCAATCGCCAAAACTCACCACAGAGACACAGAGAACACTGAGGAGGTACAGAGAAGAAGAGACTGCTTTCGGTTTATCCCCGACGCTTTCTCACGTCGCCAACTACTCGTGCCGGAACGCCGGCGACAATCGCATAGTCCCCAACATCAGAAGTAACGACTGCCCCAGCCCCAACCAATGCCGACTCACCTATCGTCACGCCGGCTAATATCGTCGCGTTGCTTCCAATTGAAGCGCGCCGCTTCACATGGGTGGCAACCACGGACCAGTCTGCTTCCGTTTGTGGTGTTCCGTCGTCGTTGACCGCTCGAGGATGTAGGTCATTGGTGAACATCACGCCATGGCCCACGAACACTTCGTCTTCAATCGTGACGCCCTCACAAATGAATGTGTGTGAAGAAATCTTGCAACGCGCGCCCACCGAAGCGTTCTTCTGAATCTCGACAAAGGCGCCGATACCTGTTTCCTCGTCAATCCGGCAACCGTAAAGATTCACCAGATCCGGGTGGGGGATGCGAATATCCTTTCCCAAAATGACATCGGCAGCAATCGGCATGGTCTGAACTCTGCTATTCCTAACTCAACTGTGAGTTTTGGTGTTTCTCCTCCAGCAATCGAGCCAACGCGTAAAGCATCCAGGCCTGCGTCCAGCGCATGAAAGGTGTGCGAACAGTGTAAAAGCGCCGCCGCTGATAATAAAAAAATCCGCGACTATCGCGCAGATTCCGCAACGTCCATTCCGCAATCCGCTCTGCCTGCGCCACCGCTCCGCTGTCGAATTCCTTCAACTCGATCAGCGCGACGATTGCGGTTGCAGCGGAATGCGCATCAGCCGGATAAAGCGCGTCATGGTAGTACTTCGGCCACCCGTCCGCAAGAAAGAAGCGCTCGCGCCAGAAACGATATCCGCGCTCCAAAGCCGCTCGCACATCAATGACGCCCGCTGAACACTTCATGATTCTCGAGAGCGACATCAAGACGTAAGCAGTATGAAAGTTATCAGACCAAGACTGTGCGTTTCCCGACCCGTAAGCCCAGGAACTATCTGCGCGCTGTCGTTTTAAGACATACTTTACGGAATTCAACGCCAGGCTCTGCGTCTGTTTCTGAAAGACGGGGTCATCCGAGGACGCTCCGACGCAGATTAATGTTTCGGCAGCAAACAAACTGGAGTTGAAGACTTTGGTTACGTCGAGCGGTGAGTAACTAAAGCAGAACTCTCCAGCCTGATCATCCGGCTCCGAGGTGCGGACGAGATCGTTTAAGATGAATTCACATGCGGTCCGTGCGGTTTGCAGATAATTATCATCCTCGATTGTCTTGTATGCCTCGAGAAAAGCGCGCGCACCGAAAGCTGTCGGCACGATCATCGGCGTGCCCTTCGGTGCGAAGAAATTGCGGTTTTGCCAATCGAAGTTATATCCCCAGGCCACACCGCTGTAACCCGAGATACTCATTCCCAGCAAATCATCCAGAAGTTCTCGCGTTTCGCTTTCCGCCCGGGGTGTCTTCACGCGCCGGTAGTTGGATAAACTCGCCAGCGCAAACAAGGCAAGTCCTTTCGAGTTTTTTTGAGCGCGAACACGCGCGAGTGGCCGTAGGTTCAACGGCGAGCGTTTCAATAGTTGTGTCTGGATTAGTCGAGCAGTACGGGAATGCTTTAACGGAGTTGCCTGAAACACCCGGCTATTCAATCCATCGAAGGGGTCATAGCCAGCAAAATCGCGGCGGCGGCACCACTCGAAGAGATCATCAAAAGCCTGTTCTAAGCTTGTTTCTTTCATAGAAACGGCGGGCAACGCCCGCCTCTAAGCAACTAATCTGCCCTGCTGCTCACCGCCCACTATTCATTGACGTTTCGATGCGCCGCGCTGTCTCGATGAAGCTTTCGTGCCAAAGCTCAAACATCAAGAGTGTCCAGAGCAGTTTACGGTGATTTGCCACGCCCCGCTCGTGTTCGTCCTGTAATCGCGTGACGTAATCAGGATTAAAAACGCCCGCCCTTTTCACACGCTCCGGCGAGAGTAGGTCGCGCGCGAGCGGCCGTAATTTCCCTTTGAGCCATTCAGCCACCGGCACGCCAAATCCCTTCTTGGCTCGGTGGGTCACAAATTTCGGCAGCGAATCCTCGATGGCCCGCTTGAGGATGTATTTTGTCTGGCGTCCCCGGAGTTTGTAGTTAGACGGCAACGATGCGGCAAACTCGGCAACTCGATGATCCAGGAAAGGCGCGCGCACTTCGAGTGAAACCGCCATACTGGCGCGGTCAACTTTCGTCAGAATGTCCTCGGCCAAATAAAATTGCGTATCCAGACTCTGCATTTGTTCGACCACATCACCAGAGTCGCAATCCGCCAACAATCGCCGCGCATCGCGATAAATGTCGCCATCGCTCGCACCCAGCGCCTCAGACGTCAAGAGCTGCTCATGGTCTTCGGGAGCAAACGAGCCAAACCAGACATGATGACGCGCCACCCGATCGTATTTTGCCCCTTTGATAAAACGTAAGGCTTTGTAATCGAAAGACAGGTTTTTTGTCTTAACCGGAAGCGCGCGGACCAAAGGTTCAACCAGTCCGCGGCGCAAAAACTCGGGCACTTTAGCGTAAGCATCGGCCCAACGATGCCCACGGTACATGGGATAACCGGCAAAAAGTTCATCGCCGCCGTCACCTCCGAGCGCAACCGTCACATGCTTGCGCGTGAAGCGCGATAACAAATAAGTAGGAACGAGGGATGAATCACTGAAGGGCTCGTCCATCCATGAGCCGATTTCGCCCACGAGATTGGCGGCAAGGTTTGCACTGAGACGTTCTTCGTGGTGATCAGTGCCAAGAAACTTTGCCACGGCACGCGCGTAAGACGATTCATCAAATGACGACTCGGCAAAGGAAATCGAAAAGGTCTTGACCGGCTCCGAAGATGATTCCACCGCGAGGGCGGTAACGGCTGAAGAATCAACTCCGCCTGACAGCAACACGCCCAACGGCACATCCGAAACCAGACGCATTTGCACCGACTCAGCTAGCAATTCCCGCAAATGCCTGGCGGCCTCTGCTTCAGATGGAGGTGGTTCCTTCGTCTGATAACGCAGACGCCAATATTGCCGGGTTTCAATGCTTCCTGCTTCCAGAGTCAACGTATGCGCAGCCGGGAGCTTGTTGATTCCCTCGTAAATCGAGAGCGGCGCGGGCACGTAGTCAAACGAAAGGTATTGGCGCAGCGCCTGTAGATTCAGAGAGGTGTTAACCGACGGATGGGCCAGTAGCACCTTAGGTTCAGAGGCGAAGAGCAGTGTGTTATCAAAAACGCCCCAGTAAAGCGGCTTCTCGCCAAACCGATCGCGCGCTATCAAAAGTCGGCGGCGGCGCGCGTCCCAGAGCGCGAAGGCAAACATTCCGTTTAGATGCTCGACTAGCGCGTCGCCAAACTCTTCATAGAGGTGAGGAAGAACTTCGGTATCAGACTGGCTATTGAAGCTGTGCCCGCGCGCGGTCAGTTGGCGGCGAAGCTCGCGATAGTTGTAAATTTCACCGTTGAGGATGGCGGCGACGCTCTTGTCTTCGTTAAAGACAGGCTGTTCACCGGTGTTTAGATCAATGATGGCCAGGCGTCGCATTCCCAGGGCGATGCCGTTCGACACCAGCAAGCCTTCGGAGTCGGGTCCCCGATGGATCATGCGATCACAGAGTGAATGTAAAAGGGCACGCGCGCCGTCGGGTGGCGGGGTACGTGCGTCAAGATTAGCCCAACCGGTTATGCCACACATAAGAAACTATTCACCACAGAGGACACCGAGGAACACAGAGTCAAATTACAAAAGCGTTTGTGTCCATCTTCTAAAAAAAGGGGGAATGAAAGTTAACCATAAACGGTCCATCGACGAAGGCGCGCGCTTACTCACTTTTTTTCATCCTCTGTGTCCTCTGTGGTAAACCCGATCAAATATCAACCACAGAGGACACCGAGGGACACAGAGTCAAATTACAGCAGCGCTTGCGTACATCCTTTGAATGGAGGAATGAAAGTCAATCAATAAATGCTGAATCGACGACCGCACAGCCTAATTTCATTATTATTTGTTCCTCTGTGTCCTCTGTGTCCTCTGTGGTAAACCCGATCAAATATCAACCACAAAGGACACTGAGGGACACAGAGTCAAAATTACAGCAGCGTTTGCGTACATCCTTTAAATGGAGGAATGAAAGTCAATCCAATAAATGCTGAATCGACGACCCCACAGCCTAATTTCATTATTATTTGTTCCTCTGTGTCCTCTGTGTCCTCTGTGGTAAACCCGATCAAATATCAACCACAAAGGACACCGAGGGACACAGAGAGTCAAATTTCAAATTACAAAGCGTTTGATTCCATCTTTTAGATGAAGAGAATGAAAGTTAATCAATAGACCTATCGGCTTGCCGCTAAGTTTGAGGTACGAGAGGAGCTGCGCCTTATGAATCGGCGCCAACGCTGCGACTGCTTTCAGCTCGACGATGACAATGTCTTCCACAAGAAGATCTAGTCTATACCCTGCATCTAACTTCACAGTATCGTAAACGACTGGAAGCGGCACTTCGGTGCGTACAGTAAGCCCTCGCTTCACCAGTTCGTGCGTGAGGCAAATCGCGTAGGCACTCTCAAGCAAGCCAGGACCGAGCGCGGTATGAACCTTCATTGCTGAATCGACTACGGCGCCACTTATTTCATTATTATTCAACCTGTGTGTCCTCTGTAGTGAGGCCGATCTTCTCGCGGACATCGCAAAATATCAACCACAGAGGACACCGAGGAACACAGAGTCAAATTACAAAAGCGTTTGCGTACATCTTCTAAAAAAAGGGGGAATGAAAGTCAACCATAAACGGTCCATCGACGACGACGCCCGCTTACTTCACTTTTTTTCATCCTCCGTGTCCTCTGTGGTAAACCCGATCAAATATCAACCACAGAGGACACCGAGGAACACAGAGTCAAATTACAAAAGCGTTTGCGTACATTTTCTAAGAAAAGGGGAATGAAAGTTAACCATAAACGGTCCATCAACGACGACGCCCGCTTACTTCACTTTTTTTCATCCTCTGTGTCCTCTGTGTCCTCTGTGGTAAATCCGATCAAATATCAACCACAGAGGACACCGAGGAACACAGAGTCAAAATTACAAAAGCGTTTGAGTCCATCTTCTAAAAAAAGGGGGAATGAAAGTCAACCATAAACGGTCCATCGAAGACGACGCCCGCTTACTTCACTTTTTTTCATCCTCTGTGTTCCTCCGTGTCCTCTGTGGTAAACCCGATCTTCTCCGGGAAATATCAACCACAGATGACACCGAGGGACACAGAGTCAAATTACAAAAGCGTTTGAGTCCATCTTCTAAAAAAAGGTCCGTCTTTTGAATGGAAGGAACGAAAGTCAATCAATAAATGCTGAGTCAACGACCGCACACCCATTTCATTCTTATCAGCCTCTGTGTTCCTCTGTGTCCTCTGTGGTGAACCCAATTCTTTCCCGGACCGCGTAAATCGATTTTGACTGCGACTCGTGGTAAGTCCGCACCAGCATCTCAGCCAGCAGGCCCATCAGCAGAAACTGGACCCCGATTGCCAGCATCACTACCGCGATCACGGGCAGCGGCGTCAGGATAAACGACACACCTTCCCACAGCTTTAAGACCGTGGCCCACACTCCGGCAACCAGCGACAGCGCAATTGCGATCATCCCAAACGTGCCGAAGATGTAGATGGGTTTCGTTTGATATGACGCCATAAACTTAATCGTCATCAGATCAAAAACTACTTTAAAAGTGCGCGACAGCCCATACTTGGATTTACCCATCGTGCGGGCGTGATGGGCGACGGGAATCTCCGCCACCCGCGCACCTTCCCACGATGCAAGTATAGGAATGAAGCGATGCATTTCACCGTAGAGCCGCACGCTCGAGAGTGATTCGAGGCGATATGCTTTCAGCGTGCAGCCATAATCATGCAGTGGCACGCCACCGATCCAGGAAATCAGCCGGTTGGCAATCATTGAAGGAATCTTGCGCGTGACCACTTTGTCCTGACGGTTTTTGCGCCAGCCGGAAACTACGTCATAGCCCTCATCGAGTTTCTCGAGCAGCCGCACGATGTCAGCCGGATCATTCTGAAGATCCGCGTCCATTGGAATCAGGACCTGTCCCTGCGCCGCGTCAATTCCGGCCGCCATCGCCGCTGTCTGACCATAATTCCGTTTCAAAGCAACTATGCGGACGCGCCTGTCCAGCCGGGCCAGATCGCGCAAGACCTTCAGACTGCCGTCAGATGAACCATCGTCCACGTAAATAACTTCCGCCGTCCGATCCAGAGCCTCCAACGCCTCACTGATTCTTTCGTGAAGCGGCGGAAGGTTCGGTTCTTCGTTGTAAACCGGCAGGAATATCGACACTTCCGGGCGGCGGCCTTCGTTTGAGTCAGTCGGCGCATTGACTACCAAAGTATCTTCTTCGTCGTATAGTTTCATGAAAGCAACACTGCTCGGCGTTTAAGATCACGACGCTCTGATTTCAATTAAATCTCTGCGCTAACGCAAAGAAGTTACCCAATCTTTCGCGCAACGCAAATAATAGAAACTCCAAAAGGAAATCCGATGTACCGCAACGCCAGACTCTCCGCGCCGAGAATCTTCCCCAACACGCCATTGAGGAATCCAATCGTGATGTTATTCTCCGAGGCCGGTCGAAAACCTGTGGCGCGCATCAACCATCTGCCCAATAGTATGGGCGCGAAGAAAGTAATGTTTACATAACTCGCGCGCTCAACTTCAAACCCCGCTCTGGTCAATACATCTTTCAATTCGTCCATCGTGTAACGGCGGCGGTGATTGCTGATGTCGTCCTGGACTCCCCACAAAAACATAAACGCGGGAACAAACACCAGCGCGCGCCCAGCGCGACGCAACACTCGATGCATTTCTTTTAGGCCACTCAGGTCGTCATCGAGATGCTCAACGACGTCGAGACCAGTCACCAGATCAAACGCCGCATCCTCATAGGGAAGTCGCTCGGCCTCGCCCTGCTTTACGTTGGCCAGCCCGCGCGCGCGACAAAAACTCAGCGCGTCAACTGAGACATCGACGCCCTCTGCGTCGCCAAACTCAGCGAGCATTTCAAGATTTGCTCCAGTGCCGCAACCAACGTCTAGAATCCGGATATTCTCGGCTTCAACCTCAGTTTTTAGCTTCCACACCAGCCGTTCAAGGAAGCTCCTAATAATCTGACGTCGTCCTACGAACCACCAGTGGCCCTGCTCGACCTCATTCATGATCGAATAGGTGTGCTGCTGCATCTCCTGCGGCAGTGGTTCATCAATGACTCGGGAATTGGTAACCATGGGAATTCTTCAATCGAATTGCATTGTAAGGCAATTCCTCGGGAAGCGCAGACTGAACCGCCGCGGGCACTAAGCCCGAAACCATTCGACGAATTTCCTGATTCCGTCCTCAATCTGCGTCTGCGGATCATATCCAAGCAGCGCGCGTGCTTTGGAAATGTCGGCAAAGGTCTGCGGCACGTCACCGGGCTGCAACTCCTTGCGGTCGATCACCGCACGCAGGTCCAGCTCTTTCTCCAGTAGCCCAATCAACTCGCGCAATTCGACGGTGCGCGACTCGCCCAAATTGATTACCTCGTAAGGGCTCTTCGTTTCGTCTCCGGCGTAGTCAATTGCCGCTCGCACGCCGGCAATGATGTCATCCACAAAAGTGTAGTCACGCCGCGTAGTGCCATCTCCGAAAACCGGAATTGGTTTGCCTTCGCTAATCAAACGCGCAAATTTGTGAATCGCCAGGTCGGGACGTTGTCGTGGACCATAAACGGTAAAGAAGCGCAGGCACACGCAATGAATTCCGTAAAGATGAGTGTATGTGTGGCAAAGCAACTCGCCCGCTCCTTTAGTCGCGGCGTAAGGCGAAATCGGCTGACGAATCGGATCGTCTTCGCTGAAAGGCACCTTCGCGTTGATTCCGTAAACGGAAGACGACGAACCAAAGACAAACTGCCTGATGCCGTGCTCACGCGCCAACTGAAGCAGGTTGAGAGTGCCATTAATATTTGTTTCAACGTAAAGCTCTGGTTGTTCCAGCGATGGCCGCACCCCTGCGCGCGCCGCCAGGTGCACCACGGATTGAAACCTGCCTTCCGAGAAGACTTCTCTTAGCGCACCCTGATCTCGGATATCGGCTTCGGCCAGACGGTAGTGCGGATTGCTGGCCACGCGCTGCGCATTCTCGCGTTTGATCGCCGGGTCGTAAAAGTCGTTGAAGTCGTCGACGACTGTTACCTGCCAATCGCCTTCAGAGAGCAAACGATCGACCAGGTGTGAGCCGATGAAACCTGCTCCGCCAGTTACAAGAATTCTTTTCATAACTTCTTTTTTCTTGATCTTCATCCCCTCCCACCAGGAGGCGGAACTCAGAGGAGAGCCGAAGTTCTACTTTCTAGCATAAATCCACAAATGCCAGCCCCAACGCGAAGCAAGTCGTGATTCCAACGAACGCGGCAAAACTGCCCCAAGCACCGGCAACCAACGCTTGTTAAGAAAATACGTCTTCACCTTTACTTCTGAAAAGTTTCTAAAGAGATCGCTTGCTTCCCGCCGCGAATAAACTCGCGCCAGCGGATTTCCGGCCCCATCAGTATTTTGGCTGAGAAACTCCTCTGCCGACAGGTAGGATTTTTTCTCGGTCTTCAGCAGGCTGGCGTGTTGTCTGAGAGACTCGAGGGGCTCACCGGTTATCCAATGGACCAGTTTTACTCCCGCCTCGGAATTCAGCAAGTGGGCGCCCGCTCGTCGCAACAGAGAAATGTTAACGCGATAGTTGTATGAATCGCGATGATAGAGCATGACCTGGGCGCGTCCCCCGGGACGTAACACTCGATGAACTTCGTCGATCGCTTTCTGGGTGTCGGGAGTGTGATGCAATACGCCGTGGGAGTAAACCAAATCGAAGCTATCATCGGGAAAGTCGAGGTTCTCCGCGTCAGCCGTCTGAAACTGCCCTTGCAGGTTAAATAACTCAAATCGCTTTCGCGCCAGCTCGACGGCTGCCTCGGTTAAATCCACACCGGTGTAATTAGCCCCGGCTTCGGCAAACTGGGCTCCGTCGGTTCCCAGTCCACAACCAATTTCCAAAACTTTGAGATCACGCGCACCGCGAAGTCCGCAGCAATGGGAATATGCCACTCTTTCGTGTAGCGGTGCGCCTCGACCAGTTCAAAGAACCTTGCGCGTACCCGGCGCCGCATCCGCAAACTTCACCCCGCAGGGATTCGCCTGCCAAAAAGCGCGCACTCTTTCTTTAAGGTTTGTGTCTTTGTCGGCCATCGAAAGCTGATCAGGATAGCAGAACGAGGCCCGAAGTCCCGACCGGCCGTACTTAGAAAGGCGGCTCGATTCGCCTTCACAAAACCGTTCACTGCTTATATCCTTGACACGCTCATTCACCACCCGGCTCCCGCGCTTTTGTTCATGGCTCAACGAAAAACTCAAAAACCCGGAAGCAAACCCTTCAGCCACGTTGCTGCCAGCTGCCAAGTGATTGATCCACGTCCCGACGTGATCGTCGAGTTTGTGTTCGATAAGGGCTTGCTCTTTATCTCGGTGAAAAACATCGGGGAGCGGCCGGCAATAAGGGTTTCGGTAGGGTTTAACAAGCCGCTGATAGGACTCAGCGGAGCTAAGGAAATTTCCGCGCTCGCGCTCTTCAAGAACATCGAGTTTCTGGGTCCGGGGCGAGAGATCGTTTCATTACTCGATTCCACCAGTTCATACTTCAAGCGCAAACAGCCAACCAAGGTAACTGTCTCGATCACTTATCGCGATCTGGAACGCCGATCTTATGAATTGACCATCAAGCATGATCTGGAAATTTATCGTGAGCTGCCGTTTGTTTCCCCAGCCGGCAAAACGGATCAGCGGCACGACTGACTGGGCCAACTATTTACTGGAGGTGTGAAATGGCAGCACGATTCGACCCTTACAAAAACTACAAGTTCAGAGTCGAGATCGACGGGATCAACGTAGCCGGCTTTTCCGAAGTTAGCGGTATAGGGTCGGAAGTTGAGATCATCGAATACCGGGAGGGCGGCGACAACATCACGCGAAAATTGCCGGGCTTGACAAAGTTTAGCAACGTCACGCTGAAGCGTGGCATGACCGCTTCTCGCGACCTTTACAACTGGCATCGCGCGTTGTTGCAAGGCACGCTGGACCGTCGGAGTGCGGTGATAGTTTTGCTGGATGACGAACGTAATGAAGTTGCACGATGGCGATTGCGCGATGCGTTCCCGCAAAAATATGAGGGGCCGCGCTTGAACGCCAAAAACAGCGAAGTGGCAATCGAAACCCTGGAACTTTGTTGCGAATGGATTGAACTCGAATGAGCCCAAACACGGCTGATTTTGCCGGTATTTTGGCGAAACAGCAAGGATACGCTCGATCAATTTAGGGTCATTGGGAAGAAGCCCCGCCTTTGGCAGACGCGGCGTCAGCGTCGCCCAATTCTTGTCCATCGCGAACACCTTGCGAAAAAGCGGCAACGATTCGTCAACACGGCCCATGTTTACCAAAGCCACCGCGTGCCAGTAGATCATTTCTGCATTTCCCGGCACCAGTTTTTCCGCCGCCGAGTATTCACGTAACGCACCTTCGTTGTCCTTTTTCTCTACCGCCAGATCGCCGGCGTTCATGTGGTTGTAGGCGCGTTGGAGCGTTACCAATCGCCGCAACTCCTGCAACGGTTCGGCGCTGTCGTCAACGCGCAAATCGAAAAGCCGATCTTTCCAGGACATGCCAGTCGGTTTTCCCGGTGACGACGATCAACGCGGCCGATTGACGTCCGCGAATATCGCCGCCCACAGCCTGCGCCGCATCCATTGCCGCCATCATTCGATCCGCCAGATCACCCTTCGTGCTTTCAAACGCGCGGGCCATTGCCGGCCATACTTTGTCGTTGAGCATCAGATTTGCCTGCACCGAAAAATCCTTGCCGACGAAATGCCCGGCGGCCTCGATGTCGTTCTTGCCGGTCCACGCATCCACCCGCCCCTGAAAATCGATCATGGCCACCTGACGAACTTCGCGCCCTTCATCGCCCGCCAGCAAAGACTTCAACGCTTCGGGCGCGCTTTTGCCCGCGCGCATCAGATCAAGGCCAAGCTTGCCGTAGCTCGGATCCACGAAAGACTGCGTGGCCACTGCGCCAACGCCAGCCTCCGCCCAGGGAACGATCGCGCCCACCGAAAACCAATGTGACTGAACGGCAACGCCTAGTTCACCCGTCGCCGGGTCGCGGGCGACGATTGAATACGTGTGGACCAATCGACTGGGGGCATTGAATCTTGACGGGCTCCGGCTCTGCGCGAACGAAGCCGGAGTAATGAACAACGTAAGAAGTAGCCCAGTGACGATTCGCATGATGCGGTCTCCTCGAAAAACCTAATCAGACAGGAAAGGGATAAAGCGGCGTATTACGAAAGATCCAAAAGCCCAGAATTACGACGAACAAAACCCAGATTATTTTGCGTTTAGCCGGTTTCGGTTGATTTGACGATCGCGAATCACTGCGTTCGTATGGCGCAACAGCACGTAGATCAGAAACGGCAATGCCAGGACGAGGAACGGATTGAACTTGAAACGCCGTAAGCACATCACCGTGAATGAGCGCGTGCATCCCACGCGTGCTGCCGCAGCCGGGACAGGCGAATCCCGTCAGCAAGCGAAAGGGGCAAGCCGGAAAAAAGCCCGTGCGACCGGGTTCGAAAATCCATAAGTAGGTTGCGCCTGCGGCCAGGGTCAGCCAGATAAGAACTACCGTCAGGCGACGCTGAAATATCTCATCAAAACTCATGGGCGCTAAAGTAACATGAGAGCGTTTAGCGTGAAACGATCCACGACAATCGACGAGATTGCCTAGAAGAGTTAGTGCTGTTTCGAGTGCAGTCGATCGTCTTCGGATTGAGACACTGGCTAGACAACAAAGAAATCGGGCATGCCTTAACCGAGGGCATGCCCGATTGGTTCGAACCTAGAATCCCGAAAGCGGTTCGCCTAGAACCACCCTTTCTTGTTTTGTATGTAGGTCCTGACAAACTCCTCGTCAGACTTGGTGAGATAGATAATTCCTTCGATGATCCCGACTATCCCGCCCATGCCGCAGGTTACCAGAGTGATTACGATCTGGATAACCCCTTCGTTGGTGTAACCCAGGATAAATTTATGAACTCCCCAAGCGCCCAGCAGAATTCCACAGATCCCGCGGTCAGCTTTTTATCGGCGCCGAGCGCCTTCCAATCTGTCATCGCTCCTGATCCTCCCTGATTAACGGCCTGCATCGGTTGATAACCACCGCTTACCGCGGCCAATGGCGCCTGGCAGCTCACGCAGTATTGGGCAGTTTCATCATTTGTTGCGCCGCATTTTGTGCAATACCTGGTCATGAACTTTCATTTCTCCCGGATGCTGATTTCGGACCACAGGCGCGACCGCGGTCGTTCGCGCCCTCGAAACGAGCGCGAAGATCGACCATCGCTGCCGTAATTTACATGTTGCCGATTGCGCTCATACCGCCGACAAACACGATGAAGATGATGTAAATGATGATTCCGGCCGCGCCCAAGTCCGATCGCCAGGAAGCTAAACATCTTTGCTTTCTTCGAAGCGTCGAGAGCGCCGGCCATGTCACCTGAGGCAACCTTGCCGTTCACTTGGGCGGCAAAGATGATGGCAGCGATGGAAAGCGGCCAGCAACAGAAGAATGAAAGAATTGCGGGAACGAGATAGTTTGGAACGCTGCCTGGCGCGCCTCCGGCCGGGGGCGGAGTCCATTGTTGTGACATTAATCGTTTCTCCTGAAAGTTAGCTTAAACTGATTTACGAGCTCGAATTCGAGCTCGATTGCACCGTGCCGTAGGCGCCGGGGCCACCACCAAAATCCTGCGGCGGCGGCGGACGCGCCATTTCCTTTGCGTTTCTCAAAGATAGGAACCGAAAGGAGCCCGCCCAGCGTGGCCAGCACTGCCAAAAAGATCGCGGTGATTATTCCACCAAGAATCATCAGAACGAAGGGCGAAACCGGAATATCCACGCCACTTCGGTTCAACTGGTCGGCCATCATCGCCATCCCAAAAATAAGGGCCATTGGCAAAGCAATGATCAAATAAATGATTCCCCCAACCGCGCCGGCCATTCCACCCACAATTGCGCCTTCACCAACGCTGACCTGAGTCTGCGAGCTCTTTATGTACAGCAAGCCAGCGACTACGCCCCCGGCAATACTAAAAAGGCAGCAGCACCAATTAGCAAACGGGACCATGGATAAGAGTCGCGGATGGAAGGCCAACAATTAGTCCACCGAGCAATGCTGGTTTCAGCTTGTTATTCATTGGGTCAAACTCTCAGAGAATCAGGTTGGAGAAAGCCGGAAATCCGCAAAAATTTTAGGATGGAATTAAAACGCGTTGCATAACTAACAAAGAGGCGCGTAATTGTCAATAACATTGGCTGATTTTGTTCTTCAAACCAGTCGTGTAACAAAGTTGCGGTTCCGCCCGTGGACGTCGGGACGACCTGAGCACTGACGCGTGATCCACGCGCGAGACACCGTGCAACGTTCACGCTGCCGGTCAATCGCTCCGCGACCCTGCTCGACAAACGAAAGTTTGTCGGACATTATTCACTTTATGTATGAATTTGCAGTAGCTCCGGCAGTCACCAGTATTCGGCGTCGCGGCGTCGAAATCGCCGGCGTGTCGCCGGACAGCATTGGTGAGGAACTGGAGCTGGAGTCAGGCGACCGGATCATCAAGGTCAACGGGCGAACGGTCCGCGATTATCTCGATTTTCGCTTTCAAACTGCCGGTGAAACCGAACTAGTGCTCGACGTCCGCAAGCGCAACGGCGAAGACTGGGAACTCCAAATCGAACGGGGCGAAGGCGAAGATTTTGGGCTCAGCTTCGAGCAGATCGTTCCGCGTCAGTGCGCCAACGAATGTATCTTCTGCTTTTGCAACGGAAATCCCGCTGACGCTCGGCCATCGCTTTTCATTAAGGACGAGGATGTGCGGCTTGTCGTTTCTTTACGGAAACTACACCACGCTGACCTCGCTTAGCGACGATGAAATGCAGCGCATTATCGAGCAGCGGCTTTCTCCTCAGTATGTTTCAGTTCATGCCACCGACCTGACGGTGCGTGCTTACCTCCTCGGAATCGACGAACAATCGCGCTGACATCTCAGGGAAGCTTGGCACGAATGCTCGATGCCGGAATCGAAATCCATGCGCAGGTCGTGCTTTGTCCGGGAATAAACGACGGCGAAATATTGCGCCGCACCATCAGCGATCTGGCTGCCGAGTATCCGCGCATCACGAGCGTGGCGATCGTTCCGCTTGGTCTGACCCGCTACAACACCGACAAGCGTCTGACCGCCGTCACTCCGGAATTTTGCCGCGACATAATCAAAGAGGTTTCGGAGCATTCAACGTGACCTGCGAAAACGTCTCGGCAAGACCTTCGCGTTTCTGGGTGATGAGATTTATCTAAAAGCCGGATTGAAGATCCCGCGCGTACTCACTACGGCGAATACCCGCAGATCGAAGACGGCATTGGTATGGTGCGCTCTTTCAGTAGCGAGTTTGCGGCTCTGCTCAAACGACTGGAACGACAGCCGCTGCCGATCGCCAGAGAAGTTGCGCGGCACACTTTTGACCGGCACGCTCTTCGCGCCGGTGCTCAAGCCGCTCATCAAGAACTGAATAGTCGGTTTGGCACCGAATTGGAAGTGGTGGGCGTACGAGAATAATTACTTCGGTGGTGATGTTTCGGTAGCCGGGTCTGGTCACCGGCAGCGATATCCTGGCCGCGCGCAAACAGATCATTGGTGACTTTGCGATCATTCCGAAGACCATGCTCAAGAGCGACGAAGAGATCATGCTCGATGGCATGAAGCTGGACGATCTGGCCCAGCAACTTGGGCGTGCCTGTTTATCCGCACGATCTCAAATCGTTTGCTCAGTTCCTTTGTGCGTGACAGAACCGCCTGCGATTGCAGCCGTGGCTCGCGCATGTCAGCCAAAACTAATTCTGCGAAAATGACTGCTCCCGCATCACCTGCATCTATCATGACCACGCCGAAGATTCTCGACGTAGGTTGCGGACAAAACAAATATCCCGGCGCCATCGGGATCGATTCGAATCCCCGAACGCAATGCAGATGTGATTCACGACCTGGGAACCGTGCCCTATCCGTTTTCTGATAGTGAGTTTGATCAAATAATCTGTCGTCACGTCATCGAGCACGTTCCCGATGTAATGACCTTTGTCAGTGAACTCCATCGCATCACCAGGCCCGGAGGGTCGATCAAAATCGTCACGCCTCACTATACAAATCCCGACTGGCCCACCGATCCCACACATCGCAATCATTTCAACAGCTACTCGTTTACCTGCTTCATGCCGCGAACGCACTCCGTTCCCCTTCTACACGACCGTCGAACTGCGTCCGGTTCGCACTTATGTCAGCCTGGCAAATCTCTGGCGGGCACTCGGCGTGGAGTTTATAACCAACCTCGACCAGCGCTGGCCCAGTTGGCGGTTCACTCGAAAATTCTGGGAGTTCTACCTGAGCTACATCTGCCGCGGGAAGGAACTGCATTTTGAGTTTGAGGTGATAAAGCCCGGCCGGGGGCAATAATTCGGTCCGTTTCCAGCCATTCCCCCTTCTCGAGCCAATCCCACGATAACCCTATCTAGATTTAGGGATTCGGAGAAGAATCCAAATTTATCAAGATTACTCTGGCCTTAGCGGCCTTTAAATCCGGCAATGCAGCCTATCTAGCGCGTTTAGGTAGGGCCACCAAGGCGGCACGATTATTGCACGAGGAGCCTCGTTAGAATTCAGCTTGTCAAGCAGTAGTTCCCAAAAGAACAACCCCATGAATCTCGGCAACGCGCCCCCAATGGTTAGCGTTCGCTAGTTCAGAGACAATTTAGAACTTTCAAGGAGCCTACCTATGAAGAATTTCAGATTTATCCTGGCGATAGCGCTTGCGCTATTCGCCATAGCCCCGTCAGCCTTTTCGCAAGGCAGTACAGGCACCCTCATTGGCATCGTCTCCGGTCCCGACGGTGTTATTCCGGGTGCGACTGTGACGGTGACCGATGCTCAAACTAAGAAAGAAAGAACAGTTCTGACGAGTGGCGAGGGTTCATTCTCGATCACTCAGCTTGAGTTCGGGTCCTACACAGTCAAAATCACCGCGCAGGGCTTCAAAACCCACACCGCGACTGATGTGAAAATAAATGCAGGCCAGGAGTATTCACTAAACACGACGCTTGAAATCGGCTCCATCCAGGAGACCGTGACCGTAACCGCTGGTGCGGACGTGATCAATTCGAGTAATGCGTCGCTGTCGAATTCGATTTCCACCAAAGACGTTAAAGAGCTGCCGATTAACGGCCGCAATCCGCTGGCCCTGCTAAACACCATGGCCGGCGTCAATGCGACCAGCAGTTCCATCAACGGACAACGCAGCACGGTTACTAACTACACGCGCGATGGTCTGAACGTTCAGGACAACTTCATCCGCCTTGGCGGCTTTGTCCAGGATCGGCCGACTGTTGACGACACTGGTGAGTTCACCGCCGTCCTTCAGAATGCGGGAGCTGAATTCAGCAGCTCGCAGACTATTCAACTCGTTACCCCGCGCGGAGGTTCTGCTTTCCACGGCGCGCTTTATGAGTTCAACCGCAATTCCAAATTTGGCGCGAACACCTTCTTCAACAACTTTCAACAACGTTCCGCGGCGTTCCTGAACCGGAACCAGTTTGGCGGCACGATCAGTGGCCCGGCACCTTTGCCGCGCTTTGGCGAAGGTGGACCTTCTCTCTTACAGAAATAAGGGCTTCTTCTTCTTTAACACTGAAATTTACCGTCAAGCTTCGCAGGCGGCCGCGGTTGCCACCACGTTGCTCCCGGCAGCACGAAATGGGACGTTCACGTACGTTGCTACCTGTACTGCGGCGACTTGCCCTCCTGGTATTACTCCGGGACAGCAAATCACGGTGAATGCTTTGACCGGCGCGGGCCTGAACCTTGCGGGCGGAAACGCGACTGTATTCGCCAACGCCGGGCGGTGCCACATCAGTTGACCCGGTCAGTTCAAGCACGCATTCTCAGCAGGTTGCCGGACAGCGGCAATGGCACGGCCCAGGGTATTAATTTCACCCGGGCTATCAACTTCAATGTCTCCGCTCCGGTCATTCGCGATGCGCAGACCGGTCGTTTCGACATTCAGTTCAACGATCAAAATGCTGCAAACATAGTCTACAAGCGCTCATTCGACGACAACGCTCGCACGGATTTGGCTTATGGCTTCAACACGCAACCCTATGTAACTCAGGGTGCGACCACCACGCTAATCATCGGCGCTTACAACTGGACCCCATCGGCGAATTTCTCAAACGAGGTTCGCGGCGGCCGCCAGTACAGCAACCCGTTCTTCGCAGAAGGTGGCGTTGGCCAGGGCTTTGTGTTTAGTAACTGCGCAAGGCCAGGCAGCCAACACGATCGCCGGACTGATTACGAACCCGGAAGGCTCCTTCCGCAGCCAGGGTCGCAACACGACCTACTGGAACATTCAGGACAACGCCACCTACAGCCGGGCAACCACTCGTTCCGCTTCGGATTCAATCGCGACGCGTTCCAGATCGTCGCGCTAAACTTTGCCGCGACGACTCCGCTGTACACCTTCAGCACGACAGCGAACCCGAACACTCCGGGTCTGACCACGCGCTTTTCCCAGGCGGTATCAGTGCGACGGAGTTGGCTCGTATCAATAACTTGCGCTACCTGCTCGCCGGCATCATCGGCGGTGCATCGGTGCAGGCCAACGTTGTCGACCTGGCAACCGGATTCCAGCCGGGAGCGCCGGCCATCCGCGACCTGCGTTATTCGATTTATTCGGGTTATGCGCAGGATCAGTGGCGCATGTCGCCCCGGTTCACCTTGAACCTCGGCCTTCGTTACGACCTGTACACACCGCTTAACAATCCGGCGGGCGTCTATCTGGAATCGCGCGTGGCTTCACGGTCAAACAGCGCTCAGGCCGCTCTTAATCCAACCGGTGTCTACCAGGCGCTCGGTGGCAACTCCGGCAACCCTGGTGATTTCATCGAAGGCTGATAAGAACAACTTCGGACCGACCGTGAGTTTCGCCTGGTCGCCGCAGTTTGGTGGCGCCCTCGGCAGGCTGTTCCCCGGCGACGGCGGCACAGTCTTACGTGGCGGATACCGCATCAGCTACAACAACAACGAATACGTGAGAACTCCTGACAATGCTTATGTCCAGCTTGTTGGCTTAGGCTCACAAGTCCTGAACGCTTTCCAGGGTGGCGTTACCACGCTCGAGGTCGACCCTGACTCCCGGGTCCTGACCTGCCGGGCTTCACTGCCGTTCCTGGCAAACTTCGCCACGCCTTCGCTTGCCGACACTGCCGATCACCTATCTGCCGAACAACACCGCGCAGGGTAAGGCGGGCCTCGTCTGGGTTTTCGATCCAGACATTCAGACTCCCATGGTCCACGAATGGAACATCGGTATCCAACGCGACCTCGGCATGAAGTCGGTAATGGAACTGCGTTACGTCGGCAGCATGAGTAACCAGATCTGGCGCTCAATCGACTCAAACCAGGTTGATATCCGTGACAACGGCTTCATTGCGGATGTCATCAGGGCCAGAGAGAATTGCCGCTTGCAGGGCGCCACGACTTGCCGGGACCGGCGGATCCGTTGCTGAAGTGCACCAATGCTGCATTTAACGTCGGCGATTGCGGGTAGCCAGCTGTTAACCGTATTCCCGAACTCTCGCCGGGCGGCGGATCTACTGACCAACACAACCATTCTCGGGCTGATTCGAGATGGTGTGCCGGCTGAACTTAGCGGTCCACTTACATCATCAACAACCTGGCAGGAACCGGTGTTAACTTCCTGGCGAACCCCAATGCGTTCGTCGCGAACGTGACGTCAAATGGCGGTCTCTATCGGTACAACGCGCTGCAAGCTGAAATCCGCAGACGTTATGCCGATGGCTTCTCCTACCAGGTTAACTACACCTTCCAGAAAACTCTGGCAGACTCTCTTCAGGACACGCAGCAGAGCGTCGATCCCTACCTGGACAACCTGAATCAGAGACTAAACTACGCGCGTCCGCAGTATGACCGCACCCACACCGTCAATGGCAACATGAACCTTGAACTGCCATTCGGTCGTGGACATCGTTGGTTGAACTACGGTGGTATCGCCAGCAAGATATTTGGCGGTTTCCAGATGACGTCGATTGTCAACATCAGTTCGGGCGCGCCGATCTCGATTCTCGACCCGCGCGGCACGCTTGAATCGTGCCGGACGTTCGGGTCTGCAGCCGGCAACCTCGACCCTGTCAGCCAACGAGATCAAGAACCTCGTCGGAATCTTCAAGACTCCAAACGGCGTATTCTTCATCAATCCGAGCGTGCTGCAAGCCACGACGCCTGCCGGCGTCGTGGTTGACCTGAGATCAGCCGCTGCCGGCTGGTGTCACTCCGCAGCAATTGACCATCCGCGGCGCCAGCCCACTTGGTATCGCACCATTTGCGGGTCAGGTATTCTTCCGGAACGAATCCGGGCACGACCGGCAATCTACCGATGAACTTCATCAACGGTCCAATCTACTTCAACTGGAATGCGGGCATGTTCCGCAACTTCGGTCTGGGTGAGAGCCGTAGATTGCAGCTGCGCATGGAAGTGTTCAACGTTCTGAACAATGCGCAATTCAACCTCGGTGAAGGAAGCACCGTATTCAACGTCGCCAGCACCACCTTTGGTCGAGTAGGCTCAACCTTCGCAGCGCGCATCGTTCAGTTTGGAGCGCGGTTCGACTTCTAACTCGGTCTGCTCCTCAGCAGTCCACTAACAAATCGGGCGTTGCACCTTTCGCAAAAAGATGCAACGCCCGAAGTTTTTCCGCTACCGGTGTTCGATAGACACCGCTTACTGAGGAACATTAACGTTGAAGGTTGCAGGCGGAATCTTCTGATTGAACGCATGGTCCGTTAGCGTGAATTCCCATTCCGCTTTTAGCGTTCCCCCGCGGGTGTCCATCTCCAGCTCCACCCTGTAGACATGCGGTAAATTCATTCCGCTCTCTTTTCTATAGTCGGAAAACTCTTCCACCAACTTGTAGCGGCTCGGACGCTGCTGTCCGGAACCGTCCACAGCGCCGCTCTGTGATGGGCGCTCGACGCGACCCGTACCGATGCGCCCACTTCCCAAACCAGCCGAGATGACGCGGCTGTATTCCGTGCGTACATGCTGAAAAGTTTCGGTGTCGAAGAAAACGCTAATCTCCAGGTCGGAGCTGCCCTGCGGCGTATACCTGAGCTCATGCATCGACCTGGCGCCTGATTTTCTGAGTCCTTTATATTCAAGTTTTGGCTTCTTGTCGGATGAGTCCAGGAGGGGCCAGGCATCTGAAAGCGTGCCGCCGACGAGTCCTTCCTTAATGATGTTGTCGTGGGTAACGAGGAAGTCGCCCAAATGTCCGCGGACGCCCGGCCGTGCGAATCCAACCGTTACATCCTTACCATCGAAACCCCACTTCTCCTGAAACTGTCCGGCATTTTCAAAACCCATTCCAATCATGTTCTTGACGCCGTCGGAAGCGAGCACGCCGCGACCGGTGAACTTCGCAGTTCCCGGCGCGCGCTGGATCATGACCACCGTGCCGGCGGCGATCCGACTCTTCACGGAGGCGCGAAGTTCGGCCGGAGCAATCGAGTCCAAATGCTTCGCCACGATTTCCTCAGGCTTCATTTTTTCGTCGGCCCGCGACGAAATGGAAAACCCTGCGGCAGTTAGTGCGGCTAAAACTACGAGCAACAAAAAGGGGGTGCTACCGTTCTTCACGCTGGTTATCTCCTTACAAATTGGTGTTTAAGGGGGGACGAGAATATTCACCTTATGGCACAAAAGTCGGCGAGGGCGCAAGTCCGAGAAAATGGAGTGTCTTTAGCGCCGGATATGGCGGCGACTGAAAACCTTGCGACTTTGTCGTTACGGTGGGACAATCAAGCCCTACCCATCCATTTTTATTTTTTCCGAAGGGAGTAGTGATGAGAGTTTTGCGTTTTCTCATTCCAGGGCTGCTGGTCGCTTTTAGCGCTTCCGCACAATCCGAGTCCAAACCGGCTCCCGCTCGTTCCTCCCGGCGTCACCGTTGCTGAGATTAGCTGGCAACAGGAAGTGTTCATTCCCGCGCTCTACGATGATCCCATGCGCATCAATCAGGATCAGCGGGATTTGGAGCGCGATCAGAAAAACACCAGCCTCGAAAATTTGAACCGAACCCGCCAGGGCCAAACGCCAATACCCACACCCACGAAGAAAATTGCCGCAAACATTCCCGTCGGAAGCACACCGATGGGTGTGCCCCTGGGCGATGAGCCCGCCGGAAATCGAAATCAACCGACCCGGCCGGAACCGGGGGCCTCGAAGAAGTATTACCTCTACAAAGCCAAAATTAAGAACACTGGCGAGAAGGCCATTCGCAGTGTCGATCTGGCACTTTGTCCTTATTGACTCGGGAACGAATACAGAAGTTGGTCGCCATCGATTCATTGGGAAAGTGAGTGTGCGAACCGGTAAGTCTGGTGAGTTGATTGGTCGTTCACGAGTCCCACCCAGCCGCGTTATTAATGCCGGAAAGACCAGCGACGAAGCGCCGGGCAAGCATGCGGAACACGTCGATAATCGAACGCATTGATTACGAGGACGGAACGTTTTGGCAGCATCCGGCAGTCCGACAAAGCTGAATCCGTTAGCGAAGCGGAATTACGCGCGGTCACGGGAAACTCCCGTCGGCCGCGCTTATTCTTTTCCTGCCTTATCGGTCTATTGCAACAACGCCGCTTGAGGACTGAGCACGAGCAGATGCCAACGCTGGAACGAGGTTATGGGATCATTGGGAATTAATCGGACAAACGCAGTTTCAAAATAGAGTTTGTCCGGACTGGCCCACTCCAAACGGATGATCGGATTGAAGCTGGCCGGTGCCGACTCCGAAGCTGCGCCACTCTCCGGCGGCTTGTTTTCTTCGCCTTCCCTGGGAGTCGCCGCCGTCTTCGCCTCATAAGCGGTTGAAGCCAGTATGAGCGCATCGCGTAAACGGGCCCGAGCCTGCGTTGGCTTGGCGGCGGTTGCGTCGTAGAGCATCACGCTCGCATCGAATGCCGTCGCCACCTTCGAGGCGTCTGGTGACCACACCGGCAATGCCTCAGTCATTTCGTCGTCCAGCAGACGCTCGGTGCCTTCCAATGAAATCAGTCGCGGGCGACCCACCGGCAACCGAAACGATCTCTCCCTCGCGTCCCATTCGCTTTCCCGGCAAGCCATTGCGACCAACGCGTGACTGTCAGGGGCCCAGGCAGCGTAAAAATAGATCAACCCCTCGCGCGAGGTTAAGGGCTTGAGGTCGTAACCATCGCGATTACAAATGTAAATCTGCTCGGTGTTGAAAACCGGCACGTAGCCAAACGCCGGAGCGACTGACGGAGCTGGAAGCGGTTCAATTGTGTCAGGAAGTTCGGGCATGACTCCGCCCGGCGGAGTTGGCGTGGGCGTGGGTGCAGATCCCTTGTGACCGATGAAGGTGATGTAATTACCATCGGGTGACCAGGACACCGCTTCAGGAAACACGCAGGACAAGGTTGGCGGTGTCAGGTTGCGTAAGAAACTACCCTCCGCAGAGTAAATGTCGATACGAAACGTTTGGCTTGGCTCGTCGGCGGTGCCGTAAAGCACGAGCGCCCGCTGACCATCGGGTGACCGCACGGTTCTGATCAGCGCGTCGCCTTGCCTGCGCGTATCAAAGTCAATCTGAATAGCCTCAATCTTGTCATTGCTGTCTTCGAGCTTCACGTCTTCCGGCAACGTCACGTCAGGCTCCAGGCGATACGCGAGTCGCTGCGCCGGCACATCTCGAAGGACGAGTGGACGCACATCCGGGCGAGGATCAAGGATCGTCTGACAGGACATACTGCCAACCAGCAGAGCGGCCAACAGCCCCAAATTCAATCGGAACGTTTTCGTGTCTTTGCTGATTTAGATAACCCCGTTTAGAAAATTTTTCCGCCGGAGCGTTCGGTGACCAGATTTAGTAGATCATTCTAGTCCTCGCTGCGGCTGGCTGCGGCTCTTGGCGAGGGATGATAGGAATGCGGAATCACTAATGTCAATTTGGGTCGAAAATCGTGGTCTTCCTTATCAACGGCCGTAGACGAGCTCCCGGGACAGCGCGGGACTGAGCGTAAGGAGCGCGCGAATCGTAACCCGCGGCGACAGGTGGTCGTCATCACCTTCATCCTGCTCCACGCAATTGTGGGCCAACGAGCGGGATATTCTACGCGGCAAGGGTTCGTAGCTGGGGGTGGCGGATACGTAAAGGCGGGCGGCGAGCGTCCCTGCCAGATCGCAGGTCAACTCCTCAGCTGGTTGGCCCTGAATTTTCAAGCTGGTAAGCCGCGAGGCACGAGTGCCTACCGCCAGGAACAAGGATTTCAAATTGTCTTCCCCGCCATCGCCGATGTGAACGAGTTCGTGAGCAAGGACACTTACTATGCCCTCGTCTGAAGGCAAGCCGGCCAAAAAAATCGTGCCAAACACGATCGTTTGAGGATTTTTCAAAAACACCGAGGCGTTATCGCGCGACTCCATGTCCGGACGAATGCTTCTGACTGCCCTAACTCGTGCGATAGCCCGCTGAAGTCGCGAATGGTGAACGTTTCGATTGTTCAACTTGTAGTCGGTATATAACCGGCGCAGTGAAACTTCAACCAGGTTCTTCGCAATCGGCAACAGACGCTGAGCCCGCTTGGCGCCGGCAACTGCTTCAGGGCTGGACACCGGCAAGGAAGGGCGCGCTTGCATTTCGTCAATCGGTACGCTGCCTTTTGGGTCTTCGAGCCGCTCTTTGCAGACCGCCGCAGTTGCCAGATCGATCATCTCCCGCGCTTCCGGCGGCAGCACGTCGCGCGAGTGACTGGTTCGAGGCACCGTGCGAGGTCTGCGCTTTTGCGCAAACACTCCTGCGGTCAGCCCCAGGAGCACGCCGATGCACAAGATCGAAAAGACGATTCGTAGACTCAGTCGTCGACGGACTGCCGAAGCTCCGAATGACTTCCTGATTAGCGATTGCGCCATATTGGTTTACGCTTTTCGACGAAGGCATTTATGCCCTCAGTCGCGTCGTAAGTTTTCATGAGCTCGTGAAGATAGATGTTTTCGACTCCGGTCAGCAGCGCATCGAGCGAGCATCCCTTCCCCGAGTCGAGAGCCCGCTTCGCGTGTTCGAGAGCAGCCGCTGAAAGCTCGCGAAATTTGGCCAACAGCTCAGCCGTCTTCTCTTCAAGCGCCTCGACGTCGACCAGATAATTTACTAAACCCAAACGCAGCGCTTCTTCAGCATCGATCATGTCCCCCGTAAGAATCAGCTCCCGGGCTCGTTTATCGCCGATGACTCGCGGTAACAACACCGCCCCAACCGGAGGAAAAACGCCGAGCTTAATCTCCGGTTGACCAAACCGCGCGCGATTGCTGGCCACCGCTATGTCGCAGGCGGCGACCAACTCGCAGCCCCCACCCAACGCCGGACCATCGACCAGCGCGATCGTCGGCCGGGCGATTTGCTCGAGCGCCCTAAAGATTGCGTGGAAGGAATCGAGCATTTGGAAAATTGTTTCGGCTACGTGTTCTTCGACCGCTACCCCCGCGCTAAACGCCCGACACTCGGCGTCGGCATCAAAAACGATCGCTGCCAACTCGCGAGTTAAGGCACACGTATTCAACGCCTTATTGATCTCGCGCATCATCGCGATGTGCAGTATGTTGACCGGAGGGCGCGCCAGAGTGATGCGAGCGACCCGATCTTCAATTCTGAATCTGATGTACTGAAACTCTTCCGGCATTGGACGAAACTATGACCAGCGCTCCACGGTTAACGGGCAGCTGCGGTGAAACGCGCCACCGTGCGCCAAGTGGCAAACTCAGTCAGAATACTACTTAAAAACTATTTTGGTAACGGCGCGCGCAACCACTGCTGGTAAACACGCTGCTGTGCGGTTGTGGGGTTGTCCACCGTGACGATCCGGAATGGCCCAGCCGGTGCGCTTCCCAGTTTAATTGACAGCGTCCTCAAATCGTCCAAACGGAAGATAGTCAGCGTGATCAGATCACCGGGACGTTTCTCAGCGATTCGGGCGTCGAAAAACGTTTTGGTCGCCCGCATCTGGTTAAGCGCCAGGATTTGATCGCCGGCATTCAATCCCTGCTCATAAGCCGGGGAACCAGCGTAAACGCGTCTCACTAACAACTGATCTCCGTTTTGAACCAGATCTGCTCCGAGAAAGGCTTGCCCCAAAAAGAGCCCTGCACCTCTGGGGGCATCCCCTGTATCCAGACGTAAACCGGCGGCGGCCAGCGCTCCGTTGTAATCGAGTTCCTCCCGGCCGCGCACGTAACTTGAAAAAAAGGGCTCGAGGCCGGCGCCGGCCATCAGCTCACAGGCCTTCTGGAAATCTTCCGGCGTATAGTTTCGGTGTTTCCGGTAAAACTCCTGATAGAGATAACGCATGACCTCGTCCAACGACTTTTCGCCGCGCTTGCGGATCTCAAGATCAAGGAGCAGGCCAAGAATTGCGCCTTTATCATAATAGGAGATTTGAGAGTTGAATGAATTCTCATCCTGCCGGTAATACTTGATCCACGCGTCGAAGCTCGCTTCCTCCACGCTTTGGACCAGACGGCCCGGAGTGTTTTGCAAAGCCTCAAAAGCCTTTGCGGTGTCCTCAAGGTATTCCCTGTCAGAGATCAACCCCGCTCGTCTTAACATAAGTCGATCGTAATAGTCAGTGATCCCTTCCACCACCCAAAGCAGTTTCGTGTAGTTCTCTTTCGTATAGTCGAATGGGCCAAGCGTATCGGGTCGAATCCGCTTGCCGTTCCAAAGGTGAAAAAATTCATGAGACACAAGGGAAAGAAATCCGCGATAGGTTCGTTGCTGTGGAGCGTCGGGAGCGGCGGCGCTGCCGCCGACACCTCGTTCAGGTCCAAAGCCAAAACGCGGATAACCGAGCGCCGTTGAGTTCCTATGTTCGATGCCCCCGCCTGCGTTGGTTCGCAAGTGGAGGAAAAAAGTGTAGTCGGGATAGGGAATCTCGCCGCCCATCGACTCAATCTGCGTCTCGACAATCTTTTTTACGTCAGCGCGCATTCTTTCCCCGTCGTAGTTTCCCTCGCCGTCGATCACAATTCGGTGCGGCACGCCCTTCACGTCAAAGGTCAGTGTCTTGAAGTTGCTGACCTCAACCGGCGAGTCGTAAAGCATATCGTAATCATTTGCCCGATACGTATTCCGGCGGTCTTTCACCGGCGGCAGCGCCGTAGCCACCTTCCAGGGTTCTGGTGCGAGAATTTGCAGAGTGGACGGAGCTGCAAGGTGTCCTTTGGGATACATCAGCAGCGCAGCATTGTTCCAGAAAGCATGATCGGCGTTCAGTTCGTTGGTTCTGACTGAAAGCTCGTTGGCGTAAACACGGTAAGTGGCCCGCCAGTCAGCGGCGTTCATGGTGGTTACACGCCAGGTGTTCTTGTCCAGTTTGGTCCATGACAGTGGCTTACCCGCCGCATTCGTTGCTTTGAAGTCCTGTACGTGACGCGCAAACTCCCGAACTAAATAAGAACCTGGCGTCCAAACCGGCAGCACGAGATCCGCACTGTAGGTCACCTCTTTAGGACGCGAAATCCGGATTTCAACTTCAAGCAAATGCGTGTGAGGTTTAGTCATTGAGACTGTGTAGGCTATCTGCGGCGCAAGGTCCCCATCCCGATCACCGGATCGATCTTGCGCACGAATCGCACCTGACCAGAAAAGCATCGGCGTTAGCGCCACCAAAGTGGCAGCTCGCCAGGTGAATCGTGGAAAAAACAAGCTGGTCATCTCGCGTACCCTTATCTTACTTTCTGTGGGAAACTTTGGGAGGAATTTAATGTTACTACGAATCTTGAGCGCCCGCATAAGTGTCGGGCCGCGCGGGGCGCAGCGAAGCAGGAATAAGCAGGAGGGAGCTAATGGAGATCGTCGTTTGTACAAACTGTGGGTCACGCAACCGGGTCAATCCTTCCAGTGCTCCAGGCCAGATTGCAAAGTGTGGAAATTGCGGCACGCCTCTGGAAATGAAAGCAAAAGTAACCGCAGACAAGCCACTCATCGTGGGTGATGACACTTTTGCGCGAGCAGTGTTGGAAGCGAAGGGAACTGTGTTGCTGGATTGCTGGGCGCCATGGTGTGGACCTTGCCGCATGGTCGGTCCAATCATGGAAGAGTTGGCAGCCGAATCAGGCGGTCGCTATCTAATAGCCAAGCTTAACGTCGATGAGAATCAGCGCACGGCCAGTCAATTTCAGATTCAGAGCATTCCCACAATGCTAATCTTCAAGAATGGGGAGCTGGTAGACCGTCTCGTCGGAGCTTTGCCAAAGCCGGCCATCGCGGCCCGGTTACAAGCGCACGCTAGTTGAAATGGAAGTTAGGTTCACTTTCCTGATCTTTGCCCTTTGACGTTTTGTCTCCTAATATCAGACTCAAACAAATTTCTTAGAGGTGCCCTATGTATCGCAGACTAATCGCTACCTCGGCTGTATGGTTTCCACTTCCGATCCGGCTCGCTCTGGGCGCCGTCTTTGTGGCCCACGGGGCGCAAAAAGTGCTGGGGAGTTTTGGCGGACCGGGATTGGCGAAGTTCTCTGCCGCACCGGCGCCCTACGAATTCATGCGACCGGCGTGGTTATGGATGGGCGCGGCAGCATTCGCCGAACTGATTGGCGGAATCTTCGTCATCCTGGGACTACTCACGCGCTTTGGAGCCTTCCTTATCTTCTGCACCATGCTGGTTGCTGTGGTCGGCGTCCACTGGAAAGGCGGCTTCTTTGCTCCCGGCGGAATTGAGTATGCAATGTCACTGCTGGCAATGTCATTGGCCCTCCTCGTTTCCGGCGGCGGCATGGCCTCCGCGGATCTGGCGATGTCCGGCCGGCGCAGATAGCTGGCGGTAAATGGTAATAGTGCTTTTAGTCGAGGTTTCAATTCCAAGCTGCTCCCACAATTCACGACTACTGTTTACCAATCACTATTGACCGTTACCACTAAATGAAACGCTCGCCTCTGGTCGTAATCTTCACCACAGTCTTTATTGATCTGGTGGGGTTCGGCATCGTTATACCGGTGCTTCCTTACTTCGCTGAAGGATCGCGTTTTAACGCCGGCCCACGTACCATCGGCATCCTCATCGCGTCCTACTCACTCATGCAGCTAATCTTTTCGCCGGTCTTAGGCCGGCTCTCAGACAAACATGGGCGTCGGCCTGTCTTGCTGATTTCAATTATCGGCACGGGCATAGGCTTTCTCATCCTCGGATTCGCCACCACCCTCTGGATGCTTTTCCTGGGCCGGATTCTCGACGGCATCACCGGCGGAAATATCTCCACCGCCCAGGCCTATATTGCTGACATTACCACACCCGAAGATCGCGCCAGGGGCATGGGCTTGCTCGGCGCAGCGTTTGGCCTGGGATTCATGTTTGGACCAGCCCTCGGCGGGATCCTAAGCCGTTGGGGAGTGGGCGTGCCGTTCTTTTTTGCGGCGGCACTTTGTTTCGCTAACGCAATACTCCTCTACTTCACTTTGCCCGAGACAGTTACCCCGGATCATCCTGCGCGTATCTCCGCCGCCCGCGGACGCGGCTGGACCCAATTAATAGATGCGCTCAAGGAACCTCGTCTCGGCTTTGTCCTCAGCATCTATTTTCTGTTCATCGTGGCTTTCTCCATCATGACCACGACGTTTTCGCTTTACACCATGTTTCGATTTGGTTACGACGCGCAGCACAATGGTTATCTCTTCGCCTACGTTGGCTTGTTAGCGGTAATCGTTCAGGGAGGACTGATCGGCAAACTAGTAAAACGTTTTGGCGAACTGCCTCTGGTCGTAGTAGGCGCGTTCTTGTTTGCGGGTAGTCTTTTTGCGATCCCCTTCGTCGGACCTGAAAGAGGCGGTCTATTAGCGTTGCTAATTGGCGGTGGAATCTTTTCCCTGGGAAATTCCCTTTCCACGCCTTCGCTTACTACATTGGCTTCGAAAAGCGTGGGGGCCGCGGATCAGGGCGGGGTGTTAGGTGTAGTGCAATCGGTAGCAAGTTTGGCGAGGGCGGTCGGTCCGGCTTTAACCGCGGTCTTAATTCACAGTGCTATTGCGTACAAGGGAGCAGACGGATTGTCACACCTCATGAGCGATCGCTCATTGTTTGTCACCTTCTGGACTGCTGCTGGAATTATGTTCGTCGCGTTTCTGCTGGCAGTATATTTTGCGCGCATCCATTCCAGAAACTACGAGAACGTGGCGAGGGCCGCTTAGCAGGACGGGCCGGAATGTCTGCGTTACCTCACAAACTGCCCGAGTGGTCCATCGGGCCTCACGATATCCTTCAGCGCTGAGTAAGGGACAAAGACGTGTTGTGGGCCGGCAGCATATGGCCCCACCTGATAGGCATCGAAAACTATCCCCAGCCCTTTCTTGCCGATGGTCCAGCTGGCGTAGTTCTCGGCATCAGGCCCTGCGCCTCGTTGAATCCAATCATCATCGAGCATGGGCTCTTCACCACTTCGTTTCCCTTGCCTCTTCAAGTCGGCAATGCAGTATGCAGAAAGATTCTGCAAGTATTTCGATCCCGGCTGGAAGATATCGGCGAGGCTTAACAACTTTCCATTCTTCAAATCGAAGTTAATTACTTCGGAATGCGAGTTTGGATGCGCTGCTCCTGCCGAGTAACTCCCCACCTGAAGCATGACACTGATCAGATCGTCCCTCGCGAGTTCGATGTTGTAGCCGACGTGCAGGTCGCTGTCCGCCGAGTCCGCCGGTAATTCAAGTTCAGGATCCGCATCATCTGACGTCATGTCTGCTTTGAAGCCGGCAACTTTCTTCGTGACCAAATTTTTGATCACCTGATTAAACTTTTCGTAGTTTAAACTTCCCGAGCCGGTCAGCTGCGGATACTCGGCATCGATCTTATATTTAAGCTTTTTGCTGTTTTCATTAATACGGCGCGCGACTATCTCTACCCCGGTGCTAAATTCGATCGGCTCTTCCTGCAAAGAGAAGGCCGTCTGCTTCTTACTGTCGGGCGCTTTCCAGTTGCCGGCAATTACGATGAGTCCGGTTTCGCCGTCTTTCCAAACCCCCTGAAAGATGCCGGTTTGCTTGCCGCTGGAATCAAACTCTTCGAGGCTCACGTTTCCCTTTTGATCGACCGACCCGCGGAGGTCAATCTTCGTTCCCACCTTCTGATAAAAGTAAGATCCGGTCAGTCGCTCGCCTTCTCGCACCAGCTGCATTTGCAGCCCGAGCGTCCCGCCGATGAAGCCTTTGAAGAACCTGGTTTGACCTTTGGGCGTGATACCCCCATCGGCTTGCAACTGCGGTCCGGAACTACTCCCGGGGGCCGGCTCATCGCTTTTGGACTTCCGGTCGCAGGCGGAAGCGCCGGCGAGGACAAGCAAGACCGCGAGTATTAATATTTTTTTTCCTGAATCCATTTTATTGTCGCTCCACAGAGTCACCGCGAAGAGAGGACGCACAGAAGAAATCATCTACGATGGGTTTGTTGTGGCTTGAGCCGATCCAACCGAGTGTGAACTCATGATTTTCATTATCTCCTCGCGAATATCAGCGAAGGTTACCTGACAAAGCCGGCCACCGGTTAACAATTCAACGTTGGTGACGTCGGCAATCGCAAAGGGAGGTTTCGCAAAACTGTCAATGTCCGCATCAGTTGCGAAACCAACTTCCGCCAGCACCAGACCAAACAGATCACCGAGAAACATATCTACGGAAAATCGGCGCCCGTCGAATTCAAACGGATAGCGATTCTTGCGAATCTCGTTTGCATCCGAAATGCCAAGCACTTCCGTTTCCAATGGGTTGAGATAAATGTTGGTGATTAAGGTGCGGGAAAGATCCACTGGATCAACCGCAAATTTTTGGGTGAGCTTTACCGTCCATTTATTCGTTTGCGGCTCGCGCACCTTTCTCAGACGCAGTCGCGTGCCGGTCAGGTAATTGTCGGTGATTTGTACGTGCGGACTTGCGCGTGTCAGCCCTTCCGGCAAGTCCCGTAAAAGATAGCGCCGCTCACGTTCGATGCGCGCATACTTACTCTCGGCGGGGGCAACGGTGTTCTGATCTGTTAGTTTGGCAACGCCCATCTGTGACTGTACGCCGCCGGCTAATTATTCATCCTGGAACCGTTGCTCATACCCGGCATTTGCAACTTGCCGTCGGCATGACGCGTGAGCGCGAGAAAATCGGAATCGTGCCGCAGCGAATCAAATACTGCATCTACTCGAGCTTCCATCATTTCTTTTGAACGAACAGCATGATAACGCTCATATTGATAGAAGTGTCGCCGCAGAAGCGCGAGCGCCTTATCGCGTTGGCCATTTTGCGCGTAGATTCCAGCGAGATTATACGAGGCCGGCAACAGACCCTCATGCCGGCGTGCGATCCTCAGGGCTTCGGCCCCTCGTCCGGCTGACGACATGAAAACAGCAGCGAAGACGATGTTGTAGGGATCCTTCGGATCGAGGGCCAGCGCTCTTTGCGTATACTCGTCGCCTTTTTTCAAATCGTGTTCGGAATTCCAGTAAACCGCCAGATTGCGATAGGTGAGCGCGAGCGGAAACTCCGCCGCCGCCTGCTCCATGAGGGCCAATCCTTTTTTAAACTCGCCATCGTGAATAGTCATCTTGCCGATGCCGTGCAAGGCCACCGCGCGCGACAAGCGATCCGCGGGACTGTTCAATATCGAAGCAAAAGTTGTGCGGGCCTTGTCCCAGTCGCCGATGTGGTGCCGGTAGAGTTCGCCCAGATAGCGCAAGGGGGCCGGGTCAGCCGGGTCCATCACATGCGCGCGCTGATAAAATTTCTCAGCAGTGAGATAGCGTGAATTATTCTCCGCCACAATGCCCTGGCGCATTAAATTTTCGATTGCCTGGCTCGTGCGGGTCTCAAAGACGGGCGCCAATGCCTCAGGAGCATCAACAAAGGCGGCGTCGCCCGCGCCCAGTTTCTTCAGTTCCCTGGCTGCTTCTTTGGCCTTCTTGGGAAACATGCACTTCTGCTCTACCAAAGATTGGTAAAGCTTGATCGCAGTTGCGTTGTCACCCGCGGCTGCCTTTTCCCGGGCCTCTTTCAATCTACTGTCGAGTGCGGCTTCTCGTGTTTTTACTTCCGCGGCCACGGCCTTCTCAAGTTGTTCGACCTTGAGTTTGCCCGCTGTGTTTTCAACCTTCGTGACGAGCGTGCCGTCGGATGTGGTCAGCACAGCTACCGGCAAAGTGGATTCGCCCACAAGATTTTGCGCATTGGGAACGCGGTCGTCCGCTAATTCCATCGAGATGCATTGCGCCGCGTAGAGCGAGAGCGGTCTGGAAGCGCGCAGGCTGGATTTCTTGTACTCTTCTTTTGAAGCGGGAAACCAATAGAGTATCAGACCCAGGGCCGGCGGATCTTTTGGTTCACGAACCTTCCACGGCACATAATAGACCGTGGGACTCGCGCCCCCACCCGACATTCCGCCTACGCCTCCTCCGCCGCCGCCGCCGCACGTGGCCCACACGGGAGCTGCCGTAATTAAAGTGACCAGAACTGAAGCCAGGACGCGCGCGGCGAGTGACTGAGGGGATAATTTCATGGTTGTCACCTTTGTTGGAATTTCAACCTGCGTTCGGACCGAAACTAAGCGGGGAAAGTTGGACAATAGCATGTCTTTAGAGGTGCATGGAAGGCAAAAACCCCTCCATCAAGAGGGGTTTTCCGAATCGTACCCGACGGTCGAAATTTAATCGCCGAGTATGCCGAGCCGACGCTGAGAGTCGCATTGGTCAGTGCCAACAATTACTTGTTCTTCGCCTTCCAGTCAGCGACGAGCTTTTCCATGTTTGCGATGGTCGTCGGGTTGGCTTTGGCTTCTTTACCAAGTTGAATTGCCGTTTCGCCGGCTGCAATAGCTTCGGCCGTCTTTCCCTGTTCCGCCAGCACTCGCGCCTTCAAACCTACGTTCCCAATGGTCGCTCTAATCTTAATGGAATCCTCAAGCCAGCCCATTGCTTCGTCAACGTTCAGCCGGTTTTGCAATCCATAGCCCGCCGCCTGGGCACGCGTCTGGAAGTCGTCGGGTTTGGCAGCAGCAACTGCGGCGCGTGCCTTTTGCAACGTGAGTCCTTTGACATCTTTTACTTCGACCGTGAAGGGAACACGCAATCGTTCCCAACGAATACTTACGCGAGCTGAACTATCATCCACAGGTTCAATCGAATACTCCAGCCACTCTTTGTTCTCCGTAACCCACTCAGGCTTTGCTTTGACGCGCAGAGTGTCTTTGGTTGCATCGTAGTTGAAACTCCCCCACTGGTTGGCGACGCTATTGAAGATGAGCGTGAATTCATCTTTGGTCGGGATAGTGTGGAGACTGTAGCTCCCTGCGGGAAGTTTTTGGCCGTTGATCAAAACTTCGTCAGTGACTACAAATTGCGTGGCTTCGTTAGCGCCGGTTCTCCATGCATGTCCCCAGGGAACGATTGGCGCGCCTTTGGGACGAATGTTTTGATCATCGAGAGTCGCCTCGCCCTTGGCGCCGGCTTGCTCCGGCAACGGGTCACCCCAAATTGCCCGGCCTTTAACGGCTGGACGGCTGTAAGTGATCGTGACATCCGTCACGCCAATCGTACCCATGACACTGGCCTTTGGACTCGGACGCGGAGCGCGGATCTGGGCGGAGGCGAGTGGAGCGACGCAAAGCGTCAGCAGTATCAGAACAAAGAGCGGGGTGTAGAAACGGTTTAGGGTTTTCATCAGAACTCCTCGTGAATAGATTGAAACGTTATCGAGAGCGATCCAGGGTGACGATTATTATGCGTATTTATTCGGGCTGCGCAAATCTCAACCTGTCCAATCCGCATAACTGTTAGGGGTGACCGCTAACTGCGAACCCGTCACTGGCACCGCGGGCGTCTCGCCCGCTTTTGGGGTTTAAACTGCCAAAAATCATCAGATTCAAGTTCGGGCGAGAAGCCCCCGATGCGCCAGTCAAGAGAAGCCGCAGAGTTGATTAACTAAAGGCTAATTGGGTGGAGTGCGTATTCGCCGTTATTACGATTCGCGTCCAGATTAGTTTCCATCTTAGCAACTAAAAGAAGGCTTCAGCCCTTTATTTTCCACCGAAATAATGGAAGGTCGTTTCTAATTTCGGAATAGACTTTCGCGTGGAAGATATTTCGGATTTTTCACTCTCCAGCGTCTGGAAATTATTGTCGCGCCGGCGGCTTCATGCTACAAGATGCAAACTCATCTGTTGGCGCGAGCTTCTGGCGCGCGAAATCGGCCGGGTCGGAGCACCCATTAACAAGCCATCCCTGGAGGACAATTAATGCCTGCGCGTAATCGTGCGGCGGATTCCTTCCGCCCGCAAATCCTTCTCTGCTTCTCGCTGCTCCTGCTTGCGGTTTCTTCGTCAGCGCAATCCCGCGCTCAAGCGCAAGGAGGACAAACGCGACTGCTGCGCACTCCAACTGTTAGTGCCACTCACATTGCCTTTGCCTACGCAAATAACATTTGGACTGTTCCCCGCGCCGGGGGTAGCGCCCAGAGAATAACGAGTTTTCCAGGGCAGACATTGAATCCGCATTTTTCGCCCGACGGTAAATGGATCGCCTTCAGCGGCGAGTATGCCGGTAATGTTGACGCTTACGTCGTTCCTACTGAAGGAGGCGAGCCGCGGAGGTTGACGTGGCATCCGGGCGGTGATCTGGTCCAGGGGTGGACGCCTGACGGCGCGTCGATCATGTTCAGCTCGGGTCGCGCGACCTGGGCGCCAAGTGGCACGCCACGCTTTTGGCTGGTGCCGTCAAGCGGCGGCGTAGAAACTCCGATGGTCCTGCCGCGCGGTTTTCAGGGAAAGATTTCTGCCGACGGCGGGCGCATAGCCTATCGCATGAACAATTCATGGGACGACGAGCGCCGTAATTATCGTGGTGGACAAAACCGCCCAATCTGGATAGTTGATCTTAAAACCTATGATCTCGTTTCACCGCCGTGGGCTGACTCGAAAGACATCGATCCGGTTTGGATCGGAGACGACGTCTATTTCATTTCAGACCGAACCGGTGTCCAGAATGTTTGGCAGTATCAGCCCGCCACCAAGAAACTCACGCAACTCACCCGGTTCACTGATTTCGACGTCAAGACTCTGAATTCAGGTGCGGGCACACTTGTTTTTGAACAGGCCGGTTACATACATGAGCTTAATCCGGGCAATGGAAAATCGCGCATCGTAAGTATCACAGCCGCCGGCGACTTTCCCTGGATGATGCCCAACTGGGCCGACGTCTCCAATCGCATGACGAACATGGCGCTCTCGCCGACCGGCAAGCGGGTGGTGGTCGAAGCGCGCGGCGAGATTTTCACCGTTCCCGCCGAGAAAGGCGACGTGCGCAATCTGACAAACTCGAGCGGTTCGGCCGAACGCGATCCCGCATGGTCTCCCGACGGAAAGTTCATCTCTTATTTCAGTGACAAGTCAGGCGAGTATCGACTTTACATCGAAGCGCAGGATGGTTTGACGCCTCCGCGGGAGATCGTTCTACAGAAGCCAACTCATTACTACACCGCCTCATGGTCGCCCGATTCAAAGAAGCTGCTTTTCAGCGATACTAACCTGAAGGTTTGGGTGCTCGACGTTGCGAGTGGAAGCGCGAAGATTGTTGGCCAGGATCCGTGGATGGTCCCCAGCCGCACGTTGAATCCCGTTTGGAGTCCCGATTCGAAGTGGGTCGCCTATGCCAGCCGCCTGCGTTCGATGTATCACGCTATTTTCGTAAGCAATGTGGAGAGTGGCGAGTCGAAGCAGATCACTGACGGCCTGGCAGACGCTGTCTGGCCGGCCTGGGATGCAAGTGGAAAATATCTTTGGTTCCTCGCTTCGACAGACTTCGGGCTCCGATCGCAGTGGCTGGACATGACTTCCTACGATCACGATGTCACCTTCGGCTTATATCTGGCTGTCCTGAAAAAGTCGGAGCCGAGTCCGTTGTTGCCGGAGAGCGACGAAGACCGGGGCGTCGGGAGTGCGCCCTGGACACCTCCGGGTGGTCCGAGTGGAGGACGCCCGGCAGTGCCGGCGGCGGAACCAAGCAATCCCGAAGCATCGCCCGAGCCTGTCGCCGGTGAAAGCCCGCCAGCGGCGCGAAGGGCGCGGCCACCGGTAAATGTTCAGATTGATTTTCAGGGACTGTCTCAACGGATTGTTTCGATTCCCGGCGTACCGGAGCGACAGTATTCCCAACTCCAATCGGGCGCGGATGGAAATGTTTTCTATCTCGAGACGCCGCGAAATATCACGGGCCCAGGTGGCGGAGGCAATGAACTCTGGCGCTACCGCGTGAGTGACAGAAAAGTAACGAGCTTCGCAACCGGTGTCGTGGCTTTCGACATCAGCGCCGATGGCCGCAAACTTCTCTATCGAGCTGCGGCTGGTCCAGGCGGTGGTGGTGCACCAATCCCCGGCGCGACGCCCCCGGCTCCTTCAATTTTTCTAATCGATACCGAACGACCTCCACAACCAGGCCAGGGCCGCCTGAACGCAAGGCTGCGCATGTATCTGGAACCGAAGGAAGAGTTCAAACAAATCTTTAACGAAGGTTGGCGCAAGCAGCGCGACTACCTCTACGTGCCGAACATGCAGGGCTCAGATTGGCCGAAGATGAAAGAGATGTACGGCCAACTGCTTCCGCATGTAAATCATCGCGCCGATCTTAACTATCTGCTCGATATGATGGGCGCGGAGATTGCAATCGGCCATTCCTACGTACGTGGCGGCGATATGCCAAACGTGCCGCCATCGCAGAGTGGACTGCTGGGCGCTGATTTCGCGATCGAGAATGGCCGCTACAAGGTCACGAGAATTTACGATAACGAGAATTGGAACCCTGAACTGCGGGCCCCGCTCTCTTCTCCGGGCGCTGATGTCGCGGTCGGAGATTACATCATCGCGATCAACGGTATCGAGTTGAAAGCGCCTGACAATATTTACCGTTTGCTGGATGGAACCGCCAACCGTCAGACCGCGCTGACTGTAAACAATAAGCCGACGATGGACGGCGCGCGGCAGGTTGTCGTCATTCCAGTGGCAAGCGAACAGGGACTTCGCACACGGGCATGGGTTGAATCCAACCGGCGGCTGGTGGAAAAACTTTCCGGCGGTCAACTCGCTTACGTTTACATTCCCAATACAGGCCAACCGGGCTATTCGAGTTTCAATCGTTACTACTTTTCGCAACAGGACAAGATGGGCGCGATCATTGACGAACGTTATAACGGCGGCGGTTCGGCGGCCGACTACATTATCGATGTTTTGCAACGCGACTTTGACGGCTATTTTAATAACGTAGCGGGAGATCGTTTCCCGTTCACCAGTCCGGCTGCCGGGATTTGGGGACCGAAAGTCATGGTCATTAACGAGATGGCCGGGTCGGGCGGCGACCTGATGCCTTACATGTTCAGGCGCAGAAAGATTGGGTTGCTGGTAGGCAAACGCACCTGGGGAGGCCTGGTCCATACGGCCGACACGCCGGGGTTCATTGACGGTGGTTCAATGATCGCACCGCGCGGCGGCTTCTTTACCCGTGATGGCAAATGGGCGGTGGAGAATGAAGGCGTGGGCCCGGACATTGATGTGGAGAATTGGCCCAAAGACGTTATCGCCGGACGCGATCCGCAACTTGAACGAGCCGTGGAGGAAGCGATGCGACAATTGAAGGAACGGCCAGTCGATCGGATGACGAAGGAACCGCCGCCACCCACCTGGGGCCAGAGACCGTAGCCCGATGGGAGCGCGGCCGTAAAGGCGGGCATCCAACGCTCAGCGCGGGAGGTAATCAACCAGCCATTCGGTGAAGTAGTATTCAGACTTCAATTCAAATGGGTTCTGGCTGATCAGCGGCGGTGGGATGACTTCAAGCGCGGTCCTCCCTGCCATCTCGTTTCGCTCGAAGCTCGCTCTACGCACGGCAGTGAAATACTTTAGCGAGATGCGATCGCCCGGGAGCATGATCGTTACCTCCGTCATGTAACTATCCCCACTTGTGGACGAAACGTATTCTCGTCCGTCATAACCCTTCGTATAACCATTGACACCGTGACTCGACGCCAGCAGTGTCACGGGTGTTCCGCGCGGAACAATAATTATCGGCACACCCTCTGATCCGCCGGTGCTTGAAAGTATCGCCGACGGCAGATCCGGAAAAGCCGCACTCAAAGCCAGGTTAAATCTCCCGGGTTTCACCGCTTCAAATACCGCATAAGCTTCGAGCGTGTAACCTCCGCTGCGATGCAGCAATTTGTGATTGGTGCTGCCCAAGTATCGCAGGTTATCCGCAAGGGCGTTTGTAACCGGAGCGAGGTCCAGCCGCTTGTCTGCCGATTCTGAAGGTATCCGCTCCCAAACTTCATCCTGTTCCCGCGTGTGAGCAGTGCTCTTCAGTGTAAAGTCGTGTTCAGTGAACTTATTAATCGCGACCGGAAGAATGATTGTGTCGCCCAAACAATAGCGGTGATAGTTTCCGTATCGCGGCACGCCGCGACCGCATCCCTTCCGCCCGACGTTGAAATTGAAGGTGCGTTCGACATGTGAGTAATGTGGATCGCTGTATTTATAGCGATAGCTAAGAGTGAATTGCCCGGGGTGTCTCGGTTTTAGATGGGCCAACCAATAGCTGCCACCGCCGCTCAGGTTTGAGCGTGTCTTCAATTCGGTTTTGCCGACTTCGAGATCTTTACCGACTGCACTTTCCAACTTACCGCGCAGTTGTTCCAGATCAACCTTGACCGGATGTTCCTTTTGAGCCTTGGCGGAAAACATCGAAACAAACAACAAGGCGCAGAGAATTACTTTGGAAACTAAAGGGTAGAAGATGGAGGAATGCTCAAGTTTGCAGCTCATGCGGAATTTGCGTTCTCCTGTGCTTCTGCATGCCAGGTAACGCAAACTGAGTTTGCTTACCTACTCGGCTTCGATGGTTGAGTTTTTAGAACGCGCGCCGTTTACAAACTTGCGTGAGGAGTCCAGGTAGTCATTCTGCTGCTCAAGAAACTCAGGAGACGCAGGATCCACTTGTTTTTCTGTTTCACCGATCCATCTGATCAGCCGATTGTCGTGAAAATAAAAACGGTTCTCGATCGTTTTCACAACTTTTCCCGAGAGAGGCCGGTTATAGGTCGAGTCTTTGCGGTAGACGAATATTAGCTTCCCATTCGAGTAATAATATTCCTCGACAGCCTTTCCGCCCTCGCCGTATTGATTCGCAACAATCTTCACGATTGCAGTGCCGTCGAAATAAGCAATCATCTCGCCGCCTTCGAGCGAAAAACCCGACAGTTCTTTCCTAACCTTCTTGTATCGGCCGGCGCGCTTATTAATGGCCGCGTATTGTTGGCGGATTAACTGGATGGAATTCCCAGGTTGAGGAGCTTGCGACGCGACCACGCCGGTCATGTCGGGGGCAAAGAGTAAGACCATCGCAAATGCAGTCAGCACTAGTTTCATTGTGATCCCTTCTCGGAAAGGGCAGTCTGATTGCCGCCAGATCGTTCCTTGCCGATGGTCCAGGGAATGGGCTCCCTGCCGCTGAGCACAACGACTGTCGTGTCTTTCATCAGGACCCTATCACCTTCCCACCGGGAGTCGCGCGCATCTTTAATTGGGGCGGAGTCACTACGCCAGTTTCCGGGAAGTCGTCTTGCGTGCGCCGTTTGGACATCATGCTCCTCAATTGGGAAGATCGACTTTTGGTGGCCCGATCTGCGCGGCCCTGCTCTCGTCAGCCTGGGCCAGTTTAAATCGTTTCAAATTCCGATAAGCCCTGGCGCGCTGCATGTAGCTCCAGTAGTAAGACGGATCGAGCTGAATCGATTTCGTAAGATCAACAATGGCCTTTGCGTCCTGGCCTATTTCGAGATAGCTGTTGCCGCGCATGTAATAACTCTCGCCGTCAGGCTTGAGGTCGATGATCTTACTGTAGTCGACGATTGCCAAAGCGCCCTTACCATCCAGTAAATAGAGAACCGCGCGCGTCCGGTAGGCTTCGAGAAAGCCTGGGTTCAGTTCAATTGCTTTGTTGTAGTCGCGCATGGCCGCCGCCCGGTCGTTGCCAAGATCGTTCGTCAAGCCGCGCTCGTAATACGCGGCGGCGTAATCAGGCTGCAGCTCAATCGCCCGGTTGAGATCGGCGTTTCCCTTTTCACGGTCTACTTGCAGTTTGCCACGGAAACAATAAGCAGCGGCTGACTGAGGGTCTATTTTAACCGCCGCGTCGAAAGCCTGACTGGCGGCGTAATACTGTTTCTGCTCGAGCAACTCCTTGCCACGCTTGATTAATTCCGGAGCCGTGGTTTGGGCCTCTGCCGCGCCGCTTAAACTGACGAACGCAATCGCGTAGAAAAGAAAAGGAATTGACTTGAAAAGGGCAGCACCCAGGTGTCTTGATGAATTTCGTTTCAAGCAGTAACTAACTCCTCTCCGGTTTTTCTCAAAAACTCGTGCGGCTCAACAATCTTGCCGGCGATAGCGGAGGCGGCGACGACGTAAGGCGAAGCGAGATAAAGCTTGCCCGGTCCGCTGCGGCCGGGAAAATTTCTGTTCTGCGCACTGACCGTCACAGTCTCCGCGGATGGCGATGCACCCGGCCCGGCATTGATGCAAGCGCCGCACGAAGGATCGATCATCTCCGCTCCGGCGCGCTCAAACACATCGATATACCCTCGTTCGCGCGCATACTGCTTGATTTTCTGCGATCCGAATTGCAAATAAAGATGGACGCCGGGTGCCACGCGCTTGCCCTGGTCCAAAGCGCTTTGCAGCACCTCGGCATACATATCCATGTCTGCCATCTTGCCGCCCGTGCACGAGCCGCCGTAAGCCGCGTCGATGCGCACTTCATCGCCAAGTTGATCTATCGGTATACCGTTGCGCGGATCACCCGGCAGCGCCACCATCGGGCCGAATCTCATCGAGATCGATTTCAAACACCGCTGCGTATTCCGCGTCCGGATCGCTGAAGGTAAATCCCTTGCGCACCTCATCCGCATCAAGACCACGGTTCTTCACGATATAGTCGAGTGTCAATTCATCAGGCTCGATAATTCCCGTAGTGCCGCCAGCTTCCACCGACATGTTGGTCAGCGTCGCTCGTTCATCCATGGACCCAATTTCTGAGATCGTCTCCGGCAAACTCCAGCACCTTACCAATGCCTTTGCTCGTCTTCATGTAGTCGCTCGCCAGGATGACCAGCATCACATCTTTCGCGGCCACGTCTGCACGCTTCTTCCCTTTCAAAACATAGCGCACAGTCTCAGGAACACGGATGCGAATATCCTTCGCATACCAGGCGTTGGCCATATCGGTTGAGCCGACCCCAAACGCGAAACAGCCCAGCACGCCCGCCATGCACGTGTGCGAGTCAGTGCCGATAACCACCTGGCCCGGCAACGCCAGATCCTCGACGACGGCGTTGTGGCAAATCGCGTCGGATCCACCCTCGGGATTCTCGCCGTAGAGTTTAATTCCCTGCTTCGTGGTGAAATCTTCCTGCGTCGTCGCGAAGCCGTTGGCTTTCTCCAACAAGCCCATCTCGCGATGCTTCGGCGACATCACCTTGCCCAAAAAGGTCAGGTGATCACGAAAGGCAAAAACAGATTCCGGCTCGGAAACGCGCGCGTCCGGCCCGAGCGCTTGTTTCAGACAGCGACTCGGCCATCGGCGTTACATACTCATGCGAGAAGCGCACATCCGCCACGGCAAACAACGCGTCGCCTGGCTTTACGGCCTCCACGCCAATCTGTCCGGCGCGCACAAAGGCATGACGCGCAATAATTTTTTCGGTGATCGTCATCGGCCGGGCCGAGGTCTCGATCGGTGGCGGGGTCACTTCGCCGGCTAGTCGCGCTTTGTTGTAGTTAAACAATCCGCCGTGTTCGACGATCGACTGCGAGATCGGATCCAGGCCGTCAGTAAACTCGGAGAGGGGAATCTCTTCGCCGCTCCGGATGCGGGCTACCAAACCTAAATCAGTCGAAGTCAGCAAGCCGATGTTTTGAGAATTCTGTCCGTAGATCTTTTCGATGCTTTTAGCGATAACGAGTTGAAGTCCGGCCGACTTCTCGGCATAAGGAGCAGTCTCCCTGGATGAGCCGCAGCCTTTCGATAAACCCGAAACGACCACCGCGAAGTCGCCGTTCTTGATTTCGTCCTTCTTCACGGCCCCTTCCCGCATACCTACGTAGACGTATTGGCCGAGTGTCTCGTCGTAATAGAAACATACCCAGCCCGGCGTGATCTCGTCAGTGGAAATATTACTCATCAGCGGGAGATCGTCGCAGGCAAGCCGCTCGGCCAGGTCTGCTTCGAGCTGTTCGCGCTCGTCGCCTGACGCTTCAAGTTGGCGGCGAATAAGGGAAGTGTCCTCGGTCAGAAACAAAACTCTTCCGGAAAACTTGAGGGAGTCGGGTCGTTTTAAAGCGCTGTTCACGTTGATGAATTAACCTTTACAGAAAGTTGATCGCCGTACTAGCCGCAAATTATAACCTCAGGGCCGCAAAACGGTTAACGGCCCGCAAAAGTAAAGAACCAGGCGGGATTTTATCGACCTACCGATGAAGGGGCCTGAAACTCGGGGCCCACCGGCGACCAGTCTGTGATTCATAGCGACACCCCGGACCCTGAAGGGCTGGATCCAATTTGGCTCTTGAGGCGCGGGGATTGGAGAGTATAGGATTGTCCTGCTCCTGGGCCACTGTGCAGATTTGGCTTTCTACTCCAAATGTGTTCCGCGATCCAATGATGCCGAGAGGAGATGTTATTTTGCACAAGCGAAACTTGGTTGCCTTAATTCTGGCAAGTCTTTTGCTGCTCTCAACCTCAGCGCTTCCGGCGCTGGGGAAGACTGATCCTTATCTGAAGTCAACCCGCACTCAATTAATGAAAGCGCGGGCACACCTTTTCGCCGGCGAGAAGGACAAGGGCGGACACCGCGAGAAGGCGATCGCTTTTACGAGCGCGGCCATCGATGAAGTTTCCGCTGCGATGAAGTCGAGCCACCATGCATCACCGAGCCCTGCCGGCGAGATCTCAGCGACGAACGCATTCGCGGAAGTCGGCAGTCACATGAGAAAGGCCCTCATCCACCTCAAACAAGCGAAAGAGAATCTGGGAGCCGCCGCCCCCGATTCGGGAGGTCGCCGAGCCAAAGCAATGGAACTAATTGACGAGGCGATTGAGCAGGTCGAGAAGGCCCACGCACTCAGTGCGTGATTAGCGAGCTTTACCGATCCGGCTTTTTATGTTTCACATTCATAACGGAGATGCAACCGCCGAGAAAGCAAAGCGCTCAACGCTACCGGGCGAGCACTTCGCGTTTCGCGAAGCACTGGTGGAAGGACCAACCCCAATAGTGAACGACAGCGCAACCTGGCGCGAGACAAGGACGCGGCATTTGTCTGAAGCCTATGGAGTGGATCTCAACCAATGCGAGCGACAGTTGGAGGAGCAGGAGCAAAAACTCGCGGGTTTCGATCTCCACGATGAGGTCATACTCTGGTTCGAACATGACCTCTTTTGCCAAATAAACCTGCTCTACCTTCTCGACTGGTTTTCGCAACGTCAACTCGGCGAGACGCGGCTTAGCCTGGTCTGCATCGATCGGTTTCCCGGAGTACCCGACTTTCGTGGACTTGGCCAACTCAACCCTGAACAACTCGCATCGTTGTTTGCCGATCGGAAAACAATTGAACGTCACACACTTGAGCTGGGGAGTTTAGCCTGGCGAGCTTATTGTTCCCCAAGTCCTATTCTGATCGAGCAACTACTCCAAACCGATACTTCAGCCCTTCCTTTTCTCGACGCGGCGTTGCGCGCGCATCTTGAGCGATTTCCTTCGCTCCGGAATGGTTTGGGTGCGCTTGAAAACCTGTGCATTGAACTGATGCGAAGTGGGCTCAATAATTTCACGAATTTGTTTTTCAGATTTGCCGACGCGCTGCCCGGATATGGATTCGGCGATGCTCAGTTTGCGTTAGTTCTGTCTCGCCTGATCTCCGCGAAACATCCGGCGCTTAAAATAACGGGAGCCAACGGGAGCAACCAGACACTCGCATTAAGTACTTTGCAAACTTCGAAAGTTGAAATCACCGATCTGGGCCGGGCCCTACAGCAAAGCGAAGCGGATTTCATTTCACTAAACGGCATCGATACCTGGCTGGGTGGCGTGCATCTTAATGACGCCGACAGCGTGTGGCGCTGGGATGATCATTCCAAGGGCATTGTGTCCCGGGCAACTCATTGACATCGGCTAATTCTTTCCAAAGGAGTTTGCATCATGGCCCGTTCGAACTATTTGATCCTCTCTTGCGACGGCGGCGGGATTCGTGGCCTGGTGCCGGCCTTGTTACTTCAGCAACTCGATCAGGAACTTGACTTTCTCAGTCGGGTCGATCTTTTCGCGGGCACGTCTACGGGCGGCGTGATCGCGACCGGGCTCGCCAGCGAAGTATCGATATCAGACGATCGTCGACATCTACATGACCAAAGGAGCTGAGATTTTCAAGCCGTTCTCCTTCCTGGCTAACCAGCCTCGGCCAAAAGCCCTCACCAGTCTTTATCCCGAGGCATTATCGTTGCCGGCAGATCTTTTCCATGTGAAGTACAGCAACGCCGGATTGAAGGATCTGATCTCGAAAACATATCCTGCCACCAAAACGCTAAGCCAACTCAAGCGCAGGGTGATGGTGACCGCTTTGGATCTTTATCAGATCGACAAAACCGGTTGGGTACCGACCACTCTCTCGAATCTGCCCAAATCCACGAGTGGCGATGTCACGGTTCTGGATGCAGCGCTTTCGACCAGCGCGGCGCCAATCTATTTTCCGCCTCATGTTTTTACGAGGAAGGGTCAGCGGGAGGCCTTCGCGGACGGCGGAATTTTTGCCAACAACCCATGTACGCTGGCAGCCGCAAACGTGATTGGCTTCCGGGACTTTGAAACGCGCCGGACTCGCTCTTCCCGATATCAAACTACTCTCACTCGGCACCGGATATACGCTGGACGGCATTCCTCCAAAGAACCTGTTGCCGCCCGACTGGTATGGAATCCTGGCGTGGCTTTCGCCGCTCACGAGGACTCCCACGCCCCAGTTTCCCTTGATTGCCGCGCTGATGGATAGTGTCTCCGATATCAACAGTTTTCAATGCACGCAACTGCTCGGTAACAATTTCCGTCGCGGAAACGTGCAGCTTACGGAAACGATCAACCTGGACGACTATAAGAAAGTGCCCGAACTAAAGAAGATGACGGAAACCTACATGGCTTCCGCCGCATGGCGCGAAATCAAACAGTGGGTGGGCCAGGAGTTTGTCCCTTAAATTCTGATTAGGCGCTCCCACTGTTCACTGTTGAGGACCCCTTTTCCTGTGCCCACCATGGACATTGACTCTGTACGCAAGTATTGCCTGTCGCTGCCTCACGTCACTGAGGATGTTCAATGGGGAGCCGATCTGCTGTTTCGAATCGGGAATAAGATGTTTGCGGTGGTCGCCCTTGAGCCTTCGTCGCATCATCGCCTCTCATTGAAATGCACACCGGAGATGTTTGCCGAGTTGGTTGAGCGAGAGGGTATCGGACCGGCGCCCTACGTTGCGCGCTATCACTGGGTGGCGCTGGAGCGTTTCAATGCTCTATCGGCGAGTGAGATGAAAGCGCTGCTAAGCAAGGCTTATGAGTTGGTGCGTAATAAATTGCCCTGGAAGATCCGGGCTGAGCTGGATACGGAGTCGAGTGCTTTCAAGGGGACTCGAAAACGCCGCTAGCAACTTCGACCGTCCTGCCCGACCAGCTCTCACAAATACCCTGAACAATGCTTCGGATTCCTGCGGCTGATTTCCTGGGAGGTTCATGTTTCCTCGCTGAAACCTACTGGCCGGTCCATCGTATTTACAACTGACCACTTTCCAGTTACCGGTTCCTGAATTTGCACAGTGTGCCGAAATGCCTTTCCTTGAAGCCCTCAAGTTAGCTCTGTCAGCGATATTCGCCCACAAGTTGCGGTCGTTTTTGACACTGCTGGGGGTAATTTTCGGAGTAGCCACTGTAATCGTGGTCGTCTCGCTCATTGAAGGGTTTAACTCTTATGTCGACGAAAAAATTGCGAACATTGGCACCAACGCTTTCTCAGTCAGCAAATATTCGATCGACGATTTCTCCAGTGTCGAGGCACTGAATGCGGCGCGCCGGCGCAACAGGGACGTAACCCTCGAAGATGCGGCTGCGCTTATCGCCCGCGGAAACTCGATCCAGGAAGTTGGCGCCAAAGAAGATACCGCCGGCGACGTAAAGTTTGGCTCGGTCAATCTTTTTCGCGTTCTCATCAGTGCGACAACTCCGAATATCGCCGATATCGAACGCATCGAAGCGGGCGAAGGTCGGTACTTCCTGAAGTCAGAGGACGAAAATCGACGCAATGTGACGTTCATCGGCGCTGAGGTGGCAAACAAACTGTTTCCCGATCGGAATCCGCTGGGTGAGTCAATCCGCATCGACGGACGATCGTTCGTAGTGATTGGTGTCGGCAAAGCCAAGGGCTCCGTCTTCGGACAGCCGCAGGACATGTATGTCTCGATGCCGCTCTCGACGTTTTTGGCGATCTACGGTTCGCGCCGATCGATCAACCTCAGTGTCACCTCAACCAGCCAGGCCACCTATCAGGATGCCGTCGAAGAAGCGCGCACTGTGATGCGCACGCGTCGCAAGCTCGCCGCGAATGAAAAAGACAACTTCGGAATCATTACGCCGAGCGCGATTAATGAACTGCGCGATAAGATCTTCGGAACTATTCAAGTGGCGGCTATTGGCGTCACTTCAATATCTCTGGTGGTCGGCGGGATTGTGATCATGAACATAATGCTGGTCTCCGTCACCGAGCGCACTAAAGAAATTGGAATTCGTAAGAGCATCGGGGCCAGAAAGAGCGACATCCTGAAACAGTTTTTGGCGGAGTCGACCATGCTGTCGCTTTTTGGTGGCGCAATTGGAATTGCCATCGCTTACGCCCTGGCCAAGCTGGTCGCCACTCTCACTCCCGTTCCCACAGCGTTGCCAATGCTCGCAGTCACCCTCGCCCTCTTTGTTTCGGCGAGTGTTGGTTTGATCTCGGGCGTTTATCCCGCGTGGCGGGCCGCGAGTCTGGATCCGATCGAAGCTCTGCGCGCCGAATGACAAATTTTACAACCGCGAGCGATAGCGACCGGGTCGATTGACCACAGATGAACACGGATGACTCGGATAACAGAACACCCATTTAGATTTATCTTTCCTTATCTGTGGTTATCTGTGGCAGCTAAATGAAATGAACCTCTTTCACGGTCATCTTTACGAGAACCTGCGGATGGGGCTCGACACGCTCTGGCAGCATAAGTTGCGTTCTGTTCTCACGATTCTCGGCGTGGTGATCGGAACCATGACCGTGATCGTGATCGCGGCGTTCGTGTCGGGAATCGACGCCCGTGTTTCCAAAGAGATCGAATCATTTGGCACCAATTCAATTTACATCTACCGCTTCGACCCCGGCTTCAATTTTAATCCCACCGCCGAGGAACGCATGCGCAAGCCTTTGAGCTATGAAGACACCCTCGCGATCGAGAACGAATGTCCATCGGTTATTTACGCTGCAGCGTTTATGTCGCCCGTCGACTTCTTCGGCGGTCCGTTTACCCAGCGAGTAAACGTGCGCTATCGCGATATCGAGATGACTAACTCGGCCGTGCAGGGCGCTTCACCCTCTTATTTTAAAATGGGAGTGACGAACATTGCCGAAGGACGCTACTTCACCGACGAGGAAAACGCCCGCCATGCAAGCATGCTGGTAATCGGCCGCGACGTGGCAAACACGCTCTTCCCTTTCACGAACGCGATCGACAAGGAAGTCACTATCAATGGCCGCAGCTACCGGGTGGTCGGGGTGCTGGCTGAACGCGACGTGTTTCTGGTGGGCGCTGAAGATCCGAACAACGAAAACAAAGCCGTGTACATGCCGTATCTGACCCTGCGGAAGCTTTATCCGGAAGTGAACGACAATTTTGTGATGGCCCAGGCCCGGCCGGGACAAATGCAACAGGCTGTCGAGGAAGTTCGCGAACTCTTGCGACGGCGGCGCAAAGTTGCCTTCGGAGCAAAAGACAATTTCGGCATTTCAACTTCGGAACAGATCATTTCGCAGTTTGGAGCAATTACCGGCGGCGTGTTTGCGCTGATGGTGGCGATTTCCAGCGTCGGCCTGCTCATCGGAGGCATAGGGGTGATGAACATCATGCTGGTCTCGGTGACGGAACGGACGCGGGAGATTGGCGTGAGAAAAGCGATGGGCGCCAGCCGCCGCGACATCGTGATCCAATTCCTGATCGAGGCTGCGACGCTAACCGGCCTGGGCGGGGTGGTGGGAATCGCCTTCGGCTGCGGCATCGCACTGTTGATTCAGATCATCATGCCCACCTACATTCCGCTTTGGGCGCCCATCGTCGGCTTCGTGGTCTCAGTGGGCCTCGGTCTTACTTTTGGACTCTGGCCGGCATGGAAAGCCGCGCGGCTGAACCCGATCGAGGCCTTAAGGTACGAGTAGCGAGAGCTCAAGGCAGTTTTGCTTTCCGTCCTTTGCGAAACTTAGGGTTCTTAGCTCCTTTGCGGGTTTGGAAACCTGCATTCTCACGCGGCGTCAGTGTGCGCGCCTGTCTATCCAAATCATCAAGTAGTGTGCTCATGCGCGCATTGAAACTCGAAAGATCCTATTCCATCGCCTTGATAATCGCATCGGCAAACTCTGCGGTCCGCGCAGTGCCGCCGATGTCTCGCGTCAATACTTTCCCTTCCGCAAACACTTTCAACATAGCGGCTTCGGTGCGCTCGGCTGCTTCACGTTCGCCTATGTGACGCATCATCAGAATGCCTGATTGCAGCAACGCCGTCGGATTGGCGATACCCTGGCCCGCGATGTCCGGCGCTGAACCATGAACCGCTTCAAACATCGCGCCCTTCTCGCCAATGTTGGCACCGGGAACCAAACCCAGTCCGCCTATCAAACCGGCGCACAAATCAGAGACAATATCGCCGTAGAGATTCTCGAGCAGCATCACGTCAAACTGTTCCGGCCGCATCACTAGTTGCATGCAGGCGTTATCGATGATCTTGTCGTCTGCCTCAATCTCGGGAAAGTCTTTCGCCACATTCCGGAAGCAATCGAGGAAGAGGCCGTCTGACAACTTCATGATGTTGGCCTTGTGGCCACAGGTGATTTTCTTGCGGCCTTCACGGCGAGAATACTCAAAGGCAAATTTCGCAATCCGCGTGGATGCCTTCTCGGTAATGATCTTCAGACTTTCTACTACCCCGGGCACCACTATATGCTCCAGCCCGGCGTACAAACTCTCGGTGTTCTCGCGAACGATGACCAGATTGAGCTCCGGATAACGGCACGGGACATTCGGCAAAGCGCGAATAGGTCTCAGATTCGCATACAAATCGAGAGCTTTACGCAAACCGACGTTAACCGAGGTGAACCCTTTACCAATCGGCGTCGTCACCGGACCTTTGAGCGCTACCTTGTTGCGCGTGATCGAGTCAAGCAAGTCCTTCGGGAGGGTTTCGCCGAATTTTTCGAGTGCCTGCGCACCCGCGTAATGCGTTTCCCACACGACGTCGACGCCTGCTGCTTCGATGATGCGCACGACGCTGGAAGCTACTTCGGGGCCAATCCCGTCGCCCGGAATCAGTGTGATACGATGTTGCATATCTTGTGTGCCTTTGACCTTCGTCTTTTTGCTTTTTGAAAGGATACACCGGTTCAAAGCCCAAAGACCAAAGGTCCAACCCCTCCCCAAACTGAAAATCAACTCCATGGCGGCGAATTAATGATTGAACTGCCACAAACAACTGACGTGGCCATTGTTGGAGGCGGGATCATCGGCCTGGCGGTGGCTCGCGCGCTTAGTATGCGCGGAGTGCGCGATATCACCGTGATCGAGCGCGGAAGTTTTGGCGCCGAGTCGTCAGGCGCCGCAGCCGGAATGCTCGCGCCCCAGGCGGAGGCAAACTGTGTTGATGAATTTTTCAATCTTTGCATCCGTAGCCGTGATCTCTATCCCCAGCTTGCCGCCACGCTGTTGGCGGAAACCGGCATCGACATTCAACTCGAATCGACGGGCACGCTCTATCTCGCGCTTGATGAGAAGGACGAGAAAGCGCTCGCGCAGCGTTACGAATGGCAGACGCGCGCCGGTCTTCAGGTTGAACTACTGAGCGCCGATATCGCCAGAAGGCTTGAACCGTCTATTTCCGAGCATGTCCGGCTCGCGTTGCTTTTTCCTCTCGACACCCAGGTCGAGAATCGCCTCCTGATCAAGGCGCTGGTTGCGTCAAATAAGAATCGTGGAGTTTGTCTGGTTAACGAAACCGCGGTCAACTTCGTAAAACTTCAGCACGGAGGAATAGCCGGACTGGAGACTTCGCGCGGATTTATCGCAACCGGGAAGGTTGTTGTCGCAGCAGGCGGGTGGACCTCACTTTTGGCTGCGTCAGAAAAGTCGAATGGGAGTTCCGGGGGCAGTGCATTGCCGGATCTCGGCATCGAACCAGTTCGCGGCCAAATGCTTTGCTTCGACTCGACTCCGGCAATCTTCAGACATGTGATTTACAGCCACCGCGGATATATCGTGCCGCGCCGAGACGGGCGGCTGTTGGCCGGATCCACCACCGAATACGTGGGCTTTGATAAACAAGTGACCGACCGCGGACGGCGCTCCATTCATTCCGCAGCAACTGAAATCTCCCCGCTCATTAGTTCGTTGCCTTTGAAGGACGCATGGTCGGGACTGCGCCCCCGCGCGGCGGACGGTTTGCCAGTGCTCGGGTCATGTGCTGAAATTGCCGGGCTCTTCTATGCTGCCGGCCATTATCGTAACGGCATTCTGCTGGCGCCAATCACCGGAGAGTTAATCGCTGATGTGATGATTCGTCAGACTACGACACCTTCGCTGGCCGCTTTTTCGCCTGATCGCTTTGCGCGAGTCTTTGCGGAGTGAACCTCGGTTTCAAGGAGTTCAGTTTCTAAGATGAAATTATCGTTTTCCAGATTTCCCTTGATTGCCCTTGCGCTCGTGCTGATCGCGCCGGCATTGCTTGCCGCCCAGCAGCCCGGCAAAGTGGCGCCCAATAAACGTGCCGCAAAAGTATTGTTTGACGAGGCAAACACTTACGTCGACCGGAAGTTTGCTGAGTTTAACCGGCAAAAAGTCGCGTACGATCAGAAGCTGGAGGCCACCACAAAACAGGAGCAGAAGGAATTAGCGGCACAGTATGCCGAAGTGCTCGCATCGCGCAAGAATTTAGCAGGTGGTGACCTTTATTACCTCGGCATGTTGTATCACCTGGAGGGCAACGCAGACGCGGCGCTTGACGCGATGGGCCGCTTCCTGAAAACCACCACCGAGGGTGAGCACGCCCAGCTCGCCCGCGCCGTGACAGTGCTTTATGCCACGCGCGCAGGTCTGATCGAACCGGCAGAGAAGGCGGTGGCCGACTATGCTAAAAACGAGCCACGAGATCTGGTTGAATGGTTCGGCATGGAAACACTGATTACTGAAGCCTCAAAAAAGGCCAGGTCCTACGAGGGCATGTCGAGACATGCCAGGGAATTGTGGAAGATTGCGAAGCTGGTAGCGGAAGACAAAACCTTCAATGCGTTTCGCCGCGACGATCTGCTTTTCAAAGCAGCCTCGCTCAGTGCAGAGGCTGATGTTTTTCTAAACCAGAAAGAGTCAGCCATTGCCGCGGTCAGGGAACTCCGCCAGACAGCAGCCACCCTGCCGTCGGGGAATCTCTTGCGCTTCGCTAACATCCGGCTTTTCGGTCTGGATAAGACAATCGATACTCGGGTCGGTTTTGAGTCTCGAGCTGCGACGGTGAACCCGCTTCCTGAGATTGTGGCGTCACAGTGGATTGATCGAACTCCGGTGAGCCTGGCCGACTTGCGCGGGCAGGTGGTCCTGTTGGACTTTTGGGCGCCATGGTGTGGGCCATGCCGGCGAATTTTCCCAAAGCTACAGCAGTGGCATGAAAGTTATAAAGACCAGGGATTAGTGGTGCTGGGGATTACAAATTATGCCGGTCATGCTGAAGGAAAGAAACTAAGCCGAACCGAAGAGCTCGCTTACCTGCGGACTTTCAAGAAACAAAATCGGCTGCCTTACGGAATCGCAGTCTCCGATTCGCAGATCAACGACATGAACTACGGCGTGTTTTCCATTCCGATGTCGTTCCTCATAGATCGACGCGGCCAGGTGCGATTCATCGCCATGGGCGCCACCGAAGCGGAGAACGCCGCGCTTGGAAAAATGCTGGAAACTGTGATGGCCGAACCAGCCGAGCCTTTGGGCCGGCCACAGCAAGCCTCGGAGGGGATGAACTAAGTAAAACTACTAATGGAATCAAACATCACTCCATTCACTATCGGCATTTCGTTTCTAGCGGGCATCGTTTCGTTTTTGTCTCCGTGCGTTCTGCCGCTCGTCCCGGGATACATCTCCCTAATCTCAGGCGTTAGCGTGGATCAGCTAAAGGAGGGCGCCAACAGCCGCAAAGCCGTCATTCTTAACTCACTCGCTTTCAATGCCGGTATCTCCGTTATTTTCATCGCTCTCGGAACGACGGCTGGCCTGGTTGGCGCCACCGTGCTTAATAATCCGTGGGTGAGGATCATCGGAGGGTTGGTGATCATCGCTTTTGGGTTGCAGCTGATGGGCCTGTTAAAGATTTCGGCGCTCTACAAAGACACCAGAATGTTTTCTGACGAGAAGCCCCGCGGCATGCTCGGATCGTTAACGTTGGGTTTTGCTTTCGCAGCCGGTTGGACACCCTGCATCGGCCCGATTCTCGGCGGGATTATAGGTTTGGCAGCTACTTCCGGCGGCTGGCGCAGTGGCCTGGTCCTTTCGAGTTTTTATTCGGCAGGCCTCGCCGTGCCCTTTCTGCTGACCGGTTTAGGCATCAACCAGTTTCTCGGTTTTTACAAGAACTTCCGCAAACATTTGCACAAAGTTGAGGTCTTCTCCGGAATTATTCTCATCCTGATCGGGATCCTGGTAATGACCAACCGGGTAACGGTGCTGGCCAGCTCATGGTTAGCTAGTGTGATCCCAAATCTGGAATCGAAGCTGAAGCTTGCCGACCCCGTTCCCGGCACAGCGCCGACGAACTCGGCTGCAAACGCCGCTGCGGCGCCGGATGTGCAATTTGCGAAGCTCGATGGCGGCTTATTTCGTTTGAGTGATTTGCGCGGCCGGGTGGTAGTGCTTAACTTCTGGGCTACCTGGTGCATTCCCTGCCGCTCCGAAATTCCAGCGCTCAACGCGATGGAAAAATCGCTGGCAGGCCAGGGATTGAGTGTGGTCGGCGTTTCCTACGACGATAGCGCGGATATGATTCAGGAGTTTCAGAAAGATTTGCCACAGGATTACATGGTAGTCCTTGGCGGGAAAGACGTGGGCGCGCAGTTGCCAGCGTCTCCCTTGCCGACGACTTACATCATCGATCGTCAGGGATTGATTCGGGAGAAGTTTATCGGCGAGCGAAGTCAGGCAGCGTTTGAAGCGGTGATCAAACCGTTATTGCTTGAAGACGCCGGCGCGGCCGGCAAGTAACTTGTCTTGTAGGCGGAGGTAATTGCTATGCTGAGATCAGTTTTCATATTTCTGATAGCGTTGGTCTTCATACCCGCGGCCACGTACGCCCAGGATGGCCATGAATATTCTCCCCTCGTCGAGAAGACGATTAACTACAAAAACTGGACCCTCACCGATTTGAAGGACAACAAACCGGTCGACTTGCGTTCTCTGGTACAGGGCAAAAAGCTGGTGATGGTAGTTTACTTTGCGCCTTGGTGTGGAAACTGGCGTTACGAAGCGCCCGTGGCTGCACGCCTTTATGAGAAATACAAAGCGCAGGGGTTTGAGGTGATTGGCGTCAGCGAATACGGCTCGCGTGAAGATACGCTCAAGTTTTTTGGCCCGGATGGTCCGCCTTACCGAGTGGTCAGCGAATCAGAGGCACGTGAAGATCGCGAGAAGACACCGCACTATGGTTACCGGCAATTAACCGGAGACACGCGCCGTTGGGGATCTCCGTGGAATATTTTCCTGGTCCCGTCAGCACTTACCAAAACCGGAGACGTGTTGACTGAAAAAGCCTGGGTTGTTAATGGCGAATTGATAGAAGCCGAGGTGGACAAGTTTATTAGTGAACGTTTGAAGTCGACCACTGCCTCCGTGATTGAGCCTTGCAAACAATGACTGGCTCAAGATTATTAAACTTAGACCGCGTCTGTGCGGCGTTCTTGCTTCGACCTGGCGCGGCCAGCTTCCGGTAACTACGAAATGTTTTCAGTTTCGGCATCGTTTGTAGTGCGCATCGTCCTGACGCTTTCGGCTGCGCTGCTGGCATTAGGACAGACCACGGGTCCGTCACAGGTCAAACAAAGCCCCACCGCCTCTCCTGCTCCCGCTACAAGATCCACTGCTGCGCCAGACGAGAAAGTCGATCGGCCCACGAGTGAGCCGTACACGGGAAGTCTATCAATCTTTGAAGATCCGAAACGCGCCGAGAACCTTCAAATCGATCGCGTGATGGATATTCTGGCAATTCGAGAGGGTTCCGCGGTCGCGGATATCGGGGCTGGCAGCGGGTGGTTTACGGTGAGGGCGGCGCGCCGAGTCGGGCAACCGGGGACTGTCTACGCTATTGAGATAAATCCGGACTATGTCGATCACATCACCACTCGTGCTCAAAAGGAGAACCTTTCTAATATTCGGCCAGTGCTCGGCAAGGAAGACGATCCGATGCTCCCCGCCGCTAGCGTCGACACCATCTTCGTGTTGAAGACGTACCATGAGTTCGCCAAGCCAATCTCTATGTTGAGAGCTATGCGAAAAGCGCTGCGCAAAGATGGCCGGCTGGGCATCATTGATCGAAACGGTGCAGGCGACGATCATGGCGTCACGCGTGAGACCGTAATAAAGGAAGCGGCCGCCGCAGGCTTTGCCTTAGTTGAGGAGCACGACTTCGTTAAGGCCGATAAGATGGATTATTTCCTGGTATTCAGCCGGACGAACGAGCACTAGCTTCCAGCCACTCACCATTTACTGTTTACGGCTTACCATTGCTACTATTGCCGACTCTTTTGTCCGACAAACTTCAATTTGTCGCTGCTTCATTCAACCATAACTTCGACAAACTAAAGTTTGTCGGACACTAAACCTATGAAACTTCGTTTGCTATATCACGGCCACTGCTTCGATGGCGTTGCATCCGCGGCGACCTTTACGCGCTTCTATCAGGAACGCATTCACCCGGGAGCTGAGGTGAGCTACCAGGGGTTGCTGCATCGCCCGGGAAATTTGTTTGACGTCACGCTCCTCGATGGCGACGAAAACGCAATCGTCGATTTCAAGTATGCGGCTTCGGAGAAACTGACCTGGTGGTTTGATCACCATGAGTCTGCCTTCCTGACTCCTGAAGATGAAGCGCACTTCAGGAATGATCAATCGGGAAAAAAGTTTCTCGACTTTACGCGCAAGTCATGCACCGAGTTCATTGCCGACGTGGCGAGCACGCAGTTTGGTTTCGATGATCAACCGCTCGCAGACCTGATTCATTGGGCCCACATCATTGACGGCGCTTTGTATGAATCGCCGGCGCAGTGTGTGGAGTTGAGGGAGCCGGCGCTACAACTGATGCAGGTTATCGAAGCCGACCCGGACGACAGTTTTGTCGAGCGGGTCATTCGCGAACTAACCGAGAAGACTTTGGCGGAAGTTGCCACCGGTGAAGAAGTGCAGCGACGTTTTCAACCGATTCTCAAACAGCACCTCGAAACTCTCGAGGCCGTGAAGCGCAAAGCAGTTTTCTCAAATGGAGTCGTCGCTTTTGATTTGGTCGACGAAGGCTACGAAGGCTTTAACAAATTCATTCCTTACTATATCTATCCCGAAGCTTCCTACACGGTGGCGCTTACGCGCGGTTCGCAACGTACCAAGATTTCCGTCGGCTCGAATCCCTGGGCGCCAGTTCCCCGCACGCACAACATCGCCAAGATTTGCGAACGCTATGGCGGCGGCGGACATGCTGTCGTCGGCGCGATTTCACTCAAGCCTGAGGAAATAGAGAAAGGGCGCGCGGTAATGAACGAGATCGTGGCGGAGCTTTCCAGCAGTTAGTTCTCGCCTTGGGAACATCCTCCAAACTTGCGGTGTCCAAATGCTCGTGTTCTCACGACCAATCTTTAGGAACCAACAGGTTTTGCTCCTGTTCACTTTGTTAACAATCGCTCTTGCTGCATGTTCATCAGCGAAACCGGGAGCGACTTCGGCGTTTTCCCCTGCAACGTCCGCGCCTGAGAGGCCCGCCCCCGTCAATCCGTTTCCTGTCATCCACGTCTTCGTGGCGCTCTGCGACAACGTCAACCAGGGCATCGTGCCGGTTTCAGCAAGCTTGGGGAATGGCGATAACCCACACACGAATCTTTACTGGGGCGCTGCCTTTGGAGTGAAAACGTTCTTCGGCAAAAGTCGAGACTGGCAATTGGTTTCGGAGTCTGCAAATCCGGGAGGAGTGGTTCTGGAACGCAGCGTCTTCAAACACCGGCAACGAGACCTTTTCCTGGTGGCTGATGCTTATCGCGGCAAAGAGATTTCGCAGGCCATGCGTGACTTTTTCGAAGCGGCCGCCGGACGCCCTGGCAGCGCCATAAAGATCAAATCCCCAACAGGCGAAATTGAATTTCACGCGGACGGGAGCGCCGAGCTCGTCGCTTATGTGGGTCACAACGGTCTGATGGATTTCGAACTTCACGCGCCGCCGCAAACGCGAGACGAGCGCGGCCGCAAGGCAATTATTCTAGCCTGCGCCAGCAAGCAATACTTCGATAAGCCGCTGCGCCAGACAGGCGCGTCACCGCTTGTCTGGACCACCAACCTGATGGCCCCGGAAGCTTACGTTTTGTCAGCGGCTATTGATGGCTGGATGAAGAAGGAGAGCGACGAACAGGTGCGTGCGCGCGCGGCCGAGGCCTATCACAAGTATCAAAACTGCGGACTCAAAGCAGCAAATAAACTCTTCGCCACGGGATGGTAAGTAGGACAGGCATTCCTGCCTGTCCACTGCTTGCTAATGATTCCTATAACGAGGACAGACAGGAATGTCTGTCCTACTTCGCCATCAGTGCTTCAATCTCGTCGGCATTCTTCGGCACTTTGGTCGTCAACACGCGTGGGCCATTCTCCGTGCAGAGCACATCGTCCTCGATGCGCACGCCGATGCCCAGATACTGTTCAGGAATGTCTTTCGTGTCTGGAGCGATGTAAATTCCTGGTTCGATAGTCATCACCACGCCGGCCTCGAGCGCACGCGACTGCTTACCGTAGTAATAAATTCCCACATCGTGCACGTCGATGCCGAGCAGATGCCCGAGGCCGTGCATGTAAAACTGCTTGTACTTTTCAGTCTTGATCAGTTCCGCCGGTTCACCTTTCAACAGACCGAGCCGCACCATGCCTTCAGTTAACACTTCGACTGAATGCGCTTTCAATTCGTCATGCGTTACGCCGGGACGGACCATCTCGACGCAGGACATTTGCGCCTCCAGGACCAGGTCATAAATCTCACGTTGTGCCTTTGAGTATCGCCCGTTGATGGGAAACGTGCGCGTGATATCAGAAGCATAGCCCTTATATTCAGCGCCGGCATCGACCAGCAGCAAATCACCATCACTCAAGTCGCCGTCGTTGTTGATGTAGTGGAGCACGGTGGCATTTGCCCCCGCGCCGACAATTGAAGTGTACGCAGGAGCGGCGGCGCCGGCCCGGCGAAACACCTGTTCGATCAACGCCTCGACTTCATACTCTTTCATCCCCGGCCTGACTGCTTTCATTGCTTCCACGTGAGCTTCGGCTGCGATGTCGGCCGCCTTTTGCATCAACTCGATCTCTTGGTGACTCTTGAGTACCCGCATCTCGTGCACGATTGTGGCCGGATCGATAATGGTTCGCGGCGGGTGAACGGTTTGCGATTAATCGCTCGCATCTCGGAAATCTGCCGCACAATTTTATTGTCGAGATCCGCCTGGACGCCCAACCGGTAATAAAGCTTTTCCGCGCCATCTAGAATATCCTGAAGCATGGCGTCAAAATCTTCGATAGGATAAGCCTCGTCGGCCCCCAGTTCACTCTTAGCGCCTTCAACTCCCGCTCGCCGGCCCACCCAGATTTCCTGTTCAGGATCGCGTGGACGAACGAACAAGGTGTACTTAGCCGGGCGTCCAGGAGCGATCACCGCTATTGAATCCGGTTCTTCAAAACCGGTGAGGTAGTAAAAATCAGAATCCTGGCGGAAGCGATAATGAGTATCGTTTGAGCGCGTGGTTTCGCGGGCGCCGGGGATAATAGCCACCGAATTCTGGTCCATCTGGCGCATGAATTCCGCAAGTTGGGGTGTGATCATCGAATTTAGCTCCTGAAGATATTTTGCCGATAATTGGAGGCGTTCATTGTAACCGAGTACGTGGAAGGTCGAGAAATTGCCGAAGGAGATTCATTCGACAGGATTAACAGGATTTACAAGATTCAGAAAAAGCCAAACGATCTTTGTGAATCGTGTTAATCCTGTCAATGATCTATCTGTGCGCTCAGAGTGCTCGGGTTCTCTGGCCCCACCTGACGCTTTGGTGGATAATCAGCACGCGATGAGCACACAAACCTTACCGTTGCAGCCAGCGCAGCCGCGCGAAATAGTCTCCTACGATCCTGGCACCGGCGAGGAGATTGGCCGCGCGCCGTTAGCGTCAGCTGAAGATGTCAGACAAGCTGTCGCGCGCGCCCGCGCCGCCCAACCCGCCTGGGCCATGCGTTCCTTCCGCGAACGTGGCCGGGTAATTCTCAAGGCCCGAGAGCTGATGCTCAACGCGCGTGACGAAATGGCCCTCCTGGTCTCCCAGGAAACGGGAAAACCCGCCGCGGAAGCGATATCGATGGAGATAGTGCCTACACTCGATACCATGCACTACTTCGCAAATGCTTCTGAAAATCTGTTGCGCCCGCAAAAGATTGACATCGGCCAGTATGGATTGATGGGCCGTTCATCGCGTCTGGTCTTCAAACCGCTTGGGGTCATCGGCATAATTTCACCGTGGAATTTTCCCCTCGCCACCCCCGCCGATGAAATCGTGATGGCCCTAATGGCCGGCAACGCCGTGGTGCTCAAGCCGAGCGAGCTTACGCCCTTAATCGCATTAAGACTTGGCGAAATTTTCGCCCGCGCCGGACTTCCGACAGGGTTGTTGGAAATTTGCACCGGGGATGGTCCGACCGGCGCGGCACTAATTGATGCGCGAGTTGATAAGATCATGTTCACTGGCAGCGTGGCCACCGGTAAACGCGTGGCGGAAGCGGCTGCAAAGTATTTGATCCCCGTAGTCCTCGAACTCGGTGGAAAAGATCCAATGATCGTCCTCGAAGACGCCGACCTAAAGAATGCTGCCCGCGGCGCGGTTTGGGGAGCGTTTGCCAATGCAGGCCAGGCCTGCGCTTCGGTTGAACGTTGCTACGTGCAGGACTCGATCGCCGCAAAGTTTACTGAACTCGTCGTGGAAGAAACCCGCGCCTTAAAGCAGGGATTAGGAACAGGGGAGTCGGTCGATGTCGGCGCGATGACAAATGAACGACAACGTTCAATCGTGGAAGAGCACGTAAGCGATGCCGTTCAGCGCGGCGCGACGGTTCTTACTGGGGGCAGGCGGGGATCGAAGTCGGAAGGTTTCTTCTATGAACCGACGGTCCTCACCGCGGTGGACCACAGCATGTTGATTATGCGGGATGAAACGTTTGGTCCAGTGTTGCCCATCATGACCTTCAAGACGGATGACGAGGCAATCGATCTCGCCAACGACAGCGCGTTTGGATTAACAGCCAGCGTATGGACCAAAAACATTTCGCGCGGACGACAACTCGCTGAGCGCATCGATGCCGGAACCGTGATGGTCAACGAAGTGGTCTACACCCACGGGATCGCGCAAACTCCCTGGGGCGGCGTCAAAGACAGCGGGTACGGTCGAACTCATGGGCGAATGGGGCTGCTCGAATTGGTCAACCCTACACACATCCACATTAATCGTATTTCCTTCCTGCCAGATCTCTGGTGGTTTCGCTACGACCCAGCCGCTACTAAACTATTCGGGGGCCTCGCCCGGAACTTCACCACTGGTTCCATTCTCAAAACCGCGCGGCTGCTGCCGCAAATGATGCGTCGGCTTTTCGGCGCGCGTTGACCCTGCCCAGACGTTGCCGCTTGATCTGTGACGTTTGCCCCCTTAGGATTGCCGTTTCGTCTCCGAATCGTAGAAGAGGTGTTGCAGGTTTTGTGGAAGAAATACATGCATGGGCGCGAGCGCGCACACCATGAGCGAGATAACAATCGCCTGGTGCGTCCTGTTCAGTGGGGACTGGAGTTTATCAGCGACCATGTCAATGGGGACGACCCGCGAGACGTGCTGCACCGCTACAGCAAAGAAGCGATGTTGCACAGCGAAAAGTTTTACTCGCTCCCCGAGATTTCAGATTTCAACCTAAGCGGAGATCAACTGACCTGGACCAGCGCGATGCGAACTCCGTCGCCGGAAAACAATCTGGCGCGCGCACGCTATTTTCCGGTGCTGCCGCAAAAGCAGCGTCAACCACGGTCGGCCGTGGTTGTGCTTCCGCAATGGAATGCGCAGCCTGACAGTCATGTAGAGGCGTGTCGCATTTTTAACTTTATGGGCATGGCAGCCCTCCGACTGACGCTCCCATATCACGAAGCTCGGCGCCCGCCTGAATTGGAACGGGCCGATCATCTGGTGAGCACCAACATCGGCCGCACCATCCAATCGATGCGACAGGCGGTGTTGGACACGCGCGCCGCCGTGCGTTGGTTAAAGCACCAGGGGTTTGAACGGATTGGCATACTGGGAACCAGCGTTGGTTCGTGCATAGCGTTTCTTGCCTTTGCTCACGAACCAGACATCGACGCCGGCACTTTCAATCACGTCTCTGGCTTCGTTGCTGATGTCGCCTGGCGAGGGTTGTCCACGCGTCATTTGCGCGAAGGTTTCGCTGCTGACCTGAGTCTCGACGAACTTCGTGAGTTTTGGAGGCCAATCAGTCCGGTGCCTTTCATTCCCCGCCTGCCTGCCATGGGGCGTCGTCCAATGCGTTTCATAGCGGCGCAGTATGATCTGACATTCCCACTGGATCTCACGAAAGACGTAATCGCGGAAGCGAAGCGTCATGATTTACCCCTCGACGTGGTATGGCTTCCCTGCGGGCATTACACTCTCGCTTCGATGCCCTGGAAAGCAATCGACGCGTGGAAGATAGCCATGTTCATGCGAAAAAATCTGAAGTAGTTTGACGTTCATCTGAGCAGGCGATTCCCTTGCCCACAGAATCCATCAGCAAATTGCTTGACCAGCTGGACGATCTTAAAAATCAATTCGGCTCGCCTCAATCACGCGCCCTTAAATCCGTCCTTTCCCGTCTGGCTCGACACCGTTTTAGAGACGCCGCAGCGTTGATCCGGTTCCACGAATTGCTGCTGTTCGTGTGCGCTTACCCGCAAAGCGCGCAGCTTAAACAGGCAGCCGAGGCGCTGCTAAAAAGTTTTGCAAAAAGAGTCGAAACCCTGGGCGACGAAGAAGTAGACTTAACGCCGCTCGAATCACCGGAAGTTTCCGGCATTGCGGGCACGTCGGTGAGTGACACTTTCACTTATCCGATTGTTCGTTGGCTGGTGAAACATCACCCTGAGCGACTGAGGCTTGACTGGGATTGGTTTGATGATGAAAACCGACTTGCGGAAACGTGGCCTCGCTTCATGCCATTGCTCGAGGAGGATGCGTTTGTTGAAGCCAATGTGCCTTACGGAGAGTGGTTGCAGTCGGCAATTGGCTCAAGAACCGAGGTCGGGTGGCTGATTGGGCAATTTGAATCACTGAAGAAGAGCGATCGCGAAAAAGCCGAACTCTTCGATTCGCTTCAGCTTTACGTTAACTGGACGCCTCCGCATCGATCGACACGGACTGGCATGCGTTGGCCGATCGCCGCCAAAGAAGTTTTCTACCATCGCGACCCACTCATTCAGAGGCGCGATGTTTCTTTCAAGGAAGAGCTGAACAAGCCGGCGCCGGCCCTGGCCCGTCTCCCGATTTCAGAAGGCGAGCGGCTACTGGTCATGGCCCGCGAAGCTTCGACTGTTCGTTATCGCGAGCTCTACGGATTCACGCACGGCGATCCCGCGAAAGTTTTGAAGTGTCACCTCGGCCGCGGCGTCGATCTCTTCGTTACCTGCCTGCCTTCGAATGCTCGTCTTCCGCTGCGCGCATATCACGCGGCGATGATCTTCAAGAATGGCGTGGCGATTGGTTACTTCGAAGGGCTGTCGCTCTTTGAGCGAATGGAAAGCGGCTTCAATCTCTACTACACCTTTCGCGACGGTGAAACTGCCTGGTTGTATGCGCGCACGCTTAATGTCTTCCGACACCTGCTGGGTGTCACTGCCTTCGCGATCGATCCTTATCAGGTCGGATTTGAAAACGAAGAAGGCATCGAGTCGGGCGCCTACTGGTTTTATCGGAAGTTAGGATTTCGTCCGACGAACCCGGAGATACTCGATCGCACGCTCGCGGAAGAGAAGAAGATCGCTAAGCGCTCGGGCTATCGCACATCGGCTCAAACCTTGCAAAAGCTCGCGGCCGGCTCGATGATTTTCGAGTTGGATCAGAGAAACTCAGGCGACTGGGATCATTTCCAGGTTCGAAATATTGGCTTGGCCGCTCAGCGACGGATGGCGGCACAATTCAACGGTGATCCGGTCAAGTTTCGGGCAGCGGCAGTGGTTACGGCGGCGAGCGTCCTGAAGCTCAATCGGCCGTCAAGTGAGCCTGATACCGCGTTAGCGGATTTCTCGGTGGCCCTCGCACTGATACCTGGCTGGAAGAGATGGAGCGCTGGTGACCAGGATCTACTAAGCCAGATCATTCAGGCGAAATCGAAATCCCATGAAGCGATGTATCTAAAACTCATGCAGAAACACGTACGCCTTCGCCAGGAAATCATCAAGCTGGGGTCACTAGATAAAGGCTAGTTTGGCGGCTGGGATGGAACCAACTGAGCCAATAGAGCGTGAGCCACCGCCGCACAAGAAAGCTGTGTTAGCAAACGGTTTGGGATCACAAACATGCTTTTCTTCAGCCCGGCGAAAGATTTTTAGTAGTGCCGCATCTTTCTCACGGAGCTTTATTTCCTTCAGCTCGGTTACGTCAACACACAAGGCCGTCGTTAGGCGGCTGACTTGAATGTCCCTGAAGCAGAGGTTTAAACATGAACACTTGTGGCAAAATTTGCATCTTGCTTGTCATGATTACAGGTGCTGCCGGCGTGGCAGGCGCTCAAACTAATCAACCCCCGTTAGCCGATGGGACGATAGTCGAGCAAGTCCTATACAAATTCCCCTTCCGCACGTATGAGGAATGGATTGAGTGGTCTAAAAAGAATGTGCCGAACTTTAATGAGACGGCATTTAGAAAAAATGCTCCTCAAGAACATTTTGACTTCGTTACGACGACGAAGGAGATAGAGTGTCTCAAAGTTAAGTACATAAGTGACGGGCTGAAGGTCACGGGCTACATCGTTAAGCCAACCGATACCATCGGTAAGAAATATCCTGTGTTCGTGTTCGTCCCGGGCTACAACCCAGGCGGGCAAATCAGACCCTTCAACATCTTCAACTTTTACGGTCGCGTGAAAACTCAGGGTGTCGTTGTCCTCTTCCCTGCCTTTCGTGGTAACGACGGTGGGGAGGGGCGCGATGAGTTCGGCGGCGCGGACGTTAACGACGTTCTGAACTTGGTGACTCTGGCAAAGTCTCAGGCTTATATGGACCCCCACAGGATGGTCTTGTATGGCGCCGGTCGCGGCGGGATGATGATTTACCTCGCGCTGGCGAAAGGCATGATGGTCAGAGCGGCTGCGGTCGAGAATGTCCCGACGGATGTAGAGGCATGGGCGAAACAAAACCCGGCGGTGCTGGAGGCGTTTAAGAAAGCCCTGCCTGATTTTGAAACGCGCGCACCGGAGTATTACCGTAGTCGGTCAATCATCTTCCACACAGAGAAGATAAACACCCCTTTGTTCATCAGGCATGGGAGTGGTAACAAAAGAGTACCCGCTGCAAACGCCTTGAAGTTTGTTGAGCGTCTGGAAGCCCTGGGCAAGTATTACGAGTTAATAATTTACCCCAACGATGATCCTGACATTACAGTCAATGACCCGGAAGATGATAGAAGAGTTGATGTCTGGCTGAAGAAGTATACGCAGTGACAAATGGCTGTTTGCTAGCGCGCTGTGGCAGATCACAACGGCCTGCACCCGACCGCGAAGCATTTTCATCCTCTGGAAATGGAGGGCTGTTTCCGTTGACTGCGCGGCTGGTGATGCCGGGCGTTAACCTGCACAAACACGCAAGCGATGCTCGAGGATCTTGTCATCCGAAAAGTTTTCAAGTTTCTCAAAATATCCCGCGGTGCGATCAAGCGCTCGCTCCGGAATTAAACCAACGATCTCGGTGCTCGAAATCCCTATGCCGAGCCGCTCAGTCTCAGCGCGCACTGCCTCATACGCCTGGGTCATGCCGGTCGCTTCGTAGTTCACCAGGTTCATCGAAACCTGCACCAAACCTCGCGACGACAATTCGAAACCGAGAGCTTTAACAAACGGCAGTCCGCCATGACGCGCCCTGACGACGCGCGCAATTTGTCTGGCAACCGCGACATCGCTTGTTTTCAAATTTACGTTGAAGGCAATCAGAAAAGGACGCGCGCCGACAGCGATGGCCCCGGCTGTTTCGTGTACCACCCGCGGTCCGGCGTCGGGGGCGCGGCTGGCCTCCACGGCAATTTGTTCACGAAGCAATTCGAGCGCACCGCGCCGCACATCTTCAAGGTTGACGCGATGGGGTTGAAGCGCCGCACTTTCATAAAAGAAAACCGGAATGGCCAATTCGTCCGCGATCCGCCGGCCCGCCTGATGCGCCAGCTCCACACAATCGTCGATCGTTACCTCCCGGATCGGCACAAACGGCAACACGTCAGTTGCACCCAAACGCGGATGCACACCCTGATGCACGCGCATGTCGATCAACTGCGCCGCGGTTTTGACGACTGCAAAGGCAGCGTCAACGATCCTTTCCGGCGATGCCACGAAAGTGATCACCGAGCGGTTGTGATCCGGATCGATGTGCGTATCAAGCACACAAGTGGTTTCGATTGATCTGATTACGTCTACCAGACGGGCAATGGTCTCCGGCTTGCGGCCCTCGCTGAAGTTTGGTACACACTCGACGAGGGCATTGCCGATTTCCAATTGCCGATTGCCAATTCCCGTGACACCCATTTGATTGTAGCTTAACATTTCGGTCGAGCTATCTGATGTGCCAAATCGGCAATTGGCAATCAGCAATCGGAAATCGAAAATGGCCCACGATAATTTCATAGACCAACACAAAACCGCGTGGCAGCGTTTGGAGGATCTGCTCAAACTAGTTGATTCCACTTCACTGCGGCGGCTACATCGCGAAGAGGTGCGCGAACTTGGCCGAATCTATCGGCGCACAGCCTCAGACCTGGCAATTGCCCGCGCCGAGTCGCGCGATCCCCGACTGATCAATTATCTGAACAGTCTGGTCATTCGCGCCCATGGACGTATCTACCAGGCAGATGCGCAGGGCGGTTCGCGTATCAGGAATTTCTTCTTGCGGGAATTTCCCCAAACATTTCGGCGTACGTGGATGTACACGGCAATCGCTTTCAGCGTCTTCATGATCTTTGGAGTGATTGGTTTCGTGGGGACCAGATATGATCCGGAGTTTTCCGAACTTGTGGGTGTGGCGCCCGCCTTTCGAGAACTATACATCGAGACAAAAACTCATTGGTGGGAAGATCTGAATCAAGCTAATCAGGTCGGCGCCAGTTCAATTCTTACGCACAATATTCAAGTAACGATTTACACGTTTGCATTCGGAGCGTTCTTCGGCGTCGGCACCCTGTTCTTTCTGGCCTTCAACGGGCTGAACATTGCTTCCGTGTTGTCGCTCACCTACCGCGCAGGCTTTGGTAACGATTTGCTCACCTTTATGGTGGCTCATGGCGTGATCGAACTTTCCTGCATCTTTATGGCGGGCGGGGCGGGGCTGCTAATCGGTAGCGCCATGTTGATGCCCGGCGATCTGTCGCGGGCGGATGCCCTCAAGAGCCGCGGGAAAGACGCCGTAAGGTTGATGATGGGAGTGGCGGTGTTGCTGGTAATTGCCGGGATAATCGAGGGTTTCATTTCTCCGGCGCCGATTCCTACCGCCATTAAATTCAGCGTCGCCGGTCTGACCGGCCTGGCGCTCTATTCATATCTGCTCCTGGCCGGTCGGACCCTTGATCCGGAAGCGCCCGATGAACTCGGCGGGTAAGTCCGGCTCAAACCCCCATTTCTTCCAAGGCAAGACTGTTAAACCGAGAAACAGCTGGAAACCCAAGGTTCTGTTTGGTTTAAACGTGGTGTTGGCAATCGTTTAACGATCGTGTTATAGTCTCCGAGTGGTCTCAGACAGGATTTTGACGAGACCCCGGTGACTTTAATCTCCTCACCGTTTTCAATCTTCGGCTCACATCCGTAAGCCATTAACCGATCAGTGCAGCAATCCTGACCCAATGAAAAAGTTTCTTCTTATTGCTCTTTTTGTCGTCATCGCGACAGCGGCAGCCTCCGCTCAAACTCCGGTCGGGTACCGATTCGATAACTTCGATTTTGCAAACGGCGTTCGTCTCGAAGCTCCACCAGCACCGGCGGCACCGAAACCTACCGCGAAGAAGCTTCGCCGTGGTTCGTATGCAGCCAGCCCGGAGACGATCAACACCCTTATCAACACCAGGATGGCAGAGATCAAGGCGGGCAATTCAGTCGGCTTATCTAGCGGTGGATCCCTCGGCGGATACACCACTGGAAATGCGACCATTGATTCTTTAATTGTGGAATCGGGAACGCGCAATTCCGTAGATCCACTTCTGCTTTATTCCATCATGCATCAGGAGTCGACTTTCAAGCCTCGCGCACTTTCGCACAAGGGTGCTAGTGGGCTCATGCAGTTGATGCCCGGCACGGCGCGACGTTTTGGAGTCACAAGTATTTGGGATCCGCGGCAGAACGTTGAAGGCGGCGCGCGCTACATGCGCTTTCTCCTGAACATGTTTAAGGGCGACGTGAATCTGGCGCTGGCTGGTTACAACGCCGGCGAAGGTGCAGTCATGAAGTATGGCTGGCGCGTTCCGCCATACAATGAAACTCAGGAATATGTCAGACGAATCAGCAAACGCTATGGCCTGATTCGCGATCCTTCATCGGCGCGTTACGCCTACAACATTACCCGCGATCAACTGGCCACCGCGCAACGCAAGGAAGCGACGCCCTTGACGATGTATGAGCCCAGCGTGTTTCCGGTAAGGTTGCCTGATGGACGTCTGCAACTGGTTTCGCAGTAGACGGCAAGACAACAGAGCGATCCCCAAAATCACACGAGGTAACTCAGAATTTGAGTTACCTCGTTTTTTAGTTCTTCGTGCCTGGATCAGAGACTTAGCTGACGGGCTGCGTTACCAGCGCCGGCAGCGGAGTCATCACTTTAGCGGACGGAACGCAGAGCACCGGGCAGGGAGCGTTTCGCACCACGCGCTCGATTTCTGAACCCAGCACCGGCGTACCGCCGAAGAGCGACGCGTGCACGTTAGTGCCAATCACCACCAGATCAGCCTCCTTCTCTGCCGCCATGCGCACGATCTCTGCGTAGGGTCGCCCTTCGGCAATGTGTGAAATTGCGCGAGCCCCGTCGTCCCGCGAGAGTTGGCCCATGCGTTCTTTCACATAGCTGCGCAACCGCGAAAGCGCGATCAAACCTGCTTCCGGAAACATCACCGAGAGTTGATCCAGATAGTCGCCAATCACGTAAACGGCATGAAGCTCGGCCCCGGTTTGATTCGCGAGTTGGGTCGCGACCTGTGTGGCTGCCACTGAAGAGGGGCGGAAGTTTGTAGACAGCAGCACGCGATTCAGACGAATCTCACTTCGTCCCGCGTGCTGTTCCACAAAGTCGTGCTGCGGCGGGCGAATGGTGAGCACCGGACAAACGGCTTCGGCAATAATCTCTTCGGCGGTGGAACCCCAGAGGGCGCGTGCCAGACCTTTGCGTCCATGCGTCACCACGGTTACCAGATCGATATCGTAGTCGCGCACTGCCTTCGCGATCTCCTGAGCCGGTTCACCGGCCACGATTACAGGTTCCACTTCAAGACCGCCTAAAAGTGGATCAGCCAAAAGCTCACGCACTTCCGTTCGAAGTTGTAACCACCATTGATTCTCGGGTTCAACGAAAACACTGTCGGGGAGCGCAAACAAATTGGGCGGGACACTGCCATTCTGGACACTAAACAATATGATGCGGCCACCGCCGCTGCGCGCAAATGCAGCCGCATACTTCATCGCAGCGCGCGCATGAGGCGTGAAGTCAGTCGGAAAAAGAATGTTTCTGAAAGGATACATCTGCGCTACTGATCACAGATCTCAGATAAGGCTCAACAACTTCGGATGGCTGTATTGCTGACTCCCGTCCCGCAGCCTACAGGACTCGGGTGCCCGCGATGCGATCAAGATAGGGGGTAAACTCCGCAAAGATACTCTCGTTTCTTCGTGCGATCACGACCAACTCCACCGCCACCCGCTCTCTGAAACGCGGCCCACTGTGATCATCCACCAGCCCGCTGACGACACGACCAAGAGCTTGAGTCAACCCCGCAACGAAGTCGGCGGCTGACGGTCGATCGTGCAATATTAACTTTCCATGGCGATACTCCAATAGGTTTGCCGTCGGATCAAAGAAGGGATAGTCGTCGCCGATCGAAGTTAAGGCTGCCTGAAAGCGCGGCGCGAAGGCTTCGTTAATACTCTCCACGGCGCGCTCCAACGCGGAGATTAGTTCTCCACCCGCGGCAATGAGCAGTTCCCAATTTATGTCTTCACTCAGGATTGCTGGCGTTGCCGTGGACACCGGCGGTTGAGTCAACTCCCGGGTTGGATTCAGAGCAACCTGAGCGCTCAGTTGGCCGGTTTCTCCGGTTTCATTGTCAACTGGCGGTTCGTAGATCGTTATCAATCCGCCTGGATCGCGCGCCCGCACCAGAACGCGTTCCATAGCATCAGAGCCTTGAGCGCCTTTTCCAGTCGCAAGATTCTTCTCCCAAATGGTTGGTTCCTCGGAGCCCTTAAGAAAGACGTCTGCCTCATACTCTTCAAGCACTACTTTTATGCGGCCGACAAAGTTGCGTTTTCGTAGATAACGAATGAGAGCGCCGAGATTAACAAAACCAGTGTCGAGCTCTTCAAGTTTTACCAGGCTGTTCATAAAGTGGAGTATCGTTTGTCTGGTTGCGAAGTCTAACAATAATGCCGGGACTGGCAATAGAGCGGGCGCCAGCTTGCGAAGCGAGAAGATTTAAGAATGTAGGAATCTTCCGTAGCTTCGCGTAAAATCTTTACTCCAATTGCCGCGCTTTAAGAAGCAGCGGAAGCGCCAAACAGCTTCGACATTCTTGAGGTGACCCGTTTGATGATACCCCCAATTAGTGGATCTAAACCCGGGTCCGCGATCCTTCTTCCAGTCATTTTCATTTTATTCGCGTCGGTTTCGGTTACCGCTCAACCGCGCGCCGTTGATGTCCACAGCTTTCCGATGGGCGCGGAACAATCAGGATCCCGGCGCCAATCGGTTTTGAAGAAGCAACCTCGGATTGGCCAGATCCTGGCCGCAAATTAATGACCCGGTGCTATTTAACACAACGGCGCGCAACGAAATTGCCCGCACCATGAACATTCACACGGAGAATCTGTAACTTGACGCTGACGCTACTCGCAGTCGGCTTTTTGGTGTTACTTGTCGCTGCCTACCGCCTCTACGGTGGTTGGGTTGCGCGACAATTTAAGCTGGACGACGGCCGGACCACTCCCGCGAATCGCGTAAACGACGGCATTGACTTTGTCCCCACCAAACCCTTCTACCTGTTTGGCCAACACTTCTCAGCGATTGCCGCTGCCGGTCCAATCGCGGGACCAATTCTGGCGTGTCAGGCATTTGGCTGGCTGCCGTGTCTCCTCTGGATCGGGTTAGGCGTGGTGCTGATTGGCGCCGTGCACGACTTTGCGTCGCTGGCCGCATCGGTGCGCCATGGCGCCACTTCGATCGCTGAGATTGCCCGCGAACATCTCGGCACCGGCGCCGGCCGCGCGATGATGGGTTTTATCTGGATCGCGTTGCTCTATGTAATCGTGGCGTTCGCAGACATCACCGCGGGGACTTTCGTCGGCGGCTCGGAAGAGCTCAAGGCGACGATGGTCAATTTCAATCCGGGCGGCGCGGTTGCGGCAGCGAGCGTGCTTTACCTTTTGCTTTCGATTTCCCTGGGCCTGGTGCAACGCTATCTTAATCCTCCGCTCTGGCTAGTCACATTGATCTTTGTGCCGGCGGCATTCGCGCTTTCCTGGGTCGGCACGATGACTTCCAACTTGCTGGTCTTCAATCACAAGACCTGGGGTGTGCTCATCATTATTTATTGCGGAGTCGCTTCGATCGTGCCGGTGTGGGCGTTGTTACAGCCGCGGGGTTATCTGGGCGGGTTTATTCTTTATGCCGCGCTCGCGCTCGGCATCATCGGAATTTTCTTTGGCGGTTACGATATTCAACAACCGGCGTTTAGGTCATTTGATATCGGCGGAATGACCGGCATGCTGTTTCCCTTCCTATTTGTGACCATCGCCTGCGGCGCTTGCTCAGGTTTTCATGGGCTGGTCTGTTCGGGGACCACCTCGAAGCAGGTCGATCGTGAATCGCATATTCGACCGGTGGGTTACGGAGCGATGCTGGCGGAGGGCTTTGTCGCGCTGATTGCGCTCGTCACGGTAATGATCGTGGCCCAGGAGGCACTACGCGGGAAAGCGCCGGGCACCATTTATGGCAACGGCATCGGCCAGTTTCTGACGCTGATCATCGGGAAGGACAACCTCGCGTTCGCAGTCACTTTCGGCGCGATGGCCTTTTCCACTTTTGTGTTTGATACGTTGGACGTCTCGATGCGCTTGGGTCGTTATATTGTGCAGGAGCTTTTTGGATGGAAGGGCAGGATTGGCGCTCTCGTCGGCACATTGTTAACCCTCGGGTTACCGCTGTATTTCATACTCTTCGCGCCGCCAAATTCGTGGTTGAAATTCTGGACGCTCTTTGGCGCGTCAAACCAGCTACTCGCCGGATTAACCCTGCTAACGATCACTGTTTGGCTCTATCAGGCGCGCCAGCGAATCGCCTTCACACTTCTGCCCATGATCTTCGTGCTCGTGATCACGCTCTGGGCGTTAATCACACTCGTAATTGGCAATCTTAAGATTACAAAAATCGCAACGGGCGTGCTTGATATCGAATTAATCAATGCTATTGCCGCAGCGGCCCTCGTCCTGCTGGCCCTTTATCTCGCCGTCGTGGCCTTCATCAAAGTTCGCGGCGACCGGCAAAAGGGATCGCTGGTTGAGGCGCATGCCGCCACCAGCCTTGAATGAGGGGAGTGATATTGGAGCGTGCCGCGAGTGCCACAAACGATGTTATTTCTTCATCGCCATCCAAAAATCTCTCGGATACAAACGGTACAACCGAGTGTCACGTCCCAGAGTTGATTTCAGATAAGCCTCATACGCCACAAACTGTTTCTCCGGACCTATGACGAAGTAAACAGACCCGGGCACGTTTTCCAACTGCGGTTCATATCCCGGCAGGATTTGGGCGTAGACCTTACCCATCCTCGCGTAGAGTTCATCATAAAGATTTGGGGTCTTGCGCAAATTGAGAACTGCCTGTCGGAATGCTCTTACCTGCTCCGGTTTTAATCCGTCCGCAACATCCGCGGCCATCGACTCTCCGCGCGCCTCATAACCTGATGCTGAGCGAAACTCGCCAAAGGCCTGCGCGATCGCATACTCAGCCAACTCAGGATCATGCGGCGCCTTCTTCAGCTCATCGATCACAAAACGCAACGTTTGCGGCAGCTCGGGCGTCCGTTCCGCATAATAGCTGGAGCGCCCGCTGGTCGGGCTTCCGCCCAATCCATTGCTATAAGCTAACCCGGCGCCGATGGTTTTGGTGAAAATGCTGTGAGCGCCGCCACCGGCGTAAAGCTTTGAAGCAAGATACCGCAATATCGATTCGCGACTCAGGTCCTGATAGGTAACCAGCGGCGCGGAATTCATCATCACACCGCTTTGCGAGCTTGGGTTTATCAGGCCCACAAAGACAGGCTTATCGCTATCCTGCGCGCGTTCTCGCAACCGCTCGTCGACCAAACCCTTGTTGGAGTAACCCGCCGCAGAGTAAACCGCGTGATCGAGTCCTGCGGTTAGTTTCTCAATTCCGGGTCCCAACTGACGCTGCGTGTCCTGAGAACCGATGACGAAAACGCGCGCGTTGCCCGTCTTCACGAATCGCTGGCGAACTTTATCCAGTTCGCTTAGCGTTTTCTCGGGCGACACCAACAAATCCTCACGGATCTGTCTCGCCAGGTAAGTCCAATCGGACGACAGCGATGAATCAGGAAGGTCATTCAGCAGTTGGTCCAGGTCCTTCGCCACGTCGACAGCTAAGGCCTTTGACTGAGCGCCAGGTAACTGTTGGAAAGCAGTGAAATAGGGTTTTAGGTCTTCCGGTACTTTCTCGCCGGCGCCCTTAGTGCCCTGAATTGCGCTCAACAACGATTTCAAACCCTCTCGCTTCGAGGCATTTCCGGCTACCGCAAGCTGCTTCAGGAATTCTGAAATCGCTTCGCGATCGGCGCCCGTTCCCGGATCTTTCAGTCGCCAACGCAACCGGTGAACGTTGTGCGATCTCGTCAAGAATGAACCGACGGCCAGGTAGAGCGGACTGTCCTGACGGCGAAAAGCAACCGACGGATCGTTTACCCACGACTCTTCTGAACCCTGCATGGTATTTCGCAGATTGGCAAGATTCTGATCGACCACGTCACGAATGCGCGCCAGGTTCTCGGTCTTCCAGTTTGGGTTGAAGAGGGCCAGCTTCATCCATTCGACGGCCCGCATCGCTTCATCCGTGTCGTTGCCCGAACCTCGCACCACCAATTCGACCCGACCAGTGCGAGCATTGATGCTGAAATTAGAATTCAAACTTAGAATTTCCTTTTTCAACAACTCGCTCATCTGTTCAAAAGTGATTGCTTTGCCGTCCTTGATTACGCCTACGCGAGTTAGGAGCGCCGGCATCATGGAGAGATAGAAGAGTTCTTCTTCAGGGACGCTTCCCAGTTTCAAAGCGATGCCAGTGGTCGCGCTCGTCATGTTGTCGAAAGTTGAAGCCACCAGCGGGACACCCAGCGAGGTAGTCGTCGTTCTGTAATCCAGCTGATCATCGAGGGTCATGGGTGGCGAGTCGATGAAGCGGGTGCGCGTATCTGCCTTGGCGATCCGGTCCAGCTCCTCACTCGTCTTGTCATAATCAGCCTGGTAACGACGAATCGCTTCCTGATCGTCAGTGACCTTGTAGTTGATCTTCAGGCGGTCGACTTCAGCCTGCGAACGCGCCAGTCGTTCCTGCTCATCCTTTTGCAGAAGTGCCGGGTTGGGTTTGGCAGCCAGAGCATAAGGAGTTGCGACGGTCAAGTTCCATTTATTGATGAAGCCGCGCCAAAGGTTCTGAGTAGTTGCCAGCTGCTGTTCGACAAAAGCCATGTCGCGCTTCATCGTCACCGACTTGCGAAAGCCCGGCGTTTCGTTGATGCGGTCCAACTGATCCATCCAACCAGAACCGGTGCCTCGAAAACCAAATCCCGGCGGGGAGTTGATGAACTTTGCCAGGGCGCGACGGGTTTCGGTGACGCGATTCTTTAATCGGACGTTGAACTCAGCCAGTTCCGGCGACCCGTCTGGAAGATCCGCCACCCGCTTGATCTCGTCGATGACTTTCTGACGCACTTCCCTGATCTTCGCTTCATTCATGTTCGCCGGGGTAACTTCGGTCAGGCCGATATAGATGGGATAGCCCATCTCATCGCTGACAAAATTGAACACACCCTTGGCGCCCAAATCCATCTCGCGAGTTTTAGTGTCCACAAATTTCTTATAGAGGTTTGTGGTCGGATCCCCGGCAATGTTGGCGAGAAACAACTCAAGCAGCGTGCGCTCAGGATCGTTTATTTTCAAAGTTGCCGGCCAAACAAACATCAGGTTACCCGGTTGCTGATCGTTCTCGTTTGGATACTCGACGATTTCAATCGTGCCGGGCGCGGCCATCTTCGGCGCCGGCAGACCCGCTTTGGTTTTGAACCTTAACTTTGAAGGACGCGGTTGCAGCCGATTCAGGATGGCGTCCGTGCGTTTGAGTATGTCGGCCACCGCCATTTCTTTGGGAAACGACCCAATCATGCCCATATTGCCGAGATGGTAGTTAGCGGCATGGAACTTTCTGATGTCCTGAGGCTTGAGGTTGCGGATGCCTTCAGGCGTTCCACCTGAAGAATACGACAGCGGATGGTTCTTTCCATATAACATCAGGCCGGCGGCGTGAAACATGCGGGAGCCGGCTCGCGAGAAGGAACTGGTCATTTCGTTGTAAACAGATCCTTTTTCCTCGAGCCGCAAGGTTTTGTCGGATGGGTTTTCCGTAACGCCGAAATTGCGCACCTCGCGTCGAATTTCTTCGTCGGTGTAATTCGGGTGAAGCAAAGCGTTCATCTGTTTTTCGAAGTGATCGTAAAAAACTTCTGAACCCGGAGTATTAAAGTTGTAAGAAGTGCGCAACTGCTGCGCGAAAGCATTCGACTCAACGAGCGACATGGTTTCGGCGCTCGAGACTGCGCGGCCAACGCTGCCTTTGCCGAGAAGCAAATGTTCCTGGGTGTGCGGCTCGCCCATGTCGGAAATGGGAAACGAGTTGACGTAAATGTAGCCTTGCGGCACTGATTGAATCTGGAGAACGTCGAGCGTGAAGCCCGTGCGGGCGTGGATGAAGCGCGCACCCATCGGCTGGCCGCGTTCGTCGGCGTAGACGGCTACGGCGCGGAAGCCGTTAACCAATTTACCCGGTGACAGGCCTTCCAGAGATTCGCCGGCCGCACGGCGAGGCGTAACGCGTTGAGCCATCAGTGGCAAAACCGTAGCTACGAATAGCGAACCGCAAACAAACAGACTGGCGTAAATTGATCGCACTTTTACGTTCATCCTTCAACTCCCATCGGGAAAAAAGATTGTGTTCCGAGGCGCGGTATTATACGTGTCTTTCGCTTAATGCTGGACTGGAAAATCCATCCATGATTACCCGAATGAATACGAGAATTCGTGAACTGGGGAAGTGCGGGGTTCTTCCACCCCGAGGTCGACTTTTTTTGGATCGCCCACGGTTGCGTAGAAGTCATCTGATGGAAAACGGTTTGCATTTGCGCAACACATGCGGGCGAGGGCGGTCCCTGCCAGAGCTGATCTCCACGCCCCAACCTTGAATTCCAAACTAACCCACTGCCAACGCCCGGTAATGGTGCAGTTTGTTTTCTTCTTGGCGGCTCTCAGCGAGACCTTTGCGGCCTTCTTGCGGTAAAACTAGTCAGGATCGCAAGGTTCGCGAAGCATAAGACGCAAAGTTACGCAGAGGGATCCTCATTTTTCAAAATCCACCAGTACCCAATTGCTACCCAATCGCTCGGTAGTAGGGTCCACACCTTTACCCCACTACCTCGCTCACTCTTCTGGACAGTTTGCCTGCGAATCGGGATAATACGCAGTTTCAGCACGACGGGTTGCTCGGACTACAAGGTGCGCAGTCTAATCGAGGCCGGTTTGCCGAAGGCTGCCGACACCTGAGCGGCCAAAACTGTGCCTACCGATGTTGCGGCGAGGTTCGCCGGCAAGCGAAGATCAGAAAGGACCGTTTCGGATTTGGACTAGGACAGCGCTCCTTCTCCCACTCCAGTTTTCAAAAAATCATGAGCTACAATTTACCCAATCACCGGCAGTCTCTAACTCTCTCTGGCGTCGGCCGTTCCCTAATGACCCTCGCGGTTGCCCTTGCGTTTATAGCGGTCGGCGCGTCGCCTGTTTTTGCGCAATCACATGGCGGCGGGGAAGCCAATTTGATCCTGCCCGACCTCGGCAGTGTTACGTTCTTCAACGGCAGCGTTGACGGGCATAACTTGCTGCTTATGGGAATCGTGGTTTGCATCCTCGGCCTGGGATTTGGTCTGGCGATGTACATGAACCTGAAGAAGCTCCCGGTGCATCACGCGATGCGCGAAATTTCGGAGCTGATTTACGAAACCTGTAAGACGTATCTGATCACGCAGGGCAAGTTTATTCTGCTCCTCGAAGTCTTCATCGGTGTCGTTATCATTCTTTACTTCGGCGTGCTCACCGGGATGGAGCCTTTCCGCGTAGTCATCATCTTGCTCTTTAGTTTAATCGGAATCGCCGGGAGCTACGGCGTCGCCTGGTTTGGCATCCGCGTCAACACTTTTGCCAACTCGCGCACCGCCTTCGCCAGCCTTGAAGGCAAACCGTTTCCGCTCTACGCAATTCCACTCAAAGCCGGTATGAGCATCGGGATGATGCTGATCAGCGTCGAGTTGCTGATCATGCTCTGTATCCTGCTGTTTATCCCAGGTGACTACGCTGGTCCCTGCTTCATCGGTTTCGCAATCGGCGAATCACTTGGGGCCGCGGCGCTGCGGATCGCGGGCGGCATCTTCACCAAGATTGCCGACATCGGCGCCGACCTGATGAAGATTGTCTTCAAGATTAAGGAAGACGACGCTCGCAACCCGGGCGTGATTGCTGACTGCACCGGAGACAACGCCGGCGATTCGGTAGGCCCAAGCGCCGACGGATTTGAAACTTACGGCGTCACCGGCGTAGCCCTGATCACCTTTATTTTGCTGGGCGTTCGCGGTGAAACAGTCCAGGTTCAGTTGCTGGTCTGGATATTCGTGATGCGCATCATGATGGTTCTGGCGAGCGCGGCCTCCTACTTCATCAACGATGCGATCGCCAAAGCCAAGTATCGTAATGCTGACAAGATGAACTTCGAAGCGCCGCTGACATCGCTCGTCTGGATCACTTCAATCATCTCGGTAGCTGTAACTTTCGTCACTTCTTATCTGACGATTCCGACGCTCGGCGGCGACACCAGCCTCTGGTGGAAACTCTCGATAATCATCTCCTGCGGCACGCTCGCCGGCGCGATTATTCCTGAGCTGGTCAAGGTTTTTACTTCGACCGAATCGTTGCACGTTCAGGAAGTAGTCACGTCTTCACGCGAAGGCGGCGCATCACTCAACATTCTTTCCGGCCTGGTAGCGGGAAATTTCTCGGCCTACTGGCTGGGGCTCGCGATAGTAGGCCTGATGTCGGTTGCCTACTACTTCAGCACCATGGGTCTCGAGGCACTGATGGTCGCGGCTCCCGTGTTTGCCTTCGGGCTGGTGGCTTTCGGTTTCCTCGGCATGGGACCAGTGACAATCGCGGTCGACTCGTATGGTCCGGTTACCGACAACGCGCAATCAGTTTATGAATTGTCGCTCATCGAACAGGTGCCAAACGTCGAGGCTGAGGTTAAGCAGCACTTCAACATGAACGTCAACTTCGCTCGCGCCAAACACCTGCTCGAAGAAAACGATGGCGCTGGCAACACGTTTAAGGCGACTGCCAAGCCGGTCTTGATCGGCACGGCCGTAGTCGGCGCCACCACCATGATCTTCTCGATCATGATGACGCTGACTGATGGGCTTACAACCAGGACCGAAAACCTGTCCCTCCTGCACGCGCCGTTTGTGCTGGGACTGATTTCGGGCGGCGCGGTGATCTACTGGTTCACCGGTGCTTCGATCCAGGCTGTAACCACCGGCGCCTATCGCGCGGTTGAGTTCATCAAAGCCAACATCCGCCTGGACGGCGCTGAGAGGGCGTCGGTCGAAGATAGTAAGAAAGTGGTCCAAATCTGCACACAGTATGCGCAGAAGGGCATGTTCAATATCTTCCTGACGATCTTCTTCTCAACCCTGGCGTTCGCTTTTGTGGAGCCGTTCTTCTTTATCGGGTACCTGATCTCGATCGCGATCTTCGGCCTTTATCAGGCAATCTTTATGGCCAATGCCGGCGGCGCATGGGATAACGCGAAGAAGGTGGTTGAGGTTGATCTGAAACAAAAGGGGACTCCCTTGCACGACGCTGCGGTGGTCGGCGACACGGTTGGGGATCCTTTCAAAGACACCTCTTCGGTTGCGCTAAACCCGGTCATCAAATTCACCACGTTGTTCGGCCTGCTGGCGGTAGAGCTTGCCGTTTCAATCGCAAATCCGACTGGTCGTTTCGGTGAGAATGGACCGATGATTAGTCATGTGCTGGCCGCCGTGTTCTTCCTGATTTCGCTCGTGTTTGTGTGGCGCTCTTTCCACAGAATGCGCATCGGAAACCTCCAGCCAGGCGGCATGGTGTCGCTCAACCCGCAGCCCTTGCCTCCGCGGGATGAACGCGACGAGATCCGGTAGTTACTGATCGGGGGACGCAGGGAAAGCCAAACCGGTTCCGGGGACTAACATGAAACTCCCGATTGTTACTTCGTGTTAGTTCCTGGATCGTCTTATACTGAGCCTATGAGTACTGCATATCCAAGACCATCAATGCCCGCCGACACGCTGATTGGTGCAGCCCTATATCCAGTTGACTGGACGCGTTCAGTTTCAATCGTAGTTGCGTTTAGTTTGCTGGTGGCCCTTTCCGCGCAGATCGTTATCCCAATCGGTCCGGTGCCTATCACCGGGCAGAGCTTTGCGGTATTGCTGACGGGCGCGCTGCTGGGTTCGCGCCTGGGTGCGATGGCTATGATTGTCTATCTGCTTGAAGGCACAATCGGTTTGCCTTTTTTCTCTGGGGGGCGCGGCGGACTGGCTCATTTGCTTGGGCCAACCGGCGGCTACCTGGTAGCGTTTCCCGCGGCGGCGTTCATCACCGGAGCTTTCGCCGAGAACGGTTGGGACAAACGATTCCCGACTTCTGTCGTCGCAATGGCTATCGGATCAATTATCATCATGTTAAGTGGGTGGGCCTGGTTTTCCGTGGTCATGCAGACCCCGGCCATACCGGCATTCCAACTTACGGTGTTAAAGTTTATTCCCGGTGACATCATCAAAATTCTTTTGGCCGCAGCGGCTTTGCCGATCGGCTGGAAACTTCTGAAGAGTCGAGCTTCCCAGAAGCGCTAAACTTTCTTCTAACTTAGCCGACAGACAACCTATCAAGGTCTCAGTCGCGTTGAGTTGCAACGTTATCCTTGAGAAGAGATAGGAGGTCGTTTCACCATGACCATTAGTTTGCTTTTGATCACTCTGCTGACATTTGGTAGTTCGGTTCCCAGGACCGCCACACTGCATCGCACCGCGTCACCAGAGACCCACCCGGAACGCAAAGTGAAAGCTAAAGGCGGCAAGTCGTTTGAGCGCGACAAGTCGAAGCCGGTGCGCAAAGCAATCGAAGAATGGTATTCACGCAACATTGCCGCTTTCAACGACAAAAACGTGACCGCGATCATGGCCTTGCGTACGCCCGACTTTCATACCGTAACGCCGGATGGCAAGACGAATACGTGGAGCGACATGGAAGCATACACCCGGCGTTTACTCGAACGAATTGATCATTTCATTTCGGTGGATTTTCAGGTTGGCACTATTAACCTTCAAGGTGAGTTCGCTTCCGCAGATGTCACTCAGAAGACAGTGAGGATGCAGCGATTTCCCGATGGCACTCTCCACAAAGTGGAGGCCGCCGCCGTGCAAAGAGAAAGCTGGAAATTAACCGCGGACGGCTGGAAACTATATTCGGTCGACAACATCCGAGACGGCGGCATCCTGGTTGACGATAAGCCTTACCAAAGCCCGCGTTAAATTCAGTTCAGGTTGAGATTAAAAATGTCCCTGGCGACGATCGCCGGGGATTTTTTTGTTCGTCAAAGTGGCGCATGGTAATGTTTCCTGGACAAACGCCGCTACGCGGAGTTGATGATAGATGCCGCACACGCTCAAAGTTCGCTCGCGCGAGCGCGAGGAGTTAGTTGAATTCACTGATCAGGTAGAGCAGACGCTGCTGGAATCCGGCGCGCGCGAAGGCATTGTTGTGCTCTACGTCCAACATACGACCGCTGGATTAACCGTCAATGAAAACGCCGACCCGGACGTGCCGCGCGATATGCTCCATGCCTTCCGCACTTTAGTTCCGCAACATGGAATGGGCTTTCGCCATAGCGAGGAAAACTCTGACGCACACATCAAAGCAACTCTGGTGGGGTCGTCGGTAACTATACCCTTCAGGGACGGAAAACTTTTGCTGGGACGCTGGCAGGGCATATTCCTCTGCGAGTTTGACGGCGGGCGCGAACGCCAGGTCATTATGATGGTGAAATAGGATAAGCCTTCACCAGTGAACAAGGACGATAAGACGGTCCGTCTTAAATGTGCATCGCAGCTCAGAGTTATGATGACGTCGCACCGAGATACGACGCAGTCATGCGTCCGCTTGAGCGCTGGTTTCTGAAGCGCTGGCGTCTGGAGCTGTTTTCGCAGCTACCGGCTTCAGGAAAGATTCTCGAAGTAGGCGCTGGAACGGGTCTGAATTTCGAGTTTTACTCTCGTGACTCCCGAGGTGTAGCGGTCGAGCCGAGCATTGAGATGTTGAAGATCGCAAACTTGAAACCGCGGCCGAAGGGATTGAGGTTAGTCCAGGGTGACGCCGAGCGATTACCTTTCGGCGACGCGACGTTTGATGCCGCGTTTGCAAGTCTCGTGTTCTGCACGGTGGAATCGCCAGTGGCTGGACTCTCTGAAATGCGTCGTGTTGTACGTCCGGGAGGCGCCGTGGTTTTGCTGGATCATGTGCGCCCCAATGGATTGCTTGGCCCTGTCTTTGATGTGCTCAACCTGGTCGTGCTGCCGCTCTGGGGCGATCACGTCAATCGTGAAACTGCGCAGACAGCCCGCGCCGGCGGTCTCGAGGTGTTGAGCATTCAAAAGCGCGGGTTCGGAATCTTCAACCTGATTACCTGCCGCGTGTGAGCGGTACCGATAGTTTGCTTTAGTGGTAGCGGAGATTGATTCATGTCGAGTTTAATCACTCTGTTTCTGCTCATCCTCTTTTGCCATTCGCCTCAGTTTGCGTCGAACACCGCTGCCAATTTCCCGCAGTCCGCGCCACGCGAGATTACCACCGTCTACGATCGTGCCAAAGACAGAACCACGGTGCGGCTGCCGCCAGTGCAAATCTCGGGCGCCAGGGGCAAATACCACCGCCTGCATATGGCGCCGTCGTTTACCTATCCTGGGCAAGAGCCTCGCACTCCCGAAATTATCGACTTCGAATTACAGACAACGGTTCGAGGGAAACTGAAAATAGATCTATATGTGTTATTCGTGGTTGACGGCGAGAAGATCTTTCTTAGTTCCAACCGCTGGGGCGTGAAGAAAGGGAAACTCGGTCGGGGATGGATGGGCGAGCATCTTGTTTTTCGCATGCCCTACGAAACGTTTGCCAAAATTATCAATTCCCGCACTTTTGAGATCTCCTTCGACGGCGTACGTTTTCCGGTGGGCAACGACCACATCGGAGCCTTACGAATATTGGATTTTGAGATCAAGAACACTTTGCCGGCCCGACGATAGCGAGAGAAGTCAATTGGCTTTCGGTGGGTGCTGACAAGCTAACTTAAGCCGGGGCAAGCCATGAAACGAGCCTGCGTCACACAAATTCTGGTTTTGTCTTTACTGCTGCTGCTTCCCACGCCCTCAGCAGGAAAAGACAATTGGACCAAACTAAGATCGAAGAATTTTACGGTTGTCGGTAATGCCAGCGAGCGTGACATACTCAAACTTGCTACCAAACTTGAAGAGTTTCGCCATGTGCTCTCGCTTCTGTTCCCCAGAGCACGCATGGAAACGCCAGTTCCCACTACCGTTTTTCTTTTCAAGAACCACAATTCCTTCAAGCCCTTCAAGCCCCAATACAAGGGGAAGACGAAAGAGAATGTCGCAGGCTATTTTCTGGCTTTTGCCGACGGCAACTACATAACTTTGACGCAGGAGGCCGGGGGCATCGATCCACACGAGGTTATCTTCCACGAGTATGAGCACTTTGTTACGCGCAACAACTTGCCCAATGCACCTCCGTGGCTCGATGAGGGACTAGCCGAGTATTTCAGCACCTTTAAGACTTCGGATGAAGATCGAAAAGCATCGCTGGGCGGGCCGATTGCGAGACATATCCTGATCTTGAGGGAAAACAGACTCCTGCCTTTAGAGACTCTGTTTAAGGTCACTCGCAGGTCGCCACACTATAACGAGAGTGATAAAGCGGGGATTTTTTACGCCCAGTCGTGGGCCCTGGTCCAATTTTTGATGCTCGAGAATAAAGGTAAGCGACAACCCCAACTCATGAAGTTCATTGACGGTCTGAGCTCGGGGACGCCTCTTGAAGAGAATTTTCGACAATCGTTTCAGGCCGACTATGAGATCATCGGCGGCGAACTTCGAGCCTACTTGAGTAAGTTTACTTTTCCGATCCTGAATCTCACCTTTCCCAAGCAACTGGATTTTGCGAAAGAGACCGAGAGCGCGCCAATGACCGAAACAGAAGTGCAATATTACCTTGGAGACTTACTGCTGCGGGGGAGGCGTTTTGACGAAGCCGAGCCTTATCTAAAAAAATCGCTCGAACTGGATGCTCATTTCACGATGAGCCAGATATCCCTGGGCATTCTCCGCATGGGCCAGGACAAGCTGCCCGAAGCCCGGAAGCTCTTTGAATCGGCGATCACCAGCGACCCGCGTAATTACCTTGGTCACCTTCATATCGCCCAGGTGCTTGGCCAGGAAGGACGATTTGAGGAATCAATAAAATCGTATCAGCAGGCAATCCAGCTCAACCCCGAAGTGGCCCAATCGCATTCTTATCTTGGCTACGCTTATCTCAGCATGGGCCGGGATCAAGAGGCTATTGAAAGTTTGCGCCAGGCGACGCGTCTCGACCCACGGAATCCATCTCTTTACCGGAGCCGGAGCTACATCTACCTGCGTCTAGGTCGCGGAACTTTCGCCGCTCAGGATGCCCGCATGTACCTCAGGCTTCAGGGTTGGCAGGATGATCACTCGCCGTATCTGGCGTTGGCGCTTTATTTCGGACTGCGGCAGTCCAACCAGGCTACTCCCGCAGTCAATGTGCTGGCTGAGTCGGCCACGAAACTAGACTCTTCCGAATGGCCGTATCCGGTGATCCGCTACTTGCAGCGGCAGATTACATCCGCTGAGCTTTTGAAGCTGACATTCGACAATGACAAACTCACCGAGGCGCATGCCTATGTCGGTCTGGATTTATCGTTGAGTGGTAACCGCGAAGAAGCGTTGCAGCATCTGGGTTGGGTAAAGGAAAACGGGAATAGAAACTTCGTCGAATATGGCCTGGCACTTGCTGAAATTACACGGCTCGAAGCGAACAGTAACTGAGAGATAACCTGTACGACCTGATAAGCGTCAGCTTCGGTTAATTTGTCATTGATCAGGCGGATGAGAGTCGTCTCCTCCCAATCTTTTCATCACCTCAGTAAACTCCTCCACGTTTTTCCTGGTGCGCTCCATCTGGCGACGGCTGTCGAGATATGCGGTCCAGACCGGAGTTTGAGTAAGAGCTTTGGTGGTGTCTTCATCGAGTGTCTGGGCCATCACCGCGATTAAATCACTAATGACTTTGGTATGGTCGAGCAGCGCCTCGATGATCGAATAGGCCAGACGCGCCTGATCGTAATCGAGATCAGTCGGAGTTTGCGTGCTTTCGTCGGCCGTTGGTTTTTTATCCATTAGTCTGCGATTCTGCCCGCGTTTTGGTGAGCTCACCGCGAGCCATGCCGGCTACTTCACAAAAGGAAGCGCGGTCACTGTGCCGGCACGGTGTCGATCGCCGGATACCACCGTAACCTTCGTATCCGGCGCGATGTAGTCATACTTTAGATAGGTCAAGGCGATGGTGCGTCCGAGATGATAAGAATAGCTCGCGGACGTGACGCGTCCAATTTCTTTCCCTTCCGCGGATTCAACTGCGTCACCGGCCGCAATATTCTCCCAGGCCTGGAACATGATGCCCGATAGTTTCTTCGCGACATGTCCACGATACTTAATCCGCGCAATGATCTCCTGTCCGATATAACAGCCTTTCGTATAACTCACTGCGTCATCAAGAACCTCGGTGACCACGTTTGTTTCATCCATATCAACCCCATAGCGAGGCTGGCCCGCTTCGATTCTCAGTAACTCGAGGGCATCATAACCAACGGGTCGAGCGCCGGCAGTCTGCAAAGCATTCCAGAGTTTTCCCGATTGATCCGCATTGACGACCAGAACAAACCCTGGTGCGCCGGTATGCGAAGCACGCACAACAGTCAGATCACCATAGGCCGCAGCCCACTGGCTGGCACCATTTTCCGCTATTTCGTTTGCCGCCTCCCCGACCACCGCTCCGACTATGCCCGCAGCCTTCTTTCCCTGAACTGAAATCATCGCCGTCTGGCTCGTCATATCAGTCACGTGAAAGTCTCCGGCCAGCGTGAAGGGCTCTATGATCTTCAGTACTCGAGCGTGCGTCGCTGCTTCGGTATCAATCAAGAAGACGGGACTGACTTTCTTGTCTGTGCCTTCATCGTCCAGGCGGACGATGCGAACGCTCGCAATTAATCTTCCCTGCACGTTTGGAAACGCAGCCGCCATCCATTGGCCGATTGCGAGCGTTTTCAGGTCGTTGGTGCTCAAACCATTGAGAAACTGAACAGCCTCGCTACCGCTAACCAGTATTCGCCCTCGTGATGAAAGATCGATTAGACCCGCGCCGCCTTCTCGCACTGCGGCGTACTCCAGCAACAAGTCGCCGTAGGATGCAGGCAACAACCAGTCTTCGCGTTCAACGAGGGCGGCACCCAAATTGGCATGCATATCCGCGAGCGGCGACTTCCGAACTGCTGTTTGTTTCACTGCTTCAGCCATTCTCTTTCTGAAAAAACCAGTTACAGGATTCCCGCAGAACGGTCTGCAAACTTGCGCGCACCAGGAACCCGCCGGCGCCAGCACCTTTTGGCCGGCGAGCTTAGGGCCGGAGGTTGATGTTGTATGTTTTGATTTTTGAGTTGAGCGTGGTGGCGTTCATTCCCAATAGACGTGCGGCGCGGGATTGGTGACCGCTGGTTTGTTCCAGCGCCCGACGGATCAGATCGATTTCAAAGCGGCGCACCTGATCATAGAAGTTAATACCCCGGCCCAGATCGGCCACGGCGCCTACGCTGGCGCCCACCTGCGAAGCAAGCGCGACCGACTGCGGATCACTAATCTCCGCACGCAAACACTGCCGCGTAACTTCGTCGCCGGGAGCAATCACCACGGCTCGTTCAATTGTGTTTTCAAGCTCGCGCACATTGCCCGGCCATGAATACGCTTCGAGCAGCGCGAGGACGTCTGGCGCTATCTGCTCAGAAACAGTCCGTCCGTTTTCCTCGTTATATTTCGCGATAAAGTGCTGGGCCAACGGCAGGATATCTTCGCGACGATCTCTGAGCGGCGGCAATTCGATCGGCACAACCGCCAGTCGGTAATAAAGATCTTCGCGAAATGTTCCCTGCTTGACTGCTTCCTTCAATTCAATATTTGTCGCAGCTATGATGCGCACGTCCACACGTCGCGGCGTTGTATCACCGAGCGGCGTAAACTCGCGTTCCTGGATCACGCGCAACAGCCGAACCTGAGTTTCAGGTGGAATGTCGCCAATCTCATCAAGGAAGATGGAACCGTTGTCAGCAACTTCGAATAACCCCTTCTTGGCGGCCACGGCGCCGGTAAACGCACCACGCGTGTGTCCGAAAAGCTCCGACTCAAGCAGTTCGGAAGGAATATTTGAAGTGTTGACAGTGACAAACGCCTTTCCGGCGCGAGTGCTGGCCTCGTGAATCGCCTGAGCGATTAGTTCTTTTCCGGTTCCACTTTCACCTGTGATCAAAACGGTGGATCTGGCCGGCGCCACTTGCTCGACCAAACGAAAAACTTCCTGCATTACGTCAGAACGGCCAACGATTGCTCCGCGGTCAACGGCCCGGCTCATTGCCCGCCGCAACGTGCGCCGTTCTTCTTCCTTGCGGCGTCGCTTAATTCCGGCGGCTACGGTCGCTGAAATCTGCTCGTTCTGAAAAGGTTTTCTGATGCATCCGTAGGCGCCGCGTTCCCAGGCCGCGATCGCCGTATCGAAAGTTGCGTACGCGGTAATCATCACGACGGCAGCTTCGGAATCCATCTTTAGAAATTCTTCGAGCGCGCGCAAGCCCCCAATGCCCGGCATGGAGACGTCGAGCAGCACAGTGTCGTAGGCGCGCCGTCCGTAGGCCTCCAGGCCCTCTTCGCCCGTTTTTGCCAGGTCGACGCGGTATCCTTCCGCCGAGAGCAGCGTTTCCAAAACCTCACGCATGATCTCTTCGTCGTCAACAATTAATACTGAGCCTTTTTTAGCCAAGCGTCGTTCCGTTTTTAATGCCAATCGTGGTTATCCTGATCCAGGTTGTTAGTTTTGGGGAAGGTCAGTGTAGGGGAGATCAGGGCAAAAAAAAAGCCGGACGCCCGGGCCCAGCGCTGGACCATCCATGAAAGAACCTAAACCAGGGACGGTTCGCTGTGTTTCGTATGTTTTCGCGGTTGGCGCGGAGATTCCGGTAAACCGAGCGGGCTGCAATTACTCGCCCACCGCCTGGAGACGCATACGCGCATGAGCAGTCGGCAAAGTAATGCGAAACGTGGTGCCCCGTCCGGGAACACTTTTGACACTGATGTGGCCGGAATGCTCCTGCACAATCCCGTAAGACACTGCGAGTCCGAGCCCGGTGCCTTCGCCCACGCCCTTCGTCGTGTAGAACGGGTCGTAAATCTTGGCAACGTTTTCAGGGGCTATGCCGGTGCCGCTGTCGGATACCTCGATCATCACGGAATGATCGTCTGTGGGCACGGTGGCAATCCTGATTGATCCACCGTTGGCCGTTGCGTCCCGAGCGTTGAGCAGGAGATTGGTAAACACCTGCTGGAGTTGGCCGCTGTTCCCAAACACTCGCGGCGATTCCGGATCGTAAGCACGAACTATTTCGATCTGGCTGCCCCGCAACTGCGGCTCAAGCAGTTGTAAGGTATCGTCTAACACCCGAGCGATATCTACCTCGGCAAACTCGGTGGCCCCACCGGTGCGCGAGAAGTTAAGCAGGTTGTTGACTATGTTTGTAGCTCGTTCCGCCTGACGACGGACCTTGAGCAGCAAGGCATGCTTTGGATCAGTTTCGGCCAGCATGCCAAGCAACATTTGCGTGTACGATGAAACGCCGGTGAGCGGTGTGTTCACTTCGTGGGCGACGCCGGCGGCGAGCAGTCCGATCGAGGAAAGCTTCTCGCGTTGCTGCAATTGCTCTTCAAGCCGAATTCGCGAAGTCACATCTTCCAACACCACGAGGGCGCCAGTTTGTTCAAGCGAATCCTGAAGCGGGGCAATCGCAATATTGAGAACGAGTGCGCGGCCTCTCCGCGTGGCAGTGTGAATCTTGTAGATGTTGCGAATCTCACGAAGTTGCCAACGGTCGTTTCCCAATACCTGACGCAATGTGTCGGTGAAATCTTCAGAGAACAGATCTTCGACGCGCATGCCAACGGCCTCGGCCCGACTGAGATCCAGAATCTCTTCCAGCGCTGAATTCAAACGAGTGACGCGGCCGTCGAGATCCACTGCCAGCAATCCAACGTTGATCGATTCAATGATCGACTCGTTGAATTCCTTCAACAACTTCAGCTCGCCCGCCCGCTCCTGTTGTTCCTGGTAAAGCAAACTGTTTTCGATTGCGACTGCAACATAGCCGGAAACAGTAAGCAGGATTTCCACGTCTTCCGAGGAAAGCAGAGCTCCATCGGCGGATCGGCCGAGCCCAATGACCGCCACCATGCGACCGCGAACCACACAGGGCACATAGTAGTGAAGCGCGCGCCGAACAAACCCGCTGGTTTCGGGAATCAAATCCAGATCGTCCGTGCGCACCACCCCAGTTTCCGCAGATCGAACGCGAATCATTTCCCGAAAGTCGGGCGGTACCACCATCTCGCCGGAAATTCCGGCGGCGCGAGCCACGCGGTATCCGGCCTCTGAATTCTGGTCTTCAATAAAGATAGCCACCCGGCCAACATTCATGACCTGCTGGAGGCGGCTGACGAGCGAATCGAGCAAGGGGTCGAGCGCGGTGGTGGCGGAAAGCGTGCGGCCAAAATCGAGCAGGCTGTGGCGCATGTCGTAGCGCTCGCCATAAAACATCCGGTCGATGCGTTCCTGAAGAAACGTTTTTACCGGCGCGGCAATCATCACGATCGCGGCCATGGCCACGATTGCGATCACGACGCTTAGTGTTAGTTCCCCCGAAGTGGTGCCCGGATGATCGCCGCCGAGGGCGTAGAGACCCGCGAAGTAGACTACTGAACCAACCATTAGCGCGATCGCCAGAGTTGTCAGCACATAAACGAAGACGCGGCGGACAACCAGTTCGACATCCATCAGCCGATAGCGAACCACTGAGTAACCGAAGGCGAGCGGGATCAGGATCAGCGGCAACACTGCTACGTTGGTGAGCCAGGGATCGGCTTGCAGCGCCCAGCAGAAATCCGGCGGCATAGAGGATGGCGAAAGGCGCGACGGCCAGGATCGAACCCCAGATAACCCACTTCATTTGTTGCCGCACGACAGCGCTCTTCGCCTTAACCCAGGTGCGAACCAGGAAGAAAACGCCGGCGATGAGCCCAACGAGAAAGTGCGCAAAGCTCAATTTATAAAAGAAGCCAATAAAATTGTCGGAAACGCTGGGAACCTTGGCCAATCCGGGTAGTATCGGAGCGAGCACGCCGCGCAGAAAAACGAAACAGGCGAGCAACAACAGCACGATGGCCGGAGTGTAGAGCAGCACAGCTTTCGATCGCCGCTCTGCAAATAGCTGTTGGCGTTGCGGATAGACCAGACAAAAATGGAGGAACAGTGGCGGAAACAGGATGAAAGCGGCGTTCCTTAAAAAGGCAATTGCCAGATCCAGATCTCTATAAGTTCCGATTGGATTGTAGGAATGGAAAACGAAAGCGGCCAGACAGAGGGTTGCGAAATGTAGAGCGAAGGGCGCGCGTCCACCTTGCTTGAAGAGGACGAAGAAGCCTACGAACAGATAGACGAGTCCGATGACGTTGACGTAAAGATCACTCGGAGTCCACTTATGAATTGAGTCCAAAGAGTCGAGGTCGGCATAATAATAGCGGCTCTCTTCCGGATACGACGGACGCTCGATCAGATAATGAATGTTGCCGCCGGCCCGCGCCTGATCCAGATAAATCTGGACCTGGCTGGCACGTTCAACGAGCTCATATTTCCGATTGTCTACGCTAATCGCAATTAAACGATCGCCTGGCACGATTTGAGCGCGATCGGCTGAGGAACCGGCGCCCACACTGCCGGCTACGATTCCCGGTGTGGAATCCGACCAGCTAACCCCGTCCCAGGCCGGCGTTTCGTGTCGAAGGCGCTGGGCAAAGTTGAGAATGCCGGCAGTCACCAGTAGCGCGGCGCCCGCAAGCACTAACCATGTCCCAGTGGTAAAAACCGATCTCTTCACTAGAGCCCTCTACCGACAGCTTGGCGACACACTCCCGATCTCACCCTCAAAACGCAAGGTATGTTCCGCAGGCCCCTTCTCGAAAAAATTCGGTTTCCCGAACGGAATTACTATCCCTCTTCATGGTCGCCATCCTGCCGATCTCCAATTCCTTTCGGGAACTCGTCCATTCGTGCGGGCAGACGCCAGGTACCAGGCAGCCCCCTGGTTTCAAGAATCTTAAATAAACAAAGGTCGCCAGGCGCACAATCCAAGTTTTTGGACTTTTCCGAGATTTTGGAGGCCCGATCTGTACGTGGGCAGGGCCGGCAACCCGAGCGCGGACCAGTTGCCGCCCGCTGGGCGAGTCAACCTGTTAGAACTTAACGGATATCCCGCCGCGAACAGAGCGGCGTCCCGTCCCGAGCTGTGTAAGGATCTCGCCATTGTCGATGTTGGCCTGAAAGTCGAGAAGGTTACGCGCATCAAACACGGCTTCAGCTCGCAGTGGCAAACCAAAGCTCGGCAACTCTTGCGTTACCTGGATGCTCAACGAAGGATCGTAAACCGCGAGGCGGCCGGCAAACGGGTCGATGGCAAACACTGTAGCGTTCGGCGAGAAGCGCAAGACCGTGCGGATGTTGGTGCCTGAATTGAAACCGGCGCCTAATTGGAAAGCGGCCGTTTGGAAAAACCCACTCTCAAACATTTCAGCTGGGCCCGCCGCATCGTCGGCCAGCCGCTGCCCTCTTCCGAAGGAGTAACCGGCTGACGCTGTCCACACCCTGCTCAATCGCCGGGTGTAAACCAATCGCATTCCGCGGGCCGCACCTTGTTGGTTCGCGACGCTCATCATTTCATCGCCGCCTATACCTGCGAAAGCGGATGTTGGAGTACTCAGCAGACCCACGCCTCGCCCCGAAGTTGTATCAAAAAACGCTGTGCCCTCAAGGTTCGACTTGTCGTCAACCACCCGTTCCACCCCAAACTCAAGCCGGCGACTGCGTTCCATAACTGCCTGACCGTCAACAAAAGCGATTGGTCTTTTGCCCGCCTCGGTAAACACAACCTGACTACCTTCAAACGCAACGATGTTCTGCGTACGATCGTCAGCGCCGCCGGGTGCATACGCAGCTTTCAATCGGGTGCGCGCATTCGCGTCAAACTGGATTCCAAACCGCGGGCTGATCGAGTGAGCCCCGCCGGCGCCGATGAAACGCGCATAGTCGACCCCAAAGACAACTACGATTCCATCGCGAACGATCCATTCGTCTATCGCTCTCAGTGAAAACTGCCCAACGCGATCCGGATCGCTCTCTCTGCCGGTGGTCCAGACGGGTGCGCCAAACTGCACGGCCCCGAGCTTCATTCCCAGGCGATGTTTCTGACCCGCCCGCAACTGAGTGCTTGCTTCAAACCGCTCCGGAGCGCTGGTATTGGGACTGGTTTGGCCCGAGAAAATTATTTCAACGCCCTCACTGGTGGGAATTGAGACTGCAAAGTTTAGACCGGAATAACCCGGGCCATAGGAGTTGCCGGAAAAATAGGTTTCAACTACGCCCTGCATGCGACGTTGAGAGTCGATTCGGACAATTTGGGTGTCCTCGGCCGCGGCGGTATTGGCCAGAGTTTCATCAGCGAGTGGACCCTCGGGAGCCAGCACTGCCTGGATGTCAGCGTTTTCGCCTTCCTGGGCCTGGAAAATCGAGCGGCGCGTCTGCGTTGATCGCAAACTCCATTTCACATCGTCGCGATCTTTTCGTTGTTCAGGCAGCGTCTTCCCGGCGCCGACGGGTTCGAGATTGAAACGATAGACAAGTTCCTGAGACGCACGAACTTCGATTGAGGCAAAAACGACTGCGTTAAAACCATTCGCAATCGCACGCAGGCCATAACGCCCCGGCGCAATTCGCGTGGCAAATCGTCCAGACGCATCGCTCCGCGTTTGCTTGATGACTTTGTTTGCGCCTGCGCGCATCAAGGTAATGAGTGCCCCGGTAACGGGATTCCCCTTATGGTCGAGGACAGCGCCGGTTATGGTCGCTAGGTTTCCTTTACCTGGAGTTGCGGCAAGGGTGGGGAAACAAACTCCGGCCGTAAGCACCAACAGAAATATGCCCAGTAATCTATTCATAAACGCAACCTCAATACGCTTCCAAGAGGAAACGCGGGAAATCGAATATGACTTTTGTTTGCGCAAAATCGGGGATGTGCCTGCTAAGTGGTTATGCCCAATGCGAAACCCGGCAGATTCCGCGTTGGAGCAAAAAAGTTCAGGCCAAGGAGACTTACCGGAACCACTGGATAACGGGCATTTTCCGCCCAAACTCTAATGCTGTCAAGCAACTCCGGGCGCCGGTACGGTTCTGGTGCATTTCGAAAAATGAGAATTCCTCTCCATAACTTTGCGTCTTATTGCTTCGCGTTCCCATCAGAAGTCGACCATTCAACCCAAACTGACCCACTACCCCGGCGCCCCAGGCCCGAATCTGGCGGAGTTTTGGTCTCCGTTTTGTGGCTAGTTTCGCGCATGCTAGGATTCAGGGCTGTAACACGTTTACTCAGGCTTTACGGTGCAATAAATGACTGATCAGGTTCGTTCAACCCGCCTTTCCAACGGCATCACAATTTTGACCGACCATATGCCCGGACTCCGATCCGTAACCACGGGAATTTGGGTCCGGCGGGGCTCGCGACATGAAACATCCGAACTAAACGGCGTTTGCCACTTCATCGAGCATGCAGTTTTCAAAGGTACCAAACGACGCACCGCGCGGGACATTGCCGTTGAATCCGACCGTCTGGGAGGCAACCTGGATGCTTTTACAACCCATGAGATGACCGGCTTCGCGGTAAAGGTTGCGGATAGAAGTTTGCCCGAGGCGTTTGACTTGCTCGCCGACCTGCTCGCGAATCCGCGATTCGATCAGATCGATCTGGATCGCGAACAGAAAGTAATTCTGGAAGAGATGAAAATGGTCGAGGACACACCGGACGAACTACTCGGTGAGCTGTTCAACGCCGCTTACTTCCCGGATCAGCCGCTGGGCCGCCCCATCGAAGGCACGCGGGAAACAGTTTCTTCGTTTGACCATCAAATCATCGCCGGATTTCACTCGCGCGAGTTTTCTCCCGCGAATCTGGTGGTCGCTGCGGCAGGCAACGTCGAACATGATCAGCTAGTCGCTTTGGTCGAACGCGCCTTCACCGGGTCGTCAAACAATTTGACGCAAAATATCAACACCTCGGCCGGGTCAACCGCGCACCAAACAAAGCCGGTTCCGGCGACACCGATCCTTATCGAACAGAAAAAGGAACTCGAACAGGCGCATTTGGTGATCGCCTCGCCCTGGCCCGACGCCCGCAGCGGCGATCGTTACGCGGCCAGCCTGTTAGCGTCCGTCATCGGCGGAGGCACTTCGAGCCGGCTCTGGCAAACGATTCGTGAAGAGCGCGGACTTGCCTATTCAGTGGGCTCAGGTGGAAACACATTCTCAGACATCGGCGTGTTCACCATTTATGCGGGCACGTCGCCGGAGCAGGTTGACGAAGTTTTCGATCTCTCCTTAACGGAGTTGCGACGTATCGTCAGTGAAACAGTGCCTGAAGAGGAACTGCAACTCGCGAAAGATCAGGCAATCTCGTCAATACTCCTGGGACTGGAATCGTCCAGCATGCGCGCCGGCGCACTCGCGCGTCAGGAAATCATTCACGGCCGTCATCTTTCGCCGGCTGAGATTGTGCAACAGCTCGAAGCAGTCACGCCGGACGACTTGCAGCGTCTCGCGCGCGAGTTTTTTACCAGCGAGTCTCTCGCAGTTGGGGCGCTGGGAAACTTGAATGGCTTTCGCGTCGATCGCTCGCGTCTCAGAATTTAGTAATCTACGAACGACTGAGTACTGTGTCTGGAAAGATCGATACCCGGGAAGCACACATCAGAAAGACCCTGACACGAATGCTACTCATCGGTTGTATTAGAGACAGCTTGTTGCGCCGGATCCGACGAGGACTCCGGCCAGCATTTGACTTACCCCTTTTAGTCTTGACATAACTATTGGCTTGGCATAAAAAGCAGATCTGCCCGACGCTTTTACTGATGTATTCCCCGGCAAACCGTTACCTGCCTTAAGTTGAGAAGGAGACACTAATGAAACGCACCACGTTGTTTGTTTTCGCAATCGTTACGGCCATGATTGCCGTTGTTTTTCATCCCCATTCATTGGTGGCCCAGCAATCGCATCAGCATGAACACGGCGCTTCAATAGAGGCCGGTCGGGTAAACTTCAAAGTCTCATGTACACCGCAGGGGCAGCGGCAATTCAATCGCGCGGTAGCGTGGCTGCACTCTTTCGAATATCAAGAGGCGGAAAAGGCATTCAACAAAGTGACTGAGATCGATCCGCGCTGCGCCATGGCTTACTGGGGCGTCGCGATGAGCAATTATCACCCACTCTGGGCGCCTCCGACAGCCGACGAGTTTCAGCGGGGCACCAGCGCGCTGGAAAAAGCAAAAATAACAGGCCCAAAAACTCCGCGTGAACGAAGTTACCTCGACGCCATTGCCGTTTTTTACCAGGATGCGGCCACGCTGGATCACCGCAAACGCGCTTTTGCCTACAGCGATGCGATGAAGCAGCTTCACCAGCGTTATCCGCTGGACCGTGAAGCTGGTGTGTTCTATGCGTTGACACTGGTAGCCACTGGAATGATGTCGAACGACAAGAGCTACACTAGAGAAAAGGAAGCGGCGCAAATACTGAAACGCGTCCAGGCGCGTGAACCTCAGCATCCGGGGGTTGCTCACTACATCATTCACGGCTACGACTATCCGGCGCTGGCCCGGTTGGCGCTTCCCGCCGCGCGGAGTTACGCGAAGTTTGCGCCCGCGTCATCACACGCGCAGCACATGCCTTCACACATTTTTACGCGGCTGGGTTTATGGCAGGAAGCTATCCGTTCAAATTTGGACGCCAGTTCGTCCGCCAAGGCCCACGCCGTCAGGCATCGGATGCCCGGTGCGTGGGATCAACAGCTTCATGCGATGGACTATCTGACCTATGCCTATCTGCAAGGCGCGCAGGACAAGCTCGCCTGGGGAGTTTTCGATGAGCTGATGAAAATTCCAACCGTCGAGCCGCAAAGCTTCGTCGTAGCCTATTCCGCCACGGCTATTCCTGCGCGCTATGCGCTGGAACGGCGACGTTGGGAGGAAGCCGCCAAATTGGCAGTGCCTCAAAGCGATGGCGCAAACCTTCCTTTGAAGTCGTTCCCCTGGCAAAAGTTCCAGTGGGCCGTGGCTCACTTGCACTATGCGCGCGCTATCGGCGCTGCCCGCAGTGGTGACGCAGCGTCGGCGCGTCAGGATGTCGAAAAATTAGCCGCTATCCAACAGGCACTGGTTGAAGTAAAGGGCGCGTATGATTGGGCCAAACAGGTAGAAATCTCGCGTCAGGTTGCGGCGGCGTGGGTCGCTTATGCGGAAGGAAAGCCTGAAGAGTCGATCAAGCTGATGCGTGCTGCGGCGGACCTCGATGATGCTACTGACAAACATCCCGTCACTCCCGGGGCAATTCTCCCGGCGCGCGAGCAACTTGGTGAATTACTACTCGAACTCAAACAGCCGGCCGCGGCGATTACGGAATTCGAAGCCTCACTGGAAAGAGCTCCGAATCGGTTCAATGGAATTTATGGAGCTGCGCGCGCAGCCCGAAGCGGCGCCGATCTTAAAAAGGCAAAGCTTTACTACGGTAAGCTGATCGAACTGACCCGCCAGGCTGACAGCATCAGGCCGGAGCTCGATGAAGCGAAAGCGTATCTCGCCGGAGTCAACGGCAAAGACTCCGCGGGCGTCAGCCGAAATCGTTAGCGGAGTAGAAGCTCTCGACGGTGCTGTTTGGTTGATTATTTGCGGATCTTGGCGAGACCTTGGCGGCCTTTGCGGTAAGGACCGCAAAGTATGCGAAGCAGAAGACGCAAAGTTACGCAGGGGAGCTCTCATTTTTCAAAATGCTCCGGTACCAACTTGGTCATCGGTAGCCGATTCTCACATTCGATGCTAAAATTTTTCTTCTATTCCTTCTGAGAAAACGCTGTTCGCCGGTCATTAAATTTCCAAACATGAAACTTACCGTTCTCGGCAGCGGATCAACCGGCAATGCAGTTTTGATCGTAGCCGGCGAGACTCGCGTTCTCGTTGACGCCGGCTTGAGCGCTAAAGAGATCACGCGCCGGCTCGCGCTCGTTGGCGAAGACGTGCGGCGACTCGACGCCGTCCTGGTCACGCACGAACACGGCGATCATGCCGGCGGGCTGCGCGTGTTGCTGCGAGCGGTCGATTGTCCCGTATATATTTCGGCAAAAACTCACGACGCCTACGTTAGCGAGCGGTTTAACGTCAACAATGACGAGCCGCAGAAACGCATTAAGGCGCTCAAGGATCGGGTCGAACAAATAGAATCCAGCCGCGACTTCCGCATCGGCGAGATCGATTTTCATCCCTTTACCATTCCCCACGACGCGGTCGACAATTTCGGATTCACGGCCACTCATCAGGGGGTGAAGATTGCCACGCTGATGGACTTTGGCCACATCACTACTTTGGTGAGCGAACGTTTGCGCGGTTGCGCCGCCATTGTGATGGAGTCAAACCACAGCCGCGATATGCTCAAGGCCTGCGATGCGTATCCCTGGGAATTGAAACAGCGGATTCTTTCCCGTCTGGGCCATCTTTCAAATGAGGACGTAGCAGATTGGATACGCGAAGGGTTTGACGGCGTGGCGCGGCATCTGGTGCTGGCCCACCTTTCGTCGCGCGCGAATAATCCCTATCTGGCGAAGATTAACGCAGAGGTGGCTTTGCAGGAACGCTTTCCCCTTTTTCATGGTGACACGCAAATCACTCTCTCACTTCCGAAAGAGCCGACTCCATGGATCGAGGTTTGAGGGAAGGATGACCGATGAAGGAGGGGCAGTGGCCCGACCGTTAGCGAGGACGTTATTGCGACTCACGCTCCCATTTGTTCATTGCGGGAACAACGCCCTGGCTTCCGGGCGGACTACTGCCGGTGGACTCGTCCTGCTGCTTGCGATTGTCAGCGCTTCATGCGGTGCGAAGGTGGAACGAAGAAGCATGCCGCCGGAAGTCGAATCTGCGATTACTGCCGTCGGCGACGATATCGCCGCCGAGCGTTACGAAAAGATTTACCACGAAGCCTCAGAACTGTGGCGACAGGACGCCACTGCTGAGCAATCTGTAGCCACCTTCAGGACTTTGCGCACGAAGCTCGGCCCGGTTGAAAGCAGAGTAATGCAATCAGCGACTGAGCAGGAGAATTCCGGTGGACCACTGAAAGGTCGCGCCTACGTGGTCACCTATCGCACCAGGTTTCAAAACGGGGAAGGGATGGAAACATTTACCCTGGTCGAACGCGATCGCCATTGGCAGCTCGCGCGTTACTTCGTTAATTCGACGGCATTAAAGTAGACCAGACACTCCTGCCTTTCCCCGGGGCCGGGAGAATCTCTCTGACAGGCAGCACATTGCCTGGCTGAATTAAAGATGATCGATAGATACACATTGCCCGAAATGGGCGCGCTCTGGAGTGAACAGAGCCGATTTCAGAAGTGGTTGGACGTGGAGATCGCGGTCTGCGAAGTTCACGCGGAGATGGGAACCATTCCTGCTGAGGCGCTCGATCAGATCAAGGCCGGGGCGAAATTTTCAGTCGCGCGCATCAATGAAATTGAGCAGACGACCAACCACGATGTTATCGCTTTCACCACTAACCTTGCTGAAAACATCGGCGAGGCCGCGCGTTTTGTTCACTATGGATTGACGTCCTCGGACGTGGTTGACACGGCTAACGCACTCCTCTTGCGCGACGCGTGTGATCTGCTGCGAACGAAGATCGAAACGCTCATGGAAGTATTGCAGCGCCGCGCGTTGGAGTTTAAGCACACCCCGCAAATCGGACGCACTCACGGTATTCACGCCGAGCCAACTTCTTTCGGACTCACGTTTGCGCTCTGGTACGACGAGATGCGACGAAATCGCAAACGTCTGAAGCGCGCGCGTAAGGCTGTGGCGGTGGGAAAGATTAGCGGCGCAGTGGGCGCATTCGCGCTGCTCGATCCGGTGGTTGAAGAAATGGTTTGCAAACGCCTCGGCCTGAGATACGCCGCGGTGTCCACCCAGATAATTCAACGCGACACTTATGCCGAATTCCTGAGCACATTGGCTATCATTGCGTCATCACTCGACAAGTTTGCTCTTAATGTTCGTCATTGGCAGCGCACCGAAGTGGGTGAAGCCCAGGAGCGCTTTACCGTTGGGCAAAAAGGTTCGAGTGCGATGCCGCATAAGCGCAATCCGATTATTTCCGAACGGATTTGTGGGATGGCGCGGATTGTCAGGGCAAATAGCTTGGTGGGACTCGAAAACGTCGCGCTTTGGCACGAGCGAGACATCTCCCATTCGTCGGCTGAGCGCGTCGTCCTGCCTGATTCAAGCATCGCGCTCGACTACATGCTGCACAAGACGGCATCTCTGATCGATGGCCTGGTGGTGCATCCCGAACGCATGCTTGAGAATCTGCGCGCGACCCGCGGCCTTGTCTTTAGTGGACAATTGCTGTTGGCGCTGACGCAAAAAGGAGTCTCACGCGAGACCGCCTACGAATGGGTGCAACGAAATGCAATGCGCGTTTGGGACGAAGGCGAGGACTTTCAGACATTGCTGGGAAACGACGCCGACGTTAAATCGCAACTCTCTGACGCGGAAATCGAGTCGGCATTCAAGTTCGAAACTTATTTGAGAAATGTTAACGCGATCTTCGCGCGGGTCTTCAACGAGGTTGAGCCCGAGCATTGATTAGCTGAACTCCTGCTGCCAGGTTGAAGTACACACGCAACCTTGTTAGGTCTTAGTATGAAAGCGAACGAAACCATGAAAGCGAAAGTCTACGTAAGTCTCAAACCGGGAATCCTCGATCCGCAGGGTAAAGCGATCCAGCACTCGGTCGAGTTGCTTGGCTTCGACGGGATTACAGACGTGCGCCAGGGTAAGTATTTTGAGATCGCTCTCTCGGAGTCCGGCACTCCTGATGGCGCGCGTGAGGCAGTAAGCCGCATGGCGCGCGAGGTGCTCTCCAATCCGATCATCGAAGACTATCGCGTGGAGATTGAAGCGTGAAATTCGGCGTCATAGTTTTCCCCGGCTCCAATTGTGATCACGACGCGTATCATGTGATCTCGAAGCAAGTGGGCCAACCAGTCGACTTCATCTGGCACCGGGAAACCAATCTAACTCCCTACGACGCGCTGATTATTCCGGGTGGTTTTTCATACGGCGACTATTTGCGCGCCGGAGCCTTGGCGCGATTTTCACCGGTGATGGAATCGGTCAGGAAATTTGCCGCTTCTGGACGCTTCGTGCTGGGCATTTGCAATGGTTTTCAGATTCTTTGTGAAGCCGGGCTCCTGCCGGGCGCGTTGATCCGAAATCGCGATCTGCATTTTATTTGCGAGCACGTCTACGTTCGGGTGGAGACTTCGGATACACCCTTCACCAATGAAATGAAACCTGGCTCCGTGCTCCGGCTCCCGATTGCCCACGCTGAGGGAAATTACGTCTGCGACGACAGCACGCTCCGGGAGTTGCAGCAGCAGAATCGCATAGTTGTTCGCTACTGTGAACCAAATGGGGAAGTTACGGATGCCGCCAATCCAAATGGCGCTCGCGATAACATCGCCGGCATCTGTAATCTGGAGCGCAACGTACTTGGCCTGATGCCCCACCCCGAACGCGCTTGCGAAGATTTGTTGGGTTCAAGCGATGGTCGTGATATCTTTCGCTCACTCGCAGCCACTCTGGCTGCCGTGGCATAACCACTTAACTTATTTAACTGCTTCCAGGGAGAACCTGAGATGAAACATAACCCCGCCTGGCTTGCCGCCGGCCTCCTGCTGTTTGTGGTCCTGGCATGTAGTGTCGGCAAGAATGCAAACAATGAATCCAATTCAAACTCGAACTCCAGCTCCAACCGCAGCAGCGAAGCGGAAGACTCGGGGCCGGGAATTCACATTAAAGAAATCCACATGGCTAAGGACGAAGACGGGAAGCCTGGCCGAAAATCGAATTCCTTTGAGCCTGGCGACCGCACGATTCATTCGGTGGCTACCTTGAACGAAGCGAAATCAGGAACCGACATGAGGTTTTCCTGGTGGATCGTGGATGCCGACGGCACTCAAAACAAAAAGATCAAAGACATCGACTATACCACCCGGACGCTGGAGAATATTATTCACGGTCACTTGAGCCTGCCCCAGGACTGGCCCCGAGGGAAATACAAGGTCCAGGTTTACGTAAACGGCGATCTCGATAAGACAGTTAACTACACCGTCGATTAGTAAGATTCACTCGCCCTCGCAGCGGGTGACTCTCGCTATGGTCGATTAACAGGTTCCACGAAATGAAACGTGCCCTTCCCTTCCTGATCATTGTCGCGGTTTTGGCTCTCGCGCTGGTTGTCGCATGGTCGTTAATGCGATCCGGCACCGATACGCCAACACCGATTGTTGAAACGCCGGTTGTTTCTCAGAATGCGACCCCCAACGCACCCAGCGCACCCAACCCGCCGGCCAGTCCAAACCCGGTGGCCGTTTCCGAAATAGGGGCGGATCCGCCGCATGCAGAGGGACCGGCCAATGCCCCGGTAACCATCGAAGAGTTTGGAGACTTCCAGTGTCCGCCCTGCGCCATGTTTCATCCCGTCTTGAAAGAGATGGAAAAGGAATTCGGTCCAAAGTTACGAGTGATCTTTCGCGAGTATCCTCTGGTCCCGACTCATGAGCACGCGCTATCTGCCGCCCGATCCGCCGAGGCTGCGGGATTACAGGGAAAGTTTTGGCAGATGCACGACATTATTTACACGAATCAAAAGGCCTGGAAGAACGCGTTTGATGTGCGACCAATCTTTGAGGAGTATGCGAAAACGATCGGATTGAATCTCGAGCGTTACCGGCAGGATCTCACCAGCGAGACGGTGCAGAATCGCATCTTTCTGGACGGTAAGCGTGCCCGCGCGCTTGGAGTTAAAGGAACCCCGACGGTCTTCATGAACGGACGTGAGGTTCCATTTGAATCGCTTGAACCTACCAGGTTGCGACCACTCATTGAGGCTGAGATCGCTAGTCGAAGCAAATAGTTTTAGCCTTCTCATCTACCCTTTACTTCGACTGCACCGTGGAAGTCACTCGAAACTCAATCGCGAATTCAGACAAGCTACGGTCCACAATCCTTTATGCGGCCGCTGCCGTCGTTTCACTGGTTGGCCTCGGAGATGCGATCTACCTGACCGTCGAGCACGTTGCCGGGCGTAGTGTTAAGTGCACGCTCGTCTCGGGATGTTCCGAGGTTTTAAGTAGCCAATATGCTTCGGTCGCGGGAATTCCCCTGGCATTAATCGGCGCCGCCGCATACTTCACCGTATTCAGCCTCGCGACTCTGGCGGCCTTCGGCTACCAGGGCTCCGGTAAGTTACTCACAATCGTCGTGGCGTTAATGTTCATCACCAGCGTCTGGCTGATTTATCTTCAGGCTTTTGTGATCAAGGCCTTCTGCCAGTTTTGTTTGTTGTCGGCGCTGGTTACCTTTGTGCTCACCGGCCTCATGCTTGCAATCGCCCTCCGTCGACGCGCAGCTTAACGGCTGGGCACGCCTGTTCGCCTGCGCCAACGCTTAAACTGAACAGAACCGCCCTTTTCGCTCGCCTTGCTACTCCCTGCCGGCGCTGCTAATCTTTCCACTCGTTCCCCTTTCTTCCATATCTTGCACAGGAGTTCCATTCTATGAAGAAGCAATCTGTTATTTCGCTCATGTTGGTCGCCATCTTCGCGATTGCGGCGATAGCCGGCGGCGCCAACCACAGCGCCCGCGCTAACACCCCGGACCTTCCGGCAGCCACCGCGATCGGCGCCACCATTTCGGAGTTTAGCCTTCCTGACGCTGACGGAAAGACTCAAAGCCTTTCGTCGCTAAAAGGAACCAAGGGCACGGTTTTGATTTTCGTGGCGGTCCAATGCCCCGTCTCCAACGCTTACAATGAGCGAATGGAAAAGCTGGCTCAGGATTTTAAGGCGCGCGGCATTAATGTCGTGGGAATTAACTCAAACGTCGCTGAGCCCGCGGCAGCAGTTAAAGCTCACGCGGCAACGAACAAGTTGACTTTCCCTATCCTCAAAGATCCAGGCAACAAGATTGCCGATCAGCTCGGAGCGAGCGTTACCCCGGAAGCGTATTTTCTTGACGCTACGAACAAGCTCGTTTACCGAGGCCGTATCGACAACAGCCGGAACGGCGATCAGATCACGGCGACTGAACTACGCGACGCCCTGGAAGCCAGTCTCGAAGGAAAACCAGTAGCCAAGGCAATTGCTGCGGCCTTTGGGTGTTCGATCAAGCGAGCTTGATTTGATGTGCTCTTTCAAACGGACTCTGACGTGCGCGCTTTGCGTGGCCGGATTACTCCTGAGCGTCACTGCTCTCACGCAGAGTCGAGATTTTCAAACGGCCCGCAAGCCTCGCAGCCAGCGGGCCGTTTTGAAGCCGCCCCCGGTCCGCGTGATCACAGCCGACGAGCTGGCGCCGCTCTTTAAACGAACGAGTGATCGTCCCCTGCTCGTCAACTATTGGGCCACGTGGTGCGATCCTTGTCGCGAAGAGTTTCCGGATCTCGTCAAGATCGATAAAGACTATCGAGCCCGGGGTCTTGATACCATCGCAATCTCGCTGGACGATCTGACCGAACTCAAAACTGAAGTGCCCAGGTTCCTGCGCCTGATGAAGGTGCAGATGCCGGTTTACTTGTTGAGTGTCGCCGATCCTGAGCCCTCGATAAAATTGGTGGATCCAACCTGGGGTGGCGCTCTGCCCGCCACCTTTCTTTACAACGCCAAAGGCGAGATCGTCTACAAGAAATTCGGGCGCTTCGATACCGCGGAACTGCGCGCCGAGATCGAAAAAGTGACGGCGGTAAAGTGAGGAGTGATGAGTCGTAAAGCTTTCCGGCTTCTGCTTCTCACTCATTGCCATCTCATTGCTCATCACTGAATCATGATCACTCCAGAAGTAATCGCCGCCCACAATCTTACCCTCGAAGAATTTCAACGTATTCAGTCGCTGATGGGCCGCGAACCCTCGTTTGCAGAGCTGGGAATCTTTTCAGTGATGTGGTCCGAACACTGCTCATACAAGTCTTCCCGGATACATTTGCGCCGGCTTCCCACTACCGGCGAGCGAGTCATCGTGCCCCCCGGTGAAAATGCTGGGGTGGTCGACGTCGGTGACGGTTGGTGTATCGCGTTCAAGATTGAATCGCACAATCACCCCTCGTTTATCGAACCTTTCCAGGGCGCCGCCACCGGTGTCGGCGGTATTCTGCGTGACGTTTTCACCATGGGCGCACGGCCAATCGCCGCGATGAACAGTTTGCGCTTCGGCTCGCTTGATCATCCGAAATACGGACGCCGCAACCGATCATTGGTGGCTGGTGTGGTTGGCGGGATTGCTCACTACGGAAACGCTTTCGGAGTTGCTACCGTCGGCGGCGAAGTCGCCTTCGACGATGCTTACTCACTTAATCCTTTAGTCAACGCATTCGCACTGGGACTGGTGCGTCACGATCAAATCTTTTTCGGTAAAGCCGCGGGCATCGGCAATCCAATTCTTTACGTAGGCGCAAAGACCGGCCGCGACGGAATTCATGGCGCCACCATGGCCTCGGCGGAGTTTGACGAGGAGGCGCTGGCCAAAAGGCCAACCGTCCAGGTAGGCGATCCCTTCCTGGAGAAATTACTTTTGGAAGCTTGTCTGGAAGCAATGCGCAGCGGGGCGGTGGCGGGAATTCAGGATATGGGCGCTGCTGGGCTGACGTCGTCGTCCTGCGAAATGGCCGCGCGCGCGGGCACCGGGATAGAAATCAACCTGTCACTCGTTCCGCAACGCGAGAGCGCGATGACCGCTTACGAGATGCTCCTGTCAGAGTCGCAGGAGCGCATGCTGATCGTGGCCCACTCCGGACGAGAGCGCGAAGTTATCGACATCTTTCGCAAGTGGGACCTCGATGCAGTGGTGATTGGTCGCGTGCGCGAAGGTTCGAATATGGCCGTCACGCACGAGGGAGAGACTGTCGCGGATATTCCCGTCGCGTTCCTGACTGATGAAGCACCGCTTTATGAACGACCGATGGCCAGGCCAAAGGCCAAAGTCCAAGACCCAAAGTCCGAGAATCAAAGCACAAAGCACGATCAGAACCAGAATGAAGCACTTTTGAAGTTACTGGCGGCTCCCAACATCGCTTCGAAACACTGGGTCTATCGTCAATACGATCACATGGTCAGAACCAACACCACAGTTTTGCCGGGCGCTGATGCGGCGGTGGTGAGAATCAAGGAAACGCGCCGCGCACTCGCCATGTCGTTGGATGGAAACGGGCGTTACTGCGCCGCGAATCCGCGCGAAGGCGCCAAGCTGATTGTCGCTGAAGCTGCCCGCAACGTAGTCTGCGTCGGCGCGCGTCCGATTGCGATCACAAATTGTCTCAACTTCGCCTCGCCTGAGCGCCCGGAAGTGATGTGGTCGTTCTCCGAAGTAGTTGACGGCATCGCTGAAGCCTGTCGCGCCTTCAACACGCCGGTCGTGTCAGGGAACGTTTCGTTTTATAACGAAACCGAAGGCCGCGGCATTCTTCCGACGCCGGTAATTGGCATGATTGGTCTCGTGGAAGATGTTCGCCGCGTTTTACAGCCAGGATTTAAACAGGAAGGCGACTTGATTGCCCTGCTAGGCGCGACGGCCGACGATCTTTCACTTAGCGAATATGCCGCGACTATCGAGGGGCGTTCTTCGGATGCGATGATAGCCGATGGCGCTTTGCCAAAGCTCAGCCTGGAAGCCGAAGTAACCGTGCAAGCTGTTTGCCTGGAAGCTGCGGAAGCCGGCCTGTTGAGCTCCGCACACGATTGCTCCGATGGTGGACTCGCCGTGGCAATGGCTGAATGTTGTTTCTCTTCGCTCAACCGCGAGGCGATTGGCGCCGAGGTAAACATTCCTGAGATTGCGTTGGCGGATGAATTCTCCTCTCTATCCATCGAGAGCACCCTCTTCAGCGAGTCGCCTTCGCGAATCATCATTACCTTTCCCCCGTCAGCTCGTGACGCCATAGAAACAATGGCCGCTCAGCAGGATTGCCCGTTAACAATTCTCGGAACAGTAGGAGGCGCGACTCTCCGGATTGCCGTGGGCGCGACCGGCGCGATCTCAGCGGACGTTAACGAGTTGGAAAACGTTTGGCGCGGTTCTCTTGCCAGGAAACTCGAAGCTGAAGTGATGGCGGCCGGCCGCGAATAGGGCAACACCGGGGCAGTGGCCCGACCGTGAGGGAGGGCATGATCGCCTTCGACTTCTGAGGCGACGCCCTCCCTAAACGGTCGGGCCACTGCCCCGTTTGATTGGGAGCCGTTCAACTGTGCACCCGGTAATCTATCTCAACAGAGTCATGCTCGAAGCGACCAAGGCGCGCGTGGCGCCGGTGTCGTCCGCGATGTTGTATGGGCGCGGCGTCTTCACCACCGTAGCAATCTACAACGGCCAGCCTTTCCTCTGGCCGGCCCACTGGCAGCGCCTCAAAGAAGACGCCGCAAGACTTAGCGTGGATAGCTCGGGCGCCAACGAAACCAACGTTGGTGAGGCGCTCACAAAACTTATCGCTGTCAACCGTGTGGCCCATGGCCGCGCTCGTGTAATTCTGTTGGCGCGCAGCGGTCGCGACGTTTGGCGAACCAAGAAGGCGGGTGACCGAAAAACAGATCTGCTGATCATGACGGGTGAGCCGCAAAAAATTCCGGCGGCCGGGCTATCCATCGCAGTTTCGCCTTACCGCCAAAACACGCTCTCGCCGCTGGCCGGCATTAAGAGTTTGAATTACCTGGACGAAGTAATGGCCTGGGAAGAAGCGCAGGCCCGGCAATTCGACGAAGCCGTTATGCTCAATGAGAGGGGTGAGATTGTTTCCGCAACGATGGCCAGTATCTTTTGGGTGCGCGAAGGGACGCTGCACACGCCCAACCTCAGCACCGGAACGCTACCGGGCGTCACCCGCGCGGCCGTCATCGAACTGGCAACTAAACAATTCATTCCGGTGGTTGAGGGCGTGTATGAACTCTCGGATCTCGTTGATGCCGAAGAGATATTCCTAACTTCCGCCAGTTACGGCGTGGCGCCCGTAACCACCTTCGACTTCCGCCGTTACGCGATCGTCCCGGAAAGCATCTCCGTGCGTGTGCGCGATGCTTTCAATGGCCTCACTTCCACCCCCAGCAGCCAGGTCTGAGTTGGCCCACTAAACGAACGGATGATTGTAATAACTGCGTAATACCCTGGCATTCCTGGGTCATACCTAAATAGTTTATTGCCTTGATCCATCCGAGCGGGTAGAGTAACGCCCATTCCAATGGATTCGCTGGGTTCCAACCGACGCCTCGCCGAATTCACTTTTCGAGGCTTCCGACCAGCCATAATCAATTCGACATGGCTCAGATAACGGGATTGTCGCTTTGAGGAGATCTTGAATGCAGCGAAAGATAGCCCCCACCCGCAACCAGGCACGGGTCTCGCCCCGCAAGCGAGTCCTGATCGTGAATTGTTATTTCGACGATTCCCGCCTGCCGATGCGCCGGACCACTAAGATTCCCCAAGCGGTTGGACCGATCTATCTCGCCGGAGCTTTTGATCGAGAACTTTGCGACGTGCGCTGCTATACCGAAGTCGCCAGCGGCCCGCTTGAAGATGAGGCGCTGCTCTCGTGGCCCGACATGCTGGTGCTTACTGGCCTGACGAACGGCTTTGATCGCATGCTGCACCTCACTGCATACGCGCGCACCAAGAATCCGAAAGTCATCGTCGTTGCCGGCGGCCCGCCGGTCAGGTCGCTGCCACTACTGTCAAGAAAAGTTTTTGATTACAGTTGCCTCGGTGACATCGAAGAACTCTGCGACGTAATCCGGGAAGCACTTGGTCCCGAGTATGTAGCTGAAACCATGATCCCGCGGTACGACCTGGCTTACTGGCTGGGTCGCATTGGCTACGTTGAAACCACCCGTTACTGCAATTTCCGCTGCTCCTTCTGTGCCTTGACTGCCGAAGGCCATGGTTATCAGACATACGATCTGGATTACATCCGCCAGCAGATTCTCGCATCCGGTAAACGCGGACGTATGTTTTTCCTCGATAACAATTTCTATGGCAGCGATCGCGGGCACTTCAAGGCGCGGCTCAACCTGATCAAAGAGATGCGGACACAGGGCTTCTTCAACCAGTGGGGGGCCCTGGTCACCAACGATTTCTACGCGAAAGAAGAGAACCTTCACCTGATCAGAGAGGCGGGCTGCGAACTTCTTTTCAGCGGACTGGAGTCGTTTGATAACGACTGGTTGAAGACCTTCAACAAACTGCAAAACACCAAGGCTCCGCAGGTGGAAATGATCGCCAAGTCACTAAACGCCGGGGTTGTCTTTTCCTACGGGCTGATGATGGATGTTTCCACCCGCAGCATTGCCGATTTACGGCGCGAGCTAAACTTCATCACCGGCACGCCGGAGATCACGGTGCCTTCGTTTGTCACCCTCTCTATTCCACTGCTGGGCACGCCCTACTTCTACGACTGCCTGAAGAAAGGAACTATCCTTCCGGATACCAAATTGCGGGATATGGATGGCACGACAATTCTTCAGCATCCGGTGGATCCGATAAATGAAGTGGTGAAGTTTGTTGACGACCTGCAAAGCATGAGAGGGTTTCAGGCGCGGGTCTTGAAACACGCGATCGGGTTTTCAAAGCTTTACCATCGCAAGCTGACCAGGATGCAGATGGTGCTGGCCGTCGGGGCTGGGTTGCTGGTTTGCGCGCAACCACTAACGACGTCTTTCTCGAGTTTTGGCTGGGCCAAAAAACGACCGCGGCCACGCACCTACGTGAGCACTACGGAGCCTCTGGACCATATGTACACTCCCGCCTTTCAAGTTGATTCGCGTTTTGAGGATTATTTCAAACCGACAATGGTGACTGACAAACAAGGCGCCCTGCACGATGACATCGTGAACTCGGGACTGCTAAAAGTCTCGCCCGCACCCGAGTTTGCCGTCGCCCAGGCTGTCTGAGTAGGACAGACATTTTTGTTTGTCCACCCCTTGAATTGATAGGTAGAGGGACAGACAGGAATGTCTGTCCTACTTCCCGCGCGCGCGTTCGACCAGCACTCGGCGAAGGATTTTTCCGGCCGGACTCTTCGGGATCTCGCTTACAAACTCCAGACTGCGGATGCGCTTGTAGGGTGCGACGTGGGCGGCGACAAAATCCATTATCTCTTTAGCCGTTGCTTCATTTGTTCCGTCTCTCGAAACTACATATGCCTTCGGGACCTCACCGGCAAGGGCATCTGGTGTCGGGATAACCGCAGCATCGGCAACCGAAGCATGGGAAAGTAGTATTGCCTCAAGTTCCGCGGGAGCCACCTGCCGGCCGTTCGTTTTAATTAGCTCCTTGATCCTGTCAACTACGAAAAGCTGCCCGTCGGCATCGCAATGACCCACATCACCTGAGCGTAACCAGCCTTCGGCGTCGATCATCTCAGCGGTCGCTGCGGGATTTCCCCAATAGCCCTTCATCACTTGAGGACCACGCACGCAGATTTCCCCTTGCTGGTCAGCGCCGAGTTCGGCGCCACTCGAATGGTCAACGATCCTGCACTCAGTATTAGGCAAACAATAGCCGACCGATCCGGGCTTCTGCTTTTGAGAATTCGCGAGACTTGCATGCGAAAGAGGACTTACTTCGGTGAGACCGTAACCGTATCGAATTTCGCAACCGAGTCGCGCAGTGCAGTCCCGGGCAACATCGTCAGCCAGCGGGGCAGCCCCGCAATGGATTAAGCTCAACCTGGCGAGATTGTGATTGTTAACCTCGGGGGCTCGGGCCAGAGCCAGAACGAGAGGCGGCACCAGAGGCGCAATCGTCACTTCATAATGTTCCAATGTTTGTAAAAACTGCTCGATCTCGTAACGCGGCAGCATGACAATGGTCGCTCCCTGGCTCAAACCCTGATTGACCACCACGTGCAGTCCGTAAAGGTGGTACATCGGCACCACGCAAATCAACGTGTCATGCATCGCTAACGATTCAGTTGCTCTCAGTTGGCACAGCATGGCGACCAGATTCCGGTGAGTGAGCATCACCCCTTTTGGAAATCCGGTGGTGCCGCTTGAGTAAGGCAATACCGCGATATCTTTCGGCGGAGCTATCTCGACCGAGACGTGCGGCGCGTCATCGCCAAGCAGAGATGCAAACGGCACCGCGCCTTCCGCGTCACCAATTACAAAGATTTTCTCAATGTCAGAAGCCTGCGCTGCCTCACGGGCGTTCGCCATCAGCTGAGGAATTGTCAGCAGGAATTTCGCGCCTGAATCAAGAAGTTGTTTCCTGAGTTCCTCGGCGTTAAATAGTGGTGGCGCCATGGTCGTGATCGCGCCCAGGCTCGAAACCGCATGGAAGGCAAGCACATACTCCGGAAGGTTCGGTGCGTAGACCGCGAAAACGTCCTTTTTGCGTAGTCCCTGCGCAGACAGGCCAGCTGATAGTTTCCTAATTAACTCCGGTAGTTGACTGTAAGTGTAGGTTCGTCCGGTTGGACCATCAATGAGGGCGGGCTTGTCACCCAACTCCGCGGCGCGGCGGAGGACAAAGTCGGTGATGCTCGTATCGGGAATTGTTACCGGCGCGTGAGGACTTTTAAAAATCATTCGCGTGTTTCTCCGAAGTTGCAAACACAATCTTTAGCTGTAACGGAACTGTTAGTCTCGGCTACTCATCATCGTCAAACGGCGCGTCACGTTCCTTTACCGCTTGCTTGAACCCGACTTCGCCGGCGCGTTGCTGAAATGCGTAACCTTCTTTTGTATGACGGGCGATGCCGTCGAACAACGTTCCCAGGAGTTGTGAAGTTTGCAGACTCTGGCCGGCCAGGGTTTGGTTAACCAGCAGCTTCATCATCACGAGTTGACTAATCGGAAGTTGGGACACTCGCTCCAGCAAACGCTCCCAGCGTTCGTCGAGTTGATCGGCAGGCGCCGACTCGCTGGCCAGTCCCCACTCAACGGCCTGGGTTCCGGTTAGGCAATCTCCGGTAAACAAAAGCCGTTTTGCTCTTTCGGCGCCGATGCGATGGGCCCAGAGCGCGGTTGTCGGCACCCCCCAGGCGCGCGCAGGGGGATAACCGATCGACGCTGCGTCCTCAGTGATCAGGAGATCGGAACAGAGAGCCATGTCGGTGCCACCGGCAACGCAGAATCCATGTACTTTGCAGACGACCGGCTTGTCGCTATGGAAGAGACTCATGAATCCCCGCAGATTCCGGCTCATCATCTGGTAGTCGAGAATAGGATCCCAAATATGGTTGGGATCGTGATTGGCCATTTGCACTTTAGGATCCATCGGCGAACCGGCGGGCCAACCCATCAACTCCCCTTCGCTACCAAGCCTTTGCTCCGCGGTCATCACTAAGTCGTAACCGCCGCAAAAGCCTTTGCCGTTTCCGGACAAGGCAATCACGTGCACGTTCGGGTCGAGATTAGCGCGCTCAACGCAGGCTGCCAGCTCTGCCGGCATTTCAAAGGTAATGCCGTTGCCTCGCTCAGGACGGTTGAGCGTGATGCGGGCGATGCGCCCGGTTACGTCGTACGTGAGCGTCTTCAGTGTGTCCATAACAAGGTTCTCAATCTTTGCGTGGTTTTGCGAGTTCTTTGCGGTCTTTCTGTTGATTTAAAACAACTAAAGCCTAACCGCAAAGGACGCATAGGTCTCGCAAAGTTCCGCAAAGAAAACTACAGCTGGCCCACTACGTCTGATTCCATCCCTTGACCGACTCTCCATGCGCAACCGGTGACACCTTGAAAGCTATCCTCAATCAATTCTTTGCGCCTCTTTGCGAATCCTTTGCGTTCTTTGCGGTAGGTTCTTTCTGCCGATCTAAACCAACAAAGCCTAACCGCAAAGGACGCAAAGGTCTCGCAAAGTTCCGCAAAGAAAACTACAGCTGGCCCACTACGTCTGATTCCATCCCTTGACCGACTCTCCATGCGCAACCGGTGACATCTTGAAAGCTGATCCTCAATCAATTCTTTGCGCCTCTTTGCGAATCCTTTGCGTTCTTTGCGGTAGGTTCTTTCTGCCGATCTAAACCAACAAAACCCTAACCGCAAAGAACTCATAGGTCTCGCAAAGTTCCGCAAAGAAAACTACAGCTGGCCCACTACGTCTGATTCCATCCTTTGATGAACTCTCCATGCGCAACCAGGTGACATCTTGAAAGTTGACTCTCGGTCAACTCTTTGCGCCTCTTTGCGAATCCTTTGCGTTCTTTGCGGTAGGTTCTTTCTGCTGATCTAAACCAACAAAACCCTAACCGCAAAGAACGCATAGGTCTCGCAAAGTTCCGCAAAGAAAACTACAGCTGGCCCACTACGTCTGATTCCATCCTTTGATGAACTCTCCATGCGCAACCAGGTGACATCTTGAAAGTTGACTCTCGGTCAACTCTTTGCGCCTCTTTGCGAATCCTTTGCGTTCTTTGCGGTAGGGTTCTTTCTGCTGATCTAAACCAACAAAAGCCTAACCGCAAAGGACGCAAAGGTCTCGCAAAGTTCCGCAAAGAAAACTACAGCTGGTTCACTACTCGTCTGATTCCGTCCCTTGACTTACTCTCCATGCGCAACCAGGTGACATTTGAAAGTTGATTCTCGGTCATTCTTTGCGCCTCTTTGCGAATCCTTTGCGGTCTTTGCGGTAAGTTCTTTCTGCCGATCTAAAACAACACAGCCTAACCGCAAAGGACGCAAAGATCTCGCAAAGTTCGGCAAAGAAAACTACAGCTGGCCCACTACGTCTGATTCCATCCTTTGATGAACTCTCCATGCGCAACCAGGTGACATCTTGAAAGTTGACTCTCGGTCAACTCTTTGCGCCTCTTTGCGAATCCTTTGCGTTCTTTGCGGTAGGGTTCTTTCTGCTGATCTAAACCAACAAAAGCCTAACCGCAAAGGACGCAAAGGTCTCGCAAAGGTTCCGCAAAGAAAACTACAGCTGGTTCACTACTCGTCTGATTCCGTCCTTCAGTCGAAGAACATTGAAATTCATAAGCAGTCCTAAGCGATTATCCGATAGTCTTAAGTACGTCAACACTTGAGCAAGATGAAGGTCATTGAGCGCTTCAACCGACTTCACTTCAACGATCAACCTGCGCTCGACCATCACATCGATTCGATAGCCGCATTCTAATTTTACGTCCTCATAAACCAGGGGTAATGCCTTTTGAATCTCAACGAACAATCCCGATCTGATCAACTCGAAATGCAAACAGGCTACATAAGACGATTCCAGCAAACCTGGCCCTAAAGCAGAATGGACTCTCAACGCGCAACCAATGGTGACATTTGAAAGTTGATTCTCAGTCATTCTTTGCGCCTCTTTGCGAACCCTTTGCGTTCTTTGCGGTAGGTTCTTTCTGCTGATCTAAACCAACAAAGGCCTAACCGCAAAGGACGCAAAGGTCTCGCAAAGTTCCGCAAAGAGAACTACAGCTGGTTCACTACGTCTGATTCCCTCCCTTGACCAGGTGACACCTTGAAGGCTGATCCTCGGTCATTCTTTGCGAATCCTTTGAGTTCTTTGCGGTAGGTTCTTTCTGCTGATCTAAACCAACAAAGCCTAACCGCAAAGGACGCAAAGGTCTCGCAAAGTTCCGCAAAGAGGGTATTCAAGGAATTGCCAAGTTCTCAGTAACTCCTCAATATCCCGGCGCCAGCATGCGTGTGATGAGCTCCGGTTTCTTAAAGCCCTGATTTGTCATCCACGCGTCGGCCTCAGCTATCAGCCCACTCCCCCTCTCACCTTTCACTTCGCCAAGGCGCCGCCGCCCAGCCGCCGCAAACAAGCGCATATCGGCAGCCTCGAAACCTCGGATCGCCTCGGCCAGCAACCCCGCCGCTACCTCCGCCTGAGACCGCTGACGTGCAACAGCGCCGCGCACCAAAGCTGCCAAAGGCATCGCCCAGTCCATCTTTTCCCCTTCTATCTTACGCGCCAGCTTGTCCGCAAAGTGAAGTCGTTCAACATCCCCGTCGGCCACACCCGACGCCAATGCCGCTCGAGCTCGCAGGTGCATCGCCTCGATGCGCAGCACCTGGAAGCGCAACAACATCGACTCCTTCAAAACCGGCCATTGGCCCTCAACATGTTTCCAGGCAACTTCAGCATCGCCGGTATAGAGCTCGTTCTGCACCAGGGCGTGGAGCGAGCTGTAATGCTGAAGGTGAAACCCTTCATGCGGCCAGGCTTTCAGCGCTTCAATTACTTCCGCTCTGGCCCGGTCGGGATCATCCTGCGCCAGCCAAATCAGATTTAATCGCGTACGCAAGTCCGTGGCGGCGAAGAGATTTCCCTGGTCCAACGCGGCAGACAGCAGCCGGGGAACGCGCCGCGAAACTTCGGCAATCTCCCCTTGATGCAGTAAGGCGCTCAACATGAACCGGTGCGCAATTGTCACCTCCCAGGGCACGCCGGTGCAGCGATCACGCAAGATTTCCGCCGCCCGTTCGCATAGTTCACCAGACTTCTTCCATTCGCCCGCCAGATATGCAGTCACCCCACTCGCCCACATCGAAAGGCCGATCGCATGTGGATGGCCCACCCGCTGCGAAAGCTCCTCCGCTCGACGCGCAATGTCACTCGCGCGCTTGCGGGCCGGACCCCCGCGGGAGGCGATCTGCGCTGCTTCGAAAGCCATGGCGCGCGCCACGCGATAAGGTTCGCCGGCCTTGAGGGCAAGCAGGAGGTGACGGCTTTGAAAGTCGGCGCCGCGAATCAGGTCTACTGCGCCGAGTCCGGCGGCGACTGCCCAGCAGGTATCAATGCGAACAAGATCGGATTCGGGCACGTCGCTGACATCACGCTCGGTAAACTTAAAACCTCGCAGACGGATTCTGACGCGTTTGAGCAAGAGCGACAGCAGCGCCCGACGCGGACCGTCGGGAAGGGTGAAGCCTACTGCGGAGAGCACTGAACGAATCTGATCGAGTCCTTCTCGGATGTGACCGCCCATCAGCAATTGTTGAGCGGCGCGTCGCTTGAAATCGAGACCCTGACCCGCCGGACTCAGCTGGGCCACTTCAAGATATGCTTGTGCCGCTTCCGCGGGCCGGCCGGCATTAACGAGCGCCTCGGCCAAACCGCGAGTGAGTTCGACGAGTTCGGCGCCCCGCGTCGGCGCCAGCTCGAGCGCGCGCCGATAGAAACCAGCCGCCCGGTCGAATGCGAGAGCGCTGGCAGCCCGGCGCGCCGCCGCAGCCGCATGCGTAGCGGCGCGCACTCGTTCACCGGCGCCGAGATAGTGTTCAAAAAGCGCCTCAGGATCGTCCATGCCCCTTGCTTCGATGCCGTGGGCCAGCCGACGATGTAGCTGCATCACTCGTTTCGGTTCAAGCTGACTGATGAGTGTCTGCCGAATCCGATCGTGGTAGAGCTCGATGGTGTGGTCGGTTCCGCCCGTTCGCAAAAATTGTGCGGCCCGCAACGAGCTTACGAGAGGGGCGTCGTCGCCGGAAAGCTCGGCGGCATGGTAGGCCACCTCGGGATTGATAGGACGACCGGCAACTGCGAGGGCATCGACAAAAGCCCGCGCGCCGGTGGGCAAATGACTGAGCCGGGCGTCGAGCATCATGGCCAGGCTTATCCCCGTAGTCGCCGTCTGATCGCTGGTCGAGGCGTAGCGCGCCAGTTGTTCCAGCAGAAACGGATTTCCACCCGCTTCCTGGAGAATGGCGTCGCTGAAAGGTTCAAGACCGGTTTCACCTTGACCAAGCACTTCCCGCACCAGCGCCAGGGCTTCCGTTTTGGACAGCGCTCCGATGCGAACTTCACGGCAACTCTCGGTGCCTGTTTTTTCCAGTAATGACTTCAGAAATGGTTTCGCCTGAATGTCTTCGGTACGAAAACTTGACAGCAGAAGCAGCGACGGCGCATCGGGCGGGCGCAGTAAGTCTTCCAGCAACGACGTGCTGTCCGCGTCAGACCATTGCAGATCATCGATGTAGAGCACGAGCGGTTGCCGATCGGCAATGCGACCAAGAAGTTCTCGCAACGCCGCGAAGGCCTTGCGCCGAAGGGTGACGGGGTCGGGGATCTCCTGCTCCACGTGCGGAGCGTTAAAAACGCTGTCCACTTGCATCATGACCGGAAAGAGGCGGGCCAGGGCCAGGATCTCGCGGGGCAGGATGGCTTCCGCTTTTGCTTCGGGAAGCGACATTAAGTATTTCGTCAGGCTGTCGACCACTCCATCCAGAGCTTTGTAAGGGACCGACTCGCGCTCATAGCAACGTCCCTCAAGTATGACCACGGTTGATTCAAGCTCTCGCAATTGATCCAGGAGCCGCTGGGCCAGCGCACTTTTCCCCATGCCGGAGCTGCCGTGAAGATAAACCGTCACCGTATGACCACTGCGAGTGAACGAGAAAGCTTGATGAAGTTCCTTCAGTTCGAGTTTCCGGCCAATCAAGCGCGCCGTTTGAACTGAAGACATCGTGGCCGGCAACATGATTGGCGCCACCAATGGGCCGGGTTTCCCTTCGCTGAGTGCCGCCAGCACATCTTTTCCTGATGGCCGCCGCTCAGGTTCCCGACGAAGCAGCCTCACGCAAAGATCATTAAGATCCGGCGGAATATTTTTTACTAACTCCGCTGGTGACGGTGGGTCGAAGTTCTGCTTATTCATCATCACTTCGAAAAACTTTCCCGAGAACGGCAGTTTTCCGGTAAGCGCCTGATAGAGAATGACGCCGACGCTGTACCAGTCGCTGGCTCGCGAGATGGGAAGCTGCGCGCCCTGTTCGGGCGACATGTAGTCAGGTGTGCCGGCCAGGGTGAAACTGTCCCTGAATCCGCCTCCTTCAACCTCAGCCACAAGCCCAAAATCCAGAATAACCACCCGGCCTTCTTTCGTAACGAGCACGTTTGAGGGTTTTATATCGCGATGCAGCTTGCCCGTTTCATGCAGAGCATGGAGCCCTTCGGCAAGCTGTCGGGCAGCGGCGCGGAGACGGGTTAAGTCGAGTTCAGCTCTCGCCAGCGCGCCGCCAAAGCTTCGTTTATCAGACTCCTCAGGCTCGTGATTGGCGCGCACCGAATCCAGTTCAATCGTTTCCGCCTCATGATCGGCCAACCGCTCTTCAGCTGGCGCATATGGAGTTTTTCGAAGTGTCGGCGTTCTGGAAGATTGTGGACGCCTGGCTGTGTATCCCGGTCGGACGTACTCCAGAAAACTTCCTCCGAGCACCAGTTCCATCGTGAAAAACCAATACTGTCCATCGGCCATGAACTCGTACAAGGCGGCCAGGTTTGGATGAGAAACGTCTGCGAGGGAACGAAATTCATTTTTGAAACGGGATATATGTGAGGCTTCCGCGCGCGTCAGGGTTTTGAGCGCGACCACTTTGTCCGTCTCCAGGTCGTGAGCTTCATAGACGACGCCCATCCCGCCAGACCCGAGACGGCGACGGATACGGAAACGAGCGGTGCCAAGAAAGTCCTGTGAGAGCTGGCTCATCGTTGCAAGTGAATGTGATACAAAAACCTGAGTGAGTATAGAAAATCGAATCGTCTGCCGCCGAACGGAGATATACTGCCTCGATTCGTCTACTATTGCCAGAGAATTTGCTGAGCACCAACTGAAGCAGGAGATCCAAATGGACTGGCGCGTTTTGCTAACAACATTCGGCGTTATTTTTCTAGCGGAGATGGGCGACAAGACGCAGCTGGCGGCAATGACAATGTCAGCGCAGACAAAAAAGCCCTGGGCAGTATTCATCGCCTCCGCCCTGGCGCTCACGGCGGTATCGGCGATTGGCGTAGTAGCGGGAGGCTTGCTCGGCGAGTATCTGCCGCTTGTTTGGATTAAGCGGGTTTCCGCAGTCGCGTTTATTGTTATCGGCTTGTTGATTCTGGCCGGGAAGTTTTAAAAAAAACGAACGGGGTTCTGTTACAGTCTTCCGCATGCCCCAAACTCCACACGCTGAACGTCATTTCACCGCCAGCGATGTCGTGCGCGACGTAGTGATTGGAATGGCGGATGGTCTGACTGTGCCATTCGCGTTAGCGGCCGGACTCACCGGCGGCCTGGCCGGAGCGGTGAACCATAATCAAATTATTGTTACCGCCGGACTGGCGGAAATTGCTGCCGGCACCATAGCCATGGGCCTGGGCGGCTATCTCGCCGCGAAGAGCGATGCGGAACACTACGCCAAGGAACGCGAGCGGGAGAAGCGCGAGGTCGCGGAAATCCCTCACGAGGAAATGCGCGAAGTTTCTGAAGTCTTTCAGGAATACGGGCTGACTGAAGAAGAGACCCGACCGATCGTCGAAGCTCTGCGCAGGCAGCCGAAGAAGTGGATCGACTTCATGATGCGATTTGAGTTGGGGCTGGAAAAGCCTGAGCCTAAACGCGCGCTGACCAGCGCGCTGACAATCGGCGGTGCTTATGCGGCCGGCGGTTTTGTGCCGCTCGCTCCGTATATGTTGACCGGCGATCCAGCCCGCGCGTTGCTCGTCTCAATTGTCGTAACCCTCATCGCGCTGCTGATCTTCGGTTTTGTGAAAGGACGCTTCACCGGCATGCGGCCGGTGCGCAGCGCATTGCAGACGGCGTTGATTGGCAGCGCAGCAGCCGGAGCGGCATTTGCGATTGCGCGGGCGATTGGAGGGTGATCCGCAAAAGCTCCGCTGATGCAGTTGTTTGGCCTACTGCGGCGCGGGCGGCTCGCTCGCAATGAGCGCGGAGCGAAAAATGGCATAAGCAGCGATTCATGAAACTCCGCGCCTGCGGAGTGCGCTCTCGCTCCAGTAAAAGCTCCGTGAAGTTGCGCGAAACTGACTTCGACCGCGAGCGAGCGTTTTCCCATGCGCTCAAAAGTGAGATAATTCTCAACCAGCCAACAACTTTCTTTCCCGACCACGATCACTGTCCATGACTGCAGAGAGATCCCCTATGAGCACTGCAATCGAAGAAACTCAAGACGTTTCCGAACAAACCACCACCAAATGGGTCTACCTCTTCGCCGAAGGAAGTGGCGAGGACAAGTCGCTCCTCGGCGGCAAAGGCGCGGGCCTGTGTGAAATGACGCGCGCGGGTTTGCCTGTTCCTCCCGGCCTGATCGTCACCACTGAAGCCTGCAATGCATTCTTTGATAACGACAAGAGTTTCCCCGCAGGCATGTGGGAACAGGTCAAGGAAGGTTTGCAACGAATCGAGGAGCAGGTGGGCAAGAAGTTTGGCGATCCGCGCAACCCGCTGTTGGTTTCAGTGCGATCCGGCGCCGCGTTTTCAATGCCCGGAATGATGGACACGGTGCTGAATCTTGGACTCAACGAAGAAACTGTGCAGGGGTTGGCTTCGCAAACGGGCGATCTGCGTTTCGCGCTCGACGCCTACCGCCGCTTTGCATCTTTGTTTGGCGAAATCGTTATGGGGGTGGCCCATGAAAAGTTTGAACGCGTTATGGATCGTTACAAGGCCCAGACCTCGGGAGGCCGCGACACCGATCTTAAGCCCGCTCACTTGCGTGAGATCATTGCCGCCGAGAAACAAATCATCATCTCTGAACAGCATGCGATTCCCGAGGATCCTTATGAACAACTGCGCGTAGCTATCGCCGCCGTCTTCAATTCCTGGATGGGCCGGCGCGCGATCGATTACCGCCGGGTAAATCGGATTCCTGATTCGCTCGGCACCGCCGTGAACGTTCAGGCGATGGTCTTCGGAAACATGGGCGAAGGCAGCGGCACTGGGGTAGCTTTCACACGTAATCCTTCGACCGGACGAAAAGAACTCTACGGCGAATATTTGCTTAACGCGCAAGGCGAGGATGTGGTCGCCGGAACTCGTACCCCAAATCCAATTAGCCAACTAAAAAAAGAGCTGCCGAAAGTTTACGAAGAATTCGCCTCCATCACCGGCCTGCTGGAACAGCATTATCGCGATATGCAGGACTGCGAATTCACGATCGAGCGCGGCAAGCTCTGGATGTTGCAAACGCGCACGGGTAAACGCACCGGCGCGGCGGCAGTGCGGGTGGCGGTTGAGATGGTCGGCGAAAAATTGATAGACCGCGCCACCGCCGTCCAGCGAGTCACACCCGATCAACTCGATCAGCTACTGCATCCCACCGTAGATCCAAAAACGAAAGCAACCGTGTTGGCGACGGGGCTGCCGGCAAGTCCCGGCGCGGCGCAGGGTCAGGTGGTCTTCAGCCCTGACGAGGCCGAGGAACTGGCACGCGAAAACGCCAAAGTGATTCTGGTACGCCAGGAAACCAGCCCTGACGATTTTCACGGCATGGTTGCGGCCCAGGCGATCGTTACGGCTCGGGGCGGGATGACCAGTCACGCTGCGGTAGTCGCGCGTGGCATGGGTAAACCCTGCGTCAGCGGCGCCAACTCGCTCGAGATTGACTACGGCCAGCAGCAGTTTACGGTGGCCGGCACTGTGGTCACCAAGGGTGAGTGGATAACTGTCGACGGCTCGACTGGGCGGGTATTCCTCGGCCAGGTGCCCACGGTCCAACCGCAACTCGGTCCGGAGTTTCACGAGTTGATGATCTGGGCTGATAAGTTTCGCCGCCTGCGCGTGCGGGCGAATGCCGACACACCGCGCGACGCAAGGGTGGCCCGCGGCTTCGGCGCCGAAGGCATCGGCCTTTGTCGCACCGAACACATGTTCTTCGGCGATCAGCGGCTGGCCGCCATGCGCGAAATGATTCTCGCCGATGGCGTCGGCGCGCGCGAGAAAGCCCTCGATAAACTGCTGCCGCTCCAACGCGGCGACTTCGTCGGCATCTTCCGCGAGATGGCCGGATTGCCGGTCACCATTCGCCTGCTCGATCCGCCTCTGCATGAGTTTCTGCCAAACGCGGAAGAGCTCATGAACGAACTGAGCGAGCTGAAGATGGCGGTTCGTCTCGCCACCACTCTCGGAGACATGGACAACCTGCTCGACGCGATCGACGAAAAACGCCGACTACTCAAGCAAGTGGTCCGCACTCGTGAGTCGAACCCGATGCTGGGCTTTCGTGGTTGTCGCCTGGGTCTGCTTTTCCCTGAGGTTACGCGCATGCAGTGTCGCGCGATTTTTGAAGCTGCCTGCCAGGTGCAGGGCGAGAAGAAAAAAACTGAGCTGGAGATCATGGTGCCGCTCGTTTCGCTCAGCGAAGAACTCAGGCAACAACGCGAACTCATCGATCAAGTGGCCCAACAGGTTATGGGCGAACATGGCATGACTATCGATTATCGCGTCGGCACTATGATTGAGCTGCCGCGGGCCGCGCTAACCGCCGACACTATTGCCGCCCATGCTGACTTCTTCTCATTCGGCACAAACGACCTAACCCAAACAACCTTCGGCCTCAGCCGCGACGACTCCAGCCGTTTCCTGCCAAACTATGTGGAGCACAAGATCCTGCCCGACGATCCGTTTCAGGTCCTCGACCGCGAAGGCGTGGGCCAACTTGTTCGCATTGGCACTGAGCGCGGGCGCAGTGTGAAAGCGGATTTGAAGGTTGGGATTTGCGGCGAGCATGGCGGCGATCCGAGCTCTATCGCCTTCTGCAATGAGATTGGACTTAACTACGTGAGCTGTTCGCCGTTTCGAGTCCCGGTCGCCCGCCTCGCCGCAGCGCAGGCAACGCTGGCCGCGGCGGATTCGAAGAAGGAATCCACCCTGAACAATCAGATCTAGCAGGACTGGTTCGCTGATTCAGGTTTTGGTTGTTAAGACAGCTCAAAAGCAGAATCGGTCAGGAGTCAGCAAAGTTTTCAGCCCCGGTTGAGTGATCCCTCTGCCGGGGTTTTCCTTTTTTCTCCCGTGTAAGCGCCGCGCTTGCAAGTTTCCTTCTCAGCGCACGTTCAAGCCACAACGAAACCCTCTCTCCGTCTATCAATCAAGGCTGGGCTCTCCCGTCGCGCTCTCTCCCGATGAGAACCTGACGCGACGGAAGAAAAGTGCGCGGACCCGCGTCCAACTGCCGTCGGTAAACATCGAGGAGAGAAACATGAGCAACGATGAAGTCGCCAGTCTTTTCAATGTGCGCTCGCACAACCCATCTTTTTTTGCCGTGAAAGAGAGCGCCGCATACAAAGGTGAACTGCTGGATTTTTGCATTCCCGTCAACCTGCATTTCCCACCCGCGGAACTGGTCCAACTGATCTCCAGCAATCTTACCGAGATCCTTCGTTACTATCCTGACTACGCTTCCGTTCACCAGCAGCACCTCAGCGCAATGACCGGTCTCGCGCCGGAGACGATCGTGCCCTGCAACGGCTCAACTGAAATCATCACCCTGCTCTGCCAGCAGGCGAGCGGGCCGATTGTCACTTCAGTGCCGACCTTTAGCCGTTGGACAGATCTCCCGGAAGAGTTACACGTTCCGCTCTACCCGATCGAGCGCCGCCGCGAAAGCGCTTTTAAGTTGGAAGTGTCTGAAATTGTGAAACGCGTCCGCGCGGTCGGCGCCCGCACTGTTGTCATCTCGAATCCAAACAATCCGACCGGCGCCTGGCTCGCGCTCGGCGAAGTGAAAGCTCTTGCGGAATCGCTCGAAGATCTTGATACGGTGATCATCGACGAGTCGTTTATTGATTTCTCGGATCTTGCAAAGTGCCGCGACACGTGCCGCCAGCGACCCCGAACCTGGTCGTCGTTAAGAGCATGGGCAAATCGCTCGGTTGGCACGGCGTGCGTCTCGGGTACGCAGTAGCGGAACCGTCGCGTGCGCAAGCGCTGCGCGTGCGACTTCCTTTCTGGAACATCAACGGGCTCGCGGCCTACATACTGAAGACTGTTACTGGGTTCAAACGCGAGTATGAGGAGAGCTTTGCCCTCGTAGCAGACGACCGTCGCTACATGTCTGATCGGCTCGCGACACTCCCGGGATTGTTTATCTACCCGTCAAAAGCAAACTTTCTGTTCGTTGAATTGCTGCACGGTATTTCCGGGCGTGCTCTGCGCGATTCGTTGTTGAAGAATTATGGGGTGATGATTCGGGAATGCAGCAACAAGATCGGATCTTCGGAACAATTCCTACGTCTCGCAGTGCAGGGCCATGCTGCGGTTGATGTCCTGGTCGACGCTATGCACGCCGAGCTAACGAATATGCAGTCAAACTTCGCTGCACTCTCAGCGGCGTGATTTTCCGAACTCAAAACGGGCGAGTTTTGACCGTTTGCGGGCGGGCCGCCCGGCGGTCCCAGTGAAGAGATTGATCCGCTAAACGCCGCGATTAGGGATGCCGGAAAACAAAAGGGCGCCCGCCGCCCCCAGAAGCTTGACCGTAGTTGATCACAAAAGTTAATAACAAAAAGAGCGTCCAGAGATGGACGCCCTTTCTGTTGATCTTATTGGTGCACCCGGCATGATTCGAACATGCGACCCCCTGATTCGTAGTCAGGTACTCTATCCAACTGAGCTACGGGTGCCCGAGCGGTAAATAGTAAATGCTCAGTCGCGATTAGTAAAATGGCCAGCTTCCATGCCCGAACTCATTGCATTGGATTGAATTGAATTGAATTGCTTCGGCGGCGCCTGTGCGCAAACCACTTTGGCCCGGCACGGGGGTTTCCTGCCTGTGTTCGTTCTATCTTGCGAAATATCCCGGACGCGTGCGGGCAATCAACTCCGGTTGAGTAACTTCAATTCTAATCTCGCGCCACTTGCCGTCGCGCCCCGGCGCGCCGCGATAGGCCACCGAATATAGCGAACGGAGATCCGCCGCTACCTCAGCATACAATCGCGCCATTTGATCGAGTCGCTCTATCTCGTTCAATCTCCCGCCGGTGCGATCAGCCAGACTTTGCAGACGGATGCGCGCAGCCAGGTAGATTGCGGAATGGACAGGAGTCGGCACAGCTATCCTCTTCGGATCGCCTGACGGAAGCGCGAGTGGATAAATCGTCACGCCTAGTTTGTCAGCGGCGCTGAGCACCTGATTGAGTTCGCTGTTTGCCTTCGGATCAATCGCAGCCACGGCGGCGGTGTCAGTTTCCGCGTTTGAGGCGCGAGTACGATCGGAATTCCGCATCTCGGTATCCAATCCGTCCGTCAACACTACGATGGCTTTTCGGCGTTTCCCTTCCTTCTCAAGCTCTTTCAAAGCGTAACGCATCGCATCGTAGAAATAAGTTTCTCCGGCGCCATCGGCGATTCTAATTGCGTTTAGGGTCGCCGACATCTTATTGGTGAACCCACTTAGCTTCGTCACCTTTTTGTTGAACTGAATAACCGAAACTCGGTCGTCAGGCGACAGCGCATCGAGAAACCGTCCCACCGCTTGTTTCAGTTGCGGTCGAAAATTTACGGTTGAGCCTGACATGTCCAGCAACAGCACCAGGCTGAAAGGCGCCTCTGTGGGTTCGAAGTTCAGGATCGGTTGTTTGACGCCATCTTCGTAGACAGTGAAGTTATCCTTCGAGAGCGACCTGATTACTTGTCCGCGCGGGTCAACCACGCCGACATTCAACTGCACCAGGGCCGTGTCAACCCGCACCACGTCTTCCGGATCCTGCGCTTGCATGGGAACACTTCCCAACAGGATCCAGCTGACCAATAGACTCGCCAGCAACAATGAACTGACAAAAGAACGCGCGTATCGATCTTGAAATAAGAAATAAAGTTTATTCATACGAAATCTGGTTTCACCCTGGGTTTTGAAGTATCCCGATAAGCAAGACTTTTTGCAATTGTGGGACTTTTGGGCCTGCGCGCAAATGTTAGCTGTTTTCGGACGCGCGGGGCATCATTTGAGTTGCTTGCATCCTTTGCGTCTGCCTGGCCCTCTGTGCGTTTTCGGTTTTTGTTTTTCCGTTAACTGCGCCAGGAAGGCGCAAAGTAACGCAAAGGAGACTCCTCATCTTGTACCAGCCAAACTTTTGCGCCCAATGCGGCACGAACGTGCTGCGACTGCGCTGGCATATCTGGCACAGCCGCAAGTTTTGCAGCGCTTGCGCGCGAAAATTTCGCCAGGCACGTCTGCTGCAACCTCTGTTGCTCAGCTTGGCACTGATTGTTTCTGGTTACGTGGTGGGTCGCAGCCGGCGCCCGCCAGCTCCGCCGCTGACAATTGAACGCCGGGCGGACTCACCTCTCAGCGACAATCCGGTTGAAAGTACCTCAAATCTGGCTACCGCTGATTCCGGGTCAAGCGCGGCCGGGGAACAGGGTCCGTCGACCGTCGACGAAGAAGTCTATCTCTGCGGCGCGCGCACAAAGAAAGGCACCCCCTGCTCGCGCCGCGTGCCGGCGCCGCGACGCTGTTGGCAACACAAAGGCATGCCCGCAATACTGCCGCCGGAAAAGTTGCAGATTAAGGGTTAGTGCATTGACTGTCCGACAAACTTCAGTTTGTCGTTGCCACATGGGATGGATCTTTGCGGTGACTACTCTCAACTACAAGCAGTTCACAAGGCGTCATCGGCCTCATATTCATCCACCGGGTGCGGTATTATTCGTGACCTACAGGTTAGCCGGATCCATCCCCCGGTCGACCCTACGCTCCTATAAAGCGAAGAAGGAATGGCTTCAAAAGGAGATAAGACAAGCGGTTACCGCTTCACTCTCCCATCAGACACCTCGATTGCAAGCACGGCGTAGAGAGATGGAAGCGTTCAGTCGAGACTGGTTCTTAAAGTTTGAAGAGATTCTTCATCAGGCCAATGACGGCCCAATGTGGATGCAAGACGAAAGAATCGCGGAGACGGTTGCGAGTAGCCTACATGCCTTAGATGGAACCGCCTACCGGCTCGATGTTTTCTCGGTGATGTCAAACCACGTTCACACCGTCTTCAAGCCCTTCCTCTCTGAGGAGAACATCACAGAAATGAATGATCTCGAAGGTCGTCCGTCATTCACCAGTGGTTATCCGAGTCTTTCTCGAATCATGCATTCGTTAAAAGGCTCAAGCGCTCGGGAGTGCAATTCGATATTGTCGCGCACGGGAAGCTTCTGGGAACATGAAAGCTTCGACCACGTTATCCGGCCTGGAAAGTTTGGAACGACGCTGAGATACGTTCTCAATAACCCGGTCAAGGCGGGTCTCGTGAAGCATTGGCAACAGTGGCCCTGGAACTACTGCCGAAAAGAGATCTACGACAAGCTTTAGTTGCCGCCGTGATCGCTTGCTTAGCCAGGCGACAAGCTGAAGCTTGTCGGACATCGACACGCTTCACTGGTTCGTGATAAAAGCCGGTGCGCAGTTCAATCGGAAGCCCAAGAAAACGCTCTCTATTCTCCGATTCAAACGAGGCCAACCCCTGATGAAAACTCTGATCCTGCTCAGCACGATTGCGTCCTTACTCATGGCGCTTGCCGGAAACACGTCTATCTCCTCCGATCCCACACCGTCAGGGTTGACCTCAACCAGCCAAACCAAACCACTCTTCTCGAGTCGTTACACTTCATTGACCGGGCGCGGTTGCGGGAGCGGCATGACCAAACAACAGGAGCGTGAGGCTGAGAATCACGGCAGCGATATACCGACCAGGTGCAAGGGTGTCGGTGGCTACGACATCGAGATTTCCTATTCAGCCTGCACTTCCGAGATTCAAGCTGAAAAGGGTTTGCAAAGAGTTCAGCTGGCAACGCAGGCAGTTTCCTGGAAACAAAAAACGGTGGAGTGGCGCATGGCCCAGTCTGGCGGCAAGACTGTCCCCTTTGCCGTGATCATGCGCATTTACGAACACGCGGGCGACGATTACTGCGCAACTAACGGAAAGGTGACCGGCGAATTTCTCCTCGTTAAAGGACTCAAAGGCTTTGAACACATCGACGAAAAGATCGACGTCAGGAAAACTGCAAATCCCAACCTTAAAGCCCGACAATTCGCCGACCAGAAATATGCCAACGCTAGTACCTATTTATCATTACGTTAACGGCTTTTACGTTTTAGAGGGACAGAATAGTTACAATCGTCTCCAGGTTGCAGCCGCGAGCTACGCATAGAAGCTTCGTTGATGCTGTTTACTTATTTACTCTTTCCCACTTAATATTCGGCGTCCTCGAAGCCGAATTTCTACTCCCCGCGGCCAGCATATGTTTATGGAGACCCATCGCTTTTTGATCGCGCTGATCGTTGTCCTGCTTTCCTATCATCCTGTCTACACGCAGGAACAAAAGCCCCCAGATAGACCGTCGGCCACCGGCGGTGGCGGTCGCTCCGCCGATCCCAATTTCCGAGTCATCCGATCAGTGTCTGGAACAACAATTCTGGATCAGGGCGGCCGTTTCACAGTCGAAGACCCTCGTACGGTTTTTTATGCTCCAGCCGACAAACAAGTAATTGTGTATTTCACCTGGGAGGGCCCGACGGGGCCGCATCGCTTCGAAGGTCTCTGGAAGAATCCGCTCGGGAAAGTTGCAATGACATCTGATTTCGATTACGCGCCTGATCAAAAGCGATTTAGCGGGTATTTTAAAATGCTCCTGGGCGAAACGCCTGCCGCCGGCGTTTGGACGCTAGAAGCGCGCATCGACGGCGAAACAGCCGGCACGCATAATTTTCAAATAACGATCGCGCCGCGTCCTGAGGAAGCAGTGACCACTCCGACCCGACGAGTGCTAAGTCCATCCGACATCTACCGACATGCTGCTGCCGCCAGCGTTGTCGTCGAGAACATCAACGCTAAGGCAGTGCGGCGCAACGTAGGCACTGGCTTCTTCATTGGCCCAGGTCGATTGGTGACATCGTTTCAGGTGATCGACGGGGCATCAAAGGTTCGCATCGTTGGTCATGGCGGCCAGCGATTTGAGACGGAGGAAGTACTTGCCTGGAATCGGCGCGAGGATTGGGTGATTCTAAAAGTCGCGCTTGATGCCGCGGCCACCCTTGAGCGCGCGCCAGCAAGTTCCTGGGCGGTTGGCGATCGCACTTACTTTCTTGATGTGCCCTCGGAGAATAACCGGGTGTTAGTCGAAACCTCGCTGATCGGAAAACAGAACATGGGCGCTGCGGGTGATCGACTTAACATCGCCGACACTGCCAATCGGGGAGCCGTTGGGTCTCCCGTGCTCAACGAGTTTGGTGAAGTGATAGGTCTGGTTGGTGGCAATTTGCTTCCCGGCGCGGCGTTCCTCGAAGACCTGGCGTTTAGCGCGCGTAGCAATGCTCTGGGTACTACGGGGCGTGGCTCGCTCGCAGTGCCAATAAATCTGATCGATCAACCGGCTGGTTCGGCGACAACAATTAACGGGCTTGCTGCTTCGGGCCAGTTCATGCCGGCGCTGGTAAGCAGCCAAAGCGTCTTGAGTGGCACACTCGCACGTCGACTGAATACAAAAGCAAACCCGCCTCAGACAATAGACGATAAGACAGAATTTTCGCGGGCCGATAATCAGGGAGTGCTTTTCCTTACCTGGCTGGCAAGGGAAAAACGTAAAGGCAGGCCATCTTTGAGGATGTATGACCTCGATAATCGGCTGATTAGTGAAAGCCTAAACAAGAAGAAGATTACCGTGAGTCCCAATGAGATTAAGTATTCACTTTGGGAGTTGGACTTTGCTGCCCTCCCCGCCGGAATTTACCGCTTCGACGTGCTGCTGGAGGGAGACATTGTTTGGCGAACGTTCTTCCGCATGGTGGAGTGAGTGTTAGCAAAGGTTAGTCCGCCTTAGCGGACGACTGACAGTACACGCTCCTGGTTCTGACTTACTCGGTTCCTGGATCGCATAACTCTTCATAGAGCCGCGGAGCGGGGCGAGGAACAAAAAGAGCCCGCGAAGTGGGCGGACAGCGGTCAGGCTAAATCAACCCAGATTCGCTGTTCTTCCGCACGCTTCGCGCGCTCGATTTGTTTTTTCTTACCGTTCCTGGGGTTCGCTTCGCTTCACCCCAGGCCGTCTTCAGTTTCGCCATCACCTCCGCAATCCCGCGTTCGAGTTGTGGATCCTTGCCTTCAATCTCAGACTTCGGATCGTTCTCCACTTCAATGATTCCGGATCTACTGTCCGACAAACTTTAGTTTGTCGTGAGTAGCCTTTCCCAACGGACGACAAACTGAAGGGAGCTCGGGATCAAGTGTATTCGACGCGTTGCGTCGGTATGAATTTAGCCCGGCCTTTCAAGGCCGGGATCAGGGTCCAACCTAAACATGGCCGTCGCGTCAGCGACGGTTGAACCACTCAAGCGTCGCTGACGCGACGCAAAACCAAAAACCAATGTTCGCGATCCCGGCGTTGAAACGCCGGGCTAAATTCACACCGGCGCTACGCGCCGCGGAACCACATTCCCTTTCCTATGCTTGAAACAAGAAGTCTTGCTTTGATGTGCGCAGGCGCTCTTCCGATTCATCCTTGAACTCCCGGCACCTAATGCGCTCGACTAATCCAGACAGTTTCAATCGAGGAGCTAAGATGGTCAACACCTACACGTCGCTTCACTATCATGTGCTCTTCTCCACCAGAAATCGCGAGCCCTGGATTCTGCCGAGCATCGAGCAAAGAATATGGGCATTCATTGGTGGCCTTGCTCGCGCTCACAAGATGACGGCACTGCCGCACAAGAAAATTTAGGTAACGTTGCTGCCGCGTTCACGCGGCTAGCCCAGCAGGGCGATTAGACCAGCCGTTTTACGGCTGGTTACGTCTGGCGTTAGATTGTCCAAGGCCGTTTCAACGGCCTTACCCGGGCGAGACACAGAAGGCCGCTGAAGCGGCCTCTGGATACTGTTTACTGGCGGGCGCACGAGCCGTAAAACGGCAGGCCTAATCGCCCTGCGGGCTACCCGCCTGAAGGCGGCAAATGAGAGTCAGTAAAGGGTGATTAGATATCCTGGAGAAACTTCTACAATCAATCACTGGGCTTGACATCCTGGTTGTGCTGGCGCTGCTGGGACTGGCGGTCGTGGGCTGGCGCGTTTACGCTCACCGGCAAAAGCGTAGGTCGCGGATTGCTTTGTTAACTGAAGGAGTGGATGTCCTGGCCCAGTGGACTTACACGCCGGAAGAGTGGCGCAGGGCTCGGGAAGACGAATTCACGTGGGCTTCAAGCAAAGATAATCGGGATTACGGCGGGCGAGTTTATATTTCGCCGACGACGATTTACGTGCAGGGTGAACATCGTGACCGGCTAATCGATTTAGAAGGTGATGGCAGAGTGGTGACACACGCTTCCTACCGAGGCGCGAACGAGAGTCCCCTCAAGTTACGCGTGCGCTGGAAAACTATCACCCGCCGTCGCGATGGCCCCGACGAGGTTCATTATCACAAAGAGGATTATCGAATACCTGTGCCGCTGTCGGCTAAGGAGGAGGCGCGTAAGGTGGTGGAGCATTTTACGGCGCGAATGGGGGAGAACCCTGATGCTGACGTATCGCTGGTCAGTGACGATGAGGTGATCAGCATTTTCGGCAAGGACGCGTTTTGATTTACGGCTTGCCGCCTTCAGCCCGGATTTGGCGACGCAGCCAACAAAAAGTCAGAAACGGATAGCGACCGGTCCCCGGACCGCATAACTCATCATGAGCCCGCGAAGCGTGGCGAAAGCGTAAAGCCTGGGGTGGAGCGCAGCGGAACCCCCGGGTTTCCGAGACGAGAAATAGAAAGAGCCCGCGAAGCGGGCGGCAGCGGTCAGAGTAAAATCAATCCCGAACCGTTGTTCTGCCGCACGCTTCGCGCGCTCAGATTGTTTTCCTTCAAAGTTCCTGGGGTTCGCTTCGCTTCACCCCAGGCTTTATGCTGACACCCGCTTCGCGGGTTCAGGTGTCCGTCAAACTTTAGTTTGTCGCAGGTCGAGGCTTAGTCGCCCGACGACGAGCTCAGGTTCTGTATGACTACTCCTCCTAAACGACAAACTAAAGTTTGTCGAACAATTATTACCGGATTGTCTTCACTGGTCCGGCCGGCTTCGCCGGCAGTTTCACCGGCGTTTTCAGTTTCGCCATCACTTCGGCGATCCCGCGTTCGAGTTGTGGATCACGTCCTTCAATCTCCGACTTCGGATCGTTTTCCACTTCTATATCCGGATCGACGCCGTAGCCTTCGATTATCCACTGCCCTTCCTTGCTGGCCAGGCCGGAGCCGGGCACCTGGACCGCGCCGCCGTCGATTAATGGTCCGCGACCCTGAATGCCTACCACCCCGCCCCACGAACGTTTGCCAATCAATGGTCCCAGACCGGCTTCACGAAACATGTAGGGGAAAATATCGCCATCCGAAGATGAGTTTTGATCTAGAAGCGTCACCATCGGCCCGATGAAAACCTGATCGGGATACGTGTTGGCTTCCTCGTCAGTGCGCGCGTAATTCACCGCCAGCAGTTTGCGACGCAGCCGCTCGATGAGCATGCGCGAAACGTTGCCGCCGCCATTCGCGCGCACGTCAACCACCAGCCCCTCTTTGCGAATCTGCGGGTAGTACCACTTGATAAACTCGCGAATGCCATTGTTGCCCATGTCGGGAATGTGTATGTAGCCGACACGACCGCCCGTGGCCTGGTCCACCTTGCGGCGGTTCTTGTCAATCCAATCGAGATAGATGAGCTGCTCTTCACTCGTGACCGGACGATACGAAACTATGCGCGCGCCGGTCATGCGACGGGGTTGAGTTAACTGTCAGACTCACGGGATTGTCGGCCTTGTTCCGGAGCAGACGATAAATATCGTCAGTGCTTCTTAATTCTTCCCCATCGACGGCCAAAACGTAGTCGCCCACTTTCAGGTCGACACCGATTTCGGTGAGCGGTGAGCGATAGAGATCTTCCTCGTTTTGTCCCTGGAAGATCTTGGAGATGCGATAACGGCCATTGGCAACTTCAAAGCGGGCGCCCGGGAAGACCACTGCGCGGCCGCGGCGGAATCGTGAAATCTCCACCTTCGATATAGGCGTGCTGGACGGTCAACTCGGAGATCATCTCGGCGATCACGTAGTTGAGATCCGAACGGTGCGAGACGTACTGAAGGAGCGGCTTGTACTGCTCGCGAAGTGCGACCCAATCGTAACCGTGCATGTTGGGCACGTAGAACCAGTCGCGATAGCGCCGCCATACCTCGTGGAAAATCTGATTCCACTCCTCCGCGGGCACGCGGTCTACGAAGAGGCCGGCGGTTGAAACCGGCTTGCGCGTCTTGTCGCCCTGCGGCGTGGCATCGTAGAGATTGTATCCAGGTCCCTGGGCCACGAGGAGTTTGTTGCCATCGTCGGAAATCACGTAACCGCGAATGTCTTCGGCAATCGTGCTCTCCTTGCGATCTTTGAAGGCAAAGATTTTTAGGTTAGTCGGACGGTCGCCGGCGCGGCCATAGTAAAACGCCGAACCCGCAGCGTAGATCAGGTGACCTGTCTTCGCGGATAGACCACCGTAGTTGTCGGCCGCCACGGGCACGCGCGCGGCGCGACTCATGATGCCGTCGAAGTCGATGGTCATGCTCGCCGGCGGTTTAGGACCACCCGCAGCGGCTTCAGGCGACGGCGCGGCAGCCGGAGACGCAGAAGGCGACGCAGCGGGAGTCGGCGACTTCGCCGGGTCTTTCAGTTCCCGGTTGATGTCTTTCGTCGGTGAGCCGGGAACTTCACCGGGTTCGCCCTTTGGCTTCGGCGCCTCTTCCTTCGCAACCGTAACCTCATCGCTCTCCGGCGGGAAGGGATGCTTCACGTCTTTACGCAGGGCCATCGCATAGATATAAGCGGTGCGATTGGTCGCGTAGTTAAACTCGACCTGCGAAATCTGCGGCTGAAACTCGCGATCGCTCAGGTAGTAAATGTAGTTTCCGGCCGGATCCCAGGCCGGACTCCCGGCGTTAAACATGTCGTCAGTGACGCGACGCAGGCGGCCATCAGCTGAACTCCAAATATGGATTGAGGAGTTGCGGTTGGAATTCGACGGGCATGCTGAAAGCGATAAAACTACCGCGCGGTGACCAGGCGTAGTCACGAATCTGACCGAAACGCGAATCGGCGATCTCGGTCATCTTCTTGTCAGCCAGAGTGACTACATATAGCTTGCCGTCTTTGTCGCTGAACGCGATGCGCTTACCGTCAGGCGACCACTCGGGCTGGTAACGCATAGCGTTGCCGCCCCGCGTGATCTGTTCGGCCGGCTTCAAACCGTCCTGCTGCATGATGTAAAGCTCTTCTTCACCGCTCATGTCTGAAATGAAAGCGATGCGTGAACCGTCCGGCGACCATGAAGGCCACTTGTCGTGCGCGCCGGAGGAATGCGTTAGATTGCGCGTAGGACCTTTTTCAATCGGTGCAGTGAATACGTCGCCGCGGGCGTTGAAGATAGCGCGTTCACCTTTCGGGCTCAGGCCCACTGACTCCATAAAGCTGGCCACCGGAATACGGCTCGGACGTTGCGCGTTTCCTTCGTTCGGCACACTGATGGAGATGCCGCTGCTGCGACCGCTGCGCGCGTCAAGGATCTGCAACTCGCCATTGAGTTCGTAAACTACGCGACCTTCATTGTCGGAGCTGGGCCAGCGCACGTCCCAGGTTTTGTTGCTGGTTACCTGGGTTGTCTTGCCGGAGCCGTGGTCGTAAGCGTAAAGATTAAAATGCCCGTCGCGATCAGAGTTGTAGTAGACCGTAGTTGCCCACCCACATCGGATCGCGCGAGGGTCGCGGTCCTTCAGTAATCTTCTTCGCCGCGTAGGTTTTCAGATCGAAGATGTAAAGAGCGTTTGCCTGACCGCCGCCGTAACGTTTCTCGGAACGGAAATCGCGCGACTGCGGTGAATAAACCATCTGTGCGCCGTCGGGTGAATAGTCGCCCGAGCCGGCGGTCGGCATCGGCAAGGTCCTCGGCCGGTCCGCCTTCCACGGAAACGGTATAAAGCTTTGCGATTGGCAACGCCCAGGAGTCGCGTTGCGAGCGGAAGAGGATACGCTTGCCGTCGCGGCTCCAGCCGTGTACGTGATTGTCCCATCCCCACCGAGGCGTCAATGGACCCTTCGCCGGATAAAAAGTTAACTGTCGCGGCACGCCGCCCGTAGCGGCGACGACGTAGACCTGTTCGTCACCGTCATACTGTCCGGTGAACGCGATCCACTTGCCGTCCGGCGAAAACTTACCAAATACTTCCATGCCCGGATGCGAAGTCAAGCGAATCGCCGAGCCGCCTGAAGCAGATGCGGTCCAGAGATCGCCTCCGTAAGTGAACACCACGCGGTCACCGTGAATGTCGGGAAAGCGGAGCAGCTTGGTTTGGCCGGCGGCGCTGGACGCGAAACACAGCGCGCCGATAACGATCGCCGTGACGCGAAGCGGGTTAAGAAAATGCTGTTTGGACAAGAGAAAATCCTCCGTTAGAAATACTGGTTAAATGGGGGTGGCTTCTTTACCAGGGGCGCGGGCGTCCCGCCATCATCTAGCTGGACATTAATCATTGGGGACGAACAATGCGCGCTCCGCGCTCACTGCCTGCGGGGGGACGCCCACGGTCCCAGGAAAATCGTCCGCTTAACGCCGGTTCTTGAAAGCGTCGTTAAGTTCCGTGTGACGGCTGGTCAAAGGGACTGGGCGACCGTCGATAAAAAGATGTCGAACATGGGTGCGCGTTTCCAGCAAGTCGCCGTCGGTAACGACGAGGTTCGCCATCTTGCCGACTCTCGATCGAGCCCAGGCGATCAGCGACGTTCATTATCTGCGCCGGATAAAGTGTCACGGCTTTGAGCGCTTCCGCTTTCGGGAGGCCGAAAGCTGCGGCCATACCCGCGTAGAAAGGCAGATTGCGCACGTTTGGACCATTGTCGCCGGTAGAGATTGCGAAACGCACGCCCGCCTGTTGCAACTTCGCGGCATTCTCGTAAAGCGTGTCGTAAAAATCATCCTCGCGTATCGGCAGATCCCAAATGCCGGTAAGAATCACCGGGACATTTTTCTCTTTCAGGAAAGTGACAATCTTCCAGGAGTCGTCGCCGCCGAGAATGATTGGCTTTGAGTTTCATCTCTTCGGCAAACCTGATCGCGCCGCGCATGTCGGTCTCGCGATCGGCGCGAAAAATTACCGGCCGCTCGCCGCGCACGTAAGGAACGAGTGCCTCGAGCACCACATTCTGCGCGGGTCGCGGCAGAGACTTGTCCTTTGCATATGCATCCTGCGCGCGACCGTAGGCTTCGCCATCGCGCAACATCTTGCGAATCTGTTCGACCTGGCGGTTGCCGTCGCCAGAGCTTCGGTAAGATTTGTCTGTGGGTCGGCGCCGCCGAAGGCGCCACCGCCCGCGCTCGTGCGCGGATAATTGATCACGAGGGCGGCTTGTGGAACGACACTCATTTCCGCCGGACTTGTTCCCAATAGATTAATGAGCGCTCCCTGCCCTGAAATCAAACCGCCGGACGGCAGTGAAACGGCACTCGTCACGCCATCAACGCGGGTGACCCCGATGTGCGCGCTGTGCGGATTCACCGCGATGATGGCTTTTGCATTCGGATTCAGATCCCCGACTTCCGCGGTGTCAACCGTGCCCGAGGCGCCCTGCGAAATTTCAACTAAACCCATCGCAGTGCCGGCATCGATCATTCCCGGATAGACTGAAAGACCGCGGGCGTTGATGGTTACGGCACCGGCGGGAGCAGTCACGCTCGAGCCCACTGCTACGATCTTGCCGTCGCGAATAACAATGCTGCCGTTTTCTATTTCGGGACCACTGACGGTTACGATGCGCGCGTTGGCGATCACATAGACGCCGCGCGGCGGAGTGACGCCTGACTGCGTCGTGGGATTGCCCGGCTGCTGCGCTGACACAGTGCTCGCGAGGAATCCAAACCCGAAGAATGCCGCGAAGACCAGAGTCAAGAGCCGGTGAGAAACACCCGACACTCCGTTGGCTTGTTTGCCCTGGAAGACGATAGGGTAAAGGCGTTGCATCCGAACCTCGCGCCCCTTCAGGGCGCGCATCGCGTGTTGACGTCGATCCAGTGGCGGCGCTTCGCTTGCCACTGGCTACCTTCTTCCGCCCCGCTGGGGCTCCCTGTCCGCCGTCCTGAATTCTGAATTCTGCTGATTCCTCATCGGTGGTCCACCTCCGTCTCTCCTTTGCCGAGATCGTCGTCATGAGTTGGACGTCTGCCGCGCGGCGTGCGCGGCGAAGTGCCACCGGCTGGTGGACGATTTGGTTCGGCAGCTTCGAGCGCTGCCCGTTCGCGCTGAAAATCTGCACGCCGCGCCAGATCCTGTTGGCGATCAAAAAAGATCTGGCCGTCGATAAACGTTGTGTCAACGCGCGAGTAAACGCTAAGCGGGTGGCCATTCCAGATCGCGATATCCGCATCTTTGCCCAACTTCAATTGAGCCGACTCGATCCTGAATGCCGAGTTGCCAGGCCGGATTCCAGGTGATGAGCTTCAGCGCCTCTTCCTCGCTCAGATCGCCATAGCGCATCGCCTTGGCGGCTTCGATATTCAAGCGGCGGGCGCGCTCGTCGGAATCGGAATTCATCGAGACGTTTACGCCGGCCCGCGTCATGATCGCGGCGTTGTAGGGAATCGCGTCGTAGGCTTCAATCTTGTAGCTCCAGTTGTCGGCGAAAATCGAAGCACCGGCGCCGTGCTGCGCGATCTCCTTCGCCACCTTGTAGCCCTCGAGCGTGTGCTGGAAAGTCTTGATCTTGAACCCAAACTCGTTGGCCACATTGATCAGCATCAGGATTTCGTCCGCACGGTAGCAGTGCGCGTGGACCAAACGTTTACCTTCCAAAACTTCGACGAGTGGTTCGAGTTGCAAGATCGCGGCGCGGCGTCACCAGATTTTTCTCGCGCCGCGAAACTGCAGCGCGATGCTCGGCCCAGGTTCGCTGGTAGTCACGAGCGCGGGTGAAGGCATCGCGAATCACTTCTTCGACGCCCATGCGCGTCGCCGGATAGCGTCGCGTCTGTCCGGGCTGCGGCTGAAAGCTGGAACGCTTGGGATTTTCACCGAGGGCAAACTTGATCCCCGGCATAGCTCCCGGAAACAGAAACTCTTCGACCGGCCGGCCAAACTTCATCTTCACCACGGTATTCAAACCGCCAATCGCGTTTGCCGAACCGTGCAGAAGATTCAGCGTCGTTACTCCGCCGGCCAGTCCGCGATAAAGATCGATGTCGTTGGGATTGAGCACGTCGCGCGTGCGGGCCATTGAGGTAACGGACAGACTGCCTTCGTTGATCGTGTCGAGCATCGAATGGGAGTGGCAATCGACAATTCCCGGCATGACAAACTTGCCGGTGCCGTCGATCACGCGAGCATCGGCGCCTGCCTTCAGATTCTTGCCGACGCCGCGATCTTGCCGTTGCGAATCAGCACGTCAGTGTTGGCGAGCGTGCCGCGCGTGATCGTCAGGACCGTCGCGTTGCGGATAATGGTTTCGGCTGCGGCTACGATCCTGAGCAAGCGACGCGGGCAGGAAACCCGCGATCAACATGCCGGTCAGAAAACAGGTAATCAGTCGTTTCATCATTTCAACCTTCATCTTGATTGTCTTCCGCTGTGTAACTCGCGCTCGCTGATCGCAGTTCGGAAACCAGCGCACATCCAATTACCGCCAGGAAAAGAAGACCGGACCATGGCCCAGCCAGGTTAGGAGCACGCGCAAAAAACTTGCCGGGGTGGTTCGCTTAACGAACCGCAGGCGCCGCGGCGCGCGTCGCAGTAAACGAACCCGGGGCGCGACCCACAACGGTCACAGTTCCCTGCATTTCGTTTCCTATGATTCTTCCCGCGAATGTAGCTTCCGCGGCCTGACCTTCGAGCGTGACGGGCACCGTAAAGCGAATCTCACCGCCCATGCCTGCCGAAGCGTTAGCTATTTCTCCGGCGCCCAATCCACCCTGAATGGAACCACTCAAGCGCTCGCCTTCCTGCTGAAGTGTTAGCGTCGCCGCCAGATCGCCTGAACCAAGATTAATGTTGAGCGTCCAGGTTCCGGTGGCCAGCGCGGCACCTCCACCAGCCGGCGAGCCGGGCGCGGACCTCGCCAAATCAATTGGACGTCCATCGATAAAGATGTGCCTGATCGCTCGGTTGCGGTCAAACAGATCGCCACGAGTCACCAGCAGGTTGGCAATCTTCCCGGTCTCAATCGAACCTAGACGATCCGAAACGCCGAATATCTCAGCCGGCCAAATCGTAAGCGCGCGCAATGCATCCTCGCGTCCGAGCCCGGCCTCGATTGCGCGCAGCAGGTTGGCCGAGAAGTCGGCCATATTCGTTAAAGCTCCAGACTGAAAGGCAAACCTGGTCCGGGCGTTGACGAGCCGGGCTGCTGTTTTGGGCGCTTCCACGCGCTCGCGTAAAACTCTCACGGGTTCCGGATCCGCTTCCGGCATCGCCGCCGTCGTGCGCCGCGGAAAATTAAGCGACAACAAAACGGGCACCTTGCGCTCGCGCAATCGATCCGCGACTTTCGCCGATTCGAGTCCACCAGCAATGATTGCCTTTAGCTTGAACTCCTCGGCCAGATCCAGCGCACGCGCAATCTCACGTTCGCGATCGGCATACATCACCACCGGCAACGCGCCGTCCAGCACGGGCAACAGCGCAGCGAGTGATCGATCCTGGTCAGGCCGCCGCGTACCGCGTGGCGAGCGCTCATAGGCCAGTTGAGCTTCGCGGTAGCGACCGGCGTCGAGCAACATCTGTCTGAGTACGGCAAAGACACCCATCAACGAGGAGGGATAACCTCCGGAGCGCAACGGTGTGAAACCTACATGCAGGGCGACCGGCGACCTCACGATCATTTGTTGGGCGGTCTCGCCGGAGAGGTTGATGAGCGCTGACTGGCCCATCCAGATTCCCTGCCGTGGCGCCGTTAACGCAGTAGTGATTCCGGCAGCGCGCGCAGCTTCAATTTGTTCCCCACCGGGCCGCAGAAAATCTTCGGCGAGCACTTCGGGTTGAAGGCCGGCTGGCTGGGTCGAATTCAAAGCCACTGTGGGTGACGTCTGCGCGCGCAACTGCGCAAAAGCGGCAGCCGCTCCTCCGGTCGTCGGCTGGGCCGCAGGTGTTGGCTGCGGGATTCCCAGCGAGGTACTCGAGTCGATAAGTCCAGGATAAACGGTCAATCCGGATCCATCGATTACGCGTGCGTCGGCCGGCGCCGCGACGCCGACGCCGACGGCGGCGATCAGGCCGTCACGAATTACGACCGTGCCACGCTCGATTGGCGTCCCTGAGACCGTCACGATGCGCGCGTTAGTAATTGCATAGGTGTCGAGGGAGCCGCGCTGCGCGTGGATCTGTGCAGGCGAAAGCGACAGGGCCGGCAGTAGTACGAGCGACATTGCCAGGGCCGTGGCAAGGCGCGGGTAGACTCTTGTCATAAATGATCGGATCCCCACTTAATCTTTGGGCGTCGTCTGCCGGTCAAGGAAAGCGCACCGGCAGACCCGTCATGGTGTCTGTTAACGAGTGGCGAAAGCTTAGCCTATAACTTGTGATTAAGTAAATAACTGGGCTGGAAGCTTCGGCAAAATTGAACAGGTGTTACGGAAGCGCCTACGGTAGGGTTTCAAGGCGCGAGCAAAAGACACTTGAGTACCCGAAAAGGGTAAAGGGGCTCGGCTCGCGCATACCAGCGCCTGCCCTCGCGGACCGGGAAAGTGCCTGCTTCGCGTCTACCATTTAACCGAACCTTCCTTGGTCGTGTCGATGGTCGCTTCGGCCGATTCCGGTTTCATTTCACCAAACAAATATCCCTTCAGGTTATCGAAAAGAAAGTCCTGAGCATCAGGCTTCATCAGATCGAGACCATAGTGATTGATTATTTGAGTTTGCTTTTGCAGCCAACCTGCCCAGCAGGGCTGACATATCTCAGTCGCAATGCGTTGTCCTAACTCGTTTGGAAAAGGTGCGAAGCCAAGGGCGGGGCGCTTGTCGCCGCAATGTTTGCACTTAATATTTTCGGCCATTGAAAGTCTCCTTCATCGAACAGTGCAGTGAGTTTACCAGTTATCCCCAAAATACACCGATTAGCCCCTTCGGTCGCCCTGCGCACTCTCGTTAGTTCTTGGCAGCCTCAATCGCCTTAATCACTTCATCGTCCTTCGGACGGAAGAGTCCCAGCGGCCGCACATCGCGGTAGCGTAGGGTTCCATTTGCATCGATGACGAAGACGGACCGCGCAACTTTGCCGGGAATCAACGAACGCGCGCCATACAGATTTGCAACCTGGGCTGCCGGATCTGAAAGCAGTCGCAAAGGCAGCTCATGGTGCTCGGAAAAGTTTTGGTGCGACTCGACCGAGTCGGTTGAGACACCGACCACTTCCGCGCCGGTCGCCGAATAGTCGTCCCAACGGTCGCGCACCGAGCACAGCTGGCGCGTGCAAACGGGGGTTTCATCACCGGGATAAAACAGCAGCACGACCACTGTGCCGCGCCTGTCCGCGAGTCGCCAGTCGTTTCCGCTGCCGTCTTTGAGAGTGAAGTCAGGCGCAGGCGCACCGACCTGGGGACTGTCTGCTTTGCTCATAATTTCACCACCATCATCGCCAACGGACGTTGGGAGCGAGACATTAACTCATAGGTCGCGTTGCTTACTAAGCGTTTGCGTTCACGGCATCCAGCCGGGCGCGCCCTGGCGGGCAAATGTTTAGAAAACTGCAAACGCGACAATGCGACGCAGGTCGCACGGGAAACTCAGCCGGTTCGCGCGACGCGGCGATCTCCATCATGGCGTCGTCAATCGCGCGCGCACATGCTGCGGGAGTGAGCTGACCGGACTCAAGATGAAACTCAACGTTCGGATCGAGAAAATGCAACGTCGAAATCATGGCCGCGCCGTCCTTCATTAACCCCGGCATCAGTTCACTAACTGCGAGCGCGTAAGCCTGCATTTGCAGTTGATAGTCGGAGGCGGCGACGCGCACTTGCTCGCCGATGGACAAATCAGCAATCACTTCATTCGCTACTGCGGGCGTTGCATTGAAGTCGAAAGCAAACTGTTCAAGTTTCTTTCCGGAGCGCCGGCGAGACACCGCTGGTTCCGTTGCCCAAGGTGTTTGCGCCCGCAGGCGGTTCGTCTTGAAATCGATTATCTCAACGTCGAAGCCGACGCCATTTTTACCGGGCGTAATCAGCAACTTATCAATTGCGCCACTCAGAATGCCCAGCGGGCGTCGCACGCGAAACGGGAGTTCACTCCAGATGCCGGCCGCGCCTGTCGCTCCGTTTGGAAAAGGCTGGAGCGCACTCGCCGACGCAATTGCTGCTGACAGCGAGCGGGCTCGCTCCACTCGGTCAAACACTCCGCTCGCCAGATAGTTTTGCGCCAGCGGCAATAAGTCGGCCACGCCCGCTTCGTAATTGATCTCCACCAAACGATCGGCCAGCTCCGCCTGCCGGTTTCGGATCACATCGTCAAAGCTACGACGTAACACGTCATCGAGCGCTTCACCCGTCGTATAGATTTCGCAAAAGCGGTGAATCACCGCACCTTTCAACGTTGCGGTCAAATTCGCCGGCGGCTCAGGCGCTTCGGCGTCGTTCCAGACGGCCATCTGATCGGAAGAGGGCAAATGTAAAATCCGATCAAAGTAGTACTGGCGGGGACACCGCTGATAGTTGATTAGTTGCGTAACACTGAACCGGTGCACCGCGTGTGACTGTTCCACTTCAACCGGACGCAGCAGCGGGAAAGCGTCAGTGAGCGACCCCACTGTCTCCGCAACTTCGGGCGTCTCGCCTGCGGACTCGCCGCCAGGTGAATCCGATTGTTCATCAGCGAGGTTGAGGGTAAACCGAAGCTCGACGTCCGGCGCGAGTTTCACCAGGCCGCTCTCGCCTCGCTCCGGCGCTCCCAGCGATTGCCAGATCCACTTCAACCACGTGTCCGGCTTGCCGTTCAAACTCTCCACGTCTTTCGTCGTGCCCGAAAAAATCAGACGATCTTCCGCGCGCGTGGCAGCCACATAGAGGAGACGCATGCTTTCAAACTGTTCGCGCCAGCTGTGTCGCTGCTCGAATGCGGAGAACGTGCAACCCGCCACCAAGCCGCCGCGGCCGTCGGGTACTTTGAGCGTCAACCCGCGATGACGATCCAGCAAAAACCAGCTATCGGACACTCGAGCGCGTCGCTGCAACTCGGGGATGATTACGATGGGAAACTCAAGACCTTTCGCCTGATGAATGGTCATCAACTTCACCGCGTTGGTAGCTTCGTCGATCTGTCCTTCACTCTCGCGGCTGCCAATGGCTTCAAACTCTTCGACGTAACGCACGAAGTCGCGGATCAGGTGCGTGCCCGCGCGTTCGAAACGTTCCGCGAGGTTGAAGAGTCGCTCGACATTCGCCAGCCGTTGCGCGCCGTCAAAAGTCGCCGCGATCACGGTCAGGTATTCCGACTCTTCGACTGCAAACCGCAAGAGGTCGCCGAGGGAATAATGATGACGGCGGGCGATCAGTTGATCGATTAACTTGCTTGCCCGATCGAGCAGTTCATGCTCTGCCTCGCTGATATAGGCAATCTTCCGGTGTTGTCTGACTGCGTTTACCAGCCGTCTGGTTTGGGTGAAATGCCGCAGCGGATCTTCCGCGTCCGGCTCGCCTGACTCATCGAGATCAGGTCCACAACGCAAAGCCAGCAGGGCATTATCGGAAATCCCGCAAAGCGGCGAGCGTAAAACTGCCGCCAGCGCAAGCTCGTCAGTTTTGTTGTCGAGGAACCGCAGCAGCTGAATCAGATCGGTGATCTCCGGACGCTCGTAAAACCCTCGGCCCAGCACAGTCTGGTAAGGAATGTTTGCGCGGCGGAAAGCCGATTCGTAAGTTTGAATGTTGGTCATGGCGCGAAACAACAGCGCGATGTCACTGTACTTAACGCTCGGCTTTTTCAGATCGCTGACGCCGCCGCTCAGCTCCGATTCGCCAGCCATGATCTGGCTGGCACCGCCGGCGTCCCGCCCGCCTTCCTTGAATTCCCAAACGTTTGACTGAACCCTCCCCTGACTCAAGGTGTCGCTTGCAGCGGGCGGGATGCCCGCGGTCTCAGTAAAAGGGGGCGTGGGATTGACGAGCGAACTTATTCTCAGCGCCAGTTGCTCGGCATCGAGTTCACGATTGTCCTGCTCGGCCTTTGGATCGTTTTCTTCGCCGCTCCCCTCGGTGGTAATCATCAGTTCAACCAGCGGGCCGCTGTCGCGCAGTTCGCGTTTGGCTTCACTGAGCTCGTGCTTCACATACCCCAACTCCTTAAACTCCGGCGGCTCATCCGCTTCACCGGGTTCAAACAACCGCGCAAACAGGAAATTGAAAAAATTAATGAGCGGCGGCTGACTGCGAAAGTTCAATCGCAACGGCTTTTCTGCGCCACCAGCTGCGACGATCTGATTCGTCATCCTGTGAAATACATCGACATCGGCGCCGCGAAAGCCGTAAATCGACTGCTTGCCGTCGCCGACGATGAATAAGTTTGGCTTTTCGCGCTCGCCCACTTTGAAAACCAGTTGGTCAAGCAACGCGCTTTGCAATCCATTCGTGTCCTGAAACTCGTCAACCAGAAAAAATTTGTAACGTTCGGCAGCGCGAGTGATCACTTCGGGGCGTTTCAATAATTCCAGCGTACGCAGTTCAAGATCATCGAAATCAAGCGCCGAAAGTTTTTGTTTCTCTTCTTTGAGACGTACGTCGAGGCGCGCTAACACATTGACGAGCTCGAGCGCGTAGTCTCGGGCAAACAAATCGAGAGCGATCTGCGGGACGCGACCGAGCAACTCCTTTTCCCAAATGAGCTGGTCGAGGGCCAGCACATAGGGTTTGAAGTCGTTCCGCGCCTGAGGCCGCAAGTTGCGAAAGCCTTCGACCGTGCGGCAATAGTCCGCGAGGCGTTCGATCGCGGGCAATTCCTGGATCACCGGCTGCAAAGCGAGCCACCCGGCAACAACTTCGGAATGGTTCAGTCGCTGGGCTGGAGTGGTTCGACGCACCGCGAGGAACTGCTCCATAGCGCGTGAGAGTTCCCCGAGTGCTTGCGCGTGATCAGCTTCGGTCGCGTGACTGTCGGCTGTCCGGCGCGCAAGCTCTTCCGGCTTTAATCCCTGCCCGCGCACCTCGCGATAGATTTGCCCGAGCGCGGCGGCAAGTCTGCCGCGACCCATTCCGAGGGTCAGCCTGGAAATGGCCACGTGACCCGAGCTGATAAACTCAGTCAGCACCTCTTCGACCACCGATTCCAAAAGCATCGCCGCGCGATGTTCATCGAGTAAAAGAAACTGCGGATCAACTTGCGCTTCGACCGGAAACTCGCGCAACAAGCGGGCGCAGAAGCCGTGGATCGTGGTGATTAGTGCGCCATCGAGCGTGCGTTTGTAGTTGAGCCAGTATTTCCTTTCCGCCGCCGGCACCGACTGGAGAATGAGGTTTAGTTGCTCGCGCAAGCGCTCGCGCATCTCGTTAGCGGCACGATTTGTGAACGTGATTGCTACGATCTGATCGATGTTGAGATTTTTGTTTTGCCGGAGAATGTGCAGAAACCGTTCGACGAGAACAGTAGTCTTACCCGAGCCGGGACCAGCCGTCACCGAGACCGGTCTGTCGATCTCGTATGCAGCCGCCGCTTGCTCGGGCAGCAGTTCACGCTTTTTCGTTTGCACAGGCATTCAATAACTACTCCGCTGGTTGCGCTGATTGGTGGCAATGGGGCAGTAGCCCCAGATCTACTCTGCGGCGTAATTTGCGGACCCTTGTTTCCCCTCAATTCGATAACGATCGTAACGACAGACCGCACCGTAGTCGCAAAACCTGCACGTCTTCTTTCGTTCAGAAGGCTGGACGCTGAAATCGCCGGCGCGCATGTGATCAAGGAAATTCCAAATCCGCGTGATCACGTCGGCGCGAATCTGTTGCCACTCTTCATCGCCCATAACTCCGAGAACTGTTTTCTTAATTCCGGAATACTCCACTGCCGCCGCGCGGTGCAGGCCGCGATTGCGCCGATCATTCCCCCCGCGGATTACGTAGTAACCGCCGCCGCCGACTGTGTGATCGGGAAGAATCAACTTCTCCAGCGCCTCGAGATAAATCGGCAACTGCAAACTGCGGCCGGACTTAATATCTTCTTTGCTCGAACCGGTCGATAGCTTGTAATCGTAGGCAATCATCGTGTGGTCGGTGGCCACATCGACGCGGTCGATCTGGCCGCTGATCTTCAACGTCTCTTCGCCTACAAATGTCGAGCGCTTTAGCTCCAGCGGTTGATCAGTTGAATCGGGATCGCGCGCGGTTGAACGCATGTTGCCAAACGCGAGTTCGAAATAAGCCGGCACCACGCCCTGCGCGCTGACCCTCTCCTGAATGTCGAGCTCATACAGCAACACCTGATCCAACAAAATTTTTCTGATCTCGCGGTCGATCTTCCAAATCTGTCGGTTGAGCGGCGGCACCACCGTTTCGTGTTCGTCGAAAACTTCATCGGCCAACTTTCGCAACTCATCCTGGAGCGATTCACGATCCGTTTGATTGAGCCGCCGGCCCCGGTGTCGCTCGAAAAAGCGGCGCAGAATATCGTGCAGCAGTTTTCCCGCATCGATTGCCTGGAGATCGAGCGCCGCCTCGCCGCGTGGTTCCAACCTCAGGATTCTTTGCCCAAAGAATTTGTAGGCACAGTTTCCGTAAAGGCTAAGCCCGCTCGCACTGTGCATAAATTCCGGCCCGAAACGCTGATTGAGCAAAACGACCAAATGTGGATCAGTGATTTGGCCGTCGTATGGGCCAAAGGTGTCGCCGGCCCGCTCGCGCTCGATCTCGATGCGTCGCAAGGCGGAATCGCTGAGGTAACCATCATTTCGCGCCAGCGCCAGCAAACGCGCAATGCGCGGCCGCGGCAGGAGCAACCGCTTTTCACCGCGATGAAGGTGTCGTTCCTGCTGTCGCACCAGCGCGCGATCCAATTCTCCCGCGGTCGAAACTTGATCGGCCGGGTCCAAACTTCGCCCTTCGTAATCTCGACGAATTGTTTCCGACTTGATGACCAAAGGAGCGATTGCTCGACGCAGTTCATCGATGTAATACGACGCGACGGTCTCAGAATCGTCGGCCAGCGAAAGCGGCCGGCTCAGATAGAGACGTTCAGTGGCCCGGCACGCCGCCTGGTAAAAATAGTGCTCTTCTTTCAGTAGCGTTGCCGGCGAAATGTCTTCGAGCGTTAGTCCGTAACGCTTCAAGCGCTCGCGCTCTTCGTGCGGATAAATCCAATCGCGCGAGGCGCGTAGTGGAAAACCGCCTTCCACCAGACCCGCGATAAACACGGCGCGGAATCGCAAACCGCGAACGTCGGTTGCTTCGAGCACCCGCAGACCGCGCGGGTCGGCAGTTGACGAAACCACTGACTGCGAACCGAGGGCACGGCGCACTTCATCGATGAACGTGGCGAGGTTCGTGGTTGAATCAGCCTTGCCCTCGCGCGTTTCCGCCAACGTCGCGCTAATCTCCAGGCTTTTGATCGCCGCGACAAAAGCGCGACGCAGCACTTCGAGACTGTTGAAATTAAGCAGGGCGCGCGGAAGTTCTCCTTCTTCGACAGTTCGTTTGATTGGCCGCGCAATTTGTTCGCGGAAATTGAGGTGGTCAAGCAACCTCATCAGCGCCACCCGTAAATCGATCGGCGAACCTTCTCGCGGGACCGCCTGAACTCGACCGGCGAACGCATGGACCACCAGCGATGCCCAACCAAGCGCGGCGGGATGGATGTCGCGCGAAGGCCGTCGCTTCTTCTCAACATCCGCGCTTTCAACTTTCGCTGTCTCGGCGTTTTCGATCTGATCGGCTTCGTCCGGGTCGCGCCCAACAGCGTCCCCCGATTCTTCCGTGTTGATGTTCAGCAGTTCTCTGGTGGACGCTGCGGCCGGCAGTTCTTTAATGAGTTTGCCCGCCCGGTCGAGCCAGGCGTTCACGCGCAGATCGCTGCCGACGTAAGCAAAAGCGTTCTCCAGCGCGTCGGCGTCCCACTCACCAATGCGATACCGGCGCTTTAGCCGGACGCGCTGTTCCGCCGGAGTTTCATGAGCGCGCATTCGGTCACCATCGACCAACACTTCCGCATACTCCGCATCAAAGCGAGCCGCCAGTTCAGCGAGGTCCGCTGGGCCGGGGCGAAAATACTCCGACTTGATTAAGTCTGCGAGTTGGGTAAGCCGCGGGGATTCGCGGGCATCATTTGGCTCACGCGCCGACTCTTCCAGGATTGCAAACAGCTTGAGCGCCGCGCGCAGACCGGGAATGGCAGTGGCCTCAATACGAGATTCGAGATTGCAGGGCATACTTTCTTCGCGCATCACTCGGGCGAGAGTTTCGGCGTAGGAGGCTTTTTGCCGGACTACGAGGGCAATCTCGTCGAGCCGGTAGCCCTCGCGCAAGACAAGCCGCTTGATCTCCTTCACTGCCGCGCGAATCTCAGTGTCACGATCGCCGCATTCGAAGTAGCGGATCTCGGATTGTTGCAGCGCTGGCGCGTCCTCAGGTTCAACCTGGTCGTTATCAGGCGTGACCGTCAGAGATGAGTTGAAAAGGTTCTCGCGCAGTCCAGCGAGCGCGCCGCGAGTTGGCGCCACCTCTGCGGCGAGCCACTTCGTTTCAAAAGAAGCAATTCCTTCGAGGTGATCGATTGTGTCCTGAAACGGCAGAAAGATTTCCGGATTGCGCTGATCGTGATTGAGGTTGACCAGCACTTCCGGCACGCCGGGAATCAGCCGGCGCAAAACCTCGCCCTGCACCGGCGTGAAATCAAAAAATCCATCGAGAACGAGCAACTGAACATTTGCCAGCCACGGCAATTCCACGCGGCGCTCGTCGAGAGTGCCGTCCAGGATCTGGAGCGCCCGCAGACTATCGGCGTCAGCCTCGGTGAGTCGGTGGCGATTGAGCAATTTGGAATAAGTCGTGTAAATCAACGCGACTTCGCGATCAAAATCGATCTGGCGATCGAGCGCGCGCAATGGCGTGAGTTCCGATGAAGGCTGTCGTGAAGCACTTGCAGAATCCAGATCCGCAGTCCGCGCTTTGATGATTACTGCGACTTCTTCGGGTGTTTTTGCCGCCCGTTCGATTTCGCCGATCAGGGTGGCGATAGTGTTAACGCATCCCTCGCGATTGGCCAGCGGCGCGATGGCCTTTAATTGCCCTGCGACCATCAAACGCGAGAGCACTTGAGAAACGAGACTGCGTTTGAGGGGCAACTCTTCGCGGTCGATGGGCGTGCGCTGCGGGAGCCGGCCGTTTTCATCGACGGCGGTCGAAATTATTCGCCGCACGAAGCCGCGAAAGAGGTAAACCGGGAGCTCACCCCAAACGCCGCGATTGTTTTGGCCGTCGAGTACTCCTTCAGTGACAAGTTCGAGGAGCGGATGAGAGGCGGCGAGGTAGAGGAACCGATCGGATTGTCCCTGAGCAACAAACTCAGCACAACGCCGCACCAGTTGGGAGCGATTGTTGCCCAGCAGCGGACCTAACCAAATTTCTTTTGCCAAAACCTTCTCCGCCGATTACGCAGATTCAAAAGACACCCGCAAAACCAGGACGAACGTTAACCTCGCGCCGTTGTTTTAGGTAACCTGCGAAATCTGCGGACGCAATTCTTAACTCTCACTACTGCCGGCTCGCTTCGCATTGAGGAGGGGAAACGAATCATCATCCACCGCTTCAGTTTCGGGTCCGGCCACCAGTTCAGGAAACAATCCGCCTTCGTCGAGGCTCAACGCGCGCGCAGACTTATCCACCGGATCCAGTATGTCGATCTCTTCGCCGGCAATGGCGCCGCGTTCTTTAAACTTTCGCGCCGTCACGAGTACACGTGCCTCAAGCGAGCCTACGCCTTTGTTGTAAGAATCGAGCGCGCGATCGAGGCCCCTGCCGATGTCAGCAAAATAATTCGTAAACGTCCGCAGGCGATCATAGAGGTCCTTGCCCAGCCTGCTCACCTCGTTTGCGTTGGTGGCCATTTGCTCCTGCCGCCAACCGTACGAGACTGCCTTAAGCAAAGCAATCAACGTCGTCGGTGTGGCGATGATCACACCCTGACCCACACCGTCTTCAATCAACTTCGGATCGATTTCGAGCGCAGCGCTATAAAAGGTTTCGCCTGGCAGAAACAACAGCACAAACTCCGGCGTGGGCTGGACTGATTCCCAATACGACTTTTTACTGAGGGCGCCGATATGCGTACGCACCAGCCGCGCATGATCTCTCAATCGCGCCGCGCGAATTTCTTCGTCTTTAGTCGAAATCGATTCGTAGAAAGCTTCGAACGGGACTTTCGCGTCGATCACAATAGTGCGGTTGCCCGGCAGCTTTACAATCACGTCCGGGCGAATTCGCCCGTCTTCCGTGGCCACCGTTGCCTGTTCGACAAAGTCGCAATACTGGAGCATGCCGGCCAGCTCGACCACCCGCCGCAGTTGGATCTCACCCCACCGACCACGGACATGCGGAGCCCGTAACGCATTGACGAGATTTCCGGTTTCGGCCTGGAGCTGCACCTGTGAAGTGGCCAGGGCCTTGACCTGCTCACGCAGTTCCGAGTAGGCGCCGGCGCGGGTCTTTTCCAGCTCACCGATCTTTGAGTCAACTTTTTCGAGCGACTCCTTGAGTGGCTTAACGAGTTGATCGATCGCGGTCTGGCGGCGTTCCAGATCGCCTCTCGCGGTTTCCTGAAATTTCTCGAGCGTGGAATTGGCCAACTGGAGAAACGACTGATTATTGTCCTTCAATGCGTCTCGCGAAAGCGCTTTGAATTTTTCCGACAATTCCTCAGCCGCCTGCTTGAATGAATCCTTGCGCTCCTCAGCCGCGCGGCGTTCGCCTTCGAGAGCCGCTTGCAATTGCGAGTTCTCGTGGCGCAACTGTTTGTATTCGCCGGCCTGGGCGTTGAAGGCCTCGTGCAACTTCTGCAACTCCGCCTCCTTGCCGGTCAGGCGTTCTTTCAGAGTTGCCAAGTCGGCGACGCTGGCCGCGCTCGCTTTGCTTCTCAGCACAAACCAGCCGACCGCTGCGCCCAGCGCCGCGCCCGCCAGCAAAACCACGATCAAGATAATTTCAGATTCCATTCGTACCCGAGTCTAACAAAACGTGTTGCAAACACGAAACAGTGGCCCGTTTACGGGCCTTACTCTCATCGAAAGATCCTCATTGCGGGTCTAACGTCCGAAACAAGCAACCATGCGTTCGTAAACCTTTCGCGTTACGCGCACGTCGTTGAGGTTGTATTCGCGAATCGCCGCGAGATTTCCTGCCTGATATAGGTCAAAGACTTTACTGCCCTCAACTGTGGCCGTCTTGCTTGATTCGATACCCATTGCCCAGGCTACGTCGTCGAGACTGACATTGCGTCTGGCGCCCAGCCACCAGTGATGCATCGTGTCGAACACGCCTTTCACTCGATATTCGCCCAGGTCAACCAACGGTTTCGCCTGAATCCCATGGACCAGGCAACGTTGAAAAATAAACGGCAGGTCAAACCCGATGAGGTTGTGGCCCACAATTTCATCCGCCTCAGGATCAAAGTCCTGAAAGAGAGTCAGAAAAGCCAGCAACGATTCTTTCTCATCCTGCTCCCGGCCCTCGGCATCGATTCCAAACACGCGCTCACTTTGTGGCTGCTCAACTCCAAAGTCGATCCCCGCTACCGGGCCGGTGTGCACGGCGATGGAGAGAATTCGTCCTGAGGTTGCGCTCAAAGAACCCAGCTGGTAGCAACGCTCTTCTTCGATAAGAATGTCCTCAAGATAGCGCTCCTGTTGTTCGAGCCGCATGTTTCCCAGTTTCCACAATTTCTCCAGTTGTGGCCCGACACGATCGCGAAAGTCAGGAACCGCCAGGGTTTCGATGTCCAGCGTGTGAGCCAGCGGCAGCACGGGATCCACTCCCTGATGTTCGCGATACTTTTCCAGCGTGATGGGCCGATACTCGGTGACTACAAACTGCGAGCGCTCCTGATAACTCTCGAGCTTTCCGGTTAAACCCCAAAGTCCGGGTTTGAAATCACCACACTGTTCGAGCGTTTCACCCCACAACTTTAGCGGTAGCGACCCCGTCGCATTGCGCCCCACTACGTCGCAAAAACGTTTTCCCTGCTGAGTTCGCTTTTCGCGCACAGCCGTGATTGCCACCATTAGCCAGACTTCTTCGCCGAGAGGAAGTTCAGGAATAGGAATGTTTCCGCGCATGATTAGTCTCTTGTATCAGTCAGCTCGGTGGTGTTCCGCGCCTGGGGATTAACTTCCCGACTGCCCATTCTATACTGATTGAGCGCGCTCAAAGATAACCGGTGCGACCACCGTAAGGCACTACCGGCAACGCGTAAATCAGTCCGCATTAAGATCAACCTTTTCACTTCCTGACTCTACCAGATGCTGAGCTTTCAAACCGAACGATTGCAGCGCGCCGAAGCACTCAACCGGATCAAACTGCTTTCGGGAAAGGATCTGCGACCGATGGCCGACCAGTTTGGCATCACGGTTTGGAAAAACGGCAGGAAGAACAAAGGTTGGGCCGGCCAGGTAATCGAACGCTACCTGGGGTTGGCACAAAACTCTTTGCGGTCCCCCGATTTCGATCTATGGGAGTTGAAGGTCATACCGCTCCACCGTGCCGGCGATGGAACCCTGCGCGTTAAAGAGTCAATGGCCATCACGATGATCGAACCTGCGGAAGTTGTGGCAAATAAGTTCGTCGATAGCCACCTCTACGACAAGGTGCGGAGCATGATGGTGGTAGCACGAATTTTCGAAAGCGTCGCAGAAACGTCTTCTATCCTGCACTCCGCCGCAGAGTTTGATCTTGATGATCCGGCGATCCGAAAGCAGGTTGAGCACGACTATGAAACGATCCAAGGGATCATTCGCACAAAAGGATTCGCAGCCTTAACCGGCGATGCGGGAAAATACATTCAGGCACGGACGAAAGGACGCGGACATGGAAGCACTTCGCGAGCGTTTTATGCGCGCGCGGTGTTTGTAGCTCATATTCTGAACATTCAGAAGCTGGCCTGGATGCCGCGGGTCTTAGCCGAAGAGAAGAGCGGACCACATTTTCGACCTGAGACGGTTTGAATAATTCGCTTGATCTGATCTCGAACTGTTTTCAAGGGGGGTTGGCGCCGGCTGTTTTACCTGCCCTTTCCACCTCAGCGCTCATGCTACCCGTTAACATTTTCCAGATCATCCTGTAGTCGCCCATGAATGACCACAGCGGATACTGAAACGTAGCCGGTTTATTCTTCTCGATAAAGAAGTGACCGATCCACGCCAGGCCGTAGCCGGGGACCAGGGCGAGGGGAAATAACCACCAGCGACCGGAGGCGATGAAGTAGCAAACGCAAGCCAGCGCGATTGAAGTGCCCACCAGATGGAGCAGACGCGTGCGCGGATCGCTATGCTCGGTCACATAGTGCGGCCAAAACTCCGTAAATGATTTGTATTTTCGTTCCGCCATCGAAGCTTCGAGAAGGCAGGGATTCTGGGCTGCTCCCCTCTTAAGCGAACGAGTAATTAGTAGAAATGTTTGTCCTACACTTCAGTAAACAACTGCATAAATTTTTCGGGCGCTAATGGACTAACCTTCCCCAACGCCACGTTTTCGTCAACATGTACCGCGCTGCTCATGCCGACGAGCGCAGTGCTGATACCGGGCGTGGAGCGCACAAACTGAATCGCCGTCTGCGCATCCGTGGCCAAAGAACCGAGGGATGCGCGCAACTCGGGCGCTAGACCGCGCGCGACCCGACCTTGCAAAATTGAGGCGCTGGCCATAACGGTGACGCCTAACTCGGCGGCGGCAGCAAGGGTTGAAAGCCCCTGACCGTTCATTTCTTGATTCGTCAGCGTTAACGCCTCCGGCATTGCAAGATTCATCGGCAGTTGAATAAACCGAAACCCGTGAGTGTCACCACCAACCTCGCGGGCGAGTTCCCACATGCGCGGCAACGAATGATAACCGCGTGACCCGGCCGGAACCCGGAAACCATTCCAGGTCGCCACTCCGTAGTGGTTCAGTTTTCCAACGCTCCGACTTTCTTCCAAACCCTCAAAGGCTGATTTCAACCGGAGGTAAAACTCGTCTTCGGAAACATGGTCGAGCTGTGACTCTGGATTGTGGACGTAGTAAACGTCAACGCGATCCAATTTCATGTTTCGCAACGACTGGTCCAATTGATGCCGCAGATAAGCGGGCGTCATGCAATGACTGCCGCCCACGAAATCATCGAAGCCGGCGATCCCGGGTTTGACGAACGTCTCTTCGACGTAGCCTCGAACATCTCGCGGCGGCCCGCCATCAAACGGCAAATAGCCGCCCTTGGTGCAGATCACCAGTTCATCGCGGCGGAAGCCGGCGCTGCCGGTTAATGATTCGAGGGCTTCGCCAATGGACCTTTCACTTCTTTGGAAACGATAGTTTGCTGCCGTGTCGATCACATTCGCGCCGGCGTTCACCGCGCGCGTAACCGTCTCGGTATAACTGGCGTCGGTGTTCGCATCGGCGTTGCCGAGGTAGGTACCAATGCCGATCGATGATAGCCATAGTGTTTGCTGCTGCCGAAAATGATCCGGCGCCGCATCCTGGAAGCGGTCGCGATAATTCAGAGTGCCGTCAGGTGTGGCGGAGTTTGATGTTGACATAGCCTTTGCGACAGACGCTATCCAGAGGATGCCGGTCAAGGAGCCAAGCCCGCGGCCTGGTTACTTTGGTTACTTGTCGCCGTTTCACAGCTGCGAAACCTGCGGATAGTCTTTTGAAAAGCGAGCATAGCTTGCACCTTCAGCGAGTCGCAAGCGTTTCATGGTTCCCAGACGCTGTGTTAGTTTTTACTTCCCAAATTAATCCAGAGGAATTACCGCGGTGAGCTACTTTACCAACTGGAGCGATCACGTCGGTTCGCAGGCCGAAAAGTTTTACAAAACCACTGTCTGGCAGGGTGAACACTTGCTGGTTGGGCTCAACTGCCTGGAACCGAATCAAACGCAAACGACCCATGCGCACCAGGGAGCCGATAAGCTCTACTTTGTCCTGGAAGGGCGCGGCAGTTTTATTGTCGGAGACGAGGAACAGGATGCGGAGGCGGGATCGGTTGTGGTAGCGCCGGCAGGTGTTCCGCATGGCGTCACCAACAATTCAGACACGCGCCTGGCGCTGCTGATCGCGATCGCGCCCCCGCCACCCAAATGAACGAAGCTGATAAGACACAGCGGCGGGAAGGATCTTCTCTCGAAATCTCGCGAGCGGAGCTCGATGAGCTTACCTCGCAAATCACCGAACTCGTCGCAGACTACTACTCCGCGATCCGTACGTTGCCGGTTTTCCCCCAAACGCATGCAGGCAAAACAAGTGCGCAGATTGGCACCTCGCTTCCGATCGAAGGCGAGCCGGCCGCCGCGATTGTCGACGACTGCCGCAAGATTCTCAGCAACAATCGTCACAATGGTCATCCGCGGTTCTTTGGCTATGTCGCTTCGCCTTCTACCGCTCCGGGTGCCTTAGCCGATCTGCTGGCGTCGGCGGTGAATGTTAACGTCACCTCCTGGCGGTCAGGTCCGGCCGCTACTGAGATCGAACGCACGGTCATCAGTTGGCTGGCGGAAATGATTGGCTACTCGGGCGACGGCCGAAAGTCTCATGGCCTGCTTACGAGCGGCGGCTCACTGGCGAATTTAACCGCGCTCTTGATTGCGCATCGCACGAAAGCGGGGCCGGGAGCCGCTCGCGAAGGATTATGGAAGTCGCGCCCGATGACCATCTACGCATCCAGTGAAATTCACATGTCGATTCCCAAAGCCGCCGATATGTTGGGACTCGGACGGCAGAGTGTTCGATTGGTTGATTCCGACGCGCAGTTTCGCATGAACGTCTCTCACTTGCGCGAGCTCATCGCCGCGGATATTGCAAATGGCCTTAAGCCGTTTTGTGTCGTTGGCAGTTCCGGCACCGTGAACACCGGCGCGATTGATCCGCTCGCAGAGATCGCCGATGTCGCGAAGGAGTTTGATCTCTGGTTTCATGTTGATGGTGCTTATGGCGTTCTCGCGACACTCGATCCCTCGAAGCGCCAGCTTTTCTCCGGACTTGAACGAGCAGATTCAGTTTCGCTCGATCCGCACAAATGGCTTTACGTGCCACTTGATTCCGGCTGTCTGCTTTTCCGAAATGAAGCCCAGGCTCGCGCTGCTTTTAGTTTTGATGAGGCCGACTACATCAAAGTCCACGAGCACGACGAGGATGAAGCTTTCGCATTTTGGAATTATGGACCAGAACTGTCGCGGCGATTTCGCGCGTTAAAGATATGGCTGACCCTTCGTTTCTACGGAACTAAGCGTATTGCGGCTGCGATCAGCGAAGATAACGCGCTGGCCGAATACCTGGGGCAACAGGTTGAGGCTGCGGACGATTTTGAACTACTTGTGACTCCCGAGCTTAGCATCTGTTGTTTCCGTTATGTGCCACCTGAGCTGGCCGCGAAACTAGCAGCGAACTCTTCCGATGAGGCAGGCAATCCCGAACTCGGGCCTGAACTTGGTGCTGAACTCGATCAACTGAACAATCAGATCATGCTGACGGTCCAGCGCGGTGGCCGTGCCTATGTTTCCAACGCCACCTTGCGAGGCAGATTCGCGCTAAGAGCCTGTATCACAAACTTTCGCACGACCCGCGCTGACATCGATCAGACGTTGGACATCATTCGCGAAGCAGCCCTGCAGATTTCCTCTAATGCGGCAAGTAATGATTCAGAGTAAGTTCGAAAACTACGATCGCGAGCTTCATCTGGCCCTCGAGCTCGCGCGTGAAGCAGGCGCCGCGATTCTCGATCTGTATAAAGGGCCGCTGGTTATTGAACAGAAGTCTCAGGTGCACGACCATGAGCCGGTCACCCAGGCGGACAAGCTTGCAAATGATCTGATCGTCAGGCGACTCAGTAGTGAGTTTCCCCACGATGGCATTCTCGCCGAAGAATCTGTCGACACAACCCGACGCCTCGGAAAATCACGTGTCTGGATGATCGACCCGCTCGACGGCACGAATGGATTCATCGATGGCAACGGCGATTTCGCGGTGCAAATTGGCTTGGCTGACGAAGGTGTTAGCGTGCTTGGCGTGGTGTATCAACCGTTGACCGGCGTGTTGTATCGTGCGGTTCGCGGAACCGGCTCCTGGGTTGAGCGTCCCGAGTTTGAACCTGAGCGCGCACGAGTATCGAGTCACGGCGAGCTCTCCACCATGCGCCTGGCGGCGAGCCGATCTCATCGCAGCCCGCGCATGGATCGAGTCGTTAAGGCTTTTGGTTTAAAGGAAGAAGTCAATCGCGGATCGGTGGGGATCAAAGTTGGTTTAATTGTCGAGCAGCAGTGTGATCTGTATGTTCACTTATCGCCGCAGACGAAGCAGTGGGACACGTGCGCGCCGGAAATCATACTTAGCGAAGCTGGGGGACAACTGACCGATTTATTTGGTCAGCCATTGAGTTACAACCGCAGCGATCTCAGTAATCGCAATGGCATCGTCGCCAGTAATGGGGTCGCGCACGAGCGCATTATTGCGTCGCTCGCGCCTTTGCTGGACGAGTTTGGCCGCCGGCCATCGAAAGAATAGACAGCCCTGCGCTGCGCGCCTATGGTTCAACCAGCACCATGCGTGCGGCCGAGTAGATTTGAACTAACTCAACGAGCACCGCAGGTGCGGCAGAAGGTAGCGCTGAACTTATTCAAACAGCACCGCAGGTGCGGCAGATGGTAGCCAGTGGCAAGCGCGCAGCGCGCGGCCACTGGACAACTCGAAAGACAAAAAAGCGCCCCAGTTGGGGCGCAAGGTTCTTGTTGGGCTTGGGGCCGTGCGCCCCGCGAGGGGCGCCACACTCACTCGTCAACTTCCCAGTGGCAAGCGCGCAGCGCGCGGCCTCTGGAAAACTCGAAAGACAAAAAAGCGCCCCAGTTGGGGCGCAAGGTTCTTGTTGGGCTTGGGGCCGTGCGCCCCGCGAGGGGCGCCACACTCACTCGTCAACTTCCCAGTGGCAAGCGCGCAACGCGCGGCCACTGGAAAACTCGAAAGACAAAAAAGCGCCCCAGTTGGAGCGTAAGGTTCTTGTTGGGCCTGAGGCCGTGCGCCCCCGCGAGGGGCGCACGCTCACTCGTCAACTTCCCAGTGGCAAGCGCGCAGCGCGCGGCCACTGGAAAACTCGAAAGACAAAAAAGCGCCCCAGTTGGGGCGCAAGGTATTGTTGGGCCGGGGGCCGTGCGCCCCGCGAGGGGCGCCACACTCACTCGTCAACTTCCCAGTGGCAAGCGCGCAGCGCGCGGCCACTGGAAAACTCGAAAGACAAAAAAGCGCCCCAGTTGGGGCGCAAGGTATTGTTGGGCCGGGGGCCGTGCGCCCCGCGAGGGGCGCCACACTACTCGTCAACTTCCCAGTGGCAAGCGCGCAGCGCGCGGCCTCTGGAAAACTCGAAAGACAAAACAGCGCCCCAGTTGGGGCGCAAGGTTCTTACTGGGCCGGGGGCCGCGCGCTGCGCGCTTGCCACCGGCTACCTTCTGTCGCACCGCAGGTGCTCGTTGTTTCACGCTCTCTTCTGTCGCACCGCAGGTGCTGGTTGTTTCAACGCTCCACTCTCTGACCTGCCGTCTGCCGTCTGTCGTCCGCCCTCAGTGGCCTGGGGTTGTAGTCGATCCTTTTATTTTCTGTTCGCCAAGCTTCACGATCCAGATTCCACTGTGGACGTCGTTGAAGTAGACCAGCCCTTTGTGTGGCTGCGCGCCCCAGGTAAAAGGAAGATTCGGCTTGAAGGATTCGGGATCGCCTGCCCAGAGATGTCCAATTTCCCGGCCTTGCCGATACAAATCGCCACGCAACTCGCCAGAAACATCGACCACTCGTCCGCCTCCGTTGTAATAGCCCATGTACATGATGTCGTCCTCGACCCACATGTTATGCGCGCCTGACTCCGGCACCGGATACTCGGCAACCTTGCGCGGATTACTCAAATCCGACACCTCAACCACGTGAACGATGCCACGCACCGGCACACGCTCGCGCACCTGAATATCAAAGATGGGTGGAAACACTTCATCGCCGACGAAAACATAATTCTTATATCGAAAGACCGAGTGGCTACCTGCCAGCCAGCCATTGCCATAAAGCTCGTGATGATTAAAACGATACTGGCTCACCAGCACCGGGCGCTCCGGCTTCCCGTCTTTAATTCCATTTCCCACGTCGAGAATGATTAATCCATCGCGCCAGTAAGCGAGGTACGCCAGGCCATCCTTAACCTGAAGGTCGTGCAGATAACGACCGCCGACTGTTTCGCCTTCACTTGTGCGAATGGGGGTAGCAACCTGGTTAGGCACTTCCCAACGCGCCACTTCCTTCGGATTCTTCACATCGGCAAAATCGATAACTCGCATCGAGCCAGTGGCATCATCCGTTAAGTAGACGTAGTGGGAATCGACGAACGCGCTATGAACTCCACCCGTTACCGTTGCGGTGTATTCGGAAATAAGTTTTGGATGAGCCGGATCTGAAGTGTCGTAAAAAGCAATTCCGTTTTTCCGGTTAGACGCGCCTTCGCGCGAGATCACCAAAATCTTTCCGTCGGCGGTGGTGCTGATGTCGTTAACGATCCTGGCGTCTACCTTAATCGTGTCCGTCAGTTTTGGATTTGCCGGATCGGAAATGTCATAAACGAGAAACTTGTCGGAGATAGTCGAAAGGTAGGCATGATTGCCGAAGACCCAAACCTCTGCGGCAGGAAAGTCTTTAATGCGCGCGCGGCCAACCACGTTGAGTTCGCGCTCTGCATTTCGCGGCTTCACCACTAGCGAAGCGATCGCTTCCTCGCGACCGCTCGCCGCGGTGATTATATACGAACCCGGTAGCTCGGCGACGAAACCGCCATCAGCGTCGATGGTCCCAGCTGGACCATTAACGGTCCAGCGAACCGCTGAGTTATCAGCCTGACCCATAGTCGCTTTCACATTAAATCGTACGACGTCGCCGGTGCGCGCCGTGGTTGAGCGCGGTTCCAGAGATAGGCCTGACACGCTGTTGTTCGCGACCGTTACCGTCGCGTTGCTGCTGCCGTTCCCCGAAGAGGCGCTGATCTGCGCGCGGCCGGGCGTTAACGCAGTCACCACTCCGGCGGCGTCAACTGTCGCCACCTCGGGCAAACTGGACGACCATTTCACAGACGCATCGTTGCGCGGATTTCCCTCCGCGCTTCTGGCCACCGCCGTCAACCTGCTGGTAGCGCCTACCACCAGTGACGGGTTGGCTGGCGAAATTTCGATTTTCGTCACCGGACCAGCCTTGACCATCACTTTCGTGAAATGAGGTTTACCGCCAACAATTGACCCAATCAAAACTTCGCCCGGACTGAAAAATGAAACCGTGCCGCTCTCGTCAACGCCCGCCAGGTCAAATGGCGCGGCAATCCAGGTGGTTGGTGGAGTCGCGATAACCGCGCCGGACGCGTCTTTCGCAACGGCAGTGAATTTCACCTTTTGCCCCGGGAAAATATCAGTGGGAGCCGGGCTGATTTCAACCGACGCCACCACCGGCGCTGCCGGCTTGGATGCCTGCTGGGCGAATCCCATCGAAGACCCGGCGCCTGGCAAGAAGACGAAAGACAATAAGACAAGGAAGACCCTGCTGGTCGGCATGAATATTCTCCTAATGGCTATTTAACGAAAGACCCGATCGGGTGGAATCAAAGAAACAAAGCGAATCTTAGTCAGTGGCTTCCTGCTACGCAAGCGAGGTGGTCCTGGTTTGAACTCTCTCTGTACTTACTCTGTGGACTCTGTGTCTCCGTGGTGAATCTCCATTACCGTTTCTTCAAAACAGAGACAGAGACTCGGAGGCTGCACAGAGAGAAAAAAAATAAGACACTGCCGGTTGATGACCAGTCTGGGAGAATACGATTTTGAGTGGGTTTTGCTCGGCCCCGGCAATCTTCCTCACGACAACATGCAAAACATGCGGTATCATCTGCAATCCTGTATCGCCTGGATGAAAACGGTTCGCTAGTTCCTAACGCAAACATCGAGTTTGCGGCGCAAGCCAGCGGCTTGCTTTACCCTGATCCCCTTGTGAGGTAACCCATGACTAAGAACACAAAGATCGCGCTGGGCTGCGGTGGCGCCGGCTGCCTGGGAATAATACTGATCGTGATTATCGGCGCTGTGCTGATAGTTACCGGATACATCAAAGCGCCCGGCATCTATAACCCCAGCAGCAATTACAACTACAATTACAATTCAAATCGAAATTCAAACTACAATTCAACCCGAAACCTCAATACAAATACTGACTCGTCAAGCTCCTCTTCGACGTTAACCAACGACCAAAAGCACAAACTGTTTCAGGCAGCCGGAGCGACGAAGGACAACGTGTTGATTCTGAAGGTGCTCGACAAGATTGGTTTTCCCAACGGCCAGGGCGCCGGTTATACCGACTTCGTCAAAGAGCATTTTGGCTGGGCTATGAAGAACATGGAATTCATGCAGTCAGTAAACACAGCCGAAAAGGCTCGGGCTTACGTTGAGGAACATATCGACGACTAAGCAGGTTTTCCCGCTGAGAAAACTCAATGCAAGACGGGCGCGAGTGCGGTTTCGCGTCCGTTTTGTTATGGTAAGTCACCGTCCAATGTCCAACGTCCAAAGTCCAACGTCGGGGCAAGAGACTTTGGACATTGGACTTTAGACTTTGGGCTGCTTTGAATGAATCCCGCAAAAATTCGAAACTTCTCCATCATCGCCCATATCGATCACGGCAAGTCGACTCTCGCGGATCGGCTGCTTGAATTGACCGGGGCCGTAACCGGCCGCGACATGTCGGCCCAGATCCTGGACGACATGGATCTCGAACGCGAGCGCGGGATCACGATCAAGGCCCACGCCGTCAGGCTCGACTACAAAGCGCAGGACGGCGAGTCGTACATCCTGAATTTGATCGACACACCCGGCCACGTCGATTTCTCCTACGAAGTTTCCCGTTCACTTTCGGCGTGCGAGGGCGCACTGCTGATCGTCGATGCCTCGCAGGGCGTCGAGGCGCAAACGCTGGCTAACACATATCTTGCGATTGAGAACAATCTTGAGTTGATCCCGGTGATCAATAAAATCGACCTGCCGGGCGCCGAACCCGAGAAGGCGATGGAGCAAATTGAACACTTCATCGGTTTGGGAACGCACAATGCGATTCTGACGAGCGCGAAAACAGGTGTTGGCGTGGCCGAGGTTTTGGAAGCGATCGTGCGCGACGTCCCGCCACCGAAAGGCGATCCGGATGCCCCTTTGAAAGCGTTGATTTTCGACTCATGGTACGACTCGTATCGCGGCGTAATCGTGCTCTTCCGAATTATCGATGGAACGATTCGTCCGGGAATGAAGATTCGCTTCTTCAATGCAGGCCGCGATTATCAAGTGGAAACCCTGGGGGTGAATAAACCCCGTCCGACTCCCATTTCTTCCCTAAGTGTCGGCGAGGTCGGATTCATGACCGCCTCGATCAAGACGGTGGCCGACGTTCAAATCGGTGACACGATCACTGAAGCTGCACGGCCCACAAAGGAACCGTTTCCCGGTTATCAGGAAATCAAGCCGATGGTTTTCGCGGGTCTCTACCCCGTGGACACAAATCAATATGAAGAGTTGCGCGAGGCGATGGACAAGCTCCGTCTCAACGACGCTTCGTTTTTTTACGAACCAGAGTCTTCAACGGCGCTGGGATTTGGATTTCGCTGCGGGTTTCTCGGCTTATTGCACATGGAGATTGTGCAGGAGCGCTTGGAGCGCGAGTTTAATCTCGACTTGATTACCACTGCGCCGGGCGTCCGTTATGTTGTGACCACAACTGACGGCAAGGTGACCGAGATCGACTCGCCGGCAAAGATGCCCGACCCGGGCCGGATCGTAAAAATAGAAGAACCCGCAATTCGAGCCACCATTCTGACCCCGGAAGATCATCTCGGCGGCATCCTCGCGTTGCTGGAAGAAAAGCGTGGCCAGCAGAAAGGATTTGAATACATCACGTCGAGCCGCGTGATGCTGACTTACGAGTTGCCACTTAATGAAATCGTGCTCGACTTTTACGACCGTTTGAAATCAACCTCGCGCGGTTATGCGTCGCTCGATTATCACCTCGCGGGGTATTGGGAAAGCGATCTCGTTAAACTCGATGTGCTGGTAGCCGGCGAGCCGGTCGATGCGCTCTCGCTCGTGCTTCATCGCGACACTGCGGCGGCGAAGGGGCGTCTGTTGGCGTCGAAGATGAAGGAATTGATTCCGCGCCAGCTGTTTGAAGTTCCAATTCAGGCAGCCATTGGGGCTAAAATAATCGCGCGGGAAACGGTAAAGGCTATGGGCAAAAACGTCATCGCTAAATGCTATGGCGGCGACATCTCACGCAAACGAAAGCTGCTGGAAAAACAAAAAGAGGGCAAGAAACGCATGAAGAAAGTGGGTCGCGTTGAGATTCCGCAGGATGCCTTTCTGGCCGTGCTGAAAGTGAACGATTAAGGTCTCGAGATAAATTGCGAGTCGAACATGAACTTCTATTGTTATGTGCGCGCACGCAAGTTGACGAAAAGGCGCAGCAACGCATCGACGCGATTACCTCCTCGCCGGCAGAAATCGATTGGGATTATCTTTACCGGCTCGCCCGCCGTCACTCAGTCTTGCCCCTCGTTTACTACCAGCTTAATCAACTAGATGCGAATATCCCTGAAGCCGACTTCTCCCGGTTCAGAAATAACTATCGTGACAATGCTGCCCGCAATTCGTTTCTTAGCGCCGAGCTCTGTCGCCTGCTAAACGCTCTCGAAACGGCCGGGATTGAGGCCGTCCCATACAAAGGCCCGGCCCTCGCGTCTTATGCCTACGGAAACCTGGCGTTGCGACGGTTCGTTGATTTGGACATCCTGACGCGGAAGTCTGATGTCCTTCAAGCGAAGGCAGTTTTGGAAGCTCAGGGCTATAAGTGTGACGTTCCCTGGATCACCGCGCAGGAAACACTGCTGTTGAAGACTCAGCACAACTTATCCCTGAGCGGTGTGGATGGAAAACTGATCGTCGAACTTCATTGGGAAGTGGCATCGAAACTATTTGCCTCCGCGCTTCAGGCCGAAGAGTTTTGGGGACGTCTGGAAACAACCTCGCTGGGCAATCTCCCAATAAAGAGCCTCGGAGCCGAAGATCTGCTGCTGTCACTTTGCGTGCATGGATCAAAGCATTTGTGGGAACGCCTCGCCTGGATTTGCGATGTCGCTCAAATCGTTAGAACGCGAGCAGGACTGAATTGGGCGACTCTACTCCAGCGAGCGGAAACAAACGGGAGCTCCCGAATGCTGTTACTCGGGCTTTGTCTAGCAAACAAACTGCTCGACGCACCCTTGCCGGCCCAGGTGATTGCGGCTGCCAAAGCTGACGACGCGTTACCCGAACTCGTCGGCGAGGTAACCAGTCGACTCTTCGCGAGCAGTGAGCCAATGGCGATCACCATCGGCCAGAGCTTTAGATTCAACTGGGCGGTGCGCTCGGATTTGCGTTCCAGGTTGAGATATTGTCGTTTACTGCTGCAGCCTACGGATGCGGACATCGAAACCATGCGTCTGCCTCGGCCTCTCACTTTCGTTTATTACCTGATGCGCCCTTTCGCACTGCTCCAGCGAGATCGCCGCCGGCGCGAGGGGCAATCACTGCTCCCTGCGAGCGGCAGGCAGTCGTTGACTCGCTAGTTGTCAGTGTGTCTCCACATCCAACCTAAAATTTAGGTACTGGTGCATTTGAAAAATGGGAATTCCACTGCATAAGTTTTGCGTCTTATGCTTCGCGAACTTTGCGGTCCTGACTTAGTTTTTACCGCGAAGGCCGCAAAGGTCTCGCCAAGAGCCGCAAAGAATCAACCAAACGACACCCACTACCAAAATTCAGCCCCGATTGACGCCCTAATTGACGCATGGTAGTTTCGGGTCAACGCTGCAAGTTTCAGTGATCGAAGCAGGAACCTACCCCCAATGACCAGTCAACAATCATTTCCAGCACTCCTGAAGTCAGCCTTGGTTAGCCGAATTCCATCCGCCTTTTACGTGATTCCCGTCCTTCTTTTCATTTTGGTTCCAGGTGTTGGTGAGCACCTGGCGGCGCAATCGCCGGAGCCAAAACAGTCACCGGTCGCTGCACTGAAGAAAAAGCACCGTTGGCGGATTACCGAAACGGCGAAAACAGAAACGGTAAAGAGCGCATCTGAAGCGCTGATGATAGAGGGGAATACCGAAGATGTTGCTACTGCGTCGGCGAGCTTCGAGGCCGATCCGTTGCGCATCGCTCTTGACGATAACTTCCTTACGATCAGATCCAAAAAACAACCACTCGTTGCGGTTGTGCCGACCGCCGCTGAGGTGTTGGAAGTGCCGGCCGAATTCAATATGAGTCGAGATCGTTGACACTGTGAAGGATACGCCCTTTGAGGATGCGCTTACGAGACTATCGCCAAATATTCGCGTTTATGTTCGAGCTTATCTAACGCGTTTTACGAGGGCGCCGCTTCGAGTCATGCTGGTGTCGCCAGAGCAGCTTGAAGCAGACGTAAAATCGGGCGGCTTAGGCAGTCAGTAGTCTGCATCTACTCGATTATTCCAATGGATGCAGTTAATTCCACGAGACGCGGCCGCCGGCTCACCTACCAGGTGGCCAACCGTTCGGTCACGATCGACGCTCTCGATGCTCAAGCTGCCGATCTAATCGAAAACGTGTTTGCCGAATGGCACTTGAGCCCGACCGGCGCAGGTGGGCCTCGCTTAGATGGCTGCTCAATCACGATTAGAACAGATAGCTCATTCCCCTCACTGCCGACGAGCGGCCATCGATTCGAGATTGCCGACAATGGCGTTTGTCAGAGCAATGGCACGACGTTGTATCTGGAAATTTTCGGCTCGTTGGTGATCCTCGGGTTACCAGGGCGCGCCGATGTTGAAGCTTTTATTAATTCCGCGGGCACGAACGACTTTCAGAAATTGATCAGGGTAGTAAGTTACGCCTTTTCCTCCGCGTTGCGTCGCTGCGGCCTATTTGAATTGCATAGCGCGGCCGTCGTTGAGCCAATTAGCAATCAAGGTGTTTTGATCGTTGGGCCTTCGGGCAGCGGCAAGTCAACTTTGACAACTCAATTGGCCACATCCGGATGGCCCTATCTTTCTGACGACGTTCTGGTGCTTGGCGAGCAGGACAATGAGGTCTCAGCCTGGCCAGTGCGCCGGTGCTTCGCGGTAACCGAGCAGACACTCTCGCAGAGTCAGTTTCTACAGGCGCGGGTATCGGCTGTGTCATCAGGAGGCGCGGAGAAGACCCGGTTTGCGCCAAACGAAGTTTTTATTTCAGGTTTCAAGAAGTGCTGCACGCCCCGAAAGATGTTTTTCTCGCAGGTTAGGCCCGAGGCGGATAGCAGGATTTCGCCCTTATCGACTGCTGAAGTGATGACGCGCCTTCTTCGCATGAGTCCCTGGTCAGCTTACGACCAAATTACCGCTCGCGAGCATCTCGCTATGCTTTCACGCCTGGCTAAGCAATGTCAGGGGTTTGACCTTCTGGCGGGAAGAGACTTTCTCAGCCCGGCTAAGTCGTCTACTGTCATGGCAAGCGTTATCCAGCAGTAGTGTTTGGCAAGAATCGAATGAAAGAAACGGAATTGGACGAAACTTCACGCTATGGACCACGTCGTTTGACCGTGGAGCTGACCAATGTCTGTAACTTGCATTGCGGATATTGTTTGCGTGATGACGAAGCGCTTTATCATTCGCCGGCTAATTTTTTCCCGGTCAAACTCCTTTCTCGCGTGCTCAGCGGCGCTCGTGAATGCCTGCAAATTGAACAGGTCATGTTTACGGGTGGTGAAGTCACGATCCATCCTGCCTTTGGAGAAATCATTGAGGCCGTGGCCGCGCAGGGTTTGACGTGCAGCTTCATAACCAATGGATGGCTATTTGAACGCGTTTGGCCGGTCGTGATGCAGCATCGATCGACCGTCTCCCACGTTGCTTTCAGTCTTGATGGCGCCACTCAGGAAGCGCATGATCATTGGCGCGGCGAGGGATCATTCAAGCGCGTGGTGCAGGCGCTTTCCCGTTGTTGGGCCAATGACTTTCCCTTTCTGTTGAAGGTCGGCATTCGCCGCGACACGGTTCAGGATCTTGAGCAGATAGCTCTTTTCGCGGCACGCATGGGAGCCACCGCCCTGAGCTTTGCCCATCTGATGCCCACCTCAAATGAAATCGCAACTGCTTTAGCCTTAACCATCGACGAACGCGCCGAGGCCGAGCGAGAGATCGCGTTGCTGGCCAGAATCTTCAAGATGCGTATCGGCATCGATGTTGGTTACTACAACACCGAACTGTCCTCTCCCTGCTCCGCGTTGAGCGGCGTTAGCGCCAACGTGGATTATCGAGGACATCTTTCGCTCTGCTGCAACCTGTCGGGATTTCGCGGTAGTAATGGCGCGGAAGATGTGATTTCGGATCTAAATCACGAAGAATTCGCCGACGCTTTTGCTCGTCTCCAGCAGGTCGCCACAGTCCAGGCCGAGCGCCGAATAAAAGCGTTAACCGACCTTTCGGCCCAGGGCGCAAAGGCAGACTTAAATACGGGTTCGCCGTGCCTCTTCTGTTTGAATACGATGGGTAAAACACCCTGGGACTCGCTGGTGCGGATATCGCCGCGAACCGCTACGCTGACTCTGCCGGTAATGAGTTGAAGTACGCCGTGAAAGGGAAGCCAATGTCAATTGATGCTGAGTCCAGTGCGGTTCCGCCCGCGCCATACGATCACGTAATTTTTACGGATCTCGACGGCCTCGAAGGCGTGCTGGTCGACTTAAGAACGAAGAAATACTACCAACTAAATGAAACGGCGAGCTTGATTTGGCGGGGGATCGAGCAGCGATCGCCGGTGTCCGAAATCGCAGCCACGCTCACTGCGCGGTATAACGTAACGGTAGACGGGGCAATGTCCAGCATCAAACGCGCTTTGGATCAATTGAGAGCGCAAAAGCTGGTCGGTCCATAACTCTCACTTGCGGCAGCCCAGCGTTCACTAGTCCAATCCAGCGGGAAATAAAAAAGCGTTGACGGCGTGATAGACCATTAGTATCATACGCTCCCCCGCCAGAACTCACTCGCCACAAAATTACGTCAAGTCCGGAAGGGTGGGCTTGCAAAAATCCTGGAAACTGAATGTCTGGAGTTTGTAGAGGAGAATCAAAGTTACAACAACTGTGGATGGCAGCCTTTCATCGAGCACCGTAACGCTTGCCACCCCGCTAGCTAACAGCGCATCACTTGACCTGCGCTCCTACTCGGAATACAACAGACAGGCTCTTTTAAGTTTTACGTAAACGTCGAGGCTCTGCCGTAGCTCGTGCTGCGAGCTGCCCGGCTTTTGTCATAATTAACATGGGTACTTGAGGAGGAAAACCACGTGTCAGAAGATAAGAATAAAACTTTCGTTACTGAACCGCCCGCTGAGAGTCTGGAACTAACCCAAACTCTCAAAAAGACGTTTGTTGAACCGGAGATTTCTCAGCCAGTTGACGTTCTTGAAGCTACGACCTTTTTTCAGCTTACCGATAGCGGCGCCACCAACTAGAGTTTCTACGATCTGGTTGTAGTTTGTTACGATTCGTCGTTGGATCTGAGCGGCTCTAAAAGACCGGTTGCCCGAGTGATTTAAACGCGGGTGGCCGGTCTTTTTCGTCGCCGGGCGTTTGTCATCAATGAACACCCATGCGTCTTACGCGTAACCCGGAATACATCGACGGCTTTCCCTTTTGGCGGCGCCCACGTCAAGAGCAAAATGGAACTCAATGAAACGCTCGCCCCCTCATAATCAGCATACCGAAACCGATCGGCGCGTCGTTGCCCGATACGCAGTGCTTACCATGGTGCTGGCGGTTCCGCTCCTTCTGGCCTTCGGGTTCATCAGAAACCTTTATCCGTTTTCAGCCTCGACGATGATGCTCCGAGATCGAGACTCGGGCCGCGCCTACTACATCCTCAGAGGCGAGACTCTGACCGGCGAGACCATCGACCTGCCGCCTATTACTTTAACCAACGCTTTGACAGGGCGTCACTGGAGCCTGGTGGCCGCCGCCGTTGAGAATAAGAGTTTCAAGATCTCGTCTCTGCATCCTGATAACGCACGGCTGTCCGCGACGTACCCGCACATTAACGACCTGCCCCGCGCGGCGAGGCTCGACGACCTGCTGCGGACATGGGGTCGCATCTACAACTCACGCTTGCCGGCAACGTCGCCTGTGAGGCTCCGATCAGTCAGACTTGATGCTTATAGGTGGGATGGCGAAATCACAGGAAACCCTGGTTACTTCATTGAATCGTGGAGAACTACTCTCTAAGAAACCTGGCTCCAACCGACGCATTCACGCTCGGAGTGATCCGGGCCGGAGTCTGCGGGTTCATTTTGAGCCAAATCCTCCTCACGTCATTTGCCGATCTCGGACAGCTACCGGCAACGCTATTGCGCCCGACCGGTGCGATGAAACTTTTGCCCTGGCGGCTTTACGATCTGCTACTGACATCGGGCGGCATAATCACGCTAAAGTATTTGATGGTGCTTGCTCTCGGGGCCGCTACTATCGGCTACCTGACGAGTTGGTCCACGAAGTTGTCCGCCCTGCTTTTCCTTTTCTACGAAGGATTTCTGCGAAGCTATGGTCATTTCAATCACGACGAAATGCCCGCGGTCTACATTTTGATTGTTTTGGCTTTTGTCCCCTGCGGCCACGCCTTCTCGCTCGATCACCTGCGCCGCCGTTCACCATCGTTGAGATCTGGGATCCTTTACGGTTATCCGATCCTGCTGATGCGAATCTTGCTGGCGTGGTCCTACTTCAGTTCTGCGCTGATCAAGTTTCGGGTTGCAGGTCTGAGCTACCTAAGCCCTGACAATCTGTCAGCCCTCGCGATTGAGCATTCCCTCGACAACCTGCACGACACTCAATACAGGTTGGCTTTTTCGATTCCTCAGGCCAGTAAATACTCGCCCATATTTGTTGGATTTGTATTAGCCTGGGAATTCTTATTTCCACTCGCGATCTTTTTCAAGCGGATCCGGTTCATAATCCTGCCCATTGGGATCGGTTTCCACCTGGCGACGATATTCCTGATGAACATCTTTTTTCCTTACCACGTGGCGATGTACGTCGTTTTCGTGGACTGGGGAAAAGTAATGGGCAAGTTTAAGTTGTGGAATCGCAACCGAACCAGCGGCCAGAGCGCTCTTCAAGGCGAGACCGGACGGAGTCCGCGGTCCACTTTGGAGGTTTGAATAAGAAGGCTGGTTGACGCGCATGATCGCGCGTGATAGTTTGACTCTTACTCACCTGCTGAGATTGGTGCCCTGAAAGTGTAACTGTTGATTCTGGGATAGGGATCGCTAAGAGATACATGGAGTTTCACGGGCGCTTGATTTATCTTCTGGCAGTCGCATTACTCGCGATCAGCAGTTCCGCGATCGCTTCCGGTCAAACCGGAAAAGCGGGAACGTCGAACCGACCCCCAGGCGATCCGGGCTTCTCGTTGCGGGTCTCTTCGGCAGACTTGCTGGTCATCTCTCTAAAATCAGACAACACACCCCTAGCTAGTATTGCGGGCGAGCTTTCCCGAAAATTACAAGTGCCGGTGCACCTGGGCGCATCGGTAACGAAACTTGGAGTCACTGCCGATTTCAAGCGCCTGATGCTCGAGCCTGCTCTGCATTTGCTGGCGCCGGCGGTCTACGTCGATTACGAGGTCAAGTATGCACCCGGCCAACAGCCACGGGCCGTTGGAATTTATCTTGGTGGCTTTGGAGATCCGGTTCCAGCTATCAACCCGATATTGGAAAAGACGATGCAGGTGTTCATGCTTGAAGGCGACACCGAATCTGACGCCGATTCTGAATCGATGGTTGCGACGAAGAAAGCTGAACCGCTGCTCGTGTCTTACAAAGCAGACGCGTTAACCGTGAGGGCGAAACAGGTGCCTTTGTCGGTGGTACTGTCACAAGTGGCCAACGAGCTGGGTATCCCGCTCGACATGACGGAGGCAAACGACGATCTGGTTGATATCGACCTGGACAAGTTTCCACTTGAGGATGCTGTGGCCCGTTTAGATCCGAAAGTCCGTTTCTACGTGCGGGCTGACCTGCAACGCGCTCGACGGACGCCGCTTCGGATAGTGTTATTGGCTAAGAATCGGCAGTTATAGAAGATTGCGAGAGATCGCGCCGACACAAGCTGTTAATCGCAGGAGCATTGCAGGAGCAGCCGGGCCGCACGCGCAGTCGTCGCCGGACGACGCGGAGGCAATGACCCGCTTTCGAGTTCCAGACATTTTTCGCAGGAATCTACGTTCACAGAAGCACGGATATCTCAGGAGAATCTACATGACAAAGTTGTTTCGTTTGGGTTTTGCAGCTACCACCACCCTGGTATTTCTAATCGTACTCTCGGCATCGCAAGCAGTCTCGGCACAGGTCATTATCAGTGAGTTTCGCGTTCGCGGCCCGAGTGGCGCTAACGACGAGTTTATCGAGATCTACAATAACAGTGGGGCTGATCACACCGTCGCCGGCGGCGGCACGGGATACGCGGTAGCTGCGTCAAACGGAGTGACCCGCTGTGTCATACCGAATGGAACAGTGATTCCGAACCGAGGCCACTATCTATGCGTCAACTCAGTGGCTTATTCGCTGGCATCGTATCCCGCCGGAGCAGGCACTACGGCAACTGGTGATGCCACCTACACCACGGACATACCCGACAACGCAGGCATTGCAATTTTCAACACTTCAGTTGCAGCAGATTTTACCCTGGCCAACAGACTTGACGCTGTCGGTTCAACTTCCGAAGCAAATACGCTTTACAAGGAAGGCACGGGCTATCCGGCGTTGACCCCTTTTTCAATTGACTATTCTTTTTACCGGGACAACTGCGGCAAGAGCGGGTCAATTACCACCATGGGAACTTGTCCAATCAGCACGCCCAAGGACACAAATAACAACGCAGCCGATTTTATTTTCGTTGACACCAACGGAACTTCAGCAGGCGCCGGCCAACGCCTGGGCGCGCCCGGACCAGAAAATCTTTCCAGCCCTATACAGCGAAACTCGTCGTTCGCTTTCAATCTGCTGGACCCGTGCGTGGGCACCGCCACTCCGCCAAATCGAGTACGCGATTTCACTTCCGACCCGGCGAACAACTCGACGTTCGGAACGTTGGATATTCGCAAAACAGTGACGAATAACACCGGAACGGACGTCACGCGTCTGCGCTGGCGGATTATTGACGTGACGACGTTTCCCGCCCCGTCCGGCATCGCTGATCTACGACCACGCACTTCAACCGCCGTCGTTGTCAACGTTGACCGCTCACCGTGCGGCTCAGGTACATCGAACATTACAGTCCAGGGAACAACGCTCGAACAGCCGCCCAGCCAGCCTAACGGCAGCGGCTTCAACGGCAGCCTGTCCTCCGGCACGGTGACTCTCGCTACTCCACTCGCTAACGGCGCCAGTCTGGACCTTAGGTTTCTGCTTGGGATTCAACAGACCGGCTCCTTTAAATTCTATCTCAATATTGAAGTAGGAGAAGGAGCCCTGCCGGCAGCAGTAGCCGAACCGAAAGGCGCTAAGAACCAGAAGTGGACAGATTGGAAGGGTTCGCATATCGGAATTACCAACGAGCCATCAGCGTCGCTTGCCACTTCATTGGTTCCGGCCAGTCAAGGTTGGTTCCTCGTCGTACCGCCGAGTTCATCAACCAACTCCACCGCTGCCGAAAAGGCAACACCTGCAACGCCCGTCCGGAAAAGCAGCCTGAGGGAGCGATCAACCAGTCGTGCACCAAGAACGGTAACGGTTGACACATCCCAGCCGGAAACGATCGAAAACTCGGCTCCGAGTATGGAAGTAAAGGAAGCTGCGAATTCGAGCACCCCATTGCCGTTAGTTTTCAATGCGGCAGTCTTGAAGGCTGGGGTTTCTGGTTCATCTACGGCGATTGCCTTACCCGCAGCAAATGAGAGAGCCGCCAGGGTCACCACGTCCCAGCGAGAAGTCCGCAAGAGTCGCCGGGCCAGGGCACGCACTGCTCGCAAGACCGTGCGCAGCCGGTAACCATTTAACGCGGTTCAGGCCAAAGCGCGTCGCCGGCAATCGGGTCGGCGACGCGCTTTGTTTCGCTCATGACTTACGGAGCAAGTTCAAATCGACATCAAAGGTTTGGGGAGAAGGAAAGGTGTAGGTGACTGCGTATCGAGGCTCGGCTGATTCAAGTATCACTTCCCCATTCGACTCCAGCCAGGCATGACCGTCCACGCGCCCATTAGCTTCTTTGCGCACGCCAAATTGGATCCGAGTGCTGATGCCGTTCAATGCAAGGTATCGATGCAGCACGGCTGCCCTTTTCCAGCAGATGGGTTTAAAAGCGAAAAGGTTCGTCTTCAAAAGCAGATCGATCGAGGCTGGCCAGTCGTTTCTGAGTTTCTCCGGTCGCGCCGGCAGGATCTCTCATTCTGGTTGAGACCAGACTTAAGGCTTTGGGTAAAGAAAAGACCTTGACGGCCCCCGACACCACCAGCACCCACGCCGACATTCTCAACATCAGGAAGGCGTCTGCCGGACCGAGGAGCGCCTTACGCGTGGCCCGGGCAAAAATAGTCAAAGTCTTTGTCATCAAGCGGAGGCGCAATCAGCGCGTTCCGAATTCTATCTCACTGAATGCCGTCAGAGCGACAGGCGGACTATGAAGCGCGTATATTGAAACCGGCAAACTATGACCAAATCTCGTAAAGCGGTAACAATTGTTTGCGACGGTTCGAGCCTGGGTAATGGGCAAGCGGCTACCCGCGCAGCCGCCGTTGCCCTGCTTGGCTTTCAGGGCGTTTGGCGGGCCGTAGGAGACTACCTCGGGAACGCCACCAATCAACAAGCCGAAATAGCGGCGGCCGCACTTGGTTTGGAGTCATTAAAAGAGCCTTGCCGGGTGCATCTGTTTTCGGATTCCCGTTACGTAGTGGAAACGATGATGGGCAGGTTTCGTCGCAAAACAAATCACGAATGGTGGCACCGGCTCGATCAGGCTTCCAACCGGCACGAAGTAAAATGGGAATGGTTGCGCGGACACGATGGTCATTTGGTTCAGGAGGCCGCGGATCGCGCAGCGCGTAAGATCGCCGCAGCCGGCCAGGTCGAAGAAGAAATCTTGCGAGACGCCGTTGATCGTGTAGGTGTCTTTGATCCAACTGCGGCGGATGTTGTTTAGAATCGAATAGCAAATGGAAAGAACCTCGTTTTATGCCGGTCAACTCTTGACGGCCGAAGACTTCACCCGCGAACAGGATTATTTTCGCAGCAAACTTAAGCGGCACAATCGAATTCTGCATGGCTTCGGAGTTGTTTCGGGCCTAAGAGTGTCTGTCACCGGGGGAAAGGTTCAGGTTGAACCAGGATTTGCCCTCGACTGCGCCGGCAATGAGATTGCTGTCAAAGAGCTTCAGTCACTCCCCGCTCCGACCGGCAGCGCCGCCTCGCGAGTTGTCTACGTCAACCTTAACTATCACGAAAGAATCTCTCAGAACACAATTATAGAGAGCTTTGTGATCTGCTTCGGTGAGGAAAACTGCAATCGCAACCACCGGCATCTTCGGGCGAGATGGCTCGCCTGCGATGAGGATCATCCGCTGACGATTGCAAAACTGCGAACCAACTCGCAGGGGTGGAGCGTTGACCGCGGGTACCGGTCGCCAGTCATAAAGTGAATCGAGGCGACCGCTAAGGCTATCGCCTGAAGCGGGATCCGGTAATTTTCCAATTCAAAACGGCGGGCTTTTCGACTGATTCGCTTTCACCGAGCTTGATCCCTATAATTCTGCGTTAACCTAAACATCTCCCCGAGAATAATCTCGCAGTGCCTGCACGCATGTTTCTCGTTCGTCTATTCTTCAGTTTCGTTTTCACCGTCCGCTTTAATGGACGGGTTACCGGCGGTTTGCTGGTCGCCGGCGGTCTTCTCACCGTGCTGCTCTCCCCGGTGATGGCCCAACAGCTGCCTGCCTGGGAGTGGCAGAATCCGCTGCCGCAGGGCAATACCATCAACTCGATCAAGTTTGCCGTAGATAAGCAACACGGCTGGGCCGTAGGCAGCGATGGGGCGATCCTGCGCACGCGCGACGGCGGGTTTGAATGGTCCAGGCAAATCTCGCCGGCGCGATCAACTCTCTATGGCCTATACGTCAGGGACAAGGCCCGCGCGGTTATTTCCGGAGCGCGGGGCGTAATCCTGACCACCGCAAACAGTGGCCGCAGGTGGATACCCAGAGCTACCGGCTCCCGTGATCATTTGTTTGGCGTCGCGTTCGCGCCCGGAGATCCATTGCACGGTTGGGCCGTAGGCAGCTTCGGCGCGATCGTTTCGACGTCAGACGGAGGGGTGACCTGGAAAACGCAGACCTCCGGCACGTCGGCGCATATCTTTTCAGTTGCCTTCACGAATGCCAAAACGGGGATCGCTGTAGGTTCGCGCGGAACACTCCTGGTCACAAACAATGGCGGTGGTGAGTGGAAGCCTTATCCGGACGCCGGCGGCGAGGTATTAACCAGCGTGGCCTTTGCTTCACCAACCCGGGCGGTGGTGGTGGGATATAAAGGAACCATACTTCAAACCGACGATAGCGGGTTGACGTGGAAACGGCTTAACACCTTGGTGTCGACTGATCTGTTTTCAGTTTTCTTCGCCGACGAGAATCTCGGTTGGGCCACCGGCGATAGCGGAGTGATTCTGACCACTGGCGACGGCGGCAACATCTGGCTGCCGATTAACGTGCGCACGAGCCCGAAGCTAAACACGATTCACTTTGGCGACGGGAACCTGGGCTGGGCGGCCGGTGCGGATGGTCTGGTTTTGCGTACCGATGATGGCGGTCTTTCCTGGCGACGATTAACTGAAGGTGGCCGCGAAGACTTATCGCACATTTTCTTTCTTGATAATTCTTACGGATGGGCCACGGGTGCGCGCGGGAAAATTCTGCTCACGACTTCCGGGGGAAAACACTGGTCGCCGGGAGTGTCCGGCACCACGAATCCACTCAACTCAATCAGGTTCGTGACCAGAAAGGTTGGGTTTGCCGTCGGAGACCGAGGAACAATTCTCCGCACCGAATCGGGCGGCAGAGTCTGGGAAACAATACCGATCGAGGCAAAAGAAGATCTGTTTAGCGTGCACTTTATTTCGCCGGAACGCGGCTGGGCGGTAGGCGCGCGCGGAATAATCCTCCGCACCGAAGACGCGGGACAAACCTGGCAACATCAAAAAGCGAATACTCTGAGCTGGCTCGAGGATGTTGCCTTTACTGATCCCATGCATGGAGTGGCAGTCGGCTCAAACGGAACCATACTGAGAACCGAAGACGGCGGCGAAACGTGGAAACGCGTCGACAAGAATCTGAAGGAGTGGCTTTACGCCGTGGGATTTGCCGATGCTGAGCGGGGATACGTAGTGGGCGCGCACGGAGTAATCCTGCGCACGGACGATGGCGGCGCCACCTGGAAAGATCTGGAGAGTGGCATCAGCGGAAACCTGTTTGCCGTTGCCACCGGCGGACGTGACGATGTGATCATCACCGGCGAGCAAGGGCGGATTATCCATAGCGGCGACGGCGGCGCCACCTGGCAGACGCAACCGACGGTTACCAGTTCGCCACTTTTTTCCGTAGCTTATCGCGGTGGCTACAACATCTGGATCGCGGGACGCGGCGGCGCGATACTCCGCCGCACAGAACCGATTGCCACGGTCAGTATCCCTACTCCGCGATTACCTCCCGGCCTGCGTAGCGCGCCGAAACTCCAGCCGCAAACGCAAAGCACGCTCGACGACGGCGACATCCCGCGCGCCGTGCCGCCTGAGAAGAAACCCGCGCGCCCGTAAAGAAAGTAGGACAGGCATTCTTGCCTGTCCATAACGTGATTACCGCCAGCAACAAGCGCCTTGCCGCTACTCAACCGTCGAGCGATCGCTTCCTCTTACCGCTCCCTGAGAGTTGCCGCAACGGCTAAGGCTTCCTGGTATACCTGGTCGTTGCAAAGAATCTCCATCTCGCCGCCGAGCAACCGGGCGGCGCTGCGATTTCTTACCGGCAAAACTCTTCCCCGCTTCAAATCATTTCCCATCCGCGCTTCAGTTGCGAGATGAAGGTTGTCTTCGCTGCGGGAAACTGCAAAGGAATCCTCGGCTGTTTGCAGTTCGACCCGCACGAGTCGTCCTGGCTTTCCGGCGGCGTGTTCGACGCGGTTGAGTTGCAGTTTAATCTCTCGCTCGCTATTTTCGGAGGGCGATTCAGGAATCAGCTTCCAGTTCAAACGGCTCGCCAGCCACCCGGCAATTAACAACGCCTGCGGGGCGATCGCGTCAGGCGCATGTTCTGGCGCGAGGTAATCAATCCGCAACTGCTCAACGTGTTGAAGCGGCGGTTGATAATCCGCTACGTCATAGAACCCGGCGAGCAATGCTCGCCAGGCGGTGAGCCGGGCCCAGTTAAGATCGCTGATGCCTCGTTGTCCGTGGTTTTCGTCGTTGAAAAGGTTGGCGAGCTCGAGCAAATCGGAATTCGGATCCGCAAAATCCGCGGAATCAATTATCAGTCGATCGCTTGCTTGCAGCAGCGCGCGGAATACTTTGGCCGTGGCCCTCGGTTCGAGAACGTCGCGCCACCAGAGGAAAGTGGTCAGATCGGGGACAGCCAGCGGGAGCGCCGCGCTGGGGAGTTCCTCGATGAAACTTCCCGAGGCGGTCAGAGTGATTTGCTCACAACAAAGTCGCTGCTCACCGGTCCGCTTTTCCGTGTGACAAAACGTCTCCACCGACATTCCAATATCCTGGTTCGCTGCTTGCTTTTCACCCAGCAGGAGCAGGACCCGGCTCGGGTGGATCGCCGTGAGTTCAAATACGATCCCTTCGACCTCATCAAGCAGCGACTCACTCGGCACATAAACCAACAGGTTGGCCACCCGCGAACGCAATACGGCAAACTCATCCGTCGCCGCCGACGCTCCGGATGTCTTCTTCCAAAGTTCAGCGAGCTGCCTCTCAACCAAATCTACGTCTAGAGTTTTTTCGAGTGGAACGTGCATAGATATCGGAGGTTAGCATTCAGGAGAAGAATTCTTCCTTTCACAATCTTCGCCACTTCCTCCCGTCGCGTTCGATCAGATCAACCGATGCCTTTGGGCCCCAGCTCCCGGATTCGTAGTTGGGAAAATCTTCAGCGGGTTTTTGCCAGGCTTCGAGAATGGGGGCCACAATCTCCCATCCCCGCTCCACCATGTCGCGCCGTGCATACAGGGTTGAATCACCAAACATGCAATCGAGCAGCAGGCGCTCGTAAGCTTCCGGCGGTTTCATACCGAAGGACGAGCCATAACGAAAGTCCATATTGACAGGTCGAATCCGCATCGCTTGCCCGGGAAGTTTGGCACCGAAGCGCAAAGTAATTCCTTCATTGGGCTGAATGCGGATGATGAGAATGTTGGGTTGCACCGGGGCGTCTGATTCCGTAAACAAGCGGTGTGGTAATTCCTTAAACTCGATCGCGATCTCGGTAACATGTTTTTGCAAACGCTTGCCCGAGCGGAGGTAAAATGGAACTCCGGCCCAACGCCAGTTGTCAAAATAAAGCTTGAGCGCCACAAAGGTTTCGGTCGACGATTTTGGGTCGACGCCCGGTTCTTCTCTGTATCCAGCCACGGTGTCGCCCAGCACCTTGCCCGGTCCGTATTGGCCGCGTAACGCCACAGTTTTGATCGTTTCGAGGGGTAGTGCGCGAACGGCCTGCATGGCCTTCGCTTTTTCGTCGCGCACTGAATTGGCCGCCAGGGAAGCCGGCGGCTCCATCGCAATTAAAGAGGTCACCTGAAACACGTGGTTCTGAATCATGTCGCGCAAGGCGCCCGCGCTTTCGTAGTAAGCGCCGCGACCTTCGACGCCGAGAGCTTCAGCATTCGTGATTTGCACGTGGTCAATATACTGCCGATTCCATAGCGGCTCGAAAATGCTGTTGGCAAAACGAAACGCCAGCAGGTTTTGCACAGTCTCTTTACCGAGATAGTGATCGATACGGTAGACCTGGTTTTCGTCGAAAACCCTGCCCAGTTCTTTGTTAAGGGCTTGGGCGCTCTCCAAGTCGCGGCCGAAAGGTTTCTCTACAATAATTCGGGTCCACGAGGCCCTTGCGGCTTTAGCAAGCTTTGCCTCGCCTAGTTGGCGGGCCACCAATCCAAAGTAGTCGGGAGCGGTGGCGAGATAAAAAATGCGGTTGCCTCGGGTTCCACAATCCGCGTCGATCTCCGTGAGCCTGGTCTTCAGGGTTTGATACAGAGTTGGGTCATTGAAGTCGCCGGCAGAATAGAACAGCCGTTTGGCGAAACTCTCCCAGGTCGATTCATCCGGTGGCTCGTGGGATCCAAACTCGGCGATAGCCTCCTTCATCAGGTGGCGGAATTTTTCGTCGGTCATCGGTTGCCGGGCAGTACCCAGAATCGCAAACTCGCCAGGCACCAGCCTCTGTTGTGAGAGGCGGTACAGCGCAGGCAAAAGTTTTCGCCGCGTTAAGTCTCCGGTCGCGCCGAAGATGACGACCACGCAAGGTTCGGCAGTGCGTTCGAGACGCATGCCAGCCCGCAGCGGATTCTCACGGGACGCCGCGACTATGGCGGGGGATTCATCTTTCGGGTTGTTAGCGATGAGGAAAGAATAACACGCTGAGGGAGCCATGTTCGACGCGGGGCTCGCCTAAACTCAGACGTTCCGGGTTTCCGCCGATTCTTCGGCATTAACCTCGAATCGGGTGATCCTTGGCGAACGAGTACGCGGTGTAAGCCGCCACAATGTGGCAGATCCAACCAAGCGTTCCACCAGAGCCAATCCAAAAGCCCGGGGTGATTATTAGCCAGAGAATTCCTGCGAGGATGCGGCCGTTATAGAGTTGACCAACCCCGGGGATGATGAAGCTCAAGAGTCCTGCGGTAAATGGATCGCGCATGAATTTGTACCTCGTGCGGCCTATACGATTCGTCGCCGAAGTTTGTTCGGAGAAGTTGGGGCGATCGAGTTGGGCAGGGCCCGTAGAAAGACACACTCCAACCTGGCCGCCATTAGGCAGCCGGCGTGGCCCACAATTAGTTATCGGGCAAAATGCGGGCGACGGTATTTAGGTGTTCGGCGGCTGGCCGTTGGCGATTATCTGGTAATGGCGGCGGAGGCTAACTGGGCGATATTTCTTTTCCAGTCGACTGTCCGGGGTGGCCAAACTAGAAAACCAGACCGAATACCGACAGCAAAGCTGACAGAGCATCCTCGAAAGTCGGCTCTGCAGAATCGCCCGCGGGAACAACACCCGGCGACAACGTCGCTGAGATGGACCGCTCAGACCTAATTCCCACCGGCGTTGGGCTGGGAGCCGGCGGGGCCGGGGAATCGCCACCGTGCATATCACCGCCAGCATGGGCGAAGTGCAAAAAGCACACATTAAGCGTCAGTACCATCGAAAATGTTTCATAGATTAGTTGCTCCTTCGAAAAGTTGACAATGCAAGGTTTCTTACATTGAGTAGGAATTGAGCAATAACGCAGCAGTTCTTGCAAGGGAGCGAGGAGACCCTACTACTATCGCGGCGTTCGCAGGTTCTCGAGACTCACTTTGAAAAGGGGCCTATCTCTCATGAAGATTACCTCGCCTAAACAGAACTGACGTCGCACCTTTCCGCTAATGAAGCTGCGCTACTCAAGTGTGAGCGAGCACTTGAGCTGAAAGACAGAGGCGACTACGACGGCGCGCAAAAGATAATGCGTCCGTTGTGGAAGCGGTGTCGGAGAGCGCCCAGAAATCTGAAGAGCTTCATCCCTCAGTTGCGGCTGAAGTCTTGCTTATCGGTTGGAATTCTGACGGGTTGGGTTGGAAGTAGAAATGAGATCAAGGAGTCTCAAGAGGTGGCCAAGAACCTCCTTACCGAGAGCATTGACTTACTATGAGTCCGCGTCGGTGACCGCAAGAAACTCGCTGCAGCGAGGGCAGAGATTGCCTCACTGCTACTGGCGCGACGGAGAATTGAATGAAGCCCGGATAATGCTGCTCGAGGCCCTGCAGAAACTGACTGCCGAAGGTAAACACGCGCGCAAGGGCACTGCTCAAGTTAACCATGGTCGAAGTGTCGGCTTCACGATTCAAGGTAGCTTTGGGGATTCTTGATAACAATGCTCAACTCTTCAAGAAAATCACTAATCATACAATTCGAGGCAACTATCACAATGAGCTAGCCATCGTGCTTGCGACAGCTCGCCAAGTCTGAACCTTTGAATAAGGACGATCATCTTCAACAAGCTTTAGACAGCTAATGAAAGCAGATCATCACTTTCAACTGGCGAAGAACAAGCTCCTTCGATCCTGTGTAAACAACAACGTCGGGATGATTCTGCTAAACCTCTCTCGTTACAAGGAAGCACAAAAGTATCTCGAAGAGGCTCGCCGCTTGAGTCTCATAGTGAGAGACAAGGTGCGAACCGCGCAGATCGATGAGACACGTGCTCAAGTGCTCATCGCCCAACGGAAATACAAGGATGCGGAAGCCCTCGCCAAACGCGCTGCCTCCGTGCTGGAAAGGAGCGGGCAAAAGTGTCTGCTGGCCGATGCCCTCATCACTCGCGGCGTTGCCCTGGCGCGTCTCAAGCAAACACAGCGCGCTCAGTTTGTTTTTCAGGAGGCCATCGAAGTCGCGCAACAGGTTGATGCGATGAACAAAGCCGGCCTGGCCGCCTTAACCCTGATTGAAGAATTAGGTGAACTGCCCGGCGAAACCTTGACGGCGGCTTACGACAGGGCCAGCGAGTGGCTGGCCACTTCCCAGGGTCAGGATGTGCTGCTGCGGCTTAATAATGCGGGCCGGAAAGTGCTGGCGACCTCGCTCGGCGAAGTAAACTCTCAGGATGCCACGCACACGATTCGCAACAAGGCCTGCCACCTCCAGACCGAAGTCTTGAAATTTGAGGAGAGCTTGATCAGGCAGGCGTTGGCCCAGGCGGATGGCCGGCTTACCCGCGCGGCCTCTCTGCTAAAAATGAGTTACCAGGCCCTCGCTTACATTATTGAATCGAGGCACAAGGATCTGATGGACAAGCGTTCGCCTATTCACCGGCGCCGAGCGCGAAAAGGCCAAACCGCAAACGAAAAGACCAGCGCTTGAAGTTCAATGGCGGAGGTGCACGGAAGCGGCGTGCCCTCGGTCCGTGGACATCTGGTTTTCGACAGAAATCAGGGTCCGCGAAGCCGTCACGTGATGGGGTAATGCGTGGCGCAATGGACCGGCACACTAACATGTGCCGGTCCTATCTCTGCAACTTTCAAAAAACGAATCGACGGGTGCTCGCGGCGACCAAATCCTATTGGCTCTTCTCAGCCGTCCGGACTTCAGCCACCTCGCCGCGAAAAGTTCGCAACATCTGCTGCACGGTTGGGTCTTCCTCAACCTTTTCGCGCAAACGTTTTTTTTCCCGTTTGCTTGCTTCCTCTTTTGAAACCGGGGCAGTTTCAGCTTCCTGATCCTTGATTACAAAACGAACTCCCAGATCACATTGGGTAATTTCCTTACAAACTTCGCGCAGGATCTTGACGTTGTCCGGTTTCGCCAGGGTGTCGCGCATGAATCTGGATTCGGGGGCAAACTCGATAAACAGTTCATTGCCCTCGATTTCCGCCCGGGTGGCGCCGTCAAGTGCAGTTACCAAAAACATTTTGCGCCGGCCCTCGAGTGCCAGCTTGATTCGATCAATCTCAGTTGCAGCGGCATTCGCAGGCGGCGCTGCTGACGCTGCCGTTCGGGCCTCATTAAGCACGTTTGCGTCGGCAACCTTGTTCGTTGCGACTCCGGCGGCCAGTGCCTTTGCGGCAGGGCTTTGCGGTTGACTCGACGACCGGGGAGTAGCTGCCGCCATGCTCGGCTTAACGGCATTTCGCGAAACGGCCGGCGCCGGAGACCCGGTGAGTTCTTTCCCGGTGCGCACCGATTCTTCCAATGCACCCAGTCGCTCCACCAGTTGGCTCAACGGTTCGAGACGGCGCATCTCCATCAGCTTGATCAGGCCCACCTCCAACTGGTAACGCGGATGCGCTGCTGTTTTGAGCAGCGTTTCCGTTTCAGCAAGCGAATGAAAGAAACGAACCAAATCAGATTCGGAGAAGAGGGCTGACTGCCGGCGGAGCTCTGCCGGATCGCAAATAGCAGACTCTAATAATTCTTCGCTTCCCGAGACACTAGTGACCAGCACGTCCCGGAAGTGGGCCAACAGCTCGCGGCAAAAGTTTCTCAGGTCGTGGCCGCGCATCACTACGTCATCCACCACCGCGAGGGCTTCCGCCGGCTGGTGGTTGGCAATGCCGTTGATTACCCGGATCAAAATGTCGGCGCTCGGCACGCCCAGAGCCAGTTCGACGTCTTCCTGTTTGATCGCGGCTCCGGCAAAGCTGATTACCTGATCGAAAGCCGACTGCGCGTCGCGCATCGAGCCTTCGCCGGAACGCGCAATCTCCCGCAGCGCTTCATCCGGAATCGTTATCTTTTCCGCTTCGGCGATCAAGCGCAGGCGCTCAAAAATTTTGGCAGTAGCAATGGTGCGAAATTCAAACTGCTGGCAACGCGAAAGTATGGTCTCCGGGAGTTTGTGCTTCTCGGTAGTAGCCATGATGAACGCCACGCGTGGCGGCGGTTCCTCCATCGTTTTCAGCAGGGCATTGAACGAACTGGCGGAGAGCATGTGAACTTCGTCGATCACAAAAATCTTGTAGCGATCGCGGGCCGGAGCGAAGCCGATAGTTTCTATGATGGTGTCGCGCACATCACCCACTCCGGTGTGCGAGGCCGCATCGATCTCCTGCACGTCAATTGATCGGCTCTCAGAAATTTCACGACAGGAGGCACATGCTTCAGGGTCGTCAACCCGGCAGGGGGTGGCGGTTGGTCCTTGCGACTTGTGACAATTGAGCGCCTTGGCCAGCAAACGCGCCGTCGTAGTCTTACCAACGCCGCGCGCGCCCGAGAAAAGATAAGCGTGATGAATTCTCTGGTGCTCGATCGCGTTGCGTAACGTGCGTGTGATCGGCTCCTGCCCAGTTACTTCGTCAAAAGTCTGTGGCCGCCATTTTCGGGCGATTACCTGATAGGTCATTGGTGATTCCTGATTCCCCGCCAACTGTACTATTCGCTGCCTGGGGTTAGTTTGAGCTTCGGAGTGGGGTACTGCTGCAAGAGCTTCCAGGCGATGATCACGCTGCCATCCGTGTCCTTCCTCACTAACTTGAACGCAATCAAAACGTCGCTTCTGTGATAAGAAATAGAGCGCAGCAGATAGGTTGAGTTTTCCTGCACCGGCATGCTCCTGCGATAAAGAAATCCGTCAAACATCCGGCCTTCAGCGGAACCAAACCGTCGGTATTCCGCTCGCGCCTCGGCTTCGGCTGGCGGCGGGACATACGCGGCAATATCCTGCGTCCGCACATCATTCAGCGTTATCTGCTCCAGCGGCATGTCGCCGATGTTGGTCATCATTCCAAAGTCCGCGCCGGCAAATCCAACCGACAGCTGGCCGTGGTCTAAAGCGATATCTGAACCGTAACCATAAGCATGGGTGAGGCGTGCGAATGAATAATAGGCGCCGCCTCCGACTATCTTGCGTTTCTGAAACTCTAGAAATGCCTCCTGGTTAAAGCCCTGGCGTGGCAAAAGCCGAATCAATCCTGTGTCTTTCTCTTCGAGGAAAGTCGTAACTGCAATCCGGTCTTCAGGGGAAGGCGCCAGCCAGCCTTTCTTGATCACCCGGGGTTCCCGCACAGTTTCAGGGCCACGCCTGGCTGCCAATTCACCGCGCAGTCCCGGCGATACCCAGTCAGGAGAGTCGCCGCCGGGTGGTGGGGGCATCGGCGACTGGGCGGAGGTTATCACGCTGAACAAAACAGTCGCGCACAAAGTGAGTGCCCCGATAGGCCTTTTCATAAGCGCTCCTCTCGTCAAATTTGAGTAGACTTTAACAGACGAAGTATAGGCCCAACAACGCGCTTCGAACCATAAAACAGAAAGAGCGACCGCAGATTCTCCTCCGCCGTCGCTCTTCAGAATTGGCCAGACTCCGGACTTACCCGCAACACACGTGCGCCTGGCTACCGTTGCTCCGTTCCCGGCCTGGCGGGGTTCACCGGCGTTACGTTGTGCGGAGCCCGAAGTCTGATAACTTGTCAAACATTTCCAATTGCCTATTTCCGATTGCCAATTGGTTCTGGCACTCCCTGGATTGAACTGATCCTGAAAATGCCGACCCGATTCTGGTCGAAACAATCGCTAAGCGCAAATCGGCAATCGGCATTTGGCTATCGGCAATGATCAAATCTGCGTCTTGCGATGCGCCATCATTCGCAAGATTCCATTAATGGCCAGATGCAACATGACGTAGGCGATGATCGCCACCACAATAGGCACCATCAGCGTGTGTCCATCGCCGGTCCGCGGACTATCGACAATTCCTCGGAAGGGTCCGTAAAACGGATTCGTAACCGTAACGATAAACTGCACGAAGCCAGCGCGACTGTTTGCCGCCAACAGGGCCAGCAAGAATCTCATCGCCAGCAGCGCATAGATCACATAAAAAATGTAATCAATAACCTGAGACACGCGCGCTGCACCGCGACCGCGCTCCACCTCGCGTTCGGTGTCGATGACTTCGTTTACGGCCTTGGCTCGAAACGAACCGGCTACATCTTCAATCCTTCGCTCATCGCTGGGCGCACTCTGGGTGGCCTTCGAGGCAATCTCCGCGTTGACCTCGCCTTCAACCTGCGCCTTCACCGAGTCGTGCTGGACCGAGCGTCGGGCTTCTTCCGAAGCCAATTTGTCGTCTTCCATAGTATCTCCAGTGGGACAGGATTTGCGCCTGTCTTGTTTTCGGGACGGCTAGACCTTTCGGACTGGGGCAAGAGACGTCCAATTGCGAAACCTGTGGGTTGCGGGGGCGATTCTGTAGACAGCAGGCCTGGATCCCGGATTACGTACCATTGAAGCCTGTGCGCATACGCCGCATGTTTGCGCCTGGAAACTTTCCGGTGGCCTTAACCGCTGCAAGCGTGCGCTTTGCTTCACTGAGCGTGGCGCCGGCGTAGACTGCCATAATTCTGTGCGTATCGCTCACATTAGTGTAGAACATTTCTCCCGGTTCGACGCAGCGAGAGGAAAACACTTTCCGATCAGCAAACAATTTTTGCGCCTGGAGCCGATCCGCTTCAGGAACAAAAGTGTCGCAATCGCCTTCAGCGGCACGTACGCTTTTCAGAATAATTGCGTAAAAGAGCTCCGTGTCCCAGATAACTGCGTTGGCGGGTATGCGAAAAGGTAAATCATACTTCTGAAAGGTGACACTCGTCTTACAGGCAAGGTTTGGATTGCCGCACACGGATCCTTTCCTGGTGCGATTACGCGCAATGCGCGACTGCCCGGCAATGGTGCTTTGTGGTCCAGCCTCAAGGAAGAACCCGAAGACAACTAGGGCCGCGATAGTTACGAGCCGGAATCTCGACCGTTTCATGCGAATCATTCTCGCCTGGTTAAATGCCCAACCTGGAACTAAAAAATAATGGCGGAGAGGGTGGGATTCGAACCCACGGAACGGTTTCCCGCTCACAGCATTTCCAATGCTGCCAATTCAACCACTCTTGCACCTCTCCAAAACAGGGATTGGGGATTATAGCTGCTTCGGCGCGTTTTCCCACAACGCCCTATCCATGACACCGCTCAAAGGTGCGCCTTCCGCTAGTTCTGCCCTTCGTCTTTAGCTAATCTCCTGACCATTGACATTTCAACTTTTCCAATTGTTTTACCGGCGGAGTTGTTCGCGCTTAAAGCTCGCGTTACCGAGATGCACCGTTTCCACATCGCCGGAAACGGTGTTAAGTCTGAACGTCATTACACCGTTTTGCCACCAGCTCTTGCTCCAGACTGCTTGAAAAGTGTCGAAGTGCCAGTGGTCGAGGTCGGCGCTCAAATCTTTACTGAAAATAGCCTTCAACCTGCCGTCAGCGACGGCGATCTCGAGCGAGCCATAAAAGGGATCGGAATAGTTGCCCGCGTATGAACTCAAAGGAAGGCTGGGGCGCGTGTTCGCCGTGCGCCTCGACTTCATCGTTTCTTCCTGCTGCGCGCTTCGCGCTTTAATCCCGTCATAGAGCGTCTTCATCTCGCTGCTCCAATCTCGGCTGTTGTCGGCGAAAGCAAACAGATCAAAAATCTTATACATGAGCGCGTGGCGCACTTCGGCATGGTCGAGATTACCGAAAACGTAAACTCCGATCTTTTTGTCGCGCAGCAAACCGATGATCGCTGTTCGCCCGGCCAGGCTGCCCGTGTGAAGATCAACTTTTTCTCCGCGATAATCGTGCTGGAACCAGCCCAGCCCGTAGGTCGTCCAGCGGGGTTTGGTCAGGGCGATGGTCGGAAAAAACTGCGCGGCCGGAATGATCGTTTGCGGCTTGAAGATTTCATCGAGCGTGGCGGGTTTGATCAGTTCCTTGCCGTTGACAATCGTGTTTCCAAGCAGAAAGTTTATCCATTTTCCGACGTCATCGGCGGTTGACCAGACGGCGCCCGCCGGAGCTATAGAATCGGCTAGCATTTCGGGAATCACCTGAATCTTGTCCTTAACTTCAAAATGCGCGCTCGAAAGATTTCGATATTTTCGCGAAAGAGCCAAATTCGGAAACGTGTTTTTCATTCCCAGAGGCAGAAACAATCGCTCGGTCATGAACCGCTCCCAGGGCATTCCGCTTACCTTTTCGATTAGCTGACCGGCGACGAGATACATAATGTTCTGGTAAACGAAACCGCTTCTGAGCGAATAAACTTGATGGGCGTACTGCATCCTCGCCAGAATCTCCGCCGCTGAGATGTCCGGAGTCCGGGACCACAAAAAATCCGCGCTCCCCAACCCGGCGTTGTGGGTCAGCAAATCGCGCACTCTGAGTTCGTTTGATACATACGGGTCCCCCACGCGGAACGCCGGCAGGTGTTTGATCACCTTGTCGTCCCAACCAAGCTTGCCCTCGTCAACCAGCAAGCCCAAACCTACGGCAGTCATCGCTTTGGTCGTGGACATCGCGCCGAACAAAGTTTCAGGTGTGACCGGCTCGTTTTTGCCCAGCTCGCGAACGCCGTAGCCTTTTGAAAGAATCGTTATGCCGTTTTGCACGACCGTCACGGAAAGGCCCGGAACCTGCCACTGCTTCCGGGCCTGCTCGACGTATTCGTCAAGCGTTTCAACATTGTTCTGTCCGAATGCGACGGATGAGGCGCTGACGGCGATCATCAAGATCAACAGTATTTTTTTCATTTTTTTAAACCTAACTGTTTGAAGGACTACCAACCAAGCAGGAACTTATAATCTTTTCTCGATCCGGTAGCTCCTGTTCTATTCGCAAACTGTCTGTTTGAACAGGTGGGTGAAAGGAATGAAGGGCCAATTGTTACGGGGTAATGAATCTTTCCAGCTGGCGCGCTTTTGTATTTTTTAAGCGGCGATCTTTCCGCATCGCCTTTCCAGACGGGATCCGTGATTGAGCCACGAGCCGAGTCCGTCGCGGTCGTCAATATCTTTGCCGAGCCAGCGAAACGCCTCGTCTCTTTCGCCGAGCACTTCATAAACAGCGTGAGCGCGTGCGAGAACGAGATACGCCGCGACGTTTACTGAATCAGATTTCAGGGCTTGTTCTCATCATTTTCTTTTAAGCTCATTGCAAAATTCACACGGCAGGCCCAACCGGTTCAGCAAATCGTCCCGACAAAAAAGTAGCGTCTCGTCGTAATAATCTCGCCTACATTTAGGGCACTGTTTCATAAATTAATTCTAGTCCGGGATTCCGGCTTTTTTCGAGATCGCCTTAAATCGGGGATCTTCGCGCAACGAGTCCATAAATGGATCCATTTTCATCCAGAGGGCGTACTGATCATTAGTTTCAATCGCCTCATTCAGTGTGACAAGCGCCTTATCTCTATCGCCTAACTCAGCGAAAAGAGTCGCAACAAAGTATGGATATAGCTTCAAACGTGCCCGCTCGCTGGTGATCTTCCTCAGGAATCCTTGCCAGTTTCCATCGATAAAACTCTCCCTGATCAACTTCGAAGCATCAGGCTCGCCTCTTGCATCCTGCATTTTTGCAAGCGTCTCGACAGCCGCGGCGTGATCCTGTTTCACGCGATGAGCGTAAAACAGGTGTAGATATGAGATCCACAAAGTCGGGTCGAGTTCTACGGTTTTTTCACATAGCTGTTTACTCTCGTCATATTTTCGTTCGAAAAACAACAGGCGAGCCATTTCGGCGTTGGTGATCGGCGATAAGGGGTCGATGTCCAGAGCACGGCGAATGGCGGCCCGTGCATCCGCGAGCCTGCCTAGATTTCCAAACACCAAGCCGAGACGCCGATGAGCCTCCCAATAGTTTGGATTTATCTGGAGGGCGATCCGTGACTCGCGTTCCATGCAGGCAAGATCGCGATCATAGTTGTAACAGATGGTTCCGAGTATTGAATGCGGCTCGGCAATCCCGTTATCCAACTCGATCGCTTTTAATGCAAGTTTTTTAGCTTTGGGGATCAATTCATTTGGCTGTGGGTAGCTGTAAAGCGCGAGGAACCAGTTTGCTTCCGACAAACCTGCATACGCCAATGCGTAATTCGGATCGATGGCGATCGCCTGCTGGAAATATTCAATGGCTGAGAGAGCGTCTTTCGAGGTGCGTTTTCTCGCATAAAAGCGTCCCCGCAAATAGATCTGGTATGCCTCTGAGCTTGTCGTGTAAGTCTTTTCAACCTTATTCGCGTCCACGCCCGAAAGTCGCGTTTGGAGCTTATTTGAAACATCCTTGGCGATCTCGCTTTGCAAGGATACGAGGTCGGATGATTTGCGCTCGTACTTATTGCCCCAGAGTGTGTTTTCCGTCTGAGCGTCGATCAATTCCAGATGCAAAGTCATCTGCTCGCCGCGCTGCACGATGCGCCCCGTCAAAATCGCCTGCACATTTAATTCGGCAGCAATCTTTTTCGGATCAAACTCTTTTCCTTTGTAGCGAAAAACTGATGAACGCGCTTTGACATTTAAGTTCGGAACTTGCGAAAGACTGTTAATCAGCGTTTCGGTCATTCCGTCGCTCAAGTATTCAACGTCAGCACTGCCGCTTTCATTGACGAATGGCATCACCGCGATTGATTCGATTTGTTTGATGTTATTCGAAACGAAATACCAATATCCCAAACCGATTGCCGCGAGGAGCAAGAGTATCAACGCGCCGACTAACGCTTTATTGACGTTTGATTTGCTCATCGTGACGCTCTCATTTCGATTTTTACCGGCCGTCGTTTTACCGGATTCATCAACCGTAGCCGCCTTGAGCAACTGTGTCTTCGGCTCAGTTCTTTCGGGTAAAACGTGTCCTCCTGATTTACGCTGAGACGCTAGATCCTCCCGCACATCTTTCAAATCATTACCGACATCTTTGATCGTTTGATAACGCTCGTCTCTATTCTTTCGCAAACATCTGCCGATGATCTTTTGAATTTCGTCCGGCACATCCGATCCGAGCGGAAGCGGTTCATCTTTCAGAATCGCGCTGATCATTTCCATCGGAGTTTCGCCCTCGAACGGCAGATGTCCGGCGATCATTTGATACAGCACCACGCCGAAACTGAAAATATCCGTCTGGTGATCGACCGATTGCCCGCGAGCCTGTTCGGGCGACATATAGTTAGGCGTGCCGATGATCATCCCGGCTTGCGTCTGCGCCTGAATCGCCGTCGCCGCCTCTGCGCCGATTTCGGTCGGCGTTGAGAGTTTGGCGATCCCGAAATCGAGAATCTTCGCCAGACCCTCAGCGCGTATCATGATGTTGTCGGGCTTAATATCGCGGTGAATGATGTTTGCCGAATGCGCGATTTGGAGTGCCGATGCGACTTGAATGGCAATATCAAGACTCTCTTTGTGGCTCAGCCGGTTCGTTTTCGAATGCTCGCTCAAAGTCACGCCATCAATAAATTCGGTGGCGATAAAATGCGTCCCTTCAAACTCTCCGATCTCGTGAATGGTGATGATATTCGGATGATTCAAAGCGGAAGCCGATTTCGCCTCGCGGACAAAACGGTTCATCCGTGCTTTATCCGCAGCAAGCTCGGCGAGCAGAATCTTGAGCGCGACGCGCCGGTCTAATTTCGTATCCTCTGCCAGATAAACCTCGCCCATGCCGCCGGCGCCGATCTTTGACAGGATGCGGTAATGCGACAGAGTGGTGTTATTTTCGAGTTCTTTATTCATCTATGCCTGGGGCGCTAAATTGTTGTATCGAGTTTTACCAACGTGTGAAGCAGGACATTTGCCCCATTTGTTATATCTTCGGCATTCGAGAATTCACGCGGACTGTGACTGATACCGTCGCGGCTGGGAATAAATATCATCCCGATCGGACAGAGATCGGCAATCTCCTGCGCGTCGTGACCCGCGCCGCTCGGCATGAATTTGGTGGTGAAGCCTAACTGTTTCGCCTGTTCGTCAATCGTTTGCTGAAAACGCTTATCGGTTAACGCAGGCTGGATATCGGCGACCTGTCTGAAATCGAATTTTGTCCCGGTTGCTTTTTCAATCTCGCGCACTTCCGTTTGAACTTTCTCGAAAATCATTTTGATTCTTGCCGAATCCAAATCCCGTAAGCCCAAACTGGTTAAGACTTTTCCCGGAACGACATTGTAAGCACCCGGAAATGCCTGAAGTTTCCCGACCGTGCCGACCTGCCGACCGGGAATCGAAGTGACCACCCGATTAACGGCTTCGACGTATTTAGCCGCTGCCAGAAGCGCATCCTGCCGGACGTTCATCGGTGTCGTGCCGGCGTGATTGGCAAATCCTTCGACCGTTACATCCCACCATTGAACCCCGACAATGCCTTCGACCACACCGATATCGATTTTCTCTCGATGAAGTATGCCGCCCTGTTCGATGTGAAGTTCGACGTAGCCTGCCAGGTCGCCTTTTTTGCGAACGGCGCCCGCGAGCTTATCGGGATCGCCGCCGATAAATTTAATGCCTTCGCGGACGGTCTTCTTGCTGTTGGTGACCAGATTCAGCTTTTCTTCCGTCACACCTCCGGCCATCGCCCCGCTCCCGCCGGTTCCGCCTTCTTCGTTTTGAAAGATAACAACCTCCAGCGGGTGCCGCAGGCGGACATTGTTTTCGGAGAGCGTCTGCGCGACCTCGATCGCACCCATCGAACCGACTTGCCCGTCGTAACTCCCGCCTGCCGGAACCGAATCGATATGCGAACCGATCATTAACGGATTGAGCGTCGCATCGTTTCCGCCGCGCCGTCCGATGATATTTCCGGCAGCATCGATGGAAACGTCCAGCTTTGCCTCGCGCATCAACTTCATCGCATATTGACGGGCTTGCAAATCTGATTCTGAATAAGCAACGCGGCTCGTTCCGCCTTCGGGAGTTTTTCCAAACTGAGCAAGGTCGGCTAAATTTGCATTCAGACGCGCCCCGTTGACCCGAAGTTTTGCCGGCGATTGCTGGGCGCGGGCGGACACGGCAATTGCGGGAACCGCCGCCAACAGCGACAGACTAAATTCTCTGCGATCCATTTTTCTCCTGTTTTCGGTCTTGTTTCACTTTAAGATCGTTTAAGTTTAGTCTGGCAGATCCATCCGTTTCAGCAATTCCTTAAATCGCGGCTTCTCATTGGGTTCAATCCATCTTTGAAGCTTCGACGCGGCGCACCATTTCGGCGAAGCGCGGGTCGTCGCGCAGATCGTCCCAGACCGGGCTGACCGCAATCTGCGGCGGGCGCGAGCCGCGTTCGGCGATGTCTTTTTCCAGATAGGCAAAGGCTTTGTCCCGTTCGCCGACTCCGGCGTAGGCGATGGCAAGAAGAGAGTTTGAAATGAAGCGGCTCTTTGATTCCGCCTGTAATTCGCCGAGCAGTTTGACGGCTTCATCACGTTCGCCCGTTTTCGTCAATGACCGGATGAGCAACGCTTTGATAAGAGGGCTGTCGCCGCTCAACGCCAAGCCTTTGCGATACGCTGCGACGGCTTCCGCGTATTGTCCTTTGCCGTGATAAACCTGCCCGAGATACCAGTAAGCGACCCAGAAGTTCTGATCGAGTTGGATAACTTTATTAAGCTGTACGATTGCTTCGTCGAATCGTCTGGCGCGACTCAGAATTTGACCCAAATCCGCGCCGATAATCGGCGAAAGCGGGTCGAGTTCTTCGGCGCGTTTTGCTTCGGCGACGGCTTCGTCGAATCTTTTCATCGCGGTCAGGCATTCAATTCCGTATTGCTGATGCGCGGTCGCGTAATTCGGATTGAGTTCGATGGCGCGCTTGAATTCCTTTTCGGCGGCAGGCTGATTCCACGCAAAGAGAGAATAATAAATTCCAAGCGCGACGTGCGTTTCGGAGAGCGAATCGTCGAGTTCAATCGCCCGCAGAGCCGCTGCCTTCGCCTTCGGCATCGCTTCGAGCGGCGGCGCGACGCTGTAATTTGAAAACAGCGTGTAAGTTTCCGCCAAACCCGAATAGGCGAGCGCGTAATTCGGGTCTTTTTCGATTGCCTGATTAAAAAATTCGACCGCCTGTTTGAGCGATTCGCTCGTGCGCTTGTTCCATTGATAGCGACCTTTCAGATAAAGCTGAAAGGCTTCGGGATTTGCCGTTGATGTTTGCGTTACTTTAGCTTCGTCCGCGCCCGAGAGTTTTGATTTCAGATTGCGTTGAAACGTCTCTGGCAATCTCGCTTTGCAGCGTTACGATGTCGGTATGCTTGCGAGTATAACTTTCAGTCCAAATCACGTTTTCGGTTGCCGCGTCAATCAATTCCAGACGAGAGCGTCAATTCGTCGCCGCGCTCTGTCACGCGCCCATTTAAAACGGCTTCGCACATTCAATTCTCTTCCGACGGTTTTTGCGTCCGTGTCTTTGCCTTTGTAGCGAAACACGCTCGAACGCGCCTTCACATTCAAATTCGGCAGATTCGACAAACTCTTAATCAGAGTTTCGGTCATTCCGTCCGATAGATACTCGGAATCCGGATTGCCGCTGCGATTCTCAAAAGGCATCACGGCGATCGATTCGATTTGTTTGGTGTTTGCCGCGCGTGAGGCGAAAAACCAGTACCCAAATCCGGCGAGCGCAAGCAGAATTATCGAGCCGAAAGCCACTGCCCGACGATTGTTCTTAATGTTCGTAACGATGTATTCAGCGCTCGAAATTGTCTGCGGCAAACTGCTTTGCGTCGAAATTGCCGCTGGAAGAATCGCCGTTTCATTTTCCGTTCGCCCGCTCGCGCTGACGTTTGACGCTTTCGCCCGATTCGGAATCTGCGAACGTTCCAACTCTTCGGCAAACTCCAATTCGCGTTTCAGATTTTTGACATCGAGCAGAAAATCCTTGACCGTTTGATAACGCTCGTCCCGGTTTTTCTGGAGAGATTTTTTGATGATGCGCTGTAATTCCGGCGGCGTGTCATCATTGAGCGGCGCAGGTTCGCGGGCGAGAATAGCGGCGATCGAATCGTTCGCGGTTTCGCCCGCAAACGGCGTTCGACTTTCGAGCATTTCATAAACGACCACGCCCAGACTCCAAACGTCCGAACGCGCGTCCGTCTCTTTGCCCCGCGCCTGTTCGGGCGACATATAAGCGACCGTTCCCATCACCATTCCCGGCGAAGTTTTCACCTGCGCTCTGGTTTCGCCTTCGCTGTCGAGCGTTTCCGTTTCTTTTCCGTCAGTTTTGCCAAGCCGAAATCGAGAACTTTAACGAATCCATCATCGCGGAGCATCACGTTTTCCGGTTTGATATCGCGGTGGACGATGCCCGCATCGTGCGCGGCGTTCAGGGCCGCGGCAATCTGCAAAGCCGTCGCCAAAGTTTCGCGCAGAGTCAGCGGTTCGCCGTTTAAACGATCGCGCAAAGTTTCGCCCCTGATCAATTCGGTGGCGATATAACGCGAATTCTCAAAATCGCCGATTTCATAAACGGTCAGAATATTCGGATGATTGAGCGCAGAAGCCGCCTTTGCTTCCTGCACGAAACGGCGCACCCGATCTACGTCTGCGGCAACTTCCGCCGGCAAAACTTTGAGTGCGACGCGGCGTTCGAGCATCGTATCTTCCGCCAGATAAACTTCGCCCATCCCGCCCGCGCCGAGCCTGGAGAGTATTTTGTAATGCCGAATTATCGTTCCATCTTTCAAATTCATATTTCTATCTGCTAACGTCAACCGCAGACAAATAAGGGCATTCAATCTGCCGTTCTCCAACAAGAAATCATCCGGGCAGGTTCATCCGTTTTAGCAAATTCTTGTATCGCGGGTCGTCGCGGAGAGGTTCAAATTGAGTTTCCCAACGGAATGTAGTTAATCTGCCGTCTTTAGCCTGGAAATCTTTTTCCAGCCATTCAAACGCTTTATCCTTTTCGCCGAGTCCCGAATATACGGCGGCGACCTCGTGACCGGCGGCTTCTTTTCGGACGTATCTCGCTTCCAGTTCTCTGGCGACGGCGAGGGCTTTATCGCGGTTTCCCGTTCGACCGTAAACATAACCCAATTCGCTGAGGACGACATTTTGTCTGTTGGTCAACTCCACCGCCTTTTCCATTGTCTTAACGGCTTCTTCTTTACGTCCGAGTTTCAGATATGAAAGTCCGAGATATTCGTAAGCCCTGCCAAAGCTCGGGTCGAGTTCGATTAGTTTGAGGGAGTTTTTGACGCTTGCTTCCTGATCATTCTGCACTTGATAGATCATCGAAATATTACAGCCTATTGCACCCGATAACGGATCGAGTTCGGCAGCTCTCTTAATCGCTTTTTCTGCCTCATCGTATCTTCCTAAATCCTTCAAGAGAATTGAATACCAATGAAATGCTGTTGCATAATTCGGATTCAGTTCGATTGCCTGTTTGAATTCTTTTTCCGCTTCATCCCATTGCCACAATTTATGCGCAACGATGGCTAGAGTCGCGTGTGGTTCACCCAACTGTCTATCGAGGGCAATTGCACGTTCGGCGTATTTTCTCGCTTGCGGAGCGGTTTCGCTCCACGGAGTTCCCGCGTATTCAGGTGCAAGAGCGTAGCTATCGGCAAGACCGGTAAAAGCCAGAGCGTAATTCGGGTCTCTGTCCGTTGCCAGTTTAAATTGCTCTGTCGCCTTTTTAAGATTCTCTGCCGTCCGCCTGTTCCAATAATAACGACCTTTCAAATACGCTTGATAGGCTTCCGGGTTTGACGTCGAAGTCTTGACTACTTTGGCTTCGTCCGCGCCCGAAAGTTTTGATTTGAGTTTGCCCGAAACATCTCTGGCTATCTCGCTCTGCAATGAAACAAGGTCGGATTGCTTGCGGTCGTAGCTTTCGCTCCAAATCACGTCCTGCGTGGTAGTGTTGACCAATTCTAGACTCAGCTTCAAATCATCGCCGCGCTGGACGATTCTGCCGAGCAGAACGGCTTGGACATTCAACTCCCCGCCGATCTTCTGCGGCGAAGTTTCCTTGCCCTTGTAGTAAAAAACCGCGCTTCTCGATTTGACCGCCAAGTTAGGCAGTTGCGACAAACTCTTGATCAGCATTTCGGTCATTCCGTCGCTCAAATATTCAACGTCCGGGGTGCCGCTCTCGTTGACGAAAGGCATCACCGCAATCGATTCAATTTGTCCGTCGGTCGGCGCGAAATATTTGTAGCCGAAGAATCCGCCGACGAGAACAACGAAACCGAGCAATCCGAACAACCACCATTTCGATTTTGGATTGTGGATTTCGGATTTTGGATTGGTTGTCGATTCGGTGGTCGGTTTCGTTTCGGCGGTCCTGGTTTCAAAATCTTTCGCCGGTGGTTTCGATATCACTTCGCCCGTTGAGAGCATTGCGGTTTTGGCTTCGAGCGATTCGCCAGTCTGATTGGTTTTGTCCGCCGAGAAACCGATACGGCGCAATAGATCTTGAAAACGCGGGTCGGTGCGGAACTCGTGCCCCCAGATTTCGCCGTTTCTCCAGTTCGCGTAGAGTTTCAGATAGATCAATTCGCCGTTTCGTTCTGCAAAAGCTTTTTCCAGCCATTCGAAGGTTCTGTCCAGATCGCCGATCGAACTGTAAATTCCGGCGATTTGATACGAAGCGGCTTTGTTGTTTTCAAGGTCGGATTGCAACTGCTCGATGCAATCGAATGCCTTATCCTTCTTTCCCGCCAGAGCGTAAGCTTTCCCAAGAAACGATTTGACGATGCCTTGACGACTATCGAAAGATAGCGCCTCTTGAAATAAAACTATCGCCTCGTCGTATCGCCCCTGTTTGAGCAGTAAGATTCCTCTCATTAAATAGCCGCCGAAGAAATCGGGCGCTATTTCGATCAGCCTGTTTGCGTATTTGAGATGTCCTTCATCCCGGTCATTCCACAGATATATGGCGGCTGCCTGGAGATTTCCGATGACCGAAAATGGTTCGTATTCCATCGCCTTTTCCGCTTCAACGATCGCCTGGTCCGGCTTTTTCATTACCGATAAGCACAATCCGTATTGATGATGGGCGAAACCGCCTTTCGGATTCAGGCGAATCGCTGCTTGATATTCCCGTTCGGCTTTTTCGAGATTCCACTCGTAAAACATTGAAATTTGGCCGAGGGCTAAATGCGCTTCGTCCAGTTCGCTGTCGATTTCCAATGCCCGCAGTGCGGCTGCTTTCGCATTCGGAATCGCTTCACCGGCTGTCACAAAACCGAAAAACGATTGAAAGGTCAAAATTGAAGAAAGTCCCGCGAAGGCAGGCGCGTATTCCGGATCTAAATCGATCGCCTGCTGAAAATATTTGGCGGCTTGTTGCCAGCCCTCGGGCGTGTGTTTTTGAAATTGATAACGACCTTTGAGATAGATTTCGTAAACGTCGGTGTTGGCCGTGTAACGCTTCAAAAGCAATGCTTTTTCGTCGCCGAACAATTTCACTTTCAGAGCGCGGGCGACCGCCAGAGCGATCTCGTCCTGCACGTCGAAAATATCCTTCATCTCGCGGTCATAGCGTTCCGACCAGAGTTGGTAGCCGTCCGAAGCGTTGACTAGCTGAACCGAAATTCGCAGTTTGTCGCCCGACCGTCTGACGCTTCCTTCCAATACATTCCTGACGCCCAACTTCTCGCCGATCTCGCCGACGTTAGCGTTCTTGCCCTTAAACGAAAACGCCGAAGTCCGCGCCGCCACGCGCAAATCTTCAATTTTAGAAAGCGCGTTCAAGAGTTCTTCCGCCAAGCCGTCGCAGAAATATTCGTTGTCTTCATCCGCGCTCATATTCGTAAACGGCAGGACGGCAATCGAATTTCCTGTTTCAGTTTCGGCAGTTGTTACAGATAGCAGAATCTGCGTTTTTGATTCTTCCGAATTCTGTGCAGAAACGGGTTTCAAACCCGCTTTGCCGATTCCTTCGAGCAGATGTTCGACGAGTTGCGAATCAAACCATTTCGCCCCCAGTTCGCGCACCGCTTCGAGAGAATTCATTTTAGCGGCGATCAAATTCTGTACGGCGTTGCGCGCCGCCTCCTGTTCGCCGAGCTGCCCGTGAATGGCGGCAAAGATAACGTCCGCCCAGCCGCCGGTGGCGTTCGCTTTGACGGCTACGGCGGCGGCTTCGCGATAATTCGTTTTTCGGTATTCGTTAAGACCGAGAATCAGCCAGTACCAGCCGGGACAATACGGATTAAGCTCCATCGCCCGCCGGATCAGCGTGCAGCCGCGTTCCCAATCGTCCGCGAATGTGATGAGAAAAATGGCTTCGTTACTCGCGTCCAGCGGATTGAGCGACAATGCCCGGTCAGCGGCGCTCAGACACGCGGCTTTTTCCTTGCGAAAAAAATGCGCGACGGCGAGCGTCTGATAGGCGAGATGATTGGACGGCGCGAGCTCCACGGCAAGGCGGGCGGCGGCGAGCGCGCGGTCGAGCGAACCGGGAAGCGGATTAAAACCGTGCGCGTACTCGTGCGAATAAACCCACGACAGCATCGCTTGGCAGTCGGCGTTGTTCGGCGACTCGGAGACGGCTTTTTCCAGCACATCCCGCGCTTGAGCGTGTTCCTGCCGGCTCAGCCGATAATGGTATCCGAAGCCGCGCATTAACGCTTCATAGGGGCTGAGCTGCTGCGGGTTTTGGCCGCGCACCGTGTCGCAGATGCTCCTGACGAGCACGCCGAAATGATCCCCGCAGGTCGAAACAATGCGCGGTACGAGATCGTCCTGCAAATCGAAAACCGCTTCGGGACTGAAACCGCGCTCAAAATTTTCCGCCCACAAATTGCCGCCCATCGCCGCATCGACTAGCCGCACGGCGAGCCGCAGTTTGTTTCCCGCCAGCCGCAGATTTCCTTCGAGCAGATAACGCGCGCCGAGTTCTTTGCCGATGCTGCGAACGTCCGCAAATTCCCCCGTCGAGAAACGCGCAGCGGAAGTGTGAGCGATGATTTGCAGATAAGAAAACCGCGACAAGCCGGTAATAATTTCCTCTGAAAGACCTTCCGCCAGCGCTTCGAGGTCGGCATTGGCGCCGCGATATTTGAACGGCAGGACCGCCACCCAGAAATCTGGTTCCGAGCCGGTCGTCGCAGCGTGCGATTTTTCCGCCGTCGTCGGTGCCTGAAAGATCCGCGTTTGCGGTTCTTCGAGCTTTTGAGCACCGCTCTTTTCAAGTCGGCTTTGAATTTCCAATTCCTGTTTGACTTCTCTGAGATCGTCCAATAAATCCGTCGCCGACTGGTAACGCGCGGATTTGTCTTTCTGCAAAGTTTTTTGAACTATTTTTTCGAGTTCCGGCGGGACATTCGTCAGAGTTTTCGGCTCTTTCATCAACACGGCGGCGATCACGTCGCCGACCGTGTCGCCCGCAAACGGCGACGCGCCCGACAACATTTCATACAGCACAACGCCGAAGCTGAAAATATCAGTCTGCTGGTCTACGCTCTGGCCCGCGAGCCTGTTCGGGCGACATATAGTTCGGCGTGCCGATGATCATCCCGGCTTGCGTCTGCGATTGGATGGCCGTCGCCGCTTCTGCGCCGATTTCGGTCGGCGGTTGAGAGTTTGGCGATTCCGAAATCGAGAATCTTCGCCAACCCGTCGGCGCGAATCATCACATTGTCCGGCTTGATATCGCGGTGAATAATGTTTGCTGAATGCGCGGTCTGTAATGCCGAAACGACCTGGACTGCGATCTCAAGAATTTCTGTGTGATCCGGCGAACTTGCTTTCGCATATTCATTCAGGGTTTTGCCGTCGATAAACTCGGTGGCGATAAAATGCGTGCCGCCGGATTCGCCGATCTCGTAAATGGTGATGATATTCGGATGATTGAGAGCCGAGGCGGATTTGGCTTCACGGATGAAACGGCTCATCCGGTCTTTGTCTGCGGCAAACTCGGCGGGCAGAATTTTGAGCGCAACTTTGCGATCAAGTTTCGTATCCTGAGCGAGAAAAACTTCGCCCATTCCGCCTTTGCCGATCAGTGAGAGAATCTTGTACTGATTGATGGTCGTTCCTTGTTCTAAATTCATCTTCTATAGAAACTTCACTCCGGCAGCTTCTTACCTCGGCAGATATAGTTCTTTCGAAATATCGAGCAAGACAAAATCGAACCTTTCATTTGCTGGTGATATTGCTCTCGAACATTTTCGATTTTCTCGGCAGGTTTCAACATAAGTTCTATTCTCCGATTTCAAACATCGCTTCGATTTCGAACGTGATACCTGTTCTCCTTATTATTAGGACTTATGAGCTTCGAGTTCGATCTCGATCATGAATTCCGGCAGCGCCAGTTCCTTGACACCGAGCCACGAACCGGTTGGAAATTGTTTTTTGTAGATTTCGCTGCGGTAACCTGATTGTTCCAAAAACTGCGGCATATCGGTCGTGAAGATATTTTCGACCACGACATCATCAAAGGTGCAGCCGTAATGCGCCAGGACCTTTTCCAGATCGGCGTAGCAGTTTTTCATCTGCTGCGCCAGATCGCTTACAGCGGTCGGGTTTCCTGCATCGTCCATGCTGACCGCGCCCGAAATTTTTATGTCGCTGCCGACCTTGACGGCGTGGGCGTAGCCGTATTGTTTTTCGACTTCGGGACGTAAACTAAAATATGCGGGCGTGGTGGATTTGTCTGCGTTTGTTTGGTCGCTAATCATTCGCGTCAAGTTTATCTGCGGCGGTTCTGCCGCCACTTTCTCGACGGTCTTAAAAAATTCCACAAAATGCCTGGTGGCAAAATGCTCGTCGAGAGCCGCCTTACTTGCCCACGTTTCGTGCCAGAAAAAGACGGCCGCGTCCTCAATCGACTGGTGAATATCATAATTCACGCAGCCTGTTTCATGGCGCGAGTCCGCCACGATTCTCAACGCCGCAGATTTTGCTTCGTCGATCCTCTCGGCTTTTACTTTCAGGCGGGCAAACAGCACGATGTTCTCATTATTCATATATCTTCTCCTTGATATTTAGTCTGCGTTCTCTCAGTAACTTAAAAAACAACCCGGGCTATGGAGCGTAACCGTAAACCAGAATGGCGATTGTGATCAGTCTTTGATCGGCGTCAACCGGATTGCACCCCTGATGGCGCCCGGCGATCTTGCTTTCGGTAACGTAAGTTTCGTTCCAGTTCCTTTTCCGTTAATCGAGGTTGGTGGTGATATGAACGTGGCCAGCCATCAAACCGGGTAGACCTGAGGCGTGAACCGGAAGTGATGGACATGAAATCAAAAGCGGGCTGGTCCAGCCTTTTCAGCGGTGTCGATCAAATCCGCGACGGTGGGTAGGCGCGTGCTCTCAGTTGCGCCCAACTCGGCGCCAAATGGCAAAAACGGGCGTAAGCAGGATCGAGGAGGCCGGCTCGCAAGTTTCCGCGAAATAGTTGACCTTGGCAAGGTTGGCCTTAGTAAAAATGTGGCGGAGAGGGTGGGATTTGAACCCACGGTGGAGTTTCCCCCACTCCGGTTTTCGAGACCGGTGCACTAAGCCACTATGCGACCTCTCCCTATAGCACCAGCTGCGTTAGCAGTTGGTTTACTCACTACTCGGTAATTCACGTAGCTCTGACAATTCTCTGGTCATCCGCCGCGCCCGAAAGAATTCCTGCATCACAGCGCGGCATTCTTCTTCCCTGACGCCGGCAGTTACTTCAATGCGGTGATTCAGGAAATCGGAATCACAAATTCGGAACCGTGACTCCACAGCCCCGGCTCGTTCATCACGCGCTCCGTAAACCAGTCGCTTTACGCGTGCTTGAATCAAAGCGCCGGCACACATCGCACAAGGTTCAATCGTCGCGTAAGCAACCGCATCGGTCAGCCGGTGGTTGCCGGCCGCCTGCCCGGCGGCACGCAAAGCCACGATTTCAGCGTGGGCGGTTGGATCCTGATCCGTCCGTGTCCGGTTGCCGGCGATCGACAGCATCACTTCACCGCTAACGATGCACGCGCCGACGGGAACTTCACCCCGTTCATTCGCATCATGTGCTGCCTTTAGCGCTTCGCGCATCCAGTACGCGTCGGTTTCCGTTTGCCCCACAGCAGTCATTGATCAACATTTTCTGGTCAAACAGCGGAAAATTTAACTATAGGTGTCGCGCTCAAACACTGTCAAGCGAGTGATCCTGAGCCCGGAACATGCATTAACTTCAACTCTCTTCTCCTAAAAAACAGTTTGCACTTCGACAATTTTGCTGCTGAAAATACACGGGAACTACGAGCGAATGTTAAGTGCATGCTATATTAATTTCGGATTTGAGCGCGCCGTCGCTACCGCCGCCCTGGCCATCAACGATCGATTTAATGACCACCGAAATTCAGCAGAAAGCAACTGGTCCCCTCGCCGGAGAACGCGCGCCCGCTCGCCTTCGCTCCACGCCTGCAACTGAAGCCGCCGCTACCGAACGCGATGGTCACCTGGCTGCGCACATGCGCCGGATGGCTCCGGCTGAATTCAACACCGCGATGATCCATTTCTATCGCGGCGAAGTGCAACGATCAAACACCTGGCGTAACCGGTTGGACACCACCACCAACTGGGCCGTGCTGACCGCCGGCGCAACTCTTTCTTTCGTTTTTGGTTCCGCCACCAACGCGCACTTTGTCATCCCGATCAACTCGATCCTGGTCGCGATCTTCTTGATTATGGAAGCGCGGCGCTATCGTTACTACGAGATATGGTCAAGCCGCGTGCGCGTGATCGAAACTGGTTACTTCGCGCAGATGCTGGCGCCTGAGAGCGTGCCTCCTGACGAAGGTTGGGCCGAGCATCTCGCTGCTGATCTGATTACTCCGCACTTCACCATTAGCGAATGGGAAGCGATTGGCCGGCGTTTGCGCAGAAATTATCTTTGGATTTTTGCCTTGCTGGCTCTGAGTTGGAATTTGAAGGTCTATTTACATCCACTACCGGCGCGCGACTTCAACGCGTTTATCGATCGCGCCCAAGTAGGCCTGGTTCCGGGCTGGACCGTTTTTGTATTCGGTGTTTTGTTTAATGCGGCGATTGCGATTTTTGCCATTGGCACGGTCCGGCTGCGCGAAGCTACCGGCGAAGTCCTGCCGCAGCATGAGTTTTCACTCAGACCATTGAAGCGAATGACCGGTTGGACAAAGGTCGCGACTGGGGCCCGCCGAACCACGCAGCGCGCTAAACGCGCCCGCCAGCGCGTGCGCAGCGGCACCGCGACTGGCGAGTTTCGCAAGATCGATATCAGCGAAACTCCGGAACGCAACTCGGCTCGACTCGATATTTCCGAAACGCCCGAAAGAAACCGACCGGTAAAGGCCTAAGAAACAGAAGTCAGGGATCAGAAGAACGCTCTCGGTCTTCCTGAATTCTGAATTCTCTGTCCTATGCTCCAACTTCGCGGACAATCATTAACTCTCGATCAGATTGCAGCAGTCGCCGGCGGCACGGAGCGGGTGGCGTTGGCCGCTGACGCGCGGGTGCGAATCGAGCAATCGCGCCGCGTGGTCGAGCAGATCGTCGCTGAAAACCGCGCCGTTTACGGGATAAATACCGGTTTTGGGAAACTTTCCGATGTCCGCATTGAGCCGGGAAAACTCACGGAGCTACAACTGAATCTGGTTCGCAGTCACTCCTGCGGAGTCGGAAAACCACTCTCAATCGCCGAAGCGCGAGCGATGCTGCTGCTGCGGGCCAACGTCCTCGCTGGCGGATTCAGCGGCGCGCGACCTTTGATTATTGACACGTTACTGGCAATGCTTCAGAAGGAAGTCACGCCGGTCGTTCCGGAAAAAGGCTCAGTCGGAGCCAGCGGCGATCTGGCGCCGCTCGCCCATCTCGCTCTGACCGCGCTGGGCGAAGGAGAGGCTTTCTATGAAGGCGAACGAATAGACAGCGCCGAAGCGCTGCATCGATCTGGAATTGCGCCGCTGCAACTGGAAGCGAAAGAAGGTCTGGCCTTACTGAATGGCACCCAGGCGATGGGAGCAGTCGGCGGATTAGCGCTTCATCGCGCTGAAAGCCTGACGCGACTCGCAGATGTAGCGGGCGCGATGTCTCTCGAAGCGCTCAAAGGAACGCCGGTCGCATTTGATCATCGGATTCACGCCGCCCGTCCGCATGCCGGACAGATGGAAGTAGCGCGGCATCTTCGCGACCTGCTCGAAGGCAGCGAGATTCGTAAATCGCATCTGGAAAACGATCGGCGCATACAAGATGCTTACAGCCTGCGCTGCATGCCGCAAGTGCACGGGGCAGTGCGCGATGCGCTGGGCCACGCGCGCGGGATCGTGGAAATCGAAACTGGAAGCGCGACCGATAATCCATTGGTCTTCGCCGAGACTGGTGACGTTCTCTCGGGCGGAAACTTTCACGGGGCGCCGCTGGCCCTCGCGTTTGATTACGCCGCCATAGCCCTAACCGATTTGATCAGTATCACTGAACGACGCATAGATCGCTTGATTAATCCGGATTCAAACGAAGACCTGCCGCCTTTTCTAACCACAGAAGCAGGAACTGCTTCCGGTTTCATGATGTTGCAGGTAACCGCCGTCGCCTTACTCAGCGAAGCGAAGGTATTGGCCCATCCGGCGAGCGTCGATAATGTTCCGACGGATGGCGGCAAGGAAGATCATGTGTCGATGGGGATGACTGCCGCCACGAAACTGCGAACTATCGTGGAGAATGCTGAACTGGCGGTCGCCATCGAATTGATTACCGCCACGCAGGGGCTCAGTTTTCGCGCGCCTTTGCTTCCCGGCGCGGGAGTGAAACGTGCTTTTGATATCGTTCGTGCGCACGTTGCCGAGCTTAAAAGCGATCGCTCAATGTCCGGTGATATCGAGCGAATCGTTAGGGCTATCGGTGCCGGTGAGTTTGAAAATTTATAACGCAAGCTGTTAGCTTGCTTTCAGCCTTAAGAAAGAACAGACGGAGGAGACATATGGCCGACGCTTTTGATGAACGAAGAAGGGGTTTGGAAGAGGAATACTTTCACCGCATGAACAAAGAGGCGATTGAAAAGCTGCGCGAGAAGATGAAGATCAGCGAAGCAGCGAAAGCTGCGGGCACGTCTTCAATGCGCTGCCCGAGATGCGATGGCAACCTGATCGAAGGGAAGGTCGATGAGGTTTCAATTGATACATGTGAAAAGTGTGGCGGGGTTTGGCTCGATTCGGGCGAGCTTGAACAGCTAACCAAACACGAGAGTGGCGGCGGCTTCTTTGGGAAGCTCTTTGGCAGCTAAACAGCTTTAACCATCGATTGCGCGGCGCCTGAGAATGTCGGCAGCGTAACGACTGGACGATTCACTAACGGCACTGACTAACAACGATGTCGGGTTGGTTTTGGATGTTAGTGGATAGCCTTCGAGTTCATTAAGCTGCGTGGTCTGCCTCTCGGCGTAATCAGCCGATAGCCGGCACACCTACATCCTGAAGTCTTTGTGATGTCATCCAGAATCATCCGAGCGCCCCGGGGCGCAACACTCAATTGCAAAAGCTGGCATCAGGAAGCAGCGTTGCGCTGCCTGATGAACAATCTCGATCCGGACGTTGCTGAAAAGCCGGACGAGTTGATCGTTTATGGCGGGGCCGGCAAGGCTGCGCGCAATTGGGCGTCGTTTGACGCGATCGTGCGCGAACTGCATTCGCTGGAAAACGACGAAACTCTGCTGGTCCAATCGGGCAAGCCCGTCGGAGTCTTCCGCACTCACGACTACGCGCCGCGCGTTCTCATCGCCAATTCAAACCTGGTGGGTAACTGGGCCAACTGGGAACACTTTCACGAGCTCGAGCGCAAGGGTCTGATGATGTATGGCCAGATGACGGCCGGCAGCTGGATCTACATCGGCACGCAAGGGATCGTGCAGGGCACTTTTGAAACGTTCGCGGCAATGGCGGACAAACAGTTTGGTGGCGACCTCAGCGGTAAGCTGGTCGTATCCGGCGGCATGGGTGGGATGGGCGGCGCGCAACCGCTCGCGGCCACGCTCAACGGCGCGTTATTCCTGGGTATTGACGTGGATCCGGCACGCATCGAGCGCCGCGTCGCGACCGGCTATTGCGATCGGCTGGCGACGACGCTCGATGAGGCGATCGATATTCTCGATGAGGCACGCGCAACAGAAACAAGCAGTGTCGGTAGGTCTCGCCGGTAACTGCGCGGAAGTGCTTCCCGAGATCGTAAAGCGCGGAATCAGAGTAGACGTCGTCACTGATCAAACCAGCGCCCACGATCCCTTGAATGGTTATGTGCCCGCGGGACTAACCCTCGCAGAAGCTACCGAGTTGCGCACTACCGATCCGCGCTCATACGTGAATCGCTCGATGCTCTCGATGGCCCAACATGTTGCGGCAATGCTGGAACTCAAGCGGGCCGGGGCAGTGGCGTTTGACTACGGCAACAACATTCGCAAGATGGCGCTCGACGCAGGCTGCGCGGACGCGTTCGAGATTCCCGGCTTTGTGCCTGAATACATCAGACCGCTCTTCTGCGAAGGCAAAGGTCCTTTTCGTTGGGTGGCGCTTTCCGGTGACGCTGCTGATATTCAAAAGACAGACGATCTCGCGCTGGAACTTTTTCCCGACGATAAGACTTTGAATCGTTGGATTCGTCTGGCCCGCGAGCGTGTACATTTTCAGGGATTGCCGGCGCGGATCTGTTGGCTCGGCTACGGCGAACGCGCCGAGATGGGCGAGGCCATCAACACGCTCGTCAAACGCGGCGATTTGAAAGCGCCGGTGGCAATCGGACGCGATCACCTCGACACCGGATCAGTAGCATCTCCTTTCCGTGAAACTGAAGGCATGATGGATGGTTCGGATGCCGTCGGCGATTGGCCGATACTAAACGCGTTGCTGAACACCGCGAGTGGCGCGAGTTGGGTTTCATTTCACCACGGCGGCGGGGTAGGCATTGGCTACTCGCTGCACGCGGGGCAGGTGTCAGTCGCCGACGGGACCGCGGAAGCGGCTAAACGCCTGAATCGCGTGCTGACCAACGATCCCGGCCTCGGCGTGGCGCGGCATGTCGATGCCGGCTATGAAGCCGCTTCGCAAACTGCGATTGAGAAAGGCGTCAACATTCCGATGATTTCACAATAGCGAGTTCGCTTTAGACGTATGGATTAAAGCGTTCCTTGACTGCGCTTGAAACATTCACAGCCTTTCCCCAAATCTCTTTCTGACTCGACCGCTGGAATTGCCGCCACAAAGAACTGTGCCACCATCCGAAAAATAAACTCCTTGGAGAAACAAAGGATAGAGAATGCTGCTCACCGAACGAATCAGTTCCTTGTCGATGGAGCCATCCGAATAGTCCGAGCCTACCAGAGCCAGGATTAGCGCAGAGTTCTCGGCGATTTTGTTAGTCTTCAACTCTCCCAATTGGCCTTGCCAAAACTCGTCGATCTCGAACGAGGGATTGACGACGATGTAACGACCGTTTCCGAAATCAATTGACCCGTTTAAATCGCCGGAAATCGAGAGTGGATCAATTGTTATAGCTGCGAATTGGGACGACAGCGCTATATTGAAAGGCATTGGCGTGCTCCCGCCCGATGATACAACGTCATTCTCGGTTCAGGGAAAACCTTGTTTCGCGCAAGAATGACAATGAGCGGAAACCTAGCGGGACCTATAGCGTTGGGTTAGAATCACTTCGTCATGACAGTCACCTTAGAACTAAAGCCGGAAGTTGAAGAGAGAATCGTCGCCGAAGCGAAAGCGCGGGGCCTGTCGGTGGAGACCTATATTCTCAACGTGCTGGAAAAAGAAGCGAAGAACGGCGAAGCGAGTTTCGCGTTGACCTCGAACCCCGAAGAGTGGAAAAAGGCATTCCTTGAGTGGGTAAATACCGAGAGGTCCGCACACCCACCGCTATCAGATGAAGCGATAAGCCGCGAAAGCATTTATCGCGAGAGAGAAGACGCTCAATTGTGAGTTTCGCGGTTAATACCAACGTACTGCTGCGCAGCATTAGTGACGGACACGTTGCTCAGCCGGTTGCTAAGAACGGCTTGTTTGCGCTTCGCGACCGCGGGGAGACACTCTCAATCTTTCCGCAGAACCTGATCGAGTTTTGGGCAGTTGCTACACGACCTGTTGCTAACAATGGCTTGGGACTGAGCATCGCCCAACCAGAACAAGAGATAGTCAGCCTCAAAACTCTCTTCGCGCTGCTCCCTGACACCGCCGAAATCTTTTTCGAATGGGAAAAGATCGTTCTTAAATATCGAGTATCTGGCAAACAGGCACATGATGCACGCCTGGTCGCGGCCATGACTGTGCATAACCTCACGCACTTGTTAGCCTTCAATTCGACGGACTTCAATCGGTTCTCCACCATTACCGCGGTTAGTCCCCAATCCGCAATCGACGACCAAGAGAAATGAAGAGATTCACACAAGCCTTTCTGCTCATCGCTTTCGTCGTTGTCCTCCGTTTCACACCGGCGGTTGCGGCTAACTCGTTCGCTGGCGCCACTCATCGAGCGTTTGCGGCGCAGGCCAGCGCGAAGGAGAAGAACAGCCGGGTTCAAACCGTTCAATTTGAAAGCAAGCTGGTGGGCAAAACGCTGCCTTACAACGTCGTGCTGCCGGTTGATTACGACCAGCCGAGCGCCAAGTCAAAAAGCTATCCAGTGCTGTACCTGCTACACGGATTTACCGGCCACTACGACAACTGGACCACGAAAACCAAATTAGTCGACTACGCTGCGCAGTACTCGATGATCGTTGTTACTCCGGAAGGCAACAACGGTTGGTACCTCGATAGCGCCACTGTTCCCGCTGACAAGTACGAAACGTATTTCATCGAAGAGTTGATTCCAGATGTCCAGCGCCGTTATCGGGCTATCACAAACCGCGATGGACGGGCCGTTGCCGGCCTCTCAATGGGCGGCTACGGGTCAATAAAGTTTGCACTGAAGCATCCGCAGATGTTCGCTTTCGCGGGATCGTTGAGTGGAGCTATCAGCGCCGCGACGTGGGGCGATAAGGAACTTAGTTCCGGACCGATCCGTGATTCGTTGACGCAGACCTTTGGTCCGGCGGATTCCTCCACGCGTATTGCCAATGATGTCCCGCGGCTGATAAAGGAGTTGTCAGCAAAGAAGACGCTACCCCTTCCTTACCTGTACATCGATTGCGGCACCGAAGATTTTTTATTCCAGGACAATCGCGATTTTGTTCGCTTGCTGGTTGAGTTAAAAATTCCGCACGAGTATCGACAGCTTCCCGGCACACACAACTGGAAATACTGGGACGCGCAAGTTCAGGAAGTGCTCCGTCTTGCGGCGCGAACCTTCAGCGAACCGGCAGTAAAGGTTAAGACTGCCGCATTGTAAGACTACGAGGACCGCATATGACTACGCCCGCTCCTTCCGCCGCTCGACACGTTTCAAAGAAAGCCGGCCTGTTCACCGAGTCCGTGATTCGCGAGATGACCCGCGAAGCGCTCAAGCACGGCGCGGTAAATCTCTCGCAGGGCTTTCCCGATTTCGCCGCTCCTGAAGACATCAAGCACGTGGCGATGCAGGCCATTGCGGACGATATCAATCAGTATGCGATCACCTGGGGCTCGCGGGATTTTCGCAATGCCATTGCGGCCAAAACCAAAAGCTATCTCGATCTCGAAATCGATCCGGAAACTGAAATCACGGTCACTTGCGGCTCAACCGAAGGAATGATCGCGGCAATGATGGCTACCGTCGATCCCGGCGAAGAGGTGGTGATCTTCGAACCGTTTTACGAAAACTACGCGCCAGACGCGATCCTCTCTGACGCGACTCCGCGTTACGTGCCGTTGCGTGCGCCCGATTGGAGTTTTGATAAGGACGAGTTGCGGTCGGTCTTCAACTCCAGGACGAAGGCAATCATCGTTTGCAATCCGAACAACCCCACCGGCAAAGTTTTTACCCGCAGTGAAATGGAATTCATCGCCGGCCTTTGTCAGGAGTTTGACGCACTGTGCTTCACCGACGAAATCTACGAGCACATACTTTATCCGCGCGACGGCGCTGAAATTGCCCACATCTCGATGGCCCAGCTGCCGGGGATGCGCGATCGCACCGTAATCGTGAATTCAATGTCGAAGACCTATTCGGTAACCGGCTGGCGCGTCGGTTACTGCATTGCCCCGCCCGAAATCACCGGGGCAATTCGCAAGGTCCACGACTTCCTGACCGTCGGCGCGGCAGCGCCACTGCAAGCGGCGGGAGCCTACGCGCTTTCACTTCCGCGAGAATATTACGATCGGTTGCAGTCAGACTATCGCCGGCGACGTGATCTTCTCCTGCCCGTTTTGCAGCAGGCAGGGTTTGCGACGTTTGTTCCGGATGGCGCTTACTACATCATGACGGACATTTCGGCCTTTGGGTTTGCGAACGACGTAGAATTTACCCGGCATCTGATTCGCGAAATCGGCGTCGCGTGTGTGCCGGGTTCGAGTTTTTACAGTGTGCCCGAACGTGGCCGGCAGCAGGTGCGGTTTTGTTTTTGCAAGAAGGATGAGACGCTAAGGGTGGCGGCAGAGCGATTGGAAAAACTGCACTCTCACGTTTAGGTCATGCGCCAGGTGCGCGACCGCATGGTAAATAGTGATCACCAAGTCTGCTTTAAAACTGCTTTGCTCCGTGTTGCTAATCCTGATTGGCACCACCGCTCATTCTCAGCAGAGTGCGGATCCGCAATTCAAACCGGTGGTCGACACCCCCGCCTACAGCAAAAACTATCCGCGGGTACTCTTCGATGAAGCCCACAATAATGCTGAAACCGTAAATGGGCGCTACCGGCCTTTCGCCGATCTGCTCTTCAGCGACGGCTACCACGTCGTTTCCAACCGCAAGCCATTCACCAAAGAGTCGCTCCACACGTTTAAGGTGCTGGTGATCGTCAATCCGCTCGGGGCTGATGACATAGATGATGAAGGCGCCGAGGATCCAGCTTTTACTGCCGCGGAGTGCGAAGTAGTGACAAACTGGGTAAACAGCGGAGGGTCGCTGCTCCTGGTGGTTGATCCCGGAGTCTTCGCAACCTCCGCTGAGATCCTGGCGACGAAGCTCGAAGTGGAAATGAACAAAGGCCACACCACCGATCCGGCAAACTCCGACAAAGATTCAAACGACCCGAGCGTTATCGTTTACTCGCGCGCGAACCAATTGCTTTTGGCGCACCCGATCACAACTGGCCGCAGTGAAGGCGAACGAGTGAATCGCGTGCTCACATTTACCGGTCAGTCTCTGAAGGGCCGGGCCGGCAGCGAACCGTTTTTGAAATTAGCGGACACTGCCGCGGACAATATCGGCTCACCGGGGAAGAGCGCCTCTGCGTCAGGGCGCGCTCATGGGATTGCCTTCCGGCTCGGAAAGGGCCGAGTGGTGGTGTTGGGTGATGCGGCGGCCCTCACCGCTCAGGTAACCGGCAGCGATCACAAACCGTTCGGCATGAACACCCCCGATGTAGATAACAGGCAGCTGGTGCTGAATATCATGCACTGGCTGTCTGGATTGTTGAAGTGACGGATTCCAAAAACAATAGTCGACAATGCGGCCCGATTCTTACCTGGAACCTCTTAACCGGCGTAATCTGAGTAATGAAGCATAAACTTCTTGTTTTCTGGCCAAGAAGCTTAGGCAAAAATTAGGTTGCCGCGTTCACGCGGCAGAGAAGCGATCGAGTGATGGATTCTGAGGCTCGTTTTTGGTTGCGGACGAGGCTGCGCTATGTAATCTCCGGCTAGCTCAGGAGTAATCAAGAAATGAAAAAGTCCATCACCCTGTTGCCCATGTTTTTAATCATCTGCGCCGCTTCGTTTGTGGCGGCGCAAATGAAATCTGATCCCACCGGCACCTGGGGTGGAGCGATGACTACTGATGCCGGTCCGGGCGGATTGGAGATCACACTCAAACGCGATGCGTCCCAATGGAACGCAAGTGTTAAATTGCGTCTGGAGGGACGGGAAACTGCTCCCGCGGTGCGCGACCTGAAGATATCGGGCGGAGCGATTAATTTTTCAGCCGATCTGGATCGCAATCGACTGCTATTCACCGGAACTCTTGGCGGCGACCGTCTCACCGGGTCGGTCGAAGCGTTTGAAGGCAATAGAAAAATCGGGAGCGGCACCTTTGCTCTGACCTTCGGTGGCCAGATGCCGCCCCTGCCACCGCAGGGCGGCGGACAAATGGCTGACCCAAACTTCAATGCGAAGGTCGACCGTCCGGCTTACAAAAGGAACGGGCCCAAGGTTCTATTTGATGAAGCTCACAACAATTTTCACACCTCGACCGGTCGTTACAAACCGTTTGCCGATCTGATTTCCAGCGATGGCTACCAAATCACTGCAAACAAGGAAAAGTTTTCGAGTGCCTCATTGAAGGGCTACCGCGTCCTGGTGATCTCGAATGCGATTGGCGCCCCTCGGATGAATGATGCAGCCGCCAGCAATCCGGCCTTTTCGGATGTGGAAAGCGACGCCGTGCGCGATTGGGTCAAAGCGGGCGGCTCGTTGTTGTTGATTGCCGATCACGCGCCGATGGGTTCAGCTAACCAGAGCTTAGCAAAACGTTTCGGCGTGGACATGAGCAAGATGTACACGGTGGACCAGCAAAACCATGACACCGAATCCGGCAATCCGGGATTTATCGTGTATACGCGGGCGAGTGGCCGGCTGCCTGATCATCCTATTACGCTTGGTCGCAACCCGGGTGAGCAGGTTAATAAGGTCATTACTTTCACGGGGCAGTCGCTCAAAGGCCCGGCAGGCTCAACCGCTTTCCTTAAACTCGCTGACACTGCGTTCGATAGAATGCCCAGGGAGAACACGAATCCGATTTCTGCGGCGGGACGCGCCCAGGGCGTAGCAATGAAGTTTGGCAAGGGCCGCGTGATTGTGTTGGGCGAGGCGGGCATGCTCTCGGCTCAACTGATTGGTCCGCAACGGGTGGCCTTCGGCATGAATCGTCCCGGCATCGATAACCGGCAACTGGCGCTCAATATCATGCACTGGCTGTCGGGAGTGTTGAAATAGCGAAAAAAGCAAACAGCAATCAGTAATTAGCCGGAACGCCGGGAGTTACCTGATTGTGATAAGCGCCTCAATATCTCTACTGATTGCTGATGGACTGATTGCTGACTGCTTCTTATGTGGGATGCCAAGCGACAATTCATTTGGCTGGCAGCCGGACTAGCGCTCGGAACGTTTGTCGCCTACTCAGACGCACACACTGAGGATGGGATCTTCGTCCCGCGTTTCTTTGTTTTCATGGAGACCCTGGTACTGATTATCATCGGCACCTTGTTCTATCTATATTCGCGCAAGAAACGTTGAAGCATGCTATTTCCTGGGTCCCTCAGCGGCGAGGTTTATAGCCATGAGTTCGCCTTGAAACATTACGTTGCTGCGGAGCGCAAACAGCTATTCCGTGAAAGCCGATATTTAGTTTGGCTGTTGCATGGTCTTGGACCGCACGCTGATGCCCTGATCTCCCACAATCAGAAGATTCCTGACTTCACCAAACGGCGCATTGGAAGGCAGATAGGAAAGAACGTAACGATTCCGGCGAAGTTCGTCGCAGATTGCTTTTGCCGCGACCTCCGGCTCGTCGATTGAGAAAATTGCGCCGCCCGTACCTTCAACCAGCTTATCAATCACCTGTTTTGGCTTCGGTACATCGCGACGAATGGCGCCCCGGGTGCGGTCCTGCGCCTGAACGGCGTAAACAGTGATGTCCTGACGCTGCAATTCTGCCAATATTTTTTCAAATGAAGTCCTGCTGCCACGATCCAGTCCGTCGCTGATTACGACGATGATGCGCTTCTCGGTCGGCGTCGCTTTTAAAGCCTGATCAATCACTGCCGTCGCGGCGTCGAAGAGATGTGGCTGTCCTTTTTTTCGGAAAAGTTTTAACGAAGCCTCGATCGACTTCGCATCGTCTGTCCAATCAGAAACGATCTCGGCCTGTTCGTCGTAACCCACAATTAATAGCTTGTCGCCCTCAAATATTTCGTAAGCAAACTCGCGCGCCGCTCGCTCGAGCTTTTCAACGTCGGCACGAATCGTTAACGAGTTGTCCACCAGCAGGACAATGCGCGCCGGCGAGGGGTCAGGAGTGAGATTGCGGATGGTCTGCTCGATGCCATTGTCATAGACCGAAAGCTGCTTGGCTGTAATCGGCAGGCGAGATTTGTCGGTGCGATGCGCCACAATGCTAACCATCACGCCACCTTCGTTTGACGTTGGTTGACGCCGACCGGCCTGGGCCATGACCAGCGCGCATCCCACGCAGACGACAAGAGCGCAGCGGCTCAACCTGACGAGACTGGAAATCGTGCGTTTGGAAAAACTAGTTTGAGGAATTGGCGCTTCCTCGAATTGTGGCTTCTGCATCGCGCTTTAAGAAGAGGCGGCTTCAATCACCACTGGGAAGTTTGGTCCTGGAAGCTTTTTCGGAAGTTTGTTTCGACGGGGAGGTATCCTTGGCTTTTTTGTCGGATTTGTCCGACTTCTTCTCGTCTTTTTTGTCGCTGCTGGTGGCCGTCTCGCGCTCAGCCTTTTCGGCGGCCTTCCGGCCGTTTCCTGCGTAATCGGTTACATACCAGCCCGACCCCTTGAATTGAATCGCAGACGCTGAAACCAACTTCTCGAGGCGACCCCCGCATTTGCGACACTTCACGGGAGGCTTATCGTTCATCTTCTGGAAGACTTCCAGACGGTCATTACATTTCCGACATTCGAATTCATATATCGGCATTATTTCAAGTCAGCTCCACTTGCCACTTCGATGATCAACATTTGATCGGATTATACGGAGCGTACCGAAGGCTGACAACTTACGAGTTCCGGATAGGTCCTCAACTCCTTAGGATGCGTGTCGATCACGGATCGTGCGTCGGTCTCCTGGCGAACACGCCATTAGCCTGCCAAGACGAGCTTTCCGGCGCTTTCCACTTCCCAAACTCATCTTGCCGGGCCCTGAAGATCATCGCGCCAGTGAGGTGTCATTTTGAATGAACATTCGGGACCGTTCGTCGGTTGTTTTGGAAGGTTGGTGGTTGGTTTAAGTACGTCACAATGAAGGCTTTAAGGGCCGGATTCGTGACAAAAAAGAGCAACCAACACCACTAAAACTCCATCTCATGCCCGGTCTCGATTTCAAGTTCTTTGCAATCGGTTCCACCGTGCGCAGCACACAAGTTTCGCTTTTGCGAAATGTAATTTGGACGGCCGGTATTGTTTATCAGACCGTCGCTCACATGGAGAAACCACTGAATGAAGCTTGCTGGAAATGTTCCCCATTGGCGTTCTGCGAAGTTTGCACCCTTCGCGATTATTTCACTTTTCGTTTTTACTAATCTTACCGGTTTTTTCTTTAGTCCCGTGTTGGCCCCTAAAGCAAATGCGAGCGGAGTCGTCGAAACCATTCCGCTCGATATCCCATCTTCCTGTGATCCCAAACTCGATTGGATTATCTATCGTGCCGGCGAACGTGAGGGAGTCGACCCACGATTCATTCACGCCGTCATTCAGCAGGAGTCGCGCTATCAGACACGAGCCATTTCACACGCGGGTGCCCAGGGCCTGATGCAATTGATGCCCGCCACCGCCAAACGATTCGGTTGCGACGACGTCAACGATCCCGAAGCGAATATCAAAGCAGGAACGAAATACCTCAGCTGGCTGCTCAAGCGGTTTGAAGGAAACGTAGAACTCGCACTCGCCGGTTACAACGCGGGTGAAGGAGCGGTAGACAAATACGACGGAATTCCACCATACAAAGAAACGCAGAACTACGTCGTTAAGATCGTCGCCAACTACGGAAAGACTTTCCACCCGGTCCTGCCTCCCGAAGACGCAAAGATTGCCTTCCGCCTTGTTCCCGACGCCTGGCTGGCGATGCCCGATTCTCTCTAGTAGTCGATTCATTCCGACCCGGTATCGATATCGGTAAAGCGCGCGCTGACTTCTTTTGCAAGTTAGCGCGCGCTTCGTTATGATCCGTCTGAATTAACCCCCATGTCAGACACAGCCAAATCCCTTTCTCTCGAACGCAAAATAAAGATGCATGAGGCGCGTGAAGGCATCATTAATCGCCTCGCGCTAACCCTGCCTTCGACCATCAACCTCGATCGTTTTCTTAATGTCATCGTTTCTGAACTGGGGCGAATGATGAACGTCGATCGTTGCGACGTTATTCAACTAACGTCGCCCAGCGAGTTGCGCATCAGTCATGAATGGCGTGCCGACGCGGATGTTCCTTCCAGCTTGGGCACAGCGATTCCGCTCGATCTGAGACAGCTCTCCGAACATGTAGATATCAAAAAACCCATCCGGCTCGATGACACGTCGGCTCCCGGCCTGGATCAGAAAGTCAGGTTTCTCGCCAAAAGTCTTGGTACCCGATCTCTGCTGGTGGTCCCCGTGGTGATGGGCGATGACGTGTTGGGTCTGGTGGGAATGCATACCACCCGCACGCCGCGCGCCTGGCACGACGATGAAGTGCTTTTTCTCGAATCGATTGCTCGCCAGATCGCGGTTGGTTATCAATACACTCGCCTTTATACCGACAAGGAACGTGAAGCCGAAACGAAGCGCGCCCTTCTGGAGATAGCCAACGCCCTGAATGCCCGCTCCGATTTTCGCGAGGTTTCGTCTCTAGTTCTCGAACGTGCCATTACGCTCGTAGGCGCTGACTACTCGGCGCTCGGCGTGCTGGATCCGAAAGGTGGACGCATTAGTCTGGTCGCGTTCAAGGCCGCTCCTCATGCCACCATCGACTCCGTTCAGGGATTAATCGACGAACATGCGCAGTCGCTGGATATCACAGAATTTCCGGCCGCGATGGAAGTGTTGGCTGAAGGAAAAACTCTTCGGTTGCTCGATAAGGATCTGCCGTTTCCCTTTCGCTTAATGTTCAACTCAATACTCGGCGGGCGCGCCGCGCTCGTGGCTCCGGTGAGAGTTGGCGGTAAAACGTTTGGCATGCTCGGACTGGTCTGGAGCGAAGCGCGCGAAGGATTCCAGGATCACGAAGTAATTTTGGTTGAGGGCATCGCCGACCAGATCGGCACCGCGTTGGAACGCGATCAACTTTCTGCAGAGGTGATGCATCTGCGCAGCGCGTTACACGAGCGCCACGGTGAAGATCGCATTATCGGACAGACGCCCGCCATTCGCCGGGCCATAGAACTCGCCTTGAGCGTGGCCGATACGCAAACTACGGTGTTGATTCAGGGCGAGTCGGGCACCGGCAAGGAATTGCTTGCCAACCTCATTCACTACAACTCCGGCCGCGAAGATCAACCCTATGTCAAATTAAACTGTGGCGCGATTCCCGAGACGTTATTGGAGTCTGAATTGTTTGGTCATGAAAAAGGCGCCTTCACTGACGCGCGCGCCCGGCGGCAGGGACGATTTGAAGAAGCTAATGGCGGCACGCTTTTTCTGGATGAAGTGGGCGAGATGAGCCTTTCGGCGCAGGTGCGACTGCTGCGCGTTTTGCAGGATGGTGAGTTTACGCGCGTCGGCGGAAATGAAGTGATGAAAGTCGACGTCAGGGTGATAGCCGCGTCAAACGTTGACTTGGAAAAGGCGACGGAGCTGGGAACATTTCGCCGTGATCTCTATTACCGTCTGTCGGTCTTTCCAATCGTTTTGCCGACACTGCGCGACCGGCCACAGGATATTCATCCGCTCGTAATCCACTTCCTCGAACACTACAAACAGAAAACGGGTCGCTTCATCTCCGGCATTTCCAAAGACGCGCTCCAGGCACTGATTACTTACGAATGGCAAGGCAACGTGCGCGAACTGGAAAACGCGATCGAGCGGGCAGTGATCATTGCGTCAGGCCGGCAAATTGAGCTGGAAGATCTGCCCGACACGATCAGCAAGATCGCCCTGCAGGAGCAGGATCGCATTAAGGTTGAACGCGCCCGCGCCGCCAGCGAAGGTCGGACCACTACCTTTGAAGTTACGGTGCCGTCGTCAATGGATGAAATAGAACGACAGGCAATCGAAGCCACTCTTGACTACACCAAGGGCGATAAAACTCACGCTGCCCGCGCCCTCGGGATCGGAAGAAAGACCATCTATCGCAAACTGGAACAGTATAACGGCGACCACGACCCTGAGCAGTAAACCTCACTCGGGTCAACCACGTCTAAACTGACTTTCAACTATCGAAGTTTTCCTAAATCGAAGTTGAGGCAACGCTTATCTCGCTGATGGGGTATGTTGTATGGCCCACCTTGTTGCGCCGTTTCCCACGGTTTTGCTATAGTCTTTCCCTGAAAACCTTCAGTAAACAGCTAAACCCCTCAAAGCCCGTGGCTTTGCTTTCGGAAAGGAATCTCTTATGGGAAACGATGATTATCGACGCGATTCTGGCGACAATATCTCCACTCGTCTAACTTACCTGCTTATCGGCGGCGGCATTGGCGCTGTTATTGCTCTGCTTTTTGCGCCAAAATCAGGTCACGAACTCCGCGGCGACCTGGCAGATGCGACGCGCAAGGGTATTGACCGTTCGCGCGAAGCTGCTCAGCAACTCGGTGAACGAGCCGGAACATACTATGAAACCGGACGTGAACGGGCGGCGGAATATTACACGCAAGCCGCTGACAAAGCTTCGGAGATTTACACTCAGGCTGCCGAAAAAGTGGGCGAAGTGGCCCAGACCGCTCGCGATACAGCGTCACGCCAGACCAGTACCGTAGCGGCAGCGATTGACGCCGGCAAAAAAGCTTATCAGGAGGAGAAGCGCAAGACCGAATTGTCGGGCCGAATCGACGCTGCTCCGAAGTACACTGAGAAGGCAAACTAACCATTGCCTAATGCCGATTTCCAATTGCCGAATGGTTTTATTCTTGCTGAGCCGAGTTTGAAACCAGACGGCAATTGGCAATCGAAAAGGAATTTATGAATTCGAGCGATCCGATGTTCTGGGTAATGGTAATCATTGCCCTCTCGTTCATCATCATTGCCGCGGCGATGGTAGCCATCGCCGTGGTTGTGAGTCGTGCCGCCAAGTCAGTTAACCGGCTGGAAGGAAAGCTCGAGCCACTGATCGAACGAGTGACGGTGATGAGCGAACAAGGACGGCAAATAGCGGTGCAGGGAAAACTGATCGCCGAACAATTTACGGCGGTTTCAGGTCACCTCTCTGCCGCGACCTCTAACCTGTCCGAGTCTCTGGCGATTATCAAGGATGAAGTTGGTGAACTGAAAGAGTTGGTTAGCGAAACGGCGCACGAGGCGCGTGACAAAGTTGAACTGGTCAGCCGCACCATTGATCGCACACAACAACAGGTCACCTCGACAACTGATTTCATTCAAACCAAAGTCGTGGAGCCGGCGCGGGAACTGGCGGCGATTATGGCGGGCTTCCGTCGCGGGCTCGAAGTTCTGGTAGCGCCGATACCGAAACCCATTAACCAAACATACGCAGAGGACGAGATGTTCATCGGCTAACCGCTTGCGCCTAATGGCTTGAAGAAACCCGAACCAACATCCGTGGTGGATTTGGTTCGGGTTTTTAGTTGCTTGAGATCTGCTGTTAGTATTACGGATTCCGAAAATTGAAAACTATGGCTACTGAAACCCCACTCGATTTAAAGAAGACAGTTAACCTGCCAAAAACCGGGTTTGCGCAAAAGGCAAACCTGGGACAGACAGAACCTGCGCGACTCAAAAAGTGGGCCGAGATGGGCCTTTATGATTTGATTCGGGCAGCTCGCGCGGGCGCGGATAAGTTTATCCTTCACGATGGCCCACCTTACGCCAATGCCGATATTCATCTCGGCACCGCGATGAACAAGATCCTCAAAGACTTCATCGTGAAGTCGCGGAACATGATGGGCTACGATGCTCCGTATGTCCCTGGCTACGACTGTCACGGTTTGCCAATCGAGTTGTACGTCGATCGCAAGCTGGGCGCGAAAAAAGTCAACATGCCTCCGGTCGCCATCCGTCGTGCCTGCCGGGAACACGCCGCCCAGGCACTAAAACGCCAAACACGCGATTTCCAACGTCTGGGCATTTTAGGCGAGTGGGACAATCCCTATCTGACCATGTCGAACCATTACGAGGCGGAAACCGCGCGCTTGTTTGGACGCTTCGTAGAGCGGGGCTACGTTTACAAAGGCGCGCGTCCGGTCTACTGGTGCATTCACGATCAAACTGCGCTGGCGGAAGCTGAAGTTGAGTATCATCAACACACCAGCCCTTCGGTATATGTGAAGTTTCCCCTCGCGAGCGATCCATCGTTGATCGATCCGGCCCTGGCCGGACGCAAAGTGTTTGTCCTGATCTGGACCACCACGCCATGGACGCTTCCCGCCAACCTGGGAATCACGGTCCACCCGGACTTCGAATATTCTGCTTTCGAGCACGACGGAGAAGTTTTCATTGTTGCTTCTGAATTGATTTCGGGAGTCGTCGAGAAATGTGCGCTCGGCGAACGCGACCCGGACGGAACTTTACCGCAACCCAAAGTGCTCGCCCGATTTCCCGGCGCAAAATTGGATCGGCTCTCGTGTCGACACGCCTGGCTCGATCGCGAATCGCTGTTGATGGTCGGTGAACACGTAACCCTGGGCGGTGAAGCAGACGCCGAAACTGAGCTCGACGTCAGCGAAGCGCGCGATAAGAAATCTACCGGCAAGGCGGGCACCGGTTGCGTTCACACTGCTCCCGGGCACGGTCACGACGACTTTGTAATTGGCAAACGCTACGGTCTGGATATCTATTGTCCGGTCGATCATGCGGGACATTTCACTCCAGAGGTTGAACACTTCGCCGGTCTAAGCGTGTTCGAAGCAAACCCGCAGATCGTGCAGTTCATGCGTGAGCGCGGACTGCTGCTATCCACTGAAAACTACGATCATCGTTACCCGCACTGTTGGCGTTGCAAGAATCCGGTGATCTTCCGCGCTACTCCGCAATGGTTTATTTCAATGGATCAGGTAGCCGGCGACTCGGTCGAGAAGGATGAAGATGGCCGCGACCGGAGTAATTTCACGGAAAACTACACCGAGGAAGATCGCGGATTGCGCGCCGCAGCGTTACGTGAAATCGAGAACGTCAATTGGATTCCCAGCTGGGGACGCGATCGCATGCGTAACATGTTTCGCGGCCGGCCGGATTGGTGTGTCTCGCGCCAGCGAGTTTGGGGTGTTTCGATCCCCGTGTTTTATTGCGCCAAATGCACGGAACCGGTCGCTGACCCCGAAATCATCAATCGCGTCGCCGACGTCTTTGAAAAGGAGTCCGCCGACGCCTGGTATACGCGCGAGGCGCAGGAACTGCTGCCGGAAGGTTACGTTTGCAGAAAATGCGGCACAGCTGAGTGGACCAAAGAAACAGATATTCTCGACGTTTGGTTTGATAGCGGCGCCTCGTCAATCGCCGTGCTCGAGAATCGCGACAATCTGCGTTGGCCCGCCGATGTTTACATCGAAGGCGGCGATCAGTATAGAGGGTGGTTCAATTCTTCGTTGATGGTGGGACTGGCGATTCACGATCGCGCGCCTTACAAGACGGTACTTACGCACGGCTGGACGCTCGATGCCCAGGGCAAGGCGATGCACAAGTCGGCCGGCAACGCCGTGGCGCCCGAAGAAGTTATCAAAGACTCGGGAGCGGAAATCCTGCGGCTCTGGTCGGCGTCGTCAAACTACTTTGAAGATATGCGTTGCTCGGCGGAGATACTGCAACGCGTTACCGATGGTTATCGCAAGCTTCGCAATACCGCCCGCTTTGCCTTGGGAAACCTCTACGGATTTGATCCCACGCGCGACACGGTAGCCGATAGTGAGTTGCTGGAAATCGATCGCTGGGCCCTGGCTAAGTTGGCCGAAGTGGTCGGGAAAGTGCGCGCCGCGTACGACGCCTATGAGTTTCACCTGGTCTACCATCTCTTATCCGAGTTTTGCACAGTAACCCTCTCGGCGCGTTACTTCGACATAATCAAGGACCGGCTTTATACATTTGCGCCTCGCAACCAGGCGCGGCGATCGGCCCAGACCGCTCTGTACCGCATTGCCGACGCCCTCGCGCGCATGATGGCTCCGATCCTGGTGTTTACTTCTGACGAGATCTGGGAAAACCTGCCCGCAGATGAGACGCGGGCGCCGTTCGTTCACCTGGCTTTGCTTCCGGAAGTAGAGGGCTCGACCGGGGATGAGCTGTTATCAAACTGGCAACTGCTCTTCGAGATTCGGGACGACGTGCTGCATTCGCTTGAACAGGCGCGAATTGGGAAACAGATTGGCAGTTCGCTGGAGGCCCGGGTGGAAATCGCCGCAGCCGGCGACAGCTACGACCTTCTGAGTCGTTATAAAGATGAACTCCGCTACCTCTTCATCGTTTCCGAAGTTAACGTAGTGCCCTCGGCTGAAGGCGCCAGCGGCGTGGTAGTAAAAGTTGAGAAGGCCCAGGGACAAAAGTGCGAGCGCTGTTGGAACTATTCAACCCGCCTCGGTGAATCGGCTCGCTACGCGGACGTTTGCGAGCGTTGCGTCGCGGCTTTGCAAGAAATCGAGGTTGGGGGCGAACCTGCGAACTGACCATCCGTCGTAGCCGCAATAGGAGACATCCAGAAATAGAATGGAAGAGGCTCAAGCTCATCGGAAAACTCGCTTCGGCTGGCGCGCGGGCTACCTGATTGCCGCAATTGGCATTTACCTAATCGATCAATCGACCAAAGCTTGGGCCGTGCGGGCGCTACGCGGCGGCAACGACCGCACAATAATCGACGGCTTCTTTAGTCTTGTGTATGCCGAGAACAACGGCATCGCTTTTGGCCAACTACAGGAGGGCGGGAATGTTTGGCGTTGGGTTTTGGTGGCCCTCGCGGTGGCCGCAGCGATCGCCGTATTCGTTTATTTTCTAAAAACACCCCGAGACGACGATCGCGTGCTCGGAGCCTGCGCTTTGCTCCTCGCCGGTATCGTCGGCAATCTCACAGATCGCGCCCGGCTCGGTTACGTAATTGATTTCATCGACATCCATCTACGCTCATTTCACTGGCCTACGTTCAATATTGCTGATGCCAGCATTACGATGGGCGCAATCCTTTTGGCCTATGATTTAGTTGCTGCCGGAAAGAAGGAGCCGTCAATGTCCGGCAGTCAGTAATCGGTGGGCAGCGGTGTGTGGTCAACTTCAGTTTGTTAGGAACTCTCCGGAAAAAGCAGTGGATCCTTATGTACCCTGAGCTCTTCCGCATCGGTAATTTCCCAATAAACACTTATGGTGTGTTTCTGGCGCTGGCGTTTCTCTCCGCCATCCTCATCACTGTCAAACTTGGGGAACGTGACGGCCTGCCGCGCAACAAGATCTACGACTTGAGCCTGTGGATGCTGCTGGCATCATTAATCGGTTCGAAACTTCTGATGCTCCTTACCGAGGCAGAGTATCGCGCCAATCCGTCACAATTATTGTCTCTCGACTTCCTCCGTTCGGGTGGTGTGTTCTATGGCGGACTGTTGGGCGCCGTGCTGGCTGGTTATCTACTGATGAAGCGCTATCAGCTTCCCTGGTGGAAAACCGCCGACGCCTGTGCACCTGGAATCGCCATCGGAAACTTCTTTGGCCGCCAGGGTTGTTTCGCTGCCGGTTGCTGCTGGGGAAAGCCGACCACGTTGCCGTGGGGCGTGAAGTTTTCAGAACTGGGCCATGAGATAACCGGGGTGCCGATAGACGTCCACCTCCATCCGACTCAACTTTATGAATCATTCGCGATGCTGATCGTATTTGCGTTTCTGCTTTGGTTACACAAACGAAAACGCTTCGACGGGCAGGTGATTCTTTTTTACGCGCTGCTCTATTCCACTATTCGCTTTCTAATTGAGTTTGTCCGCGACGATCCGCGGGGAGATGTTTTTGGTTTAACCACAGCGACCGGACTCTCGACCTCCCAGATCATCAGTCTCATCGTCGGCGTCTCCGCTGCAATTGTTCTCGCCATCCGTTGGCGAAACGCAAAAGCGGCGAAACCTACCCAGATCAGTGAAATGCCGGCCGCATAATCGCGAACCAGGCCCGGCGCCGCGCTTCGGTTAACACTCAAGCCGGCCGGCCGCGCGTAGCGAGACTTTGTTTGGCAAAGTACTTGACAAAGCAATGAACGAGTCGGTAGGATCGCGCCCATGAGCCCACTGCACATCGTCACTCCCGTCAACGACGTCCCCCCGGCCCTTCACGATCGGGCCATGGATAATCTCAAGTACATCCGTGAAACGATGGAGCGGGCCACCGCCTTTACCAATATCTCCGGGGGCGGACAGATCGCCATCGGGGTCACCGCGCTGGCTGCCGCGGTAATCGCAGCCCGACAGCCCATCTTCAAAAACTGGCTGTCGATCTGGTGCGCGGAGGCCGTGGTGGCTTTGTTGATTGCCGGCTGGTCCATGGATCGAAAAGCGCGGGCGACGAAAATGCCTCTGCTTTCCGGTCCCGGACGCAAAGTAGCCTTTAGTCTCTCGCCGCCAATCCTGGCGGGCGGGCTGTTAACTATCGCGCTTTATCGGGCCGGGCTCGTTAACGCGATTCCCGGTCTCTGGTTGTTGCTCTATGGGACCGGAGTGATCACCGGCGGCATGTTTTCCATCAGCGCGGTGCCGCTGATGGGTATTTGTTTCATGGCGCTCGGCGCCGTCGCCCTCATGGCCCCTGTGGAGTTTGCCAACTGGTTCATGGCCGCGGGCTTCGGCGGCCTGCATATTATTTTTGGAATCGTGATCGCAAGGAGATACGGTGGCTAGACAATCTGCTTTAAAACATTTGACTCAGAAAAAGCGCACGGCTTTGGCAGAGGTAAGAAACACGCAGAGCTGAACATCCGGCGCCCGGATTGGATCGACTGATTCACGAACGCTTACGTCTGGGTATTGTTAGCGCCCTGGCGGCAAATGAATCGCTGACCTTCACCGATCTCAAAAGCTTAATGCATACGACTGACGGCAACCTCAGCGTGCACGCGCGCAAACTTGAGGACGCCGGCTACATCGCGGTAACCAAGTCGTTCGAAGATCGGCTGCCAAAGACGGAATACAAATTAACCGCTGCGGGTCAGCGCGCGCTCGAGAGCTATTTGGGCCACATGGAAACAATCATCCGGCAAATGCGCAATCGGTAAATCGCGGCGCGGGCGCGAATGCCTGCGCCTTTTTCTCGACCTGTTACTTTGCGCTCTAAAGTACTTTGAGATCATGCTATCGAGCTTGGCTCTGATTTAAGGGATGCAATGAAACACTATGACGTAATCATCGTCGGGGCGGGTTTGGCTGGGCTGCAGTGTGCGCGTCTGCTCGGCCGCCGAGGTCTTGGCGTTCTCCTGATTGACCGGAAGCCATCGCTCGACACCTCAATTCATACCACGGGCATATTTGTTCGCCGCACGCTTGAAGATTTTGATATTCCGGACAATTGCCTTGGCCCCGTCGTGCGGGATGTGACTCTATACGCGCCGTCGCGTAAAGCGATTGACTTAAAAAGCAAACGAGATGAATTCCGCATTGGCAGGATGGGACAGCTCTATGCGCATTATCTCGATCATTGTCTCCGCGCTGGAGTCGAGTGGATGCCGGGAACCCGTTACATCGCACATCGCAGATTGAAAAACACGCTGACTGTTCAACTTAATGGCGCGTCATCAAGCTGGGTCACAACTCGCTATCTTGTGGGGGCTGATGGCGCAAACTCGCGGATCGCTCGCGACTTGAATCTTGATCTTAACCGGGAGTGGATCGTCGGAGTTGAGGACGTGGTCTCTAACGTTCCCTTGCATGGTCCGCCTCGGCTTCATTGTTTTCTTGATCCCAAAATTGCACCGGGCTATCTCGCCTGGGTGGCCCACGACGGTGAGGAGACTCACATCGGCGTAGGCGGTTATGCGGCCCGCTTTGATCCTCTTCGCGCTTTGAATGAGTTTAGATCGAGCTTGAAAGACATTGTCGACTTGAGTAAAGCGAGAGGCGTCGAACGCCGCGGCGGACGAATCCCAGTAGGCGGCGTATTGCGGCACATTGCCAACACGGACGGCTTAGTGATCGGGGATGCGGCAGGAGCAGTCTCGCCGCTGACGGCCGGTGGGCTCGACCCATGCATGCGACTTTCAACTCTCGCCGCGACAGTAATTGCCGATTACCTTGACTCAGGAGATCCCGCAGTGCTTAGCGCTTATTCCGGGGAATTGTTTCGGACGCGCTTCGCCTCCAGACTTCTGATGCGTCGTTTCGCTTCGAGTTTGAGCAGCCCTGCGCTGGTCGAGCTCACCTGTGCTCTGCTTCGCTTGCCCGTCGCCAACTTGTTCGCTCATCACGTTTTCTTTGGACGTGGCTCCTTTCCCGATGTCGATCCGCCGCGGCCTTCAGAACTGCGCTATGAAGCGAACTCGATGCCATTCAGTTGAGCTTAATGTTTGGTTGCCCACCAAAACCTCTCAAGGGCGAATCCGACTACTCAAGCTGTTAACAAAACCCTATCAGGGACGTCTATTTATCGAGCCTGGATCTCTGATCCGCCGGCGACACGTCAGGGCACCCGGGCAATGCCGTCAAACTTTCTTCGAGAAACCAGCGTACAGTCAGTGCGCCGATAGTCTGGTACGCACGAAACTGTCCCCGTATGAGACCCTTTGTTTCATTCTTCTCCGACGCTTTGAAGATTGCCCTCCAGTCGATCTTTGCTCACAAGCTGCGCGCGTTTCTGACGTTAATCGGAATCATCATCGGCGTCGCTTCGGTCGTGACGGTGGGCGCTTCGATCAGCGGTCTGAATACCTACGTGGTGGACAAGGTCGGCAAGATACTCGGCGCCAATCACTTCATGATTGCCAGAATTGCGGCCACGGGGCGTCTCTCGGACGACGAGTTTGAAAAGATGAACCGCCGCAATAAACGACTCAACTGGGACGACTACGAATGGGTCCGCGACCACTGTAACTCGTGCGCAGAAGTCGGCGCCGGCGTGGGGGGCGGGGCGGATCTGAAACAGGACGGGATTGAGTTTCCGGGCGCGCGGGTATTCGGCGTCACGGCAAACATGGTCGACATCGAAGATAAAACGATTTCCACGGGACGTTTTATTGCCGCGGACGAAGTGGAGCGCTCGGCATTCGTGGTAGTGTCTTGGGCCACGATATCAAGGAGAAATTTTTCCCAAATACGAATCCGGTCGGCAAAGACCTTGAAGGTTCGCGGAAAGCCAATGCGCGTCGTCGGTGTTGAAGAAGCGCGCGGATCATTCTTTGGCGACTCGCAGGATCGGCACGTATATATTCCGGTCACCACTCACCTTCAGATCTTCGGACGCAACGGCTTACAGATTCACGGCAAGGGACTAAACCGCGAAACGTTTCAAGATGCCATCGAAGATGCGCGGGTAGCGATGAGAAACAAACACCGGTTGAAAGGCAACGAAGAGGACGACTTCGGACTGGTCAATGTGGACGAAGTCAACAATCAGGTGGACCAGTTTACCAGCAGCATCGCTTTGGTAGTTGTCCCCATCACGCTAATCACTTTGATTGTAGGCGGCATCGTGGTGATGAATATCATGCTGGTAAGCGTTACTGAGCGCACATTTGAAGTCGGACTGCGCAAGGCCGTGGGCGCCACCAGAAAACATATCCTGCTTCAGTTTCTGATTGAGTCGGCAATTCTCTGCGTGCTGGGGGGCGTACTGGGACTGCTTTTGTCGTGGGGAGTTACCTCGCTGATTACCATTCTGGCTTCGATCACGATGACGATCACCATCGGGTACATCCTGCTCGCCCTGATTGTCTCTACCTTGATTGGAATGATTGCGGGGATTTATCCGGCCTTTAAAGCCGCTCGATTGGATCCGATCTTGGCGCTGACGCAAACGACGTAACTGGAATCGAGTAGTCGGAATGAAATTCAAGCTCCCAAAAAGCGTTTTACGCGAAACCGCCGGGATGGCCCTTGAGAGTGTCCGTGCTCATAAGTTCCGGAGCTTTCTCACTGTTCTCGGCATCGTTATCGGGGTGATGACGGCAATCACGATTGCTTCGATTCTCACCGGGTTACGCCAGAATATCGTCGCCATGATCGAAGAGTACGGGACGAATAACATCTACGCTTTTCATCTCTCTACCGGCCCCCAAACTACTGAGGATCGTGCCGAACGTTTGCGCAAACCATTAACGGTTGAAGACGCCGAAACAATCGCGTTGCAGGCCTCGGCAGTCGAAGAAGTCGGGTACAAAGCACCTAACATCGGGTATAGCGGCGGGCCATTCGATGACAACGTCACTTACCAGGGACACAACTATCGTTGGGGAGACACGCAGGGAGTTTCGGCAAACTACGCCGGCATCACCAACATTGTGATCAAGGAAGGTCGCTTCATCACCGACATTGACGATCAGCAGCGAGCCAATGTAATGGTCATCGGCGTCAATGCCGCCGACGCTCTCTTTCCGGGTCAAAATCAAATCGCCGGAACCCAGGTGCGCATGGGAGGCTACAACTTCGAGGTGATAGGTGTATTGGAGAAACGCAAAGCGGGCTTCTTTGGTGAAAATGAAGAAGACAACGCGGTCATCATTCCTTTTCGCACGGCGCAAAAAATAGCCCCCGCTCGAGGTTACATGCTGCTGGTCATCAAAGCTCGTTCAGGTCAAACTGCTGAAGCACTGCAACAGTCAGAAGAGATCCTGCGACGGCGCCGGAACGTGAAGTTTGACGATCCCAACAACTTCGACATCAAGACTGCCGACAAGTTTATCGAACAGTTTGACAGTATCACCGCCATGGTCGGACTGATCGCGATCGCAATTTCCAGTCTCGGCCTCCTGGTCGGCGGCATCGGCGTGATGAACATCATGCTGGTCAGCGTCACTGAACGCACCAAAGAAATCGGGATCCGTAAAGCCATCGGCGCACGGCGCCGAGACATCGTCAGGCAGTTTTTGTTTGAAGCGATGACCCTAACGTTTCTGGGCGGCATTCTCGGCGTCATTCTGGCCGTTGGTATTAGTCGAATCATCATGTTCTTCGTCCCGGCGTTGCCGGCCTCGATTCCTACCTGGGCCGTGGTATCCGGTCTTACGGTGTCAGTGGGCGTCGGTCTCGTCTTCGGTGTATGGCCGGCGCGTAAAGCCTCTCGCCTCGATCCGATCGAGTGTTTGCGCTACGAATAACTCCCATCTTCACAAACTTCAACTACAATGGGTGAGTGGCGAAACCGACTACCCAGCGCGATCTGATCAAGGAATACATTACCTACCTCCAGGTGGAGAAGGGTCTCGCGCGTCACACTCTCGAAAGTTATGGCAGAGATTTGGCGCGACTCGAGCAGTGGGCCAACAAGGCCACCGCCAAACCTGCTGCTGATCTGACCCGGCCGGATTTGCGAAAGTGGATCGCTGAACTCTCCCGCGCCGGACTGTCGCCTGCTTCAGTTGCCCGGGCGGTGAGCGCGGCTCGTGGTTTCTATCGCTTCCTGATGCTTGACGGGCACATCAGAATTCACCCGGCAGAAGATCTGGATACCCCGCAAAAGTTTGCATACCTCCCCAGGTTCCTCACTGAAGATGAGATTGATCGGCTGTTTGCTGCGCCGGACATCTCAACTGAAGAAGGGGTCAGGGATCGCGCAATTCTCGAATTGATGTACGCCGCCGGCTTGCGGGTTTCTGAGCTGGTCTCGATGAAACAGACCGATATTGATCTGCATGCGGGAGTGGTGATTTGTCACGGCAAGGGAAGTAAGGAGCGCCATGTGCCGGTTGGCAAAAGCGCTATTCATTGGTTGCAACAATATGCAGCCATCAAAGCCGGTTACGGGCGGTCAGTTTACCTGAATCTTTTTCTAGCACGCGGCAAACCGCTCACTCGTTACCTGGCGTGGGCGACAATCAAGGGGCACGCGGAAAGCGTCGGGCTGCGTGACGTTTCCCCACACACCCTGCGTCACAGCTTTGCGACCCACCTCCTGCAACATGGCGCTGACTCGCGCTCCGTGCAGGCCTTGCTGGGCCACAGCGATATCTCCACGACCCAGATTTACACTCACATGACGGATAAGCATTTGCGCGCCTCTTACGACAATCATCATCCCCGCGCCCGCGCGGCAACCGTGACCGTCGAGAAGAAAACCAACAACAAATGATCAGCTGCCGACAGGTCACTCATGTTTCTTAGCCGTAAGCCCTCAGTTGAAATGATCGAGCGATTTATCGAGTCGCAGCGGCAACTCCCCTTTTCCTACACGCAAACCGGCGCCACGCAGACCCAGCCACCCTCCGGATTTGCTATCGATCACAATCGGATCAAGCTTGGCGAAGGGGAGGAGATTTACAATCTGGCCAGAGCGGCCATCGAGCAGTGGAAGCAGTTTGATCTTGGCTGGGTAATGGCGGTGCCCCCAGGCTTACCAATTGAGGTTGGTACGACGGTCGCAGTTTTAGCCGCGAGGTTTGGACTCTGGTCGCTAAACGCCTGCCGCATTGTTTATGTGGTCAATGAGGATGGCGAGCGGAGAAGGTTTGGTTTTGCTTACGGAACCCTTCCAGATCATGTAGAGCAAGGTGAAGAGCGTTTCATGATTGAGTGGCAACGAGAGGACGACTCCGTTTGGTACGACATTCTCGCGTTTTCCCGACCGCGCCACCCACTCGCAAAACTAACGCTTCCCATCGTAAGGCACCTGCAAAGTCGATTCGCCAGAGATTCGCTAGCCGCAATGCGCCGCGCCTTAGGTCTGTCTCTAGCCGATCCCAAGGCGACATTAAATCTTGACCTTCGCCAACACGACCGGTGATTGCTCCGCATCCCGCATGCGAGCGAAAAAGCTGCGCACCGAATCATACTGCGCAACCGGAACCGTAATCGTTCGCTGGACAAAATTCCGCGTGAATACCAGTTGCCCGTCTTTCACCTCGTAGTTAGTAGTGTAAAGACCGTAAGGCGTGTCCAGCTTGACCACGTCCGGAAGCTCATCCACCACGAAGCCGGCGGGTAAAGTCACCCGCACCGTCTCCGAGTATGAATTTGATTTGAGCACTATCGGATGCTTTCGTTTTGACTCGGTAAGTGACAACGAATCCCGCCGGGAAACTATCGCCGGCTTGAAAACCAGCAAGTGGTTTTGCATGACCTGACCATAACTCGGAGCGGCGAAGGTCACATTGAGCGCAAACTTGCCCTCGCTGGCATCGTCAGATGGTTCCACCTTTGAAATCTTTGAGCCGGGAGCGCCGTTGGCAAGCCAATGTTCCATCATCGAGGTGTAATCGGGCCGGGAGAGACGTCGAAATTCCGTTCGAAATCTGGCAGCCACCTGGCCACGGGCTCGCTCGGCAATTACGCCCTGCATGGATCCATCGGCGCCAAGATGCGCTTCCACGCTGCGGTCGAGATGGTTGGTATCCGCCGGGGTCACCGGCATGCGCACCAGGGGTTCTGCATCTTTGGCATCAATCAGCGCCAAACTTCCCTGTAGGTAGGAAGGCAGATCGCCCACCGGCGTTTCTTCAGCCGTCGGGTCAAACATTAACAGCCGACCGAAGCGCGGGTGAGTGATCACCGTTGCGATCTGTGTTTCATCGCTGACCTTGACGGCGATAATGCAATGGTTAAATTGTTGCGGCGAAGGCCAGTCAGTTCGCACATACTCCGGATCGCCGGAATAGATACTGACTGGAAATGCGGTGATCCCGATGATCTTCAGCATCGCCCTCATCAGATTCGCTTTGTCTTTGCAATCGCCATAGGATTTTGCAAACACTTCGGTGGCCGAGTGGGGACGATATCCGCCCCCGCGGCCGATTCCGGTTTGAATGGAAATGTATTGAACTCTCTGGACGTAATTTGCGATGGCCTGAATTTTCTCGTATTCGGTCTTCGCATTGGCGGTCAGTTCTTTGGCCTTTGCGATCATAGGTTCACTTAAAGTGACCTGCGGGTCTTCCAACTCGGCCATCCACACAGCGACGTCAGTCCAGCTGGCAAAAGTTTTAATTCCGGGAACAGAGGACGAAGCGGGCGGGTAATAGCTGACGGCCAGTCGCGCCACCAGATTGCTAAGACTTCCACGTAACGGCTCGTCAGCAATTGGCGGCAGGTTGGTCAACTGCCATGAATAGGTAGAGCCGTTGATGGTCGGTTCCACTCCAGGATGGTTGAAGGTTACACCTTCGGCACGCCAGCCGGCCGGCAGCACCAGGGTGTAGCGCGAACTGAGAACCGGGCTCGAACTTTGAAACGACCATTCGTCCTGGCTGAAAATGGAGCGATCTTCAACAGTGTGTGAATATCCGAAAACCACTCCAGCATCGGCCTCGTCTTTTGCGGAAATGACCTTCAACCGATATTCGTTATAGACATCATTGGGAGCGCCGGCGAGATCGAGTGTCTGATCCTTCCCGTAGCGCTTCACCTCAGCGTTTGCCCGGATGAGCCAGGCAGTCATCTCCTTCACTTTTCCGGTTTCGGGAATGTAACCGATGTGAGCCACGGCTGCGTCACGTCCCTCTCGCTGAAGAATGCGCACCGCGTAGTTTGAAGTCCTGGTAACTCGCCCGTCCGCGCCGACGGACACACTGGTTTCATCAACCAGCACTACGGTGGTCACATCCTTGTCATAGGACGGCAACGTAATCGAGGCGGCCTGTTGCAACCAGGCGGGAGCTTGATCGACCGCGACTGCGGAGCCGGCGGCGAACAACATGACAATCAGAGAGAGGACTAAGCGTTTGATCATGTATTGGCTTCCTTTATCGCGCTGAATCGCGAAGCATCTCAGTTGCGGCAGGTTTAGTTTGCTGCCGTGGTCGCCGACTGTTTGAGCGTTATGGTGTGGTTGTCCTGCTTGTTTACCTGATCAAACAAGGCCTTCACCGCCGGATAGCTTTCCACCGGGAAGAGAATCTGTCCGCCGCCGCCAAAAAAGAATCGCCGTTTGTAAACTAATGTTTTGCCATCTGTAGTGGCCTGGAGGGTAGGTTGATACGCTGAAATCTCGCCGGATCTCAGAGGTGTAGGAGCATCCGCGTTGTCGAGCGTGTAACCGTCCGGCAGGTTGATCACCACCTCATCGTCCTCGAGCCACGGATAGCTGAAATAGACCGAATGTTTTCGTTCGCTGCCGGAGAAGAGCGGCCGGCGACCATGTTCGAAATATCCGGGTTGCAGAAAGATGCGTTTACCTGTGCGCTGCGCATACCCTGGAACGCGCACCTTGTATGAATAGATGACCGGTTTAATTGGATCGGTCACGTTCTCAATTTTGATGTTCGAGATTTCCGCGGTGCTCATCCGACTCTTAATGCTCGTTCGCAACGTCTCTTCGCGTTGAGACGGCGAGTCGTCATCGTCATACTCTTTCTTTTCAAACCCCTGGTGGCCGGTGTACTCGATGCTGACATCGCCTTCGAGCGTGCCGTCCGCCATGAGTTGGAGAGTGGCCCGGCGCTTCGCGGTAGATTGCTCAGGAGCAGAGGTCGCAGTCCTGGTCCAGATTGGCTCCTTGGGATCAGTGATCAGAGTCTCCTGGCTTTCTTCCGGCCAACCCAACATGCCAAACGACGTATAGACTTCGGCGGGACTGAAATACTGCCACTCGTCACCGACTTTAACGGCAATAAACGCCGACTGGAGAAACGAGATGTTGGCAAGTCCTCGATCAAAAAACATGTCGGAACGATTGCCGGATAAAGCCAGGCGCGCGTCAAAGCCGGCTGCTTTAGCGAGGGCCGCGAACAGCATATCGACATTTCCCCCGGTGCCCATTCCCTTCTTGAGCGTTTCGGCGGCCGACTTGTTTGGTTTCAATTTCTTCTTTTCGTCGTCGGTAAGCGGATTCGCATCATCGCTCAGGTTTCTAATCTTGATGCGACAGAAATCGTAGATGCGTCGCAACTTTTCTTCCGGGGTCGAGGCGTCGCCGATAATGCCGGCCACGGCCGCCTTGACCTCATCGTTGTCCTTCATCTCGTCTTTCGTATTTCCGTAAATTGCCTTGCCAATATCTTTCCAGTACTTGGCAACCTCGGTCTTTAAGGTGGTGGTGTAATAGAGAAACACCCACGAGCGCACTTCATCTTCGGGCGGCATGCGAGGCTCTTCCCGGAAAGCGGGCATGTTAGTCATCGTAACTCTGGAGTAGCCGTCCTTATCCTTCACAAACCGGGTTTCGCCCATGCGAAACGGCAAATACTGCATGCCCATGAACGGCTTGAGAAAATAGCTGACGCTCTGGATGGGAATGTCTCGTTGAAAGTGCAGGCGCAAACGATCCGCGCTTCCGCCCGGATGCACGTCGCGCCAGCGATACTCAATAATCGACCCTGCTTCAATCCCAGGCAAGGCAAACGACTTCGCCTTTTCCTTGAGGCCGTTCGCTTTGGCAAGCGTCCGTTCGAAGATATCTTCCTTCTTCAATTCGATAATTGTGCCATCAGCTTTGATTACCCGGGCAGCAATGTCTTTGATCCGCGACGAACCCGAATAGCGAATGTCGATATTGCTGTGCCTCTCCTTGCCCCGATCCGTAAATATCTTTACCCGGATATAATTTTTGAAAGACAGCTCGGTGGGATCGCTATCGTCAATCCTGACCTCCCAGAAGATGCCCTCTGCGTCGGCGTCTTTCTCGACCAAAGCAGTTTTCGAGGACAACTCGGCCGGCGTTACCGCACGCCATTCGTCACCGGCGAAGACGGAAAGCGGCAGGCACAGGCAAAAACAGACGATGGTTAGGGAAATGAAGTGGGGGTGGATGGTGCGCATAAAATAAAACCTTCCAGATAGGATTGTGGGAACCGGGCTGAACTTCTCTCGTCGGACTTTCGGGAGCAAACTTGCTATGCGGCGGAATTACGCTGAGGTCTACAGCACGGGATTCTAAATCAACTGAATCGCCGACCGCAACTTTTCAACCCGCACTTCCGGGTGAGCCAGATTTGCAAGCGCTCTTGTATTGAGTCGATTAGCCGGGCTCGCGCCCGATTCGACCGGCAAGGATAACGGGAGACCATTATGGTATAATCCCCGCGATTTCCTGAACATTTGTTGGAATTTAGGCGAAAAGCCCAGCAGGAGGACAGAAACTGTGGCCACCGAACTCAAACGAGGAACTACTCCCATTGATCGCATCGAAGAACTCCTGGGGGACAATGCTCGCACTCTGCTTGACCACAAAGCGGAAGCGATTTCGAAGGATCTAATCAATCTTCCCGGGCCGGATTTTATCGATCGCGTCTGGACCCAATCAGATCGATCACCAAACGTTTTGCGCTCGATGCAGTCGCTTTTTGATAACGGCCGGTTGGCGGGCACCGGCTATCTCTCGATCTTGCCGGTGGACCAGGGCATTGAGCATTCCGCGGGCGCATCCTTTGCTCCGAATCCACTCTATTTCGATCCCGAGAACATTGTGAAACTGGCGATCGATGGCGGCTGCAATGCCGTGGCCTCGACCTTTGGCGTGTTGGGAACCGTGGCCCGCAAGTATGCGCACAAGATCCCCTTCATCGTGAAGATCAATCATAACGAATTGCTTACGTTGCCTAATAAGTTTGACCAGGTCCTGTTTGGCACGGTGCAAGAGGCTCACAATCTTGGCGCGGTCGCCGTGGGCGCCACCATCTATTTTGGCTCAGACGAATCCACCCGGCAGATTACCGAGATCAGCGAGGCCTTTGCCGAGGCACATGAACTCGGCATGGCCACGATACTCTGGTGCTACATCCGCAACTCAGGTTTCAAGACGGCTGACGGCGATATGCATTCATCAGCCGACTTGACCGGACAGGCGAATCACCTGGGCGTGACAATTCAGGCGGACATCATTAAACAAAAACTTCCGGAACGAAACAGCGGGTACACCTCGGTAGAGAAAGCCCTCGGAAAGTCGTACGGCAAGACCAGCAAGATCGTTTACGACAACCTGACCACGGATAATCCCATCGACCTGGTCCGTTATCAGGTTGCGAATTGCTACATGGGCCGCTGCGGATTAATCAATTCAGGTGGCGAATCGAAGGGTGCCAGCGACCTGGCTGAAGCGGTGCGCACGGCGGTGATTAACAAACGCGGCGGCGGCACCGGCCTTATTTCGGGACGCAAAGCGTTCCAGCGCCCGATGAGTGAAGGCATCGAACTGCTAAACGCAATTCAGGACGTTTACCTGGCCGACGAGATCACCGTGGCTTGAGAATTCGCAATGAAAGTAACCAGGGCGGACATCAGTGTCCGCCCTTTTCTTGTCAGACCGGACCTTGTCAGAACCGGGAGCAATAGCGACCGGATAATATTTAGAATACCGGTCTCGACGTTTAAAACGGTCGCGATCGCTCCCGGTTCCGACAAGCCGCCCAATCCTGATATCATGCGGCGTACGTATATTAGTTGAGCCGAATATCGTTGAGAGTGCCGCCACAAACAGAACAAGAATCGGACGTTGAGCTGCTTCATGCCGTCGCGCGCGGCGATGAAGATGCACTGGCGCGGGTTTACGACCGTTACCGGGTAATCCTGTTTAGCGTGCTCGTTCGTATATTGAAAAGCCGCGAAGAAGCGGAGGACGTTTTACAAGAGGTTTTTTTGCAGATCTGGAAGCGGGCGAAGGATTTTGATGAAACTCGCGGCAAGCCGTTTACCTGGCTGGTCACCCTGGCTCGCAGTCGCGCCATAGATCGAATCCGGCAGCTCGGCGCGCGGCAACGTCTGGCCGAAGCGTCATCGCAGGAAACTCCGGAATCGGTTTCGGATGCGGTTGCCGACACGTTACATTCGGAGCAAAGAGAGATAGTGGCTCGCGCACTGGCGGCGCTGCCCGAGGATCAGCGGCGCACCTTGAACATGGCGTATTTTGATGGACTAACCCAATCCGAGATCGCCGAGCAACTTGATACGCCGCTGGGCACCGTCAAAACCCGAATGCGGTCTGGGATGATGAAGCTGCGCGAGCTATTGGGAGATCAGGTTCAGAGCCTGCTCGGTCCGGTCACGAATTAAGTAGCTAATTTTTACGATGGCCCACGAAGATTACAAAGAGTTGTTGTCGGCGAGAGCGCTCGATGCGCTGGCCTGCGAAGAGGCCCGCGCACTCGACACACATCTCGAATCTTGTGCCGAATGCCGCGCCGAGTTGATCGAGTGGGAGCACAGCGTTTCCTGGCTGGCCCACCAGGCCGGCGACTACGAACCATCAGCGGCATTACGGGGAAAAATCTTGTCGAGCATCCGGGCCACGGATCAAGGGAGTAACCAGACTCGGGCAGGCGAAAGAGCCGAGTCGAAAATAGATAGCAACGAGTCGAAGGTGCTTCCATTTGAACGCCGACCGGTGGTCTCGTCGGAGCGGAGCTGGGGATTTGGCGCCATCGCTGCCGGGCTGGTGATTGCCGCATTGTCGATTTCGCTTTTTGTTTTATGGCAGCAAAACCGTGGCACTCAAACGGAACTGGCAAGAGTGTCTTCCCAAATGGACGAGGCAAATGCGCAGCTGGCCCGCAACCGGGAGGCCGTAGCCTTGTTAAGTTCGCCCGGCGCGCGCATGGCCATGTTGGCCGGCACAAAAGATGCACCTGGCGCGCAGGCGATGCTTGCTTACGATAAAAACGGGCACGCGATGTTGATGGCCCGAGGACTTCCTTCCGCCCCGCAGGGCATGGCGTATCAACTTTGGTTTATCAAGGATGGCAAGAAAATGCCGGGTAAAGTGTTTACGCCCGATGCAGCCGGCAATGGCGTTTTGGAAGATGAGATTCCCAGCGCCGCGCTTGAGTCAGCGGTCTTTGCCGTCACCCTGGAACCGGAAGGCGGCGTCCCGGCGCCTACCGGTGCGATCTTCATGGTCAGCGGAGCCTAACCACCTTCACGCCGCTACCGCTCTGATCGCGCACTTCTTCGACAGTCCAGGTTTGCACCGAGTCCTGCCTAAATAAATCACTATCTCAAAAAAGATAAATCCAAATTCTCTATCCCGTTCGTAATTGATTCCAGTTGCAGGGTCAAGAATAGAAGTATTCGCAAGCATGATTGACCGCTAACGTCCTGCCACTGCTCGGATCCCCCCCTTTAAAGTCAAGAGCGCGAAAGCCACCAAGCCAGCCGTATGCGCAAAAAAGGGCGCGACAAGTGTCGCGCCCTGGTTTGGAAGGGTGTGTCGCGAGTCCGATTTGGACTTTGTAAACCTTATACCTGTTTTTGGGTGAATCGAATTCAGAAGGAGCGTGCATGGGAAGTTTAGTAACAATAGCGCGGCGTCTGCTCGGGCTAATCCTGACAATCACGGTGGTATCAGCCGGGGGGTTCTCTTTCGGCAATTCCGCAATTCAACCGTCAATGCTAAATCGCGAATCTTCCGCGCAGAACCAGGAGAATGCGCCCGACACATCCCAACGCGGGGTGAACGGGAAGATTGCGTTTGCGAGTAACGGAAGTGGCAACTATGACGTCTATCTGGCAAATGCTGACGGTAGTAGCCGGGTGCAACTCACCAGCAACGCAGCGGACGATGTCGATCCTGCTTTCTCGCCTGACGGTATGAAGATCGCCTTCATCTCCAGACGTGACGGCAATTTTGAGATCTACGTGATGAATACCGATGGATCGAACCAGATTCGATTAACAGATACGCCGGAGGATGAGTTTGATCCGGCATGGTCACCTGGCGGCGCGAAGATCGCCTACTCGCGCGAGTCAGAAGACGACCTGGATGTTTTCACGATGAACGCCAATGGAACCTCCCAAACCAATTTAACAAACAACAGCGCCGACGATGCCTTCCCCACCTGGTCTCCGGATTCAGCCAAACTGGCGTTCACCAGCGACCGGAGTGGCAACGCCGACATTTTTGTCATGAACGCGGACGGCAGCAATTCCGTGAATATCAGCAGCAACGCAGCGAATGACGACTTCCCCGCGTGGTCGCCCTCAGGACGCAGCATCGCGTTCTCGAGCGACCGTTCGGGCAATTTCGATATCTTTGTGATGAACGCCGATGGCAACGGTCAGGTCGCGCTAACCACTGACCCAGCCGAGGAAACCTTTCCCGCGTGGTCGCCGGATTCTTCAAGCCTCGTCTACATGTCCGGAGTGCTGGTAGGAGATTTGCTCGACGTTAACAATCTCGTCGTAATGCCGGTTAATGCCGCACCGCAGGCAACAGTGATCGCCAGTGCTGCGGACGAAATCTTTCCCGATTGGCAATCGCTCGTCGGCACCGGATCGGTTGTTAATCCTATCGATGACCCAACGCTATTCGTGCGCCAGCAGTATCTTGATTTCCTGAATCGGGAGCCCGACCCGGAAGGCCTGGCGTTCTGGGTTAACCAGATCACGTCTTGCGGTTCAGATGCGAGTTGCATCGAGGTCAGACGCGTCAACGTCTCGGCAGCCTTCTTTCTTTCAATCGAATTTCAGGAGACTGGCTATCTTGTTTACCGAACCTACCAGGCCAGTTTTGGTAATTTGCCTGGCGCTCCGGTGCCGCTGACGTTCAGCGAATTTTTGACGGACAGCCAGCAGATTAGCCAGGGGTTGATTGTCGGTCAGACCGGATGGGAACAGACTCTGGAGAATAACAAGCAGGCTTTCTTCGCTGCTTTTGTCATTCGTTCACGCTTCATCAGTGCTTTTCCAACCACCTTAACGCCGGCGCAATTTGTCGACGCGCTTTATGCCACGGCCGGAGTAACGCCTTCATCCGCGGAAAGAACGGCGGCCATCAACGAATTTGGTTCGGCAATGACGACCACCGACTCGGCAGCGCGTGCGCGGACACTGAGACGAGTGGCTCAGAATTCAACTTTGGCACAGCAGGAGTTCAATAGGGCTTTCGTGCTGATGCAGTATTTCGGTTACCTCCGGCGGAATCCAAACGAGGCGCCCGATACCAATTTTGACGGTTACAACTTCTGGTTGACCAAGCTCAATCAGTTCAACGGTAACTTCGTCAACGCGGAAATGGTCAAAGCGTTCATCACGTCGGTCGAGTATAGACAGCGCTTTGGACAATAAGCTTGCGCGGTCAGCGGAATTATCCGCTGACCCCAACCAAACTCGCAGGAGAAATTCAAGGGGTTTGTAACCCGATAACAGATGTGGAGGAAGAGGAAATGAGAAAGTTGTTTAGAAAACGAAGAATGATTTTCGTGCTAGCTATTGGAGCAATGGTTCTTGCTCTCGGGCTAACGAAAACCACCAGGGAGACGAGCGCCTCAAGCCATCGAGAAGCTCCATTAATCGTTGCCGACCCGCTGGCCGACAACACGGATACCTACGCTTTCCGTAGCACGGAAGCTGGTCGCACGGGCTTTGTTACCCTGATTGCCAACTGGAGTCCATTCCAGGAACCTTCGGGTGGGCCCCACTTCTATAAATTTGACGACACTGTTCTCTATGAGATCAAAGTCGACAACACTGGAGACGGCGTCGAGGACATTACCTATCAATTCAGGTTCGTGACTACCGTGAAGAATCCCGACATCGTGCTGGGCATGGCTTCGCCAAATCAGGCACTTGCCGGAACGGGTGGAATCGAGCCGCTGATTACCTCGCTTGACGACCCCGACTATAACGAGCCGCAGACCTACACCGTGACTCGGATCGACGGCAACACAAACAAGAGTGGCACAGTCGTCGCCACCGGGTTGCTGACGCCACCAAACAATATCGGCGAACGCACCACTCCGAATTACGAAACGGCCCTGGCGCAATCGGCAGTTTACCCGTTGCCTAACGGCGGCAAAGTTTTTGCCGGTCAGCGGGACGAAGGATTCTATATCGACGTCGGCGGAGTTTTCGATACGCTGAAACTTAAATCCATCGGAGCAACTGGTGGGGTTGATTCGACCGCCGGTTTCAACGTCAGCACCATTGCCATTGAAGTGCCGATTCAGTCGCTAACAAGGACTGGCGCAGTCCCCAGCAGCTCGACTGCTTCGGATGCGGTCATCGGCGTGTGGTCTACTTCCAGTCGCCGCACCACGACCGTCATCCGGCCCGGTATCGGTCGCCGCCAGGCTGGCGACACGACCTTGAGCGCTGGCCCTTTCAAGCAGGTTTCGCGTCTGGGCGAACCGCTGGTGAATGAAGTTATCATTCCCCTCAAACTGAAGGACACATTCAACGCATCGCAGCCGGCAGGTGATTCTCAGTTTGCTTCCTTTGTAGTTAATCCACAGCTGGCCACGTTGCTTAATGCCGTCTTTGGCATTACCGTTCCGCCGGCTCCCCGCAACGATCTGGTCGCAATTTTCGCTACTGGGATTGCGGTAAACAGCGTAACTGGTCCCACTTACACCACGTTCCTCTCGGATGGACAGCCACATGAGATGATGCGTCTGAATGTCGCCATTGCGCCCTCGGCAAATCCCAGCCGGCTCGGGCTCCTGGGCGGCGACTTCGCGGGATTTCCAAATGGACGTCGCGTGTTTGACGATGTGGTTGACATCGCACTGCGCGCCGTTGCCGGAGGTACTCCATTCACGCCGGCTACCAACGTCGCGCCTAACAACACCCTTGGTGACGGCGTATCTAATAACGACGTTCTTTACCTGACCCGCTTTCCCTATCTGGCAACGCCGCATTCGGGTAACAGCACGAGCGGAGCCCCGCACCAGCATCACACTATCGATGCATTGCCGCCATTGCCCTAGCCGTGGCCTCGAGGCTGAGGAAGAGTGCGAGCGCCAAACGGTTTTCGCACTCTTCGTTTCTCAAATAACTGCGGAAAGTGAACAAGTCATGAAGTTGAACAAAATAACAATCGCGGTCGTGGGGGTAATCGGAGCCCTGGTTGCATTTGGGTTCGTCCTGAGCAGCGCGTGGCAGCGTTCCGGCGCGGCCGAGACAGATCCGATTGAGTTCAGTGCGGCCGAGCAACATTCAAGTCGCGCAGACAAACTCATCAAGATGGGGCAGCAGGCGGTGGCGAAATCGCCTGCGAAGCCGGAAAGCTACAACCTCCTCGCTTCGGCGTTCATGCAAAAGGCGCGGGAGACCGGCGACTTCAGCTTCAACGCCCGCGCAGAAGCCGCGCTGATTCGTTCGACGGAAGTTGAGCCTGAAAATTACGACGCGCTCAAGCTGCGCGCGAAGCTCCTGCTTACCTATCACCGCTTCGGTGAGGCACTCGTGGTTGCTCGGCGTGCGCAGGCATTGCGTCCAAATGATCATGACAATTACGGCGCGATAACTGATGCGCTGGTGGAACTGGGACAGTATCCGGAAGCGATCGAGGCCGCGCAGCGGATGGTTAACCTGCGACCGGACAGCGGCGCCTACGCTCGCGTTTCATATTTGCGTTCGCTACATGGCGATAGCGAGGGGGCGATTGAAGCAATGCAGGTGGCCGTTAAGGCCGCTGACCCAAATGATCCCGAGGGAGCAGCGTGGGGTCGCGTACATTTGGGGGATGAACTGATGAACAACGGCCAGCGGCGCGAAGCGGAGCGGGAATACGATGGCGCGCTTTACCTCTTCGCCGATTATCCACTGGCGTTGGCTGCTAAAGCCCGCGCCCGCATTGCGGAAGGCGATTTCAATCGGGCCATCAATTTTTACGAGCTTGCACAGAAGCGCACGCCTTCCCCGGACGCTGCCGTGGCCCTGGGCGATCTCTACACGAGAGTTGGCCGCACGGATGACGCCAAACGCCAGTATGAGTTGGTAGAGTTTATTGAACGGAACAGCGCGGCGAGCGGAACCTACTCGCGCCAAATTACGATGTTCTGGTTGGATCGCGACATCAAACTCGATGAAGCTCTGGCAATGGCCCAGCGGGAACGATCCATTCGTAAGGACATTTACACCTGCGACGCGCTCGCCTGGGCCCTCTTCAAGAACAACCGGATCGACGAAGCGAAAACAGCAATCGAAGAAGCACTGCGCCTGGGTACGCGCGATGCGCTAATTTACTACCACGCCGGACTAATCTATGAACGACTGGGTGACAAGCGAGCAGCGGCGAAGTATCTCAACCTTAGCTTCGCGATAAACCCAACCTTCGATTTGCTTCAGGCCGAAAAGGCTAAACAAGTTCTTGAAGCAATCAATTACCCTGCCGGCAAACAGGGTCGATCGGCTTAAATCAATGACTGCTGCCTTATCTAAATCATACTTCCGGCTGGCGTTTAGTGTCGTAGTCGCGGCGATGATCGTTGGTTTAACGGCTGCGGCCACCTGGGCCCACCCGCTGGGTAATTTCACAATCAATCACTTCGCTCGCCTGGAAGCTGGGGAATCGCGCGTACGGATCCGTTACGTGGTTGATATGGCTGAAATACCGGCCTTTCAAGCGGCGCAGACCATGGCCAAGAGTGCTGACGGGTCAGTTTCTTCGGAGACGCTCAATGCCTACCTTGAGCGGATAGCTCCGCAATACGCGGCCGGACTGGTCGTCACATCTGATGGTTGGCGCCTACCTTTGCAAATAGTGGGCAAGAGTGTATCCATGCCTTCAGGCTCCGGCGGTTTGGCGACCCTGCGCGTTGTGTGCGACTTCGAAGGAATAATCCCCGGTGGCCCCAGTCAAATTCGTCGCTTGCATTTTGAAGATACAAACAATCTCGACCGACTTGGCTGGCACGAAATCGTCGTAGAGTCCGAGCCAAACTCCAGGATTTTTGACAGCAACGTTTTTGGGTCTCAGATTACCGACGAGCTAAAGACCTATCCACAAGACATGCTGGCTGCGCCCCTCGATGAGCGGGTGGCGGATTTCTCGTGGACTTCCGGAGCAGTTCCTTCAGGTGCCCTGGCCCTGCGCACCCGAGATGGCGCGCCTGCCGAAAATTCAAGAGATCGCTTTGCCGAATTGATCAACGTTCCGGTCTTGACTCCCCTGGTAGCTCTTTTGGGCTTGTTGCTGGCAGCCGGGCTGGGCGCAATCCATGCTTTATCGCCCGGTCACGGTAAGGCGGTAGTAGGAGCCTATCTCGTGGGTTCGAAAGGCACGGCGCGTCACGCAGCGTTCCTGGGGTTAACCGTAACGGTCACGCATACAGCCGGAGTTTTTGCGCTTGGCATGGTTACCCTCTTCGCCTCGCAATACATCGTGCCGGAGCGAATTTTTCCTATCCTCAGTTTCGCGTCTGGGGCAATCGTTTTGGTCATGGGCTTGAGTCTTTTCATTCGTCGGCTGCGGCCTGCTCTGGCGGCCACCGGAACGAGGCACTCGCATTCCGGCCATACGCATGGGACCGACACCGACCATTCGCACGATGACCTTGATGATTCTTCACTAACTCATTCACACGGCGGCCAAACGCATTCCCACTTACCGCCCGGATCCGATGGCAGCCGGGTTACCTGGCGCAGCCTACTCGCCCTCGGTATCTCCGGTGGCCTCTTACCCTGTCCGTCAGCTCTTGTCGTTCTGCTTTCGGCGATTGCGCTGCATCGAGTAGGTTACGGTCTCTTGCTGGTGGTCGCTTTCAGTGTGGGATTAGCAGCCACCTTGACTGCGATCGGATTGGTGTTTGTTTTTGCGGGCCGCTTCTTCAAGCCCGCCCTGGGTGGCAGCCGCGTTTTACGGGTGTTACCGGCCATGAGCGCACTCATCATAGCCTGTGTCGGCGCGGCAATCTGTTATGAAGCGATAGGGCAGGCGGGCATTAATCTGGGGGCGCTCGCCGCCGGTTTTTCGGATCGCTGGCCGGCAACGGAAGGCCGGTTAACCTCGGTTGGCGCTTTCGCAGTGGTTGGGATGGGATTGGTCTTCGGACTCAAACACGCTACGGAAGTGGATCACGTGATTGCGGTTTCCACAATCGTCAGTGAGCATCGCAATATTTTACGATCGGCGGTGGTCGGTGGATTTTGGGGAGTCGGACACACCGCCTCACTGATCCTGGTAGGTGTAATCGTACTGGCTTTTCGGGTTGCTATCCCCGACTCGGTATCAAGTTGGCTGGAGTTTGCGGTCTCGTTAATGATCATCGGGCTGGGCCTGAATGCGTTGCTGAGGGCCTTGCGCCGGCGCACCGATGTTCACCTTCATAAACATGATCATGAAGGTCTATTACACGCGCACACACACTTTCACGAACCCGGTACAGAGCATCCTTCGCGCGGCGGCAACCTTCGGACGCCGGCAATATCCAGACACTCTCACGAAGTTTCGCGGATTGGTCTCAAACCCTTACTCGTTGGCGCAATGCACGGACTGGCTGGCTCCGGCGCGCTGACGGTGCTCGTGTTGACGCAGGTGAACTCAGCCACCGTCGGGCTGGCCTATCTGGCCGTATTCGGAGTTGGTTCAATCATTGGCATGCTCGTCATGTCATTCGTGATCGGCTTACCCTTCGCATTCAGCGCGCGCAGGTTTGGGGGTCTTCACTACGGACTGCAAACCGCTGCCGGCGCGTTGAGCATTGGTTTCGGGTTCTGGTACGCCTGGCAAATCGGCATGGCAAACCAATTGCTGGCAGGGGTGTTTGCCACAGTGGGTTAGGCCTTGGAAACTCCTGACCAAATATCTTTCTCCGAGCGCACTTCGGTAGTCACTTATTTTTCTGAAAGCTGCTAGACTTGCCGGGGTAAGAAAACCAAAATCAGGTGAGTCTTTCAGTATGGTCAAGGAAAACAAGGACGAGATGCCTCCCGTCGACAACGTGATCTCAGATGAAACCGGACAGTTTGATCTGCGCTTCGTCTTGTGGCGCCACTTCTGCGCACAAAACGGCATTTCAGTCGATGCGCTGCCCAGCCAACTTGATGGGGAGCAAAAAGAAAAATGGGAAGAAATGAAGTCGAGCCGGCTGAAAGGTCCCACGCAGAAGTGACTCCGCATTCAAAACAGAAGCCCGACCGCGAGGACGCGCTTCAGCTAAAACTGTCGAGCCCTGCTTGAGCTTTGCGCTTCCGCCCGAAGCCTACAGCCTGCCGGACCCCATTTTGTAAACACCGGTGAGAAACGGATTAGTCAGCCTCTCATGACCAATCGTGGTCGCTGGTCCATGTCCCGAATAGACCTCGACGTCATCTCCCAGCGGCAATAACTTGTTCATGATCGAATCCAGAAGTTGATCCGTTGAGCCGCCCGGTAAATCAGTCCTCCCCACCGAGCCGGCAAATAAAACATCTCCCACAAAAACTTTCCGCTCCTTTGGTTCAAACAGCACCACGTGCCCGGGCGTGTGGCCGGGACAGTGAATCACCTGAAACTCAAGTTCGCCAACTTTGTACCGTTGACCGTCTTCCCAGTAGCCATCCACCTTCGGCGGCGTTTCAAAATCGAATCCCATCGCCCCCCACTGACTACGCGGAATGCCAATCCAGGCTGCCTGTTCCGGAAGCGCGTCGTAAATAAACTCATCATCCTGGTGAAGCATTACGTCAGCGCCGGGCTTCAGTCTTTTCAAGGCGGCAACGCCGCCGATATGGTCTAAGTGAGCGTGGGTGACGGCAATGGCCTGCAATTCAAGTCCATGCTTCTCGATGGCTTCGACGATTGCAGCGGAGTCGTCCCCTGGATCGATGCAGATCGCTCGCCTGGTTTTTTCACATCCCAGGATGCGCGTGTGTTGCTGGAAAGCGGTTACGGTTATTTCTTCGATGATCATTTTTTTGTCAGGCGGCGGCTGTCCGTCGTTGGTTATGAAGAGGAGTATAATTCCCCGCAGATAATTCTACTATCGCGAGTCATATAGGCATGCCGATCAGCAGCAAATCAGCGCCGTTAGCCGAAGTAATTGATGAACTGACCACTAGGGCAGCGCCGGAATTGATCGAGCAACTCTCTGAAGCCGCGTTGAAGTGCTACGCCTGTGGCCACCGTTGCCTGATCAAGTCGGGCAAGCGCGGGATCTGCAAAGTTCGATTTAACGAAGAGGGCGTTTTGCGAGTGCCAACGGGTTACGTCGCTGCGCTCGCCTGTGATCCGACCGAAAAGAAACCTTTCTTTCATGTTCTGCCGGGCTCAGACACCCTGACGTTTGGAATGCTCGGCTGCGATCTTCATTGTGGCTACTGCCAAAACTGGTTGACCTCGCAAGCGCTTCGCGACGATTCGGCCGGGACTTCGCCCCGGCGGGTAACCGCCGCACATCTGGTTTCAATGGCCAGGGCCTATGGCGCTTCGATGATAGGCAGCAGTTATAACGAGCCGTTGATCACTGCGGAGTGGGCGGTAGAAGTTTTCCAGCTGGCGCGGCGCGAGGGTTTCCGCACGGCATTTATTTCAAACGGGAATGCCACTCCTCAGGTACTCGATTATCTTCGTCCCTGGACTGACTGTTACAAAATCGATTTGAAGTCGATGAACGACAAAAACTACCGCCAACTAGGTGGAGTGGTAGACAACATTCTGGAAACTGTGCAGATGGTCCACGACCGTGGTTTTTGGGAAGAGATTGTGACGCTCGTAATCCCCGGCTTCAATGATTCGGAAAACGAGCTCAAGCGCGCCGCAGATTTCATCGCTTCAGTTTCACTGGATATTCCCTGGCACCTGACTGCCTTTCATCAGGACTACCGGATGACGGAAAACGCGAACACGAACGCGGAGCAATTGGTCCGCGCCTGCGAGATTGGGCGCGAAGCCGGACTTCGTTATATCTATGCGGGAAATTTACCAGGGCGCGTAGGACGTTGGGAGCACACCTTCTGTCCCCAGTGTGATTCCCTGCTTGTCGAAAGGCATGGCTACCTGATTCGGCAGGTGAGGGTTACGCCGAAGGGACAATGCCCATCGTGCGCGACCAAGATTCCCGGTATTTGGTCCTAGTCAAAACTCGATCGCAAAACACCACGAGACACTAAGACACCAGAAACATCCCCGGCTGAATTGGGGAGTTCCTGGTGTCATGGTGCTTCTGCAGCGAATGCCTTCGCGGTCTAATTTGTGGCCGGCGAGGTCGCCGGCGAAGCAGGTTTTGCCGGGGATGCTGCCGGCGATGGTGATGGCGGATTCGCCGCCGGCTTACGCGCTACTGTCCCGCCATGATGAAATAGACCAAACCACTTGCCGTCTCGTTTGGCCCAGATGCTTGAGTGCCGTTCGCCTTCGGGAGCAAACCCAGGGCCTTTGACCTGGTAAGTCACGATCAACGCGTCGTCATCGATGCGTCCGGATTTGAAATCGCTGACCTCGGCTTTCGAAGCGTCAAACATGCTCAGGCCTTTGATACTGGCTGCCTTGTCGAAGAAACCTTGCGGCTCAACTTCGAGAAAATCAGCAGCCAACATTGATGCAAATGCGTCATAGTTTCTGGTCTTAAAGAGGTTCCAGACGGTTTTCTCGTTTTCTATGGGGTCTGGACCTGCCACCACCGTCAGCGGTGTTTCAGTCGGCGAAGCTATCGGTCTTGCGACCGTGCTCGGCGGAGTTGCAGGGGCAGGTTTCACCTCACACTCCTGATGGAAGACCGCGACCCATTTCTGGTTGCGATAAGCCCAGGCCGAACTTCCCCGCACCGACGTCGGCGGAAATTCCTTACCCTGATATTTTCCTTTCATCGCCACCGTGTAAGCAACGATAAAAGCATCTCTATCGATCGAGAGAAACTTCCAATCGCTAAAGGTGAGTTCCGATGGTTCAAACTGCTTGACGCCCTCGATGGATGTGGCTTTGTCGTGCACGCCATCTTCGAGCACCTCGATCTGATCGTCCGCCATCATGTTTGCAAACGATTCGTAGTTTTTTGCCTTAACTGCCTCCCAAACAGCTTTCTCTTTGGCAATCGCATCGGCTTCTGTAATCGCCGGTGGCGCGGTTTCGATTGCGCTGTTTGTGTTGGTGACTACGACGTTATTAGCAGGCGGGGCTCCGCATGCCGCGACGAAACTCAAAGCTAATGCAAGGCCGAAAATTTTCCTCATGGAGTGACTCCTTAACTTATAAACGGCCGTCCGGCCGTGGGAATTTTGATTCTCACCTAACCGCAACCGTGACGGGCCGGCCCGAAGTTGGCCCATCACCGGTTCTGAGTTGCCATTAATCTACGACGCGTTACGGAGTTGGCGCAGCCTTCATAGTTGGCGCGTCCGCCGCCGCCGGTGATGTTTTTGCTGCCGGCGTAATCTTAGCCGCCGGTATTGCGGCAGCCGCAGGAGTGGTCTTGGCTCCTGGCGACGGCGAAGCTCCCGGCCATCCCTTATTCTGAATTGCGGTGCTCATACCTGCCACCACTTTCCACTCTCCATTACGCCGGGCAAACGTATCGACAAAACGGTATTCGCCGGAGATATCAATCTGCTTGGCGTCGGGAGAGTTTAGTTTCGCGTTCTTCAGGATAGTGCGTCCAGTCACAATTGCGGCATCGCGGTTGAGCACGTTCACCTTGAGATCAGTCATCTCCACCGAGTCAGCCGTGACCATGCCATCCTCGGTTCCCTTGGCATCTTCTTCCCTCGTGCCGACGCTGCCATCCGGGTAAATGAGAATTGCATCGTCAGCAAGGATCCGCCTCACCGCGGCGCCGTCTTTCTCTTTCATAACTCTGGGCCAGTCGTTTTCAATTTTTAACAACTCGGCTTCGATTGCCGGCTTGTCAACGGCCACGGTGGAAACCATGCCGTCGTTTGCGTTCGGGGTATTATTAGTTGGGGCGGCAGGTTCGCATCCGTTAAGAAACAGCAAGGTCAGCGTGAGAGATATTGCAGCCCAAAAGCCTTTTCGTTTCATGGATTCACTCCTTTGGTTCAGCCTGGAAGGAAAAAGGGAAGAGTGTGCATTCCTTCCCTGACCACCGAGTTGAACTTAAGCCAATTGCGCCGTATGCCCACTCGGGCGTCGAAAGATAATTTCGTTAATGTCGAAAGATAATTTCGTTAATATTGCTGTCTGCTTCTATGCGAAATCCTCCCCTGAGTCAATAGTTCTTTGTCCGGTCTGGATTATGGACAGGTACTGTCGCCGGGCACTTCAGGCAGGAGTCTCCGAGAACAACTCGGGTCAACTGGAGGGCGACTATTGACAACCCGAATTGTTGGCGATATTGTCCGCAACAGCTTTTGATAGCCGCCGGCGAGCAGGCGTCCCGGCCAAGCTTCTTCATACCCTGCAAATCTCCGCTGGCGCTCGAACGGCGCATTTCTTCGAAGGAGACCCGATGAATAGATCAACCCCTATTCCTGTTCCAGGATTTCGTTTCTGCACTTTTCTCCTGGCTGTAGTTTGTTTGATGTTGGCCGCCGGCTCCGGCATGGCGCAACGAAAATCCGGTGGTCCGGCAACCGCGGAAGAACACCCGACATTTAGTGAGTATCGCGGAGTCCAACTCGGCATGACCGCGGCAGACGTTAGGAAAAAACTGGGCGCGCCGCGCGACAAGAGTGCGGAACAAGACTTCTTCGTCTTCAACGATACAGAGACGGTCCAGGTCGTTTACGACCTGACCGAAAAAGTAATCGCGATCTCGGCAGACTTCATGAGCCCAAATAGCGCTGCTCCTACCGCGAAGGACGTTCTTGGTCTGGAGATTGAAGCCAAGCCTGACGGGTCGATGCATAAACTGGTCCGCTTTCCCAAGGCAGGCTTTTGGCTCTCTTACAGCCGCACTGGTGGAACTGACGCAGTGGTGACGATTCAACTGCAAAAGATCCAGTAGGCCCAACCCACTGGAGATAAGCCGGCGAAGCTGTGCGTTTTGGCAGAGCGGGATCTCCGCGCCGCGTCTCTACAAGACCTTCTTTTATTACTTCTCCGTTTTCCTTCATCATTGAAGCCCTCTGAGTGGCCTCGGCACGTTTGCCGCGTTTGCAGTAAACTAACCTCATCGCGTTATTCCAGACTATTTCCCGCTTCGAACTGTGCAGCAAAGCAATTCCCTTTCAGCCGGCGGTCGAGTCGAAATCGGCGAGCGAGTTTATTCTCGCCGCGAACTCACGCGTCTCATAAAGCAGCAGGCCCATGAGGCAGGCTTTGAGAAGGTCGGCATCGTGCCCGCTCTGCCTCTCGATATTGAACGAGACCGGTTAAATGAATGGCTGGAACGTGGACTGAACGGTCGCATGGCGTGGATGGAGCGCGACCCGGAAATGCGCACCGATCCGCGGAAACTTTTTCCTGCCGCACGCTCCGTGGTGGTGGTAGCCAAAAACTATTATACGCCGTCGCAGCATCTGCCGGACGCCGCCGATTCCCGGACCGGAAAAGTCTCTCGTTACGCCTGGGGTGATGATTATCACGAAGTCGTCGGTGAAAAACTGCGTTCACTACTTTCGTGGATCAAAGAGGAAATGCCCGAAGCAGCAGGCAAGGTTTGCGTAGACATTCAACCGATGATGGATAAGGCCTGGGGTGTGCGAGCCGGGCTCGGTTGGATTGGAAAACACACAAATCTGATCACCCCAGACTATGGTTCCTGGGTTTTTATTGGTGAGCTCCTGCTCAACCTGGATCTGGAATACGACGATGAACGGATGCCGGACCACTGCGGTGAGTGCACACTTTGTATCGAAGCTTGTCCAACCGGAGCCATTACCCAACCATACGTTGTTGATTCAAACAAGTGCATTTCTTATGCGACGATTGAGTTGCGCGACGAAACTATTCCCACCGAGATCGCAAGCAACCTCAACGGATGGCTTTACGGCTGCGATATCTGCCAGGACGTTTGCCCCTGGAACCGATTTGAGCAAGTGACCGACGAAGTCCGCCTTCAACCGCGCGCAGGAAACGACAATGCGCCGCTAGACGAGGTGCTCGAATTAACCCCTGAAACCTATGCTGACCGATTTCGGCGCAGCGCGATGAAACGGGCTAAACTTTCGGGACTCCAACGCAATGCCCGGGCCCTTCTCGCGCGATCTCCGGCACTATATCAGGGGAGGCTAGCCCGCCTTCCCGACCTTAGAGATAACCCCGGGACTGACTGATCTCGCTGGGAGCTGGTTCAAAGGTCGAACCTGTGGTGATTTCAAATCCTCTGTGCGTCCTTTGTGTCCTCCGTGTCTCCGTGGTGAATCTTCGCCTGGGTTTGGACGCAAAGTAGGCCACTCCTCTTTCATGCTCCACATTGTCAACGTTCCCCTCCTGCTTTATCGTCTACACACTCCCAAAATCAACCTTTCGAGAGGCCCTACAACATGAAGCGTCTGAGTCTGTTCTTTACTGTACTGGTTATTGTGATTGTGTCGGCGAGTTCCCTAATGGCGCAGGATCCCAAAACGCCCGCCGACCTCCATCGTCTCGCCGCTGACTATTACAACTGGCGCAATCAAAATTTTCCCGTCTTCTCCAGTGATGCAGGGTTGCACACCTGGGACCACCGCTTGACCGATTACTCGCTCTCCGCGGTTCTCGCGCGCAGGTTGCACGCCAAAGAGTTGCTCGCCAAAGTGGAGAAGATGCCGGTGGCCGGTTGGGGGAAAGAAGATCGCATCGACTGGTTACTCTTCCGCGCCCAACTCGAAAACGTCGTCTTCTTCAACCGCGTGATTGATTTTGAACAAACCGATCCGCAGCTCTACGTTAACGAATGCAGCAACGGAATTTTTTCCTTACTAAAGAAAGAGTACGACACGCCGCGTAATCGCGCGCTCGCCGCGACTGCCCGACTCAAGCAAATGCCGGCGTTGATTGAGCAGGGTAAAGGAAATCTCATCAAGCCCGTTCGGCTCTACGCTCAGCTGGCCATCGAGTCGGCCCGCTCAGTTGATAGTCTTTTCAAAGATAGTTTGGGGACGATATCAAAAGAACTCTCCCCGTCGGAATTAAACGAACACATCAAGGCCCGCGACGCGGCCATAGCGGCATTGCATGGATTTGCCGAATGGCTCGAACGGCGCTTGCCGGGAATGGTGCCCTTCAAACCGATGGGCGAAGAAAACTACAACTACATTCTGAAGCATATTTACCTGCTGCCGTTTGACGCCCGGCAGGTGGAGATGCTGGGCCAGGCGGAACTCGCTCGTTATCGTGGACTCGAGTCGTTACTTAAGGATCCGTCACTCGCCGATCCGAATCCTGCCCGGGGTAAAAACATTCCGGCTGATCAGCAGGCGTTTCTCAAAGCTTACGAGAGCCGGCAGGCGGAGATGATCAGTTTTCTCAAGACGAACCGCCTGCTCACCATTCCCGATTACATTGGCCCCTTCACGATTCGCCAGTTGCCCGAGGCATTTAAACCTACGAGTCCGGGGGGCTTCATGAATCCGCCGGGCGTTTACGACAAAGACAACAGCGGCTTCTATTTCATTCCTACTTACAACCCGGCCAGCAAGAATTTCTACATTCGCGCCGCCATTGAAGATCCGCGGCCAATACTTGGCCATGAAGGAATCCCTGGACACTTTCTACAACTTTCGGTCGCGAACCATCTGTCGAACGAAATTCGACGGCAACATTACGACGGTATTTTTGTCGAGGGCTGGGCGCTCTACGGCGAAGAGATGCTGATGCGCACCGGTCTCTATCCGGAAAACTCGGCCGCCCAGGGCCAGATACTTCGTCTTTCGCGTTATCGCGCGGCGCGTATCGGAGTTGATGTAAACCTGCACACGGGCAAGTGGACCTTTGAACAGGCGGTCGACTATTTCATGGAAGCGGGTGGACTCGATCGCGAGTCGGCCACCGGAGAAGCAGCGGGCGCCGCCGCGAGTCCGACGCAGAAGATTACTTACATGGTCGGCAAGGTTCAGATCATGCGACTACTGGGGAAATACCGGGACAGGCAAGGCGCAAACTACCACCTGGGCAAGTATCACGACGACTTGATTAAGAATGGCAGCCTGCCGCTTTCGCTGGTTGAGTGGATTCTGCTCGACGACAAATCGTCTCTTGATCGAGCACTTCAATAATTAAGCAAGCATTCTCAAGATTTTGCTGTCTTAGAAAATTAAAATAGTTGGAAACAGATTGATGATTTGGCCTGATAAGCATGACGCCTCTCAATCCATCTTTTGCAGATGCAGTGACCAGCAGCTTTGCCGGTCAGCCAGTTATGAATCTGATTGGCGCAAAGCTTTCACTCGTTGAACCTGGCGCAGTTGAAATCGCGCTTCCTTATCGTGCTGATCTCGCTCAACAAGATGGTTTCATTCACGCGGGAATCATCACTACAATCGCCGACTCGGCTTCCGGATACGCTGCATACAGTCTGATGCCCGCGGGCTCGCGGGTTTTGAGTGTCGAGTTTAAAGTAAATCTCCTGCGGCCGGCGCAAGGTGCTTCATTCCTAGCCCGGGGTGAAGTGATCAAACCGGGAAGAACGTTGAGCGTGGTACGGGCCGATGTTTTTGGCATCGACGAAAATGATCAACGCGAATTAGTGGCAACGATGCTGAGCACGATGTTCTGCCTGCGCGATCGAGAGTGAGACGCTTAGCACAGAGTAGGTAACATCTCTTACTCTTCACTATCAGCACGGTTAGAAAAGAGTACTTGAGTGGGTCGACAAATACAGAACCGGGAGCGGTAGCGACCGGGTCGCGGACTCAACGCCACAGTCCGAGTGATCTGAAGGGTTTGGCAGCACCTGCTCCAACTTGATTGTTTGACCCGGTCGCTACCGCTTCCGGTTCTGTATTTGTCGACCCACGGTTGAGGACTGTCTCCCCGGTGCGACACCCTCTGACCGCAGACTTTTTGTGCAAAGCGAAAGTGAGACTGGAACTAAACCTACGATGCTGCTAAAGAAACTTTCAACCCTGGCGCTCGCGCTGCTGCTGGTTCAATCAGTAGCACAGGCCCAAAATCCGATTCGTGAATACCGTCGCGCGCATGAGCACGCGATACTTAAAGAGTTCATGGATCTCCTCGCCATTCCCAATGTCGCCTCGGATCGAGGAAAACATTCGCCGTAATGCTGCCGCTCTGGTAACCATGATGCAGCGGCGCAAGTTGCAACCGCGTTTGCTTGAAGCCTCTGATAAGTCAGCCCCGCCGGCTGTCTATGGCGAATGGATGACGCCCGGCGCCTCGCGCACACTCATTTTTTATGCTCACTACGATGGCCAACCGACCGATCCGCGGGCATGGACGGGAACGTTGCCGTGGGCGCCTCAACTCAGAAGGGCGGCGCTTGAAGTTGGCGGAAGAGTTGTCGAACTCCCCAAGCCGAATGAACCAATCAATCCGGAGTGGCGACTTTACGCTCGTTCGGCTGCCGATGATAAGGCCGGCGTAATGGCGATCCTGGCGGCATTTGACGCGTTAATTGCCGCAGGCGCTAAACCCACGGCCAACCTTAAGTTTTTCTTTGACGGAGAAGAAGAAGCCGGCTCCCCGCACCTCGCTGAAGTGCTCCGCGCCAATAAATCTTTACTCCAGGCGGATGCGTGGATCATCTGCGATGGACCAGTCCACCAGTCGGGTCGCAAGCAGGTCGTATTCGGAGTGCGCGGCGACACAAATGTTGACGTTACTGTTTATGGAGCGAAGCGGCCTTTGCATAGCGGACACTATGGAAACTGGTCACCAAACCCGGCACAGACGCTGGCCCACTTGCTGGCATCAATGAAGGACGAATCCGGCCGCGTGAAGATTGCCGGTTGGTACGACGACATGGAGCCACTCGGCGAAACTGAACGCCGCGCCATTGCCGAAGCTCCACAATTCGATGACACGTTGCGATCACAGTTAGGACTTGCGCGCGCCGAAGGCTCCGGCAAGAGTTTATTGGAACTGATTAATGAGCCATCGCTAAACATCAATGGCATCAGCAGCGGCGATGTAGGCGCGCTGGCTCGCAACGTAATTCCGACCACGGCGACTGCGGTGCTCGATTTACGACTCGTGAAGGGAAACGACCATCTGCGTCAGGTTAGCCGGCTCTTCGAACATATTCGCAAACAGGGTTTTCATGTAATTGATCGCGACCCCACTAATGCCGAGCGGCTGCGTCATCCCCTGATCGCCCGAGTGACGATGCGCCCGGGTGGATACAACGCCGAACGCACTGCAATGGACCTCCCTATTTCGCTCGCGATCGTAGCCGCCGTCCAATCCACTTCTGAACAAGCGATTGTCAGGTTACCGACCTCAGGCGGTAGCCTTCCGCTCGCAATCATCACCGACAACCTGTCCACCGTGACAATCACCGTTCCCATTGCTAACTACGACAATAATCAGCACGCGGAAAACGAAAACCTTCGCCTACAGAATCTTTGGGATGGTATTGAAACGATGGCTGCGATCATGTCGATGAAATAAGACCGGCCCAACACTCTGCTTAGTTGCGCGGGCGCCGGCGAGCCTCGGCAATGAGGTCAGTACCACCATGCGGTAGCAGGTGGGTTGGCAGTACGCACGAATAATCGTGATTGGGATTGCGAGATGTTCCCACCCGCTACCGCGTGGTGGTACTGACTTCATTTCTTCGCGAATAAGTAGACCGCTATCCGTTAGGAGACACAACATGATTAAAGGTAGTGACAAACGGACCGCCGAATACCCAGTTGACGAATTATTTTTGGATCGCTGGTCGCCGAGAGCGATGACCGGCGAGGCAATACCGCGCGAGGATTTGATGTCGTTGTTTGAAGCGGCGCGCTGGGCGCCGTCTTCCTACAACGCTCAACCCTGGCGAATTCTCTACGCCACGCGCGACAGCAAACATTGGACGACTTTTTTCGGCCTCATGGGTGAGTTCAATCAAAGCTGGGCCAAAGACGCCGGCGCTCTTGTTCTCTTTATTTCCCGCACGCACTTTGAGTTCAATGGCGAGCCATCAGTGACCCACTCGTTTGATACCGGCGCCGCCTGGGCGCTTCTGGCGCTTCAGGGTTGGCTGAAAGGGTTGGTGGTCCATGGCATGCAGGGTTTCGACTACGAGCGCGCGCGGACTGAACTAAATATTCCCGAAGAGTTTCAAGTGGAAGCGATGGCGGCTATCGGAAAGCCTGCCGACCCGGTCACGTTATCGGCTGACCTGAAGGAGAAAGAAACGCCGAGCGATCGGCGCAAACTCGGGAAGACGATCTGCGAAGGCCCGTTTTGCTTTTAGCCTGCTTTACCACGCCCGCCCTCACGGCTGGGCGACTGCCCCGGATTCCTGGAGGAACCTTGAAATCGCGGCGATCGTCTCCTCAGGTTTCTCTTCCTGCGGTATATGGCCCGCGTGGTCGATCAAAACTAGTTCTGAGTTTGGAATATCGCGGTTGAGTCGCTCTCCAATCGAGAGAGGAATTACTCGATCGTTGCGGCCCCAGACAATCAACGTGGGCACGCGGATAGTTGGATACTGCGCAATGAGTTCTTCGAAGTTGTCGGGCACTGCCTGTTTCGCCACCTGAATCAGCGCGTGTCTTCCTCCGGGCGAGCGAATCGGCCGCGCGTAGGCTTTGCATTGCTCCCAGCTAATCAATGGTTTCTTAAAGTAGGAATAACGAAGCACTGACATCGTGTTCATCGCGGCCGGCACAAGATAAAGGGCGAGCCAGCCCAGGACGGGAGTGCGAACAACTTTGAGGTGCCAGGGTAAATCCTGGTTGTAGCCGCCGCTGCAAATCAAAATTAGTTTTAACAGTCGTTCGGGCTCTTCTTTGACTAGCCTGAGCGCCACCATGAGGGAGACAGCGCCGCCGTAGGAATTCCCCAACACCGTCAGATTCCTAAGATCCTGCTCACGAATAAATTGAAGAACCAGTTCCGCCTGGTCCGGGATGGAATAACTAGCATCGCGAGGCTTGATCGATTTGCCGTGGCCTTTTAAATCGATCAAAATTAATTTGTGATCTGGGAAACGGCCTTTCAAATTGCGCCATGTGTAAATACACGCGCCCAGACCATGGATCGCCAGGATCGGATCTCCGCTGCCGTACACCTCGTAGTGCAACCCCGTTACGGAAGTGCCTGGACCATCAGACCGGCCGGTTGACATAAACGCTACTCCGTCACTAATTCGTCAATCCGAAGGTTGGTTTCAGAAACTGCGACCGTAATAAACTCCCAGCGAGTTGTTGCCGCGGCCGTAGTTGCCAAAATTGTATCCCGCGTAGATCGAGTCTTTCGTTGAAAGAGTGATGCCGGTCCCTGCCACCACGTAACCATAGTCGTTATTGCCGCTGGCCCAATCCGCAAGCAATGAAATTCGGCGGGTGACCGGTTGTTCATACCCAAGCAATACTCCGTGCCTGGTGGTGTCTTTGTCCAACCATCCGGCAAGCGTGTAGCCCCCAGCGCTGAAGGTCGGACCCAAGCGGCCGTCAAAGGCCTTGCTGCCGACGGCGTAGAACATTGCGGTGGTCGTACCCTCGCGCCGGCGCGTGACCGGGATCGAAACCAACACTCCCGCGGCTGCCGCGAGGCCTTTGCTTTCGTCAGAATAGAACTGCCACTTGAAGTTTGGCTCGACCACCACCGGTTCTCCCGGCCGGGCGCGCGTGTAGAACCCGTTAATACCGATCTCCGTGTTTCCGGGCAGGCCGACCACCACCCGCGGACCAAAACTCTGGTAACCGCCATCAGCAAACGAAGCGAAATGGGTGATGAAGTCGAGCTCGAGATAAACCTTGCCGGGAGACTCTACGTCCGTGGAAGGCTTGTCGAAGATTGTTGACTGGGCCAAGGCATTTGAGGCAGCGGAAAGTATGACTAAAAAACATGCGCAGCGAAGCGCGAGCTTTAAGGTGCTCTGACTAATCTTCAAGATGCTGGTCCTTTCCCGTTCGAATATCGAAAACAGGTCGGGCAACAGGGCAAATGTGGCTCGAGGCTGCAAGGGGGGTAGTTGTTTTGGGTTCGCTGTACAGTCTTTTAATCCAATATGCCGAAGAGTGCAAGAACTCACAGGCAAGTCTCCTCAGCCAGACTCCCAGGTCAAGGCGCCGTTGGAAAAACGGTGACAGGTGTCTCGCACCTGGAAGGGATCTGGTTCCGGGAAATGTGCTGTCTTTAAATTGCGCGCTCGGGCGAGTTGCACTAATCTGACTCAACACCTGTCGCGCACCCGCATTGAAATCATCTTAAGAAAGGAGCAACTCAAATGCGATTCCCCGTTCGCATAGTTCGCTTAACGATACTTAGCTTTATCTTTTTGATCGGGCTGGCCGCTGAGACCCCCGCTCAGTTCAAAATCGAACTGCAAACCTGCGAAGACTTGAAGATCACCAGGAAGCAGTACGGCGGCAACGTTGTCGAAACTGCGACCTGCATTAATCCCACCAAGCTCTTCCGGCCCAAGGGGACGCTGCGAAACGTCTTCGTGCTGGCCACTTTTCCCGCGGTTCCCACCGGCGCCGGCATTACCTTTATGATTACGAAGGACAACGCAGATGGTGAGTATGTCCAAAACATGGACTACTCAGCCACGGCCCAGCACACCACCGCATACATTCCGTTTACCATCAATACTCCCGGGAAATATTTTGTGCGCATGGTGAACTATTTCAACAAGTCGCAGTTGTGGGCGACGACCGACTTTGCTGTCGGCGAAGACACAGTCGGCGCACGCGCGGTCGGGAACACTGCCGCGGGTCAGGGCAAGGTGAGCGTGTGCAAGGAAATTGATGACGACTGGAAATGCGTCGGAGCGTCAAACGAATGGAAAGCAAATCAACCGTTCAATGTCCTGTTTGAAAACGCCACTCCTTCGGGCGTGGACTTCATCGGCATCGTCTTTCACAAACAGGACGTTACGGGCAAGGACGTTGCGTTTGTAAACGAATATCAGCAAAACATAGGCATGGAGAATCGCAAGTATGCGACTGTCGGCGACCCGTTCCGTCTGCCCGCGGGCGTTTATTCCGTCTACATCATCGGCTGGGGCAAGCGGGAGCTGATGGTCCACAACGGTAACCTGACGGATTACTTCGCAAAAATGACACTGACGGTCAAGTGAAGGCATGGACAGAAAAGGAACCATAGATTTGACCAGCTTGGGGAAGTCTTGCTAGCACTTAAAACGAATTAAGATCGACAACAGAGGAGCAGGAGAAGCGCCAACGGCGCGAAATGCAATAGCCTGGGGCATCGCCCCAGGGTAATAGACTCTGGAGAATTGCACGAAGCTGTTGCAGGCTGTCCCCCTGGGCCGTTGGCCCAGGCTATTATATTTCGCGCCTTCAGCGCTAGAGTTTTGAACTCCATGCTGGCGTAGTATCATTCCTCCAGATGTCCGACCTTCTCAAAGACTCCTACAATCGGCCGATTCGCGATCTGCGCGTGTCGTTGACTGACCGTTGCAATTTCCGCTGTTTTTATTGTCTTCCACACGGTGAGCCCCCTATAGCGCCTAAAGAGCAGATGCTCTCTTACGAGGAGATCGAATACGTCTGCGACATTTTTGTCTCACTCGGAATTGAAAAAATCCGGCTGACGGGCGGTGAGCCGATGATGCGCCGCGATATCGAAACAATCATTGAGAAGCTCTCGCTGCTGAAACCTCCGCGCGCGCTAATGTCCGACGAGCTTCAGCTTGTCGGTGGTCCTTCGCCGGATGGTCCATTGCCTGATAGCGACAAACTGAAGTTTGTCGGACTGAAGGATCTGGCGCTCACGACCAACGGCTATTTCCTGCCGGACCGCGCCCAGGGTTTGAAAGACGCAGGTCTCGATCGCATCACCATTAGCGTAGACAGTTTAAAACCTGAAAACTTCAAACAGATGACCGGGGTTGATGTGCTTGATCGAGTGCTTCAGGGAATCGCCGCGGCAAAGCAAGCTGGTCTCGATCCCATCAAAATCAACGCCGTGATCGTGCGCGGTCACAATGAAGATGAAGTCGCAGACTTTGCGGCCTTCGCTCGTGAACATGACGTGAAGATGCGCTTCATCGAGTTTATGCCGCTCGACTCGGGACATGATTGGGACAAGGCGGATGTGGTTTCCGGACGTGAAATTCGTGAACGGATAAATGAGAGGTTTAAGCTAACTCCGATTGACGTTGCCCGCGGTTCTGAAACTTCGTCGCGTTATCGTTTTACTGACGGCGCGCCCGGCGAAATCGGAATCATTGCTCCGGTAACCGAAGCTTTCTGCGGCGCGTGTTCCCGCATTCGTCTCACCGCCGACGGCCAGATTCGCACCTGCCTCTTTTCCACGGTCGAACATTCCCTGCGCGATGTGGTGCGCCTCGGAGCGTCGCGTGGAGAGATTATCGAATTCATCCGAGACGTGGTCTTAAAGAAAGAGCCGCGCCACTACATCAACGATCCCCAGTTTGTAGCGCCTTCGCGATCGATGAGTTTTATTGGCGGCTGATTGGAGAATTAGACAAGCTGCTCAAACCAGCCCGCGATCTTCTCGGCCAGCATTTTTGATCCTGGCATTCGTGATAATGGTGGCGGTGCCGCTGATTATTCTGATACTCGGCACTGTCAACTTCGCGCGCCGTCTCCCGTCGAGGCACGATTGTTCTGCAAGCGTTGGCCGCGATTGGTGGGTCGGCGCCGGGCACGGCTTCGAAACAGACCAACTTCTTTTGCTACGCTGTGGCCGCCCCACCTGTCGACTGCATTGACTTGATATCGTCAAGCAACAAGCGTTCGTGCCCTTCCGGGTTCACCTTCTCGTATACCTTTCTCAGGTTCCCTTCCGGATCTATCACGAATGTGGTGCGGTCCCAATACATCGTGCCTTTGTACTCACTTTGGCCCACGCCCGCTGCATTCAGCAGTTCCTGATTCGGGTCAGCCAGTAAGTCGATGGTGAACGAAAACTTATTGCAGAAATCTTTGTGCGAGGCCACGTCGTCAGCACTCACGCCGACCACTGAAATGTTCGCATCGTCAAAATCCTGCTTCGTCGCCGTAAAAGATTTTCCCTGAATCGTGCACCCGGGAGTGTCGTCTTTTGGGTAGACGTAAACTACCAGCCACTTGCCGGCGTAATCGTTTAAAGTCGTCGCCTTGCCGTCCTGGTTCTGTAAGTTGAAATCTACGAATCGCTTTCCGGTTTCTAAAGTCATGGTTGTTCCCTCTCAATTGTTTTCGGTATTCCGTGTAACGCAAACTGTTAGTTTGCGGATGGCCGTTTTATGCAACCTCAAATATTTCGTTCAACCGCAAACTAACAGTTTGCGTTACAAAAATCGACCGGCTACGTTGTCAGACGGCGGTAGATTCCCGGCATGCGCTCCGGCAGCGAAAGCACATCGTCGATGATCGTATAGCCAATATCGCCGTAAAGGTCACGCAACTCAGCTTCCGACTCGCGATCGATCGTAATGCAGAAAGGCGTAATGCCCGAATTCTTCGCCTGCCGCAATGCCTCGCGCGTGTCCTCGCGTGCATAACGCGCGTCGCCGTAGTCGTGATCGTAGGGACGTCCATCCGACAAAACGATTAACAAACGAGTGCGCGCCTGCTGCTTTGCCAGTTTTGCCGTAGCGTGACGAATGGCCGCTCCGAGTCTGGTGTTATTTTGAAAGGTAATCCCGCCAATCCTTTCCTTCACATCGTCGGAATATTTCTCATCGAAATCTTTGACGACATAAAACTTTACATTTCGCCGGCCTTCAGACGTGAAACCATTGATCGAATAAACGTCACCCACAGCTTCCAAGGCCTCGCTCATCAATACCAACCCTTCCTTTTCGATCTCGATGATGCGGCGACCCGGACGCGTGTAGGGTTGGAGTGGGTGGCGTCCAATCGTGCGCGCGGTTGACGACGACTGATCCAGCAGAAACGAAACGGCCACATCCCGGCGACGGCGCAAGCGCTGAATGTATAAGCGTTCCGAATGCCGGCCCAGCCCACGCGCCTTCGCTGCGCGGCGATCTGTGACATAGTCGACCACCGCATTCAAATCAAACTCTTCGCCGTCCAATTCATTCGTTACGCGCGTTAAATCCTCTGGCTTCATCATTTGAAACTGTTGACGGATCGAGGAGATGACACCCCGGTGCCGCTCCTTTGTTTCCTCGACGAAGGAGCGATCGCCGTGCTTGACACGCTTTTCAATGACGCGACACCAACCCAGGCGGTGATCCGTAAGTTCGCGATCCCACTCGTCGTAGTTGTAGGCAACTTCGCCTTCTTCCATCACTTGCTCGGGCAGGTCGGATTCGCTCCAGGCTTCCGCGCCCGCAAGTTCATCAGGTTCTCCTTCCTGATCCGGATCATTCCACGAGTTAAATAGTTCTCGCGCGTCTTTTCGCGGCGGCGCTGTCTCGGGTTGTCGGCGCTGGAAGCTCTCCGTCTGAATCGAGTTTTCTGTTTGCGTCTCTGACTGTTCAAATTGGGTTTCGAGTTCCTTTACGGAATCATCATTGGGACTAACGTTCTGAAAAAGCGTGTAGACCCGGCTGGTCGCCATCAGGCTGTCTGCCACGGTGGCGGTTGGCATCGACAAATATTCCGCGATGACAATTTCCAGCTCAGAGACGATCTGACCGTAATACTGGCGTGCCTCGGCCGTAGCGCCACCAAGTAAAGATGTTTGAAACAGGAGCTCAAACGGCAGCAAAGTAGCGGGCATCTCCAGCACCGAAGGCCGGCCGCGGCGCAGATGTTCGCGAACCAGGTCGAGGTCGCGCGCAAGTCCGCGATAGCGTTGACGCAGACGGCGATCGATACGGCAGTTTTCCACCGTGCCGAAAATTCTCCGAGCGAGTTGAGTGTTCGGGAAAAGATGAAGCACATGACGATAATCGATAGATTGTTCGACAAACTTCAGTTTGTCGTCGAGCTGCGAAACGCCCTCCTTTACGGTCGGGCCACTGCCCAGTTCTTTGTCAGGATCGGTTGCGAAGACCATCTCGTCGGGCAATGAGAACGCCGCGAGCGCATCCGCGTTTTCATCCGAGAATGTCTCTGCCAGTGTCGCGTAAGCTGCGCGCAACGACGGCGTTCCCTGGTCATATGTTCCAAACTCGATCTGCCCGGCAGCATGAGCAGCTAAAACTTTGTAGAGGCGGAAGTCGAGTCCGCTGTCGCCAAACTCAGCGACCGCTGACGGCAAATGGATGGTGCGGCCGTCGCCAATCCGCGATTCCACTGGCACCGCTGAAAGCGGCGCGATCTCAATCTCGTGGCCGGTGAGCCCCTCGACGTATAGCTGCAGCAGATGCCGGACATCTTCGAGCGCGAGCCCGTTGACGCCTCCGCGCAGGGCGTCGTAGCTTCCGCGAGTCTCCAGGGCGAAATAACTGCGGCGCGCGCGCCCGTCTTTGCTGACGAGCGACAGGCCCTGTTGTCCCCACGCTTCAAACTGCGCAATGTCCACAACCCGCAGCGCGGTCGCGCTCGATCGAAAACACGCCAGGGCCGACTCACCATCAACCGCGGCGATCTGTTTCGTCAAAGCAATCACGCGCCGGCCCAGGTCAGCCCGTCGCCGGGGATCCAAGTCGTGGGCCTGACCGTGAACAAATCTCCGGCTGCTGCGCACGAAAGCAATCAAACTCGCGTTTCCATGTTGTGATACGGTCCATAACAGATCGATCCAGTCCGCAAAAATTTCCGGCAACGCACGTAATACCTCGCCTCCGGTAATCAGGATCTGCAATGCTGAACCACCACCGCGTTCGAGAAACTTTATCGAGTTGCCCAGCAGCCTTAACGCATCTGAGTCGTTCAGACTCGAGAGCGCCTCAGGCAGTGCGGCCCACGCGTCTGCGGCAATGCCTCCGGCGCGCGCGGCAAACTGGGTAGCCAACTCAACTCCTGCAAGGGGAACCTCGGTCTGTTTGAAGCGAGTCAGGGCCGCAAAGGTCTGCGGAGTGTGAGCTAAAAATTCAGCGCTGTGTTTGGCAGAGCGCCGGGCAATCTCGCCGCCAACCTCCAGAATACTGCCGAGCATTTCGGGGGGAAGGGCTGCTGCCAGCCGCGGGCTGTCGCGCAGCGTCGCGATGGCTATGGGAATTGAAAGCGTGATTTGGCGCGAGCAGAGTTGAAAGAGCGTTGGCAGAACTGATGCGGGAACTGTTCTAAGTTCGCTAACACCCTCGTTGAAAAACGTCACCGCAGTCTCTACGTCACTCGTAGCCAGGCGGCGGCCCATCTCACCCCAGGCCCGTAATTCCGAGGCCGGCAAAACATCGGAAGCCTCGGGTGCGGCGCGGAGAAATTCAATTCCGGCACGCAGTGAAACGCCGGCGATCGCGGTACTTGTTTCCAGGGTCGCCGTCGCTTGTTCAAGCGGCAAGCCCGCCAATTCGCGTGTCAAGGTAAGGAAGGATTGCCGCTCAGCGCTCTTCGATTCCGAATTCAGTTCGTTTTCCATGGCACGCTAGATCACCGTGGTCACAATTTCGCGGATACTGCGTTGCAGTTCGCGGTCGTCGGTGATGGGCGAGCACATGGCGGTTTCGGCGGCAGTAACGGGGGGGATTCCGAGAGTGATTAGTTGGGCCGCGTAAATAAGCAAACGCGTCGAGACGCCTTCCTCCAATCCGTGTCCGCGAAGGTTCCTGATTTTTTGCCCGATCAGGACTAAATCGCGCGCCGTGCTTTCGTCTACTCCGCCCTCGCGGGCAACGATCTCAGTTTCGAGTTCGGGCGGCGGATAGTCGAAGTCTATCGCCACGAAACGTTGGCGGGTTGACTGCTTCATGTCCTTCAGAATGGATTGATAACCGGGATTGTAGGAAACAACCAGCATGAAGTCTGCCGGAGCTTCGAGTATTGTCCCACGCTTTTCAATGGGCAGCCGGCGGCGATGATCCGTCAGCGGATGAATGATAACGACAGTGTCTTTGCGGGCTTCGACGATTTCATCGAGGTAACAAATGGCGCCATTTCGCACCGCGGCCGTCAATGGCCCATCGTGCCAAACAGTCTCTTCACCTTCGAGCAGAAAACGTCCCACCAGATCAGTGGACGACAAGATCTTCATGACAGGCGACGGTGATCAGGGGCCGCTCGAGTCGCCAGGCCATGTGTTCGACAAAGCGCGTTTTGCCGCAGCCGGTCGGGCCTTTCAGAATCACCGGCAGCCGGGCCGAATGCGCCGCGGTGAATAGATCTATTTCACCGTCAACCGGCAGGTAATACGGTTCGTCAACAACTCTAAATTCTTCGATGGGTGATTCGGTCATGTCTGTCGCGCCGAAAGTGCGTTACTGGCTAACCCTTCTTTTTCTTTGGCTCAAACCTGACTGCTTTGACCAGGTTCTCAAATAATTCGTGATCGTCTCGGGTGTATAAGACTTTAGAGAGATGAAGATCGACCCAGAATCCATCCACGACAAACTGTGCGTACATGTGTTGTTGATGAATCGCCTGGCCTCGGAACGAAGGAATCAAGAACTCAAAATAGCTGACCTCGTCAATTTCGGACAAGACAACATTACGAGGGTTTTCCCAGGCCGGATTGCCCAGCTTCCAAACCATATCACGACACGATTTGCTGTCCTTGCATCGAAGTGCGGGCTCAATAAAAAACGAAATGTTGAGCATTTTCTCCTCGCTGGCGAGAGAAAAGTATGCTGAACGTCCGTCCGGTTTAAACTGCTTTTGTCTGACAACAAAATCCTGCGCCGGAATAGTTAGCGACCACGGGACTGCCGGTGCGGTAAAACTCAGCCGTTTCTCCGCCTCGATAACGGCAGATGCGTTCCGAACCGATCCCTGAGCGACCAGTATCAGCAGACCGACCACGGTCGTCAGACGTAAGCAAGTTAAGATTCTTGAGTTTTTCAAAGGAAATCCACCTTCCGCTCTGCTTCACGGATGGGTACCGATTTGAGCCATCTGACTCTGACTGTTATCCTGATTCATTGCGGCAATTTGGTCGCAAACATCTTAACACTCGCAAGCTGGCGAGCTAAAGAATCGTCACCACGTTAACGCAGCAGGAAACATGAAACTAGCAGTAGCAATGAGCGGCGGTGTGGATTCCTCGGCGGCCGCCGCGATCCTCAAGGAGCAGGGTCACGATCTGGTCGGCTTCACGATGCAGCTCTGGAACCAGCGGCGCGGCATCAGCGTGGACGAAAACGGCGATCCGCTTCCTTCGCGTTGCTGCTCGCTTGATGATGTTTATGACGCGCGCCGGGTCGCCGAAGAACTGGGCTTTCCTTTCTATGTGTTGAATCTCGAACGCGAGTTTGAACGCGATGTGGTGCAGCCGTTTGTTACCAGTTATCTCAGCGGCGAAACTCCGATTCCCTGCGTCTCATGCAATAGCCGGCTGAAGTTTGCCTCGCTCGACAAGCTCGCTGAAAGTCTCGGCTGCGACAAGGTGGCCACCGGGCATTACGCGCGCGTTGAATTTGATCAGCCAGCCAATCGTTATCGATTATTTCGCGGCCGCAATCTCGACAAGGATCAGTCTTACTTTCTCTGGGAACTAACTCAGCAGCAACTTTCGCGCGCGATGTTTCCGCTCGGAGAAATGTCAAAGCCGGAAGTGCGCGAGGTGGCCAGAGCCAGTAGCTTGGCGGTGGCCGAGAAGAAAGAATCGCAGGAAATATGCTTTGTGCCTGACGGCGACTATGCCGGTTTCATCGATCGTTACCTTGCGGCCGAAAATGCTGAAGACCGCCTGCCCGGTGAAGGCGAGATTGTCAGTGCGACCGGCGAGGTTATAGGCCAACACCAGGGCATTCACCATTACACGATCGGTCAACGTCGCGGCCTCGGCATCGCTCACGAAAATCCTTTGTATGTCATCAATATTGACGCAACACAGAATCGCGTGGTAGTTGGCCCCCAGGATGAACTACTGAGTCGCGAATTCATCGCCGCCGGGGTCAACTGGATCGCTTTTGATCAGCCCGAAGGTGAAGTTCGAGCCGAAGTGCGGGTGCGTTACCGCCACGCTCCGGAGCCGGCAACGATTACCCCTCTCGACGATAACCGTGTACGAGTGGTCTTTGACGAGCCGCAGCGGGCCATCACACCCGGGCAAACCACCGTGTTCTATCGTGGAGATGAGGTAGTTGGCGGCGGGTGGATCGTTAAAACCAACTAACAGGAACATTCGCCGTTGGATCTCAGTGTAATTTTCCATTCGTCACTTCTCATTTTCCATTTCCACTTTCAGCACCCGACAAAACAGTTTCATGCGGTGACCAATGCCGCCAACGGCAATTGACTACTGATAAATGACGGGTCGAAGGAGGTTGCGGATTCAAAGCACCCTGGCCCCGCGGGCGACATTATGGCGAGCCGGGCCTACCTAGCGACCCCCGGTCTTGGTAAACCTTTTCCGGATCCAAAGCGTAATCACACCGGCGTAAAGCAATCTCAGAAACAGTTAACTAAGGCAGGAATTACTTATGGCAATGTCTCGTTCGCGAAAGACCCTCATTATTGTTACCAGCATCGTGGTCGGGCTGGTTTTAGTGGCGCTGATTGGGCTGGCCCTGCTGGTGGCCGCCGTTCGCGGGAGCGCGCCCGACGTCGCAAAAAACAGCGTCCTGTCGCTGCGTGTTTCGGGAACCTTGCCGGACTATGTTCCCAAGGATCCTCTGAGAAGATTTCTGGGTGGCTCCGAACAGTCTCTGTCAGATCTCATTCTTCAGTTTAAGAAAGCCAAGGTAGACGATCGCATTAAAGTGATCGTGTTGGACATAAACATGTCCGCGGTCGGCTGGGGCAAAGCCGAGGAGATTCGCGAGGCCATCGCCGATTTCCGCAGTTCCGGAAAACCCGTGTACGCATACATGGAACTCGGGATGAACAAGGAATATTACATCGCCAGTGCCTGCGACAAGATTTACGTGGCTCCTCCCGGCCAACTTTTCATCAACGGTCTCGCGGCCGACGTGATGTTCTTCCGCGGCTCGCTCGATAAGCTCGGTATCTATCCCGACATGTTTCAGATCGGAAAATACAAGAGCGCGGGCGACATGGTCACGCAGAAGGAAATGACTGACGCGCATCGGGAATATATCAACTCGCTGCTCGACGATCTCTTCAACCGCTATGTCGACACGATTGCTAAGGATCGACATAAATCGGCGGACGAAGTGCGCGCGTTAATCGACAATGCACCCTACAGCGCAGCGAAAGCGAAAGAGGCGGGGCTAATTGACAATGTGGCTTATCGCGATCAGCTGGATAAGGAGTTAAAGACCCAACTTGGCTACAAGGAAACTGACAATCTCAAGGTCGTTAAAGGCTCGACCTACAGTGAGATTGAACCAGAGTCGTTAGGGCTGGACGAGGGCGAAAAGATCGCCGTCATCTATGCGACCGGCGATATCGGATCGGGTCAATCCGATAACAGTCCGACCGGCGGCCAGTCAATCGGTTCCGATACGCTGGCCAAAGCGCTGAATGATGCCCGCGATGATAAGACGATCAAGGCGATTGTGATCCGGGTGGACAGCCCGGGTGGGTCTGGTCTTGCCTCCGACATCATCTGGAATGCAGTCGTTTCCGCCAAAGAGAAAAAGCCGGTGGTCATTTCCATGGGTGACGTGGCGGCTTCCGGCGGTTATTACATTGCCGCCGGCGCAAACAAAATCGTGGCCCAACCCTCCACCATCACCGGCTCCATCGGCGTGGTCGCCGGCAAACCGGTGATCCGGGGTTTCTACGATTGGCTGGGGATCTCAAACGAGTATGTGCTCCGTGGCAAGAATGCCGGCATGTTTCGGGCGACGGAAAAATTCTCGCCGGATGAGCGGGCGAAGTTTGAAGAGTGGATTAAGACCACATACTACGAAGACTTCGTTCCCAAGGTCGCGAAGGGTCGCAACAAAGATGCGGGTTATATCGACTCGATCGCCCAGGGCCGTGTTTGGACTGGTTCGCAGGGCAAAGAGCGCGGATTAGTCGATGAATTTGGTGGATTGGATCGGGCGGTCGAGGTCGCCAAAGAACTGGCAAATATTCCGAAAGATAAGGGTGTGCATCGCGTGATCCTGCCTTACCCGCGAACGATTTTGCAGGAACTGATGGCGACCGGTGACGAAATGCGCAGCGGGGACATGAAGGCCAAACAACAGCAGCAGGCGTTATTTGCTGCGCTTCCTGACGACGCTCGCCGGGCGCTGCGGTATGCGGCCCTGCTCGACAAGACGAAAACCGGTGAGACGATGCTAATGATGCCGTTTGAACTTAGAATCAAATGAGTTTCTGTGTTGACTTAATCCGACCACAACAAACTGCGTCCAAAATAGCAAAGGATCCTCTTTCACGAGGATCCTTTTCTTCGTAATCGGCGAAATCTGCAAATCCTATTTCGTTATCTTCTCGAGGCCTCCCAGGTAAGGACGCAGCGCCTCGGGAATCAACACCGAGCCGTCCGCCTGTTGATAGTTCTCCAGAATGGCCAGCCAGGTTCTGCCAATCGCCAAACCCGATCCATTAAGGGTGTGCACAAACTCGGGCTTCGCGCCGCCAGCGCGTCGAAAACGAATCTGCGCGCGGCGCGCCTGAAAGGCTTCATAGTTTGAGCAAGAAGAGATTTCGCGGAAAGCATTCTGCGACGGCAGCCACACTTCGATGTCGTAGGTTTTGGCTGCGCCAAAACCGATGTCACCCGTAGACAGAGCCACGATGCGGTAGTGCAGTCCTAGTTTTTGCAGCACCCTCTCCGCGTCGCGAGTCAGCGCCTCGAGTTCTTCATAGGAATTTTCAGGAAGCGAATACTTTACGAGCTCCACCTTTTCAAATTGATGTTGCCTGATGACGCCACGCGTGTCGCGCCCATAGCTGCCGGCTTCTGATCGAAAGCAGGGAGTGTAGGCTGCCCACTTCAACGGGAGTTGGGCCGCTTCGAGAATCTCTTCGCGATGATAATTAGTGACCGGCACTTCGGCCGTCGGAATCAGATAAAGACCGCGCTCGTCCTCGAGCTTAAACAGATCCTGCTCAAACTTCGGCAGCTGCGCCGTGCCAAACAGGGAATCCTTGTTCACGATAAACGGCGGCAGCGTTTCCTGATAACCGTGCTCAACGGTGTGCACATCGAGCATGAAGTTAACCAGACCGCGGCTCAAACGAGCGCCGGCGCCGTTAAGAATTGCAAACCGCGCCGCCGCAATCTTACTGGCCCTTTCCAGGTCCAGAATGCCCAGGGCGTTACCGAGATCAACGTGGTCCTTCGGCTCGAAACCAAACTCAGGCTTCGTTCCCCAACGCCGCACTTCAACATTGGCCGACTCGTCTTTGCCCACCGGCACACTCTCATGAGGCAGGTTGGGTAGTCCTGAAATAAGATCACGAATCCGCGTCTCGGCCTGTTCGCGTTTCGCGTCGAGGTTGGAGATGCGTTCCTTCAGTTCGTTAACTTCACGGCGACGCGTGTCAGCTTCGTCGCGCTTTCCCTCTTTCATTAACGCGCCGATTTCGCGGCTCGAAGAATTTCGCTCAGCGTTCAGCTGGTCCGATTCGGCAATTATTCGCCGCCGCTCGGCATCGGATTCGGCGAAACTGTCGAGGGCGTCGGGAGCAAACCCGCGCGTGGCGAGACCGGCTCGTGCAGCTTCTAAATTTTCTCGCAACCAATTGAGATCAAGCATTTGTAATTAACGGTTAGGACCTTTCGATTTATTGGCGGCGATTGTAGCTGAGTGGATTGGATGATGCACATTTCGGACGAGCGCCGGTGGTGAGGGTAGAGAAACGCGACCGTTGATTGTGCCTATCGCTGAAGCTGAGCAACCTGGCAGGAGGCCGATTGCGGAATTACTTCGAACTCGTCTGGCGTTTCAAGACCACATCAAACAAGGCGGTCTCAAACGTCGCGCCGTTGACGCTTCGCTTTTCCGGGGCGATAGCGTTCTCTGGGCGATACATCGAATCTGACATTTTCGGGTCGTCTTTGAAATGAATCTCGGTTACGAGCGGTTCATATCCCGGACAGAATGCGGCGAGGTGATAATGAGCGCAACGCCAGAAGTTTGGCGAACTTTTTGGATTGGGACGGTAAGGAATTGGCCGAATGCTTTCCAGTTCGTAGTAACCGTTCTCAGAGGAGATTAGGCGGCCACGATTCCTGAAGTCTGTGACTCCATCCGAATATTGCTCCTGCATGTCGACGTGCCAGAAGTCGAGCACCACACCCGGAAGCGGCCGCTTGGTATCAAACGCCCAAACGCGTCCCGACAATACAAAGGTCGTTCCTGGCTCGCCCGGCAATGAAAGCTTGGCGCGGAAGGGCGCTCCCGCTTTGTACCATGGACCGTAGGACATCGGTATCACCGGCTTGAGATCGACCTTGGCAGCCACGGCTTCCGCAGGTATTGTCCCCATCTGGATCAAAACTCGGTTTGCTTCTTCGCCGCTCACCGTTGCCAAGGTTGGCGATGCGCCCGTGCGCAACAGCAAGCCTGCACTGCCGATGCCGGCCAATCCCAAACCAGTGTTAACCAGGAAATTACGTCGCGTAGCTTTGGCCATTGGGGGTGCTCCTTTTTGAATACTAAGCCTGGCCCACAAAAAGGGGCGATGGGGTTGGCGGACTTCGACTGATACGGCTGCTGGTGCAACTGAGCTGCGAGAGCCTAACTCAACCGGCTGGAATGGCAGAGACTGAAGTGATGAAACGGACGAACGCGAGGACAGTATGGCTCGAACCTATGACGAAAGATGAGGGATTATTCAATTAACGCAAGATCAACCTCTCTGTGCCACCTCCGTGTTCTCTGTGTCTCAGTGGTAGAAGACCCGTTCGTTTCCAATCACCACAGAGACACAGAGAACACAGAGTTTGCACAGAGCATTCATTCACTCAAGCGTGCGTTCAGTCGCTCGCGTTTGAGCAACCGCTCCGTAATGTGTTATGACAACACCCTATGCCACAAAGGGTTCGTAAAGCAGTCTTTCCTGCCGCGGGATTAGGCACGCGTTTCCTTCCTGCCACCAAATCATCTCCCAAAGAGATGTTGCCACTCGTCGACAAGCCATTGATTCAGTATGGTGTCGAAGAAGCGGTGGGCTCGGGAATTGAATCCGTCATCATCGTGACGGGCCGCGGCAAGGCTGCGATGGAGGACCACTTCGACACTTCGTTTGAACTCGAACGACTGCTCGAAGAACGCGGCAAGACTCAAGAGCTCGAGGCGATGCGCGCGATTGCGCGGCTCGCGACCGTTAGTTATGTGCGTCAACGCGAAGCCCTCGGGCTGGGCCACGCAATATTGCAGGCGCGCGAACTCGTGGGGAACGAACCCTTCGCCGTCATGCTCAGCGATGACATCATCGACTCGAAAACACCGGCGCTCAAACAACTGTTGAATGTCTACGAAAAATACGATGCACCAGTCGTCGCAGTTTTCGAAGTTGCCGGCGAAGCGATCTCGCGTTTTGGCGTAGTTGATGCCGACGAAGTAGAACCCGGCGTTTACAAGATCAAAGACATGGTCGAGAAGCCTCCCCTGGCCGAGGCGCCATCAAACAGGGCGATCATCGGCCGTTACATCCTGACTCCGGATATTTTCGACGAAATCGAAAACACCAGGCCCGGCGCGATTGGAGAGATCCAGATCACTGACGCGATGCGCACCCTGCTGCGGAAGCGGCCGTTTTATGCCGTGCGTTTCGAAGGCACGCGCTACGATGCGGGCGACAAGTTTGGCTTTCTGACCGCGACAGTCCAGTTTGCCTTAAAGAATCCGGAACTCGGACCAGAGTTTCGTAAGTACCTCAGGTCATTAAAGCTTGATTCTTAGAGCCCGGCATTCGGTGTCCTAACGATGAAGATTCAATATGTCTGATCAAAAACAATTTTCCGGACGCGTCGCAATCGTAACCGGGGCCACGCGCGGCATCGGCCGCGCCATCGCAATCGAACTTGCCCGGCGCGGCGCCGATGTCGCCTTCAACTATGCGAAGAGCGCCGAAGCGGCGGAGACTCTGAGCAAAGAAATTGAAGCCCTCGGCGGGCGCTCGCTCGCTTCACAGTGTGACGTGGCCAACACCGAAAGCGCCGCCGACTTCGTGAAGCAGGTCAAGGATGCGTTTGGTCGCATCGACTTTCTTGTCAATAACGCCGGCATCACCCGCGATAACCTGATCCTGCGCATGAAAGAGTCTGATTGGGACGAGGTAATGGACACTAACCTCAAGGGCGCTTGGAATTTCTCCAAAGCCGCGTTGCGCACGATGCTGCGGCAGGATGAAGGCTCGGCGATTCTCAACATCTCGTCGATCAGCGGCGAAGTCGGCATGCCCGGGCAGTCAAACTACTCGGCTTCAAAGGCCGGCATGGTCGGACTCACGAAAGCACTGGCAAAGGAAGTAGCGAGCCGCAAGGTAACGGTTAACGCACTCGCGCTCGGCATGGTCGCAACCGACATGGCGGAGAAACTTGACGAGGCTTACCGCGCAAAAATCATCGAACAGATTCCGCTCGGACGCTTCGCCGAAGCTGAGGAAGTGGCCCGCATCGCCTGCTTCCTTCTTTCCGCAGACGCGCGTTATATAACCGGCCAGGTGATCCAGGTGGACGGCGGCCTCGCAATCTGACTCCTAAGGCCCCCCGGGGCCCTGGCCACACCGTGCCCCCCGGCAGGCGGCTCCCGCAGCGCACTTTACTATTCCCGATTTACGATCCACTATTCCAGATCTCCGGCTGAAATGGCCTGGTGTTTACGTATGTCCTGGCCCGAACTGAAATTCTCTGAGTGGAAAGACACGTTGGCCACGCTCCACATGTGGACGCAGGTGGTGGGCAAGATCAGGCTCGAGCAAACGCCGCTCGTCAACCACTGGTGGAACGTACCGCTCTATGTTTCTGCCCGCGGGCTGACCACCTCAGCGATGCCTTACGACGATCGCATCTTCGAAATCGAGTTTGACTTCATCGCCCATCAACTTCTAATCAAATGCAGCGATGGCGCTGCCAGAACGTTGCCGCTGCGCCCCCAGTCGGTTGCTGCGTTTTACGCGGAGGTGATGGCCGCACTCCGAGAGTTGGGGATAAAGATCGATATCTGGACCATGCCGGTCGAAATACCGGATCCGATCAGGTTGGAGGAAGACCACCAGCACGCCTCTTACGATGCGGAGTATGCTAATCGTTTCTGGCGCGCGATCGTAAAGATGGATGAGGTCTTGAAGGAATTTCGCACGCGCTTCATTGGCAAGGTTAGTCCAGTGCATTTCTTCTGGGGCAGCTTCGACCTGGCCGTCACCCGTTTCTCGGGAAGAACTGCTCCCGAACGTCCCGGCGCCGATCTGATCACACGCGAAGCTTATTCTCACGAAGTCATAAGCCATGGTTGGTGGCCTGGCAGCAAAGACATGGAAGCAGCTTTTTATTCCTACACCACCCCCGAACCTGAAGGCCTGGCGAAGGTAGTGGCCCAGGGGAAGATACGGCCCGCCGAGACTTTCTATAACGCCGAGATGAAAGAGTTTTTCCTGCTTTACGAGGACGTGAGGAAGTCTGGCTCACCTGAAGAGACACTCATGGACTTCTGCCAAACCACATATGAAACGGGCGCCGACCTCGCCGGCTGGGACCGCACCGCGCTCGAGCGTTAGTAGATAATTGCGCACTTGAACGGATAACCACGGGGATTACCTCAGGCGCCTGTCTACAAGGAGAACTCGCATAGTGGGTCGAAGAATTCAGAACCGGGAGCGGTAGCGACCGGGTCCTTAAGTCACCGGTAACTGGGAACGGGGCGCAAGATAGTCTTGGCAATGGTGAGCGTTTTAACCCGGTCGCTACCGCTCCCGGTTCTGAATCCTTCGACCCGCTGTGAGTTCTCACGGGTAACAGCTGCACTTGCTTCGCAACTGCGACAGACTTCCCCGCATCTCAAAATCGTTGTGAAAAAATTGCCGCTCGCAATATTACTGCTCTTGATTTTCCTTGCTCTTGGTAACGCCAGCGGACTTACGACGTCTGTAGGAAGAATCGCGGACAGACTTGCTGGAAAGCTGGCGCTGTACGTCCGGGTGGCTCAACTCTACACAAAGGAGCCCGACCAGCAGCTTGCAATGCCCGTCGACGACGTGTCGAAGAACCAGGTAACGAATACGTGGCAGGCGCCGCGCGGAAATGATCGTTTACATCAAGGGCAGGATATTTTTGCGCCCAAGGGGACGCCCGTGCTCTCAGCGACTGAAGGCTACATCGCAAGCATTGGTGAAAACAGTTTCGGTGGTCAAACTGTTTCCGTGGTTGGCAAGGGCGGGCGAGCGTATTATTACGCGCATCTCGATTCTTATGCGCCTGGCATTGCCGAAGGCGACTGGGTGACGTCAGAAACTGTGCTGGGTTACGTCGGCAACACCGGTAACGCAGCCGGCACTCCGCCGCATCTACACTTCGGCGTGTACGCACCCGGCGGCGCGTTGAACCCGCTGCCGCTGCTGGCCGACCGTCCGCAAGACGACCTCCCCACCAATGAAACTAGATCGACCCCAACGAAAAAACAAAGATAAGACGTAAACGGTTGATTGAACTGCATAGGACGATTAAGTCAGAACCGGGAGCAGTAGCGATCGGGTCAAGATCACCAACCACGCAAATACAGTGGTTGGAAGTCAGAACCGGGAGCAGTAGCGACCGGGTCAAATCACCAACCACGCTACTGCAATGGTTGCAGGCTGACCCGGTCGCTACCGCTCCCGGTTCTGATTTCTTTTCCCCTAGCCAGTTGACCGTGGCGGTCGGCACTGACTCTGTCTGCTGCGACTCCTCCGTTCGCTAAAGCCCGAAGCGGCCTCGGTATTCGCCGGCCGTAATGAAAGCCTTCACCATCTCCGCCTCAATGTAGTTGCCGTTAAACTGGTTCAGTTTAGTCAGCCAGAAATTGTAGCCATCGAAGTTAAGACCTGGTTCCGGCGCATCGTTGGGATTTCTTCTCAGATAACCAAAGTACTGCATTAGCACGAAGGCGCGATTAAACTCCTGCTGGGCCAGAGCGGCGTTTTCGGCCACGCGTCTGAGTACACGCGCGCGGGCTGCCGCGTCAGTCGTGTTAGTCGCCGAACCAAATTCCGCGATGACCAAATTGCGTTCGGCATCCGAAGGGGTGACCGCGGCATTCGAAAAGAGCGCATTCACAAATTGCGTCGGTGACATCGTCGTCGGAAACGCAGTGGTAAATCTGGATCGAGCCACGAAAACCTGCGCGAACGCGACTTTGTTGGCTGCGAGTTGGGCTTGCCAGTTTCCCACCCCCACTACCACGCCCTGCCCGATCTGCCGCGTGTCCGGCAGAAACTCATTGAACCTCACCGGCACCGGGGTTCCGGCAATATTTCCGTAAGCCGACTTGTAGAAACGGTAAACCAGATAACCCGTCTCCTGAAACTCAATTGAGACAAAGAAGGCCGCGGAAACATTGATGCGTTTAGTTTCAATGCATGCCAAATTGCTACCGCATGAAGTGATCTGATCGGTCCAAAAAGCCAGTCCGCTTGCATCAGGCTCGCGATTGAGAAAATCAAGATACTGCTGGCGGACGAAAAATTGAGCATCGTCAATCGGATTTGCAGTCAGAGTCGCGAAGTCGAGACCTGTGAGGGCCTGAGTGTTGGGATCGTCTGCGCGCGTGAATATAGATCCGTCTTCCAGAAATCCGTCCAGCCTCGGATCCGGAAACGCATCCACGCGGGGCGTGCCGCCATTGCCGCCGCTCCCATCGTCAAGTCCCGAAGCATCTTCAATAACGTAAACACTTCCTGCGGTGTCCACTGTCAATCCATGCAGGAAAAGATTGTCGTCGATGGAAAGTCCTTCGACGCAAACTTCATCCAGGTCGGCGACGCCGTCCGCGTTCGTATCGTAGATGGCCAGCAGCACAGTATCGTTCCCGACTGAATGCGAGAAGACCACACCGCGAGCGTTAACTGCGATATCCAACGGCTCGTCGTTGGAAAACTGGTAAACATAGTAAGGAATGGCAGAAAGCGTGTCGGGAACTCCGTCCGCGTTCGTATCGCGGACGATCCGCAATTCGTTGGAATGGAAATCTGCAATCAGTAGATCGTTGTTTGGCAGCAAGGCTAGCGCGTTGGCGTTATAGAGCCTGTTGTCACCAACGCTAACCAGCTCGCGCGACAAGGCAGGGTCAAACCCACTGCCGCTGTCCCTTACCAGTAGCACGACGCCAGGCGACGGTTCGTTGTTTGGATCGTTGGGATTCGACTCATTGTAGTAGCCGCTGGAAGAAACGATTACAAACTCGCGTCCGGCTTTCGAGATGCCCGTCACTACCGCCGCTGCCGAACGTAAACCAAAATCAGTGCGCAGATTAAATGTACTGGAGCTGTCGCTTTGGTAGTCGCCATTCGTGTCGAAGGCCACCACCACCACCCCAACCATCTGAGAGTTCAGAGTTGCCGAGTAGACTTCGTAACGAGCCCCCGAACGCCCCACTGCTATGTCGAAAGAGCCGCCGGTGGAATCAAAGGTAGTTCTCTCGTCGGCGACCAGATTGCCGGTTCGGTCGACAAACTGTTCATTCGTGCCGGTCGACGAAACCAGGCTGATCTGCGACGTGTGCAGCACCTGAAACAGCGGCGTCCCCGGAAGAATTGGCGTGGTCGCCGTCGCGTTTGGAGATAAACCGTCTTTCAAGTAGTTGAACGGTCGCGCCACGGCGATCGGCGAAGAGGCTGTGGCTCGGACTCCCGACGAATAACGCAAGGCGTTTCTTGAGCCCTGGACCGCCGCGGATTGGTAACCATTTTCGCGCGGTCTGCCGCTCCGTGTTTGCGGCTGAAGCGAACCTACGCGCTGAAAATCAGGTTTAACTCCGGGAATCAGCGTTTGAGCTGTGGCCGGACCGGAAATCAGAAACACAACCGCCAGCAACCAAGCACCAGGTTTCAAATTCTCCCTGAGCCGAGCTCGGACCCCCTGCGTGAAGTGGGAGCAGATTGATCTTGTAACTCTCATCTCAAACCCCTGTTCGCTTTACTCTGGCTGCGGTCGGGAGCACCGCCCTTAAGGACCACCTCAAGAGCGGCACTTTAAACGGTTAACGCGGATCACCCTTTCGCGAGGGACGGTCGGTATCGGGCTTCGACGGCTCCGATCGCTGCGGCGGCGGATCGCTGCGTGGCGGCGGATCGTTCCGCGGCGGTGGATCACTCCGCGGTGGTGGATCACTCCGCGGCGGTGGTTCATACCGCGGCGTCGGCTCTGATCGCTGCGGCGGCGAATCATTGCGCGGGGGCGGTTCATACCGCGGCGTCGGCTCTGATCGCTGCGGCGGCGGATCATTGCGCGGCGGCGGTTCATACCGCGGCGTCGGCTCCGATCGTTGCGGCGGCGGATCCGGTCGGGGCGCCGGTTCAGATCGCTTCGGTGGCTCATACTGCACCGGCGGTTCGTGACGCCGTTCCACCCGACCCGGAGTATCCGTTGGCTCATTGCGAATTGGACGATCCGAACGTTCCGGGCGCTCAACTCTGTCCGGCCGGTCCGTCTCTCTAGGGCGAGCTATTCGTTCGCTTCGAGCCGGAGTATCAACCGGTGTCGTGTCTGAGGTGGTCGGCACGCGACCCGGAGCACGAGTTGGGGCAGTTCTTTCGCCCTCTCCGACCGTTCTCGTTGGTCGTTGCACGGCGCCCGTGGGCCGGGACTCGATCGCGCCAACCCCACTGACCGGCGTGGGCAGATCGGTACGCAGCGGACGCGGTTCACGTCCATTCAAAACTCTGGACCGGCGAAGTTCATCGTCCAGCGGAGCGCCTGGATTCCTCATCGCAGCGCCCGTTGGTCGTTGCATGTCTGCGTCCATTGTTACCCGTGCCGGCCGCGCAGTCCCACCATTAGTACTCCGATCGGCTCTGCTCGTTCGATCATCCGGTCGGGCAGCCCTCGCCGGCAGATCAGCACGCATTGGATCGGCATTGCCGACCCGCCGCGCTAAGGCGGCCTCCGCTCGTCTCGGACGTGCACCTTCGGTCCCGAAATCTCGAGCAGCCAGGGCCGTCACGGCACGGAGTTGCGCTGGATTCACGCGGCGGAGATTTGCCACATCGTCAGGGCGCATCGGGCGCAGCCGATCTGAGTTGGGATCGTGACGCGGGTTGGGATTGCCACGATGACGCGAACGCGGATCGCGTTGATGGTAGTTAAGCGGATACCAGCAGTAGTTATCCCCATAGGAAATGACGAAGGCAACCAGGGCCGGCCGCCACCACGCACGCTGGTGGTAGTAATAGCTCCGGGGACACCAGGCCCAGTAATTGTTGTAATAGACCCAGCGGCCGTAGTGATAAGGCGCCCATCCCCAGGGTTCGTTGCCCACCCAGGTCCAGCCATAAGGCGCTACCCAAACCCAACCGCCGTAACGGTAGGGCGCCCAGTCGACATACTGGCTAATGGAACTCGAATGCGGGCGCCAGATCCACCCATATTCGTTTGAGTAAACCCAGTTGCCGTAGGAGTCCAGGTCCTCGGCGCCCCAGGTATATTTGTCGTAATACTGCACGTCGTAACGCAGTCGGTCGGCAAGGTAACGCTCACGATCGTCAACCCAACTGTCCCAGGTATCAGTGTTGGTGGCCACAAATTCCCAGTCGCCCGCATTCGCGCCTTCGATAATTAGTTCAGCAGTGCGTCCTTCGCGCAACGCGAAACCGGAAGTTTCGGAATAGATGCGCGCCAGCCCCCCATCGCGGACGGTCAGTCGGACCCGACCTTCGCGCGAGACGTCGACGCGATAGAGACCTTTCTTCTCGGCCGCCATGGTTGTCTTGGGGGCATCCAGCTCGAAGTATTCGTGGTCGCGGTCAAACTTAGCCAACCTGATTGTGGCTGTTCCCTCTACGACGCTAAGCGCCACGCCTTCGTCGCGGAGGGTAACAATGCGCAGAATCGAGTCGGCGCCGAGACGCACGAAATTGCGCGCATCGATCTGAATTTCAGCACGCGATTCCGCGCCGGTGGAGATCGTGTCACCTTCCACCAGCGGAAAATTGAGTCGCACTCGTTCCCAATCGCTGTTGCCGGCGCGCTTGAGATTCACTTCGCCGGCAGTCAGGCTGACACGAGCAACCCGTGCCTTGACATCGTACTCGTCTGTCTCCCCGGTGAAATCCATTGGCGTAGCCTGCGCCACCGTCGGGATCGTCAGCAAGGCAAGTACGCATGTCAGCAGGAAAAGAAATGTGACCCGCCTGACAGGAATCGAGAGATAGGTAGAACGCATAAACACGCTCCTTCTTATTTAGTTGTGGAGATCGAAAACCTTCCGCGCGGCCGACAAATTGGAGAGCTTGGCAGCAGTCTGCGCGTTGACCAATTACGGGACTGCTCGGATTAAGCTATGCGGGAATTGGCTGGGCGAAACGCTTCCTGGCTGTTCGCGCCTGTCGCTCCACAGGCTTAATTCGTTGCCCCAGCGAGAGCAAAGCCTATGCCTGTAAACTGTTGCGGGTCACTTGAAGTTGAAATCGGAAGTCTCAGGCTTTGAAGCTATGGTTATTTTTAGATTCTGTTTAAGAACCGACCCGACGGAGAACAATCTGAGTTCCTGAGAAGGTGCAAAGCCAGCACGATACGGTGCGCGATAGTAGTTCTCTGGCGGTTCTAAGGGGAGCTCAACCCAGCGCCGCCAAGTTTTTTTAAGTCAGCCTCAGCCGCAATATAACCGAAGCTGGTCCACTGATCGGTGGCCAGTATTTGCTGGAACACTTGCCGCGCTGTCCGCCGGCGTTTGTTATAACGGTGCCAGTTTCCTATGCCGTAGAGAATGCTGTGTGCTCCCGGTGAACTTCCTTGTTTGGACGCCTCGGCGTGTAGCGCTGCTGCCGAGATCCGACCTTTGTACAAGAGCAGCAGACGGTGGTAACCGTCGTTCTCAATAATCTCCAGTCCGGGGCGAATGCCGGCCAGCACTTGCGCCGCTGCTTTGGCCCGCACCCAGGCGTCGCAACGTCATGTAGAGCCAATGACTGGTTGCCACCAAAGCATCGGGGTTGTTTGAAACTTTCAGGCACTCCCGATAACTTCGTAGCGCTCGATCATCTTGTCCGGTGAGGTAATAGGCGAGCCCGAGGTGATACCAGATGTTGAACTGCAGGGTGCTGGTCGGAATGTTACGCGCATTGGGTTGACCATCAGGCTCAACCTCGTCGCGCTTTCCCTTGGTCAGCGCCGCAGCCTTTTCAAAGTCTGCGATCGCGCGGGCAAACTGACGCAGCGTGATATACCGGTGGCCTCTGTGTCGATAAAACCGCGCGTCACCCGGAAACTTCTCAATGCCTTCGGTGAAAACTGCGATGGCTTCACGAAAGCGACCCGGATAGGCGAGCCTGCGCCCCAACCAGATAATCGCGTCGGCATCATTTGGATTTGACTCGTATCGCGCACGCGCCGCAGCAAGCTGCGCTTCCATATCGCGCTTTGCTTTGTCGGAGACGGCGGGAGCGACCCGGTTGGCGAACTCGTCTGGTTGAGTTTGCGCTATGATCAAACTCTCGCTGCCGGCCGCAAGTGCGAAAAGTGTCGCTGCCAGAGCTGGAGCCAGAAAATACCGCCAGAACTTCGGAAGAAGTGAACAAGTCTCAGTAGTCATGTGGCGCGCATTATACTCAGCGACCGAGTCAGCGACGAAGGAAGATGACTAACGCACCGCCCAATCACCCAGCGCCCGATTTTGACGTGATCATTATCGGCGCCGGAATCAACGGCGCCGGTATCGCGCGCGACGCGGCCATGCGCGGACTAAAGGTTTTACTGCTCGACAAGGGCGACATCGGATCCGGCACATCGAGCTGGTCCACCCGGCTAATCCATGGAGGCTTGCGTTATCTCGAGCATCGCGAGTTTGGCCTGGTGCGGGAATCGCTTCGTGAGCGAGAACGGCTCCTCGTTAATGCGCCGCACCTGGTTCGTCCGCTCAAACTAGTGATCCCGATCTATGAAAACGCACGGCGCGGTCGCTGGACCATGCAGGCCGGGATGCTCGCTTACGACGTCCTCTCCTTCGAAAAGTCTTTACCCCGTCACCAGATGCTCTCGCGCGCTGAGACACTGGCTCAACTGCCGGGATTAAACCATGAGGGACTGTTGGCGGCAGCGGTTTACTACGATGCGCAGGTTGAATACGCCGAGCGCCTGGTATTTGAAAACGCGCTCTCGGCCGTTCGGCATGGCGCTACCGTCGTCACCTACGCGCGCGTTGAGAGATTGATCGTTCGGGAAACTTCTATTAGCGGAGTTGAGTTTGTGTGCGGCGCCCACGGTCAGGCTGCGACCGCGACCCTCACAATCAACGCCGCCGGTCCATGGATCGATAATCTGCTGACAAATTGCGGCGCGGGCTCACCCCGCCTGATCGGAGGCACTAAAGGCAGCCACATTATCGTTGGCCCATTTCGCGGAGCGCCGGCTGATGCGCTCTATGTCGAAGCCTCTACCGATCAGCGCCCTTTCTTCATTATTCCGTGGAACGGCCAATACCTGATCGGCACTACCGACATCCGGTACAGTGGTGATCTCGATGATGTCAGAGTTGAGGACGACGAAATGAACTACCTGCTCGGCGAAACAAACCGCGTGATTCCTGCCGCTGGACTCACTCATGCAGATATTCGGTATGCATATGCCGGAGTGCGGCCATTGCCGTTTACGGGAGACGAATATTTAAGCTCGATGAGTGACGAACAGAGCACTACCCGGCGTCACTTCATTCGCGTTCACCCGGAATTTGAGAACCTGCTTTCAATAGTTGGCGGCAAGCTCACCACGTTTCGAAGCCTGGCCGAGGAAACAGTCGACCTGATTTTCAGAAAGATGCGACGCGACTCGCCCGCTTGCGCGACTGCGCGATCAGCTTTGCCGGGGGCTGACACACCCGACTTCCGCACCTTTTGCAAAAACTTAAACCAACACTCGGGATTCTCGGACACAACAATCGACCACTTGCTGCGGACTTATGGGGTGCGCGCAACCGAAGTTTTGAAGTTAGCCGCAGCCGATTCGTCGCTGGCGGAGGTGCTCGACGACGAGACTGGCGCCATCGCGGCTGAAGTAGTCTTCGCTTTTAGACACGAGTTGGCCCAGACACTTGGCGATTGTCTCCTGCGCCGCACGATGGTCGGCTTAAACTCCACTCATGGCCTAAATGCCGTCGAAGCCGCCGCCGGAATTGCGCAGAGGTTTCAGGGTTGGACTAACCATCGAGCGACGCACGAAGTCGCTCTTTATCGAGACGAGACCAGCCGGCAGATTTGAAAGGCAGTGGCCCGACCGTCAGGGCGGGCGTTTTGATCCTTCTACCCCGGTCAGAGGCTGCCGTTTGCTGATTGCTGTTTCACTGATTACTAATAAATGCCTGAGCTCCCGGATATCGTCGTTTACCTTGAAGCGCTGGAAGCGCGCATCCTGGGCCAAACTTTGGATCGGCTCACAATCACGACGCCGTTTCTTTTGCGATCGGCGGTGCCGCCGATCGAAAGCGTAGCGGGCAGCAAGGTGATGGCTTTGCGCAGAATTGGTAAACGAATCGTGATTGGGTTTGAAGGAGATCTTTGGCTAGTGCTGCACCTGATGATCGCCGGCCGGCTCCACTGGAAGGACCGCGTTCAACTGAAATCCCCGGTCATTCGCCGCGCGCCTGCCCTTCCCGCGAAAAACCGGCTGGCCACGTTCAACTTCCAGGCCGGAGATCTTTCACTTACGGAAGCGGGCGCGAAACGACGCGCATCCCTGCACCTAATTCAAGGCGAAGCCAATCTGCAAAGTCTCGACCCGGGCGGTCTCGAAGTCATGGAGATTGACCTCGACACTTTTACCCGCGCGCTTCAGTCTGAAAACCATACTCTGAAGCGCTCGCTCGCTGACCCGCGATTGCTAAGCGGCATCGGCAACGCCTATTCAGACGAAATTCTTTGGGACGCTCGGCTTTCCCCCGTGAGCCTGACGCAAAAACTTACGCCGACCGAAATCGAGCGATTGTTCAACTCAACTCGCGACACCTTAACCAGGTGGACCAATCTCTTGCGTGAAGATGCGGCGGGAAGATTCCCCGAGAAGGTGACAGCGTTTCGGTCTGAGATGGCCGTTCACGGCAAATACGAACAATCCTGCCCGCGATGCGGCGCGCGTGTACAGCGCATTCGCTACGCATCTAACGAAACGAACTACTGCCCAGGCTGCCAAACTGGCGGCAAGCTTCTGGCGGATCGCGCCCTCTCGCGCCTGCTTCGTTCCGACTGGCCACGCACCGCTGAAGAACTGGACGGTCTCACCGGGCAGTAGCTAGACTCGGAGGTCGCTACGGTGAATGGATTCAAAATTGAACTGAAGCTGGGCACATCAATTGCCACGGGAATTGCCGAAGGTATTACGAATTGCCCGGGGTTAGCCCAGTTTCTTTTTTCGGGAAGCAGGTCGGGCCGCCAGGTTTATTTATTTACAATTGAGCCCCCTTCAGACGTTAGCTCAAGCTTCTTCTCCCGTTTGCATGTCAACTTTGCAGGCCCTAAGCGCAGAAAGGTTGGACCAATGAACAGGCGCCTCTTAATCAGCTTCGCAGTATTGCTTTCTCTATGTTTCAACCTGCGTGGACAGCGGCCCATACCTCAGCCTTCGCCCACGTCGGACCGGTCGGGGGCAGCGCAGCCGCAGAATCCTACGCCAGACGACGATCCGGATGTTGTGCGGATTACGGCCAATCTCGTGCAGATTGATGCCGTCGTTACTAAAGACGGCAAGCATGTAACTGATCTGAAGCCGGAAGACTTCGAGATTTTCGAGGACGACAAACCACAGGCGATCACCCAGTTCTCGTATGTTTCGAATGTTCCTGCTTCGGTGGCCGCGGCTAAACCAATGGCGTCACGGCCCGCGGATCCACTAACGCCCGTCGTTCCGGTAAAGGTGCGTCCCAACGAAACTCGCCGGACGTTCGTTTTGTTGGTCGACGATCTGGGAATTTCGGCGGATACCATGGGCAGGCTCAAAAGGCAATTGCGAAAGTTCCTCGACCAACAGCTACAACCAAACGATCTAGTATCTATTATCACCACCGGCGGCAACGAGGTTGGCGCCCTACAGCAGTTCACCACCGACAAACGAATTCTTAGCAGCGCCGTTGAACATTTGCGATGGGATCCGTGCAGCCGCGGAGGATCAAATGTTTTTGGCGGGTCCCGACCACAGCTATGTAGTCAATCCACCATTGGCCGCACGTTGCAAGTGCTTCGTTTCGCCTTGCAGGGGATGCGCGAATTGCCGGGCCGCAAGTCCCTCGTGGTCTTTTCGGGAAGCTTGCCCTACGAAAGGCAGGAGGGACCATTGTCAGGTTTTGAGGGGACCTCAACTGAGTCACTGAGCGTTGAAGCAGCTCCTCAGACAAGCGGGAATGATCCCGGAATCGGCGATCAGCTCACTCCACAAAACGCAGCATCCGCGATGGTCGCTGCTCTGCGACGGATAGCGGAATTGGCGATTCGCGCTTCGGTAGTAATTTACGCAGTCGACACTCGTGGGCTGGAGACGACCGGGTGGCAAGCGATGGACCGGCCGGTGGGCGGCGCTCAGCACGTCAGGGACCGCGCGACAGCAAGCATGCTTAGCGCCCGGTCCGGGTTCCTGGTTGATGGTCGCGACGGCGGCAAACTGCTGGCCAAAGACACCGGAGGTTTCGCAGTTTTTAACTCAAATGATTTTGGCCTCGATCGAGTGATGGAGGATCAGGCCGGCTACTATCTGATCGGCTACCGGCCAAATGATGAAACCTTCGATCGTCGTTTTCATCACATTCGAGTGAGGGCAAAGCGAAGCGGAGTGGAAGTGCGCACGCGCAAGGGCTTCTATGGGATCAGCGAAGCGGAGGCAAAGGCCGCGGCCGCTACATTGTCTGCACGCGATCAATTGAGCAAAGCTCTAATGTCGCCATTTGGGGCGAACGATGTCAGCGTACGTCTAACCACTATTCATCTTGATGACCCGGTAAAGGGTTCCGTGCTGCGCTCGTTTCTCTTTCTCAACGCCCGCGACCTCTCGTTTACGCATTTGCCCGATGGCATGCACGAAGCGAAATTCGACCTCAGCAGCGTTCTTTACGGTGATTACGGAAGAGTAGTGAGACGCCAGGACGATAAAGTCACGCTCCGGTTGCGGCCGGCGCGCTATGAACAGGTCATGCGCGAAGGTGTGGTTTACAAATTCGATCGCCCGGCCGGCGGGCCAGGTAATTTTCAGTTTCGCGTGGCCCTACAGGACACAGTGTCATCTCGGATTGGCGCTGCCGGACAGTTTATTGAGATCCCACATTTAGGTAGCCGTCGTCTGACGCTCTCGGGCATTTTGTTGGGCGGCGTCGGCAGCGAGCAGGAGCAGCTTCGCAGTGGCCCGGGTGTGCGCCAGTTTCGACCTGGCGCCGGTGTTAATCTCGTCTATCTGATTTATAACGCGGTTATTGATCCGGCTACGCGACTGCCAAGGTTGACTGCTCAGACGCGCATCCTGCGCGATGGTGAAGTAGTCTATACTGGAACCGAGACGCCGATTGATTTCACCGGACAGGCTGATCTGCAACGTGTGGCCGCCGGAGCGCAACTTCAATTGGGTTCGGCGCTCACTCCGGGGGATTATGTGCTTCAAGTCATCGTCGAGGATCAACTGTCGAGGGAAAAGCAACGAATTGCCACTCAGTGGATTGACTTTGCGATAGTAAAGTAATTCCGAAAATGATTAAGCCTCTGGAGACTCGAGTTGATCGAGCATTCCAGAGGCTTTCCCTGCCTTTTGATCTGCGGGCAACCGCGTAACCAATCGATTAGAAGACGCAACCGTAAGACTTCATCGCCACGCTGGTTTGCTCCATTGATTGTTTGCACGCTGCTACCAGCGATGCCTTGGTTTGCGGATTTCCCGCCAGTTTCTGCCAGGAAGCCCGCCATTGCGCGATTCCTTCTTTGTATTGTGCGCGAGCCATCTCCGGCACTTTGTCGTTGATGCAGGTTTCGTAAGCCGCGATAAAATTGTCGCATTCAGCTACGCCGATGGATTCGGTTGCGGCCATGATTACTGGAGTCGTTGCAGGTGAGGCCGGCTCCGTTTTATTTACCGGCGGAGCTGGGTCATTTGTGTTAACCGTCGCCGTGCCACAAGCCGCGAGTAACAGGCCGAACACAATGCACATCGGGAAGAGAATCCTCTTATTCATCTAAGTCTCCTTTTGGAAATTGCTGCACCAGCATGGGATTGAAGAGCGGCGTTATGATACTCGAGACCATGCAAATATAGCAGGCTCGATCGGGACTAAACTTCCGGCCGTGCCTCAATCCAAACGCCGGACATAGACAAGCCAGAATGCCTTGCCGGCAAACACTATTTCAGACAGACTTCGAATTCTACTTGCGCTCTCGCTACCCCGAAGTTGTAAAGTACTTCAATTCCATGGACAACAAGTCAAAAGAAAATTCTATTGGCACATCTTTCCCGCGCAAGGAAGGCCGGAAAAAGGTCACCGGGCAGGCGCTCTACATTGACGACATCTCCTTTCCGGGAATGCTGTATGGGACGACGGTGCGAAGTCCGGTCGCGCGCGGACGAATCAAGAGCATCTCATTTGAAGGCGACATTCCCTGGGCGGAATTCACGATCGTGACCGCCAAAGACATTCCTGGCGAAAATTACGTCGCGCTCATTCTCAACGATCAACCGTACCTGGCAGACGAAGTAGTTAATCATCCCGAAGAGCCGATTCTTCTGCTGGCCCATGAAGACAAATACCTGGTCGAAGAGGCGCGACGACATGTGCGCCTCGAGATTGAGGAACTTCCACCAGTCTTTACTCTGAAAGATTCGCTGGACAAGAAACAGATCATTTGGGGCAGCGACAACATCTTCAAATCATTTCTGGTCGATAAAGGTAATGTCGACGAAGTCTGGGACTCCGCAGATAAAATTATCGAAGGCGAGTATGAAACCGGCGCCCAGGAACAACTCTATATTGAGAACAACGGCGTGATCGCGATTGCCCATCAGGATGAGGGCGTGACGCTCTGGGGTTCGATGCAGTGCCCATACTACGTGCACAAAGCGCTCCTCAAACTCTTCAATCTCGCGGAAGAAAAAGTGCGCGTAGTTCAAACTGAAACCGGCGGCGGCTTTGGCGGCAAGGAAGAGTATCCGTCGTTGGTGGGCGGCCACGCTGCCCTCCTGGCGTGGAAATCAGGCAAGCCGGTCAAAATTGTCTACGACCGCGCCGAAGATATGGTTGCTACCACGAAGCGTCACCCTTCACGCACGCGACACCGCACTGCGGTTTCGAAAGACGGAAAATTGCTGGCCATGGAAATCGACTTCGTCGTCGATGGCGGCGCCTACTGCACCCTCTCGCCCGTCGTGCTTTCGCGCGGAACCATTCATGCAGCCGGTCCATACTACTGTCCGCACGTGCGCATACGGTCGAGCGCGGTGGCAACAAACGTCCCACCTCATGGCGCCTTCCGCGGATTCGGCGCGCCGCAAAGTATCTTTGCCCTTGAACGTCACTTCGATAAGGTGGCCGCGGCCATTGGTCTGACGCCGGAAGAGTTTCGCCGCCGCAACTTCGTGCACGAAGGCCAGACAACCGCAACCAACCAGGTAATTCGCGAAAAGGTTGATATGGATCAACTTTTAACGCGCGCCTTTCAACTGACGGACTACCACGAGAAGCGCGAGCGGTTTGCGCGGGAAAATGCTGAGCAAACGGCAGGATCAGTCGCTCATAATGGTTTGCGAACTAAGAAAGGCATCGGCTTCGCATCGTTTATGCACGGCGCTGGTTTCACCGGTTCGGGCGAGGTTTATTTAGCTTCAGTTGTAGGCGCCGAAGCCACCGCGGAAGGACGCGTGCGAATTCTGGCTGCGAGCACCGAGATTGGTCAGGGGACCAACACAATTTTTGCGCAGATCGCCGCGTCAGCCCTCAGAGTTAGCCCCGACCTGATTGAAGTAGGCCAGCCGGACACAGCCCACGTACCTAATAGTGGTCCAACTGTCGCTTCGCGCACCTGCATGGTGGTGGGCAAACTCGTCGAGTCAGCCGTGCTTGGTTTAAAGCAGACATTAATCGGCTGCGGATTGTTAAATGAAACCTACACCGATGCAGAGTTTCAGGCGGCGTGCCGCGAGCACCTCCGAACCGTCGGCCCCTTGAAGGTTTTCAGTAAGTATCAGCCGCCACCAAACGTCGTTTGGGACGATGAGAAGTATCAGGGAGATGCGTATGGCACTTACGCCTGGGCGGTTTACGTCGCGGAAGTTACTTTTGATCCGTTGACATTTGAAGTTCACGTTGACGACTTTGTTGCGTTACAGGAGGTCGGCAAAGTTATCAATCCGATCATGGCAGTCGGACAGATCGAAGGCGGGGTGGCCCAGGCGATTGGCTTTACGCTCTTCGAACACGTAGTTTGGAAAGACGGCCGCATGATCAACAATCAAATGACCAACTACATCATCCCTACTCCGGCGGACATTCCGCCCATTCGCGTTTTCTTCGAAGAGAACCCCTACGCGTATGGACCAGCCGGTGCGAAAGGAATCGGTGAGCTGCCCATGGATGGCGCCGCTCCCGCAATCTTAAACGCGATCGAAAATGCGACGGGCGTTAGTTTTAATCACGTGCCTTTAATGCCCGAAGCATTGATGGAGAAATTCTGAGCTCGAGCAGACACTCTTTCCAGCGAACCGGTAAATAATGCGCTCCCGAAACTATGGATCGAGTTAACGAACACGAATGACCACGATCGACACAAAAATCAAAGTCACCTGCACGGTTAACGGCGAGCAGCAAACATTGCACGTTTTTCCGATGGCCCGACTACTCGATATTTTGCGCGAAGAGCTACATCTAACCGGAACGAAAGAGGGCTGCGGCGAAGGAGAATGTGGGGCCTGCAGCGTAGTCCTTGATGGCGCAATCGTAAACAGTTGTCTGGTGCCCGCTGCCCAGGTTGCGGGGGCTTCGATCAAGACGATTGAAGGAGTTACGAGTGGCGATCAATTGCACGCGGTGCAGCAGGCCTTCATTGACTGCGGCGGAGCTCAGTGTGGGATTTGTACGCCGGGCATGGTGATGGCCGCAATTGATCTGCTCGAGCGGAATCCGAATCCGACTGAAAGTGAAATTCGCACCGGGCTGGCGGGGAACCTTTGCCGGTGCACGGGTTATATGAAGATTTTTGAATCGGTTGTGCGAGCCTGCCAGAAACAATGAGAGGAAACGTTCCAGCTTACGCGTTGAATTCGCCGCCAACCTTGCGCGCCGCGCTCGACACACTCGCGCGCGAGCCGGGCGTTTGGCAGCCGTTTGCCGGCGGCACTGACCTGATGGTGCTACTCGAATCCGGCAAACTGTCGCACCAGCACTACCTCAACATCTGGAGTCTCGGAGAACTGCGCGGGATCGAAGTTACCGAATCAGTGATCTCGCTGGGCGCGCTGACCACCTACACCGAAATTCAGTCGCACCCGATTCTTCGGCAGGAATTTCCCATGCTCTGCCAGGCCGCGAGCGAGACGGGCGGGCTCGCCATCCAGAATCGCGGCACGCTGGGAGGCAACATCGTTAATGCTTCACCGGCCGCCGATTCGCCGCCGGCGCTGCTGGCTTATGATGCCGAGTTGGAATTTGTCTCGGCCGCCGGATCCAGGCGGATCGACTATGAAAGTTTCCACACCGGATACAAGCAGATGACCATTCGGCCTGACGAGCTGCTGGCAAAGATTCTGCTGCCCCGCCGTTCGCCCGAGTGGCGTCACTACTATCGCAAGGTCGGTACTCGCAAAGCGCAGGCTATCTCCAAAACCTGCTTCGCGGCTACGGCAAGATTGGAAAACGAAATTGTGGCTGACGTCAGAATCGCTTTGGGCAGTGTCGCGCCAATTCCGCTTCGTTGCTCGAAAACCGAGGCGGTAGTGCGGGGCGCCCGAATTGACGCAGAATTGATCGATCAGGCAAGAAACGTCTTGGCGCAGGAGATCACTCCGATCGACGATATTCGTTCGACCAGAAATTATCGGTTAAGGGTAAGTCTCAACCTGCTCGAGGATTTTTTGCGGCAGCTACAAACTCGTTAAGCCCTGCCCAGCCAATCGCCAGGTTCTAATCCCAGGATGACTCCAGCGCTAATCAGAAAATCATTTGTCACGGCAGTGATTCTGACATTTGTTTTGCTCTCCGGTGCAGGCAAGGCGAGCGCCAGCTGCCCGAATGAAATCGCAGCCTCCGCAGATGAGCCGCTACGCATGCTGGTGCTCGGCGATTCGATCATGTGGGGCCAGGGATTAAAGCGGGAAAGAAAATTCTGGTGGCGCATCAAGTGCTGGCTCGAAGACAAAACCGGTCGCCAGGTACTTGAGAAGGTTGTCGCCCATTCGGGTGCGCATCTCGATAACCCGCAAACTGCGGCACCCACGTTTTCTTCGACCGACGGCGAAGTTAATCTCCCTTTCCCGACTATCAATCAGGAACTGGATGAGGCGCTCGCTTACTATGGAAACGACCGCGACAAAGTGGATCTGGTGCTGGTAGATGGTTGCATTAACGATGTTGACGTCAGCAATTTGTTAGACGCGACGGCCGATCCGGAAGCAATTCGTCAACGTATCATTGGCCCGTGTCTGAACGGCATGCATGCCCTGCTGCGACGAATAACCAGAAGTTTCCCAAACGCCCGCGTGTTGGTAACTGGTTACTATCGCATCGTTTCTACCGAAACCGACGACAACTTGTTCTTGCGGCAACTGGTCAAGAAAATCAATAGCGGCAAGCCTCAGGCGAGGCGAATGACCGACAAACAGATGCGCGACCGGCTGATCACGATTTCAGAAGTATGGTACAAGGTTTCGACAGCCAGCCTCGAGGAAGCGGTCAGGAGAATCAACCAGGAACAGGAGGCTGAGGCGCTGCCATCGCGGGCTGAGTTTGTGGAGATCGGGTTTTCTCCCGAGCACTCATTTGCCGCTGCCGGCACTTTGCTGTGGAACTTTGTCTTTGGATCAACGAATCTTTCCGGCATCAGAAAAGTAGTAGTAACACTCTCGTTTGGAACCGCGGCCTATAAACCAAACGACGACGTCAGGGAAAGCAGAGTCAAGAGTTGTAATCAAACCTTCAAGCGGCCCAAGGGAGTAAAGGAAAGCAAAGCGGAAAAGGAATCGCGGGAGAATCATTTGCTCATCTGCCGTTATGCTTCCCTGGGCCACCCTAATCAAATGGGCGCTTTGATTTATGCTGAGGCCATCAAAGGAAAACTGAATCGGTTTGTCGAAGAGTCGGCCCGTAAACGAAAGCAGAATCTCGTATTAACCCCCCAGTGAAAGGATCCCCTAACGATGAATGCATCTCCAGACACAATTGAATTCCGACGCGGCGTGGTGAAACCGGTCGAATGCCTCAAGGCCGGTTATGAACTGGTCCGCAGTCAATACTGGCTCTTTGTGGGGATTGCGGCAGTGGGGATGATAATTGCCAGTGTGGTGCCCCTGGGAATTCTGATGGGCCCGATGATGTGTGGCATATACCTAACGCTCTTTAAACACAGACGCGGCGAGCGCATCGAGTTTGGCGATCTCTTCAAAGGGTTCGACTTCTTCAGCGAGAGCCTAATCGCGGCTTTGCTGCACATGGTTCCAATCTTCATCATCCTGATCCCGACCTATATCGTTTTTTACATCAGCATGTTTGCGATGCTGGCCGCGCAAGGCGGGGGCGAGCCCAACGCCGGCATCCTGCTCGGCTTCTTTGGTTTCTGGGGAGTCATCTGGCTGGTCCTCATCGCGCTCTTGATCCTGATCTCGGTGGCTTTCACGTTTGCCTATCCGCTGATTGCGGATCGACGGTTAGGGGGATTCGACGCCATCAAGTTGAGCATGAACGCGGCCAAGGCAAATTTCCTGGGTCTGCTGGGGATGATGATACTCAGCGCCCTAATGTCGTTTGTCGGCGTTCTGATGTGTTATGTGGGAGCGTTTTTGGTGATGCCAATAACGTTTGGCGCTGTAGCTATGGCTTATGAACAAGTGTTTGGGCTGAACACCAGCACCGGCCAACCTGATCTGCCGCCGCCGCCGCCATCGTTCACATAACGCAAACTGTTATTTTGCGTCTGAGTGAACTCACATAATTTGACTGGCGCTGAACCGGTTGCAAACGAAAAGTTTGCGCCGCCGTCGGCAAAACAAGTATGCCTGTTCCTAATCTTGTCATCCGCGGCAGGCGGGTGGTCCTGCCTGACGCGATTGCCCCGGCGTCTGTCCATATCAGTGGTGACCGAATCACCGCCATCGAGCCGTTCGACAGCGTACCCGCAGGTTGCGAGTTGGTCGAAACGGGCGATGAATCGATCCTCATGCCCGGTCTGGTAGACACTCATGTACACGTCAATGAACCAGGGCGCACTAACTGGGAAGGCTTCGCTACTGCTACTCAGGCGGCCGCTGCCGGTGGCGTGACCACGCTCGTTGACATGCCGCTCAATTCGATTCCGCCGACCACGACGGTATCGGGTTTGGCTGCGAAACTTGAAGCAGCTCGCGGCCAGTGTCAGGTGGATGTTGGTTTCTGGGGCGGCGTAGTGCCGGGCAACACCGGTGAGTTAGCGCAGCTTTACGAGCTCGGCGTAGTTGGCTTTAAGTGCTTTCTGATTCACTCCGGCGTTGATGAATTTCCCAATGTGACGGAACACGACTTGCGAGGGGCGATGCCGGAGCTGACCAGACTTGGCGCGGTGTTGATCGTCCACGCTGAAGTGCCGGGACCAATTGACCGGGCAAACATTCCAACGGGTTGTTCGTCAGTGGAAAAAAGTAAAACCGGAACCCCAAAGGACGTGTGTCCTACCAGCTACCAGACGTTTCTCGATTCGCGACCGCGGGCCGCTGAAGATGAAGCTGTCGCGCTGATGATTGAGTTGAGCCGGGAGTTCGGCACCCGCATCCACATCGTCCACCATTCTTCCGCTGACACCCTTCCGGCGTTACGCAGGGCTAAATCGGAAGGCGTAAACATCCTGGCGGAGACGTGTCCGCATTATCTGACTTTTGCAGCCGAAGATATTCCTGACGGCGCTACCGAGTTCAAATGCTGCCCGCCAATTCGTGAACGTGAGAACCGTGAACAGCTCTGGGAGGCGCTTGCCGATGGAACCATCGACATGATCGTCTCTGACCACTCGCCTTGCCCGCCCGAGATGAAGCTCCCGGAGTCTGGCGACTTTCTCGCAGCCTGGGGTGGCATCTCATCTTTGCAGCTTCGACTTCCGGCTGTGTGGACCCAGGCTCGCCGCCGCGGCTTTTCAATTTTGGACCTGACTCGATGGTTGTGTGGCGCCCCGGCAAATCTGGTCGGCCTGCGGAGTCAAAAAGGTTCGATCGCAGTTGGATGCGATGCCGATTTTGTGATCTGGAATCCTGACCAGCAGTTAACGGTAGCCGCGAATGCGCTTCATCATCGTCACAAGCTCACGCCTTATGAGGGACGAGTTTTAGATGGAGTAGTTGAGAAAACTTTTCTTCGCGGCCGAAAGATATATGATGACGGCGAATTTTTGGATCGACCCAGCGGCATCCTGCTGACTAAGAAGGACAGCGAGCCTGGTCGGTCCTGGTAAGAAGAACATGACGGTCCCCAAAAAAATGGACTTTACTGAACTAATCGATCTGGCTGCCGAAAAACTAGGCGGGGCGGTGCTCTACGCCAACGACGAATTCTTCGCACCCAAAGAAAACCTTCTCAAAGCGAGCGCTCCGATTTGGGCGGAAGGCAAATACACTGACCTAGGAAAGTGGATGGACGGATGGGAGTCGCGCCGTCGGCGCACGCCAGGTTTTGACTGGTGCATCATCAGGCTCGGGCTCTCCGGGCGGATTCGCGGGGTCGTAGTCGATACCAGTTTCTTTCGCGGAAACTATCCGGAACAATGTTCAATCGAAGCTTGCGCGATTGACGGCCATCCTGATGTTGAGCAACTAACCGCCGATTCAGTTCAATGGACTGAGATCCTGCCGGTTTCAAATCTTTCCGGTGATTCGCAAAACCCGTTTCCAATTTCCACCAACGATCGGTTCACTCATCTCCGTTTCAAGATCTTTCCTGATGGGGGCGTAGCTCGATTGCGCGTCTATGGCGAGGTGGTGCCCGACTGGTCGCGGCTAAGACGCATCGGCGGCGAGATTGATCTGGCGGCGGTTGAGAATGGCGGGCTGGTCCTCGCGTGCAGCGATATGTTCTTCGGCCATCGGCATAATCTGATCATGCCCGGGCGCGCGGTGAACATGAGCGATGGTTGGGAAACGAAACGCCGGCGTGGACCCGGCCATGATTGGGTAACGATCAAGCTCGGCGCCGCGGGAGAAATCAAACGCCTGGAAGTGGACACTTCATTTTTCAAAGGCAATTTTCCCGAGAGCTGTTCTCTGGAGGCAGGAAAAGCCGGCTCGGCGGAAATCGAAGCTCTTGACGAGGTCAGCGTGGCCTGGAAGAGTGCTTTGCCCCGAACCAAATTGTTGGCCCACACCAGACACCACTTCGAAGACGAGTTGCTTGAGACAGGAACCATCACCCACGTTCGCTTCAATATTTTTCCCGATGGGGGCGTGAGCCGGTTGCGCGTTTTCGGGACCATTGCAGAATAGACGTAACTTGCCCACACACTTCCCCACCAATCTCGATCGGCTGAACTCACTTTGCGTTGACGACGCTCAAAGCGAACTGCTGAAATGTTGTGGGTCGAGAAATTGGGCACGGCAAATCGCCGCCTCACGACCATACTCGGGTCTCGATGAATTGATTCGCAGCGCCGATAGCGCCTGGCGGGCGCTTGAGCCGGGCGATTGGTTGGAAGCATTTCACAGCCACCCAAAGATTGGTGAGCAGAAGGCGGCGGCGGACACCGCCCGCGACGCGCAGAAATGGTCGGCGCAGGAACAGTCCGGAGTGGAACGTTCGTCGGCGGATACCCTAACCGAGCTGGCCGAATTAAATCGAGCCTACGAAGAAAAGTTTGGTTTCATTTTTATCATCTGCGCCACTGGGAAGAGTTCGGACGAGATGCTGGCAAGCTTGCGCGCACGATTGAGCAACCCGCCGGAAGTCGAACTGCAAAACGCCGCCGCCGAGCAGGCGAAGATCACCGAGCTTCGCATCAGAAAACTAATCGACGCCGGTCAATCAAAGTAATAGCGTGGCCGAACCGCCAAGATTAACCGCGGCAAAATGTTTGCTGAATCGGCATTGGGCAGAGAATTTTGTTGACTCTGAAATTGCTGGCTGTAGACTTCCGACAACCGCATGAGCACCATTTCAACGCACATACTCGACGTGTCACGAGGAGCGCCTGCGGGTGGCGTGGCAGTGCGCCTCGAACGGCAGAACACGGATGAGAGCTGGGCCGAACTCAGCCATGCATGGACTGACGACGACGGGCGGGTGAAGCCTTTTTTTCTGGTTGAAGAACCATTGCTCGGCGGCACTTACAGGCTGATCTTTGATACCGAAGCCTACTTCGCGAACCTGGATCAGGAATTTTTCTATCCGCAGGTCACGATTGCTTTCAATATTGAAGACGAAGCACAGCATTATCACGTGCCGCTGCTGATCAGTCCTTACGGCTACTCTACCTATCGCGGCAGCTAGCCATCTAGTCCGACAAACTTCAGTTTGTCGATCCCCGACTAACGGGAATTTTTGGTTTCCGTTGCTAACGCGACAAACTAAAGTTTGTCGGACAACAGGTCGAACTAAATGAGTCTCGATCCAACCATCAGTGAATGGCTCAATTTGATCTTTCGTTGGGTGCACGTGTTTGCCGGCATCATGTGGGTGGGCACTACTTACTACTTCACCTGGCTCGACGCGCGCCTCACCGAAGAAGAGAAAGCGATCGCCAACACCGGCAACGCGGCACAAATCTGGATGGTCCATAGCGGCGGTTTCTACGTCGTAGAAAAACGCAAGAGTACCTGACGAACTTTCGCGCAAGCTCCATTGGTTTCGCTGGGAGGCGGGCACCACCTGGCTCAGCGGTATGGCGCTGCTGCTGTTGATGTTCTACATCGGCGGCGGTTCAGGACTGATTGGAGACTATGAGATCAGTCCCGGGGCGGCGATTGCGATCGGACTGGGAACCTTGATCGGCGGTTGGCTGGTCTACGACTTAATGAATCTCTCGCCGCTGGGGAAAAACGAAAAAGCATTCGCGGTAATTGCGTATGTGATGCTGGTCGCAATCGCCTATGGTCTCACCCGCGTGTTAAGCGGCAGGGCGGCTTACATTCACGTCGGAGCCATGCTGGGGACGATCATGGTCGGCAACGTCTGGATGCGAATTCTTCCGGCGCAGAAGAAAATGATCGAAGCAATCAAGGCAGGTCGTAAGCCGGATGATACCCTCGCGGATCAAGCGAAATTTCGATCGAAACAAAATACTTTCATGGCAGTGCCGGTCGTTTTCCTTATGATCAGCAACCACTTCCCCGGCGTCGCTTATGGCGAACAGTACAACTGGGTGATTCTCAGCGTGCTCGTTCTCCTTGGTTGGGTGGCTGCGAAGTTTATTCGACGAGCGTAGCCAGATCGGCTCAAAAATAAGCTTCATTGCTATTCAACGACTGCTGCGCTAACTCCAAATCACACTGAACGAAATGCGCTGGCGAGAACCATTGTGTAAAGCGTGCGTTCCATCTGGTTATCATTCACGTCTGAAAAATTTTTGGGTCTCTTTTGCGGTAAATCTCCCTTAGCCTCAAAACATAACCGCGAAGGACGCACAGGAGCGAAGAAATTCGAATGCCGAACTATAAGCGCTGCCGGTTGTTCAGAATCTTCACGAATGATCCCGAACGCAACTCGGCGATCGTCAAACCAGACAAGTCAATCGCCTCGTCTTCAGTCAGCGCGCCGCAGTTTGTCGCGCGCAGAAAATAGTTAAGCAAACCCTGACCGGTGGCCGCATCGTCAAAGACGTCGCCAACCAGAGTCGCCTTCGCTGCCTTCTCCACAAAGTTTCGCAAACGCTCCGAGGCGGCATCCAGACTCTCAAGAAAGAAGGCGTAGACAGCGGCGTAGCGGGTCGGCAGTTGGGCCGGATGCAGGTCCCAGCCCTGATAAAAAGCTCCGGCCAGCGAATGTTGAATGTGGCCGTAATGCAGCTTCCACGCTCGATGCACGGTTTCCCGGTTCTCTTCTATCTGTTCAGGTGTCAACGGAGCGCCGCCTTCCTTGAACCTGTGCGGAGCGACCGGCATGATGTTGGTGGCTCCATCAGAAAGCCAAATACCTGTGCCCCCGAATGAAACCTGCATCATGTGTTTAGCGAAGTCGCAAGCGGGATGCATCATGTGTTGATGCGCCGCGGTAATGCTGCAACTCGCCGTGTAGTCGTAGGTGCCAAAATGCGCGGCCACGCAACGACCGCGCGCCGCCGCCAACAGCAGGGGAAGATTCAGGTCGCCATTTGAATTAATGATCGATTGCGTTGTTTCAATCATCATCTCCATTTTTAGAGAACCACCGGCGAGTCCTGTTTTGCTTTCAAGCAGCTCAAAAATATCGATAAGAGCGGACACCTGCTCGGGGATGGTGATCTTTGGAAGCGTAACCACGAAATTCTGCGGCAACTTGCCGCCCGACTTCTCCAGCAGAGTGGAAACGAAAATGTCGAGTGTGCGCGCGCTCCGCGCCCGCAACTCCTCGGTAAAAGTTTTGATCCGAATACCAATAAATGGCGGCAGCGTGCCGGCAGTCATTCCGTCGGCAACTTCCGCGGCCGCTGAGGCCGCGTGGCCATCTTCCTCATCGTCCGGACGGTTGCCGTAACCATCTTCAAAATCGATGCGAAAATCTTCCACCGGTTCACGACGAAGTTTTTCGCTGACGCGTTTGTAAATCGTGTGGGCCAGCCAGGCTGATTTGTGTTCGCGGCGGGCCGTTTCAGGATTCGATTCAAGTTGCGCGGTCACTGCATCCGATTCATCAGGCGAGTCAAGTAACTGAGCCGCTCCGGGCAAACCGACAGCATTCGCGAAGACAAAGAAATCAGGCGCGAACTGATCCAGCGATCTGCGGGCGAGCGCACCCAGCCGCTGGGCTGAATCTGATTTGAAAAGATGCGCGCCACCATAGACTGTGTGCACCGGTTGCCTGACACCTGTTTCGCCCGGATACTTCACGGCAAAAGCCTGATTGGCCTGGGTCAATTGCGACATCACATCGCGCAGAGTGTTTTCTGACAGAGACGTCTTCATAAGATCCTTTTTCTACTCGTGAAATTAAATTGAAGCAGGTGGCAAGCGACTTTATTACAGTCTGCGGCAAACTCAAAGAGTGTTGCAAGAGAGAGCCGCGCGCTAGGTGGAATCCAGGCTTTCCATTATGTCTGGGTGAAGTATTCCGAAAGGTTGAAGCGTAGCGACAACTTCTGGTAGTCTTCGGTATCGCCGCACATTCCTCCTGCCTGACGCGGTACTGCCTCTTCCTTGAATTGAAACCGAACGGAGAGAATCCATGAGAAAACCATGGTTCCTGCTGCTGATCCTTCCGATCTCGATGTTTGCGATGGCGAATCAATCTCCGGCTCCTCCGGCTGAGAGCCTAATCGAAGTATTGGAATTCAGGTGGACGAAGCGTCGCCAGCCGGCGGAGAAGTTGGAGCCATCGATTCCCCAACCGGGCGCAATGGTAAATCCGGCAACCAGGAACTACGAACGAAGCACCAGAATCAATCAACCGCGAGGCGAACGTGACCCCACGGCCGATACTCTGGAGGCGCGCAGCGCCGAAATAGAAAAGAATGTGCAGGAGGCGCGCGGCCCCAAACCTGTCGATGGATTCGCATACAAGGTGAAGGTTAGAAACAGCAGCATGAAAGTGGCCGACATCGTCTTTTGGGAGTATCAATTTACCGACCCGGCAAATCCGGCTACGCCTACGCGCCGGCAGTTTCTTTGTGCCGTCAGAATTGAACCGGAGAAATCGAAAGAGATCCAGGCCTTCAGTTTGTTGGCGCCGGGTAACACTCTTAACGTGGCCGGCGATGCAAACAGCTCGCCAGGTCCTGTCCAGGAAAAGGCGATCATCAACCGCGTCGAGTTTGTCGACGGCACCATCTGGCGGCGGAAGGATTGGAACTTCGGCGAAATCAGGCAGAGTTACTTGCGCGCTGTGGCCGCCCCCTGGGGAAAAGAAATGTGTCGCGTGCTTTGAGCCGGACTCAACTGCGAACCCCGTCAATTCTTAACCGATTTCCTCCCACTTTTTTCCCCTGGCGCCGGGTCTTCCTTGTTCAGCGGCCTCGTGCTCTATCTCCGCGTTTAATTCCCCGCCGATCAAAATCGCTGCACCCGTCAAATAAAGCCAGAGCATAAGCACGATCACAGCGCCCAAAGCTCCGTAAGTCTTGCTGTATGAATCGAAGAAGTGAAGGTAGATGCGGAAGCTGAACGAGACCAGCAGCCAGAGCGCAACGCCGATCGCCGACCCGGGAGTTATCCAAATCCACTTTTGATCTTTAACGTCCGGGGCAAAATAGTAAATAAACGCGAAAGACACCAAAACGAACCCAAGCGCGATGGGCCACTGTATAACTTTCCAGGCCGTCGCGAAGGCCTCACCGTAACCGTAACTGACGGCCAGGTGGTCCCCGATTCGTCCTCCATAAAGCACCAGCGACAAAGCCGCGATAATCAGAAGCGAAAGAACTATCGTCAGGGAGATCGCCGTCAGACGTTGTTTCCACCAGGGGCGCGACTCCTCTACGTCGTAGGCTTTGTTGAGCGCTTCGGTGATTGCGCCCATGCCGTTTGAAGCTGCCCACAACGCCGCCAAAATTCCAAAGGCGATTTTGCCGCCGCCGCTGGAGTTAGTAACTTCCAGAAGCGTCGTGTTGACGAGCTGAGATGCCGACCCCGGCAACACTGCGCCGAGATGGTCAAAGAGACTCGCGCGCAGGCCTGCTGCGGATCCCAGGACCAGGCCAATAACCGATGTCAAAAACAGCAGGAGCGGGAAAAGGGCCAGCAGAAAATAGTAAGCCAGCTGGGCCGATCGTCCGAAGACTTCGTCCTCCTGAATCTCTGCCCAGACGCGTTTGCCAAGATCGAACCAGCTCAAACCGGCTAACTTCCAAAGCGATGCCATAGGTACACTCCGTTCAGTGTTCGATTTTGCATGATACAGGTCGCGAAAAATGTCTCCGATCGCAATGACTGTTCCGCGGCTTGAGCTTAATGACAATCCAAATAGCAGGAAGAAAACGAAAAGCCCTGATTGTTCAGGGCCTTTCATTTATCGGTGACTGGCTGAACTATCGAGGTCGCCACCGGGTGACCTTGCCAGAAGACTACAGGGGAAGCGAGTTGCGGGCGGACGCCAGCGGTCCCAGTAAGGGCTGATCTCAGCGCTCCACCTTGAACTCAACGCCAAAGTTTCAATTCCAAACTGACCACTACCGGATACTGCCGTAAGTCCAGAATTAAGCCATGAAATGATACGATTCGGCGGCAGGGTCGATTGCCTGAGAAATATTATTGATTGCGATCTATGTGAATAAATATTGGTAGCGCATACGGGACTCGAACCCGTGATCTCTGCCTTGAGAGGGCAGCGTGTTAACCAACTACACCAATGCGCCGCAGGAAAGCAACGTGGATTATATGGGCCGGCGGGAGTGTTAGCAAACTGGTGAATTGACCCGGTTCGAGTCGTGGCAGGATCTGTTAGTCGCGCGCTAAAGGTCAGCTCTAGTAACCAGATAATCCTAGCCGCGCTAGCCCCGCGCGGTTAGAATGTGCGGGCTTTCTGCTCAAACGAAATCTATGAACATCGTCGTGTTACGGGAAACACTGCCGGGCGAGGCGCGTGTGGCGCTGATGCCGGAATCAGTGAAGAAGCTGGTCGCATTGAAGGCTACGGTTTCTGTCGAGAGCGGCGCCGGGCTGGGCGCGGCGCGGACTAACGACGAATTTCGCGAAGCCGGAGCGGAAATTTCCAGCGAACGGAAAGCGCTAATCGCCTCAGCGGACGTTCTGGTCACAGTTAATCGTCCCTCAACGGAAGAACTCTCCGAACTAAAGCGCGACGCCGTGTTGCTTGGCTTTCTGCGTCCGCTTGATGAACCGGCGGCGCTCAGCTCTGCCGCAACCTGCGGGCTGACGGCGTTTGCGATGGAATTGATTCCGCGCATCACCCGCGCGCAGGCGATGGACGCCCTTTCGTCAATGGCCACGGTGGTTGGTTACAAAGCTGTCGTCATCGGCGCTACTCACATTCCCAGAATGTTTCCCCTCCTGATGACCGCTGCGGGCACCGTGCCACCGGCGCGCGTGCTCGTACTGGGCGCGGGCGTCGCCGGGTCTGCAGGCGATTGCAACTGCGCGCCGGCTGGGCGCGGTGGTCCAGGCGTACGACGTCCGCGCGGCAGCGGGAGAACAAGTGCGCTCGCTCGGAGCCACTTTCCTCGAAGTTGATCTGGGTGGACTTCAAACTGAAGACGCCGGCGGATATGCGGTCGAGTTGTCGGAAGAAGCAATGGACCGCGGTCGCGATCTCATCGCCGAGCATGCCGCAATGGCGGACGTGGTAATCACCACCGCGCAAGTTCCCGGCCGGCGCGCACCGCTCCTGATCACTGAAGCAGCGGTGAATGGAATGAAGCGCGGCGCCATGATCGTCGACCTCGCAGGGACAACCGGAGGAAACTGCGCGCTGAGCAAGCCTGATGAAACGGTTGAGCGCAATGGCGTGACGATTATCGCGCCGACGAATCTGGCGGCAACCGTCCCGGTCCACGCCAGTCAGCTCTACTCCAGAAATGTCACTTCGTTTCTTAGTCTGCTAATCAAGGAAGGCGAACTGAATATCGACCTGAACGACGATGTGGTTGGGCCATCGTGTGTAACCCATCAAGGCCAGGTCGTGAACAGCCGCGTGGCTGCGGCGCTGGATGCCGGGGCCCGTTCCTAAATCTGACGCAGTGTTCAAGGAGCAAAGTAGAGTATGTCGCATGAAACACTAATTTCGGCGCTTTACGTTTTCGCGCTCGCGGCGTTTCTGGGATACCTGGTGATCTCGCGCGTGCCGCCGCTGCTGCATACGCCGCTCGATGTCGGCGACCAACGCGATCTCCGGAATTTCCCTGGTAGGTTCGATCGTCACTGCCGGAGCCGGCTACAACACCGTCTGCACCATTCTCGGCTTCACCGCAGTGGTTTGTTCAACCACGAATGTCGTGGGCGGATTCGTGATCACGGATCGCATGCTGCGAATGTTTAAGCGCAAACCGTCGGCGAGCCAGGCGGAAATCAAGAAGCACTAAACAGAATCAGGAACAAAGACCCAAACTACCCAGCCCAAATAAGCTGTGCGCATTTACTTCATCGAACTTAGCTACCTGCTCGCCTCGATCCTTTTCATTCTCGGATTGAAAGGGCTCAGTCATCCTGAAACCGCCAAGCGCGGGATGCACCTCGCTGAATTTGGCATGCTGATGGCGATCGTCGGCACCCTGCTGCATCTCGAGATCATCACCTACACCTGGATCATCCTGGGCCTCGTACTGGGATCACTCGTCGGCCTGGCGATGGGATTTTGGGTGCCGATGACTGCGATGCCGCAGCGGACTGCGCTCTCCCATGCCTTCGGCGCTTTTGCAGCCGCACTGGTCGGCATCTCAGAGTTTTATCGTCACGCGGGCCACATCGATAAAGTGACCATGGCCGCAATCGGTTTCGAGGTAATGCTCGGAGCATTGACGACCACTGGAAGCCTGCTGGCTTTTGCCAAGTTGCAGGGACTCGTGCGCGGCACGCCGCTCACCTACCACGGTCAGAATGTTTTCAATATGGCGCTGCTGGCAACAACCGCGGGGATTTTCGTCTACCTGATCTTTGTGCCCGGTTCGATGTCTCTGTTTTTCGTCATGGCCGCGCTCGCGTTTGTGTTTGGGTTACTGTTGGTTATGCCCATCGGCGCGGCTGATATGCCGGTGGTCATGTCACTCTTGAATTCTTATGCGGGCCTGGCATCTGCCGCTACGGGATTCGTGTTATCAAACAAAGTTTTGATCATTGCCGGCACGCTCGATGGGTTTTCGGGCTTCATTCTCTCGGTATTGATGTGCCGGGCGATGAACCGTTCAATGACCAACGTGCTGTTTGGCGCGTTTGGCAGCGCGGCGATATCGGGAAAACCCGGTGAGCAACAAGGAACGATGCGTGAGGTCAGTCTTGACGATATTGCCGTGCAACTCGCCTACGCCAGTAAGGTTGTGTTCGTCCCGGGCTACGGCCTGGCAACGGCGCAGGCACAGCACGCAGTACGCGAGCTAGCAGACACGCTCGAAAAGCGCGGAGTCACAGTTAAATATGGAATTCACCCCGTCGCCGGACGCATGCCCGGTCACATGAACGTGTTGCTTGCCGAAGCCAACGTTCCTTATTCATCCCTGTATGAGCTGGAACAAATCAATCCGGAGTTTCCTTCGACTGATGTAGCCGTAGTGATCGGCGCAAACGACGTAGTCAACCCTGATGCTCGGGATAACCCCGCGAGTCCGATTGCCGGCATGCCTATTCTGGAAGTCGACCGTTCGAAGTCAGTCGTGGTTTTGAAACGCGGGCAGGGCCGCGGGTTTTCCGGTCTCGAGAATCCACTGTTCTTTAAAGATGTAACGGGAATGCTTTATGGTGATGCGAAGGAAACGCTGACCAAATTGGTGCAAGCCGTCCAACAGGCTTGATTATTGGATTATTGTCAGCCGCGGATCCACGCGGACAAATGCGAACCGGAAACTGCACTGTTTTTGATCGTGCTTCTTCCCAGATTCACGTTTATCTGCGCCCATTCGCGGCAAATTACTTTCAAACCTGAACCCGGAGAATTCATGCGACGATTACCTGCCATTGTCTTGACGAGCTTCCTGCTCGTCAGTGTTACTTCCCAGCTAGTTGGCCCCTCCGCCCAGGCTCAGCGCAAGCCGCGTTCGACGAAAACCACCCCGGCTGCGCTCGCTTTGCAAAGAAGCGTTGACACGATCAATGCGGCGCAATTGAAAGACTATCTCTCCTTCATAGCCTCAGATGAGATGGAAGGCCGCGACACACCTTCGCGGGGTCTGGACATTACCGCGAAGTTTATCGCTACCAACTTATCGCGATGGGGATTAAAACCCGCGGGCGGTGACGGCACGTTTTTCCAAACCATCGCCATGCGCAAAGAGTCTATTGATACGGCTGCCACAGAAGTGAAGTTGAACGACCAAGTGCTCGAGTTTGGCAAGGATTATTTGCCGTCGCCTTTCAAAGGAGAGATCACCGCGCCTCTCGTTTTTGCCGGAACCGGATGGTTTTTCAAATCGAAGAGATCTCGATCCATACAAGACCGTCGATCCGAAAGGAAAGATCGTCATCATTTTTTCGCCGCTAAACGCGTTGCCGCCGGGATTTGGCCGTGCCGATCTCGCTGGGAAGCAGGGTGAGGATTGGATAAATCCGGTTGCCTACGCAATCAGCAAGGGAGCTGCGGGTATTCTTTCCGTACCAGATTTTCAATACCTGGCAAATTGGGACCGCAGCCGTGCCCGTCTCAGCGAACGACCCGTCAGCACGGTGGAAAAGTTTCAACCGAGTTCCACGCCTCAACTGCCGCGAATAGTTCCCGCGCCGCAAGTGACGAATACCCTGTTCCTCGGTGAAAAGCACACTGCTTCGGCTCTCGTTCGAACTTGCCGCGGCCGGGAAGTTGCCGGAGTCATTTGAGTTGCATCCGGACAAGAAGCTCACGATCAGCGTGAAGTTGAAATCTGAATCTGTGCCGACTCAAAACGTAGTTGGAATTTTTGAGGGCAGCGATCCGGTGCTAAAAAATGAATACGTCGCTCTGGGCGCTCACTACGATCATGTGGGTCTGGCCACGCCACTCAATGGCGACACAGTTTACAACGGCGCCGATGATGACGGCTCCGGCACCACCGCCTTACTGGCCATGGCCGAGGCCCTGGGAAAAGCAAGCACGCGACCCAGGCGCTCGGTTCTGTTTGTCTGGCATGCGGGGGAGGAGAAGGGCTTGTGGGGTTCGCGCTATTTCACGATGTTTCCGACTGTGCCGCTGGAGAATATTGTGACTCAGATCAACCTCGACATGATTGGCCGTTCGAAAAAAGAAGCCGACACCAATCCGCGCAACCGAAATCTCTCAGGACCCGATCAGGTGTATGTAATTGGCTCCAGGATGATGAGCACTGAGCTGGGCGAGCTTACCGAAACCGTGAACAAGCAGTATCTGAATCTGACTTATGATTACCGTTATGACGACCCGGCAGATCCCAATCGTTTTTTCTTCCGCAGCGACCACGTTAACTACGCGCGCAAGGGGATTCCAATCGTTTTCTTTTTTGATGGCGAGCACGAAGACTATCATGGGCGCGGCGACTCAGCAGACAAGATCGACTACCAAAAGATGGAGAAGATCACGCGCACCATCTATTTAATGGTCTGGGAATTGGCCAGCCGCCCATCAAGACCCAAAGTGGATAAACCGTTGCCGGCACAGCTGGTTGGAACTTAGCCGGCACGTAAGGACAAAACCCTTTCCAATCTGAGATTACCTTAGGGAAGTCTTTGTGTCTCGCTCAGCTATCAGACGGCGATATGCTTCATCTCTGGTTAGACCCAGTTGACGTGCAGCTTGTTTGAAAGCCGCGCGATGATCCAGCCCATCCCCTTCAAGAGCACTCATCAGGGCGGCGATACTGACGGCAGCCTGGCCCTCAGCATTGGTCTTGATCTCCGTCCGGTCAATAACCAGCACCATCTCACCTCGCGGGTGTTCGTCAACAGCAAAGCGCTCAACAAGTTCGCTGAGTCTTCCACGAACAACCTCCTCGTGCATCTTGGTCAACTCCCTGGCGACGGCTGCTTCGCGCTCGCCAAGAATTTCAAGCGCGTCTCGAAGCGCTGATGCGATGCGATGAGGCGCTTCATAAAAGATCAAAGTGGCGGCGGTCAATCGTAATTCGGCCAGTCGCGTCCGTCGAGCTCCACTTCGAGACGGAAGAAAGCCGCCAAAGAAAAACTGATCAGTCGAGAGTCCGGAGCTAATCAGGGCTGAGATCAAGGCGCTTGGTCCTGGAACCGGCACCACCTGAATGCCCGCTGCGATCGCCAGCCGCACGAGCTGAAGACCTGGATCGCTGATTCCGGGAGTGCCGGCGTCTGAGACTACGGCTACGTCGGCACCCGTCTCCAGTTCCTTAATCAACTCCGGGGCGCGATCCCTTTCGTTGTGGTCGTGATAACTAATGGTCCTGAGTTGGAATGCCATAATGATTCAGGAGCTTTCGCGTGTGACGGGTATCTTCACAGGCAATGAGTTTCACTTCGCGCAACACTCTGATTGCCCGATGAGTAGTATCTTCCAGATTGCCAATCGGCGTTGCCACGAGGAAAAGCGTTCCAGTCATGCTGGCTATTCTGTCATCAAGCTTGAAACAAGCAAATGTGACCCGGGAGTTTTGCGCCTCGCTACCCCATGGCAGACAGGCAAAAGCCTCGGCCCAGCGGATGCCGAGACGAGGCTTTTACGCTTGTTTGCGTCGTAGTTAGTTAGGCCAGGGAAGGTTGCGCCACCAATCGTTGTTATTACGATTGCGATCATTTCGATCGTTGCGGCCCGGCGGGTAGCCACCATTGTTATAGCCACCGTATCCGAGTCCATAAGCGTTAGAGATAACGCGCAACTCCTGCTGAATCTGGGCCCACCGCGAAGCAACGCGATTGTCCATCACCCTTGATCTGCCGATGCGTTGAAACTGTTGGGCCTCCTGCAAAACTCGCTGAGCTTCATCACGGCTGCGATTGAGATCACGTCCATTGCCGAAAGCTGATTTCAAGTTACTGGCGGCGCGCCGGAAGCGATCTGCGCGAGTATTGATCTGGTCTTCGCGCCTGGTGCCGTCAACCCGGCTGCGATCGAGCGCGCGGTCGACATCTCGCTCAAAATCCTTTGACAGACGATCCAGCCGGTGGATTGAATCGCGCAGAAAGCGATCGTCGTAGCGGCCGTAATTGCCATATCGGTCATCGCGGTTGCGTCCGTAGTCCGGATAACCATATCCCCCTTGGGCAACGGCCAGGACCGGCAACGCCAGCGCCAGGATTGCGGCCGCGAATATGGAGAAACTTAGTGTGCGTCGGTTTGTCATACATCCTCCTCGTATCATCTTGAGAATTTCGGCCGACCGCACTCCACTGAGGTTTGGTCCGCCAATTTTTCGGCTCGGCGGCTTGCGCTGGGGAAACCTAATGCGACCGAGCGTCGCAGAATTGCAGTTGGCAAGCACTGTGCCCATGAGTTTTGGGGTGTACTCCATGTGCAGGATTCTGAAAAAAGATGGGTTTTTACGAAGTTCTATGGGTTAGCAGTAATGCAGCGGCGCGAAAAGGTGCAGGCTATTGCTCAAATCGTGAGGAAAGAAACGGGCAACCGCACTATCGAGGACGCGAGTCACTAAGCAGAATGGCGATATGGGATCGCAGATCATTTTCATGAATCTCGGAAATCTGATCGCGATTTTTTTCCACCACCCAGCGCGGCGCGCCGCTCGGCGCGAGCAGCAATCTGAGCTCCTGATTGGCACATTTCACTCCGAGATGCCGAATGCCCGCCAACGCTAACCCTCCGCCGCGAATGAATCCATCACGCGGAATGCGCGGCCAACCGGTCTCGACCAGAAGAGTGCGCACGCCTTTTCTCAAACTCAAACTCGAGCCGACCATCGTCGCATTTCCGACCAGGAATCGATGACTATCCTGGCGGGAAATATCGATCGCGGCTCCCGCGGCATTGGCTTCAGAAGCAAGGTCCGAAAACGTCTCCAGCAACCAGGCTTTGCCGATCTTGCGTTTTAGATCATTGGCGTTGCGCAGCGTAAGGTACTCCGCCAGGTCTCCGCGTCCTGCCGCGCGGGCGCGCCCTTCCGCCTCGGCGAGGGCCAGAGCCCATGCTTCATCGAGTTCGCTCACGATAATCCTCTTACTGGCTGAGTTTTCGCGTTACTTTTCCAAAATCGCGCCGGAGTCTGGTTCGCTGGCAAAAGCACGCGATGTTATCATGGACCGCTACCTTCTCCCCCGTTTACCAAACTCGAAATACCAAGGGTATCCAATCATCGTAATTTTCATGAGACTCGATAGAATGAGACAACTTTATTATCAAAACTCTCGCTGGACCTTGCTGACTATTTGTTCGCTCGCTCTCCTCTGCTTAGTTACCGCAAATCTGTATGCGCAAACGAAACCGCAATTGCCGGCCCGGACGTCACACGTAAACGACTTTGCCGGCGCGATCAGCACGGAAACCAGACAGCAACTGGAAAACATTTTGGCGAATGTAAAACTCAAGACTGGAATTGAGTTTGACATCGCGGTCGTAGAATCGACTGGCGGCGAGGAGATTTCGGATTACTCCGCGCGGTTGGCCCAGAACTGGGGCATTGGTTCGCATAACAGTCCGAAGAAGAGTCTCTTGCTGGTGCTGGCCATTGGAGAGAAAGCTTCGTTCACGCGATTCAGCCGTTCGGTGCAACGACAATTACCGGAAGGCGTGCTGGGAGAAATGGGTCAACGCATGCGCGGTCAGGTTGAAGCCGGCCAGTTCAGCGAAGGCCTTGACACTGGCATCAGGATTTTCGCAAACGCCATCGCAACGAAACTTGGGTTGAACGTCGATGACTTTTTAAAAACCAGCGCCACAGAATCGAGCGCAAGCGTGGCTCCAGGCGGCGCCGCAGAAAGTCCCATACCGGAAACAGCAACTCCCGCCAGGGTCTCGGAAGCACCAGTAGATATTTCGCCCGCGGTGGTGTCCCCGGCCTCATCGCCGTCGCCAGATGCCGCAGCCGGAACTCGCGCCAGACGCCGCACGGTAGCCCGTAACGAAAACACTACGGCTAGGACAGGCGTACCAGTTGATGATGCGGCTGAGTCTGAAGAAGTGGAGTTGACGCTCACGCTCCCGCTGGAGGCGCGCGTCACAAAGCTAAAGTCTTTCCTTGATACACATCCCGATTCCAAGTCGAGGGCGCGCGCAACGGAATTGCTGGTCAGCGCCTACGCCGCCGTCGGGGATGAACGATTGAAGAAAGGCGACACCAAAGCCGGAATCGAAGGATTGATGCTGGCAATAGCTGTTGCTCCGGACAATTCATCTGAACGTTTATTTTCAGGGGTGATTTCGCAAATTCCCTCCAATCTTTTTCTTCGCGGCGAGCGCGCGGCTGCGGCAACCGCTGCCAGAAGTATCGAAGCAAAGTTTGGCAGCGATCCGAAAAACTTGCTGGCGCTGTCCGGTTTTTACCTGGCCACGGAGCAGGGCAGCGAGGCGGTGCGACTTGCCGAACAGGTGATCAAACTCTCTCCAAACATGGCCGAAGGTTATCAAGCCCTCGGGTTGGGCCTGCACATTTCGCTTCGACTCGACGAGGCATTGGCAGCTTCAAAACGCGCTCTCGAACTCGATCCGAATTCAAAGGGGGCCCGCCGCAGTCTGGCGGATCTTAGTCGGGCGTTGGGTAAGTCTCAGGAAGCGTTGGAGCTCTACCATCAGCAACTCGCCGCAGAACCTGCCGACAAAACAGCCCACGCCGGGGTAGTGCTTTCGCTATTGGATCTTGGGCGCAAGGATGAGGCCAAAGTCGAGCTTGATAAGGCGTTGGCCGCCGATTCGCGAAATCTCGCCCTGCTGGCTGGGGTTGCCTACTGGTATGCGGCCCACAACGATATGAGTTCAGCGCTCAACTATGGAGCCAAAGCAATTGAAATTGAACCCCGTTACATCTGGTCCTATGTTGCAGTTTCGCGAGCGCTAACTGCGCAACAAAAACCTCTGGAAGCTGAGCGCGCGCTCCGTTTCGCGCGAGACTTACGGGCGGTTTCCCACACTCGATTATGAACTCGCCAGCACCCTCGCTTCGGCAGCTCTCTACGACGAAGCCGCTGAGATTCTGGTGAAGTCGTTTAGCTTGAAGGATGATCAGATCGAGACACGTCTGGCGGGCCGCACCTCCGCGCGCGGATCGACATTTATCGAGCTCCTGGCGCCGGAACGACAGGCAAGTGTTTTTCAGTTTGCCGCGGCCGACACTGAAAGCAATGCGAAGATACTTAAGTCGCTGCTGGCGTTCGCGTCGTTAATAAACCAGGAAAATGGCGGCGGTTCAATTAACGAAGAAGCAGTTGTTGCGGCCGCGAAAGAGTTCAGCTCTGGGGATGACAAGCTGCGCGTTTATCGTCAACTCTATGCAGCCGGCCAACTCCTGCGAAAGGGGATAGCTTTCCAGACGGTGTTCGACCTGGCACAGGCTGCTCGCAGTAGCGCCGAGGCAGGGTTGAGCATCTCTCCAGCGACTATTGCTGTTCAGGCTGAGGAGTATCGCGAGCTGCGCGCGCAAGCCATCGCTGCGGGAGGAACACCGAGCGTAGCAGAGGCGCCGCGAAATATATTGTCGAATCTCCTGCGCGGACGCATTGAAGATATTTCCGGTTGGGCCCTCTATAACCAGGACAAACTGCCGGAAGCGTCGGATCACTTGAAACGCGCGGTAAATATTCTTCCCGAAGGCACACCTGCATGGCGCACAGCCCTCTGGCATCTAGGTGCAGTTCTCGATCGTTTGGATCAGAGGGAAGAAGCGCTGAGTAACTACATAAAAAGCTATAACGCCGGCAATCCTGATCTGGTCAGACGCGGAGTGATCGAACAACTCTACAAAAAGGTGAACGGCTCGCTGAAAGGACTTGAAGAACGGATCGGCCCTGAGTCAGGCTCATCGTCCGGCTCATCACATCCCCGGCGAGTCTACTATCCCGGCAGCGGCTCTACCGTCAGTAGTGTCCGATGCCATCGGCTCAGGCGCGACGACTTCGAAGGCTGATCCTGGTCCTCCGCCGATTGCGGAAACAACTTCGCCGAAGCCAGATGACGCAGCGACGCAACAGCCCGATACCACGACCTCCGTGCCTCCGCCAAATCCCTCTCCCACTCCGGTTCCCACTTTGGAAACTCCGCCAGGAACAGCGTCCGCATCAGTGGCTGAGAAAGCGGACCCGGCCCCAACAACCGTAGTGGTCGCAGGACGGGTGAAAGACGCGCAGGGAAATTCACTCGGAAATGTGGTGGTCGTGCTGATTAGTCCACAGGGCACGGTTCTGGCTGCAACCACCGACGAGCAGGGTAATTATTCTTTTACCGTAGCCGCTTCCAGCGCAGCGCGCGGCTACCGCCTGATTCCTTCGAAGGAGGGTTATGTCTTTGAGCCCGCCGACAAGATTCTACAAATCACCGGAGCCGACGCGAAAGACGCGGATTTTGTCGGATCTTCAGGCACGAAACCTTCCTAACCCTTCGCGTATGCCGGCCTTGCCGGTGGGAACCGCGCCTGGCACGGGCGGGCATCAATCTCAGCCTAACTCATCGGCAACTAATACATTCCCACACCCTCGTCTGCGGTTCTGACGGGCGTCAGCCAACCGGAACCACTCCTTTACCATCCAAAATCTCGACGCCGAAAGCTGCTGATTCGGACCCGGAGCCAAACGGTCCACTCGTTAAATTAGCCTGCCCTTGGCGCTATTAGGTAGTTGCTCAGCGGTTGTATAATCAGGACCCATTTCCGACAAAACAGAGATTATATGAAGACATTAAGGCCGAACTTTCCTCAAATCTTCTTCGCGATTGCCGCCGCTGTGATCATTGCGTTTTCTGGCAGCACCAATGTCCGCGCTCAGCAAACGGCGCCGCAGGGTGGCTTGCGCTATGACATTACAAATTATCGAATCGAAGCCCAACTGATTCCCGATCAACATATGCTGCGCGCGGGCGCAGACATCTCGCTAATCCCGCTCGAGGCCACTCGGTCACTCGTGTTTGAGCTGAACGGCTCACTTAAAGTAGAGAGCATTGAGATCAATGGTAAAGCGTTGACTGGCTTTGTGCAGGATTCGGTCGGCGTTGGTTCATTAGGGCCGAGCGTCAGGGTGGATCTGGGCGAAGTGGTGCAGGCAAATCTGCCGATCACTCTTCGTTTTCGGTGGAGCGGTGCCTTGCAATCACCAGAAGGTGGTCCACTTGCCACCCGCCGCCTGGCCTACGTAGGACCCGAAGGTTCCTATTTGATGTATGCCTCGCGCTGGTTTCCATTTCACGACTATGCCGCGGACCGCGCCACCTCTGACATCACGCTGATTGTTCCGGCCGGATTGCAGGTGGCCGGAACCAGCGACGACCCGATTGCCGCCCAACCTTCACCAAAAGATGGCGCCGCGCGTTTTCGCTTCGTTCATCGCCAGCCCGTGCTGGTTGGAAACTTCGCCGCCGGCCAATACATCACGCGCAACCTGCGGTTTGGAAACTATGAAATCCAGTTTCACGCCAAGCCGGGAAGCGAAGGCCGGATCAACGCTTACGCTGAAAAGATGGGCCACGTGCTGGAGTTTTACGCCAAACAGTATGGCGCGCCTTTGATGGGAAATCGCCTGGTAGTGGCCCAGGTTGACGATGACAGTCTGGACACCTATTCAGGGCCCGGAATTATTTTTCTCGCGGCTAAGGTCTTCGACGCTTCACGGCCCATCCCTGAGGAGAGACTGGAGCGCGAAGTAGCGTATCAATGGTGGGGCCAAACCGTCGGGCTGAAATCGTTTGACGAAGCCTGGATTTCGCAGGGCCTGGCGGAATGGAGCGCTTTTGCTTTTCGCGAATCCAGCTTGAGCGGCGGCGCTCTGGAAGCGGCGCAGCGCGAGCAACAGGAACGCGCGCTTACCTTCGAGCAGACGGCTTCGATTGCCCGGGCGCCGGGAGCGCTTGACGATCAATCCGCCGCTTATCAGTCAATCGTTTTTCATAAAGGCGCGATGGTGTTCCGCATGTTGCGGGAGACGATGGGCAAGGAAAAGTTTGACACTCTGCTGAGAAAGTTTTTGCAGGACTTCCGTGGGAAAAACGCTTCGATCGATGATTTCGAGCGGCTGGCTACCCAGATTAACGTCGGCCCTATGCGTTATTTCTTTGCTCAGTGGGTCGAAGGCACGGGGGTGCCCGAGTTTACCGTTGACTATCAAATCATCCGCACCAGGGCCGGGAAGTTCCGAACGCGCGGCACTGTGAAGCAAACCCTCGACACGTTGCGCATGCCGGTTCAACTAATGCTTCGCGCCGAGGGCGACAATCAAACAACGACCACCATGATCGAAGGCAAGAGCGAGGATTTCGACTTTGAGTCGAATGGCCAACCAATCGAGGTGATCGTCGATCCAAATCACAAAATTCTCCGCATGTCCGACGAGTTGCGCGTTTCCATCATCGCGCGGCGCGGCATTGAGCAGATGAAGGAAGGGCTATACGCGGAAGCTCAACAGCAGTTTGAAGCTGCGTTGAAACTCGATCGCTCAAACTCCTGGGTGTATTACAACCTTGGCTTGCTCTATCTCGAACAACGAAATTGGCAGCTGGCTCTCGACAACTTTGAAGCGGCAATCAATGGCACGATGAAGCCCACCTGGATTGAAGTCTGGGCCCATATCAAAAAAGGAAATGCTTATGATGCGAAGGGTAGTCGTGAGCGTGCGGTAGCCGAATATAACAAAGCCGTGCAGTCAGGGATCAATTACGACGATGCACTGACGGTGGCGAAAAAGTATCTCGCCACCCCCTTCGATCCCAAAGCGCAGACCAGCGCAGTCGCCAGTCAATAGTTAAACTGAGTTCAAAAAGAGAAGGGCACCCAACAGCGCTCCTGTTGGGTGCTTTTTGCTGTTTGCGGTTCTCCTGACAGTGCGCTAATTTTCCTCTTCAGATTCTGCCGTCATCTTCTGTCGTCTGACTTCTGCGGTCCATGGCCCTATTCGTTATTCCATTTAGACTTGCGCTCAGCTTTATCTTCGCGGTCGCGGGTATTACCAAGCTTCTCGATTCAGGCGGCACGAGAGACGCGCTCAAAAACTTCGGCGCGCCCGCACCCCTGATTCCAGCGCTTTCCTTCCTGCTGCCGCTCATCGAGTTGGCCATTGCGCTGGGGTTGCTCACCAATGCGTCAGTCTCGGTAGCGGCCTTTGGCGCGCTCCTGCTCCTCAGCGTGTTTATTCTGGCAATAGCCGTAAATCTGGCCAGGGGCCGCACTCACGATTGCCATTGCTTCGGACAACTTCATTCAAAGCCCCTCGGCTGGTCCACGCTTCTCCGCAACTTGGTCTTCGCACTTGCCGCGGGTTTGGTTCTCCGGCAAACCTCGACGCGGCCGGTCGAGAGCATCGGCACAATTTTTCTTGAATGGAAACCTTTCCAATGGCTGTTACTGATCGCCGGGATCGCCGGAACCCTGATCATGTTGTTCAATTACCGGCAGCGGACGCTAAAAGCCAAAGAAGCACCTGCGACCGAGCCCGAACCGCAGGGTTTGCCCGTCGATTCATTCGCGCCTTTGTTTGAACTTCCTGCCTATGACGGCGGCAGCAAATCACTTTCGCAGTTGCTCGCACATGGCCAACCGTTGCTTCTCATTTTTACCAGCCCCACCTGCGGCCCTTGCGTCGCACTGTTTCAAGAGATCAAAGATTGGCAACATGCTCACCGGGATAGACTCACCATCGCCTTAATCAGCAAGGGCACTATCAAAGACAATTTCGTAAATGTCGCGAGGTACGGGTTGGGAGAGGTGCTCTTGCAAAAGGAACGCGAGGTCGCCGAGCACTATCGAGCCTGGTGACACCAACTGCCCTTCTGGTTAATAGCGGCGGCCTAATCGCTAGTCCGCTCGCCGCAGGCGCTGATGAAATCCGCAATCTGCTTCAAAAAGTTCTCGACAAACCTGACACCAGCGCCGAATCCCCTTCCGCATAGCCTCCGCAAATCCTCGGTTGTTTCTGCCGCCCAGGGAGTCCGGCCCTTGAACTTGCGGTTGTGACGAGCAAGTTACCGCGTTAGAGTAGGGCACAAGGACCTGGAAACGTGATCGAAACGCTTATTGAATTACAACGGCTGAAACGTCTGGACCGCACCGGATGGACTCTTCGCGGATTACCGAACGGCACTGAATCTGTAGCCGCACATTCGTTCGGCGTTGCCGTTACCGCCATGTTCCTGGCCGACGAAATCCTGGAGCGCGGTCTCAGCATCGATTGTGAACGTGTTCTGCGAATGGCATTAATTCACGACTGGGCGGAGTCGCGCGTTGGCGACATGCCGCGAACCGCGTCAAACTATTTTGGCCCAGCCGCGCGGAAGAGTGCGGAAGCTAAAGCCTTTACGGATGTGATTCGCGGCGTGGGCAGCGCTGAACCAGGATATGCACTTTTACACCAGGACTACGAGGCACGTACCAGCGTCGAAGCCCAAGTTGTCAAAGCGGCCGACATCATTGATTTGTTGATTCAGGCCTATGCGCTTGAACGCGCCGGAGCCAAAGGTCTCGATGAGTTTTGGGAAGTTGCCGAGCAACCTGACTTTCAACTGCCGCCGATCGCAGACAAACTAGTGAAGGAAGTTATCGAGGCGGTGGTCGAGGCCCGCCGCGGATTGTAGTTGCAGATATTGGACGCGGCCGTCTTTTAGATCACTTTGACTCGATGAACACCCTGCTCACAGTTGTTCTTGGTTTCATCACGCTGCGCAACGTGTTGCTCGGAGTGTTGATCTTTGCCGTCACGTTTAGTTTCAACCTGGCTGTAGTCTCCTTCATCCTCGTAAAGATTCCTGCTAACTACTTTCAGGCCAGTCATTCTCGAGAACTTTGGAAAAACCGCTCACCGGCGATCCGGACCCTTGGCATGATCCTGAAGAATGCTTTGGGCCTGCTGTTGGTCGCGCTGGGTATTGTTTTATCCCTCCCGGGCGTACCCGGCCAGGGACTGTTGACGATTCTACTGGGGATTATGCTGCTCGATTTTCCCGGACGACGTAATCTCGAAATCAAGCTTCTGAGCCGCCCGCAGGTTTTCAATACCATCAACAAGCTGCGGCATAAGTTTGGCAAACCGCCGCTGGTGCTCGACTAGTTGAGCGAAGTAATCTGGTTCAGCCGGAAGAATTCCAATAAATCCGACGTTGTGACTGGTAAAGTGTTCGCGTTGACAAGAAAATTTGACTTTGTTAGGTTGAACGCCCGTTTCCCGAAAGTTCATTGCCTAAGTCTTCGTTGGTTGCGAGAGCCGCCCATTGATGCCTGAGTCACTTTCCGCCAGCCGACTATCTCGGCAATCAATTCTCCTCCTCCTGATTTCCACGCTCATCGCCACGTCGGCGTGTGGACTTTTCGTCAAGCCCAAAAAAGTGCAAGTTCCCCAGTTGCTGAAACCCCTGGCGGAAGCAGACAAGACCCTTTTGATTAATGAAATCAATCGGGTGACGGGCGTGCAGTCACTTCAGGGAAAGATTGATATTCAGTTTGAGGACACTTCGTTTGCTGAGTCCGGCATAGTTGAGAAATACCGGCAAACTGAAGGCACGCTCGTCTTGCAACGTCCCGGCAAGATCTATCTGGGGATTCAATTCTCATTTGTAGACATCGCCCAGATGAGCTCCGATGGCGAACGGTTTCGCGTAGCCGTCCTGCGCGGAGACGAAAAATACAAGCGTTTCGTCAAAGGGACCAACAGCGCGGTTTATCCGAAACTCGAAGAAACCGTCACTCCAACTAATCCGAAAGCGCCGAGGAAGCCCGCTCAGAATACTGAAAAGGAGGCTGTCAGCGCGCTCTCGAATCTTCGTCCACAACACCTGACTGACGCACTGATGATTCAGCCGGCGGGCGATCCGAATCTGGTCTATGTGAAAAGCGAGTTTTTTCAGGAAGAAAACGACCTAAATCCTCAAGCAAAGAAGGGCGCGCGAGTGGTTCGTGGCTACTACCTGCTCGAGGAATTTACCCAGCCCACCGGTGGAGACGCACGTTTGCTGCGCCGTTTCTGGTTTGATCGTGTCAACTCCATTCGAGTGGCTCGCGTTCAATTTTTCGATCCCCAGGGTCTGCTGCTCACCGACGTTTCCTACTCAAATGAAACCAGCTTCGGTGAAGGGTCAAAATACCGGTTGCCGGCTCGCATTGAGATAACCCGCCCTCACGATCAATACAAACTGACGATTTCCTACCAGACTCCCGCAACTGTGGCAGTGGACAAGGAGTTTCGACCCGAAGCATTTGTCCTGGAAAACAAAGGCGGATTGCCGGAAGTGGACCTCGATGAACGACTACGAAATAAGACAAATCCGTTACCATAAACGGATCGGGCCTGTTCGCTATTAACCCCTGCCTGTATTAACATCTCTCCGCTCTTCAGCCGCTGAGCTGCGGCGCGCGCGCAGATTAATCGATAATCCCGAACCGCCGATGAGAACGATTCTACAAGCCGACAACCTCGTAAAGACCTATCGCGTTGGCAAGGTTGATGTACCCGCGCTGCGGGGAGTTTCGCTCGAGGTCCACGAAGGTGAATTTCTTGCCATCATGGGGCCGTCAGGCTGCGGCAAGTCGACCATGCTTCACCTCATGGGTGGATTGCTCACGCCCTCCAGCGGCCGAATCGTCATCGACGGAGAGGATCTTACTGCCGCATCCGACGCCAAGCGTACCGACATCCGCCGGCGTAAGATTGGTTTCATTTTTCAGCGCTTTAATTTGTTTCCCACGCTCACGGCTGAAGGCAATCTTCGTTTGGCTGAGCGCATTCATGGCAACGGGGCTGACGATCCGGAAAGGCGCCGCGAGGTGCTCCGCCTCCTTGGTCTCGAGGATAAACTCAAACATAAGCCACTCGAACTCTCAGGTGGCGAACAGCAACGCGTCGCATTGGCGCGGGCGGTGGTAACCAGGCCGGCAATTGTCCTGGCGGACGAACCAACCGGAAATCTCGATTCTGAGAATTCGGCCCTGGTCCTGAACATGTTTCAGGAACTGAATTTCCAGTTCAACCAGACCATCGTCATGATTACTCATAATCCGGAAGCCGCAGCAATGTGCCGACGCATAATACATATGCGCGACGGCCATATCGTTGAATCAGCTCCAGGCATTCAGCTCTGAGCTGCTAAACTGCTAAAATACAAGGCGTTTTGTAGTGACCGAGAGGAATGTATCCCTGGCGCGAGGCTTGCCAGTCAGTTAACGGTGGAAAGCGGAAAAAGTGTTACGACTGCTGCAAAAGATCTTCTTTTGGAATTACGCCAGAAATACCTGGCAGTGGGACATTCTGTGCGTTTTGATTCTAATTTTCATCTTTGGGACGCCAAAGAGTTGGTTTGAAAACAGCGAACGAGCTCGGCAAGTTTCGCATCAAAGCCCCGCTACTTCAACAGTGCTGGTTAGCCCTGAACTTGTTGAAAACGAAGAGGATAAGGGGAAAATCGAGCAGATTGTGCGAGGCTTAACCGGGCGTTCGGAAGCTCAGGTCCTGAAGGTGCGAAAGGTGATCGGTGATAACGGTAAAACGCGTGGGTACGAGGTTGACATACGTTAGTCTTCCCCTATAATTACGGAGTTTTTGCGTCAGGTCCTAATATAATTCGAGGCAGAAACATTTGTTGGTTGGGTTACAGGAGTTGTTTTTATGAAGAGATTGATTCCCCTGGGTCTTTTAATGTTGGTGATGGCCGGCCTTTTGGTGGTCAGTGCCCCGACGGCTGCCAACGCGCAGAGTGCCGGGCTGGTTAGTTCCGTTTTGAACCGGATGGAGCGTAATCGTCAATCGCTGAGATCGCTTAAAGCCAGCCTCAGCATGGAAAAATATAACGCGCAGTTGCGCGACGCCGATCAGTATCAGGGTGTGATTTTGTACATGCCGGCCGGCGGCCGCGACGCCTCGGTGCGAATCGACTGGCGCAGTCCGCAACTGGAAACCCTCGCGGTTTCCAACGGCAAGTACACCTTGCTTAAGCCCCGCCTTAAAGTCGCTTACACCGGCAGCTCAAAATCCAACAAGGTTAAGAACAGCACTGGCGGCATGATGGATCTGCTGTACCTTTCGCGTCAGCAACTCGAAGCAAGGTTTCAGCCCTTCCAGGACGTTCGAGAAGAAACCTTATGGGGCGGCGTCAGCACGATTCATCTGACGCTTGTGCCAAAAGGAAACGCCAGCTTCAGGTATGCTGAAATCTGGGTTGACGGCGCCGGTATGCCAGTGCAGACAAAAGTTGTAGAGAAGAATGGCGACGCCACTACCATGCGTTTGAGCAGTGTCGAGCGCAATGCCAGAATGTCTGCGGATGAATTTAAGATCAACCTTGATGCCGGGGTGAAAGTCATCAAGGGCTAACGGCGGTCAGCAAACCAAGCCTGCGGGGCTCTGGAGTCTTTTTGACCAGGGCCCCTTTCCATTTTCAACCTGTTGCATTTGCCTTGCAGCCGTTGGTCGCATATCCTGCGAACTACGTTTGACCGGACAGAAGTCGGGATTTCCAGAGCACTTCTCTATCAAATCAGGAACATGCGGAAGAGCAAATTCATCAAGTTTAAGCTTCGCCAGGCTGCCTTCATCAGCCGGGGTTTGCTTTCCACGGGTCATCCGGTGCTCGCCCACCTGATTCCCATGCGCCGCTGTAATCTCGCGTGTGGCTATTGCAATGAATATGACCATACTTCTACCCCAGTGGCGGTGGAAGAGATCATTCGCCGCATAGACAAGCTGGCGGACTTGGGCACATCGATCGTCACCATCTCAGGTGGCGAGCCGATGATGCATCCCCAGATTGACGAGATCATCAATCATATTCGCGTACGCGGCATGATCGCCGGGTTGATTTCAAACGGCTACTATTTCACGCCTGACCGCATCAAGCGGCTTAATAACGCCGGGCTCGACGCCTTGCAGATAAGCATCGACAACGTGGAGCCCGACGAGATTTCGCGAAAGAGTTTGCGCGTGCTTGATAAGAAGCTGCGCTACCTGGCCGAATATGCCGACTTCCATGTGAACATTAATTCGGTTATCGGCGGGGGAATCAAGAACCCGGATGACGCGCTGGCGGTCGCGCGCCGCGCCGTCGAGTTGAAATTCTCTACCACCGTCGGCGTGATCCACGACGGCGACGGAACACTAAAACCGTTGACGCCAAAAGAGAAGGACATCTTCCAGCAAGTGAAGAAGATGGGAAATAAGGATCATGCGCGCCTCAACTGGTTCCAGGACAGCATCGCCGAAGGCAAGCCTTACGAATGGCGTTGCCGTGCCGGCGCACGTTACCTCTACATTTGCGAAGATGGACTGGTCCATTGGTGCTCCCAGCAAAAAGGTTATCCGGGAATCCCGCTGGCGGATTACACGATGGTTGATTTTGATCGTGAGTACAAAACTGAGAAGTGGTGCGCGCCGACCTGCACCCTCCAGTGTGTCCATCAGGTGGGAATCCTCGACAACTGGCGCGATCCTCAGCAGGCGCCCGGCGCCACCAAGCCCGCGAGTTCACTCAAAGACACTATCCACGAAGTGCTCCGCGCGGAGTAAACGCTCGCCTGTCAAAGAAATTCGATGACTGTGCCGCGTTAGAACGGTCTCAATATTCCACTATCCTGGGCTTGCTCGTTGATAGCAGCTTATGATTAGCCCCTACAAAAGGATTGTCTCACTAACATTTCTCACGGCACTCGTACTGGCGTTTAGTCCCGGTCAGCAAAGTGCGGCGGCTTTTCAGACGCAGATCAGGGAACCTCAACAAGTTTCACTATACGTCACGGTAACTGACAAATTCGGTGAACCCGTTTCGGGATTAGAGGCGGCAGACTTTGAGATCTCTATCGACAAGAAGCCCGCACAAATCGTATCAATCCATCGTGAAGACTCGCCTGTCAGCATTGGGATAGTGTTTGATTCATCCAGATCGATGGCCGGACGCTCGGCAGAGCAAACCGTAAAAAGTTTTTTGGCTCTGCGAGATGCTATTCAGCAATTCGTTGAGCTCGGTAACCGGTCAAATCGGTACTTTCTTCTCACCTTCAACAAAGACCCTCAGCTCTTAGTGGACTGGTCCTCTAGCCCTGTATTTATCACCGACGCTTTTAACAGTTTGCGCATCGGCGGGGAGACAGCGATGTATGACAGCTGTTACCTGGCCGTCAAAAAGCTTCAGAGTGGGCCTCATTTGAAACGCGCCCTGATACTCATAAGTGACGGTCTGGACAATTCCTCGAACTACAAATTCAAGCAGCTGCGGGAGTTGCTCCGAGAAACAGAGGTGCTTCTTTACGCGATCGACTTTCCGACTCCTGATGACTATGGAGGATCACTAGGGGTTGAGGGCCATGTTGCCCTTGATGAACTCAGCGCAGTCTCTGGGGGGAAGGCTTTTATTAGGATAGTAGAATCTTCTGACCGGAAAGAGTCGCTTGGCTGGGCCTTTCAGACGATCGCCAGCGAGTTGCGGAGACAGTACGCCGTAACAATAGTTTCCGAAGACTCAACCGCGAGTAAGAAATGGCGTAAAGTGAAGGTGAAGGTGAAACGGCGGAGGGGTGCCGCCGGGCAAATGGAAGATCTCTTTGCTAGAACCCGAGAGGGCTTCTACGTAAACTAATTTCAGCCCAATGGCCCAAGTTTCCGAATCAGCTGGCGCCCTGGGTTCCGCCAACCGTAAACAGTGTCACTGAACTAGACAGTCCTAACCCGGAAAGTCTTCCAGCCATCACCACAATCATCTCGCCACGATCGACAGCTTTGCTCGCAAGTAAAACCTGCTCGCCGTGTTTCAGCATTTCCTCGGTCGTGTCGGCGTGGGGCATGAGTAGCGACTCCACTCCCCAAATCAAAGCGAGTTCGTTTCTCACCTCCTGCGAGTTGGTGAGGGCCACGATTCTTTGTCCGGGACGCAAAGCGGAAAGACGTCGCGCCATCAAGCCTGACTCAGTCAACACCGCGGTCACTTTTGTGCCCATTTCGTCGGCGGCATAGGCGGCCGCTTCGCAGAGCGCACGGCTGACCCGGCCCGACTGTTTGCCCGCCCACCGCAAAAAGTTATCGTTTGAAATCTCCCTGCCGGCCTCGGCCGATTCAATAATCCGGCACATCGTCTCCACTGCGGCCACCGGATACGAGCCGCTGGCGGTCTCATTCGACAGCATCAGCGCATCCGTACCGTCCCAAACGGCGTTGGCCACGTCAGAAGCTTCGGCGCGCGTCGGCCGCGGGTTTGTCACCATCGATTGCAACATTTGCGTGGCAGTGATCACCATCTTCCCGGCCTCGACTGCCCTGGCGATGATCCGCTTCTGATAAACCGGAACCAGCTCGACGCTGGTTTCAACGCCCAGGTCGCCTCGCGCAACCATCACTGCATCGGCAGTGGCAATGATCTCGTCAAGATGATCGATGGCCTCGGCCTTTTCGATCTTAGCCACCAGTGGCGCGCGCCCCCCTGCTTCTTTTATCAAAGCCTTGGCGCGGACGCAGTCTTCCGCCCGGCGCACAAACGAGAGTGCGATGTAGTCCACGTCCTGCTTGACCGCCCATTGAAGATCACCGATATCTTTCTCGGTCAACGAGTCGATCGGAAGAGAGACGCCCGGAAGGTTAATGCCTTTGCGCTCGCCCAACATTCCGCCATTGATTACTCGACAGACTACGTCGGTCTTCGTGGTGCTCTCTACTACCAGCGCGATTGCCCCGTCATCAAGTAAGAGCCTGACGCCGGGTTCAACAACCAGCGCCAGATCGGGATAGTTAGTGGCAACTTGTTTATTGTCGCCGACGATGTCGCGAGTAGTGAGAATGAAGGTGTCGTCGGCCTTGAGCTCAACCGGTTGAGCATTCGCCAGGTGGCTGGTGCGAATCTTCGGACCCGAAAGATCAACCAGCACCGCGAGGGGCCGGTTCAACTTTGTGGCGGCTGCGCGAGCGCGCGCGATGTCCTCCGCTTTCTCCTCGAGAGTCCCGTGCGACATGTTAATTCGCACGCCATTTGCGCCTGCGCGCAGCAGACTCTCAATCCCGCCGGGGTCGCGCGAGGCCGGACCGAGCGTTGCTAATATTTTTGCTTTCTTGGTTGGCTTCAGAATGATCTCCCACTCCCTTTCCCCGATTTCCTAACCGCTTGTCGTGAAGCCCGGATTGTTACCACAGACCGGGAATGATCGCAGGCACTCGCCGCGCGTAGTCTTCAAAGTCAGATCCGAATGCCCTGCTCAGGAGTCGTTCTTCACTGCGTACGCGGATCGTGGTGCCGATACTAAACGCTGCCAAAGCGAAGAGAATGCTCTGCCACGGGCTCACGGCCAGACCGGTCGCAATCAACATCCCCAACATTCCGGTGTAAATCGGATGTCTGACAACCGCGTATGGGCCGCTGGTCGCGAGCCGGTGTCCTTCCAGCACCCGCGCCGTGAGGCTCCATTCCTCGCCCAGGGTTTCGATCGCGGCCATAATGATCCAAACCGACCCTACAGCTGCTCCCACAGCGACTGTGGCGACAGCTATCGAGATCGCCGGGTGCTCCGGCGCAACTAGCGTGAATGCCTCGCGACGCCAAAACCAAACCAGCGCGTACGATAAGACTTGAAGAAAAAAGCCTATGTGCGAACTCGGATCCCTGGTTTGGTCAGCGGCGCTTGCTGGTTTCCTGTGAAATAAAAGAATCCAGCCAAAACCAAACCAACATAACATCACAATTGCAAAAACGAGAGTCGGAAGAACTTCCGGAATCCTGCTCATGTTCACTGGCTGAACTTAATGACGCCGACATCGATGTTCGGATCTCAATCGTCCGTAGCCTCTGACCTTGTCCATGCCCCGCGCAATCATTGTACCGTGCGCGGCCATCAACACCCCGTTACGGTACGGCTTCCGCCGTGCATTCGGGAGCATCACCTCAGTAAAGACGGCATCGCTCCGTCCGTCGTCCGGGCTATTTTCCGACTACGCTCTCAACCACTTTCTCCAATTCAATTCCGGTCGATTCCTCAAAGCCAACAAATCTTTTTGCGAGTTGGCCATCCCGGCCAAATACAAACGTTTGTGGAATCGTTTGGTTATCGGAAAGAAATAGGTCCGTCAGCGCCTTGTCGGGGAAACCAAGCGGATAAGCAATGTTTAGTTCACGCGCGAAGGCAGCAACCTTGATTCGATCGTCCGGGCCGCCTACATTTAGTCCCACCAGCTCTACACCTTTTGTACCAAGTCGCTGCTGCATGGCAATTAGTTTCGGAATGCTGGCCCGACAAGGCTCACACCAGGTGGCGTAGAAGTCCAGCACCAGAACCTTACCGCGATAATCTGCGACCCTGGAGCGTGAACCATCCGCCAACGCCCAACCCATTTCGGCATCCGGCTTCATCGGGGGCATCGGATAGGTTGTGTTCGGCGGGCCTGATAACACCGGCGTGGGATCGGAATCCGCGGACTTTTGAGTATTACAAGCAAAGGCAGTAGCGAGCGAAAGGAACAGAATCGCAGTCCTGAGCAGACGGATCGTCTTCATTGGCGGAATAGTATTCTTGACTGTTGTCATATGTCAGTGCCGCGGAAAAATGCCAGTGAAAGTATTCTACAGAGGTTTTCCATTTCTTTCAGACTTCTTTACGATTCGCGAGTTAACCCTTACGATTCACAGATGGACTTTCCCAAGACTGATCGCACTACACTTAAACGGCTTCCGAAACGCGGTGTTTATGAACGCGAACTCGTCTACGCAATTCTGGACGAAGCCTTTATTTGCCATGTGGGGTTCAACGTTGAGGAACAACCGTTTGTTATTCCGACCGGCTTTGGCCGGGTGGGAGACGAAGTATTCATTCATGGTTCGCAAATCAGCCGTATGTTGCGGACACTCGCCGGCGGCGTTGATGTCTGCATGACCGTGACAGTGCTTGATGGACTGGTGCTGGCGCGGTCAGCTTTTCATCATTCAATGAACTATCGATCCGTTGTGATCTTCGGACGCGCCTCCGCGGTTGACGATCGGGAGATTAAGCTCGCTGCTTTGCGTGCTTTCTCAGAGCACGTCATTCCTGGTCGTTGGGACGAAGTGCGCGAGCCAACTGAGCAGGAACTCAAAGCGACCGCGGTTTTGAGTCTCACTCTGGAAGAGGCTTCGGCCAAAGTACGCAGTGGTCCGCCGGTCGACGACGAAGATGATTATGCGCTCCCGGTCTGGGCGGGCGTGCTGCCGCTAAGGATGGTCGCAGGTGAGCCAGTACCCGACCCGCGTTTACCGGAAGGCATTGCGCTCCCACCGTCGATTCCTAAGTTTAAGGATCGCTAACTGGCGGCTGGAAAAATGATTGATTATGCTCTGAAGGACGTTTCGGAGCCCACCCGCTAACCATAACTTATGTCCGCAGCCGCATTCGAGAAACGAAGGTTATGGTCGTGGGCCGTTCTCGTTGCGATCTTTGTTGCAGCGGCTTTGCTGCTTCGACTCCAGGGCCGTTTATGGATTTGTGCCTGCGGACACGTCCAACTTTGGTCCGGCAACATTTGTAGCTCCGACAACTCCCAACACCTCTTTGATCCTTTCAGTTTTACCCATGTGCTTCACGGGTTCCTCTTCTTTTGGTTAGTGGCATTGCTGGTCAAGTTTGTGATGAAGAGTTTGCGACCGGCGTGGCAACTTGTGCTTGCCGTTTCGATTGAAGCCGTCTGGGAAGTTTTTGAAAACACAGAGTTCATAATCGACCGCTATCGATCTGAAACGGCTGCGCTTGGCTACAACGGAGACACGGTCATTAATTCCTCCGGGGACATTCTCTGTTGCCTGGTAGGTTTCGTAGTCGCCCGCCGGCTGGGTTGGCAGCGCGGCCTAATTCTTTTCGTGGTGGTGGAGTTGATCTTGATTTTTTGGATCAAGGATAGTTTGCTGCTTGAGATCCTGATGTTGATCAGGCCCATTGATGCGGTTAGGGCATGGCAACTCTGCCCGTGAAAACGTGCGGTGCAGGCGTTTCTGACTGACACTGACAAGAAGACATAACTGGGTTTACCATGATCGCATGAATTCAACTTCTCGTATCCATTTCATCGCCGTCCCAATTGCCGCCCGGTCTGGCAGCGCATTTACAAAGTGGACCGCGGCCATCGGCCGGAACTAATTAGCCAGTACCCTCAGGCGAATGATTAGATCCACAAAGTTGCACCGATCTTTTTCTGTCGAACAGATCAGTCCCTTCACCCGCGTGTGAAAGTTGTCGGACGTTTCAAATAATAAGGAGAACTCTATGAGCACCCCCGGCTTTCGAAAGTCGATTGTTTGCGTCGGCTTTGTAGTCACCATCACACTGGCATTTCTTTCACCGGTTGCGAGCGTTCAGGCACAGTCGAAATCCGGCGCGGGAAGAGTCCCGGCTCGATCAGTTAAGCAATACACTATCGAGCAGTTTATGAACACCGTGCGGATCGGAGGAAGCTCATTTGCCGCGGACGAGAAATCGATCCTGTTTCATAGCAACCGTACCGGAATCTTTAATGTTCACTCCGTACCAGTGACTGGGGGTGGTCCCACTCAGCTGACCCGCTCCACTAAAGAAAGCACTTACGCGGTCTCTTATTTCCCGGCAGATGGGCGCCTGCTTTACACCTATGACAAAGGCGGAAACGAGAACAACCACCTCTACTTGCGGGAGTTGGACGGAAGAGAGTTTGATCTGACTCCGGGCGACAAGGTCAAAGCAAACTTCCTCGGCTGGAGCCAGGATCGAAAGTCGTTTTTCTATTCAACTAATGAGAGGGACGCTCGCTTCTTCGACATCTATGAAATGATAATCGACGGCTTAAAGCGCTCCCTGGTCTATCAGGATGAAACGGGCCTGGATTTCGGCGACATCTCAAACGATAAGAAATACGTGGCTTTCCAGAAGAGCGGCGCGTCCCCATCCGATGCAGATATTTACCTCTACAACGCAGAAACCAAAGAGCTCAAGAATATTACCGCCCACACTGGCGACGTCAGTAACAGCCCACAGGCTTTCGACGCGAAGTCGCAGTATTTGGACTACACCACCGACAAGGGCAGCGAGTTTCAATACATTGCCCGCTATGATCTCGCCACCGGCAAGCATACGACCGTCGAGAAGGCGCCGTGGGACATTTCCTATACATATTATTCTCGCCACGGAAAGTATCGGGTGGTTGCAATCAATGAGGACGCACGCACCAGGATCAAAATCTACAATGCCGCGACCGGAAGGCCGGTTCCCCTGCCGAAGTTACCCCACGGCGACATCACCGGGGTTAATATTTCGCCCAGCGAGAAGTTGATGGCCTTTTACCTCAACGGCGATCGTAGTCCCAGCGAGCTGCACCTCTACGACTTTGCTACCAGGAAGGTGACGAAGCTGACCAATAGTCTCAACCCGCAGATCAGTGCCGGCGATCTGGTTGATTCCCAGGTGATTCGTTACAAATCGTTCGACGGGATGGAGATCCCTTCCATTCTCTACAAGCCTCACGCAGCCAGTGCGACGAACAAAGTTCCCGCAGTGTTGCTCATTCATGGTGGGCCTGGCGGACAAACTCGGACGGGCTATAGCGCAGTCGCGCAGTATCTCGCGAATCATGGATACGTGATTCTCGGCGTCAACAATCGTGGCTCGAGTGGTTACGGAAAATCGTTTTTTACGGCTGACGATGGTAAACACGGGGCCGAACCCCTCTGGGATTGTGTTGAAGCGAAGAAATATCTCGCCTCACTCGGCTACGTTGACGAAAAGAAGATCGGCATCATGGGCGGTTCTTACGGAGGCTACATGGTCCTGGCGGCGCTCGCTTTCAAGCCACACGAATTTGAAGTCGGCGTTGATATCTTCGGCGTTTCGAACTGGGTAAGGACTTTGCAATCCATTCCGCCTTACTGGGAATCGTTTCGCAAATCACTCTACAAAGAGATAGGCGATCCCAATACCGAGCTGGAAAAACTGCGCGCCACCTCGCCGCTTTTCCACGCTGACAAAATTGTGAAGCCACTTATTGTGTTGCAGGGCGCTAACGATCCACGCGTGATTAAACCGGAGTCAGATGAAATTGTTGAAAGTATCAAGAAACGGAAGGGCGTCGTGGAATACGTGCTCTTTGATAATGAAGGCCACGGATTCACCAAGAAGGCGAATGAGATTCGCGCTTACAAGGCGATCCTGGATTTTCTCGATCGTTATCTGAAAAGCTAACGGCGCGGCCGTAATTCGACAGGTTTGGCGACGCGATGCGTCGAAAAAAGACAGCCACCCATAAACCCGCCAGCGAAGGGGCCGGGAACCGGCAAGCGCCGGTCGCGGGGCCCGGCTTTCGTGTCGCGGATCTCTTCTCAGCAACGAATCGCGGACTGTTGCTAGACTTGCTCGTTTTCGTCGCCAACGTTCTGGTCATGCAGTTCCTCACCAGATTTGCCATCGATCTTTTCAGTCAAGTGTCGGCTGAGAATTCGCTTGCGAAGCTCGGTTTGGGACTTATGTTCCTGGCGATGTGGATCTTGCCGGCGGCCGGTGCGGTCCTGAAGCGCTGTCACTTTCACCATCGCCTGAGCGCCCAGGGTAAAACGGTTGCCGGCGCCGAGACCAAACTCGCCGGCTGCTTATTCAATCCACTCTTCTATTTCTGCCTCAATCTGGTCATCACCTCGGCGATACTCACCAGTCTCGGTGATTTTCTGTTTGGTCGCCGGCTGCTCGACACTGCCGCAGTTATGGTGCCGATGGTGATCGCCGGTTTCTTCCTCACCGTCGGGCAAACCTATCTGATTTACCGTTATTTCTCGGCGCCGAAGAATCCGTCGCCATCGCGGTTTCTGTGCAGTCCTCAAAGTGCATTGCTGGGAGATATTTGCCTGTTTCTCAACATGATGCTCTTCCAGGTTTTTTGGAACCTGTTGACCTTTGCCCCGCTGGGCCGGCCGTCGAGTGTCCTTGAATTTTGCGGCAGACTCTTCTTCCTGAGCTTTATCGCTCTGCTCATTTATTTTCCACCCCGCATGTTCTATCTTGCTGAAGATATCAGCCGGCTCCGAACCTGGCTCACAATGTTGCTCGCGAACTCACCGGTTATTTTGCGCGTCCTCATCGGCGCGGACTCCGAAACGATGACAATTTGGTGAGAAAACTATTCCTGGGTAGGGGGCCAGTTTTGGGTTGAATGGCCGAGTTCTTATGGGACTGCGACCGCCCTCGCCCGCTTATCGCGTAGACATTTGGTGGAAATCGGATAGTGTTTCCGCACCACAGTGCGGGCGAGGGCGCCCGCGGGTCCCTGCAAAGAGCTAATCTCAACGCCCGAACCTTGCGCTAATTCCACCTAACAAGATAAAAGCTTGATCGAAAATTTTGAACGCGAAATGGTTTAGTGACACACCATGCAATCAGAGAACGAATCACAGCCGATAGGTGGTGAACAAAACGCGACGATGAAATTGGCCCACGTCCTGTTCATGGACATCGTCAGCTATTCCGTATTGCCCACCGATCAACAATCGAAAGTGCTGAGATCGCTACAGGAAATAGTGCTTGGCACAGCAGAGGTGACGCGCGCCCAGTCTTCGAATCAATTGATTTCTCTGGCCACTGGCGACGGCATGGCACTCGTATTCTTCAATGACCCGATGGCGCCGGTGCAGTGTGCGCTTGAAATCAGCAAAGCGCTCAAGGGTTTTCCTGAAATCAAGTTGCGCATGGGAGTGCATAGTGGTCCGGTTAACGAGATCGTCGACGTGAATGAACGCGCAAACGTAGCCGGCTCAGGCATCAATATGGCCCAGCGGGTGATGGACAGCGGCGACGCCGGGCACATTCTGTTGTCGCGGCGGGTTGCCGAAGATCTTGGACAGTACAGCAGTTGGCAACCGTTTCTGCACGATCTCAAGGAAGTTGAGGTCAAGCATGGCGTGCGCGTCCATGTTTTCAATCTGTACACCGGCGAGGTCGGTAATGCGTCGCTACCGCAAAAGGTCAGGAAAAGAAAAAAGAAAAGCATGGTGCGGCCGGTTGTCGCTGTCAGCGCGCTGGCACTCGTTCTCGGCGTTACCAGCTTGCTATTACTTCGTGGCAACAACTTGAAGATGAGCCAGATCTCGCCGGCATCGAAGGATTCGCGCCCCGAATCTGAGTTTATCGATCAGTTACAAAGAAAGGCCGACGCCTGGATTGACGACGCGTTCGCCGCTCAAGCGGAGAATGGCGGATTGAAGTCAGTGACCGCCGGCGCGCAAACAGCTACTCAGGTTTGGACCACTGCCCAGGCACTCACGGGAGTACTCGCCACGCAGAAAAATCTGGATGGATACGTTCCGAAGATCAAGGCGGCTTTTAAGTACATGGAAGAACTGCGGCGCACTCGGCCGAGTGAGGGTTGGAATTACTATGCAAACGCAAACCCTTACACAGTTACTGAGATCAACAGTTGGGTATCGCTGGCGCAGGTCAAATCCCTAGACTCCTCGACCAGGATTTGGAATGATTCCGAACGCGCTGAAATCATGAACCGGATCGAACGCGAGTTAGCCGAGATTGCCCGCCGGCAGGATGGCGGCGGAGGTTGGCGAACAATTACCGAGGAAAATCCAGACTATGTGCGGACTTATTCAACGGTCGTGGCCGTGTGGGCCTTGGCGGAAGCAACCAAATCGCCGTCTCTGAAAGAGCGAGTGGGGACTAGATACGTCCAGTCCATCAGGCGCGGGGTTAGCTGGTTGCTGCAAAACTACAAACCGGGCCAGGGTTGGGTGCAAAGTCCACAACGCACCGGACAGCAGGACCGTTTTGATGGACTCACGGCTCATGCTCTGTTTGCCCTATCCAGAGCTGAAGCGATTCCAGATCTCGCTTACCTCAAAAACGAACAAACATATCTAACCGCGCGAAGAGATTTCATCAACCATAAAGAGCTGGCGACAATGTCGATTGAAAAGGACAACAGCAGTATTCCTGATGCGGATGTTCATTTCGTGGGAAGCGAGTTTATGGGTGAAGGCTCGACGTTTTTGTGGTTTCCCTGGACCCTGGTGGAGCTAAGTCACCTATCTCTTGACCCGGGTTTGTCGGCAGATGAACGCAAGGCTGCGGACGCTTTACGTTTGGAAATACTGAATGCAAATGCCGAACGACTTGATCGCTATGTGGAGAAAGCCAACCTCACCTATCTGCTCGCTGAGAATCTCTTTTGTGTGAACACCTATTTGAGGGGTCGCGCGACCGGAACACAGTAAACCAGCGCCCAGGATTGACACTTATGGGTCAGCCGGACGAAGCAACTCCAAAGGCGAAAGATGCTGACGCCCCGTGCCCTAAGGCCTCGCGTCCCTGGATTCTGGCCGCCACCATTCTTGGTTCCAGCATGGTTTTCATTGACGGCACGGTAGTCAATGTTGCCCTCCCGGCTCTTCAAGCCAGTCTTAATGCGACCGTAGTTGACGTGCAGTGGGTGGTTGAAGCTTACGCGCTCTTCCTCGCTGCCCTGCTCCTGGCTGGAGGCTCACTCGGCGATCATTTTGGGCGCAAACGGATTTACGGAATCGGCATTGTGCTGTTCGCACTTGCTTCAGTCTGGTGCGGACTTGCTCCGGGCATCAACCAACTGATCATCGCGCGCGCGGTGCAAGGTGTCGGCGGTGCGCTACTCGTGCCCGGAAGTCTGGCAATCATCAGCGCTTCATTTGACGAAGACTCGCGCGGCAAAGCGATCGGAACCTGGTCAGGGTTCACGGCAATCACGGCGGCAGTTGGACCAGTACTGGGCGGCTGGCTGATTCAGAATGTTTCGTGGCGAGCTATTTTCTTTATCAATGTTCCTCTCGCGTTCGTTGTGCTCGGTCTGGTCTACCTGCACGTTCCTGAAAGTCGCGACGAGGAGTCAGGGCGGTTGGACTGGATCGGCGCGGCCCTCGCCACTGTCAGCCTCGGAGCATTGACGTTTGGACTGATTGAGTCGTCACGATTGGAATTTGCTCATCCGGCAATACTAATCTCCCTGATCGGCGGTATCTTGATCACTGCTCTATTCCTCATCTGGGAGGGCCGCACCGACAGCCCTATGCTGCCGCTCCAATTGTTTCGCTCTCGTAACTTTAGTGGCGCAAACCTGCTCACGCTTTTTCTCTACACTGCGTTGAGTGGCGCTCTTTTCTTTCTGCCCTTAAACCTAATCCAGGTGCAGGGCTACACTGCCACGGCCGCGGGCGCAGCCTTGCTCCCGTTTATCCTCATCATGTTCTTGCTTTCGCGCTGGTCTGGTGGACTGGTCAAGCGCTACGGCGCGAAGGGACCGCTGATGATTGGACCAATTGTCGTCGCCGCCGGTTTCGCGCTCTTCATGTGGCCGGGGGTGGGCTCTGGCGGAGCGAGTTTTTGGACCACCTTCTTTCCGGCAGTAGTTGTCCTGGGTCTGGGCATGGCCGTGAGCGTAGCTCCGCTGACAACTACCGTGATGAGCTCGGTCAAACAGAACCGCGCCGGCGTTGCGTCCGGAATCAACAATGCTGTCTCTCGTACCGCAGGTTTACTGGCCATCGCATTGTTGGGAATCGTAATGCTCCAGACTTTCAATAGTCATCTGGATAAAAGAATGGAGGGACTCGCATTAACTCTGGAGGTTAGACAAAAGGTGGACGAGCAGCGCACAAAGTTGGCGGGAATTGAAATACCTGCAACTGCGCTTGCCGAAGAGCAACAATCCTTGGAGCAGGCTATTGCTGAATCGTTCGTCGCCGGCTACCGTATGGTGGTGCTGGCGTCGATGGTGTTGGCGTTGCTGAGTGCGCTAAGCGCGTGGTTTCTAATTGACGGAAAAGAAAAACGTGAACTTTAGGGCTCGTTCACGGCATTCGTTTTCGCCACTATCTTCACGTATTTCTTGATCGCGTCACTTAGAAAAGCAGACCGTTCCCAGCTCGTTCCGCTGCTGCGAAAACGAATGATGCCTTCATGGTCAATCACGATGTAGGTGGGATAAGCTCGAACGTTAAAAGCCCGCACCACCCGACGTTCACGATCCCAATATTGCGGCCAGACCATTCTTTCTTTGGTGGTGAATGATCGCCAGACCTCTTCCTCCTGGTCAGTACTAACGCCAATCAACACAAACGACGGTTCCTTCGAAAACTTCTTGTGCAGCGTGCGCAGCGACGGCACCGATTCCACGCATGGAGGACACCAGGTGCCCCAAAAATCAAGCACAACTACTTTTCCGCGGAGGTCTTCAAGTGTGATGTGCTCTCCTTCAGCCGTGGTGATCGAGAAATCGGGAGCATAAGGCTCGCGGGCCCGGCGCGGATTCTCAATCATCTTCGTGGCTCGCTCAACGTCAGGGGCCTCGGGCTCAAGCTCGATATACTTCTTCATCGCCGCAGCGCCTTCGGCATCGCGATTCAGCTGCATTAAGACGTATCCCAGATTGAAATGAAGGTTGGGAAGATCGCCATTACTATCGAGGGCCAGGCCCTGGCGAATCACCACTTCCGCCTCCTGGAGTTTTTTTTCGTTCTTGGTTTCAGCTTGCGCCTGTAAGGCGATGCCTTTCAAGTTGTAGGCTGGCAGCAGCAGTTTCTTATCGTCACCCGCCACCGCAATCAGCTTGTCGGTCGTGTCCACCACGTTTTTGAGAGCCTCAAGGCCGTAGTAGGCTTGCGCCATTCCGTAAAGCGCTTCAGCCGATTTCTTGCCACGCAAGTCGTTAGCGCGTTTGAAACTCTTCAACGCGTCTTCATACTGCCGCCGGCGCAACAGATCTGATGCCTTCTGCAATTCAGTTTCATAGGCCTCATCGCTGTCCTGGGCTATCGCTTGCGGGACGACTATTGACACTTCGGAAAACGGAAAGGCAAGAGCCGAGAGCACCAGGCTGAGGACCAATGTGATCTGCCAAAACCTACCCCAATGGCCGGTAGCGGCCTTTTCGAATTTCTCCATCGCTTACCTCCGCGCAGATTTTAGCACCCTCGGCCGTCAAGGGGCACCGTGATGTCCATCCTGCAGAACATAAATCGAAGTGAATACACCACCAGTAGCACAACAAACAGTCTCCACGCGCAGGTCATTCGGTCTGGGAAGGGTTGGCGTCGTATACTCCTGCTATGCAATGGGAAGACAACCTCGTCACTGATACCGCCGGAATTCGAAATCTGCTTGCCAGTACAAAAACTATTGCTGTGCTGGGAATCAAAACCGAAGCTCAGGCGAGCGCACCTGCCTTTTATGTGCCAAGTTATTTGCATTCGGCAGGTTTCCAGGTGATTCCCGTGCCGGTTTATTATCCGGAGGTCGCGCAGATTATGGGACAGACGGTCTATCGCAAACTCAGCGACATCCCGATCGAAGTCGATCTAGTAAACGTCTTCCGCCGCTCCCAGGACGTTTCGGCTCATCTGGAAGAAATACTCGCGAAGAAACCCAAAGCCGTCTGGCTCCAATCGGGAATCCGCAACGACGCAGTAGCTGAAACACTGGCCCGAGCAGATATCAAAGTGGTCCAGGACAGATGCCTGATGGTCGAGCACCGCTATCTTGGGATCTGACCAGACAATCTTCCGTCAGACTGTTCTCGGATCCGTTTAACCCGCGATTTCCCGCCCGAACTGCGCTGGCCTGTCGGCGCAGCTAGCCAATGCGGCGATCATTTGCCGCACTCCAAAGTTGTTATGCTATAAAACGGTCGTCATGGATCGACGCGAAGTGAATCGGCGAAACTTTCTGAGAACGGCCTTAGCCGCCGGCGCTCTGGCGGTGGCTGATGGTCCACGCGCCTTTGCCCGTTCCGGCTCACTCACGCCCGCACTGAGACTGAGCACGGTCTCATCGGCGACGCCCAGCCTACTTGAAACTCGCCGCTTTGCACCCGTCAAAGTTGCAGCCAACCGGATCATACGTACCTTGGTTGGGCTCAGACCGTTTCGCGATGAAGGGTTTGTCGTTGACTACGAGCGTTTGGGCGACAAGTTGTTGGTCCACAATTACGGCCATGGAGGCGCCGGCGTTACGCTCTCGTGGGGAACATCGTCGCTGGCGGTGGATATCGCGAAAGACTTTATCCTGGCGCGCCCCTCGGGGCCGGTGCTGCCAGGGCGACGGACCCGACTTTCGCGAAGAACCCCGCTCCATTTCGCTGTCCTCGGATGCGGCGTAATCGGACTGTCCACTGCCCGATTGCTACAAAGAAGACTTCAGGGAGAGGGCGCATCGGTAACGATCTACGCCAGAGATCTTCCACCCCAGACGACGTCGAATATCGCCGGGGCTTGGTGGTCTCCCACCTCGGTTTACGATTCCGAAGTGGTCAGTGCCCAGTTTCTCGAAAAGTTTCGTCTTTCCTGTCTTATTTCAAATCGGTCGTTTCAGGAGCTGGTTGGCCCCGAATATGGGGTTCGCTGGATCGATTCTTTTGAGTTGTCAGCCGGAGAACCCTCAGTTGATCGCGAACTTGCCGGAGGGGCTGCACTCTATCCCCAAACTCAGGTCCATCGAGATCCCAGGCATTACTTCGGCTTCCCCTATGTTCGACAGTTCAACAGCATGCTGATTGAGCCACACACCTATCTGCGCGCGCTCTTGCGCGACTTCTACGTCGCGGGAGGAAAGGTGATGGTTAGGGATTTCAGAAATCGTAATGAGTTAGCCAGGCTGCGGGAGCAGGTAGTATTCAACTGTACCGGCTTAGGAGCTCGGGAGCTGTTTGGCGACCTGAAACTTGGTCCGGTGCGCGGTCAGCTCGAAGTCTTACTGCCTCAAGCCGAGATTGACTACTGTTACATCTCGGGCTCCGGTTACATGTTTCCGCGGCGCGACGGAATTATTCTCGGAGGCACGTTTGATCACGATGATTGGTCGCTCGAACCACGCGCTGAGCAGCGCGCCAGAATCCTTGAAGGACACAGCAGCATCATGAACCGATTGACTGGAGGATAAAGTTTGGAACTTCCTGGGTTGATGATTAAGGAGCGGACGCGCGGGCTGAACAGCGTTAGCGGCTGACGGCTATTTTGCCATCTCGTCGTTAATCGACTTCAGGGCGCTCTCGAGCATGGCACGATGCGGGGGACTGGTAGCACCGGCCAGTTGGCTCATGATCCGCGAACGCGAAAGCCGCAGGGTTTCAAACTTGGCGCTCCTGGCGCGCTCCTCGGCCGAAGACGTGCCACGATTCGCTCGCGCGGCCGCCGCCTCCTGTTGGCGTTCAAACGCTTCTTCCATTTGGCCCGCTAGATCATCGCCGTCCCATCCCATCGCGTACACCTCCGTTAAATGTTTTCTCCATCCTAACATCGATCCCCGATAAAACTCTGCCTCAATCTTCCGGGTAGTGAGTTGGTTTGGGTTCTTGTGGGACCGCGGTCGCCCGTGCCCGCATGTTGCGTAGAAGTCATCTGGTGTAAAACCGTTGGTGTTTGCAGCTCCCTGAACAGCACTCCTGACAAGCAAATAGCTCCGTTAGAAGAGAGAACGCCTCTCACTTCTAACGGAGCTTCTTAGCAACCATATTACGGAAGACCCCATTCCGCCGCACTACGGTTGAACTTGAATTTGACCCTCGGCGCTCTTGATTGCGGCAAACTCATAGGTCGAGAGTGGGAAGGTTGGGCAACTTTTCTGGTTGCCGGGAATAATGTTTCTAGACTGCACACCCGCGTCGTCTTTTACTTCCGCGTCGGTGGCCCACCATTTGTACCAGGCGCCTTCATCGTCCCTGAGTTCTGAATCGGCGGGCACCCAACCGCCCACTTCCGGCTGGCAGAGGCACCAGCTCAGGTTGTCAACACCTTCAGCGCCATCTCCGTTATCTTCCACAACCAACTGCACAAACCTGCCGATGTAGTTCCGGCTGCTCGAATCCGTGACGACGCCGCCCAATATCGCTCGATTGTTTTCGATCGTCATGCTGTCGAGACTTGCCGTGATGAAGAACGTTTCTTTTGGAGCTTCCGATTCGCCGCCGGTGCCGTCCACATCCTGCTCTGTGACGATGGCCTGGTCTCTGAAAGTCATTTGCCCGGTGGTGGTTCCGCCTTCATCGGTAGTGGCGGTGAATACGACTGTTTTGGAAAGTTCATCGTCGAGCACAAATCTGTAATCTCCCCTGGCGGATGGGCCGCTTGAGGCATTCGCGCCCGGGACAGTCAGGGCCACGAGAAATAAGGCAACGATGATGGGTGAGATGGTCTTCATTCGGGGTCTCTCCTTATCAGTCTGCGAGTCCGGAAGATGTAGGAAATAGTTCCCTGTTATCGGGGTTTCGGCTTAAGATAGCCGCGCGAGCAATCCATTCATTTCTGTGTCCACGGCGCTCTTTATCTAACGAGATGAACGATACCCGCACGCGTGGCGCGCCGTACTTAGGAAACTCTGAATTCCTTCTGAGAATGTTTTCAAGAAGTCCTGAGAGACCATGATTAAAGCCCGGTCGAACCATTCTTATGTCTTTGGCGACTTCCGACTCGATGCCCTCGAGCGCGTACTCTTCAACGGAAAGAAGCCCGTTTCGCTGACCCCGAAGGCTTTTGACACCCTCCTGGTTCTGGTTGAAAACAGTGGACGCGTAATCACTACTGAAGACCTGATGAGCCGGGTTTGGCCAGACAGCTTTGTGGAAAGCAACAACCTGGCGCAAAACATTTCAATTCTGAGGAAGTTACTGGGCAGTGACGGAACGAAATATATCGAGACCATTCCCAAGCGCGGTTATCGTTTTAGTGTTGAGGTTCAGGAGACAGGGAGTGAAGATGCCGGACGGGATCAGACAGCCCGGAGGGTCGTTCCTGACCAGGACGGCCAAAGCCTCGGCCACAGCGAAGCCTTGCAGACCTTGGCGCGGCGAACACCGGCCGTGATCGATGTCTCGCCCGAAACCACGGAAAGCAGACCGGACCCGCTGCGATTCGAACTCACCCTCGACCGGCCTCCGGAGACGATGTATGCGCGTAGCGGAGACGTGAATATCGCCTACCAGGTGATTGGCAACGCACCGATTGATCTCGTGTTTGTGATGGGATGGGTTTCCCATCTGGAATACTTCTGGCGCGAGCCGCGGTTCGCGCGTTTCCTGCTTCGCCTCGCTTCTTTTGCGCGGCTCATCCTTTTCGACAAACGTGGCACCGGACTTTCAGATCGCGTTCCTATCAATGAACTGCCGACACTTGAGCAACGCATGGACGACGTGCGCGCGGTGATGGACGCGGTCGGCTCGGAACGCGCGGCACTTTGCGGAGTTTCTGAAGGTGGGCCGATGTGCAGCCTGTTCGCCGCCACCTACCCGGAAAAGACGCTGGCGCTCGTGATGATTGGAACCTACGCTAAGCGCATTCGCGACGATGAATACCCATGGGCGCCGACGACCGAGCAACGTCAGCATTTTTTTGATCAGATGCGCCAACAGTGGGGCGGGCCGGTGGGCCTGGAAGAACGCGCCCCGAGTCTAGCCGGCGACGCGGCATTTCGAGAATGGTGGGCCACCTATCTTCGCATGGGCGCGAGCCCGGGCGCGGCGCTCGCACTTACCCAAATGAATGCCGAAATCGATGTGCGACGGGTGCTGCCCTCGGTCCATGTACCAACCCTCGTTATTCACCGTACCGGAGACCGCTGTCTGAAAGTAGCCGAAGGACGATATGTGGCCGAGAGTATTCCCGGGGCAAAGTTTGTCGAACTGCCCGGTCAGGATCATTTGCCTTTCGTGGGCGAACAAGACGAGATACTGGATGAGGTAGAAGAGTTTCTGACCGGCGTAAGACACACGCTCGAGCCCGATACGGTGCTGGCCACAGTGTTGTTTACGCAAATAGTAGATTCGAGAAAGCACATTGAAGAACTGGGAAACTCACGTTGGTATGCCCTGCTCGATCGCTTGCGTGCGCATGTAGGGAAAGAAATCGAGTGGTTCAGGGGACGCGGAATCGACATGATTGGCGATCGTCCATTGGCAATTTTCGATGGACCGGCGCGCGGAATCCGTTGCGCGATCGCCATCAACGAGTATGCGTCGCGTCTCGACATAAAGATGCGCCTCGGACTTCATACCGGCGAATGTGAAATGATTGGTCAGCCGGGAGAGATCACAGTTTGCGGCATCGCCCCACAAATCGGCGCGCAGGTAGCGACAGCAGCGGCGCCTGGAGAGATTCTGGTATCGAGCACGGTAAAGGATCTGGTTGCCGGTTCCGGCATTTTGTTTGAAGATAAAGGCGTGCGCCAGCTTGAGGGCATTCCCGGTCCGTGGCGACTTTTCGCAGTGCAAAGACCGATTAGAGGTTAGCGGCTGACTCAACTTTGTGGGCGGATCAGAAAGATACCTGCAATCGTCAAGGTCATTTGGAGAAAATACATCATGAAGACAATGGTCTTAACATTACTTACCTGCCTGTTCATGTCATCTGCTGTCACCACCAGTGTGGCCGCTCAGGAAACTGTGAAGTCCAAGGCCCAGGCGAGTGTCGATGGAGTCTCTCGCTATGCCAAGCTCGACGCCTCGCGAGTTCATTATCTGGATTATGGCAAAGGCGGCGAAGCTATTGTCCTGATTCACGGTTGGGGCGGCAGCCTTGATCTTTGGAGTGAACACATTCCAACCCTACGTCGAACCCGAAACCGCACGATCTCGATCAGTCTTCCCGGGCATGGGCAAAGCGATAAGCCTCAAACAACCTACAGCATGGAATACTACGCGCGCGCAGTTGAGGCGGTACTGCGCGATGCGAAGGTAAAACGCGCCGTGCTGGTGGGCCATAGCATGGGCACTCCAGTGGCGCGGCAGTTTTATCGCAAGTTTCCCGAGAAGACTTTGGGAATCGTGATTGTTGACGGGTCTCTGCGTCCATTCGGTGACAAGAAACTCATGGAGGGTTTTCTCGCCGGCTTCCGCGGTCCTAACTATAAAGAAGCCGGCCGGCAAATGTTTGCCGGCATGGCCGGTCCCAACCTGTCACCGGAAATCATGACGCGGGTTCAGTCATCATTTCTAAACACTCCGCAGCATGTGCTGTTGGGCGCAATGGAAGGGATGGCCGACGACTCTATCTGGGGCATGGACAAGATCAATGTACCGGTGCTCGCGGTGATGGCGAAGTCACCTTTCTGGCCCGCTGACACCGAGCAGTTTTATCGCAGTATCGCGCCGAAACTCGACTTTGTGATGTGGGACGGGGTGGGCCACTTTCTGCAAATGGAGAAGCCGGCGCAGTTTGATGACGCCGTGATCGCGTTTCTGGCTAAACACAAATTGTTGAAGTAAGGATCATGAGCCAGTGGTCCGTCGTAAGCGGAAGATGGCATCCACTCTAAGAGCCAGGATCCACCTGCTGACAGTTTGGGCAGAAATAGACAATTCGGGTGCGCTCCTCACCTCCCTCCCCATCAACGCCAGGCGCAGCGTTAAAAGTCGCTTGCCTTCTCTGTCTGATCAGGTGACCACAACGCAGACACGGCAAGTTTGTGCGCCGAAAAACCAGATGACGCGTGCCGTATTCACGATCTATCTGGTAGACAAGCGACGAGTCGGAGCGCATTACCTCACGATCAACTTCTTCCGCGGTCGCGCTGGTCAGATATGAGCGAAGCGACAACTCCGGCGCCTTCTGACTGAGACACCTTAGGTCCGCCTCCTCCAGCTCGCTCACCTTCCGCCACGGATCCATGCGACAGCTGAATAACACTTCAGCACGCAAGTAATTGCCCAGCCCGGCAAGTATGCCTTGGTTGAGCAACGCCGCGCCGATTGTCACATCAAGATGTTCCGGCAGCAAAAGTCGTCGCCTGAATTCGCGCCGGTTGAATTTTCCTTTGACCGGCAGGACATCCGGCCCCAGTGAACTCAGGTTTTCGATCTGTTGGTAAGGATCTCCCGCGCCAATATTGAAGATTGGAGCCGAGGAAAGTAAGGCCGCGCCACCGGCAACCACGATCCGGGCGCGCTCGCGTCGGTCCTTTTCGAGCGGAGGCTCTTCAAACGTTTGCCACCGCCCCCACATCATGAGGTGAGAATGAAAGTAAAATCCTCCCTCAATAAACCCGAGCAGGTGTTTGCCGTGTGATGTAACTCTCACGACTCGCCTGCCGGTGAGGCGCTGGTCATTGGTTTTTAACCAGGCTTTCGCTTCGCGAGTGCGCGCCTCAAGAGACTTGATCTTCCGGCCCCTGAGGACAAGATTGAGTGCGTCCGCGTATTTTCTGACCTCAGGTCCTTCGGGCATTGGTTTTCCGTTAACGTAAGAAGTGAATGGAGAAGAGTAATACGGAACAGTCATCACGGCGAATGCCGCACCTGCGAATAACTGGCTATGCCCGCGTTGCTCTCCACTCTTCACTATTAACTAGAGCCGCTGTTAGCATACCCCGAACATGATTGAGCTGGATCGCTACGTTGGAGAGGTGCTCGACGAAAAATATCGTCTGGAGCGGCTGCTGGGACAGGGCGGCATGGGCGCCGTCTATCTTGCTACACACCTCGGCACAGAGCGATACGTCGCACTCAAACTAATTACTCCTCAGTTCATGCAAAACGAGGAATTTGTCCAGCGTTTCAAACGCGAAGCGAGGGCCGCCGGACGCCTGCGTCACCCGAACGTGGTCGATGTTACCGATTTTGGTTTTGCTCAGGTTGACGCTGCACCCGTCGCCTATCTGGTGATGGAATATCTCGACGGCTGCACTCTCGGCGACGTGCTGAGCGAAGAAAAGCGGCTGCCGCTTGAATGGGTCGTAGACATTCTCGAACAGGTTTGTTCAGCAGTCCATGAAGCCCACCAACAGGGCGTGGTCCATCGCGATCTGAAGCCCGAAAATATCTGGCTGGAACCAAACAGGCTCGGTGGCTATCGCGTCAAGGTGCTCGACTTCGGAATCGCAAAATTGGGCTCTGGTGAAATCGGTGCGCCTGAGTCGGCGGGCCTGCTGGAAAAGCAAATCTCCCCCGCCGATCTGGAAAAGGGAACGCTTCTCTACAGCGCCAGCCATACAGATCCTGATCTTACCGGATCAGGCAGCATCGGTGACCCTCCCTCATCGCACCGGACAAACATGGGTTTGCTTCGCAACCGTGGAGCCGAGACCCAAATCGACTCGGTAAACTCTACGCTCTCGAGCGGCGAAGAACCCGAAGCAACCAGCATCAGCGCCGCGGTTGAAAGCAACAGAGAAAACGAGACACAAGCTTTCTCGCGCGCAGCAGCGGCGCCGCAATCAGCCGGTTTGGGCGGTTCTGACGAAAGCAATCTGCGTGAATCGAGTGCCGAGGCGGAAACGGCGATCTTCAATCCGTCCGCCGATGAAACCCAGGTCTCTGAAGCCTCTCGCGCCCCCGCAGGCAGTTCTGACAAGAGCACTAAGATTGGCCTCGTGGGCGGTGATGCCGAGACGGCCATCTTTTCCTCAGTGCAGGGTTACGCTGACAGCAAGACTATTGGCCTGCATCACGCTACCACGGCCTATAGTGTGCAACCCCCCGGGCTTTCCGCGTCCGCTACCCAACCCACTCAATTGACGCGGGTCGGCGCAATCATGGGTACGCCTCTCTACATGTCACCAGAGCAATGCGCCGCAAGGAATCTCGATGCGCGATCAGACATCTACAGCCTTGGGGTGATTGCCTACCAGATGCTGGCCGGCGAGCCGCCCTTTGCAGGCAACACGGCCACGGTAATGAAGGGGCACATAGAGTCAGCGCCACCGCCCTTACGCGATCGAGTGAAGATTCCGAAGCGCGCCGCGCGAATCGTCATGTCAGCCTTAGCCAAGAATCCGGCCGAGCGACCTCAAACGGCTGCGGCGTTTGCAAACTCACTCCGCGCAGAAGCCGACGGAATCGGCACCTTATATCGCCGAGCGTTTGCTCTCTATTTCGAACACTTTCCAAAGTTTTTTCGCATGTCGCTGCTGGCGCACATTCCAGTAATCATCTCCACGTTGTTCCTGATTGGCCTGGAAGTGACGGAGAAATATGTAACGCTCGGACCCGGCATAACTGCGGCCAGAGTCTTTTTTGTTGTGGCGGTGATATTTGCCGCACTGATGCAGGTTTGTTCGTATTTTGTAGCCGCCGCAGCTATCGCAGGAATGACAGCGGTCATCGTTACCCAACTGTCAGTCGCACCATTGCGCCCCATGGAATTGAAGACCGCCTTCGCCGTCATTAAGAAACGCTGGCGCGCGTTTCTCAGGACATCTATTCGCGTCACCATTCGCCAGATCATCGGTTTTATCCTATTTGTAATCCCCGGTTTCATCGTTTCAATTCGTTACATGCTCTACGCTCCGGTTGTGCTGATGGAGGGACTGGAAAAGAAAGCTGCGCTCAAACGCGCGCGGCAATTGGCCTCTCGCTCGTGGCGAACCGTCATAATAATCGTGCTGCTCCAGTTTTTGGTGCCTATCGTGGTCAGCATTCTCATGGGCAAGATCAGTGTCTCAGCAAACAGCAACGGCGAGTTACAGGTGACGAACAGTTCGCTGTCGAGCCAGATATACCAACAGGTCTCGGGACTGATAAATATCTTTGTCGTCCCTCTGGCGTCCATAGTCTCCGCGTTGCTCTACTTGAAGATGCGACAACTCGGTGGCGAGACACTCAGTTCGGCACTGGACCAAATAGAGGACATCAATGTGGACCGCAGCCAATGGCAGAAGCGGATGCGCACCCGGCTGCAAGTAAATTCAGCACGCAGCGCCAGCAACTCAGGAGGATCGGGAGGCAATCCGCGCTCGCCGGCTAAATTTGGCAGTGGGACCGATTGGAACCAACGCTAAGCTCTCAATTGGCAGGAAATTAACCGGCGAGATTGAGTTTATTGATGATGGCCTTTCATTCAAACTTTTCGTATTAATTTACGATTTACTAATCCCTTCGAAATAGCTTCATCCGTGTTAATCTGCCGCTCCGACTGTTTTGTAGTTTTCCCAATTCTGGAGATTTGAAATGAAACGCACTCGTCTCTTGATTCCTGTTTTGCTCCTGGCCCTGGCCACGTCGGTCTCTGCTCAGCAGACGGCGAGCGGTGACTTGCTGACAGTCGATTCGATTTTTACCTATGCAACCAAATCGCTCGGCCCAGTGCAGTGGGAGCAGGACGGCCGGGGGTATCTCGCGCTCGAGCCATCGAGTAAACAAGGATTCGTTGACATCGTCCGATACGACGCGGTGAATGGCACTCGAACCGTTAAAGTGGAGATCGAAGAACTAACGCCCTCCGGCGCTAACACGCCGCTGTTGGTGGAAGACTTTATTCTCAGTCCCGACGGACGGAAACTTCTGATTTTTACAAAAACCGAACGCGTCTGGCGCAGCAACACCCGCGGCGACTATTGGATCGTCGATCTCGAAGGTTCGGCAATCTGGCAGCTTGGTGGGCTCCCCGCAAAGGACAAGCCTTCAAGTTTGATGTTTGCTAAGTTTTCTCCTGACTCGAAGAGAGTGGGGTACGTGCATGAGAACAATATCTACGTCGAAGATCTTGAACCACGGGGCCAGCGGATCAGCAGGTTGACGAACGACGGCTCCCGCTACATCGTTAACGGCACCTTCGACTGGGTTTACGAAGAGGAGTTGTTCTGTCGCGACGGGTGGCGCTGGAGTCCCGATGGCGAGCATGTGGCTTTCTGGCAACTCAATACCGAAGGGGTGAAACAGTTTCTGCTCATTAACAATACCGCGGGGCTCTATCCCGTGATCACATCTTTTCCTTATCCAAAAGCAGGCGAAACGAATTCAGCCGCCAAGGTGGGGGTCGTGCGAGCTTCCGGCGGTGAGCCGCGTTGGTTTGAAATCGCGGGGGATCCACGCAACCACTATCTGCCGCGGATGGAGTGGGCAGCAAGTTCCGATGAAGTTGTAATCCAGCAACTAAACCGTCTCCAGAATACAAATACAGTGATGTTGGGCGACATTCGCACCGGCAAGGTGCGACCTGTAATCACCGAGCGGGACGATGCCTGGGTCGACATCTCCTGGGGCGATCTTGATTGGAATAAAACCGGGTTGGCGCGAGGTGATGTGGAATGGATAGACGCAGGCAAACGTTTCCTCTGGGCCAGTGAACGCAATGGCTGGCGACACATCTATTCAATTTCGCGCGATGGCCGCGATGTAAAAGACATCACCCCCGGAGAGTTCGACGTAATCAATGTCGAACGAGTGGATCCCATAAACAACTGGATCTACTTCGAAGCTTCACCGACAAATGCAACCCAGCGTTACCTCTACCGGGCTCCGCTCGCGGGTTTGGCGAAAATGGAACGGATAACTCCCATGGCCCTGGGCGGGAGTCATAGCTACAACATTTCGCCCCGCAGTGATCTGGCGATTCACGTTTCTTCGTCTTTTATGAAAGCGCCGCAAACCGAAATAGTGCGGTTGCCCGGTCATGAGGTGGTGCGCAGCTTGTTCGATAATCGGGCTGTGCAGGAACGGATGTCGAAGTTGAAACCGACGCCATTCGAGTTTTTCAAAGTGGATATTGGCGACGGCGTGCAACTCGATGGATGGATGATCAAGCCTCCCGATTTCGATCCGCAAAAGCGTTATCCCGTTTTGTTTCATGCTTACACGGAGCCCTGGTCGCAGACAGTGGTGGACGCCTGGGGCGGGCTCAATATGCGTTGGCACATGATGTTGGCGCAGCACGGATACATTGTGGCCAGCGTGGACAATCGCGGCACGCCGGCGCCGCGCGGTCGCGCCTGGCGCAAGATCTTTTATCGGCGCGCCGGCATTATTAATTCACAGGATCAGGCCAACGCTGCCCGGGCGATTGGAAAATGGCCGTACGTCGATTCTTCCCGCATTGCAATCTGGGGTTGGAGTGGTGGAGGCTCGGCGACCTTGAATGCAATGTTTCGTTACCCGGACGTTTATCAGGTAGGTCTCTCGGTGGCGCCCGTTGCTGACCTTCGGCTTTATGACACGATTTACCAGGAGAGATATGGCGGGCTGCCGCAGGACCATCCGGAGGAGTGGAAACAAAGTTCGCCTATCACCTTTGCCGGACAGCTAAAAGGACATTTGCTAATTGTTCACGGCACCGGCGATGACAACGTTCACTATCAGGGAACCGAAGCTCTGGTCGACAAGTTAGTAGCCGCCAACAAGCCGTTTACGATCATGCCCTATCCGAATCGTTCACACGGAATTTACGAGGGACCGGGCACCAGCAAGCATTTGTACGGATTATTGACGCGCTACTTGACAGAAAAACTGCCGTCGGGTGGCCGGTGAAGTAACAGTGGAAGTAATGGTGAAGGGTGGATAACGGTGTGCATGCCACTTCCGCGTTGGTTGATCACTCATACCTTTGACTTTTCACTCTTCACCTGCAACCGGCTGATCGGGAATGCCATGCGCTACATCACACTCGTTTTAACAATCGCCGTTTTCCTGATTGCTCTGACGACGGCAGTGCGCGCGCAGGAACACCCGCCGATGACAGACGCTGCCCGCGATGCGGAGAAGGAACAATATTTCGCAACCTTCAACGAACTTATGCGGTTTCCTTCGGCCGATAGTCGCCGCAAAGCCTACGAAGCCGCCATCCAGTACCTAAAGCGGTTCGAGGGAGAAAAGGATCCCGAAGCCCGCGTTGTCCGTGAGTATGTCACGGAGTATGAGCGGCCGGCGCGGCAGGCCGAAATTCTCAACAGTTACAAAGCAAAGGATTACGCGAAGACATTCGAGCTGGGCCGGGCAGCGGTCGAGCACGACCAAGAAAACTTTTTTATTCTTTCCCTGCTCACTCAGGCCGGTATCGATAGCGCGCAGGCTGGAAACGCCGGCCTGAACGAAGCGACGCTGGACTATGGGAAAAGAGCCGTGCGCTTGCTGGAGTCGGGTAAGGCAACCAGGGTTGAACCGTTCCCGGCCCTGGGGGTAGCGCAGGGTTATCTGAACGCGGCAATCGGTACGTTGTCCAGAGAGAAGTCTCCGGCCGAAGCAGCGCAGGCCTTTAGAAAGTCTGTGCAGTCGGAAAGTTCATACCGAACCGATCCGATAATTTACCACCGGATGGGAACAGCTATCTTGAGAGGCGAGTTTGCCAAACTATCAAAGGCATACAACGATCAGTATTTTGGGAAGCCGACATCTGCTGCTCAGCAAGAAGCGCTCGCCAGAATCAACAAGCTCGGACTCCAGGCGCTCGACGCATACGCGCGCGCAGTCGCGTTGAGCAATCTCCCCGACGCACCCGCCTCGGTTGAGGCAGGACCAACCCGAGCAAAACTACCACCCGAGTTAAGAGATCGAATCCTCGAACAGCTCACCTCGCTCTACAAAAGCTTCAATAACAACTCCGATGCGGGCCTCAAAGAATTCATCGCCGCCGTCCTGGCAAAACCACTCCCTTAACTCAAATTCAGAAGACAAAACAAGCTGGGGCCGGCAGCAATGGGCGTCCAGCCCGAAAAGTGAGCGGTAGCGAAACAATCCGGTTTCAGTTCCGCTTTCGCAGGGAACTTTACTCTTCGGACGGTGTCCATAGACGTTAAACTAAACACACCGAGAGGAGACTGTATGCGTAAACTATTTCTAATCATCGGACTGATGGCTGTGGCTATCTCGCCCGTAATCGCCCAGCACGCACCTAAGACTTCAGACCGGTCAGCAAGTGTGGAGCAGAACATTCTTCAGCTGACTCGCGACTGGCTCGCGGCTGAAGAAAATGCCGATCGGGCAACTCTGCGGCGCATAATTGCCGATGATTTTCAGGGCACCGCCCCCGGCGGAAATACGGTTGTCAAAGAAGATGTCATTCCAGAAGAAGGAAGCACCGGAGGTTTGAAAATCACTGCCTCAAATTTGCAAGCACGGATTTTCGGCGAGACTGCTGTGGTCACGGCCAGGGGTGTCTCAAAAATCGGGGAGATGGGGGAACTAAGATTTACGGTGGTGTTTGCCAAGCGAGATAACCGCTGGCAGATGGTGGCAGGTCATCTTTCCGCTGTGCCCAAGCACTAAACTGAATGTTGTTCTTTGCCGTGGAACCCGCCTGTGTTTCCGGCATCCGGACCACCATCCTGTTGCTCGCGTTACGCCCTACTTCAGGTAACGATCCTTAAGGACTTCGGTGTGGTGCGCCAGATGTCCGGCCACGATATAGGCAATGGCCCGCACTGTGGCTGAACTGTCGTTGGCTACACCGCTCCGCAGCCATGCTGCCGCCGGCAGGTTGCGGAAAAACGCCAATGTAGCTTGGCGAATAGAACGAAACTCCTCCACTTGCGCGGCCCAGGAAACCTCATCAGCGCCGGCACCGGCTACTCCCTGGTCCTGATCGTATCCAGGCAGCGGGTTGGGAAATCCGCGGGCGAACCAAAGAGCGCGGAGCACGAAGATTCGCTCAGAATCGTTTACATGGTTGAGCAACTGTCGCATGGACCACTTGCCTTCCTCGTAACGATAAAGCGATTGCGCTTCAGAGATCTGGTGTAGGAATGCGATCGTTGCATCAAGTTGAGTTTCCAGCACCGAAACCACATCGTCACTCATCACGCGATTGATATAACCGTAGTAGTAAGGGGCGGCTTCGTCGGATTCGGGGCGTCCTAACATGGCGCGATGGTAAGTCTGTGGTCGATGAAATCGCAAGCCGGCAAACTAAGAGTTGGGCCTAATCGAGAATTTCCACAACTTCCTAATTTATGAGGTTAATCCTTCTTTGCGGACAGTTCCACCAAGATACAAGTCCACGGTTTCAACGGCAGTACAACTAAACGCTAGTCCCCCCAACGAAAACGGCGACGTTGGTTGCGTCGCCGTATCCGTTCTTGAGTAAGTTATGAAATAGCTCACTGGTTTTTCGCGGCGCCTGCGCTTGCCGACTGGGTCAGCACCAGATTAAATTTGGTGCCTTTATCCAAACGTAGATTTCCGCCCTGCAACGACAAAACCGAGCTGCCCTCTGCCGACGCGCTGGTCGACTCGGAAATCTGAATGCGACCCAGGGTTCCACCTACGCCCGCGGCCGTGCTGCCAACCACGTTCGTCGTTGAATTCACAGTCGAACCGACAGCTGAGGTCGTACTGCCAACCACGTTTCCGACCGTTGAGGTCGTCGAGTTGAGTACACCACCAGTCCCTGACAGCAGACCGCCGCCACCCGAGGAAGAAGCGCGCGTGGAACTGCTGGCCCCTGCCGAGTTGCTCGCAGTCGTGCCGAAGATGTCTTCGTCATTCCGACGAACGTTCGCGCTGCCGTTTGTAATCGAGCTAATGGTGGCGGAAATGGGGACCGCCAGCGATCCCTGCTCCAGACGCTCAAACAGAATTCCTACTCGCGACTGGCTTTCACCCTTGGTCTTTTGGGCAACTTCAGTGACATGGCCGATCAACTTTGCGCCTTTGCCGACCACGGTTTGGCCTCCTGACTTGATCGCCTGGGTCGTTTTCAGAACCACCTGATCGCCTACCTTCGCCCTGCGTACGTCAACTGTTTTCTGTAGTTCACCGGACAGTCGAGTGCCCGAATCCAGATTAATGGTCTTACCGGCGCCATTCACTCCGGCTGAAGTTTGACTGCCGGCGTCGCCGGTGGCGCGTGTTTCCGCCCTCTGGGCGTAAGCGCCAATTGCGCAGGCCAGCGATAGACTCACCACCATAATAAACTTCTTCATAATTTCACCTCTTAGTGTTGCGCTTTAGATTTAGCGCGGGTTTGGGATTTCGCTCAGGAAAACCATCCAGTCATGCATTAGAAATTCGAGACCGCTGGTTTTGCTGTTGTCAGGATGAGGAAATTCTAAGAGGCGTTGCCGTTACAGCGGCTATGTTGAAGTTGCAAATTGATTACAAATGGTAATTACAGATTTAGGGAATCGCCGAGGGTTCGCGAGCTCGTTCGTGCTTTATGCCTGGCGGGATGGTCTAACAGCCGGAGTGCTGGCAATTACAACCTATCTCGGTGACGTGCGCCTTTTCTGCTTCCTCGCAGTATTCGCCACAATACTTGCTATCCTTTTCAGGAGGACAATCGCAAGCGGGATGAGCGCATTTGCCTGGTTGACTATCTGCCATGAAATTTACCCTGCCTTCTGAAACGTGTTGCTTTGCCATCATCCTAGAACTCGATTTTCCGGCGGTCAAGCACTCATTGAGGCGCCGGCCGCACCAGGATAGTTCGCCTGGTATCCCCCACGTTCAACACCATTGGCTTTTCTAATTGAAGTGGATGTTCCTCGCCATCGACACTAATGATCAGATTCAAACTTGAACTACGCGCAGCGGATTCGGAAAAGCCATTGCTCGCGGCGATACGGTTTAGGGAGATGCGGGGCAAAAGATTGGTGGCCACTATGCGCCACGTCGCCGGCGCACATCGAATCCGAATGCCCGGCGCATCGGTTTCGAAGGCTTCGTCCGCAGCAACCGCGTCCGCTTTGAATAGTCCTTCAGCACAGCGCACACCCGCCGCGTCATAGAAAGTGACCTGTCCTGAAAGGTACGAAAAAGAAATGCCGCTGGTATTCCGCACGACCATGCGAATATTTGTTACCGGCGAATCGACCGCGCCGTTCAGAACAGTTGTTTTCAGAGTTGCTTCAAGTGCTGGAGCGCCTGAGCCGTCAAGTGCAATAGCCGCCTGGGTCAGCGCCACCGCTTTCTCCAGCGAACTGGGTGCGGACTGAGCCACGACGCCTATATAGCCTGTCAGGAAGAGAACACACGCGAGAAGAGTTTTCATATTTCTCCTTATCTGCAAAACGCCGATTACAATTGTCGTTGGGTGTTTGATTCTAACGCCGCGCCGCCTTGCAATCAATCAAGTTTGCGGCTGAGGTAACAATAGACTCAGGGAGCGATTAAGATCGGCAACACAGCTGCGCCGCGCGGCATGAAATAGCCTTCGGCTTCACTTCCCGTCTGTTCAAGGGCATCGGCTAGCGAGCGCGCGGGAACCATTCGCATTTTCCTCACCTCCTCAGCAGGTAAGTCGGAGACCAGCACTATTCGATATCGCTCGGCTTTAGTGAGCAAGGCCCACGCAGTCTGACCATTGACTTCGTAGGCATCGCGCAAGCGCGCCGCCAGAGCCTGCGAATTCTTGTCTGAAAACCAACTAAGTAAATTAGGGTGGCCCAGGCCGTCCCGGCACTCCGCCAGCAGGATGATCGTCCCTCCTTCCGTACAGGCGTGAGCAGCCATGTCCAGCGCCTTATGAGCCTGAATGAGATTGAGGTCGTACGGTAAACCGCCGCAACTGGCGATCACGAGCTCGCGAGAGGAGCGAAATTCTCTCGAGTGATTTGCCAGGTACTCCCCGCAACCCATCAAATGAGCAGATCGCCAGTGGCCCGCATATAGAGCAACTGCTCGCCCGCGATTATCAACGACTGTGTTGATGCTGAAGCGAGGATCGATCATCGCGGTGACCCGCTCGCACTCTTCGTGAACAGCATTGCCGGTCAGTAGTCCAGTACCGACACCTGACCTGCGTCCACCCTTTTCGAAGTCAAGTGCAAGCATGTGGGTGGCTTCGATTGTCCTGGCAGACGCAAGACCCGGGCAGACAGATTTTCGCCCACCCGTAAATCCCGCAAAGTAGTGAAAACCAATTGCGCCAGTGAGCACAATGTGATCGAAATCCCGCAATGCTCGGTTCACTTCCACCGGGGTGCCGAGTTCCGTTGTGCCCAGCGGGATCATTCCTGAAGGGTCATAGGCAAAATGGTCAAGCGTTTTGACTCGCTGGGCAATGAATGGCGTCAAGAGCTCAATTTTTTCGGCGGGGGCGACAGGGCGGTGAATGCCGGTGGCGAAGATGATCGCAATTGCTCCCGGGGCTACCCCGTTTTGGATTATTCGCCGCACGAGCAGGTTGACGATCTGCGCGCTGGCCGTGGCGCGGGTCGCATCAGACACCACTATCAAAACGGAATCGCCGGAGGAAAAGAGGTCGTCAAGCGGCGGTGAATCAACCGGTGAGGTAAACGCGTCGCCGATCTCGACGTCAGTCAGCGGTCTTTGAATGGGAAACTGTTGATCCAGAATCTGAAAGCGATGTTCGTCATACGCGAAAGGCAGCGAGTCGCGTCCGTAGCCCAATTTAATTTCAGCCATCACGCCCCAAATTCAACCAGCGCGCGTTCGATAACATGGAGGGAGGCAAAATCAGTCTCGCCCGCTGTTCGTGCTTCGGAGAGCCACTTCCTGAGTTGACGCGCTTCCTCCATGGAGTGAATTTGACAGGCGCCAGTCAGCGCCAGAGTGACGAGAGCATCCGGAGCGCCATGAGTGACCAGGGCTGCCTGCAAAGCCGCTTGCTCACGCAGATCGAGGGATAAGAGAAGCTTTATTTCCATGGAAACGTGATCTGATCGCGGCTTTGATTCTCACTGACTGATCCAGACCTCAAATATTATCTAAAGCCTGGGTGATATCCGCGATGATGTCTTCGGCCGACTCGATTCCAACTGCAAAGCGCACGGTCGCTGCCGACACGCCGGCGGCTTTAAGCTGCGCTTCAGAAAACCCCGCGTGTGACGAGTAGAGCGGATAGCTCGCCAGAGTTTCAACCCCTCCGAGCGATGGGGCAGTGCGCACCAGCTTTAGCGAATCGAATAAACGTTCGACTTCGTCCTCTCCACCAGCAACATCAATTGCCACGACGCCACCAAACGCGCTCATCTGCGTTTTTGCCAACGCATTTCCGGGATCATTTTCCAGGCCCGGATAATATACCTGCGCGACCTTTGGATGATCGCTAAGCGCGCGCGCGAGGCGAAGTGCATTGTCGCAGCTGGCGTTAACCCGCAATTGCAAAGTCTTCATTCCCCGCGAAAGCAAATAAGCTGCCGCCGGATCAAGCGTAGTGCCGACCATGATTGAGATCTGCCGAACTCGATCAATAAAGTCCTGCGCACCGGCCACGGCCCCGGCAGTTAAATCAGAATGTCCGCCAAGGTATTTCGTGGCGCTATGCATCACCGCGTCGATTCCGTGGGCGATCGGTTGCTGCAGAATCGGCGAGGCAAACGTGTTGTCGACGATGGAAAACAGTCCTGCGTCTCTGGCCGCGCGCGCGGCTCGCTGAAGATCAACGATTCGGTTCAAAGGGTTGGCGGGTGTTTCGAACCAAAAGACGCGCCCAGGTTCGCTCGAGAGAGAATCCAGGCTGTTGATCTCATCAATTGAAATGAATCTTGAACTAATGCCAAAGCGGTTTAATACTTTGGTTAAAGTCTTAACCGTTCCACCATAAACGGAATCGCAGGCAATCACCTCGTCGCCGGCTTCACAAAGCGCCGCCAGCGCGCAGAATGTGGCTGCTGAACCGGACGAGGTAACGACACAGCTCTCAGCGCCTTCAAGTTCTGCGATTTTCCTTTCCGCTTCCGCGACGGTTGGATTTCCGTAGCGCGAATAAAAGTAGGCTTCGGGCAATTCACCGTTTGCATAACGGCGCATCTCGGCAAAGCTTTCAAAAGCAAAAGTGGCGGAATGAAAGATTGGAGAAACGACAGCACCGAATGGCTGTTCATCCACGCGCTCGCCGCCATGCACTGCTATGGTGGCGTGGCCCAATCTGTCGTTTTGGGAAGAACTTTTCTGGGTCATCAGTGTTATCGAGTTCCGCCAGGCAAGAAACCGGGCAAGCTTATCAAATGCCCGGTCAATTGCACACGCGCTGTGTTGACTGAAAACCGCCGAGACAATCTTCTTCCCGGCATTCTTGCTTCGCTGGCGCACAAACAAAAAGAGCCACGCTTGTGGCTCCCTCCGCTTTCTTGTGTCGTTGGACGAGTTCCTAAAGGGCCGGCACGCCCAGTACGCTATTGAAGTCTTTGTAGAGATCGTTGTATTCGCGCACGCGTTGTTCAAGTAACTGCGGCAATTCATCGAGTTCATTTAAGTTGACAGTCGCATTGACGTTGTTCAGGAACGCCGCATGCGCATCCATGGTGCGAAGCGTTGGCGACAATAAGACAAAGAACAACCGGCGACGTTGCTGGGGCCGGAGCATAGTTACTTCACGAGCAACAAACACAGCGCCCTGCTCAACCGGATCAAATCTTTCGTCAAGAACGACCACATCCATTTGATTCTCGCGCATGCGCTCGACTGCCTGACTCGTGTCGTTCGCAACAAAAACCTGCAAACCATTGTCTGCCAAACTACGTGCCACCTTTTCGCGATTATCCTCTGGGCCACAGACTAATGCTTTCCTGGGATTCCAGGACGTTCGCATGCCCCGTAAGCTGCTTCCAGTTGTCACTTGCTGACTGAGTAGATTTGCCAGCAGCTCTGCGAGCCGTTCTGTAGCAGGGGCCGCAGCAACGTTTTCTTTGACCGTCGCCTCGCTTTCGAATAGCGGCGCCGGCGCGGGCTTGAGTTCCAAACGCGGGTTGTCGGTTTCCAGAGAGGCTCCCACAGCCGGCGCGCTTTGGTCAGCGACTGAGGTAGAAACTCCCGAGCTAAGACTGCTGTTACACTTAGGGCAACGGATGGAAAAAGGTCTCGCGGGAACCTTCGACTCATCGACTTGTAGGCGCGATGCGCACTCGTGGCAAACGATAATCATGGTTTTCAAGTAGCTTTCAGGCAAAGATATAACTATTCAATCATGCTCAACATAGATCCGCTTTCCGCCAACTCCGGCACCGGCAAAGCCCCGCCACCACGTTGCACAAACGGATCTGTGCCGGTAACGCCCTTTAAGGACAGGAGCATGTTGTTCGGGTTCGTGGCAAACGTAAGCCCATCTTCAACACTGATCGTGCCGGTCTCCACCATTTCCTTGATCACCGTGTCAAAATCCTGCATGCCATCGAGTTTGCCGTCTCTCATCGCATCCAGCAAAGACTTGCCATCCGCCTCGCCTGACTCAATGTACTCACGCGTGCGCGGACTCGACCGCAAGATCTCCACCGCCGCGATCCGGCCGCGCCGGTCGGCTCTCGGAATCAAACGCTGCGAAACGATGTAGCGAAAGCGTTTGGGCCAGGCGCGTGCGAATCACCTGTTCCTCGTTCTTCGGATATAAACCGATGATTCGATCCACGGTTTTCGACGCGTCGATCGTATGCAGTGTTGACAAGACGAGGTGTCCGGTTTCGGCCGCTTCCAGGGCGATCTCCGTAGTTTCAAAATCGCGCATCTCACCGATGAGAATAACTTTCGGTGCCTGTCTTAGCGTCGCTCGCAAGGCGGACGGAAAGTCTTTGGTATCATGTCCTACTTCACGCTGATTAATGGTTGAGTTCTTGTGAGAGTGCAGGTATTCAATCGGGTCTTCAATCGTAACTACGTGGTAATGCTTCTTCTCGTTAATGATGTCGATAATTGCCGCCTGGGTCGAACTTTTTCCTGACCCGGTAGGTCCAGTCATTAAAACCAATCCATTGCGTAGTTCGGCAATTTCTTCAAGTTGCGGCGGGAGACCCAGAGCCTTGAGCGTCGGGATGTCGGTGGGAATCACACGCATCACAATCGAGTAAACACCCCGTTGCTGAAAGATGTTGACGCGAAAACGCGCGCGCGAAGGCAAAGAGTAACTGAGATCGGCGGTGCCCGTGTTAGCCAATCGTTCGGCGGCATCCGGATTGCCGTGCATCAACGACAGCGCGATTATTTCGGTCTGATAAGGCGTCAACTTCTGCAACCCCATGGGCTGGACGGGGGTGAGTTTGCCGTTTACTTCCACTTGCGGAAGTTGGCCGACCGAAAAGTTGAGATCACTGATCTTGTCAGAAACGAGCAGCATTCGCTCGATAATGGGCGGTAGGTCAAAAAAGCTCATTTAGCGTTGTGACTCCGGAAGAGGCGGTGATTGAAGGAAGGTCAGCTGCGGGTACTTTTGCCTAATTGGCCTAAGGATTCTCTCGCAAAACGTCGTTAAACGCAAGCTTTTTTCATTTGGGCGCCTGATTTTGCTGGAAAATAGCTTTCGGCGGCCTAGAGGAGATGAGGCGCACGCTCCGCAAGACTGTTTCGAGGCGTCCAAAGGTCGCTGATGATCGCAACTGCGGCGGCTCCGGCGTCAAGCACATCCTGGCTATTCTCAGAGGTGATGCCGCCAATTGCCACGAGCGGGATCGCCCCCACGACTTCGCGAACACTACTCAATTCCCTCAGTCCCAAAGGTGTATCGGAGTCCAGTTTGGTGGAGGTGGAGAAGATGGGACCGATGGCGATGTAATCAACCGGCATGTTCACGGCGAAACGCGCCTGGGCAACACTGTGGGTGGAAATCCCGATAATCGCATCCGGGCCGAGAATTTTCCGGGCGGCCTCCGGGGGCAGATCATCCTGACCCAGATGAACTCCATCCGCTCCCACTGCCAAAGCAAGGTCCACCCGGTCATTGATGATGATCTTTATCCCAAGATGGCGCGCCATGCTCAATGCGGCAGTCGCTTGCGAAAAGAACTCAGCCGGAGAAAGCTGTTTTTCTCTGAGTTGAACAACTCGAGCACCTTGCCGGGCGAGGTGGGCCACTTGGTCGGCGTGCGAGAGCTGGGAAAAATCTCGATCAGTGAGCGGATATACACGGGTGCCGGAAAGGGCAGCTAAGAAATTCGAGCTCATGCGACGCGCTCTTAACTCTCTTTCTTCTTTGGCCGCTCATTTGAACGCAATACTCGCTTACGCAGGCGAATGCTTTGCGGCGTTACCTCCACCAGTTCATCGTCGCCAATGAATTCTAGTGCCTGCTCCAGCGAAAGTTCCTTCGGCGGCACCAGGCGCATCGCATCATCGGCTGAAGCGGCGCGCATGTTGGTGAGTTTCTTTTCCTTGATGGCGTTTACATCCAGGTCTACGGCGCGGGCGTTCTCACCAATTATCATCCCCTCATAAACTTTTATTCCCGGACGGGCAAACAAAGTGCCGCGCTCTTGCAAATTAAATAGGGCGTACGTCGTGGTTTCGCCGGTGCGATCAGCCACTAGCGAGCCGGTCGCGCGACCGCGTAAAGGCCCCATCCAGTCGCCCCAGCGCAGAAACATCGTATTGAGGAGACCAGTGCCCTTCGTCTCGGTGAGAAACTCATTGCGGAAACCAATTAAGCCTCGAGAAGGAGTTTCAAACTCGAGGCGGACTCGACCTGAACCATGGTTAATCATCTTGGTCATTTGTCCCTTGCGACGACCGACCGCTTCGGTAACTACGCCAATGAATTCCTCGGGACAGTCGATGACTACCAGTTCGATTGGTTCCAGCGTGCGACCCTCGCTCACGCGAGTGATGGCCTCAGGTTTGGAAACCTGCATTTCATAGCCTTCGCGGCGCATCATCTCGATCAGGATCGACAACTGCAATTCACCTCGGCCGGAAACTTTAAACTGGTCGGGTGATTCAGGTTCAATTTCCACTCGGATCGCTACGTTGCCCAGCGTCTCTCTTTCCAGCCGTTCTCTCACCTGTCGCGAAGTCACAAATTTTCCGTCTTTACCCGCAAAAGGAGAATTGTTGACGCCAAAAATCATAGAAATAGTTGGTTCATCGACCGCGATCACCGGCAAAGGTTGCGGATTCTCGACGGAGGTGATGGTGTCGCCGATCTCGACGTTGTCAACACCGGCCAACGCCACAATCTCGCCGAATCCAGCGTGCTGAATAGGCTCGCGCTTCAATCCTTCAAACGCGTACAACTGCGAAACGCGGACCTTCTGGAAGGTGCCGTCCGGCTTGGCTACGGAGACCTGATCGCCGATCGCAATCTCACCGGAGAAGATTCTTCCAATTGCCAGCCTGCCGACGTATTCGCTGTAATCAAGATTGGCCACCAGCAATTGCAGAGAGTCGTTCCGAATCTGTTTAGGAGCGGGAATAGTTTCCACAATCTGGTCAAACAAAGGTTGCAGATTCTTTGCTTCATCCGTCATCAGGCGCTTGGCCATACCTTCACGAGAGATTGAATACAGGATGGGAAATTCGATCTGCTCATTGGTGGCGTCAAGGTCGAGAAAGAGTTCGTAAATCTCATTGACCACCTCTTCGGGCCGGGCATCCTGTCGGTCGATCTTATTGACCACCGCGATCGCCGGAAGTCGCGCCTCGAGCGCCTTGCGTAAAACGAAGCGAGTCTGGGGAAGACAACCCTCAGCGGCATCTACCAACAACATTACGCCGTCGACCATCTTCAACACCCGCTCAACCTCGCCGCCAAAATCGGCGTGACCCGGTGTATCAAGAATATTGATCTTCACATCCTTGTAATGGACGGATGTGTTCTTAGCCATGATCGTGATGCCACGCTCACGCTCGAGATCCATCGAGTCCATAACCCGGTCGCGCACCGCCTCGTTCTCCCGAAAGGTTCCCGACTGTTTCAACATGGCGTCCACCAGGGTGGTCTTGCCATGGTCAACGTGAGCGATGATTGCGATATTGCGGATGTCGATTCTTTCTTGACTCATTATTTCCCTGCACAGATCCGATCAGCTGAAAATTTGTCTCTGGACGAAACCGCCCATCTTATCAAGGTGGAGCCTAACTTCCAAAGACAGTCTCGAGGCAACTATCACCGATCGATGGGCGCGCGGTGAAAGGCATTGATCTGACGGAGGGATTCGTAGAGGACAATACCCACCGCCGTCGCCAGGTTAAGACTGCGAATGCGCGGATTGAGAATGGGGATTGTGAGGCAGCGCTCCCAGTTTGCCCTGAGTACTTGTTCAGGCAAACCACGAGTTTCCCGGCCAAAAATGAGACAATCATCCGTTCGAAACGACCAATCTGCGTAGCTGTTGGAGGCTTTAGTGGTCAGGTACAGAAAACGAGAAGTGGGCAGCGCTTCCTGAAGTTCATTCAAACTCTGATGACGGTGCAACAAGACCTCGGGCCAATAATCCAGCCCCGCACGGCGCACAGCTTTATCGTCCAGGCGAAAGCCGGTGACACCCACGATGTGCAGCGGAGTATTAGTGGCCGCGCACAACCTGGCGACATTCCCGGTGTTGGGTGGAATCTCGGGTTCCACTAAAGCTACGCGAATCATCGAGTCGACAGAATCATGGTCTACCAGGTCCGCTGCAAAGCGCGTCCGGCGGGTAGCGGTCTGCTTCTTAAAATACAAAAAGAACGACGAGGTTCGCTTGAAGTACTCGTCGTTCCTTTTGACAGGCCCTGCTGGCCTCAGAAGATTGTGTGCGCCAATCGAGGGTTGCTGTTGTAACGTACTGCTCCGAACTATCTCTTCTTGGCGGCTTTCTTCTTGGCTGCCTTCTTGGGAGCCGCTTTTTTCGCGGCCTTCTTCTTTCCACCTTTTTTAGTTGCCATATGCTCTAGGTGCTCCTTCCTTCAAAGATTTTGTTTCCCGGTTACCAACCACAAGATACTGTATGTACTTCTCTCTTGTGGGCTAGAGTAAACGGCGCACAACATCTTGCTATATAAACGCATTCGTCAGTAATGTCAACAACTTATTACATCAGGCTTAAAAATAATTACCAGCCATCAAGCAGAGGTGCATGGCCTATAACGCGCTTTCAACCACCAACGGAACCGCCGGAGTTGGACCATGTGGTCCATATTTACCGAACTCGTCTGCGAGCTGGATCGCGTGAGTGCTCAATACCTGCACCGGTTGGTTGGTGATGAGATTGATTGCGGTCTTGAAGTTCAGACGATGAGTCTAGCGAAAGATCGGAGTGAAGATCCAGCCATCGTGACGCGCGATCCCGTAGTAGTAAATCACTGAATCATTGTTGCTGCGGCTGGCAGCGCCGATGAATGGACCAGAATAGTTGTCATCTCTAACGGCCGCGGAGCCTGAAGGACCAGTGCCCCCAGAGAACGTTATCGGAGCCATAAACTGTTCTTGCGACTTGAGTTGCTGGTCACTCGTGTTGGGCCGAATGTTTTCGGAGTAGACCATTACCTCGCGCACGAAGTCAGCCATCTCTGAACCACCCGGACGAATCAACCGCCACTCCCCGGTATCAGAAAGGGGATCGATTGCTGCTGAAGGTCGCAGCACCTGGAGTTTTTTTGTTCCGCTGGGAACTCCCTCGAGCAGCTGGTCCATCGAGGTTGGCAGGGCCGCGATGCCGGGTGGTCTACCCAGCCGCGTCTGATATAAATGGTATACCCGAATCGCTTCCGCCAATTGCTCGCCGCGAAAAATTGCTTCGCGTTCTCGCTCGCGCACCGCTTGCTGACGGAGGTTGGGAGCCGCGGCCATCGCCAGGAGAGCCATCACCGTCATGACCGCGAGGAGGGCCACGAGGGCGTAACCTCCCTCTTCACGCCCCGGAGAAGTCATCGAGAAGAGGAGTTTCGGTTTTGAGTGCACAGGCTCCGTCATCAATATCTTGTGGTATGGTCCACCCGCCTTAAGGCTCATCGTCTTCGCTTTCAATCCTCGGTGTCGGCCGTTGCAGCGGATTGCCGCGCTCACCTTGCGAAGAAAAAGCCAGCGTATGCTTGATCTTCAAATTGTTATCAACCAGTACCAGCTCTTTCTCTGAAATACTGGTAACTCTAAATCTCCCGCCAAGCAAATCGCCTCGTTGAATGTTCAAAAGTTCCTTACTGGATTTGTCCTGCAAGATCGCGGTATCAATATAACGGGGGGTACCGATGATTCCGACATAGTTATAGTTAGGGGTTGGTGGCGCACCGATGTTGAGTGTGGCGCTGTTTGAATAGAGCGTGCCGTCAGTGGATCGCAACATCACCTGTCGGGCTCCCGGATTCGCGATCATCGTCGCCGGTACATTCGCGACAACCTGTTGCGGACTAACGAAACGGGTTGGCATCTCATTACCATCGACGACGACGCGCATCTGCGGAGTAAACTTGTCGCCGGAAATCTCCAGAGTGAAATCACCCGTTCGCGCAAACACCATCGCGGGAGACAGATTTGCGAGCAAAACTGGTGGAATTGGGGTCGGGGTGGGCGTCGGAATTATTGAGGGCTTTGCGGTAGGCGGCGGCGGTTCGTAAAAGGCAAATATGTTTCGCCGGGCATCCGGCACCGCCGGCGTAGAAAAGTTAACGTTGACCGGGCGTAGCTGATCGAGGAGATCTGCCCGAGTCTCCGCCGGCACCTCAGTTTGCGAACGATTGTTGGAAGTTCGAATCTGGCGAACTGGAGAAGGAGTGGCTCCTGCCCGGGGCGAACTGGTCGAACTGGGACCGAACCCGACGAACGTCCACCAAAGCAGAATGACCGCGACCACAAACAGGGCAGCAGCTCCGATTACTTTCTTCCGTTCTTTCGGATTACTCAGATCGGTTCCCATGAGACTCAATTAGCCACTTCGAGCGGCGTCGATCCGCTGCTGAGCTGGAAGTAAGTAGCCATTTCCAGACGCAAGCTGACCAGCGACCCCCGCGTGGTAGACCCCGCGCCGCCCCCCAGCCCCGCTGGAGAGCTGGTTTCCGTTGCGGTCTCCAATTCAACGCTATTAATAATGATGAACTGCTTATCCTTTTCCAGATCGCGAACGAAGCGCCGAAGATTTTGATACGCTCCTTCAATCGTCACACTGATCGCGATCCCGGGATAAATACTCTGCCACTTCGCACTCGCAGACTTCGAGCCTGTGCTACCGGTCTTCTGGCCGGCGGGATCGAGTGGCGTGTAAGTAGGCCCTGAGGTGTTGCGCAAACTGTTCCTGCGGATTAACTGGTTCAAGGTGTCGTAGAGGCTCATGCGTCCGGCATTCGAACTAACCAGCCGCTTGCTCGCGAAGTCGTCCAGGCTCTGCGTAATACTGTTAACTGCGGCTTCAGTGGTTTGCCCCTGGAGCACCAAGGCTTGCGATGTTAGTAACTGACTTTGTAATCGCGTGCGTTCCAAAGTGAGGGTTCCAATCCGAGATCGCGCCGGAACCAGGAAATACAAATAGCTGAAAATTACGAGCACCAGGATCAGAGCGCTACCGGCCAGAGCTATGAGTTCCGCTGGTCCAACCACGCCGTTCTGGCGGGAAACATGGAGCGTCTCGAGCTGTGTCCGAAAGCGATCGCGATTCGTGGTGCGACGGATTGGGGCTGGAGGTTCGTTCATCTAGCTTCTCCTCCTGTGGACGCCGCCGACGTTCCCATTGAAGCTAATGCCGCCGGCTCAGTTGGTGCTCCGGCGCGCGGCCGATAAATCACGAATAACTCATACTCCGCACCACTCTCGCCGCGCCCACGTTGCAGGTTTTGCGATCGCAACTCAGCATGAAAGATCCCGGCCCGATCCATTTGCGCGATCATGTCAGTGACGGCGGTAGGAGATTTCGCGATTACGGCCAGTTCGAGCTCAGTCAGCAACTGATCGCCCTGCTTGGTAACGCCCCGCACATCGATTCGCTTGACCCGCACACTCCCCGGCAGGGCCGCTTCCAAATCGGCAAACAGGAGAGACCACGAAAAGTGTTTGCGATCCAGGAGGGTATGAGCTGCGGTAAGCGTTTGCTGTTGCTGGGGAGTAAGAGACGCCTTCACTGCTTCAGCCCGTTGACGAAGATTCTGTTCCTCCTGACGCAGTCTATTGATGTCGTTTTGAATTATCTGAGCCTCCAGCGATGCTCGGCGAGTCGCGCGGACAATAAAAACCAGCGAGACCAGCGAAACGAAGATAATCATTGCGGTCACCACCCATGGCAGTGAACGATTGGTAAAGGGTTTACTGGCGAGGTTAAGTCTTGTTGGCACTGGGGGTCTCTACTATCAGCTGTTCTTCGCAAGAAGCATACACGCCTCAAATAAGGGGGCGCAACCGAGGCGAAATGGCGGTCTCGGGACTAACTCTAACGCGCCAGCCAGCGCAGCGTTTCATTAAGAAGACGCAGTCTTGGGCGGGATCGTTGTATTTAGGGATCGCGCCGCGGAGTCAATGGACCTTCAGTCCCAGCCAGCGACAGCCGGTAAGCACAAACTCGATTTCGTCCGTTTCGTTTGGCCCGATACAAAGCGGAATCCGCAAGCTCCACCAGTTGAATCGGATCGGTGGCATCATCGGGAAAGGCAGCGACGCCGATGCTAATCGTGATCTGGTGAGTGGCTTCGATCTTCAGGCGCGGCCACTCTGGCAGCGGAAAATCGATGTTCAGCAATCGCAGTGCGTACCCGTTCAGCCGCAACCAAACCTTGCGCATAATTTGCATCGAGCAGGAAAGCGGCAAACTCCTCGCCTCCAAACCTCGAGGCCACGTCACCGGCGCGCAACGCGTCCTTGATTATGTGTCCAGACTCTTCGAGTGTTTTGCTGCCCACCAGGTGTCCGTAGGTATCGTTAACCTCCTTAAAGTGGTCAAGATCCATCATCACCACGCAGAAAGGACGCGACTCGAGTTCGGCTCGTGCGGCTTCACGGCGAAGTTCCGAAAAGAACGACTTGCTGGTCAATAGACCGGTGAGTTCGTCATGAGCGATGAGGCGGTGTATCTGTTGCTGAAATTCTCGATCAATTTCGTCCAGCAAATCAAAACGAAAGAGGTGATCGCCGATGACGATCTTATCTCCTTCATTCAAAGTCGTTTCAGTGATGGTCTCGCCATTGACGGTGGTGCCGTTAGTGGAGCCGAGATCAGTAATCCGGTACGACTCGCCCTGGAGGTCGCGGCAGTGAAATGCGCGCGTGTAGGCGTGACGCGCGAGTATCATTCAGGCGGACATCCGCTTCGAGCGCTCGACCGATAGTTACTTCATCACGTTCGAGAGGAATGGGCACGGCCATCAATTCCCCTCGCAGCGAGACGAGCGCCGGCCTCCGCTGGTGTTGACCTGATTTTCGAATCGAGCCCGCTTCAAGCGACCGCGTGAGGCCCGAGTCGTCGTCATTAATCTTTTCAGTCGGCATGCAATTCTGGCTTTTATAGATGAACTACGGGCGCAAAGGTTAGTCTAACTCAGGGAAAATTCGGCGGGCATCATCTTATCGTGAGCATTCGCGGGGGGCAACGTAATAGTCGGTCACCATCACCTGGGCTTGAGCGGGAGTCTCGTCGCTTAGCCAGGAGGTCTGCTTGTGGCTGGTCTGACCTGCTCTTATAATCAAAGCTTCCGATAACCCGATGAGAAGTGGTTCTGGTCCGGATGAGCTCAGAACCCGAAGGAGACCTGGTTGATAGAACAACCCACTCCCACATGTTCGTGGTCTACTGAAGATCTCTCCGTGCAGCAGGTGGCGGTAGCGGCGCTACCGACAGCGTTTGGAGACTTCAAGATCGCCGGTTATCGTTCCCTCGTTAGCGACGAGGAATTCGTGGCTCTCTTTAAAGGGGAGATGTTGCGAGAAACACCCACGCTCGTGCGCATCCATTCGCAGTGTTTGACCGGTGACGTTTTCGGATCAACTAAATGTGATTGCGGCGCCCAACTTCAGCAAACGATGCGGCTGATTGAGGCTGAAGGTCGAGGAGCGATTGTCTATCAGCAGCAGGAAGGCCGCGGCATCGGGATTTTGAATAAGATTCGGGCTTATGCACTCCAGGATCATGGCGCAGACACGGTGGAGGCAAACGAGCAACTGGGATTGGCAGTAGACCTGCGCGAGTATAAGCAGTGTGCGGAAATACTTTTTGACTTGGGATTGTGCCAGGTTCGGGTGATCTCAAATAACCCATTGAAGCTGCGCGCGCTGGAAGCGGCCGGACTGAAAATCGTCGAGCGCATTTCCATCGAAGTACCGCCCACTGAAAAGGCCGCAGGCTATCTAAAAACCAAGAAAGAAAAGTTGGGCCACCTGCTCGATCTAAACGCCGGATAGCGCGGGCAATCAAAAAGGGAATCGCGTGACTCGTTCCCTTTCAAGTTTTCGAACTTAGACTGACGATCAAGGATCAATGATCAATCAGGATCGAGTGCGGAGATCTTTGATGGTCGCTCTGATCTTTTCGGCGTTGGCAGCCTTCGGCTCTAATTCCAGGTATCTCTCAAGATGTATGGCAGCCTTCTTATAGTCTCTAAACCGCCAGTAAATACCGCCAAGATAATAGTGGGCCTGACCCACTCGAGTACCGCCAAGGCTAATGGCTTTCAGAAGTTCCGACTCAGCCTCCTGATAATTCTTTAAATTAATCAGAGTGATTCCCAGATACATGTGAGGAGTGAACGCCGAGCCATGCTTTCTCAAAGATTCTCTGAGCTGGTCTTCTGCTTCCGAAAACTTGTTTTGATTAAGCAGTGCAATACCATAGTTTAAGCGCGGCTCGAAGGCGTCGGGCATAAGTGTCGTAGCTGATCTCAGGGTCTCCACGGCCTTATCAATCTGGGCCAGCTTCATATATTGGACACCCAGTTCGTTCAGCGCCAGACCAAAGCCAGGGAAAATAGCAATCGACTCCTTTAACTCGACAATCGCTTTGTCAGTCAAACCCTTCGAGACAGACTCCATTGCCTGTGTGTAAAGTGCCGCGGCCGGTTTGGGAACTGTGGCAAGCGTGGCGCTCAACACACCGACCCTGGTGTTGGCGTTGTCCGCCTTGGGTCTCAGGTAGACCTGGACCGTGAAAGGCCGAGAGATTGGGATCATCCCAACCGAACGCCTGGTCGAGATTGCCGAGGTTTCGATGAGCACTGACTCCCTGGCCGTTTCGTAATACTCGCCGCCTTCAATCACAACGGTGTAGCTGCCAGGCGTCAGGGCCTGGAAGGTGAAACTTCCATTCGAATCCGAGAATACCGAGAGTTCGCCGTAACCTGAGCTCTCCAGGCGAACTTTGAGTTGGACGTCGGCTCGTTGGCCCGAGGGAAAGACGACCCGCCCGCGGATCATATGCCGGCCTCCGGTTCCGCCGCTTTCAACTCCGCCCCCTTGCGCGTTTACGGTCGAGAAAGTTGACAGCAAAAGAGCAGCGGCCAGCAAAGCACAACCGCCGGTAAACACTTTCCTGAACGAGTAGTAGTTTAAGAACATCTCGATAACCTCTGAACGTAGCAGTTGCCGAGTTTGCCAATAGGCCAGCGACCGAGTGGATGCCCCGAGACTAACACAAAACAAAAGGGGAGGCGTAGGTTATACGCCTCCCCTATTCAAGCCTCTCACGCTCCTAAGAGCGTGTCAGGAAACCAGCTTAGAACTGGAATTTCACACCGAGGCGCAGAGCGGACGGAAACTGGAAGATCGTTCCCGTGCCATAGAACGGATTGGCCACTGGCGTGATGCCGGGCGCTCCGCTATTGATGAATGCGGTCTCATCCTGTCGGACTGCACGCTGGTTGTTGAAAACGTTGAACCAGTCGAACTGCAAGCGCAACTGACGATTCTCACCCATCTGAATTGGGTAGTAGCCACCCAGGTCGAGGTTGAAGGTCGTCGGAGTGCGATTGCTGCCGGTGAACGGATTGATTGCCGTGCCGCGCGGTACGCAACTGAGACCTGCGATGCAGAATCCTTCGTTGTCGCCGTAGAGCGGATGCGGAACCAAAGCGTTGAAAGGAATACCAGACTGCACGCGGAATGAAGCGCTCGTCAGCAGCTTGAACGGCCAGCGATAGCTACCGTCAAACTTAAACTGGTGCGGGCGATCATTCGGCAAGCGGCCATAGAGACCGTTGAGCAAGCTGACCAAATCGAACAGCGAAGTGATGTTCGGGTCAGACTGGCCGTTGTCGTTTCGGAACAAGCCTTCGTAGTTACCGATCAGGCTTGAGTAAACGTAGGAAGCGATGAACTGATAGTTGTTCGTAAATCGCTTCGTGGCCGTCAACTCGAGAGCGCGATAGTAACGACGAGCGGGACCAAAGCACTGCGCTGAAGGTGCGCCGTTAATCCCGAGGCAAGCCGCATCTTCCGTGGTTTCACCATTGCCGCGACGGCCTGGATTGAACAGGAAGTAGGTGGTGCCATCGTCGAACGAACCGTCTTCGATGACTTCATCCTGCGCACGATACACGCCGCGCATGCCGACCACAAAATCCTTGACGACTTCGTATTCAAAACCAGCAGTTGTTTCGTTGACTGACTGTGGCTTGATACCTGGATCCAACGGAGTGATGTGGTTACCCAGGTTACCGAAGTTCGCGATGCCAACGGCACCGCTAGGTCCGTTTAGACGGCTGACGTTCAGGTGATAATCGTTCTGAATGTCGTCGCCGCCGGCGCGGACGTTGATATCAAGGGGAATTGGCGTTTCGATGTAACGCGCAAAGTTAGCAAACAGCTTGCCACGGCCGTCACCCGTGAAATCCCAGGTAAAGCCGAGACGCGGCTGCATGTTGCTGCGGAAGTCATTCAGATTGAAATACTGAGTGCCACCAACAGTGTAGGCTTGCTGGAAATCCCAGCGGAGACCCAGGTTAACCTGGAGGTTTCTGGTCAGCTTCCAATCATCCTGAACATAGAAGCTCTCAACGTTTGATTTCGTGAACTGGCCTCGGGTATTGAGGCTGAAATCACGAGCGCGAACGACGTCGAGAATCAGGAACGGGTTAGCATCGTTAACGCCTACAGTACCCGTCGAAGCGGTCAGAATGCCGGTGCCGGCAAGAGCGCCACCGGTAATCAGCAACTGAACGTTGGCCGTGCGCGACGCGCTTGGGCAAACGACGTTGGTGCCGTCGCGACGGCAGATTGCAAAGCGATTCTCAACGCGGTGCGGTCCCGCGGGGTTACCAACACCGTAATTAAGGTTTGGACCCGTGGAGTTGGTGTTGATCTTGTACTTGTTCTGGTTGTACTCGAAACCGTACTTGATCGTGTGGCCCCTCCAGTTGTTTTGCATTCTGGCGGCGAACTCGTAGCGATCGCGATTCTGTTGAGACTGGAGACCAAAACCCTGACGCACAAAGTTGCGCTGGATGGTGCCCCCGGTGCCCTCAACATATGCCAGCCGAAGACCGGCGGCATTGGTGACGGCGCTCTCCACTGGAGTTACAACTGCTCCGCTCCGAAGAATGGCGAAGCGGTCCGTAACCAGGGATGTGCTCGGATCTTCAGGGAGCGTGTTGGCGCGCTGGAAGTGCAAACCACCTGAGAACTCGCCAATGAAATTCGGGCTGAAGGTGGAGTTCAAACGCGCGGCATAATTCGAGCCGCCCGTTTCCGTGGTGCCACGGAAGCTTCTTGGATCGGCGCCAAAACCGGAGAAACCAAACAAGTGACCTTCCTGCTTGGTGAAATCACCAAAGGTCGAAAGAGTCAAAGTGTGGCCTTCGTTGATGCCCCAGGTAAGTTTGCCGGCATAGAACGGAGTGGTGACTTTATTTTCGACGTCCTGAAGGAACGTCTGGGTCAGGAAGTGATTCTTGCGCTGCTGGGGATTGAAGGCACCGAAGAACCAAAGCTTATCCTTGGCGATCGGGCCGCCGATGTCGAATCCAGCGTCTACTTCTGAGAAACCATTGGCTGCTGCGCCGGTACGCGGAATCGCAGCGGTCTTGACTTCGCGAACAAAGCTCGTCGGCGTGAAATACAGGAAGGCATCGCCGCGAACCTGGTTGGATCCGCTCTTGGTCAGGACGTTAAAAATACCGCCCGTTGACTTACCATACTCAGCGCCAAAAGCGCCGGTCTTGATTTCGACTTCCTGAACAAACTCGAAAGGCAGGTTCGCGCCCGAACCACCGAAGGCGGGGTCAGACACGTTCACACCGTCGAGGATGTAGTTGTTTTCCGGGCCAGACGAGCCACCCACTGAGGGGTCGCGGTCGCGGCCGGATGAGTCGCGCAGACCAGAGCGGGTGACGGTGGGAGCGATCGAATAAAGCGACTGCACCGTGCGCTGGGTTGGGAAATTTGAAAACTGCTCCGATGAAACGTTGGTGCCCGTAGTGTTCGCAGCAGTGTCGATCGACGCGCCGGAACTGTCAGTGACGTTCACGGTTGCCGAGGCTCCGGCGGCCTGGAGGTCGACGTCCATCGTCGTTTGCGATGACAGTCTGACTTCAACGTTCTCGCGCGAGAACGCGCCGAACCCGCCAGTGGCTGCGACGCTAACCGCATATCGTCCCGGGGGGAGATTGCTGATGTTGTAATTTCCCGAATCGTTCGTGGTCGCCGTCTGCGGCCGAATCAAGTTCGGGCTGGTGACGGTCACAACGACGCCAGGCACGGATGCGCCATTGGAATCGACGACCCTTCCTGAAATCGAACCTGTCGAAGATGTTTGGGCGAATGCGCCGAGCGCTGTGCACAATACAAACATCGACAGGACAATAAATCTGATACTCATTTTCATACTTGCTGTCCTTTCGTCTTTTTGCGTAGCTGAATCTTCATCTGACGTTGGTCTAAAGCGCTGTCTCGCGGTCTAGCCTGACCCTCCAGAGGGGGTTCCACGACGGACGAATAAATATGTTCTGGAGAAAACGGCATTAGTCGTTGGTCCATTTTGCAAGTCTTATGCCCATAGAGGAGGAATGGGCCGAATGTCTGATTCTCAAGGACTTAGCCGCGATTCCGAGGTCAGAAACGTCCATTGAAATCCAAAAAATTGGGAAGTATCCATATTTCACAACCGGTACGATTTGGACGTTCGGGCCATTTTCAGGCCGAATGGCCGTGTTAAATATTACTCGTGCATTGCCTTTCCGGGGTTTTGCGGGTATCTAAAGGAAATCTTAAATGTCTGAACGAATCTATCGCGACCCCGTCCATAACATCATCCGCCTTCGCACCGATACCGACGAAGGCGAGCTGATGATGCGCTTGATCGACACTCCTGAGTTTCAACGATTGAGACGCATCAAGCAGTTGGGTCTGGGGCTCTATACTTATCAGGGCGCCGAGCATTCTCGCTTCACGCATTCGTTGGGCGCATTCCATCTCATGAGCCGCGTGCTCGATCGCTTCAGCGAGAAATACACCATCGACAAACAGGATCGGGCGGCCGCCCGCGCCGCCGCACTCCTTCACGACGTGGGCCATGGATCGTTTTCTCATGTGATGGAAAAAGTACTCGGCTTTCATCATGAGAAGTTGACGATGGAAGTCATGCTCAGCGAATCAACCGAAATCGGAACTTTGTTGCGTTCCTATTCGGCTGAACTGCCGGGCAAAGTGGCGGCGATTATTGAAGGCACCTCGCAGCCCTTCGCCTTGTCCCAACTTGTTTCCTCACAGCTCGACGTCGATCGCATGGACTACCTGCTGCGCGATTCACTAATGACCGGGGCTAAGTATGGAATCTATGATCTCGAATGGATCATCAACGCGCTCGCGATCGATGAAGAGAACGACCGGATCTACGTCGCGGCCCGTGGGCTCTACGCGGTTGAAGAATATCTCCAGGCCCGTTACTACATGTTCCGGCAAGTCTATTTTCACCGCACCTTGCGCTCGGCAGAGGCAGTCCTGAAATCCACGCTACGACGCGCGCTTAAACTTTTCGGGAGCGACCATCAGGTTTGGCATGCACGGGACACTGCGTTTGAGAAAGTGTTGCGCAAGCAGTCGCTCACGATCACCGAGCATCTTGAGGTAGACGATTCAGATGTTTTGTTCCACGTAAAGCAGTGGCAGCGCGCGAGTGATCCGATACTCGCCGACCTGAGCCGCCGTTTCACCAACCGAAGCCTCTTCAAAGCCATTGATCTGGACATGCCCGAGGCCGAGCGCCCGGCTTTTCTCTCCGCCGCGCGCGCTATCGTGGAGCGCGCCGGTTACGATCCGGAGTATTACTTCATCGAAGACCGCGCCAGCGACGTGCCTTACTACAATTACTACACGGCCGAGGGCGCCGAACCCAAGAGCCGCATCTACGTGGAAGACGGCTACGCGCATCCCCGCATCCGCGAGATCACCGAAGTGAGCGAAGTGGTCAGAGGATTGCAGCGCGGGTACGAACTCCATAGAGTTTGCTTCCCGGCCCAGGTGAAAACGGAGGTCTACAAGCTTTACCACGATCTGACGCCGGCCGATCGCTCCGCGGTTGTCAGCCAGGCGGGGAGCTGAGCAGGAATGTCATGGCCAGAATTAAGGGAGTAGATCCTGACCAAGTTCAACCGCAGATAAAGGCAGTGCTTGATGCGCAGACTGAAGCCTGGGGCGCCCCGCTGCTTAACCATTTGGTCTATGCGCGCCGGCCGGCAATTTTTCGAGGCGCGCGGGCTATGTGGACTGGCATTGAAACGTCGGGGCTCATCGCTCCGGTTTTGCGATCACTGATAAATCGCCGCGTGGCCTCACTTAACGGGTGTGAGTTTTGACAGGATATAAACGCTGCCGTGAGCAGCCAGCTGGGAGTTTCACCCGAAAAGATCGACGCGTTGGCAGACTATGCGACCAGTGAGTTTTACTCTGACGCCGAACGGGTGGCACTCGAGTTGGCCGACGCCATGACAATTACCGGCCGGGACGTCACTGATGAACTGTTCGCGCGTTTGCGCACGAAGTATGATGACGACGCGATAGTCGAGTTAACCGCGACCGTGGCCTGGGAAAATTCATCGAGTAAGTTTAATCGCGCGCTGCGTGTTCCATCACAACATTTGTGGAAGAGAAGCTCATAAGGTTTAAGGTCAGTCTCGCCGCCGGCGTTCAGTCTTCCTGGAGTTTCCGGATTCCGGTGCAAACGATGACTGCGGCAATTTTCTATGTCGTCTCTGCCATCGCATTTCTGATTATTGGCCCAGCTCAGCAGATGAGCGCCGCGCCACAAGATACTTCCCGTCCGGCGATCATAACAGTGTTGGATTTCGGCGACTCCGCCCTGGGTCGAAAGGCCGCGGACCAGGTGGCCGCCAACCTCAAACAGGACCCCGGGTTTTCATTAACGGATCGCGATCTGGCTCGCGCTGCCGCAACCGGAAGTTCATATTCAGGTTCACTTAACAACTCGCGAACTGAGGCGCGCAACCTTGGCGCGGTCCTCGGCTGCGACTACTACATTATCGGCGATTCACAAACTCTGCGGCGTTCTCCTTCAACCGGCCCAATCTACTTCGACTCCTACGCTTCTATTTTTTTGGTTAGTGCCAGAACTGGTCGATTGATTAGCTGGGAACGGCCAAACTTTCGCGCGGCTGAACCGCCTGCGGCGGAAAAGGCGCTCATGGCAGAGTTGTCGGGAAAGAGCCTGCATTGGCGTTTAAAACTCGGAATCCGCCGCGCGCAGGAAGATGAACAAGCTGATCGCGAGCTGACATCCGTAAAGCCGGTTCCGCTCATCGAAGCAGCGCCGGACGATGAGAAACAGGCTGAGATTGAAGGTCTGCGACTACCCGGACCATTTCGCCGCCTGGTGCCGCCTTATCCGGAATCGGCAGCGCTGGCAGAGGCCGTGGCGACGGTCGACGTGCTGGTGGATCTCGACGCTAAGGGTGAGGTAACTCGCGTCGAAGTTGATCGCTGGGCAGGCTTCGGTTTGGATCAGTCAACTATAGAAACTGTGCGGCAATTACATTTCTTCCCCGCGATGCGAAACGGGGTGGCGGTGCCCATGCGCATTATGCTTCGTTACAACTTTCGCAAGCCGCCTCGCTGACAAGTGATTAGCTTATGATCCGTGAATTAAGACAAAAGCAGCCAGGCGAACTTTTTCTGCGCTTGTTTAGGCGGACGGCTTTGGCGGCCATCCTGTTGGTCCTGACCCTTTCCCTTTTTAATACTCCTGCTGGTTCACTCACGGCGCGATCTGAAGGAAATAGTCCCAGGGTAGTTTCGACTGAAACCCGCGAAGGACGTCTCGCGGTTTTCGACGATGCGTGGGCCACCATCAATGAGCGCTATTACGATTCGCAGTTTCACGGGCTCGACTGGGAGACGCAAAGAACCACCTTCCGCGGGCTCGCCGCCCAGGCTGGTTCGAGCCGTGAACTCTACGCGGTGTTGCGGCGCATGATTGCCTCTCTGGGAGATTCACATACGCGCATCTATCCTCCTGAAGAGAAGTTTGACTGGTGGCGTCCCAGATTCGTGACGATCGGCGCGACGGTAAAAGAAGTTGAAGGACGAGCGGTTGTTACCGGGGTGAAAAAGGGTTCTGCGGCGGAACGTGGCGGACTGCGCGCGGGCGATCTCGTTGAAGACATTGACGGCGCTTCGGCAATTACTCTCGTCAATACCAAGCTCGCTGCTTCGGGCTTAACGTCAACCTCGACAACCACCACCAGGTTCCGGGCCTTCGCCTCTTTGCTGGATGGACCAGCCGGAAGCTCAGTTTCAATTCGTTGGCTGGGCAAGAACGGAAAAGAACGGACGGCGCACTTTCGGCGTGACTGGCAGCAGCGTGAGCTTGAACTAAGAACGCGACGCGATTCGGATTATCTCATTATCGAGATCGACGCCTTTACCAAACCGATTGCGGCTGCTTTCGCGCGCGCTCTAAAAGAGAAAGCGTCCGGCGCCCGAGGGGTGATCATCGATCTTCGCGCCAATGGTGGCGGTGATACCGAAGCAATGGCGGATATTGCCTCGGCAGTAGTGGGCGCCGGCTCCAGCCTTGGTCAATTTACTGAGCGCTCGAGATTCAGCTTCACAATTTTTACCCGTTCAAAGTCGGGCTTGACAGCGGAGAGAATCGCGGCCACGAGTCTGCCAATGGTTGTCCTCACCAGCGAACGTACCGCCAGCGCAGCAGAGATCTTTGTCGCCGCCCTAAAAGCTTCAGGACGCGCCGGCGTCATTGGCGCAGAGACCTGCGGCTGCGTGCTCGCAATCCGTACCCGTCATGCTCTGCCGGACGGAGGTGTTTTGGACGTTAGCGAACTTGATTACCGGACGGCGGCGGGCATTCGTCTTGAAGGTCATGGCGTGCGGCCGGACCAGACCGTTCAGATCCAGCGTGCCGACCTTTACTCAGGTCGCGATCGCGCGCTCGAACTCGCAGTGCGACGGCTTACTAACCCTTTGACGCTTCGTCAATAGCAACTGGCATCGCATTCCATTGCGGCTTTGCCTGTCATTAAAAAAACAAGCCTCAAAAACCGCACCAGCGCCCACTTCCCCGACTCGCGAAAAAGCACGAGGGCTCATGCTATGATTCGCCCACGTTTTTAGTTCTCCGCGGATAATCAACCATGCTTTATCTGTCGCAAGTATTGGGTCGCCCCATACGCGACCTTGAAGGTGAGCGTGTGGCCACCGTCAAGGACGTGATCGTGCGCTTGGGCGAACAGGACCATCCGCCGGTCACTGGCCTGGTGGCGCGGTTTGGCCGGCGCGAGTTTTTCCTTTCGCGCTGGCGTATCACCGAACTCAACGAGCAGGGCGTGCGCCTCAATTCCGACAAGCTGAATCTACGTCCGTTTGTGCGACGTGAAGGCGAAGTTTTGCTGGCGCGCAACGTACTCGATAAGCAGTTGATCGATGTCGACGGGAAGCGCGTGGTGCGAGTGAATGATGTGCAACTAATCGATGTCGCCGGAGACTGGCGCGTAACCGGGGCCGATGTGAGCCTTCAGGGACTTTGGCGTCGGCTTGCGCCCGCCGGCTTCATGGGCACGCGCAAGGCAGTTGAAGTTATCGACTGGTCTAACGTTGGCTACCTGGCAACCGATCAGGCGGCGGTTCGGTTAAAGTCTTCGCAGGGCAAGTTGGCCCGACTGCATCCGGTGGAAATTGCGCGGCTCGCTGAAGCTCTTTCTTATCATCACGGATCGGAAGTTGTGGAATCGCTCGATGATGAGACAGCCGCTGAAACGTTAGAGGAAATGCCCTCAGAGCGTCAGGCCCGGATCATCGGCGACATGAACCAGGAACGCGCAGCCGACATCCTTGAATGGATGTCGCCGGATGAAGCTGCCGACGTGCTGGGAGATTTGCCGGAGGAGAAAGCCGAAGAACTACTCGGCTTGATGGAGGACGAGGAGCAAGCTGACGTCGCCGAGCTGTTGCCTTACGAGGACGATACGGCAGGCGGATTGATGACCACCGAGTTTGTCACGCTCCCGCGCGAGTTGACCGTGGGTGAAGCCCTCGCGCGTTTGCGTGAGATGGCGGAAACGCCAAACATGATCTATTACCTCTACGTGGTTGAAGGAGAGGGGCTATGGAAACTGGCCGGCGTGATTGCTTTGCGTAGTTTGATCCTCGCCGATCCGTCAGTCCCACTCGCAGATGTAATGCGCACCGAGTTTCAACGAGCGCACCCTGACGAATCAGCAGCCGAGGTGGCCCACCGGATCGCAGAATACAATCTGCTTGCCCTACCCGTGATGGATGAGGCGGGCGATATTCTCGGAATAATTACGGTTGACGATGCGATGGAGATCCTGCTGCCCAAAGATTGGCGACAGCGCCTCCCGCGCTTGTTTGGTTAACATTGATTTCCCACGCCCTTTTCATATGACCGACGGAGAACCTCCAAGTGGCCGAAACACGACTAGCGGACGAAGCCGCGAAGGCCAAAGACCGTCGTTTCCTGCGGCGCGCTACCGGCGCGAGGCCGCGCTTCGCGTTGCGCCGACGTCTGCTCACCTACCTCGCCATCTTAGGTCCTGGAATGATCGCCGCCAGCGCCGGCAATGACGCCGGCGGCATTGCGACCTTCGCATCCGTCGGAGCGGAACAAGGCTACCGCCTTCTTTGGATCCTGATTCCCATCACCATAAGTCTGGGCATGGTTCAGGAGATGTGTGCTCGCATGGGCGCCGTCACCGGTAAGGGACTGGCCGATCTGATACGTGAACGCTTCGGGGTGCGCTGGACAGCGTTTGTAATGCTGGCGCTTTTGATCGCGAATGGCGGGGTGACAGTTTCGGAGTTTGTCGGCATCGCTGCGGCTACCGAGCTTTTTGGAGTTCCGCGATTTGTTTCAGTTCCTCTTTCAGCCTTCGCGATCTGGTGGCTGGTGGTCAAGAGTTCCTATCAACGGGTGGAGCGAGTGTTTCTGCTGATGTCCCTGGTGTTTCTTGGCTATATCGGCTCAGCATTTCTGGCCAAGCCTGATTGGAGCGAGGTGGCCACCGGTTTGGTCACGCCGAGTTTCAGTTTTGCTCCAGCGTATCTGTTCATGATTGTCGCAGTGGTCGGCACCACGATCTCACCTTACATGCAGGTTTACGTTCAGTCGTCAGTAGTTGATAAGGGCGTAACCCTGGAGAACTATGCGCGGACCAGGATCGACGTTTGGGTTGGAACCATTCTGGCGGCCCTGGTGGTTTTCTTTATTGTTGTTTCAACCGCTGCCACCCTGCACAAACACGGATTGCAGGTGGACAGTGCCGCCGACGCCGCCCGCGCCTTGAGTCCTTTGGCCGGTCCTTACGCGGAGAAGTTGTTTGCGATTGGCTTGTTTGGCGCCTCAATGCTGGCCGCCGGCGTGTTGCCTCTCGCAACTGCCTACTCGATTAGCGAAGCGCTCGGTTTTGAAAAGGGTGTGTCCCGCAGCTTTCGCGAGGCTCCAATCTTTATAGGAGTGTTCACATTTCTCGTGGCTGTCGGCGCGGCCATCGCGATTATTCCAAACCTGCCTTTAATTAAAGTTTTACTGGTGACGCAGGTCATCAACGGTCTGTTGTTACCTATTATTCTTTTTGCAATCCTGCGACTGGTAAACGACCGCGAGTTGATGGGTGAGCAGGTGAATGGACCGATTTACAACCTCGGTGCGAGACTGACGGCGGTAATTGTTACCGCACTCTCATTGCTGTTTATCCTGGTAACATTATTTCCAAACCTTTGGCGTCGCTAGCAAAGATGGAGACCGCGTTTGTCATGCAACCAGTGGATAAATCCTCCTCGCCAAGTCGAGGGCATCAGTGATAAAAGATAGCGCTCTTCAAACTTCCTGTTGCTCCGGCGACCTGACTCGCACGTTAACGTGATACGACAGCGGAAGAATAGAATCGTACTCTTTCTCGTTGCGGCGGCAATCTCATTGCTGGCGATCTCTTTGCTGTTTCTGTTTGAGGATCGCTTTAGAGTTTTGCTGGGAGCCAGGATGGGCGCCTCCGACTCTACCGGAGCGCTGATTAATGCGCTTTACCTCATCCTCCTGGCGGTAATAGCTTACCTGATAGTTCGGGCCATTAATTCCTTTATCTTCGGACTGGTTTTCCGACTCCGGCGCGGCTATGAAGCGCCGCAGCTGGTCCGCAATATCTTCTCGATCATCGCGTTCACGCTCTTCTTTTTCCTGATATTCAGCCGACTCTATCCCGGTATAAACCTTGGCGCACTCTTCACGACCTCTGCGATCTTCGGCGTGATCCTGGGTCTTGCTCTCCAGGACACCCTTGGAAATTTCTTTGCCGGTATTTCATTGCAGGCGGATCGTCCTTTTCAGGTGGGCGACGTGATCACCGTAGGTGCGGAGCGACATACCGGTGTGGTTGAAGAAATCACCTGGCGGGCGGTTAAGATCAGGACCTTCCAGAACCATGTGGTGCTGATCAGTAATAGCACTGCGGCGCGCGAGCCGATTGAGGTTTATCCGCGCCAGAACTTAAATGCTCGACTCGTACTCTTCAACACGCTCTATACAGATTCCCCGGCTAAAACAATCCACGTAGTTAGAGAAGCCGTACGCGAAGCAGATAACGTCTCGCAAAAAATTACGTCCAATCGTGCGCATCAGAAACCTCGGCGACAATGGCGTGGACTACGAGGTGAAGTATTGGGTCGACGACTACGCCAGATACAACGACACGGACGCTCTCGTCCGACAACGAATCTGGTACGCGTTTCGGCGCGCCCGAATCAACTTCGCCTATCCGACTCGCACCTTGCATGTCGAAAGAAGGCCGAGTGCCAGGTCGCGTCAGGGCAAGGAAAGCGCAATCATCGAACGCCTTTCAGCGGTTGATATCTTTGCGCCCCTCTCTGGTGATGAAGTGGCCACCCTGGGCCAGGCTGCCACCAGCCATATATTTGCGCCGGGCGAGACAGTGATCCGGGCGGGCGACCCCGGCTCATCAATGTTCGTGGTTCACAACGGCCGAGTCAGCGTTGAGATTAGCGAGAACGGTCGCGCCCGGACGGTAGCGACTCTAAGCGATGGTGCATTTTTCGGTGAGATGGCCCTCTTCACCGGAGAGCCACGGACCGCCAGCATTGTGGCCATTGAAGAGACCGAGGTTCTGGAAATCGGACACGCCGCGATGAAGAGCGTCTTCGAGAATAATCCGGATCTGGTGGAGTCGCTAAGTTACATCATCGCCGAAAGGCGCCAGGGCCTCGCGGCTACTCAATCAACTTCCGGGTCTGATGAAGACGAATCCGCCGGTCTACTATCTGCCATCAGGCGATTTTTCGGTATGAAATAGGCTTTCAGCCGCAAAACCCCTCTACTGCCAACCTTGGCAATTCTTTGTATTTCCTAAGAATTTGCATTGCTTTCGGCCAACTTGACAGAGAGAGACTCAACTATTATTATCCCGCTGCGCTCACGGACAGTGCGGCCTCAAACAGGTTGGTTCCGCACGGGGCGTGGAGTAAATAAAGGAGGATGATGAAAATGCCTATCGTTCGTTACGACCCTTTCCGCGACCTTCGTACTTTGCAGGAAGAGGTGAACAGACTTTTTTCCACTAATTTAACTCGAGGTTTCGGCGAAGAAGGAATTGGCCGGGGAGCGTGGAATCCCAGCGTCGACATTTACGAGAACAAAGAGCAAATCGTGCTTGAGGCCGAACTGCCGGGAATGAACCGTGACGAGTTCGAACTCACCGTGGAAAACAACGTGATCACCCTACGGGGCGAACGTCAGTTTGAAAAGAAGGACGAAACCGATAACTATCATCGCGTTGAGCGATCCTATGGTTCGTTTACGCGCTCGTTTACATTGCCGCAGACTGTCTCTGCTGATGGCGCCACGGCCGAATATCGCAATGGGGTACTGCGCGTAACACTCCCCAAGCGGGAGGAAACAAAGGCGCGTCGAATTCAGATCAGTGGCGAAGCAACGACCAATTCGGCCCGGACGATTGACACCAAGGTGGAACCGGCAGCCACTGAGAAGTCGAAAACAGCCACAGGCAGTTAACCAATCAGGCCGTGCTAGCCGTGATCCGTAGCACGGCATGTTTCCAGAGCGAGCGGGGTGGCTTCAGAGTAATTTCATTTCTGACCGCCCCGCTTAAACTTCCTTAGTTGCAGCAGATAACAGATGCGTTTAGACAAATTCACATTGCGCGCGCAGGAAGCTATTCAGACCGCCATCGAGCTCGCCGAGCGCCACCAGAACCAGCAAGTCGAACCGGAACATCTACTGGCCGCGACGCTCGAGCAGCCCGAAGGGATCGTGCGCCCACTTCTCGGTAAGCTGGCGGTTAACGTTCCGGTTGTCCTCAACGACGTGCAGGCAGCGATCGCGCGATTCCCCCGCGTGGAGGGCGGCCAGCAATACATCAGTCCGCGGCTCACCCAAATATTTACGGCCGCGCAAAAGCAGGCAGACAAGATGAAGGACGAGTTTAACTCGACCGAACATCTGCTGTTGGCGCTCGTGGGTGAAAAGGACGGCGAAGCCGGAAAGATCTTAAGGCAGCACGGTGTCAAACAAGCCGACCTGCTGAAAGTGGTCGAACAGATGCGCGGCGGCTCGCACATTACAGATCAAAATGCCGAGCAAAACTATCAGGCACTTTCAAAGTACGCCCGCGACCTTACCGAGCAGGCCCGTAAAGGTAAACTGGATCCAGTAATTGGTCGCGACGAAGAAATTCGGCGAACTATTCAGGTGCTTTCGCGACGGACCAAAAACAATCCCGTTCTGATTGGTGAACCAGGCGTGGGCAAGACCGCCATCGTGGAAGGCCTGGCGCAACGAATAGTTTCCGGCGACATTCCCGAAACCCTTAGAAACAAACGGCTGGTAGGCCTCGACCTTGGCGCGATGCTGGCAGGCGCAAAATATCGCGGTGAGTTTGAAGATCGCCTCAAAGCAGTCCTCAAAGAGATCGAAGCCGCCCAAGGTCAAATCATTCTGTTCATTGACGAACTGCACACCCTGGTCGGCGCCGGCGCTTCCGAAGGCGCCATCGATGCTTCGAATATGTTGAAGCCCGCGCTGGCTCGCGGCGAATTACGTTGCGTCGGCGCAACCACGCTTAACGAGTACAAGAAGTACATCGAAAAAGATGCGGCCCTTGAACGCCGGTTTCAACAGATCTATGTTGGCGAGCCAACGGTTGAAGACACGATTGCGATCCTGCGCGGCCTGAAAGAACGGTATGAAGTTCACCACGGCGTGCGGATAAAGGATTCCGCAATCGTTGCGGCCGCCACACTTTCCAACCGTTACATCACCGACCGCTTTCTTCCCGACAAGGCAATTGACCTAATTGATGAGGCAGCTTCACGTCTCAGGATCGAGATTGATTCTCTGCCCCAGGAAATCGATCAGTTGGAACGCGAGATTGTCCAACTTGAGATTGAGCGACAGGCTTTGCAGCGAGAGGAAGACGCCAAATCGAAAGTGCGTCTGCAGGAGATTGAGCAACGCATTGCCAACTTGCGCGAAACATCGTCTGGTATGAAGGCGAAGTGGCAGTCGGAGAAAGAAGCCATCGAGCGCATGCGCGAAGCCAAGGCTGAATTGGAACAGTTTAAGCTGCAACTTGATCAGGTCCGCAACGCCGGCGACCTGGCTCGCGCTTCGGAAATTCAGTATGGGCAGATTCCTGAATTGGAACGCAAGCTTGCCGAAGAGCAGGCGAAGCTGGCGGAATTTCAAAAAGATGGGGTGATGCTCAAGGAAGAGGTCGACGAGGAGGATATCGCTGAGGTCGTTGCCAAGTGGACCGGCATTCCGGTCTCCAAAATGCTGGAAGGCGAGATGCAGAAACTGGTGACGATGGAAGAGCGTTTGGCTCATCGAGTAATCGGCCAGGAGGAAGCACTGGCGGCAGTGGCTAACGCGGTTCGCCGCGCCCGCGCGGGACTACAGGATCCAAATCGACCGGTGGGTTCGTTTATTTTTCTTGGTCCCACCGGGGTGGGCAAAACTGAAACCGCCAGATCGCTGGCCGAGTTTCTGTTTGACGATGAACGCGCCATGATCCGTCTCGACATGTCTGAATACATGGAGAAGCACGCCGTGGCGCGAATGATTGGTGCGCCTCCCGGGTATGTGGGATACGAGGAGGGCGGCCAGCTCACCGAAGCGATTCGCCGCCGGCCATATGCAGTGGTACTTTTCGACGAGATCGAAAAGGCGCATCCCGACGTGTTCAATGTCCTGCTGCAAATCCTTGACGACGGACGGCTTACTGACGCCAAGGGCCGTACGGTCGACTTCAAGAATACGGTGTTAATAATGACCTCTAATCTCGGGTCGCGCGAAATTCAGGAAGCTGAGGGCGATGAGAGCCAGGTGCGCGACACAGTGTTGCAGGAACTACAGTCGCACTTTAAACCGGAATTCTTGAACCGAGTAGATGACATCGTCATTTTCCACCAGCTTTCACGCAAGCAGATCGCGAAGATCATTGACGTGCAGCTGGAGCGGTTGCGAAAGATGCTTGCGGAACGAAATATCCATCTGGTACTCGACGACGCGGCGAGAGATTTGCTCGCGCGTGAAGGTTACGATCCGATGTACGGCGCGCGCCCGCTCAAGCGAGCGATCCAGACGTTGATACAGAATCCGCTGGCCGTGAAGTTGCTACGGGGCGAGATTCTCCCGGGTGCATCGATAACAGTTACGACTAAGGGCGAGAATCTGGAATTTAAGAACGAAGCGATCGCAGCTGTGGGATAGAACCGGCATTTGTGCCTGGACATCGCTTGATAATATCGCTTGATAATATTGCTGGAAAATGAGGCGAGACAGACAGAAAAGTCTGTCCAACCTGTGAAGAGGTAATCAGATGGCGCAGTGGAACCCTTTGGACGATCTCATGTTTTTGCAGGATCGCATGAACCGATTATTTGAGGATGCGACACAGCGACGTACGAGCGAGCACTCCGGCAAACCAAACGTGCCGGACGACCGTAGCTCCGTCAAAGATATCGAAGGCGTCGAAACAGCCGATTGGTATCCGGCGGCGGACGTTTACGAAAACCAGAATGAATATGTGGTGGCGGTTGATCTGCCCGGAATTGACCGCAGCACTTTGGACATTACCATCGACGATGATCGACTCGCGATCAAGGGGAAGCGCGATGAAAATGATTCGACAGTAGCCGGTGAACGTCCGCGGGGAAATTTTCGACGCATGTTTGATGTGCCCGCGTCCGTTGTTCAAAACGAGATCAAGGCGGAATATAAGGATGGGGTGTTGAAGATTAGGCTTCCCAGACAGCCTGAACGCAAGACTCAACGAATTGAGATCAAGGTGTCGTAAGTAAGTTGGTTGTAAATTGAAAGTGAAGGATTGAATGCCAAGAGATTTGTTTGGACGAGGCCGGCGCAGCCCATTCGATGACGTTCCGGTTGATGATCGTAACGCGGAAATCCGGGTTACGGATCGCCGCCGCATCCATGTTGACGACGACCCGACTGCCGAAACCGGCGAGGCGGTGTCCCCAAATTTAAAGCCCAGTTACGTTGAAGAACTCGAGGCGCGGGTGCAGGCGGCCGAGCAAAAAACGCTGGAAGTGAACGCCCGGTTTGAGCAATTGCGTGCGCAACTCCAAAAAGAAACTGATGAAACGCGGCAGCGCCTGAATAAGGCCGCTGACGAACGGGCGAGGCGTGAGAAGGCCAACTTCATAGAAGCTTTGCTGCCGGTACTCGATAATCTCCAACGCGCAACCGAGGCCGCCGAGAAGAGTAGTGCGCCGGAAATTATTGCTGAGGGCATTCGGCAAACGGCAGCCAGCTTCGAAAAGGCGCTCGCCGCCGAAGGGGTTGAGCCTATCAATGCCGCCGGTGAGCAATTCGACCCTGAGTTTCACGACGCGGTAGAGACTGCGGAGGTCGCACCCGAGGATGAAGGCAAGGTGTTGACGCAACACGCTGCCGGTTATCGAATAGGCGAAAGGTTGCTGCGTCCCGCGCGCGTTAAGGTTGGGCGCCGCGCAGCGAAAGCAAAGCCGGCTGGCGATTAACTGAAGCAGGCATCGCAACCGGAGTTTGCCTGGTTGACTTAAGTGCCGGCAGGGTCAGAGATACGAAGGCTGCCGCAAACTAACAGTTTGCGTTACAAATCGAAGGAGAAAACGTGGCTGCAAAAGAGATTAAGTTTAGCGTAGAAGCGCGCAACGCAATGCTGAAGGGTGTCGACACGCTCGCGAACGCCGTGCGCGTCACGCTGGGACCAAAAGGACGCAACGTCGTAATCGGAAAGAGCTTTGGCTCGCCAGTGATCACCAAGGATGGGGTGACGGTCGCCAAAGAGATCGATCTCAAGGACAAGTATGAAAACATGGGCGCGCAGATGGTGCGCGAAGTTGCCGTCAAGACCAACGACACTGCTGGCGATGGCACAACTACCGCGACGGTGCTGGCACAGGCAATCTTTCGCGAAGGGGTGAAGAATGTCGCTGCCGGCGCGAACCCGATGGCTTTGCAGCGCGGCATTCAGATGGCGACCGATGCGGTAGTGGCCGAACTCGATCGCATCTCGCGAAAAGTGAAAAGCAAAGAAGATCTGATGAATGTTGCCAGTGTTTCGGCAAACAATGACCGCGAGATTGGAAAACTAATTTCCGAAGCGATGGAGAAAGTGGGAAAGGATGGCGTGGTCACCGTCGAAGAGGCCAGGGGGCTGCAAACGGAATTGGAAATTGTGGAGGGAATGCAGTTTGACCGCGGTTATCTGTCGCCATATTTCGTGACTAATCAGGATCGCATGGAGTGTGTGCTCGACCAACCGTTGATTCTCCTACATGAGAAGAAAATTTCGGCGATGCGCGATCTGCTCCCGATTCTCGAGCAGTCCGCGGGCAGCGGCCGAGCTTTGCTGATCGTTTCTGAAGACATCGAAGGCGACGCGCTGGCGACGCTGGTGGTTAATAAGCTGCGCGGCACGATCAAGGTGTGCGCCGTCAAAGCGCCCGCGTTTGGTGATCGTCGGAAAGCGATTCTCGATGACCTGGCAGTTTTGACTGGAGCGCGGGTGATCACAGAGGAATTGGGAGTAAAACTTGAAAACGTCGAGGTAACCGATCTTGGCACCGCCAAGCGCGTCATAATTGATAAGGACAGCACCACCCTCGTAGAAGGCGGCGGCGACGGTAAAGCCATTCAGGGTCGCGTAGCTACGATCCGGAAGCAGATCGAAGAAACGACCTCGGACTATGATCGCGAAAAGTTGCAGGAACGTCTGGCAAAGCTCGCCGGCGGTGTGGCAGTTGTGAAAGTTGGAGCACCAACTGAAATAGCAATGAAAGAAATTAAAATGCGAGTCGAGGATGCTTTGAATGCCACCAAGGCCGCAGCCCAGGAAGGAACGGTAATCGGTGGAGGCGTAGCACTGCTGCGAGCAGGTCAGGTGCTCGACAAACTTTCGACCGATGACCGTGACGCGCAGACCGGAATTCGAATTGTCAGGCGAGCTCTCCAGGAACCGCTGCGCCGGATTGCCGAGAATGCGGGTCTCGATGGCGCGGTCATCGTTGGCCGAGTTGAAGAATTGAAAGGAACCAAAGGCTTCAATGCTGCGACCGGTGATTACGAAGATCTCGCCGCGGCAGGAATCATCGATCCTACCAAAGTCGTGCGTACCGCTCTCCAGAACGCAGCCTCGATTGCGGCTTTGTTGTTAACTACCGATGCGGCCATCATCGACGCTCCCGAACCGAAGAAATCGGGTCCGCCGATGCCTGGGGGCGGCGATGACTACGACTATTAGGTCGCATCCCCATTGATTTAGTCGGGACCTTTACGAAACGTTGCTGTGTCGCTGGCTGTTATTGGCCGCATATTTGCAACAGCAGCTTCATGAGAATTCTTATTGCATCGAAACGCAACGGCGAATATGCTCAAGACATCCAACTACCCGCGTTTGGTTGGAAATTGACAACCGCAACGCTGTAACTGAGTGGAACCCCGAAGCGCTTCATTTCACAAAATGATGCACCAGGGTTCCCCGGGAAGTAGTTTTTGAAGGGCAAGACAATGGCTGATTTAGGATCTTATAAAGACAAGTTTGGTGATAGCGGGCAGCGGATACTCGAACATGCGCTGAGCGAATCGCGCCAGCGCGACCAGAACTTCGTCGCGGTGGAGCATATTCTGCAAGCGCTCATGCATGAAGAGCCTGACATGTTCAATTCCGCAATGCGCGAATTGTCTCTGGATCCGATCACCGTAAAAATCGCGATTGATAAGCGGCTGGACAGCACCCGCCAGCAACACGTAGGCAAGGGATTCCGCATTTCGCCGGACACTACTGACCTTTTCAAGCGCGCTATGGAAAGAGCTCGCGCTCAGGGCCGGAAGACAATTGAAGCCACTGACATCTTTTCTGCGTTGACGAATCAGGACAGTCTCTTCGTTGAGGTCTTAAGGAATATGGGCGCGAACCCCGATGCGGTGACTGAAAATGTTCAGGCCCAGGTGGAAAAGCGGGAACGTGAAGAGGAGCAGTACCGGAAGAAGTTTGAACTGCCGCCCTACCTGAAACATTTCGGCGTATCTCTGAACCGGCTGGCCCGCGCTGACAAGATTGCGCCTACTATCGGGCGGGAAAAAGAGATTCAGCAGATGGTAGAGATTCTCTGCCATCGCGAACGGGCAAACTCTCCAATGCTCGTCGGTGAACCCGGCGTAGGGAAAACAGCGGTCGTCGAAGGTTTGGCGCGGCTAATAGAACTCGAGCCTGAAAAAGTGCCGGCCCGTTTGCGCGGTTCGCACGTAGTTCAACTGCAAATGGGTGGACTCGTGGCGGGCACGATGCTGCGCGGCATGTTTGAAGAAAGAATCAAGGGCATCATTGATGAGGTCAAAGAACGGGAGAATCTGATCCTGTTCATTGACGAAGCGCACACGATCATTGGAGCGGGAGCGGCTCTGGGCACCTCCTCTGACGCGGCAAATATGTTTAAGTCGGCGCTCGCTCGCGGTGATATGCGGATCATCGGCGCCACCACGCTCAATGAATACAAGGAATCGATTGGCGAAGACGAGGCTCTCGCCCGGCGCTTCCGTTTGGTGAAAGTGGTTGAGCCCTCGATCAGCGAAACGAGAGAGATACTCCTCGGCATCCGACCACGTCTCGAGAAGAACTATTCGGTCAAGATTTCCGACGACGCGATCAATATCGCGCTGGAAATGGCGCCTAAGTACATCCGGAATCTGCACCTTCCCGACAAGGCCATTGGCTGGCTGGACACCGCCGCCGTGAAAGTGGAAATCAATGAGCCGCAAACCATGGTGGTTAAGCCCGAACATGTGATTGACGTGATCTCGCAGGAGTCGCGAATTCCACGAGACATGATCTTTCGCGACACCAGCGAGCGTTTCTCGATGACCGAAGCCATGCTGGGTCAACGAGTGATCGGCCAGAAAGCGGCCATTAAGGCCGTTGCGCAACGCCTGCGCTTGAATAAAGGTCCGCTCAAAGAGTCGCATTACAAACCCGATGGCGTACTGCTATTTCTTGGGCCAACCGGTGTTGGGAAAACGGAACTCGCGAAGGCCGTGGCCGAGTTCATGTTTGGCGACGAAGAAAAGATGGTCCGGATCGACATGTCAGAGTACAGCGACGGCACCGTGAGCATCGAAAAGTTGATTGGCATGCCGCGGGGAATTGTCGGCTCGGAACGAGGCGGAATTCTGACCGAGCAGCTGCGCGAGAACCCCTACACGGTTTTATTACTGGACGAAGTCGAGAAGGCATCACCCTACCTGATGAACCTGTTTCTTCAGGCTTTTGATGAAGGTTGGCTGACGGATGGCCGCGGCAAAAAGGTTTACTTGTCCGACGCGATCGTGATCATGACTTCGAATCTCGGTTCCGACAGCTTCAAGAAATTCGAGAAGCCGCTTGGCTTCGGGACCAAGACCGCCGGCGATTTCCGGGTAGTGAACAAGGAAGTCATGAAAGCCGCGGAGACGCGCTTTTCGCCCGAGTTTCGGAATCGCATTGACGAGATCATCGTCTTTGCGCCGCTGACAATGGACGAGGTACGGCAAATCGCTCAACTTTACCTCCACCGTCTGCAACGACAGATGAAGCGTAAGGGCAAAGAAGTCAGCGTTACCGACGAAGCTCTCAACCTGCTGACCGCCAAAGGCTACAACACGTCGTATGGCGCTCGATTCCTGAAGCGGCATATTGACGAGAAAGTTAAATTGCCGATCACTGCGCTGTGGAAGTCGGCCACGAATTTCAATGTGGAAGTTGAAAACGGAGAAACCGTGGTCAAGGCGGTCGAAGGCACCAACGCGCAACTCAACTGACGCACTCGATTAAAGTCAGCGTAAACGCATTGACGAGACGGGGCTTCAAGTATTCTATTGAAGCCCCTTTTCAATAGATAATTCGTTTGGCAACTGCCTGATTCAGTTAGACCTCTTACACACTAAATGTTGCACATCTTCAAATCATTGCCCTTCGCTTCGATCGGCCGAAATCCGCTGACTATTCCTTTTTGGGGTTTAGTCGCTTTGGTGTTGGCATGCAGTGTTTTGCCTGGTTCTATCCAGGCTCAGGAGCCGGCCGAGACAAAACCCGCTGAAACTAAACCGACCGCCGAAAATGTCGCCAAGGCCGAACAAATCGTCGCCCGTGGCCTGGAAGTTGTTGGTGGTGGAAATTATCTGAATGTGAAAACAGTCTTGGGCAAGGGTTTCTACACTGCTTTCATTGATGGAATGTCGCAGCTTCCCGCCCGCTTTGTCGACTATATTGCGTATCCGGATCGGGAACGTACGGAGTTTTTTGCCTCAGGAATTCGCACGATTCAGACTAACAGCGGCGACACGGGGTGGTTTTTCGACGGAGCAACCAAGTCAATCCACGATATGAAGCCTGAGCAGATTGTGGATTTCAAACGAGGGATGCGCACCAGCGTTGAAAATCTTTTGCATGGCTGGTGGCGAAAAGAGGGGGCGACGCTGAGCTATGTGGGCCGCCGCGAAGCCGGGCTCGCGAAACGAAACGAAGTCGTGCGACTAACTTACCCCGAGGGCTTTTGGATCGAGTATGAGTTTGGCGCCAGGGACGGTGTGCCGGCCAAGATGATTTACAAGAAGTCGAAAAAGAAGATTGACTCCGATGAGGTAGTTGAAACAACTGAAGAGGATCGAATCGCGAAGACCATGGATATCGGGGGAATCACCGCCGCATGGATCATCGACCACTTCGTTGAGGGCATCCAAACCAGTCGGGTCAATTACGAGTCGATTGAATACAACAAGCCATTCGCCGATCCACTCTTTACTAAACCGGCAAATATTAAGGCCCTAAAGAACTAGGCTGGGAATACGAGCATCCTCCCTGCAATCATCGCGGTAGGCGGAAATAATGCCAACGAATGCACGAAGCCAGATGAACCGCGTCCCTCTCGTTTTAACCTTAATCTTGCTCGCCTTCGTCTGTTCCCCAGTTCCAGCACAAAACCCATCCGATCAAGACGACGTAATTCGCGTCGAAACCGATCTAACAAATCTGTTCTTTACCGCTAACGGGAGAGATGCACGTTTCGTCACGACCCTGAACGCGGAAGATTTTCGGGTTACCGAAGACGGAGTGCCACAAAAAATTTTGACGTTTCACCGCGAAACTGATCGTCCACTTTCAATAGCCTTCCTGATTGACGTCAGCGCTTCGCAGGAACGCACGCTCAGTCAGGAGAAAGCTGCGGCGCGTGGTTTCATTGAGACGATTATCCGGTCCAGCAAGGACCAGGCTGCGATTATTCCATTCACGGGTGGGTCTTTTCTCGAACAGAGTTTGACGCGCGATGTCCTGAGGATCTACCGTGCGCTCGAGCGCGTTGAGGTTGCGGCGCCGGCGTATCTCGGTTCGGGTCGCCGGATTAGCGGGATCTCTTCTGGACCCGGAATGCCGGCGCCACCGAGCGAAGGTTCAACCGCAATCTGGGAAGCGATCGTCCTGACTGCGCGGGAAGTGCTGGGCCCAATCCAGGATCAAAGAAGGCGCGCGATTATTCTCCTCACTGACGGTCACGATACTTCCAGCCGGGTGTTGCGCCGCGAGGCAATCAACCACGCACTAGCTGCTGAGACAGTGATTTATGCCATCGGAGTTGGCGACAAGAGATACGGGATTGACCGCGACGCCATACGCGCGGTAGCGGAAGGCACTGGAGGCCGTGCATTTTTTCCTAAGCTGGATGCCGACTTGAAGACTGCTTTTGCTGAGATCGAGCAGGAACTACGTTCACAATATCTGATCGCCTATTCCTCTACTAACAAAAATCGGGACGGCTCCTACCGCCGGATGCAAATTGAGATAACTAACCGCGCGTTGCAGAAGGACCAATTGAAGTTGCGCCATCGTCCCGGTTACTTTGCGAAATCCAATCAGCAGCCAACCCGCTAACGCAAGCTCGCCGCCGGCGCTCCGATCAACCTCAAAGTAGGCGCCGCCGGCGCGACATTCGTTTGCACGTGATGAGTGCGTCGAGCGCGCCTAACTCTACGTTTGCGCGGCTGGCGTTTGACCGCCGGTAAAGTTTTGCTTTCGATCACCGCAGGTTCCGCGGCGGGTTCCGTGGTTGTCACTTGCGGTGAGATTGTTTGCGGCGCCGCACTGTGTCGATAGGCCTCCGCATCGGCGCGGGCAATTGAGGCTTCCAACCGTGTGCGGCTGGCGACCAGCAGGTCGAGTTGCTTTTGGACCCCGCTGCGTTCTGTTTCCAGTTGCCGCCGCTTTTGCTCACGCAGATGTTCGGGCTTCGTGCTGCCCACGCCCGCCAGGCTCCGCTCGATGTTTTCAGGCTTCAGCTTCTCGTCGATTTCCTGGAGGCGAGTTTGCAGCGCGGCCTGTTTTGTTTCGATCTCGCTTAGTTGACTGCGGAGAGTCGTGGCTAACTCCGCCGCCCTTATCTGACCGGAGGCGCTGCTGTCGCCAACCAAAACAACCAACGCCAGCAGACACAAAATGATTGAAGACTTCATGCTCCTATCCTACTTCTCTTTTGAGGCACTGGATCACGGGTAATGAAAATACAACAGAATCGCGAGCGGAGAGTGACGGGAGGCTGGGCTGTCTGAAGCATTCCCGGGAATCCTGGTTAAAAATGGAAATCAAGTTAAGCGCGGATCAACTTTCAACTGAGGCAGTATTCGCGGCTGACCCTCGATCTCGGAGATCGTTTCGCCGGTGCGATAGGCGCCCATCTTCCGGTAAAAACCTTCCGCGTGCGGGTCAGACGAAATCCCGACTTCGGAGATGTTTTGTCCGCTCGCGGTTTGCATCGCATGGAGAAACAGTTGTTTGCCGATCCCGGAGCCGATATGTTCGGGGGTGACCCACAAGTGATCGAGGACAGCCTTGTCCTCCTGGACCGCCAAGGCATAAAAACCCAGCAGCAGTCCTTCGTGCTCGGCAACATAGACCGGATTGTGAAGAATAAAGTCGGAAGAGATGGTGAGGTCGTCTCGCCAGTGATGGAGCCAGTGGTCCGGGTAGCCCCAATGTTTCTTGGCCTGACGGGCAATCTCGCTTAAGGCTTCGGCCTCGGCAGCTAATGCAGGTCGGATTGTCACTGAGTAACACCCTGGGGAAGCTGCGGCAGCTCCCAACTCGAGCCATCCGTATATTGAATGCGAACTACTACCACCTGGCCGTCAAGCCCCTGCCGCTCTTTTTTGTCGAGCGTATAAACGTTCACCGTCCTGGCCGGAGGCTTCCAGGCCATTATGTTTAGCTCCTTGGTTTTTCCCGGCGCAATCCTCTCCTCACTGGTAAATTTCAATCGCTCTGTCTCCAGCGTCTTGCCATTCGCCACGACATAGTCCCAGTCAATCGCCTTGATGGTTTTATTGCTTGTATTTTGAAGAACCACTTTATAACGGAAAGCATAACGGGGCGGAGCTGGCGGGCGAGCCCTGATGACTTGTTCGGCGCGGGTTTCGCGCTCAACCTTAGCGGCCTCGCCAAGGTTCCCAGCGCCTCTGGCTCGCTCCAGCCGCCGCTCGTCAACCGTGCGTCGGCGAAAATCCTCAAAGTTTTCCACGGGGCCACCAAAGGGATTGCCTTCCCAGTTGATTCGCTCCTTCGTCCAACTGTGTTTCAGCACAGTTAACTCAGGACCGGCGGGGGAAACTGCGGACGACTGCGCCAGGGCTGCGCTATTCAAAACCATTAAAAAGAGAATCAGTAGAAGGCTTTTCATCATGGCCTGCATTTCATTGCCCGATTAAAGCGGAGTCAAACCGATGCAACCGAATTATAGACCTAACTGAGTAGAGAAAGGGACTGAAGACGGTAAATTCTCCAGCCCCTTTTGTTAATGAAGGGCAGTCGGACCCTTCGGCTTATACGGCGGCTAGAAAACCAGTCGAGCGCCGATAATGACACGGCGATTGCCACCGTTCGTGGTCCACTGATTCAAGAACGCTCCGGAATTCACGGCTGCGGTCGGAATACCGAAGTTGCGGGTATTCGTGGCGTTGAACATGTCGGCGCGGAGCTGTATTCGCACCCCGTTTTCTCGCCGACGACGCGTGTTCTTGATGATCCCGAAGTCCATATTGCCAATGCCGTCGGCGCGCAGGATGTTACGTCCGGCGCTGCCGAAACGTTCGCACGTGGTAGCCGCAGCGGTTAGCGGTACCATTGCATTGCAGGGTACGGAAGAACTGCTGACCCTGGTCCACGAATGAGGTTGAAGAGTTCCTCAGTATTGGTGGTGGGTAGCGGTGCGATGACGTTCGCGCGGATGGCATTGCCGACGAGGCCATCGATGCCGTTCAACGCACCGGTCGGGTCGGCGCCATTCAAAGGCGTGAAAGGTGCACCACTCTGGAACGTGACGAACCCGTTCAATTGCCAACCGCCGAGCACGTGTCCCGACAACGCCCCTTTGACTCTTTGAACCAGGGCAATTCATAGACGAAGTTGCCGGAGATCGCGATGGGGCCTATCGTAGGACGAGCGCGCTCTCTCTGCGGCCAGGTTGCGAGGGTCCTGTGCGGTAGCCACCTCGCCGCCCGATGGGTTGAAAATCTCCGAGGCAGTGTCCATAAAGGAACTCCAGGTGTAATGCAGGCCGGCGCTGAAGCCCTTCGAGAAGCGCTTATCGAAGCTAACCTGCATCGAGTGGTAGTCAGACTCGGCGTCGTTAGCTCGCAGACGGATGACGCCGAGCGTGCAGTTTGCCGCGCTGACCACCGTGACGCGGCAGGGGTTGTTCGCGCTGCCGGGGGCGGCGCTCGGAGATGAACAACATTGTTCGTTGGCAGCCGCGGGTTACCGTCCACGGCTCGCGAACAGGTCGCGGCCCCTGGTGCCGACGTAGCCGACGCGAAGGACCAGGTCCCTCGACAGTTCGCGCTGCACTTCAAAACTAAACTGGTCGTAGACCGGCGAGCGGAAGTCGTCGGCGACGATGGTGCGGGCGAAGTTCGCCGGATTGAGCCCCGCCGGTTGCGCAGTGGGATGGCCGCGAAAGCGCCCGACGGCCGGCAGGTTAATGGCCGCGATGAACGGGAACGCGCTGGCGATGTTCAGGTTGATGTTGATGAAGCTGCTGTCGTGTGTGCGGGCGTAGCCGCCGCGGAATACGAGTTTGTCGCCGCCCGTCAACCAACCCAAAATCCCGTCGCCAGCAGTGCGTGGGTTCCAGTTGAATCCAATGCGTGGTTGGAAGTTGTTTGTGTCGGCACTGGGAACGGGCGTGAACCGGAAGCGCTCATCATTAGCCGTTAGCCGCGACGATCCGGTCATTGACAGGGACAAGGTCGTCGAAGTTATTGCCCGGCAACTCGTAGCGCAACCCGTAAGTGAGGGTAAAGTTGGGACGGATTTTCCACGCGTCCTGCGCATAGAAGTATTGGTCGTACCAGTAGTAGTACTGAATCTCCTGACCACCGGGAAGGGGTCGGTTTACTTGTGAGGCCAGATCGGCGTTGTCGTCGACGAACCTCTGAAGCGTCGAGTAGGCAAGGCGCCCGCGGATAGTCGGGACGAAGAAGCTCTTGACCTGCACCCGTCTGATGTCAACGCCGAACTTCATGGCGTGAGAGCCGCTGCGTCCAGGACAGGTTGTTCTGCACCTGATAGGTATTATTGTTCCGAAACTGCGGCAGGTTCACCGCCAGCCCGATGCCGGTGCGGTTGGCGGCAGCGTTGAAACCTGACAAGCCCAGCTCAGTGATCTCAATCGAAGGGATCAACTCGGACGCTGGGTTGTCAGAGGCCGTGACGCTCGCGAAGCGGGACCAGGCAGCGCGCACTTCATTGACTAAATTCGGTGTGATCACGCTGGTCAGAGTGATGTTCATCGCCTGCGAGCGGGAGACGCTCCGCGAAGTATTACCCGGAGGCGTCACCTGTCCGGTACCGCCCGAATCGCCATCGTCGTAAAGATAGCGCGCGTTCACATGTGTTCGCCTGGTTAAATCGGTGGTCAACGCGAAACGACGCCTGATGGTTGTCGAAGAACGACGCCGCCGAACCGGTCATGCTTCCCGTCGGCACACTGAACGTCTGGCCGATTCAGCGTGAATGTGCGCACCTTGGGCCGGCGCGCCGGTCCGTGCGCCGCCGGGAGGTAAATACTTAAGCAGCGCCTGGACCTGTGGGCGATTTCCTACCGCAGCCTGAAGTACCTGCCGGCCCGCCAGCGGTCGGCGCCCCGACCAGAGTAAAGCCGGAGCCGAGCTGACGATCGCTCCAGCGCTGATACGAACCAAAGAAGAAAGTGCGATCGCGTCCGCTATAAATCGAACGGCCACCCTCGCCGAAGCGAGGCAAATGAAGCGGGCCGCCGATGGTGAAACCGATCTGATTCTCAATGCGGAAGGGGGCCTTCCGGCGCGATGGATCAGTCGCAGCCTTATTGCAGAAGCCACCGGTCTTATTGAGGTTGTTGCAGGCATTCAAATTGGCGTTCGTTATGGAACATGAAAAGCGTTCCATGGTATTCGTTGGTGCCTGCCTTCGTGACGATGTTCAGCACCGAGCCGGCATTCCGTCCATATTCGGCGAGGAACTGGTTCGTGATGAGACGCACTTCCTGCACGATGTCAGGATTGTTAATGGCCTGCTGGCCGCCCGAGACGCTCGGGTCATTGATGTCCTGGCCATCAATCATAAAGTTGTTTGAGCGCGTACGCCCACCGTTTGCCGAAAACTGCACGCCTTGCGAAAAGGCGGACTGGCCGGAACCGAGTTGGCTTACACCGGGAGCTCCGAGAGCCACGTTGAAGACGTTGCGATTGGGCGCCAGCGGCAGTTCGGAGACTCGCCGGCTGTCAAACTGCACGCTGACCTCTGCGTTGCTGGTATTGAGAACCGCTGCGTTTTCCACAACGGTAACACTCGCCTGCAAGTCGCCAGGCTTGAGGGGCACATTAACCACTGCGTTTTGGTTGAGGCGAGCGTGATTCCTGATTGCACATACTTCCCGAAGCCTGAGGCCTCGACCGTAACCTCGTAGTCACCTACCGACATGTTATTGAAACGATAGCGACCATCGTCATCGCTATTCGTCGTTTGGGAAATATTGGTCTGCACATTGCGCAGAGTAACGGTGGCATTTGGGATAGCTGCTCCGCTTCCCGTCCTTAACTTCGCCGGAAACCGAGCCGGTAGTCTGGCCCAGAACCGCGTAAGAAGCACAAGCAAATACCACCAGCATGTACGACTAAGTACCTGGTCGCTCGAATCATTAGTCTTCTCCTTCTTGTTAGCACCCCTGGGAGGGTGAATGTGGGCTAAAGAGAGCTTAGAAAGGCCTGCGTGTTTTAACCCGGCGTTGTTCTTTCGACTGGCTTTTTCTGACGCAAGAAATATTCCGAGCCAAGTAACCGGACTGACCGGGCTCGGTCCTGCGTTGAGTTATTGGGATTTTGGCTGGTGAGCGTGGGTTGAGGTGATCCGCAGCCCGGCATGGGGCGTTCGATCCGTTCAAATTATTGGATTTCAGTCCAATTCAGTGGATTGAATTCGAGAGTTTTCAAACCTGCAGAGGGACTGAGACGGTTTAGCCGATCAACTGGAGGCAGCGTCGCTGGCCTCTGCTTGCAGGCGCTTCATCGTGATGCTCAGTGGTGTAGAGGCGCAGAATGTCTTCGCCCTGCCGCGAGCGCGGATCGATGGTTCTGACATGCTTCCGGCCGTTCATTTCCCAGATTGCCGTTACCACTCCGTCTTTCTCAACCGCGTGGTAAGAAATATCTTCCGGCGCCACCGCCCGGAGTCTCGCTCGGGGTCTCAGCCGTTTTGTCAGCCGCAGTCACTGCTCGGCGCAGTCTCATTTTCAGACATTTGTTCAGACATGTTTCGGTTATTAACTCCTCTAAAGCTTCAAATTGTCGCGTTGGGTTTTTGGAATTGTTGCATAGCCTCGCGCGAGTGTCCACCAGACATCACCTCGCGTATCTTCACGGTTTCCCAACCGGAGCGGCGCAGGGCCGTCAAAAATAACTGCCCGCACGTTTAACAAGCGACTCCTCTTGTAGCGTAGTTAGTTTAAGGCGTGTCAATTCTGTCACTGCAAATCCGGCTGGACTGCCCTCGCCGTATATTCCCCGAGTTCGGAAAATTAGCTTGCAAAAGGATGGGGAAAACTGTGAAGAGACTATTAGTAATGGTGCTGCTAGCTGTAGCGTCAATCGCAATTACCAATCAAAGCGCAAACGCGCAAATGATGAAAAACGATTCCACGAATCCGATCGTTGGCGGAGCGCCAATGTTAAGAACCATGGACATCGTTGACAATGCCGTAAATTCGGCGGACCACACCACTCTCGTCGCCGCTGTGAAAGCCGCCGGTCTGGTCGATACTTTGAAGAGCAAAGGGCCATTCACCGTCTTTGCGCCGACAAACGCGGCCTTCGACAAACTGCCTGCCGGTACAGTTGGCACTCTGGTCAAGCCCGAGAACAAAGGCATGCTGACCAAGATCCTTACCTACCACGTACTCGCAGGTAAGTTTGACGCCAAAGCCATCGCCAAGAAAATCAGGGCCGGTGGTGGTACAGCGCAGTTCACAACCGTGAGCGGCGACCGTTTGACGGCGCGCATGAACGGAAACTCGCTCGTGCTAACCGATGAAAAGGGCGGCGCCTCAACGGTATCGATCGCAAACGTGTATCAATCCAATGGCGTGATCCATGTTGTCGATACCGTGCTGTTGCCTAACTAACCTGGCGCGTAGCACGCGACAAGGCGGAGCAAGCTGTCCTGCTCCGCCTTGTTGGCATTTTAGCAAGAGGCCGGTGAATCTATGCCAAATGGCCTCAGCTTTCTGATGGGATTATCTGTTCACTATTCCTGGCCCCTGGCCACGTTTCGCTTTGGTCCCTGGAGCTGTTTCATCAACTCTTCAACCGCTACCTCCAACTGACGATCGCGTCCCGCCAGCGTATCCGCCGGCGTATTGTCTACCAGCATGTCGGGTTGCACGCCGTTGTTTTCCATGTTCGTCCGTTTTGCGTCGGCCAGGAACACTCCGACACCGGGCGTGCGCACGGTGGATCCATCGATGAGCGAGTAGCTTCCCGTTCCAATGACCGCACCCGCGGTGGGCGTGCCCACTACTTTGCCCAATCCGAGAGCGCGGAAGCCGGCCGGAAACATTTCCGCATTCGACGCAGAGCGCCAGTTTTGCAGCACGATTTTCGGCCCAAAGAATCCGGCGAATGGTCGCCCGGTGGCTTCGGTTCCGCGTGGTTGCCAGATCTGGTACTGCCGCTGGACCAGGATGGCCAGTAGCTCCTGTTCGATATTGCCACCGCCATTCCAACGCTGGTCAATCACCAACGCTTCCTTGTTGCGAAACTCGCGAATCTCTTTTTCAAACTTTCGCAGCGACGGTTGGTTCATCGCCTGAATGTGCAGGTAACCAATTCGTCCACCCGAAAGTTCATCCACCTGCTGGCGCCGCTCCTTCACCCAACGTTCGTAACGCAATTGGCCATAGGCGCCGGTGCTGATCGTTTCAAGTCGCGTCACCCAGGCGCCGTCGTTCGACGGCTTGTTATTGAAAGTAACTTCACTTTTGCGATTCAGGCGATTGTTAAGTAGCTGCCAATAGTTGTCGCCGGCCTTCACCTGCTTCCCATTGATGGCGATCAGATAATCGCCGACCCCAACCCGGACCCAATCCTTGTCTGCCGGACCATTTTCGTAAATGTGCGTGACCTTGTAACGACCCGCAGCACTGTCGGCTTCGAGCTCAACCCCGAGATGCCCGGTTGAAACTCCACCGGCGGCGCCACGAGGCGGAGGCGCGGCGCCCGTGTGAGAAGCATTCAACTCGCCGATCATTTCATTGACTATGTTCAGCAGCTCCTGCCGATCGCCCACGTAGTCAACCAGGGGTCGATACTTCGCGCGCATCGCGTCCCAGTCAGTTCCGTGCATCTTCGCATCGTAAAAACGATACTTCATCGTGCGCCACGCATCGTCAAACATCTCCGCCCATTCGGCGGGACGATCGACGCGGACTCGCACGTTAAAATTGATCCGCCGCCGGGAAGCTTCGCTGCGCGGAGCTGCCGCCGCCGCTGCCGCAGATCCGGCTGCCGGTGATGACGGTACGGGGACGGAATAAATGCCATCGCGTTCCCGGAAGAAGAGCGTGCGTCCGTCGCGTGAAATATTCAGTTCCGAGATTCCTCCACCGAAACCGCCGCCGCCGCCACCCTGGCCACCTTCTTCGCTGGGCGGCTGACCTGAAAGAATGCGTGTGAGCCGTTTGCCATCTTCCTGAATCGAATAGATCACCGGAACACTGGCGAGCCCGGCGGGCTCACTCGTAACGAAAACTAAGGTGCGGCTGTCAGGCCCCACGGTGTAACCGGAAACCGGGAAGGGCATCCGTGTGATCTGACGCGTACGCCGCTTCATTCCCGGCCAGTCCATTTTGGTTTCGCGCGGGGGTCCGCGTCTCTCCGCCGGCATCCGACGTGGACCGGCAACGCCTGGCGCACCTTCCGCTCCGGGCTCTGCCGGCACCGCCGGAGTTTCTGTTTCCGCACGCTCTTCGGCATCATCCGGATCGCGCTCCAAACGTTCGAGCGCCACCGAGTAAATCTGGACCGAGTTTGCAGTGTTGCCTCCGGTCGCATCCACTCGCTGGAAAAAAAGTTTGCGGCCATCGGCTGCAAACACCGGATTCAAATCGTTATTCGAATCGAAGGTAATCTTGTGCGCATCTTTTTCCGACGCCGGACGCAGCGATTAGGTAAATGTCGGAGGTGCGCGAGATGTCGGGCTTCGAATAGCCGAGCCACTTTCCGTCAGGTGACCATACCGGTGTGCTGATATTTCCGTAGTTTGACGAATCAAGCTCAACAACTTTCTTCGTTGCCAGATCCACTTTGCGCATCTTGCCGTCAGACGTAGTAAACGCAATCTCTTTGGAATCCGGCGACCAGCGGTAGCCTAATTTCAGGGTGTCGATATCGGTGATTTGTCGCGGCTTCTCCCGCGCCGTCCGTCGCCACTAAATAGATTTCTTCGCGGCCGCTGCGGTCCGAGATAAATGCAATTGATTTTCCGTCCGGCGAATAGGTGACGCCGCGGTCGCGCGCCGCGCCATCGGTCAGTTGTTTAAGATCGCCTTCTTCGACGGGCGCGGTAAATATCTCTCCGTGAATCGAAAACGCTACGCGTCGCGCACGACGGCGCCAGATCGAAGTCGTCTGCCTGGGAACTGAAACTCTGCATCTCGCTGAGGTTTTCCTGCGTTTCAGCGGCGATGTTGAGATGGATCGGGCGTGGCCTTTTTGCTGTTAACGTCGAGCTTCCAAATGCCGAAGTCGTGTTCGAAAACGATAGTGCGACCATCACTGCTTACCGCCGGCCAACGCACGTCGCCGCTCTTAAACGTCGTAATTCGCTCGGTCTTGCTCCCGTCGGCCGAGACTCGCCAGATGTTTGTTAGTCCGTTGCCGTCGCGATCGCTGACGAAGTAGATACCGCCATCGTTGCCCCACATGGGCCATGAATCATGACCGTCGAAATCCGTCAGCTGACTAAACTTTTTCGTCGCTACATCCATCACCACGATGTCGCTCTGGGCTGAGCCCCGGTAAAATTTACGCCAGTAGGCCTGAGCGCGCGGGTTGTAGGCGAGACGTTTGCCGTCCGGAGAATAAGCAGCCTGCACGCCCATGTCAGTTCCGGCCCTTGTCGGCATGCCGCCGTCAGTGCTTATGAGATAAAGTTGGGCCGCGAAGTCTTCACCGCGGTTGCTGCTAAACAACACGGCGCGCGAGTCGGGTCGCCATCCGAGCACAGTGTCGTCGGCTGAATGGACCGTCAATTGTTTTGCCGCGCCGCCTTCAGCGGGAATTATGTAAACATCCAGATTGCCATTTCGATCGCTCGAGAAGGCAATCCACTTTCCATCCGGCGAGAATCGCGCATAGACATCGCGAGCCCGATTCACGGTCAACCGCTGGATGTTTTGGCCGTTTTCGTCGGCCGTCCAAACATCGCCGAGATAACTGAAAACGATTCGGCCATTATGATAGTGCGGATAGCGAACGAGTCTCGCTTCGCGGCCAAACGCGAATGAAGAGACTGCAATGATCAGGACCAGCGCTGACAGGAAGGCATTCTTCATGGATCTTTAACCTCGATTGCGAATTTGGAACTGCTTGTCTTGGATTTCGCCTGGAAAGTGGACCGCGGCATTATAGCACTGGCGAAATGTTGTAGCATTGTTCCCGGTAACTCAATCTGTTTTGCCAACCGCGCAGGTTCGTGGCCTGAAGGAGTTCACGCAAGGTGACACTTTTGCGTTACATTCTCCCGAAAGGAGTTGCCTTGATTACTTGTCGAAAACTAACCGCTCCGGACGTTTCTGATGCTTACGGAATGTTGCAGTCGTTTCTCAGCGAGGACGAACATTACCTGGACAGCAGCAAAGCTTATGGCGACCGTGGGTTTCAAGGGCTCAACGACGCTCTCGATCTTTTTCTGGAGCGGCCCGAGTTGGGGTTTGTGTGGCTGGCTTACGACGACGATGGACTCGCCGGAATTTGTGTAGTCTGCTACGCGATCTCTACGTCAATGGGCGCAGTCGTCGCCAAGCTCGACGATGTTTCCGTCAAAGCTGACCGTCGCGGCAAAGGGATCGGCACCGCGCTCCTTTCAGAATTGAAGGAGCAACTCAAACGTGAAGGGGTCACCCGCATCGATGTGGCCGTGCATCTGCAAAACCCGGAAGCGCGCAGATTTTACGAACAACACGGGTTTGTGCCGTTGAATGAGGAGCGACTAGCCTGCGTCATCTGATCCAATTTGCCGGAGACTTCACAGATCGACGCAATTACATAACAAACCTCAAGTCTTCACTTTACTTCTAATTGAAATTTATCCGCGCCAACCCTGCTAATTTTAGACTTTTCCCAACGTCGCGATCTCTTCGAAGTATTTCGCAAACGCAACCATTCCACCCGATGCCTGTTGCCAATCGAAGTTTTCATTCGGTGCATGGTAGCCGTGCTCCGGAAGTGATAGACCGAGGAACAGCACCGGACACTTGAGCACCTTCTCGATGCTAGTCATTGCGCCAATCGTCCCGCCGTCGCGCACAAACACTGCGTCGCGCTCAAACGAAAACTTAACCGCCCGCTTCAGCAGTCCCGGCAGTGGTCCATCCATCGGGGTGCGAAATGCCGGCGCCGCGTGCTCGAAGTGCATCTTCACATCCGGGTTCTTTTCCTTCACCGCGTCTTCAATGAGTTTCCTGATTTTGGCGGGATCTTGTCCCGGCACTAAACGGCACGAACATTTCACTTCGCCGCGCGGCGGCACGATCGATTTCAGACCTGGTCCCTGATAACCTCCGACCACGCCGTGAATTTCCATAGTCGGCTGCCCCCAGATTCGATTCATCATTTCGATCGAATCATCTGTGCGAGTTAGTTTCAGATGATGCGCTTTGGTGAAATGGCTGGCGGTGAAACCGGAGTTGGCCCAGTCTCTAAGTTCCTCCTCAGTCGGAGGAATCACGTCGTCATAGAAACCATCGATAAGTACGTGACCCGTCCTCGGATCGTAGAGATCGCAAACGAGGCGCATCAGTTCGCCGAGGGGATTTCGCGCCGCGCCACCCACTTCGCCGGAATGCGTGTCGGTCTCCGCAGTTTCCAGAGTCAGTAAAAATCCCAGGAGTCCGCGTAACCCTGCTGAACAAGCGGGACGCTCCCGCGATACCCACACGGTATCCGAAACAACTACAGAATCTGTTTTCAGATCCGCACCCGCCTTGGTAATTATCTTTTCAAAATTTGGTGAACCAATCTCTTCTTCAAACTCCCACAGGAACCTGATGTTGACGCCTACGCCCGCCTCAATAGCTGCGCGCGCACCGTAAAGCGCGGCCAGCGCTGGGCCTTTATCGTCAGTTGTACCCCGTCCAAAATAGCTGTCGCCTTTCGTCGTCATGATGAACGGTTCGGTTTCCCATGGCTCTGTTTCCTTCGAGGCCGGTTGCACGTCCATGTGGTTGTAGACGGTTACCGTCGGCAAATTAGGATCGTTTCCAAAAACCGCGTGCACAGTCGGGTTCGCATTAGCCACTTCGTAGACCTTGACTTTGCCGCCAAACTTTTCCAGCGTCGCAACCGTCAGTTCAACGCCTTTTCTGATGTCTTCGGCATGGGTCGGGTCGCATGAAACCGTTGGCGTTTCTACAAAACGCTTCAACAGCGCTTCGTATTCCTCACGATGTCCGTTTGCAAAAGAGAAGAGCCCGTCCCGATTCAATGCATTCGCCATTCTGGTTCCTCCGATGAAAGTAGGTCGTAGATCTTATAAAACTGCTCGGCAGGTTGCCGAACGGCGGACGGCGAAGGACATTTTCCTCTTTGCCGACTCGAACGAGATATGTGAGATTCGAGCTGCCGCAGGGAACTGCTCGACTACGATCTCGCCGCGAAAGCCTATATGCGTCCAATGTTAGAACGAAAGGGCTTTACAGATGACGCTTCACCGGCCCGCATCGAGCCTGTCTCTCCAATCATTTGATTCGGTTACAACAAATCAAGGGATATATTCATCAACGAGAACGTCCCCGCCTTCCATCAACTGCCGCCGCGTTGAGTTGTTTTCGCTGTTGCAATCATCATCGCTGATGATCCTGTTCGTTGCAGTGCCCGGTAAATAGACGATGCGAACTTCATACCTCGTTCGGCGGGGGGTAGTCAATGTGTGCTCCACGCTGAACTCCAGCGTTCCGCGAGCCGGTACGTCTGTGAATCTAAAAAAACCTACTAAGGGCGGCTCCTTGGCCGAAGCTGAGATATCGTAAACTGCTACATACTGATTCCTGGGATATCCCTTGAACGGCGTTGTTGAGAGATTTCCAATAACGCTTTTGATCACCTTCCGATTTCTCGTTACATCCTCCACGCGAAAGTGTGCGAGGCCGAGATCGGTGCAGGGCGGTGCCGGACTAGTTTGAGGAATTACAGGCGTTGCCGGCGTGGCAACGTCATCAGGATTTGACTGGTTCCGCGTAGAGTTATTTGACTCGTTGCAATCGTCATCGGTGGTACTCCTGTTCGTCGCAACAAGGGGTAAATAGACAATGCGAACTTCATACCTCGTCCGGCGGGGAGCGGTGAATAGGTGTTCCACGTGGAAATTTAACGCTCCGTGTGCGGGAACACCTGCAAATCTCCAGTGTCCTACCAGCGGCGGCTCCATGCCCGCGGTTGAGATATCGTAAACGGCGACATACTGGCCCCGAGAGTGTCCGGCAAGGAACGCCGTCGGCGAAAGATTCCGAAGCTGTCCTTTAATTACTTTCCGACCTCTCGCTACTTCGACCACGCTAAAGTCGGTTACAGCGAGATCGGTGCAGGTCGTCGGTGTTGCCGGCGTCAGCATTGGCCTCGGGGTCGGCGTGGGTGTCGGTGTCGGCGGCGTTACAATAATGTCGCCGGTCCCCGACTTAACGATATGAAACTCCAGCCTAAAACGCACAGTTTGTTTTGCACCTGCGGCTATATGAACGGTGAACAATAACGGTTGTGCGCGAGGAATATTAAACCTCGCAGCTTCTCGCATAGGGTCTGAGAGCCCCGTGGTAACGCCGATATAAGCCTCGGGCGGACAGCAACTCGGTCCGCTAAAGGTCACGGTCATACTGCCTCCGCCATCGGGCGGGGTAAGCTCGAGTACCGCGTTACCTGTGCCTGGCAAGACCAACGATTGCGGCATTTGATAATAGTAGGTTCCGGAACCCAGGTTTCCGGTTATAGGGAAGGCGACAATCGGTGTAGGACTCGTCTCATCGGTTGACTGTCCACGCGTGTATGTTGCCGAAAACATCAAAATAGCGATTACACCCAGGAGCGATAAGTGTCGAACTGGCAAACCGTGACGCATTTTCGTTCCGAGTGAATAATAGCCTGCCCGCGGCTTCGAGAATTTTTCCGTTCCCTCGGGACCATAGGCTCGGTTCGAACCTGAGACGTCGACTTCGCTTTTAGCGTCGAGACACACGGTGTCTCCCGCACCAAGAACGATCCCAACGGAAATTGATTTCATTTTTCTCCTTTTCTGATTGGCTCGTATGATCAAGCGATGGGTGTGAGGTTCAAACATGTCACAGTTCAAAATATTTAGCAATTTAAGTAAAAGATTCCGGCCCGTATTTGTTCACTTATCGGTAGTTCCCGATTTATTGACACAAGGTAAGCGGCGCAGAGAGCTTACTAGTCGAACTCTTTTTTTATTGCACTGTTTCGCCCGCTGATGGTGGCCGAGATCTTTGACCCTTTCGGCTATCTGCTCTACGGGCGTGCCGAGTCTGCCCAAGCTTCCGGATAATACTTAGGATGCACTTGTGATCAACGTCCTCGCCAAAAACCTGAAGGCCGAGGTAAATTCGCTAATTACAAATAGGGGAAGGGCAACGCTTTAGGGGAGTTTCCGCACTAATCCGGAGAGTTAACCGACGCTTTTTGCGAGATTTTGAAACCGTTCCATTTGCATCCTCACCACTACTTCGGAACGTTCAAGTCGTTCGGGTCGTTCGTGTTATTCTGACAGTCCGGCTTCAGGGAGCCGGTAACGGACCGAGTAGGGGTTCCCAGGGATTTCAGGAGGCTTTTGTGAACACAAGATTTTTATCTGCCAAGGTCATTAGTTTTGTCTTAATGCTTTCGTTTGTGGGAAGCACCTTTTCTCAACAGGCCGGTTCCGCGCGACGCCAACCGAGCTCTCCAAATTCACGTCCGGCTGCCCCTTCATCCACCGCGCCCCAGGTGGTTACAACTACCACTGTCAAAAACGATCTTTCGGAAGCATTGTCGGTAATTCAGGAGCATTACATCGACGGTAAGAAGCTGGACTACAACGGTGTCTTCAAGTCGTCAATTAACGGCATGCTGACGGTCCTGGATCCGCATTCAAACTACTTTGATCCGATTGAGAATGCGGCATTCAGAAACGAGCAGCGCTCGGAATATTTTGGCATCGGGGCCACCATCGGCGACCTGCGCGAGGGCGCGAATGTTGACACCTATATTCGCGCGACCTTTGAGAATGCGCCGGCGGCCCGCGCCGGACTTCGCTTCGGCGACCGCATCACTGCGATTGACGGACAATCGATGGCCGGTAAGACCTACGCAGAAGTACGCAAGTTTCTCCTTGGACCACGCGGCACGATGGTAAAAGTTACCGTCGAACACGCGGCCGATAAGCAGACTGAAACTGTAACCATCACTCGTGATGCGGTGTCGCTTCCATCTATTCCGCAGTCATACCTGGTTCGTCCGGGGGTCGGCTATATCGCAATGACGGGCAGTTTCAGCCAGACGATTGCGAATGAATTCGAAGCCGCGTTAGCCAATCTTCATTCACAGGGAATGAAGATGTTGATTCTCGATCTCCGCGGTAATCGTGGCGGCCTGCTGTTTCAGGCCGTGCTGATTGCCAACACGTTTCTGCAAAAGGGACAAATTATCGTCACGCAAAAGGGACGCTTGAGGGGCGCCACCGAACCTCCGTATCGCGCGATCAACGAAACACCCGATCAAATACCCCTCGTGGTTTTGGTTAATGGCGAGAGCGCTTCGGCGGCCGAGATCGTAGCCGGGGCTTTGCAGGATCACGACCGCGCGCTGATCGTCGGCGAGAATACGTTTGGAAAAGGACTGGTCCAACTCCCGATTCAGCTCGAACACGATTCAGCCTTGTTGCTAACGGTCGCGAAGTATTTCACGCCGTCCGGCCGCCTGATTCAGCGCGACTATTCCAATGGTGGGTTTTACGACTATTACACCCGCGGCGGTATATCTGCCGACCGCAGTTCTGAGCCGGCGGCTCAGCCCGTGGGCCCTGAGACCCGCACTGACACCGGGCGCACCGTTTACGGTGGCGGGGGAATCACTCCTGATGAAATCGTTAAGCCCGCAGCCATCAAGGCCAGCGAAGGCAGACTTGCAAATTCGATCTTCGGCTTCGCGTTGGAACTAGCCGGCGGTCGCGTGGCAGGTTTTGAAAACTATCGCGTGACGAAGGGGATCGACCACGACCGCGACGTTTCGCCCTCCGACTTTCCGGTTACCGAGACGTTGTTCAAAGAGTTCCAGCGGTATGTCGTCGCCCGGCCCGCACTCAAGGTGACTCCAGAGCAGTTGGAAAAGGCTCGACCGTTTGTAGAACGTCAACTCCGCTTTGAACTGGCCACCGCAGCTTACGGTTCGCTAGCGTCGGTTCAGGTTTTTTACGAGAACGATCCGCAGATTGTACGAGCAGTCGAAGCTATGCCCCGTGCGCGTGAGCTTGCATTATCGGCGCGACGCGCAAAAGCCCGTTCGTAATCCTTGGAACCTGTGTTTGTCCTACACTCCGCACTCTTCAAATAGGACAGGCAGAAATGCCTGTCCTACGACATTACCAACACAATTTTTCCGAAGCTCGCGTTGGATTCCAGGCGCAGATGCGCCTCGCGAATCTCCTGCAACTTGTACACTCGGTCAACTACAGGTCGAATCCTGCCCTCGGCCAATAGCGGCACCACCTCCGTCGCAAAGAGTCTTGTAGCCGCAGCTTTCTCTTCCCGGTCGCGCCCTCGAAGCACCGTGCCGATAATTGTCAACCGTTTGCGCATGACGGTTGTTAAATCAAGCGTGGACTTCGCGCCGGCAGTTGTCCCTACCAACACCATTCGTCCTTTGCTCGCGAGCGCGTCGAGATTCTCTTCGAAATAAGCAGCGCCAACCAGATCGATAATCACATCAACGCCTTGACCTTCGGTCCATTCCTTCACGGCTTCAGCAAATTTACCGTCTTTTGCCACGACACCCGTGTCCAACCCGTAATCCTTTGCGAGCTCGATTTTTTCAGCAGTACGTGAAGTGCCAACAACCTGGGCCCCGCGAACTCGCGCGAGTTGAATCGCTGCGGTGCCGACGCCGGAGCCTGCCGCATGCACCAGCATAGTTTCGCCTGCCTGGAGCCGTGCCCTGGTAAACAGTGCGTCGTGAGCTGTTATAAAAACTTCCGGAACCGCCCCAGCCCCCACCCAATCGAGATTTGGCGGAACCTCGGCGAGATATGACTCAGGAACAACCAGATACTCGGCCTGCGCGCCACCGCCCGTTATGCCAAAAACGCGTTGTCCTTTTTTCCAGCCACGCACCCTGGAACCAACCGAGTCAACTTCTCCGGCAAACTCCAAACCCGGTATTGTCTGCGGATAAGCAGGAGGCGCAGGGTAATAACCCCTGCGCTGAAGCAGGTCCGCGCGATTCAGGGCGGCGGCATGCACACGCACCCGCACCTGATCCGAACCTTGTATCGAAGGGGTTTCGACTTCCTGGATTTCAAGTCCTTCAACTCCGCCGGGCGCAGCGATCACAACTGCTTTCATGCGATGGATGTTAATGGGTGAATCGTGAATGGTAAATGCCAAGAATCGTTTGACTTCACGATTCCGTGGATACCATTTACCATCACTCCGCGTGAATAGCCTGCTCATCATCGTAAATAATGCGGCGGCCCGAGCCCGTCAGGCGTGGCCTATCATTCACGATCAACTCCGGGCCGCCGGCGTTGGTTTCGATTTCTATGCAACCACACATGCAGGTGATGCCACCGCCAGAACTCGGACTGCCTTGCGCGCAGGTATCACTACAGTGGCCGTGGTTGGCGGCGACGGGACGCTCAGCGAAGCCGCTGAAGGTTTTTTTGAGTTTCAACAACTGATCGAAAACCTGCCGACGCCAATTAATTCCGCTGCTTCGCTGGCTGTGCTGCCGGCGGGCACTGGCGACGATTTTGCACGCGGCCTGATGGGCCGGCGCGCGGCGTTAGAACAGTGGGTGAACATCCTTAGCGATCACTGCCAGCGGCGAAGTCTGGGAGGCACACGCCCGGTCGACGCACTTTACGGACTTTGCAATAACTTTCAAAAGCCCTTCATTTGCCTGAACGCCTCCTCAATGGGAATTGGCGGCGAAACGGCAGCGCGCGTCGCCGCTCAGGGAAATTTCGTGCGGGCAATGTCCGGCGAGGCGCGTTTTGCGTTTGCAGCTCTCGCCGGTCTGGCAGGTTGGCGCGAGCGCCGCGTTCGAGTGCTAGTCGACGATATCGAAATGATCGATGCGTCGATGAACCTCGCGGCAGTCGCCAACGGTTTGTATGCCGGCGGCGGAATGATGTTTTCGCCGGAGGCGAAACTTGACGACGGGAAGTTGGATGTCGTTACGGCTTCAGGATTAGGTCGCACGGAAATCGTGCGCGAACTCGCGCGGATTCACAAAGGCGGGCACGTCGCCAATCCAAAGGTGAGAATCGTCCAGGGAACAAAGGTGCGGATAGAAACCTTTTCTGCGGCAGATGAGATGAAGATCGAAGCCGATGGAAATGTGCGTGGAGTAACGCCAGTCGAGTTTCGCGTGATGCCCCACGCGTTGCGGTTTGTAGTTACAGTTTCTCAATCTCCTCAATTTTAGCCAGACGTCGCAAATGACGCGGTTCGGCGGTGAACGCGCGCACGATCTACAGTGTGAGTTCGACGCCCGTAACCCGAGCTCCGAGGCAGAGCAGGGTGCAGTCGTCATGTTCTCGTGATTGCCGGGCCGAATAAGTGTCGCCGCAGAGCGCGGCCCGAATGCCCTTGAGTTGTTGGCGGCCACGGCAGCTCCGACACCGCTTCCACAAACGAGGATCCCGATTTCCGCTTCGTGGGTTTGAACTGGACGCGAACCGTCATGAGTGTTGAAGCCGATCCAGGTCGTGTCTGGCGCGTCGCAGTTCTTCGATTACCACTTCGTTCACTGGATACCCAGCGTGGTCTGCGCCGATCGCAATCTTCATAAAAATGCCAATCGTTACAAGTCCCAGCGCGGGACGATCACGTCAAGCAATCAGGGAGCGCGGGAGCCCTCGCCCGAAGCGGAATCTGCGGGACGCCCGCGGTTCCAGTGTTTGATTTGCATTTAGAGCAGTGCCTTAGCTTGTGCCAGGACATTCTCCACATTGAAACCCAATTCGCGCAGCGCTACGTCACCTGGAGACGAAGCGCCAAAACGATCGAGCGCCACGAAACCACCTGCCGAACCGACATAACGATCCCAACCCTGACGGACGCCTGCTTCAATAGACAAACGCGCAGTGACCGAGGGCGGCAACACTTCGTTTCGATAATCTTCAGGCTGCTCATCAAATAGTTCGCAGCAGGGCATCGAAACAACGCGGGTCGCGATTCCTTCCGCTTCAAGCTTCTCGCGCGCTTCGAGAGCAAGCGAGACTTCAGAGCCGGTGGCGATGACGATCAACTGTGGGGTTATGCCTGCCACATCAGTTTGTGCATCTCCAGCTTCGGCAAGAATGTAAGCTCCGCGTCGCAACCCGTCGGCGGGAGCGAATTTCGTTCGGTCAATCACCGGAACCTTCTGCCTTGTCAGAGCGAGCGCGGTCGGCGCATGCCGGCGCAGAATTGCGATTCGCCAGGCCTCGCTGACTTCGGGCGAATCTGCCGGGCGAATTACGAACAAGTTAGGAATCGCGCGCAGCGCCGCAACGTGTTCGATGGGCTGGTGCGTTGGTCCATCTTCACCCAGCCCGACGGAGTCGTGGGTGAAAACGTAAATCACCTGCACTTCCGAAAGCGCCGCCAGCCGAATGGCCGGACGCATGTAGTCCGAAAAAGTAAGAAACGTCCCGCCGTAGGGAATCAACCCGCCATTCAGCGAGATTCCGGTTAAGGTGGATCCCATCGCGTGTTCGCGCACGCCGAAGTGAATAATCCGGCCGTCGTAGGAATCGGCTTCAAAGTCGCCGCCGCCTTTGATATCGGTATTGTTGGAAACGCCGAGATCAGCCGAGCCCCCAAACAACATCGGCAGGTGCGGCGCGAGAGCGTTGATTACTTCACCACTGGCCACCCGCGTAGCTACCGGCTTCGCATCTTTAAAATCCGGCAGGTGCGATTCCCAGTTTTCGGGCAGTTCACTATTCACCGTCGAGCGCCATTGCCGGCCCAGATCGGAATGGGTTTCTTCGTAACGCGCGACGAGCGACTTCCAGTCTGCCTCTTGTTGGCTGCCGCTTTGGACAGCCTTACGGAAGTGGGCCAGCGCCTCGTCTGGAATGTGAAACTGTTTTTCTTCAGGCCAGCTCAGGTGGCGCTTCGTTTCCCGCACCGCATCTGCACCGGGCGCATCGCTGTGAGCTTTCCGCGTGCCCTGAGTCGGCATGCCGTATCCGATTATCGTCTTGACTGAAATTAACGAAGGTTTGTCGGTAACAGACTGGGCCTCGCGAATTGCGGCATCGATCGCTTCAAGATCGTTTCCGTCCGCAACAGTCAGCGTGTGCCACCCGTACGACTCAAATCGTTTAGGGACATCCTCGCTGAAGGCGAGATCGGTAAAGCCCTCGATAGTTACGTTGTTGTCGTCGTAAAGATAAATCAGCTTGCCTAGCTTGAGATGTCCGGCCAGTGACGCAGCTTCCGCCGCCACGCCTTCCATCAGGTCGCCGTCGGAAACGATCGAATAAACGTAATGGTCGATAAGCGGAAAGCCTTCACGGTTAAACTTCGCCCCGAGATGCGCGGCGCCCATCGCCATGCCGACTCCATTAGCGAAGCCCTGGCCCAGTGGTCCAGTAGTAATCTCAACTCCGGGCGTTAACCCATATTCCGGGTGACCTGGCGTCTTCGATCCAAACTGACGGAAGTTTTGTATTTCCGCTAACGGCAGGTCGTAACCCGTAAGATGCAGCAACGAATAGAGCAGCATCGAACCGTGCCCGGCCGACAAAAGAAAGCGATCGCGATTTTCCCACTTGGGATTCAGCGGATTGTGTCTCATGAAGCGAGTCCATAAGACGTAGGCCATCGGCGCTGCGCCCAGGGGTAATCCCGGGTGACCCGATTCAGCTTTTTGTATTGCATCGAGGGAGAGAGTTCGAATTGTGTTGATGCAAAGTTGATCCAAATCGGGCGTGGGGTTGATGTTTTCCTGCTGCACTGTGGCGCTCATTTCACCGTCCTGTTAGGGAGTTGTGATCATGCGATCGTAAATTCGTTGTTGACGACTGAGCGCCTGCTGATAACGCTCGTGATGAGACATTCTCGGCTCAAAGATTGTTTCCACCGGCACTGAAAATTCCGTGATGCTTCGTATTTTGCCCGTCGCCTCGAGCGCAAGCAAGGCGGCGCCGCGCAACGAAGCCTCGGATTCCTCGCTCAACTCAATGCGCCGCCCCAGAACGTCAGCCAGGATTTGGCCCCAGACCGGTGAAGAACGAATTGCGTTGCCGGAGCCCACGATGGCCGCGCCCGGCGCGAGTGGTTCGAGTGCCCTGGAGATCAACGCAAAACGATAGGCTATCGCCTCCATTGCCGCGCGCAAAATCTCGATGGGACGAGTGTGATGATCGAGTCCCATGATCGCTCCGCGAGCTTCCGCATTCCAGCCCGTGCTTCGTTCGCCCGCCCAGAACGGCAGGATCGTCAGGCCGTGAGAGTCGGGCTCGAGGCGAGACAATTCCATTTCGATCGATTCCGCATCGTAACTATTCAGTAATGTCTCGCGGAACCACTGATAGAGCCCGCCTCCGTCTGAGAGCGCGCCACCAACCACTACTCGATCTCGGTCGGCGCGATAGGACCATAGCTCCGTTGGCGCCTTCGCTGGAGGCTGACCGGCATAGAGCACGCGCATCGCGCCAGAAGTGCCAATCATCAATACGACTCTTTCTCTTGTCGTGCATCCCGCACCAATGCAGTTTGCCGCGCCGTCTCCGATGGCCGGAAACATGCGCGCTTCGCTTAGCTGCGGCCAGCGCCCGGCATACTCCGGCGTTAGGCGGTTAAAGGTTTGGTTTGGTGAAGCAATTTCTGGAAGGCACGCGACCGGAATATCGAGCGCTGCCAATATCTCTGGATCCCACTCACAGGTGTGTTGATTAAACATTCCGGTGCCGGAAGCCATCGAAACACTCACCTCAGCTTCGCCAAACAACTCCAGGGCCAGGTATTCACCGAATGAAAGCCATTTAACGGTGCGGGCAAAAACTTGCGGCTCTTCATCTCGCAGATGGAGAAGTTTTGCCGGCCAATAGCTCGGATGCAGACGACATCCAGTGCGCGTGTGAACCTCGCCCTCGATGAGTTTCGAGCGCAGCTTAGAAACCGCAGCCACCGCGCGGTTGTCGGCCCAGCCAAGCACAGGGGTTGTCGGTTGGCCTTCAGCGTCTATGCCCACCAGGCTGTGCCAAAAACAGGAAACTGCGATCAGATCGATGCGCGTCGTGGCTTCGAGAAATTTAGCCTCGTCAAGTGTGGCGTCAATTGTCTGCGCCACCTGAAGGCGCAGTTGGGCCGCATCACAGGTTGACACATCCGTGGCGCCGACCGGCAGCCGATTCCTTCGGGCAGTAAAGCCGTGGAGTTCAATTCCGCGTTCATCAAAAAGCCCGGCGCGAATGCCCGAAGTGCCTATATCAATTGCCAGGAGTGCCGACGTTTTTGAACCCGCAGCCGTCATGATCGAAACGAGCTCCGGCGAAGGCTCGAACACGTCAGACACTTGATCCAGGACGCTGCTCATCTTTTGTAACGCAAACTGGCGGTTTGCGATTCGTCGCGTTGTTTATGTGGCTTCGCAAACTAACAGTTTGCGTTATCTCAGTGCCGGAAGGATCGCACAGCGTTCGACTTGTAGTCCACTTTCTCGTGCAACTGTTAGAATGCGGACGATGCAGGCTGAAACTCTTCAATGCCCAAATTGTGGCGCCGCGAGTTCGTCCGAAGCGTCGCGTTGCGCGTTTTGTGAGTCACGCCTGGCAACCATTGCCTGTCCCTCGTGCTTCGGGATGATGTTCATTGGCAGTAAACACTGTCCGCGTTGTGGCGCGGCAGCGGTGGCGCCGGAAAAGGCAAACGCGGCAGCGCGCCCGTGTCCGCGCTGCCAGATAGAGATGAATGCGATTCTGATTGGGGCTACGCAGCTCCACGAATGCTCACGCTGCGAAGGTCTCTGGGTTGGCATCAGTTCGTTTGAAAAAATCTGCGTCGACCGTGAACAACAGTCAGTGGTGCTGGGAGTTGCTTCCCGCGCGCCCACCCAGGCGGTGAGTGAAACCAGCAAAGTAAGATATGTGCCCTGCCCGGACTGTTCCCAGTTGATGAATCGAATAAACTTTGCGCGCTGTTCTGGGGTGATCGTGGATATCTGCAAGGGCCACGGAACCTGGTTTGATCGTGACGAACTAAGCCGGATCGTTGAGTTCATCCGCGATGGTGGTCTGGAAGCTTCTCGCCAGAGGGATAAGGCCGAGATTCGTGAAGAGCAGCGCCGGCTATTAGAGCAGCAGGCCGCGGTCGAGACCCGGGTTTCAACCCACTTTAGACGCGCAAGGGACGACGATCGCCGCATTCCGGCGATTGCTGCGGCCCGCGGCCTGCTAAAGTTTCTATTGGACTGACGAATATCCGCAGATGCACCAGTTCTCTGAGTTGCTCAACGTAATCTGCGGATAGAAATCTCACCTGACTGTTCTTCGCACCAGGCTCATGAAATCTGCGATGTCCTGTTCCGTGGTATCAAACGAAGTCATCAGCCTTACTTCCGAACGCTCCGGGTTCCAAATGTAGAAGAAGTATTTCTTCTGCAACAGCGGAACGTAACGCTTCGGGATCACGGCAAACACACCATTCGATTCAACCATTTGCGTGATTGTTATCTGCTCAATCTTGGCGAGTTGTGCGGCGAGGAGTTGGGCCATGCGATTCGCATGCTGCGCATTGCGGCGCCAGAGATCGTCCGTCAGCAGCGCTTCAAATTGCGCTGAGATAAATCGCATCTTCGAAGGAAGCTGAGCTGCTTGTTTACGAGTGTATTTGAAATCTTCAGCCAATTTACGATTGAAAAAAACTACCGCCTCACCATACATCATTCCATTCTTAGCGCCGCCGAAGGAGAGAATGTCAACACCTGCATCTTTCGTGATCGCGCGGAGTTTTACCTCGAGGCCGGCAGCGGCGTTTGAGATGCGCGCGCCGTCCATGTGCAGCCACATGCCGTTGTCATGAGCGAAGGTTGCCATCGCTTTGAGTTCACGCGGCGTATAGATCGTTCCCATTTCGGTCGCCTGCGAGATTGAGATAACGCGCGGCTGCACGTGATGTTCAAAACCAACTTCGTGCAGCAGGGGCGGGATATCCTCTACTCGTAGCTTGCCATCTGCGGTACGCACGCCAAGAAGTTTGCAGCCGGTAAACTTTTCCGGAGCGCCACATTCATCCACGTTAATGTGCGCGGTCTCGGCACAAATCACCGCATGATGTGGTTGGGTAGCCGCTTTCAGACCGAGAATGTTGGCGCCAGTCCCGCCGAAAACGAAGAAGACCTCCGCCTCTCTGCCAAATTGTTCGCGGAATTTTTTTAGGGCGCGCGCCGTGTAAACATCGTCACCGTAGGCAATCACGTGGCCGTCGTTAGCCGCGGCCATCGCTTCCATCACTTTCGGGTGAACACCGGCGTTGTTGTCACTTGCAAAACTGCGGGATTGTTTCATGGCGATCTCAATCAATCCGGATCTGACTTTTATTTGCGCCGCTTGAAGTCTTTGATAATTTCCCGTGCGGCATTCATTCCAGGCGCTCCGGTCACGCCGCCACCCGGATGCGTCCCGGCGCCGCAAAGATAAAGTCCTTTGAGTGGGGTTCGATACTGCGCCCAACCAATGATCGGCCGAAAGGTAAACGATTGATCTAATGTCTGCTCTCCGTGATGAATATGGCCGCCGCTGAGACCGTAGGTCCGTTCGAGATCCAGAGGCGTGATGATCTGTCGCGCGAGAATTAATCCTTCGATGTCAGGTGAGTGAGCAGCCAATACTCTTACCACCTGATCGCCAAATTCTTCCCGCCGTGAATTCCAGTCACCACTCTTCAACTTATAGGGCGCATACTGGACCTGTACCGACATCACGTGCGCGCCGGCGGGTGCGAGCGTCGGATCTGTCAGAGATGGAATGGTAAGGTCCAGATAGGGAGCCGGCGAGTAGTCGCCATACTTCGCAGCGTCAAAGGCGCGCTCGAGATAGTCTATCTCTGGTCCCAGGTGGATTCGTCCTGAGAGCATTGTAGCCGCATCGCTTTTCTCAACTCCCGTAAACGAGGGCAGGCCGGAGAGCGCCAAATTAATCTTCGCGGAAACGCCCAGCGCACGATAGTGTTGGATCTTCGAAAGGAAACCGGGATCAAACTCGACTGGATCCACAAGATTGAGCAAAGTGCTACGCGGATCGGCGTTTGACACTATCGCGCGTGCCGAAATCTCATCGCCGTTTTCCAAAACGACTCGCGCTGCTTTGCCTTCGCTGGTTTCAATTCGAATTACGTGGGAAGAGGTTCGGATCTCGACGCCCGCGCCGGCTGCCGTCTTGGCCAACGCCTGAGTAAGCGCTCCCATTCCCCCGCGAATAAATGCAGTTGTACCTATCGCATGACCGTCGAGGGCAGCCTGCCAGAGGAGTCCGGTGCTCGTTCCTGCTGACCATGGACCGGCAAAAGCGCCGGTGATTCCGCGTGCGGCAACCATCGCTCGCAAAGTTTCGGCTTCGAACCACTCCGCCACGAGATCAGCGACCGCCATTGGCCCCCAACGCAACAAACGATAGGCATCATTTTTTTCCAACCCACGAAACGACAGACCGAGCTTGCCGAGATGCCAGAGCTCTGCCGGCACGGGCTTATCAATTGACGGCGGCGTCATCGTCAAGAGCGGCGCTAACACCTTTCCAATCCGCGAGAAACTGTTTTCAAACTCAGGGTATCTTTTGGCGTCGGCGCTGGAGAACTTTTTAATTTCACTAACCGCGCGCCGCAGGTCGTGCCAAAGACAAAGAGCCGGCCTGTCCGCACTTAAACCGAGCATACGAACTTCCGGGGTGAGCACCTCGAGTCCATGGTCTTTCAAATTGAGTTCTCCGGCAATCCGGGGCAGCAATGGGCCACTGGAGTGCGCCAGAATGGAGCAACGAAAGCCCGGATGAATCTCTTCGGTGATCGCGCCGCCGCCGACTGTCTCGCGACGCTCGAGCACGAGCGTCTTCAGACCAGCCTTCGCCAGGTAACAAGCTGCGACCAGCCCGTTGTGACCGCCGCCGATAATGATGATGTCGTACGAGTTCATTCGTCCATACGAGCGGCTCTGCCGCCTTCCGTGCGGAAAGGCTAAGCCTTTCCGGCGGACACTCTGACTGTTCGAGGCTGCGCCTCGAAGCTGGAGGCAGAGCCTCCCTAACAAGGGATCGCTAACGGTAAGGCGGAGCCTTACCGCACGGAAAGCGGCAGAGCCGCAAGATGACAGACAGGAATGTTTGTCCTACTTCAGGTCCTTCAGCATCTGGATTGCAGCGTTACGACCGGGAGCGCCCATGATCCCGCCGCCGGGGTGTGTCGCCGAGCCGCACATGTAAAGACTACGAATCGGCGTACGGTATTGCGCCCAACCCGGCGCGGGACGCAAAAAGAAGAGCTGTTCGAGCGTTAGCTCCCCCTGGAAGATGTTCCCTTCCGAAAGACCAAAGTCGCGTTCGATATCAAGCGGAGTCAGGACCTGCCGATGAAGAATCAAGTCCCTGATGTTAGGGGCGTGCTCGGCAATTGTATCGATCACTGTATCGCCAAACTCTTCGCGTTTATCGTCCCAATTGCCCTCTTTCAAATTGTAGGGGGCATACTGCACGAAGCAGGACATCACATGCTTGCCCGGTGGCGCCACTGAAGGATCGGTCAAACTCGGAATCACCATATCAATGTAAGGACGGCGCGAGTAGCTGCCATACTTCGCATCGTCGTAGGCCCGTTCCATATAGTCCACGCCGGGTGAAATCGATACGGCGCCACGCAGATGTGGGCCAGCGCCGGGCAGGCATTTAAAATCGGGCAGTCCATCGAGCGCGAGATTCACCTTGCCGGACGAGCCCCGATATTTGTAACGTTTCAGATCCGCCGCAAAGTCTTCCGGCAAGTGTTCCTCGCCGATCATTTTCATGAAAGTCAGGCGAGGATCGACGCTCGACGAAACAGTGTCAGCATAAATCTCGTCACCATTCACCAGCACCACGCCTTTGGCCTGGCCGTTTTTCAGAATGATTTTTGCAATCGGGGCTTCGGTACGAATTTCTGCCCCAAACTCACGCGCCGAGTCGGCGATTGCATTCGAGATTGCGCCGGTGCCGCCACGCGAAAGTCCCCACGATCGAAATGCTCCGTCAATCTCACCCATATAGTGATGCAGCAGCACGTAAGCAGTGCCGGGTGAACGCACGCCGAGAAATGTGCCGATGATTCCCGAAGCCGACATGGTCGCCTTGAGCACATCGGTTTCAAACCACTGGTCGAGAAAATCCACCGCGCTCATGGTCATCAGCTGAACCTGATTGTATTTGTCTTCAGCATCAAGATTCTGAAACCTGCGCCCGAGGAAATAGAGATCCTTCAGACCCCTGGGACTAAGTGAGGTGGGATCAGGCGGGGTCATGCTCATGATGGGTTTCACAAACCGCGCCATCTCGAGCATGGCCTTGCCGTATTCGTCGTAGGCTTCGGCATCCAGTTTGGAGTGGCGGGCAATCTCGCGCCGGGTCTTAGCATGGTCATTCACTCGCCAAAGGTAGTCACCATTCGGCATCGGCGTGAACGTGCCGTCCAACGGCAAAATCTCCAATCCATGCCGCGACAGATCGAGTTCACGAATGATTTCAGGACGCAATAACGAAACGACGTATGAACAAACTGAAAACTTGAAACCAGGGAAGACTTCTTCGGTCACCGCCGCGCCGCCGAGCACGTGGCGGCGTTCGAGCACCAGCACACGTTTGCCGGCGCGCGCCAGGTAGGCAGCGTTAACCAGTCCGTTGTGACCGCCACCAATGACGATGACATCGTATTTGTTGCTCATGAATTGTTCGGTAATGCAGTTTGCTGAAGAAGCTAAAGCATACTTATAATCGCTCGCCCTGACAAACGAGCCTCTGAGGTAACACATGCCCGTCGGAACCGCTTTCCACGAACGAACTTTTCCGCTTTGCGAGAGCTTAAACTATCGCGAGTGGTCCGGCTATTACGCTGTCAGTTCCTACGAACCTCATCACGAGCATGAGTACAACGCAATTCGCAACGCAGCGGCGCTGATTGATATCTCACCCTTATTCAAATACCGCATCAGCGGACCAGACGCGACGCGATTGGTAGATCGGATCATCACTCGCGACATGCGTAAAGTTTCGGTGGGCCAGGTTATTTACACGCCCTGGTGCGACGAGCATGGCAAAGTAATCGACGATGGCACTGTTTCACGGCTCGAAGAGAATACTTATCGTTGGACCGCAGCTGATCCGAGTCTGCGCTGGTTCACGCAAAACGCAACCGGCATGGATGTCCAACTCGAAGACATTTCCGAAAGCGTCGCCGCGCTCGCGCTGCAGGGGCCTACGTCAGGACACCTACTCCGTAGTTTGGTTAAAGACGCGGACATCGCCAACCTCAAATACTTTCGAGTGACAACCGGAACGATTGCAGATGTGGCGGTCGAGATTTCTCGCACGGGTTACACGGGCGACCTCGGTTACGAAATCTGGGTGCCCGGCGATCAGGCTGTCATGGTCTGGGATGCGCTCATGGAAGCCGGGCGCGCGTTCGACATACATCCGGCAGGCATGCTGGCGCTCGACGTAGCCCGCGTTGAAGCCGGACTGTTGCTAATTGAAGTGGATTTTAATAGCTGCAAGAAAGCTTTGACTGCCGAACAACGCTATTCGCCTTTCGAGATGGGACTCGGGAGGTTGGTGCATACCGCCAAAAACCGTTTCATCGGCCAGTCCGCGCTGGTTGCCGAACAGAAACGAGGACATGCGCGTGAGATCGTTGGACTTGAAATCGATTGGCCCGAGGTGGAGCAACTCTTTGAACGTGCCGGACTACCGCCGGCAGTTTCGCCCATCACGTCGAGAGTAGCGGTTCCGATTTTTAAAGCTGGAGTTCAGGTTGGTAAAGCAACTTCCAGCACCTGGTCGCCGACTCTAAAGAAAATGATCGCGCTCGCCACCTTGCAGCGCGACCAAACCAGGCCCGGCACAAAATTGCAATTTGAAATTACTGTCGAAGCGCGACGTCATCTGGTCGGCGCCCGAGTCGTAAAGATGCCTTTCTTCAATCCAAAGCGAAAGACAGCGACACCGGTGGCATAGAAACAGGTTGAATCTCGAACATTCCATCAATTTTGGATCTTTGCTGGACCTTCCCCCAAAAGATGAAATCCGTCAAAGAGATTATTGATAGTTACGACTTCAGCGCCCCACTGCATCAGGCCTCCACGATCCCTGCATCCTGGTACCTCGACAAACGCATCCTGTCGCTCGAACTAAGTACGGTCTTCGCTACATCGTGGCAACTTGCCGCCCGCACCGAGCAGCTGGAACGGCCCGGCGCCTATGTGACCTGCGAAATCGGCGGCGAACCGGTAGTCGTAGTGCGAGGCAAAGACAATGTTCTGCGCGGTTTCTTCAATGTGTGCGGCCACCACGCGGCTGCCGTCATGACGAAGCCGGAAGGAACGGCAGATCATCTTCGTTGTCCCTATCATGGTTGGACTTATTCGCTCGCGGGCGAACTGAAAGGCACGCCGGATTTCACCGGTGTTTGCAACTTCGAGCGAAGTGAGAATGGCTTGCTGCCGGTTGAAATCAAGGTCTGGGAGTGCTGGGTTTTCGTTCGGCTGGGTAGCGGCCGCGGAGCCTCGCCGGCGGACCACGCCCAGGGCACGCCCCCGACGGAACAATTCCCCGGCCCCGAGTTAATCAGCCAGATCAAGCCACTGAACCTGACTAAGCTTCATTGGTTGGAGCGGCGTCGTTACATGTTCGACTGCAATTGGAAGGTCTTTGTCGATAATTATCTCGACGGCGGCTACCACGTTCCGCATCTTCACCAGGGCCTCGACAGCGTGCTGGATTACAGCAACTACACGATCGAAAACGGCGAAGGATTTTGTCTCCAATCCAGCCCGATAGTCAGCGCAGGCGCTGAACCGGAAACCGGCGCTGTGCGCGGAGGGGAGCGCGCGCTTTACTACTGGCTTTACCCAAACTTCATGATCAACTGGTATCAGGGAGTGATGGATACGAATCTCGTCATACCGCACGGTTTGGACAAAACGGAAGTGGTTTTCGATTTTTACTTTGCGGACGTATCCGAATCGGCGCGGCTGCGTAATCTGGCGAGCATCGAGGTGGGCCAACGTATCCAGCGCGAAGACGAGGACATCTGCCGGTCAGTGCAACGCGGTTTAAATTCGCGCGCATATAACGCCGGACGACTCTCAGTGAGACGCGAAGCAGGCGAGCATTTGTTTCATCGAATGCTTTTCTCTGATCTTAAATTGGCGGTTGATTCGCAGTTGAGGTGAACCACCTGGTCAGCCCGAAAACCACTTCAGACGTGGCAAGGCAAGGACGCCTTTTGCGAGTGCTCGGCCTCGGGTTCGGGCTCGCAGTCATTATCGGCAATACGATTGGCGCCGGAATTTTCCGCACTCCCGGCTCTATTGCTTCGCAGTTACCGGATCCGGCGCTCTTCCTCGGCGTTTGGGTTGTTGGCGGCCTCTATGCCCTGCTCGGCGCTTTCTCAATGGCCGAACTCGGGGCGATGATTCCGAAGTCCGGCGGCCAGTATGTCTTCTCGCGCTACGCTCTCGGCGAGTATGCAGGATTCATTGTCGGTTGGAGCGACTGGATCTCCACCTGCGGTTCAACGGCTGCCGTCTCTCTGCTAATCGGACGATTTGCCGGTGCGCTCTATCCCATTCTGGATGGGCAACAGGTAGTCATCGCGGCTACCGTGGCGATCGCTTTTGCGATGCTACAGTGGCGGGGCATCATTTGGGGCAGCACGGCCCAGAACGTCACCAGTTCACTCAAAGCGTTGGCGTTTCTTGCGTTGATCGCCGCTGTTTTCGTACTTGGGGGCGGCGGCGTTAGTGCAACGCCGCCTACTCAAATCACTCCAGCAGGCTTTGCCATGATTACGGCCATCGTCTTGTCTCTACAATCAGTAATCTACACCTACGATGGGTGGGCGGGCGTAATTTACTTCTCTGAAGAAGTGAGCAACCCGGGACGTGACATTCCCCGATCACTGTTTGGCGGTGTGCTTCTGGTGATAGCCATTTATCTGCTCGTCAATATTGCTCTTCTTTATGTGCTCTCGATTTCAGAAATTGCCGGCCAGGACTTTGCCGCCGGAGTTGCGGCAGAAAGAGTGTTCGGAAGGCATGGCAACACCATTTTCCTATCGCTGACAATCGTGTCGATGCTGAGCGCGATAAATGCTTATCATCTGATGGCGACCCGCGTGCTGTTCGCGGTCAGCCGGGATGGGCTATTCACCAAAAAAGCTGCGCAGGTAAACAAGGGAGGCACCCCGACGTTCGCCCTATTTGCGAGCGCGACGGTGGCCGTTCTATTTATTGTGTTTGGCCAAACGTTTGAACGAGTCATTACTATTCTCGCCTTTTTCTTTGTGGCGATTTACACGCTGTCATTTACTTCGGTGTTTGTCCTGCGTCGCCGCGAACCGGAGAAGGAGCGACCCTATCGCGCATGGGGATACCCATGGACCACCGGTTTGGCCCTGCTCGGCTCGGTGCTTTTCCTGGTTGGAGCGATCGCTGCGGATATGCGAAATAGTATCTATGCACTCGCCTTGCTGGGCGTGAGCTATCCGCTGTTTCGTATGATGAAATCACTCAACGAGAACTCTGCGAACCAGTAGTCGCGCAGACCACGGATGACGCACAAGATAACTAATAACAGTCGGAGGATTCAGTGAAACGATCTCTTATAGTTCTTTTTCTCTTCATCATTCTATCCAATGCCCCGCCGGCGAACGGTCAACAGGACGACGAGGCGGCGCGCCGCCGAACCCGAGATAGGCTGGCCGCGTTGCTGGAAAAGACCGGCCCTAGCATTAAGGTCAGCTTCACTCAGAGTAAGAGAGAACCCTTTAATTATGTCGGCAGTTTGACTGCGGGGCTCGCAAACGCGGAAAGTTTCGAGATCGTGGTGAGCGTAACCGCAAAAGATACGATCGGTTTTCGTATTTATCCACACTACCGCGGCGGCTACATCAATCCCTCAAAAGTAAAGGACCCGGCGGGACTTATGCGACTCCTGTTGCGATTGAGCGACCGGGCATTTCTGTTTTGGGGGATGGATCAGACGGGCGACGTTTTCACCGGCTATACGTTCACCCTTGAATCAGGCTTTCCAGAAGCAGCCATCGGGATCGTGCTGCGGAGCATTGAGTTTAGCGATAAGTTTGTCGGGGAGATGCGGCCGTTTATCGAGCCGCAGGGGAAGTGAATCCGTCCAGGTGAGTAACCGAGATGGAGCTAAACAGTCTGTTTTGCTTGTTTGGGATTGCGAGTTCGTCGGCGCCGCACCGGCGAGCGTTCCTTGAGCAGGTCTTTGTGTCTCGCGGCGATGATATAGGCAAGCGCCTGGTAACTCAAACCTAACGTGGATGCGGCATGCGTTACGCTGCCGTTGGCCTGGGCGAGGGCCTGGGTGATCATTTCCCTCTCGACCTTCAATACTCTGTCCTGGAGAAACCCTGGCTTAGTGAGGAGAATTTCAGTAGCCTTCTCGGCGCTTAACTCACCGCGCACACTCGACGCGAGTTTACCGGCCGCTTCATTCAGGCGAAATAGTGTTTCCTTGTTGCCGGATTTGGACAGCCATTCGCGCGCCCGGTCGTAGGCGGCTTGGAGCGTGGCCGGCGGCAGATCCTCGACTTCTTCGATCAATGTCAGCGCCGCAAGTCCGGCCCGATCGAGAGCGCCAACCCGAACCGCAATTTCGTAAGCCCTTTGCAGGATAAATTGCGCGCGCTCTGGCCGCCCGGATCTAGCCGAGGCAATTCCCTGGGTAATCAAAGCGCCGGCGGTCAACATCTGTTGGCCGCTTTTCTCTAGAGTCGAAACAGCTCTGCGTGCTGCGACTTCAGCTTTTTGGGGGATGCCCTCCGCCAGAAACACCTCCGCGCGCGAACCGTCTATCTGAGAAACCCGGACCTTGTCTTTGAAGTTAACCGCGAGGCGTCGCGCTTCGTCCAAAGATTTGTGCGCCTCTTTGTAGCGAGATAAATTGGCAAGGAGGAGGGCGGCGTTATTTTTCACGTCAGCCTGAAAGACTGGGTTTCGCGCCAGCCGGTAACACTCGTCGGCTTTTTGAAACTCAGACACCGCGCGCCGAAAATACTCTTTGCGCTGTTCCGAATTACCGATATTGCGAAGGGCGATGGCGAGCTGGCCGTGATAGACGCCTTTAGTAATGAGGTCATTAATCCTGGCAAACAGGGTGGCGTTCTCGGTCAGAATTTTCAGCATTTCGTAATAACGCGCCGCCGATAACTCCACCGTCGTCAACTTGAGCAAGGCTCGGGCTCGAGTGGTTCCCGCCGTGGTTAGTTTTTGTAACGCCGCGCGGAGCATGATTCGCGCTTCGTCCAGATTACCCTCGCGCCAATAGCAATAGGCTATCTCGGTTCGCGCCGCAGCCACTTTCTTTTGGTCACCAACTGACTCAAAATAACCAATGCTCTCACTGATCAAGTTTTTCGCAATTTCCTGCGCCGCTTGATTTCGAGTCTTGCTGCCGATCCATCCTGTGAGAATGCCCGTGCACAAAAGAACCTCAGCGGCCACCGGCGGATGCAAACCCTCGATGTCCGGACGTTGGCCCACACCACGCCACAGACGCCGCATGATTCTCTGCGCGCCTTCGTAATCGCCCCCATCTTTTTGGATTAGCGCCGCCTCGCATTTCTGCAAGGCTTCATCGTTACCCGTCAGCTGGGGCGTTTGTAGTTTTGGTGAGGCTATCTTCAAGAACTGAGCACCTTTCCATGTGAGTAAAAGAAACTTGCTTCCCCCAAGGGATATTAGACCTTGCCAACGGGGACGTGCAAGAAGTTTGCTATCCCCACTATGCTGTTTTTGTTACAAGTACTCTTGCATTAAACCACGAAGGAGAACTCATGATGAAACGGATTCTAGTTGCAATCGCCTTGACGTGTGCGCTTTCAGGAGCAGCCTTGGCCGGCGACATACCGTCTACTGACAAGCCGGCGCCAGCAACGTCCAGCCCGATCGTCAGTGCCATCGCCACGATCATTCGCATAGTAGCTCGCTAGCGACCTGATTATCAGAGATTTGGAACCGCGGCTCGGGGCGGGGTGGCGGTAGTGTGTCTGCACACACACATCCGGTTCCCGATGCCCTTCGGCGCGCTCTGAACGCATGAATGAGTAAAGACTCAATCACGTCCAAGTTTGAAGATTTGATTTGAATTATTGGTGGAGCCGAGGGGGATCGAACCCCTGACCTCATGACTGCCAGTCATGCGCTCTCCCAGCTGAGCTACGGCCCCTTACGTGAAAAGTGGTTCTTGTAAACCGTTGAAACAGAATAGCCTCCGCCAATTTGTCCGTCAAGCGACGGTTTGCCGCAGAATCTTTCTCATGATCTGTGTCCCCGTAAGTGCCGAAGTTAGGGAAGCACAGAAGCTCAGTTCGTTGATGAGTCTCGTTAGGGGTCGCATGAAGGTCGTACTTTCAAGCACTTCCAGTTCAGCATCAACTGCTCTTGGTCGATTCCCCAATCACAGTTCCACTGCTGGGACAATGAGGCGCAAGGAATTAAAGTCCGTGAACCTGCCGATCGGACTGATTCGGGCCGTTCTAAAGTTTTTCAGCCTACAAGCTTTTCCTCACATGCTCTCACTACGAAACTCTCCCTAGTCACAACGAAATAATGGAACCACGGCCTAACCCTGGCGTGTTATGACCGGATTTCAAAGTCAGTCATTAGTCAGGAGGGCGGGATGAGGGCGATAGCTGTACGCGAGGATATTCGCGATTTGATACTCGATGCTGCCGACCGTTTGCTGGGCCGCTACGGCTTTCGGAAGATGACGATGGACGATCTGGCGCGCGAGGTGGGTATCGGAAAAGGAACGATCTACCTCCATTTTGCCAGCAAGGAAGAGGTTGCCCTCTCACGCATTGACCGGGTCATCGAAGAGTTGAAGGAGCAGTTGCGAGTGGTCGCTCGCAGCCATGAAGCACCCGCAGACCGCTTGCGCCGCATGCTGCTCCTGCGAGTGCTCTACCGTTTCGATAATGTTCAGCACTATGTTGAAAGCCTCAGTGATATGTTCGCGACCTTCAGATCCGCTCTGCTGGCGAGACGTGAACAATACTTCAATGACGAGGCTTTAATCTTCGCGGAAGTGCTCACCGAAGGTCGGCAGACGGGCGTCTTTGTTTTCAAGGACGCGCTGGCAACCGCGCACGCACTCCTATTGGCAACGAATTCACTGCTCCCCTACAGCCTGAGCACACGCGAACTTGGTGAACGGGAGACGATAGAAAAGCAAACTGCGCAGGTCGCGGATCTACTACTGAATGGTCTTCAGTCATCAGCAAACTAATTCTGACGGGGAATGAAAAAATGCTTTCCACGAATCGACTCTCTTATTTACTTTTACTGGCCACAGTCAGCCTGGCCTTTGTCTTCACAACGGTTTTGGCGCAGGTCGCAGAACTCGAGCGGCGGATGCCGCAGCTGCAGTTGCCGAGCGTGAAGTTCCCCGCCGGCAAGAATTTCGTCGAAATTCCTTTTGAGATTAATAACCAGTGGATGATCATTCCGGTAAGTGTCGAGGGTTCTCGTCCGTTGCGTTTTGTTCTTGATTCGGGCGCCTCGGCAACGGTGCTAAACGATTCAAACACTGCCGATTCCCTAAAACCTAAAATCACGGGGACGATGCCGGTGCGCGGCGCCGGCGGGGGTGGCGCCACATCTGAAGTAAACATTGCGGAAAATGTTGCGCTCAATGTTGGCGGGATCGAATTTTCAGGCGCCAGGTTAGCTGTTCGCAAATCACCGTTTGGTTCGCCATCCGGATCAACACGCGACGGCGCAATCGGGCGAATTTTGTTTGCCACACTCGTGGTGGAGATTGATTGGGAAAAGCGTGTGATTAGGTTGTATGACCCCGCAAAATACAAATACTCCGGGAAAGGTGCGATTTTGCCTCTGACTTTTGACGAAGGCGGCAGGCCTTACACAATGGCAATGGTCGGCGTGACGGCCGGGAGGAAAGTGCCGGTCAAACTCGTGGTTGATACCGGCGGAGGTCACGGCCTGCAACTCGAGGTCGGGTCGAGGCCGGAAATCACTCTGCCCGAGGGCGCAAGCAAAACGGTTTTAGGAAGGGGAGCCGGCGGTGAGATTACCGGTCATGCCGGTGTGATTCAGATTTTCGAGTTTGCCGGTCAGAGGCTGACAAATGTCCCGACTGATTTTCCAGATTCCTCCTCGGGAACCGCGGGACGCGGTGGGCGTCACGGCAATTTGGGAAGTGGCCTATTGCAACGCTTCAATATGGTTTACGACTATTCGCGTCATCAAATGATAGTCGAGCCGAACAAGTTTTTCGGCGAACCACTGGCAGTTGTTCCAGCCGTTACACTTTCTGGAGGTGTTTCGTCCCCCGCCTGGGAGGATTACGCCGGACGCTACGGTGAACGCACCATCACTGCCGAGGACGGCGCGCTGCATCTTCAACGCCGGGGCGGGCAGAAAATAAAACTGGTCGCAGCGGCGAAAGATGAATTTTCGATTGAGCGCATTCCCACCGCCCGCATTAAATTCACCCGAGACGAGGCGGGCCAGGTAACGGAGCTTCAAGTCTTAAATCCAGCCGGTAACTGGGAGACGGCCAGGAAGGAAAACGGCCAGCCGGCGCCGGGCCCTGATCCTCATGAAAAGGAATTAAGTCCGGCCGAGATTGAAGTGAGAAAACTGGAACGCGAATGGCTTGACGCCTATGAAAAACGAGATGTCGAGGCGATGAACCGCATCTTGTCTGACGACTTTAAGTTGACCCTCCCCAATGGTTCCGTACGGGCCAAAGCCGATGTTCTGGCGCAGCTCAAGTCAGCGCTGGAGGTCGGCCGCCCCTCCGCAGGATTTTCGACGGAGGATGTGCGCTCAAGCGTCGATGGTGAAACTGTGGTTTTAACGGGGCTGGTTAACCAACGAATGGAGCGTGATGGGCAAACGCGCACAATGCAAATGCGCTATACGGATACCTACGTGAGACGGGAAGGACGTTGGCAAGTCAAAAGTTCGCTGCTGACGCGCAGCCAGCCGCAATAAAAGGTCTTTTTCAATCTCACCGGCGCCCGCGCCAGTTATCTTTTCCTCAACGCTGCTACGTAGGCGATGACGCCGCCTACGATCAGAAGCAATAAGCCGCTGATCACCCGAAACGTGTCTGGCAACTCGCGCACCTCGGTGCTGGTAATGATCACCGCTGCTTTCGGTTCAAGAAAATAAGCACGATACGCGATCACGCCGCCTACCGCAGCCAGCACGATTCCAACGATGACCAGGATTATTCGTACCATCCAATAACAAATGAAAAACCTAGACGTAAAACAAACTCAGCCGGTAGTCGGTTTCGATCTATCTGCCCTTAAAAGCGGGCTTGCGCTTCTCCAGAAACGCGCTGACTCCTTCATTCTTATCTTCGGTTGAAAAGCAGAGCGCAAAGAGATCTACTTCGCGGCGCAGACCTTCATCGAGATTGGAACGAGAGGCGAGCTTTACCGATTCTTTTGCCAGGCTCAACGCGATTGGGCTCTTCTCCGCTATTCTGTTTGCCATCTCCATCGTCTTTGTTTCCAACTCGGCAGCCGGCACCACATGATTCACCAGCCCAATTGAAAAGGCAGTCCTGGCGTCGATCAGATCGCCGGTGAGAATCAGCTCCATCGCTTTGCCTTCGCCGACCAGACGAGTCAGTCGCTGCGTGCCACCGCCGCCGGGAATGATGCCGAGGTTAATCTCCGGCTGGCCAAACGAAGCGGTCTCACTGGCGATGCGAATGTCGCAAGCGAGTGCCAACTCACACCCGCCGCCCAGGCAATAGCCATTGATCATGGCAATGATTGGTTTGGGAAAAGTGTCGATCGCCGTAAACAAGGAGCGCGCGGTCATCACATCGCGCTGCATCATTGCGGTGCGTCCGGCAAACTCGGCGATATCCGCTCCGGCAATAAAAGCTTTGTCGCCCGCACCAGTGATAACCACAACTCCTACCGATTCATCATCCCGGAGCTGATCGAGCAGCGCCGCTCCCTCTTCGCGAGTCTTGATGTTTAGGGCATTGCGCTTGTCAGGCCGGTTGATGGTAATGATTCCGACTCGACCGCGGCGCTCAAACAGAAGTGTTTCGTATTTTTCGGGCATTGCTTGCGACATTCTTCGCTTCTCCAGATTGTTTTGATTTTGCGAGGATCCTACGGGCTGGCCGATGTTCCGTCAAACGAGAGAGTGAGAGCTAGCGCTTATGAGGGTTCTCGTGAAGTGAAAGGGTTTTTGTACCCCATGAATGACTCGGGTGGGTAGGCGAGTAAAGAAATGTGAGCTGCAACGTACCAGAGAAGTACAGCGGAATCTGAGCTCCGACCGGAAAAAGATGCGTTCTGGTGGGCATTTTGCACAAAAACCCTCGTGGTATGGACGTTGCTAAGTAGCGATTGACGAACGAAACGAATAGATCGGCACACGATGCTATCGGTGGCTGCTGTAGTGGCCGCTAGTTTTAATTACAACAAATCAACGAGGAGAACGAACATGGGATATGACACAGATAGACTAGAAGGAACGTCGGCGACGGGAACAGCGGCGCAACGTTCACGCATGATGACAGGGTTATTCCGCGACCGGGAAAGTGCTGAACGCGCTTACGGATCGCTCAGCAGCCGCGGTTACGGAAAAGACGACGTCAATCTCCTGATGTCTGACGAAACGCGCAAGAAATATTTTGCGGACAATGACACTGAGCTCGGCACTAAGGCCTGGGAAGATGCCGGTAAAGGTGCGGCTATCGGCGGCGGTGTAGGCGCCACCCTGGCAGCTATCGCGGCGATCGGAACCACACTCGCTCTTCCGGGACTTGGATTACTAATCGCGGGTCCAATCGCCGCAGCGCTGGCTGGTGGTGGCGCGGGTGCGCTTACCGGCGGTCTGATCGGCGCGCTCGTGGGTCACGGCATTCCCGAGGAACATGCCAAACACTACGAACAGGGCATTAAGGATGGCGGCATCGTGATGGGCGTGAATCCCCGCACTACCGAAGATGCCGACTACTTCGAAAACGAATGGCGATCGAATCGCGCAGAGTCGCTCTATCGATAGATCGATGGTTCATTTCAGGCGATCTGATCAGGTCGCCATTTCGATATTCGCACGCGGGCCGAGCGGCCCGAGTCGAATGAACGAGCCAGGGAGGACAGTAATGATGCAACGCAAATTATCGCTTGCATTAGTGCTCGTGGTGGCCGCAGCCCTAACCGGCTGCGGTACCACTGAAAACACTAATACAACTTCAAACAGCAACAACAATCTCGGCAACCCGGCGCGCGATGCCGTGGTTGACACCAACGCCAACGTTCCCGCCAACACTAACAGCAAGACCGTCTCGTCGAACACGGCGGTGCTGACAAATGACAACGGCAATGCAAATACCGCCGGGGTCAACTCAATAGACAACAAAAATCGCAACGCAAACTCGAAGAACAAGAACGATCACTGAACAATTACAATGCTCGACCAGACTTGACGTTGATCGGTTCGGTTCGCGACTTGAGAGGGGGCTTCCGCACCTGAGTGTGGGGGCCCTTGCTCTTCAGGTCAAATACACTTTCGCGGTGCCAGACTCACCGCTTCCGCAGTTGTACTGACTCCAGCGGCGCGAGCTCAAGCACTTTTAAAGCAAATGTAAAATTACTCGGAGGGTGGTTCGGACTCGGCGGCAGTGGGTTGATCGTCAGCGACCCAGGAGACGAATAGGCGCATCCAGTTTTCCAGAGACTCATCGATCTGCACGCCAACCCGGGCGGTGCCATAAATAGCGGGGGCAATGCGAATGACTATCGCCGTCACTTCGATAGGGCCACCATCAGGGCGGTGCGCGCGCAGGTACAGTCGATCTCCACGACTGACTTTTTGGTTGAGGTGAAACAACGCGCCGGAGGTTGAGATGTCGTCGGTCTCGGTCGGCTCGCTCCAGGCTGAACCATCCTCAGCGCGTCCCGAAATAACTATCGGGAGGCGCAAGGCCATGCGTAAAGCAAACCGTCGCTCTTCATTGTTATAAGGGGCGTTCATCAAGTTAAGTTGGGGGTCAGCAATCAGTGACGTTCAGTAAGCTAACTATTCACCGCTGAGCGCTGATTGCCGGTGGCCTTCCCATCGATCCAATTATAGAAGCCTTCGCCGGTTTTCTTTCCCAGCTTGCCCTCTTTCACCAGCCGCCGCAAAACCTCGGGCGGACGAAATGTCTCTGAACCAAGTTCACGATAAAGATACTCGGCAATGTTAAGGCGGATGTCCAGCCCGACGTGATCTGTTAATTTCAGAGGACCCATGGGATGGTTGTAACCCAACTCCATGGCCTTGTCGATATCCTGAGCCGAGGCAACTCCTTGTTCGAACATGCGCATTGCTTCGAGGCCGAGGGCTACACCTAAACGGCTCGAAGCGAATCCTGGAACATCGTTAACTACTATCGGCTCTTTTCGCAACCGCAGACTCACTTCGCGGGCAGCCGCAACTGTATCATCTCCGGTGGCTTTTCCGACCACAATCTCGACCAGTCGCATGAGGTGAACGGGGTTGAAAAAGTGTAACCCCACCACGCGTTCAGGCCTCTGGGCCGCCTTAGCTATTTCAGTTATTGAAAGCGATGAGGTGTTGGTAGCAAAAATACCAGACCCACCGGAGAAAGCTTCCACCTCTCGCAACAAACTCTGCTTCAGTTGCAACTGCTCGGGAGCCGCTTCGATGACCAGATCGGCGGTTGCGAGTTCATCTAATTGAGTTGTGCCGCGAATGCGTTGCAGGACAGCATCGCGGTCGTCTTCGGTAAGTTTCCCGAGCTGAATTCCTTTGGCAAGGTTTCGTTCAATTCCGCTGATGCCGCGGGCCAGCGACTCACGATCGACATCACGCAATAACACGCGGTAACCGGCCGCTGCCGCCACCTGCGCGATTCCATGACCCATAGTGCCCGCGCCAATGACGCCGATGGTCTCAATCTTGTGCGGATTGCTGCCTGCGTTCAATCGTTTGCCCAGGTTCCTCGTTAGTTCTGCTTCGTGTGTCCGGTAAGGCCGCAAGCTCTCGAATTCGGGTACTGGTTCAGTTTGATTCGATCAGACGCATTTCTTTGCGGAACTTTGTGTCTAGCTTTGCGACCTTCGCGGTTTCTGCTTGTCTTTAGACCTTTACCGCAAAGTACGCAAAGGTTTTCGCAAAGAGCGCAAAGCAAACTGAACCAGCTCTCGAATTCGACTACTCTAGTATCGGTAGTTATACTATGCTTTCAGGCATTTTAGTAGTGTCTCAAGCAATTTCGGGAGCGGAATTGTCGGGCCTGGCCTCGACGAATCCGAACGAAAGCGAGAAACTGCGAATTTTTAGTCCCACTTATCTTAACCGCTAGTAAAGGAACATCAGACACCATGCCGACTCAAACGCTCGACAAAGAGGTCGTTATTATCGGGTCAGGGCCAGCCGGCCTTACCGCCGCGATCTACGCTGCCCGAGCCAATCTGAAGCCACTTCTGATCGACGCCCCAGCCGACGCCGAGAAACAAACTGTGCCAGGCGGCCAGTTGATGATCACCACAGACGTTGAGAACTACCCTGGTTTCGCCAAAGGCATAGATGGTCCCGCATTGATGGAAGAGTTTCGCAAACAGGCTGAGCGGTTTGGCACGGAGTTCATGGAGGCCTGGATACAAACGGCGGACTTAAGTGAAAGGCCATTCATTCTCAAAACTGATAAATATGAAATCAACGCCCAGACGCTGATCATCGCCACCGGCGCCTCTGCGATGTGGCTGGGCATTCCTGGAGAAGCTAAGGTCCCGGATGGTTTTGGCGGTAATGGCGTGTCGGCCTGCGCAACCTGTGATGGGCCACTCCCGGCCTTTCGCAACAAAACACTGGTAGTGGTGGGCGGAGGCGACACGGCAATGGAAGAGGCTACGTTTTTGACGCGCTACGCGTCGAAAGTTTACGTGGTCCATCGGCGCGATAAGTTGCGCGCTTCCAAGATTATGCAAGACAAAGCTTTTCAGAATGACAAGATTGAGTTTGTCTGGAACACAAAAGTTGAGGAGATTCTGGGTGAACCGCAGCAGGGCGTGACCGGGGTCCGGCTGCAAAATGTGGTCACGAAAGAGGAGAAAATTCTTCCCTGTTCCGGCGTCTTCATCGCCATCGGTCACAAACCTAATACTGCGCTCTTCAAGGGCCAGTTGGACATGGACGAAGTTGGCTATTTGCTGACCTCGCACCGTTCGACGGCTACGAATGTGCCCGGCGTATTCGCCTGCGGCGACGTGCAAGACAATTGTTATCGCCAGGCAGTAACGGCAGCCGGAACGGGGTGCATGGCCGCGCTTGATGCGGAGAGATTTCTGGACCATCTGCCGGTAGCTATGCCGGGAGGCGATGAGGTAACGATGGACGGCGAGCACGTAACCCCCGATCATCAGGCGATCATTGAGGCCGACGGGAGAATGGTGCCCAATCATCCGGAGATGTCCGGCGTGGAAGACTGACGGAGAGCGCAGGATTATTCCCAGCTTCAAAATCCATCAGTGCGGGATTGACTTTACAGTGTGCGGCAGCCTGGACAGGCTTAATGACAGCGCACCTCGAGAGCGGATCATAGTTACAGCAAAACGATTGAATCGTCTCGTTGACGGCGGCGCGGCAACGGAGTGGCAGGCTGAACGATCGGCTCACGTTCACCCTGATGAAGCGGCGGATTTCCAGGACAGGCCTCGCAATAGAATCCCAACTGCCGCTTGCGATCCTCGCATTCGTTGCAGTCCAGGGACTGCCCCAAGACTCTCAAAGCGTCAACCAAAGGCAGTAGCAGCCTCCCGCGTTCCGTCAGTCCATATTCAATATGCGGAGGATTGCCGCCAAAGTCAGTGCGCTCGAGCAACTGATCCCTTTCCATATCGCGCAAACGAGCTACCAGGGTGCGACTGCTAATCGGAAACAATCCGTTAAGCAATTCCATCGTCCGCCTTGGCCCATTGGCGAGATCCCTAACGACGAGCATGCTCCACTTATCGCCGATCATCTGAAGTGCGCCGGCAATTGGGCAACCATCAATCTTTCGTCGTCGCACTAACTCTTTCTCCCAGGACGTTCGGCAAACTGTTCGTTCGTGACAGTCTCGCGCGCCCGCAAGCAACATGGACAACCAACATTTGCGCTCGCTTAACGAATCATTATTTCACCACGGTAATGGTCCGCGTGGTCGTGTTATAGCCGCCATTCTCCACTGGCCGGCCCTCTTTATCCAGTAGCTCAAGTCGCACCGAATGCTGGCCACCAAGCCATCCCCCCAGCCAAACAGGATCCCACTTGTCGATGTATCGCGCCTCATCGTCATTGACGAAATAACGAATTCGGTACTCGCCGCCGTCGCCCTTTAACTTCGCGTTCGACAGCCAGAAGTCGATCATGATCGCGTTTCCGTCTTCGCCTTTATATTCACCCTTTGGTCGACTGTAGGTGAGCAGCGGCTTTGTTGGATCAATGTCTCCGGCTTTGCTCGGAGCAACGTCCTTTCCTTCGCGAGTACCCGCCACTGGTGAACCGCTCGGACTCGCCGCCGGCTGGCCGGCGTTCGCCATCGTCTGCCCGGAAGCTGTGGTGGTAGGTTTGCTCGCGTCGCCCCCACCCTTCACCGTGAAAGTCACCATCTGGAAGGAGCCTTCGTTTTTGTAGCTCTCATGCCACGGACGCGAAGCAAAAACGCGCAGTGTGTGCTTGCCTTCGGCGACATTGCGCAATTCGAAAGGTTGACCCAACTCGTAATAAGCCTCGTAAGGTTCATTGTCGAGAATCACATGGATGTGATTGCCTTTCCCGGTAGCCGGATCCTTATGCGGCATGTAGCCCTTTAAATCCCCGCTGATAGCCAGCTTAACTTCGACTTTCGAACCGGTGATTACCGCGTCGGCGGCTGGAGCGACAATTTTCAACGTGGGTGCGGCCTCATCCTGTTCGCCGCGGCCCTTCATGAGATCGAGAATGGCTGGCGGCCGGGAGATCACCGCTAAAGTTTGAACTGGCGGAGGCGTGACGGTTGTGGTGACGGTGGTGGCAGAATTATCAGTATTGCCCGAGCAGGCAGTGATGACGATCGAGCAGATGAACAGAAACAACAACCTGAAGCTTTCGGGTCGGCGCATTATTCTCCTCCGTGATAAATAGGGTCGCGATGAATTTGCGTAAGTGTATCGCGACCCGGTTACTAAGCCAACGGTGACCATAGGGCGACCACGAGCGCAAAGCGAAACTCTGCGCAGTCTCGGTGACTTCTGCGACTCGGCGGTGAGTTTCTTCTCGCGAACTTCACCACCGAGACGCCGAGCCCGCTGAGACTACGCAGAGATTTCTCTTCGTCCCCGTGTCTACCCGCCGCTGGCGCCTTTTTCTTTTCGCAACCGTTTCTCCACCGCCGTCCAATCGATGTTGGCGAAGAAGGCTTCGATATATTTCGGTCGTTCGGCCGGTTTGTAATCAAGCAGATACGCGTGCTCCCAAACGTCCATCACCAGGATTGGATGAAAACCCGCAACGTTGCCGGTTTCGTGGAGTGAGATCCAGTGGTTTGAGATTCGGCCATTGGCTGGGTTCTGATAACAAATAGCCCAACCGACGCCGCGCATCTTTCCGATGCCGACGAAATCCGCTTTCCAAATCTCGTAGCTGCCGAAGGTAGACTCTGCCGCCTTGGCAAACTGCGCCGTCTTCTCCGGATCGCCCGGACCGCCGCCGCTTTTGAGATTTTCAAAGTAGTACTCATGAAGAACCATTCCGTTGTATTCAAAACCAAGTCGTCGGGTTAATTCTGAGTATGCCGGCATCTCCTCCTGATCCACTTTCGCGTCCTGGATAAACTCCGTAATTTTCTCCGTCAGATTGTTAGTTTCCTTGACGTAACCCTCGTAGAGCTTGAAATGCATTTCCAAAGTTTCATCGGAAATACCATTCAAGCCGCCCAGGTTAAACTCTCTTGCTTTATAAGACTCCACTTTAAATTTGGCGTCCCCTTTTAGTGAACTCATTCATCGCCTCCATTATTACAAGCAATTCTGCCTTAACTATTGCGCCGGAATGTCGCAAACCAGTTGAGGCGTTAAGGATTTAATGTCTCGGAGGTCCGACCAAGCCAAAGCCCGAGACGATGAGCGAAAACATCTTCCCCTCACTGCCTCGGGCTTTTTGTCAGTTTAACGGTGGTTAGCTCTTTCCGAAGATCACCCAATCGCCGTGGGCCGTGCCCATAAACAGCAGGAGCGGTAAAGATAACCATGCGTTAGTGCGCGAAGCAATAAAGGCCTGGCGAGCTAACTCCGGTGGCGCCGCGGGTCCAGTGCCGGCCGTGGCCGCGATAATTCTCTTGTTGTTTGGCCAGATGATCCCCCAAACGTTCAACATCATGACGATGCCATACGCGCCGCCAATGCCGATCGAGTAGGTCTTGTTGCTGGCCCAACTTTCGCCGCCGGCAGTAAGCATGCCGTCAAAGAATCTCATCAGTGCCCAGGTAATGAACGCGACGAGAATAAAGATAACCACCGCGAAGACGCGTCCATCTTTGATCAGGGCCGGAACTTTCTTAATCAGGAAAAATTCCACTACGAACAACACAATCGGATAGGTCAACCAGGCGCCCAGCACGTACCAAAGATTGATGTTCCCGCCGCCAATTGCGTTGGCATTGGCCACATCGCCCTTAAGTGTATACATCGCAAAGTAAGCCAACCCGGCCAAAACTGTAAACAGGGCGCCCCAGCGAAAATACCAAAGCGCGCGGCCCAGCAAATCCGGATTCACTTTCTTTTTGGTGTCCGCGTCGAGGCCTTTCTGAACGGGGACATTTACGAGATTGAAAAAGTAAAGCAATCCGATCCAGGTAATGCCCGCCACAAAGTGGGCCCATCGCAGCACAATCCGAATAACCACCTCTGCGCTCGAGGGCATATGAAAGATATCCTGGAACATAGCCAGACTGATGGGGAGATGAACAGTTGACTCGATGAACATAAAAGCCTCCGTCAGGTAGGAAAGGGCATTCTTGCCCGTCTATTCTTTAGTGATCAGCATCGACAGCAGGAATGCCTGTCCTGATTGTTTGGAATTACGCGCGAAGGTTACACCCTGAGCGCGCCCGATGCAATAAACGTCTCGATTAGTTACTGGTGAAAAATGAGAATTGCTCTGCGTGACTTTGCGTCTTATGCTTCGCGAACTTTGCGGTCCTGACTTAAGTTTCAACGCAAAGGTCGCAAGGGTCTCGCCAAGAACCGCTAAGAATCAAACAAACTGCACCGTTAGCGTCGAGTAGGTGGTGCGTCAGGTTGGAGTTCAAGGTTGGGGCGTCGGGATCAGCTCTGGCAGGGACCGCGGGCGCCCTCGCCCGCACCTGGCGCGAAAACAGGAACCGTTTTCCACCAAATGACTTCTACGCAACATGCGGGCGAGGGCGCCCGCGGCCCCTTAAGAAGTAGACCCCTGAAATGGGTTCATTCATCGAGGGGACGAGGACCCGCGTCCATTCCACGCACGCTCGCTTGATTGACTACCTTGACCTTTAGATCGTCATTGACTCGAACCTGGCATGAGAGTCTAACGTGGTCATCGAGTCCCGCTTCCATTGCCAGGCGATTGCGTTCCAGTTCTCCCATCTCACCGGGATCGCCGGCGAGCACTTCCACTCGACACGTGGTGCAGCGTGCGTTTCCGCCGCAACGATGAAGGATGTCGATTCCTCCGTCTTCGAGGGCCAGGACTAATTTCTTTCCCGCCGGGGCTTCAATCATCTGTGTGCCGGTTGCGGTTTCAGCTTCGATTTTTGCCATTTGTTAACTCCCAGAATTTGGTTTGATTGCGTGAAGGAATTTGGCACAAGAAGGGGAGTTGAGCAAGTGGCTTGGTAAGAAACCGATCCATCTTCCATATGTCAGTTTTCGTTTCATTTTTCAACGCCTGATGGGAAATCGAAGATCTTTCGAAATGCTCTTCAGTTTCACTTCCAACTTGAATCGCGACAAGTGAGAATTGAAATTAGGAGAGCGAGCGACTTATTCGGGCTAGTGATCCAGAATTAACTCCATGTATGCCGCCGTGTCATAAGGATTGTCGTAATACTTTTCGATATTTCTGAAGCCCAGCGAGCGATACATCGCAATCGCAGGATCCATCCTGCCAGGCAATGTATCAAGGCGCAGGCGCAGGTAGCGGATCGAGTGAGCAGCTTCGATAATTGCCTCGGTGAGCGTGCGCCCCAAACCCTTCCCGCGAAATTCAGGGCGAACATAAAGCCGTTTCATCTCACCCGTATCTGCTGCAATTTTGCGCAACGCAACACAGCCGACCGCGCGCTCATTATCCACCGCCAGCAACAAGCGTCCATCGGGTGGAACGTATTCACCCGGAAGTTCTGCGAGTTCCTTCTCGAAGTTTTGAAAGCAGAGATTGACGCCCAGCCAGGTTGAATATTCCTTAAAAAGTTCGCCGGCCTGCTCGATGTCTTCGTCTGATTCTACTTGTATTAGCTTCATCGCAAACAAGAGTGGCTCGATCGTCTCCTTTGAAAAAGACTATCGAGCCAATCGCGCACCGCGCCTTTTGTAGGACAGACTTTCCCGTCTGTTCCTTAGTGAACTGCACAGACAAGAAGTCTGTCCTATTGATTACGCCGTAAACGAGGTGCCGCAACCGCAGCTGCCCGTGGCGTTTGGATTTGTGAAGGTAAATCCGGAGCCCATCACACCGGTAACGTAGTCGATCTGGACGCCGTTTAAATACTGGCCGCTAAACATGTCGACGAAAAGCTTGACGCCTTTTTCATCCAGAATGAAATCGCCCTGACGAGAATCCTCTTCAATGTTCAGGCTGTACTGAAAACCCGAGCAGCCGCCCGGAACCACGCGAACGCGGAGGCCGGCGGTTTCCGGTAGGCCTTCTTCGCTCTGCATGAATTTCTTTATCTCAACGACCGCACTGTCGGTGACGTGTAGCGTCATTGAGGGGGCGCCGGTTGCCACAGCAGGGGCTTCGGTGTTGACTTGTGTAGACATTCTTTATTTCTCCTAACAAACTCTCAACTATTGGTTTCTAAACTTCGACCTTTGTTCGCCTGTGGAAATCCAAAATCAGCTCAAAAATCGCCGTTCCAGTCTACTGACCTTTTCCCAAAACGACAAGTTCGGGTTTCATGGCCTCAATTGATACATAACGGGCGACTTCCTCAGCCACGCTTCTGAACGCCTTGGCCTGGGGCGAATCTGGATGGCTCACGACAACCGGAACTCCGCTGTCGCCTCCCTCCCTGACTTCCATACCCAATGGAATAGAACCGAGGAGGGGTACGTGGTACATGTTCGCGAGTTTTTCGCCGCCCCCCTCGCCAAAAATGTTGTAACGCGTACCCGTATCCGGCGCCACGAAGTAACTCATGTTTTCCACAATCCCCAGAATAGGAATTGCTACCGTCTCAAACATTCGGAGTGCTCGCCGCACATCCGCGATTGCCACATCCTGCGGCGTGGTAACCAGCACGGCTCCCTGAACCGGGACCAGCTGGGCGAGTGATAACTGCACATCACCGGTGCCCGGCGGCATATCCACGATCAAATAATCGAGTTCGCCCCATTTCACATCCGACAAAAACTGCTTAACCAATCCGTGCAGAATCGGTCCACGGACAATCATCGGCTTATCGCCGGGTTGCAACAGCGCCATCGACATCAGTTTTACGCCGTGCGCTTCGATCGGAACTAATTTGTTTACGTCAACTTCGGGGCGCGCATCCGCGGCGCCGAGCATGATGGGAACGTTGGGACCATAGACGTCGATGTCCATCACTCCTACTCGCGCGCCATCGAGCGCGAGCGACACGGCGAGATTAACCGCCACCGTCGACTTGCCGACACCGCCCTTTCCTGACGACACAGCGATGATGTTGCGGACGCCGTCAATCGCCAGCTTGTCACCGATCCCTCGTCCCTTGGGGACCTCCGCGTCCATCGTCACTGCCACAGCGGTGACGCCCGGAATTGCGCCGACCAGCTCGCGGGCTGCGCTCTCCATCTCGGCCTTTACCGGACAGGCAGGCGTAGTCAGCACAATCCGAAAGGACACAACACCGCCGTCGATCTTGAGGTCCTTAATAAACCCGAGAGTGACAATGTCTTTATGTAGATCGGGATCGATGATCTGGCGCAGAGCATCCAAAACTATCTGTTCAGTAGGTTGTGACATAGAAATAAGAAAACCGGGATTGCTGGAATTGCGTTACTCGAAAGCCTAACGGATTGATTGTGCTAACGCAAATTGGGTTGGGGCGTCTGGTTCGAACCAATCTCTGTGCGTCTGTGTTCTGTGGTGAATCTTTTCGGACGACCGCTCACCACAGAGACGCAGAGAACACGGAGGTTTCACAGAGAAAACCGTAGGCGGCATTACACGAGAGTTGCGCGCTCCACCACCAGCGCGCTGTTCTTGGATCCAAACCCGATGCAGTTGCAAAGCGCAACGCGCACGTCGGCCTTTCTCGCCTCGTTAGGCACGTAGTCCAGATCGCAGTTGGGATCGGGTTCATCGAGATTGATGGTTGGCGGGATCATTCCGGTCTCCATCGCACAAAGCGTCGCGCCTAGGCCTGCCGCGCCACTCGCGCCTTGCGGGTGTCCAATCTGCGATTTGGTTGCCGACATAGGGGTTTCTATCGCCTTGCCGTTCAGGACAAGCTTGAGCGCGCTTGTTTCAATCCTATCGTTTAGCACCGTCGAGGTGCCGTGGAGGTTTACGTAGTCGACCTCATCCGGTGTTCGGCCGGCATCCGCCAGAGCCAGCTTCATCGCGCGCGCGGGTTCGTCTCCTGACTCTTCAAGACGCACACGGTGATAGGCATCGCAAGTCGCGCCATAACCGGTTATCTCCGCATATACTTTTGCGCCGCGGGCCTTTGCTTGCTCGAACTCCTCGAGCACGTAAATCCACGCTCCCTCGCCCAAAACTATGCCGGAACGATCGCGGGAAAATGGGCGGGAGGCTCGATGCGGTTCATCGTTGAAATTGTTCGTCAACACTGTCATTAAGTTGAACCCCGCGAGAATGCCTGGCGCGATGGGCGCATCGACTCCGCCGGTTAACATCGTGTTTTGTCGACCGAGGGCGATGTGTTGGGCTGCGTAGGCAATCGCATCAGTTGAACTTGTGCAACCGGTGGAAACAATGTGCGACAGACCGCGGAGCCCAAAGGCCATCGACAATTCGCTGGAAAGACCGCCGTGCGTCGACGAGGGGATCGTGTAGACACTCGCTTTGTTAGCCGGACCAATGAACCAATAGGAATACTGTTGCTCCGTGAAGGCGAGTCCGCCGCCGCCGGTTCCGAGAACTACGCCGATAGCACGGCGTTGGTCCAACGTCAGCTCCTCAGTCGGCAATTTAGCATCGTTCAGCGCTTCGCGGGCCGCGGCCAACGCCAGCGGCACGGTCCGGGGCACATGTTTTCGATCTTTGGGATTGAGTTGTGCCTCCCAGTCAAAACCCTGAACCTGGGCCGCAATCTTCACCGGCAATTGGCTGACATCGAAGGTGTCGATCTTGCGAACGCCGCTCTCGCCATTGATCAACGCCTGCCAGAAAGCCTCGCGGCCAATTCCGATCGGCGTGACGCAGCCCATCCCCGTGATTACAACCCGACGAGGAGGAGACTTGGTAAACATGCGTGTGATCCAGATTAGGACAGTAAGGTTTGATTTTGCGAAATTGAGAATAACACGCGGCGTCACCACAAAGACACCAAGGCACAAAGACTGAAAGCCCTGTTAGCTTTGTGCCTTTGTGCCTTGCTGGAAGTACGATAATTCCTTAGTTGTCACTAGACTTTAGTTCCGCACTCGTTACAAAACTTCGAACCGGCCGACAACTGTGCCCCGCACTTGGCGCATGGCGTTGGACCAGTTTCCATTTTGTTACCGCAATCACTACAGAACTTCGCAACTGCGAGGTTGGCAGTTCCGCATTTCGGGCATTTGACGTTTGCCGCCGCGGCGCCGGCCCCACCCGCAGATTGCTGCGACTGGTTCGACTGATTCATCGCACTGCCCATCGCGCCGGCCATTGCGTTGCCGATTGCAAAGCCCGCCCCCAATCCCGCCCCGGTTGCCGCCCCACCGCCGCCGGTGTTTTGGGCCGCGTCTCGCATCGCGTCAGCTGCCTGAAACTGGGCATAGCGTCCTACGTCCCCGATGACGCCCATCGAAGTCCGCTTGTCCATAGCCGCCTCAACTTCCGCCGGCAGGGAAACGTTCTCGATGACAAACTTGGTCAACTCCAAACCAAACGCCTTGAAGTCCTCCGCCATCTTTACGCGACTAAACTTGCCCAGCTCATCGTAGTTTGACGCGAGATCAAGCGCCGCAATCTTCGACTCGGCGAGCGCATCGCTGAACCCGCTGACCAAAGTTCGTTTGAGTTGACCCTCAATATCTTCAGTAACGAAGTGCGCGTTTGTGCCCGCAATCTCCTTAATGAAAGCCGCCGGATCGGCAACGCGGATCGAGTAGATGCCGAAGGCTCGGAGACGGACCATACCAAAATCTGTATCACGCATCATGACCGGATTCGAAGTGCCCCATTTCAAGTCCGTGAACTGTTTGGTGTTAACGAAATAGACTTCGGATTTGAAAGGCGAGTTAAAGCCGTGCATCCAGGCGCCAAGTTTGGAGAGAATCGGCGTATTGCCGCCATCGATTGTGTAAAGGCCTGGTCCAAAGACGTCCGCTACCTGACCCTGGAAAACGAAAACGGCAGCTTGCGACTCGCGCACGGTGAGCCTCGCGCCATTCTTGATTTCCTGGCCATGGACCGGAAAGCGGTAGAGAATTGTATTGCCTGAATCATCAAGCCATTCAATGACTTCAATAAACTGAGACCGGATGGCGTCAAGAATTCCCATGTTATTTTCTCCTCCAAATTGCGTAATCGGCCGCGGCTGATTCTCGCTCCTGGTCGCCGCTCTCCTGATACGAGCTGGGAGTTTGGTAGGTTCAGCCGCGATGGCAGATCCAAGGATATTGCAAAAGAGCGGGACCCGCCAAGCTTCAGGGTATCTGACCGGTTTTTAAACGGCTGGTAGTTGCTGTTTACTGCTGGTGCGCCTGTCGTATTTGCGAAACAAGAACAACACCACGAACCCGCCAATAATGTCGATGACGCAGTCGAGAATCGAAGCGCTCCGCGATGCCTCAAAACTCTGCCGAAATTCGTCCAGAAACGAACCAACCACGACCAGGGTCAACCCCAACTCAAACCACCGGCGCCGAATGAAGGCCTGCGACGATCCCACGAAAGCCCGGCGCGCCAGAAACGCGAGGATGGCATATTCAACCAGGTGCGAGAGCTTCCGCGTCAGGAAATGGACGCCGGCGAGTTGCCCCTCACTGATGCCGGGAAAGAGCCACTGAAGAACTGGACGAACGAAACGAGACGAGTTTGCCGCGGAAAACTCACCTGTCGAGGCAAATGAGATAAAGGCAATCCAAAGTATCAGTGGTCCATACCGGCCCACTCGTCCAAGTGGTGACGAGAGTTGTGCTGCGTCGGACCGCTTTGTCATAACTGAAAATAATAAGGGAAGCCGCTTGATGCTGCTTCCCTTATCTCGCTCTGACTAAGAATCGCGAGTGTCTATCTCGTTATTGAGCCGCTGCACCGGACACCACTTCGATAATTTCATTAGTGATGGCAGCCTGACGCACGCGATTCATGTTGAGTGTCAGTGAATCAATCAGCTCGCGCGCATTCTTGGAAGCGGAGTCCATCGCCGTCATGCGCGCACCCTGTTCCGAGGCCACCGACTCAAGTAGCGCTCGGAAAATTTGAGTCTCGACTAAACGTGGTAACAGTTGCGAGAAAATTTCTGCGGGCGGTTGTTCGTAGATGTAATCGACCAGGGTTAATGCCTGGGCCGCACTCGCAGGTTGTTCCTCTGAAGTCTCTTGCCTCGCGACCGGCAGAAGTTGTTCGGTGACTACTCGCTGACTGAGCACTGATCTGAACTCATTGTAAATAATAAAGACCTTGTCGATGCCTTCGTCATCAGTGAACCGCTTGATGATGTCGCGAGCAATGTCGAGGGCCTCGGAGAAATCAACCCGTCCCTTGCCGGTAACTCCAATGTACTCGCCTGCCAGCGTTGCGCCACGACGGCGAAAGAAATCACGGCCCTTTCGACCGACCGACAGGATTTCTATTTGCTTGTCCGCGTTTTTTGTGACAAAGGCCTGACCTGCTTTCGTCAGGTTGGTATTGAAAGCGCCGCAAAGTCCTTTATCCGCCGTCACCAGAACCAGCAGATAGCGCTCATCACCGCGAGCGTCAAGCAACGGGTGATGAAAATTCTCATCGGTGCGTTCGGCCAGACCGCCCAGGACATCGGTCATCTTATTCGCAAACGGACGCGCGGTAACCACGCGCGTTTGAGCGCGCTTAAGCTTTGCCGCAGAAACCATTTTCATGGCTTTCGTGATCTGCTGCGTGTTCTTAACCGACTTAAGCCGGCGTCGGATGTCGAGAAGGTTCGGCATGTGCGGCTCGTCTATGCTCCCGCTGCGGCAGCTTGAGCTCTTTCACTCCACGTCTCTTTGAAATCTGATAAGGCCTGTCTTAGATCCTTGGTAATGTCCTCGGTCAAACTCTTCTTCTCGCGAATGCTCTGTAATAGCCCCGGGTGCGAGTTTTCAATAAACTTCAACAGTTCAGCTTCAAAAGCTCGGACGTCTTCTACCGGAACGTCATCCGCGTAGCCATTACTCGCCGCCCAAATCACGAGGATCTGGTTCTCAACGTTCATCGGCTGATACTGAGGCTGCTTTAAGATTTCAACGAGGCGCTGTCCTCGAGCCAACTGGTCTTGCGTAGCTTTGTCCAGGTCGGAACCAAACTGCGCAAACGCCTGTAGCTCGCGAAACTGGGCCAGATCGATACGCAGCGTTCCCGCTACTTGCTTCATCGCCTTGGTTTGAGCCGAACCACCGACGCGCGAAACGCTGTTGCCGACGTTAATGGCCGGTCGAATACCACTGTTGAAAAGATCGGCCTCAAGAAATATTTGTCCGTCGGTGATCGAAATCACGTTGGTTGGAATATACGCCGAGATGTCGCCGGCCTGAGTTTCAATGATTGGAAGGCTCGTCAAAGAACCGCCTCCCTTGGCGTCCGACAATTTTGCCGCGCGCTCCAGCAACCGCGAGTGGAGGTAGAACACGTCGCCGGGATAGGCTTCGCGACCTGGCGGACGACGCAGTAAAAGCGAAATCTCTCGATAGGCCGCTGCTTGTTTTGATAGATCGTCGTAAATGGTTAACGCGTGCCGGCCATTGTCGCGGAAGTACTCACCCATGGCGGCGCCGGAGTAGGGCGCCAGAAACTGCATGGCCGCCGGATCGGAGGCGGTCGCCTTCACCACGATGGTGTATTCCAATGCGCCAAAGTTTTCGAGAGTCTTAACTACCTGAGCGACGGTCGAGGCTTTCTGCCCAATCGCTACGTAAATGCAGATTACGTCTTTGCCTTTTTGATTGATGATGGTGTCGACGGCAACCGCAGTTTTACCCGTCTGCCGATCTCCGATGATCAACTCGCGCTGACCGCGTCCAATCGGGACCATCGCATCGATCGCTTTTAGTCCGGTTTGAAGCGGTTCCTTCACGGGCTGACGATCGACGACGCCCGGGGCAATTCGTTCGATGGGAAAAAACGTATCGGTAACGATTGGCCCACGATCATCGATCGCGTTGCCCAACGCATCCACTACGCGGCCAATCAATGCGTCGCCGACCGGAACCTGCATGATGCGGCCGGTTCGTTTCACCAGGTCGCCCTCTTTGATTGTCTGAAAATCACCGAAGAGCACCGCGCCGACCTTGTCTTCTTCAAGGTTTAACGCCAGACCGCGCACTTCGTGAGGAAATTCCAGAAGTTCGCCGGCCATGACCTTTTCCAGTCCATGAATCTCAGCGATACCGTCACCAACCTTGATGACTGTCCCTACTTCCATCACCGTAACGCCGGTCTCGAAGCTCTCGATCTGCTTGCGAATGATTTCGTTAATTTCGTCCGCTCTGATTGGTTCCATCGTTATCCTCTGCTCTTAACCCGCGAGCTCCTCACCGAGCCGCCTGAGTTGATCACGGACTGATCCGTCATAGATAGTTGAATCGATGCGGGTGACGATGCCACCCAGCAGCGATTCGTCAGTCCCAAATGTCAAACGCACTTTTCTGCCGGTCAACTTCCCCAGCTTATCCGCCAGCGATACACGCGTTGCTTCGGGTACCGGCCGGGCTGAAGTTACCTGCGCACTGATTACCCCCGCGCGCTCATCAATTACCTGAGCCAACTTGGCATTCACCGCCGGCAAGTCGGCAATTCGTTGGTTCTTTAGCAGGACGCGCAGAAAGTTTGCCGTGGTGGGTCTGACCTTAGTGCGGCTGATTAGTTCGTTTAGAAGTTTGCCCTTCTGGTCATAGGCAACTGTCGGATTACTGAAGGCCTCGAGGAGGGACGAGTTGGTAAGGATCATCTCCTCCCACGCCTTTAACTCCGCCTGCACGTCGGCAGCTTCGTTTCGCGCCAGAGCGACATCGGCCAGCGCCGTGGCGTAACGCCGGGCTACGGTCTGTGAACTCAATGAGTTGTCCTCCCGAGTTCTTCAACGGTGCGACTAATTAATCGGGCATCATCCTCGGGTCGAATTTCCTTCTCGAGAATCTGCTCGGCGCGTCGGAGACTCTCCTGCGCAGCAAATTTGCGGAGCTCGTGCTTCGCAGCCAGTCCCGCGCTCTCAATCTCGCGTCGGGCTTGATCTCGCATCTTGGCTATTTCGGTTTCGGTGGATGCGCGGAGGCGGGCTTTTTCAGCTTCGGCTTCGATGCGGGTTTTCTCCGTGATGGCCGTAATCTCGGCGTCAAGATTGGTAAAACGAGCTTCCACTTCGGCGAGCTTAGCGAGGGCCAGATCACGTTCTTCGCGCGCCCGCTCAAGGTCTAATTTGATTGTCTCGCGCCGAGTGCGCAGGGCTTGGCGGATCGGACGTCCAAACTTCCGATGCAACAGAAACGCGATCAGAATGAACAAAAAAAGGTTGAAAAACTTCCACAATTCAAGGCCGGGGTAGTTTGCCCACCACGGAGTCCATCCGCCCTCACTCGCAGCGAAGAATTGAAATATGGTTAAAGTTGTAACTAGCACCTATACGCCCGTGATCGATACTCGGCTATTCGCCGACGTCTCGCTGTAGAATTTGACGGCTAATCTTTAAGGCCACTGAGCGGGCATCCGCTGCCAGCGTCTTCTTCACCTCGGCGGTATCCCGTCTGAGCTTGTCCTGTTCGTTGGATACCCAACCGCTGATCTCAGATTCTCACTTCCGCGACCTTCCGTTCTCGTTCAGTTGAAAGGGCGGTGCGCTCCTGCTCCATCAACGTGTAACCTTCGGTCCGCGCCTGGCGCAGCCGCTTTTCGTACTCACGCATTTTTTCGTCGACAGTCGCGAAGGTTTGGGCCGCTTCTGATAAACGTCCGCGCGTTCGCAGCTCTCGCTCCTCCAGAATTCGATTAATTGGTTTCAGCAAGGTAGCATTCAGCAGCGCTACCATGCCGAAAATTAGGAGAAGATGGAGGAGCAGCGTGCCATCCGGAACTAACTGAATAGAACTCTCAAATAAACCTAGTGCCGGCACTGAGATCCTCCCCACTAAATCTGACTGCACAAAAGCGTCGGAGTCTAACACCCGCAAAAAACAGGGTCAAGCGGACGCGCCACCAATGGTACTGGTGCAGTTTGGTCGATTCGTTGCGGCTCTTGCGAGACCTTCGCGGTAAAACTGAGTCAGGACCGCAAAGGTCGCGAAGCAACAAGACGCAAAGTTCGCAGAGGAATTCTCATCTTCCAAGATGCACCTACCACCCCACCACCCTATTAACGCCTAACGCGGTGAACGTACTTAAAGGTTCATTGTACTTTATGCAACGGAGTGCCATTATGCTTTGGATTCCCGGCCTTTATGCCATAATACTTTGTACTATTGTCTAGGTTGCTATCAGAAGCGTGTAGAGACGGTCCAGATCGGACGCGTTATAGAACTCCAGCTCAATTCTGCCTCCCGCCCCGCCCTTGGCCTGCACGATACGAACCTGCGTGCCAAACTGACGGCGCAACCTGGTTTCCGCGGCCCGTACATTTGCATCTGGAGCTTCCGCTGCCGCCTTCCGAGCCGGACGCTCCTCCAGGCGACTCCTTACCAATCGCTCCGTCGCCCGCACCGACAAATCCCGTTCAATAATCCTCCGAGCCAGCCTTCGCTGAATATCAGCGTCTTCAAGCGCGATAAGAGTGCGTGCATGACCGGTGGATAACCGTCCTACCTGGACCAGCTGTTGAATGTCATCCGGCAGACGAAGGAGACGCAAATAATTAGTGACGTAGGATCGGTCGCGACCCACGCGCTCGGCGACGGTCTCCTGCGTCAGTCCTAACGTCTCAATCAGTTTTTTGTAAGCGAGCGCTTCTTCAATTGGGTTCAGATCTTCGCGCTGAATATTCTCAATGAGCGCGAGTTCGAGAATTTTGTCATCGGAGACATCGCGCAGGAGTGCAGGTATCTTGATGAGGCCAGCTTTTTGCGCGGCTCGCCAGCGTCGCTCACCGGCTATCAATTCAAACCTGTCGCCCTTAGGCCGGATCAGGATCGGCTGGACAACTCCATTAGCCTTGATCGATAAAGCGAGTTCCTCAAGTTTGGCATCATCGAAATGCACTCGTGGCTGTAGGGCACTTGGATCAATGAGATCTATTGGGAATTCATTGGTCTCCTCCTTGGCGGGAGCCGCGCCTTCAGCTGAGAGAAGCGCTCCCAGCCCCCGACCCAATGCCTTTCGTGTCATGAGCCATTATCTCCTTACCTAACTGTATGTATGCTTCCGCTCCCCTGGAATGCGGGTCATAAAGCGTAATCGGTTTGCCATAACTCGGCGCCTCCGCTAAACGAACGTTGCGGGGAATTGTCGTTTCAAAAACCTGTTGACCATAGAAATCTCGCAGATCTGAGGCCACTGCGGACGACAAATTGGTGCGTTCGTCGTACATCGTTAAGAGCAATCCTTCAATCGTCAGCCCTGGATTGTGCAGCCGGCGAATCCTGGCCAGGGTGTCGAATAATTCGGTTACTCCCTCAAGCGCATAATATTCGCACTGGATAGGCACGAGGAGGGATTTCGCCGCGGTGAGGGCATTTAGGGTTAGAAGTCCCAACGAGGGAGGGCAATCGATAATCACAAACCGATATTTCTCCTCGATGGTAGCTAGGGCATCTCGGAGTCGGAACTCGCGTCGCTCGATGTCAACCAACTCGACCTCAGCGCCAGCCAGGTCTTTATTAGCGGGCAAGACCGAAAGGAAGTCCATCTCGGTTTTGAGGACCGCGTCAGCTATTGGTTCACCCATCACGACCGAGTGATAAATACTCTTGCGGAAACTGCCTCGCTGAATTCCGACGCCCGAGGTGGCATTTCCTTGCGGATCTGCGTCCACCAACAACACAGGAACCTGGAAACTCGCCAAAACGGCAGCCAGATTTACCGCTGTAGTGGTCTTGCCAACCCCGCCCTTTTGGTTTGCGACCGCGATTATTTTCGCCATGAATGCGTTTTTGTTGACCTCTGGAGGGGTCAAACTTAACACAAGGAGTACAGAGTTTCTACCGAAAGGCTAATTTTGAGTGGTTTTATTGAGAAATAATGTTTCACGTGTCCCGTTTAGCCCGGAAAACCGGTGGGACACGTGAAACATCAACCGGCGCGGGTAGGAAGGTTCAAATTCACAAAGATGGTGGAGAGTGCGGCCGGGGTCAGTCCCGGAATGTTTCGGGCTTCTCCGAATGTCCGCGGACGCGCCCGTTCCAATCGCTCGATCATTTCGTGCGACAGCCCACTTAGCTCCCGGAAATTGAGCGTCGCCGGAATCGAAGCGAAATCGTGGTGGTTCAAGCGGTGGGCGACCGTTTTCTGGGCCTCAATATAGCCCGCGTAGAGATTGTCGGCGAGAGCGGCCCCCAGGTCGTTTGGATTCGCAAGATTCTGAACATCGACCGGCAACAGCCTGCGAATGACGTCAGGTGTTACGCCCGTTCGCTTGGCCAGGTCTGCGAGGGTGAGGGAATCTCCTAAATCTACACCGCCCACGCTCTCACTGGCCGCGCGATAGGCAACGTCGCTTTTCTTAAGTCGAGTGGAGTTTAGTGCGGCATTAATCTTACCGATGCGGTCGCGACGTTCATTGAATCTCTCCCAATCGCTGTCTCCCACCAATCCCAGTTCGCGACCATAACCTCGCAAGCGCGCGTCGGCATTGTCATGACGCAACGCCAGCCGGTATTCCGCGCGGGAGGTGAAAATGCGATAGGGCTCGTCTACCCCCTGTCTGATCAGGTCGTCAACGAGTACGCCGATATAGGATTCTTCGCGATTCAGGCGAAATGGTGGACGTCCCTGAACCAGGTGTGCTGCGTTTATCCCCGCGACCAGCCCCTGACATGCCGCCTCCTCGTAGCCGGTAGTGCCGTTTACCTGGCCCGCGTGAAATAACCCTGAAAGTCTGCGACATTGGAGATCCGCACCGAGTTCTCGTGGGTCAACGAAATCGTATTCAATGGCGTATCCAGGGCGAATAATCTTCGTCTCTTCCATGCCGGCAATCATGCGCACAAAGCGTTGCTGCATTCCCGCCGGCATCGAAGTTGAAAATCCATTGAGGTAGACCTCATTTGTGTCATGGCCTTCGGGTTCGAGAAAGAGTTGGTGCCGCTGCTTGTCAGCAAACTTAACTACTTTGTCCTCGATCGAGGGGCAATAGCGTGGTCCGGTTCCTGAGATCTGACCTGAGTAGAGAGGGGAGTGCTCAAGATTTTGGCGAATCGCCTCGTGCAGATCGTTAGTCGTGTACCCGATGTAACACTTTATTTGCGGTTGCTCGATGCGATCGGTGGAAAATGAAAACGCGACGGGGTTTTCGTCAGCTTCCTGGCATTCGAAAGCCGTCCAGTCGATGGTGCGGCCATCCAGTCTCGGCGGAGTTCCCGTTTTTAATCGGCCGACTGGAAATCCTAGTCTTTTGAGAGTTTCCGCGAGTTCGATGGAAGCCGGTTCCCCGGCGCGTCCCGCCGTATATGTAGTTCGACCGGTATGGATCAAGCCGTTTAAGAATGTTCCGGCGGCGATAACCACAGCGGAGGCAGCCATCCGGCGGCCATCCTGCATGAGCACCCCCTGAATGCGTTGCCGGCTGACCAGCAGATCCACAACCATACCCTGGCGCAATTCGAGGTTCGGAGTGTTCTCCAGCGTCGCGCGCATCTCTTTACGGTACAAGGCACGATCTGCCTGAGCGCGTGGTGACTGGACCGCTGGCCCTCTGGATCGATTCAATAGCCGAAACTGAATCCCGGTGCGGTCAATGACCCTGCCCATGATCCCGCCCAGTGCGTCTATCTCGCGAACCAGATGCCCCTTAGCGATACCGCCAATTGCTGGATTACAAGACATCTGGCCAATCAAATCGAGATTCAGCGTTACTAACGCAGTGTCGGCGCCAAGCCGGGCAGCAGCAGACGCGGCCTCGCAACCCGCGTGGCCGCCGCCAATCACGATCACATCAAAAACTTCGTCGAACGGCATCGTTATTTACCAATACAAAAGGTACTGAAAATTTCGGAGAGCAGGTCCTCGGTTGTCGTTTCTCCAGTTATCTCTCCAAGGAACTTCAAGGAGTTGTGCAGACCAACCAGCACCAGCTCTTCTCCAGCCTTATCGTCGAGCAACTTCAAGCCCTCGCCAAGTGAACGCTGTGCACGAACCAGAAGATCGTAGTGCCGACTATCCGTGATCAGAAAGCCGGAATTCTCCGAATCCACCTTGCCGAAGGGTTCCAGTATAGCAGCTGCTAAAGCGCTGAGTCCCTCGCCCGTCAACGCGGAAATATGGACCACCTTCGACTCTGGTCCTATCGCTTTTTCCAGTTTAGTGCTATGGACCAAATCACACTTGTTGACCGCAACGACATGAGTCGCTGTTCTACTTTGGCCAAGGACCACTTGATCCTCGTCAGAGAGACCCGTCGAACCATCAATGACAACCAAGAGGAGATCCGCATCAGCGATTGCGCGATGCGTACGCTCGACACCAATGGCCTCGATCTTGTCTCCGGTTTTACGAATTCCAGCTGTGTCTGTGAGCGAAACAGGGATGCCATCGAGGTTTATCGACTCGGTAAGACTGTCGCGCGTAGTCCCCGGAACATCGGTCACGATGGCTCGATCTAATCGCAGTAACTTGTTGAAAAGACTAGACTTACCGACATTGGGGCGCCCCACGATGGCTACTCTGATTCCATCCCTAAGCAAGTGGCCGGTCGAATAAGTGTCGGTCAGAGAAGAAAGCTGGTCCTGCACAGCGGTGAGCCGCCGGCGCATTTCATTTCGCTGAACTGCCGGTAGATCATCCTCCACGAACTCGAGCGCGGATTCCAAAATTACAATTGCGCTAACCAACTCCTGTTTGCCTCGTCCAAGTGCCAGGGACAACTCTCCGTTGAGTTGGCGTGTGGCTTGAGAAGCCGCTGAACTGGTTCTGGCATTGATCAGATCGCGGATGGCTTCGGCTTTGCTGAGATCGAGCTTACCGTTTCGGCAGGCGCGCAGCGTGAACTCCCCCGGTCCGGCCAGGCGAGCGTCGAACAGCTGGGTAAGATCCAGCAGCTGTCGCAAAATCACCGGTGAGCCATGACAACTAATTTCGATCATGTCCTCGCCGGTGAAGGAATGCGGCGCGGCAAAATAGCTGACGAGCGCGAAGTCGAGAACTTCGGCCGCGTCGCCCGTAATAATTTTTTTCAGAACTGTGTGATTCGGTTGAGGGGTAAATTCTTTGTCGCGGATGAGCGCGCGGAGAACGTCCACCGCGCCTGGACCACTTAACCTGATTACGCCGATCGCACTGCGACCAGGTGGAGTTGCGACTGCGACAATGGTATCCATCGCGGTTGAACGCAGGAACCAGCCGAGGCTGGAACTATCTTGTGGGCTTTAGCGAAACTCGCAACTTGCGCGCAGATCCTTCGCCGACTGATTCGGTAACAAGGTCCTCCGCATCGGCCAGGGTGAGGTGAATGATTCGCCGTTCATTGGAGTTCATCTCGCCGAATAGAAAGGCCGCACCACTTGAGCGAACGCTGTTGGCAGCGTGGTTTGCCATTGCTCGCAATTCGGCTTCTCGAGTAGCGCGAAAGCCCTCAACGTCGCACACAAGCCGCTGTCCTTCGTCGAGTTTCCGCCCGAATGCCTGCGCCACGAGATGCTGAAGAGCCTGTAGGAGCTCACCACTCTCGGCCTGCAAAAGCTCGGAATCCGGACCACTCAAGTCCAGCAGACACTCTGAAGGGCTTTCGTTAACCGCGACTTTTACGTTTAGTCCAGTTCCATCAAACACAGACTGTAGAAACGCACCGGCCTCGGAGCAAACCTCTTGCATTTTTCTTTAATCACCGTCGAAGCAAATCTCGCCTAGGCCGTAGCTGGCTTGGGAGTTGCTTTTCCTTTCTTCGAGTTAGGCTTCGTCGGCGGCGGCACGTCGTCTGGAGTTTGCGTCAACCGATTAATAATGAACTGTTGGCTAAAGCCCACAATGTTTCCGACGAGCCAGTATAACAGCAAGCCTGCGGGTGCGCCCCAAAGGATGTACAGCATGAAGAGCGGCATGCCGATGGCCATCATTTTTCTCTGCAACGGATCCGCAGAAGGCGCTGGAGTTATTAACTGGAGGACGATCATCGTCCCGGCCATCAGAATCTCGAGAACGTGGAAAGGATCGCCGGCGGAGAGATCCGGAAGCCACAGAAAAGTGGCGTGACGAAAATCAAGCGAGATCGTGATTGCTCGGTAAAGCGCAAACAGAAAGGGCATTTGAATGAGGAGAGGCAGGCAGCCTCCCAGAGGGTTCCCCTCTTTCATCAAGCGCAATTGCTCGACCTGCAACTCTTTCAGCCGCGGGTCGGTTTGCTTCATTCCCTTAATTTTTTCCTGAAGCTCCTTCATTTTTGGCGCGAGCTTCTGTGCTTTCTTCATTGCCTTCGAGGAGCGCCACTTCAGTGGAAAGAAGAGTGAGTAAATCCCGATTGTAAAAAGGATAATGGCAACGCCATAGCTTCCGGTAAGTTGGTTTAGCCACTTGATCGCTTTCAGGATTGGCACAGCCAGTGGTCGCGACAGCCATCTAAACCAGCCGTAGTCAATCAGGCCTTCAAGGTCGACACTTCTGCCAACCACCTGTCCAATACTTTGACTGGCTTCGGTCAGCAGGTAATGATCCTTGGGACCTGCATAGACCTCGGTTAAGGAGCCATCAGCGGGTATTGGGACCCAGGCGTTAATTAAGTATCGCCTCTCTGGATTGCCGTTTCCTGAGTAGTCAAACTGCGTGGTCTGAAACTCCAGACCTTCGAGCCTTTTGGAAGGCACCGCCACCATTGCGAAATAAGTGTCGCCAACGCCGGCCCAATCCACCGGTCCCGCGATACCCATTCGATCCGGGTTGCCCTGGTTCTCATTAATAGACTGGGCAAAAAACCGCTGCACTTCGATCTTATCAGTGCCGCCAGCGACCACTCCTTCCGGAGCTACCGAATAAAATGTGTAGTGTTTGACTCCCTGGTCGCCGATGCTGGGACCAACCCGGAGTTTCGCCTGGGGCAAAACTTTCTCGTTTCGCTTGATCGTAACTTCCAGGCCGATAGAATAGCGATCACCGTCAAAAAGGAGCGTCTTGACAACCTCCAGACTCGAAGCTTTGTCGACAAGTCGAAAGGTGATTCGTTTCTTTTCGCCGGCGGCGAGCAGAACTTCAGCATCGCCGGTACCCGCATCCACTCCTTCAATCAAGTAGTCCCTCGACGATAAGAGGCCATCCAAAGCTCCATCACCGGTGGCCAGCTGAAGCGGCGCATCGCGTGGCTGTCTTTTGAGACCTTCCTGAGAAATGAGCTCTAGTGGGATTTTTGCGTTACGATTGCCGGCCACCGAATATACTTCGTGCTGGCTATCCTTGTTCTTTCGGATGATCCAACTCACGGCCTCCGCACCGAGGCTATCTATCTTCGCTTGATACAAATCGCTCTTGATTACAATCGTGCGATGCGGCGCCAGGACCACTGGTTCCGGAGTTGCGCTCGCAGGTGCCGGCGCCACTTTCTCTAGAGCCGGCGACCCGGAAGCTACCGGAGAAGCAACGGGCTCAGTAGCCGGTGCGACAGTCTGTTGCGGACTGGGCTGAGCTGCGGGATTCGGGTTAGGAGGCGCCGGTTGAGGAATCAAATAACTCCACAAGAAAAGAATCGCAGTGGAAATCAAGAGTGCGGATATTAGCCGTTTTTGTTGCATTTAATTGAGTTCGAAAGCTCTTCCAGCCCTGAAACGGGATCTCGTACTGCGTCACTTTACCGGGTCGTAGCCACCTGGACTGAAGGGATGGCAGCGCAATAATCTGCGCAGCGCCATACCACTTCCCCTCATGGCGCCGTAGCGATTAATTGCCTCTACTGCATATACCGAACAAGTGGGATCAAATCTGCAAGAAGCTGGAAGAAACGGCGAGATGACCAGTTTATAAAATCTAAGAAATGCGATGAGTACTGACTTCACTGAGCTGCTACCCGGGCATTCCGAGTCTAATGTCTACTCTTGTTCTCTTCATTCGCTACTCGCGCTACCAATTTTTCAAACTCTTCCATCGTCGCTAACACCTTTAAAGATGGCAATCTCCGCTTGGCATTAATCACCCAATCATAATGAGCCTGGAGGCCGACCAGCGAAGATCTCTTCAAGCGGAAAGTTTCTTTAAGCAGCCGGCGCGCCCGATTTCGCTGAACTGCATTACCGACAGCCTTACGCGAAGCAGTGATTCCGAGACGGTCCTGCGACAGGTGGTTCGGCAAAACAAACGCCGTCATGAGTGAGCTGTCGTAACGCCTACCCTGGCGGTAGACCTTTTGGAAATCCCGACTTCCGCGAAGATACGGATTCATTAACGGCAATTTTTAGTAGTGGGCTGGCGTCAGGCGGTGACGACCTTTGGCGCGCCTCCGCTTCAAGACGAGCCGGCCGGCTTTCGTCGCCATTCTGGCTCGAAATCCGTGGGTCTTGGCTCGACGCCGATTGTTTGGCTGAAAAGTTCGCTTCGACATGGTTGTGATTCTCCCCCAAAAAAGAAACCGTAAGACTAGCTGGCAGGCCCTCAACTGTCAAGAATGGGTGCCCCGTAAAACGGCTTTTGTGACACGGTGTCCGCCCAATTTGGCGGCGGTCGACTGGAGCTTAATCAAACCTGAACTCAGACAGTGTTTTATCCCAATGACTGTCTTGCTCAAACGAAACCTGTGTGTTAGTCTCCGACACATTCAACTCACTCCCTGTAAGTGATTGATAAATATCAACTTAAAGCTTTACTTTAAGCTGTCGGGGATTTCCACAAAGCTGCGGAAAAAGCTGTGAATAACCCCGGGAGGCTACGCCGACCTATCGGAATAGTCCGGCCGTAGATGTGAAAGAGGGTCTTGGTGCCGACCTCGTCGGACGCCGTAAGACGAAAGAGATCTCTATTCTCGAAAGCTATCAAACCTGTGATGAGTCTCGCTGAAACTAACCTTTGGGATACTGTCCTCCGTTCAATCAAAACCAAACTCCAGGGAGAAAGCTTTGAGACATGGTTCCACCCGATTCGATTCGAGGGTATCGATCAGTCGCGCCGCCTGGTTCGCCTGAGAGCGCCCAACCAGGTTGTGCGAGATTGGGTGAAAGTCAACTATGCAAACCTAATCGATCAATCTTTCGGTGAACTCAGTCTCGGCGGATATTCTGTTGAATGGAGACTCCCGGAAGAAAACCTCAAATTCGCGGTTCAGTCTCCGCCGGCGGCGGCGGCTCAATCGTTCCGCTGGATGCTGCAACCGCACCGTCAACTGGAACTAGTGACCCGGTCGGTGAAACATCAGCGCCATCTCCTCACTACGAGAAGAATCAATCGGCGTTAGCCACGAAGACTGCTTTTGATCCGACCCTCAATTCAAAGTACACCTTCGACAGCTTTGTTGTAGGTTCATGTAATCAATTTGCTCACGCTGCCTCGCTGGCTGTGGCCGAAGCGCCCGGAAAAACCTATAACCCCCTCTACCTTTACGGAGGTGTGGGCCTGGGGAAAGACGCACCTCATGCATGCCTGCGGCCATGCCATCAAACAGCGAAACCCGCACTTGCAGCTTTGCTACCTTTCTTCCGAGCGGTTCATGAACGAACTGATCAACTCAATTCGCTATGACAAGACACAGGCCTTCCGGGAAAAGTATCGTTCGGTTGACGTGTTACTGATCGACGATATTCAGTTTATGGCCGGCAAAGAGCGGACGCAGGAGGAGTTTTTTCACACCTTCAACTCGCTTTATGAACTGCAAAAGCAGATCGTGATCACCTCTGACTGTCCTCCGCGCGAAATACCAACTCTAGAGGAACGCCTTCACTCTCGTTTTGAATGGGGATTGATTGCCGATATCGAACCTCCGGATCTTGAAACAAAGGTCGCGATTCTCAAACGCAAAGCAGAAACCATGGGGGTTTCGATTCCCGACGACGTGGCTCTGCTAATCGCCACCAGGGTCAAAAACAATGTTCGCGAGCTTGAGGGTTCATTGATCCGGCTGGTCGCTATCTCTTCGTTGCGGGGACTGCCGATTTCGAAAGACATCGTGCAGGACGCCATTCGCAATATCGCCGGGGAAGAGGACTCCGGCGTCATCACGATCCAACAGATCCAGAAAGCGGTCGCGTCGAATTACAAGTTGACTGTCGAGCAACTGGTCTCGAAAAGCAATTCTCGTCAGATAGCTTTCCCGCGCCAGATCGCCATGTACCTGAGCAAGAAGTTAACGAAACATAGTTTCCCGGAGATCGGCCGCGCGTTTGGCGGAAAGCATCACACCACTGTCATGCACTCGTGTGAAAAGATCCAATTGCTGTCGGCGATCCGACCCGAGTTTCCAACGTTTGCTGCTTGAGCTGTCAGGGTCTCTTCAGAAATAGTGATTTCTTTTCCACAAGTTTTCCTTCGCGGTCATTTTCGAAAACAAGAAATTGCTTTGTGAAACCGGAATCTCCACAGACTACTTGGAAGTCAGGCTGTGAAAAGAATAGAATGTTTGCCTCGCAGGTAGTTTTTAACAGTCGCAGCGTTTTTCTTGATCCGAATTCCACGGGCTCGCAGAAACATACTGGTAGGCGTCTTTACTGGAGATTTGTGCTTCTTCCACATCTCAACAGGCCCTACTACTACTGCTGGAAATATATAAACACTTTGTTTTAGATCAGAAATAGAAAAGCATCGAGGATTTAAATTATGGCTGTAAGTGAAGGCGCGAAGCGTAAGGAGTCGAACATGCAATTTGTTGTCAGTAAGCAAGACCTTCAGCGGGAGCTTGGTTTTGTCCAGGGAGTGGTTGAAAAGAAAAACACTATCCCGGTGCTTTCGAATATTCTCATCGAGAATCGTTGGTGATCACACTCTTCGGCTTACCGGAACAGATCTCGAAGCGACTATTCGCTGTGAGATGGAAGCTGATATCTCGACCGAAGGCAAAATATGCGTGCAAGCGCGAAAGCTTTTTGAAATTGCCAGATTGCTTCCGGATGCTCCCGTAACTTTCAAGAAGGAAGCCAACGACTGGGTCACGGTCACTTGCGATAAGACTAAATTCAAGATGGTGGGCGTATCCAACGAGGCGTTTCCTGAAGTGCCGGCATATTAAAGTCTGCACCGACCACCATCTCGGCTGCTGTTATCAAGACGTTCATCGACCGCACAATCTTTGCTATCACGCAGGAAGAGTCGCGCTACACGCTCTCGGGCGCCAAGCTGATCATGGACGCTGAGGGCGCAAAAATGGTGACAACAGACGGTCACCGTCTCGCCTACATTGAACGGAAAGGACACTTCCAAAAACGGCGGCGGCGAAGCAATCGATACCCTGATTCCGCGCAAAACGCTCGCGGAGTTAACCAAAATAGCCACCGGCCACGAAGGCGATATCAATATTTGGATGGACGCGAATCACATTTTCTTTGAAGTTGGCCGGCGACTTTTGATTTCGCGAATGCTTTACGGGCAGTTTCCAAACTATGACATGGTCATGCCCAAGAACAATGATAAGCAGGTTGAGTTTGACGGAGCGCTTCTGAATCAATCAATTCGGCGCGTGGCCTTGATGGCCGACGAACGCTCGCGCTCGATTCGTTTTCATCTGGAGCCGAATCAACTGGTGATTAGCTCTCAGAATGCTGAAGAGGGCGAAGCCAGCGAGACAGTTCAGACCGATTACAGCCGGCGAGGAAACAGATATCGGATTCAACGCGCAATATCTTCAGGATTTTCTGAACGTTATTGGTGATGGAAAAGTCGCTTTTGAATTTAAGGACGGCAACTCCCAGGCGCAGCTGCGACCAGCTGAGGGCGGCGACTACGACTACAAATACGTCGTAATGCCCATGCGCATCTGAGTTTTCAAAACCAGAACTCCGCAGCAATCGGAAGCTCTTTCTGACCTTCGTCGGAAGGGGCTTTTCGCTTTGTGATGGGTTCTACCACGACATCGATCCTCAACCCGGTATGCTAAAATTCCGCAATGATCCTGGATTTTGTCGAAGTCAATAATTTCAGAAATCTCAATGGCAAAATCTTTTGGGGGCCCGGGCTTAACATCATCCACGGTCACAACGGGCAGGGAAAAACCAACTGGCTCGAAGCTATTCATACCCTCTCCAGAACCAAATCTTTTCGCACAGCACGACTTCAGGAGTCTATTCGATTCGGCGAAGACACAGCCTTTATTCAAGGCCAGGTCTCATCGGGCAACGATTTGCGTCGAGAGTTGCAGGTTACCCTCAAAGAAAACACGAAATCGATTTGGGTAAACGGCAGGCGCGAACAGCTGGCGAGATACCTGGGCCACCTTCAGGTCTTCGCTTTTACCTCGGACCAACTCGAAGTGGTGAGGGGAATGCCGGAGGCGCGCAGACATTTCCTGGATCGCGGCGTTTTCTCCCTCAGGCCCTCATACGTACACACAGTCTCCGACTACAACAAAGTAGTAAAACAGAAGAATCGCATCCTCCAGGATTCTCTCGAGCGCGAACTGCGTCTGGAAGAAACGGCCGACCTGTTGGCTCCCTGGAACGATCAACTGGTTCAACTTGGTTCCGAGATTCATAAAGCACGAACTGATTACACGGAAAGAATTAACGCCGCCCTGGAACGCACTTTATTTGAGCCGGCGGAGATGCATGTCGGCTACTCATCGGCGCTGGAAGGCAAAGGCGATATCAACGACTACGAAGAATTGCTCCGAGAGCGTTTGCAGCTCCGTCTGCCTGCCGAAGCGGCCTCCGGCCGAGCCCTTATCGGTCCCCACAAGGACGATCTCAGCATCCATTTGGCAGGTCGTGAAACACGCGTTTACGGGAGTTCCGGACAACAGCGTAGTGCATTGTTACTATTAGACTTAGCGGCGATTTCGGTGTATAATTCCTGGCACGATGATTATCCACTTTTTCTCGTTGACGACGTCGACGCTGAGCTGGATGAGAAGAGAATAAGAAGTCTTTTGGAGTATCTTGAAGGCCGCACCCAGACATTCATTACCACGTCGAAAAGAAGCCACCTCGAAGGGTTCCTTTCCAAAGCAAACGTACACGAGATCGTCGAAGGCACAGCCGTCTCAGTCGAGCTGAACGGAAGCGGTCTTGCGACGGTCGCGGCCTCCGTGAACACCGCTTAGCGGCTTTGTGAAACTGGCATTGGTCTGGTTCAAGTTGCGATTAAGGAGAACGTATTGGCTACAGCAGGAACAACAGTAACCGGCAGGAAGTATGACTCGTCGTCAATCGCCGTATTGGAGGGCAGGGAGGCTGTCCGCAAGCGACCCGCGATGTACATCGGATCGACCGGTGAGATCGGGCTGCATCACCTCGTCTACGAAGTGGTGGACAATTCAATTGACGAAGCGCTGGCCGGCTACTGCGACACCGTAGAGGTAACAATTCACCTTGATGATTCGATCACTGTCGTAGACAACGGTCGCGGCATCCCGGTGGATGAAATGAAGAAGGAACGAAAGTCCGCCGCCGAAGTGGTGATGACCAAACTTCACGCCGGCGGTAAGTTTGACTCCAACGCGTACAAGGTTTCGGGCGGTCTTCATGGAGTGGGCGTCTCGTGCGTCAACTTCCTTTCGGAGACGCTGCACCTGGAAATCTGGAGAGACGGTAAGACTTACGAGCAGGAGTACCTGCGCGGGATTGCGGTGGCCCGTCTGGAACAAACGGGGAAGACAAGGAAACGCGGAACCAAGATCACTTTCAAACCGGACACGCAGATCTTTGATCACACAGTTTTCAGTTTTGACAAACTCTCCGAGCGCTTGCGAGAAAAGGCATTTCTCAACAAAGGCATTCGCATCACGATTAAGGACGAACGCGAAGAGCCGGAGAAATCACACGAGTTTTACTATAAGGGCGGGATTGCAGAGTTTGTTAAGCATCTGAACAAAAACAAGACGACGCTTCACGACAAACCGCTCTATTTTGAAAAAGAAAGCGACGCGCTCTCCATCGAAGTTGCCATTCAATACAACGACGCCTACGACGAAAAAGTCTATTCGTTTGCCAACAACATCAACACCGTCGACGGGGGCACGCACCTTTCCGGATTTCGCTCAGCGTTTACCAGGACAATTAACGCCTACGCACAGTCGTCCGGGTTAGCCAAGAATTTCAAAGGCTCGCTCTCTGGCGACGACGTGCGCGAGGGTTTGGTAGCGGTAATTTCCGTGAAGTTGCCGCAGCCGCAATTTGAAGGACAGACCAAGGGCAAGCTCAATTCCGATGTTAAAGGCGCGGTTGAGTCGTTTCTGAACGAGCGCCTGACGGAGTACCTCGAACAGAACCCCACTGTAGCTCGCAAGATTGTCGGTAAGTCTGTCGATGCCGCGCGGGCCCGCGAAGCAGCTCGAAAGGCCCGCGAAATCGTGCGCAAGGGCGTGCTGGGCGGCAGCATGTTGCCGGGCAAACTCGCAGACTGCCAGGAAAAAGATCCTGCACTTTCGGAAATCTACATCGTTGAGGGCGATTCCGCCGGTGGCTCCGCCAAACAGGGCCGGGACCGGAAGAACCAGGCGATCCTGCCGCTTAAGGGAAAGATTCTTAACGTCGAAAAGGCGCGCTTCGACAAGATGCTGGGCCATAGCGAGATTAAATCCCTGATTACCGCGCTGGGCACGGGAATTGGAAAAGAGGATTTTGACGCCAGCAAGCTGCGCTATCACAAGATCATCCTGATGACCGACGCCGACGTCGACGGTTCGCATATCAGAACGCTGTTGCTCACTTTCTTCTATCGCCAAATGGCCGAGCTGGTGGAGCGGGGTTACGTCTACATCGCCCAGCCGCCGCTCTTTAAAGTAAAGCGCGGTAAAAAGGAAGAGTACATCAAGGACGAGGGTCTGATGATTCAGTACCTGATGCGGATGGCAACTGCCGACATGACGGTGAAGTCTGTTGGGGCAAACCAGGACATCGAAGGTAAGGAGCTGGCCAATTCCCTCGAGATGCTCGTCGACCTCAAGCGTTATTGTGAGCGCGCGGCGCGCCGGCTGGGGGGCGATGCGCGGCTGCTGGATGTGCTCCTGGAGGCTTTCGCTGGAAAGAAAGGCGTCCTGCGGAAAGAAGGAACTACCCTGCGGAGTATCTTCCAGAGTGGCGACATGATGGCGAAGGTTGAAGGCGTTGTCGCCAAGGCTGGTTACAAGACGGAACTTTCAACCGATGAAGAGCATGGTCTCTGGGAGATTGAGACGACCACAGTTTCAGGCCTGAACATGGCAATCGATTGGAACTTTGCGAGTTTTGTTGAATTTCATAAAGCCCTTGAGCTTTATCTCGCGCTGGAAACCAAACTCGCTCCGCCATTCATGATCGGGACTAACGGCAACAGTGAAGAGATTCCGACCCGTGAGGAGTTGCTGGAAAGAGTGCTCGGCGCCGCCAAAAAGGACCTTTCAATTCAGCGATACAAAGGTCTGGGCGAGATGAATCCTGAGCAGCTCTGGGAAACCACGATGAACCCTGACAAGCGTACTTTGCTGCAAGTGCGGATTGATGACGCGGTTGAAACCGATGGAATCTTTACGGTGTTGATGGGTGATGCAGTTGAGCCGCGGCGCAAGTTCATCGAAGATAATGCCCTCGACGTGAGAAACCTCGACGTCTGAGTTTGTAGCACCGGCATCCCTGCCCACGTTCCGCCACGAGAAAAAGGACAGACAGGGATGTTTGTCCTATTTAACCTCTCCGTAACGATCCACGCGAAAACGAAAATACCTCAGCGGCGTGCTGGGGCGGATGCCTGCTTTGCGTGCGGCGATCTCAACCTGTTTCGCTGCCGTGTCGACGCCGTCGATGTCCGGCAATAGCAGACCTCGAGTCGATCTCGCCAGATCTTCAACAATTACACCGTAAATCTTTGGATCGAGCTCTTCGAAAGTCGTGGGCTCCGGATCCGAAAGCACATCGACCGAATAACTCAACAACGGCAGCTCGTGAGCGCTAACCGGTCCATATCGCGGGTCGCGCGAGGCAGAGTTAATTGCGTTTGCAATCAACTCTTCAGCAAGAGTTGCTTTAATCGGTTCCACCGTTCCGATACAGCCGCGTAACTCAGCCGGCCGATTCGGTTCAGACTTTTTTCTAATCGTAACGAAGCAGGCAGCGCGTTCTGCAAAAATTCCGGAGACGTGGAAGGGAGGTGTAATCAAATTACCTGTTAGAACAAAGGTCTCGACAGCCACACGCGCCAGCTCAGGCAAGCTGTAGCGGTGAGTGTTTGGATCGTGGCTGTCAACATCTGCTAAGTTCAACGACTTTCCCTCTAATGTTTCGGTGACTTCCGATTCACTGTTATCGCCAGACGCTCGCGCATTCGTCAGTTGCGCCACCAGATAACCAACCCCAAACGGCGCCTCGTAATGCAAAACATCACACGAGGCGCTGAGTCCCCGAATCGCGCCAATCGCTACCAGCATTGAGCGGTAACCGCACTCGCCTGCGGATCGGCGCAGATCTTGATCGATTTCGACGATCCGCTCAGGCAAGTTTTTGCTCAGCCATGCGACGACCTGCTGGTCGAAGAGTTCTGCCTGTGGGTGGTAGCCAGCCGGCGCCTCCGGTTTCAAGCGGTGACTTAGATCCCCACTTGCGACCAACGCGACGCGTTTGCCCAGAGTGTCGGCCGCCTTTTGAATGCAGCCGCCGAAGTCGAGATGGTCCGCGTTTGAAAGGTAACTGTAACCCAGCGCCACCACGCGTCCGTTCCATCCATTTCGATGGAGAAAATAGAGCGGCACCGAAGTGCCGTGGTCCAAATCAAGATTGCCGATTGTCTCGACCTCAAAACCATGCCCGGTCGCCGCTGTTGCTATGGCTGTAAGCAGGCTCTGGTCCAACTCAAAGCTGATGCTCGTTGCCGGAGCACGGAACCTCGCGAAGTCGCCGTAAAGTTTAGGTCCCGGATAGGCTACGAAAGCGCGCGGAGCTAATGGAGCGTGAGGCGAGATGACTACTACCGTTTCAGCTCCGGAGTCGATGATGCGCCTGGTGAAATCCCCCATAGCTTCGATGGAGCCTCGAACTTCGGCAACAGCGGCGCCCCCAACTTCCGGAACCATGATTGGCGGATGGGGAGCAATACCGCTGAAAACTATGGCGCTTTTTGTTCCGATCTCATTATTCATGGCGTAGTCATCAATGTTACGCCTCGCCAATTAATTGAGGAAATCTGTTTCGGGTTATTTCGCAGACAGGATCTGGCATATGATGAAGGTTCGCGATTATTTCTTTGTTTCAGGTTAATGAGCGAAATGTTTGATGTTCTGGTTGTGGGCGCCGGACCTGCCGGTTCATTTGCTGCTGAGCGGCTGGCGAAAGGCGGCGCACGCGTAGCTTTGTTCGATGGCCGCCCTGAAGGCGCGGCCAAGGCTTGCGGGGGTGGAGTTACATCCAAAGCTCTGAAAGCCTGGCCTCATTTGCTAAACGCCATCGGCCGCACGGTGAATGAATTAGATCTCTACGCACCTTCCGGCAAACGTCTGCATTTGAAACTCGACGAGCCATTCGCTATCTATTCGCGGATTGCGTTTGATTCCTACCTGCGCGATCGCGCTCGTGACGCGGGGGCGCAGGTATTCTTTGACAAGATTTCCGCGAGTGGGGTGAAAAAGACGGAGGCTGGTTGGGGACTACGTTCGACGAATGCCGATGGGTCTTTTTCGAAGTGGGAAGGCAAGTTCCTGGTGGGCGCCGATGGGGCAAGTAGCGCGATCGGAAAAATGCTGGCGGGCCCGCTTCCGCCCTCCGACATGGAAGTCGCTTTTGGGTATCGCACGCCTTTGCCAACTAACGGCGAAGCCCCGACCGTCGTGGCTTTCCTTCCCGGCTTCGTTGGCTATGCATGGGCCTTCCCGCGTCCTGATCACATCTCGTTTGGAATTGCCACAACCCAGGAGGCATTTGACCATAAGGCCCTTGACGAGCTGATGTGGCAGTTCATGATCGATTACTACCGTCAACGTGAAGACGGCAGGGCGAGATTTTGGGAGAACTCAAAAGACCCTCGTACAGCTGAGATTGAAAAAGAGTTACAGGCGACCGCTGAACGATACGCGGCGCGCATTCCCGGGCTGGCGCCGGCGAGTTGGGATCAGAGACGCACCCGCGGGGATGGTTGGGCGCTGCTAGGAGATGCTGCCGGTTTTGCTGACCCGGTTACGGGCGAAGGCATCTATTACGCGCTGCGTTCGGCGGAACTATTCTCGGAATCTTTCCTGGCCGGGCGTCCCCATGAGTATGAGGAACGTTGGCGGGCGGATTTTGGGGGTGAACTGCGACGCGCGTCAGAAATGCGCCGGCGCTTTTACGGAAACTTCTGGGGCGCCCCGTTCACGGAACGGATGATTAAGTTTGCCCGCGGACATCGCGGGATTCAACGCGTGCTGGGGGACCTGGTAGCGGGAGAACAAGGCTACCTCAATCTCAAAAAGAAACTCGCCCGCAGCTCCTTGCGGCCCATCTGAGAGATTTACCTGACGAACCAAAGTCCCGGTGAATGGATAGCCGAATTTGAAGCTGTAGTTCGGCCGCTTAAATTACGGGTGTGTCACCATTTCGCGTTAGGGCGCTAATCGGAGGAAATCCCAACCTGAGTCAACCCGCCGCTTATAGACGATTCGATCATGTAGTCGCCCAGATCGGTTTTGCCAAAACTCAATTCGCTCCGGTCTCAGCCGGTAGCCGCCCCAATGCGCTGGGCGCTCCACTGATCGGTCGCGATAGAGTTTTTCCAACTCGCGAAATCCTTCTTCGAGCACAGCGCGACTTTCCACTATTTCACTTTGCGGCGAGGCAATCGCTCCCAACTGACTCTCGCGCGGTCGCGTTTCAAAATACGCATCAGACTCCGATGGGGAAACTCGTTCCACAGTTCCTTCGACTCGAATCTGGCGATCCAGTTGCACCCAATACAAGACGAGCGCGGCTCGGGGATTGTCCTCAAGCTCGCGGCCCTTGCGGCTGTTGTAATTTGTGTAGAAGACAAAGCCTTCGTCGTCCGCCTGTTTGAGCAACACCATTCGGGCTGACGGCCTGCCATCCTTTGACGCGGTCGCAAGGGTCATGGCGTCGGGCAGGCGCGACCCGGAGGCGATGGCGGCGTCGAACCAACGTTTGAAAAGCACAAGGGGATTTGGATCAACGTAGCGCTCGTCGAGCGCCTCGTCCTGTTTGAAAGGCGTGTCATTCATTTGGTTCACAAATTACGCGGTCGCAGTCTCGGTATAGAGGGCCAGGCGTTGTTTTAGTTCATCAGGAATCGGCACCGTCTCAAATGTGTCGCGCCGGACCGAGGCAAGCACGAAGTGGGCGTGCGCAATTATCAAGTCTTCACCTTTGCGGCGCACTTCAAAATTCAAACGCATGGATTTGTTCCCAAAGCGGCCTACGTAAACTGACACTTCGAGCAAATCGTCAAGTTGCGCGGCGTGATGGAAGTCACACTCCAGATGGACTCGGGGCAGCCACACATCCAACTCGTCAAACATGACACTGTAAGGCAATCCAACCGCGCGAAAGAGTTCCGTCTCAGCAAACTCAAAAAAGCGAATGTAGGCGCCGTAGAAAATTATGCGCGCCGCATCAACGTCACCCCAGCGCACGCGTTCGTCGATTGTGTATTTCCTGGGCATCAAGTTTACCGGGAGTCTATTTGGTCGCGATTCGTCGCGGGTGCTGAGCCGCCGTTGCGGGCGGCTGTAGCCACTGTGGATATGAATTCACCGAGTTCTACCGGCTTGGTCAGGTAATAATCGTAGCCGGCGGCCAGCACCCGCTCTTTGTCTTCCTCCTTCGCGTATGCCGTGATCGCAATTGTGGGGATGCGCGGATTGATGTTTAGCGCGATCACCTTTTGCATCAACTCGTATCCATCCTGTCCCGGCATCGCAATATCAGAAATCAGTACCGTCGGTCGTGATACTTTTAGCGCTTCCAGTGCCTGACCGGCGGATGAGACGGCCGACACATTTGCACCTCGCTGGATGAGCGCAGCTTTGAGCAGTTCCAAAGTGTCTTCATCGTCGTCAACCACGAGCACGGAAATATCCGCCAGCAGCGCTCTCACCGGCTCTTTGTTTTGTGGTTCAACCTCCGGCGATTCGGTAAATTCCGCGACTGAACCTGCGAGCGGCAATCTTACGGTAAACCTGGATCCTTTGCGTTCGCCTTCGCTTCGGGCCGCCACGCTGCCGCCGTGAATCTCCACCAGATGTCTTGCGATCGCCAGGCCGAGCCCGAGTCCGCCGTGTTGCCGGGTAGAAGTACTGTCCGCTTGTCGAAAGCGATCGAAAACAAAGGGAAGGAACGCCTCCGTGATGCCCTGCCCGGTATCACTAACCTCGACTTCCGCTTCAGAATTCTTCCTTCTGAGTTTCACGGAAACTCTTCCACCGGAGGGCGTGAATTTGACCGCGTTGGACAACAGATTCCAAAACACCTGTTGCAGCCTGTCCGTGTCTCCCGAGGCAACCACCGGCTCAACTCCAAAATCTGTTTCAAGAAGAATTCCCTTTGCCTCTGCGGTGGGCCGAACGACGTTGACCGCTGCTTCCAGCAAAGACTCGAGTTGGACCGGCCGAAGATCGAGAGCAAGATTCCCGGTAATAATTCGCGAAACATTAAGAATATCGTCGATGATCTGCGCCTGGGCTTTGGCGTTACGCGTGATCGTTTCGATGGCCCTGCCGGCCCCCTCGCTTTCCATACCACCGGCTTGGAGCATCCTGGCCCATCCGAGGATAGCAGTAAGCGGAGTGCGCAGCTCATGTGAGACAGTGGCGAGAAATTCGTCCTTCAAACGGTTCGACTCTTCGGCGCTGGCGCGGGCAGAGCTCTCGCGCTCCAGCAGTCCCACATTTTCAATAGCTACGGCGGCCAGGTTAGACGCCAGACGCATCGCCGTGACGTGTTCCTCGCGATACGCGGAGGGCTCGTAAGTTTGCACTTCGATCGTGCCCACAACTCTGCCCATCACTGCCATCGGGGCAGATAGCGAAGACTGCGGCCGAAAACCATTATCAGGACCCACCAGAAGGGCTGGATGACCACGCATCTCCTTCATGTAATCATTGGTGATCACGACCTGATTGGTGCGCACCGCGCGGCTATTCGGTCCAGTCGCAGTAACCGGCATGGGGGGAATTTCTGAAATATCGAGTTCCTCCCCGTCAGCCCATCCGTAGCAGGCTGTGCGCACGTTTCGCAGCGGGTCGTAAAGCGAAACAAAAAACCCATCGCAGGGAACCGACAACAAGGCAAACTCTTTCAGTCCGGCAAAAATCATTGGCAGGTCTCTGGCGGTACCCAATATTTGCGCCAGATGAGCGACCTTTTCGAGCAACCGTTCGTATGCCGATAGCGCGCGTTGATCCGCCTCACGCAAGGCCTCCTCGGCGAGCCGGCGGTTAGTGATGTCGCGGGCCACGCCCTGAACGCCCGAGGGCTTGCCATCAGTTAAAACCAGCCGGCTGCTGATTTCCAGCCTGAAAGTCTGGCCGCTTTTTGCCACCACATCCACTTCGTAGTTTGTCCGCTCTTCGCCCGACAGTTTGCGCTCAGTCATCATCTGCGCCGTCTTAACAGAGTTTGGCGTGAGAAAGTCGGCCATGTTCATTTGCATCAATTCGCTTTGCGAGTAGCCGGTCAGGGTCTCAACGGCTTTATTGATGGAAGTGACATTGAAGGACATGTCCAGCGAGAACACGATGTCGTTGGCATTCTCAACCAGCTCGCGGTAACGTTCCTCGCTTTCTTTGACGGCTGCTTCGGCGCGCTCGCGCTCGTTTAGAACCGTTCTTAACTTTGCCTCCGACTCACGCACTTCTTCTTCAGATTCTTCCGCCTTGGCGCGTGCTCTTGTCTGTGCGCGAGTTACGGCGAAGAAAAGCAAACTGACAAGTATTCCCGCGGAGAGGGTGTATGGAACCCAGCTGTGGGTGCGAGCCGAGTCAAACTCAGGGGTGCTCGATGAGCTGATTGACCAGGGTCGGCCGGCCACATTCATAGTGGTTAAATCCTCAAAGCGCGGCTGAAAGGATGCCGGCGGGGATGGCAGATTGGAGCGGTGAATAAGATTCTCCGGCGCCGATGATGGGCCATCATAGATCTGAAAACTAATATTTCTGTGTGAGGCGCCTACCACTAGTTCCCGGAAGAAGTCGTCTGCCCGAAACGCACTGAAGATAAACCCGAGCAAACTGTCCCGGCGTTCCATTTCATTAGTCGTCGGTTGTCCCTTTCGATAGATCGGAACATAAATCAGGAACCCGGATTGTGCTGCCTGTGGATCGACCCTCTGAAATAAAGTGATTGGACCTGAGGCTGCCGGCAGGCCGGTATCACGGGCTCGCTCCATCGCATCTCGCCGGGCAGGCTCGAGAGACATGTCGTAACCCAGGCCGGCTCGGTTTCGCTGGTCTTGCGGTTCGAGATAAACGATTGCGTTATATTCATCGCGTTCCGAATCGGGCAGCAACTGAAAAGTATCCGCGCCTTCTCGTCTTCTTTTCGCCACGAGCGCGGCGCGTTCGTCCGGCCTGAGCCGCATCGAAAACCCCATCCCCTGCACGCCCGGGTACCGCTCAGCCAGACCCAGACGTTCCACGAAAATCCTGAACTCCGCCTCGTTTACCTCTTCACTAGCGGAAAAGAGCGCTGCCCCGGCCCGCAACACGGCGGTATAGTTTTCCAGCCTGCTCTCGGTACTCGATTGGACCTGCTCCACCAATACCCGGAACCGCGCGCGGTCCTCAGCTTCCGTGACTTTCGCCAATCGGTAAGAGACAACCAAGGTGAAAAGCAATCCGGCGGCAAGAATCAGGTAAGGCGCGAGTTGGCGCAGACGCTGACGGCGGGAAAATTTGGGCGACGATCCAGGTTCCATTGCTTGCACTTAGGCGCGCGCTGCTAGCGCGTCCCTGATGATCGGATTTTGCAGGAGGAAAAGGACAGGCATCCCTATCAGCTGCGTGACTACCTTCAGCAGATCGTAATGATCTACCTGACCCGGCTGGTCCGTCGCTTGAGAAAATCGATCAGCACAAACTGTGACAAGTTGCCGGGAGTTGCAAAATAAGCTTTGCCGTTGGTCATGGCAGACATTTGCTTCACAAACTCCACCAGATAAAAGTCGGTGGCCAACATGAAAGTGTTGATCATTATACCGGCTTTCCGGCAGGCCTGGACCTCTTTCATTGTTTCGGCCATGACAAACGGATCGCCACCCATCGAATTCTTGTAAAGCCTCCGACGCGGAACAGCATTACCGCCGCTTTTTGCATCCGCTTGAGCGCTCCTCCGGTTTGCCTGGATCGGCAGGAACGCTTTTTCAGCGGCTTCAACGAAACATGCCGTCGGCTTGCCGTCAGTGACCATCACGATCTGTTTCATCTCTTTTCGTTGCGCCTGCAAGATGCGGCGAGATAGCCTCAAGCCCTCGGCCGTATTCGTGTGATACGGACCAACTTGAGTGGTCGCTAGCCTGGCCAGCGGCAACTCCTCAGCCGAATCATGGAAGAGAACGATCTTGAGCGAGTCGCCCGGATACTGAGTGCGAATTAGATGGGCCAGGGCGAGAGCCACTTTCTTTGCTGGAGTAAATCGATCCTCGCCATAGAGAATCATTGAGTGTGAACAATCGAGCATCACCACCGTGGCGCACGAGGATTGATAGTCACACTGATGAACGTGCAGGTCACTGTATTCCAGATTCAACGGAACGCTCAAACCTTCCCGTTGGATGGCCGACAAAAGAGTAGTGTTGACATCGAGATTGATGGTATCGCCAAACTCGTAGGGTTTGCTGGCCGCGGCAGCTTCCACGCCGGTTGAGAGATAGGCGGTATCGTGACGTCCGGAAACGCTCTTTCCCAAACTGCCGAGCAGATTTCGCAGCGTTTTGTAACCTAGAAAGTCGAGACCCTTCTCGGTAACTTCAAACTTCACGTTGCGCGGCGTGGGCTCAGACACCTCGGGTCTTCCGGCACTACCGCGCTTTTGTGGCTGCGGCTGTTCCTCTCTGAGCTTGAGATATCCTTCTTCAACCAAGCGTTCGATTAACTGATTAAGCGTTTCTTCCAGCAATGAACCTTGGAACTTGCCCTCATTGTCGGCCAGCATCTCCTGAATCTGGCGCTCATCGAGTAGCCCTTGCTCCAACGAGCGCGTGCAGCAGAGCCCGACGGAGAGAATCGAGAGAGGTGTCTTGCGGACGTCGTTCCCGGGTCCAGTAGTAATCGTCGTCGTAACCGGAATCCAGCAATGAATCAGACAGACTCTCCATTAAGTCGCCGAGGTTGATGCCGGAGATGTCGAGGCCTTTGAATTTTGAATAGCGGGTGAACTTCATTCGCTTACTTATTCGGAGTCAATAAATCGGCCACAGATAAACACGGATTTTCACGGATTAATTTACGAGGATTATCGAACAGCAAACGCTTAAACTCAGGCTTGAGCCCAAAGTTCAGGAGCAGGCCAACCTCGATATCGGTTGCACGGAGGTAGTTCAGCAACTGAGCTACGTGAGAGGTATCTAAGGCGCGCGCCGCCTTAAGTTCAAGCAACACGCAATCTTCTACCAGCATATCTGCCATAAAGATCCCAACCCGCTGATTGCGAAATGACACCGGTCTCGATTTGTCGTAAAACCTTCATGCCCATCGCATTCAGCGCGATTTCAAGAGACTTCTCATAAACGGATTCAAGGAAGCCGTGACCCAACTCGTTGTAGACTTCATAGAACACACCGATGACCTTCTGCGTTATCTCACCGTGCTTGAATCCGTGTTTATCCGTGTCCATCTGTGGCTAACTGTACTTCCCTGTCTCCGTTAGATCGTCGTAGATCATTCCGCGGCGATCCTTCTTTGCCTTAGTGACCGCCGTGTAGCCACCCTCTTCATTGCGGCTAATCTTGTTCTGCGCATACAAACCCTCGAGTACAAATTCGCAAGCAGCCACCAGCTGACCCGTGTCGGTCTTCTTGAAGTCAAACGGAATCAGTGCGGTGTCGATTAACTCGGGCAAGGCATCGAGCAACGTCTTGCATTCCCCAGCCGACGCTGTGTCTGCCAGTCGGAGATTGTTTCCTCCGTCGAACCACTGCACCGTCTGCGCGAAATCGATGCCCACAAAATAGCCTTCAAAGATTTCTCCAGCAGCGCGCTTGATCAGATCCTTCGCAATGCGGTGAGCGCCAATCTGTTCACCTTCGTATTCAAGCTCCATCTTGCCGGTGATCGAAGGCACCGCCGCGTAGATGTCGGAGATGCGGGGGACAATTTCCTTATCCCCGGTGAGAATTGCGCGCCGTTCGGCATTTGAAACCATCGACTCGATAACTGTGATCGGCATGCGCTGCGAAACTCCGGAGTGTTTATCAACGCGGCTATCGTCTCGCGCTTCAAAGGCGATTTGCTCAACCGTTTCGCGTAGAAAAGCCGGGATGTGGAGACGGCTGGCGAGCCCGTTGCGGTCAATCCAAGCTTCCTGCCGAGTGATTTCGACGCCTGTTTGCAGCTCGGCAGGATAATGCGTAAGGATTTCTGTTCCGATGCGATCCTTTAGCGGCGTAATGATCTTTCCGCGCGCCGTATAGTCTTCCGGGTTGGCGGAAAAGATCAGCATCACATCGAGAGGCAAACGAATCGGGTAACCCTTAATCTGCACGTCGCCTTCCTGCATGATGTTGAAGAGGCCGACCTGGATTTTGCCGGCTAGATCAGGAAGCTCGTTGATCGCGAAGATGCCGCGATTGGCGCGCGGTAAGAGTCCGTAATGAATCGTCAGCTCGTCACTCAACAAGTGCCCGCCTTTTGCGGCCTTGATCGGATCAACGTCTCCGATGATGTCTGCGACCGTGACGTCGGGCGTGGCAAGCTTTTCCACGAATCTTGCGTCCCGACCGACCCATGAAATTGGAGTGGCATCACCATGAAGCCGGACTGTCTGCCGACCGTAGGCTGAAATCGGATGCAAAGGGTCATCGTTGATCTCGGATCCCGCGACTATCGGGATCTCGTTGTCCAGCAGTTCGGTGAGCCCGCGAATGATCCGGCTCTTTGCCTGACCGCGCAAACCAAGCAGGATGACGTTGTGACGCGCCAGGATTGCGTTGACGAGTTGGGGCACGACGGTTTCATCGTAGCCGACTATCCCGGGAAACAGTTTTTCACTGCTCTGTAGTTTCTTAATAAGATTCGCACGCAATTCGTCCTTGACCGAAACGCTCTTATAGCCACTGTTTTTTAGTTCACCGAGAGTATTTGATTGCATAGAGTCCTCAGGCGCGGACGACATTCTCAAACAGGTCGCTGCCTAATCCGCTGCAATATTCGATAACTAATCTTAGTACTTCGAAACCAAAGGCGCTAACCGCGCGCCGATCTCCAGGGATTGCCGTACTGCCCTGGAGAAACCCGGGCGAGCCTGTCGGTTGAAGACGCAGGGAACCGCAAATCGCAAAGCCAGGTCAGCAGCTTAATTCGACTAAGGGCGCGGGCGCGGTTTTGCTCCAGTCGGGTGAACTGGGTTTTTGAGGAGCGTCTGGGAAGGCTCGGCAAATTTGAGCGTTGCCACGGTTTTGTTCACTTCATCAAGGGACACCTGGTCCTTCGCGCTGACAATGATCGCGAGCGCGAAGCCTTTAGTAACGGTAATAATGATCGACTGTGTCAGTGACACTCCGGAAACCTCCATGCGGGAGTCCTGCCGGTAAAACTTGCGTCCTGCCAGAGTAAGCTCGAGTGGCTGGTCGTTGATAGGTGTGACCCCGGTCTTAATCATTAGCGCACGAACGTGGAGCAGATAGTCGCGTCCCGTAACGATCCCCGGCGCGTGATCAACCTTTTCCGCAACCACCATGAAGGATGGATTCACTTCGATGGCCGCGCCCATCGGATATTGAAACGTGGTTAACAGCTGATAAGTATTTCTCAGCATTACCTCGGTCGAGGCCGCGGACAATGCGCCTGAGCTTGTCGCCCGCTCCTTGCCAAGTTCCCTGAGCCGCGTGTTAGTGGCCTCGCCGTGAACGACCCAATCCTTTGGATAGCTGAGGGAAAACCCAAAGTATCGATTGGTGTAAACGCCCTGGTTCACTTCCCCGTCATCAGGGCTGGAAACCTGAGCGTTTAAAACGGGCGAAGCGATGCAGAGGAAGAAAACGACGACCATTAATTGAAGAGAACGATTCATAGGCAAATGCTAACGGAGGCGCAATGAGTTGGCAATCGCACTCCCTCGTGGAACCACGAAGCTATAGGGGTCATAGTCTCGTTGGTTAGGCTTCAGGCGGTTGGTTGAAAAGCGTCATCGGCTGACTGCGCGACTAATCCGTCAGATTGGAGTTTCTCCAAATGGGCCAACACCGCGCGTTCGGCCATGGCGTGAGCTTTCGGATGAACATCGGTGTAGACGCGGGCGACGATCTCTCTCGCGGTAGACGCACCCTCGTGAATCGCCTGGAGAATTTTCTGTTCACGATCGAGTCGGTGAGAAATGTACTCGTCAATTTTCGCGTAGGGATTAGCAATGGCCGGACCATGCCCGCCGAAAATTACCGAAAGATTCGGCAAGGCCCGCATGCGCTCGAGCGATTGCAGATAGTGGTCCATGTTTCCCTCGGGCGGATCAATCAAGACTGATCCCAATCCCACGATATTGTCGCCCGAGAGGAGTGTGCCGGTTCGTTGTTCATAGAGACACAGGTGTCCTCGGGCGTGCCCGGGAGTGTGCATTACAACCAGCTCAATTTCCGGCTCGCCGGCCAGTGAGATAATGTCACCATCGGCAAGCGGATTATCAACATGAATGTCGGCTAGAGCTTCCGCCGTAAGGGGATGAGCGGAAACGCGCACCTCTGCAAAGCGCGTACGGAGTGCATTAACTCCACCGATGTGATCCGGATGGACGTGTGTTATCAGTATCCCGGTTAACTTTCGGCCCTCGGCCAACAGATCATCAACCGCGGAAGCCAGCGCATGCTGCTCGTCTTCGTAAGGCGAACCCGGATCAACTATCAATAAACAGTCCGAGTTGTAAATCAAATAGCAATCTGTGTGCGTGGCCGGCGGCTTAGTCGGGGTGCGCACCGGGAAACAAATGTAGTTTGGGCGAAACTCAATCCGCCGCACCGGTTCGCTGTGAGCGTTGGGCACGGAGAGGAAGCGCTCCACCAGATCATTCGTTACGCCACCCGCCAGAGTTTTCAGTGCATGCAAGGTTGGCGGCACAGCCAGCATCTCAGACCGTTGCCAGCGTTCCTGTGCGCTCTTTGCCGATACCCACTCGCCCGTTTCCAGTTCACCTTGAACTACTTTGGGCTGTTGTTTTGGTGGGCACCGAACGAGAAAAAACCAGGTGTCAAACCGGCGCGCGCTGAATGGCGGCGTGACCCAGCGACCGACAAAAGTGAAATCATTCGCGTCGAGGTGCAGGCGGTAATGTTTGAGCAGGTCGGTCCACGCCATGCGTCCTGACTGGAGATCGTCAAATAGCGACGCGCGTTGACCGGTAGTCAGCGCTGCGCCGCCGCGGGCCAGCAACACACCGATTTCTTCAAACGCTTCGCGGGCAGCACAGCTGATTGCAACCCGAGTTGCGGGATCATCACTGTTCTCCACCGGGGCTTCCGCATCGTTCGCGTCAAACTGCCCTCCCGGGAAGGCATAAAAGCCTCCCAGAAACGAGAGTTTTTCGCTACGCTTAACCAGAAACAACTCAGGATCAGCGGGGTCGGTATTGTGGCGAAGCAGAATGACCGCTGCAGCGTCTTTCGGGATCGCGGCTGACTGCGGAATAATGTGGGTGTGGCTGCTGGCGATGGGCTTATTCACCATGAACCGGACGGGCGCAATAAATTCGGTTGCGATTGCGTCTAGTCTTGCTAACGTGAACAGCGTCTCACGCAGTTTCGATATCTCACCGCGCACGAACGCCTTCGTCCCAAATTACTTCCCGCTCTGCTAAGGCAGGAGCGGTAACCCCTTGTGCATCGGGTCGAACAACGAGACGATCGCCCGTGCCTTCCATGTTCCGGTTGAGCTTTCATCATCTGCCCACTCATCGTCATTGAAGAGTTTGAGTTTTGTCCAACCGCTGTTACGGAAGGCGACATTTGTGACGCGAGCGCAAGCAGAGCGAATATCAACGACAATCTGGCGAAACTCTTTTTCATCTTTACCTCTCCCCGTTTCAAGTTACGCTTACCCAGTTACGACCAGCGAAATCTCTCGCCATCGCCGGGTCCCCAGGGCACACCGCGCATGTGATAGCCGCCTTCTTCCCAGAAGCCGGCCTGATCATGTTCCAGGAAGCGCACTCCTTTGATCCACTTCGCTGACTTCCAGGCATAAAGTTGGGGGATGATTAATCGGACCGGCCCACCATGTTCCGGAGGAATTGGTGAACCGTCGTGCGACCAGGCCAGCAGCGAATCTTCGTTTAGGAAATATTCGATGGGAACGTTTGTCGTCCAACCATAGTCGTGGGCGAGGGCTAACGCAAATTTAGCTTCCGGCTTAATGCCGGCCAGCTTCGCGATCTCTCGCGTCGGTACGCCACCCCAGGTGTTGTCGAGTCTTGACCAGCGCGTTACGCAATGAAAATCAGCGTACACGCGTACGGCCGGCAATTGCATAAACTGATCGAGCGACCACTGCTGCGGTCGTTCAACCAATCCGTCGACTTCGAATGACCAGGTTGCGAGATCAACTTCAGGAGTTCCATGCGCATCCAGCACCGGCCATTTTTTGGTGCGCGATTGGCCTGGAGGTATTCGCTGATCGCGACGCGTGTCAGGACTGATAATTACGTTTGATTCAACGAGCTCTTCCGGCCGGCGAGGTTCCGTCGTTTGGTATTTCGGATCCTTGATTAGGCTATTCAGAAAGCTCATTGGTCAGATCTTTAAACGTCCCAAGGTTCTTGTAATCAGGTGAAGCCAACTACGACTTCCTGGTGCTTTTCTCCGCCAGCGCCATCAGCTCTTCCGGCATCCATTTACCCACGGCTTTCTTAGTAGACTCTTCAATGCCGGCCGTGCGATCGTGCCACTTGTCGCGATCACCTTCGGGTCCGCGCTGACGTTCGTAGTTTTCAGTCTGTTCCATGCTTAGCAAAACCCCATCGACCACTTCCTTCCAGTCCTGAAACTGTATTCCCCTTCTGACAATGGGCAACCCAGCGGACCAGTCCTCCTGGGGAGCGCGCGCGTCCTGCTCCGGGATCGTCAGGTTGTGAAGCGAGGGGAAAGGCGACCCGCTAAATTCCTTTACCATCAGGTCCTTGATTTCCTTGTAGGTGGCCGTCGGGCGTTCGCTCCTGATTACCTGGGCACGACGAAATAGATCGGAGACGCTGGGTGATTGCTGGATCATAATATTTGCAAGCTTCCGTTGTACTGGCCTTGTTTGCCATACATTACACGGCTCAGGTCGGGTAGACAACCACCATTGCGGGCATCGCACAAACTTAGTCGACCGATTGCCCTTTGCGATTCTTTCCGCAGCCTTCGCGGGCTTTGCGGTGAAACACACGAGGAGAAACCGCAAAGGCCGTAACGGTGGAACGCCTCGATTGAAATCGCAGCAGAATAAAGTAAACTCCCCAGCGAGATGTCTGATTCAATTCTCTTAACTATTGCTGACGCCACCAAGGCGGACCTCGGGTGTCACCTTTGTGGCCGCCTGGAAGCGCAACGGATTCCGCTGGAGGAGTTGCACCCGGACATTCGATCGCTGGTGCAGTCAAACGCCGGCGCCGCCGGTGAGCTGGCTCGAGTTTGCCCCAGCTGCGTCGAGCTTTTTGTTCGCGCCAAGGCGCAGGTTGATTCTCATCAATTTGTTTTTGAACAGCACAATCATGTGCTGCCAACTCCATTGCGGATGGACGCAGACGAACGTTTCACCGGCCGCGGCGTGACCATCGCCTTTCTCGACTCGGGCTTCTATGCGCATCCTGATCTCACCGAACCGGAGAATCGCATCGTCGCCTATCACAGTATCTTCGCGACTGAAGGCGACCGCACTTCTCTCGCAACGTCGGACGTCGCGAGTTGGCACGGAATGATGACCTCTGTCGTTGCTGCTGGAAACGGCCATCTATCCGAGGGGTTTTATCGTGGGGTCGCGCCGGAGGCGAAAGTAGTCCTCGTAAAGATCGGTCGCACGGGGCGCATTCCCGACGAGCATATTCAGCGCGGTTTGGAGTGGGTGCTCGAGAATCGTGAGAAATATGGGATTCGCATCGTTAACATTTCAGCTGGAGGAGATTTCGAGCAGTCTTACCTTGCCAGTGAGCTTTGCCAGACAGTTGAGCGCGCCGTCAGTGAAGGTCTGGTGATAGTTTGCGCAGTCGGTAATGCGGGAATGGCGCCTGGGCATCCGGTATTACCGCCGGCGTGTTCGCCTTCGACAATTTCAGTTGGCGGACTCGACGATCAAAATTCGCTGGATCGCGCGCGGCGCGGCATGTATCGCTCATCGTATGGACCAACCGTCGACGGTCTGCAAAAGCCTGAAATTATCGCGCCTGGAATCTGGGTGGCGGCGCCCATACTTCCCGCCACTCCCACTGCCGATCAGGCCCAACTGTATTCCGAACTCGACGCCGCGGCCGATGATGAACTGAGGACAACCATCGATTCACATGCGGGAGTGGATAAAGATTTCGATGAAGCCCGCGGCCTTCCGTTTCCCTTGTTGAGACAGCTCATCACAATCAAGCAGCGTGAAGGAAATGTGATCAGCCAACACTACAAGTATGTGGACGGGACTTCATTCGCATCTCCGATTGTGGCGTCGATTGCGGCTTGCATGTTGGAAGCGAACCCGCGGCTAACGCCTCCGCAGGTGAAACGAATTTTGATCGACACTGCGGAACGCGTGCCCGGCGTGGTCGTTGAACGCCAGGGTTGGGGCGTGGTGGTTCCGCGAAAAGCCGTGGAGCTTGCTCTCGCGCACGGACCAGATTAAGGCCGAAAGATCGAAGAATCGGCGAGCCGGAACGCATACTCGGCTATCACCCACTGCGACACTGTGACGCCGTCTTTCACCGCAGGCTTAAACCTCATCCTGCATGCTGCGCGAATCGCGTTTTCCGTCAATCCCGCGCGCAGTCCTTTCAACAGTCTGACTCGCGATACTTTGCCGTTGCCGGAAAGTAAAACCTTCAAGGCAACAAAACCCTGGATGCCGTTGCGGCGCGCTTCCCTGGTGTATGACGGTTGAGGTTTCGAAGTAATCTCGACGCGAGTGTCGGTTTCTTTGGCAGTAAAAATACGCTCCAGCGGCGCTGACGCATTGGAGGTCGATCCTTGGTCATTCTCGATAATCCGCTCGAGTGTTCCGTCGTCGGTGCATCGATAGTCTTGATTGCGTTCAGCGGTAACGGTGGCGCCGCGGTTGGTTGCGGCTTCAGGTTCCGACGCGTTGTCGGCAGTTGCTTCCGGCACCGGTACCGGCGCTTTGATTTCCTTAGGCCTGCGTCCTGACTGCGAGTGAGCAACAGAAGAAAGGAAAACGAGCGTGATCAGCGCAACTACGACTTTCATTTGATGAGATTGTACCAAAAGACCAATCAGAAGCCCGACCATTGCTGGCAACAGGCGGCAGTCTGAAACAAAGAGGCGGACCAATCTCTCGGCCCGCCTCAAGAGCGATCAAGATCTATTTTCTAAACTACTCTTCCGGACCGGTACAGCTTGGCCCATGCAATGCTGGAATCTTTTGACTGATCACCGGAAAGTTTGGCGCCTCATCGATATTGATTTGAGTCCAGTGGGCATAATTTTCCGGCACGTTGGTGTCGGCAAAAATTGCTTCTACCGGACACTCCGGCACGCAGGCATCGCAGTCGATGCAGGTGTCGGCGTTTATGTAGAGTCGATCCGGCAGCTCATGAAAAGCTTCGACCGGGCAAACCGCAGCGCAGTCGGTATATTTGCAGTCAACACATAACTCAACAACTACATATGTCATTAGTGGAAGACGCTCCTTTTGTTGATGGCAAATAGTTATTCAGTAACGCATGTAATGTCAACAGAAAAATATCGAAACAGAAGCAGACGGTAGCGCGCACATTGCGCTGATTGTCTCGGATCAGTTTTCAAATAACAGCGACTGCAAAGCAAACGATCCGCGAAACAAACGAGTCAACAGAAAATCTTCTGGTGTTTTTTGAGCTTCTCGCGGAACGCTTGGTAGCGATGGTCCAGCGCTTTGATTTTCTGGCTACGCCAACAGCTTTAACTTCCCACCGATTCTTTTTTGGTAACGCTCCCTGGTCCACTAACGGTTTGCTTCACTCGCGGGTTGCCGTGATACGTCACTCGGGAAGGTCCGTTGACGTTAAGGTCCAATTCCAGCGCGGCCTGTACTTCGACCTTTGACGCCCCATTCGCTTCAACCGTGACGCGATCAGCCCGCAACTTGTGGGTGTCGATATTTGCCGCGCCGTTGGCTTCAAGATCGAGAGTTTTCGTCTCGCCTGACACTCTGACGGTCGGCGCGCCGTTTACATTCATGCCAAACTTCTCATTCTTTAAGCCGGTGATTTCGATGCGGCCCGCCCCTGAGGCGGAAACACCCTCGAGACCCGGGGCCGAGATTCTCAGCGCTACCGGTTTGCGAGTCGAAAAACTTTCCTTGCTCTTGATGTGCAGCACGTTGCTGGTTACTTCCGTTGTGATCAAAGGCAGAATGTTGTCGTCGCCTTCGATCTCGAGACTTAACGGCTCCTGGGCGACAAACTCGATTTCATATGCACCCTCGGTAGAGATCGAAGTGAAGTTGGCGACGGTTCGCTTTTCTTTCAGTCGGTTTCCCGATCCGGCGACGCCGTCGTGAATGACGTGGCAGCCAATTCCAAACGATGCCAGGACTGCAAACAACAGAATCTTTTTCACTTTGGTTTTCTCCTTCACGATGAGTACTAGACTCACCAGCATGAAACGAGCTCAGTCGCAGCTCACAACTAGTGAGTCAAACGGCTCTCTGGTGATCGATGTTCCGGCAAACTTCGTCTGAGAGGAACGAATGTCCGGCGCTTCAGGGACCCGGATTATAGGTCAACCAAAAATAGATGGCCTGACCGACGCCAATGAAAAATCCGATGATGGCTCCGAAGATCTCAATCTTCTTGAGATGCTGCTGGGCAACCGAAAGCACCAGGGCCTCAAGTTTTTCCAAGGGGTAGTCAGATACTTTCTTACGCACCATGCCGCCCACATCAAACTCAGCAATGGCTGTGGGAAGCCTTTCGCGCGCAGCGAGGGTGATGCGCTCCACCAGCGCTTCGCCGGCACGCCGCACCGAGTCTTCCGAGACATGATTACCAAGGCGACCGATGGGAGCGATCATCAACCGTTCAATCTGCGAACTGAGGATCGAATTGATTGTGCGGGCCGTGTCCTCGCGCGTTAGTAGTGATAACAGTCCGTTGGCAAGAAATTGTTTGGCGCGTTGGATCAGATCGGGATCGATGTGCTCGAGTGCTTGAGCGAGAGGTTGTGGGCGGAGACGATTGAGCGCGTCTGAAAGATAGGCTGAGATCGAGTTCGTCAACTCATCACTTTGGGCGAGCTCCAGAAGGCGATTCGTCAGCTGCTCTTTAATCGAGTCAAACTTTTCCGAGTCGATCTGGCCAATCAACGACTGTAAAGGCTGGGCGAGCACTTTATCGATAGTTGCGTTGAGGAATGCTTCCGCCTCCTGCTCAAACGCCGGGCCGCGCAGGTATTCTTCAATCCGCCGAGGCAAAGTCTTGTTTACCAGTTCGTCCACTTCGCGATGAATTCGATCACGAGAAATGAATATTTTTTTAATAAGCGACAGCTGCTCGTAATAGTCGTCAACTTCACGCTTGATCAGCGCCCCAATTTGTTTCTGAGTGTTTTCGCTGGTGGCAATATCGGCGAGATGATGAACCACCGGCGGCACCTGACTGTCGATGCGTTCTTTTATGAAGGCGATGGTCTCGGGCGTAAAGGTCTCCGCGAGAGTCGCGTTACTGCGCGCTAGCTCGTCGAGACGGCCGGAAACAAACTCGCGAACTTTTGCTTCAAATCCTTCAGCGCTGACCAACGCACCGATACGATTCGCCACCAAGTCGCGGATGCGCCCGAGGGCGTCGTCGTTCAGCGTCTCTTCAACGCGCCGCGCAAGAAGTTCATCAATTTGCCGATCGACGAAGCCACGAACCGATTCGGCCGACTCGTCACTTTTCAGCATTGCCGCGATATGTTCTGCGAGACGGTATTGAAGCCCCGAGATCGTATCTAGCACGTGGCCTCGGGCCGGGGCCGGCAGGGCGTCGAGAAAGGATGGGTAAACAGTCGCCAACAAATCGCGCGAATACGACTCGACAAAGTCTTCCACCTTGCGTTTAAAAAAACTTGTCTCAAACAGGGCATCGAAAACCGTTTCCTGGGAAACGAGCTCGTTGCCGACCGCATCACCAATCGATTGCGCGAGTCGCTCTCGATGACGCGGGATCATGCCCTGAGGCCAAACGGTGATGCCGAAGAGTTTTACGGGTTGGTAAGGATGAAAGAGCATCCAGATTGCCATCCACGCGGCCCCGAAGCCGTGTATGGTTGCAATCACAACGATTGCGATCGCGATCAGAAGTTTGAAAGTAAACGGATCGATGGCAATACCTATCGAGGATTCTGAGCGGCTACCGGGGCTCCGTTCAGGAGCCAAATGATCATAGCTGCGTCAGGATAATAATTTAGTTAGCTCCGCCCAGGGGCGAAATGCGATTTTGCTCAATGGCCGCAGGGTGCAAATATTCTGTTTTGCTCCGCTATAAGATTGCGCGCCTGACGGCGCAGGGGGCAGGATCTCAGGGAAAGGGCGCGCCTCACTACGCGGCAGGTCTCTCGACCGGATAACCCGCTTTGATCCAGGCGCCGGTGCCGCCGGTTACGTTCAGGAGGTTAGTAAAGCCGCGTTGCTCGAGTAGGCTGGCCGCCGCGCTGGCGCGATAACCACCCGCGCAGATTACGGCGGTGGGTTTCGCCGGATCGAGCGTGAGATCTGTTTTCTCCAATTTGGAGAGTTCGCTGGAAACTGCGTGTGGCACATGCCCGCTTTCAAATTCGGCGTCGCGGCGCACGTCGAGAATTTGCAGGTCGTTTTCCCTCTCAATCAGGCCGTGCAGATCTTCCGCAGTTACCTGAGGCACGTAAGCCAACGGCAACCCAGCGATCTGCCAGGCTTCGATTCCTCCGCGCAAATATCCTTTCGCGCTTTCGAGGCCCACGCGCGCCAAACGCATAACCGCTTCATCCACCTTTTCCTCTGACTCCGCTACGACGACGATGGGTGTGCCCATGGGGATCAAGGTGCCGGCCCAGATGGCAAACTGGCCGCCGAGTCCAATGTTGAGCGAACCGGGTACGTGGCCCGCGCCAAATTCGGCCGCGCTGCGCACATCAAGGACCGTATGACCGCGTTGGGCCAGCTCTTTCACTTCCAGCGGCGAGAGAGCGGCGGGGCGCGCGATTTCAGACAAGGTGTGCGCGCCGGTGCGATTGATCTCTGCATCCTGCGAAAAGTATGCCGGCGCTTCAGGCATCTCGGTGGTCATCATGCGGATAAACTCTTCCCTCGGCATCGGCTTGAGCGCGTAGTTCATTTTTCGCTGTTCGCCGATCGTAGACCACGTTTCCTTCGACATGTTTTTGCCGCACATCGAGCCTGCTCCATGCGCAGGGTAGACTTCCGTCTCATCGGGGAGCTGCAACATCTTTTGATGAAGCGTGTCGTACATCATTCCGGCCATCATCTCCGGTGTATAACCCTTCCCGCCGGCGAGGTCGGGTCGTCCTACGTCGCCCACAAACAAACAGTCTCCGGTTAAGATTTTTTCCGGCTGATTTGATTTCGCGGGATCGATGACCAGCAGGGAAATGCTTTCAGGCGTGTGGCCCGGCGTTTCCATCACGCGCAAAAGCACTTCACCGAGTTTGATTTCGTCGCCCTCGCGCACCGGGCGATGAGGAAAGGTGGCTTCGGCCTTTGCGCCAAAAACAATTTCCGCCCCCGTACGAGCGGCGAGTTCACGATGACCACTGACAAAATCAGCGTGCAGATGTGTCTCGATGACGTATTTGATCTTGAGATTGTGAGCGGCAGCGTCTTCCAGATATTGCTCGACGTCGCGCTGTGGGTCGACTACGGCAGCTTCGCCGTCAGAACCGATCATGTAAGAGGCATGCGCCAGGCAGCCGAGATAGAATTGTTTGAAATACATAAATCCTCTTCTTCAGTGAGACCGCCGGGCGTCCCGCCCGCAATAGCAAGCGTAGCTCGCTAAACTCACCTAAACCCGGGGGAATCTCGTAACCATGTTTCGCGCTGCGCGCCCATTGCGGGCGGCCGCCCGCGGTCCCAGCAAATCGATAGTCGGATTCACAAATCACCCCACTCCGGCCCGTTCCGGCGTTTCCGCTTCAGGTAGTTTATAAAACTCCCGCGCCGGCTTCAAAGGCCGCAGCATCCAGTAAGGACGGCGTGTACCGTCAGGTGAATACTGATCCGCAGGCCGCGTCATCGCCAGCCATTTCTTATAAACTTCACGCGACTTCGCTGTGTCAACAAATACGTCGCCTCGGCTGTCGCCCGGCCGCGCGCGCGTAACGCGCACGGCCTGATGCCAACAATGCATTCCGGAAATCGGATCCGGATGCACCGGAAACGTCATGTTCTGATGCACGCCCACATCGCTCCACCAGATGCGCAATGTGTCCGGATCGCTCGACTCGTATGGCTCCGCTCCTTTCTCCCGTTTCAATCCCCACTCGGTCCCCTCGTGTTCGAGCTTCACGGTCGCCATCAATTGACGCTGCCCCTGTTCCGCCTGTTCAGTTGTTTTCCAACGCCCCATGTGATGACTGCAAGCAACTATGCCCGGGCGAATGCCTTCAGTCACCCAGGCGCGCACCACGTAATAACCAATCTCAGTTTCGACACGCAGCAAATCGCCGGTGCGCACGCCGAGTTTCGCGGCATGTTCCGTATGAATCCAGAGCGGATTTGTGTGCGCGATTTCGTCAAGCCATTTGGCGTTTGCGCTGCGCGTATGAATCTGCACCGGCAAACGGAAAGTTGATATCAGGATCGTTTCATCCGGGGCGAGGTTAGTAGGATGAACATGACTGGGAACGTAATTCGGGATTGCAAACTCAGGCCAGCCCCATTCGACGAGAGTGCGCGAATAGAATTCCAACTTTCCACTCGGCGTCGGAAACCCCCGCTTAATCTCATCGCCTGCCCTGACTCCTACCAGCCGCCGGCCTTCGGCATCGGCATCCGGCGTCGGAATCGGGACGATGTTGTGCGATGGAGGCTTGGCTGTGCGCGTGTAGATGCGGCCCCGGCGATCCTCGCGCGCGTCGTCGAGTTCCGCCTCGGGAACACTTTCGTTGTAAATCGCGCCGACCTTGCGGCTGATCTCAAAAGCTCCGTAACGACGCATGAACTCAAGCGGAGTTAAGCCTTCAGCCGCGGCTTTCTCCGGCAAGCCGGGAACAGAATTGTCGAAGATCCACTCGTAGTATTCATCAACGCCGAGACGCGTGCCCGGGTTCTTTTTCGACTCGGCAAACTGGCGAATGCCGAGCGAGCCGTCCGCGTCGATGCGCCAGGTCAGCTCGAGCCAGAATTCGTTTTCCTCCCAAACCTCGCCGGGATTGACCTCGCGAGTGTCGTTAACCTCTTCGCCGTTTCGCTGCCGGTCTGCTTTTTTAACTGGTTGCCGGAAACCAAGCCACTGCGCATCGTGGGTTTCGTATGAATGTATGTCGTGACGTTCGGAGCTATGGCCCATCGGCAAAACGTAGTCGGCAAAGTAGGCCGTTTCGTTCCAGGTAGGCGTGAGGGCCACGTAACAACCGACCAGGTTCGGATCGGTCAACATTTCGATCCAGGAGAAGCCGTCCGGGTTGGTCCAGACCGGGTTGTAAACGCGGGTGAAATAAACATCGAGTTTGGCGCGGCCGTCTTTGAGAAAGTGCGGCAGCAGGAACGACATCTCGTTCATCGAGAGCGGATACTCGCGCGGCCACGTGGTTTCGTTCCACATCTTCGGATGCGGCGGCGTGTACATGGGCCGGGGCACAAACTTGTTCCAGGCATTTGGAAAGACGCCGCCCTCGGTGGCCACCGCGCCGAGCAAAGCGTTTAACATGAAAAGCGCGCGCGCCGAAGTCCAACCGGCGCTGACGCCGGAAGAGACGCTGCGCCAGTTATGACTGGAAAAGCGGGTGCCGGCGGTTGCCACCAGCTTGGCGATCTCTTCAATCACGCGCGCGTCGACACCGGACTCCGCCGCGGCAAACTCGAATGAATATTCCTCGTAAAGCTGTTTGAGCGCGTGCTCAAATTCTTCAAAGCGAGTTTCATCGGATGCTTGCTCCTGACTTGGCTGTTCGACAAACTTAAGTTTGTCGGACTCTGAACCGGACTCGAAACTCGAAACTCGAAACTCGGAACTCTGCTCCAGGTATTCTTCCCAGTTCCACCAACGCCGCACAAACTCGCGATTGTAGAGATTGTTTTGAATCAGATAATTTGCGATCGCCAGCAGCATCGCTGCTTCGGAACCGGGATAGGGCGCAACCCAGTGGTCGGCATGCGTGGCGGTGTGCGAAAGGCGCGTGTCGAAAACGATCAACTTTGCGCCGTTGGCCTTGCCGTCGATGACTCGTTGCGCGTGCGGATTGAAATAATGGCCTGACTCGAGGTGCGCGCTGATTAGCAGGATGACTTTGGCGTTGGCGTGATCGGGACTGGGTCGGTCGAGTCCCATCCAGAGTTGATAGCCTTCGCGACTGCCCGAGGAACAGATGTTCGTATGCGAGTTGTGCCCGTCCACTCCCCATGCGGCCAGTATGCGTTCGGTGAAACCATCTTCGCCGGGCCGCCCGACGTGATACATGATCTCGTCGCGCCGGTTTTCAATTATGGCTTTGCGAATGCGCGCGGCGATATCGTCGAGCGCTTCGTCCCAGGTAGTGCGTTCCCATTTTCCTTTGCCGCGTTCCCCCGCGCGCTTCAACGGGTAGAGAATGCGATCGGGATCGTGAATCTGGTTGAGCGTTGCCGGCCCTTTGGCGCAATTTCGTCCACGGCTCCCCGGATGCTCGGGATTGCCCTCAAACTTCTGAATCTCTCCGGAAACTTTGTCGATGTAGGCGAGCAGACCGCAGGCGGATTCACAGTTGAAGCAGGTCGTCGGAACGAGCGAGTAGTGACGCTCCTTGCGCCGCGGCCACGCTTGCGAATCAAGCTCAGTCCAGTTATCCCAGCGCTCCTTGGGCGGATACGCCGCGAGATGACTCCGGCTCGGCCCGGGATAGAATGTTTCACTGCGAGGCTCCAACGCATCTTTGTGGTCGGTCTGCTCAATTCGCTTCATAGGTTTGTCGTGCTGGGGCCTTACCCGTGGTAAATAATCACCGGCGGATCCAGCGCTCACGCTCCTTCCAGTAATCAGGATGGCGACCGGCATGACCAACCGCGCCTACCAGAATGATTTCGTCGCGCAGGAAGAATGCAACGTAATACGGGAAGCCCGGCAGGTTGACTCGCCGATAACCACCGACTCGATCGCGCCAGAGCAAAGGGTGCTGAGCGATAGCGCTGCAAGCGCTCTCTACCTCGCGGCGAAATCGAGCCCCTAACCCTGGAACACGGCCCTCGTAATATTTGACGGCCGCAGTCAACTCGGCTGCGGCTTCGGGAAGGAATTCGAGCACCAGACTCATCGATCTGGAGCAATTTGGCGCAACGAGGCAAAAACATCGCTCGCCGGAATGGGTTTAGATTCGCCGGCATCGAAAAGTGCAATGCGACGCGCTATCTCCGCCTGCCACGCTGCTTCCGCGCCTGGTTCGGGTTCCAGATCGACGCTCTCAAGCAAATGGCGGGCGAGCGCGAGTCGCTCTTCGGGCGGCAGTGCAAGTGCGTCCTGGGCTAAAGCGTCAAGTGCTGCTGACATAATAGTGTGACGATAGACTCTCTGGTAATAGTTGTCGAGCGGCGGGGAATGGCTTCGATTCGCGTCTTCTCGTTGTCAGCATCGCGTTAAAGTACTGGGTGGTTTTCACTACGGCACCTGAAGGTGAAATCGTTCCCATGGCTCAGTTTAACATGCAATGCCAACAGTAAAGTGACGGTCTTACGGTCCTTTATGCCAGCGGCACAGACTGCCCCGCCTGCACGTATGCGTTCTCGAAAAGCATCAATCCGATCAAAGCCAATGGCGCGCCGGCTATGCCAAGTGATGCGCTAATCACGCCGGAGAGCGCCAGCCACGGGATCACTCCGCCGAGCATCGATAAAATCATGCCGATCCAAAAATCGCTTTTGTAACGGCCGCTGGTCATCTCCCAAACCGCGAGGCGCGCATGGGCGGTCGGATGCGTAAGGGAAACTTCTCCCCAGACCATCAGCACGTGAAGCAGACTCGTGATTGCTAGTGTCCAAAGCAAGTAACCGGTCATGGAATCAGCGGCGAGATTTGCTCCAGCGTCGCCATTTACGTCAGACCAGGTGCGAATTAACAGCAGGACAGCCGAACCCAGCAGCAGTGTTTGAACGAGGAGGTGCGGCGGCAGGAGTGGGTTTTGCCACATGTCGCGCGCCTTAGCCTGCGCGAAAAGATAAGCCGTGTAGATTGCGGTCAACACCGATAGCGGAATGCCCGCAATCATCAGCCAGTTCTGCGCAGTTTTGGAATCGAGCCACGACGCCAGGAAATGAAGCGCGAGCACCAGCGAATACCCGGCAATTATAAATGCACCCTTCACCAGCCAACTGCGCCATTGCGGCCGTGTGAAGATCAGGTAGAAGCGTTTGGGATGCTCGAGATCCCAGAGCAAGAGTCCCCCTGTGATTGCCAGAAAGACGCCGGACACAACTGGGGTGGCCCACAACCAAATTGAACTATTCGCACTGAGGAAACCAAACAAGACAAGCAGCGCAGCGACCAGATAAACTCCGGCCGCGATGCCCTTGGTCCAGGTGTAGAGGCTGACGCGCCAGTCCCAGGGAATTGAATGGGCCACATCGTAGGACAACAACGCAGCGGCCGAGCTGTTGTTAAAGTTTGAGTTCCCGGAAACCACTTGTCCGGCTCCTTGTTGCTGTTCGCTCCACATAAACAGTCCGCCGTCAGGTCGGCGGGCAGCTAAGGGGTCAAGCGTCGCCTGATGCGCGCCTTTGTAGAAAAGCTTCGGGAGGGTCTCTTTCTCAGGTCGCCGGACGGCAACTGACTCACGATTGATAATCTGGGCCACATACGACTCGGTGTCGTTCATGTCGCCAATCAGAATCGCCTGCGTGGGACATACGACCACACACGCAGGTTCGAGCCCGACGTCGATTCGGTGGGCGCAGAAATTACACTTCTCAGCCGAGTGGTCCTCCGGGTTAATGAAAATTGCGTCGTAAGGACACGCAGCCATGCAAGCTTTGCAGCCGATGCAGATGGATTTGTCGAAATCAACGATGCCATCGGCGCGCTTGAACATTGCCGAAGTCGGGCAGGCGGTGGCGCAGGGAGCGTGTTCGCACTGATTGCAGCGGGTCACCTGGTGGGCGCGACGGGCCGTCGGAAACACGCCGACGTCAACATGCTTGACGTAGGTGCGCGTAACGGAAAGCGGCACCAGATTTTCAGACTTGCAAGCCGTGGTGCAGGCATGACAGCCAATACAACGCGTCTGGTCGATGACCTTGGCCCACTTCACCGTTTCGCTCTGTGGTTCGGCAACCATGAAAGCTCCCGTCTTTGATTTTGCGAGTGCGAACTATATCACGCTGGAGAGAGAACGAAACAAATGGCTCATTACTGGCGCAGTTTTGAAGGTCATTTCGGTTTATTTGAGGAACCTTGCGACTCCAGGTTGCGATCTGCCCCGGCCTTAACCGCCGAGGGCTTTTCTAAATAGTTAAGCCAGAGCGCGTTTCTAAAATAGTACTGACTCACCGGCAACCCGGGATTGACAAAAGCAGATGCGCATACGAAATTAGCTCCGTTCTATTGTTTCACCAGATCATGAGCATTTTTGGGAGGCTTCGTTTAATGGTTAGGGTTAATTTATTACTAGCAATATCGCTACTGAGTATGGTGGTTTTGACCGCCTGTAATTCCCAGGAGAATAAAAATATCAGTGCCGGGCCAATCACGCCGCCGGTGCCCGCGTCAAAAGCCGCCCCTGACGGCATCCGACGGATCACCGTAGTTGAACTTAAGGATCTTTTGGCTAAAGGCCAGGCCGTAGTCGTTGATGTGCGAAACGTGGAGTCCTACAACGAATCACACATTCAGGGCGCCAAGCTCATTCCAGTGGCCGACACGCTAAAGCACGTGAACGAGTTGCCAAAAGACAAACTAATCGTTACCTATTGTTCTTGACCAAACGAACACACATCCGCCGGTTCGGCGGTAACCATGAAAACGAAGGGTATTGAAAACACGGCGGCACTGTTGGGTGGTCTGGCCGCCTGGCAGAAAGCGGGATTGCCGGTTGAGTCAAAGCGATGATTCAGTTCAGCTGGCCAGACCGCTGTTAATCGGGGTTGGGGCTGGAGTTTAACCAGAGCATGCATTGTTCCAACTGCGGATCATACATCGCGCCCGGCGTTCGCTTCTGCTCAGGATGCGGTTTCCCTGCGACTGATCCCGAAATGACACGGATTGCCCGTGTTCAGAGCGGGATTCCGGTGCGTTCGGATGAGGGCGATGAAGACTTCGAGGAAGTTGTTTTTACTGTTCGCCCGACGATGATCTTCATTAAGCTCGGATACGCTCTGGCGGTCATCGGGGCGATAGCTCTGGTCTTCCTGCTGGCGACGTTCACCCCGGTGCCGGCGCTCATTTCAGTGCTGCTGGGGCTCGCGCTGTTGCTCATTCCGGCGTATTACCACCTCCGACGAAACACGGTGCGCTACACCCTGACGGATTCGAAGATGGAAATCGATAAGGGCCTGATCGCGCGTACGACGCGAAATATTCCTTTAAGCAAGATTCAAGACGTTACAGTGTCGGCCAGCATTCCCCAACGAATTCTTGGCTTTGGCGATCTGATTATCGATAACGCCAGCGAAGAAGGAGGCATCACGGTCCTTCACAACATCAGCAAACCTCGCCACTACGCTGACCTGCTTTTGCGAGAACTCCGACGACGGCAGTAAACTGTTTTCGAACGCGGCACGTCAAAGGAACGCATTCGAATCGGGAACAGAACCGAGCTTGCGGGGTCTATACGATGGCGCCATGCCGGCAGTTGAGAGGTATTAATTGAGGTTTATTCTGCGAAAAGTACTGCTTTCACTGGGATTACTGGTGATTCCATTGGCCTGGGCCTTTGCCGGTCCAGCTTCCGAGTCGTCCAAACTATTACCGGAAAAGATCGGCAACTTCCGCGGCCGCATCGCGACCGACGCTCCGGCCCTGGGCCCACCCGAGCTTTTTGCTCCCGACAATTTCGCAGTTGTTTCTCAAGTTAGCCGGCTCTATTCGGCCGGCGAAGGCGACAGCTTTTCGGTGCGGGCGTTTGATACCCGTTCGTATTCGGCGGCTTACTCCATGCTGACAACTTATGGGTGGGGCAAGCTCGAGATCAAGCGTAACTTAGTTGGGACAGCGGCGATCCTGGAGGAAGGGCGCGTTACGTTCTTTAAGGGCACCACCTTCATCCAGATCACGGCTAAGGGGAGCCAGGACTCGCTGCTCTCTTTTGCCCGAACGCTGGCTGAGCAGATTGACGCTGGTGACAACGACATTCCGGTGCTGGTGAAACATTTACCTGAGTGGGAATCGGTACAGCCGCGGGCCTTTTATGCCACCACTCCAAACGCATTGAAGCAATCGACGCCGGACCAGCCGATCCTGAATGACATAAACTTCGAGGGTGGAACAGAGGCAGCAGCTGCTTATTACGGGACGACCAAGATGCTGCTGGTCGAGTTTGGTACTCCGCAAATCGCGGCGGACAACGATCAGCGTTTAACGGCGAAACTTCAGGAATTGCAAAGTCAGGGACAGCGGGTGCCCACCAGCTATCGGCGCGTGGGCAATTACTCGGTTTTTGTTTTCGATGCCCCGAGTCTTGAAGCTGCCAATCAGTTGATTGACCAGGTCAAGTATCAACCGATGGTTCAATGGCTGGGCGAGAGCCCCTACCGCTACGAGCGGGCGCTGCGAGAGTTTACGCAAACTACGCTTGGAGTTTTTGTAAGCGTGGTTAAGAGTTCGGGTCTGGCGTTGGTTAGTTGTTTGACTGTCGGTGGTTTGATCGGGGGACTTATGTTTGTGCGCCGCCGCGCGCAGCAACGCGACGCCGAGGCTTATGCTGATGCGGGCGCCATGCTCCGGCTAAATCTTGATGAGTTGACTCCGGAGATGGATCCTGCGAGGTTATTAAGTCGCGGTAAGTAGAGTTCCCTTTCGACACGTCCATTGCAGAACAAGAAAGCGCTGAGACTTTGCAGTCCAGCGCTTTCCTGTTTACCCGCTTGAAAATTACCCGCTTGAAAACTAATGCGGGCTGCTGATCTTCCTGGGAGGCTCCCCCAAGCCCCTTCAGGACGGGATCAGCAGCCTCGCAATGATTGCTCGTTGATTGCGTTCAAACGTTTGCTCCGTTCCCCCGAAAGAGCCACCGCCTGCCTTTTCAAGTTGTGAGAGGACGCCTCCCCCAAAGCTTCCACTCACCGCAATCCCCGAGCTTGACCCGATCTACCTTTGTCAATCTTTCCTGTCTGGTCTCCCCTTAGCAGCACGCGTGCCACGCAAGCTCACTCCTTGCAATTAGTTTTCGGCACGCGGAAAAACTTCAGGAATGCGGTCCAGTCGCGATTTGAAGTCTCAATTTCGGTTTTCTGAGACCTTCTGTCAGCAGGTTTTTCTTGAGTTCAGGCGTATATGTTCGGTACGTGTGAAGGATGAAAGCGCACGGTAAAGAGACAAATGGTCAGGGAAGTTCGTTTATGAGTTCATCAATATCCTCGATGGTGTTGTAAAGATGGGGCGAGATTCGAAGTCGATCACCGCGCGGGGCGGTAATAATGTGCTTGTCCTTTAAAATCGAGTAAAGGTCGAGAGGATCGCGCCCGCCGTCGTCTCGGATGCAGACGATTGCAGACTTTTCTCCGGGTAGCCGCGAACTGACCAAATGATACCGAGTGTGGCGCAAGCGTTCACAAAGATGGTCGGTTAAAGTTTCCAGATAACTCTGAATGGTTTGAATACCAATTTGGTGCAGAAGTTTCAGGCTGGCTTCCAAGCCATGAATGACCGATACGGGACCGGTTCCCGTTTCCCAGGCGAGGGTGCCCACGTTCCAATCCTGATTGAAATTACTGTAGTCTTCGGGGTTGGGAACGCTAATCCAGCCAACGAGCGTTGGCTTCACTCGCTCACGAGCGCGGGGCGAAAGATACAGCCAACCGACTCCTTCCGGGGTTAACAGCCATTTGTGACCCGCGCCCGCCGCCACATCCACAAGCTGCGCTTCAACATCAATCGGGACCGCTCCCAAAGACTGGATGGCGTCGACTACCAATAGCGCATCATGTAACCGCGCGGCCCGACCGATTCGCTCAAGATCAGCGCGAAATCCCGACGCATACTGAACATGGCTAATCGCAACCAGCTGTGTTCTGGTGTCGATCAATCCAATTAGTTCACCAAGATCAATCCGCCCTTCGCGCTCCTCACACATGCGAACTTCCACTCCGAACGCGTCACGCAGCCGTAACCATGGATAGATGTTTGAGGGAAATTCGTTACGGAAAGTCACCAGGTTATCGCCATGTCGCCATTGGAGACCGTTGGCCACAGTTGAGAGTGCATCGGACGTGTTGCGCAGAAAAGCTACCTGTTCAGGTTGCGCCCCCAGCATCTCGGACAGCAATCGTCGCGCACGTTCCTTCGTAGCCATCCAGCTGCGAAAGTTTACGGACCCGTTTTCCGAAACGTCTTTTAATTGGGACTGGATGGCTTCGATCGTTCCCGCCGGCGGAGGCGAAACGGCTGCGTGATTCAGGTAGTTAGCGCGCCGGGTCACGGGAAATAGCGCGCGCAAAGTTTCGTTCATTTTAGTTGATTTGTCTGAACAGCCTGCGCTAGTGCCGAGACAGTAAATTTAACCGAGGCAACAGCCGGACTGGTTGGACCACCTCTAAATGCAAAGGTGATTTTGCACACCGGCTTACGGCGCAAACGCGTGTCCGTAGAATTCCTGATAAAGCCAGCCCAGCACTCGCGCCTCTGCCGTACAAAGCGTTTCTACCCAGCAATTGACCAGGAATTCTCGGCGCCCGCGCGCAGACGGAATCTTCTCCGCCTCTTTCACTACCGACCCGCCGGCTGCCAAATCAAGCTTATAGGCCTCAGCCGCCGATTCATTGGCTTTCGAGGCGGAATCCAGCGCGTTGAGCAGTTGGCTGATCCACGAATGCAGCGTGGTTTCCGTTGCATACTGCGAAAGAGCCTGGATGATTCCAATAGCCAACCGATCCTCTGCGCGGTTGAAATCAAAAACCGGCTCGCCCGCAGCGCGACTCTCCTGCTGTTTCCATTGAAACACTTCTTCAACGTTTGGATGTTTTATGATGGCGACGCGCTGATCAAAATCGAGAAACCACTGAATAACATCGGGGATGGAATCGAGATCAATTCGCCCCGAAGAGTCGCGCTTGAGCGGTGGCAGGTTCGTCGCAGCCTCTGAGCCTTCCGCTGATTGGGCTTGATTGGTTTCCATAATTATTCCCGATTCAGTTTGAATGCAGCTGTCACTTCTCCAACTACATCTCCGCGCCGGTTGCGGACCGGGAAAAACGCATAGCGTGAGACTGCTTCCAACGATTCCTCGGCCAATATGCCAAGCTGACGCAGCGATTCGATCACCACGGTCGGACGGGCTCGGTGATCGTCTCCGTCTTCGATCTTCAGAGCCAGGCCGAAACCGCGCGGCCATTCTTCGCAAGGAAGAATTCCACAGGTGTAAACACCTTCCGCGCCGACTTTAGAAACCACCCGACCCGCAGCGGCCCGCATGATTTCAGTATCCAATCGATCCTTCGTGCCGCCTATCAACTCCGGATGCGCGGTCATTGCCGACACTATCCGACGGCAAGCGTCGCGCGTACTTTCACCAAATTCTGATGGAGGTGAAACAAGGCGCGCATACATCAGGGCCATTGCTTTAAGGGTGATGCCAAACACCGGCACGCCGCAGCCGTCAGTACCCACTGCAATGTCTTCGACCGGAACTTCGGAAAACTGCGCCACTATGCCGGCAATCGCTTTCTGGACTGGATTTCCCGGCTCGTCATACGTTTCAATCGGCGCGCCGAGGTGCAAAGCGAGCGCCAGCATGCCTGCATGCTTGCCGGAGCAGTTGTTATGCAAGACGTTTGGCGACTCGCCTCGCTCGCGTAATTCGCGGGCGGCGTCCTCGCTGTAAGGTTCGTGCGCGCCACACTTCAATGCCTCCAGACTCAGGCCGATTTTGTTCAACATGGAAGCGGCGATTTCAGTGTGAATGGGTTCGCCATTGTGAGACGCACAAGCGAGGGCAATCTCTCGTTCGTCAAACTTGAATCGATCGGCAGCGCCCGAAGCAATCAAAGGAATCGCCTGGTGAGGTTTGGCCGACGACCGGAGATAAGTAACCGTTTCGCGCGCGCCTAGTTGAGCCAGGACTCTGCCATCAGGCTCGACCGCAATCACGTGTCCGCGATGGCGCGATTCTGTAAGTCCACCCCGGGTAACTTCCACCAAAGGTTCCGGAGCGGGAATCTCCCGGTTATTTGCAGACGGTTGCTGGCTAACCTGCATTGGCCTTATCTACCCTCGAAGTTAATTTGATTTGAGCGGCCATGTTACCACGGCCGGCCCGCAAGTCTGGCGAGCCACAACCAGCTGGTACTGGTGCAGTTTGGTTGATTCTTTGCGGCTCTTGGCGAGACCTTTGCGGCCTTTGGGGTAAAACTAAGTTAGAACCGCAAAGTTCGCGAAGCATACGACGCAAAAGTTACGCAGAGGAAATTCTCATTTTTCAAAATGCACCAGTACCAACCAGCTCTGCCACTGATCAAAAAAGGCAGGAGGGCTTCCTCCTGCCTGATTACTTTTCGGTTGTTTGAGAAAATTACGCCTTTGCGCGTTTCGCACGCTTCGGCGGATAACTCAAGACGGTGAGCTTAACGGTGCGACGTCCGAAACGCATCGCTTCCCTCGTGCTTGGGATCCAGATGTCGATGCGCCGACCGCGAATCATTCCACCGGTATCTGCCACTAGATATTCGCCATGATAGCCCGGAACGTCTAGCCGCACGCGAGAACCCAAAGGCAATATCCTTGGATCAGCAGCGATGATTCCCTTGCTTACCATTCGTCCGCTCGCGGTTTTTCCGCGCAGGCTGTACGCAGTGGCCACGTAGTTCGTAGCCGGCGTTGCGGTAGTTTCGGATGCTTCGGCGGCTTTCCCGCTGGTCGACAACTCAGACGATCTTGCCGAAGCCAAAGCTGACTTTGGTGTCTTGCTATCTTCTGCTTCAGCTCGACGCAATAGTTCGCGGGAATCTACGAAATCTCTGGGATCCTGGACCGAGTCTTTCTGCTGGAACGGGGAAAGTAGTGTTTCTGCTATGGAAGGCCTGGCTGAAAAAACTATTAAACCAAAAAGAAGTGCTAATGCAATTACTGCACTCCTACTTAAAAATGCTCTCATTCGTTCGGGGCTCCTGTCCGATTTGTACTCATTATCTCTTAGCGCCCGCGCGAGTCTGGCAATTAACTTTTTTGACTCGACCGCCGGCTCAAGGAGTGAAGGCAACAACGTCAGCCGGATTTAGGCCTGCATCCCTGATGCATGCGCTAAGAACCCAAGTGCGCTCTAAATGGAACAAGCGGGATGATGATTCCCGCCTGCTGAAAGGAAACTAGCACAGGGGTTTTGGGACTGTCCACCCGCCATTTCTTCTAAAAAGGCTGCAAAATAGCCACATTTTGCGTAACTTACGGAATATCAGGAGTTACGCGTAAGTCGCCAATTTGCCCGACAAGCTCGCCTTAAATGCATCCACAGGGCTGAGTCAGGGGTGTACGCGTTTTTCGGTCTTTACCGGCTTTTGCAATCACTTTTGCACAGATTTGGTGCTCGATAAGGGGGAGCGAGGGGTGTGAAAAACTCGACTTGCCCAGCAGTGGACGGTACGCCACGTGGAAGTTAGAGCCGGAGGAAATTTTCGAGTAGCCGTCCTCCCTGGGGATGTTCATCGGTGAAGAGCTCCGGATGAAACTGCACTCCAAAGAGCGGACGCTCGTCGTGTTGCATCGCCTGGATCGCGCAAGTGTCGTTAAATGCGGTGCGGTGGAAATCTTTGGGGAGCTCCTTCACTTCATCAAAGTGTGAATGCCAAACGGTAAACCGCTGAGGGAGATTCTTGAATAAGCCTGGTTCCCCGTTTTCCGCGACCGCTTCCACTTCAAAAAAACCGCGTTCACGTTTCGCCCCTGCGTAACCTTCTCCTGGTTCCAGCCTGCCCATCAGATCGACCCTGGCTCCAAACGCGGACGCAATTAGTTGATGACCGCCACATACTCCGAGCATTGGTTGTGGAGCATTGTGAATTACTTCGATAATTCCGGCCAGGGCTGCGGGATCGTATATTGGTCCCATGGATGGCTCTGCCCACTCAACACAATATGCGAAGGACGAACCACCTTAAGACGATCGAGTGAAACGGCTTGGTAGGGTTCGGTAATTATCTCCAAACCCTCGCGCACGCGTTCGAGTCCTGCTCGCAATTCGCGCGGGCTCGCGCCCTGCCCGTCAATTGTGTTGTCGATGAGATAAACGAGGGATGTAGACAGCAACGGCTAAGGTTAAGGGACTGACCGGTGCCCCAGAGCGTAAAGCGATCCCCAGTTAGATTGGATTTAATGGGTCGCCGGGGTTGCGGTGGCCGAGCCGGCCTTCTTTTGGACCGAGCGCGAACAGTTTGCCATTGAATGCGCCGATGTAAATACGGCCATCCAGAACCGCGGGAGTGGAATTTATGTTCTCACCAATCTTTAGTTCCCACAAGTCGCTCCCCATCCTTAGCGGAGAGCATGTACATCCATCCCGACTTGTCACCGAAAACCACGCGACCGTCTACAACCGGCGAAGTGCCCCAGATCGGCGCGCGCACCAGATGTTTCCAAACCTCCTGGCCCTTGTCGGCAGTTAGGCAATACATGAAACCATTATTGGAGCCAATGTAGATTCTGTCTTTTTCAACGATTGGGCTGGCCCAGAATCCGCTGCGATCTTTGAAATTCCGGCTCAAGCCACCGTCAGCCTTAAACTTCCAGACCAACTCACCATTCGATTGGCGGAAAGCAAATACGTTGCCGTCTTCCGCGGCAGTGTAAACCAGACCATTCGCCACTGCCGGAGTGGAGTCGGAATCCGCTCCGATGCGCGCTTTCCAGATGATCGAGCCATCATCCTTTTTTAGCCGGTAGAGATCGCCCTGTTCAGTCCCAATATAGAAATCGCCGTCCGCCACTGCCAGACTACCTTCCATTGAACCGAGCCGCTGGGTCTTGTAAATCAGGGATCCGTCTTCAAAGTTGAGGCAGTAAAAGAATCCGTCTTCACAACCGAAATAGACGCGGCCATCAATCACCACCGCGGTGCCGTCGATTTCAAAGCCGGCTTTGTATTTCCAAAGCAGCGTTCCATCTTTCGCATTGATGCAGTAAAGATAGTGGTCCAGTCCACTTGCTAACAGTCGGTCGCCGAAAATTGCCGGGGTCGACTTCAAACTGTCGCCGGTCTTGTAACTCCAGATCAAACTGCCGTCGCGTTTGTCCAGAGCATAAAGATTGCCATCGGCGGACCCGAAGTAAACCCGTTCTTCACCGACGGACGGTTGACCCGGCCAACTGGTTCCACCCCACGGATCTTTGTGAAGCCTTCCAGAAGTAAACTTGGTTTCAAACTCCCACAAGACTTCGAGCGGGCGATCCGACCACGGACCGGTGCCATAGAAATTTCGCGAAGAATTGCCCAGCCACGTGGGCACACTGGTTGGTCTCGGAGGCTCGACCTTCGTCTCGGCCACCGTCTCTGTTATCAGTTCTTTACCGCAGCCGGCGAGGAAAACCGAGAGAACAAGTAGAGTTAGCAGGTAAAGAGGAAGCTCGAGGATCGCCCGAAAGCGAGCGCGCGAACAATGAAGCTTTTCCACAGAAGAACTCATCGGGGGATTTTTCCGCAAACGATGCGGTAATTCTAAACCACTCATCCAACCTAAGAATCTGAGTCGCAAAGGAGGCTTATGGAGCCAACCACTCGCCGCCATAAATTACTTCAGCCGCACCGGTAATGACAACCTCGCCGTCGTCTCGCCACAGGATTTTCGCCTTTCCACCCTGCATGAGAACGTTGACCAGCCTTTCCGTGTGGCCGTTGATCATCGCCGCCACCGCCGCCGCGCAGGAACAGGTGCCCGAAGCTTCAGTCTCGCCCACGCCCCGCTCCCAGATTCGCAGGCTGATAGTGTTGCGATCGTCCACGCGAATAAAGACGACGTTGGTGCGATCGGGAAACTGGTGGTGACGTTCGATCGATTTCCCGATCGAGCGCCAATCAAGCTCATCAAAGTCGTCGACAAAGATGCAGCAGTTTGGGTTTCCCATCTGCAGGGCGGTTACTTTAAACGTTGTGCCGGCCACCGGCAGTTCATAGCCGATCACTTTTTCCATCAACGGGTCAGTGAGCATTGGAATAGACGGCGAGTCAAACTTTGGTTGCCCGAGTTCGAGTCAAAAACATAGCGACCGGGCGCAGGGTTTTCCAACAATGTGTAGAGCTTGATACCTGAGCGCGTGCTAAGGCGAAGCTGCCGGGCACTCCAGAAGTTTTTGGTAATAAAGAAACGAAGCAGCGCAACGTGTACCGTTGCCGGACAAACCGGCTTCGCTACCGTCGGGATTAAAGATGCGCACATGGAAATCAGCGCGCTCATCTGTTGCGCCGTGCTGACTACCGCGATGCCGTCACGCACCCGCGCCGTAATGGCGATTGCAAATACGACGGGCAAACTCGCCCAGCTTCGCTGCTTCGGCGGAAGGGGCAATCTCCTTGAGTTGGTCCTGCTCGATCACGATGTAGTCGTTACCGAAGCCGTGGAATTTTATGAAGCGTAACGCCATTAGTTAGTTCGGCCTTCTGTCCGATTCCCGAGAAGGATGCCAGAAGCACCGAAATCGGATCGATGCAAACTGACGGCGGACTTACGCCTTCCGGATAGTTGTTGACCATGATCGAGAAGACGAATCGCTCGCCGGAGGCAGTGGTTAGATAGCCCGAAAGACTCGACGCAGCACTGAGCGTGCCGGTCTTGGCGCGAACATTATTCTCCGCGACGGTTCCCTTCATGCGATTCCGCAACGTGCCATCAACTCCGGCAATTGGCAGCGAGCTCGAAAAGCCGGGGCATAGCGATGCTTGTCCATATAGATCAACATCTGGAGCGTCGCTTCGGCCGTGATCATATCGTTGCGCGAAAGTCCGGAGCCGTCAGTCAGTGACAATGACGACGGATCCACCCCGGCTTCCTTCAGGAACGCTTTGACCACTTCAATCCCGCGGCCCTCGCTGGTGCGCGGTTGTGTCGCCCGTGTTGGCGTCGGACGCTCAACACTCAACTCACCCAGAGTGCGCAAAATCAACTCAGTATAAAGATTCTGACTGGGCTTCATAGTTTGCGCAGCTATCAAGCTAAACGGCACTGACTCTTTGCGCGTGATTTCCAAAGGCTGCGAGATAATATCGAGAGAAGGTTGACCCGCGTTCATCGGTGCCTTTTCGAATGACGCTGCCGCCCGAATAGTAGTCGACAGCTGCGCGTCTTGCCTTTGATCGTCACGCCCTTCTGAGCGAGCGCGGCCCGCAACAAATACGCAAACAACAGAGCCGGTCGCGAGATCGCCAGCCGGCCCGTGTAGCCGCGCGTCATCGAGCGCAATGGCGCCCTTAAACTCCACCACGTCGGAATTGAGTGGCCGGTAGATTTCGAGATCTCGCTTAGTGCCCTTTGCTGCCGTCGTTACGCGATTAGTAATGCGCAGTAAAGGATCGGGCGGGCCAGTGGAAATCACCGCAGGTGCGCCCACCTTGTTGCCGGGTTTGACTGAGGTGTCGAGATAGTTGTCGTTAATCGTCAGCGCGCTCACTTCAGCGCCATACCACCACTGCAGATCCTCCCATTCCCAACCGGTGCCGTACGGCGGGCCGGTGAAATGTGATTCATCGCCGACCAAATCGCCGTCCACCCGCTTCACGCCAGCGGCCACGATCCGCGCCGCCAAGATCCTCGATCCCTTTGAAATAATTTCCTTCACTAAAACGAAAACCGATGGACGGATCGCCGCGACCGTAGATGATCAGGTCACCTTTGATCACTCCTTTGGCATCGGGTTTGGCAGCGAGTAAACGGAGGTGACAAAACGATAGTCCGGAGTCAGACGATCAATGGCCGCAGCAACCGTGTACAGTTTCATGTTCGACGCCGGACGCAGAAGCTTATGCGAGTTTGATTCAAAAATGACGGCGCCCGTATCGAGTGAAGCGACTTTGATTCCCACCATCGCCTGGGCCAACTCGGGTTTCCGCAAAACTTCCGAAATGCGGGCCTGCAACTCGGGGAGTGTGCGCGTGACGTGCGCTGGAGACGGCGTGCGAATCTGAGCTACTGCGGGCGAGGGCGATGCGACAGGAGCCGGACTGGCAACCGGGCTGGGGCCTGGCTCGGCGCCAACCCTTGCCGGTGCTGCCCGCCGTTCACGTTGCAGCAAAAGTGGCTGCCCAGCGGTGGCCAACGGCACAACGGATTGAACCAGACAGAACAGGAGAAGGGATATTAGTGGTGAAAATGCCGGCCTGTTTTTATGCATTCTTTTTAAATGGCTAACTAATCAGTTTGATGACGATAGGCGACATTTTGCTGGGAGCGCGGGCGTCACGCCCGCTATGAGCGCGAAGCGCGAACAATTCGAACTTTGCAGGATCAAGTTAGAAAAACTGCATTCTTGAATCCGGCTCCGTTTTGCGGGCGAGGGCGCCCGCGCTCCAAGTAAAGCGAATCTCAATTGGCATGGGATTGCTTAGTCGTCAAAAGGACGAGCCTTCACCCCATTTCCAAAAAGATCTTTTCGGTAATGGTGACCGTTCTGTCCCTCACAGTGAACTGAAAGAAGTTCAGCTTGTCAATTGTCCCAGCAGGAATGTGGAGGCGTGGGTTAGCGTGAGGCACGATGATCGCGACTTCGGTGAGATCTAGTCCAACCGGCGATCAATCTCCCTATCAATGACCTTAATCAAAATGCGTAATTCGTCGCGGTGTTCCCTTGGCAACGCTTCATATTTTTGTAAAAGCGCAGCCAACTCGATATCCATGTCCAACCCCGCCGACCCACGCGCCATAGCAAATATTTCGTCCTCCGAAACTCCCAGACCCTTAGCCAGTGCCCTCAGCTTCTTCGGTGTAACGTTTAAGGTATAGCCATTCTCTATGCGTGAAACATAACTGCCGGCGATCTGCCCTCCACTGCGTCGCTTCACACTCAGCAGCGATAGATTTTTTTCGCCCCGAATTCGCCGGACGAAGTCACTTAAGTTCTCTTGCTTCTTTCGCACAGCGAAACGGTTAACATAATCACCGATTTGTACAGGGAAGAATCTTGTTGAAAATATGTATTGACAGATTCGACGAACTGGCGTACAAGAGTTTTCGTCTACCGCTTTGCAACCTTGAACGGCTACCCCGCCTCCGCATGAAGTAGGTTGATGAAAGTAATCCTCGCACTTAGTCGGTCTCGAGAAAACCCTGACACAGAGAACCTCTTCGCTCAGGGGTTCAACCTCATTCCCGTGCTATCTGCAACGGCACGGCTTCCCAAAAGAAAGGCAAAAATCCTATGCGGTTGACTTCAAGACTCTTGGCGCTTGCCGTCTTGGTCGCAGTCGCGGCTTTCACGAATGTGGTTTCTCCGGTGGGTTATGCAAGCCCTTGCACAGATGGCTGTGGCAGGGGATACACATCTTGCGTTCAGACTTGCAACCAGCAGTCGCCAGTCCTTCCGGGATGTGCCCCCGGCTGCTCAGACACTTTTAATACTTGCATGAACAACTGTGGACCTGGATCGGAGGAAGGGGGTTCCTAGAATTTTATTCGAAGGGGCAGTTTGAAATTTAGTTGGGCGGGATTACTTGCCGCCAACACCCTTTTAAGGCGACAGCAAATGTGAGGAATAGTTAATGAGAAGCGCCAAGGCAGTTGCTTTGATTGCGATCTTGATCTCGTCCGGGTTTTTCTGGCGACTGCCGGAAGGCAACGCCCAGAAGAGGATGGATCCACCGGAGTATGACTACTACTCTCTCGCTGTCACGTCCATGTCTGAACGCTGCAAGGGAGGCATCAAAACTCCCCTCTATCCCGCAGCGAGTCAAACTTTTGATTAGCGCCGCAAAGATGTTGCCGGCCTCGCAGCATGACGAAGCCGATTCGCATGCTTGAAATTGGTCTGCGTGATTCACAAGAGTGGGGTTCGGCTGACACGGCGAGCTGGCACCAGCGGCACTCCGCAGCGGAATTGCGCAATAACGTTCTGGCCGTCTTTGCGAAACTGGATCCGCAAAAGGTCATAGCCCTGCAAAAGGAATTTCAAACGGCCGCAAAATCAACCAGCGCCAACAGTCCAGAAATCTCCCTAAAAAGGCAGGACTGGCATAAGTCGTTCAGCGATCAGCGGGCAATTGCCGACCAAAGCGCCAAGATCGCACTTCAATTAATCGACACCGATCCCGAGAAAGCATTCAAACTCATCGTCCAGAGTCTTCAGGGGGGAACGGTCTCCAGTGTTTTGTTTCATATAGTTCAAAAGCTAATTGGGAGCGGTAACCGAGCATTTCTTAACAAAATCCAAATGGGTATTGGTCAGGCGTTGACAGCGAACCTGACGCTCGATCCTTTCAGCCTCAGCTAATGCCGCCAGTCTCATGTTAGCCGATAAAGACACGTCATTAGCGACCAGGAGCCTATTTGTCAGTTTCTTCATGCGCTCGCTTCAGGCCTCGTCTAATCTGGTTAAGGAGCCAGGAATCGACTCTTCCTATATAAATACCGTATTCATGATGTTCGTACTAAATGTGCGCCCCGTTATTTTGCAGTACGTTCCGGAACAACTGCTGATGTTTGATTCGGTTTTAAATCAGGTCGGCCTTTTGGCTTCGCCTGAAACCAGATCGCAGATGCAAGCGTTCCAGCCCGAGACACTTTCAGACCCAAGGGACCGGCTGAACGACATATTGAATGACCCTGCCCCTGAGAAGCGCGACCTCCGACTCGTCGGTTTGGTTTCTGAACTCCTGGGAAAACAATCAGGCGACGTTGAAAAGAATCTTGAACTGGCTTCTGACGCTATCAATGGCTTCACCGACCCGGAAGCCAAATCAACCTACAGAGATCGTTTAGCGATTACTCGCATTGACCTGTTCGTAAAACAAAAGCAGTTCATCGAAGCTCAGCAACTCGCCGGATCGATTTCTTCAGAAGAAACACGAGCGTGGACTTTGTTAGCTTTGTCGTCGGTGGCGGCGAAATCAGATCGGGTTCTGGGGTTCGAGCTAATCAGCAATGCGCTAAGAGCGTTGGATAAAGCATCACCAAGCCCACATAAGGTTGAGCTGGCGCTAATCGCCACTGCGATGTTGGCGAAGAGTGATCCCCAGCGAGCGTTCGAAACATTCTCGACCGCTGCAAGCTACGCCAACTCATCTCCCTCAAAGGTCAAAGTGAAAGCAGGCTTTTGGTTTTGGGCTCGATGCTAAGATTGGAGAAGCGCACATAAAGCTTGGTGTCTCTCCCGAAAGCCTGGGCGGATTAAAAATCGACCCGCCCCTATTTACTCTTGCGCTAACTGATTGGTTTCGCGCGGACCAGATAGTAAGCGACATACGCGAGCCTGCTTTGCGACTCCAACTAAAGCTCCATCTAGCCGGAGCAGTGCTTGCCAAAGGGCCGCCGCCCAGCCAAAAGGAAACCGCTCCGAAGCCCCCCGCAAAGAAACTGACTCAATACCCGGCCTCATCCATATGCGAATCTCAGATAAAACCAAACGTCGTCTCGAAATTGCCGCCAACATAGCAATCCTCGTGGTTGCGATCATCGTCGTTCGAAATCTCATTTGGCCCAAGTCTCCCAAGCAGCAAGTGGAAGGGCCGACAGTCGGGTCGACAATGTCACTCCCGGGTATTAAATGGGATGAAAGAGCCACCCTTGTCTTGGTCCTGCAAAAAGGCTGCAGATATTGTGAAGAGAGCTCAGACTTTTATCGCAGGCTGCACGATGAGCGAACCGGATCAAAACCGCGCATGATTGCGGCGGTGCCGGGCGACAAGGCGGACATCGCGAACTATCTTTCGCTACACGGCGTTGTCGTGGACGAAATCGTCAATCCATCTCTTTCGGAGATTAATGTAGCTTTAACGCCGACGTTGCTTCTTGTGGATCGGTCGGGAAAAGTGAGTGACGTTTGGGTCGGAAAGCTTGATAAGCTTAAGGAAGCCGAGGTGACACAGCGCCTGCTCGCCTCGAAATAAATCTAGCGCTCCGTGCGGGCGAGGGCGCCCGCGGTCCCAGGAGTGCGCTGAATCATTTGCCCGTAGAACTATTCCTCTCGACAAAGAATTGCTCAGCGGCATCGTGTGAGTCCTACGGACCCTGGCCATCATGTCCTGAAAACGCTGGTCATCTTTCAACGCAGTCCAGTTCGGATCATTTTCGAAGCAAAGCAGATTTGCATTGCCTAAGGCAATCGCGCGGCTGAGCCACTGAAAAGCTTCGTCTCTCATTCCTTCGAGCGCATAAACTGACGCAACCGAGTAAGCGATGTCCGCGTCTACTTCCGCATTTCTAATTACCGACGGTGACAGCTGCGCGAGGGCCTCGCTTCATGTTTCCCCTGCGCGCTCAAAAACATCGCCATGAAGGGCCGAATCCCGTGCATGTTCGGATGGCTGGCGACAGCCTGTTGCATCAGGCTGGCCGCGGCATCCGTTTGCCCGGTGTAGTAAAGCGACAGCGCGCGGAAAGTTTTCACTAAAGGATTGTCAGGATCGCCTGCATGGTCCAATTGGCGGGACACCTCTTCGAAGTTGCCCATGTACATGTAAACGAGGGCGCGATTGTAGCTGGCCACGACGTGGGCCGCCGGATCCAAACGCATTAGTCGTTCATAACTTCGCAACGCGCGGCCATACTCCCCGTCCAGCCGGTGCAGCGTCGCTTTCACAAAATGCACGACCGGCTCATCGGGCGCTTCGCGTCGCGCTTGCGCCACCTCTTCGCGCGCCTTCTGCTTTCTGTCCGCGCCAGAGGTAAACGAAGACCATCAGCATGCGCGCTTCGATTAGCTTTGGATCGATCGCCAGGGCCTTGTTGAATGCTACTTCCGCGCGTTCGTAATCTTCGGCGCCGCCAAAGCCTTTGAAAACGCGGTTGACAAAAGCAGGCGCCGAGTCCGTCGTGAGCGAGCGCAAAGTTTGGATCGAGTTCGATTGCGCGTTGGAAGTGTTCGATGGCCGCATCGCAGTCCTGTTGGGCCACCGTGCGGAAAATAAAACGGGCAAAGAGATCGCGCCCGCGCAAATACTGTTCGTAGGCAGCCGCATTTTGCGTTGACGGTTTGGCGATGCCCGACCTGCTCCGTGGGGCTAAGCTCGAGGCGCAAGCCCTTCAACTATTCGCTGCGCAATCGTGTCCTGCACCACGATGATGTCGGCAGCGGAAGTATCGATACGATCACTCCAGAGGATGTCGCCAGAAGCCACGTCGAGCAGTTGAGCGGTGACGCGAAACCGTTCGCCGGCGTGCATAAAGCCCGCAGTCAGCACTGCGGTGACCTTCAACTCCTGGCCAATCTCGCGGGCGTCGACATTCTGTCCCTGATACTTGGCGATCACTGACGACGGCCGCACCACGAGTGAACGCACGCGGGCCAGCTCAGTTATCACTGCGTCGGCCAGAGAAAACTCATAGAAGGTTGAGGCCGGGTCGTTGTTCAGATTTCGGAAAGGGAGAATTGCCAGACTCTTCTTTTCCTGATCAGCGATAGTCGTAAACGGGGTCTCGTGAATCGTCGGCTTTGTCGACGTGTCATCCCCGGCGCGAAGGTGGCTGAGTCTTTGGTTTTTGACTTGAACCAGCGCATCGCTCGCGAGACTGGATTCGCGCCCGGCAGATGGCGCGCCGGCTCCGCGCTGACAGTGGCGAAAGGCTGGCCCGTACGTTTCTGAAGCCGAAACTTCCTGAAGCACGGCGCGCAGTTCATCGCGCACCTCTTCCATTTTCTGAAAACGCTGGCGAGGCTCCTTCGCCATACAGCGATCGAGCACCTGCTGGAGACGTGCGGGAATTTCCTGCTTTCGAAGTTCAGCGACTGGTCGAGGTGCATCGTGCAGCACCGCATGCCGCACGTCGATCGTCGTCTTGCCGCGAAACGGCCAGGTGCCGGTAAGCATTTCGTAAAGCAAGACGCCGGTCGAAAAAATGTCCGCGCGCTTATCGACGCGATCGCCGCGCGCCTGTTCCGGCGCGGCGTAAGTTGCGGTGCCGTAGGGCACGCCGATCTCGGTCAGGTCGGTGCGATGCATCGCTGCTTTGGCACCCTCTTCGTCGTCGTCAAGCAATTTGGCCAAGTCCGAAATCCAGCACCTTCACCTGTCCCGAAGGAGTGACCATCACGTTTCCGGATTTAATGTCGCGATGAATAATTCCGCGCGCATGCGCCGCCGCGAGCGCATCGGCAACTTGCAACCCAATCAGCAGCGCGCTCTTCAGTTCGAGTGGATGGCCGTCGACGAGTTGCCGCACATTCCGACCTTCGACGTGCTGCATCGCGATGAAGTGATGACCTTCAGCTTCGTCGAGATCGAAGATGGTGCAGATGTTTGGATGATCGAGAGACGAAGCGAGACGAGCTTCGCGTTCGAAACGCTTGAGATTTGCTTCGCGCGCGGTCAATTCCTGCGGGTAAGACTTTGACGACCACGGTGCGTCCGAGTTTTGCATCAGTCGCTTGATAAACCGTGCCCTGCCCGCCAACGCCGAGCTTTTCAAGAATCTTGTAATGGCCGAGAGTCTTCCCAATCATGGAAAGTGTGATGAACGCAGTCCGGGAATCGAAGCCTGGAGATTACTAACCTGGGAATCAAGGCGAGCATCGCTCACACTACGGCCTCCGGTCAACTAAGAAGCGGATATTTTTCGAGATTTCTTAAAACAGAATGAACCGGCTTCGGCTGACCCGAAGAATATCCCTGAGGCTAATGACCAAAACGGCTGCGATACTCGCCGGCCACGAGAAACGAGGTAACCATTTGAGCGCTATGGAAGTCGCCGCCAAACTGGTTGAGCTTGGAGAGCCAGAAGTTGTAGCCCTCGAGGTTGATATCGGGCGGGTCACTCGGATTGCGTTGCAGGTAACCGAAATATTGCATGAGCACGAAGGCCGGGCTGATCTCGCGTTGAGTGAAGGTAGCGTTCTCGGCGGTTAAACGGAGGACGCGTGCGCGCGCGGTTGTATCGGCGCTGGTCGCTGATCCATTAAACTCAGCTATGGCAGCCGACGCCCCCTCGGAGGCGAGCGGGTTGCCTGCCTTTCCGTTGAGCAGATTCACAAACTCAGTGGGCGTCAGATTCAACGGATACTGATTTTCGAATTCAGGCCGCTCAACAAACTTCTTGAGGTAAGCAGTCTTGTTGTTTTCAAGCAACTGTTGCCAGCCGGGCGCGTCGACGACCACGCCCTGCGAGATCGTCCTCGCATCCAGCAGAAACTGATTTTGAAATTGCGGCGGCTGGGCAAACGAAGCGCGGTAAGCCCGGTATACCAGAAAACCGGTTTCCTGGAATTCAATCGAAAGAAAGAAGGCCGCGGAAACATTGACCCGGCGGTTTTCCACGCAAGCGACATTGTCGCCACAGTCCAGGATCTGGTTGGACCAGAAATCAAGACCGGCAGCATCCGGTTCACGGTTAAGGAAATCTCGATAGTGCTGGCGAACAAAAAACCTTGCTTCGTCGATCGGATTAGAGTTCGGAGCGGTATCGTTGTCATCGATAGTTACGGTGGCTGAAGCCCGGCTACCAAGAGCAGCGCCTTGCGGATTGGTTAAGCTCACGGTCAGGTGTTCCACGCCCTCAACGAAAGCGTCGTCGGTCACTGCGATTGGAAACGTCTGGGTAGACTCCCCGGGCGGAAACGTGAGCAGCCCGATCACGGTGCCCACGTCCTTACCCTGGTTTGCCGTCCCGTTGGTGGCCGTATAGATGACACTGGCCGCAGCTGACGCATCACCTGAACGTTTAACGGTGATCGTGGTGGTGGCCGTTCCTTCGGCAGCACTGAAGCCTATGGAATCAAACTCGATGATGCGCGCCGGCGAGGCGCTGAAGTTTGCAATTTGATTTGAGCCCAGGGGGCTGAACGAGCGGCTTGCGGGATTGAAGACATGATCAGCCTTCGAGACAATGACCATGTAGGACACACCAGCCGGTAGCGAGCCAAAAGAGAAGTTACCATCAGCACCGGAAGTCAACGTAGAAATTAAACCCGAGGGGCCGGAAAGAGCCGCGGTTACACCTGAAAGCGCGGCGCCATCGAAGTTGGTGACCTGGCCGCTGAGCGTATGAGTATTCAAAGTTCCAACGAAGCTGATCTGTTGAGTTGCGCCAAGATCCGTGACACTCCAGCTCGCGGGAGTGAACGAGTTGAACTGAAGTGAAGGATTAACGGTGTAGTCGCCTCCCGCCGGAAGATCATCGAAACTAAAGTTGCCGCTGACCCCGGTCGTCGTGGTTGCGTTCTGTGCGCCTGAAACGGAAATAGTTACGCCCGCAACTGGATTCCCATCCGTGTCAGCTACGCTGCCGCTAATTGAGTGACGGTTGAGCGCCGACGTGAAGTCTACGGTTTGATCTCCTGAGGGAGTGGTGACTAATTGGTCGGATGAGTTGAAAGTGTAATGGGTCTTCGCGGCGGCGAGAGTATAGCTGCCGCTGGTGGGTAAATGGGAGAAGTGGTAATGCCCCGCGCTGTTGGTCGTAGTGGTGACCGATTGAGACCCGCTCAAAGTAATTGTCGCTCCCGCCAGGTGCGTTCCATTTTCGGCGGTTACCCGTCCACTGAGGTTGAAATGTGCTGAGGGAGCCGTGGCCAGATACGCTGCCAGCGCTGCCCGCTTGCCGTCAGCGCAAACCATGTCGGCTTTACACTGAAGGATTTGATGGGACCAGTAAGAATGAGCCGCCGCGTCCGGGGCACGCCCAAGGGTAGCAGCAAACTGCTGGCGGACATCCTGCACTGGATCCTCTTCCGGCGTTTCGGTGGTAATGATATCGGTGATTTGAGCTTCCGAGTCGATACCTGCGTAAGTTGAATTGATGACGATCAGCTTTCCGGTTCCCGAGTCAGCGCGGATGCGATTGGCGTGGGCTATACAAGTCGCTTCGTCAATGATGGCGTTGCCCACACTTAAAAGGTAAATTGCTGAACCTGCGTTATGGCTATAGCCGTAATGCGACTTCTCTATGAGAACGTTTTCAGTGCCGTAAAGGTAATTTCCGGTGGTGCCAAAGTTGGAAACATTCATGTGAAGCCCGGTGATGTAAATAAGATCGATCGGCGTGCTGCCCGGTTCATAAGGCAAACTGGTGATTCCCATAAATCCGCCCTCGTCGAGAAACACACTGCGAATGACTGCTTCCCGGCGCGGCGACTCATTGTCCACTGGCGCGGCGTGGTCAATGCTTACCCAGGAGAATGGCGCGGTAGTCATCTTTCCGAACAACTCACGTTGCCCATAGTCCGCGAATATCGACTCTGCGATCGTGATGCCCTTCCACTCCTGGTTCTGGATAATTGACGAATAAACGCCGCTGGAACAGGCGCTGCCCAGCACCACGCTTTGTTCAAAGGTTAGGTCACACCGCACTGCCTGAATAATTGCTCCTCCGGCCACCAGGCTGCTCAACGCATAGAATTCACTGTGACGGATTGTGGCCTTCGAGATGTCGTTAAGGGCGAGGGTGATGAGAGCGTCGTTCTCAACCCCTTCGGTGCCGATAAATACGATGTGCTCGATGAGGAGCGTTTCCAGTCCGGCGATTGAAACAGCGCTTTGTGTCTCTCCAGTGCGTGGAAGAAACTCCGACACCAGATCGAGACCTCGGGTTAGTTCAGAACCGCTCGAATCCGGCGGTGCGACCGGGGTCGAGGATTCAACTCCCAGAATCGCAACCGAAGCAGCCAGGCCGGTAAAATTCTTTTGGACTGGGGTATAGATTGCATAGCGGCCGGCCGGAACAAACAAGGTTCCGCCTCCGGCATCCGCGATCGCATCGAGCGCGCTTTGTAGGGCTGGTCCATCATCTGCGACCCCATCGCCAACAGCACCAAACGAAGCGAGGTCGAAAGTGTTTGAGGCGGCCAGGATTGGTGCTCCGGCCGACCTGAATGCGGTGAGACCAGCGGCTTGTCCAAAATTCAGATTTACGCCGCGCACAGCCGTTCCCGGTAGCGCGAGCAAGAGAAATAGCGTAGCTAACAACTTCAACTTCATCTGAGCTTGTTTAACTCCAAAGGCGAATTTCCGGAATCGGTTCCGTGCTAAGGCGAACAATTGGGGCGGATGGTTAAGTGAGGCGGAAATCGGACCGAGTCGAAATCATCGGAGTGACCCTGGGCCAGGGGCAGACCACAAAAGTATACGCTAATTTTGGTCCTGGTTGGGAATTTGAACCAAACCACTCGCCGCACGAACTATTAGACGAGCAAATCGCACCCAAAGTCTGAGAAGAATGGGGATGGGCTCTTTTACCAAGGGGAACCTTAGGTTAAAAACGCGGCTTTAGTTCGCTGGACCAGGATATTGAATTGGGTGGGGGCACATCTTGAAGCAGCAAAGGGCTTGGCCGTCATTCGGGGAACCCTACTTTGCGAAGGTGGACAATAGTTCTTCGCCGCTGATCGTTGCGGTGCCCACTTTGCCAACCACAACTCCGGCAGCATGGTTAGCGAGGGTTGCCGCTTCGAGCATTGAAGCTCCCGCGGAGAGCGCCGTGGCCAGGGTGGCGATAACGGTGTCGCCCGCGCCGGTTACATCGTAGACCTCGCGCGCCGAGGTGCCCACGAAAACAGGTGAGCCGTCGCCCTCCAATAGCAGCAGTCCCCGGTCACCGCGGGTAATCAAAACAGCGTCGCACTCGAGTCGTTTCCGAATCATCCGCGCCGCCCGGTGCAGGCCGTCATCCGAGTCTTCCTCAAGATTTGTCATGCGCAACGCTTCATGATGATTGGGTGTGATTAACGAGGCGGGACGATAGCTGGGGAAATTACGAATCTTCGGATCAATCAAAACAGGCATCCGCGTGTATGCCGCTGGTAAAACTTCTTTCAGAATGGCCGGCGTGACCACACCCTTGTCGTAATCTGAAACGACCAGTGCGTCCGCATTCCTAATCGCATTCTTTAACGCTGAAAGGATGCTTTCCTGAACTGAACCATTAACCGGGGTCCGCAGTTCGCGATCCGCCCGCACCACCAGTTGACTGTGCGCGATGATGCGTGTTTTAAGCGTCGAAGGCCGGCTCTGGTCCACGATGAGGAAACCAGGGTCCTGAAGGGGGCTCGCTTTCTCCAGTCGTTTCCGCAGACGCTCGCCGGCAGTATCGTTTCCCACCACGCCGATAACACAGGCCTGCGCGCCCAGTGCTGCGGCATTGGCAAGCACGTTCGCGGCGCCACCCAAATGAATCGATTCACGACGAATATCCACGACTGGCACGGGGGCCTCGGGCGAAATTCGCGTAACGTCGCCCCAGACAAATTCATCAAGCATGACATCGCCCAGAATCACGATTTTGCGGGCGGGCATTGCCTCGATAATTTCCTTCGCGCGCTGTTTGGTTAGTTGATCCATCTCAAACGCTACCTGGCGCTTTCGCGCAACACCCTGTCAACTGCCGCCATCACCCGGTTGACCGGCACGCGCAGGATACATTCAGGCCGGGCAAACTTTTCGCAGAAATATCCATGACATGGTTGACAGTCCATTTCCTCGAAGACGATCTCAGCCGCCGACCCGGGGGAATCGGAAACCCATGGCCGCCAATGGGCCGTGTTTGAGGATCCGAAAACTACGACGGCGGGTGTTTCAACTGCCGCGGCCATGTGCGCTATCCCGCTATCATTGCCAACAAATAATCGAGCCTGAGCGAGGAGCGCCGTGATTTCCGGCAATGCTAAGTCGTTGAAAGAAATGATCGGCGCAGAAGCGTGTCGCCGTACTTCCTCAACAGTCTCAGATTGGGTTGGGGTAGTAATCACGACTACCGCTAAACCCTGACCGGAAAGCTCGTGGGCCACTTCGCCAAATTTCTCCGCCGACCACTGCTTGGTGGCAAAGGCAGCGGCCGGGTGAATGACGACAAATGGATTTTCGTTGAGTCTGACCTGGCGGAGTTTGGCAGACACTGCCGCGGCAGCCTCGGAAGTTACTGCCAGGTGCGTGCGCGGACGGTCGCTAACCGGAATCCCGCTCCATCCCAGGAGCGCAAGCTGTTGTTCGACCGAATGCGTTTTCTCCCGGCCCCAAAGCGATGATGAAGACGGCGCAATATGGTTATGAAGGCGCGCGTATTGGTACGTTTCAAAACCAACCCGATGTTTGGCGCCAGTGGCTCGCGTCAGCAACGTCGCCGTAGTACCGCCGTGCAGGTTGTAGACTACGTCATACCGATTTGCGCGCAGGCGGCGAGCAACTCGAGCGCGCGACGCCGCGCGACCTTTAGCGACCGTGATCAGATTATCAATGTGGGGATGGCCGTCGAGCACCGGCGCCACCCAGTCCTCGACCAATATGTCGATCGCTGCATGAGGCAGAAATCGTTTTAACGCGAACAGCGCAGGCGTAGCTAAAACTGTATCGCCGATTGACCGCAGCCGCACGACAAGAACGCGCTCGACAGTTTTCCAGTCCCAAAGCGGCGGGGCTAATGGTTGCGGCCTGGAATTTAGGTCGGCGAAATCGGTTGCGGCATGGCCCTGATCCACGTCACCCATTCTGCCTATCGCCAACTTCCGTAGTTGGGGAGACGATTCAACAATGTCGCGCAGGCTGTTCAAGTCGTTATTTGTTCTCGGCTGGGTCTTCGACTTCGATGGTGGCCTCGTCCACCAGCATCACCGGAATGTCGTCACGAATAGGATATAACCGGTGGCACTCCACGCACTTTAGTCCGCTCCCGTCAGGTTTTAACTCCACGTTCGCCTTACACGCTGGACAAGCGAGAATCTCAAGTAAATCCTGACTGATTGCCATGGGCTTTCACCTCACTATGCGGTTACGTTGTGCTCGATACAGGCGACCAGGAACGAGGCTTAGAGACCGCAAAGCTTAACACAGGCGTCTGGCGCTGAGCATGGATGTTCAAGCCGGATCTTGCCGCCCGCGTCTGGCGTGCTTGCGAAAGCACCCTCCCCTAGTCAATTAGGATGAGAGCCCAAAAGTGGAAAGAACTGTTGAGTGACGCTGCCCAAGGAAGTATTCTGAAGCATGTCTCTTGAATTTGCTGTCGAGCATCGCTGCACCCTCCGCGCGCGTTACGCCGAGCACCACCTGCGCGAGTGGGGACGCCTGAGTAGTCTCCACGCTCGCCTGACAACCGGCGATGTAAGTGCTCCCTCGCTGGATAAACTCGAATGGGTGGAAAACGCGCGCGAAGAAATGGAACTGATGCAGGCGGCAACTTCGGTTTGTCCGAGTTGTCCCGCTTGTTTACCCGAAGAGGTGGCGGGAGACGGTGAAATTGTGGGCTGTCTGGGCCGGATTAACTACCCGATTGAAGCGCAGTTTGAAAAGTTTCTGGCGGACCGCGTCCAGCTTTCGCTCGACACTATCGACCACGCTGATCAACCGCGCCTGCTACATATCCTCGTCGATCCCGAGTCTCCTTTTGATGGCGAGGCCACCAAGGACCTGCGCCGCGTAACAACTCCCGAAGGCCTGCGATTTTTTGAGTTGCGAGTTCCGATTAAGCTGTCACGCACCGGAACTCAACTGACGACCGACAATATTTTCGATCTCCTTGCCGGTTTTCGTTCCGAAGATCATGCCGAGACAACTTACGTCCGCGAGTTGCCGTTTGGCGCCACTGCCGACTATTACGATTTCCTCGACTTGATTCTTCGCAATGACCTCACCCAATCCGAGACCGCACGGTTAACTGAGCGGGGCAATAACTACGCGCAGTTTCTTCGTTTGCTGTCGGCCATCGAGCGGGCAGAGGTTTTGACCGCGCGCGTTTTGTTGGATTAGTGAAGGCCCTCGGCAGTCTTCGTTAAGATTGATTTAATCTCACGTTCACGGCTTCTTAAGACCGGGACGTCATTGTGCAACTCAAAATCAGTTTCTAAAGTCTGTAGCGAACCAAAATCATCGGGAGTGAAAGTTATGCTGATCGACCATCAACGTGCGTTTGCCCCAGCGCTCTTCTTCGTTATGAGTTTGACGCTCTTTGTGGCCACCTCGCAGGGGCAAAACGCAGTTAATAACTCGGGTACGCGGCCGCGCGATGTCGTGAAGGACATTCGCGTTGAGGCGACCGCAGCGGCCAATGAGGACGCGCCGGCCGCCCCAGTGGTTATCACCACCGAGGAACGACTAGCAGCGCTCGAGCGAGCCCTCGATCAACAGAATGCGAAATTCGAACAACTACACAAGATTATTCGCGAGCAGGAACAGGCGATCAAACTTCTCTCTGGTAAACAGACCGTCCCGGCGGCGGCGCCAGGCGCGGGCGCAATCAGTGTGGCCGCCGCTCCAAATCAATCGTCTACCGTAACTGAAACCGCAAAGACATCGGCATGGGAAGACTGTCTAAGGAACATTCATGTTGGACCAGTGAAAATGTGCGGCGACATACGCCTGCGGTCTGAATCATTTTTCGGACTATCAAATAGTCAGGCGAATGGCGATAACCCAGCTGTCCTCGGCAATGAACTGCGCATGAGACATCGCCTCCGCGCGCGCGGCCGGCTCGCGATGAGTGGAGCGATCGAGAACCAGACAGGAGCGTTCAGCGGCAAGTTTGAATGGGGCCTGCGGCTCGCTACCGGCAGTTTTGCCGACCACATTTCATCAAATCAAACGCTGACTGATTTTTACACTCGCAAACCCTTCGCGCTTGATCAGCTGTTTATTACCTATAAGCCGCATCGCGTTAAAGGTCTGCGAATTCAGGGTGGAAAGTTTGAGGCGCCCTGGACATCTACAGAATTGACCATCGACAGCGATCTGATGATCGAAGGACTTAACGAGTCGTATACCTATAAACCTAAGAAGTCGAAATTAACGGAGTTGACGTTCGTAGCCTGGCAGTCACCGTTCCTTGAGCGCAACTCCGCCTTCGTGCGCAACAGCAACGGCACCGTAAACATCGAGGAATCCGCTCGCGGCGGCCGCGACCTGGCGCTCTACGGTGGTCAAGTTCGTTCGACCTTCGCACTCAGTCGTAAAGTGAGTCTCAGTCTCTCGGTTGCCGATCTTTATTTCTCCGGGACCCAGTTTATTTCTCCGGTGCAGGTGTGGGGTCGACAGCTACAGCTGCCGGTGACATTCACCATCCCCGCGTCAGGATCGACCCCTGCCCAAACCATCACTACTCAAGTCTCGATTCCACGAGACCTGTTGGTTGCCGGCAATGCCAATCTGGGACTAACAAATGCGAGCAACAATGCGACAAACCGCGATGGAAGTTTGTCTTCAGGCTTCAATCTCGTTGACCTGCTTGCCCGATTGGAATTCAAACAAAGCAAGCGCTGGCCGGTCACAGTTCTCCTGAACCTCGTTACCAACACGCAGACGCACGACGTAGTAACGGCTGGCCCGGGAGGTGCGAATCTCATTCTCCCGAATGATGAGAACAAAGGCTTCTGGGGTGAGATTCAAATAGGGCAAACGAAAGCCCGCGGCGACTTGCAGTTTGGCTACACGTTTATGCGCATAGAAAAAGATGCCGTGCTGACGCCTTTCAACATGTCTGACATTGCGCAACAATCAGACATGCGCGGCCATCGCCTGGCCTTTTCATACGCCGCCGATCCACGTGTGACGTTTACGATCACCGGAATCATCACTCAACGACCCAATGGCTTACTTGGACCATTCGCTACTACGCCGCCGGGGTCACTTAATCCTGCTACGAAGCGCCTGCAATTCGATACTGTATTGAAGTTTTAGTACTCAGCATTGACGGACAGTCCCGCGGTCATACCAGGTCGAATCCACGGGACCTGCCGGTGGCCGCTAGCTCAACTTTCGGCCGCCGCTAGAACACTCCACTGACCTTTCGTTCAGATAGTTTTCATGCCGCGTTCAGATAGACATTGCCCTACCGCTCGGCTATATTGCGGTCTCATCAAAAAAATCACCTTCGGCAATGGGGTTAAACTCTAAATGGGCATCCTGAATTTCCTGCCAAAAGAGGAACAGTATTTCGCGCTGTTCATCCAGATGACCGTTTACATTTCCGATGCGGCCCGCGAGCTCAAGGAAATGCTGGCGGACAAGAATCACGATTTTGAGGAATACGTCCGTCGCATCAAAGGTTTAGAGCATGCCTGCGATGAGTTGACTCACAACATTTCGACGCGCTTGAACAAGTCGTTCATTACTCCGTTCGATCGCGAAGACATTTACATGATGTCCACCGCGCTCGACGACATTGTCGATCTGATAAACGGGGCCGCGCGCGCGATTATCGATTTTGATATTCATGAAGTTAAGGATTATGCGCACGACTTTGCCGGCGTGATTGTCCGCATGGCGGAGGAACTGCAAGCGGTAGTGGCGATACTCGAGAAACCCAAGAACATTACGCAGCGATTGGTGGAGATTCATCGTCTTGAGAATGAGGGCGACGACATTTATCACGCGGCGATTTCCGAGTTGTTTCGCGATGAGCCCGATCCGCTCACTGTGCTCAAGTGGAAAGAGGTTTACGAAAAACTCGAAGCCGCGATAGACCGCTGCGAGAATGTTGCCAACATTATTGAGAGCGTCGTTATCAAGCATACTTAAAAGCGCAGCGAGTCTCCTCTTATGACACTTGCCCTCGGGTTAGTAATCTTCATCATTTTCATCGCGTTCGTTTTCGATTACACCAACGGGTTTCACGACGCGGCAAACTCGATCGCCACCGTCGTTTCCACCAGGGTTCTCTCTCCCGGTATGGCTGTCGTTTGGGCGGCCTTTTTTAATTTCATCGCCTTTGCAGTTTTGGGCACACGCGTAGCCAAGACGATTGGCGGCGACCTGGTGAACATAGAACTAGTGTCCGTAGACATGCGGTTATATACGCTGCTGGCCGGATTGCTAGGGGCAATCGTCTGGAATTTGATCACCTGGTATGTGGGGCTACCCACGTCCAGTTCACATGCGTTGATCGGCGGCTATGGTGGTGCGGCAATTGCGGCCTACGGTGGTTTCCTCGGCATCCTGAAACCCGAGGGTTGGACCAAAACGCTGATTTTCATCGCAGCGTCGCCACTCATTGGCATGACCCTGGGGTTCATCACCATGGTGGCTGTGCATTGGATTTTCCGGCGCTCATCCGCTCACGGCGTTGATAAGATTTTTCGCAAGGGACAGCTTGTGTCCGCAGCTTTGTATTCCCTCGGCCACGGTGGTAATGACGCGCAGAAGACAATGGGAATTATCACTGCCGTGCTAGTGGCCGGCGGGATGCTGGCTTCCGGCCCGGGCGGCAAGCTTCCCGAAATCCCCACCTGGGTAGTGCTCTCCGCGCATGGCGCGATTGCCCTGGGAACTCTCTCTGGGGGCTGGCGCATCGTGCACACGATGGGGTCAAAGATTACTAAACTAAAACCCGTCGGCGGTTTCTGTGCAGAAACTTCGGGTGCCCTCGCTCTCTTTGGCGCTACCCTCGCGGGTATCCCCGTGTCGACAACTCACACGATCACGGGCGCAATTGTGGGCGTTGGATCCACTCGCAGGCTGTCGGCAGTCAAGTGGGGCGTGGCGCGACGCATCGTCTGGGCCTGGGTTCTCACGATTCCAATGGCCGGCACCATCGCCGCGTTATCCTTCTTTATCATTAAGGGCATTCATTACCTGGCGGGCTAGCGCAGTTTTGCATTTTCACTTCTCTCTCTGCACACTCACTGCGACCTTTGCGCCTCTACGGTGAATCCTGGTTTAAGCAGAGGTAACCGGAGAAGAACGCCGAGCAGGCGCAGCGATTGAGCTCCCGCGCCATCCGCTCAGATTCTTAAACATCCGGTTACTTTGGACGCTACTTAATGTTATGAAGACAATATTTTTACTGCGCCACGCCAAAGCAGAGAACGGAACCGAAGGGTCTTCAGACTTTGATCGTAAATTGAATGAACGCGGCGGCGGCGACGCCCAGGCTGTCGGTGAACTTATCAAGCAGCGGGACCTGCAAGTGGATTTGGTTCTGAGTTCACCCGCGCTGCGGGCGCGCCAAACATCTGAGTTGGCCTTGAAGGCCGCCGGGTTACCTAAACAAATTCGTTTTGATAAGAGAATCTACGAAGCCAACCCGCGGGAGTTGTTAGCAATCTTGTCGGAAATCGATGAAGCGACGACCTCGCTGATGCTGGTTGGCCATAACCCGGGTCTCGAAGATTTGATCCTTACTTTGACAGCTCAGCCAGCACACCTGTCGCCCGCCACACTCGTGAAAATCGATCTGGAAGTTGCTCAATGGACAGATGCACTGGAGAACAATGGCACTCTCGACTGGTTGGTAAAACCAGGCTCACGTTAATCAGCGCTCACTGACGAATTCGCCTGGGCTCACCCGCGGTTGGCTGCTTAAGCGTTTGGCCAGGTCCGAGTAGAAGCATCGCAAACACAACCCGTACGAATCCTCGCTCGCCTTCTCTCTCATCTTGATTCCGCATGCGATGCAGACAACCTGGAAAGACAATTCCCTCGCTCCACTTTCAACAAGCCCTCGAACTGTTTCGAACATCATCGGTCTACCTTTCAAAATATTTTTTCGCAACGACGCTATCCGCGGCGTGTTACGCACGCATGGCAATCAGGTTAAATCGAATTGACGTTAGGCAACTATGCGAGCAGCAACGCTACATAGCCTTCGTTGATTCGTTCCAACAGTGAGGTGCTGATCACGGACAAGATCGCCAAAGGCAAGACGGGATGTTTCTCGGCTGGAATAAAACGTATGCGACGTATGCGGCGCTTTTCGACGCGTTCAACCTGGAAAGTCATACCTTCATAGTTCACGGTCTCGCCTGCTGACAGCAAACGCCCGGACTGCGAAAGCAGAAAACCGGCCAAGGTTATGTAGCTGCCGTTCTCAGGTAACTGAATCTTCAATCGCCGGTTTGCGTCGCGCACCGTAAGCATTCCACTCAACTGGTAGGTGCCATCAGCTTCTTTCGATATCTGCGAGCGCACCTCTTCATCGTATTCATCATTAATCTCGCCGACTATCTCTTCCAGCAAATCCTCGAGCGTGACAATCCCTTCGATACCGCCGTGTTCATCGATAACGATAGACAGATGTGTGCGCGAAGATTGCATAAGTTTAAGTGCGGCCCCGAGCTTTGCTGTCGCGGGAAGGTATTGCGCCGGGTGAAGTAGTGCCTCCAAATTGAAGTCCACCGGGGGAGAGACTTCGAGGTAAGGCTCCAAATCTCTTCTGAAAATAACCCCGGCTATGTCATCGATCCGCTCGCGATAAACCGGCAAGCGTGAATAGCCCAGCGTGCGAAAAGCTCGCTTAACTTCGTCGAGGGTCGCGTCCAGGGGAATCGCATCAACAGACATTCGCGGAATCATTGCCTCGCGTACTTCCGCATCGGAAAAATCGAAGACCCGGTTGATTAGTTTTTGTTCGTCCTCCTCGAGGTGTCCGCTCTCTCTTGAGAGATCGACCAGCTGGCGCAATTCTGCTTCCGTATAAATCGAAGCGTGATCGCCGGAAGGATGCAATCCAAACAGCCGCACCGTGCGAGTGCCGGCCCAATCGAGCAGGCGGATGGGATACGAAAAAGTCTTGTAAAAAATCTGGAGCGGCAGCGCGATGGCAAGAGCTGTCCTTTCCGCACGCTCGAGAGCCAGCGTTTTGGGGGCGAGCTCGCCCAAAACAATGTGAAGAAATGTGATAATGCTGAATGCAATCGTGAAGGAGATCGTGTGGAGCAGGGTCTCTGATATGCGGCCCCGCAGCGGAATTTCAAGCAGGTGAGCAATGGCCGGTTCACCAATCCAGCCCAAAGCCAGCGAAGATAGGGTAATCCCGAGCTGGGTTGCTGAAATGTAGGCGTTGAGATTATCAACGAGCTTGAGCAGGAGCACGGCTCGCTGATTTCCCGACTCTGCAATTGCGGCAATGCGGGAACGGCGCACGCCCACCAGGGCAAATTCGGATGCTACAAAGAAACCGTTTGCTAATACAAGAAAGAAGACAAGAGCGATATTCAGAGTTCCAATCATACAGCTTCATGCTAAAGGCTGGCGTCCGCGGAATCAAGGAGGCCACTATTGCCGGAGCCCTGCGCTTGTTTCTGAACCTGTAAAGCTGTAATCATTTCTCTACAATGTTCTCGTTAACTAAGCCGGCCATCGCTTTTGATGGTTGTCCATCGACAACCTTCTGTGCGGAGCAACCTTCAGACGATTGATCTCGCGGGCCCACATTTCTTAAGGCTGCGCAAAAGTTTAACGTATAAAACCCGACATCCATGACAAACTCCAGACGGCTATCAATAAAACTTCTCTCTGTCTCGCTTCTATGCTTCCAAATGGTGGGGCTGGTCGGGGCCACCCCACCCGCATCAACCGAGTTGCTTACCTACAACGAACTCGTGGAGCTTTACGAGCGCGAGAATCCATCCGATCAACTCCAGCTCAAGCTTCAGAATTTGTTGACCATTCCTTTCGTCAACAACGAAGCGTTTGCCCGAGGCACGCGTCCACTCAAGCCGCGAGGACCGGGCGGCGTGCGCTCTTTGCGGATTGCGCAATGGAACATTGAACGCGGGCTCGAATATGAAGCCATGGAAACCGCTTTAAAGGACCCGTCAAAGTTTGTTTCTCTCCTGGACCAGTCGAAATACCCTGCAGGTAGTCCAAAAACGAAGCTGGTGTTGGAGCAGGCTGAATTATTGAGAGATGCCGACATTATCGTTCTGAACGAAGTTGATTGGGGACTAAAACGCACCGGCTACCGAAACGTAGTAGCGGATCTGGCCTCAGCGTTAAAAATGAATTATGCCTTCGGCACGGAATTCATTGAGATTGATCCCATCGCTCTCGGTACCGAAGGTTTCGAAGGAATGGAAGAGAAAGACAGAGCGGCACTCGCGGATCAAATTACGATCGATGCGGAACTTTATAAAGGCCTGCACGGAACCGCGATACTCAGCCGCTTTCCTCTGCGCAATGTGCGCCTGGTTCCTTTTCGCACCCAGGGATACGATTGGTATGGCGCAGAAAAAAAGGGCGCCACTAAGGTTGAAAAGAGTAAGCGCAAGATAAGTGAGATAGCTTTTCAGACGAAGATAGAGCGCGAGGTCCGCCGCGGTGGGCGGATGATGCTGTTAGCAGACATTGAAGATCAGGAGATTCCCCGGGGCCGGTTGACGATAGTGGCGACGCATCTTGAGTCGAAAACCAAGCCAAAGAACCGGGTGAAACAGTTGGAAGAATTGCTGGCGACGATCGAAGGCATCAACAACCCGGTAGTTGTCGCTGGTGATATGAACACTTCAACTAAGGACGCCACACCGACGTCAATCAAGCGCGAGATCAAGAAACGTTTTGGCAGCCGGAAGTATTGGCTCAAACAGGGAATCAAGTTTCTAACCGGCCTGTCCTGGCCGAATAGTCTGCTGTTGGGTGGAATGAATGAGTATCGCAAGCAGGCGGATCCTACCGTGCGCAGCATTAGTCTCGTGGCGACCAATCCGGAAGCAAAGTTTTTCGACACGCTGAAGAAGTTTCGTTTTAGCGATGGCGGAGCTTTCGACTTTCGCGGCGAACGGGAACGTTCGATCGGGAGTGGAAATTCACCACTGGCGAATTCGAATCAGCGCGGCGGCAAAGGTTTCATTACCACTTTTGAAGTGGAACGAACCTTCGGCCCTATCGGTAAGTTCAAGCTTGACTGGATCTTTGTGAAACCCCAGTCGTTAACATCTCCGTATGGCCAGAACCAAACTTACCTCTTCGCGCCACACTACGGGCGCACGCTGAAGGAGTTGAACCACAGCATAGAGGATCGCATCTCAGATCATGATCCGCTGATCGTTGATCTACCATTCCGCGAACCCGGTTCAAACGAAACCAGGATTTCCTCCATCAATCCTTAGCTGATTGGTGCTTTGAGTTGACGGCTAAAGTTGGCTATCGCAGCCTGCTGCCGCGAGGCCAGGTCGTTCGCGGTCTACTGTTTACCGATAATTCAGATGTAGTTCAGATGGATGTAACACCCCGCACCTAGTATTCCAGAGCCGATCCAACCCGAGGAGAAATTTATGTTGACAGCCTTGAAGGCTCCCCAAACGACTGCCTTGCTCGCTCTCGTCTGTTTTGCGCTGCTCTCTTTAGCTTGTGGAGCCGGGACCGGTGAGGGAGCGGTGATCAAAATTGACGGTTCAAGCACTGTCTTTCCCATCACCGAGGCTGTCGCTGAAGAATTTCAGCGAGAGGGCAAGGCTAAAGTGACGGTGGGAATCTCCGGGACCGGCGGTGGCTTTAAAAAATTTGTGCGCGGCGAGATTGATGTAACAAATGCATCCCGCCCAATTCTTGCCGAGGAAATGGCCCAGGCGAAGGCCAACGGCATCGAGTTCATCGAACTACCCGTTGCCTTCGATGCTCTTACCGTCGTCGTGAACAACCAAAACACCTGGCTCACTTCGATCACCGTGGCCGACCTGAAAAAGATCTGGGAGCCGAGCGCCCAGGGGAAGATCACGCATTGGAATCAGGTGCGACCAGAATGGCCGAATGAAAAGATCGCACTCTTTGGCGCCGGCGCAGACTCAGGCACCTTCGATTATTTCACCGAAGCGATTGTCGGCAAAGCGAAGTCGAGTCGCGGAGATTACACTGCGAGTGAAGACGACAACGTACTGGTTCAGGGTGTCGAGGGAAACAAGTATGCCCTCGGCTACATTCCCTATGCTTACTACGCGCCTCACAGCACGCGCATGAAAGCGGTTGGAATCGAGTGGGAAAAAAATAAGACTCAGGGACCTGTGATGCCCAGTCCGGAAAACGTTTTGGCCGGCACCTACAACCCGCTCTCGCGCCCGTTGTTCATTTACGTGAGTCGAAAATCGCTGGATAAGCCACCGGTGAAAGACTTCGTTGAGTTCTACCTGAAGTATGTGAAAATTTTGGCTACCGAAGTGAAATATGTTCCACTCACGGAGACTGCTTATCAAATGGCAACGCAGCGTTTGGGCTCAATGCAAACCGGTTCAGGCTTTGGCGGAGTTCCGGAGATCGGCCTGCCTGTTGAAGAAATATTGAAGAGAACTCCGAAGGCCTGAGGAAGCGCTTACTAAAAGCGGATCCACGAAACACACGAACTAACGCAAAGTTTTTATGGTAGCTAGTGTGCTTCGTGACTGTCTTATTGACTACGTCAATGCCGGAAATACCTGAGCTTCAACATCCAGTCGCGGCTGGGGCCGACCTGTCCCCGCATACGCCCCCCGCTGAAACTCCCTCTGCACGAAGGCGTCTGTCACGCGTGAAGGAGCGCTTCATCGAAGCCCTGTTGTTTCTGGCGGCGTTTTCTTCCGTGGCCATTACCCTCGGGATTGTCGGCACGCTCATCTTCGAATCCTCAACCTTTTTCGCCCACGTTTCATTGAGAGAATTTCTTACTGCCCCGCTCTGGACACCTCTCTTCTCGCCACCACGATTCGGAATCATGCCGCTCGTGATGGGCACGCTGGTAACCACGGCAGTGGCCCTCGCGGTGGCGTTACCAATTGGAACGGTGGTCGCAATTTACCTGAGCGAATTTGCCCCGGTGGCGGTGCGCGAAGTTATTAAGCCCGCACTGGAGTTGCTGAGTGCCGTGCCCACAGTGGTCTATGGTTACTTCGCGTTGCAGTTTATGTCGCCGTTAATGCAAAAGATTTTTCCCGGGCTGCCCACTTTCAACATGTTGAGTGCCGGAGTGGTCATGGGAATCATGATAATTCCTTACGTTAGTTCGTTAAGTGAGGATGCGATGCGAGCAGTCCCCATGGCGCTTCGCGAGGGTGCTTACGCAATGGGCGCGAACCGCATCATCACCGCGATTCGAGTTGTTTATCCCGCCGCGCTGTCAGGCATTGTGGCCTCCTACATCCTGGCAATTTCCCGGGCCATCGGCGAAACGATGATCGTGGCGATTGCCGCCGGGATGCAGCCAAACTTCACGATAGATCCGCGTGAACCAGCAGCGACAATCACTGCGTTTATCGTGCAGGTGAGCTTGGGTGATCTGCCGCACGGGAGCATCGGTTATCAATCCATCTTCGCAGCCGGGATCACGCTATTCATCATGACGCTGATCTTCAACATCCTCGGCTACATTCTGCGCAAGCGTTTTCGGGAGGTGTACTAGACCTTTTGTGCACGCGCATCTTATCCGGGCGCGTCAAAAATCATGGGCGAGACACCCATGCAGTTACACGATGAGCGATTTCAAGCACATTATCGCGAAACGCAAGCGGCAGGACTTCCTCTTCAACATAGTCGGCATTCTCTGCACCCTCGTCGGAATCCTAACGCTGGGAGCTTTGCTGGCCGACCTTCTGATCGACGGCCTGGTGCGTCTCAACTGGACGTTTCTTACTTCCTTCCCATCTCGCTTTGCGGAACGCGCCGGAATTCTCTCGTCGTGGGTCGGGACGCTGCTGATCATGATTGTCACTGCTTCGGCGGCGGTGCCTCTGGGAGTGGCGGCGGGAATATATCTTGAAGAGTATGCGCGTAAGAATTGGTTAACCAACCTGATCGAAATCAACATTGCCAACCTTGCCGGAGTGCCGTCGATTATTTACGGACTGATGGCCCTGAGTCTTCTCGTTTATCTATTCAGGTTGGGCCAAAGCGTGCTGACTGGCGGACTGACGCTCGCTTTTCTGATTTTGCCGATCGTGATTGTGGCGACCAGGGAAGCCTTGCGAACCATTCCCCAGGGAATCCGCGAAGCCGCCTATGCGTTGGGTTCCACCAAGTGGCAAGTGGTCCGTCACCACCTGCTGCCTTATTCACTGGGCGGCACCATGACTGGAATTATCATTGCGCTTTCGCGAGCTATTGGTGAAACAGCTCCCTTGATTACGATCGGCGCGTTGACGTTTATCGCTTTCCTGCCGCCGCCGCCGATCAAAGGACAACCGCCATTCGTTTCCTTTGAATGGCTGACGTCGCCGTTTTCCGTACTGCCGATTCAAATGTTCAATTGGGTTTCGCGTCCGGACCAGGATTTTGTAGTAAACGCAGCCGGCGCAGGGTTGGTATTAATTTTCGTAACCTTACTGCTGAACGCAATCGCGATCGCGATTCGCTATCGAGTTCGCAAGCGCATCAAGTGGTAGCACGGGCCACTAGCCCGAGGTTCAAATCCCGGCGGCAATGAATATGAAAGAAAACTCTGTTCGTGTTCAGGTGAACCGGGAAGTTGACGACGCGGTCGCGAGCGCCGGCGATGCGCCGGTGAAGTGTCAGGTGGAAGACCTCAGTTTCTACTACGGAAAGCTCCAGGCGCTTAAGAACATCAACATGAATTTCGCCGCAAATCAGGTGACGGCGATTATCGGCCCTTCGGGTTGCGGCAAGTCTACACTCGTCCGGTGTTTCAATCGCATTCACGATCTTTATCCGGAAACGCGCTACGAAGGAAAGATTATCCTGCAGCCCAGCGGCATCAATCTCATCGGTCCGGAGACTGACCCACTTGAAATGCGAATGCGGATGAGCATGGTGTTTCAAAAACCCAATGCGTTTCCCAAGTCGGTATTTGAGAATGTTGCCTTCGGCTTGCGCTTGAGAAATATTAACGGAAAAGAGCTGAGTGAACGCGTTGAAAAGGCACTGCGCTCGGCCGCACTCTGGGATGAGGTCAAAGACAGGTTGCGCGAATCGGCCTACACGCTTTCCGGTGGTCAACAACAGCGGCTCTGCATCGCGCGCGCCCTCGCTACTGAACCCGAGATGCTGCTCTTCGACGAGCCGACCTCGGCGCTCGACCCCATCGCAACTGGCAAAATTGAGAGTCTAATTTTCGAACTGAAGAAAAATGTGACGGTAGTGATCGTTACCCACAACATGCAACAGGCCGCGCGTGTTTCTGATTCAACGGCCTTCATGTACCTGGGCAAACTGGTCGAAGTGGCTTCAACGAAAACCATGTTTGAGAATCCTGCCAACAAATTAACCGAAGAATACATCACCGGACATTTTGGTTAGACTGACAAGCGATGGCGACACAGTTTTCAACATCTGCAACCGACTCTCGTGCTGACGTGCTTCCCGGGGGCGCACCTAAACCAACGAAGATTTCTGCGCGCAACCTAAATTTCTTCTACGGTAAATCGCAGGCACTCTTCGATATTTCTCTCGACATTCCCGAGCGCAGGGTAACTGCCTTCATTGGCCCCTCAGGATGTGGCAAGTCGACGTTTTTGCGCACGCTCAACCGCATGAACGACATCATTCCCGGCACGCGCGTCGAGGGGACGATCCTGATTGACGGCAGAGACATCTATGCACCCTCGACTGACGTGGTGGACCTGCGACTTCAAGTAGGGATGGTGTTTCAAAAGTCGAACCCGTTTCCAAAATCGATATTCGACAATGTCGCCTACGGATTAAGAATCAATCGAATGAGCGCCAGTAAACATGAGCTTGAGGGCCAGGTGGAGCAGGCGCTCAGAGATGCAGCGATTTGGGAGGAAGTAAAAGATCGCTTACAACAATCTGCACTGGGGTTGTCGGGAGGACAGCAGCAGCGGTTGTGCATCGCGCGCGCCCTGGCAATTCGTCCCAGTGTGATCCTGATGGACGAACCCGCGTCCGCGTTGGATCCGATGGCCACGGCGAAAATAGAAGAATTGATAGTTGAGTTGAAGCGCAACTATACAATTGTGATCGTAACTCACAATATGCAGCAGGCGGCGCGTGTTTCAGACATCACCGCGTTTTTCTGGTTGGGTAAACTAATTGAAATGAATCCAACTGACCGGATGTTTACCAATCCGATGGAAAAGCTGACGGAGGATTACATTACCGGGAGGTTTGGTTAAGCAACGGATTTTGGTCTTTGGATTTGGTCTTCGTCGCCGGTAGAGCGATGCGTGGATTCATGAAAGTCTAGAGGCCAAAGGCTCAAGACCAAAGGCCAATAGTTATGGAATATCACAGACAACTTGATGACGAATTAGATTCGCTGCGCGACCGCGTGTTGCTGCTGGGCGGTGAAGCCGAGACCGCGCTCGAGCGGGCGATGACGGCTTTAACAAACCGCGACAGCAAGCTCGCGCGCCAGGTGCTTGAACAGGACGACAAGATCGATCAGCTGGAAGTGGAGATCGATCGCCAGTGCATCGATATCATTGCCTTGCGGCAGCCGGCCGCGCGCGACCTGCGTTTTGTCATCTCGGTGGCGAAGATGGCTCCGGTGCTGGAACGAATCGCGGACCATGCTGCCAACATCGCGCGCGTGGCGATAGATCTCAATAACGAGCCAGAATTAAAATCAGTAGTTGATTTGCGGCTGATGGCAAACCACGCTTTGCGGATGTTGCGGGCCGCCCTTGATGCTTTTACGTCAAACGATGCGATCGCCGCGCGCGAGGTGATCAAGAGCGACGCCGAGATCAACGAACTCTACAATCATATTTTCCACCGGCTGATTGAAATGATGGTTACCGATCCAAGCCACAGCCACGCGAGATGCGCGCTGGCTGTTTGTCGCCAAACATCTGGAACGCATCGGCGACTACGTCACCGACATTTGCGAGCTGACCGTCTACATGGCTGAAGCAGCCTTTATCAAGCACGACAGGAAGTGATTGTCCGACCAACCGTCAGTTTGTCCGACATTTAGTAAGAAGCGAACCACGACCAACCTAAAGTTTGTCCGGCCATCTGGATGCAGCGACCAATCCTAATCATCGAAGATGATCCGGACATCTCCGAAAGCTTGAAGTACAACCTTCGAGCGCGAAGGATTGCCGGCGATTACTGCGTTGACCGGAGAAGCAGGATTGGCTGCAGCCCTCAATGAACGAGACCCGCCGTCGTTGATCATTCTGGATCTGATGTTGCCGGGAATGAGTGGCAGTGAGCTGTGCCGCCGGTTGCGGCGAGAACCTGCCACACGGCGCACCCCAATCATCATGCTTACAGCCAAGGCGTCGGAATCAGATCGCGTGGCCGGTTTGGACCTGGGCGCCGACGACTACATCACTAAGCCTTTTTCGGTTCGGGAACTACTGGCGCGAGTGCGAGCGGTGTTGCGCCGCACCGACGAGTCGAAAGGGAAAACCTACGAGGACGATCACCTGGTGATCGACTTCGACGACATTCGCGTAGTTTGCGATGGCAGCAAGGTCAAACTCACCAACAAGGAGTTTAATCTGCTAACCGTTTTGGCAAAAAGCGCAGACCGCGTAGTCACTCGGCAGCAGCTCCTGGATCACGTTTGGGGTTACAGCTATTACGGCGACGCGCGTACCCTTGACGTGCACATCCGGCGACTCCGTCAAAAGCTTGGTGATTGTGGCCACTGCATCGAAACTGTTGTCGGTGTTGGCTACCGTTTCGTAGGCTGTCCCACCTCAGGTTAGGTCGCAAGAAAATTCATTGCGTATCTTAGCGTGGTTCCCTTCGCGCCCTTTGCGGTCAAGCTTTTCCAGAGTTAAAGATGTCTCAACGCAACGCAATTTTATTACTGGCCTGCGTAATTGTCGTCGCCGTCGCTTTGCTTCTTCCTTCCTTTGCTGCGCGTGCAATCGCCGCGTCTTTAATTATCCTCGTGGCTCTGGTGTGGTCTATCAAAGTTTTCGCTACCGGGAATCGGGAAGCCGAATTTCGGTCAACTGCGGACAGCATAGATCTAACCGATGCGCAGTCGCGGGAGATCTTCGCTCTGGGAAAGTTGTTTGAAGCAACGATGGATGGCATGCGCGAAGGCCTGTTGGTAGTCGATAAAGACATGCGCATCGTAGCTTCAAATACGGCTGCCCACCGCCTGTTTAATCTTTCGCGAGGCAAGCTCGAAGCCCAACGCCTCACCGAACTCACTCGCAACCCGGCAATCTACAGCGCTTTTCTCGACGCTCTTCAGGGAACCGAACGGAGTGGAGTCAAAGTGGAAACTCACGGCCCGGAGCGTTTGGTCTTTGACCTTCGCGTTGTGCCCCTCGCGAGCTCAGGCGGAGACCCGCGCGTTCGCGAGCATGCGAATAGCCGGGGCGCGTCAGCAGGTCGAGCGGGTCAGGCAGCGCAGGGAGCGCTCGGTGTGTTCATCGATATAACGCGCATCGAGCGACTCGAACATGTGCGTCAGGAATTTCTGTCGAACGTTTCGCATGAACTGCGCACTCCGCTCACCGCGATCCTCGCGTTTGTGGAAACGCTTGAAGCCGGAGCAGTAGACGACGTTGAAAGCGCGCATCGGTTTCTGGCGATCATTCGCAAGAACGCCAGTCGCATGAATGAGCTCATCGGAGACATCCTGGAGCTGAGCGCCATCGAAGCCGGTAACGTCGCCGTGAGAGCCGAACCGGTGCAGCTTAATCCCCTCGTGAATGATGTGATTTCATCCCTGGCGAAGAAGGTTGAGTCGCAAGGCGTGTCGGTAATCAATGACGTCGCTCATGGTGACACAGTCTTCGCGGATGCGCGGCGACTCGAACAGATGCTGACTAACCTTGTGGAAAACGCGATCAAGTTCAACCGCGAAAATGGCCGAGTGAGGATCAGTTTCGAATCAGGCGAGCCTGGCAGAAGTCCACGACTTAGCAAAGGTTCCAACACACTGCCTGTCCAAAGCGAAACGCCGGCGCGCGACAAGATCGTAGTGGAGGACACCGGTGAAGGAATTCCGGCGCAACACGTGGAACGGCTGTTTGAGAGATTCTATCGCGTTGACCGCGCGCGCTCGCGCGAGATGGGTGGGACGGGACTAGGGTTGGCAATCGTTAAGCACTTGGCCCGCGCGCATGGCGGCGAAGTAACTGTTACATCAGAAGTGGGCAAGGGCAGCAGTTTCACTATTGAGCTGCCGGGTGAAGCTTCGCCTGCACGTTTAATCACCGGAGGCGAACCCTGACATCATCATCAGGATCCCGACGACCAGCATTACCACCAAAGCACCATTAACCCAGGTGGAATCGAAAATGGGCGACACTTTCTCGGCCATGAGCAAAAAGACGACCTTGAGCACACCCGCCAACAGGGCAATGCCTACCCCGCGACCAGCCAGCGGATAATTCGACTCCTTTGATTTGAAAAGGAGGATATAGAGAAATACAACGACTCCGACAATCAGAAGCAAACCCAGAGCTAGGTAGAAAATATTTCCCATCCTGACCCCCATTCAGTTGCGCCAAATTTGCTATTGCTTCTCTTCATCGAGCTGTCTGAGCGTATCGAGAATCAAGTTGGTGTTGCTCAGCGCCTGGATCCGCACTGGATACTCGGTGGGCGATCGTTGGAATTCAAAACTGCCGGTCGTTATTTCAACCGTTTGTCGAAACGCGGCCTCGCCGGTTGCGCCTGCTGACTCCGCATCAACAATTCTTCCCAGGTTGAAAATAACGCGCGCAGTTTGCCCGTCATTTGCAAGGTTTAGCGAACCCGTCAACTTCGCATTCTCTATTATTTGAATCGCGTCGAAGAGGTTTATGGCCGAAAGATCGCCGGCCAAGGTAGACGAATTGACCTGACGCGCAGCGGTTGACGAGGCAACGGGACGCAGGTCAGGCCGGCGCGCGCGACGGATCGCTTCCAAACCACCGGCGATGTTAATGCGCTCGTCGAGTTGTTTTGCTTCGAGCAGCCGATCGTAGGCGTCGTCAAACTCGTCGCGCTCGATGTAAAGCCGGGCCAGAGCCAGGCATTGGCGCGCGGCCTCCTGAGCGTGCTTGTTGGAAATGCAGATTTCTCGCAGCCGCTCGCGCAACTTAATGGAGCGCGGGTTTTCCTCGATGGCGGTGCCCAATCTTTTGATGGCCCGTTCGGGTACCTGGTATTTGATAAAGAGTTCTGCTTCGAGTAGCGCCGTGTCGACTTCGGTGACGTGCTCGGATTGTGAAGGAAGATCAGGCATGCTGGCTGAGAAAATCTACCACAAAAACGTTAGAACCACCTGCATAAGCGGGTGGCCCGAAAAACGGCGCTCAAGATTCAACCTCCGTGAACCTCTGGCCCTGACCAGGCTTTCTAGAAGTCGAAGCGGATGCCGAGGCGAACCTGGCGCGGACGGAGCGTGCGCGTAGCTACCAGAAACGAATCCTGAAAAGCCTCACGCTGTTCCGGTGTAGCGGTCGGCGACAACGAAGTGAAGTTGATAAATTCGCTACCGAAACTATAGACCGTCTTATTCAGCACGTTATCAAACTCGACCACTGGACGGAGACGCATACGCTCACTGACGTGAAACACGCGAGTGATATTCAGGTCGAGGAAAAATTGACCCGGCCCCTGTCCGGCGTTGCGCGGCAGATTTCCGATCTGACCTATTGTTGGCAACGAAAAGGCGGTCAGGATCGCGGGATTAATCGGTTCGCCGCGCGCGCGCCAGCGAAGCTGACGTAAATCACCGTTGAAAATCGGACGATCATTTGAGACGTCATCTAGGTTCCGATCCACACCGGCGGAAATGTTAAATGGCGCGCCCGAGGCGATGCGCCAAATAGGTGAAATGCGCAACTTGCCGAGGGAACGCGGCGTGTCAATCGTTCCGGAGAAAACAAAGCGATGCCTTCGATCCAGCAAACTTCGCGAACGCTCCGCCTGGAAGTTGCCAGACTCGACAGCGTTTGAAGTATTCACGATCCCATCGTCCCTCAGCTTCGACAAGGTGTAGGCGCCGCGGAACGAGAACGCAAAACCGTTCGGGTTGGAGCGAAATCTCCGCCGCAGCTCAAGCGTCAGGCCGTGATAGAAACTATTACCAGCCGAGATTAATTCTTCCACTTCGCCTCGACTTGGGTCGAGCCTCAGACTATTTAACGCGGCCAGCGCAGCGCTGACTGTGGTAGTCGAGGAGAAGCTGTTGAGATTAAAGAGGGTGACCGGTACGCCAAACTCATTAACGCATCCGCCTGAATCCGTATTGGTTGGATTAAATGAACCGCTGCAACTTGCCGGGTTGGTTGGATTGAATGGGCCAAAGACAAAGCGCACCAGATCACCGGCGCCGCCGGCGCTGTAGATGGGCCGCGTCCCCGAAGCGCTGGGAAAGTTTACAAAGTCGCGAGATGCCAGATACTGAGTCAAGCTGTTGAATCCAGCCGGCAGCCTCGGTGCGTTGGCATTGAACTCCCGCCAGAGATGCAAGCCCCGATTCCAGGTATAGTTCGCTTCAACCACAAACAACTTCCCGATTTCGCGTTCAAAACCGACGTTTGCCTGGTAGCTTTCCGGGATGCGTAGATTCGGATCGAGGCGGCGGGAGAAGCTCGTATTAAGCACTCCAAACTGCCGAACAATATCTGAATCGGCAGTAAGCACCTCGGGAAACTGGAGCCGGGTGCGGATAAATTCACGCCGAAAAGTGTTGGTCGCCAGAAGCCCCGTGGCCGGATCGATCAAATTATCAGTATCAAAGAATCGCTGCTGAGCTCCGAGGGTGAAATCGTCGATGGTGCGCAGCAGAGCACGATTGTAAAAGATGCCTGCGCCCACTCGAATTACGGTCTTGCCTGACTTGAACGGATCGTAAGCCGCGGCGATCCGGGGCGCGAAATTGTTGCGGTCCGGCAGGATCGTTTCGGTTTCCCAACGCACACCGAAAGTCACCACGAGATTTGAAGCCAGACGAACTTCGTCAGAGCCAAAAAAGCCGACATAAGTATTTCGTTGCGTCGAGGTGGTGAGAAAGTTTTGTCGAAACCGGCTGCCTTGCCCGGCGAGAAAATCGCCTGCGCTGTTAAAACTATATGTGCCTGAGGCATCTGACAGATCGATGAAGGTTGATTTGATGCGCTGCGTGTCGCCGCCGAACTTCAGCGAGTGGGAGCCGCGAACGTAAGCAAAGATGTCCTGAAACTGAAGGCGATCCTCCTGACGGTCGGTAGCGCCTATCGTCGATGAACCGGCAACGAGGGTTCCGGATTCCAGAATCTCGCCCGGCAACAATGGCGGCGCTTCGAAGTCGATAATAACGACTGGCCTGGAACCGCCGCGGGCCTCAACGGCCGGGGTCAATCTTGAGAATTGCACGCGAGCCTGGTTGACCGCGGTTGCCGAGAACACGAAATTATCGGAGTAAGAAATAGCGTCGGTCTTACGCGTCCTGGCCTGCAAAGCTTCTGCGAGTCGATCGCCGCCGCCAAACTGGCGCAAATCAGTGAGCCTTCCCAGTTGGAGCAGGAAGGCGCCGTTGTGCGTCTCGGTAAACTTGTGATCCACGCGAGTGGTGAAAATATGATTTCGTTGCGGTGTCCCCAGACCCTGAATGAAGGGTGCGATTTCAGCCGCCGCGCTGGGCGCATCAACATTCTCCAGCCGCCTGGCTTCGGGTGCAGTTGCCGGAGGAAGGAGGAAACGGGAGTTTTGCGCTACCGGCACGAAGGTGTTGATCAACGCCGAATCCGAGATCGTGTTGTATTCATAGGCGGAGAAGAAAAATGTTTTGCTGCGGCCGCTATAACTGAAGGGCCCAAAGAATTTTGGCATCGTGAGTGGGCCACTGAGCGTAAAGCCAGGATTCTGTTCGGTAAATGGCAATCGAGTGAGTCCCAGCCGGTTGTTATTAAACGTATTTGCGTTGAGCCAATCGTCACGGAAGAAATAGAAACCACGGCCTCGATATCTGTTTGAGCCACCGCGCGTTTTGATGTTGATACGACCGCCCGAGGCCCGCCCATACTCAGCGGAAAACTGGTTGGTAATCACCTGCACTTCTTCTACGCCTTCGATTGATGGTTGAAAGCGTTCACGAGCAACGCGGTCATCGTTGTTATCGAGACCATCAATCGTGATGTTATTTGAATATGCTGGTCCACCGGAAAGCGAAAATGTACCGGCCTCTTCGGGAGTGCTCGCATTTGCGGAGTTTCGATCTTCGGCGAGGTCGCGGGTGGATAGCGGTTCTTCAGTGACCCCGCCGAGCGTAAATATTAAATCAAGTGGTGAACGGGTGGAGACGGGCAGCGCCTCTACTTCGTGCGTCGTTACGGTGCCGCCGACGACCGTGCGCGTAGTGTCGACGGCGGGAGTCTCGGCGGAGGAAACTTCCAGCCTGGCGGTAACACCCTGAGGGAGGAGAATTATATCGAGTTGAACGTTTTGACCCGCAATGGTGGTGAGTTCGGTCTTTTCCTGAGTAGCGAATCCGGCCGCCGAGATCCGCACCGTGTAGACGCCGGGCTCGAGTTGAATGATGCGATAGCGTCCCTGATCGTCAGAGGTCGTGGTGCGAATCGTGTTCGTCTTGACTAGTACAGTTTCGACTGTCGCGCCGGGAATGACTGCATTGTCTTGATCGATAATGCGCCCCTGGAATGTCACGTTATCGAGATCCTGAGCGCGTACGCTTCCAGGCGCCGTCAGACTGGGCGCAATCAAGACCAAAATCGAGAAAACGGCGGAGGCGACAACCTGTGAGGCAGGACTTTTCATTTTTATTAACGAAAATCGCTGGGACTTCGTTTGCTTATCGGCAAGGGAAGTAATAGCTCCCGCAACGGCGACACACAGGGAGAACTAGAACAGACACAATGCTACGCCTGGCTTTTCGCGAGAGGCGAGTGTTTCCTGTTTTTAGCAGTTGCGCAGTTAATGCAAGAGTTTTGGCTATCCCGCCTTTGCCAGGACGGAGAGACCAGCGGCGAATTGACGCCAATGATCTAAGGCGAATGATCGAAGGGAGGTTGAGGCTTATTGAGCAGGAGACGACCGGATCGCTACCGCTCGCGGTTTTGGTTTGAAACTCTGATCGAGACGCTGCGACGTCGGAGCGCGGCGGAACGAGTGACGGGGACCAGCGCATCGGAAGTACCTTCAGCGGGCGGTTCGACAAAGTTGGTGAGTTCGTCGGCATGCGACTGGAGATACTGGAAGAAGCGCTCAAACTCCTGCTGCATCGCATCCATCTTCTCGCGCATGTTCATGATGATTTCGACGCCGGCGAGATTGACGCCCAGATCGCGGGTGAGAGACAGAATTAGTTCGAGTCGCGCCAGATCAGGATCGGTGTAGAGACGCGTGTTCCCCTCAGACCGCGACGGCTTGAGCAGCCCCTCGCGTTCATACATGCGCAATGTTTGCGGATGAAGGCCGTACTGTTCCGCCACTGCGCTAATGGTGTATGTCTTTGGTTTGCGCTTCATTACATTGCCGATTTCAGATTGCCAATTTGCCCCGGGACGCACCAATCGTGATTGCCGAAAAATTGGCCATCAGGAATTGGCAATTGGCTATGCTATTCCAGTCCCATCTCCACCCGCGGGTTTTCCCCGTTTAGCTTCGCATACTGCCGCAAAAGTTCCTTCGTCTCTTCCGAGATCATTTTCGGCAGCGTTACCTGTGCTTCAACAAACTGATCACCACGCGCGCCCGGGTTTCGCAGCGACGGCGCGCCACGCTGGCGCAGACGAAACTTCTGGCCTGACTGCGTTCCCGGCGGGATGCGCAGTTGCGCTTTCCCTTCCACGGTGGGCACTTCGATCTTGGCGCCCAGTGCGGCCTCGGGAACGGTAACCGGCACGGTCACATAAATATTGTCGCCCTTGCGCGTGAAGTATTTGTGCGTGCCGACGTTGGTAATGATGTGCAAGTCACCGGGAGGCGCGCCCATTCTGCCGCCCTGGCCCTTTCCGGGAATACGGACGCGTGACCCGGTCTCCACCCCGGCTGGAATGCGAACCTTCACAGTTTCTGATTTTGGTAGTGTGCCTTTTCCTTTGCACAACGAACACGGCGCACGCCTGCGCCCGGTGCCGCCACAATCCGAGCACTCCTGTGCAAACCGCAGACGTCCGCCGACCCTTTGCACCTGACCCGAACCTTTGCAGGTGGAGCACACCATTACTGGTCCCCCAATGTCGCCGGCGCCGTTGCAACGAGAACACTGCTCAGATCGATTGACTGTAAGATTGGTAGTTAAACCCTGAATGGCCTCTTCAAATGATAGCGCCCAGCGGCATCTCGATGTCCGCACCTTTTTTGGGTTGAGGCCGCGGCGGTTCCTCTTCCTTCGCTGCTCCGCCGCCAAAGAGATCGGCGAAAATATCTCGAAAGCTTGATCCGCCGCCGCCGCTTGAAGCTCCCGGAGGTTGCGTCGTGCCCCAGTCGAAGCCACTAAAATCAAAACCCGGAGAGGTTCGTCCCGCTGTTCCGGTGGTTGGCCCAGCGCCGCGCGCGGCAGCGTTGGCAAGATTGTCGGAATACTCCCCGAACCGATCGTAAACCTTGCGCTTCTTCGGATCAGAAAGTACGTCGTGCGCCTCCGTAGTTAACTTGAAACGCTCTTCCGACGCTTTGTCGCCAGGATTTACGTCCGGGTGATACTTCCGCGCCAGCCGGCGGTAAGCCTTCTTGATCTCGTCAGGTTTGGCGTCGCGCTTGATCCCCAGCGTTTGGTAGTAGTCTTGCTTGGCCATTTTGAAAGCTGTGAATAATAGACAGTGACAAGTGACAGGTTGAGAAACTCACTTATCACTCATCACTTTAAAAAACCGGGGCTGGAAAAACAGGTGACTATGAGAGTCTCGGGAATTGATCCCTCACTAGTCATCGTCTCATTCGTTACTTCTTGTCGTCGTCCACGTCTACGTATTCGGCGTCGATTACATTGTCCTCGCCGGCGCCCCCCGCAGACGAAGCACCCGCGGCAGAAGCCTGATCTTCTGTGCCTGCCTCAGCACCCGGCGTTCCGGTTTGCTGATACAGGGCTTCCGCTAACTTGTGCGAGGCGCTCTGCAGTTGATTGAAGGCCTCGTTCGAGTTTTTCCACTCCACCTTCAGCCAGGGCGGTCTTTGCTTCGGCGATCGCCGTTTCCACTTCAGCAGCGACAGCTCCGACTTTCTCCTTGTTCTCATTCAGCGTCTTCTCCATCTGGTACGTCAGACCATCCAGACGGTTGCGCGCTTCGATCTCTTCCCTTCTTTTTGACGTCGTCGGAAGCATGTGATTCGGCGTCGCGCATCATCTTGTCGATCTCCTCCTTCGAGAGACCGGACGATGAGGTGATTGTGATCTTCTGTTCGCGACCCGTGCCCATGTCTTTCGCCGAAACGTTAACGATGCCGTTGGCGTCGATGTCGAAAGCGACCTCAACCTGCGGCATGCCGCGCGGTGCGGGTGGAATACCGATCAGGTGAAACTTACCCAGAGTGCGATTGTCCGTGGCGATCGGACGCTCACCCTGAAGCACATGAACTTCGACCGAAGTTTGGTTGTCGGAGGCAGTCGAGAATATTTCCGACTTGCGCGTTGGGATCGTGGTGTTGCGTTCGATTAGTTTGGTAAAGACCCCGCCGAGAGTTTCGATGCCGAGGCTAAGGGGAGTCACGTCGAGCAGGAGAATGTCGGTCTTCTCGCCCGAGAGCACGCCTGCCTGGACCGCCGCACCGATGGCCACCACTTCGTCAGGATTGACGCTCTTGTTTGGTTCTTTGCCAAACAACTCACGAACGATCTCCTGAACTTTCGGGATTCGGGTCGAGCCACCGACGAGCACCACTTCGTCGAATCTTCTTCGCATCGAGGCCGGCGTCTTTGATCGCTTGCTGCACGGGGCCCTTGAGCCGTCACCAGTATCGGATCGATTAACTGCTCAAATTTCGCCCGCGTCAGTTTCATCGCCAAATGCTTTGGACCAGACTGGTCGGCCGTGACGAAAGGAAGATTGATTTCCGTTTCCATCGTGCTCGACAGTTCGATCTTCGCCTTTCTCAGAAGCTTCCTTCAAGCGCTGCAAGGCCATCTTGTCGCTGGAAAGATCGATTCCCTGGTCCTTCTTAAACTCTTCAATGATCCATTCGATCAGGCGTTCGTCGATATCGTCGCCGCCGAGGTGCGTGTCGCCGTTGGTCGACTTAACTTCGACTACGCCTTCGCCAACTTCGAGAATTGAAACGTCAAACGTACCGCCGCCGAAGTCGAACACGGCGATGGTCTCGTCCGTTTTCTTGTCGAGTCCGTACGCCAGAGCCGCGGCGGTGGGCTCGTTGACGATGCGCATAACTTCGAGACCCGCAATCTTGCCGGCATCTTTAGTCGCCTGGCGTTGCGCGTCGTTGAAATAAGCCGGAACGGTGATAACCGCCTTGTCGACCTTCTGGCCGAGGTAGTCTTCAGCCGACTGCTTCATCTTTTGCAGGATGATCGCCGAAATCTCCGGCGGACTCCATTCCTTGCCGCCCGCTGCAATGCGCACGTCGCCGGTGCCCGCAGCCTTCACTTTGTAGGGCACCTGCTTAATCTCTTCAGTGACCTCGTCGAAGCGACGGCCCATGAATCTCTTGATTGAATAGACCGTGTTTTCGGGGTTTGTGACGGCCTGACGTTTGGCCACCTGTCCGACGAGCCGGCTGCCGTCCTTGGTAAACGCCACCACTGAGGGAGTGGTGCGGCCGCCTTCGGAGTTAGTGATTACAGTCGGCTCGCCGCCTTCCATCACCGCGACGACGGAATTGGTCGTTCCCAGGTCGATTCCAATAATCTTGCTCATCTTTTGTTCTCCAAAACGATATTTAGCCTACTCAGTCACCCTGTCGAACCCATTTCGGGGCGAGATTTCAGTACTTTCGCAGGCGCTTTGCCTTATTTACCCACCCATAAGTTATTTGAATGGAGCGGTAATATAATACTTGAGTGTCTTGCTGTCAACTTTGGGTTGAGGGCTGTGGGATCGAAGGGATTCTTGATGGGCGGGCAGGCAGCGAGCTGTAGCGCCATCAGGTCGCAGGTTCGCAGGGGCAGTCTGGCGGATGCCTCACAGGCTTAGGAGGGCGGCGCGTTTGACGGAGGAGTCTTATTGCGGTCGTCGTTCATGAGTTTTGAAACAAAAAATACGTAGTGGAGTCCGGAGAGTAGGGCCAGGCCAAAAACGGCAGCATAGACTGTCGGAAGGTAAAGCCCGGTGTAGTAAGGCACGCTGGCCGCAAACATTATCAGGGTGATCCCGATGATCTGAACGGTGGTGTTGAGTTTTCCCAACCAGGAAGGCCGGAAACCTCGAAATCCGGTCATGATGTTGATTGCGGCCGCGCCCACGATGATGAAAACATCGCGACTAATAACCGCGACGGTAACCCAAAAAGGCACCGGCAAGTGGCTGGGCAAAGGCTGCGGGAACACACTGCGCATCGAAAGGACGATAAACGCCGTCACCAGCATCAGTTTGTCGGCAATAGGATCGAGAATGGTTCCCAGCTGCGACTCCTGATCGAAGCGTCGAGCCAAGAGGCCGTCGAGTCCGTCAGTCAGTCCGGCAATAACAAAAGCGGCGAGCGCCCAGATGAAACGCTGATAGAAGAGCAGGGTGACGAAAACAGGAATCAGCACCATCCGGAAGATGGTGAGCATGTTGGGAACGGTAAGAATCCGGGAGGACGACATCAATCCTGGTAATGCAAACTGCTAATTTGCGTGCGTGGTAATTTTTCGTTCTGCGAGACACCGGGTTGGACAAAGACGCAACTAACAGCTGTGTACAAGCTTCAGGCGGTTCGCAACTCGAGCAACGAAACCTCAGGCGGACAGCCGAATCGGACCGGCAACACCACCGTGCCAAGTCCGCGCGTTACGTATATCTGCGTTTCGCCCTGCTTTGCCAGACCCTTCACAATACGCCGGCGGGATCTGCCCGAAGCACTGCGCTCGGAACGCAGCGTCACTTGCCCACCGTGGGTGTGGCCGCTCAGCACCAGGTCAACTCCGGCCCGGGAGGCCCGCCGCAGAATAATCGGATTATGGGCCAGCAATAGTTTCAACTCGTGCTCGCGTGCGCCGGCAAGGGCAAGCGGCAAATCCTCGAGACCAACCATCGTGTCATCCGTGCCGGCCAACCAGAAGGCAGCGCCATCCTTCTCGAATCGCATGCCCTGGTTAACCAGCACAGTGATTCCTTCCGCACGGAAAAGATCGGTGATCAGCGCGGCATCGGTCCAATGATCGTGATTACCCAACACCGCAAACACGCCATGGCGCGCCTTCAGTCTGCCCATTAATTCGGCACAGGGTGCGGCATAGGCCCTTTCTTTGGAAACGTAATCGCCAGTTAGCGCAATGAGATCGGGCTGCAAACTGTTAGCGGTGTCCACCGCGCGTTCGATTTGTTCGCGGCTGGTGAATGGGCTGTGGTGAATGTCGGAAAGCTGAACCACGCGGAAGCCATCGAAGGCACGCGGTAAACGCCGGAGAAAAATTTTATGGTGTTCGACCGTGAGGCGGAAAGGCTCGCTTAACGCCGATCGTGCTGCCTGCCCGAGATTTATTGCGAGGGTCCGCAATGGTGTTTGCGGTCGACCTTCGGCCCGGGCGTCAAGTGCAGCTACACGACGGGGTTGTTTCCATCTAATAGGTGTAGACATTTAATGGGGATTACTTGATAGGTTGCGATTTCGACCGCGAAAAATAATGCGTACGTTAGATATACTTTCGCTCGCGTAAATCCTGCCAGAATGTGCTCGGTCTGGAATGAGGCGCATTATAGTGACGGGTCGGAAGGTAATCAACCACCGCAAGCAAAAAACAATCTCTGCCTGGCCAGGATTCTGGGTTTCGAGTGCAGAAACATGGGCAAAAACTCTGGTTTCCCGCTTTCGTGGAATTGGCACCGAGCCCCCACCTCAGGGCAGTTGGAGAGGCCAGAAAATGGGCACCAGCCAGATAACTATTCCGAAAACTGCGAGCGTCAACACCGAGCCCACTTTAACGAAGTCGAGGAAGCGGTAACGGCCAGGTGTGTATATCAGGACGCAAGCCGGTTCGAGTGGGGTCAGGAAAGAGCATGAGGCAGCATAAGTGACGGTAACCGCAAAGGCGCGTGGGTTTAGCCCCAAAAGAACGGCGGTTTTGACCGCAATGGGGAGCATTACGAGCGCCGCCGCTTGATTCGACATTGGTTGCGTCAGCGCCACGGTCATTATGAAGAACCCGGATAGCACGGCCAGAGGGCCGTAATGTCCCGTGGCCCGAACGATCATGTCCGCCAGGTATTGATCTGCATGACTACCCTCCATCGCCTGGCCGAAACTCATCATGCACGCAATCAACACGACGAGCCGCCACTCAACCAACTCGTAAATTTCCTGTGGCCGCACGGCCCCACTCGCCAGCAACACCAGCACTCCACTGAGCACGGCAATCGAAAGCGGGACCAGGTGTGTGATCGAAAGCGCGAGAAAAAGTCCGAAAGCCAGGAGAGCCCAGCGCTTCTTCTCCGGCCGCGCCTGGCGATCGGAGATCTCTTCCAACAACAGTATGTTCCCGTCGGCCGTTAACTGTTCTGCGCGCTCGCGCCGGCCCTGCAAAAGCAGCACATCGCCAAAACGGAGTTTCACTTTACTCATCTTCGAGAGCAGGTTAATTCCATGACGGTTTATGGCCAGCACGATCAACTGGTAGCGTTCCTGAAATTTAAGTTTCTTCAGGTTGCGACCGGTGAAGTCTGAACCGCGCGGGATCATTGCTTCAAACAACTCCACGTTTGTATCTGCGTTTTCCAGCAAGGTGTCGCTCAGTTCGAAATCGGCTTTAATCTCGATACCAGCTTCGCCCTTCACGCGCAGGATGTCGTCGACTCGGCCCTGCACCAGAAGCAAATCACCTTGCTGGATCTCCTCATCGGGATTCGGCGCGATGCGATATCGCGTCTGGCCGCGGAGGATTCCCACCACCGTCAGATCCAGCTCATCGCTGAGCGGCGCGGCAGACAGTCGCTTGCCGATCATGCGGGAGCCCTCCAGCACCAACACTTCCGACATGTACTGTCTCACGTGGTATTGCTCGGTGAGCGAGGCATCGCCTTCGCGCTTCGGCACCAGCCGCAGTCCGACCACCATCATGTAGAGTATGCCGATTACCACAATGGGCACGCCGACGCGGGTGAGTTCAAACATCGAATAGGGCGCGAGTCCGTAGCGGGTCATAGCGCCGCTGACCGCGAGGTTGGTTGAGGTTCCGATTAAGGTGCAGGTGCCGCCGAGAATTGCGCCGAAAGCCAGGGGCATTAGCAGTTTGGATGGATGAATACTTTTCCGCAGGGCGATTCCCAAAACGACGGGGAGGAAGATCGCGGTAGTGGTGGTGTTCTTCATGAACGCTGCCGAGAGCGCGGCCACAATCATCACCATCCCGGCCATGCGGAATTCACTGTCGCCGGCGATGCCCTGAAGGCGCCGCCCAACTGCGTCGACCACTCCGGTTTTCGCCAGTCCGCCCGTCAGGATAAACAGCCCGGCAATTGTAATCACGATGTCGTTGCCAAACCCGGCAAACGCCTCGGCCGCGGTGAGGGTGCCGGTGACAACCAACAACAGCACGAGAATCAACGACACGATATCAATCGGAATGCGCTCGGTGGCGAAGAGAATGAGAGCAACGAGGAGGAGCCCGAGTACAATGGCGATTTGAATGGTCATATGGGGAGCAAGTGTCTATCGGGCGAACTCGGTTTCTACGGATTGTCCATGTCAATACTGTTACCAGAAGCTCAAGCGACTTTGTCGGTCGGTTATTACCATGCGGAAGCATCTACAATAAAGCCCAAACCAGGCATTGGCGAACGCGGAGGTGGAAATGAAACCGAAGAAGGACCAGCACAAGGTGGGAATCAGAGCGAAGCCGCGCGGACAACAAACAGGTGCAGCGGGTTCCGCCGACCAGAATCGCAAAGCGATGAAAAACACCCCCGCGGTGCTCGGTCGACGTAAAGCTGCTAACAAGTTGGCCGCCGACAAGTCTGCACAGCACACCGGCGGCGACGCGGTCACGCCGCGCACCACCTCGCCGTCTACTCCGGCCATGACCGGCGGTCGGCGCAAAGGCGAGACCGGCGGTGAAACCGCGTTCAAAGCGCGTCTGAAAAAGCAGCGTGCGTCAAAGGGAAAAAAGGGAAGCTAGAGACTCGATTGAGAGGGACGATTAATTCAGAGCGACCGGGTCAGCCGCAAACAGGTTGCAGTTTTCCGTGAGGATCATTTTCAAGGGGGTTTCCGACGGTGGTGTTACCCGGTCGCTACCGCTCCCGGTTCCGAATGCTTCGACCCATGGTGAAAAGCTTGTGGCATCGCCGTCCGGCACAAAGAGCGATTTAACGCCACAAGAATCCAGAACCGGGAGCGGTAGCGACCGGGTCCAGCCGCAAACAAGTTGCAGTGGTCAGCCGCAAACAAGTTGCAGTTTTCGGTGAGCTCGCTTCATTTTCAAGGGGGTTTCCGTCGGTGGTGTTACCCGGTCGCTACCGCTCCCGGTTCCGAATGCTTCGACCCATGGTGAAAAGCTTGTGGCATCGCCGAACCGGGGACGAAAGCCAAACCGGGACGAAGCGCGACTTAACGCCACAAGAATTCAGAACCGGGAGCGGTAGCGACCGGGTCCAGCCGCAAACAGTTGCAGTTTTCCGTGAGGCTCGATCATTCGTTCATTGAAAGGGATCTATACCGCAAAGCTTCACCCGGTCGCTACCGCTCCCGGTTCCGAATGCTTCGACCCATGATGAAAAGCTTGTGGCATCGCCGAACCAGCACAAAGAGCGATTTAACGCCACGGGACGAAGCGCGACTTAACGCCACAAGAATTCAGAACCGGGAGCGGTAGCGACCGGGTCCAGCCGCAAACAGTTGCAGTTTTCCGTGAGGCTCGATCATTCGTTCATTGAAAGGGATCTATACCGCAAAGTTTCACCCGGTCGCTACCGCTCCCGGTTCCGAATGCTTCTACCGTGATGAAAAGCTAGTGGCATCGCCGAACCAGCACAAAGAGCGATTTAACGCCACGGGACGAAGCGCGACTTAACGCCACAAGAATTCAGAACCGGGAGCGGTAGCGACCGGGTCAGCCCCAGTTGAATGCCAACTGAACTTTAGTCGAGCGGGTCACCTTGCTCGTATTCGACATAGCAGACTGCGTTGATAACGTCGCTTTCTGTCCATAAATATCTCCTGCTGCCTTTGTCAACCCACGGACTTCTACTTAAGCGCCAATAGCCGCACTGCCGTAGCTTTATCGTGGCATTTCCCTTGAAAGCAGCAAGTATTATTTCTGGCTTACAGGCTGCCGAAACAACTGTGTGGACATGGTTGGTCCTTACGTTCGTGGTCCAAAGCTCCCATTTTCGAAAAGCACAGGTCTCCCTTATGGCGTTCTTGACCAACATTCTCAGTCGCGAATGCAGTTTAACTGGAGCATGGACGAGTAGACCGCGATTGTGTCGTCTCCACTTTTCATTTGAGGCAATCCGTGGTGACCCGAACTGATTATGAAATCGATCTACTGAGCCGCGCGGGTCGCCGTGCAGCCATGTGCCATAAGCGCGAAAGGTAATCAGGTAAGCTAATGGCGGACCGGCTCGAAATTCGTTCATCGAAAGGGATCTATACCGCAAAGTTTCACCCGGTCGCTACCGCTCCCGGTTCCGAATGCTTCGACCCATGATGAAAAGCTTGTGGCATCGCCGTCCGGCACAAAGAGCGATTTCACGCCACAAGAATGCAGAACCGGGAGCGGTAGCGACCGGGTCCAGCCGCAAACAGTTGCAGTTTGCCGTGAGGCTCGATCATTCGTTCATTGAAAGGGATCTATACCGCAAAGTTTCACCCGGTCGCTACCGCTCCCGGTTCCGAATGCTTCGACCCATGATGAAAAGCTTTTGGCATCGCCGACCGGCACGAGCGACTTAATGCCACAAGAATGCAGAACCGGGAGCGGTAGCGACCGGGTCCAGCCGCAAACAGTTGCAGTTTTCCGTGAGGCTCGATCATTTTCAAGGGTGTTTCCGTCGGTGGTGTTACCCGGTCGCTACAGCTCCCGGTTCCGAATGCTTCGACCCATGATGAAAATTGTTGCATTGCCGAACCGGGACGAAGCGCGATTTAACGCCACAAAAATTCAGAACCGGGAGCGGTAGCGACCGGGTCAGCCCGCAAACAGATTGCAGTTTTCCGTGAGGCGATCATTTTCAAGGGTGTTTCCGTCGGTGGTGTTACCCGGTCGCTACCGCTCCCGGTTCCGAATGCTTCGACCCATGATGAAAATTGTTGCATTGTCGAACTGGGATGAAGAGCGATTTAACGCCACAAGAATTCAGAACCGGGAGCGGTAGCGACCGGGTCAGCCGCAAACAGTTGCAGTTTTCCGTGAGGCTCGATCATTCGTTCATTGAAAGGGATCGTATACCGCGAAGTTTCACCCGGTCGCTACCGCTCCCGGTTCCGAATGCTTCGACCCATGATGAAAAGCTTTTGGCATCGCCGTCCGGCACGAGCGACTTAACGCCACAAGAATGCAGAACCGGGAGCGGTAGCGACCGGGTCCAGCCGCAAACAAGTTGCAGTGGTCAGCCGCAAACAAGTTGCAGTTTTCGGTGATGCTCGATCATTTTCAAGGGGGTTTCCGTCGCTGAAGTTACCCGGTCGCTACCGCTCCCGGTTCCGAATGCTTCGACCCACAACGTTGAATGCCGTGACTAAGCGCGACCACTTCCCCATATCGCTCAACTCCTGCCTTGAATGGGTACGTGCCTCCCTTCTCATGGCGCATTACCCGTTCCCGATGGCACCAACTTCTTTTAGCAATCTCCTTGCAAGTCAGTGTCTAAATCATGGCAGCGACGCTCAGGCGCTGGTAAACCGCCCCGCGGAGTGTCTTTTGGCCAACCCTGCCCACATGATGCTCGTGGTGGGCATGATCCTTGCCAGAACTTAGGCGATAAAGGAAAAGACACCTGAGTACATCCGGTCGGTATTTTGGACCGGCTAATTACCGGACTCGCCTTGCGAGTGATTTTCAGCAACAGCTGCGCTAGCGGGTAGGTAGGGCGAATTAGGGTTTCACGTATCAGAGAAGGAGAAGTTTTCTATGGACAGGATCAAAGTTTGGCCGCACCTGACGATCGTCGCACTGGTAGTGGCGCTTGCGGCCGGCCTGGGTGTCGGCTATTGGATGAGTCATGAGCAAACCGCTTCAGCCGATGAACTGCCCTACGCGGCACGCATTCAACGCGTCGATGGCGAAGTTGCTTTCAGCGATGCCGTCGCCAGCGTCGATGCGGAACCACGGTGGATCAACGCGACACCTAATCAACCCTTCTCGGTGGGTGATCGGATCTACACCCGCGACAACTCGCGCACTTCGCTTGCATTCAGTGGCCGCAACTTTGCTCGCCTCGATCCAAACACATCGCTCGACGTAGTTTCGCTTAGCGATCGTCGCACCCAACTCGCGCTGCGCGACGGCTCGGCGATGTTTGATGTTGGCTATCTCGACGACGATGAAATATTTGAAGTGGCCACGCCCCACGGCGCAGTCAACTTTGATCAGCCCGGGCTTTATAACGTCGGCTTTGACGACGATGGCGGCGTGCTCGTTTCCGTCTTGAGCGGACTCGCGCAGATCGTTGGCCAGGGAGGTTCGGGGAGTATTGGCAAGGGGGAGATGTTGACCATGCTGGGCCAGACCGCCGCCCAGCTCGCGCTTTCGCGGCTCAATCCTGACGACGCCGGTTACATGGTTGACGATTATTACGACTACCAATACCCGGACACTTACGACGGTCGTTACAGCTCTTACGACGCTTATCTAAACGATCCCTATTACTACGATCCCTACAATCGCAACGTCAGTTACCAGTATGCGAATCCGAGCATTCCGGGCTTGAACGATCTTGATTACTACGGTGATTGGCAGCAGGTTGATGGCTATGGCCATGCCTGGCGGCCGCGGGTGGATGATGGCTGGGTGCCTTACCAGCAAGGGACATGGACGAACGATTATCCGTATGGACCAACCTGGGTCTCGAGTGAGCCCTGGGGCTATGCTCCTTATCACTACGGACGCTGGGCCAACGTGGGCAACCAGTGGTACTGGATTCCGGAGACCGCGAACTCGACGCCGGCTTATGCGCCCGCGCTCGTCGCGTTTGTTCCTTTAGACGACGCCAATCAAATCGGCTGGGTGCCGCTGGCTCCGGGCGAAGTTTATGCGCCGCATTATTACGACGCGGACTGGCAGCCACAATATCTTACCCGAACGAATCTGGCGCCGGCGCAACTTGTGAATCTCGGCATTCCCGGCGCAGTTACCGTGGTGCCGGTAGACGCGTTTGGTCGCGTCATCGATCCACGCAACGTGCGTCGAGTTGATCAACAGCGGATAGCTTCGTCGAGATCAACGCTCGATCCATTGACGCTGACGCCGCTGCGAAACGCAGTAGTCAACTCAGCCTGGGGTCGAGGCAAGATAGACTTGCCGCCGGGAATTGCGAAGAAACTGCGCGACACGCCCGTCTTCATCGGTCGTGACTTTAAGGAGTCGAAGTTTAGGAAGGAACTGAAGAAGCAGATGCGCGTGGAGCGCGTGTCAGACGAGGACCGGAAGCGGAAGTTTCAAATCCGCGATGAGCGCCATGAAATGAAGGCTGCGCGCCACGAAGAAAAACGACAAGCGCGACAGGAAAATCGCGCGCGCCGGCAACAGGAGCGGGCGTTCAAACAGGAAGACCACCGGCGCACGCAGGAGATCCGCCGGCTTAACTCCGACCGAAGTAATAAAGACGGGGCGCGACAGGTGCGCGAGCTTCAGCGACAACAGCGAGACGCAGCCCAGGCGCAGCAGCGTCAACAGCGCATGGATCGTGATAATCAGCGCAAGTATCAACAGCAGCCGCAAGGCCAGCGGGTTGGTAATCCGGCTCGTGAAATTAAACCGCACAAGATGGAGTCTGCGGCGAGACCGCAGACTCCGCGCGAGGCGCAACGCGCCCCGGGCATTGAACGCGAACGGAAGGCAGGCAAAGCGGAACGCAAGCAGCCGGACCAATCACGCAACCGCGGCGACGGTGATGGAAAAGGCAAGGGCAAAGACAAAGGCAAAGGAAAATCGTGAAGACAGCAACCAGCAGTCAGCCGGAGACCATCAACGTATTACTGCTGACTGCTGACTGCTGACTGCTGACTGCTGACCGCGGATCAAGTTAACCACGAATCAAGTAAATGCTGGGACCGCGGGCGGCGGGGTCCCCGGCCGGGTAGCCCGGCGGGGGTGCTATCCCGCCCGCAATGAGCGCGCGCAGCGCGAACCGGTCAAACCCGCTTGCTTTAGCGGGCGGGTTCCGCTCTCCTGCTAGTTTTGGAAATACCGCATGATCTCATTGCCGATCCATTTTCCAACCGGCACCGAAACACCATTTCCGATCATTCGATAAGCATCATTACTAGAACCTGAAAAAGTAAATGAGTCCGGCACTCCTTGCAGCCTCGCATACTCGCGAACGGTGTAAGGTCGCGCACCGCGAGGAAACCGCGCGTCTGTAACGAGTCTCGTGCTCAAGTCCTTAGAGTAGTGCGCAACGCAAGTAGGAGCGATGTCGCCGCGTTTCGGATCACTGATAATTGGTCGGTCTCGATAGGCACCTTCGAGCCTCTTTCTCACATAGTCAGGAATGTGGGGTGTCGGTTCATCGTCAAGTATTTCAGCGAGTGTGATCGCTTTTTCAGCGCGCGGCTCACGCCATGCGAAGCGCCGTCGGCTGCCAATGATGATTAACCGATCTCGCTTCTGAGGGAGCCAGATAGAAGACTTCACTGGACACGCAACGTGCACGTAGTAGTCCGGCAGCTTAGTCATCGCTTCCATGACGACAGGAAACTTCTTCATGCCCGGAACATTCTCGACAACGTACAGCTCGGGCTTGCGAATGGCAACGTGCCTGAAGAAATGCAGAAACAAGTCGTCGCCAGTGCGGACGCCGTGAATGTCAGCGACCGGTGAGTACTTGGTGCACGGATAGGTCGCCACCATCACGTGGCATTCCTTTTCCGACTGTACCAGCTTCTGCGTGATGTCACACTGAACCACTTCGTGATCGAAGTTTCGCCGCTGTGTGTCGCAACAGGTAGCGTCAATCTCAAAGCTTTGCTGCAGCGTCATCCCGCCCGCCCGTAGACCGATGTCCATGAGCCCAGCGCCGGAGAAGTATGTGCTTGCGAGAATTGGGAATATATTCATGAGGGCACTAAATAATTCGGCACGCAACGGAAGCGAGCGCAATCTACCCAGGTCGGCATTGAGGTGGCAAGGCGAAAGGCCTCAACACTCGAAGATCGATATTGAAAGCGCTCTTGTATCTAGGGAGGCGACGGTTAGAGCAAGAGGCGGTTGCGGTATCTCAAATAGTTCTGAAACCGATTTCTTGGAGATATGCAAAGGTCGGGTCGTAGAACTCGGGCTTACGTGTGGGGTCTTCAGAATCACCTGGCGGAACGACGATGACCATTCCTTGTCGGGCCCTTGTGAGAAGTACCCGATAAGCGTTCTTCTGATAAGCCCTTCGTTCTGTTTTCCGAATATAGTTCCAACGATCTCCGCAGAAGGATCGGTGATCCCATCCCTGGGCGGTATATCTGAAATCGGCGTCCCAAGTTACACAGGTCCAGTCGAGCTCCAGGCCTTGAATGGAGAATTCAGTTGCCACGTCTTCAAGATAATATGAAGAACGAACATCTTCATTGCTGTCGAGAAACCAGTGAATAGGATCCATAGGCGACTTCACGTCTATGGCGTGAGGTTTCAGTCGTTCCGCCGCCGAGGAAGCGATAATTCCGTAGCGCTCGGTGCCTCGCGATTGATTCCTTAGCCATTGCTTAGCTTTGGAAAGATCTCTTGTAATAATAATGGGGTATTTCGCTGAAACCTGAGCTAGAGTCCGAGACGCGTCATCCTTCTCAAGGTCGAGGAGCTGTTTCACTAGTAGCGAAACATTTTCGGCACGGAAAGATCGCATCGAAACGCCTAAGTGCAGTTCATCTCTAGTCTCTACATACGGTCGAGACTCTAACTGTTCCAGCACGTGTCCCGCAGCATACTCGCTATCAGTGAGCCGCGATGAAATGTAGACATGCCATGCAGGAAAGGAACGGTTGAGCGAATCAATCCACTCAGTAATCCCAGCTTCGCCGGTGTTAATCTCTTGTCCACCTCCAACTAAACAGACGACGACGGCCCAATCCGGATGCCGATCGAGGCAGGAAATGAGAAACTCGGGTTCAGACTTATTGAAGTCTGGCGTACCCCTCCGAGCCATGAACCTCGCTGTCTGTTCCAAGGTCCAGGCCCTTTGAGCCTCGTCGAATAATGCGACATGCTCTATAGGGGGTTTCTCGTCAATCAAACACTCGTCACGAAAATTGTGGACATTCTGAATGAAACTCTTCACCCGCCGCCGCGCTTCACCTAACAAAGTGTTTTCGCCTTGCTCTCTGTCGTTCCGAACTCGATCACGCGCCAGCGCCTCGCGCAAGATAGCGACGAGGGGACCGTTGCCAGATAAGAATACGCTGTAGAGTTTGTCAGTTTCCTCTCTTCGCTGGGTTGCGATATTTAACCCGACCAAAGTCTTACCAGCACCAGGCACGCCAGTAACGAAACAAACAGCTTTGGTTGAGCTCACGCGAGCGGAGCTGATGATCTCGGCAATCGCCTTTGAAGTTGTACTGAGGTTGATTGCAGCAGCGTCATTACGAGATATCTCATCGACTGAGTGATTGTTATAAAGAGCCATCGCCGCTTCGATGATTGTTGGAGTAGGTGAATATCGTCCGGCTTCCCAGTTTGCAACATCAATGGCCACACCGTCAGCTAAATCCAATACTTGCTGAATAGTCGTTACAAGCGACTCGACATTGCATCGCATAGGCGCAAGCACCTTATCGTTATGGTTGGTAGTGACGATTGGAGGTGGGGTCGCTGGTGCGTTAGTAGCAACTACGATCGGAGCGATGAATAGATCACGACTCGTTTCGTGAAAGTTCTTTAAGTCGAGAGAGTAATCGTAGGCTTGGTTAATGGCATAAGAAGTAAATCTCTCTTCACCCACCTTAAATTCCAGAACAAAGACGACTGAGCCAACCAGTAGGACGACGTCAATGCGACGGCCCATTCTCGGAATCGTATATTCGAAGTAGATCTGACCCTGTATATTTGTCAGAACACTTTTTAGGATTCTTATCTCTTCTCGCCAAGCAGCGTTTTCGGTTAGTTCTATCGCGAAGCCGCTGTTCGTGACTAATGTGCCAAGAATCTCGGTAGTCGAGTCGGCTAGGAACTCGGTAATCGAAGCAGAGTAATAATCTCGTTTCATAATCGGATGACAGCTGTGAGAAATCTTCAGCCGTACTTGGTGTGGGCGAATCTTAAACTGAAAAGCCAACAATTTGCTAAGTTTTGTTGGACAACGGCCGCTTAGAACTAGATTCTCTGTTTTGCACATCTCATTAGCACCGTGGCATTAGCCCGGTGATCACGAGCGGCAATCATCCGCAATCAATTATTCGTCCGCGAACCGTTTCTAACGGTTTCTCGTTGGCCCGCAGCAATAAACCGTTCGAAACGGTTTCGGGTTTATCCTCTCTCTTGATCACCGGGCTGAAGCCACGGTGGTAATGAGAGCTTCGCGACCCGCGGGTCTCGTTAAATGAATGCCACAAATACGCCGGCTACCTACTCGTTGGCCCCGCAAAATGAGGAGTTTGGCAGTGGTGAACCAGCGCGACAAACCCCAACTGCCACCTAAATCCGCAGCAAGCTGAACCAGGCGGGCATGGCGTGGAGGAAGTCGACATGATCGGGGGCGGTGTTGCCGGCGTAGCCACGCACTCGAAAGCCTCCTGCGTCGACCGCGCTGAGTTGTTGCATGCCTATCGGGCCTCTCATCGGTTTGGGTCGGCGTTTTAGAGAGAGCGCGGCCAGAAGGTAGTCGGCGCATTCGGTGGTTGAGGCGTAGGCGCCGGGAAAGATCTCGGAGTGGGTAACCACAAAAGTTTTTCCTGGTGGGCGAGGGTTTTCTCGTCCGCGAATTTTTCTTTGCGCGCGAGTCTTTCGCCAGGCGCGGGCTGCGTGGTCCGCGCGGGCTTCGCGGGCGAAGTTCACAAAAATATCGATGTCTGAAGCAAGAATCTTGCGGCCGCGTTGGTTGCGTACTTCTGGTTCCACACGGTCAGCACGCGACATGTGTTCCGCGGGATTGAGTTCATCGGCATAGCCTGCGTGCAGGCCATCGAGCAGCAGCACGTTATCGACGAGTGCGAAATATTCCGGCCGGCGCAGAATCTCGCGCACGCCGCCGTAACCGGCGGAGAAGCCTGCAAGTGTTATTGAAGACCAACCTTGTTTGAGCGAGAGCTTCTGAGCTGCTTCGTTCAACAGTTCACGAAACAAATCAGAGTTTTCAAATGGACGCCGGTACGCACTTGAGCCGGCGCCGAGTTGGACGGTTATCAAAGCTACCTCTGGAAGGTGGCGGGCGACGTGAGCCTCAATCAACCAGGGCGCGCCATGGAAATGAATCATCAAGGGCACGGGCTTCGTTGGATTAACGCTCGGCGAGGTGAAGAGTGTGGCGCCCTTGAGCGATGACAACTCCTGGCGCTTGTCCGGTCGCTTCTGTTTTTGTGATGCGTTGATGTGGAGTATCCGACTGCGCTTGCGTTTGAGTTGTTACGGGAGCGGCTGATACCAGACAAAGGGTGATGAGTAAGGCAATGCTGGGCATCGCCAGAGTATAGCGGACGATCGTTAAGGCGAGTCCGCCACTGGCGGACGATCGATAGTAGCCGGGGATTTATCGGTGGGATCGACGACCCAATCTGAAGGATAGTCCATGCAGCGGACGGCTGAGGCTGAAGAAAACGCGATGTTGTTGCGAGGTCGGAATGTCAGCCGTCCGCTGCACGGACTAGGGATCTGGTGAATCTTATGATCCCACCGATGAATCCCCGGCTATTGGCAGTCGTCCGCTGCACGGATTGGGACCGCCGCAAGTTTCCAATGCAAGAGCGTTTTTAATCACCTGCAAATCGACTTTCTACCAGTTGCGTTGCCTCATCGATTCTCCCTCACTATCTTTTCGTCGACGTTGGTGTCCGTGCCGTGTTGGCCGGGTCACCGCCGCACGGAATAATAAATTTCACAAGTCCGCGACAGCGGACGAACGACAATAGCCCACCGATTCATCGGTGGGATCAGAGTCAAGCACATCGCAGTCCGTGAAGCGGACGGCTGAAAGGATCCCTCCATGTCCCACGCGTACATCAACAACCTCATGCATTGCACGTTCAGCACTAAAGGTCGGCAGCCGTTCATCGATTCAGATACTGAATCTCGACTCTGGCCGTACATTGGAGGGATCGCAAGGGAGCATCGCATGAAAGCACTCGCAGTCGGCGGTACGAGTGATCATCTCCACGCACTGTTATCTCTGCCAGGAATGATGAGTTTCGCCAAAGCGGTGCAGTTAATAAAAGGTGGATCGTCAAAATGGATGAACGAAACTTTTCGACGGCCAGGGAAATTTGAATGGCAGGAAGGCTATGGTGCATTTAGTGTCAGCGCTTCGCAGGTATCGAAGACCAGCGCGTACATCAACGGCCAAAAGGAACATCATAGGAGGAAATCGTTCCGCGAAGAGTTTCTGGAATTGCTCGAGAAGCATGGGATCGATTACGACGCGCGTTACGTTCCGTGACTTTCGGTTTTCAGCCGTCCGCTAACACGGACTCCGACTTTGTGTTCCGCAGGATTCCCACCGATGAATCGGTGGGCTATCGGCAGCCGTCCGCTAACACGGACTCCGACTTTGTGTTCCGCAGGATTCCCACCGATGAATCGGTGGGCTATCGGCAGCCGTCCGCTAACACGGACTCCGACTTTGTGTTCCGCAGGATTCCCACCGATGAATGCGGTAGGGAGCTATCGGCAGCCGTCCGCTAACACGGACTCCGACTTTGTGTTCCGCAGGATTCCCACCGATGAATCGGTGGGCTATCGGCAGCCGTCCGCTAACACGGACTCCGACTTTGTATTCCGCAGGATTCCCACCGATGAATCGGTGGGCTCTAGGCAGTCGTCCGCTAACACGGACACCGACTTTGTGTTCCGCGGGATTCCCACCGATGAATCGGTGGGCTATCGGCAGTCGTCCGCTAACATGGACACCGACTTTGTGTTCCGCGGGATTCCCGCCGATGAATCCCCGGCTATTTTCAGTCGTCCGCTGGCGCGGACTGTTATTGCAATCGCCGCAGGGTGTTGTCGTGGACGAGGAATGCATTCGCTGCCGACCAAATCCCTAAACTCAAACACCGGCATCCTTCTCCCAAACAATCGAATAGCGCCACAGAAGATGTTGCTTGATCTTTGCGCCGGGCAGGACGCGCGCGCAAAGGTCGCGGACTTCGCTCATGGTTGGATACAGGTCGTGGTGTTCGTGTGCCTTCCAGGCGTCGCGCTCTTCTTTTCTCGGCAGCAGCCGGCGGTGATGTATCAGTCGCAGGCCCACGCTCAAGGGGATCGCCACGAGGTTTGAAAGTGAATCCATTAAACCCGCGGGCTCGAAGAGATCAAGAATGAGCAGCACGCCGCCTGGTTTGAGTGCAGCTTTCATTTTCCGGAGCATCTCCTCGTACGGGAGGTGATGAAGCGTGGCGATGTTGGCGATGCAGTCGAAGCTCGCGAGATTGAAAGACCTATCGCGGGCATCGGCGAGTTCGAAGGTGATATTGGGAAACTGGGAGGAGCGGGCGCGGGCGAGACGGATCATTTCGGGGGAGAAGTCGAGGGCGAGGACCTGCGCACGCGAGGCAGGCGGGACGCCTGTGGTCCCAGGGTTGTGATCGCGGTGCCCTGGGCCGCTGAGATGTTGGGCCAGTCGTCTGGAGAAGGTGCCGGTACCGCAGCCGATCTCAAGCACGCGGTGACAATTGGTTGGGAGATGTTGCAAGAGGTAATGGTGATAGTGATCGTTGTGGGTTGCGCCATCCGCCGAGGCTTCGGTTAAGAGTGCGATTCGATCGAAGTCGTCTTGAACGGTGGACATGATTAGTGTGTGGGCATTTGCGGTGGAAAGTATAGAACGCTCTGGGGAGAGGGCAGAAGGCGCGAAGGATTCACTAAGCAGCGCGCAATCCACCAGGCCCATTTTAATAAGACAATCAAATACATCGAGAACAACCCGGTGAAGGCTAGGCTTTGTGCGAACCCGAGCGACTGGCCGTTTAGTAGCGCCGGGTTCAGAAACGTGAGGTAGGCGAGCGGGCTTGCTTTACCATCGTCACCGACTAGTTCAAACTTAGTCACTATTGTTCTTCATCTTTCGACCAAGGATTCCGAGGAGGATCAACCGCTTATGTCCACTGAGACCGAAATGAAAACCGACACCAATCCAATAACGCCCGAGGGCATCATGCAGCTCGGCCTGGCCTTCTGGGGATCGAAGACCCTGCTGAGCGCTATTGAGTTGGGTGTGTTTACCGAACTCGCGCCGGCGCCCCTGAGCCTGGCCGAGTTGAGCGAACGACTAAAACTCCATTCACGCGGCGCGCGCGATTTCCTCGATGCCTTAGTGTCGCTCCGCATGCTCGAACGCGACGGAGATCGATATAGCAATACCCCGGCGACGGATCTTTTTCTCGACCGCAATAAGCCCTCCTACGTCGGCGGATTGTTGGAGATGGCAAACGGGCGTCTTTATACGTTCTGGGGTTCGCTCACGGAAGGTCTGCGCACGGGTCAGCCGCAGAATGAAGTGAAGACCGGCGGCGCCGGTTTGTTTGAAACGCTCTACAACGACCCGGAACGATTGCGCGTCTTCCTCGGCGCGATGACGGGTCTTAGCATGGGCGCCGCCATAGCAATGGCGCAAAAGTTTCCCTGGCAGGATTACAAAACTGTGGTCGATGTCGGCGGGGCGCAGGGAGGGTTGCTGGTTCAACTGTGTCTGGCCCATCAACATCTTTCGGGCACCAACTTTGATCTCGATGTTGTCGGACCGATATTCGAGGCCTACGTGGCTGCGCATGGGTTGAGCGACCGGCTGCGTTTCCAGGCCGGAAACTTTTTCAACGAGCCCTTGCCGACCGCGGACGTGATCACGATGGGCCATATCCTGCACGACTGGGACCTGGATCAGAAGCGCATGCTGCTCGGCAAAGCTTATGACGCGCTGCCTGAGGGCGGAGTGTTGATTGTCTTTGAAGCGCTCATCGACGACGAACGGAGGCAAAACGCTTTCGGACTGCTGATGAGTTTGAACATGCTTATCGAAACGCCGGGAGGATTCGATTACACGGGCGGAGACTGTAGCGAGTGGATGCGCGACGCAGGTTTTCGCGACATCAGAGTTGAGCATCTCGCCGGACCGGATTCGATGGTGGTTGCAGTGAAGTAGTAAACAGCAAGCAGTCGTCAGCAATCAGTAAACAGGAGCTTGCTTGAAGTTTCCCGCCAACCGTTTTTGATGGGACCGTGGGCGGCCGGGGACCCCGCCGCCCGCGGTCCCAGCGACACGCGTGTTTCTCGGCCGGCGGATCTCCTTTACTCTCGCAACCCACAACTCGTAAGATGCCCATCACCGCGCCGGTTAGGTTTTCAAATCACAAGTTCGGAGTGAAACCATGAATCGACTACGTCTCTCGGTGTTTGTCAGCGCCCTATTCCTGATCCTTGCCAGTCCCCCCAGCATCTTTGCCCAACGCAAGGACCCGGTGGTCAGGACTCAGAATCCGCCGGTCAAAAATGTTGCCACCGACAACGAATACACGATCAAGATCAGGGAATACACTACCGAGCCTTACTTCCGCACCGAACTCGTGGACCATCTGCCGATGTCTGACCGCGTGCCTTCGCCCGACAAGGTGTTGGGTTACGTTGTCGGCACACCCAACAAGTTGACCTACACAAAAGATCAGTATCGCTATTATCGCGAACTGGCGCGCACCTCGCCGCGTGTACGTGTGTTCACCGCACCGGAGCGTTCCGAGGAAGGCAAGGAGCAAATCCTGGTCGCCGTGGGAGATGAAGCGACGCTGGCCAAAATGGATCGTTACAAGGAGATCACGGCGCGCCTGGCGGATCCGCGCAAAACAAATGAAGAGGAAGCACAACGTCTGATTGGTGAAGCGAAAGTTTTCTACTGGGCATCGGGTGCAATTCATTCTCCCGAAACCGGCTCACCGGAAATGTTGATGGAGTTGGCTTATCGCCTGGCGATAGAGGAAAGTCCCTTTATTCAAGCTATCCGCAAGAACGTGATTGTGCTGATCACGCCGACATTAGAAGTTGACGGACGCGACCGCATGGTTGACCTCTATAACTATCGCAAAGCCAATCCGGACAAAAATGCCCCGCCGCTGGTCTACTGGGGCAAGTATGTGGCGCACGACAACAACCGCGACGGGCTGGGGATGGCGCTCGCGCTCACGCGCAACATGATGAAGACGTTTCTCGAGTATCACCCGCAGGTGCTGCACGACCTTCATGAGTCAGTTCCCTTTCTCTACACCTCCACCGGCACTGGTCCCTACAACGCCTGGCTCGATCCGATCACGATCGATGAATGGCAGTTGCTGGCGCACCATGAAGTTGAGGAAATGACGAAACGCGGTGTGCCGGGCGTTTGGACTCACGGGTTTTACGATGGCTGGGCGCCGAATTACATGTTTTATGTCGCCAATGGGCACAACTCGATCGGGCGTTTCTACGAAACCTTCGGGAACGGCGGGGCCGACACGCTGGACCGTACGGTCAACCAGCAGGCGACCCGTGACTGGTTCCGGCCCAACCCGCCGCATTCGCGGGTGCGCTGGTCACTGCGTAACAACGTTAACTTATCGCAGTCAGGCGTGCTGCTGGCGATGAACTTCGTTGCCAACAACAAGGAGCGCTTCCTCCAGAATTTTTATACGAAGAGCAAGCGTTCGGTGAACAAGGCGTGGAACGAAGGACCGTTTGCCTATGTGCTGCCGGCGAACCAATCGCGACTGGTGGAAGCGGCGGAGACCGTGAACCTCTTCAGGTTGATGGGGATTGAAGTGCACACGGCGGATAAGGAAATCGCGATCAAGGATCAAAAATTTCCAGCCGGCTCTTACATCGTGCGCATGGACCAGCCTTACTCGCGCATGGCAGACATGTTGCTCGACACGCAGTATTACAATCCGAATGATCCCCGGCCGTATGACGACACTGGGTGGACGATAGGAGCGATGCGCAACGTGAAGACCGTACGCATCACCGACAAGGCAGTGCTGACTGCGCCGATGACGCTCTTAAGGAGCGACGCGCGCGTGACCGGTAAAATAACCGGCGATGCTTCGCCGGCCGCGTATCTCATAAATCACAACACGGATAACACCCTGGCCACGCTTCGTTTTCGTTTGCAGGACGTAAAGATAGCGGCGGCCGAGGAAGCGTTTAAGGTGGGGGACCAGCAGTTCAATTCCGGATCGTTCATCATCAAAAGCGATGCGGCTGCGGACCTGCGCGCGCGGCTGGGAAAAGACGCGGAAGAACTCGGCCTCAACGTGTTGGCGGTGGACAAGATGCCCGGCGTAAAGACCCACGATCTGGCAGTGCCGCGCATTGCAATTCTCCACACCTGGACTAATACCCAAAACGAGGGTTGGTACCGGATAGAGTTTGACCGTCTGAAAATTCCCTACGCCTACATTTCGGATCAGGTAATCCGCAACACCCCAAATCTGCGCGAAAAGTATGACGTCATCATTTTTCCACCGCTCAATGGGACGGCCCAGGCGATAGTCAACGGCATTCCAATGCGCGGCGCGCCCATTCCATGGAAGGAGTCCGCATTGACGCCAAACATGGGAGGCTCACCTGATCAGGCTGACGACATTCGCGGCGGGATGGGACTTGGCGGTGTGCTGAACCTACAAAAGTTTGTCCAGGATGGCGGCACGTTTATCGTGATTGCAAACAACTCGCGCATCCCAATCGACTTTGGGATCACCACCGGCGTCTCGATTCAGGAACCACGGCAGTTGAATGCGCGCGGGTCGATCTTCAACTCCACTTTCACTGATCGCAAGAGTCCGATTGCCTATGGCTACGATGAGACGCTGCCGATCTACTTCAGTCAGGCGCCGTTGTTTCAGGTGGCGAGTGGAGTTCCCGGCGGCGGCGGCGATGGTGGACCAGGCGGCGGCGGCGGTGCTCGCCCGACGGGTCGCGGTAGCTTGACTGATCCGGACATTGTCCAGGGAATGCCTTTGGCGGAGCCGCGGCCGTCGCCGTCACCGCTCCGGCCCGGCGAGGAGCGACTCACAGACGAGCAGCGTTTGCAGATGGGGGCTTTCTATACGCCACTCGCTCAGCGTCCGCGCGTCATTCTTCGTTTCGCTTCGGATGAAAAAAATCTCCTGATCAGCGGCATGCTGGCCGGCGGCTCCGAGCTCGCCAACGCGCCGGCGGTAATCGATGTTCCCGTGGGCAACGGCCACGTGATCATGTTTGCCAATAATCCGATGTGGCGTCATCAAACGCAGGGCAGCTTCTTCCTGATCTTCAATGCTGCTCTGAATTTTGATTCACTGAATACTGAGCGCGCGATTCCGGCGCCCCGGCCCCGGTCTACTCCGGCAGGCGACGACGCTAATGACGATCAGTAGTTGCGAGTGAGAACAGTGTAAGCCCGCTTCGCAGGCTTTCTAAATGCGCCATGCCACACAAACTTAACCGCCGCGAATTCGTTACCACCGCACTAACGGCCTCCGCAATCGCTGCCGCGGCGCCACATGGTTTTGCCCAATCAAGGTCGCGCCGTCCGAACATCCTTTTCATCCTCGCCGACGATCTTGGATACGGCGATTTAAGTTGCTTCGGCCGCCCTGATTATCAAACCCCACACCTCGATCGACTAGCACGCGAAGGCGTGCGCTTCGCCAACGCGTATTCAGCATCTCCTTTATGCACACCGACCCGCTGCGCATTTATTACCGGCCGATATCCGGCCCGCACCGAGGTCGGCCTTCAGGAGCCACTGCATGAACGACGCGCCATGGGCGACAAGGCGTTGACGCTGGGTCTGCCGTCCGACCATCCGACAATTGCGTCGCTGCTGAAAGGGAGCGGATATGAAACAGCGCTGATTGGCAAATGGCACCTGGGTTACCTGCCAAACTTTGGTCCCGTGCAAAGCGGGTTTGAAGAATTCTTCGGCATCATGAGTGGCGCAGCCGACTTTTTTACGCACAAGGACATGGTGGGCGACCTCGATCTATTCGAAGGTAAGGTTCCGGTCGAGCGCATAGGGTACATGACGGACATGCTTACCGAGCGCGCGGTGGAATACATAAGCAAACGAAGGACTACGGCTAAGGGTTTACGTAGCCGGCCATTCTATCTGAGCCTGCACTACACCGCGCCGCATTGGCCGTGGGAGGCCGCAAACGATCGCCCGCCTTCGCCGGAGTTGCGTGGGCCAATCGCCTTTCGCAGCGGCGGATCGTTGAAGACTTATGCGTCGATGATGAAGAGTATGGACGATGGCATTGGACGGGTCCTAAAGATTCTGGCGCAGTCGGGACTCGAGCGCGACACGCTCGTGATCTTTACGAGTGACAACGGCGGCGAGCGCTTTTCGTATCATTGGCCGTTCACGGGTCAGAAGAATTCGCTCTGGGAAGGCGGCATCCGTGTGCCGGCGATCGTCCGCTGGCCGGCGGCGACGTCCAAAGTCCAAAGTCCAAAGTCCAAAGCCGACTCGATACTGGGACCGCGGGCGTCTCACCCGCATTCCTCAGTTCTCCGCGACGGTGGACAAATTATTCATCAACCGGCAATCACCATGGACTGGACCGCGACCATCCTTGCCGCCGCCGGAGTCAAACCCGATCCTAATTATCCTCTCGACGGCATCGACCTGGCGCCGATTGTTCGCGCCAATGATCGTTCCAACATCTCGCATCCAGCGTCCAGCGTCTCGCCCCGCACTTTCTTTTGGCGCAACGCGAAACAGGACGCCGCCGTGCGTGGTCCATGGAAGTATCTCAACGACGGCACGCGCGAGTATCTCTTCAACCTCACCATCGATGAACGCGAGCAGGCCGACTTCCGTGATAAGAACCCTGAAGTCTTCAATTTACTAAAGTCTGCCTTCAAAGTGTGGGAAGGTACCGTCTTACCGCGTCCACCAGCGCGAACAAATAGGGTAGTGGATTAGTTTGGGTTGAATGGTCGACTTCTTAACGGGCCGCTGGAGCCCTCGGTCCCGGCCAGAGCTGATCTCGACGCCCCAAACCCGAATTCCACACTGACCCACCACTCAAAATAGACAAGCTGGTTGCTGGGGAAGTTTGGTTACCTTTGCGGCTCTTGGCGAGACCTTGGCGGCGTTTGCGGTAAAACTAAATCAAGACCGCAAAGTTCGCGAAGCACAAGGCTCATAGTTACACAAAGGAATTTTCATTTTTCAGAATGCACCGACACCACTAGCTGAGCAGTCTAGACTTCGCGCTCACGCTCGTGTTACAACGCCATTCCCCAGACACTCCAATTCCATCGCTCGAGGCTTCCTATGAAAAGTTTCATCACCCGCTTGCTGTTGCTCGCGTTTGCCGTTTCCACCTTTGCCCACGTGCCCGTGTCGTTGGCACAAACCAAAACCGCACTCGGCCGCGATCCCAAATCAGCATTGAGCTCTGAACCGTCTGTCGAGGATCGGATCAAGCGCGTCGAGCAGGGGCTCCTGCCGCCGATTTTGATCAAGGGCGATCCGGTTTGGTCGATCACAGAGCGGATGCAGCATTACAAAGCGCCGGGTTTGAGTGTCGCGGTGATCAAGGATTTCAAGATCGACTGGGCCAAGGCCTATGGGGTTAAGGACATCGAGACGAATGAACCGGTCACGACGGAGACGCTGTTTCAGGCAGGGTCAATCAGCAAGTCGGTCAACGCGATGGTGGCGTTGAAGAAAGTGGAGCAGGGAAAAATCTCGCTCGACGAACCTATCAACAACAAATTGCTGAGCTGGAAGCTGCCTGAAAATGAGTTTACGGCGAAGAAGAAAGTGACGCTGCGCAATCTGCTGAGCCATACCGCCGGTACGACAGTGCATGGTTTTCCGGGTTATGCAGTGACGGAGAAAATTCCGACGCTTCCTCAGGTATTGGACGGAACGTCGCCGGCAAACACCGCCGCGGTCCGAGTTGATTTCGAACCGGGATCAAAGTTTCGTTACTCCGGCGGCGGCACCACCATTTCGCAAGTTGCGATCATGGACATCGAGAAAAAACCTTATCCGCAGATTGCGAAGGAAACGGTGCTCGAGCCGCTCGAAATGACCAACAGCACTTACAGCCAACCGCTGCCGGATGATTGGCGCAAGCGGGCCGCTTCGGGTCACCGGCAGAGTGGCGCTGTGGTCGCGGGCAAGATTCACGTTTATCCGGAGATGGCCGCGGCAGGTCTTTGGACCACCCCAACCGACCTGGCGAAGTTTGCGATCGAGATGCAACTTTCATTGGCCGGAAAATCAAACAAGGTGTTGAAGAAAGAAACGGTCGAGACAATGACCAGCGCTTTTCTCGACAATGTCGGCCTCGGGTTCTTCATCGACAAACGTGGCAACGCAGTCTACTTCGGACACAATGGAGCTGACGAAGGCTTTCGCGCGGAGATGACGCTCAATCGCGACAAAGGCTACGGCGTTGTGGTCATGACAAACTCCGATAATGGCGAAGTTGCGCGCGAAGTTTTGCGCGGCGTGGCTCGCGAATATGGTTGGGACGAGTTCCTGCCGGCGCCACATGAAGTAATCACCATCGACGCGGCGAAACTTAACGCCTACACCGGCCGCTACCTGGTGAATCCCGATCGCGTCGTGACTCTCAAGGTCGAGGACGGAAAGCTGATGGCTTACCCCACCGGGGAGCGCAAGTTTGAAATGCTTCCTACTTCGGAAACAAATTTCGTCCGGCGTGATTCGAGTGCGAAATACAACTTCGTGCGCAGCGCTGAGGCAGCGGCTGCGAATGCGGTTAGTGGAATGGAGGTGACGGCGGGTGGAAACACTCTCGCAGTTAAACGAATCAATGACGAGACCCTTGTTCCTTTTGAGCTCCTATCGGCGGGCAAAATGGAAGAAGCGTTGGCTGGCTATCGAAAGATTAAGCTGACCGCTCCGGGAAACGCGAGCATCAGTGAACAGCGATTGAACACTTTGGGCTATGGATTGTTGCGGGCGAAAAAGGTGTCCGAAGCAATTGCCATATTCAAAGTTAACGCCGAGTTTTATCCGGCATCGTTCAACGTCTACGACAGTTTGGCTGACGCTTACATGGCGAATGGCGACAAGGAGCCGGCTATTGTGAACTACAAGAAGTCGCTCGAGCTCAATCCGAAGAATACTAACGCGGTGGAAAAGTTAAAGCAGCTCGAAGTTAAGTGAGAGCAGAAAGAGGGCCGCGAGTGAACGCGGATTCATGCAGATCCAGAGAAGTTTTCTCTGACCCGCGTCTGTTTCCTGCAATCCGCGGCCGACTGTTTCTAGTCCCGCCACTGTCCGATCTCCTACATTTCCTGCACGATTTGGGTACTGGTTTCTCTCTTCTATTGCCGGTTTTTTCCAAGTTTCTAAAAAAATCGACTGGCATAATGGTTGCCAAATTCTCTTCTCTAAGGGAGGGGAGAATTATGAAAAAGACACTCGGCGGCGCTCTGTTAGCGCTCGCATTTATTTTCGGCATCATCGCTACCACGAGCACGACGGCCGACGCCCAGTGGCGGAATCGAGGCAATGATGGCTACCACAACAATCAGCTGCAACAGGGCTATCAGCATGGATTAAGCATTGGTTCCAGTGATGCCCACAACCGGCAAAGTTACAGCCCACAGCGTTCGCGTTACTACCGAAACGCATCGTCCCAGGCGTTTCGTCAGGGCTTCGTGCGCGGTTACGACCAGGGCTACCGGCAGCAGGCTGCTTCAATGAACAATGGTGGCTATTACGGTCGGGGTCGCGACGATGGGTATTACGGCTACGGTCGAGGTCGCGGTCGCAACCGCAACGATGGGTATTACGGGAACGATGGCTACTACGGCAACGGTGGTTATGGAAACGGCGGCTACAACAATCAGGAGCTCAACCGCGGATATCAGCAAGGCCTAAACACAGGCGCCAGTGATGGCCAGCGTGGCCAGAGCTACGATCCGCAGCGTTCGCGTCATTGGAAGAACGCTTCAACCCAGGCTTTTCGTGAAGGCTTTGTCAGAGGTTATGACCAGGGTTACCGGCAGTATGCTGGAAACGGAACTTACCGTCGGAACAACGGTGGTAGTGTTCTGGAGCAAATCTTCGGACGGCCTTTTTAAGGACGTTAACAAATTAACGATTAACGAGGATGCCGCGATGCGAGTCGCGGCATCTTTTGTTTACTGCGCAAAGTGGTTTCTTGTTGAGACTCCCTGCGGCTCAAATGGGCCGTCCGTCACCGGTTGAAGGCCCTTCGGGTCTTAACAAATTGGCGGTATGCGAGACGCGCCCGTAGTATCGACTTCGTCCTCAGCGGGGCGATGCTAACAGGAGTTTAGAGGGCGTTTGATTTGTCAGCCGTCATTGGGCTGTTGTTTACTTAGGGGATCCCCCTTAGGAAAACATTAGCAAGGAGAAATTGTATGGCTCGTTTAGGCGCAACTTCAGTGGTTCTATTTGTATTGGTGTTTGTCTCGTCGTGTGCGGATCCGGCTTCAGATAAGTCAAAAGCCGTCACCGGGGAGGCGGTACCTGTTTCAGCCTCGACGCCGGTTGCGGGAACCGAAAAATATTTGATCACATCAGAGAATTCGAGAATAGAATTTGTGGGTTCGAAGGTGACGGGAAGCCACAGTGGTTCGTTCGAAAAGTTCTCCGGCACTGTCGATTACACCGGGAAAATTGAAACGAGCAAAGTGATCATCACCATCGAGACCGCTTCAGTGAAAACTGACGCTGACGGCCTGACCAAACACTTGCAGACTCCGGACTTTTTTGACGTCGCGAAATATCCCCAGGCGAAGTTTGAGTCGACCGAGATCAAACCAGGTGGCGACCAAGGAGCGACTCACACGGTCAGCGGCAACCTGACTTTGCACGGGGTGACGAAGTCGATAACTTTTCCGGCAACGATAGCCGTGGAAACCGGTGCGATCACGGTTAACAGCACGTTTGCCCTCAACCGCAAGGACTTTGGAATTAACTATGCGGGCGGGAGCTGATAATTTGATTCGCGACGAAGTGGTGATGACGTTGAAGATTCGCGCGGTGAAGTAAGAGTAAGAAACTGGACAGGATTTACACGAATAACAAGATGCCGATGCCGTTTCAGCGGTGATTACATAGTTGACTCACCCAGCGTGGCGGAACGTGTGATAAAGCGCGCGGAGCGCGCGATAGCATAAAGCCCGGGGCGTGAGCCCCGGGAGCAGGGCACAAGAATTACCAAGCCCGAGTAGCGGGCGACAGATCTCAATAGCTCCATTTAGCCGAGAGTATTTCATTCTTGCGTCACGAGATTGAACATAAGAGTGATTCGCGACCAGCTGTCGCCCGCTCCGCGGGCTCGAAACATTCGTTGCTTTGGATCCTGGGGCTAACGCCCCAGGCTTTATGCTGTCGCCCGCTCCGCGGGCTGGGTGAGTCAACTATGTAATTACCGTTTCAGCGGTGATTCGCTTTCGGAGTTAAACTGCGCGAACGTTGCTAGTCTTGTTAATTCTGTAAATCCTGTCCAGACAGATCCTTCCCACGCGCCGCGGGCGGCTGACCATTACGCTTGACGGAAGATGATGCAGGTGGTTGTGCCGTGGGCGTAGAGTTTTCCCTGTTCGTCCACGATCCGGCCTTCGGCGGTAGCGGTGCGGCCGCCAACGTGGATCGCATTGGCCTCACCACGGACCAGCCCAGTTTCCGATGACATTGCCCGGATGTAGTTAACCTTGATTTCCAGCGTGGTGTAGGTCGCTCCGGCCGGCAGCGTTGAATGAATCGCGCACCCCATCGCGGAATCGAGCAACGTGGCCGCAACCCCGCCGTGCACCACGCCGATTGGATTGTAGTGATACTCCGCTGGTTCAACAGTAAACACTGCGTGACCCTCGCTTAGTTCGGCGATGCGGAAATTCATCAGCACTCCGATGGGCGGCGGAGGGAATTCGCCGGAGATGATTTTCTGTAAATACTCCATTCCTGACAATCCGGCGGCGGATTTTGCCAGGGCGAACGGGTCTTCCCAGTTTATGTTGCGGGTTCGGGGATTGGGCATCTGATTCTTTAACAATCAGCCAAACAACGATTTTCCGAAGGACCGAATACCGTTAGAAGCTAACCTCAATCTCCATTTTGCGCTGCGCATGAAACGCGCTGGGAGAAAAGGGAAATTGAGAAATGGAAATCCCTGGCTGACAAATGGCAAAAGGTTACTTTGGCGGATCCGGTTTGAGTTGGACCACGAGACTCGGGTTTTTTATCTTGTCCTGACCGAGGAACTTCAGCTTTTTGATCTCGGGTTCAGCTTTCGCAGCGTCTTCGAGGGTTATCTTACCGCGCCCCTTCATCATTCCCATCTCAATGCCGACGCGGAAATAGTAGGTTTGGCCTGGCCCCATGTCGATGGCGAAGCCTTTCTTTTCCTGTGTCATATGGACAATGTGTTTGCCGGGTTTCATCTTAAACGTGAAGTAACGCCCGTTGTCCATTCTGGCCAGTTCTATGTCGTCGACGAATACGGATGGCTCCAGAGCTTTGCCCATTAGCTTACTGGGTCGGTAGACATAAACAATGGCTTCCGTAGCTTCGACAGCGCCAGCCGCTGGGTCTACCGGGGTTGGAGCAATCGCGATCAGCTTGCCGTCCTCAATGCGAAAACGCTTTTCTTCGGCAACGTAAACAGTGACGCGAGTGCCTTCCTCGATTTTCGCATCGCCGCCCTTCTTGAATAAGCCGAGCGGACTAATCATCGACAGCACAGCTGCCTTGGTGGTCTCGTCGTCGCCCTCACCGCCCTTCGCGGCGCGCAACTTCACCCGCGCCTCATCAGCAGTTTGAGTGGATTCCACCTGGATGCCGAGCTTGCCGGATTTTCCCATGTAGCCGCCCTTGGTAGCGTGCATCACACTGCCGATTGCCGGAGCGCCTTTGCGAATCACCACCTGGCCGTTGACGACAACGTCTTCGTCAACTTTGAAATTGATGACATCGTTCAGGTTAGCTGTCTTGCTGGTGATCGCCTGGGTTGTGACAACGTGCAGCGGCGTGCCTGCCATCAGTACGATTTCGGCCTGCGGATCCTGGAAAGCGAACGCCGGTTGCCGCGTTTGCAAACTAACAACAGCAATGAGCGCAATGATTGCGATGATGTTGATTCGAACAGTGCTGGACATAACTATTTCCTTTCAGGCAGGGTCAAGATCAATACCAGAATCGTAATATGAGAAAAACGGGGAGGCAAACGGACGGCAGGACTTGTAGTGGGTCAGTTTGGATTCAAAGATTGAGGCCTCGAGATCAATACCGGGGGCGCCCTCGCCCACGCATAGTGCGCAAACGCGAACCATGCCACGACTTCTATGCAACATGCGGGCGAAGTCGCGGCACTCCCATGAAAAATAGGCTATGCAGCCTAAATTTGACGCACTGCCCCAGGACTGTTATGTGCGAAGGCAACTACTGCTATCTCGCTGCTTACTCAACCACCCAGGTGTCGCCGCTGTTGATTAGTTTCTCCAAACTTCCCGGGACCTGATTTGGCAATCGCCGCATCGATCTGATCCACCAACATGTCTTCATACGTTGGTCGATCTACCGCGCGGAAGATGCCGACGGGTTGCGGGAAGTCAGGCGCTTCCATGCGCGCGAGCATGAAAGCCACTGAAGGATCCTTGAGGTAAATATCGTGGACCAGCAGATCGTTTTCGGTGATGCCATTTTCGCCGATGGTCACCACTTCCGGCAGGGCGCCATTCATGCGAATACCGCGGTTGCGATCTTTGCCGAAGATCATCGGCTGGCCATGTTCGAGGTAAAGCACGCGGTCCGTGCGCACGCTGCGTTCGGCAAACGAATCAAACGCGTGATCATTGAAGATGTTGCAGTTTTGATAGACCTCGATAAACGAGATGCCTTTGTGGCGCGCGCCCGCCTGCACCACGGTGCCCAGATGTTTGACGTCAATATCGATTGAGCGCGCGACGAAGGTTGACTCGCTGGCGATCGCCAGTGACAGAGGGATTGATCGGATAGTCGATCGCACCCACCGGAGTCGACTTGGTTCGCTTGCCAAACTCCGAAGTTGGGCTGTACTGGCCTTTAGTCAACCCGTAAATACGATTATTGAAAAGTATGTAATTGAGATCGAGATTGCGGCGAATCGCGTGCATGAAATGGTTGCCGCCGATCGAAAGGGCGTCGCCGTCGCCGGTGATCACCCAAACGCTTAGATCAGGATTCGCGCACTTGATGCCGGTGGCCACCGCGGGCGCTCTCCCGTGAATCGAGTGGAAACCATAGGTATTCATGTAGTAGGGAAAACGCGACGAGCAGCCGATGCCGGAAACGAAAACGATCTTCTCGCGCGGGATGCCGAGCTCAGGCATGACCTTTTGCACGTTGTTGAGGATCGCGTAATCGCCGCAGCCAGGGCACCAGCGCACTTCCTGGTCGGAAATGAAGTCGGCCTTCTTCAATAGGCCGGGAGGAGGTGCGACTGTCCCTGATACGGCAGAGCCCACTTCGCTGTCGGCAGATGCCGCCTCGACGATCGGCTTGCTGCCGTTTCCGTTACCGTTATGACCATTGCCAGTTGTGCTCATGAATGCTCCTTGGAATGTAATACGGTGATGCTAAGGTCCAACTCTAGCATTAGTCTTCGTCCTTAGGACTTTGCTTAATTGTCTCGACCAACTCTAAAAACTTTTCTCTTACGTACGGATCAAGTCGCTCTGCAAACGCCGCCTGAAGATCGCGAATCTTGATCAGTTCCTGCACATCAGCCAGATCTTTGAGCCGATGGGGGGCCGTCATGCCCGACGCCAATTTCAATTCAATTAGCTTTTCAAGGTTAACAAAGCGAACTCCGTCAATTTCAATCGAAGCCGCAGCCGGGTCCGGGATGCTCACCGGTTTTGGCTTGCCATCACCCGGATATTCTCCCGTGGTGATCACATCGATTGCAATGTCCTCTATTGTTGAGCGCAGCTTCTTTCTTGAGCCCCGAAAAGCAGGAAGATAACCCAGACCAATCAACTCTCGATGAAAAACCTCTAATCCCTCAGGCGTGAGCACCAGATCGATGTCCTCAGTAAGGCGCGCATAGCCGTGTTCGAAAAGAGCAAGAGCACCTATTACCATATAATCAATTCCGTGTTCTTTTAGATCTCGAGTGAGCCTGGCAAGTGCTGCATTGAGGCTTCCTTGTCCCATAAAGTAACGCGAGACTTCCGCGTAGCGGTCGATTAACGATTTCATCGGGCGTAAGGGGTTAGTTCGAGTCTCCATCGCAGTTCGATTCACATTACGCTTACAAATACTCTTCAACCTTCCGAACAATCTCGCGAATCTGGAACGGGCGTCCCTTCACTTTCGAAAAGGGAACAGCGTCCACCAGATACCTTGCCCGCACCATGGTCGCAGAGTTGGCCCAGGTTCATCTCCGGAATGATCACAGTTTCGAAACCAGCCAGCACTTCGCCGAGATTCCTGGGGAAGGGATTCAAGGTGACGCAGGTGCGCTGACGACACGCTCTTGCCTTCGCTCTGAAGTTTTTCGACCGCCGTACTGATCGAACCGTAGGTCGAACCCCAGCCGAGCACCAGCACTTTGCCCGACGATTCTCCAAAGACTTCCACCAAAGGGATATCGTTCGCCACGCGATCGATTTTTTCCTGACGCAGCTTCACCATCAGGTGATGGTTTTCCGGATCGTAGTTGACGTTGCCGGTGATGTGTTGTTTCTCGATGCCGCCGATGCGGTGTTCGAGGCCCGGCGTGCCGGGAATCGCGAAAGGTCGCGCGAGGGTTTCTTCGTCGCGAGAATACGGCATGAAGTTCTCCGGGTCGGTCGTAAACCTGACGTCGATCTTCGGCAGGTCATCGATCGCTGGTATCGCCCAGGGCTCGGCGCCATTCGCCAGGTAACCGTCCGACAAATAGAAGACCGGACTCATATACTTAAAGGCGAGCCGGACGGCTTCAATCGCCATGGCGAAACAGTCAGCCGGCGTGGCCGGCGCGATCACAATCGCCGGACACTCACCGTTTCTTCCCCAAACTGCCTGAAAAAGATCGGCCTGTTCAGTTTTCGTCGGCAAGCCGGTTGATGGTCCACCGCGCTGAACGTTAACGATTACCAGCGGCAATTCGGTCATTACCGCCAGGCCAATCGCTTCCTGTTTCAGCGCTACGCCGGGGCCGGAAGTTCCAGTCAATCCGATCTGACCGGCGAAGCTGGCGCCGATGGCAGAACAGACCGCCGCGATTTCATCTTCCGCCTGAAAAGTCTTCACGCCGAAACTCTTGTGACGCGCCAGCTCATGCAGAATGTCAGAGGCCGGTGTGATCGGATAGGAACCATAGAAAAGCGGAATGCCGGCGAGTTGCGAGGCAGCGACAAACCCGATCGCCGTCGCTTCATTACCCGTGATCTTTCGATACTTGCCCGGCGCGATTTTCGCTTTCTTGATCGTGTAGTGAGTGGTGAAAACTTCAGTGGTGTCGGCAAAGTTGTAACCCGTTCTGAGCGCAACTTCATTTGCCTTGGCCAGTTCCGGATTCTTGCCAAACTTTTGCGTGATCCACGAGAGCGTGCCTTCCAGCGGCCGATCGTAGAGCCAGTAAAGCACACCGAGCGCGAAAAAGTTTTTGCAGCGATCGATCTCTTTGCGCGAGAGGTCAACATTTCCTTTCAGGGCATTCATGTTGAGCGTAGTGATCGGGAGCTTGTGGACGCGATAACCGGCGAGCGTGCCATCGTCGAGCGGATTCGTAGCATACTTCGCATACTTCAGATTCTCCGCCGTGAAGCCGTCCGTGTTGATGATGATCGTGCCGCCCTCTTCCAGATCTGCCAGGTTGACTTTCAACGCCGCCGGATTCATCGCCACCAGCACGCTCGGTTGATCGCCGGGCGTCTTAATGTGCTGGCTGGAAAAGTTCAACTGAAAACCGCTTACACCCGGGAGACTGCCGGCGGGGGCGCGAATCTCGGCGGGGAAATCCGGCAGCGTGGAAATGTCGTTGCCCAGCACCGCTGACGTGTTCGTAAACTGCGTTCCCGTCAGCTGCATGCCGTCGCCCGAATCTCCGGCGAAGCGAATAGTCACGGTCTCTAGTTCTTCAAGATTTTTTTCGAGGGAGATAGGCGGTTCGATGACAGTGCTCATAATGGTTCGCGATTAGTCCTTTACCTGGTTTCTAGCAACGGATGTTTACTCCGAAAACCCGACTGGAGAGTAGCGGCGAAGATTATTTTTCAAAACCGGATCTGATTCTACCAGCAAAGCGGGGCCGATTGAAGCAGGAAGGCAAATGTAGCGTGCCGGGGCGCCAAGCCCTCGCAACATGGTCACAGCGAGCCGCGGTGGCCGGCATATAGCGCTTTCAGTTCCTCCTCATAGGGCGACATCTCAATCAATTGGTTGATGATCTCCGGCAAGACGGTCAGCGTGCGGTCGATTTCTTCCGCGGTGTTGTATCGCGAGAGCGAAAATCGAATTGCCCCTTGCGCTGCCGAGTAGGGCACATTCATAGCGTGCAAGGTGGGCGATGCCTGCTTCGTGCTTGAATGGCAAGCGGAACCGGTGGAGACCGCGATACCAAGGTTATCGAGATGCACGAGAATGTTTTCGCCTTCAACGTATTCGAAAGAGATGCTTGAGGTGTTTGGCAGACGCTTCGTGCGATCGGGTGTGCCATTCAAGCGCGCATTCGGAATCGACTTCAGAATGTCGTCCTCGAGTTTGTTCCTCAATCCTTCGACGTCTTCATGACTCGCAAACTTTCGCGCTAGTTCGCAGGCCGCCCCGAGACCAACGATATTTGCGACCGCCGAGGTCCCGGCGCGACGTCCGCGCTCCTGGCTCCCGCCGATAATAAAAGGCGGCAACTCAACACCATCCCGGATGTAAAGTGCGCCAACGCCCTGAGGCGCATGCAGCTTGTGACCGGAAAGGGCAAACAGATCCACTTCCATCGCCTTTAAATCGATATCAATCTTGCCGACTGCCTGTACTCCGTCAACATGAAGAACAGCATCGGAATTAGCGCGGACTATCCTGCCAATTTCATCTATTGGGAAAAGCACCCCGGTCTCGTTGTTGGCGAGCATGATTGAGACGATGCCGGTGTCCGGTCGCAGGGCGCGGCGGAGATCGTCCAGATTAAGTTCACCTTGGCGGTCCACTTCAAGCCAGGTCACCTCGTAACCGTTCTGCTCGAGGTGCTCGCAAAGATTTCGCACGGCCTCGTGCTCGACGCGCGTGGTGATAATGTGCCGGCGCGTCGGATTCTTTTGCAGAAATCCGCTGATGGCCCAATTGTCCGACTCAGAGCCGCATGAAGTGAACACAATTTCGCTTGCGTCAGCGGCGCCGACCAGTTGGGCCACCTGTTCGCGGGCGCGCTCCACGGCGGCCTTCATCTGGCGTCCCAGGGAATGCGCTGATGATGGATTTCCATAGTGTTCGGTTAGGAAGGGTTGCATCGCCGCGAAGACTTCGGGAGCGATGCGCGTAGTGGCGTTGTTATCGAGATAGATCATAAGAGTTGTTTTGAGGTTCAATCAGAGTCAGAGCAACAAGGTCACTTATTGGGCCGCTCACTACTCACTTGTTCTAGCATGTCTTCAATCAAGGGATAACACGAACGGCACCCCGCGCCGGCATTACACTCACGGGTGACCTCCGCGATCGTGCGTAATTGTTTTTGCTGGATTTGGCGTTCAATGGTTTGTTCCGAAACCCCAAAACAGGTGCAGATGAGCGCCTCATCGCCACTCCATTCATCTCTGACCGAGTCGCTGTAACTCGTGATCGCCGAAAGGAGAGCCTCGCGGGCCAACGCGGTGCAGTCTTTAGCATCTTCGGCGACCAGGCAGGCAATCTCTTCGGGTTGTTGGCCCAATGAAGCAGCGTCGCCCGTAGTTTTCCCAACTACCTCCTGTGTTAACAGCGAAGCAGAGGCGACTAATACGCTGCACCCCGCAGCCTTAAACTTAGCCTCGGTGATGTGCTGCAACTCATCGATATGCAACGAGATTCTTAGGCTACCGCCACACGCGAAGGATGTCGCCCGGCCGACAAAACCTGGAGGCATTGCCTCGCCAACATTCTTCGGGTTTAAGAACAGCTCGGTTGTCTGCTCAGAAGTTAGTTGCATTATTCGAAGCCCGAGTAGGGTTGTGCGTCAGTTTGGAATTCAAGGTTTGGGGGCGTTGAGATCAGCTCTTGCTGGGATCGTGGGCGCTCTCGCCCGCCGGTCCCTAATAAGTCGATCATTCAACCCAAACTGACTCACGACCCAGTATAGACACAGCATTCAAGCCTCGCCAATGGGCTGTTATGATGAGACATTGATGCCGACAGCCTATGTTTGATCGTTTTCGCCAGCGCAGTTTAGAGCTTGAGCACCTCGACAAGGGTGACTACACCGCAGCCGAGTATGAGCGTTGCCTGGTCGAACTGCGTTGCGTCAATCGCTGGTTAGGAGATGCGCGGGCGTTGAAGGAGTCGTTGCTCTCCGAGATCGAGGGTCAGGATCTACGGACCTTTTCGGTGGTCGATGTGGGGGCCGGGTCGGGCGAACTTTTACGTGTGGTCGCAGCTTGGGCGCGCAGCCGCGGACAAAGGCCGGCGTTGGTCGGAGTTGAGCTCAATCAACGTTCCTGTGCTGCAATTCTCGAGGAGTCGAAAGACTTTAACGAAATCGCTGCCGTTCGCGGCGACGCCCTTCGGCTCCCGTTTGTAGATCGGCAATTCGACTACGCAATGTGTTCACTGTTTACTCATCATTTTAGCAACACCGACGTGATCACGATTTTAGGTGAGTTGAGTCGAGTGGCGTCTCGCCGCATTTTCGTGATCGACCTGCATCGCAACCCTGTTCCCTATTACTTTTACACCACGGTCGGGAAACTATTCTTACGTAACCGCTTGATTCGCGAGGACGGAGCGCTTTCTATTCTCCGAAGTTTTAAACCTTCAGAATTACGGAATCTGGCTGAGCGTGCAGATCTTGAAGCCATCAGATTAACCCGCAGCTTTCCCTATCGTCTCGTGCTTTCGGCAACGCGCAGGCAAACGGCCGCTACCACTGCGGCTCAGCCAGCAGAGCTCCGACGTACGGCGTCGTCGAGGATTGAAACTTCCTGTTAACGAGCGGGTTTCATCCGGGTTGATAATGAGCACTGCAAACACATACGACGTCATTCTCGCGGGCGGTGGTCCCGCCGGCTCGAGCGCTGCCATTCAATTGGCGATAGAAGGCGCGCGCGTGTTGCTGGTCGAAGAGAAAAAGTTTCCTCGACCCAAACTATGTGGCGAGTTTATCTCGCCCGAGTGCCTCATGCATTTCCAGCGTCTCGGCGTGTTTGACCGAATGACCTCTGCGGGCGGAGCGGCCCTGGCGGAAACGGTTTTTTATTCCGCTCGCGGCCGTAGCGTCTCGGTGCCGAGCGAGTGGTTCGGAGTCGGCCCAACCGCCCTGGGCTTGAGTCGCAGTGAGATGGACCACATTTTGATCGAACGTGCCAGAGAGGTTGGCGTCGTAGTTCTGGAAGAGACGCACGCCTCGGGCCTGATTCATGAACATAAACGCGTGCGGGGGATTCGAGTCAGGAGTGCGGCTGGTGATGATGAATACCGTTCGCTTCTGACCGTCGACGCCACCGGTCGCGTCAATGCGCTCGGCCGCCATGCCTCCGCAATCGTCGAGAACAACTCCCCGGACAACCACAAAGGATTACGCCGGCGCACCGGAGTTACCCAGCGACGGTTTGTCGCCTTTAAGGCGCACCTGGAAAACACTCAGGCGGCGGCAGATGCCTGCGAAATCTATTTCTATCGCGGTGGTTATGGAGGTTTGAGCGAGGTGGAGGGGGGAGCTAGTAATCTTTGTTTCATTGTGTCGGCAAATGATGTGCGCCGGCTCGACTCCGACCCGGTGAAAGTTATGCGCGAAGTCCTTATGAAAAATGCCCGGGCGGCTCAGACATTGGCGAATGCGAGCGCGCGAACCCCGTGGCTCAGTGTGGCCCTGGATACTTTTGGCGCAAGACCGCTCACTCCGGCCGTTGGCCTGATGTCGATAGGCGACGCAGCTGCCTTCATTGATCCGTTCACCGGCAGCGGCATATTGATGGCGTTGGAGAGCGGGCAAATCGCAGCTCAAATAATCACCGGCTACCTGGCCGAACTGCGGCGGACTGACTGCGAGGTTGCGCCAACCTTTGCGAGGCTCGCACGCGATTATCAAGCAAACCACTCAAGGCGCTTCAATTCTCGGTTGCGCTGCTCGGCGCTGTTGCGGCGGGCAGCTTTTGTCCCGCTCCTGGCGGAAACCGCGATCACGATCTTTGGACCAAGCACGAGGCTTCGACGCCGGCTGGCGCGCGCCACTCGTCCGCACCGAACTCCGCTGTCAGAGCCAACTGCGTGAGCGGAGGGACCAACCGTTGAGTAAACCTATTCATGAGAAACGTCGCCTTGAGGATTTGGACTCCTCGAAGCTCCTTTAGCTAGAAAGAGATAAATGCTTGCCAGCCGGTAGGTTTTGGAGTAAAAAGGGGAGCATTTTATTTGAGTGCTACTGGCGCATACTCAGCCGGTCGCGGTGCAAAAAATTCCGGCGGCCATCGCTCCCCAAAAGACATGCCGTTTGACCTGAGAAAGTTTTTTAGTAACAAGATTCTGGTAAGTGTCGGTCGAATGCTGTCAATTGAAGCCAGTTCCTGACTGGTCCAAGTCTCTAAATTCCGAAGGAGAATCCGATATGTTTGCGTCCTCTAACGAGTGGTTTAAGCTTTCGCTGCGAATTACCACGGCCTTATTCGTGGCCCTGTTTTGCGTTCAACTAGCAGCGAGTACAGTTTTCGCTCAGTCACAGGCAAACGCTGCCGACCTGCGAGGCGTTGTTCGCGACGCCACGGGCGCAGTCGTTTCCGGCGCAATCGTGACGGCCCGAAATCCCGCCACCAGCACTACCAAAGATGCCACCAGCAATGATCAGGGCGCATATCAAATAGTTAGTCTGCCGCCCGGCGTTTACGAAGTAACGGTTGAAGCTCCGAATTTTAAGAAGGCCGTGCTGCCGGCAGTGACGCTTACGGTGGGACAGAGCGCCGACCTGGACGTGGCTCTGGAAGTGGGACAAGTCAGCGAGATCGTCACCATCACCGGCGCCACTACGGAACTGGTTGAGACTTCCAAGACAGCGATTTCGACGACCGTGGACCAGCAACGGATCGAGAACCTTCCGATCAACGAACGAAACTATCTCTCCTTTGCGTTAACGACTTCGACAGTGGGGCGCGACAACGGCCGCCCGATTGGGCCAGCGCCGACCACCGGTTTGAACTTTGGCGGCCAGCGCGGTCGCTCCAACCTGGTTCAGGTAGACGGCGCCGACAATACCGACAACTCGGTCAACGCTTCGCGTTCAACCGTTTCGCAGGAAGCGGTGCAGGAGTTTCAAGTAGTCACGAATTCCTTCGCGCCGGAATTTGGCCGTTCATCGGGCGGCGTAGTGAATGTCGTGACCAAGAGCGGCACGAATGAGTTTCATGGAAATGTTTTTGGTTTTCTCAGAGACAAGGGCTTCCAGGCGCGCAATCCATTTGCTCCTATCGCCAAGCCGGATTTCAGGCGAACTCAGTATGGCTTCACGCTCGGTGGTCCATTCAAGACTGACCGCACGTTCTTCTTTTTCGCGTTTGAACAACGCCGTCGCGATGAATCAGGATTCTTTACCAGCAATGTCGCCCGTGGGTTGACCAGTTCAGTAACCATCCCGGTGATTGCGGGACTCAATCCCATCGCCCGCACGTTTGCCAATCTAACTCCGCAGCAGGCCGCTTACATCAACGGACTGCTGGCAGCGGGCACTCCGACCGCAGTTTGCGGCGCCAGGGCTTACGCTTTCTTTGCGTCCAGCGGAGGATCGACTGGCCTGACCGGCAGCAACCCGCTGACCAGTCCCAACGACGGGAGCGGATGTCCCGCCATAACCCCGGTGACGGGACCAACCACCGCGATTGGTTCACGCTTTATCTTGTCTGGCGCTCCGGTACCGGTTGGCACGACCAACTCGCTCGGACAGTTCATCGCATTTCGCCCGCTGAACGACCTGCAGAGAGTTTTTCCAGTCACTGACCGCACGACTTACAACTCGTTTCGCCTCGACCACAAGATCACGGATGATCATCAGCTCAATTTTCGCTTCGGCTACAATCCAAGTCGAATCACCGGAATCCAGGTCGAATCGCAAAACCAGTCGCTCGGACAGAACGATTTTTCCCGCACCGGGATTCAGAAGTTGCGTGATTTTTCAGCCGTTACAACTCTGGTCTCGACCTTTGGCAGCAGCGTAGTTAATGAAGCGAGGGTCAATTTTGGCGAACGTCGCGCTACGTTTACCTCGCAAAATCTTGATGCAGTGGCATCCAACGTTTCGGGCACAGCGTTTTTTGGCCGCGAACTCTTCTCGCCGGTGATCCGCACCGAAACGCGTTACGAGTTTACCGACAGCGTAAATGTCTTGGCAGGGAACCATACCTTCAAGTTTGGGGGTGATATCGCCTTCGTAAGAATTCCGGAAGCGATTTTCGAACTCAACTTTGCCGGGCTCTTTAACTTCGGCGGTCTGTCCGCCACCACGCTTAACGCCGGGTTTGCGGGCGCGCCGGATTTCACTCCGGTGCAGCAGTATGGGCTCGGGTTCCCGACCAGTTATATCCAGGGCTTCGGAAATCCAGTCAGCAAACTGACCAATAAACCGATGGCCTTTTTTGGGCAGGATTCCTGGAAGATCCGTCCAAACCTGACGCTCAACTACGGTGTTCGCTACGACTATGAAATAACGCAGGCGATTCCAACCACGGGCGTAAGGGATCCACTATCGGGAATCGTCCTTACAGACGCCGATATTCTCGCCGCGCAGAATGCGGTTAATGTGCAGCAGGGCTTCCCGCGCGATAAGAATAACTGGGCGCCGCGTCTCGCGGTGGCCTGGGACGTCCGAAACAATGCGAAGACCGTTGTTCGCGCAGCCTTCGGGATTTTCTACGATCATCCACTGTTGGCCGCTGCGTTCAATTCGGATATCGCCGACGCCTCGCAGCAGCAGCAACTCATTCTGACGGCGGGTAGTCCGTCGCCCACCGCGCTCTTGAATGCAGCCCAGGTATTCCAGGGAACCGTCATCGTTTGCGGCCCGGGCGGGATTCCGGGCGTAACCTGTACGCCGGGTTTGGCCTCGAGTGCGCAATACCAAAACGGACGTCAGCGTTTCAACGATCAGACCTTTTCCGGCTTTGGCCCGGTGCTTCCGTTCACGCTGCATGTGAACCGAGATTTCGAATATGCCTACGCAAATCAGGGCAACTTTACAGTTGAACAGCAATTAGGTAAGGACATGAGTCTGTCGGCGAGCTATTTGTTTGTCGGCGCTCACCACCTGCCGCACCCGCTCGATGTAAACGCGCCGCGCACTGACTTGCAGATTCAAAACTTCTCGCGCTTCTTCGGCGGCGCACTCCCGTCAAACACCACCGCGGCAGTCGCCTTCTCGATTCCGACAACGGCGCCTGGCTCTGCGGCCGGCGTGGGTTGTGCGGTAGTTATTCCCGGGATGGTGGCCCAATGTCCCGGCGGTCGCGTCGTTGCTCCGGCCATCGCGAATTTCTTCAGGCCAAATGCGCCAAACTATTTTCTCGCCCAGGCATTGTCGGGCGGTGCGGTTACCAAGGCCGTGCTTGATTCGCAGCTCGCTGGTTCGCTCCGAACCCCCGGCTTGATTTCGCCGTTTGGCTCGGTCAACGCCCAAACGTCAGACGGCAATTCCAACTACCACGCCCTGAACGTGGATCTCAAGCGACGTTTCGCAAACAACTTCCAGTTTCTGACGTCTTACACCTGGTCGCATTCAATTGACGATTCATCCGACCTGCAAACGCTGCTGCTGCCGCAGGATAACCGGAACTTCCGCGCTGAACGGGCCGACTCGCTCTTCGATCAACGTCACCGCTTTGTGTTCAGCGCCGTGATGTCCTCGCCCGCCTCCTGGCGCTCGGGCAGCGGCTTGCAAAAGTTCTTCTCTGATTTCACGATCGCTCCCATCTTCGAGATGGCCTCCGGTCGACCGTTCAACATCTTGAGTAATCAGGACACGAACAACGATCAATCGAGCCAGACGGATCGCCCAACAGTCCTGACTGACGGAACCCTTTGTGTTGCCGGCGCCAACATTCCGGGCACGACCACGCTTTGCGCTCCGCTAATCACCAACGGCACGTTCACGGCGGGAAGTCTCGGCCGCAACGCCGGTATCACCCACAGCTTCCAGGCGTTGGACATGCGCGTCACTCGCGCGATCCGATTCGGTGAACGCGTGAAGCTCGACCTGATCGCCGAAGGCTTCAATCTCTTCAATCGTTTCAATGAAGGTTCCGCTTCGCCCTTCATCGACGATGTAAGAGCCTTTAATCAACGTGCCGGCAACGGCCGTTATTACAGCCGGCCGACCGCTTCTTTTGACCCGAGACAATTTCAGTTTGGGGTGAAACTCAGCTTCTAGGCATAACCCCGACGGTGTTGCTTGGTAAGGGAGACTGGAAACAGTCTCCCTTATTAATTACGGCGAGCCTATTTCGGAGAAAAAGTTGTGATCGGATGAATCTCTGCCTTCCGCTTCCGCGTTAGTTTTAGCAGCGAACGCACCTCTCTCGCCACAACGGGCCAGGCAGAAGACCGGGGCGCGATGAGTTCGAAGTGTCCGGTTGCCTCGAGGGCAATGAGCTTAACCGCATCTCCCTGCTTTTCAGCTGCAAGCTTATAGTGTGCTCCCAGTTTAGGTGGCACGATCGTGTCGAGAATTCCCTGAATTAAAATTTGGCGAACGCCGAGCGGTAGCAACTCGATAGGAGAAGTCTGCCGGTATCGATACGAGATATCGTCGCCAGTGCCGCCCAAGACCTTTCGCACCGCATCGTTGCATCCAGAACTGAACTCGCGCATATCAGTGATTCCCGCAAGGGAAATCACGCCGTTCAGTTTCAACGGATTAGAAACAAAAAGAAGACTCGTTGGCGATAGTTGTTTGCGAGCTGCCAGCCACAGCGCCAGTTGCCCGCCTGCTGAATGGCCGACGGTGATGACGCGTTTGAGATCCAGAGGATGCGAACGAGCGAGGACGCGCAAGTGGTCCGTCGCCTGAGCGACATCCGCAAATGTCCCGGGCCATCCGCCACCTGGGTTGCCTACGCGCCGGTACTCAATTGTCCAGGTGGCGACGCCAAGTTGGGTGAGCGCCGCGGAGAAGCTGGCGATGTGAGCTAAGTCATACTCGGAAAACCAACAACCACCGTGAATGACAATCGCCACCGGGTGCGGGCCTCTGCCCCTTGGCAAGCGGAGGTCGCCAAACTGCTGCGGGTCGCTGCCGTAAGGAATGCGATGGTCCGCAGCCGGCATTTCCAGTTTCTGAATGTCACGGAAGGTCAGCGTCTGTGCCGTCGGCGGATTGCGTCCGGCGTTGGCGACAATCATTAGCAAACAGGCGAACAACAACATTCTTGTTTTCATTGTTCACGTCCTTCCGCAAGCAGCGCTCGCGTGAAATCTCCGATGCGCTGCACGATGTCAGGTGAACCCGCAAGTCTTTCGATCTCTGCGACAATTGCGGAGCCGACGACGGCTGCATCCGCATACCTGAAAACTTCGGTCACCTGGGCTGCACTGGAAACGCCGAAGCCGACCGCCACCGGAAGATCCGAGACCTTGCGCAAGCGTTTCACTAAAAGCTCGGCTTCATTGCTCGCTTCCGCGCGCGCGCCGGTTACTCCCGCTCGCGACACCGCGTAGATAAATCCGCTCGCTCGTTCAGCGATCATGTGCAAACGCTGGTCTGTCGTGGTGGGGGCCACCAAAAAGATTGGGTGCAGGTCTTCGCCTGCCAGGCTCGACGCGAAGTCTCCACTTTCTTCGGCTGCCAGATCAGTCACCAGCACTCCGTCCGCTCCTGCCTGCCGCGCTTCGCTGCTGAGCTTCCGGATTCCAAACTTCAGCAGCGGATTGAAGTAGCTGAAGAGAATGATGGGAACCTCTGTCTCTCGCCGCGCCTGGGCCAACACTTCAAGAGCCTGCGCGACCCCGGCGCCATTTCCGAGAGCCCGCATGGATGCTCTTTGAATCACCGGACCGTCAGCTACCGGATCGCTAAACGGAATACCTAACTCAATAAGACTCGCGCCGGCGACAGCAAGTTCGACGATGAGCTCGACAGTGGTGCGCAGGTCTGGATCGCCCGCCACAATGAACGGGATCAGAGCTTGCTTCCTCTCCAGCCGGAGGCGATTGAAGGTCTCCGTAATGCGGCTCACAGTGCACCGTCCAATATCTCTGCAACTGACGACACGTCTTTGTCTCCTCGGCCTGAGAGATTGATGATGATGATCTGGTCCCGATTCATTCCCGCTGCTGCGCGCAGGGCATGGGCCACTGCGTGGGCCGACTCTAATGCCGGGATAATCCCTTCCAACTGTGAAAGCGTCTGAAAGGCCGAAAGCGCCTCTGCGTCAGACGCGGACACGTATTCGACTCGCCCCAAATCGTGGAGGTAGGCGTGTTCCGGGCCGACGGACGGATAATCCAGACCAGCTGAGACGGAATGGGTTGAGGCAATCTGCCCTTGTTCATCCTGAAGTACGTAGCTCAGCGTGCCCTGCAACACACCGGGACTACCGCCGCCCACGCTATTGAACCTGGCTGCGTGCTGGCCCAGAAGGTTACCGCTCCCGCCGGCTTCGACTCCGATCATTCTCACCGTCTCGTCACCGAGGAAGGGGTAAAACATTCCGATGGAATTGGATCCGCCGCCGACACAAGCGATGAGCAAATCCGGCAAACGATTCGCCTGGTGCAGAATTTGCTCGCGAGTCTCGCGCCCGATGACGCTTTGAAAGTTGCGCACCATTAACGGATACGGATGAGGTCCGAGCGCGCTGCCCAGCAGGTAGTAGGTGTCGGCGACATTTGTTACCCAATCGCGCAGCGCTTCATTGATGGCATCCTTCAAAGTGCGGGAACCGCTTTCCACTTGACGCACTTCCGCTCCCAACAGGCGCATGCGAAAGACATTTAGCGATTGACGTCGCACGTCTTCCGTACCCATGTAAATAACGCACTGCAAACCGAAGAGTGCGCAAACAGTCGCAGTGGCAACACCGTGTTGACCGGCGCCGGTTTCAGCAATGATGCGATGTTTGCCCATGCGGCGCGCCAGCAGTGCCTGACCCAAAGCGTTGTTGATTTTGTGCGAGCCGGTGTGTGAAAGGTCTTCGCGCTTGAGGTAGATAGCAGCCCCGCCAGCCCGTTCGGTTAAACGCGTTGCTGGAAAAAGGGGCGTGGGTCGTCCGGAGTATTGGAGCAACAAGGAGTCGAGCTCGGCCTGAAAGGTCGGGTCGCCGCGAGTCTCAGCGTATGCTGCCGCCAGTTCTTCGAGCGGAGCCATCAGCGTTTCCGGCACAAATCGTCCGCCATAGTTTCCCCAGTAACCGCGCTCATCCGGATTCCTTATGTTCACAGTGTTTGCTCCTTGAATGCGACTTGGCGATGCGTCTGCTGCGGTGCTTTTAGCTGCGGCCACGAATGCCTTCACCAGGGCCATGTCTTTCAAGCCCGGCCTGCGTTCCAACGAACTGCATGCATCGACAGCAAAGGGCTGGACTTGAGCGATGGCTGCGGCCACATTTGCCGCCGTCAGGCCACCGGCCAGATATCAGTTTCGGCGCCAAAGTTTTCATGGCGAGAGCCATGGACCAATCAAAGCTGTGTCCAGTGCCGCCATAGGCATCAGCCTGGAAGGTATCGAGCAGGACAGTTTCGGCCCCGCACTCTGCCACCTGCGCCACGACGAACTCCGGCCCGACGCGCAACGCCTTAATGACGGGATAGTCTGATACTGCGCGGCAGTATGCGGGCCGCTCGTCGCCGTGCAGTTGGACCACTGAGACGCCCGCCTCTTTAGCCAATTGCGACACGCGCCCAGGGCTGGCTTCGTTAACAAAAACTCCAATGCAGGTGATTGATGACGGCAATTGCTCAATGATGCGCCGCGCGGATTCCGGCGAGATGTAACGTTTGCTGGCAGGATAGAAATTGAACCCGAGCATGTCCGCGCCCGACGCGATGGATGCGCGCGCGTCTTCGAAGTTTGTGATGCCGCAAATTTTGACCAGCGTCATTAGTGGTTCTCCGGTCGGTTAATGAGGGCGCGCAAAGCGTCACCTGGCCGCTCAGTTCTCATCAGTGACTCACCGATGAGAAAGCCGCGATAACCTATTTCGCCTAAATGGCGGATGTCTTCCGCGGAATGAATTCCGCTTTCGCTGACCAGCAAGACTTCGCCGGTAACTTCGCGGGTCAGATCGATTGAGACCTCAAGCGACACCTCCAGGGTGCGAAGATTGCGGTTGTTCACGCCGACAATGCGGGCGCCGCAATCAATGGCGCGCCTCAACTCATCGGCCGTGTGTGCCTCTACCAGGGCGTCCATCCCCAGTTCCTCTTCAGTAATTCGGCGCAGACGTCGCAGTTCGTCATCCTCCAGTGCCGCAGCGATCAGCAGGAGTGCATCCGCGCCCGCGGCCGCAGCCTCGTAGAGTTGGTACTCGTCGAAAATAAAATCCTTCCGGAGCAGCGGAAGTGAGACAGCGGCGCGCGCGGCGCGCAGATCATCGAGCGAGCCGGAAAAATAATCCTCCTCAGTGAGCACGGAGATAGCTGCCGCGCCCGCGCTTTCATACTCTGCGGCGATCTCGGCGCAGACTGCGCCCTCGCGAATCACGCCCTTCGAGGGCGAGGCGCGCTTAAACTCGGCGATGATGTTTACGCGCGCTTCGTTACTAAGGGCCGCCAGCAGCGCGTGCGGTTCGGCGTTCAGTCGCGCTTCCAAAGCCAGAGGCTGCAACTGGTCAAGCTGGATGGATTTCCTGGCGGCTTCGAGTCGGCCTCGTTTCCGCTCAATGATAGTTTTGAGAACGTCAGCAGCAGCCGTCATTAGTTGGTTATCCTCACCAGCTTTTCTAGTTTGCCGAGAGCCGAACCGCTATCAATACTTTGCTCGCATTGGTCCATGGCCTCGCGAAGATCGCCTGCGCAGCCGCCAACGAAAAGGGCTGCGGCAGCGTTAATCAGGATCAGTTGGCGGGCCTCGTCGCGACGTTCTCCATTCAGCACTGCGCGGATTGTGCGCGCGCTCGTTTCACCGTCGTGACCCTTCAATTGCTCAAGGGAACATTCCCGGATCCCAAAATCCTCCGGGCCTATTTCAAACGTCTTCACCTTGCCCTCATATGCTTCCGCTACTCGCGTCCTGGTTGCCAGACTGATCTCATCCAACCCGTCGAGTCCGTGGACGACCCAGGCGCGAACAGTCCCGAGCCGGGCGAGCGCCTTCGCCACCAGTTCCGCTACATCAGATTTCCAGACGCCGATGATTTGGTGTGGTGCGCCGGCCGGATTGGTCAATGGACCAATCAGGTTGAAAATGGTCCTTATCCCCAGTTCACGACGCACGGAAGCGACGCGAGCGGTGGAGCCGTGATAAAGCGGCGCGAACATGAAGCACATGCCAATCTCGTTTAGACATTTTTCGGAGACGTCGGGGGCAACTGCGACGTTTACGCCCAGGGCTGCCAAAACATCAGCGCTGCCCGTGCGGCTGGTGACGGCGCGGTTACCGTGCTTGGCCACCGGCAATCCGGCACCGGCAATTACAAATGCGGCGGCGGTGGAGACGTTGAATGTCTTGGCTGAGCTGGCCCCGGTTCCGGCCGTATCAATGAAGCGAGGGTGGGCGGAAATGATGTGCGTCGCGCGGGCGCGCATGCCTCTGGCAAGCCCGACCAGCTCCTCGACCGTTTCACCCTTACGAGCGAGGGCTACCAGAGTCGCCGCAATTTGGGCATCCGTCACTTGCTTGTCCAGCAGGGCGTCGAGTAACTGGACCGCTCCCGTTTGCGTTAAATCCTGGCCGCGGTTTAACTGTGAAACTACAGCGTCGAGGAAGTCGCCCGGAACGTTTTCTCCCAGGGTGATTGAACCTGTCGACGGCGGATCCGAATCTATTTCAACTTTCATGGATTTCTGCTGGCCCTCAACTCAAAAAATAAAACCCGCTGCCGGACTCGTTTAGTCACCGACAGCGGGTTGGTTGCGATTAGGTAGTGCCGAATTCTTACTTACATCACGAGATGCACTGGGCCACAGACCACAATCGCCAACACGCTGCGGCTACGCCAACTATTGTTGGCGTATGCTGCGTTTCCAAGGCGTTGCGTTCTGCTGAAATTCATACTTTGTATTCCTTTGCCCCTCGCGGGACAGGAGCTTGTATAGTTGATTTCGTTTCTCATTGTCAAAGCGAGCGGGGTGATCCGGGTTTTCGACCTCCTTCTTTTGGGGAACCGATCAGGTTTTCTGAGGCTCGTTCGGGAATTGATTTTTGGGACGATTCAACCAGAGTGCGCCGAAGGCCCACCGCGGTTTGCCCGCAGGCAATCCCAAAGCTGCGCTTCCATCTGGTGCGAGCTATCAGGTTGGGCTACATTAATGCCGGGCGAACCAAAGGCAGGGGTTTCGCATCCGAAACATGCCTTTTGTCTGACGTTCTTTATGCAACACAAGATCACCCTCTCCCCAAGGGAATTTCTTATGATCAGTCGAAATTTCAAAACGGCTTTCTTGGCTTTTGCCCTGGTTCTTAGCCTGACCGGTGTTGGCCTGGCGCAATCGAGCCGCCCCCGACGGGTCAAGCAGCCGGTCACTCCTGCTGAAGAACCCCTACTGCGCCCCGAGGCCAAGCCCAGCCCGCTAGCGAAAAGCAGCGCTAACCGTCCACTGATTGAAGTGCAACCGGTCAAGCCGGTGGTCAACACGGCAACTCCAGGCGACACCACGCACGCCTTTCAACTCCTGGAACAGAAACAATTCGCCGCTGCGGCGAAAGAAGCGAAAGCTATCGCCGCCCAGTTTCCCAATGATGCCGAGGCCTGGAAAATTGCCGGATTTGCGGAGTTGAACCTCAAGCAATACGACCTCGCGATCGGCGACCTCGAGAAAGCCTGGAATCTGCAACAGGTAGCCAAGCGGGAAGATCCAAACACGATAGACGCTTTAGCGCAGGCATATGTGCTTTCAGAAAAGTTTGTGCAGGCTTTGCCCTTACTGGTCACCGCAACCACCCGGCCTGGAACTCAGCCTGATCCGGCGATGCTGTATTACCGGGCCCTCGCTGAGTACAAAACAGGGAAACTCGCAGAGGCCGAGAAGACATTCAACGCCGTCGTCAAAGCTAATCCGAAAGATACAACTTCGCTGTTCTACCTGGGACAAATGGCTCTGGCCAGAAACGATCTCGATGGGGCAGTGGCCGCGCTTAACCGGGCCACTGTAACTGACCCGCGTTTTGCCGCCGGCTGGACTCTGCTTACTTCTGTCTATCTTCGCCGGGCCGCGTCGAGCACGGATGAAGCCAAAGCGTCGGCTGACTATTTGAACGCGGTGCGCGCCGGCGAGGAGCTAATCAAAGTCAGAACAGATGCGGAGGCAATAACGCTTTTCGGACAAGCGCTGATCGGTTCGCAGCAATATGCGCGCGCGGCCGCGGCACTGGAGAGGGCCACGCTCGCGCCCGACGCCAAGGGCGTTACATTTTATCTGCTGGGAATTGCGCATTCGCGCGCCAAGAACTTCCCTAAGGCAATTGCCGCGCTGCAAACTGCGGCGCGAAAGTCGCCGGATGATGTCAACGTCTACCGCGAACTTGGCTATGCGCACGAGATTACCAAACAGTATGCGAAGGCCCTTGCTGCCTATCAAAAAGGATTGAGCCTGGCGCCGAGCGACACTGACTTCAAGGAAGCAGTGGACCGTGTGGGGCCATTCGCGAAGTAGACTGAGGATGGAGGTTATTTAATGAAGTTTATCGGAATCGCACTGTTAATAACCACGATGGGCGTGGCGGTTTGCGCTCAACGTCCTCGGGCGATCGAAACCAAGCCCACCGATGCGTCGAAAGCTGCGCCTCCGCCAGCGCCGCAATCGATGAAGGCCAAGTATGAAGGCGGCATTTTTGGTTACAACCGCACGATTGAGGGCACGCTCACCTTCGACGATACCAATCAGCGTTTGCTGTTTCGCAACAAAGCGGGGAAAGAACAGTTTTTTATTCCTTACAACGCGGTAAACGCCGCTTTTGGTGACACGCAGAAGCGGCGGCCCACCGCCGCGTCCGTGGGTCAGCATATTCCAATCCTGGGGGCCGGCCTGCTGGGTCTGATCAAAACCAAGGTTCGGTATCTGACGGTTCAGTATGCCGATCCGGACACCAACGTCTCAGGAGTCACCAGCTTTCGTTTGGATAATAAGCATCTGGTGGAGTCGGTAGTGTTTGCGCTGGCAAACAGATCCGGACTGACTCCGCGGGGCGAGATTTATGTGCGGAAGAAGGACAGGGCGGAGGCCATGAAGCAGACGACCCCTTAGTCAGGGTTGAACAGAATCAAAAGGGCGAACCGAGAAGTTGGTTCACCCTTTTTAGTTTCGCACTAGTGGGGATTAAGTAGTTTAGCTCAAACTTCGTTAAGCCTTTTCGGCAAGCTCAAGGATTTTGTTAACCGTGGTCCAGTTCCTGGTGGTCGCCGGCACTCCGAATTCTTTTTCGAAAAACGCGTTAGGAAAACCAAACATTCCATTTGGTTTTCTCCGGCAGGCGAGAAAGACAATGCGATTCATGATCAATAAAATCTCAACATTCTCTTTCGCGATTACAAACGGGAGGCGCAGAACTTTAGGTGGATCTGCTGACAGGAAGGTCACGACCTTCCCGACGTCCGCTTCAGAATCGACGCGCTTGAAGGGGTTTGCTTTTATCGAATCCTTCAAGCCGGCAACTGTTTGCAGAATCACTGCCACCTCATGGCCCAGCGCCTGGTAAATCGCTTTTTCGATCTTCCGGACCACTTTATCGATATCACGATCCTTCGTTTCAAAGATCACGTTTCCGCTCTGAATGTATGTAACTACATTCTTCAAAACCCGATCGCTCAAATACTTCTCGCAGATCGGCCATTTTGATCAGCTTGTGTCCTCCAACGTTGATTCCGCGCAGAAGGGCGACGTATTTAGTCATTCTTGTTTGAGTCCGATTTCCGAAGCGGGTGAATCCTCAAGCACGTTCCTGATGCGGAAGGTGCGAAACTCAGGGCCTTCGGCATGCACCCAAAGCCCGGCGCAAGAGGGTTCAACTGTCCTGGAGGTCCGCCGCGAAGAGCTTTACTTCGGGAGCGTCGTCAGTAAGTTTCATAAGCCGTTCGTATTTCAGACCCAGTTTTTCGAGCAAGGCGATTGAACCGACATTGTCGGGATTTGTGATCGCCAAAATACGCTGTAGCCCCATCTGGTCGCGGCCATGATTCATGATTGCCCGGGCCGACTCAAATCCGTAACCCTGTGCCCAAAACTCGGGAAGGAACGCAAAACCGATGTCGACATCGTCCAGCGTGTCACGCTTGAGCAGACCACAGATCCCGATTGGAACTGAAGTGTTCCTCAGCTCAACCAGGTATAAGCCAAAACCAAAACGCCGATAACTTTGAATTGGTCCATTGAGGATATAGTCACGAGCGTCTGGGAGACTCCGGACCTTCTTGTCTCCGATAAAACGCAGGAACGAAGGCTCGTTTAGCAGGCGCAGGAAAAACTCCGCATCGTCGGTCGAGATTAGGCGAAGCACTAATCGATCTGTTTCGAGCACTTTCACTTTTCTCGTTTTCATTCGGAGTCTGATTTGGCCTTATCGTCACGCTCTCTACCCGGTTGAATTTGTAGGATCAGTATTTACCTTTGCGGCTTGCCGGATTTGGGCTTCTTCGATTCCGCTAACAAGTTGTGCCACTTTGCCGGAGCAATCAGCAGCCACGCCTCACGAAGGTGCAGCGCCAGCTCCTTGTCCTTCACCCGCTGAAGCTCGATCCCCACCCATCCCGCTGGACCAACATACGGCGGCCGGTAAAACTTTTTCGGGTTTGCTTCAATCAGCGCCGCCTGGACGCCGATCGCCGCGGGAATCGTAACGGCATAGTGGCCATCGTTGTGATGGTTGGTCGAACACATCGCAAAGACGCGCTTGCCGACGAAGAAGGTCGGCTCGCCGTGCGAGAGCTTTTCCCACGTCTCCGGCAAAGCGAGACAAATCTTCCTCACGCGCTCGACGTGATGCTCCCCATCTATTGTCGGATTCTTTCGTTGCGTCACCGGCGTTTATTAAATCTCACGGAAATGAATCGTGATAATCCTGTCTACCTATTTTGGCGGCTCCGGTAGGTTCAACGCCGGCTTAGTCTGGCCGCGATGGCAGGTGGTGCAGTTCACCATTGGGTTCTCGCTCTTCAGGTTTTTAATCGGCTTCAGATGTTGATTGTTAATCGCACCGACCATTGTCACCATCTCGCGTGCGATCTGTTTTGCCGGCTTGTCATCTTTCTCCCAGGTGCCCGGAAGGTGACAATGGGTGCAGTCGACGCCCAGCGATCTGGAGTAGCCCATCTCCATGATTCGCAACAAACGTGCGGCGGGGACGCCTTTTAACAACTGGATATTCTTGAACACCTTTTCCGCCGGCTCGTTTTCCTTTCCGGCGATGCTTTTCCGGAGGTCCGCCAGCGCCGCGGCTTGATCGAAAGCTGTTTGCTCAGGCGTCGCCGCTCCGGCTGACTGCTGATTTGCCCCGACGCTCGCTCTGCTGCTGAGAGGGTCGCTGCCGAGCCACGCGACCAAAAAAACCAAAGCTATCGCTACCAGCACCAGCACTCGAACACGCTTTACACTCTTCATGGGTTTTCTCCTTTTAAGGTGGCTTCGGCAGAGTTCTTAAGCGGGAGACTGGAAACGGACGGATTCTATCAGCACTGAGTCAACTTTTACTCGCGAATAATACCGTCAGAACCACCCGAGTAAGCGGGTGGGTTCTTTCAGTCAATCGTGAACGACTCTAGTGCCTCAACCAGTAGAAGTCTCAAACGGAGCGTTGCATCAAAAAATCAGTTTGCGGATCGTCGCCTAGCTGAAACACGTGTGTTCCTACCTGAACGAAATGCCATTTACGGTAAAACGCTTGAGCGCGAGTGTTATTTTCCCAGACACCCAGCCATAACGTGTCGTAACCCCCATGCTGCGCATCATCGATACAAGCTTGCATCAACGCCGCACCGACTCCACTGCCAAGGCTCTCCCGCGAAACATACAAACGGACTAACTCGATTGGTTTACGACCATTGACAGACCCCGGCGCATTTCCGGAACGGAGCATGGCGTATCCGACCGCGACTCCATCAAGTCTCAGCGATGTGAAACGAGGAGCGAGGGTCAGCCAATTCCGCCGCCTGTTGCTCCGGTTTGAACGCCACGGCGAGATAGGCCGACATGTTTTCAGTCGAGTTGTCGGCGGCAAACGTTTCGGAGAAAGTCCGCGCGCCGAGTTTAGCCAACAACTGAGCGTCATCAGCATTGCCGCGACGGATCATGAGGCTGAGCCTTGAACTTGCGGTCATAAAGGAGTCGAGCACAGCGGACAGGTTAAGCGAGCGTTGACAGGATTTACAAGATCTACAGTGCCGTTATCTCCCATCTCCGATCAGTGAGAATGCGGCCCAGTAATACGGGTGCTGATAGTCAGTTGATCGTCTGACTGCTACCGCACCCTGTTGGAGCGCACTGGCTTTTGAGTTTGGCCTTCGGGATCGAAGCCTGGAATGAAACTCGACCATAAGTTGCGTCGTGCTTCCCGACCTGGCTTCCCACCGACCAAACACGGTCGAAGGGCTTCCGGCGACAAACCAGGACCACGCCATCCCGATCGCCGCCCCGCCGGTTGCGATTCCATCATTTCTAAGTCGCGATGCCGTACTACGCTGGCCCTCAGCGAAAGGCTGGGAAGTCATTGTTCAAAGCTTTGAAGCTGACATCCTTGAAACTGCATCGAGGTTTCATCTTCGTTTTGCAAAACATCAAGACAGGATTTACAGAATTAACAAGATATTACGCGCTTGCGTCGAGTAACAGCCGACAACTCGATGAAAGCTCGCCAGGACGTTACTAGAACGCTTGCATCAGCAAACTTGTGAGGCCAAGTGCTGAATTACTGCCTGCTCTGTAAGTATCTTGTAAATCCTGTTAATCCTGTCTAAGTATTTGATGTCCGATAAATCTCTCCACCCGCCGCAACAAACTCCTCCGCCTTCTCCTTCATCCCCACGCCCAGCGCCGCCTGCTCGTCGATCTCTTTTTGCGCCGCGTACTCGCGGACGTCCTGGGTGATCTTCATGGAGCAGAAATGTGGGCCGCACATGGAACAGAAGTGCGCGAGCTTCGCGCCTTCCTGCGGCAGCGTTTCGTCGTGATACTCGCGGGCCACTTCCGGATCGAGCGAAAGGTTAAACTGATCTTCCCAGCGAAATTCGAAACGCGCTTTCGATAACGCGTTGTCGCGATACTGTGCGCCGGGGTGGCCTTTGGCGAGGTCGGCGGCGTGTGCAGCGATCTTGTAGGCGATGACCCCGTCTTTCACGTCCTTCTTATTCGGCAGGCCGAGATGTTCTTTCGGCGTGACGTAACAAAGCATCGCGGTGCCGTACCAGCCAATCATCGCCGCGCCGATTGCCGAAGTGATGTGATCGTAGCCGGGCGCGATGTCGGTGGTGAGTGGTCCCAAGGTGTAGAAGGGAGCTTCCTGGCAAGTCTCGAGTTGCTTGTCCATGTTCTCTTTGATCAAGTGCATGGGCACGTGGCCCGGGCCTTCGATCATCACCTGGCAATCGTGCTCCCAGGCGATCTTGGTCAATTCACCCAGCGTTTCCAGTTCGGCAAACTGTGCTTCGTCGTTGGCATCGGCAATCGAACCGGGACGCAGACCGTCGCCAAGCGAGAACGAAACGTCGTAGGCGGCCATGATTTCGCAAATCTCGCGAAAGCGCGTGTAGAGAAAGCTTTCCTCATGATGCGCGAGACACCACTTGGCCATGATCGAACCACCACGGCTGACGATGCCGGTCGTTCGTTTGGCAGTTAGAGGAATGTAAAGCCAGACGCACGCCCGCATGGATCGTGAAGTAGTCCACGCCTTGCTCGGCTTGTTCGATCAACGTGTCGCGAAAGATTTCCCAGGTCAGGTCTTCAGCTTTGCCGCCGACTTTTTCCAGCGCCTGATAAATCGGCACGGTGCCGATGGGCACGGGCGAGTTGCGAATGATCCACTCGCGCGTGGCATGAATGTTTTTGCCGGTAGACAGGTCCATGACCGTATCGGAGCCGCAGCTGATGGACCAGCGCATCTTCTCGACCTCGTCGTCGATCGACGACAAGACGGCGGAGTTTCCGATGTTGGCATTGATCTTCACCAGGAAGTTGCGGCCGATGATCATCGGTTCACTTTCCGGATGATTGACGTTTGCCGGAATGATTGCGCGGCCGCGTGCGACTTCGTCGCGCACGAATTCAGGGGTGACGAATTCAGGAATGGAAGCTCCGAATGATTGGCCGCGGTGTTGATGCTCCAATGAATCGCGACGAGCCTCGGCCGCACCAGTGCGGGCGGGACGCCCGCGGTCCCAGTGTGCGCGATCGGTGTTCGACAAACTTAAGTTTGTCGGACAGTGGCGGCCCAGGTTTTCGCGGATGGCAATGAATTCCATTTCCGGGGTGATGATTCCGCGGCGCGCGTAGTGCATCTGCGTGACGCAGGCGCCGGACTTGGCGCGCAATGGCGTCCGACGCAGCGTAGGAAAATCTTCGAGGCGGCCTTTCTCCTTTTGGCGCGCCTGGTTTGCGGCGTCAAACGTTAAGTAACCATCGTCGATGGGCTGCGTATCACGGCCCTGGTATTCCTCAACGTCACCGCGCGAAAGAATCCAGTGACGACGCAACGATGGAAGACCCTCACGCACATCCGCTCCGACCGCCGGGTCGCCCCATGGACCACTCGTGTCGTAGACGCGCACTGGCGGATTGTCTTCGAGCGAGTTGTTGAAGTTGCGCGTTTGGTTTTGCGAGATCTCGCGAAACGGAACGCGCACGCCGGGCTGTTCGCCGTCGATGTAAATGCGACGCGAATTTGGTAGCGTGCTGTCGTTTGTAGTCGAGTTTGAATCGGTGTTGGCTGGCTTAATTGCGGCGCTCATTAGTACTCCTTCGATGTTTCGTCGTTTATGTCGCAGAGATACCCGGTCGCTACCGCTCCCGGTTCGGATTTCTGTCGCCCGCGTTGCGACAAGGCTCACACCACATTCCGTGTTCGACTTGATAAACCCGGGCTGTAGCCCCGGGCGCTACAAACGAAAAACCGCTCCACACCTGAAGAAGGATGGAACGGTTGCTTAGCGTTTCTCCCTTCGACGGTGTTAACCGTATCAGGTTCCAAGGGTCTCACTCGATGTGACTCTCAGCCGCTCCGTTAAAAGCGGCTCCCCCGAAAACTTCATGCGCTTAGGAGTTTACTACACCAGAGCCGAATTTGCGCTGCTTCGCGAACTTTCTGGTCCTGACTTGGTTACCCCAAAGGGCGCAAAGGTTTCGTCAAGAGCCGCAAAGAATCAACCAAACTGCATCAGTACTCGAACATCGGCAGTGGATCAGTCTGATTGAATGGTGGACTTTTAAAGGATCGCAGGCACGTAGAAGTCATTTTGTGGGACACGGTTCAACATCCAAAGACATTTCGGTTGTTGCTGCCAACTGAGAACACTCAACCTCGTCCCGGCGCTCGCTTCATCTAACCGGATTTCCGCCCAAAACCGCCACCGCCCGGAGTTTCGATTTTTATCCGGTCGCCTGGTTTCAATTCCCAGCTTCCTTTCGACCCAATCTTGAGCTTGCGTCGGTCGCGGATAATCTCGGCGTTGCCGGGTTCTCCGTCTTTGCCGCCGGCCAGTCCATATGGTCCGCGTTTTCTTCTATCGGAAAGAAGTGACATGCGCGCTGAAACCAGCGTTTCGATTTCGCGGACCACGCCATCGCCGCCGCGGTGCTTGCCCGCGCCTCCAGAACCGCGCCGGATTTTGTATTCGCGCACCCGCAGCGGATAAGCATACTCGAGCGCTTCCGCGGGAGTGTTAAGACTGTTCGTCATGTGCGTATGCACCGCGCTGAGTCCATCAAACGACGGCCGCGCGCCCATGCCGCCGGCGACAGTTTCGTAGTAGGAAAACTCACGGCCGCTGCCGCCAGGTAGCGCGGTGATGCCTCCAATCGTGAGGTTGTTCATAGTGCCCTGGCTGGCGGCAGGAATTAAATGCGGTAACGCCTGCGCCAGCGCTTTGAAAAGAACATCCACGATGCGTTGAGAAGTTTCGACGTTCCCACCGGCAACTGAGGCGGGATGGACGGCGTTAACCACAGTGCCTTCCGGCGCCACTACCTCAATCGGTTTCATCAAGCCGGCACTGGCGGGCACTTCATTTCCAAGCAGGCAGCGAAAAACATAAGTAACTGCGGAAACGGTGATCGCGGAGACTGCGTTGATTGGTCCAGCCACTTGTGGAGCGCTATCGGTGAAATCAACTCGAGCATGTGCGTTCCTGATAGTGATGCATACCCGGATGGGAACCGGTTCGTTAGAGACTCCGTCATCGTCAAGAAAGTCTTCAGCTACATAACTGCCATCAGGAATCGACTTGATGGCGCGGCGCATGAGGCGCTCGGCGTAGTCGATCAAGTGCACAGCGTATTGAGTCGCCTCGCGCGCGCCGCGGCGTTCAATAATCTCCAGCAGCCGCGAAGCTCCGGTATTGAGTGAACCTATCTGGGCTTGAAAATCGCCGCGGCGCTCATCGAGTCCGCGAACGTTAGCGAGAATCAGGCGCATCACATCGCTATCAATCTGGCCCCCGCGCACGATCCGAATTGGAGGAATACATAACCCTTCGCCGTATATGTCAGTCGCCATTCCCATCGAACCGGGTGTCCCGCCGCCAATGTCAGCGTGATGAGCGCGATTGGCGACAAAGAAAAGCGGACGGATGACCGACGACCGATGACTGGAGGTTTTACGATTTGTCCGAGTCGCCGGTCGTCGGTTATCAATCGATTTTCCGAACACTGGCATCACCAACGTGACATCCGGCAAATGCGTGCCCCCCGCGAAAGGGTCGTTAACGGCTGCGACGTCACCCGGCTTGAGATTGAGCTGGCTGAGAGCTGTAGCCACAGCCATCGGCATCGATCCCAGGTGCACCGGCATATGATCGCCCTGGGCAATCACATTTCCTTCGGCGTCGAACACTGCGCACGAATAGTCACGACGTTCTTTGATGTTGGGTGAGAAAGCGGTGCGCCGCAGGGCAATGCCCATCTCCTCCGCGACGGAGGTGTAAAGGGCGCGGTAGATTTCCAGCGTGGTTGGATCGAAGTGTTTCATTTCCTGTTCCGAACCGCAGTCACCTGAATGATCAGATTCCCAAAGTTATCTACCTCAGCAGTCGCTCCCAATGGAATCAAGGTCGTGGCAGAGTATTCGGTAACGATGCAGGGCGTCTTAACGCGCATTCCGGGTCTCAGTTCATCTCTTTGATAAACCGTAACTCGTAGTTTCTTGCCGTCGAGATATGTGGTCTGAGTTTTTCCGGATGGTCGACCTGCGGCGCTAATCCCAGACTTCATTTTCATCTTCTCGACCAGTCCGGTTGAGCGAAGACGCACACTGACTACTTCAATCGCATTTGATTTCTGCGCATAACCATAGCGTTCCAGATGTGCGCGGTGGAATGCAGCGCTGAGGTTATTTCCCGTCGCTTTGATCTCGAGTTCAAACGACTGTCCTTTGTAGCGCACGGCAAGTGAGCGTTCATGCCGTTGTTTGGCCGACGGAAAACCTTCGCTCCTGAGGGCGCTCGAGGCAATCCGCTCAAGCTCTTTGAAGTGGCCTTTCAGGGTGCTTTGCACCTGTAGTTCTGTGGATCCACTAGTAAATTCCAGCATTACAGTACGGCTCTGGCTCTTTACGACATCCGCAGCCAGCACTCCGATTGCTGACAAAACACCTGCCTGAACCGGGACAATGACTTTGGGAATGCGCAGCGCTTTGGCCAAATCAACCGCATGAAGTCCGCCGGCCCCGCCGAAAGGCAGCAGCGCGAATTCGCGCGGATCGAAACCACGTTCCACCGAGATCAGCCGGAGCGCGCGCTCCATGTTTGCATTCGCAATCGCCAACACACTCTGTGCCGACTCAATGGTCGTAACTTTGCGGCGCGCCGCTCGGGACAATTGCCGCGCAAGTTTGGCCAACGCTGAACGCGAGCGTTCTTCGTCAATCGCAAACCCGCCGCCCAACAGTCCCGTGCTGCCAAAATGTCCCAACACCAAATGAGCATCAGTGACAGTCGGCAACTGCGAGCGCCCGTAACATGCGGGACCGGGATCAGCCCCCGCCGACTCCGGCCCGACACGTAGCGACCCGCCCTCGTCAAGCCTCGCGATCGAACCGCCACCAGCGCCCACGGTGTGGATATCCATTACCGGTACGGCTACCGGCAATCCGGCGACGGAAGCTTCATTGGTTAGCCGGAGCCCATCCTGTGTGCACAGCGCCACGTCAGTAGATGTCCCACCCATGTCGAAAGTGATAAGGCGATCGAAGCCGGCGGCGCGCGCCGTTCGCAGCGCGCCGACCACGCCGCCCGCAGGTCCCGAGAGAATTGTGCGCACCGGTTCAGCGCCGGCGACCGTGGCTGAAATACTGCCGCCCGAGGATTGCATTACTCGCAGACGTGGTGTTTTCGACGCCAGCCGCTTGAGGTAGCTCCCCATCAGCGGTTGCAGATATGCATTGATTGCGACGGTAGAGGTGCGTTCAAACTCGCGGTATTCAGGAAGAACCCGATAAGAAACCGACAGCGGCAGGTTTAACTTCGCGAGCGCGCGCGCGATCTTTTCCTCGTGAGCGGAATCGACAAACGAAAACAGCAGGCATATGGCCACGGATTCGACGCGCGCTTTTCTGATGCGCCGGATTAAATTCGTTAACTCCGCATCACTCAGAGGCTCAAGTATCTCGCCGGCGGCCGTCACGCGTTCGCGCACTCCAAATCGCAATTCATCAGGCACGAGTGGCGGAGGCTTCACCGCGTTCAAGTTATAGAGTTCGGGGCGCGCCTGACGGCCGATCGCCAACACATCTTCAAAACCTCTGGTTACGATTAGCGCGGTGCGCGCCCCGCGCCGCTCGAGCAGCGCGTTGGTGCCTACGGTCGTTCCATGGACCACTTCAATGTTCTTCAGCGTGACGCCCGTTTTCTCCGCAACTTGTTTTAAGCCGGCACTGATGGCCATCGAGGCATCAAGAGGAGTGGAAGGAAGTTTGAAGATCTGGAGCCCAGCCTCGGATTCGAAAACAAAGTCTGTGAAGGTACCGCCGGTGTCTACGCCAACACGAACCCTGACCTTCGACTGTGACCGCCTGCCCTTAATCTCGGTTTTGGCCATTTGTATGCGTTTTGATGGAACAGTTGGTTGCGTTTTTGTCGCTGCTGGCGACGCAAACTAACAGTTTGGTTTGCAGTCGGCAAACATGGTGACGAGCAAGTTGACAAGAAACCTCCAGTAAACTTATATAGCCATCGCTTTTCCAGAACAGAGAGGACCCCCAAATGAAACAGAATTCATGGCTTAGTTCATTACTTGCGATCGGTTTACTTGTTACTTGCGTGATGGGTTGCAGCAAAGCCGGCGCCGGCGAAACGAAAACGCAACCAGCGGAGACCAGTGAATCGGAGTCGGCTGTCCCTGATGTTGCCGACATCGCCGGCGACTACGAGATTGTAGGTACGAACGAAGACGGCAGTGCTTACAGAGGCGCGCTCAAGGTTATCAAGCAGGGCGATGTTTACCAGTTTCGTTGGGACGCCGGGAAACAATACGACGGTATTGGCATTCCGAATGGCAACGCAGTGGCGGTCGCTTTCACCGGAGGCACTGACGGGAAGGGTTGCGGCGTAGTGATCTACCAGGCTTTGGCGGGAGGCACACTCGACGGAAAGTGGGGCTACTGGGGCCTGAATGAAATGGGCACCGAGAAGGCTACGCTCAAGGGCGGGTCATCCCTCAATGGCGACTACAATGTCAGCGGAAAGAATCCCAACGGCAGCGGTTACACTTCGCAACTTACAGTTGCTCCGCGAGCCGGCGGTTATCAGTTTGCCTGGAGCAACAACGCGTCGGGCTTTGGGATTAAACAGGGCAATAATGTTTCGGTCGGGATTGGTGGTCCGCGTTGCGCATTTGTCGCATACGAAATTAGATCAAATGGTGTCCTTGACGGAGTTTGGGGCGGCTACGGCAGTGAGAAGACGGGAACGGAGAAGGCGACCAGGAAATAAAGTCGGCAGTGAGCAGTGTAACGCTGAGTGGAATGCGAATTCGCCCAGCGCTCACTGCTCACCAACCCGCACCCAACATCCCGTGTCATTTGAGGCCCGCGCGGCATCGAGTACGAGTTGAACCTTGTGACCGTCTGCAAACGTTGCGGCGCCGGCCACATTGGTTCGTCCCTCTCTGAGCGCGTCGACTATCGCTGCTGAAAAAGCAGTGAAGCCCCTTGACCAACTTGCTTCGCGCATGCCGGGAGCAATTTCGCCTGGCTCGACCTCCACTGGTTTCCAGCTTCCGGAACCCGCCGGCGAATGAGACACTTCGCCATTCTCCTCAACCATCAACGCGCCTTTCGTCCCAAACACCTCGAGCCGATTCTCATACTTTCCTGACTCAACCACGGAAAGCGACGCTGCGCCGGTAACATTTTGCCCGAGCTGCGAATCGGCAAAACGAAACATCAGCTTGGCTTCGTCGTCAGTAGTTACCTCGCGTGGTTGCCCGCTCTGATCCTTGCGGTTGGCAATGTGTGTAGAAAGCATGCCGCAAACCTCGCTGACTTCCGTGCCCAGCAGCCAGCGAAAGGAATCAATTGCATGCGAGCCGATCGCGCCCAGCGTGCCGCCGCCCATCGCCAGGTCAGACCACCAATCCCATGGGCGATCCAGAACGCCGCGATAATCTGAACGGAAGAGATAATTGCAGTGTCGCACTTCGCCGATTTCGCCGTTATGCAACATCGAGCACATCTTTTGACGGCTGTCGAGAAATCGCAATTCGTGGTCGATCAGGGCCAGCACACCCACCTCGCGAGCCTTCCCAGTCATCTGCTTTGCTTCGCCGGCATTCATCGCCATCGGTTTTTCGCAAAGCACGGCTTTACCGTGTGCAAGCGCCGCGAGGGTGATCTCCATATGCGTCGAGGGCGGAGTTACCACGCTCACAAGATCAACATCATCTCGTTGGACCAGCTCACGCCAGTCGTCGGCAACGTGCAGAATGGCAAATTCACGCGCGACCTTTTCAGCGTTTTCGCGATGACGGCTGGTGATCGCCACTACCCGCGCACCCGGGCAATTTTGGAAACCGGGGATTTGAGTCGTACGCGCAAACCCGGCGCCGACAATTCCAATTCCTATCTCGTTATCGCTGCTCAATTCGTTAGTCCTTCCTTTAATAATGAATCGTTTTCGCGGAGGTTCCTTCAACGCATTGCAGCAATCTTGTTCTCGATCAAAACATTCATCGCCTTGAAACGATTCTCCCAATCACCTTGAGCGGCAATTTCGCGGCGTCGTGAGATTGCTTTCGGATCGTCGGAACGCAGCAAAGCTGCTTCGATGGCCGCGAGAAAAGCCTCGCTTACTATTGTCGGCCAGCGCGAGGATCTCGTGCTCCTCATTAAACTCTGCTACCGTCGGGAGCTTGGTGGACACGACCGGTTTTCCCATCGCCAGGTACTCGTTGATTTTTACTGGAGCTACGGTAGCGGTTCCCTCGTTGACCAGGTAAGGAACTAGGCAGACGTCAAAGTTCCTGATCAGGCCGGGCAGTTCATCATGTGATCTTTGGCCCATCAGGATCACGTTCGGCAAATGTGCGAGCTCGCGAACTTGGGAATGCACCGGACCGACATAAACCCAGGACCAACCTGGTCGCGCGCGCGCCAGGGCGATAAGCAGATCATAATCGACGAAACGGTGGAGCCCACCTACATAGCCAATTATTGGTTGCGGCGATGCCGCCAGGGATGATAAAGACGTTGCATCGGAATGCGACCGGGATTCGCTGGTGTCTCGACCAGGAATGCTTGCGAGGTCGTCATCTTTTACCGCAAATTTTTTAAAATCAACTCCGGGTGGAAAAACATGAACGTCTGGGCTCCACTGCCCGCAGTGAAGCGCGACTCGCGAACTGTTGGCAAAGACCAGGTCGCTTTGTTCAATCAAACGCCGCTCGAAAAGTTGCAGACGTTGTTTGTTTGAAGTCAGTTGCGAGAAGTCAGCGACACAATAATAAATGACAATGCTATCAGGTGCCCGCAGCTCCTGAATGATCCGAAATGCCGTGTCCGTGGGAAGATACGACCAGATGATTGGACTCGTAAGCTGCATTCGCTTCAGCCGCCGCTTTAGTTGAAATGACAACAGCAGGGGATTCGCGAGCCTTCCAAGCACGCTAAATGGTGGAAGCAGCAGCGGAGAAATAATGGAGATGTTTGTCTCAACGCCGCTCCTGCTCCAGGCTTGCGTTGATCGAAACCAGGTTCTCAGGCGAACCAGGATTCTTTTGAGATCCGTGAGACGCAACGCTCGTATGCCGGTGTTTTCCACATAGAAGACTCGATTGCCGTCGCGGGCAAATCTTAAGGCAATCTCCTGATGAACTTGCCAGAGGAAGTTCCAGTCGATGCTGGAAACGATGACAATGTCGCGGCCAGTGATCATGAATGTTCGTGGTGTTACGTTCGGATCAGGTGGCGACTTTTGCCTGGCGCCTGGTTATGCTAACTGTCCGCTTGATCTCAACAGCAAACTCGTGAACCAAACGGATTGCCCCGGCCACCTGGATTGCTGTTTCCGCTTCAAGGTTGGACCACATGGGTAAACTCAGGCTTCGGGCTGCAAGCATTTCACTATTTGGCAAGGCGACGGCGGGGGGCGCAAAAGTTCGGTAAGCAGTTTGAAGGTGTACGGTAGGATCGTAGTATTTGCGCGTCTCTATATTTTCGGCCTCCAGGCACAACGCCAGATCGTTGCGAGTTAACCCAAACGCCTTCGGGTCAACTACGATTGAAAAGTCTTTGTATGAGCTGCGGTTGCCGGCACGGACTGTTTGAAATTTAATTCCCGGTAGATCTCCAAGCTGCTCGGCGTAAATTTTGGCGATGTGATTTCGATGGACGGCTGAACTCTCCAGCAGTCTTAGATTGTGCCTTCCCAGCAGTGCGCTAAACTCCGGCATCCGGCCATTGAGGCCGGGAAAGACACTATCGTAGTGGCCGTCGTTTCCATACTCGCGACCCATCCTCACATGGTTTGCCAGGCGGTCATCGTTAGTGGCGATGATGCCTCCCTCGCCGGCAACTAGCAGCTTAGTTGGGCTTAAACTGAAGATGCTCGCGGTTCCTTGCGCGCCAACTACATTTCCCTGATACAAAGATCCGAAAGCCTGTGCAGCATCGAAAACCAGTGGCAGACCATGGCGTCTTGCTACGTCCTCGAGTTGTTCGACGTCTGCTGGATTGCCGTGATTATGAACTGCGACGATGGCCGAGGTGGCCCTGGTAATTGCCGCTGCGGCGTTGTCAGGATTCAGATTTGTCGTAGCGTCATCCACGTCGGCAAATACCGGGCGTGCACCCACCCAGCGTAAGGCGCTTACGGTTGCCATGAAAGTGAAACTCGGCACCACTACGTCCCCATTCAATCCCAGACCCTGATACGTCAACATCAACCCGGTTGTCGCACTCGACACCGCGATTACATGACGCGTGCCGAGATGTTCCTGCAAGGCCTTCTCAAATGCATCCAGATGCTTTCCTTTGGTGAGCTGGCCGCCGCCGAGGAGTTCGTCGATCTCAGCTCGCAGATCATTGGAATCGACCGGCGTCGGCCTGATTAAATTTATCTTGCTTGCGAAAAGAGGTTCAGCACCCAGAATCGCCGGTCGCTTTTTCATTTGCTGTCCTTTGCCACGGTTTCAATGATTCTGGCGGGCACTCCCGCCACCGATACACTATCGGGCACGTTCCTGATGACGGCCGCCCCGGCTCCAATGGTAGACCACCGGCCGATAGCGAGACCCTGGAGAATTCGGGCCCCTATTCCAACAAAGCATCCTTCACCAATCGAAACCGTGCCCGCGATGTTCACTCCAGGGCTTAACGTTCCGTAGCTCGCAATTGTGGTTTGGTGACTCACCGTTGTTCCCGCGTTTACGATTACGTGATCACCAATGAACGCCCCGGCGCTGATGAAGCTAAAAGGGAAAATCATTACTCCTGCCCCCAATTTTGCCTCAGGCGAAATACAGGCGAGCGGCGAGATCGCACTTGTGAATGGCAGTCCTCGTGCTACTGCCCGCTCGACCAGTAACTTTCGCGCCTGCGGAGCACCCACCGCACATATCACAAACAAGTCAGCACGATCGGCGGCATCGAACCAGTCCCAGCTTCCCAGCAGAGGCAAATCCGGCGGTGCCGCGTGGTTGTTCTCGGGATCGTCGACCACGCACCCAATCAGCAAAAGCTCTTCATTGATTTGATGGCGCAGGATGTCAGCGACTTCGCGTGCATGTCCCCCCCCGCCTATGATAACGACCCGCTTCATGATTTAAAGTATGTTAATGACCAGGTTAATTTACGGCTTATTCCAGCTGCCTGCAAAAAGAGAATCTGTGTTAGATTCTCACAGAACTCAAATATTTAGCCCGAATGTTCCAGTCGTTTGCCCTCCGGAATGTCCCGATGCAATTCAGAACATACAACAGGTATTTCGTTAATGGTAATCGGGAACCCAGGACGCTTGTCATCGGCACCGGTGCGGACGCGGCTCTGCTGGTCAAGCGAGCCCAACTCGATCCCGATCAAACAATTCGACCGCTGGGCTTCATTGAAGACCAGCAAGGGGAGATCGGCAGCTTATCCTGCAGCGCCTTAAACAGATTGTCCCGGAGTATCAGGGACAGGAGTTAGCGGTCCATGACGCCGTCATCGCCTAGTGTGTCTGAGCAAGGCCAGCCCAGCCAGACTGAACAGCTTCAACGCAAACTAAAGATTTGTCAGATTGCGGCCACCGCCGAAGGTGGCCGATGGATGGTTGAGCAACTGAGGGAACTCCGTGACGTCCACGGCTGCGAGGTTCTGGCAGTGGTTGGCGGTGATACGGGTGGCCTGATTGATAACCTGCGCGCTCACAACATTGCTTACTACGTGGAGAACTTCAATTTCGGCTCCACTGGCTCAATTCTAAAGCTCCCGTCCACAATCCTCAGGCAGGCCCGACTGTTCCGGCGTGAACGGGTAGACGTTGTCCAGTCGCATCTATTCTTCTCCATGGTCGTCACTCGCTTAGCCGGCTGGCTGGCCGACGTGCCCGTTCGATTGTCGATGTACGCATCACCCTTTCATTTACAGGCCCCATTGTCTTTTTGGATTGATCGCGCAACTTGCTGGATGGATTCGATGTTGATTCCGAGCTGCCAATACACCAGGGATCTTTGTCTGGAGATGGGCGTTCCAGAAGAAAAAATGACAGTGATTTATTACGGTCCTGATGAACGAGACTTTGACCCCAGGAAGTTTCAAATGGCGCGAATTCGGGAAGAGTATGGTTGGCCAACCGACACTCCTCTGATCGGGCAAATAGCTTTTTTCTACGCCAAGCTTCCCAGGAGTAGATGGATTCCCGAGTGCACCCACGAACGCGGAGGAAAGGGATTCGACGATACCGTCAGGGCGGCCCCTTTTATCCTTAAGGAGATCCCAAACGCGAAGATACTTCTGATTGGATCACCCTGGGGTGACCCCGGCCAGGCGCATTTGGATGAGATTAAGCAAATTGTTGAGGATCTGGGACTCGCAAAAAGCGTCATCTTTACCGGGTACCGCGCCGACGCCAATGAAGTATTGATGGCCTTGGACGTGGCCGTGCAGGCATCGTTGGTTGAGAATCTCGGAGGCACCATCGAAGCGTTGCTGATGGAACGTCCAACCGTAGTGACCAAAGTTGGCGGAATGGTCGATGCCGTGCGGGATGGCGAAACAGGGATCCACGTTGAACCTTCAAACCCGCGCGATTTGGCGCGCGGGATAGTTCAGATGTTTCGCAGTGGCGAAGAAGGTAAATTGATGGGCCGGGCCGGCCGGAAATTGATGCTTGAAAGCTTTACGCTTCGCACCACAGCTCGGAACCTGTTTGAAGTTTGCAGTAGTCAAAGCCTTAGAAATGGCCGCGGCTATAACCCGATGGTCTCAGCCTGGCGAATTCTTCTTGCCATACCTGTGTTTGCATACGTCGGAGGTCGTTACCTCTTCTGCGAGCTGTTTCTTCCGATTTATTTGCCGCTCTGGTTGGCGCGCTTCAGGGCGATCCCGTCGCGGATTTATTATCGCGCACGACACCTGATGGCCCTCACGTATTATAGCCTTCGCCGGCTGGCACGTTTCATGCTGTGGCAATGCTGGCGAGCATTACCCGTGAGTTCGCAATTAAGGATCAAGGAACGTCTGGGAAGATCGGATGCAGACTAAGAGGGCGCGAATGATCGAAGAACCGACCCAGATGTTGGGATCCATGAAGAAAGCACCGGGTACGGCAAGTGATCCTCTCCCGCGCTTCCTGCCGGTCGAACCGTTGATCAAAATTCGTCCGGGAACATCGAGTATTGCGTCGAAGTTACGCGCGGTCTGGCATGATCGCGAGTTGCTCTACTTTCTCATTTGGCGAGATCTGAAAGTTCGTTACAAACAAACGGTGCTCGGCGCAACCTGGGTAATTCTCCAACCGCTCCTGATGACTATCATTTTTACTGTTTTCATGAGCAAACTCGCTCGGGTTCCATCTGATAGTGTGCCCTACCCGCTCTTCGCTTACGCCGGCTTGCTGCCATGGATGTTTTTTTCAAACTCTGTCGCGACGAGCAGCAGTGGGCTGCTTGCCAATAGCTATATGATTTCGAAGGTTTATTTCCCGAGGATCATCATTCCCGTGGCTCTCGTAGGTGTTCGTCTGATTGATTTCTTTATTGCCTCGGCAATGTTGGTGCTGTTGATGGTTTATTACCGAGTCGAGGCTGGCCTGGGGCTATTCATGTTGCCGATTCTTTTTCTGCTCACTACCCTCCTGACGCTGGGTTTGAGTGTTTGGCTCGCCGCCCTGAACGTGAAATACCGCGACGTCGGCTCTTTGCTGCCTTTGTTGTTGCAGGTTGGCATGTTTGCCTCCCCCATCATTTATCCCTCCAGTCTGGTGCCGGAAAGGTGGCGTTTAATTTATTCATTCAATCCCTTAGCGGGATTGGTGGAGGGTTTTCGTGCCGCTCTTTTCAACCTGCCATTTGACTGGACCAGTCTCGCTATTAGTTCCGTGGTGATCTTGGCGCTCTTTGGCTATTTCGTACAAGCGTTTTGCCGGGTTGAAGATGATATCGTCGACATCATGTAGTCCAAAAGCATGCGACCAATTATCGAAGTCAGAAACTTGGGGAAGCGATACCGTTTGGGTCAACTTGCTACCGTGCAACCGACGTTACGAGAAACTTTGACTCGCGGGTTGAACTATCCCCTCGCGCTTTTGCGTGGTGACGAGTCTCCCGAGCCGCCAAATTTCTGGGCTTTACAAGATGTCAGTTTCAACGTTCATCCCGGCGAGGTAGTTGGGATCATTGGGCGCAATGGTGCAGGCAAGTCGACGCTGCTTAAGGTGCTCTCAAGGATTATTAAACCGACCACCGGCGAGGTGGATATTTATGGAAGCGTCGGCAGTCTGCTGGAGATTGGGACTGGATTTCATCCAGACTTAACAGGTCGTGAAAACATTTTTCTCAACGGCGCGATCATCGGGATGCGGCGCGAGGAGATTAAAACCAAGTTTGAGGAAATCGTAGCCTTTGCCGAGTTGGAAGAGTTTCTGGACACGCCGATCAAATACTACTCTTCAGGAATGCACCTGCGCCTCGCATTTGCCGTAGCTTCTCACTTCGAACCGGAGATACTCATTCTTGACGAGGTGCTGGCTGTGGGCGACGCATCGTTTCAGCAAAAGTGTCTCGCCAAAATGAAAGACGTCAGCGGCCAGGGTCGTACAATCTTTTTGGTGAGTCATAACCTGCAATCGATTCAGGAGATGTGCCAGCGGGTTCTTCTGATTGAGCACGGTCACCTAAAGGAAATCGGGAATCCCGCAACTGTAATTGCCGGCTACGTCAAGACGCTGACCGCGACTGCGTGATCATTTTCCACTTCCCCAGACGCCTGCGGGCCATGTTGCTCAAGTTAAGTACGGGAACGACCGTCGCTTCACGCAGATTTGACGCCTGGTCCTCACCAGGCAAGCCGGTAGCGGGGTATTCTTCCCGGTGCGGCCGGTAGTAAGTGCCAAAAATAATGTCTATGAAGGGAAAGAAGGTGGCAAAATTTCGGTTGAAGTGTTCCGCATGGATTGAATGGTGGATGCGATGCCATTGAGGGCCGGCGATCACCGGCGTCAAGGGGCCAAACGGGAGTCGAATGTTCGCGTGATTAACAAAACCCCATAACCTGAACATCACAAAGACGGCAACAAAGTGGGGTTGCACTGCTCCGATCACAGCAACAACCGGAAGATAAGCAATAAGCGAAAAAACATAATGCAGAGGATGATGGCGAGCCTGAGTAGTGGAATTGAGCGCAGTTTCAGTGTGGTGGAATCTGTGCGTCTGCCACAAGACCGCATTGGTGTGTTGAAGGCGGTGCACCCAGTACGACCAAATGTCCCAGCCGAGGGCAAAGACGACCGCGAAAAATAACTGGCCCATCAAGCTGATGGGCGGGGTCAAACCAAGTAAACCGCCATTAGTCCAAACCAGCGTTACAGTAAAAAGTGGGGCAAACAGGGCGTGCAACGAGAGAATGACGCCAATCACCACGGGCGTGTAGAGGAGATTCGCGATCCTTTTGTTTTGCGGTTGTCTTTCTTCCGCGGGAGCCGAACGTTCAGGCAGGTAAAAAATCAGGGCGAGCAAGAGCGCCCATATTAGGATATTGAGATACTGCCAAAATAGTGTCTCGACTCTCACCCACTAACTCCCGACTTCCAAACTCATTCCGAAAGTCATGAATCTTACCACGGGAGTAGCGCATGGCGTGGTAAAGCGGTACTACGCAGCCGAGTAATCCAAAGGCGAGTCCCTCGCCGCAACCAGCCCGTGGCAACCGTCAACAATCGTCCTATCAGGTTAAAACTCTATGAGATGTATTTCAAAGAACGGTCGCGCTGCTCTCACTGGATTCCTATTCCGTCCAGGAATGTGGACGTTAGATCCTGCTTCCGGAACGCTTTGGGTCGGAACTTATTTTCACTGTGAAGAATTCATGAAAGACATGCCGCTCTCGATGTTCATAAAACGCGGCGAGCCATTGGTCAGGAGGTCCGCTAATCCGATTGGCATTAGCGGATCTGGAAAATGAGGTCAAGCTGTAGAGCTGTGCCTTGGTTCGAACCACCGAACCAGACTTATAAGTTTTAAAACCGGTTCTTCAGGTTTCAGGCCAGGAAAAATCCGTTCACACAGCGACCCGAAGCAAAGCAGGCGCTTCGGCGTAGTGGGCGTGCGCCGGCGCCATCGACGGTTCGTTAAAAGCCGCCGGCGATGGCAAGCTCGCCACCTGCGGAACATTCGCCGAGTGCTCGTCCACGGTCAGCACGCGCTCAAGAGCTTTCGCTGTTTCACGCTGAAACAGATCGCACAAATAGTTGATATCCATCAGCAAGGCGTCGTCACCGAATTCACGGTAAAGGTTCAGATACCCGCGTTGCGTCTTCTGGGCCGTCAGCGGCAAGCGCAGGGTCCAGTAGCGTCCTGAGTCTCGAACCTCTCCGGCGCTAACATTTCCCCGCTCCCAGGTTCGGTAAATCGAGCCGTGGCGAAGGTCGTGCAAGTCTGCCGTCGACTTCTCGTTGCCGAAGCGTATCTGTGCATTGCCCTGGCCGAAATGCATGGTGGCGTAAACAAACTCTCCCAGATCCATCAGCTCTTCAATGGCGCGATAAATTTCATCAAGCGTTTTCGCGTTGGACATTTCGCGAGTGACCCGGCGAATGCGAACATTGTTAGCCAGCCGCACACGGCCGTCTACAAATCTGCGCCTGATGCCGGCCCTGACCTCATCCACCTCGTGGTAACGGAGACGTCCGACTGAAAACAGAATGGCGGCTGCCACAACGAAGAGTACAAATCCCGTGGCGCGCGTGCCCGAAGCATTCAGCAGCAACAGCGCGGATAAACCAAACAAGGCGCAGGCGCTATAGAGCACCAGAATCACGTAGCGTTGCGACCAGCCGCGCGCGAGTAGCATGTGGTGAACGTGTTCACGGTCGCCTTCAAACAGTGGGCGACCGCCGATGAAACGCCGAACTATTGAGAACGCGGTATCGATCACCGGGACGCCGAAAGCTATCAATGGAATTCCCACCGCCACCGCCGTCGACGCCTTCTGAGTTCCCTGCACGCTGAGCGCTGCCAGGATGAACCCAATTACGAGCGAGCCTGAATCACCGAGAAAGATCGACGCCGGATTAAAGTTGTAAGGCAGAAAGCCAATCAGGGAGCCGCAGAGCACTACCGCCACGACAGTGATTAGCGGATTACCCAAGGTGAGCGAAACTACCAACATCACCAGTGCCGCAAACAATGCGGCTCCGGTGGCCAATCCATCCATGCCGTCGATCAGATTAAAAGCATTGCTTATCCCCACGGTCCAGAGCAGGGTCAGGGCGCAGCCGACCACCGGATGAAGTTCGATCGAACCGATCAGCGGAACTGACAAGGCTTCGATGCGTCCGCCCATGGCCCAAAAAAGCAAGCCCGCCACCAGTTGCCCGACGAACTTCGTCGCTGCATTGGTTCCGTGAAAATCGTCGTAAATTCCAACCAGGAAAATGATTGCGGCCGGCCCCAGCACGCTGAGAAGTTGCGCGCTGTTTGCTCTCACGGTTTCAGTAAGCAGATTGTTAGTGAAAAGCAGCGGTGTGAGGGCCAGCAGAATCGCGGAAAAAATCGCTAAACCGCCCAGTCGGGGAACGGCAATCTCATGGACGCGTCTTTGATCCAGCGGCTGGTCGAGCCAACCAAAATACCGGCTGATGCAGCTCACTACCGGCGTCAAAATCAACGAGGCACACGCGGAAATCACGAAGAGCAGGATGTAGGTTTTCATGCCGACACCCCCTTGCGCAGCGCGTTCATAGCAATTGATTCGGTAGGAGATTTGATCGCGTCGCCGGTCGTGAGAACCTCTCGGAGTCTGGTTGGAAACGGCCTGCTCCGGCGCGATTTCGCGCGACTGGCCGATTCACGATACAAGGCCACTGTTTGGCCGGCCATTTCCCGCAGACTGAAATGTTGCTGGACTCGCTGCTGGCCGGCGCGTCCATAAGCGATGCTGCGCAAAGGATCGTTTAGGAGTGAACTAATTGCCTGACCTAATGCTTTCGCATCAGCCGGCGGCACCGTAAGACCAGAAACACCATCAAGGGAAACGAACGGCACACCCGAGTTCAGGTTAGTGTTTACAACCGGCTTGCGACAGGCCATCGCTTCGAGTTGGACAATACCGAAAGCTTCACTACGCGCGACTGAAGGCAGCGCGAAAACGTCGGCAGCGTGGTAATAGGGACTGACATCTTTCACATCGGTGAGGAAAGTGACGCGGTCCTTCACGCCGGCATTCTCAGCTTGCTTCTCGAGCGCACTATGCAGTGGCCCACTGCCCACAATCACCAGCTGGCCATCTACAAACTGCATGGCTTCAACCAGATGCTCAAACCCCTTGTAATAAACCAAACGACCGACGCCCAGGACTACTCTCGGGCCATATAAGCGGCGGAGCTGTTCAACCTCGGCGCGATCTGGGTTCTGAAAAGGCTCGAGTGGAATTCCGAACGGCACTACCCGACACTTGTCGCGGAAGAGCGGCAGGACGTCGGAGCTATCAATGTAGTTTTGGCTTGAGACGATAATGGCGTCTGCGCGATGCAAGGCGTAGCGCAGAATCGGATCAAAAAAGCGATTGAGGACGCGCTGGCGGATTACGTCGCTGTGATAGGTAAACACGAGGCGTCCGCGATGTCCGCTCGCCAGGTAGGCCAAAATCGCCCCCGGATTCGGCAGGTGAATATGAACTATGTCGGCGTTTGATTCACGAATCCGGCGGACCATCTGCGGGCAAACCGGCGCCGACCGCACGTTGAATAGTTTTGCCAGCCGCGTGACCGGCACCCCATCAAGAATCTCTTCGCTGGTTCGGCCTTCATCACTGGCAGCCACCAGGACTTCCAGCTCCACTGTGCGCTTTAGTTCCCCGCAGAGCGCTTCCAGATGGCTCTCCATGCCGCCGGCGTGCGGTGGATAGAACTTACCAATGTGGAGAACCTTTAGTTTGCGCTCAACTTTTGCAAGCCGAGTGGGTCGGCGATTTTGCAGTGACTTTAGTGCGATGTGCTCAAATGGTTTCGGGTTACTCATGGTTTTATCCAGTTTGCTAATTCGCTTGTTTCTGGGGCTGAAGCAGATTGATTCCGCACTTAAACAAATCTGCTTCAGAAGCGAATGAATTGGTGGATTGGTGTCTACGCATTGGTTTTTATCCAATCAGCCGAACTGCTGGGCGTCTTACTGACCTGTGTGACCTATGAAGGAACAGTAAGAGAATAGTCAGGGCCGGTTGAGAAATACTTGAGCTATTCTTGAGATGGGTTGAAACCACCGGCAATCGCCAAAAAGCATTGTTTTTCAACGAAAACTGGCTGATTGTCTCAACTCTAAGGGCAGTTATTTTGGGGATTTGAGAGGCGCTTGAGGAGCGCAACTTAACAGTGGATCGAGGGCTTGCTTTGGTCTCACCTTAGCGCGTTTGGGAGCGCTGGTTCGAGATGAGATCAGGGGTTTGGCATTCGTGCCAGTACTTCCTCGTACAGCTCAACCATCTTGCGGGCATGCTCGGGCCAGCTAAACTTCGCAGCCTGGGTTATTCCAGCTGCTTTGCGCGCCGCCCACTTTTCCGGCGACTCGTCTCGCTCGCGCAGCAAGCCGCTAATTGAGTTGATCCAGGCTGAAACGTCGGCCACGGGTGCGTAAGTAGCGGCGTTTCCCCCCACGTCGCGCAACACCCGCAGATCGCTGGCAATAACCGGCGCGCCGCAAGCCATCGCCTCAATCACCGGCAACCCAAAACCTTCACCCTCCGACGGCTGCAAAACCAAATCCGACTGCCGATAAACGGCTGCCAGCACGTTTCGCCTGAGATGCGGCATGACGACGATAGCGCTCTCCAGGTTCAGGCGGCGGACCTGATTCGCCTGAGCACTGGTGAATGGCCCACCTACCCGAATTAATCGCGCCTGAGGAAACTGCTGCCGCACGCCGGCAAAAGTGTCCAGCAACACGTCAATCCTCTTTCGCTTGATCGTGCTGCCGACATGCAAGAGAGTGATTGATTTGGCGGCCCCGGTTTCGAGGTATCGGAGCGCCTCAGAATCCGCAGTTTCATCAGGTTCGGGATTGCAGGAAGGATGAACGCCGAGTGGAACAACCCGCAGCCGCTCGGGCGCTATTAGATTGTGTGCCAGCAATTCATCGCGCGTGGCCTCGCTGACGCAGGACACCAGTGCCGCCTTCTGAAACCCACCCAGCACGTTGCTCATCATCTTTTTGAATAATCTGGATCGCGGCTCGGCCTGCGGATCGATCAGGGATCGAAACGTATCCAGATCATGGCAAGTGACAATGGTTCGGCCCGGCGGTAGATGATGCAGCACCTGACCGTAACTGTGATCGATGAGGTGAAACAGATCAAACTGCTGTTTCCCGTCGCGCAACCATCGCCGGTAATCCCAAAAGCGGTTTAGCAGACGATCGGCATTGAAGAAAAATTGCGAGTCGGGGAGCAGCTGCGTAAATCGCCGGCGCAAAGTAGGCGTGAGCCGCGTAGCTAAAACCCGGTCAGCATGATTCCGTTGCAAATGTTCGAAGAGCATCTCACTCACGAGATCCATGCTGGGCCAGTTTTCTTCCGCGATGTCGCAGAGAATCCCCAGGCGCGCCGGGTTTGCTCGCACTTGTTTGGCGCCCGGCCCGTTCTCATGGATTGAATTCCAGCTGCTCAAAATAGGGAATTACTTTCGACTGCCGTTCCGGCTCATTTCTTTCGCGCCAGAAAATAATGATTAGACGCCAGCAAACGCCGCGAAGTTAACCGTCTGGCGAGCGGATTATTCTTCAGCAGCCTTTTAAATGCCGACTGCGTAACGCTGTCGCCCAGGGCAAGGTAGCGCGTTAATTCCACCCGCAGTCCCGCGCCTTCCAGCATGTGCCGCAATTCCGCTTTCGTATACTCGCGATAATGAATCTCGCCCTCGGAAATAATCTGGCCGCTCCCAAACTTCGCATGATCAATGAAATCGTCGGTGCCCCAGAGCAGCGAACGTCCGCGGAGAACTCGCACGGCATTCATGATCGTCGCGGGATTTGGAGTAGTCAGAATCATTAACGCGCCGGGGCGCATGGTGTGGACCAGACTGCGAATCAGACCCAGCGGGTGATTCAGAATGTGTTCAATAACCTGGGCGATGATCACTACGTCAAACTGCTCCGCCGTAAAAGAGTTGAAAGGTTCGGCATCGTTCAGGTTAGAGAATTCGAAAGAGATTCCGGCCTTCGCGAAAATCGCCTCGCGGTCTTCGAGTTGGCAAACGTCCGTGCCCGTTACCTGATAGCCGAGGCGGCGGAACAGGAAACTGATGTACCCGTTAAAGCACCCGACATCCAGTATGCGTACATTCGCTTCCGGCGGAAAACGAGCCATCACGTCGGCGATCATCATGCGCACATGCGGCTCATTCAGCGGCCAGTGATCATTGACCATCCAATCGTTACCGCGAAACTCAGCGAGCATTGCGGCAATAGCCTGATCAACTGCGGCTTTATTGGGCTTGCTCATCGCTTTCCACCTCGTGACTTCATCGCCGACCCAATTACATCGTTTACGCGCCCGGCCAATAAAGAATAATCAAAATGCTTTCTGGCGAGATCGACGTTCGCCTCCGCCCGGTCGAGCATTTCCGGATGCGCCAAAATTTCCCGAATCCTGTCGACCAACTTTCGCGGATACTCCTCGTCTTTCACGTTGTCGTAGGGCACGAGCATCTCCGGCTCAAGCACCCTTGCCGCTTCTCCCACCTCGCTCGCCAAAATGAAACGTCCGGCAGCCAGATATAGCGGCAACTTGCCGGTTGTCCTCACCTGACCCACCACGTCATTCGTCTGCGTCGAAAGACAAACATCAATCAAACTCAAATAACGCGGCAACTGTTCGTAGGGAATGAAGTCGAGAAAAAGAATCCGGTCTTCAATGCCAAGCTCCCGACATCGCGCCTGGAGGTGTGGAATTCCCGAACCGCCACCGATTATGATTCCCTTCACCCGGCTGTCTTTCAGCAACCCAATCGTTTCAACCAACTCCCAGCCATAACACATTTGTAGCTTCTCGCTCCAGACCGAGGAACCAAGCAGTCCGACCGTCAGCCAGTCATCGAGTCCATACCGATGTCTTAAATCGCCCGGGCCGGCGGATACAAACTGTTCCACGTCTACACCGTCCTGAATAACGTCGGCGGCGATACCCCGTTTAGCCAGCAGTTCCCGATGAAAAGTTCCGCGCACTACGACCCGATCAGCCACCCAAAATGCATACCGCTCCAGCAATTCCGTTAACCAAAGTCCAACTCGACCCCGACTGCCGCTGGAACGCGCGAGTTCGGTAATTGCGTCGCCGGTTTCAACGATCAAAATGTTCCTGAACATCATTCGGTAAAGACCTCCGCCCAGGATGCCGGAATAAGAAACATCGAAAATGTAAGTTACCGTCAGGACGAGTACGCTGGAGAAAAGCGAGAAACTCTAAAATTGAAAAGAACTTTGATTTTGAACGATAAGCGACGCGAATGTCGTAGTTGGGAATGAGTGCCGCCAGGCTTCGGGCGCGGAAGCCCATCGCGCTATTGATGCCGCCGTTCACGATGAAAGCCACACCCTTATTGCTGATAACGATACCCCTTATCAGTAATTCGACCGGTGTCGCCGCTGCTTCCTTTATCGTGAGACGCGGTGGCGGTTGCTACTCCAAAATAGACCTGCTCCACTGCCTCCACAGCTGCTGACCAATCATGCCGCCGCGCAGCTGTCCGCGCGGCTGCACCCACTTTTCGCAACTCCGCAAGATTGCGAAGTCCGTCCAAAGTTGCATTTACCCACTCGTCGAGTGGGATCACGAAACCGTCCGTTCCCTGGAGTAACTGAGTTCGGCAGCGCCGGCTCGATCAGAACTGAATACCGCCAGGCCCGCAGCCATCGCTTCCAGTACGACCATGCCAAAGGAATCGTAGGTGGTGGGAAATATGAATGCGTCTGCCGCGGCATAGTAGCGTTCGATCACAGACGTGGCGCGAACGAAGCGCACGTTGGGCGCGGCCCAGCGATATTGATTTGAAGAGGTGACGATCACGAACTCAACGTCCGATGCCGCCAGGCTGATTGCTTTCAGATAGGTATGGGCTTTCGTCAGGTCGCCCACGTAAAGCGCCAGGGTTGAATCCTCGCCGATGCCCAATTCTTTGCGCACTGCGGCGCCGACTCCGGCCGACTCATCGCCGGCGAAGCGAATGGCGTCTACTCCATGATGGATCACGCTGATTGGCGGCTTCACTCCATAGAACTCCTGCAACTCTCGCCCGATTTTCTGCGAGATCGCAATCACGCGTCCTTCATAGCGCCGGTAGAATCGCGCCTCGGCTGCGGCCATCGAATTCAGGGATGTTCGGGTACGGCGGGAGACGTCTCGCAGCGAATCCACGTACGCGGCCAGACAGATGTGCGCGGTCACAACGTTGGGTTGCCCACCGCAGTAACCCTGCATGTGACGAATATCGAAAGCGGCCAACGTTCGGGCGACTGAACGCATGGCAATGGGAAAAGTGTGGACAGTCGCCAGCGCGTTGGCTCGCCAGGCGCGCACCGGAGCAAACTTCCAGAGCGAATCGGCGGGACGCTCACAGTAGTTGGCAAAGACGGTGCACTTCATGCCGGCGCGCCAGGCCGTCGGCCAGAATTCTGGTGTACCGGCTGTGGCCGCCGCGCTCGTGAAGATCATGGACTACTAAGCGCGATGTTCATGCGCATGGCGGAAAGAAAATAATCCGGACAATTGACCGCTAACTGTGACGCGCCGCCACGTGTTCGAAAACGTCCATCAGCGCCACCAGGTGACTCTTGATACTAAACTGCTCGGCTATCTTGACTGCCCCCTTACGCAGCTCAGCATGTTCTGACGGATCGCGCAGACAACGCACGATCGCCTCGGCCAAGCCTGTGGCGGTCGGCGGATCGCCGGGCGCGAGATATCCGTTAACGCCGTCAATCAACCAGTCTGGCACGCCGCCCACCGAGAAGGCCGCAGCCGGCACGCCGCGCAATCCAGCTTCCGGTCCGACTAATCCAAACGGTTCCGGCCAGAGACTGGGCACCACTTGCAGATCGCAACTATCGAGCAGTTCGTCCATCTGGGCCCGGTCTACCCAACCGAGAAACTCGATATCGCAGTTCCGGATGACGGCGCCGCAAGTCAGTCAGCCTGCTGCTCCCAGACAGCCCGCTCACGACCATCGCCGGCAAACACTACGCGCAGGGAACGGCCGAGAGCGCTCGCCGCGACTTCGGCAACGCTTCCAAAAAAACGTGTCCGCCCTTCAATAATTCCATCCGGCCTGAAAACAATAATCGAAGCGTCCGGCTGGCCTTTGCGTCAGTCGTGGTTAGGGTGCCTCCCGCGGGACCAAAATCGCTACGGCTCGCGGAGGACTGGCTCAAGCCTGCGGAGATATGCATTCCGATTTCGCTGCTGCACGTAGTAAGGAAAATTGTAGGCGCTTTGCGGCGAGAGCCCATGCTTGATCAATTCCGCCAGCATGTGATTCGAGTGGGTGACGATTGCGTCGTACTTATGCAAATTAGTTTGCCTGCGCGATTGCAAGCGATAGAGCTTCACCATAGTGATCGGGCTCCAGCCACCACAGCGATGGGGAAAGTAATGCAGCAAACATTGCCAACCAAAGCTACGGTCACAAGGTTTGACGACCGGAAACTTGAAGGTCTTGGCCCCGCTAATACAGGTTCCGTAGTAGTCGTGTGCGAAAAAAACCGATGGAGCCAGGGCCACGGTTTCGGCCTCTATTTTCGGATCCGATAAATTGTGTGTGTAAGTAACGCTCGGCTGCCAATCGCGCAATTCCCGCAGCGCCCGCTCCGCTCCCAACTCCGCGACACACCAAGCGGGTGAACCGGGGGGCAAGTAAATCCGATCCCGTTCGCCGGGCTCATCTGACTCGCTCCAGAAGGCCAATTCATGACCGGCGCGAGCCAGCTCGGGAATGATGTTGTTGAGATAAGTCTCGACCCCGCCGACCCTGCGCCTGGTCCAATTGATAACCGCGATTCTCATTACGTTTGCTTTACCGGCAGTTTCGAAAGAGAAAACTTATCATCTGCATTCAAGCGGAAACTGGAAACCCCTCCGCGATCTATTCACTTGCGTGTTCAACCGTGGCTGCTGCGTCGCGCAAGGTTTTGACTGTCACCTCGATATCAAATCGCGCCGAATAGAGAGCTTGCGCCTCGCCAGCCAGGTGATTGCGGGCCGAAACGTCTGCTAATAACCGCTTCGTTTCCTCCCGTAGTTCTTTCACCTCATTAACCGGCACTAACTGAACGGCCCCGCTCTCGGCCCACAGCTCCTCAGTAAACGGGCCGCTGGTGGTGACGACCGGAACGCCGTGCGCGAGCGCGGCCATGATACTGCTGCGGCGACTGCTAACACCGTCAACGTAAGGCTGAAGCATTACATCGCACGCGCCGAGATGCAGGGAAAGATGGGCAGCATCGAGCGCGCCCGTTGCATACACATCATCAGCCATCTCAGGATGCGCTTCGATCAAAGCGTCGCGCATCGCGTCGCTGCCTCTGCCCAACAACAAAAGAATATTTTTGCTGCCGGCGCCGATTAGAGCGGATACGGCGGCGATCATAAGGTTCGTGTTGAGGCGGTCATATGCTCCGAAATGCCCTACAACCAACCCATCGTCTGCCACATATCGGGAACGAACTAGCTTGATAGCTTCCGGGTCATCAATCACTTGAATGTTGCTGGCTACCGGAAGCCAACGAAACTCCAACTGACCACCGAAGGTGTACGGTCGCCAATACGTTTCCCACGCCGGAATCGAAATCCAAACGCGTTTGGCCGTCCGCAGCAGAATCATCGTCATCAACCGTTGAACCAATGCCACTGCGTTCTGCTTCGCGGATCTACCCGTAAACTCCAGAAAGGGTTCGTGGACCATTAACTCGACTCTATCGCGGTGTTGGCGCGCGCGCCGCCATAGCCACCAACAAAACGCCAAATTCATCGCCCGCTGACCGTATCCATGCGGCACCCATTGCACCAGCAACCGGCGCGGACTCGTAAACCGATCCAACAATTTATCCACTCGCGCGAGATCTGAACGTGAAAAGTCGCCGAATTCACGGTGGACGGTGACGCCGCTCGTGGCGGGCGTTTCACCCGTGAAAGTTGGACACCAAACGTGTATCTCATCGCCGGCTTGAGCCAGGGCATTGCCGACCAGACTGGTGTAATCACTAACGCCGCCCGGCTGCGGGGGATACTCAGGCGTGATGATGTGCCAGGTGGTCATTTTCGTAACCGCCGCAAGGTTGGGCAACCTAAGCGAGGTGCTCCAGGTACACCAACCCATGTTCGCCCAGGGCATCAGTCTGACCCATCAAAGGCACAGCCCGCAGTTTCAGTTGAGCCAGCAGCGTCTCGGCCTGCGTTCGCGTTGTGTCAGCGGAGTTCCACACGTCCGGATGCATCTCCACCACGATACCCAGCTGCCGGCCGCGGCTCTTGATCAGTTCGCGTGCGCCTGACAGCGCGGCAATTTCAAATCCTTCGATATCGATAAAGAGCCAATCAGGCCGGAGCCCTTCAGCGCGGCAATACTCATCCAGCGTGACTACGGACACAGTGATTTCAGCCACTCGATCTGCGATCGCCTGGTTCGCTTCGCCCAGACGGCTCATGCCGGCCACATCGGCGGCATACAACACAGCTTCACCGTTGGCGGCGCCCACCGCAGCTGCCTCTACGGTCACGCGCTCAGTCAAATTATTCATCCGCACATGCGTTTCCAGAGCCGCGCGCGCCGCGGGGTTTGGTTCGAAAGCCACGATCTTGCCGTTCGGGCCCGACCAGGTCGCAAACTGAAGCACGTAGACGCCAACATTCGCGCCCACATCCAGACAGACCGCCCCCGGCCGGATCCGCTCGCGCAAGAATGCGGCGCCTGACGAGTCGTAATCCGATCCCATGCGGTGTCGATAGTGAGGATCGATGCGATAGGTTACGCCATTAATCGTCCAGGGAATGCCGCGGCCATGGTTAGACCAGCCAAGGAGGGACTCGTAAGCGGGACGCAGGTTGCGCACCAGCCACGACTCGCGACCCAACAATCCTGACGTCCGCCGCGCAGTTTCCTGAAAGAAGCTCATGCTGCGTAAACCTCCAGGCAACGTCGCACAACCTGCGGCCAGGTAAATTTCTCCAGCACCCGTTTGCGCGCCGCGCGGCTCATCCTGTCCGCTTCGGCGGGATGATCGCCCAACCACATCAGCTTCTGGCCTAGCGCCGCGCTGTCATTAGGCGGCACCACAAAACCGCTGACGCCATCTTCCACCACTTCCGGCATGCTGGCCACGTCTGTGCAAATCGCCGGCGTGCCACATGCCATTCCTTCCAGGAGCGTCTGGCCCAGAAGTTCCGGTACGCGCGACTCGGCTCCATACATAGTTTGGTAAACACTCGGCAGCACAATGCATAAAGCTTTACGGTAAGCCCGCACGATTTCATCATCGTCGCAGTCGTGGCGAAAAGTGACGAGCTTGCCTGCAGCCAACTCCTTTAAGTCGGCCAGGAATTTCAGATCACCTGGCTGGCCGATCAGTTCGAGCGGCATGTCGGGAGCAACGGCGTTCACCAGATCGTTGACGCCTTTGTGCGGCAGCAGACGGCCCACGAAGAGCGCGGTGCGGTCGCGAGTCACAGTTTCATCCGGCGAAAATTTTTCAGTATCCACGCCGCCGAGAATTACATGTGCCCAGGGCTGGCCGGCGTGACCAAAAATCTTGCGGCTATACTCGCTGATGTGCAGATGGCCGCGATACCAGCGGTCGGTGGATATGTAAGCCGAGATATCCCAGCCGCCGCCGCCCAGGTCGCTGACGAAAACGCGCCGACGCGTGAGCCGGCAAACCAATGCAGCAAAACTGCTGGCCAAAACATGCTGCTGATGGCAATGGACGATGTCTGCCCGGCGAAGTTCGCTGACGAGTGAAAGTGAAATGGGGTTGGTGCGCTGGCCGCGCACGTACCAGGGATCCCCAATGACGTGAATTTGCAGCCGGCCGAGACTTTCGCGGCGCTCTCGGTCACCAAAACTCACCAGCGTGGTGGGCGTTTCCTCGGCCATGTGCCGGGCGAGTTCGAGTGCGTAACGTTCGGCGCCGCCCACGACGCCATCGTCGTGTCCAAACAGCGCCGGAACAACGTGCAGCACACGACGCGGCGGTCTACCGTCACGAATTGTTTCTGCTTGCAATGAGCACACGCTCTGGTTTCAATGAGCCCTTGCCGCTGCCCAGGGCTTCGGTTGTGGGAGCCTTACGCGCGTTGCCAATAAACTGCGCACCCATCGATCGGAATAATTTCATCGTTGATCTGGTTTGCCTTCCGGTAATCAGTCACCGCCTTTTCACAGCCTCTTAGTGCGTAGTCATCAACAATCAAATATCCGCCGCGCGAGAGCTTTGGATACAAGGCGGAGAGCGCGTCCATCGTTGACTCATACATATCGCCGTCCAGACGGATCACTGCCAGGCTCCGGATGGGCGCGGTCGGCAAGGTTTCGGAAAACCAACCCTTCAGAAAGTGAACCTGATCGTCGAGCAGGTCATACTTCTCAAAATTTTTCTTCACCTGGTCGACTGAGATGGCCAGGTCTTTCAACTGGTAATGGATGTCGTCAGTATCCGCCGGATACTTTGCCGGGTCGGGAGGCGGCAGGCCCGCAAACGAATCCGCCACCCACACACGCCGGTCCGTAACCGCGTATGCCTTCAAGATCGCGCGCATGAAAATAGTGCCGCCGCCCCGCCACACACCAGTCTCAATCAGGTCGCCGGGCACCCCCTCCCGTAACACGTCTTCAACGCAGCGCTGAAGATTCTCCAGCCGCTTGATGCCCATCATGGTGTGCGCGCCGGCCGGCCGATCCGTACCGAGCAGCCGAGCCTGCGGATCGTAGGGTTGATCCCAAACCAGCTTCATCCCGCGAGCGTTAAGGGTGGCGACTATTTTTCGTTTCAGAACATTTTGCGGTTCAACCGGCCACCCCTCCAGTTCCCCGTAAATGAGATTCGCCAAACACTTCTTCATCAGGTCGAGATACAGATCGACGGCCGCCGGCTCGTCCGGTTTGCGGTTTGAAGTTGCGGAAACAGTCATTCCTTATATTTTCCAGCGCAGGATACCAATGCCGTATCCGTCCTGAGCCGAATCCTCCACTAACTCTTCCACGTGGTTGTGAACAGCCTTGAGCTCCTGCCAAAACTGCGGCACGCCGCCGGCGTAACTGGTAGTCTGAATTCCGTGACGCGTCTTGAAATCCGGGACGATGTCATGAAAGACGATGATCCCGCCTGGTTTGACGAGTGGGCTGAACAAATCAAAGTCGGCTTTGACACCCTCGTAGCTGTGGTCACCGTCCAGATAAAGCACGTCAAGTTTTCCTTCAGGCAAGCAGTCGCTGACGTCAGTTACCGTCTCAGCCCGGTGCGAATCTTTCTCCAAACAAAAAATCTTCTGTTCACCGATCGCAAACTGTTTGAGCGCCGCCTTTCGTCGCTCGCTGAATATCAGGTCAACAGTAACGATCACCGCGTCGCGCGGCGCGGCATGGGCCAGGAGGAAGGTGGTGCCGCCGCCGGCCGCGCCAATTTCGCAAATTGTCGAAGGCTGTAGGCGTTTAAGGATCTCCACCAACCCCAGAATCTCCGATCGCTTTTGCAGGGGACGAAAAAAGTGAGAACTCCAGAGCGCGTCGAGCCAGACCTGTGGGTCGCCGCCGCGGTCCCTCAATCCGCTCAGACGGCGGGCCTGGTGCACAGTTTTCAGGTAGTGGTAGCCGGCCAGAATTCGGCTGGGCGCTACCTTGTATGTGACGTCGCGAAGAGATTCCTTGAAAGCCATTAGTTGTTCAATGCCTGCGGGGCTTGCTCGTTTCTGAGTGGACTGGTGGCAGCCGGTTTAGTTTCCAAAGAACCCAAACGCGGCACGCCCCGGCGTCGTTCACGCAGCAGTCGCGGCGTGTTTTTTGCGACCCACCATAAAGCGCGCAACGTCAATAAAGTGTTACCGCTGCGGTTAAACGCGGCACGCACCGTGTTGAGCACGCCATACCGCAGCAGAAATTCAAACAGGCTCGCAACCCGTGCATGCAATAAATAGAGTGCAAAGAAATTCTTGATCTTGTGGAACTCGATTTCCGGCGGTGTCGGCTTCTCGGGCGGTTCGAAATGATCGACTTTAGACTGGGGCACAACCACCAGCTTCTGACCCGTAAGCGCCACGCGCGCACTAAACTCCACCGCCTCGACGTACATAAAGAAGTCGTCTCGAAAGCCTTTGAGACGACGCCAAAGATCCGTGCGCGCGAACATCGTGGCGCCGTCTATAAAATTCACTTCGAAAGGCTCCGCAAATTGTCCGGTGTCGGTTTCACCCGCGCCGAAGATTTTCATCTTGTAAACGCCGCCCAACTCAAAACGACCGCCGGCCCAACGGATCGTGCGGGCGGCCTTGTTGTAAATCACTGGAGCGATCAATCCGGTTTCCGGATGGCCATTCAGGTAGTTGAAAAAGTTTTGGATGCAGTCGGGGCGCATCACGATATCGTCTTCAGTCAGGCAGATGTAGTCGCCGGAAACACTCTCGAGGCCCTGGTTCATCCCGCCGGTGTAGCCAAGATTCGTAGCGCTCTGAATTAACTTGATCTCCGGATACTGGCTGACGATTTCAGCTATCTCCTCGCTTGCTGGACTTGGGTTGTCAATTACCACAATCTCCAGCCTTTCATACGACTGGCTTACCAGCGCGCTCAACGCCTCGCGCAAATAGAGAGGCCGGTTGTAGCTAAGCAGGACTACAGATATTAACGGCTGGCCAGTGTTCATTAAATTTTGCGCTATCTCCGGAAAACAGCTCTGGCGGCATCAATCAGAATGGGAGGGATGAAACGCTTTATCATTGAACGAAATTCTGATCCTGCCGCTATCTCCTCGGGGCTGCGAATCTCTTCGCCGGGCCGGGCCCGCATCAATGTTCCATGCTCGCCTGAGATTTCCTCCGCGGGCCGGCCATTCGTGTAGTAGTAAAGAGCTAAAGACTTGCGCGTTCTCCCATCGGGACACGCGAGGGGGTCAGGATGGCCATGAAACGAAAAATCAGTAGTTTCAAAAACCACGGCGCGGTTGAAGATGGGAAATATCTTCAGCGCGCATTTGGACATGTCTTTTTCCCAAAGCTCGAGCGCGCCGCCCCATTCTTCGTGCCAGTCCTCGTTCAAATAGATAAGGAGATTCAGCCGGCGGTCCAGCTTCAACTTGGAATGGCGGTTGAAGTCTGCATGAATTTTCAAAAAACCGCCCGGCTTGATCTGGTGCAGCCCGCCCCCAACGAAATACGGGTCCGGGATCAACCCATCGATGCCCGTCAGCTTCTCCAGAAAACGCATGAAGGTAGACGAGTTTAGCTGGTAAAGCAGCCAACGGGCCTGATCTTCGATCTGGCTTTCCTGTTCGACCGCCAGTTTCTTTTCTCGTGGATTATCAAACTCGTGCCACTTGCCGGCGCGTAAGTCAGGAAAATTTCCGGCCACTTCCCGCAGCCCGTCGGGCTCCAGAAAATCATCCAGCACGATGTGGCGGAAGGGTTGAGCGTTTGCATACTGCTCGTGGTTATCCGCGGCTATCTTCATCAGCCGCTCGCCGTCAAGAATGAATGGAGTACGATTAGGAATCATCTCTAAACTTCCAACCTACTACGACGCAGCGCTTGAACGCGAACGCAGAGCCGACAACCAGGCCTGAAGCGGAAGCAGTCTGGGACGTACATACTGGCCCAGCGGATGACGAAGAGCCAGTGGAGACATAATCAATAAATATACAATCCCGGTGGCCGCTACCGTAGCTATCAAGAGCGGCACTGTCCGTGGCGACCACATTCTGGCGAGTGTGCCGGCAATCAGGATCAGCGCCGCGAAGCGAATGAACCAGGCCGACAAAGGCTTGACCAATTGCCAAACCGTTAACTTGCTTTCGCGCGCCAGCGCCGTCAGGTTTGCCGGTAAACTTACCAGGCAAACTCCGGTCATGATTCCCAGCGGCGCCCCGATCAACCCATACATCCAAACGAATAAAACCACCGCGCCGATGCTCAGGGTGCCATCGAAGAGGGCCGTCACGCAGAGTCGCCGTTCGTAACCAAATGAAAAGATCGTGTAACCCAGGGTCAGGTTCCAATGGCGCAGCAGCATGCTCAGGAGCAACAGCGCGGTCAGCCAGAATCCCCCATACTGCTCTGGGCCGACCCAGCGATCGACGAAACCGTGGTTAACCATTAACACCACGCAGACGCCGGCGCCGCTCAATAGAAGCGTGGCCTGGGCCAGGGCAATGCAAACTTCGGCCAGCCGTTCGCGCGATTCCCCGGTGCTCATCTGGCTCAACGCGGGGCTGGCAGAGGCCATGAACATCTGCGGTTGCGTCGCGAGCACGCTGATCAGTTTTCCCGTGCAGACGTAAGGCACCACGGCTGCCGGGCCAAAGAATTTTCCGATGATTAAGATCTCCGTGCCATTCAAGAGCACCTGGGCAATCTGATTGAGACTTACCCAGAAACCGCTGACCAGGCGACTGCGCGCCACGCTCCAACGCAGATCAGGTAAATTTTTTGGCAAGACGCTTGGATAACGCCGGCGCAGGCGAAGCCAACTTGCGCCCGGTTTCAAAAACTGTCCGGCGATCCAGCCAATCGCCAACGCCTGCAAACCCCAGCCGGCCAGCACCAGAACTACTGTCACCGCGGTGCTGATCAAAAAGGAAATAATATTTAAGCGGGCCAGGAAACTTAGATCCTGCAATCCCAGCAGCACCGCACCGAAGACGCGCAAGGGAAACGTGACCACAAAAGCCAACAGCACCAGGCCCAACGGTTGCCGGAGACCTTCCCAATCGTTTGGGAGCGTAAACCAGGCAACGGCGGCTACGATTGCCACAATTGGAATTTGCCAAAGCACCAGGCGCAGCGACTGACCGACGATGAGCGGTAAGTCGGTTGACTCTTCAATGCTGGCGCGACCCGTTGCGAACGCTGTTTCGCGCGGCAGGAGGGCCACGACGCCGAGATCCAGCAAGGCGAGGTAAAACATCAATTGTGTGCCCACCAGCCACAAGCCGTAGTCATGCTGCCCGACCCGAAACAGCAAAAATGGCATCAGCCACAAACCCACCAGGGTGGTGAGTACTTGACCGGCGTAACCAAAGCTTATGCCGCTGACGAATCGTTTAGTACGGCTCATGATGAAAACAACTTCTTACTGGAAACCAGGGCTTGACTAGAGCTCGTCATTGCGTGGCCCACGTCACGTCCACGTTTTTTCTTAGGCCGATGACGTTGCGTTCAGGGAAAGATATAGAATCTACCGACGCGGGAGTTCCATCCAGCGAATGGAGCGAGTAGCCGAGCTGTGCGATCTGATGCAACAGCACCGCGGCCGTAGTTTTGGCTCGCAGCAGAAAATCAGGATCGATCTCCACAATCAGAATTTCAGGCAGGCAATCGTCACTCAACCCGGCCAGGGCCTGCGCTTCGTAACCCTGAACGTCCAGCAGCAGCAAACGCACTTGCCGATGTCCCTGCGAGTTGATGATCGCAGACAATGGCCTGATGGAAACCACCAGGCCGGCGCCTTCGTCGAGCAGGCTGGCAGTGCCGGCGTTTTCCGCCGAGGGCCAGGCCATCCGGACCAGATCTTCGCGATCGCCAATGGCCACGCTGACGAGACTGACGCGATGGAGTAGATCATTCAGTCGCAGGTTCTTTGCTGCGCGCAGCAATGCCGCCGGCTGTGGTTCAATGCCGATGACGCGTCCTTCGTCACCCACTGCCCGCGCGGCTACTGCGACGTGCAAACCAAAATTGACGCCGGCCAGAATTGCGATCTCACCGCGGCGAACGTTTTGCTCGATAAACTTGAGCGTCACTGGTTCGTAGTCGTCCCCTCGCAGCAGCCAGTACTCGATCCAGTCGCGCGGATGCAAAAAAAGTTGAATGTTTTCGTAGACGCGATGCTTTATTCCATCTTCGGGAAAGACACGTCTCCCGAGCCACTGGATCATTCGATACTTGGTGGGGTGCTCGGGCGTTTGTGCATAAGCCCTCAGCAGTGTTGTGCGAATCCATCCAGCCATAGAAATTTGCCGATCCGGCAATTCGATTTAGTGGCACTTAACTTAGTTGCGGTCCAAAGGCGGCATCAGCAGCGCTCAAAATTCAGCACGCTTCACGTCGCCAGTTGCCGACCGCCATTAAGCTCACGGACAGGTTCTTTCGTTCCTCCTTCGTGAGCCAGCTTGGGAGTGCGAGCCGCCACCCACCCGGCAGTCAGCAGCAGGAGGCAGGTTTGTGGCACTGACGCAAACAATCCAATGCCCAGGAAACCGATGGCGAAATTTATCATGCATGCGCACCAGGCGAGCATCCTTCCCTGACGCCATGGGTCAAAGCGGTCTCCCTTAAAGCGACTAGCCAGCCAGATGATGAATGCAATCCACAAACAAAGGCCGAAGATTCCCTGCTCCAGCATGATGCGCGCATACTCATTCTCCATCAGCACGGGATTCCGGATCTGCCCCTGAAGGAAATAAGGAATGCTGGAGCCGCCGCCTCCCAAACCATTGCCGAAAGGATACTGCGCGGCCAACTCGAAAAACGTCATGTTAACGCTGCCAACTACTCGTTCCTTCACATACTCGGTGTTCTGCAACTCCGCCACTCTTTGTAGCCGCGCTTCTCCAGACGCGAGCAGTCCAATCGACCCCAGGATCACAATCCATCCGAAGGCGTAACCAAGTCTCGATTTGATGGAAAAGGTTAGGATTAGAATCAGGATTGAGATGGCCACAAAGTTTACGCGCGTGGCGGAGAGAAGCACGCCCAACATCGCCGCCGCCAGGCCGATGACCAGCAAATGGAGATGCCACTGTCGCCGGTGTTTCTGGAGAAACGCCCCGGCGATGAAAGGCACTGTAGATACCATGGTGCCGCCGTAAGCATGCGCGTTCGCGAAGCATGAGGGAATGCGATAGGCGGTATTCGCGCCGAGCACATCCTTGCTGGCGTAAATTATCCTGGTCATCTGGTTGCGCGGGAAAAAGGCGGGCACGCTAATTAAAAACTCCGCTATGGCAAAACCCAGGGCCATCAGATTAAGGGCGGCCAACCATAGTCCCAGCTTATACCGTTCGCCGGGAAGCAATCTTGCGCCTAACAGTAAAAAGGGGAGGAAGAAAATGCTGGGACGCAGTCCAACTATCCGAATGATCAATTCCTGAGCCGGGAAGAAGAAAATTACCATCGCCCAGAGCATCAGCACTTCCATCCACGAACGTAAAGCTTCAACGCGCGCTTTCAGGACCGCATCGAGGGGCCGGAACAACTGCGCCGCATATAAGCCGACTACGCCCGCATCAAAAATAAAATTCGAGGTCGTGTCAGCTATGTTTGCCTTGGTAATGCCATAGACGTAACCCACCGTCAGCGCTGCCACGATTCCGTCCACCAACGAGCGGCGGCCGGTGGCATAGCACAGAGCAAACGACAGTAGACAAAGGGCCAACGACATCGCTATTCAATTCCCGGCGCCAGCCAAAGCTGATGCGGCCATTCGTCTAACTTGTCCGACGAGTTGAGCGCTCTTAACAACCCCTGGGCGGTGATCGTCTTGCTGTAAGCCGATTGGCGAGTGGCGGCCGGCGAATGATCAATGGTCCAGCCGCCGTATCCAGCCTGCTGCAAAATCTCAATAACGCCGGTGGCTGAACCGCCGTGTTCGGCAATTAACGCGGGATGCAGCTCGAGAAGTAAGCGCTTAACCCGCCGCTCGCGCAGTGATTTCTCAAGCCCTGGAAGAGCAAAAACTTCCGCCCCTTCGATGTCCATCTTCATCAAATCAACCGATTCCACCAGCTCTCGTTCAAGAATGCGATCCAGGGAGTCAGCCTGAACCTTGAATGAGTTGCCGCCCTCAGATCCGTCGCCGACGATGCGCGAAATCCCGAAATTTTCGCCTTCCTGATCAAAACCCGACAATGTTAACGTGCCGGGCTCGCTGGCAGCCGCTATCTGCAACCTTGAGACGTGACGCAATTGGTTGCGGACTAAGTTCCCCTCGAGAACCGCAAACAAGCGCGGGTCCGGCTCCAGACTCACGACTCTGCCGCGAGGACCCACGATTCCTGCGGCCATCAGCGTGAAGTAGCCCCAATTGGCTCCGACATCGACGAACGTCATTCCTTCTCGCAGGATCGAGCGAACCATTGCTGTTTCCTGGGGCTCATAACGCCCGGTGAAGCAAACCTCGCGGGAGATCGTGTCGCGGAGATTACAGATGAATTCATACCCGCCAATCTCCGCAGGCATCCGCATGGAAAACTCTGGCGGAGGGCGCCTTGAGATTCGATGCATTAGGCGATAGCGGCCCAGTGGCAGGTGGCGAATGAACGCCGCCGCCAGGCGAACCCATTTTGGCGCCGGGCGCGCTGCAACGCTGATCAATTGTTTTTCCTTCCGATCATTAGCAGATTATCAGAGAGCCCGCGCGGCCACACTCGGGAGATAAATTCCGGATAATGCCAGGGTGTCAAGACAATGCGTCCGGCGTTGCTGTAGGCGACGGCGAGTTGATTAAGACCACACTCCCGCGCAATCCGAATCAAATCCACTTCCAATAACGCGGTCAAATGCGCGGGGTAATGTACATCCTGAAAAGCCGAGAAGCGTCGCTTGACGGCCAGAGTGAAAAGACTCAGCAAGCTTAACTGATTGGGCGTGGTTACCAGCACCCAGCCGCCTGGTTTTGCCAATCGCGCCAGTTCGCGCACAAAGGCGCGCGGGTTCTCCAGGTGCTCAATGGTTTCGACTGCTGCTACTACGTCGGCGCACGCGTCAGGCAACGACACCCGGCCGGTATCGAGATCAACCTGGGTGAATTCTGCCTCCGCCGGAAAGTTTTCGTAACGCACCACATCAGCCCCGACATAGTGTGCGAATCGCTGATGAACAAAGGGCCGGAGTTGGCCCGCGCCGCAGCCTATGTCCGCTATCGTGCCGCCGGCAATGGCGCGTTGGTCCAATGCTGCCACGACCATTTTGTAAATGGCAGTGTCGCTCGTGCCCTGGCTTTGACGCGCGCGCGCTTCAACTTCGATGGAATTTACCTCGTTCATCCGGTGACTTCTTGTTTCACACTGGAACTGGCGGTATGGCGACCTGCGACTGAAGCAATGAGCCCGCCGAGTTTTGCGATTTGCGTCGCCGGATCACTTAGCTCGCGAGCGCGTGACGGCCCATTCGCCCCCAGGTTCATCCGTAAACATTTGTCTTCGATCAAACTTTTGAGCGCCGCCGCCAGCGCCGCAGCATTTCCCGGCGGGACCAGCACCCCGCAGCTCTCATCGACGATTTCACAAGCGCCGCCGATTGCTGTCGTGACGACCGGAAGCCGGGCCTGAAGCGCTTCAATGAAAACAATTCCGAAAGGCTCCGGTCCATTATTCGGCTGACAGTGAATATCGGCAGCAGCCAGAAGCCTGGGCACATCGGACCGCTGCCCAAGAAACTCGACGCGGTCTCCGATCCCCAGGCGCGCGGCCAGCTTCATCAGGCCTTCAAAATATTCTCGCTCTCCGTCTCCTTGCGCACCGCCCACTTGCCAACATACCCAATCGGGGGAATCTTTCAGCAAGCTCAGTGCTTCGAGATGCAGGGCGTGTCCCTTCCAGGCCTCCATGCGGCTCACCTGAATGATCACCACCGCCTGATCCCGCGTCTTCATTGCCGCGCGAACCCCCGCAGAATCATGGCCTGGTTCGCCGGGCTGCGGCGGAGCCACCGGACTGTAGATCACTTCGGAACGCGTGTGGGGATAAAGATTTGGCAGAGTTGCAGACGTGAACCTGCTATTGCAGAGCACGAGGTCTGGTTCAGTTTTCGCAGCCCAACGCTCGAGCCAATGTCGCCTATGCGCCTCGCCATGGAGCCAGAAAATCAGCGGCATGCTGGCCGCGCGGACAGTTGGCCCAAACAGCGATTGCGACCAGGCCGAATGGCAGATAGCCACGTCGAAAGGAATGCGGCGCAATAGTTTTGTCAGAGCCCAGCGGGTCCGCATGATGGTGAGCGGCCTGCTGATCCTGACTTTGCCAAGTTGATGGACAGGAACACCGGAAGCGGTCAACTCCGCGCTTAAACGGCCGTCAAAGCAGAGCGCAAAATGGGGCTCTATCGCCGGCGAGTATTCACGATGGCGCGCCAACGTGTGCATGAGTGTTTCCACTCCGCCATACATATTTCCACTGTGGATGTGAAGCACTTTCATTTGCTTTGGAGTGATCCTGATAGAAGCCTTACCTGAATGGGACCCGCGGGCGTCGCGCCGGCAAGCTCTAATGCGAACAAAGGTCAGGCATTGGAAATCCTGATCCTTTTAAGCAATCACCTCGTTGTGTTCAAACACTTGGCGGTAGAGCGGCGCAAGCTGCGTCGCCAGGCGCGATCGATCGAACCGTTGTTCGGCAGTGCTTCTCCCCGCAGCGCCCAACCTGCGGCGCAAATCGCTGTCAGTTACCAGGCGCGTAATACACTTCGCTAACGCAGCCGCATCGCCCGGCTCATGGCCCAGGGCGTCTATTCCTACCGAAATCAGTTCGGCGGCGCCGCCGGCCTGACTCGCAACCACCGCGCGCCCGCACGCCATTCCTTCCACGATCACTAACCCAAACGGCTCGGGTTCAGTGCTGGCGTGGACCACAATGTCGAGAGATCTCATGGCTGAGGCAGGCTCATCAATGAAGCCGGTGAAACCAACTCTCTCTGAGACCCCAAGCTTCGCGGCTAGCTCCTTGAGTTCCGTCAAAGAATGCTGGCTGCCGTTTGTCTGATAAAGCGCGTCGCCGGCGATGTAGCCGCGCACCGGCAGGTCGGCAGACAACTGGGCCATCGCGCGTAGAAAAGTTTCGTGCCCTTTCCAGCGGGCAAGTGTGCTCAGAAGTCCTACTCTGACTATCTCCGGTGCGCTATGTGCGAACCCGGATAAGGTGTCAAGGTCGAGCGCTGGGCCCACCGGCGAAAAGTTATCGAGGTCGACCGCATTGTAAATCGTCTCCACCGTCACTCGGTCGCCGCAAACGCGCGCTCAGATCGGCCGCCACGCTCCTGGAATTGGCGACGGCCAACCCGGCGCGCCTGGCGTAACGGCGCAGCACGCTGGCCATTAAGGGCCGCGCGGAAACATAGTCATGAATGTGCCAGATAATCGGCACGCGCGCGGGTTTGGCCCATAGCCCCAGCACATGCATCTTAAATCCATTTGAGTGGACTACGTCGGGGGCGAGCTGACGGATAGCCTTTCGCAGGTTGCGGGTATAACCAAGCACCGCCGGCGCCCCCGACAACATTTTAAGCAGGAGAGCCCAACGGCTTTTTTGATGACCTGCCGGTCCGCCTACGGCGGAGTCTCCGAGGCGGGACAGCGCGGCCGGAAGCGTCACGACCGTCGCAGGCACACCGAGCGCGATGCTGCGGGAAACGAGTGGGCCATCTTCAGACACGATGAGGCTAAGTGACCAATCAGGTTTCGCCGCCCGCATGCCGGCTAAAATGTCGAGCAGACTCTTCTCGGCGCCGCCCAGTTGCGCACAGGCGCTGAGGTACAGGATTCTCATCGGATTATGGAGCGTAGTTTAGCAGTCTAGCTCCAATTTTATGGGGAGCGGTAGTTTAGGATGGAAGCAAATTACCACATTTAGGGAAAGCGATTTTGCAAAGCCTTCCAGGCGTGAGAGACGCGCCGCACGCCGTTCAGCTCCACGGAGTATTAGGCGAGCCGCTTTATCGCGGTTAGAGCGTACTCCGATAGGCCGGCGCCCGGTTTGTGAGTTGAATGGAGGCCAGAAGCGGCTTCGCCGAACCAGCGGTTAAACGGTTGGCCTGATTACCCTGCGAGCTAGTTTGGGAAACGCCTCTCCGACCGCCGTGACAGCTGCCTGCGTCAACATCAGGAAGCGATGCCGTTTACGCTTTCGTCGCCTCTGTAATAGTTCTGGTAATAACCGCTGTAGTAGTAATCGTTCGGCACCTGCTTGACGTTGTTTAGAACCACGCCGAAAATTTTCGCGCCCACGTCGATCAGCATTTGTTTCGAACGGCGAACGATTGCCCGCGACGCGTGGTCGGCATGTACTACCAGCAATGCTCCGTCAACCAAAGATGCAAGCAACACGCTGTCGGTAAACGACGTTACCGGAGGCGAGTCGATAATGATGTGCGTAAACTTCTGCTTGAGTGTGCTGATCAGGCGTAGCATCGTTTCCGAGCCGATCAGTTCCGCCGGATTGGGCGGAATGGTTCCGGCCGTGAGCACGTAAACTCCCGTGGCCTCGTGTTGTTCGACGAGCGCGAGCATCGCCGCCTCATTCATCTTGCTGGCGAGAATCGTACTGAGGCCCGCCTGATTGTTCAGCCCAAAGATTGTATGCAGCCGTGGCCGCCGCATGTCGCCGTCGATCAGCAACACGCTCGCGCCGGTCTGTTGCAGGATCAAAGCGGTGTTGACCGCAGTTGTAGTTTTCCCCTCCGCCGGTTGACTTGAGGTGACCAGCAAAGTTTGCGGGGCGCCTCCGGCTGATGACAGCAGGATCGACGTGCGCAGGTGGCGATAAGCTTCGGCCAGGGGCGAACGCGCATCGGAATCAATGAGCAGTTCAGTCTGGAAATCGTTCTTCATTTGCAGAGATGTCACAGTTGACAACAAACGGCGGCGGGTAGAATTGCCAATCGAAGGAATAACTGCCAGCGCCGGCAGATGCAAAATTTTCTCGACATCGTCAGACGATTGAATAGTGTCGTCCAGATACTCCAGGTAACGCGCCAGCGCAATACCCATCACAAAGGAAAGCAGCAGCGCGAGGCCTATGCCTTCCATGCGCTTTGGACCAACCGGAGCTTTGGGCACAGTCGCGTAATCGACCACATGAATGTTGTTTGGCGTTCCCGCCACCACTACGTCGTTTTCCTTTGAGCGCTGTAGCAGTCCTTCCAGCAAACCTTTGTTTGTCTCGATCTCCTGCTGGATGATGCGATAGTTCACGGCCGCCTCGTTTTGCGTTAGCGTTTCGCCGCGTTGCTCGTTGAACGACTTTCGTAGCGACTGCTCGGCGGCAAACGCCTGGCGATAACGAGTGGCCAGATTCGTGGTTAACACGTTAACAGCCTTGTGCCGCGAATCCTTGGCTTGCTTCTCCAGTTCCGCAATCTGTTCGTCGATCTGTTTGATCTCAGGAACTTTCTCGGTGTACTCCACCAGCAGGTCTACACGCTTTTGTCGTAGCTCAATCAGCTTTGTTTCGGCCTCAGCGGCGAGCTTGGCCGACTCTTCGGCCAGCGCTTCCGCCGCACCGGGCGCCTGACTCGCGCGATAGGCCGCCTCGGCAAGCTTGCGTTCATTTTCGGCTTCCATCAGTTGCTTGTTGAGCCCCGAGAGGCGGTCTACCACGGTGTTCTGGCTGGCGTCGAGTGAAATAATCTGGTGGTTCTTGGCGTAATTTATCAGCGTCTCTTCGCCGCGCCGAATTTCGCTCTGCAGTTCAATGATTCGCTTCTGGAGGAAATCCCCGGCCTTATCGCTGGTCGAGGTTTTGCGCTCGAGATTTGAAAACGCAAAAGCATCCGCGATGCCATTTATGACTTTGGCGGCCACCTGCGGATCAGAATGCTTGAAACGAATTTCGATGAGCCGCGTGTCGTTGATCTGCTTCACGGTCAGGGATTTCTGGAGAGTTTCGACGTATGGCGAAAGCCGGTTCATTTCCGCGATGTCTTCGCGCGAGGTGGCGGGCGCCAGCGACTCATTGCCCTTTAAGCGCTCCACCATGCGGTTCTGATCTTCGGGCACATTTTTCTTGCCGAAGCCGGCCATGCGTTTGAGATTGTCCCAGGTCGAACGATCCTCGACCGACTGTGGATTAACAAAGGCCCGATTGTTGGGCAGATCGAGCGTCTTGACGACCCGGCCCAGCAGGTTTGCACTCGAAAGAATTTGCAGCTGGGTATTGAAGTAACCCGGATCCTGGGAAGGTGCGTTGAGAACGAATGAATTGCTCTTGATCGAGCCGAGTATCGGATTGCTGACTTCCAGGTCGACCTGCACGTTGGCCTTCGCTTCATACACGTCCGGCTGCCGGGCCATGTAGAAAGCAGCCAGTGCGGTGATGACAACCATGATGCCGAGGATGAGCCACATTCGCTTCCGCGCTGAACGCAGGTAATCATGCAGCCGCGAATAACCGCCATTGTCGCCTTCGCCCTGATCGTAGCCGTAATAAGGCGAAGGAATAAGCGGCTCGGCCTTCGCTAGGGCCGTCACTTTTGGGGAGTTGTTGCCTGGCTCAATTTGTTCTTTCATCGTTTTCACCTGGAGGGCATAGGTTCGTTCAGCTTCGTACCACTTGCTTCTGCGGGTTTAAGGCACGACCCGCACCGGCAACTGCGCGACCGAAGGAATCACCGCGCCTACTAAGCTTCGCAGTAGTCGTTTTGCCCCGGAAGTTGGAACGTCAACAATGTCGCCTCCCTGAAGCACTACGTCCTCGGCCTTCTGTTTATCGATGGCTTTCAAGTCCACAATGATTTCGGTGCGACCGGCGCCTCCGGGCGGTTGCCGGACGATACGGATGCGATCGCTTTTCGTGTCCGGCAATGTGCCGCCGCTCATCGCAACCGCGCGCGAAACCGTAATCCGTTCGTTCAATGCAATCGCCTGCGGTCTGAGTACGTTGCCGACGATGAAAGCCTGCTCAGCCTCCGAGACGCTAATCACGTCGCCGGGACGCACATAAGGATTCGCTGCCGGTTCGCCCTTCAGGGTTTCATCCAGTGTGTAGTTGTCCAACGCGTTAGTTTCTTCAGACTCGTTTGGCGCCCCGGTTTCACACATTGAGGGGGTGGCCGTGTGAACGACCTGGATGGTTCGTCCGGCTGCCTCGTTTGGCCCACCAGCATGCGAAATCAATTCCAACAGGCGCACACGGCGTTGAAGTTGAAACCGTGACGGCGTGCGCACTGCGCCCAGCACTGACACGAGTTGCGATTGGAAGTCGCGAATGAAAACATCGACCTGCGGGTTCCGCAGGTATTCCAAATACTCTCTGGTGACTTCTCGCGCCAGTTCTGCTTCGGTGCGACACGCTGCCCTGATCTCGGTTTGAATCAGGGGCATCCGGATCATGCCCCGGCCGTCAACGCGGACGCTCTCCCGCGAAAATTGCGGCTTGTTGAAGACGCGAATATCGAGCACGTCGCCTGGGCCAATGCGATAACGTTCTTCAGTGGCGTCGGATGGAGAAGCAGTGTGCGAAGCTGACGCTGCCGCCTGAAAAGAACCGCCGTCGGCTTGTTGGGCTCGCGCTGGTCCGGCTGAAAGCAGGAGCAGAGCGGCCAGTGACAAGCAGGCGACCTCGATGCGGGTGGCGCGCGCAGTTTGAGCAAATTTCGCTCCAGCGCCTTTGTGGTGATCGCGAAAAAGCATGGTCATAAGCGAAACCTCTCTGAAATCCGCTCTGCGAGCTGCCGGGTATCCAATTGTAGTTCGGGTCGATTTCATTATGTCACAAGCTCACGTAGCGCTTCGATTTGTTGTGCAGACCTGGTCCTGCTGCCTGCCCGCCTCCCAACGATTTTGCTGGAGGAATCAGGTCGTACCCCCGCAGGGGAAGCCCCGTTTGCGAGGCGGCATTAAGTTTTCGCAAAACTGCGTGGGAAAGTTTTTGCACCACTGAATCTCTAAGTCGTTATCGGAAAAGCGATTTGCCGATCCGGTTGGTAATCACCACTACCCTTTTTTGAAATTTTCCTACGATTGGAGAATAACTATAAAGCTTGAGAAATTCTTGAGGTAAATTGAGCTGACGCAAACTACTGCAATTTAAAGCTTTAACCGAATCGAGGGCACTCCGCGAGAATTCCGCCCGGGCAAGAGATTTTCGCGCAATGATGGGCTGATCCGTGCCAATTGGAAAAGTTCAATTGTTTTAGGCCGAATCCTCGATAAATGCAGTTGTTTGACATGTTTGTAATACTCAAGTCTGTGATCGCAAGTATTTCTCAACTCGCCGGGAGTAGAGTCTTGATAACACTCCAGGGCTCGAGCACCTGGAGTTAGGCTGCGACCATCAGAAGGATTGGATTAATGAGGATGACCAGAAAATTAGTTTTCGCGAGCTTGCTGATGGCGGTCCTGGCGTGGAGCGCATCTCCATCGTTAGCCAAAGATCCGCCGCGTGAAGTTTTCGGCGTCCGTCCCGGCATGAGCGAGACAGAAGCGCGCCGTCGTCTGGACAAAATTGGGACGCGTCAAGTGGCTGACCGCATGAAGCACGACGTCTGGGAGCTTCGAGACAGCCGCATTTCTTACGTAGGCATCAGATTCGACGCGAAAACAGCGGTAGTGCGCTGGATTACCGTCGTCGCCCGCGCCGACGCCCGGGACCGCTTGCGCTACCGCGATGTTGGGGATTTAGACCGTGCGCAGCATAAAACTGATGGCACCAACCACACCTACATTTGGCGGGTGCCGGCGCGCGGCAAATATTCAGCTTACGTTTTTGAGGCTCTCGGCAACGACCCGCAATACCTGACATCGTATCGTCTGCTGCGGACTTTTTGATTGAGGGCGCCGGCCTCTGTGGCGCCGCTTCCGAGTGAGATTTCGGGAAGCTTTGTGTAATTGTGCTTAGGGTTCGTTCCATATGATCAGTGAAATTACATCAAACTCCACGCAATAGAATCGAATCCCTTCATCCTCAAGTTTTTCTCAACCACCGCGTTTTAGATTCCTACCCTCGACGTGTATCCGTCAAAAAAAGACATTCGCCCTATCCATAAGGAGGCTCCAGTATGTCCCGTCAGCTAACCGCCGCGCGTTCACCCAAGTCGTCGCAGTCTGAGACCAAGCTAAACTCTCGTTCAGCGCGTCTCCAAATCGCGATCACGCTCGTTTTCGTAGCTGCAATCGGCGCGGCCGCGGCGTTGATGCCTTCGGTGACCACGGTGGTCCGCGCAGTCACGCCGACGGTGCTTCACTTCCACGGCAACGCGCACGATTCCGGTGGCGCCCCGCCAACTCCCTGTAGCGGCGATGGTCGGGCAGACATTCTTAACTGCGAGGGACCATTTCTGACGGCGAGCGGAACCATGGACACTAATCCGGCGGCGAGTTGGTTTGTCGCCAATCCCGCCCTTGACGGCACGGCTGCCCGCAATATTTACGATCCAAACTGGATTTGGAACTCCGGCCCGACCCGGCTCGGCGGCGAAATGACAGTCGACTTTTGGGCTTCTTGTGGCGCATGCGGCGGCGGAGTAGGCAACGCCGACTGGACCATCAAGGTCTGGGCCGACGGTGTGCTCGGACACGCTGAAAGAGTAAGGGCGACGCCCGATCTTCCAAACGTTCCCAAGCTGCTCTCGGCAAAACTCTTCCTGCCGGAGATTATTGCGGCGCAAAACATTGTGCTCACCATCGACCCGGCCTTCATTGACTCACAAAATAACACCAGAATTTACTACGACTCGCAGTCAGCCTGCCCGGGAACACTGCCCGGCACGCTCGGCCCCTGCGACTCAAAAGTAACCATGCCGGTTCTCGCGCCGGGCGAGCCGGTGCCGACCCCAACTCCGACCGGCGCAGGGGTCACATATCTGAAGGGCGGAATTAATTTCAGTCCCAATGTGCCATTGCATGCGCCGGCAACTGTTCGCGACGGCGAGCCTTCGTTGCGGGTTGATAAATACGGCAATACCTACGTGGCCGGAATTCGCGGCGTCCCCGCCGGATGCGACCTCTGGTATTTCGATCTGCGTCCCACGGTAAGCGGCCAACCGAATCCCATGTACGATCCTTACATGCGGAATCCGATTTACCGCGGCCAGCCTGATGCGTTCACCGGTGAAGCCGAACCCTCATTGGTGGCGGACGGCGGCGGCGACGTTGACTTGGCTGTCACTTTCCCAGAAAGCGCAACTGAAGATCCAAATGCGCCGCCTACGCTCGCATTTACCAGTTTGGCGCTCGCCAACATTTCCGTCGCCAAGTCAACCGACCGCGGCATCACCTTCCAGAAGAACCCGGCGGGCAACATCACAGGCGGCATCCCCGGCGACGACCGTCAGTGGTTTGAGGCCGTGGGCTCAAACAATGTCTATATTTTCTATCGCACGCTGGCGCCGGCAGTGTCGATGATTCAGCGCTCGACGGACGGTGGATTCACCTTTGGCCCGGCACGCACCGCCGGCCCAATCGGGCAGGCTGGTTACATCGACGTACATAAGGCGACCGGCACCGTTTACATCAGCGGCTCCTCCGGTCAGGTCTGTGTCGGCACTCCGCTGACACCGGCAGACGAGCCTCTGACCTACACCTGCAAGCCGGCAGGTCCCGCTAACGGCGCCAACCTCTTCTTCGTTGTTAAGGTGGCTGACGATGGCACGCCAAACGGCACGGTGTACGTCAATTATTCGGATGGCACAAACATTTATCTAAAATATTCCAGTGACAAGGGCGACACCTGGAGCGCGCCGATCCAGATCAACAATGGACCGGAAGTGACGAAAAACCTGTTTCCGTGGATCGAAACCGGATCAGTCCCAGGTTCAATCGGCATTGTCTGGTATGGCACGGCAAGTGAAGTAAACAACAACGATTCCGACTGGAACGTCTTCTTCGCGCAGGTGACCAACGCCAACACGGGCAGTCCGACCGTGCGTCAAATCAAGGCCGGCGATCACATACATCACGCTTCGAATATCTCGCTGGCCGGACTCAGCCCTACGTCTACAGACGTCAACCGCAATCTGATTGACTACTTCCAGATTGCATTTGATCCGACCGGAGCCGCGGTAATCGCTTACACCGACGACCACAACGACTACGACGGAAATACCTACGTGATGCGTCAAATTTCCGGGCCGACCGTTAACGGCGGCAGTGTTCCGGCTCCTGTGGAAGGCTCGGGACTACCGGCTGCACCTCCCTTCTCTACCGATGGTTCCCAGGTAGTTGATCCGGCGCAGGACGCCCGCACTTCAACGGTCATCCTGAATCAGAATGAACCGGTGGATATCACTTCGATCACTTATTCAACCGAGGGACCCACCAATAACCTGGTCCTGGTCGGAAAAATGAAAGTTACGGACCTGACCGCAGTTCCACCCAACGGCCAATGGCGGATCAACTTCGCTGCCAATGCTCCGCATTCAGTGCTCAGTCCTACGGGTCTCTTTACTTTTGCTACTGCCGACCGTGGCGATCAGTTTTACCTGCTGGCTCAGACTGACGGCGCCGGCGCCCAAACTTTTCGATATGGAACAGCCGTGCGAAACGGAAATGGGGGCATGACTTACACCGATCGCGGGGCGGCCGACAGCGGTTCCTTCAATCAGGCGACCCAGACGATTACGGTGAAGGCTGCGCTCAGTAAGTTCAATCCATTCGTGGCCGCGGGTCATTCGCCCATCGCAGGAGGGTCGATACTGACGGGTCTTCGTGGCGCGGCTTCCATAGCCGCGGGAGGCAATGCCGGACGGTCCGACAACACGCGTGGCGGTACGCAGTTTCAGATCCCCGTGCCGCGACTCAACGTAGCACTCGCCCTGAACGGCGGGGTTGCCTCCGCGTCGTCATTCATTACCGGCTTACGCAGTTATCTGCCGAGCGGCGCGATCGACGGCGACCGCGCGGGCGTTAATTGGGAAAACGGTGGCGGCTGGAACGACTCGACCCGCGGAGTCTGGCCAGACGATCTTGAAATTGCTTTCGCGGGATCAAAGACCATTGACGAGATCAAGGTCTATACGCTACAGGACAACTTTAAGACTCCAAGTGAACCGACCGAAGCGATGACCTGCGAATTTCACGGGCTGATCGACTTCGACGTGCAGTACTGGAACGGCACGGCGTGGGTCACGGTGCCTGGTGGTGAGATTCGGGGTAATAACAAAGTCGTCACCAAGGTTCTGTTCCCTGGCATTACGACCTCGAAAATCAGGATACATTGCCTGAACGGGCGCGTTCATTATTCGCGCATCGTTGAAGTTGAGGCCTTCGGCAGCTAGCAACCAAATGCTGCTTTGTCGGGACCTTTGGGGCGTCACTCGGTGGCGCCCCCTTTTTTTCCCCAGACGCGCACAGTTTGCTTTGGCAGGCCCCAGCGGATTTCCCGAAGAGATTGCCTTCAAATCGCATGAAGCAGCATCGGCTCGGCGCCTTTCCAGCCGGCACCCCGACTTTTGTTCAGCAATTTTTGCGTTCTTTTGAGAATCTTCGGGCGAAAAGCCATCTTAATCGCAGCTTGTTGTACACGTTTAGCCAGCTCAAGTTTCCTCCTCAAGGATTTCTCAACCTTCCTCAATATCCTGTCAACGTCGCAAATTTTAGGCATTGCCTGGTTTCAAAAACTGCGCCACCGAAGCGTTGAAGTCAGCCAGGTTCCCAAGTTTCAGACCGCCCGACAGGAGACCAACATGACGCGTTCGCAAAAGAGCCGACTCAGCTTCAGAAATCTTTGGCCAGGAAAAAACCCTCAGGAAAGAAAAATAATGACAGCTAAGAATCTACTCCGAGCCTCGTCGCTCGTCGTCCTCGTACTCGTAGGAGCGCTTATCTACACCAGCACGTTTCCCACGGGTTCTTCGGCTCAGGTGCAAACTTCCGCGGCGAGTCGCGTCGCGCCGGCCGTGGCGATTCCTTCTGCGGCCCAGGCACTCGCGCGATTGCAGTCGTCCAGCGCGACCCAAATTTCCAGCCACGTGGCTACGGCGACGGGCGTCTACGACTTTGTGCGCGCCCAGGGCACGGCAACTTTGCCGGCCGCCGACAACCTTCTCGGCACCGCCGAGATGCGCGCGCGCGCATTCCTGAGTCAAAACGGCGACCTCGTCGGCATGAGTGCGACGGAGCGGAGCCTGGTCGCCAGTTCGGCCATGCCAAGCGAAGCAGTTTCGGCTAGCGCACTTAAGGTCAACAGCATCTCGACCGACAAGATCGGTGCAACTCACGTCAAGTTTGATCAGATGTACAAGGGTCTGAAGGTCTTCGGCGCTCGCGTCGTGGTCCATTTGAACTCGCGCGGCGTCACCGGCGTCAACGGTCACTTCGTGCCGGGCATTAGCGCAAACAGAACCCCTCGCCTTAGCGCCGCCCAGGCCGGAAATTTTGCCACCAGATCCGCTGCGGGAATCAGCATCGCCAAAAGCGAGTTGAGCATTTATCGCACCGGTCTGTTGGAAGGCCAGCGCGGTCAAAGCGTCCTCGCTTACTCGATTGAAATAACTGATGGCAAGGCCATGCGCGAGCAGGTTTGGATCGATGCGGTTAAGGGCACTCAGCTCAATCGCATTAACCTAAACCCGCACGGACTCGACCGCATTATTTACACGCCGCAATATGGCGCGCCTTTCGACGTGCGTCATGAAGGCGATCCATACACACCTGGCCCTGAACCTGGAACCAGCGGTGCGGACCCGATCAACAATCTCTATCGATTCGCCGGTGAAACTTACAACCTGTTCCGCTCCGGTTTCGGACGTGATTCATACGACGGCCTGGGCCACACGATGCATAGCGTCCTGCTCGCAAACCAGAATTGCCCCAACGCTTACTGGAACGGCGTCGCCACCAACTACTGCCCTGACTTTGATTCCGACGACGTCGTCTCCCACGAGTGGGGCCATGCTTACACCGAATACACCCACGGCCTGGTTTATGCCTACCAGTCAGGCGCGCTCAACGAATCTTACTCAGACATCTTCGGCGAAACACACGACTTAATTAACGGGGCCGACGCCGAAGGCGGCGACAACAACGCCCAGCCGATGCCGGACGGCCAGCGCTGGCAAATTGGCGAAGATGTGAACGGTTTCAATCAACCAATTCTCGGCATCCTTCGCGACATGTGGGATCCGACTAACTTTGGCCAGCCGGATAAAACCACTTCGGCCAACTACTCCTGCGGTTCAGGCGACAACGGCGGCGTTCACGGTAATAGCGGTGTCCCGAATCATGCTTTCGCGATGCTGGTTGATGGGAAGACCTTTAATGGCCAGACCGTGCAGGCCATCGGCTTCGCCAGGGCATTGGCGATCTATTACCGCGCGATGACGGTGTATCAAACCCCGACTACCGATTTTCAGGGGCACGCCGCAGCCTTGCAGGCTTCCTGCAACGACCTTATCGGCCAACCGCTCAATGCAATTTCAACCAGCTCGCCTGCCAATGTGACTTCGCCTGACGTAATTTCAGCGACCACTTGCCAGCAGGTTGATAAGGCCATTCTCGCCGTCGAGTTAAACCTGCCGGCGCCTTGCCCGATCAGCATCATGCTTGATCCGGATACACCGGACAGTTGCCCCGGCGCGACCAGCATTTTCTCGGAAGATTGGGAAGACGGAAACTTTAACGGTTGGACCAAGAACAGCGCCGGCACTTTCCCAGAATGGGAAGACGCTTCGAGGTCTACGCGTGATTTCACCGTCAGCTCCACTCCGCCCGCCGGGCATCCCGGCAAGACGGCCTTAGGAAAAGCTCCCAAAGTCGGCGAATTCGGCGGCGGCGGTTGCACCCCAGGGGTCGACGATTACTCGGGCCAATTCTCGATTGATAGCCCGTCGATCACGATGCCCGCGGCGGCCGCTGGCGACGTGAAGATGAGCTTCGAACATTATGTCGACACCGAAACTGGTGTTGACGGCGGTCAGGTTGAGATCAGCATCAACAATGGCACGTTCCAACTCGTGCCGGCTGGTAATTACGTTTTCAACGGACCGAAGACTTCTTACAACTTGCCGCCACCGGCGGATAACAACACCAACCCGAACCCCGGCGAGGCAGCCTGGACCGGCGCCAACATCGGCACGCCGCCCAGCGGTCCTCCGGGATCATGGGGAACCACCATCATAGATCTTTCGTCGCTGACAAACCCCGGCGACACGGTCAAGGTTCGCTTCAACTTTAGCCAGGACGGCTGCAACGGTTACGACGGCTGGTATGTGGACAACATCAATGTTTACACCTGCCCAATACTCGAAGCTCCCGTGCTTTCGCTCGGCGCGGATTATCAGAATCCTGATCCGAATGGTGCCTACACGCTTAACTGGACGCGCCCCGCTGGCGCCACCGGTCCAGATCTGCTTCAGGAGTCGCCAGTAAACTGCGGACCGTTAGTAAGCGACGACGCGGAAGGCGGCACCGGCCAGTGGACCATTGCGCAGAACGGCGCGGCCCCAGCTCCGGTCTGGCAACAGGGCGCTCCAAATCAGAAGCCCGGCCACGGCAGCTTCTCCTTCTGGGCCAACCCGACGTCTGAACAGCAGACGCAGAACAAGTCGACCACGTTGACATTCAACAGCCCGATCGCAATTCCGGCGACGGGCATCACCACCATGCGGTTCTCTCAGTGGTATTTCAACGAAGACGATGACAAGGGCTTCGTCGAGGTTTCGACCAATGGTGGCGCCACCTGGACCGCCATTTACACCAACAATCGCTCGCAAGGATCGTTGCCGGATGAAGGCGCAGCGCACTTTGCCGAGGAAGCGCTGACACCGCAGGAACTTGATCTAACGATCTACAGTGGCCAAACGATTCGTCTGCGTTTCCGCTTCGCGCTCGGCGCGTCAAACGTAATTCTCTGGACGCAATATGGCTGGTACATCGACGACATCTCGATCCGTAACGACAGCTTTACGGACATCGTCTCGACCGCCGGCACGTCGTACACGGTCACCGGCCGCAGCAACGGCACCCGCTGTTACCGCGCCCGCACCACATACAACCTCGGCGGACCGGTAGCCGGGCCATTCAGCAACGAAGTAAGCGCCACCAGCTCGCTAGTCGCGGCCTGTGACATAAACGTTGCGCATGCTTCGCAAGGCTCGGTTGCCACTGCTTCTTCAACCCAATCCAGCCGCAACTATTCGCCAGCGGGCGCAATTAACGGCGATGTGATTGGCGCTGGTTGGGAACAGGGCGGCGGATGGAACGACGACACGCGCAGCGTGTGGCCGGATTTCCTTGACGTCGATTTCAACGCCACTCGGACCATCAACGCAATCAACGTCTACACATTACAGAACAACTACAAGAGCCCTGTTCAACCCACCGTCGATACGCCGGCGGATCTGTACGGCATCCTCGACTTCGATGTGCAGTACTGGAATGGAACTGCTTGGGTAACAGTGCCGGGTGGCGCCATCCGCGGAAACAACAAGGCCATGGTCACGATTTCGTTTGCTGACCTGGCGACGACGAAGATCCGGATCAATGTCCTGAACGGCCGCGTCCACTACAGCCGTATCGTCGAAGTTGAAGCCATCGGCTGCCCGTAGGACCCGGGTTGCCGTAACCGCCATCGTCCAGGACTTTTTTAAAAGGCAGAAGCCCTGGGCGATGGCAAACAAATTCCAACCTCGGATTGAAGTTTCAATGGAAATTCAATTCAACCAATCTGACGAAGAACCCGCAGCTCCGAAAGAGCGGCAGTGCGCCTCCTGGCCTCTCGGGGTCGCCCCGTTTGCTGCTTGACATAAAGGAACCAAAATGCCCCAAAAATTCTTCCGCGCCACGCTAATCTGCCTGCTTGTTCTCCCGGTTCTAATTCTTGCTGCGTTTAATTTTTCGTCGCGTTCAACAGCCCAGGTCGGTCTGCCGCTCCCGGCCCCAGGTTCCTCTGGTTCAGCGATGCCGCTTTGGCGCGACGTTGCGGAAACGACGTTGGCCCATCTGGCGCTCAACCGTGAGATTAAACCCGAACGTTACCGTACGGTGGCCGTCGACTCCGGCGCTCTGCTGAGTCTTCTCAGCGCTGCCCCTTTGGAAAACGGCGTGCCGCTTTCCCAGTCAACTGCGGTGCTGACGCTGCCGATGCCCGACGGATCGTTGCGGCGGTTCCGGATCGAGAATTCGCCGGTGATGGCGCCCGAGCTGGCAGCCAAACACTCCGGGATCAAAACCTTTCGAGGTCAGGGCATCGATGATCCAACCGCCACCACGCGATTTGGTTGGACCACTGCCGGCTTCCACGCGATCATCCTTTCCGGCACCGGCACCACCTATATAGATCGTTACGCCAGGGGCGACTTGCTCCATTACATCTCCTATTACAAGCGCGACTACAAAACCGACGACCGTATCAATTGCCTTTTCAAGGGAAAGGAGAGCGCCGTTGCGGCTCCGGATTCGCTGGCTCCCGATGCGGCGCCCCCACCCGTCGACCCCAATGGAGCAATTCGCCGCACTTACCGGCTGGCGCTCGCTGCCAACTACGAGTACACGCAGTTTCATAGTGGCCCGCTTCCAACCCTCGCGAGCAAGGCTGCGGCGCTTAACAACGGAATCATCCCCACCATGAACCGGGTAAACGCCATCTATGAACGCGATTTCGCGGTTCACATGAACCTGATCCCCAATGAAGAAGACATCATCTTCAACACTCCGGCCGACCCTTACGTCAACGAGGACGGACTCTCAATGCTCTTCACCAACCCCACGGTGTTGGACGGAATTGTCGGTCAAGGCAACTATGACATCGGCCACGTTTTCAGCACTGGCGGCGGCGGTGTAGCCGGACTCGGTGTGGTTTGCAGCACAGCCGCACTCGGCCACAAGGCCGAAGGAGTTACCGGAAACCCCTCTCCCATTGCTGACAGTTTCGACGTGGACTACGTCGCCCACGAGATGGGCCATCAGTTTGGCGGAAACCACACCTTCAATGGCAGCACCGGAAGTTGTTCGGGAACTAACCGCAACGCCACCACAGCTTTTGAAGTTGGCAGCGGCTCTACCATCCAGGCCTATGCGGGCATCTGTGGCGTGCAAAATCTTCAGCCCAACAGCGACGACTATTTCCATAATGTCAGCTATCGGGAGATGCAAAATTTCATCAGCATCGGCGGCGGCAACGCGTGCGACGCCCCGACAGCTACCGGCAACAACGCCCCGACAGTTGACGCTGGTCCAAACTACAACATCCCGGCGCGCACCGCTTTCGCGCTTACCGCGGTTGGCAATGACGTCGATGCGGTTGATTCAGGACTGACCTACACGTGGGAACAGTATGACCTGGGCGCAGCGGGAGACGGCAACACCGACAACGGCGCCTCGCCGATTCTGCGTTCCTTCGATCCGACGACCAGCCCGACGCGAACTTTCCCGCGACTCTCGACACTGCTCAACAATACGAGTCCTTATGGCGAGAAGCTGCCGACTACCACAAGGAAAATGGATTTCTGCGTCACCATCCGCGACAACCGCGCGGGCGCCGGCGGCGTTGACTACGACTGCACTCGGGTGAACGTGACCGCACATGCCACCGGTTTCCGAGTGTTGATACCAAACGGCGGCGAGAGTTGGACCGGCGGCGGCACCCAAACCGTGACCTGGGATCCGGCCAACACGACGACGACTGCCGGCCCGAATCCCATCGACACCCAGAACGTCAACATTCTGCTTTCCACCGACGGCGGTTTGACCTACCCGCAAGTGCTCGCGACAAACGTGACCAACGATGGCTCGCAAAGTGTGGCAGTGCCAAATGTCGGTACAACCCAGGCGCGCATAAAGGTGGAAGGCGCCGGCAACATCTTTTTCGATATTTCCAACAACAACTTTGCGATTACGGCCAGCGTTGGCCCACCCGTAGCGGTTGACGACGCGGCTACCACCGCCATCGACACCCCAGTCACCATCCCGGTTTTGTCTAACGACTCCGATCCGACTGGAGATCCGATTGCCATCACGAGCGTGCAATCGCCAACCACCAATGGCGGCACGGCAGTAGTCGACAACAATGGAACGTCGGAGCCCGGCGACGATCGCATAGTCTACGCACCAGCCACTGGCTTTAGCGGGACAGATAATTTCACCTACACGATCACCGCCGGCGGCGAAAGCGATAGCGCGCTGGTTACGGTAACTGTTTTGGCGAGCGGTGTTCCCGTCGCGGTCGACGATGCGGCTTCCACCAACGTCAACGTGCCTGTGATCATTCCGGTTCTGGCCAACGACTTCGATCCCGATGATCCGCTCGCGATCACCGGAGTTGGTTCACCAACCGCGCAAGGCGGCTCGGCCACCGTTGATAACAACGGAACGCCCGGCAATACCACCGACGACCGAATTCTTTACACGCCCGCCGGCGGCTTCTCCGGCGTGGACACGTTCAACTACACCATCACCGGCGGCGGCGATACTGACACCGCGCTGGTTACCGTGACGGTTGCATCTGGTTGTCCGCCGTTGACGAACGGTAGTTTCACGGACGATTTCGAGCCGCCGCAGACGCCCGGTTGGACCGTGCAAACGGCTGTGAACGCCAGCCCGGTTAGCCCGACGTGGGCCGTGCAGACGGATCCGGCGGCGCACAGCGGGACAAATTCTTACAACAGCGATTCGTCCGCGCCGGATCTAAAGGACGACCGGCTCATTTCACCGCCGCAGGATCTCTCGTCTCTCAGCAAACTCATTTTCTGGCACCGTTACACGTTTGAAACTGGATTCGACGGCGGCGTTTTGGAAATCAGCACCGACGGCGGCGCAACCTGGGTTGACGTGGGTCCGGAAAACTTCGTCAGCGGCGGTTACACGGATGTCATTGACACGGGTTTTGACAGTCCGATCTCGGGCCGGGCCGCTTGGTCAGGGCAGTCGCCGGCTCTGCCGGGGATGAATCGAGTGGAAGTGAATCTGGGCGCTTATGCTGGCGCCGCCAGAAAGCTCCGTTGGCGCCTGGCGACGGACAATGGCGTGCTCATCCCGGAAGGCACGCGCTGGTGGATTGACGACGTGCAGTTCACCAACCTGCTCGTTGAAAACGAAAACTGTCCGCTGCCGCCCACACCTGTTGACGACACGGACACCACCAATGAAGACACCGCCAGGATCGTCAACGTGTTGGCCAATGACACCGATCCAAACGGCGACACGCTGACGGTCACTGCCGTGACGGACGCGCCGCATGGCACCGTCATCAATAACGGCGACGGCACGGTGACCTACACGCCCGACCCGAACTACTTTGGTCCGGACAGCTTTGGCTACACAGTTTGCGATCCTGGTCCACTCTGTTCCAACGCCGATGTGAACATGACCGTCGCCTCGGTCAACGACAACCCGCAGACGAGCGATGACAACGCTACCGTCAACGAGAACAGCGGCCCCAACACCATCGACGTGCTGCGCAACGACACTGACGCTCCCGACAGCGGTGAGACACTAACGATCCAGTCTGTGACGCAGGGTGCAAATGGCGCGGTGGTTATCACTGACGGCGGATCGCTGCTGACCTACCAGCCCAACGCCGGTTTCGATGGCAACGATTCGTTCACCTATACGGCAGCGGACGGCAACGGTGGAACTGCTACGGCGACCGTAACGGTTCAGGTCATTCCGGTTAGCGGTCTCGTCAACTATGCGTTGACCGCGCTCGGCGCAGTGCCATCCGCTTCGTCCACGTTTACCGATCGCAACTACTCGCTGACCAGCGCCTTCGATGGCGAAGTGGCGGGCACGAATTGGGAGCAGGGTGGTGGCTGGAATGACAACACGCGCGGGATTTGGCCCGACCACCTTGACGTCACCTTCGGCGGCGGCGCCAAGTCGATCAGCGAGATTCGCGTCTACACCCTGCAAAACAATTTCCGTGCGCCGGTGACGCCGGATGAAAACACCGACGCCAGTACCTACGGCATTCTCGATTTCCAGGTACAGACGTGGAACGGATCGGCGTGGGTAACGGTGCCCGGCGGAATGATTACGGGGAATACGAAAGCGCTACGGGTGATCACACTCGGCGCCTCGATCACCACCACCCAGGTGCGCGTGCTCGTCACGAACGGACGCGTTCACTACAGCCGCATCGTCGAGCTCGAAGCTTACGGTCCGGCGGGACAATAGCAAACCGAGAGAAAGGGACGGGCACTCAATGCCTGTCCCTTTCAATTTTCTAAGGGTGGATCCGGCTTGCGGTACTTCAAAGAAAAGAAGGCCGCCGTACACGCTCTCTTCTAACGCACTGAAGTGGCAGCTCCTGGGCTTACTGAAGGTTCTGACGAAACTTCCCGGGGGCTCCCTTCGTGGGCGCCGGCTACCGGACGGGGGAAGGCACTGGTTCGGTTCGGCTTGGAAAAACACGAGGTTAAGCAAAGAGTTTCTAATAAACCCGATGCTCCTCATTAGAAAAAAAGCGGAGAAATTGAAATGAAAAAAGCCATAGTCGTCGCGATCGTTTGCTCTTTAACTCTGCTCGCTCTGCTAGCTTCTCCATTCATACGCCATGCATCATTGTCTCTCTTCACCGACGATGACCCGGACGTTCCGCGCACCTGGAAACTTGCGATGAGCAAGGAAGAATACATGCTCAGGCGTGAGGAGCAGATCGCCTTGATGCGTGGACTCGGCAACAGCTTGCCGGTTAATCCGGCCTTGCGAATCAAGGCCGTGAGGAAACTGAACGAGCAGCAGCAGAATTTGCTCGGCTCGACCGCTCCCGGAATGGGCGGAACAGGATCATCTGGCTCATCATCGCAATCTAACTTCATGGCGGCGGGAATCACCGGCGCCTGGACCCCAATTGGGCCCTTTCCAATTCCCAACGGACAAACCGTCGGCACTTCGACCGCGGTGAGCGGCCGGACCGTGGCTATTGCTGTTCATCCAACCAACCCGGACATCGCGTATGTGGGCACTGCGCAGGGCGGGTTGTATCGCACCACCAACGGCGGCACGAGCTGGACGCCACTCATGGACGGCGCCCAGTCGTTGGCGATCGGCACCTTGACTCTCGCGCCATCGAATCCGGAAATTCTTTTCGTCGGCACCGGCGAGCAGACTTTCTCCGCCAGCAGCTTCTTCGGCGTCGGTATGTATCGGATTGAAAATGCCAGCAGCGCGACGCCAACCATAGTTGGCCCAATCAACCGCGACACCGCCAACAACGATGTCTTCAGCGGCCGCGCTATCGGCGAGATTCTGGTGCACCCAACCGATCCGAACATTATTTTCGTCGGCACCACTTCGGGCATCGGCGGGATTGGCCCAACCACGCCGGGCGTGTTGCCTAATCGCGGCTTATTCCGTTCGACCAATGCCATGTCGGCGTCGCCGACCTTTACCAAACTCGCCGTGACGGCAATTGGAGTTGGCGAGAATCGCAATATCGTGGACATGGCAATGGAGCCTGGCAATCCGAATCGCATCATCGCTTCGGTGGTCGGCACCGCGGCCCTGGCGACCACTCCTCCAACAGCCGCCGACAATGGGGGCCTGTTTCTGACTACAAATGCGATGGATGCCGTGCCGACGTTTACCAAAACGTTGGATATCGCCGGTAACACTTCCACCGCAACCAGAACCGAACTGGCAATCAATAAAGTCGGCGGCACGGTAACGGTGTATGCGGCCTCGGCCCTGGGAACCGGCTCGGTCTATCGCTCTACCGATGGCGGCGCAACGTGGGTGCTGACAGTGGACAACAACTTCTGCAACCCGCAGTGCTTCTACGACATTGCTATTGACATCGATCCCACCAACGCCAGCCGCGTCTATCTCGGCGGCTCGCCCGCTCTGCCTTTCGGCATTTCGACCAACAGCGGCACTTCGTTTGTGACCAGCGCTAACGGACTCCATGTGGATTCGCACGTGATCGCAGTCGCTCCCTCCAACCCGCAGGTTGTTTACTTCGGCAGCGATGGGGGGATCTATCGTTCCAACAACGGCGGTTCGTCGTGGACCAGCTTGAGTAACGGTACGTTCAGCGCGACGCAGTTTATGAGCGTGGCGATTCACCCGACCGATCCGAATTTCACCATCGGCGGCACGCAGGACAACGGCACAGAGATGCTGCGCTTCGACGGGACCTGGCGCCGCACGGACTATGGCGACGGCGGTTACGCGGCGATCGACCAGAGTTCATCGTCGACCGGCGCAACCATGTATCACACTTACTTCAACTCAAACGCAGCCGGTGGCGCTGTCATGGGCTATGCCTTCAGTGAAGATGTCAACGCGTTCGAGAACTGGACCTTCCGCGGTTGCCAGATCGGCGGCGCGGGCAACGGCATTACCTGTACCGACTCGGTGCTGTTCTATGCGCCGCTCGAAACCGGGCCAGGCACACCGAACACAATCTACTACGGCACGGATCGTCTCTATCGTTCGGACAACAAAGGTCTGGTCAACGTGGTGGCGAGCCAGGCTCCGATTGAACTCAACACGGCCGTGACGCCGGCGGCGGGTATTCCCATCAGCGCCATCGGCATCTCGCCGGCCAACGACAATGTGCGCCTGGTCGGACTACGCACCGGCGGACTTTGGGGAACCACGACCGGCTCAGCGGTCCTGACCAACCTTGACCCGCTGAATGTTGTTCCAAATGCCTTCGTTGCCCGCGCGGTGATCGATCCCAACGACCCTAACACCGCTTACGTCACGCTCTCTGCTTTCGGCGTTAACAACGTCTGGAAGACTACGAGCCTGACTGCGCCGAATTGGACCCCCGTAGTTGGTTCCGGTGACAACACCTTGCCGCAAATCCCGGTCAATTCTTTCCTCGTGGATCCGGCAGACTCGAACCGCCTGATCGCCGGCACCGACATTGGCGTTTATAGCTCCGAAGATCGCGGCGTCAGCTGGACGCCGGTCGGCACAGGCCTGCCGCGCGTGGCGGTGTTCGACATGGGCATCACCTCGGAACGCAAACTCCGCATTGCCACCCACGGTCGCGGGATGTGGGACATTCTCCTTCCCGGCTCCATAGTGTCGACTCCGAATCCGGTCTTCGCCGGCTTAGCTCAAGTGACCGACACCCAGCAGTGCGATCGTCTGACGTTGAGTTGGCTACCCGCAACTTCCGCCAATCTGAACGCCGACATCGCCTACGACATCTATCGTGTCTCTTCGGTGGCGCAGGGCAACGGCACCCAAAACCCGACCTTTACACCTTCCGCCGGCAATCGCATCCAGGCGGATGTAAGCGGCACCTCGTTTACAGATACGGGCATCCAGCGCAATCAGACTTACTACTACATCGTGCAGGCCCGCGATCGAAACAACGGGCGCCTCGACAACAACAACACCGGCAACACCATCGTTCGCTTTAGCGCGCCGACGTCGCCAAACACAACTGCGTCTCCGCTGTTTGCGAATGAAACCTTCGACACCTCGGCAGCCAACGATCGGTTTACGCCGCCGCTACAGGATTCGGCCACGCCGGATCAAGCTGTCGCCGCTTTCCAGCGCGTGCCAAACATGGACTTTGGCGGTTCACCCTCTGCCGGGATGTATGCACCAAACTTTGATCCGGGTTCTGACGGCGCACCCAGCGACTTTGCCGCCGTCATGGGACCGTTTGAATTAACGGCAGATTCGGTGATGGAATTCGATCACCACTTCCGCACCGAAGGAGGATTTGACGGCGGGGTGATGGAAATCTCCGTGGGCTCGCCCAACTTTAACTCCACCCCGTTCCCCGACAACACGTCGACCTTCGACCTGGGCAATTACATGATCCAGAACGGTTACAACGGGAAGCTCGACGGATCACTTAATGGCGTTATCCTGTCTGCGCTCCAGGGACGGCGGGCCTTCACCGGCACCGGCGCGCTGAGCCACGTGAAGATTTCGCTGCGGTCATTTGCAGGCGGAGTTCTTAATCCAAACGGGCTACCCGTGTATGTCCGCTTCCGGATGACTTCAGACGTTGGCACGACGGGTGGACCAGAGAGCGGTTGGTATATCGACAACGTTGCGGTCAACAACCTTGCCGATTGCCCTGCGACAGTGTGTACGACCGTCAACAATGTTGCTGCTGCCATCACCGGAGCCGTAGCGAGCGCGAGTTCGAGTTTTACCGATCGCAACTACTCGCCCGCGGGCACGATTGATGGCGAACGCAAGGGCCTGAATTGGGAGAGCGGCGGCGGCTGGAACGACAACACGCGCGGCGCCTGGCCGGATTCACTAACCGTCAACTTTACCGGCAGCAGGTTAATCAACGAAATTCGTGTCTACACCCTGCAGGACAATTTCAAAAACCCGCAGGAACCGAACCCCGACATGACAGCTTCGCTCTACGGCCTGATTGATTTCGATGTCCAGTACTGGGATGGAACTCAATGGGTGACCGTGCCAGGCGGAGCCATCCGCGGAAACGACAAAGTGATGCGAACGATCACGTTCCCGAATTTGGCGACAACCACTATCAGGATCAATGTCCTGAACGCGCGGGCTCACTACAGCCGCATCGTCGAAGTTGAGGCGTTTGGTTGTTCTCTGTAAACCCTGGGATCTGCGACGGCACAATCTCTGGCGCAAAAAGAGGCCGGAGGTTGGGCCGTCGCGGCCTGTGATGATCTTCTTTTGCGGTAGCGCCAAAACGTCCACCGCAAACCGGCTATCCTGTTCGCGTCGCCTGTTTCACCGTCTCCAGGGATTTTCGAAAAGTCTCCTCGCCGCGGCGTGAATCTACGACTCTCACCACTGCTTTAAAGGCAATGAGATTGCAATAGGAATGTAACGCTCACTCACCCCTCGAGCCCGGCAACGCCTTTGTCAAAGCCTTTCCGCGTTTAACTAACCAATTCTTAGATCCAAAAAAATCCTCTTTTTACAGTTTTGTTTTTCTCAAGCTCGATTTCTCAAGTATTTCTCAACCGGCCCCTTCTATCCTCAACATCATCGTGCAAGAACCCGCAAGAACACCCGGCAATAGATTATTGAGTGACGCCGATCGCTCCGAGCCGGCGCGCAGCCCGTCCTGGCTACCTTTCTAAGATCGCTGAAGGAGATTTCCAATGTTTGAAAGACTACAAACCGTCGCCACTATAACGAGAAGAGCTACCCGAACCCTTTTCGCAAAGCAGCTATTTCGCGCAGCTTTGGTCAGCTTGCTGGCGTTGTCGCTGGTCGCGCTCTATTTGTCTGCTTCCGCACCCGGTTCTTCAGCTCAGGTTCAAACCCCTCCGAGTCGGTCCGCCCAGGTGATGCCGGCAAATCCGGCGGCGGCGCAAGCGTTGGCGAGATTGCAGTCGTCGAGCGGAACTCAGCTCTTTAGTAACGTGTCTCGTGCGACCGGCGCTTACGACTTTGTGCGTGCGGCAGGATCAGCGACTCTCCCGGCAGTGGTCAATCCTCTGGCATCAGCCGAATCTCGCGCCCGAACCTTCCTGAGTCAAAACGGGGATCTCGTCGGCATGAGTGCCACTGAGCGCACTTTGGTCGCAAGTCCGAGCGCCCCGGCTGACACAGTCGCAGCCAGCGCCCTCAAAGTCGCTCGGGTCTCCACCGATAAGATTGGCAGCACCCACGTGAAGTTTGACCAGGCATATAAAGGCTTGAAGGTTTTCGGCGGACAGCTGGTAGTGCACATGGACTCGCGCGGGATCACCGGCGTCAACGGAAATTTTGTACCAGTAACTAACCTGAGCAGGACGCCGCGCCTCAGCCAGGCCCAGGCCGGCCAGTTCGCCATTGGCTCAGCAGAAAACCTCAACGTGGTTAAGAGCGAGTTGAGCGTTTATCGCATTGGTCTTTTGGAAGGCCAGCGCGGCCAGAGCGTTTTGGCGTACGCCGTGGAGATAACGGATGGCAAAGCGATGCGCGATCAAGTGTGGGTTGACGCCACCAAAGGGACCAGGCTCAACCGTATCCCGCTGAACCCGCACGGTCTTGACCGCATCGTCTACACGCCGGTGTATGGCGAGCCCTTCGATGTTCGCCACGAAGGCGACCCCTACACTCCGGGCGCAGAACCTGGAACGACCGGCGCGGACGGCATCAACAACCTCTACCGGTTCGCCGGCGAAACTTACAACCTCTTCAAGACAACCTTTGGACGTGATTCATACGACGGCCTGGGCCACACGATGCACAGCGTTTTGCTCGCCAACAATAATTGTCCGAACGCCTACTGGAATGGCGTGGCCACCAACTATTGTCCGGACTTTGACGCCGACGACGTGGTTTCGCACGAGTGGGGCCACGCTTATACGGAATACACACATGGCCTGATTTATGCCTACCAGTCGGGCGCGCTCAATGAATCCTACTCGGACATCTTCGGTGAAACGCATGATTTGTTTAATGGTGTGGACGCCGAGGGCGGCGCCAACAACACCCAGCCAATGCCAAACGGTCAGCGCTGGCAAATAGGCGAAGACGTAAACGGCTTCAATCAACCTGCGGCGGGCATCCTTCGAGACATGTGGGACCCGACCAACTTTGGCCAGCCGGACAAAACGACATCTGCGAATTATTCGTGCGGTGCGGGAGATGCGGGCGGCGTGCATGCCAATTCCGGCGTGCCCAATCACGCCTACGCGATGCTGGTCGATGGCAAAACTTTCAACGGCCAGACCGTGGAAGCGATCGGCTTCGATAGAGCGCTGGCTATTTACTACCGCGCCATGACGGAATATCAGACCCCGTCCTCCGACTTCGCCGCACATGCGGCCGCCTTGCAGGCGTCTTGCGACGACTTGATTGGCACTAGTCTGACGAAGGTTTCTACCAACCCAAGCAGCCCGGCGTCCACGGACGTCATTACGGCGCACACTTGCCAACAGGTTGACAAGGCCATCCTGGCCGTCGAGTTGACCACTCCCGCTCCTTGTCCGGTCGTTATCCTGCTTGATCCGGATGCGCCAGCGGCTTGCGAAGGCGCCACCACCCTTTTCAGTGAAGACTGGGAAGACGGAAACATGACCGGTTGGACCAAGACCAGCGCCGGCACGTTCCCTGAATGGAACGATGCCACCAGGCCTTTGCGAGACTTTACGCTCAGTTCGACGCCGCCTGCCGGCCACACCGGGGTCACCGCCTTTGCGACAGCCCCGCCGATCGGCCAACCCGGCGGCGGCGGTTGCACACCCTTACTTGACGATTACTCGGGTCAGTTCTCAATCGACAGCCCGGCGATCGCGATTCCCGCAAACGCTAATGAAGTCAACCTTAGCTTCGATCATTATGTGGCGACAGAAGCAGGCGTTGACGGCGGCCAACTTGAATTGAGTGTTAACGGTGGCCCGTTTCAACTCGTGTCGCAGTCTAACTACATCTATAACTATCCCAAGACCGCTTACGCCGCGCCGCCGCCGGTAGGCAATAACACTAACCCAAACCCAACTGAACCTGCCTGGACCGGCGCCAACGTGGGCACGCCGCCCAACGCGCCCCCGGGGTCGTGGGGCACCACGATCGTAAATCTTTCGTCGCTAACCAATCCCGGCGACTCGGTCAGGGTTCGCTTCAACTGGAGCCAGGACGGGTGCAATGGTGTGGACGGTTGGTACGTGGACAACGTCCATGTCTATTCCTGTGCGTTGCTCGAAGCTCCCGTGCTTTCTCTGGGTCCCGACTATCAGAATCCAGATCCTGACGGCACCTATACGCTGACTTGGACTCGTCCGGCCGGCGCCAGTGGTCCGGATCTTGTTCAAACGACGGCCGGCTCGTGCGCGCCGCTGCTCTACGAAGATGCCGAGACCGGTATGGACGGATGGACCGTGACAAACGTCGGGACCGGCGCTATCGCCTGGACCACCGCCACCGACAAGCCTCAACACACCGGCACGACCTTTAAAGGCAGCTCGATTAATGGCACTACTAACAACGCAACGATCCTGACTTACAACAATCCGATTGCCATTCCGGCGACGGGCCAGACGGCGCTGACTTTCGACGACTGGGACGTGAACGAAGGTGAAGACAACATGTACGTCGAAGTCTCCACCGACGGGGGCACGAACTGGGAGACAGCCTATCAGCACAACCGATCTGCCCTGGCGCCAGACGGCGCCGCGGCGTTTGCTACTGAAACGCTCTTCGGACGTTACGTCAATCTCGCCAGCTACGGCGGCCAGACAATACGCTTGCGGTTCCGCTTTCAGGCGGGCCCGGAAGATCGAGCCGGCTCGGCGCCCCTGGGCTGGTATCTCGACAACATCACTATCGGCAACGATAGTTGGACTGATCTAATCAGCACCGCCGGCACTTCGCACACGGTAACGAGCCAACCCAGCGGCACCCGCTGTTACCGCGTTCGCACCAGCTACGCCGGCATCAATGGACCATTCAGCAACGAGGTCAGCGCTACCAGCTCCTTAGTGGCCGCGTGTGACACTAACTTCGCCCACGCTTCGCAGGGCTCAGTGGCTACTGCCTCTTCGACGCAAAGCAGTCGGAACTATTCGCCCGCCGGAGCAATCAACGGCGACGTGATCGGCACTGGCTGGGAGCAAGGTGGAGGCTGGAACGACGATACGCGCGGCGTGTGGCCGGATCACCTCGACGTTAATTTCAACAGTAGCCGAACGATCAATAAGATCAATGTCTACACGCTGCAAAACAACTTCAAGAACCCGGTCCAGCCAACGGCGGAAACGCCGGCGGATGTTTACGGCATCCTCGACTTCGACGTGCAGTATTGGAACGGGTCCGCTTGGGTAACTGTGCCGGGCGGCGAAATCCGCGGGAACACCAAGGCGCTGACTACGATTTCGTTCGGCAACATAACGACCTCGATGATCCGGATCAATGTTTTAAACGGTCGGGTCTACTACAGCCGCATCGTCGAAGTCGAAGCGATTGGATGCCCCTAGTTCTGAAAAGGAGAATTGAAAAATGACGAGTCAGAAGCGAAGTCGAATCACGCTGTTTTGTTTACTAGTCATCGGAAGTCTGGGGTTAACTTTCCTCATCAGCTCGCCGCGTTCCGGGGCGCAAGTGGGGGGAGTGGGAAATGCCGCCATCCCAGATTGGCGGACCAAGGTTGACGCGCGCGTTTTGCAAAGCGCAGCCCTGGGCCAGACTGAGTTTCTGATTTACATGAAACAGCAGGCTGACCTGAGCGGCGCGAAAACGCTGGCGACCAAAAATGAAAAAGGAACCTATGTTTATCAACGTCTGACTGCACACGCCGCGGGCACACAGGTTAACGTGAAGCAGGCGCTCGCCGCGCACGGCGTGGAGTACAAGTCGTTTTGGATCTCAAACGTAGTCTGGGCCAAGGGCGACCTATCGGTATTGCAGGCGGTGGCCGGACTGCCGGAAGTGGCGGCTGTCTATCCCATCGGCAAGGGAAAGCTTAAGCTTCCACCTCAGGACGAGATCACTCCCGCGACAAATTCAACCGAGGGCTCCTCCTCGCCAAGTCTGGCCGTAGTAGATCCCAACCCCGAACCGGGCCTGACCAGGGTCAACGCTGACGACGCCTGGGCACTTGGGTTCGAAGGACAGGGCGTGGTCGTGGGTGGCTCAGATACTGGGGTGCGTTGGACTCATAGCGCTTTGAAGAACCAGTATCGAGGTTGGAACGGCACTACTGCTGACCACAACTACAATTGGCACGACGCGATCCACATTCCCAATTGGCCACCCGAGCCCGCCAATATTTGCAATCCCGGCGGGATCACCGGCGCGGGCCAGCCGAATCCCGAGCCTTGCGATGATGACGAGCTTCTGGGCGGGGGCCACGGTTCGCACACCGTCGGCACAATGGCAGGCGACGACGGCGGCACGAATCGTATTGGCATGGCGCCGCAAGCGAAGTGGATGGCCTGCCGCAACATGAGCAATGGAGTGGGCGCAATTCCTACTTACCTGGAGTGCATGGAGTGGTTCGTCGCGCCGACGAAGATTGACGGCACCGCGGCAGACCCGACTAAGGCGCCCCACGTGATCAACAACTCGTGGGCCTGCGTTGAAGGTTGTCCGCCGGAGCCGAATCCGTTGCGGGATACGCTCAAGGCGAGCCGCGCCGCGGGTATTGTTTACGTAGCTTCCGCCGGTAACGATGGCGCGCCCGGTCCTGCGCCGGGCTGCAACACCATCTATCATCCGCTCGCGCGCTATCCGGAAGCTTTCGCAGTCGGTTCGACTACGCACACCACCGACACGATTTCGGATTTCAGCAGTCGTGGCCCAGCCGCCGCTGATCCGGAGAACCCGGGGTCTCCTCTCTATATTAAGCCAAACATTTCCGCGCCCGGTTCGGCCATTCGTTCTTCACTGCGCGGCAGTGACACCGAATATGGCAGCTTGAGCGGCACCAGCATGGCTGGTCCACACGTAGCGGGTTTGGTGGCGCTGGTGATCTCCGCGAACCCGGCTCTTGCGGGCAATGTGGATCGCATCGAGGAAATTATTGAACAGAGCGCGGCGAAGAAGTTCACTACGGAAGGCTGCGGCGGCGACACGACCACGCAGGTTCCCAACAACACCTACGGCTGGGGACGCATCGACGCCCTCGAAGCCGTTACCCTCGCGCTCGAGGATGTAGACGATTCGCTCGTCAACTACGCGCTGACCACTCTCGGATCAGTGCCAACTGCTTCGTCGACTTACACCTCTCGCAACTACTCGACTGATAGTGCCTTCGATGGCGAACGTTCAGGCGGCGGTTGGGAACAGGGCGGCGGCTGGAACGACGCGACCCGAACCGAATGGCCTGACTCGCTCTCGATCAGCTTTGGGGGCGGCTCTAAGACCATCAGCGAGATTCGTGTCTACACGCTGCAAAACGACTATCGCAATCCCGTCGCTCCGGATGAGAACACCGACGCCAGCATCTACGGCATCCAGGATTTCGAGGTACAAACCTGGAATGGCGTTCTTTGGGTGACCGTGCCGGGAGGAACGATCACCGGTAACACGAAAGCAATGCGGGTGGTAACTCTTGGTACGCCGATTACCACCACCGGAGTTCGCATCCTCGTCAACATGGGACGCGCGCACTACTCGCGCATCGTCGAGCTGGAGGCTTACGGCGCGCCCGGCCAATAGCTCGCGCTTAAACTGATTTCTCTGTGCGTCTCCGTGTTCTCGGATTCACCGAGTCCAAAAGAGACGCACAGAGAGGGCTGGTCTGGCCGACAGGCGTGCGGTCTAGCCGCGACCTGTCCACCAAAGCCACTCGTTAAGTCCGGTGTGGGGACGAATGAAAGTAGCCCAGCAGTTCACTGCTGGGACAATGAGGCGCGAGGATTCAAAGTCCGTGAAGCGGACGATTGAATGATTCGGACCAGTTCTCTAGTTTTTTTCCACCGTCCGCTCAACGGACTTCTTCTGAACTGCCATCTAGCCCAGCGATGAATCGCTGGGCTAAGTCAGTCGTCCGCGGCAGCGGACTGGGGTCGAGACCACGATCAGCCGCAGGGTGTACCGGTTTGCTTGCGACTCTGGCCGCCAAAGCGCCCGAAAATACAAACTCAAGTATTCCTCAACCCCCTTGCGATAGATTCAAAATCAAGCACAAGAAGCTCAACTGAGGTCAAGCAGCTGGACCGTGTGGGCGCGATCAGAGCACTGAAAACCAATTTATCTGTCGGCAGAGGAGATCGTTAATGAAGTCTTTCAAACTTATTCGGGCCACGCTGATTGTCGGGGTGGTTTTGTCAGCATTACTTTCCAGTTTGTTTATCTCCTCGGCGCAGATTGGAGCCGGCATTGGATCAGTCGGAACCGGAACCAGCCCGGCGAGCATGCCAAAGGAATTTGACATGCGCGGGCCAGACGGAGTTCCCAAGGGCACTGCTTTGCGCGCACCGCTACCCGCGCAGCTGATGGCGCTGGCCTCGCTCAAGGCCGCAGTGGGCTCGCCGCTGACAGTCCAGTACAACGGACTAACTGCCACGCCCAGACATCTCTTCAGTCAGGGAAAATATTTGACCGCTCCCAGCGCTGCGGCGCCGGAAACGATCGCCCGCGACTTTCTGGCCAGGTATCGAAACATCTTTCGCTTCAGCGACAGTGATCTGCGTAACCTAAAACTAAAGAGCCGCACCACTATCCCCGACATGGGAACCACGGTGCTGCTTTTTGAGCAGACGGTCGGCGGTATGCCTGTTTATAACGGCGGCGTGCTCGTTAACGTAAATCGCGCCGGTCAGATCATGAGCGTGGGCGGCGAAAGCTTTCCTAACGTGGCCATCACCAACGCTGCTTCGATCACTCCCGAACAACCGCTAAGTGACGCCTATGCAATCTCGCCCGAGCAGGCGATCGTTAAGGCGGCGTCAGAACTTGGCGTCAATAGTTTTGCTCCTCAGCGCAACGGCAGCAAAAAAGTACTCACGACCTTCGGCAACCTTCCGGCTGAGTTCGTGGATGCTCCCAGATTCAACGGCGGGGTTTTCAGTGACGAGATTGTAGTCAGTAAAACCATCTTCCCGGTTGGCGATCAGGCCCGGCTCGCGTACAAGTTTGTGCTCACCACCCCGCAGTATTCCGGAATCATGTGGGAGAACATTGTAGACGCACAGAGCGGCCAGGTTCTCCGGCGCATCAGTTTGACATCGTTTCAAGGCGGGGGCGGCAGCGGTGTTGGCCGCCGCGGCACCTTCCGTCCCGATGTGCAGGATCTGGTCGAAGCGCAAAACACTGCGCCGACCGCAGCTCAGGGGAAAGTTACTGATACCGCGCCCACGGTTTTAGCCGGCTACCGCGGATTTGGCCGTTCAACTGCAATCGGCAACGCTCCAACTTATGGTCTGGAAACAGCCGGACCAGCGGATCGTCTGGCCGGTCGCGGTTTCAAGTACAGCCAGGTGGACAGGCGTCACGAGAACCCGCTGATCTACACCAACGGTTTTGGCCAGGTGGTGCGTGGTTTCCCCGACGCGAATAATCCAAACCCATGGTCGCCCTTTGGATGGTTCTATTTGCCGACGAACACCGGCGGCACTGAAATCGCCAGCGCCAACGCGGTCAGGGCTGCGACGCGCGCCTACGGTTACAACATGGCCGCGGAAGCAAAGGCGCGTAACGCCACTAACCCCGGCAACTCGCCGGCGGGTGACGGCAACCAGCCATTCTCCGCCACCTCAACGCCGCTCACCAGTGGTCCAGTCAATCTTGGTGACGGGCGGGTCTTGTCTACCGTGATCGAGTCAAACTACACCGAGGGAAACAACGTCAACGTGGCCGACGATCGCGCCAACGACAACGAAGGTTCGCACGGCATTCGTGGCTTTAGTCCCAGCCGCCAGTTTACCTCTACTTATTTTGATTACCTGATGGGTTATGAGTATGGCGGCGTCAATGCCGGCGGCACCCCGTTTTATCCGGCGACGTCCGATCCGGATGTTTATCCAGGCACCGTCACCCTCTTTTATTACAACAACCTGATTCACGATTACATGTACAGCATTGGTTTCACCGAAGCGACCTGGAACTTCCAGCAGGACAACTTCGGCAAGGGCGGCGCCGGCTCCGACGGACTCAGCGCGCAGGTGCAGGATGGATCAGGCACCAACAACGCCAACATGAGTACCGGCGCTGACGGCTCTGCGCCGCGCATGCAGATGTACCTCTTTACGGAAGATGTGTTCCGCCGTTCGGATGGCGACTTCGACTTCGACGTGGTGGCCCACGAGTATTATCACGGCGTGTCAAACCGCTCGGCAGCCAAAGGTTCTTCCGGCTGTCTGGGCGTCGCCTTTTTCGGCGAATCAGGCGGGCAGGGCGAAGGCTGGTCTGACACCATCGCACAGTCGATGACCGACGATGATTCGACCGGTGAATTCGTTACCGGCGAACACGACAAGGGCATTCGCGCCATTCCTGTTACAAACTTTCGCTGGTCGTATGGCGCCATTGACGGACGGAAATTAAATCGCCGCGACCAGCAGACAGCGGATCCGGCCAACCCGCCGGGAGTTGGCGTCGGCGTGCCGCCAGTTACGCCGGCTTTCCAGGTCCACTTCGTCGGCACGGTGTTTAGCGCCATGACCTGGGACATGCGCGAATTGCTGATTATGAAGCAGAAAGTTGGCAGTACTTTTCCCGGAGTTTTCTTTGACGGCACGCGTCGACTGGGAAGCGGCATGCCTTTCTTCATCGGCGAGCGCGTGGTTAATTCAATCGACACTAATCACCCGATCGATTACCGCGATTCATTTGGCACGCACGCACTGGTAACGCCTACGCCGGGTTCGACGGCTCCGATCCCGACCATAGTGCCCGCTTACAACGCCCAGGATCACATCGTCAGGCCCGGCCTGGTTCAACAGGAGATCGCCGGCAACGCCGGGTTGCGCAATGGACCACTGGCGACCGCAGTCAGCCGTGGCGCACGCCTGGCCGACACCTTGGTGTTGCGAGGTTTGCAACTGGCGCCGTGCAACCCGTCAATCGTCGACACGCGGGACGGCATCCTGATGGCCGACAAGGAACTGACCGGCGGCGAAAATCGCGCGGTCATCTGGCGTGCCTTCGCGAGCCACGGCGTCGGAGCGCTGGCCGCTTCTTCGCATTCAGGCGCGGCCACGGATCCAGCCAGTTCAATGGCCCCGGTGGTCGTCGAAGATTTCAGTGTGCCCGCAGGCGTCTCCCAGTGTGAACAACTCGGACCCCTCGTACCGCCCAGCTTCTCGCTGGCAAACACCACGGCTAACGCCGTCACGGTTACGATCACTCCGATGCTCGGCGCGAACAAGTACATCGTTTCGCGCGCCGACAACGTGAACGGCCCATATACGTTGGTAGCTGAAACCACCGGCACCAGCGTCAACGATAACAATGGCGGTTCCGGACTGGTCAAGGACAAGGAGTATTTCTACCAGGTGCGCGCCAGCCGCGACGCGGATTCAAACTGCGTCTCGTCGTCCACCACTCAAAGCATCACGGTCACCATTGGTGTGGAAATTAATCCCTCGCCCCTCTTCGCGGGCGTTGACCGCGTTGACGATCCGCAGGATGGGGCGCGCTTGATCGTGAGCTGGAAACCGGCTACCTCGATCAATCCGAATGCGCAGATTGTCTATGACGTGTTTCGCGTTGATACCGTCACCCAGGGCGACGGCACCCAATCGGCATCGTTTACGCCGACTTTGTCCAACCGCATCGCGACGGACCTGACCGGCACGTCGTTCAACGACGGCGGCCTTTCGCTGGCTGATGTGCAGTACTACATCGTCCAGGCTCGAGACGTAAACAACAATACCAAGGACACGAACAATGCGGGCAATACGATTACGAAGTTTAATGCCCCAACCGTCAGCGCGGTGATCGCGCCGGTCTTTGCGCGGGAAACCTTTGAAACCACCGCGGCCAACAGCCGCTTCACAATCAGCCTGACGGAATCCGGCGGAGATCCGGATACCGGTTCGCCAACTTTCCAGCGCGTTCAAGGTGAATCGTTTGGCGGTTACGGGACCGCCGGCAAGATGTTTGCGCCAAACTTCAGCCCTGGCCACGAAACCGTTCCCGCGAATTGTGCGACCGCGCTAAGTTGCGGCGGCCAGAGTGACTACTACACGATGATTGGAGGCGCCGGCGGGCTGACCCTGACGTCTACTTCAATCCTGGAGTTTGACCATTCGTTCAATCAGGAAGCCTTCTTCGATGGCGGCGTGATCGAACTCAAGGTCGGCGCTCCTTTCTCGACCGGCGATGCAACGCCGTTTCCCAGCAACGTCAACGTATATGACCTTGGCAATTTCACAATCGAAGGCGCCTACAACGCTCCCCTTGACGGCACGCTGGAAGCGACCGTGAAGGGTTCACCATTGCAAGGCCGGTTGGCTTACACCGGCTCGAAAGGCTTGCACCACACGCGAATTTCGTTGAACGATTTCGCTCCCGGCGCTACCTACAATCCTGACAGCCTGCCGGTCTATATCCGCTTCCGAAATACATCGGACGTGGCTTCGGCCAACGGCGTCGATCAAGGCTGGTATATCGACAACGTGGTAATCAACAACCTCGGAATGTCGCGTCAACGTAGCCGGAGCATCAAGCGGCGCCACGGCTACCGCCTCTTCGACATTCACGGATCGCAACTACTCGCCTGGTGGCGCCATTGACGGCGATCGCGCGGGCACAAGTTGGGAATCGGGCGGCGGCTGGAACGATGCCACCCGCGGGGTTTGGCCGGATGACTGGACAGTGACCTTCAACGGCGCGCAAACGATCACCGAAGTCCGCCTTTACACCTTGCAGAACAACTTCCGCAATCCAGTGGAGCCGACGGTAACTACACCGGCGGATCTTTACGGAATCTCGGATTTCGAGGTGCAGACCTGCAACGGAGCGACGTGTACGACCGTCGCGACCATCACCGGCAACGACAAGGCGATGCGCGTTATCACCTTCGCTCCGACCAGCGCGACGGGCGTGCGTATCAAGATCAACAACGGCCGGGTACACTACTCGCGCCTGGTTGAATTGGAAGCCTTCGGGTGTTCGGCGCAGTAACCTAAATCGGCGAGACGGCCGTTTTTAAACTAGACGGCCGTTTCTTAAAAGTGTCCGACAAACTTCAGAGTGTCGCAGCTCGACGCCAAGCGGAAGTTTGTCGGACATCTTTGTTTCCGACGAACGTATTGCCGCCTTTCGGAAGTGGACGGCACATAAGGAGGAGTCGACGATAGGATCAATCCGATCGCCTTGAGGTCGGTTTGAAACCCGCTTGGAGCGAAGAAGCCATGAAGGTGCTGAGTCTGAAACGGAAAAGTGGCTAAGAGATTATGGCGACCAGGGAGACTATGGAGACCATGAGAAACTCTTTGCTCCAGAGGACCAGTATGTTTATAGCTTGCGACTATGTCATAGACGGTCTCGCTCGTTAACGAGCGAGATGAACGGTCAAGAGAGGAAACATCGCACTCCTAAAGGAGCGCTGGAACGTCAGAAGTAGCCAGGTTGAGTTAGCGTTCGCTCTAGGGTGGTGAGATTCAAACAGAGGAGCGTGTCAGGATCATCCGACCCATCCGCTACCGCGGACGGTACTGACCTCATGACCCGCGAGTTGCGCGTTCCGAGAATGAAAAAGCGGCGTCAAGCCGCCGCACTCCAAATCGCGGCCATCTTCGCGCCATCGTGGGGTTGAGCAGGTATCAGTCAAAAACCATGAAGACGCAAATCTAAGACAACTCGCCAGTTGATTGGTGCCCCCGCAGGGATTCGAACCCCGAACCAACAGATTATGAGTCTGCTGCTCTAACCGTTGAGCTACAGGGGCACACGCTGACGATTGCGATTGTCTGAGAGTTTTGCCGGAAAACGGCTTTTACCCAGCTTCGTTCTTAGGTGAACGAGTGTATCACGCAGCCATTCGGATGCGGCAAATGGTCCGTAATTCGGCACTGGTGCATTCTGAAAAATGAGAATTCCTCTGCGTAACTTTGCGTCTTATGCTTCGCGAACTTTGCGGTCCTGACTTTAGTTTTACCGCAAGGTCGCAAAGGTCTCGCCAAGTCCCGCAAAGAAATCAACGAAAATGAGAATTCCTCTGCGTAACTTTGCGTCTTATTGCTTTGCGAACTTTGCGGTCCTGAATTAGTTTTACCGCAAATGGGTTGGCAGGTGCGCGGATCCGCGAAATCGTCCCAGCGGGTGGCCGCAAGGCCAAAAGTCTCAACGTTGTTTAACTTCTCAAGAATTCCTCAACCTAATTGCAATATAAGGATCCGGCGGCGACAGTACCCAGAAAAAGCATCAGGAAACGGTGCGAACATTAGCGAGAAAGGGAACGAAATCACCCAGTTTCTTAACAAAAAACCATGTTTCTAATTGAATCCTCAAGTGACCTCCGGTCCACACCCACGGAGTTAATCCTCGAAAAGATTGCACGGCCATCGGTTCCGACCCAGATTTCTCGCGCGCGACTTTTGGCGATCCTTGAAAACAGCCTGGTGGCATGCACGGCGACCATCGTTAGCGGTCGCGCGGGCACAGGCAAAACCAGTCTCGTGGCTGACTTCGCGGAAAAGTGTGATCGCCGCGTGGCCTGGTACAAAGTGGACGCCCCGGACGGGGAAATGGAGATTTTCTTTCAATATCTGCTGGCAAGCATCAGGCAGCACCGTCCCGGTTTTGGGGCGGCCACGTTTGCCCAGTTGGCAAAAACATCGACGCCAGAAGACATCTTTGTGCTGGCCGAGACTCTCGCCTACGAACTGGTCGAAAGCAGAGAGCAACCGCTCCTGGTCGTCATTGAAGATCTGCACCTGGTTTATGACTTCGAGTGGATCGTCCCATTCTTGCGCAGGCTTTTGCCGCTGCTGCCACCCGAAGTTCACATACTGGTAACCAGCCGCACGCTGCCGGCAACTCCATTCTGGCGCATGCGTTCCAAGCAGACCATGTGTGTGATTGAAGAGGAAACCTTAGCTTTCACGCGACAGGAAGCGGAAGAGCTGTTTGAGAACCACGGTTTGTCGAGGGAGCAAGCCAACATAGCTCTCGATCACACTCGCGGCCGGGCAGCGGCGCTCGCACGCTTTGCTTCCGAACTTACGTTGGGCGCGGAAGAAGCGATCCCAGGCCGGGAGTCGAGAAAGGTGGGTGTGGCATGACAGTTGGGCGGCGCGTTTGCGCGTCAACATTGGCTGGACGCCTATGCAACCTAATCAAGCAAGTTTAAGCAGTTAAGAGTTCAGCCTTTAGATCCCGGACAACAAACTAAAGGTTGAACTCTGAACTGCTTGAGTTAGTCCGAACCTGCCGCTGAGGTCAAGAGTGAATAGTTCATGGCCACATGACGTTTTGGTCCCAACTTCCCCTGGGGAATTGGGGGCTATTGGCTTGAAGCCGATCGGCCATGTTAATCTGCGCGAAAGCGAAACCAAGAAGAGGCGGAGGTCGATGGCTAAAACCCGGCAGGGGAAGCCCACGCAAAGTTCGCCCCAACCGAACAGGAATAAAACTGTCGGCGTCGAGAAGGCGGGCAGCCATCCCAGTTTCTTTCTGCGGACGAAACTGTTGCCGCCGCGCCCTGCGCCCGAGCTGCTTTCGCGCACTCGTCTCACCGAGCGTCTGCTCGCAAACCTGGCCAATCCCGTCACGCTCGTTACCGCCAATGCCGGTTCCGGAAAGACCACGCTGGTGGCCGATTTCCTGCGCACGCATAAGCGACCCTTTGTCTGGTATCAGCTGGACCACGCCGACGCCGATCCCTTTGTTTTTCTTGGCTATGTGACGTTTGGGATTCAACAACTGGTGCCGGGGTTTGGCGAGACGATGCTCTCGTATCTTCAGGAGACGACCGGCGAATTGGCCCAACATCCTGAACGGGCTGTCGACGTTTTGCTAAACGAGGTTCTCGATCGAGTCGAACAGCAAATGATCCTGGTTCTGGATGACTACCATCATCTAGGCCTCGACACCCCTGTCCATGCTGCGGTTGATCGTCTTTTGGCGTATCTGCCGGATGTGCTGCATGTCATCATCGTTTCTCGCGAGATGCCCCCGTTGTCGCTGGCTCGCTTACGGACCCATGCGCCAAACGCGGTCATAGATCGCTCTGATCTGTTGTTCACCGACGACGAAACTCAGGAGTTGTTTCGCAAAGTTTTTGACCTTGAGCTAACGCCCAAGCAACTGGCGGAATATCGCGAGCGCACCCATGGCTGGATTACGGCGCTGCAACTAATCCGGCAGGTGGCCCACCGCGCTATGACCGGCTCGCGAGAAGAGCACCCTGAGCCACCGGATTTAGCGGAGGTGTTGCGACAATCGGAACGAAATATTTTTGATTACTTTGCGGAGGAAGTGTTTTCCGATGAGCCGGAGGAAATGCAACAACTCCTCTTGAAAATGTCGATCATCGATCGCATTGACCTGGAAACCTGTGCCTCACTTTTTCGGCGGAATGAATTGCTCGAGAGTCTTGCCCAGTCTGGTGCGTCGCAACGTTTTCATGACCGTGGCCAGCGACAAACGCGGCGAAGAGTATCGGTTGCACCCGCTATTTCAGAGTTTCCTGCGGCGGCGATTGCGCAGCGAATTGGGCCGGGCCGGAGTTGCGGCCGAACATCAACGATGTGCCAATCACTTTCTGGAACGGCAAGCCTGGGAACAAGCCGTAAGACATCTCGTTTCGGCTGAAGACTTCGATCGGCGCGGCCGCAGTGATCGCGGATCAGGGCATCGCGTGGATTTCGTCGGGAGCCATGGCCTCCCTCGCCTTGCTGGCGGACTGCGCTTCCCACGTCGGCGCTCGAAGCTCATCCGCGGGCCCTGTCCCATCGGGCGGAGGTGGCGCGTCTCCGTGGCGAGTATGAGAGCTGCCCAGGCAACTTTTCATCGGGCCGCAACGCTACTCAAACAGCAAGATGACAAAGAGGGCGAGGCTGAAGCGTTGCACTCGTTGGCCACACTGGCCCGGCGCAAGGGCGACTACCCGCTGGCGTTCACTTACCTGGATCGCGCGATCGAGTTGTCCAGGCGAATTCTCCGGTCCGGATCAAAGTGCGGCAACACCCGGGGTCTTTGCCTGGTTGCGATGGGTGAATGGACCGCTGGCTGAACGCGAGTTTCGCAGTGCACTCCAATTGGCCGAAGAACAAAACGATGCGCACTACACCCGATTGATTGCCCACAATCTGGGCACGCCGGCGGGTATTCGTGGCGATTTTGGAGAAGCGCTCCGCTGGCTGCGTCGCATGCTGACTCGCGATCGTCAGGGTGCGCCGATGCCGCAGGAAGCCGTTGCCCATCTTAAACATGGCCCGATGCTACTTGTATCGCGGTGATTTCGAACTTTCCGAAAAGCGCATCTTGAAAGCGCGCTGGAGCGATGCCAGTTGTTTAATCTGGTGGCGGCTCGGCGCCGAGACGTTTGAGACCTATGCAAATCTTTATCGCGAACGGGGTGACTTTGAAAAGGCAAATGAATATTACGAGCGAGCTGCGCGTGCCTACGATGACGCCGGAATTAATCTCGCGCGCACCGAGCTTTTTGAAGAACGCGCTGTTTTGAGTTTGCAGCTCGGCGACTTTAACGCCGCACGCCATCAAATTGATCGCCTTATCTCGTCGCGTCCGGTGGAAAAAGATGAGATGGGTTTTTACACCGCTTCGCTCACCCGCGGCCGGATCATGACTGCCCAGGGCGACTTTGAAGCAGCGCTGCAACGACCTGGCCGAGGCGCTCCAATATTTTCATTCGCACGGTCTTTACTACTACGAAGCACAGGCCTGCGTAGCGATCGCTCGGATGTGATCACCAGGCGAACGATGAGCCGAAGATGTTGGAGCATTTGAAGACGTGCGATCGATCTCTCCGTTCGTTACGATTATGAATACTGGATCAAGCGCGAAGCGCTCAGACAATCCGGAGCTGTTCTCAACCGAAGAAATCTCCGAACTGCTGCCGGCGGATTTGCGGGCACAGGTTTCTCAGGCGGCCGAAGCTTCCCGGAAAGTCCGTGCGCTGGTCCAGGTCACGGAGACTTGCGTTGAGCAGCAAGCCGGTCACCGATCTCACGATTAACATGCTGGGTCCGGTCGAAATTCAACGAGATCCACGCGGCCGCTCGCCGCTGACGCCTGGACCACCCGGCGCTCCCGCGATATTCTTTGTTTCATAGCTTCAAGGCGTCACCACCGGGCGTCGAAAGATAAGATCATCGATACCTTCTGGGGCGAGACAGATTTCGAAGTGGTGGAAAAGAATTTCCACCCGACCGTCTCGCACATACGCAAGGCGCTCAACAGTAATCAACCGCTGAAGCAAAACTTCCTGCTCTATCGAGATGGCGACTACCAGTTGAACTCCGGAGTTTTCCTTACCGGATCGATCTCGAAGAGTTTGATCGATCTGCTGACCGAGGGTGAAAACGCCCGGCGCGCGAGAGAGTTTGACCAAGTCAGTTGCGGCCTACGAAAACGCGATTTCGCTCTACCGCGGCGAATTCATGCAAGGGAGCTATGAGCCCTGGGTCGAGGAGCAACGAACTTATTACCGCGAACAATATTTGCGTCTGCTCGAGGCGCTCGCCGGAGTGGCGCAGAAACAGCGGCGATTGGCCGAAGTCGATGCAGCTGGCGCAGCGCATTCTGCACGAGGATCAGTTTCGGGAAGATATTCACTGCCTGATCCTGCGAGCCCACGCGGCCATGGGTAATCGGGGCGCCGTCAAAGAACACTTCGAGGGATTGAAAAGACTCTTGCAAGATGGAGTTGGGCGTAGAACCGAGTGGGAAACCAGGAAGCTTTACGAAGAATTAAGCGGGCGATAAAGCGAGCTTCACGCTGCGAATTTCCGACGCGATTCTTGGGAAAAACGCAAGACAACGCAACATTGCCACCGGAGCAGCCCTTACAATGCAGCACACTTTTCGGAACACTAAGGGTTGCTCGGCCTGGTACATGGGATACGGTTCCAGCCGGTCACCGACATTGGATCAGATATTTGGAAGCGAAGAGTTTGCGCAAGCGCATCCCGCCAGTTATAGCCAAGCGCCAGAGTGGCATGACTACGCCGATAACCCGACTGAGGTGATAGTTTGCTAAGAATGATTGTCCCTATTGACTTACTGATTAGAAGAGCGAACAGATCGATCGCGCTGATTTTGTCTTTGCTGATGGGCTTCACGCCAGCGACTGGCCGGCATCGCTATCACGCGTGCAAACGGCATTGTAATGACCGGAGCTGACGGCATTGTGATGACCGGCGCTGATGGCATCGTGATGACCGGCGCTGACGGCGCTCTGACCTGGGGGCCGAATGGCATTGTGATGACTGGCGCTGACGGGATTGTGATGACCGGCGCCGATGGCATCGTGATGACCGGCGCCGACAGTTTTTCCTACCCAAACAGTGTGCGCAGTTCACATGCTGACGGGATCGTGATGACCGGTGCCGACGGCATTGTGATGACCGGCGCCGATGGCATCGTGATGACCGGAGCTGACGGCACCACTCGAACTGCCGACTCGGTAACGATCATCCTCCCAGATGGAATTGTGATGACCGGTGCCGACGGGATCGTGATGACCGGCGCCGACGGAGTGCAACGCAATGCAGACGGCATCGTGATGACCGGCGCCGACGGCATCGTGATGACCGGTGCGGATGGCATTGTGATGACCGGCGCGGATTAGCGTAAGAGCCAAGGGTCCTGACGGCATTCTTACTCAGTGACTCCTAACGATCTTCGATTTACCGGTGTCACCGGAATTGTGATGACCGGCGCCGACGGGATTGTGATGACCGGTGCTGATGGCATCGTCATGACTGGGGCTGACGGGATAGTCATGACCGGGGCTGATAACAATCCAAGTCCTGGTTTGCAGAGTGTCGATCCCGAACTGGCGCTCCTGTTGAATCAGACAGTGGACGACAGCAGTATCAACGCGGTGGTGGTCTATCACCGCCTTCCGGACGAGTCCAATCTGGCTGACCTGAGGCAATCGGGATCCAGGGGGAACGCGTTATCGCGCGCTGCCAATGGTCAACATCTCAGGCACGCGCGAGCAGCTAATAGCTATTTCGCGCCTGCCGGCAGTTCGTTCGATTTATGGAAATCGAACTTTAACCTTTAATAGCGAACCGGAAGTTCGTGCGGTCACCGGCGTGGATCGTGCGCAGCGTGATGCTGAACTGATTAACAACAACCGTGGCCTGGCGGTCACCGGTCGCAACGTGACGGTAGCCGTGCTCGATACCGGCATTGACGGCAACGCATGGCGATCTCGCGGGTCGCGTAGTTAATAACGTTAAGCTGGCAGACACGCAAAGCGTTTCAGCAGGGTTCAGCTACCCAATAAACTCCGAAAATTTATCAAACACGGATCAGCTTTACGGGCATGGCACGTTTGTGGCAGGTGTCATTGCCGGCGATGGCCGCCTTTCGGGCGGCAAGTATGCGGGCGTGGCGCCTGACGCCAGCTTGGTTGGACTCAGTGCCGGTGATCTGACTCTAGTTTATGTTCTCAACGGTTTCGATTATTTGCTGTCAAGCCCTGCCGCCGCGGCGAAGGTAGTTAACTGTAGCTTCTCAGCCAACACAGTTTTCGATACGAATGACCCGGTTAATGTCGCCACCAGGATGCTGACTGAACGCCGGAGTGAATGTGGTTTTCTCTGCCGGAAATACCGGCCCTGGAGCGCAAACTCTTAACCCCTATGCGGTTGCTCCCTGGGTTGTGAGCGTGGGCGCCACAGACACTCGTGGACGCCTCGCCAGCTTCTCTTCGCGCGGAGATTTTGCCAGCGCACTATTTCGTCCGACGCTTGTAGCGCCGGGCGTGAATGTGGTCAGCGTTCGTGGTTCGGGTATTGCCAACATCGCCGGGGCTCAGGGACTGGCAGGTGCGGATGCGCAACGATTGAGTTCCTCGGAATTGCCAAATTACACGACCGCAAATGGCACCAGCTTTTCCGCTCCGCAGGTCGCCGGCGCGATTGCCTTATGCTTGAAGCGAATCCGTCGCTAAAGCCGGCGCAGGTTCGTGAAATTCTTCAGTTGACCGCAACCCCTTTGGCGCCTTACTTCACCCACGAAGCGGGCGCAGGCATGCTGAATGTCCACGCAGCCGTTTTGCAGTCCGCGTTTACTGAACGAAACCTCGGAGCGTGGCGGAGGATCGCTGAACGCGGCCAGGTACAGTTCATCAAGGATCCGCTTACGACGTTTAGCGGCACGGTACAAGCCGGAGCGCCTTTGGATACCACTTTGAGAGTTCCAGACGATGCGCTCTTTGCTTCCATCAAGATTGGCTGGGGACCAATCTGGAGTTTGAACGATCTGGGCTTGCAGGTTTTCGATCCGAACGGGTCTCTGCGCGGACAGGCCAATGCGATAAATCTGACGGGGTTGACCGGGAAACGGGAAAGCGTTGCGTTAGTTGCGCCAGCCCCGGGTAACTGGAAGCTAAGCGTTCGAAATACGCTCGGGGGGCTCGGCACCGCGCAACCGTTTGTTGGGGTTCTCGATGTGGGTCGCGCCCGGTATGCACGCATGTCTGACGTGGCCCAACTGAGCTCGTCTCAACAAGCGGATATCTATCAAAATCTCCGTACATTTACCATGTGGCCGGTCGGATCACACTTCCGTCCTTCCCAAAATGTCAGCCGCATGGATCTGGCGATAGCGCTGGTGGCTGGAGTTCGCGTTCCGCAATATCTCCACGGCAGGAACAGCTATAGTGACGTGAAAGACCCGGGCTCGAGACTCTTTGTTGACAGTGTGCAGAATTCGCCGAATGGACCATTGTTTGTCGATGCGGCACACGGTGGGCGATTCCGTCCCAACGACAATGTAAGCAGGCTTGCGCTGGCAATCGCTTTAATCAGAGCTGCCGGTCTGCGTTCAGATGCTGAGGCAAAAGCCGGCACGCCCCTCGCTTTTCTCGACACGCAGAAATATTCCTTCTGAACTGCGAGGTTACGTCTCAGAGGCAATCTCCAAGGGCTTGCTTCAAGGTGACTCGGTCTTCCGTCCGGAAGCGCCGGTGACGCGGGCAGAGCTCGCGCAAGCGATTGCGGCTCTTCAAAGGTATGCGGCTGAATAAAGCCCAGGTTGAAGTTAGCCGTTACCACTAACCATCTTTTCATTTCGTCTCTTTCCTGGTGGCTCGCAGCACTTGCGTTTGCCGCCTGCATTGCCGGCAGCTTCCATCCCAATTAATAAGCACGACAGGTTTCTACACCATCGGGTGGTTCGTGTGCACGCCGCGTAAGGTCGTAACTGTCGGACCATGCCGGCGTTCAAGCACCAGATCTGAACGTGATGGTTTACACACCGGAGTCAACGCGAGGAGTTTTGTGAACTTCGCGGATCCGGAAGTGGGATATTGATGCCGGTGGACCGCTAATTTTGGTATTGGCTGGTGTGTTAAGATCTCGCCCACAATCACAGGCCGCGTGATTCGAGGCCTGGATAACAAGCGTCTGATGTCCAACACCACCGAACTTTCACTAGCTCCTCTGGGCGCCGGCGACCTAATTGATCGCGCAGTCGGCTCTATCGCCGTCACTTCGTGGTGTTGATTAAGATTGCGGCGCCACCCGTTTTTGTCTCAGCAGTTGGTTCCGTGATTTGGGCCATCGCACTGCGCGGATTTATGTCCACTCCGAGCACGCTCGGAATTGATCGCCTACATTCTACTGACCATTGTCAGCGGTATTTTGTATGTGGGCGGACGCATTCTGAGCATTATCGTAATGGGCGGCGCTTCGAGAAATCTCGTCACCCACTTGCTGTGGAATGAGCCCGTATCAGTGCGCACCACTTACGTCGCAGTCCGCGCCAGGTTCGGGGGGTTGCTTGGTGCGGCAGTGATCATGGTGGTCTGGCTGAGTGTATCCGCTTCAGTCGGTTTTTTTGGCATGTATATGGTGATCATTTTCGTTTCGTTTGGCGTGATTTTCTTAAGTACCTGGGCGCCAATTTGGATTACTGCACTCGTCGGCGTAATTGGCTTTCTCGGCGCGACGGGACTCGGGCTTTGGTTGTTTTTTTTCATGGCCGGGCGCATCGTTTATGTTCCGCAGGCGATGCTCATTGAAGGGAAACGTGTCTTTGAGTCAGTCAGCCGCAGCTTTTCACTTGCCAAGGGCAACGTCCGGCGGCTGATGGCCATGACGCTGTTCGTAATCTTCACCACGTATTCGGCCTTAATGGTTCTGGTGTTTCCGCTGGGCTGGCTGGGTTGGATGGCTGGTTGATCGATCTCTTTGGCGCGGGCAGTGGCCGTTCTGGTACACCATCACTTACAGCATCATCGAGCCGCTCAGTCAAATTTTGCTGGCGCCGGTTTGGATGCTCGGTCTCTCGTTGCTTTATATCGACGAGCGCGTCAGACATGAAGGCTATGATGTCGAACTTATGGCTTCGCAAAACCTGACGGAGATGCCGCAGTTGGACTTTACGTCGCCACTGGCTCCAGCTATTGCCTCCGGGCCGGGTGCGGCAACTCGCGCGCCGTTGCGTCCACCGTCCGCGACTGCGGGAAGTACGCTTGGTCTTAGCTGAGATCAAATTCGATGTTAACTCAGAGTCGCAGACAAACTTTTCACCGCTCACTATCGCGCTCCTGTCTGCCGGTAATCTTGTGGTTGATGCTCGTTTCCCCGGCGCTGGCGGCAGTTCCCCTATCGAATTATCACCAACGAATAAAACAAGCGGTCACAGCCCTCGAGACCGTCGGGCAAATCGACGAATCTGAAACCACCTCAGACTACGCCCAGCGCGACGCTGAAACCGTTGATGGGGTGCTGCGACTTTTGCCGAGAAGCGAACCAGTGGAATGGAACGGCAGGGAAACGAAGGTCGATAATTCGTGGCTGCACGACGATCTGAACAAATACCGGGGAGCCAAGCTCTCAGACCGTCCTGATGTTTTACGAAGAGTTAAAGAGCGCCTCTCAGCCATCGATGAGCGAATTACTGAGGCGGTTAGTCCCGGTACAGTTGCCGCGGTAACAAGGCGCAGGATAGTGCCCGGCTACGCGAAATCCTTGGGCGTGCGGAATACGCCCGGGCCGTTAAGCAGCCGAATGTTATTACCCGCTACTTGCAGCAATTCATGAGGTGGCTGGAAAGCCTGATACCCAAGCCAAAGACGATGTCGCCGGGAACGGCCGGTCTTTTCAGCACCATTGCTCAGATAGTCGTGATCACCGTCGCGCTGGGAATTCTCGTGTTCATCGCGAAACTATTGCTGCCGCGGTTGCTTCGTTCGCGCGGAACAAAACGCAAGAAAAGGAAGGCCGAGGCCCGGATCGTCATGGGTGAAACGTCTGGATCCGGATCAAACTTCTTTTGACCTTCTTTCCGAAGCAGATGCACTGGCGCGACGCGGGGAACTGCGGGCAGCAATTCGCAAAGCCTACATCGCGCTGCTGCTCGAGTTGGGTGACCGGAAGATCATCAGCCTGGCCCAGTACAAAACTAATCGAGACTATCTCCGCGCGGTCCGCAATATCGAGCCTATCTACGGAAATGTGAAGCAGCTGACTGACAGTTTTGAACTGCACTGGTATGGACTTGCCCAGGCGACGGAAAACGACTGGCTCTCGTTTCGAGCGGCGTATAAAGAGGCACTCGTGAAATGAGCTTTCGTTTTGGGCTTCACGTGTATCTCGATGTGTATAGCGATGGATAGTTGAAATCTATGCGGCAACGATTCGGAATCATCTTCATAATCCTGCTGGCGCTGGGCATCCTGGTGGCGATCAATTCTGTCGCCTACGTTCAGGAGGAGAAGCGACAGGATTCCGAACTGGCTCCAAACCGTTCCACTTACAACTCAGGCTCGACCGGCACTCGCGCGTTTTACGATTTTCTCAGTGAGTCTGGTTACAAAGTGATGAGATGGCGAGAGGCGCCGGAAAAACTTCTCGCCGAGTCGAGTCCAAAAGTCCAGACCTTCGTGCTTATTGGCAGGCCGCTCGTTTCCGTCGAAGCACATGAGGCGAAGAGTCTGTTGCGATGGGTGGCGCGAGGTGGACGTCTGGTGCTGATTGATCGCCGCCCGGACGAATCGCTGTTGCCGGCGGCGGGCGATTGGAAAATTCATACGGAATTTGTCGAGTATCCCGGGCTCGGACGATGATCCAGCCAAGGCTGATTTAATGACCAAAGGTGTAGTTCCGCTGCACTCCGGTTCAACCCACGCTTCTCACGCGCGATGTTGAAACGGTGCAGCCGTCGAGATTTTTCTCGGCCATCAGGATGCTCACACCCGACAAAGAGCAGTGAAGAAGGCAGCGGAAGAAGAATCGGATTTCGAAACGATTCTGGATGAGGAATACGAAGAGGCGCGACCGCCGGCAATCGTTGAAAATCAAAACGAATCTGCCGCCAGAGTCTCGCCGGCACCCGTAGTCCACCTGACAACCGCCCAGTCGCCCCTCCTGCTGGATTACCCGCATGGGCAAGGGAAAATCATTTTGCTGAGCGATTCTTATATGGTCGCCAATAATGGAATAGCCCTCAAGGATAACCTCCAGCTGGCGATCAATCTGCTGGGCGCGTATCCCAATTCAAGTTCAGCCGGTGTGATAGCTTTCGATGAGTTTCATCAGGGACGTACGACGACCGGCAATGCTTTTGCGACTTACTTCGCGGGCACGCCGGTGTTGGCAATTGCGGGACAGATCGTCCTGCTGGCGCTGTTGATTCTCTGGACGCGGGGAAGACGCTTTGGCCGTCCCGTGCCGCTCACTCAGGTGGATCGCAGATCGAGCCTGGAGTTTGTGGCTTCGATGGCGGAACTTCAGCAACGAGCGCATGCCTACGATCTGGCCATCGAGAATGTCTATTCACGCACGAGGCGAGTGCTGGCGCGTTATGCCGGCGTAGACTACAACAGTCCGCGTTCAGAAATCGCCGCGCGAGTGGCGGCGCGGTCTACTTTGAATGCCCATCAGGTGGAAACGCTGATGCGCCAATCAGAGGAAGCGATCAACGGCGGCGGAATGAGTGAACGGCAGTCGATTCACCTGGTGAAACGTTTGCGCGAAATTGAAAACGCCCTGGGACTGCGCATGCGTTCGCGCGAAATTAAACAGACAGCCCAGAATATCTGACGGTTCCTGTTCTTTGTACTTTGCTCCTAGTGCTTGATACTTTGTGACCCGGCGATTCACAGCACCGGGAACTGAAAATTCCCGAAATTTCCAGCGGCCAAACTTAGACTACTTTTAAACATATGATTGAATACGTCTCCGCCACCGTCGATCACATTCGACGCGAACTCAGCAAGATTATAGTGGGCCAGGATGAGCCCATCGAACAGATCCTGGTGGCCCTGTTGGCCGAAGGCCATGCATTGATCGAAGGTGTGCCGGGGACAGCCAAGACGCTCACCGTAAAAACGCTCTCGCGGATTATCAACGCTAACTTCGGCCGCATTCAGTTCACTCCCGATCTGATGCCTTCAGACATCACCGGTACGAACGTCTTCAACGTGGCGACCTCGGCCTTCAATCTGCGTCCGGGGCCGGTCTTCACCGACATTCTGCTGGCGGATGAAATCAATCGTACGCCTCCGAAGACGCAGGCCGCATTGCTGGAAGCGATGGAGGAACGCCAGGTGACCATCGACGGAGACACCCACCAGCTATCGCCAATCTTTACAGTGCTGGCGACCGAGAACCCGATCGAGTATGAGGGAACCTATCCGCTGCCTGAGGCCCAGCTCGACCGGTTCATGTTGAAGATTTTGCTTGATTATCCCAATGAAGAGCATGAGCGCCAGGTAGTGGCAAACTGGGATGCCGGATTCAATTCACGGCGTCTGGACGACGTGCGGATTGTGCCGCTGGCTGATGCCGATGCGATCAGTCGATGCCGTCGTCAGGTAAGTAGTTCGCGCATGGAACCCGGCGTGCAGCATTACGCGGTGGATCTGGTGCGTCGCACCCGAACACATCCGTTCATTCATTACGGCGCCAGCCCGCGCGCTTCAGTCGCACTACTTCTGTGCTCAAAAGCCCTCGCCGCAATCCGCGGTCGCGAGTTTACGACCCCGGACGATGTGCGCGATGTGGCACGCCCCGTCCTACGCCATCGCCTGAGCCTGCGCGCGGAAGCTGAGCTGGACGGCGCCACCCCCGATGCAGTGATTACCGACATACTGCGGAGCGCGGAAGTTCCGCGGTAGGACATTGCGTGTTGACGGGGAGGGCTCCGGACAACGCATAGACTTCCCCGGGAACTTCTTTTCGATCTCCCGACCACCGAACGCGGCTATGCATTTCGTCTTCAGCAAACTCTTCTATCTGCTCGTTGCTGCGGGCTTCATTATCCTTTCGTTTTCGTGGGGACGCCCGTGGCTCCGTTGGTTCGTCCTTGCTTATGACGTCGCATTAATTGTGATCGCGATCATCGATGCCCGCAGCAGCAAGCTTCCTCAAGCGGTCAGCATCACGCGTGAGTTTGGCGGTCGCTTTGCCGTTGGGGCTAAAACGGAAGTTCGTATCAACGTCCAGAACGCGCAAGCGCAGCCAATCTCACTGCTCATCAAAGATGAGTATCCGGCTCGAATGAAGTTGATCGGACCTGCGCGAGGGAGCGATGCGTCTCGAAGCGCAGACGTCGGCTGCCCTGGTCTACGGACTCACTCCGCCCAAACGCGGACGCTTCGAGTTTGGGCAAATCATCGTGCGTTTTTTATCTCGGTGGAGCCTGGTGTGGGTGGAGACCCGAGTAGGAGAGCCTGCCTCAGTTAAGGTTTATCCCAACATGCGGCGCGCGCGTGAGGCAGAACTAAAAGCGCTCGGGGCGCGTTCGCTCGTGGCCTCTCATAGGAAAACTTCATGGCGGGGTGAAGGACGCGAGTTTGAATCGCTGCGTGATTACGTGCGGGGCGATGAACTGCGCCATATTTCCTGGACTGCGACTGCCAGGCGCGGCAAGTTAACCACCCGTCAGTATCAAATTGAAAGAGACCAGACAATCCTGATTGCCATAGACGGCGGGCGTTTGATGACTGCGCGCATCGAGCAGGAAACGAAATTGGATTCAGCGGTCCATGCCGCACTGGCGCTGATGTCGGCCGCCGCGCGCGCTGGTGACAACGCGGGGTTGTTGGTTTTTGGTCGCAAGATCAAGAGTTATTTGCCGCCCGGTCGTGGCCGCGATCATATGGATGCCGCTCTGGAAGCGCTTTACGCGGTCGAGCCCGACATGATTGAACCTTCCTATTCGCACGCTTTGGAGTTTGTTGCCGCGCACAGCAAGCGTCGCTGCCTGGTTGTGTTGTTGACCGATTTGGTTGACGAAGAAGGTTCCAAGGAATTGCTGGCTTCGCTGCGGCTATTAAGGCCCCGGCATCTTCCGCTCGTGGTTACCATTGCCGATCGCGATCTCAAGGCCGTGGTGAGCAACATTCCGGACAACGCGCGTGATCTGTTTACTCAATCAGTCGCTGAAGAAATCATGTACCTGCGCGAGGCCGCGCTGCGACGAGTTGAATCCCAGGGGGGCCTGGCGCTGGATGTCACCGCGGCCGCTCTCGCCCCATCCTTGCTCGAAAAATATCTCCAGGTTAAAGAGCGAGGGCTGTTGTAAACGGTCTGTCCAGCCTCGTTAACCGACCCCTGCCCGCGACAGGTCTCTGCTTCACGGCTCAAGCGCAAGAGTCCTTGTATAAAATCGAAATCAGGGCCTGACGAGTGGCCATTGAAAATCGACTGCCGGCTCGGCAATCATGGCACCGCTTTGCCAAACTCTATTTTGTCTGACTAGCGCGCGCCTTGCGCGCCTCACAGAAAAGAAGGACCAAATGAAAAAAATACTCTCGACCACTCTATCGCTGCTCTTCGTGTTTGCGACGCCCGTCGCCGCTCAAAATGCGAACAGTTCGACCATGACCTCCAATCCCAACTCTGTAGTTAAACCCAGGAAGCCGCGGAAGCCCCCCTTCCGGGCCAACAAGGATCAGATCAAGCAGGCGCAAAAGATTCTCAAGGACCGCGCATTTTACGCGGGTGAGGAAACAGGAAAACTCGACGAAAGCACACGCGCGGGTTTGAAGCGGTACCAAGCGGCCGAGAGCCTGAGGGAAACCGGCACGCTGAATCGGCTGACGCTGGAAAAGATGGGGATAGTGCTGACGGATAAACAGAGGACGATGTAGTAAGCGCTCCGCAAAGCGATCCCGCTTCCGCAGGCAGCGCTTCGCGGCTATCCAGGTCGAGAACGACATCAGCTGAGCTCGATGGCGGAGAAGTACCGCGAAGCGGTTACCACCTCCAGCCCAGGGTTTGCCGCGTTTTGGCGGCTACCCTGGGTATGGGGATTGGAGTAATCCCGGGCCTCGAATTAGGTGAGTAACTTTTCAATTATCGCGTAGCTGGCTTCGAGGGCCTCGCCAAGTTTTTCGGCCTGGGTGCCGCCGCCTTCGGCCATGTCGGCTTTGCCACCGCCTTTGCCGCCGACCAACGGCGCCAGTTCCTTGATCACCTTGCCGGCAGGAACGCGTGAGGTGAGATCGTCCGAAGTGCGCACGATCAGAGAGACTTTGCCGTCACTGCTGCGACCGAGAACCACTACGCCTGACTTGATTCGGGCGAGTAAAGTATCGGAAAGCTGGCGCATACCCGCTGAGTCGAGCCCGCTCGCTTCGCGCGCCACTACGCGCACCCCGGCGACTTCGCGCGATTCATCGCCGTTTGAAGTGCCGCTGATGGCGCCGCTGGCGATCTTCATGCGCAGTTCATCAGCCTCGCGTCTGGCTTTTTTCAGTTCATCCTGCAAGCGCTCGACCTGGGTTGGTAGGTCTGCGCGTGAAGTCCGCAAGCCTGTTGATACGCGTTCGAGAATCATTTCGGATTCGCGAAAGCGTTCGAAAGCGTCCACACCAGTAACTGCCCTGATGCGCCGCACCCCGGAGGCAATCGATTCATCCCCAGTGATCTTGAATAATCCGATGTCGCCGGTAGCGCGCACATGCGTGCCGCCGCAAAGCTCTCTGGAAAAGATGTCGTCCTCGCCGCGCACGCCTTTGATGGAAAGCACCCGCACCTTCTCGCCGTACTTTTCACCGAAGAGGGCCATGGCGCCCGAACGCATTGCCTCTTCGGTCGCCATCTCATTGGTCTGGACCGGCTCGTTGCGCAGTATGTGATAGTTGACCAGGTTTTCGATTTCCCGGATCTCTTCAACCGTCAATGGTTGATAGTGTGTGAAGTCGAAACGCAAATAGGTTGGTGCGACGATGGAGCCGGCTTGCTTTACATGAGTGCCGAGCACTTCGCGCAAGGCGGCGTGCATCAGGTGCGTGGCCGTGTGATTGCGCCGCGTCGCGTCGCGCTTCTCGACATCGACTTCTGCCGTAACCGTATCGCCAACTTTCAAACTGCCTTTTTCGACTTTAACTTTATGAACAATCAAACCCTGAGCAGGCGAGTAGGTATCAATCACCGACGCAATGAAGTCAGTACCCCCTGCGGTAGCGGGGGGGTTGCTTAGTCTCCCCACATCCCCAACCTGCCCACCGCTCTCGGCGTAAAACGGAGTGTGGTCCAGAACAGCCTCTCCTTCATCACCTTCGGTTAGCGAGTCGGCACGGTTCCCGGACTTCAGCAAGGCCACGACTCTGCCGGTCTCAACTCGCGTTGACTCGTAACCTTTGAACTGGGATAGCCCTACACTCCCCGCGACATCTGTGTATATCGGGTTGGCCTTTGCCTTGCCGGCCCTCTCATTCACTCCCGTTTGTTGCAGTTCCTGCAATGCGGCCTCGAACGACTCATTGAAGTCATCTTCATCTACAGAAAAACCACGTCCCTCGAGACCGACGCGAATCAAGTCTCTGGGAGTACCGAATGTGTCATACAGGCGGCCCAAATCCTTGAAGTCCGGCATAGCGCCGCTCGTCGAGGAAAACAGATCTTCGAGCTTATTCAAGCCAACGGTCATCGTTGCGCCAAACCGCTCCTCCTCCAGGCGGACCATCTTCTCTATGAAACCGCGTTGGGTTTCAAGTTCAGGAAAAGCGGCATTCATTTGATCAACGACGAAGTTAGTCACCTTGCTGAAAAAAAGGTTTTCCAGTCCGAGCGTGTGACGTCCCTGGTAGATCGCGCGGCGCATGATCTTTCGGATCACATAGTTACGGCCTTCGTTGCCGGGCAGAATCCCATCGGCGATTGAGAAAGCGGTGGCGCGCGCGTGATCAGCGATCACTCGCATGGCGAAACCTTCCTGCGTTTCCGCAGCGTAATTCCGTCCCGCAAGTTCCGCTATGAACTCGACGATATCTTTCAGCAGATCTGTTTCGTAGTTTGACTTAACGCCCTGCAAGACAGTGGTAATGCGCTCTAGTCCCATGCCCGTATCGACTGAAGGCGCGGGCAACGGCGTGAGTTTGAATTTTCCCGGCTCCACTTCGGTTCGATCAAACTGCATGAAGACCAGGTTCCAGATCTCGGTGATGGTATCGCCCGGGCCGTTGACGTTGGCAGCGCAGTTCTCAGCGTCGGCGGGGTCAGGGCCCATGTAGTAGTGGATCTCGCTGCATGGCCCACATGGTCCGGTGTCGCCCATTTGCCAGAAATTATCTTTGCGGTCGAAGCGCAGGATCCTTTCGCGAGGCGCGCCCACCTGTTCCCAAAACTTTTCGGCTTCTTCATCGGGGCCGACCTGGTCGTCGCCTTCGAAAACAGAAAACCACATTCGCGCCGGATCGAGTTTGAACTCATTAACCAGCAAGTCCCAGGCAAACGTAACTGCGTCTTCTTTGAAGTAGTCGCCAAACGAAAAATTTCCGAGCATCTCGAAAAACGTCTGGTGCCGGGCTGTCTTTCCCACTTCGTCCAGATCGTTGTGCTTGCCGCCTGCGCGCAAACATTTCTGCGAGGAAGCGGCGCGCAAGTAATCGCGTTTCTCATTGCCGAGAAAGACATCTTTAAACTGATTCATTCCGGCGTTGGTGAAGAGCAGCGTCGGATCGTTGGCGGGCAGGAGGGGCGACGAGCGCACCCGCATGTGTCCCTGCCGCTCGAAGTACTTCAAAAAGGTTTCGCGAATTTCGTTTCCAGTCATAAAAGCAAAAAGCAATCGGCAGTCAGTATTCAGCAATCAGCAGACAGAAATGAAATAGCGTTAGTTACGGCTGACTGGTGACTGAATCGAGTTTAACACGCGAGATTGGGCCCAATGAAATACCCTATATTCAGGAGATCCGACTCCTCCACTGCGACCGCGGGCGTCCCGCCGCAATGAGCGCGCAGCGCGAACAAGGTGTGGACCACCATCAAGAGAGTGTGCGCCCAAAGCGCGTTGCGGGCGGGGCGCCCGCGGTCGCAGTAGAAAGAACCTTTTGAGAGAGCTGTGAGGAGTAAGGGAAGCAGGGCTAGTCGGGATCATCGAGATCTATGCGGGAGGCAGCGCGCACCTTATCGCTGACCAGTTCAAACGAAAAACCCTGGCGCAGTAAGTGATCGAAAAGGCTTTTGGCTTCGGCGCGAGTGCTGGGCAAACCACGCAAACGCGTCCGCTTCTCTATCGCGCGATCGATTAATACCTGCTCCGGCGTTTCCTCAAAAACCTGGTCGAGGGCCTGGTCGGCTACAGTTCGCTCCACCTGCTTCATGGTTAGATCACGCTCGAGCCGGCGCCGTCCGATTGGTCTTTGTTTCACCTTCCACTGCGCGTAACCCAGGGCGAAGCGTTCGTCATCGAGATAGCCATATTCACGGAGGCGTTCGATGACGGTTTCCACCACCTCCTTATTAGTTGATGGGCCCTCCAGCAGCCGTTCCCTTAATTCAGCAATTGATCGTGGCTTAGCGGCCAGAAGTTTCGCAGCGCGCTGAAATGTACGCTCGCGCATCTTTTCCGGGGAGGCTGGTTTAGCCTCGGAGTCGGTTTTTAGCTTCCTTGAGTTCACCCGCCGCATGTTTAGTATTTAATCACAAAGAAGACATGGGCCACGAGAAGTCAGTTTGAGCATGGATTCGAGGAAGCAATGAGAGCGCCCGTTAATAAGGAGCGGGAGATGCCCAGCAGAATCGCAAATCTCACGGCCGCCAACTACAATGCACCGATGGATGGATTTCTGATTATTGACAAGCCTGCCGGCATGACTTCTCACGATGTAGTCGATCAAGTGAGACGAATTCTGCACGTGCGCCGGGTGGGCCACACCGGCACGCTCGATCCATTTGCGACCGGAGTCCTGGTCGTGATGCTTGGCCGCGCCACTCGTCTGGCCCAATTTCTGAGTGGCGTCGAAAAAGAGTATGAAGCAGTCATTCGACTCGGTTATGCGACCGACACAGGCGACAGGACCGGAGAGCGGATTCCGCCAAGGGAGAACTCGGACTGCACCGGCCCGATTTCTAAATGAGGATGCGGCGCGAGACATCGAATCGGCGCTTGGCATCGCTGCGCGGAGAAATCGATCAGGTACCGCCAATGTACTCGGCGAAGAAGCAGGGCGGGTCGTAGGCTTTACGAACTGGCCCGGCGCGGAGAGGAAGTTGAACGATCCGCCCGTGCGGATCTGCATTTATGAGTTGGAGCCGATAAATCTGGCGACTAAACCCGCGGCGGAATTGCTCAAGAGACAACCATGACGGCACTTTCGATTTTGAAGTTCGCGTTGTCTGTTCCGCGGGCACTTACGTCCGAACGCTGGCGGAGGATTTTGGGAAGCGTCTCGGTGTAGGCGCCCATCTGGCGGAGTTGCGCCGGACCCGGGTTGCGGATTTCAACATTCAGCAGGCAATAACGTTTGGACCAGTTGAAAGTGCATGTAGCTGAGGAATCGTTGGGCCAGATCGTGCTGCGCCCGACGACGCGCTGGCGCGATCTGCCTTTCGTGGATCTGAGTGAGGATGATTTGCGCCGCGTGCGAAACGGAATGACAGTTGGAGGTGAAAGATACGACGGCCGACGCGGACTGGAGCGATGGAGAACTGGTGCGGATGCGTGATGAGCATCGGTAGACTGGTGGCGGTCGGCAAATTCAACCGCGACCAGCGTGTATTACACCCAACTGTAGTTCATCGCGCAGGATGAGGCTTGATGAAAAAACGCTACTGGATTGGAGGAATGTCGGCATCGGCTCTGGCCCTGGTGGCGGCCAAGCTGTTTCTGCGACCGCGCGATGTCGACTGGGAGAAAGATCGCGAAGCGGTTTTCCACGCGGACTATTCGCGATTCGCGGACATTGAAGGTGTGCGGGTGCACTATCAGGAAACGGGCCGGATGCGACGCGCCACCGGTGATCCTGATTCACGGTTTCGCATCGTCCAATTTGGTTTGGAGCAAGGTGCTATTGGAACTCGCGGCTGCGGGATTCAGAGTTATCGCTCCCGATCTGCTTGGCTATGGTTACTCAGGGAAACCTCGCGAGCTCGACTACACCATCGGTTCGCAGGCGCGCATGATTGTTAGTCTCTTAAAGCGACTCGGAATCGAGCGCGCCGCCATCGTCGGCAGTTCTTACGGCGGGGCAATCGCGGCGACGATTGCGCTGGACCGTCCCGAGCTTGTGGAAAAGCTGGTGTTGGTCGGCGCCGTTACGAATAATGCGCCCACCCGCTACCTGCTGATGCGTCTATTCAGTTCACCAATCATCGGCGACATTCTTTCACCGCTGCTGGTAGGTTCGAGGCGGCTGCTGCGCCGGCGAATGAAGCGTGTTTATGATCGTCATTCCTGGGTTCTCGATGAGCAGCGAGTTCATGCGCGACATCTGCCTTTGCAAACCCGCGGAACGCATCGGGCGATCATTCGCACCGTGCGTCACTGGGACGCCGAACGTATTTCGCGCGACGCGCCCTCGATTGGGCAGCCGACCCTCCTGCTCTGGGGCGATACAGATCGCGAGGTTCCTTTGGAGAATGGCGAGCGGCTTAACGAACGACTTCCGAATTCGCGATTGATGGTCTTTTCGTCATGCGGACACTTGCCGCATGAAGAGTATCCCGAAGAGTTCACCCAGGCGGTTGTCGAGTTTCTGCAAGACGCTGCGCGAGACCAGATTCTCCCCAACTCATAATCAGGTTGTGGTTCCAACTGAAAACAGGCCGGGCAATGGGTGCAATGAGGTTCATCCAGGGCTTGGTAGTTTTAACTTTCCAGTCGTAACGCACCCGCGTGATCTCACTATTCCCCTCGCTTGAAAACTGCCAGCGTCCGGTTCCCTGGAGTTCGCCCAACGCCCGGCCTTCGAGTAATGAACAGGGCTCGACCCGTGTAGTTTCCATCTTGAAGATCAGCCGATAGGGGAGTTTACTTTTCCAGGTGTACCGATGAACGGCGCCAACGTGATTCGCATCGCCATCTTTAATCTTTTCAACTCTCTCAACGCCGCGCCACCACTCAGGCCAACGCTCTGGTTCGAAAATCAAACTCCAGACACGTTCCAGTGAAGCCGCGAACCTCCAGTTAGTGACAAAATCGTAGTCAGCCATTAAGTGAAAGCGTTTGAGTCGCTGAGGAGCAGATCGGGAAACTTGCGCGTCATCATGGGTGACGCTGAGTTCTCCGTGGCAAATTGTTCTAACTCATGTTCAGCGCTTTACCGACCGAAGGATCGCGGCGGACCCGCCAAATTTTTGAGTCGAGGTAGTAATGGATAAAGGCGTAGCCCCACAGGAATGAAATTCCCAATTGTGTCGGCAATGAATGGGCTGCGCCGCCGACATCGTTTCGCAAACTCGTGTAGCCGAGAAACTGTCTTGGTCCCTGGTAGATCAAGCCGAAGAGAATGCCAAAGGCGACATAGAAAAGGAGACGGCGGCTGATGAACTCGGCCGCGCCGTATCTCGCCCGTTGGGGCGACGCTGGCGGCACACCTTCCGTCACCATAGGACTACGGGTCATGGTGGCTGCATTCAGCCTGTGTGCGCTCTCCGCTGTGTACTTCTGATTGTGAAACCAGATCAGCCGGTGGTATTGCAGATTGTGATAGATGGTCAGAATGGCAACGATGGCGATTGGCTTGTGCTGCATCGGCGTTAGCAGAACGATCCAATGCATCGGAATTGCAGCGGCCAGCAGCAGGTACTTGGGTAGATTAAGGGGTGCGCCGATGATTGCGCGCTGCATTTGTCGGGCCGTCCAGGCGACGGTGAGAATAATCGTCGCCATCAACAGGAGCGTGGCCAACGTTGTCACGCCAGACTGGAGTACGGCCGGAACCCGGGCCATCGCTTCCGGATCGTCGGCGATGAAGGCAACAAAGGGATAGTTGAACGCAAACAGTAACAACAAGCGATCGAGCGCATTATCAACCGGAGCGAGATCGTTGTTTTTCTTTTTGTATAGGACCATGAAGCCGTAGTGCTGCTTGACGAGATGATAGTAGGCCCAGAGCGCCGCCAGGAAAAAGAAAACGAGTCCGGCGCCGGCCAGCACCATGATTGGTCCCACCGCAAAGAAGATCAACGATCCCCAAAGTAAACGACCGCGGTTTTGCCGTTCGGCACGATCAAAATAGGTTCGGGAGAAGGTGCCGAAGACGTGAGGCGCATCAATCAGAATGGCCCAAAGGGCGACCATGGGGACGAGGGGCACGAGTCCGGAAACGTAAAGAGCGAGCAGCGCATAACTTGACGCTACCGAACCAATGAACCAGATCAAATCGTCGCGGGCGCTGATGATCCAGCGCAGCGAGATCGCCTGTGCCTGGGGATCAGCGATTGATTGGGCGGGGGCGGCCATTAGTGATTTGTTCGTTATTGCGACTCGGCTGCTGTGCGCGAATTCTAGCACCGAGCGAAACTGAAGCAGAAGCAATGGGCGTCGGACGCGGTAGCGGCACGAGCGTCGCGCTGAGGTGTGGGTTCAACGGGCGTTGGCCATGGCCACAAGGTTAGGTGTTAGAAATCGTTTCTTCGATGTGGCAACGGGGGCAGGTGAGTGTGTGGCGGGAGGAATCCGTCCAGGTGGCGAGCGGCAAACCGTTTGGTAAATTCACTTTCGCCGACCCAGCGTGATGCAGAACGTGTTCGCTATCTTCAGCGCTACAGTGTTTGCAGAGCCAGCCGTAACCGAGATCAAAGAAGTGGTTTGATTGATTCACGGGCCAGAAACCAGATTATCAGTTGTTCAGAGAGAGCAGAGGTCCGGGTAAGAAATGCCGCGTCTCCAGTATTTACTCGAGGACCTCTGCCTCTGAACCATGGACGCTAGTCTGTTTGTCGCCGGAATCCGCGCCGGCTGTCCGTCGATGCGGTCAGGCGAATGGCCACATTTAAGCGTCTACTGCCGCGCACTACCTCAAGGTTTACAGTCTGTCCTGGTTGATGTTTCTCGAGCAAGCGATAAAGATCATCCGAGTTGCCGACCTTTTCTCCATCGAGAGCAACGATGATGTCACCGAGGGACACCTCTCCGTCTTCAGTCTGCGCCACGCCACGGAGGCCGGCAGTTGCTGCTGCGCCGCCCGGCGGCACCTGCCAGACCATCACGCCGTATTGGACCGGCAATTCAACCTGGCTTTTGATCGTCTCGATGTCTCGGGGAACGAAGTCGAGCTTGGGTCTGGTGACTGCGCCACTGCGGATAAGCTGCGGCACGATTCGTTTCGCGATATTAACTGGAACTGCGAAGCCGACTCCGGCAGAACCGCCTGACGGAGAGAGTATCTGCGAGTTGATTCCAATCATGCGCCCATGAGAGTCGAGTAGTGGGCCCCCTGAATTACCTGGGTTGATGGAAGCATCAGTTTGGATGGCGCCTTCGATAGGTCGATTGTTGCGCGCGCGAATTGGACGCTGTAGTCCGCTGATGACTCCTGTTGTCAGGGTCCGGTCGAGGCCGAAAGGATTTCCAATAGCCAACACCTTCTGACCAACTGAAAGCTTGTCGGAGTCTCCCAGAGAAATAACGGTCAAGGGCTCACGGGGCTTTTCCAGAAGCCTGATCACGGCGAGATCCGTGTCCGGATCGCCGCCAATCAATTTCGCCGGATAGTCTTTCTGACCACCGAGGCTGACGGAAAGTTTTTGCGCATTCTCGATCACGTGATAATTCGTGAGGATGTTTCCTTCCTGGTCGAGGATCGAGCCCGAACCGGAACCCTCACGGGCGTCGACGAAACCGAAAAAGTCACGGGCATACGTAGTCGAATGAACGTTTACTACCCCAGGCGACAAGGTGCGGTAAATCTCAATGTTGTTTTGTTCATCCGAAGCGGAGGCCGGATTGGTGATGCCTGCGGGTGGGGCCTCGGTGAAGGCTGCGGTTTCCTGACTGATCTTATGCGCCACACGGTCAACAATGGCGACGGCGCCGGCGGCGAACAATCCTGAAATCAACGCGATAATTAATATTTGACGGGCCGAAATTCTATACATGGCTTAATTTTCACCTGGTTAATGCAATGCAAAATTCTGAAAGCGTGTTGCTCAGATGCAGGGCCGTCCGAGGCCGTTGTGCTCGGGATTCTCCGCCATCAGCGTCCACATTTTGAACGATATTTTGGGCTTTTGAACGAATATCTGCAAGCGCCACCCCGGGAGTCTCCGCTGCTCAGTGGCTTAACAATCGGCGCTAACGATTAGGAGAGCTGAAGGTTCCGTTTTTGTTGGGCGGGTGGTTTCCGGAAAAGACTCTGGCCTAGGTGAAGAGGGCCACGAAAGCAGTCGGCAGGCTGGCGAAATAGGAAAGCACTGTCGCTGGCGCCTCCCATCCTAAAGCCGAAAAGCCGGTGACCACGTGCACGCCCATCAAAGCGATGTAGAGGCCTAGCACCACCTGCATTCCGCGTCGGGCCATCGAATGTTCAGCAAACCGATAGAGGACATAACCAGCAAAGGCGCCGACAGCCAGCTTCACGGCCAGGAAGGGAACTTCGCCAAGATTGAGAATGCCGGCCATCAAGCTGTTGCCTTCAGTAGCCACATTCATGCGCACCCACAGTATAGTTAGCTGTGCGTCGAGCCAATTCATCGCAAACAATAATAGCGCTTTTGAAAGTGCTCCCACGGTTTCTCCCGGATGTAGACCGACGCAACGTTGTTAAACCAGTGTCCCCACTTACGCCAGAACCCCCAAACTTAGATAGCCTGGAGGTCCTGTCGCTTACGGAAGGAACGAGACTCGTCCTTGTGCTTAAAAGAAAGTCACAATGCGAGGGACGTTCCCAAAAATCTTCCCGTATAAACCGGGAACGGGGAAATCAATCCTGGTGGCGCTGACGGTTAACGTACTATAGCGGAAGGGTGAGCGAGCTACAATTCGATTTCCATTCTCTGGCAGTGGCTCGTTGATCAAACTGAGAAGAGTTAAAGATGACAATCGCTGAAGCACTATTGCAGGGCGCTAACAAGCTGCGCAAATCGGGTGTGGCGGAAGCGCGACGCGAGGCTGGATCGTTGCTCGGTTATCTTCTCCATCGTGATCGCAGCTTCATCATCGGGCATGCCGAAGATTCGATCTCGTCGGAGGAGCAGGAAGCGTTTAACCAGTTGCTGAATGAGCGTGCTCAAGGCAAGCCGCAGCAGTACATCACCGGCCACCAGGAATTTTTTGGACTCGATTTTGAGGTAACTCCTGAGGTGTTGATACCCCGGCCCGAAACCGAGCTGCTGGTTGAAACAGCCCTCGGGCTTCTGACAAATGCTGAAGCACTTATTTGCGATGTGGGTACCGGATCAGGCTGTGTCGCCGTCACGTTGCTTCACGAACGCACAAACGCCCGCGGCGTCGCGATTGATATTTCCCCCGCCGCCATTGAAGTGGCCAGGCGCAACGCCGCGAAACATAGCGTCAGTGCGCGCCTTGAATTTTTGGTTTCGGATTGCTTTGACGATGTTGAGCCGGAGACTTTGTTCGATGTGATCGTTTCGAATCCCCCATATATTCCGGCCGGTGATCTCGCAGGGTTGCAGAGAGAGGTGCGCGACCACGAACCTCACCTGGCGCTGGAGGCTGGCGCCGACGGGCTCTCGATCGTTCGCCGCTTGCTTACTGATGTGGGAACACATTTGAAGTCGGGAGGACACTTTCTGTGTGAGATTGGATTTGATCAAAGCGAGGCAGTGGCAGGATTACTTGCACCAATGGTTGACGCCGGTTCCTGGAAACTCCTCGACATCTATCCTGACCTGCAAGGCATTCCGCGAGTCGTTGCAATTCAAAAGTTACCGTAGTCGAGTATGTTCCGGCGGGACCGGCGTCGTCGTCACCCGCATCACGAACGAGTTCACTAATCTTTGCAGTCGCAACGAACCTCAAGTCTCGCTTTATCCTTTCCAGGTTTTCCTCTAATCTATTTCCATCGTGGATAAATTTAGAATTACCGGCGGCCGCCCGCTCAAAGGCCGGGTCTCGATCAGCGGTGCGAAAAATTCAGCCCTGCCGTGCATGGCGGCCGCAGTATTGAGCGCGGAAACCGTAACGCTGCATAACCTTCCTTACGCTAAGGACATCATCACTCAGCGCCGCTTATTGGAGGATTTGGGCGCTACCGTGCTCACTCCAGAGTTAAGAACGCATAAGATTACCGCCCGGCAGATCGAACTTTTTGAAGCCCCCTACGAATTGGTGAGGACGATGCGCGCGTCGGTGCTGGCCCTTGGCCCATTGCTCGCGCGTTTTGGTAAAGCGAAAGTTTCACTGCCCGGTGGCTGCGCAATCGGCACGCGTCCCATCGATCTTCATCTTCGTGGTTTTGAAAAACTGGGCGCAGAGGTGCGGCTTGAATCCGGTAATGTGATCGCGCGCGCGCCGCAGGGCGGACGCCTGATCGGCGGTGAGATTACGTTTGAAAAAGTTACAGTTACCGGCACTGAAAACCTGATGATGGCGGCCAGCCTGGCCCGCGGCGTCACTGTTTTGCATAACGCGGCTTGCGAACCAGAAATCAGTGATCTGGCTGAACTATTAAACAAGATGGGCGCTCGAGTGCGCGGGGCGGGCACATCGACGATGGAGATTGAAGGCGTCGAAGCGCTCGGCGGCGCCGAACATACGATTATCCCTGACCGCATTGAAACCGGAACCTTTATCGCCGCTGCTGCGATCACCAATGGAGAACTTGAAATAAAAGACTGCGCGCCGCTTCATCTGGGCGCCGTGATTGATAAGTTTCGAGAGGCCGGAGTGATGATCGAAGAACTCAATCCGAGCACGCTGCGGGTGTCTCGAGGCCAAATACTGACTGCCAGAGACGTAAGGACTGAACCTTATCCTAAATTTCCAACCGATATGCAGGCGCAATACATGGCGCTGATGACCCAGGCTGAAGGCCCTTCAGTTATCGAGGAAACTGTTTTTGAGAATCGGTTCATGCATGCGTCCGAACTTCAGCGGATGGGAGCTAACATTTCGATCGACGGCCACACTGCAATGGTCACGGGTCCGACCCCTTTAACCGGCGCGCCTTTGATTGCTTCCGACTTGCGGGCTTCAGCTTCGCTGGTACTCGCAGGCCTGGTCGCAAGCGGCGAAACCATCATCGATCGCGTCTACCATATTGATCGTGGTTATGAAAAAATTGAGGCGAAACTGCGGGCGGTCGGCGCTGATATTGAGCGGATTAGAGAATCTGTAACTGCGCCGCTGATGCAGGAAGCGTAGGCCGACATTTGGCCGCTGAGGATAAGAGATGTCAGAAGAAAACTGTTTGTTTTGCCGCATGATCACCGGTGAGATCGCGGCGGACGTAACTTATCGTGATGAGCATGCATTGGTTATTCGAGATATTAATCCGCAGGCGCCAACACACCTGCTCGTGATCCCAATTGAGCATCTCGACTCGCTCGACGATGCGACGAAACGGCATGAACCCGTGTTGGGTCATCTGCTGCGCGTGGTGGCCAGGGTCGCCAATAGTGAGGGACTCGCAGAGGGCGGTTACCGCACGGTGATCAATACGGGGGCCGGAGCGGGCCAATCTGTGTTCCATCTTCACATTCATGTCCTTGGTGGACGTTCGCTGAATTGGCCGCCGGGCTAGGATTGTGTAAGGGTCAAGCCCGCGTAGCGGGTGACAGCATAAAGCCTGGGGTGAAGCGCAGCGAACCCCAAGGGAAGTCGGAGTAAAACAACAAGAAGCCCGCGAAGCGGGCGACAGTCTTGAATAGTTGAGCTGTCGCCCGCTTCGCGGGCTAATTGATCCTTGTGTTTCTTAACCTGGGGTTCCGCTACGCTCCACCCCAGGCTTTATGCTTACACCTGCTTCGCAGGTTTACTGGGTTATAGCCGGCAAATGAGCAACTCGCGCTCGTAGATCATTTCCGGCGGGAGGCGATCATGTAGATCAAGGAAGAGTTCTTCGTGCCCGAGTACTTCTTCGCGCCAGGCTGCACGATCGAATGCCTGCAACTCGTCAAATTTCTCTTTCGGAAAGTCGAGCCCTTTCCATTCCATGTCTTCGTAATGCGGCATCCAGCCAATCGGAGTCTCTTTGCCGAGCGCGCGGCCGCGGGCCCGATCGACGATCCACTTCAATACCCGCATGTTCTCGCCAAAGCCGGGCCACATAAATTTTCCGTCCGTATCTTTACGGAACCAGTTCACGTGAAAAATTTTGGGTGTCTCACTCAGCGAACGCTGCATGCGAATCCAGTGTCGGAAGTAGTCGCCCATGTGGTAACCGCAGAATGGCAACATGGCCATCGGGTCGCGGCGCACTTTGCCAATCGTACCCGCGGCGGCGGCCGTCATTTCCGAGCCCATCGTCGCGCCGATATAAACACCCGAGCTCCAATTGAACGATTGGTAAACTAGCGGCATCGTGGTGGCGCGTCGTCCGCCAAAAATAATCGCATTGATGGGCACGCCGCTTGGATTTTCCCAGTCCGGATCGATAGTCGGACATTGCGATGCGGGGGCGGTGAAGCGCGCGTTTGGATGCGCGGCCTTCGCTCCGGTTTCTTTTGCGATTTCAGGAGTCCATTTGTTTCCTTGCCAGTCCATGCACTCCGCCGGCGGATCGTCGGTCATGCCTTCCCACCACACGCCGCCCTCCGGCGTCAGCGCCACGTTGGTAAAGATTGAATTCTTCGCGAGCGCTATCATCGCGTTTGGGTTCGTCTGTGACGAAGTGCCCGGCGCAACTCCGAAGAATCCTGCTTCGGGGTTGATGGCGCGCAGGCGTCCCTTTTCATCAGGCTTGATCCAGGCGATGTCGTCGCCGACAGTCCAAACTTTCCAACCCTCAAAACCCTCGGGCGGAATCAGCATGGCGAAATTTGTTTTCCCGCAGGCGCTGGGAAAAGCCGCGGTTACATAAGTCTTCTCACCTTGCGGATTCTCGACGCCGACGATCAGCATGTGCTCGGCCATCCAGCCTTCATCGCGAGCAATGTTTGAAGCAATGCGCAGCGCAAAACATTTCTTACCAAGCAAGGCGTTGCCGCCGTAGCCCGAGCCGTAAGACCAAATCTCCCGTGTCTCAGGAAAGTGGACGATGTACTTTTCTTTGTTGCAGGGCCAGGGCACATCATCCTGTCCCGGCGCGAGCGGCGCGCCCACCGAATGCATGCAGGGCACGACGCGTTTGTAGTCTTTGTCGATCTCCGCATAAATCGGCAGACCAATGCGCGCCATGATGCGCATGTTGACTACGACGTAGGGAGAATCGGTGAGTTGAACGCCAATCTGAGACATAGGCGAACCCACTGGACCCATGCTGAACGGCAGCACATACATCGTGCGACCACGCATTGAGCCATCGAAAAGCTCTTTCAGCTTGCGGCGCATTTTGTAGGGCTCTTCCCAGTTGTTAGTCGGGCCAGCCGCGTCTTTCGAAAGTGAACATATATAGGTGCGGTCTTCGACGCGAGCCACATCGCTCGGATGTGAACGAGCGTAGTAACAACCCGGCCACAACTCTTCGTTGAGTTTGGTAAAAGTGCCGCCGGCGACCATCTGCGCCTTGAGGGCTGCGTCTTCCTCTGGCGAACCATCGACCCAGTGAATCGCGTCCGGCTTAGTAAGGTTAGCCATCTTCTCCACCCAGTTGAGGAGATGAGCATTCTTGCTCAGCGGCGTTGACGAATCTTTTGTCGGAAGATCGGTTCGTTGGTCTACTGCTTGCGTACGACTTGAAGTCATAAAGTCTCCAGACTAATAGTGAAACTTACTGATGCGCGGAGGAGAAGCTGTCCGGTATTACTTGACGGAGTTTGCGGAAATGCGGCGCTCATGGGCCAGTTCCCGCAAAGCTACCGACAGGTCGCGCGCGGCGCGTTCGATGCGATCGGCGACTCCATCCAGTGATTCGTTTTCGGTTGTTGATTGAATGGCTACTATGGCTAGCGCGTCCTCGATATGCTCGATCAGCCTCGCGGCCTCGGTTTCCGTTTCCTGTTCGCCACGGCTCATTGGCCGCGCCAGAGTATTGTTTTCCATTGCTTTAATGCGACCCCTTAATCGCTACCAGGTTGCCCCAGATAATGCGGCGACCAATCGTGCTCAATCGCGTTTGAATTCGTCTTCGAAGGTCTCTCCAAACCGGCGATTGCTGACATCAGTCTTACAACACCGGAGGCACTCGAAGCAAGAGCGCAAGCCTGCCATTAACTATGCTCGAAGAGTCATAGCCAGCCAGAGGCTTTTGCCTTTACTAAATCCATCTGTTAATAGCTCTTGATAATGAAATGGAGGCCATCAAAAGATGCGTTTACGAAAACCGAGTGGAACCTGATCCAATCGTTGAATACTCCGGCCAAAGTTCAACGCTTTTTCAGCTTAATGCCTTACAACTGGGAACGCGCAGGCCCAACGCTGCGATCTCTTCGCGAGACTCTGAAGTGTAACCAGGCACACTGCCTGGAAGCTGCGGTCGGAGCGGCAGTTATCCTTGAGCAACACGGATTTCCGCCCCTGCTGCTCGATCTCGAATCGGTTGATCTGCTCGATCACGTGATTTTTGTTTTTCAACAGGACGGCTTGTGGGGTGCGATTGGCCGTTCCCGCGATATCGGGCTGCATGGACGCAAGCCTCTGTTTCGCACGTTGCGAGATCTAACGTGGAGTTATTTCGATCCGTATGTGGATTTTTCAGGCCGGATCAAAGGATACGGCTTAACCAATCTCTACGATCTGGGCAGTTACGATTGGCGATTCTCCTCGCGAAAGATGACGAAAATTGAAAATCACCTGCGCGAATTGCCGCATCGTCCGCTTGTTTCTTCGGATACGAGATACGAACAGCTGCTGGCGCGCTACAAGAAATACAAGATTCGCTATCCGAATAGATCGCCCGCCTACTACGACAACCGCAAGCAGTGGATGCTTTGAAGGCAGCCTGGCCGGCACACCGTGTCGCGCAGAGTCAATCACAAATGTAAAGGGGAAATGCCAATAGCAAATGTATTTATGACTCGGTAACAACTAATCCCTCAGGTGAAAATTTCCAGTCGAGCACCTCGGCGCCCTCTTCGGCCATGAGCGCCTGTTCAACTTCTGTCTTTCGCCCTTCGGCGCAAAGGAATGCGATGCAACCTCCTCCGCCCGCGCCGCAGACCTTTGCCGCTTCCGCGCCATTTGCCAGTGCCCTTTCCACCAGTCGATCCATCTGCGGCGTAGTTACGCCGGGCGCCAATCGTTTGCGGTTTGGATAACCGGCGCGCATGGTTTCCCGAACTTCATCCCAATCATCATTAAGGACTGCCGCGCGCATGCGCATAGTCGAGTCGCGAATGCCCTCAAACAATTGAAAGAGCTCGCCATCGCCGTCAATGTGCCGCTTGAAGATCTCCCAATTGTTTGTGCCGGAGAGACGCGGTTCGCCTGTGTAGCAGATGGCGATGCGGCTCTCGAGTTTGGCGGCATCAATCTTCAGGGCTTCCCGCTCGATCCCATCGGCGCGGAAATGGATGCAGGACGCGGCGCCATATTGCGCGGCGAAGTAATCCTGAAACCCGGCTGGAACTTTTATAACCGTTGTTTCCACGTTGGCAGCGATGGTGATGAACTTACGCTCGTCGTACCGATTTCCCACCAGACGATTGAGCGCTCCGATGCAGGCGATCGCCAGCGACGACGATCCGCCCAAACCTGCGCCCGCCGGGGCAAGGCTGTTGGCGATTAAGTGGAATCCAATAGTTGGTTTGAAGAAGTGAACCAGCTTCGAGATTAGTTCCAGTCGCTTTTCGCGAACGAGATCATCGACGGCCGCCAGGTCGGTTTCAAAAGCAACTTTTCGGTCACGCGATTCCAGCACGATCCGGCCATCGTCGCGGGTCTCGATCTGGCAGTGCGCGCGAAGCGAAGTGGCGAAATTTAAAGTAGCGGCGCCCGGATGAAACAGATACAAGGGCCAGATGTCGATCGTGCCTCCGGCAAGATCCACGCGAGTAGGTGCAGACGATTCAATTAGCACTCAGTCCTGTAGTCCTTTCGAGAGCGGTGCGCGACAGGCCTAAAACAAGTTCTTCGATCAAGCAGGTAAACGACAATCGCGAAAATCTTAATAATTTCAGTCTCGCTCAGCCTTGGTGACTTTCTTTTCTACTCGCTTGGTCGATTCATCCGGGCGCGGCTGCTTAAACGGGATGGCCTCTTGAAACTCCTGCTTTAAGTCCTGGAGTTTTTCCTGCGCAGCGTGTTCGAATTCCTGAAATCGCTCCGGATCAGCTTCTTCCACTTTTTTCGATACCCAGAAACGCTCGACCAGATAGAAACCCACGATGCCGACGACCACGATCACCAAAAGGACTTTTCCCAGCGTTTGGAAATCGCCCAGAAGCCCGATTACTGCGCCGCTGAAAAAATAGCCTGCGCCGCAAAGCACCAACACCCAGGTAAAGCAACTCGCGAGTGACAGTAGCATAAAGCGCAGGTAAGGCATTTTGGAAACGCCGTAGAATATGCAGGAGGCCCAACGCAATCCATAAATATATTTGGAGAGAAATATTGAGAGCGGCCCAAAGTTTGTGGTCAGGCGTTCCATGCGAGGCTTGGCGGCCTGGTAAAAGCGAATATCACGCACTCCTTTGCGAAATTCGCGCCCGATGAGATAGGCGATGTTGTCACTAACCGCGCCGCCCAGGGTTCCCGCCAGAAGCACCCAGGCAAAACTATGTTCGCCAAAGAAATAACTGTGCGCCAACACCCCGGCCAGGAGCAGCGTGATATCTCCCTCAATCATTACGAGCAGAAAGACTGCGTACAGCCCGTAGCGACCGATGAAGTCGTAAAGAAAATCAAGAGGCATGATCAGAAGTGAGCATTAGACAGTTTGGAGTACCGCCTTCGAGGCTGATCGCCGGGCTTAAACCCACCTGAAAGCGGTACTCCAAGTCCTGCCCACTGCTCGCTAGGCAGTCCCTTCCTGCTCCGGTTTCACTACCATCACCGGACATGATGCGTGTCGCACAATTGCTTCCGCGGTCGAGCCAAAAAGCATTCGGCCGATTCCAGTTCGTCCATGTGATGAGACAACGATTAGGTCAATATTTCTCTCTTTGGCGACTCGCACAATTTCAGCGGCCGCTTCGCCGTGGACAATCAACTCTTCTACTTCCAATCCTGCGCACTCAACCCGACCGGCAAGTTTCGGCAGCGCCCGGCCGGCGGAATCCTGAAGTTGCTCAGAAATATCAGCGATCGGCAAAGGCTCGGTCAGGCCTGAATAGCCAACGGTCGGCACCATCGGTTCAATCACATGAACGCAAACCAGCGAGGCGCCGAAGGTTCGAGCCAGCGATGTTGCATAAGGAAGCGCATAGTCGCCGCACTCGCTGAAGTCGGTCGGTAAAAGGATAGAACGGATTTGCATAAAGGACTGGAACTTTGTGACCGGAGCGTTGTTGTCGGATCCCTACATCATCGAACCACTAAGCACAAAGTTAAAGTTCAATCTAGAGACAATTCTGGAGGAACCACTTTTAAGTGGCAGCCGATTCTACACGGAGAAAGACCTGTTTGACAGCCCCAGTACCCTCCATTATCCTTCGGTCAGTTCTCCACTCGTTAAGTGATCCGTCAGCGCCGCGCGGAAGGTTGCACAGATGTCTACACCTCCAAGTTCAGCCCCAAACTTTATTGGAATCGATCTTTGCGGAGCGAAATTGCGTGCGGCCGTAGTGAGCAGTGAAGGGGTCATCGGTGAACGTCGCGAAGTCCCCTTGCAAGCCGAAGGATTAGTTGAACAGGTAGCGGCCATCGTCAGGGAGTTACGTGCTTCGGCTGATGACATCGGCGCGCTTGGCATTGCCATTCCAGGTTTGGTTAATCGGCAATCGGATCGGGTTATCGCTTCGCGCGATCTTCCTTCGACGGTTCAGGAGAATCTCCACGCCGAAGTGATGAAGGCCACCGGGCTGAGAGTGGAACTGGAAAACGACGCGAACGCAGCGGCCTACGGTGAGTACAAGATTGGGGCGGGCAACGGCAGCCGCAACCTTTTCTACATCACTATTGGCAGCGGCATCGGAGGCGCAATAATCATCGACGGTAAACTTTGGACGGGGGCTTCAGGCTTCGCCGGGGAAGTGGGCCACATCACCATCGACACCGAAGGCTCCGAATGCGAGTGTGGCAATACCGGCTGTCTCGAGACTGTGGCCTCCGGGCCAAACATCGTGCGGCGGGCCAACGAGCGGCTCAATCGCGATTCAACTTCTTCGCTTTCGAAACTGGCCCTGAACAAGGATTTCACTGCCGGTGATATGGCCCACGAAGCGAAGGAAGGCGATGATTTTTCGCTCATGATGATTGAACGCACTGGAAAATATATCGGAACGGGAGTGGCGAGCATCATCAACTTACTGAATATGGAACGAATTGTGCTGGGCGGCGGCGTGATGGAAGCGGGGGATCTGATTCTCAACCCGATTATTCAGGAAGCCAAACGGCGTGCCTTCCAGCCATGTTTTGAATCCACTCAAATCCTGGTTGCTTCGCTGGGCGACGATGCAGCAGTTATTGGCGCCGCCATGCTGGCGCGCGACGCGGCGTCGACCTGAGCGAGATGGGCCATCTCAGCCAAAGTGTTAACGAAGTAAACACGAAACTCCGCAATTACCACTTCAGCATTGACATTCAGTTGAAAATTTTTTCCCATCTGCTAAAGTAAGCTCACCGTGCAAGCAAAGAAGTTCCGGCCCGACAGGTTTGTGGGTCGTTCTGTCTACAGTCCGGTTGTCAGCCCCCGCGTTTTTAAGCGAAGTCTAAGTTTTAAAAGTTATTGGTTCGCCGGCTAATGCAAGCGGTTGCAGACAATACTGTTTTGAAGGATTCACCAAGCTGCGGCAATGCCACAGATTTTTCATCACAGCACTAACGCACTTGCCAAGCTGACGATCTATGGCGCGATCTTTGTCGTGCTCGCCGCGCTTTGGGTTACTGCGGAACTGAATCGCTCATCATGGAACACGGGTCAATGGGTCGAGCGACAGCAGCCGGTGCAGTTTAGTCATAAGCACCACGTCGGCGACGACGGCATTGATTGCCGCTACTGTCACACTTCGGTCGAAACCGCCGCTTCAGCCGGGATTCCCTCGACCGAAACCTGCATGAACTGTCACAAGCAGATTTGGGCGGACAGTCCTTATCTCGAGCCGGTTCGTGCCAGCTACCGAACCGGCAAGCCGATCGAGTGGATCCGCGTGCACGATCTGCCCGATTATTCCTATTTCAATCACAGCATTCACGTGAAAAAGGGAGTCGGTTGTTCGACGTGCCATGGTCGAGTAGACCAGATGCCTATCGCTTATCAGGCTTCGAGTCTGCAGATGGAATGGTGCCTCGAGTGTCATCGGGCGCCGGAGAAATTTGTGCGGCCGGTGAAAGAAATTTTCAACATGGAATGGCGGCCCACAAATACCACGAAGGAAGAGATAAAGGACGGGAAATCGCTGGTTTCTGAGTACCACATTCAGGGAGCTAACGTGTTAACGAGTTGCTCCACCTGTCACCGTTAACCGGAAACGTTTTAAGTAAACGATGTCTGACGATCGACACATTAACTTCAAGCTGATGCGCGAACGAGTGCTGGCGCTACAGTCTGAACCGTCTGCGTTAGCTGGCGGGCCGGCGATTGCTGGGAAGTCAGTGACTGGCGGAACTAAATATTGGCGCAGTCTCGAAGAGCTCGCTGATGCTCCTGAGTTTCGAGAATTTGTCGAACGCGAATATCCGCAGCAGGCTGAAGAGTGGAACGATCCATTTGAACGCCGGACGTTTCTGAAGTTAATGGGCGCTTCCCTGGCGCTAGCGGGCCTCAGCGGTTGCGCATTTCAACCCCCGGAAAAAATCGTTCCTTATGTCATTCAACCTGAAGGAACGCCCGGAAAGTCACTTTTCTTTGCAACTGCCTCGTCGCTCAGTGGAATTGCTACCCCGCTCCTGGCCCGGAGCAACGAAGGCCGGCCCACCAAGGTTGAAGGAAATCCCGACCATCCGAATAGTCGCAACGGCGACCCTGAAGATCGCGGTTCCAGCGCCACCGACATTTTCGCGCAGGCTTCAATTCTAAGTCTTTACGATCCTGATCGCTCACAGACGGCAATGTTTCGCGAAGTGGCCCGTCCCTGGACTACGTTTGTGGGAGAAATTCGCACCCTGCTTGATGAGCAGAGACCGAAACAAGGCGCGGGAATGCGATTTCTGACCGAGACAGTTACTTCGCCTTCCGTGGCTGCCCAGTTGAAAGCAATTCTGACGGAGTTTCCGCAAGCGAAGTGGCACCAGTATGAGCCGGTTAATAACGACAACGCGCGCGCCGGCGCGGTTGCGGCCTTTGGTCAACCCGTCAATACGATCTACGACTTCAGCAAGGCCGATCGCATCCTTTCGCTTGACGCTGATTTCCTTGCAGCTCATCCGGGAACGCTGAAATACGCGCGCGACTTCGCGGCCCGCCGGCGAATCACCGAAGGCAAGAAGGAAATGTGCCGCCTTTACGTGATTGAGACGACGCCCACTACCACGGGCGCGGCTTCCGATCATCATTGGGCCATTAGACCGAGCGAACTGTGGTCGGCCGCGAACACAGTGGCTGCCGGAATTGGCGTCAGCGGAGCGTCTGTTGGAAGTAATGCGCACGGATTGGACGCAATCTCGCGCGACCTTCAGCAGCACAAAGGCGCCAGCATCGTGATCGCCGGCCGGGAGGCGCCCGCCGCGGTGCATGCTCTGGCCCACGCCATGAATGCTGCGCTCGGCAATGTTGGCAAGACGGTCCTTTACACTGATCCCATCGAAGCGAATTCGGTGGACCATCGCCAGTCGCTCCAGGAACTCGTAAACGATATCGATGGTGGCCGGGTTGAGTTACTAGTAATTGTTGGCGGCAATCCGGTTTACAACACGCCCGCCGATCTGAAGCTCGACCAGAACCGGATGTTCAAGGCTAAGCTGCGCGTTCATCTCAGTCAGTACAAAGACGAAACTTCCGAGCTCTGTCATTGGCATATCCCGGAGACGCATTATCTTGAAGCGTGGAGCGACACGCGTTCGTTCGATGGAACCGTCAGTATTGTTCAGCCCCTGATCGAACCGCTCTATCAAAACAAGAGCGCGCATGAACTGCTGGCGGTGTTCACGCCGAAATACGATCAGAAGCCTTACGAGATCATTCGCGAGTATTGGCAAGGGGCGAGCAGACAGCTATCAGCAAACAGCACTCAAACAGCAATCAGCAATCAGCAATCAGCAAACAGCAATCGGTCAGCAACCGCGGGGACTCGCGAGTCGGCAGGAGGAGCGACGGCAGTCGCTCAGCCAACGCCGGCGCCGGTAGCGACTCCGTCGGGCGATTTCGAAACGTGGTGGCGGCAGTGTGTGCATGATGGGTTTGTGCCGAATACAGCGCTGAAGGCGAAGACCGTTACAGCGGGAGGTAGTGGAAACCAGGGGAATGCGGGCGGGACGCCCGCGGTCCCAGCAACGGGCGGCAACGCCTCACCTGGTTCGGGGACATTCGAAATTGTTTTCCGCACTGATCCAACAATCTACGACGGGCGGTTTGCCAACAACGGCTGGCTACAAGAGTTGCCGAAACCGTTGACGAAGATCACCTGGGACAATGCCGCACTGATTAGTCCAAATACCGCGAAGCAGCTGGGAATTGCCAAGACGATTGGCGAGAAGGGTGGCGATATTCATGTCGACACGCTCAAGATCACGCATGCAGGTCGGACCATTAGCGAAGCCGTTCCCACCTGGATTACTCCGGGTCATCCGGAAGGAGTCGTAACTCTGCATCTCGGTTACGGTCGTCGTCGCGCAGGGCGAGTTGGAAACGATCACGGATTCAACGCCTACGAAATTCGCACGTCTGATTCGCCGTGGTCGGCGACTGGCGTGCAGGTGGAAAAAGGAGCCGACCAGTATCTCCTGGCAGTTACGCAGCTTCACTTCAACATGGAAGACCGCGACTTCAGCAAAGAAGATCGCGACATCCTGCGTTCGCAAACTCTCGAAGAGTATTTGCACCACGGGCCGGACAATCACAAGACACATATTCCGCGCGAAGACGAGACGCTCTACGATCCGAAGGAATTCGACTACAAACAGCAGGGCATGGGCTACGCCTGGGGGATGGCCATAGACCTGAACAACTGCATCGGTTGCAATGGCTGCACGATCGCCTGCCAGTCGGAAAACAATATTCCCATCGTCGGCAAAGAACAGGTGGTGCGCAGCCGTGAGATGCATTGGATTCGCGTTGATACCTATTTCCAGGGTGAGGATCCCGCTGCTCCCTCAGCGACAAACTTCATGCCCGTGCCTTGTATGCATTGTGAAAACGCGCCGTGCGAACCGGTTTGTCCGGTCCATGCGACCGTGCACAGCGCGGAAGGCCTGAACGACATGGTCTACAACCGCTGTGTGGGCACGAAGTATTGTTCCAACAACTGCCCGTACAAGGTGCGTCGATTCAACTTCCTGCTTTACCAGGATTGGGAAACGCCGACTTATCAGCTAATGCGCAACCCGGACGTGTCGGTGCGCAGCCGCGGGGTGATGGAAAAGTGCACCTACTGTGTGCAGCGCATCCAGGGGGCAAAGATTCAGTCGGAGCTTGAAGGGCGGAAAGTGCGCGATGGCGAGATCGTGACGGCGTGCCAGGCGGTGTGCCCGACTGAGGCGATCGTTTTTGGCGATGTGAACGACCCCAACAGCAAGGTTTCGAAGTTAAAAGCTGAGCAGCGGAATTACGGATTGCTCGCGGATTTAAATACCAAGCCGCGCACGAGCTATTTGTCAGCGCTAAGGAATCCAAATCCGGAGATAAAAGCCGGCGGGCATTCCTGAGTATGGCGAGTTGATTGATCTCCGTTGATTGTGCGGCTCGGCCGACGGCGGCAAAGCCGCACATGGACGAACTGGAACGGGCAAAGCGGACGACAAACTAAAGTTTGTCGGACACGTTATGGCAGACGAACCACACAATCTTGATCCGCAGCACACGACGACGCCGGTGGTCGCCCCGGGGTTAACGTTTGCCTCGGTCACCGACAAGATCAGTTCGATCGTTCTGAAACGGAAAACTCCGATTTGGTGGTTCGCCGGATTTGCCATCTCGTTCATCCTCTTTCAGCTGCTGCTGCTGACGATAACGCAGCTGCTCTTCGTTGGTATTGGACTGTGGGGGATCAACATTCCGGTCGCGTGGGGAATGGACATCCTCAACTTCGTCTGGTGGATTGGAATCGGCCACGCCGGTACGTTGATCTCGGCAATCCTGCTGCTGCTCAGGCAGCAGTGGCGCACGTCGATCAATCGTTTTGCGGAAGCGATGACGCTCTTCGCCGTCGCCCAGGCCGGCATGTATCCAATCATGCATCTGGGCCGTCCCTGGCTTGCCTATTGGTTGTTTCCGTACCCCAACACGATGGGTATCTGGCCGCAGTTTCGCAGCCCATTGATGTGGGACGTGTTTGCAGTTTCAACTTACGCAACTGTTTCTGCGATGTTCTGGTTTGTCGGTTTGATTCCCGACTTTGCCACGCTGCGCGACCGCGCCAAGAGCAAGCCCTGGCAGATTCTTTACGGCCTGTTGGCGATGGGTTGGCGCGGATCCGCGCGCCACTGGCATCGCTACGAAATGGCCTATTTGCTTCTGGCCGGACTCGCGACGCCGCTGGTGCTTTCAGTGCACACCATAGTCAGTTTCGATTTTGCCGTCGGCGTTTTGCCGGGTTGGCACGCGACGATCTTTCCCCCGTATTTCGTGGCCGGCGCTATTTATGCGGGTTTCGCGATGGTCTTGCTGTTGACAATCCCCTTACGCAAGCTTTATGGCCTCGAAGGCTTCATCACCATGCGCCACATGCACAACATGGCGAAGGTAATGCTGGCTACGGGTCTGATTGTCGGCTACGGATACGTGATGGAAGCCTTTTTTGGCTGGTATAGCGGTAATAGATTTGAACGTTTCATGATTTGGAACCGCATGCACGGACCATATGCCGGTTACTACTGGGCGCTGATCGTTTGCAACATCGTGACGCCGCAGTTTCTCTGGATCAAAAGGGTGCGTTCAAACCTGCTGGTGCTGTGGCTGATCTCCATCGTGGTCAGCATTGGTATGTGGCTGGAAAGATTTGTAATTGTGGTGACCAGTCTGCATCGAGATTTTCTGCCCTCATCGTGGGGACAGTATCAGCCGTCGATGTGGGATTGGACGATGTTCATCGGCACGATTGGATTCTTTTTTACCCTGCTGTTTCTGTTCATTCGCTTCCTGCCCATGATTTCGATTTTTGAGATGCGGACGATTCTGCCGGAGGCGGAAGTGGAGGAGTAGTGATCAGTGGGTCGTGATCAGAAGCCGCACCTGAATATCGGGTGGGCAGTTTGCTGAGTGCTGGCAGAGACTAATGGTTAGAACTGGCCACTGGGTTCCGATGACCACTGATTTGAGTAATGGCTGAAGACGAAAAACCAGAAGAGCCCTGGGAACACGATCTGGAGGACCCGGAGCCGTTTCACCGTGAAGCCGGCGTCACCGCGCATGGGCGGCGGCGTGGGACACCCGCGCTTTACGGGATCATGGCCGAATTCGATAACCCGACAGCGCTGGTTAGCGCGGCGCGTCGAAGTTACGAAGCAGGGTATCGCCGCATTAACGGTTACTCGCCCTATCCAATTGAAGAGCTTGACGAGGCGATCGGTTTCAAGCACACGACATTGCCGTTAATCGTCTTGATTGGGGGAATTCTTGGAGGTGTGGGCGGATTCCTGATGCAGTACTGGATCGCTGTGGTCAACTATCCGCTTAACGTGGGCGGCAAGCCTTTGAACAGTTGGCCGGCTTTCATTCCGATCACTTTCGAATGCACTGTGCTGGCTGCTGCGGTGGCGACTGTGTTGGGCATGTTGGTGCTGAACAAACTGCCCCAGCCATACCACCCGGTATTCAACAACCCGAATTTTGCGCTAGCCACCCGCGACCGCTTTTTCCTGGTTATCGAGGCGAACGATCCGAAGTTTAAGCATGGCGAAGCGATGCAGTTTATAAGGACGCTGGGAGCAAGAGACGTTACCGATGTTGAAGTCTGACGAGCAAACAGGAAATAGCAAATTGCAAACAGCCAGAGCCCGATGCTTGCTGATTGCGGTGTGCTGCTTACTGTTTGCCGCCGCGTGTCGCCGCGACATGCAGGACCAACCAAAAATGAAGCCGTATCGCGAGACGACGTTTTATGCGGATGGACTCTCGTCGCGGAAACCTGTGGCCGGAACAGTAGCTCGCGGATATTTAATGACTGATACGGCGTTTTTCACCGGCAAGAAAACTGCCAGAGCTCTGGCGAACCCGCCGGCGGCCCCGAGCGAGAATGCAGGAACCGCGCTACAAGGCGCCGCAGCTTATCCCGACGATGTCGAGGTGTTTCCGCTGACAGTTACCAGGGAGATAGTCACGCGGGGCAAAGAGCGTTACGAGATTTTTTGTTCCGCCTGTCACGGCCCAACCGGCAACGGCGATGGCATGATTGTCAGGCGCGGTTTCCGGCGCGCCGCTTCGTTTAATGACGATCGCCTGCGTGGGGCGCCGGTCGGCCATTACTTCGATGCCATCACAAATGGTTGGGGCGCGATGCCGAGTTACGCCGCCCAGATTCCCGCCGAGGATCGTTGGGCGATCATCGCTTACGTGCGGGCCTTGCAATTGAGTCAGGAAAAGAAAGATACGCCTGCGGGGCAGCCTAGTTCGAACCCGGCCCCGTCACCGGCTGCACATAGTGGAGGACCAGCGCACTAATGCCGTCATATGCACCTCCAGCACGCATCGCCCGATTTCAGCGCCTGGCGCTGATCGTTGGAGTTGTGTTCACTGTGCTACTGGTCGTTGGGTACTTCCTGGATCATGATCAGTTTTTCCGTTCGTACCTCTTCGCCTATAGCTTTTGGGGCGGCATTGCGTTCGGGTCGCTGGCGCTCTTGATGCTGCAACACATGACCGGCGGCGGCTGGGGGTTCGTAATTCGCCGGGTGCTTGAAGCCTCGACTCGCACATTGCCGCTCGTAGCGCTTTTGTTTGTCCCGATCGTCCTCGGCGCACATTCGCTCTACAGCTGGACGCACCCGGAGCACGTCGCTCAACATCCAGCGCTGGTTTTGAAATCGAAATATCTCAATCTGCCTTTTTTCAGTATCCGCGCGGTTGTTTATTTTGCGATCTGGTTGCTGCTGGCGTTCTTTTTGAATCGCTGGTCCAGGTTGCAGGACTCGACCGCTGACCGGCAGTACACCAAGCGGATGAAAACACTGAGCGGGCCGGGCATGGTGTTGTTCGTTTTTATTGTTACCGGCGCCTCGGTTGATTGGTTCATGTCACTGGATCCGGAATGGTATTCCACGATTTACGGATTTGTTTTTGTCGCCTCGTGGACGTTGAGCGCGCTGGCTTTTACTATCGCAGTGATGGCCTCGCTAGCGAAGCACGAGCCGATGAACGTGATCGTCGCGCAGCTACATTTTCACGATCTCGGTAAGCTACTTCTGGCGCTCGTGATGCTGTGGTCGTATTTCGCGTTTTCGCAGTTTCTGATCATCTGGTCGGCAAATCTTCCGGAAGAAATTCGCTGGTATTTGCCGAGAACCAGGGGCGGATGGGGCGTGATCGCCATTACCGTGATCGTGCTGCATTTTGCTTTTCCGTTCCTGTTTCTGTTGTCGCGTTCGCTGAAGCGAAACGCCGGCAAGCTGGTGATCGTGGCGGTGTTGATTCTGGTGATGCGGATGATTGATCTGCTATGGACGATTGCGCCGACTCCGGAATGGCCGGGCTCGCATGGGCTTCACATTAGCTGGATGGACGTGGTGGCGCCGATTGGTATGGGCGGCTTGTGGCTCGCGGCTTTTGCGCGCAGCCTAATGAGCCGGCCGTTGATTCCGATTAACGACCCTCAGTATGAAAGCGTGTTGCAACAGGGACAGGTGCACGCCGGTCACTGAGCACTAAGTATTCTTGGAATTAAATTATGGCTGGAAGTAAACACAAGGGTAACGGGAATCTGCATATCACCGAAACGCCGGATGTGTCGCACATCAAGAATCTGGATGTGACGCACGAGGCCAGCGACGTCAGTGTGGGCGGCATTCTTAAGTTTGTCGTGGGGTTAACCGTTTTCGCAGTGGTCGTGCACGTATTGATGTGGGGAATGTTTCGCTTGCTCAAAGCGCAGGAGGAAAAGGAGCCGCCGCCCGGGCCGATGGCCATGACTGAGCAGGAGCGACTGCCGCCCGCCCCCAGACTTCAGGCGGCCACCGGGTTTGGGGTGAAACTGGAAAATGGTGAGTGGGTCAATCTTGAAGTGCGCGAGCCGGAAGCTGAGTACCGTGTTTTGCGTGCGCAGTGGGACCGTATTCTGAATGACGGCCCCAAAGATCAGTCGGGACAGCTTGTGGGTATGCCGATAGACCAGGCAATGGAGAAGGTTGTGCAAGGCGGTCTTCAATCACGAAAATCAGGCGAGGGTTCAGCTGCGGGCGATTCCCGGCTGAGACTTCCCACCGCGGAGAGTTCGGGCAGAGTGGCGGGACAGTAATGATAGAAGGCGAAAAGCAAAAATCAGTCGGGATCACGAAGTGGTCCGTCGTGAGCGGTCCGAGGACCATGCTGTTGGCCGCTGCTCAGCGTCCATTGCTTGCGATTCTCGTCACGTTAGTCATCGCCCACTGCTCACTGTTCACTGTTTACGGGCAATTCAAAGAGTCGCAGGGAAACTCGCCGCTTTATAGTTCGCGACCTTATGAAGCGAGAGCTCCGAGTGGTCTGCCCAAAGCATTGGCGGGGGTGGGGATTGATCAGAAGCTCAACGAGCAGCTCCCCCTCGATGCGGCATTCAAGAATGAGAAGGGCGAGAGCGTGAAACTGGGCGACTACTTCGGAAAGAAGCCCGTTTTGTTGTCGCTGGTTTATTACGAGTGCCCCATGCTCTGTAATCAGGTTTTGAATGGCATGGTCACCAACTTCCGGGTGCTGGCGTTTCAGCCGGGCCAGGAGTTTGAAGTGGTGACGGTAAGTTTCGACAACCGGGAAACGCCGGCGCTGGCGGCAGCCAAGAAGAAGACCTATATCGACTATCTACCCGCAGCGAAACGTGAAACCGCGACTAAGGGTTGGCATTTCCTGACGGGCGATGCCGAGAACATCAAGCGACTGACTGACGCGATCGGGTTTCGTTATCGCTTCGATAGCGAGACGAACCAGTTTGCTCACGGTAGCGGGATTTTCGTATCCACGCCGGGGGGAAAGCTGGCGCGTTACTTCTACGGAATTGAATACGCGCCGCGCGATGTCAGACTTGGTTTGATCGAGGCGGCGGAAAACAAGATTGGATCGCCCGTCGATCAGTTGCTGCTTTACTGTTTTCACTACGATCCGGCTACCGGCAAATATGGCGCAGTCGTCATGAACATAGTCCAGGTGGGCGGGATCCTGACTTTGGTTGCGATGGGCGTGATGTTTTTGATGATGTCGTCAGTGCCTGTGTGGTTGATGATAAAGCGTCCATTCACCCCCAGAGGTTCGACAAGACAACTGTAATTATCGAGATGCAGACTTCGTGGATGCCATTCATGCCGGAAAGTGCTTCAACCTACTCATCGCAGGTTGACGCACTGTATTTTTATTTATCCGGCGTCACAGTCTTTTTCACTCTCCTGATATCGATTGTTCTTATTTTCTTCGTGATCAAGTATCGCCGCCGCTCGCTCTACGAAATTCCGCGGCCTATCGCTGGTTCACACAAGTTGGAAACGCTCTGGTCAGTGGTTCCTTTCCTGATTGCGATGAGCATGTTTGCGTGGGGTGCTCAGATTTATTTCCATCAATACCGGTCGCCGAAAAATGCTGACGAGATTTATGTGGTCGCCAAGCAATGGATGTGGAAAATTCAGCATTCAACCGGCCAGCGCGAGATAAATGAATTGCATGTGCCCGTAGGACGGAAGATCAAGCTGATCATGACTTCTGAGGATGTGATTCACGATTTCTTCGTTCCGGCCTTTCGCATGAAGGCCGACGTGCTGCCAGGTCGTTATACCACCCAGTGGTTTGAGGCCACCAAGCCCGGCACCTATCACTTATTTTGCGCCGAGTATTGCGGGATGAATCACTCGGGCATGATTGGCAAAGTGATCGTTATGCAGCCCACTGACTTTGATAACTGGCTTAGCGGGAACGCCAACCAGCAGGTGCCCGCCGTGGCCGGGCAGCAACTTTACGATTCGCTCGGCTGTATTTCGTGCCACGGCGCGAAGGGGGAAGGCGGCCGCGGGCCGTCGCTCGTAGGAATCTTCGGCCGCCAAGTTTTCTTAGCCAATGGTCAGACACTGACGGCTGATGAAGGTTACATTCGGGAGTCGATTGAAAACCCGCAGGCCAAGCTCGTTTCTGGTTTTGGTCCGATCATGCCAACTTTCCAGGGACAGGTGAGCCCGGAACAATTGATCCAGTTGATGGCTTTTATGAAGTCGTTGCAAGTGACCGGGCCGCAATCGGCGACCGCGGCGCCGGCAGCAGCGGCTAGCCCGCGCTCAGCGACTCCCGCGACGGCAACGCCGGCTCCCAGGTAAGAATTGGGGTAGGAATTGGTTTTAGACTATGCAAGCACCCGAAACATTCGAAACTCCGGCAGCAGAGCGCGTTAATTATATCAACGCGCAATATGGTCTGAAGTCGTGGCTGCTGACGAAAGATCACAAGCGCATTGGATTGCTCTATCTGGGTTCGATTTCGTTTTTCTTCCTGATCGGCGGCCTCTACGCGATGTTTATTCGCCTGGAGCTAATGACGCCGCAAGGTGACTTTCTCTCTTCGGCAACCTACAACAAAGTTTTTACCCAGCACGGAATCATCATGATCTTCTTCTTCCTGATTCCGTCTATCCCGGCCACGCTCGGCAATTTCCTGGTGCCCCTGATGATCGGGGCGAAGGACCTCGCCTTCCCGCGTATCAACCTGTTGAGTTGGTATATTTATCTGCTCGGCGGAATGATTACGATTTACGCGTTGTTGGCCGGCGGCGTCGATACCGGTTGGACTTTCTACGTCCCATACAGCACCACGTTTTCCAACTCCTATGTGATCGCTACCGGCGCCGGAATCTTCATCAGCGGATTCTCGTCGATCCTTACCGGGTTGAATTTCATCGTTACGATTCACACCATGCGCGCCCCGGGCATGACCTGGTTTCGGATGCCGTTGTTTATCTGGGCACACTATGCCACTTCGCTGATCATGATCCTGGGCACTCCGGTCATCGCGATTACTATCCTGCTGCTGGCCTTTGAGCGGCTGGCCCGCGTGGGAATATTCGATCCGGCAAATGGCGGGGATCCGGTGCTCTTCCAGCACTTGTTCTGGTTTTATTCACATCCGGCCGTTTACATCATGGTCTTGCCGGGGATGGGTATCATTAGCGAGTTGATTGCAAATTTCTCCCGCAAGAATATTTTTGGTTATTCGTTTGTCGCGTTTTCGAGTCTGGCGATTGCGGTCTTCGGTTTTCTGGTTTGGGGACACCACCTGTTCGTCGCCAGCCAATCTGTTTATGCCGGCATGATCTTTTCATTCCTGAGTTTTGCCGTGGCGATTCCGTCGGCCATTAAGGTTTTCAACTGGACGGCGACGCTCTACAAGGGATCAATTTCTTACGACACGCCCATGCTTTATGCGCTTGGTTTCATTGGGCTGTTTACCATTGGCGGCATGACCGGTCTGTTTTTGGCGGCGTTAGCAGTTGACGTTCATCTGAGTGACACCTATTTCGTCGTAGCTCACTTCCACTACATCATGGTCGGCGGCACTTTGCTCGCCTATCTCGGCGGACTGCATTACTGGTGGCCGAAGATTACCGGCCGCATGTACCCGGAAGGCTGGGGACGATTCTCGGCGCTTACAGTTTTTGTTGGGTTCAATCTGACGTTTCTCCCGCAGTTCATCGCCGGATATTTGGGGATGCCGCGACGCTATCACGCGTATCCGCCGGAGTTTCAAGTTTTCAACGTGTTGTCTTCGGCCGGCGCGTCAATTCTCGGTGTCGGCCTTTTGATCCCGTTGATTTATTTGATCTGGTCCATGCGTTACGGCAAGCGCGCCGAGGCCAATCCGTGGCATTTGCCGGGGCTTGAATGGCGCACGCCTTCGCCGCCACCGACGGAAAATTTCCTGGTCACGCCGGTGGTCACGTGGGAGGCTTACGAATTTGCCCCGCCCGAAGAGTTGCGCGTGATTGGAATGTATAAGGAAGACGAATCACTGGAGAATGCGGATGCCGTGATTGATGGGAAACCGCAGCATTAGAAATTAGCAGAAGTCAGAAAAGGCAGGAGCACACTTGGCAGCAGCAGTGGAACATGGGGTAAGCCACCCGGCATTACAGCACCACTTCGAGAACATGGAGCAGCAGCGCGAGGCTGGCACTCTCGGAATGTGGGTTTTCCTGGTCACCGAAATCATGTTTTTCGGCGGGATGTTTTTTGCCTACACCTTGTACCGTTCCAAGTTTCCCGACGCGTTTGCCACGGCGAGTAACCATCTGTCGTTGCCGCTGGGAGCTGTCAATACCGTAGTGCTGATTCTGAGCAGCTTGACGATGGCGCTCGCAGTTTATAGCGCGCAGGTGGGCAAGCGTAAAAACCTCCTGCTCTTCCTGGTGCTCACGATTGTGCTGGGCTCAGCGTTTCTCGGCATCAAGGCAGTTGAGTATCGCGATAAATATGTGGATCGCCTGATTCCGGGCAAGTTGATCCCCGGGAATCCTTTTAATCCAGCCGTGGCCGCGCATGGTGACCTCGATCCACATAAGCTCCATATGATCGGGTCAGCGACGGTCAAGAATGTTGAAATGTTTTACTGGATCTATTTCGCGATGACGGGCATGCACGCGGTCCACATGATCATCGGCGTGGGCCTGCTGCTGGTGCTCCTTTACTTTGCCTGGCGCGGAAAGTATGGGCCTGAGTATCACGCACCGGTGGAGAATCTTGGGCTTTATTGGCACTTCGTGGACATCATCTGGATTTTCCTCTTCCCCTTGTTGTACTTGTTGGGAAGACACTTGTTGCATGCTTAGGGTTTGGCTATGAGCGAACACATCGTATCTCTCAAGGTTTACTTCATGATTTTCCTGGCCTTAATGGTGGGGACGGCGCTTACCGTTTGGGCCGGCTTGCAGGATTTTCCCGATCCGATGAATGTGATCGTGGCCCTGACGATCGCCTGCGTAAAAGCAACGCTGGTCGTGCTCTATTTCATGCACGTGCGGTACAGTTCGAGATTGATTTGGGTGGTCTTTGCCGCAGCGTTGTTTTGGCTGGGAATACTTTTTGCGCTTACCTTTGGCGACTATTGGACCCGGGGCTGGTGATGATTTTGACAGCCGGCCGTACTTTAACTCTCCACCGGATATAACTTCAGATCCCGCACTCCCACCAGCCGGTTACAGCTCGGGCATTCCAGCCGAATTGCGGTATCAGAGGTTTTGATCTCAGTTCCGCAATAAGGACAGGGGGCGGAAATCTCATTCTGCTTGAGCTGCCCACGCATCATCAGCAGCGGCACCAGCATTCCAGCGAAGATAAGTGGAATACCAAAAATCAATCCGATGGTAGCGCCCTGACCGAAGGTCAAACTGATTACCAGACCGGCGATGAACAAGAGCAGACCAAGCGCGATGGCGAATGAAAAGCCATAAGCCCCGTCAAACTTCTTAACGGGCTTAGAGTAATCCGGTTCCTGGGAACTCATTCGTGTAATCTCCCTCAAACGTTAGCGATTTGGTAGCGTGGTAGAAGCGACTTTTACTCGCCCGTGCAGATCTTGTCAACATCTTGCCGCGCTGCCACCCGGAGGCGTTCCAAACTTTCACCCCGCCCTCCCGGCCGGTCGGCTGTGAACTTTGTGGCAACGTGGTTATAATCACCGTTTCAAATTATGACTACCCAAAACGATACCATCACCCTTAGCCCACTCGAAGTGTATTTAAACCATCATGATGAGGAGGCTTGGGCCGCTGCCTTGACCTCTGTGCTGCGTTCGATTCATCAGGTTGACCGGAACGCGACGCAAATTTGGTTCGCGTTCTATCCACTCTCACTCTTCAAAGCCTTTCAAAAGGCCGAAGATCCGGAAGAGCTGGCCCGAGAACTGCTAATCAAAGGCAACCCTCACTTGAGAGACCAGATCGACTCGTCGCACAAGTTTCTATACGGTCACCGCTACTGGCCACAAGTGAAGAGCGCGGTGGAAGGGTTGGCGACGACTTTTCAGCCGGTGGCAGGTGAAAAGCTGGTGGATGAAATTCTTAGAGTTGCCAGCGAAGTGGCAAAGAACACCGGGGTGGATCACTCGTTGGTTGTGGGAATTGCGGCAGTCGCTTTTATGACCCTGCAACAATCCGGCCTCGCGGCTTTCCGGAGTGCAAAGGGTGAGATGCTGCTCGACCGCAAGCACGCGAAGCAAACGCCTGAACAAGTTCTCAGCGAGCGCGCCAAAGACAATAGTCAGGGCTTCTTCGGTTTTCTCAAGACGGTCGACAAGAAGTGGACGGTCACCTACGACGAAACCGATGAGAAGGCGTCGTACCAGATGAACAACGATCAGGACATGGCCTGGGGCGCCGCTGATGATCGCACGCGCAACTGGCGCGAAATAGATCCACGTCGGCCTGAAGGTCCAATACCGGTGGAGTGTCGTTCCGCATCGTGCGGAACCTGCTGGGTCGGAGTGTTGGGTGGGGCAGAAAAACTTTCAGACGTCGCGGTCCGCGAAGGAAAACAAATCAAAGACTTTGGCTATATCAACACAACCGAACCCAAGCCGCTCATTCGTCTTGCCTGCCAGGCGAAAACCTACGGGGCGGTTTCAATTGTAATTCCGCCGTGGAATGGCGTATTTGGCAAGTACTTGAAAACTCAAAGTCAGGCAATCCTGACAGGGGATCAATCCGAGCAAGTCGAGTAGCAGTTCCGTAGGAACGGAATGTTTATAGCTTATAAGCTTCAGCCGAACACGACGCGGGAGCAAAACTGTCAGGCAGTTTTGCTCCCGCGTTTTTGATGTCAGGCACTCAAATTACTATAAACATCGCGTTCCTGACGGAACGCCCTTCGCGGTGATTAGGCAGATCCATTAACACTATTGGCTACATGGTAGATAAGAAGACTTCACCATTATTGTTCGTCATCGCCGCCGCGGTGCTGTGGAGTACTGGTGGGCTGTTCATCAAATGGACTTCAATCTCCGGACTCGAGCTTTCCTTTGGTCGTTCGCTGCTGGCGGCAATTACGGTCGCCATTTTCACCCGGCACGAAGGTTTTCGGCTCAACAAAGTAACTGCGATGGCCGCCGTGCTCTACGCCGCGTTGTTATTGCTCTTTGTATTGGCCACGAAAGAGACCACGGCTGCAAACGCGATCTTCCTGCAATACACAGCGCCACTTTATCTGTTGATTCTCGAGCCGCTGTTCTACAAAGAAAAATTTCGCCGGCGCGATCTGATTACCGTGGCAGCCTGCGTGATTGGCATGTCGCTTTTTTTCGTCGGTAAATTGCGGCCGCAGGATGTGACCGGAAATCTGCTGGCCCTCGCTTCAGGACTTTGCTTCGCCTGCTACTTCCTGTTGCTTCGTCACCCGAAAGCTCGCGACGTTAATCGGGCCTCATCGGTAATCTATGGAAATCTATTGCTGGTGCTGGTTGCTGCGTCGGCGGGGTTGAAGGTATTGCCACAGCTTTCGCTGCATGACGCGGTGAGCGTGGTCTATCTGGGTGTGGTCCAAATTGGCGTGGCGTATACGCTCTTCACGGTGGCGATGGCCCGAGGCGCACGTTCGTTGGACGCGGGCATAGTCGGCTACATCGAGCCGGTGTTGAATCCTATCTGGGTATTTCTGGTGATCGGCGAGCGTCCGGGCCAGTGGGCGTTGGTTGGCGGGGTAATTATTCTGCTGGCGGTGGTGCGTCACACGCTGCTGGAGGCGAAACGCACGAGGGGAGAACGACGGTCGGCAGATCTAGCCGGTTACACGGATGAAAATCAGAGCCCCGGCGTAGGTTAGATCAAACCCGGGCGCCTTGAACTAGGCGTTGAGCCTGGAGTCGGCGCAATCTGCTGAGGTGGGGAGTCAGGCGCCTTCAGAGCGTTGCTTCGCGGCCGCGGCCACCGCCCTTAGTCGTTCCACCTTCTGCTCGAAAGTTTCGCCCTGCACGGGCCCGGTATCCACAACTCCACAGTAAGTCCCCCTCAGAAATAGGGTGCGATCGGCATCTCCGGTTGGCTTGTGTTCAGTGGCGGCAGGCGCAGCCTTAGGCGCCGCACTGAGTGGCTCTTCAGAAGTTGCCTCGCTTTCAGCCACAGTAGGTGCAGCTTCGAGGCTTGGGGCCACGACTGATGATTCCGGCGCCGCGACAGCGGCTTCGCCCCCGCCATCGTCAGCGCGTTGTTTAGCTGCGACCGCCACTGCTTTTAATCGCGCCACTTTCTGTTCAAAGCTCTCACCCGGCTGGGGACCAGTATCGGCGACACCAGCATAGGTGTAACGTTTCATCAGGCTGCGATCCGGATCAGCGCCGGCCTTTGGCGAGGTCTTCGCCGGCGCGGCGACCGGCTTTGCCGTAGCCGGGGCAACCCTGGCGGCACTAGCCGGCGCCGCAGTGGGCGTAGATGCAGGTTTCGCGGGCGCAGGTGGAGTGCTGGTCTCCATGACAAAGACCCCGCGCGCATCTTTCTTGATGATTGGCATAGTTCCGCCCGCGGCTTGCAGCAACGCTGATAGTTCGGCTTCAACGAAACGAGATTGCTTATGTGGATCGCGAACGTGCCCGAGCGGTGGGCCCATGTAGAGAGTCCCGCAGATATGGCACTTGGAAAGTACGTCGTCGCCGCGCAGGTGGACCACGGCGGCTTCACCGGCAGTGTTGAGTTGTTTCAGATGACCGTTGCAGAGTTTGCCCTTCGCATTTTTCTCGTTACAAACCGTCTGCGCGTTGGTAATTCTTTTTGGCGTTGCCGGGGAGGCGGAAGCCTGGGGAGACGAGCTGGCTGCGGAGACATTTTCGGTCATGGCTGCTGTCTGCTTTCCGGGGGACTGTGCTGGTGACTTCACAACGGATATTACAGAGTGGACGAAAGGTGCGTCAACAAACTAAAGCAACGGTCCGGGAAATGATAAGTAGCCACCCCAAGATTCTTTCGTTAATTGGAGAACTCGTGAGTCGATCATTCCAGCTTCCAGGAAAACATTCGAAGTTGTCTCGATGCCACTTTGAACGACTGTTTGGTATGCTGCATTCTCATGCTAAATGACCTACTCGGAACAATCTGGCGTCGACTGCCCAGACGCCTGCGGCGCTGGATGGTGCGTTCATATCAGCCGCATTTTGCTGTTTCCGCGGGGGCTATCATTACAAACAGAGATGGTCAGGTCTTATTACTCAAGCACCGTTTTCGCCCCAGTCCCGGATGGGGAATTCCCGGCGGCTTCATTGAAAAAGGTGAACAACCTGAGCAGGCGTTGCGTCGGGAGTTGCGCGAAGAGGCCGAACTGGAATTGGAAGACGTGAAGTTGTTTATGACGCGGGCCTTTAAGGAACCGAAACAGATCGAAATACTTTTCACCGCCCGCGCGATTGACGACCCTGAGCGGCTCAGCTTTGAGATTCAAAAAGCGGGGTGGTTCTCGGCGGGTGAATTGCCGGCAGACCTGCCGAGGGATCAAGCGCAGCTGATAAAGCGTGCGTTTGATGATGGAGTCACGGTGGGAAGTTGATGTATGCTATCCGCCCCGAATTTAGTAAGGATGATGAGTGCTGAGCCCTGAAACCATCACTCAGGTTTCAAAATGCGGAACGGGAGAACTGGTCGCTTATGGAAAACAAAATGGTGGATTTGATTCCGTCGTCAGAAGTTGTGATGGAAATGCTGAAGCGCACCGGGGCGTTTCGCGAGGGGCATTTCGTCTATCCCAACGGCAAACATTCGCCTTACTACTTTCAGATGCCGCTCGCTTTTCGTTACTACGATACGGCCCGGGTCCTGGCGGTGGCCCTGAGCAGGAAATTCCGCGTTGACCGCGACATCTCCAGCCAGTTGCCGAAGGTTGCGGTTATCAGCCCAAGCTCGGGCGGCATCCCCGTGGCCTTCGGGGTGCGCGACGCCTTAAGCGCAGAGCAGATCTATTGGGCCGAACAGGAAAACGGCAAGCGCATGTTTCGCCAATACATTAATCAGGGTGAAGTGAATCCCTGCATCATCGTTGACGATATCATCCGCAGTGGGAGCGCAACTGAGGAAACTGCCGCGCTCGTCAAGGCATTAGGTTCCAAAGTAATTGGTTGCGGCGCGATCGTTAAGTTCACCTCGGCGGATGATAAATTGGAAGACACGCCAATCAAGTCCCTCGTGGAATTTGACGTGCAAATGTACGACAGCGGCGATGAGTGTTCTGATTGCAAGAAGAATGCGCCTGTCGAACACGTTCGCGTCTGAGAGAAAGAAAGCACTGCGCAGTAAGCCAACGTACAAGGCTGAAACAGGATCGCGACCGCTAAACTTCCGCTGCGACAGAAGGTGGTTGCGTGGTCCTGGAGATTTAAAAGAGAGACTTGCTTCAAGCCTTGCAATGAAATCGCCTCCTCATAAAACTTTTCCGGATTGGCCTGTATACCATTTTTGAGTTTCAAATCTTCAGTCGGCGACGCTGGTGACCGCGACCAGAGTTTGTTTCTCAGTCAGGCGCACGCGCCATCCCAGGGCGAAAAGCTGAACCACCAGGTTGGTGAGCGAGTAGGCACTCATCGTGATGGCCAGACCGAGAATGCCATATTTGAAGAAGGCAGCAATTTTCAACGGAATGAAGAAACTGTAAACGACCACGGAGAGCTTGGTCGGAGTCTTCGTGTTTCCCGTCGCATAAAACGCTCCGGCAGTTACTTGCGCTAAAGCTCCACCAACGAAAGTACCGGTGAGCGCGATCATGATTAGCCACAGGGAATGCAAGTTTCCCGGTGTAATTCCGCCATGACCGATTAAGAGCCGAAAGATTGGTAGAGCTCCCGCCAGCAGTAAGCAGCCCGAAAGGGTCACCAGCAACACGAGGCCGAGCCGGCTATAGTAAGTGCGCCGGTAGATGTGTAGGTTGTTTTGACGCGCCTCAATGGCCAGCTTGGGCGTCATCGGAGCAGCCACAGCTTTACTTAGCAACAGGAGGATGCTCGCATAAACCTGTTGCGCCACGTAGAGCAAGGACAAACTCCCTGCACCCGTCATTGATGCGAGAAAACGATCCAGCAACGAGTCTGTCCGCAAATAGACGTGGCCGGGTAGCAGTGGTTTGAAGCGTCGCCAGGCTTCACTAAGAGCCGCCGAACTCCACACCGGGCGGCGCCAGTGGCCGAGGATAGGCAGGAGAAAAATTAGTTTCAGACCGTTACAAAAGACCGTGTTCCAGGCCGCGGCTGAAATCCCTATCCGCGGCAGCATCAACATTAGAAATATTAACCCGCAAAGGTTGGCCAGACTGCCCGACAGCTCCACCCAAACAAATCTGTGACGTGCGTGATGGGCCGCCCAAAGCGTAACGATGATGGCGTTAAGAAACATGCTAACGAGTTGAATTCTCGTCAGTTGTAAGGTCAGACTCTTACCCGCCACTGAGAACCCGGGGACTATCCACGGTACCCAAATGTGGCTGGTTATGCCCAAGGCGATGGCGATGATAAAGAACAGTGCCGCCGTCAAAGAGAAAAAGGACCAGACATCTCCATGAAATTGTTTGTCGTCTCCAACGGCGAGCAGTGGGACGAGAACTGGTACCAACGTGGTAGTCAAGAGGACGAACACAAACTGAGTGAGCGCGCCTGACGCGAAGAAGGCATCAGACTCAATGTTAACGCCAATCCTGGCGATCACGTACCAGGCCATCAACACAGCCAGCCCCGCGTGACCGATCGCTAAAAGTCCGAGGTGCGCGCTCTGTTTCAACATGGGAGAGTGCGCAGCAAGGCCCGGAACCCCGCGGTTCGTGATGCGATTCAACATTGCTTCTCTAAGTCTCTCTTAGCTTTCATTCGCCCGCGCGCATCCTGTGCCGATCAACACTGGAATTGCGGTGGTATCCGCAGCGCCGGTCAGCAAACGCAGGTACACGCATTCAAACTCTCTGGCGTTCGCTTCCACAGTCCACGTCGCTGCCTTAGCGCGCGTTATTCCGGCGCCGTCGCATCTGGGGCCGCGCCGCAACACGTCCGCGATAGCCTGGGCTGCCTCTTCAGGCTTTTCCAGGTCGACAAAAGATGCAGCGTCGTCAGCGAGAAGTTCTCGATGCGCTGGGATATCCGACAACACGAGCGGACAACCGCAAGCCATTGCCTCCAAAACCACGTTTGGGCAGCCCTCAAACCTGCTCAGGGATACGAAAGCATCGGCACATTTCATTAGGCCCCACACGTTGTCGAGATCGGTGGTGAAGAACACTCGGTCCGTTAGGGCAAGTTCGCGCACCATTCGTTCCACCTGAAGACGATGCGGACCATCGCCGCAGACAATCGCTTTGAAAGGCAGTTCGTCAGAAAGGCGCGCCAATGCTGCGATAAAGGCTTCGACGTTTTTGCCGCTGTCTATCCGGCCCGCATAAAGCACCACCTTCTCATCTGGTCGGAAGTTAAAACCGCGTAAGCCGGCTGCACTCGTCTTTGTCATCTCGTCGATCGGTAGACCATTCGGGATTATGTGAAGCGCATCCGGATTTCGAACCGGCCGCCAGTAGTCATACGCGTGGGCAGAATTTGAAATCACCAGATCCGCAAGCCTGCCGAACGCAAAGCGAAACCAATATTTTCGGTAAGTTGCGTAAAAATGCTGAGAACTACCTTCCTTCAGGATCCAGGGTGTGCGAGTCACGAGCGTCGCCGCTCCGCCCAGCAGGTCCATAGGCGCCAAAATCGTCTGGACGAGATCTGGTTTCAGGTTTCGCAACAACCGCACGAGCTTCAAGAAAATCCCAATGGCCCGGATTAATCTCCCGACACCCAACAGACCTATTCGTTTGGCACGCTCACTGGTCTTAAGCCAGTGCCACGTCACGCCTGCTGATAGGATCCTTTCAAGGTTTGGGCCACCGGCACGCGAGGCAACATGTACCTCGTGACCCATGTTGGCTAGTTCCGCGGCAAGGTACGACAACTGTCTCTCGGCTCCGCCGTGTGCAAGATTAGGAATGCAAAAAAGTATCTTCATAAAATTATAAATGCGTGCGTCTACTCAACTTCCGCTACTACCACGGCTCCAGGCACAGGCTTTAGCATCAGCGTCATCTCCGAAAAGCCACCTACTTTCACGTTCTTCATCTCGGTATAATGGCCGTCTGCGGCCTCTATTCTCATGTCCCATGTCGTTGCTTTCTCGTTTGGGTTAAACCGAATCATGACGGTGTCACCGTCCCCTAGTTGAAGCCCTCCGAGCACGTTCTCTTCCCAGCCGCTGGAGGTAGTTGGAGAGATATAAAGACCGTGCAGGGTTGTGCCGGTCAGGTTTAGCAAGCTGAAGCCTAAATGAGATTCCACCGCAGCCGAAGCTGAACGGTCCTCGAAACCAAATGACTGTTGACGGTTCGACTGGCTGAGTGATGAGCAAGCTGTGACAGTTGCGAGCAAGCACAGAAATAGACTCGTTGCTGCGTAACGGCCCAAGGTCTTCATCGGTTTATTCAGGTTACCGGTTCGAGGTGGATCATCGGCGGGCCGTCGCGATCGAAATCCACGCCGTAGCGCATACGAGCGCGTATCGAAAAAAGGGCCAAGGTTTTCAAGGGTCACCATCGCGACAATAATTGCCGGTACCCAGAAGGTGTATCGAAATCTATAGAGAGCGCCGACGTTCGGGACAATTAGCGCCAGGGCCGTTACGCCCAAAAGAGAAATGATAATGAGAAACCAAAGCGCCAACTGCCTGGGCTCGCGCACCAGAGCGATCACAGCCAACAACTGACAAAGATAAATAAGAACTGTTTCCGCGGTGGCCAATAGTCTTCCGACGCTTCCTACGCGACGGCCGGCCGAAATCCACGTGTGCGGAAAGGGGGCCCACAAACCGATCTCTACAGCACGCGGGACATACGCGAGCAGATCATTCAAATTTCTGAATTCCTGGTTTCCGTCCAGTGTGGAACCAGCTTCAGGATAAGCTGCCGCAAATCGTGAACGCATCGCGCTGATCCGGCGCACCATCCTGTTGGTGGCGTCCGACCATCCTGGCGCTAATCCATTACGCGTGCGCGGGTCCTCAGCCGTAGGTGACTTCACCATGAGACTCGGTAATTGCCTTGTTGTGTTGGTGGCGATTTTTGGTTGTCCGCTCTGGTCGGACGGAAAGTGTTTAATCTTTTCGCCTGGTGGCCTCGAGTAAACCGATATGAGGATAAGCGTCGTTAACAAGACGGCTATCGTTGGCATCATGTTCCAGATGAGCAGCCGCCTTTGCAGCCACTGGCGCAAGAGCAGCAACGCGAAACCTAATAAACCAGCAGCAAAAATCACAACAATGGCGTTACTGCGGACCACGAAAAGCAACAGCAGGATAAGCATTGTCAGCGCGGCAATGCCCCCGGCCATCATCGGTCGATAAACCCTCGTCAGACTCGAAATCACACACAACAGAAATACGAGCGAAGCGGCGACAAAGAGAGGATCCTTCAGCAGTTGCATTGAATGCAGCAGGAAGGTGGGCCATACCGCGACAGCTGCGGCCGCCAGAAGACCGGTGCGACGACCGCGGACCTCCCGCCCGATCGCGAATACCAAACCGACTACCGCCGCATAGCAAAGCAGGTTGTAAGGTTCAGCACTCAACGTGTTGAATCCAAGAATCGGTCCCAACAGCGCAGACGGTATTGCCAGAAACTTGACGTGGATTGGCTGTGCAGCAGTCGCCCAATCCATAATCCTTCCCTTCTGGAGAAATTCAGCCAGGGAGATTGCTCCGTCTCGATACACGTAGCTGTCAAAAGCAAAGGAAGCCATGATTCCGTTGCGGTCCACGAGAGTCGGGCTTATCTCGGCACGGCCCACGATGAAGAGACAGATGGCGAGAAACACATGAAGCACTGAGGCGATTATCACTAACTGCCGGCCGCTCCACGGAGAGGCATAGGAGCGTTTGATGAATCCCGGCCAGCTTTTGACGGAATCCCTGGAGGTTGTTTGGCCCAACATTTCTTAATCCCACTGAGGTGCTGCCAGGCCCGACTCCCCAGGAGAGCCCGAGCTATTCCTTAATCCACGCGAACGAACACCGTTAGTTTCGGCGTCACCATCGCCATGTTCCAGACTGTGATCTCGGACGAACGAAATGAACTCTTCGGTGAGCGACTCAGCGGTCGCCCTCGCTGCACGTGAAGGACTGGCAATCGTTGATACCAATTGACGTCCCTCGATATGCACTTCGGTGAAGAGAACCTCCGCGCCGCAACGTGCGGCTACCTGTATCATTGCCGGCGCTAAAATCACCCGGCCGGAAGGCATGGCAAATTCAATCGTGCGCCGCATGTGATGCTCGCCTCGATCCGGCATGCCGCAAACGAGCTCACCACGCCTTAATCTGCTACGAAGTTGTACTAAAAACATCGGGGACGGCTGCAATATGCGCACCGAGACCAGAGTTCCACCCACACGCAGCTTGCTATCGGGAGTGATCACTACCGGATCAAATCCTTTGTCATAAAAGTGGCGTACCATGAACAGACTCAACGCCGCGTGATGGCCGATAACCAAAACTCCTTTGCCGCGTGCCTGAGCCCGCACGAAATGGTCGAAACCGCTAACCCTGATTCTGGGGTCAAAAGCGGTACCGTTTTTTGTAAGAGCATTCAGGACCAGGTGCAAAGCAATCTCCCGTGGACGATGAAACATTTTGATCTGCTGTTCACGATAAGCCTCGGTCTTGCGCACCAACGGCAACGCGATGCGCGCAAGCAACAACGCGGCGCCAAAGCGATAAGGCTTTGGCACTAGGCACATCACTCGCGCTAAGCACAATTCAGCTAGCCGAGAAGGATTTCGGTTGCCAGCGTCCATCTGATCACGGATTTACTGCGGGGGGATCACGTACTAGATTATTAGATAACTAAATTTTGTCAAAGCCGTAGCGTTCTTCAATTATTTCATGGAGTCCGGCGCTGAACGGCGGATATAAATTCGAATAAGCGACGAACAGGTAGTTGGTGTGTTTGTCTTGCAGATGGTCGACCGCGGTGATGAGTGTTCTGATTGCAAGAAGAATGCGCCGGTCGAGCACGTGCGAGTCTGAACTGCATGAACGCGGAAGCAAGGGCACTACGGAAGACTAGATTCCGTAGTGCCCCATCGTTTTGGTATACTTCGTCGATTAGATTTCGTGGCGATTTGAGAGGGCCTTGTCCATCGTTACTTCATCGACGTATTCCAGATCGCTGCCTACCGGCATTCCCATCGCAATGCGCGTCACGCGCAGCCCCAGCGGCTTCAATAGACGGCTGATGTAGTTTGCCGTCGCTTCGCCTTCAGTAGTGGGGTTGGTGGCGAGAATTACTTCACTCACTGCCACGCCTTCATTGTTTTCCGGTTTCAAACGCGGCAGCAGGTTAGCAAGGTGCAGCTCGTTCGGGCCGATATGCCGCATCGGCGACAGGCTCCCGTGAAGCACGTGATAGACGCCTTTGAAGCTGCGAGTTTTTTCCACCGCGACGAGGCTGTGCGGTTCTTCAACCACGCAAATGACCGAGTGGTCTCGCGAAGTTGAGGAGCAGAAGCGGCACGGATCGACTTCGGTTAAATTGTTGCAGACGGTGCAGAGGATGATTCGTTCTTTGACTTCAAGCAGCGCGGTGATCAAACGCTGGATATCAGCGTCAGGCGTGCGCATGAAGTGAAACGCCAAACGCTGGGCAGACTTATGACCAATGCTGGGAAGGCGTTTTAGTTCGTCGATCAATTTGGTGACGGGTTCGGCGTATTCAAGCATAGGAAGGATTCGAGTTTCGAGTTTCGGGTTTCAAGTTAGGTTCGGATAACTGCTCGAACGCGAAACGCGAAACTCGAAACCAAAGCACATTAGCCCAGCAGCCCACCAAGACCCGGCGGCAGCATCCCGCCTAGTTTGCCCTTCATCGCTTCATCCACCTTGCGATTGGCTTCGTTGATCGCCGCCAGGATCATGTCCTGCAGCATCTCCACGTCGCCTTCTTTCACGGCTTCTGGATCGATCTTGAGTGAGACGATTTCGTGATTGCCCTTCATTTCAACGTTGACCACTCCGCCGCCCACCGACGCATCCACCAGGAGTTCCTGCATTTCCTTCTGCATCTTCTCCTGCATTACCTGCGCCTGCTTCATCATTTGCTGGATATTAAATCCGCCGGGAAATTTCATTGCTGCCCACCTCTCCAGGTTCAATTGTTGCTTGATCGCGTTTCAAGGCATCGTAACTTTCCTTAGGGGCGAATGCAACGAAGCGGGAGGGAAGGGTAGAGTCCACTTAAAGTAAGAATTAATCCTTTGCGAACTTCGCGTCTGACTTTGCGATCTTTGCGGTTTCTCATTCTTAACCGCAAAGGACGCCAAGGGTTTCGCAAAGCACGCAAAGAACTAAACCGGTAGTTCGGTGCATGATTGCCAGGCTATCGTTCGCGGTTCACTATCTGCTATAAGCTTGCCAATGGGCGAAACTGAACGAGGTCAATCCGGCGCCGTAGAAAGCAGCCTCCGGGCCGAAATCAAACTCTATTATGATCTTCACACACCGTCAGTTTTACCGGCGCCTCTGCTAATTGTCCTTCACGGATATGGAGCCAACAAGAAGCAAATGATGCGCGAAGCCCTGGCCATGGCACCAGAAGGGTTTGCGATCGTTTCGCTCCAGGGATTTCATCAACACATAAAAGAGCCGCGGGAACCTGGTGGGCCACTGCGCTTCGGTTTTGGTTGGTTAACAAATTTTCATCCGGAAGATTCGGTGGCCGTTCATCATCAGGCGTTGTTCGATATCATTCAGAAGCAAATAGCGGATGGCACAGTTGATCGCGAACGAATCTTTCTGCTCGGTTTTTCTCAAACGTGCGCTCTCAATTATCGCTTCGCGTTTAGTCATTCCGAAGTGTTGCGTGGCGTGATCGGAATGTGCGGCGGGATCCCCGGCGATTGGGAGACAAGCGATGCCTACTCGCCAACCCCAGCCGCTGTTTTACACATCGCAGGTACGCGCGACGACTTTTATCCGCCTTCTCGAGTGGCTGACTATGCAGAAAGGCTGCGGTTGCGCGCTGGGAATGTTGAAATGAAGAGCTACGACGCCGCGCACGAGATTGTGCCCGCCATGCGCGAGGATGTGAGGAGTTGGTTGGAAAAGCATGTTTCTTAGACAATCGCGCGCAGCATTTGTTTTGTTGGTTTGTGTAGCCGCTACGGCAGCAGTCAATTGCAAACCGGCCACGTCGGTGCGAAATTCAGTTGCCGCGCTGCCGGTGGCCATGCCATCGCCGACCATCATGCCGCTGCCGGCCAACGCGTCACCTCAGCTTAAACAGTTTCTCGAAGCGGCGATTGAGCAGAGCAAGATCACGACTGGCTATGATCCGGCCTGGGTGAAAATCGATTATCCGAATGGCGACGTGGCTCCCGAGACCGGAGTCTGTTCGGATGTTGTTGTGCGGGCGTTTCGTAAAACGGGCATCGACCTGCAAAAAGAAGTTCACGAAGATATGGTGCAGGCCTGGGCCGAGTATCCAAAGCGGTGGGGAGCGCGCGGCACGGACAGAAACATTGATCACCGCCGCGTGTTGAACCTGATGACTTTCCTGCGTCGAGAGGGTAAGTCACTTCCGGTTACCGACAACCGCGCTGATTACCTGCCGGGCGACGTGGTGGCCTGGGAGTTAAGTGACGGCATCGAGCACATCGGTATTCTGACAAATCATTCTGCCGACTCGACTGGGCATTATTTGATTGTGCACAACATTGGAGCGGGCGCGCGCGTGGAGGATGTGCTTATGTCCTGGAAGATCATTGGACACTACCGCTACTTTTAAGTAAAGACCTCAACAATGGAGCCACCTGACTTGGAGCGTTTGATTTTGGTGATACTCGTTCTGCTGGCAATCAGTGCATCATTCGCTAGCGCTCAGAGTAATCAAAGTTCCCAAGGTTGGAGTGTCGCGAATATTCGGAATGTTTTGGGCGCGCAGAGCGCGGCGTGGAACGGTTTTGGAGATTTATCCGGATCTCTTAGCTTGGCAATTCGTTCCAGAAAGAGCTGAGACACAGTCGAACAACAATTCACCGGTTTGGTAATTGTCCAGGACGCAGGTTGCGCCCTCCGGACTTAAGAAACTTGAAATGAATTCCCAACCCCCCAAAGGAGCTAAATAAATGAGTATCAATACTGGACGCGTCGTGCTTGGTGGTTTACTTGCGGGCCTGGTACTTAACGTCGGAGAGTTCATTTTCAATGACTTCGTGATCGGAACGCAGATGAAAACCTGGCTGGCCGCTCACAACTTTGCTGAACCGAGCGGCAAGTTTGTAGCTACCGCAGTCGGACTGACGTTTGTCCTGGGGATCGTCATTGTTTTCACCTACGCGCTGATCCGGCCTCGTCTTGGTCCGGGCGTGAAGACAGCAATCGTGGCGGGCTTAATCGCCTGGTTTATTGCTTATCTCTACGTAGGGATCATCAACGGCGTGCTGTTTGGTCTCTCCATCAACGTGATTTTCATGACAATAGTTTGGGGTCTGATTCAATACTCGCTCGCCGCCATTGCCGGAGCATGGCTCTACAAGGAAGCCTGATTGGAATTTGAGACGAAATTGGAAAGTTCACTCGCGGTAATAAATTGCTCGCAACTTGTGGCTCTGAAAGGACCCGCTCGACCGCGGGTCGGCGCAGAGTTGCGCGAGCTTTCGATCATCTCTAACGGCGCAATGCTGGTTGCCGACGATCTTATTAAGACGATTGGCACGCGCTATGAAATCGAACGACTGATAGAAGGCGCGGCCGACTGCGACGTGATCGACGCAGGTGGACGCGTTGTCATACCTGGCTTCGTCGATGCACACACGCACCCTGTCTTTGCCGGCACTCGTGCTGGAGAGTTTGAGGAACGCGCTGCGGGAGTGACTTACCATGAGATTGCGGCGCGTGGCGGCGGGATTCAATCGACAGTCAAGGCGACGCGCGCTGCCACCCTCGATGATCTCGTTGCCGCCGGACGGCGTTATGCCGGGTGGTTTTTGCGGACGGGGACCACGACCGTTGAAGCCAAATCCGGCTATGGTCTTTCGCTCGAAGACGAATTGAAGATCCTGCGGGGGATCAAGCAACTCGATCAGGAAACGGCCCTTAGTTATGTGCCGACCTTCCTCGGCGCACACACGGTGCCGCCGGAGTTTTGCAAACGGCGTGAGGAATACATTTCGCTGCTCATCGATGAAATGATTCCCCGGGTAGCGTTGGAAAAGCTGGCCGAGTATTGCGACGTCTTCTGCGAAGCAAATGTTTTTTCCACCGCCGAGTCGCGCCGGATTCTGACTTCCGCGCGCGACCACGGCCTGGGAATTCGCCTGCACGCGGATCAACTAACGCTTTCGGGCGGCGCAAAACTGGCAGCGGAGTTGGGCGCGGTCACCGCCGATCATCTCGAACACACTGACGCGGACGGAATCGCGGCTCTGAAGGCCGCTGGAGTGCAGCCTGTGCTTTTGCCCGGTTCAGTTTATGCCCTCGGTTCGAGTCGATATCCGCAGGCACGCGAGATGATCGATGCCGGCCTGGCAGTTGTGCTCGCTACGGATTTCAATCCCGGATCTTCGCCCACGCCCTCTATGCCGATGGTTCTTTCTCTGGCTTCCACACACATGAAAATGTCGCCGGCGGAAGCGATTACCGCAGCCACGGTGAATGCGTCTTACAGTTTGGGACGCGGGAAAGAGATTGGTTCACTGGAGCCCGGAAAGATCGCCGACTTTGTGATTCACGACTGTGAAGATTATCGCGACCTTGCTTACTTCTTTGGAATTGAACACCCGTGGAAAGTTTTTGCGAGTGGGAGCTTAGTATATGAGCGCGCACCTTTAAAATAGCTTTGCGCCCTTTGCGCATTCTTCGCGCTCCTGGAGGTTGACGCTGTTGTCTTACCGCAAAGCTAAGCAAAGCTAAGCAGAAGGCACGCAAAGATAAGTGCGGAGTAAGCCAATAATTTTTGTTGACGCCCCGATCCTGGTATTTTATTATCCCCTCCAACACTGGAAAGGAGGTGATTGAAAATTTATGAGTTCTTATCACAGTGAGGTGGCTGCGGCCTGACCTCCGAACCAAATCTGATTGTTAGGATTTGAGTTCAGACGTCTAATCAGCAGGTGCTCCTCCTTTTCAGGAAAGTATTTGCGGGTTAGCCTCAGGCCAATCCCAACAGTTCACCGGAAGCCGTTCATGATCAATTCGTGGACGGCTTCTTTCACGTTTAGGCCGCCGGAAACGGCGGCGCGCCTTTCCGGTTCTGATAGAGTGCCACTTACTAATGGTTCACGAGCCTAACATCAGGCGAAATACAATCATCGTCTACGTGTTTCTATTGACGGCGGCGTTTTCTTTTCGCCTCGCCATCGCTCGATGGCTGCCAAACGATGAACTCGTTGATAGCCAGGTCTATAGCCAGCTGGCGCGCAACCTGATCGAGCGGGGAGTTTATTCACCCGCGATCGAAGCGCCTTATGAGCCGTCGTTCATACGTCTTCCCGGATATCCGCTATTTCTTGCGGGCGTCTATTCCTTATTTGGACTGGAAAACAATGGGGCCGTTCGGGTGGTTCAGGCGGTGATAGATACTTTATCGTGCGGATTGATAGCCTTGATTGCTTTTCTTTGGGAGCCGGATCGAAGACGAAAACGCGCCACTTCGATCGCCGCCGTGACCCTCGGCGCTTTCTGCCCCTTTACAACTATTTATGTGGCCACCTTGCTCCCCGAGACCCCGGCTATTTTCTTTTCCCTCGCCATGTGCCTGACCGCGACGCTGGCATTAAAAGCAACATCTCAACGGAATAGCGCGCTGCTATGGGCCGCAACCGGATTGCTCGCGGGCGGCGCGGTTCTATTCCGACCTGATAGCGCGCTATTCGCCGTGGCCATTGGAATCACGTTGGTAGGCACTACGCTGTGGCGCGCAAGTGGGGCTTCATTCACCAGGCGGAGAGACGAAGTTCTGTTTCGGTTTGCGCGGGCGTCATATCTTGGGGCGTTATTTTCCGCAGCATTTTGCCTCGTGCTGGTCCCCTGGACCGTTCGCAACCATCGCGTGTTTCGCGTTTTTCAACCATTGGCGCCGGCATATGCGGCGATGCCTGGGGAATTTGTGCCGCGAGGTTATTTTGCGTGGCTGCGCACCTGGGTTGATGACAGCCGTTACGTGGGGCCAATGATCTGGTCCCTGGACGAGTTTCCCATCAAGCCTGAAGAGATTCCTGACCGAGCTTTTGATACAAGCGAAGAAAAACTGCGCGTAACAACCCTGCTGGAGAGATATAACCAGCCCCACGCGGCGCCCGATAAAATCGCTGAAGATGAAGTCGACCCTGATGAAGGGCAACTGCCGCCAGGTAGGGACAGTCAACCCGAGGATCTTGATCCTGAATTGGATCCGGACGAAGGTGAGCCTGAACCTGGCGGGGATCCGACTGCTGCAACTGGGGACGATCAATCCCTTAACAAAAATTCCACCCAGCCCGCCATGACTCCTGAGGTCGATGCCGGCTTCGCCCGGCTCGCCAGGGAACGCATTGGGCGTAACCCCCTTCGTCACTACTTACTACTGCCTGTACGCCGTGGTTTGTCGCTCTGGTTTGACACTCATTCCCAATACTATCCGTTTGAAGGGGAGCTGCTGCCCTGGCAGAATCTTGACTCGAGATCGCAGCAGCAGATTTGGTTGCCAATATTCGCCGGTCTCACGTTTCTCTATACTTTGCTGGCTATGCTTGGGAGCAGACGGTTGTGGAAATCTGGCGAGTTTGAGACACGCAAATGGGTTCTATTGGCTTCGCTGTTGATCTTCTTGCGGATTGCTTATTTCGCCACCCTGGAGAATCCTGAGCCGCGCTTCACTGTCGAACTGTTCCCGTTTCTGGCGGTATTGGGCGGAATCGCATTAACCAGCATCCTGAAGGAAATGGGAAATAGAGTGGGACGTCGCAGGTAGGACAGGCTTTCCTGCCTGTCTACCTCCATCTATAAATGCAACAGTACGGGCAGAATTCCTCCGCTACTGAGGAGTGCTCGAGGCCACAGGTTTTTCTGCGGTCGATGAGCGCGCCGGATCGGACGTATGCAGATGAATCACTCTCCAGTCTTTTCCCACGCGCTTGAAAACCAGGGTCATGCGCCCGGAAGCTGCGTCCGGCGCGCCCTTATACATTTGAGACTGAGTCCACAAACAACTCACTACTGCGCCATCGCGACCCAACATCATGATTGAAACGTCGCGCACCTCGAGCTTCACGTCTTGAACGTCCTTGTAAGAGCTCTCACGGTTTCGTCGCATCTGATCCCAACCTTTGGTTACGGTTCCGTTGCTGTTGAAAAGGATTAGGCGAGGCGAGTTCCAGTAGATGTTAGTGACCGTTTCCACGTCGGCTTTGCGAATTCCGTTGAGGAGATCATTGAAAGTTTCAGAAACACTCCCCACCGCTGGTGCGGGCGCCGGAGTCGTAGCGGCAACTTTTGGTTTCGCCGGCGTGCGGCGGGGCGCCGGCGAAGTGGTCGCCGGTTTTTGCACGTCGGTGCTCTGGACGGGGTCTGCTGCTTTATTTGTATTTGTGGTGGCGGTGCGAGGACGCACCGTCTGGGAGGAGTTAGTATTCTGTGCTTGAACCGCTGGAACTGTGGTGGCGATGGCCAAAAAGGCGCCGGCTAAGAGTCTCTTTCGCATAAGCTGTTCCTCAAAGATTTGGTCGAGATGTGTTTGACCTAAACGTTGCCGGGAGCATCCATCGAGGTCCATGGTACTCCACTCCGGAGTCTTTCAACAGAACGTTTTTGACCGAGCAGGTCAAACACCTCAAACATCGAAGGTCCCACAGCCTGACCGGTGAGCATCGTGCGCGACCCGTTGATCAGCAGACCGGCCTTCACGTCTGATTCTTCAGCCAATTCACGAAGTGCTGTTTCAGCGTTTTCCGCTGTAAACGCATCAAGGTTGTTCAATCGATCGGCGAGCGCAGTCAAAAGTTCCCGCGTACGTGGTTCTTTGCGGAGGTTCTTGTTCATCGCCGCCTCGTCGAAATCAAAATCATCTGAAAAGTAGGCTCGGCCTTGTGCTGAAAAGTCTTTCAGTGTGTGGTAGCGCTGGCGAATCAAATCGAGGGTCTTAACAAACCACTCGCGATCGTCGTCATCGTATTCCTCGCGCCACAGCTTGTTCGCGCGCAACTCGGCTTTCACCATGGGCAGGAGTTCTTCAACCGGCATGGTGCGGACATATTCTGCGTTCATCCAGAGCGCCTTTTCGTCGGTCCAATGTCGCGGATCGTTTTCCTGGAAATTGAACACTGCCGGAGAACGATGAATCGTATCGAGCGTGAACTCTTCGACGAGTTCTTCCCGGGAGAGGATTTCTTTGCCCTCAGGAGGCGCCCAACCCAGCAGGGCGAGAAAGTTTCGAAAGGCCGCCGGGATAAACCCGCGATCGCGATAGGTGGTTAACGAAACTACCTCACCGTGTTTACGCTTCGAGAGTTTTCCTTTGTTCGGAGCGAGTATCAACGGGAGATGCGCAAACTTCGGCACCTCGGCGCCCAACGCTTCGTACAACAGGATTTGCTTGTGCGTGTTGGTCAGATGGTCCTGGCCGCGAATTACGTGGGTGATTCCCATCTCGATGTCGTCGATCACGACCGACAGGTTATAGAGTGGATGACCGTCAGATCTGAGCAATACGAGATCTTCGATCTCGGTGTAGTCGCGATCCTGGGTGCCGTAAACAATATCTTCAAAATGCGTTTTGCCTTCGGGTGCAACTTTCAAGCGCACGGCGAACGGTTCACCGGCTTCGGCTCGAGTGTCAGATTGTTCCGTCGATAACTCACGAAATGGGTTGCTGCGCGCGTCGACACCTTCGGCAGCCTGCGCTCGTGCGCGATCCGCGACGCCTTGCTTTACGCCCGCGTCGTCGCGCTCGCGTTTCGGTGTGAAATCCCGGTAGGCCTTGCCTTCAGCAAGTAGTTTGTTAGCCGCCGCCCGATGTTTTTCGGCGTTGGCCGACTGAAAAACCATCTCCTCATCGAAGTCGAGCCCCAGCCATTCGAGACCTTCAATGATGGAGCGCGTGGATTCGTCGGTCGAACGTTGGAGGTCAGTGTCTTCAATTCGCAGCAGAAATTTGCCGCCGGTCTTCTTCGCGTAGAGCCAGTTGAAGAGCGCTGAGCGTGCAGCGCCGATATGGAGATAACCGGTGGGAGACGGAGCGAAGCGTACGCGAATCGACATAAGCAAATGATGAACGCGGAACGCGGAACGTTGAACTGAGTCAATCGCCTTTAGTTCATCGTTCAGCGTTCCGCGTTCAGTGTTTCAATTTATGGCGGAGATGACAGGATTCGAACCTGTGAAGGGCTTTTGACCCTTAACGGTTTAGCAAACCGCCGCCTTCAGCCACTCGGCCACATCTCCGTGCCCCGGATAGGCGAAAAATCATTCTAGTCGGCAGGTAAAGATTGTCAAGGCACGGGTCAAAAGGGTAGTGAGTCGGCTTATTGGAAAGTTGAACAAGTCTTCCAAACTGACCCACTCCGGTCAAAAAGTGCCGCCGGCCTGACTACGCACGCTGAATTGCCATTAGGGTCAAATCATCGAGTGGTGCGCGGCCGCGGGCAAAGGTCCGCAACTCACTTAAACTGAGGTCAAGCAGTCTTTGTGGCCGTTCGTCGGCTTTCTCCTCGAGAAGAAGGGAAAGTCGATCAATGCCAAACTCCTGACCGCTCGAGTCAGCACCTTCCGAAAATCCATCCGTGTAAAGAAAGAGAGAGTCTCCCGGCCGCATCTGGAAAGAGGCACAGGAGAAACTCTCGCTGCAAAAGACCCCAATCGGCAAGCCCGTAGCATTGATGCGCGTGACCGCGCCCTGCTGAACTAACAACGGGGGCAGGTGACCCGCATTGCACACTTGCACTTCGCCATCGGCACTGGCCCGGCCATAGACCAGGGTTGCATATTGAGTCGGCAAAGTGCTGTCGCAAAAGACCCGGCTGGCTCGCTCAACCATTTGTTCGAGCGGCAGGTTGATCGAAATCAGCGTGCGAAACATCGCGTGCAGGTGAGCCATCAGCATCGACGCGGCGACGCCCTTTCCCGAAACGTCGCCGAGCACGAAGTGGAGCGCGCCATCCTCGCCCTGAATCAGATCGCAGTAGTCCCCACTAACAGCGCCGGCAGGCTGGTAGTGATAAGCCACCTCCCAGCCATCAATTCGCTGACTGCGTTCGGGCAGTAACCCATTCTGAATCTTCGCAGCGAGGGCCAAATCATCTTCGAGCGCGCGTTGTTCAACCGGAGTCAAATCACCCAAACAAACTCGCAGCAAAGGATTTGCCAGCAATCGCTCCGGCTCGACCGGATCATGGCAAACTTCGCAGAGCCCGAAGACGCCGGTATCCATGCGATGCAATGCCGCGTCCACCTCGTGCAGCAGGCGAGTTAATTCCTCAGGCCGGTGGAAAGTTGTGGCAGCGGATTCCAAACGCTGACGCCGATCGAGTAGTTGTTCACGGAATAAAGGCTCAACAGCGGTAACCATTCTCAGTCCTTCCTGGTTTTGTTTTTGTCGTTATGCCACGAGGCTGGCGGGCCTGGGCGCCCGTTGCAACTGCACCGGTAAACTGGGCGCGCAACAGATCTTTGCCAGCCGGGCGCGGTCCTTTTGCATTGCCGGATCGCTCTCGAGCCAGCTGCGAACTTCACGAACAATCGTGGCAGCGTGGGCGTCAGCAGGTTCTGAGATCCGGTAATGGATCCATTTGCCATCCCGGCGTGCCTCAACCACCCCGGCGCGCTTTAGATAAGCTAAATGACGAGAGATTTTTGGTTGGTTTATCTTGAGAACTTCAACAAAGAAACAGACGCAAACTTCGTCGTCGCCCATCAAATTAATCAGCCGCAATCGCGTGCGATCCGCGAGGGCTTTGAACAGTAGTGCGCCGCTATATTCTTTAGTTTGCATGGTGTGTTGCGACTGATTTCGTAGGCGGTTGTATTACGAATTGGACGCCCCGAGAGTTCCTCTTGCAACCCAGAATTAGGTCACCAAACGGTTTATTTATATTCGATTCTTGCGGTTAATTCGAAGTCATTCTCCCAAAGCTTAGTCAACTCCGGCCACCAGACTTCGTCGCTCAAGCAGGACAGTATTACGCCAAATGCCGTCGCGCCGGGCAATCCGTTCGCGCGTCCCAACTACGCGAAATCCGAGCGCCTGATGGAGACTAAGACTGGCGGTATTCTCCGGAAAAATGCTGGCCTGCAAGGTCCAAATGCCTAAGCTTTCCGATCCCTTGATCACAGCTTCCAGCAGGGCACAACCTACTCCCTTACCACGCCAGGCTGCGTCCACATAGACACTCGTTTCTGCGACTCCCACATAGACCGCCCGCGAAGAGACGGGGCTGAGGGCGGCCCATCCAATTACACGGCGGCTAGCCGTGGCTACAAGTCGAGGCGCCGGCAAGTGAGCCTTATGCCAATCAGCCCAGGCGGGTAACTCGGTCTCAAATGTCGCATTTCCGGAAGCGATACCCTCTTCATAAATCGAACGAACCGCCGGCCAGTCTTCAGCAGCAAGCGTGGCTATTTGTGTCCCGTTCCCCGGTGAATCAACAATTTTCATATGCGCCTTGACAGATATGACTTCCGGCTGTAGTATGCACATATTCGCATAAGCGAATGTGAATTCTAAAGGAGGTAGTCATGGAAAGCAAGCTTGAGAAGCAGGTAACGGCCCTGAAGGTCCATTTGGCGCTGAATGTTCGAAATGTCGTTAACAGTATCGATTTCTACGGCAAGATGTTTGGTCTCCAGCCGAGCAAGGTGCGCCCCGGCTATGCCAAATTTGACGTTCAAAACCCGCCGGTAAATCTGACGCTGAACGAAGGCTCGTTTAACGAGCGCGGCGCGCTCTCGCATCTGGGTATCCAAGTGGGATCGACTGAGGACGTGTTGGCCACACGCGAGCGATGGGTGGAGATGGGCCTAATAACCCGAGACGAAATGCAGACTAACTGCTGTTACGCGACGCAGGACAAAACCTGGGTGCGCGATCCTGACGGTAACGAGTGGGAAGTGTTCGTGGTCCTGAAGGATAATCTGCTGGAATCGGCGCCGTGTGAGTGTGGCGAGAAACTGACCGAAGCAGACGCTGCGACTAGAACGTCGGTCGCAGTTGAGAATGTTTCGTGCTGCGCATCCGCTGTTTCGCCGGCGGGCGTCAAACCCCACGACAACGAGGCAAGGGCCTAGCCTGCTAAGGCAAAAATGCAAAAGGTCCGACCCGACGTTAGGATCGGACCTTTGCATTCAACGCACCCAGGCGGTTAGAGAGGCTTTGTCTCAAGTTCCTGGCGTTTCTTCCTGCGCTCCCCGCGTTCTTTGATTCTTTGTTCGTGTTGCGCTTTGCGCTCAGCTTTCAACTCTTCAAGTCGGGCTTTCTGTTCGGCGGTCAATACCCCGGCCATCTCGGCCCGGGCGCCTTCCATTGAAGCACGAATTTCGTCATGCAGGGCTTTCGCGCGTGTGCCATCCTCAGCACTGAACGTGCCGGCGATGCGCTTCTCACGAAGTTTGAAAAGTTCCTCGCGTTGCCCTTTCGTGCCTTCAAGTCTGCGTTGCATGATCCCGCGACTCTGTTCTCGCTGCGCTTCAGAAAGGTTCAAATCCCGCATCAAGTGGCCCATTCCCGGCCCACGGCGTCCCATTCCTTCGGGACCCTTATGGCGCCGGCCCTCAAGACCCCTGGAGCGGCCGCGAAGCCGTTCCCGCCGTTGTCCCATTCGTTCTCCGCGCATAGTGCCGTCTGGCGCCGGTGGGTTTTGGGGCTGGGGTTCCTGGGCGAAAGTAATCGTGCCTGTCGCCAAAATTATTCCGGCCATCCCGAGCAAACTTTTTCGAATAAACATTATCTCTCTTAACTCCTTCAAGCATTTAAAGATCAATTGATTTAAGGGGAGGTTCCCACAGTCTTCGTCGGGTTAGACGCCGGGGTCGTGCGGGAAGTTTGGAAAGATTGAGGGATTGACATTTTAAACAAGGCAGAGTACTTTACGCGACAAAGAACTGCGACCCTTGCAAGAGTGAATCGTCGACTGATGTTCTTTCGGAAATTTCGCCAAGGTTCCAGTAGTAAAAATCTGAACTGCCACGTTACAATACGCAGCAAATGAACCTTCTTGAGAACCTGAACTCGCCGGCAGACCTGAGGCGGCTGCCTTTGGATGAATTGCAGTCAGTCGCCGACGAGATTCGCCAATACATTCTGGAAACGATGGCGCGAATAGGCGGACATACTGGCGCCTCGCTTGGCGCGATCGAACTGGCCGTCGCTCTGCATTACGCTTTTGACACTCCTCGCGATCGTCTCGTGTGGGACGTCGGTCATCAGGCTTATGCGCACAAGATCCTGACGGGACGTCGCGAACAGTTGCCGACGATCAAGCAGTATGGCGGCATTAGCGGGTTCCTGCGTCGCGACGAGTCTGAGTTTGATACTTTCGGGGCGGGCCACGCTTCAACCTCGTTGTCCGCCGCGTTGGGGATGGCCATCGCGCGCGACAAAAAGGGCGAGGACCACCATGTGGTAGCAGTCATTGGCGACGCTTCACTGGCAGGTGGAATGGCGATGGAGGCTATCAATCAGGCCGGCCATCTTAAGAGCCGTCTGATCGTAGTCCTCAATGACAATGAAATGTCGATCGCTCCTGCAGTCGGCGCGTTGACCGGTTATCTGAATCGAATTCGCGGCGCCGGAGGCTACCACCGCTTCAAAGATGAAGTGGAAGAAACGCTGCTGGCGATTCCCTCGGTTGGCGAACGTCTACACCACGCGGCCAAGACTGTAAAAGATGCGATTGCGGCTGCGGTATTGCCGGGTGCCCTGATTAATGAGCTCGGTTTCAAGTACATCGGATACGTCGACGGACACAATCCGCGTTCGCTGGTAAAGGCTCTGCATGAGGCGCAACAAATCAAGGATGGACCAGTAATCGTCCATGCCTTGACCACCAAGGGCAAAGGACATCCCACCGCGGAAAAAGACTATTACCGTTGGCATGCCACCGGCCCCTTTGATTTGAAAACAGGAAAAGCGATTAAATCAGCGTCCAGTGCGCCCACCTACACTGCCGTCTTTGGAAATACGTTAACGGAGTTGATGGCAAAGGACGAAAAGATCATTGCCCTGACTGCTGCTATGCCGGATGGGACCGGGATCTGTACGGCGCTGGAAAAGTTTCCTCAGCGATCGTTTGACGTCGGCATCGCTGAACAGCATTGCGTTACTTTTGCCGCCGGAATGTCATGCGAAGGCCTCAAGCCCGTTTGTGCAATCTATTCCACTTTCTTACAACGCGGCTACGATCAACTCGTCCACGACGTCTGCATTCAAAACCTGAATGTGAAATTTGCCCTGGATCGTGGAGGAGTGGCCGGCGGAGATGGCCCCACTCATCATGGATTGCTTGATATCTCATATTTGCGGGGAGTGCCCAATATTGTCGTGATGGCCCCGAAAGATGAAGGCGAAATGCGCGACATGCTGCTCACCATGATTGAGCACGTGGGACCTGCTGCGATGCGTTACCCGCGCGGCAGCGGAGTCGGCGCCGACATTACTCGTGAGCCCCAGGTTCTGGAAATTGGAAAAGGGGAGATCCTTCGTGACGGCGGCGAGATTGCGATCATTGCTTACGGTTCGATGGTTCATCCCGCGCTGCAAGCCGCAGAGAATCTGGCGAAGGAAAGAATAGAGACTACGGTGGTCAACGCCCGCTTCGTGAAGCCATTGGATGCTCAGTTGATTTTGGCGCTGGCGCAAACCAAGCGGCTGATCGTGACGGTTGAAGAAGCTTACCTGGCGGGCGGCTTCGGTTCAGCGATCCTGGAACTTCTCGAAGAGAATGGCTTGCAGGATAAGCTGCGAGTGGTGCGCATGGGAATTCCGGATCGGCTCGTGACGCATGGCGACCCCAAGTTGCTGTTGGCAAAGTATGGTCTGGATGCTGACGGCATCTTCACTCGAGTGAAAGACAGCATCGACGTGCTGGATGACCGCCGAGCCCGACCTCAAAAAGTGCTTCGTTAAAAAGGTTTCCAATTAAAACGACTTCGCGCCCGATCTGTAACACAGACGGGCGCGTTGTCTTAATGCACCATATCGTGAGCCTTACGTTTCGATAGCATCCATGATCGGGATCTCGCGCTCATTTCTCGATGCTTTCGCCCCAACTCCGCCGCTTTCTTTTTTGGCCCCGTTCTTGCAACGTGTGAAGTACGCAACTTGATTTGAGCGGCTAAATAAGTATGTCATCAACTACCAATCAGCAATTCCTGAATGCCAAAGCAACTCCGGCCGAACCACATTTCGACGAGGAGGCAACGGTGCTTTCTGCTCAACCGGTTGTGCCTTTAGAACAAGTAAGGTCCTCCAAAGCGAGAGCTGCGTTTGCGCGACCCTGGATTCTGGGCCTGAGTCTGGCGGCTGCTTTGCTGTTGGGAGTTTTCGCTACCGCACTTTACTACTCACGGGCTAGCGAAGATAACGCTCGAGTGTTCGAGGGAATTGAGGTGACCTCCGGAGCGGTAGGAAGTTCCGGTGAATCAGTTCATGGCTTCTCCGAGAACGCATTGGAGGAGCCGAAAGTTGAAACTAACAAACCGGCTCCAGCTAGCCCGGCAGCTGAGGTTCGACAAACTGTCCGCGTCACTAATGATTCTGACAAGAAACCGCAGCCACGGCTCGTTGCTGTGATCAAAGAGCGAAAAAATAGCCACACCCAGGACAGGGAAAGCCTAAAGGATCAGAAGGCGGCCCGCCGACAGGCACGAAGGGAACGACGTCGGGCCGATCGGGAAAGACAAGGTGGAAACTCTTCAGACGACCTGCTGCGCATTCGCGACATCTTCGAAGGTTCACCCAGACCTTAACGTAGACGACCCTGGAGTCTAAAAATCGCATACGAAACGGAAGGCCACAGAGCGTTTTTTGCATTTGTGTTGCGAAACATTAAATCAGAGAAGCTGGTTGACTGTTTCTATTGCTAGTGGCATCATTTGGCTCGCGCAAATTAGAGACAGTTTCTGATAGTAGTTCGCTTGCCTCGTTCGTCAACTCTCTCACTTTAGCGAAAATCCCGACTCAATAGTTTTGATAGTGTGCCTAACGGCGCAAGGGTGTTTTTATGAAGAAACAGATGTTTCGTGAACGGGAGTGCGTACATCGTGAGGACGGGTGCGAAGGCGACTTTTACAACGGCGAATTTTATGTTCAGGCACTGCAACGGCTTCCCATCGATCAAGCCATGCAACTTGCCAGCAAAGTCAGCTCCTTCTTCTGGGTTGATGCGCCCCATATCCTCGTCTGGCTCTGCCATGATTGCGCAAATGAGCTCGGGCTCATCGATACGCCACGCGCGTTGACTCAATCCGTTCGCCGGCAAGCTTAGGCAAACTTCATCGACATACGCTTTGACGTCCGCCGAGCCGGATCTCCGCGCTGCCACACGGTCGAATTTTGCGATAAAGTAAAATTCGATGAAAGTCCAGAAATCCACGTCATCTCCGCGTCCCGAACGGATCGACAAGTTGCTGGTGCAGCTTGAGCTGGCTGACTCACGCACAAAGGCCCAGGCCATGGTTATGGCTGGCGTCGTGCTGGTTAACGAGCAGCGAGTTAATAAGCCTTCGGACCTCATTGCTGCCGACGCCGAGATACGAATTAAGGGTGGCGATGATCCCGCAACGCGTTACGTTGGTCGCGGTGGCCTGAAACTCGAAGCAGCTCTACGGGAGTTTGAAATTAATGTCGCCGGTTTGACCTGCCTCGACGTCGGCGCCTCAACCGGCGGCTTCACGGATTGCCTGTTGCAAAACGGCGCTGTCAAAGTCGTTTCCGTAGATGTTGGGCATAACCAGATCGATTGGAAACTTCGAACTGATCCTCGGGTCGAAGTCAGAGAAGGCGTTAACGCACGCTACCTCGCACCGGCAGACTTCGAAGCGAAGTTTTCTCTCGCCGTAATGGACGTCTCTTTTATTTCCGCCACTAAAGTCATGCCGTCGATCGTGCCTCTGCTTACTAAGAGCGGCCGTTTAGTGGTGCTTATCAAACCTCAGTTTGAGGTCGGGCGGGGTGAAGTTGGTAGAGGTGGCATCGTTCGCGATCTAACGCAGCACGAGCGGGTCGTTCAGGAAGTCAACACTGCGGCTGTTCAGCTCGGCTTGGAGTTAAAAGGCGTGATCGAATCACCAATTCACGGCGCCGATGGCAATGTTGAATTCCTGGCGCTGTATTCAATGCGCACCGCAGGTGCAGTAGAGGGTAGCCTGTGGCAAGCGTAGCGAAGCCACAAGGAGAACGAGGGCAACAGAAACACGCCGCGCAGGGGCGCTCGGAAACCTGAAGTCTGGCCCCCCCCAACGCTGCTCGCGCCTTTAATAGGGCGCCATTTTTTTTATCAGGACCAGTGGCCGCGCGCTACGCGCTTGCGACTGGTCACCCTCTGTCGCACCGGCGGTGCTCGACTACAAATCTCGGCTACGCGCTTGGTTCTCTCATTGCTCTCATTGCTACACACTCAACCTTGCAGTTACCATGCGACGGTCTTTCATTCATACCCCCTCTTAGCTGATTCGGTCTTTTGCTCCGAGATGACTGTTTCTTCAATCAAACGCATCGGCATTGTTCTCAAACCGCATCAACCGGATGCGTTAAAGACAATGTGCGAACTGGTGGCCTGGCTCAGCAAGCGTGACATCACGCTGCTCGGGGGGCCGGAAATTGAGCGCGCTAAAATTGAACAAACCACAGGCTGCGCAGTTGAGCAGGTGACCCCGGAAAGCCTGGCGGCCAGGGTTGACCTGGTGCTGGTGCTGGGCGGCGACGGGACTATGATCGCCGCAGCTCGCATGATGGGTGAGACGGAAGTTCCGGTCCTCGGCGTCAACTATGGCGGACTCGGTTATCTCGCTGAGTTTCGCATTGAAGAGTTGTATACGGCGCTGGAATCGATTCTGGCGGGCAACTATCGTTTGGATCGACGCGTGATGCTGGACGTTGAGCTTCAGCGCGGCGATGAACCACCCAAGAGAAATCGCGTACTCAACGATATCGTGATCAATAAGTCGGCCCTCGCCCGTATCATTGAGATCGAGGCTTATCTGAATCGACAGTTTGTTAATTCGTTCCGCGCCGACGGACTAATTGTTTCAACCCCGACGGGCTCCACTGCCTACAATCTCTCGGCCGGTGGCCCGGTCATTTTTCCCTCGATGAACGCAGTCGTCATCACTCCGATTTGCCCGTTCACACTTTCGAACCGGCCCATCGTGGTGCCAGATGATGCAGTAATCGAACTTTGCTTGAAGACCGATCAGGAAGAGGTGGCGTTAACCCTTGATGGACAGGTGGGGTTCCCTTTGCAGGTTGACGACCGCGTGACAATCCGCAAGAGCAAAACCACGTTTAATATCGTGCAGCCGATGAACAGAAACTATTTCGAAGTCTTGCGGGATAAACTTCGCTGGGGACGGTGAAGGAAATGCGAGGCAGCATTCGAAATCGCAAATGTTAGGTTAAAAACTCAAGGCCGAATATAAAAAACTATGGCTGACAAAGCAAAAGACGAAAAGCAACGGCAGGTTCAGGCAGATGCGTTTGAGCGGGAAGTAACCACCGATCTCGACGACGATACGCCAGACAAGCCGAAGGGGATGGCGCTTCACACGCGTATTCTGATTGGTCTGGCAGTTGGTGTGATTGCCGGGGTTTCGGTCAATCTTGCTTTCGGTGGCGAACACCCGCGGGTCACGTGGGTGATCGAAAACCTAACCCAGCCAATCGGCCAATTGTTTCTCAACTTGCTGTTGATGATTGTGGTGCCTTTGGTTTTCTCTTCCCTGGTTGTCGGGGTCGCGGGGATTGGCGACATTCGCAAACTCGGACGAGTCGGCCTTAAGACCTTTGCTTACACCATTGTAATTTCAGCTATCTCCGTCATCATCGGGCTTACCCTGGCTAATACAATGCGGCCGGGCGAGCGCGTCGATCCAGCCACGTCTGCGGCCCTGGAAGCAAAATTCAGTACGAAGGCCACGCAGGAAGTCGAATCGGCCACCAAGGCCGGCGCGGGAAAGAAGTCTCCGCTGATGACCGTGGTGGAAACATTGGTGCCAAAAAATCCACTTGCTTCGATCGTGGGCATCAAGGCCGGAGAGGAAAGGCAAACGGATACGCCAAACCTGCTTCATCTGATGTTCTTTGCCCTGATCATCGGAATCGCAGTCACGCTCATTCCCGTTTCGGCCACGGCGCCTTTGCTAAGAGGCATGGAGGCGCTCTACCTGATTAGCGCAAAGATCATAGACATTATTATGAAGTTTGCGCCGTATGCGGTCGCCTGTCTGCTTTTTAATAGCACGGCGGTTTTCGGGATTAGTCTTCTGCGCGCTCTCGGATGGTTTGTCGTCACCGTCCTGATCGGACTGTCGCTTCATATGTTCGGCGTGTTCTCACTGTCCATTTATTTTCTCTCCCGAATTTCGCCGCTGGAGTTTTTCCGTCGAATTAAGACCGTGATCCTCACGGCATTTTCCACCTCATCGTCAAACGCCACCTTGCCGACGGCGCTGCGGGTTTCGGAAGAAAATCTCGGCGTCCCGCAGGAGATAAATAGTTTTGTGCTCACGATTGGAGCCACGGCAAACCAAAACGGCACAGCGCTTTATGAAGGCGTAACGGTTCTGTTTCTGGCCCAGCTCGCAGGAATCGACCTCAGCCTTGGGCAACAGTTGACCGTCGTTTACCTCGCGATTCTCGGTGGCATCGGCACTGCCGGCGTACCATCAGGTTCGATTCCATTCATCATCGGCGTGCTGGTTACGATTGGAGTTAATCCAGCACTGATCGCGATTATTCTTGGCGTCGATCGAATCCTTGATATGTGCCGGACGACGCTAAATGTAGTTGGCGATATCACTGCCGCGACTTTTGTGGCGCGTTCGGAAGGATATGAGTTACTAACGTCGCATGAACCTGCGATTGTGAACGCGGGAGTGACATCGTCAAAGTAAACTAAGCCTGGCCGAAATTGTACCGAGAGGCAGGGCTTCACTGGAACTAGGGGGTCAGAATGGTTTTTCCGCTCTACGACGACAACGCCGATCGCACGACTACACCGTTTGTTAACTACATCCTGATCGCGATCAACATCCTGGTCTTTGTGTTTCTGCAACAGGTGGGAACCAACGACAGGTTTACTTACTCATTCTCCACCGTGCCGCAGGAGATTCGCACCGGCCGCGACATAACCTCCCCCGATCGAGTAGTAGAGCATCCCGTCACAGGCCAGGAGCTTCTACTCCCGGGTCTTCAGCCGACGCCGTTTTCCGTCTACCTGACGTTGATCTTCTCGATGTTCATGCATGGAGGCATCGCGCACATCGCCGGCAACATGCTCTTCCTCTGGATCTTTGGCGACAACCTGGAACACACCCTGGGCCACGTCAGATATATAGTCTTTTATTTGGTGTGCGGCGTGATCGCCTCGCTGGCACATGTTTTTACCACCGTGGCATTCGCGACCGAGCAAGGAAGTTTACTGATTCCCAGTTTAGGGGCTTCGGGCGCGATCTCCGGGGTCTTAGGCGGTTACTTACTGTTGCACCCAAAGCGGCGCGTGACCGTGATCATGTTTCGTTTTCTCACTGACGTTCCCGCGTATGTGGCCATCGGGATCTGGTTTGTCTTCCAGTTGATCAGTGGCCTCGGGATGTTAGGTGGGGGCTCACAACAGGGTGGCGTCGCTTACGCCGCGCACATTGGCGGGTTCATTGCAGGTTTGGTGCTGGTGAAGTTGTTTGCGATCGGGCGTGCGCCGTCATATGGCCGATGAAGCACCACGGCGCGGTAAAGGATGGGTGGATTGACCTCACGCACCCGCATCGAATAGTAATCGCGATGCTTGCCCAGCACACTGTTACCTTACTTTTCGGCAGTGGGTCAGTTTGATTGTAAGAGCAACCTCTTACTGGGAGGGCCAGTCTTCCAAACTGACCCGCGACGTACTTTCCCGGGTTGTTGCTGTGCTCAAGACTCTCAAGTAAGATCCTGAGCATGAGTGATCCAGAAGTTAAACTAGCGCCGGTGAATGAGCAGGGACTCGATATTAGATCGACGCCCCGTGAAGAGATGGATCTATATCCTCTCGACACATTCGCTTACGAGTTTCCCGGCCGTGCGGTCAGAATCGATTTTGAGATCACCGAATTTACCGCTATCTGCCCGTTCTCGGATTTCCCTGACTTCGCTACAATCCGTCTCGAATACGTTCCCAACGAGCGGTGCGTGGAGCTCAAGAGTCTGAAGCTTTACATCAATTCATTTCGCAACGTAAAGATTTTCCATGAACACGTGATCAACGTGATTCTGGAGGATTTTGTGCGCGCCTGTGATCCGATTAGTGTCGAGATCGAGGGCGACTTTCATGTGCGCGGAAACATCAAGACTGTCGTTCGGGCTAGTTATCGAAAACAGTGAGCCGTTCTGCCCACTAACTTCGTATGAGCTTCACCACCATCTTCATTATCGGCGGCGTCGTCCTGCTGGCAATACTATTTCTCGTTACCAGGCTAGCCATTCGTTGGGCCGTGCGTGCGTTAATTGTCAGCGTAATTATAATCGCACTCGGCGGCGGCGGAATCTTCTGGTGGTGGACCACTCGATTGGCGCCCACTCCGCCTGCCAAGCCGCGCAACGCAACTCCCCGGCGCACTCCCGCGAAATAGCGGCTGCATCATGGCTGAAACTGATACCGACGCGGCCGATCAATTCGATTCGCGCATAAGTCCGGAAAAGCTCGACGAAGGTTCTCCCGGTCTTTGGCGCCGGTATCGTCGTCTGCCTCGAAACGTCTTCGCCATCAGCCTCGTTAGTTTGCTAAACGACGTTTCGAGCGAAATCATCTACCCGCTGCTGCCGGTTTTTCTCAGCATCACTCTCGGAGTTTCTCCGCGCATCCTGGGAACGATCGAAGGCGCAGCGGAGTCTGCCTCAAGTTTTCTGAAGTTATTTTCCGGCCACTTGAGCGACCGCGCAGGTAAGCGAAAGGGATTGGTTGTTTTTGGTTACGCGATTTCGAGCCTGATGCGCCCATTGCTGGCGTTCGCAACAGGTTGGTATCACGTCCTCGGGATCAGGCTGACCGACCGCATCGGCAAAGGCATTCGCAGCGCGCCGCGCGACGCGATGATTGCCGACGCGGTCAGAGTGGAAGAGCGAGGTCTGGCCTTTGGGTTTCATCGGGCCATGGATCATAGTGGCGCAGTTATTGGCCCATTGATTGGTTACGCGCTGGTTTTGCTGTTTGCCGATGATTCCAATGCGCCACTGGCCAGCGACTTCCAGAGTATTTTCCTGTTGGCGTCAATTCCTGCTCTGGCCGCCGTGCTAGTGGTGGCTTTCTTCGTTCGTGAATCCCAGCCGCCCAAGGGACGTGCAGATGTGTTGCCCGAGCCGAGCGTAACTCCGCCGGTGCGTCTTTCGTTGAAGGGCTTCGATAGCAACTTCAAGCGCTTCCTTCCCATCATCGCACTTTTTACGCTCTCAAATTCGTCTGACTTTTTTCTCATTCTGCGCGCGCGCGATGCCGGAGTTTCAATCGCCAGCATCCCTCTGCTGTGGGCCGGACTCCACGTCACCAAAGTCTTGAGTTCGATTTTCGGCGGCGACTTGTCTGACCGTCTCGGTCGCCGCCGACTGATCGTTTCGGGCTGGATACTCTACGCTGCCGTCTACGCCGGCTTCGCCTTCGTGTCGAACCAGATTTCGGTTTGGATACTGTTCCTGATCTATGGGATTTACTTTGGACTGGCGGAAGGCGCTGAGAAGGCGCTGGTGGCAGATCTCGTGCGACCAGACCAACGCGGCACCGCTTACGGTCTGTACAATCTCGCTTTCGGCATCACAGTTTTTCCGGCGTCGCTCCTGATGGGCGCAATTTGGGAATGGCGTGGACCGCAGACGGCTTTCCTGCTGAGCGCAGCATTGGGTGCGTCGGCGGCCGTATTGCTACTGATTGCGGTGAAGCCGCCGAAGGGCGGTGACCTGACTGGTTTGGAAGCCGCGCAGAAATAGTGAGGCGGCCACGATAAAATGAGTTACCAGGTAATCAAAACAGAGGAAGCGCTGAGAAAGGCCATTGAATCCATCTCGACCCATCAGGTCGTTGGACTCGATACTGAAACTACCGAACTCGATCCCTATGTAGGCAGACTGCGCTTAATTCAACTCGCGACCCGCGCCGGCGTGCACATTATCGACCTCGATGCTTTCAGTGACGGGGATCTCCGACAGGCAATGGCCCTCGCCCCGTTGCGAAATCTGCTCTCAGCTCCGCGCCCGATCAAAATTGCCCACAACGCCAAGTTTGACGCAAAGTTTATCAAACACTATTTGGGCGCTGATCTTAATGGCGTCTTCGATACCCTGCTGGCTAGTCAGTTGATCGGGGCGGGTGACATAGAGGAACGTCACGGGCTCGACACCGTCGCTTCGCGTTACCTCAATGAGGCGGTAGATAAGACGGAGCGGCTGAGCAACTGGAACTTTGAGCTTTCAGAAGCACAACTGGAGTATGCCGCCCGGGATGCAGCGATCTTGATTCCGCTGCGCGAGAAGCTGTTCGAGCGTTTGCAGTCCGATGCGTTGATGAAGGTCGCGGCTTTGGAGTTTGACTGCATCATGGTTGTGGCGGAGATGGAGTTGACCGGATTTTACATGCACAAGGATCGCTGGCTCGAGCAGTTGAAGATTGTTGATAAGCGGAGAAACGAACTCGCTGAAGAATTGCAGAGCGTGTTGGCGGAAGAGTCCTTGCAGGGAACGCTTTTTGGTGGCCCGCAGCGCGATGACATTAATCTCGATTCGCATCAGCAGTTGACGAAAGCCCTGGAGCGATTGGGGATCGCGCTTCCCGATTCAACCCGAAATTGGAAGTTACAACCGCTGGCGGCCGAGTATCCAATCATCGGCACCCTGCTGGAATACCGCACGGTGCAAAAGGCCTTGACGAGTTATGGTCAGAATATGATCGATCTGATCAACCCCGAAACGCATCGATTACATGCTGACTTCAGACAGATTGGGGCGCCGACCGGTCGCTTTTCCTGCACGAACCCAAACATTCAGCAGGTGCCGCATGCAGTCGAGTATCGCCGCTGCTTCAGTGGGTATCCGGAAGGCCGGAAGTTGATCATCGCGGACTACTCGCAGATTGAGTTGAGGATTCTGGCTGAGTTCTCGGGGGATCAGGCGTTCATTAACGCGTTCAGGTCTGGCGCAGATCTTCACAAGGTTACCGCCGCCGAAGTGTTTGGCGTATCGGTGGATCAGGTAACGCGCGAGCAACGTGATTTTGCCAAGCGACTAAACTTCGGAGTGGTCTACGGCATCGGCGCCCAGCGCTTTTCAATAATGACGGGCCTGGGTGTCCCGGAGGCGGAAAACGTTTTGCGAAAGTATTTTGCGACGTATCGAGGTCTGGATACATATCTTCACGATGCCGCAGAACGCGCTGTCCGCGAGCGCCAGGCCCGGACCGGATCGGGTCGCCTGGTTCGGTTTCGTTACGACGATCAGGACCGCCAGCAGATATCGATGACCAAGCGCAACGGCAAGAACACTCCGATCCAGGGAACCAGCGCTGACATACTTAAGCGCGCGCTTCGCCTGCTCAAAGATGAGTTGCGCGAAAGCAGCGCACAAATCGTAAATATTATTCACGATGAGATTGTGGTCGAAGCTGACGCCGGCGAGGCCGAGGACGTGGCGCAAAGAGTGGAGCGAGCCATGTGCGCTGCTGGTGAGGAATATGTGAAGACTGTCCCGGTAAAAGTTGAAATCGAGATTGCGGATGAATGGGTCAAGTAGTCAGAACCGGGAGCGATAGCGACCGGGTAATTGTCCGGCTACAAGATTTTCCGACATAGCGTTGACCCGGTCGCTATCGCTCCCGGTTCTGACTGCCTCTCCTCCGCCAGATGAAGTAAACCGGGATTCCGGTCAGGACCAGTAAATATCCAATGCCCGACGTTGAAGGCGCGAGCCAGGCGAGATCAATGACGATCAGCACCGCCAGAAAAATATAGACGATGGGCACGAGCGGATACCCGAACGTGCGATAAGGCCGTTCCACATTCGGAGCCTTGCGCCTCATGACGATCACCGCGCCCACCATCAGCGCATAAAAAATAAGGTCTACAGAAATGATGTATTCGAGGAGTTGCGTGTAGACGTTGCCATAGACCGCAGCGCCCGTTTCCGGATTGGTAGTGACGGTTCGGGGTAAGGTTAATAACGCGGCCCATATTCCCTGAACTATAAGCGCTACTGCCGGAACGTTGCGTCTGTTCAAACCGCCCACGCGTTGGAAGAAAAGATTGTCGCGGGACATCGCGTAATAAACGCGCGCGCCGGCCAGAATCAACCCGTTGTTGCAGCCAAACGTGGAAATCATGATGGCAATCGCCATCAATACAGTTCCGCGTGGTCCAAAGATGGCATTCATGGTGGCAGTCGCCACGCGATTCTGCGGCGCGGTTTGAATCGCTGCCAGCGGAAGCGTCACGACGTAAGCCAGATTCGCCAACAGGTAGAGTGCGACCACCAATCCGCAGCCAATCAAGAGCGCCCGCGGCAGGTTCCGGCCAGGGTCGCGTATTTCGCCCCCAGTGAAGGTGACATTGTTCCAGGCTGACTGGGCAAACAATGGCCCCACCATCGCTTTGCCCAGCAGCATCACCAGGGCGAGTCCCATCAATCCGCTCGCCCCGGCATCGAAGCCGATCTGCGCAGGGGTGGGCTGCCATCCATTGTCCCAGGAAGTCCACCACGCCGATGTGTAAGCAGCGCTGTTCTCGTTCCAGCCGAGCGCGAGTCCAAGCACGATCAATCCCAGCAATGCCGCAGTTTTGGTAAAGGTAAAAGTGTTTTGGATGAGTCTGCCGAGTTTCAGTCCGCGAGTATTTGTGAGTGTCAGAAACAGAATCATCGCCACCGCGAGGAGTTGTTGCGTAGACAAACTGAGCGCGTAGCCATTGAACGAGACTGAACCCAATTTGAAAGGCTTGATGATTGCGACCGGCGCGATCAAAAACTTGTCTGCGGAGATCGTATCCGTGAGCACCCCGGTGAAGTTTGCAAAGGCAACCGCGACGGCGGCGATGGTTCCCGTTTGGATAATTAGCAGCAACGACCAGCCGAAGAGAAAGCCGATTGACGGACTGTAAGCTTCGCGCAGGAAGACGTATTGACCACCAGCGCGCGGCCACATCGCCGCCAATTCAGCACAACATAAAGCGCCGGTGATCGTAAGTAACCCGGCCAACGCCCAAGCCATCAACAACCAACCTGGGGAGCCGACTAGTCGCGCTGATTCAGCCGAGACGAGGAAAATTCCCGAGCCGATCATCGAGCCCACCACAATCATGGTGGCGTCGAGCAAACTGAATCCGCGGACCAGATTGGGTGATGAGTTGTTGGATTGCTCGCTCATTGTTGCGGGACGGTATAGGTTGTAAGGAGGATTGGTGTCAAGCCTCAATTGAGTGTCCAATGGGACCGACGGGCGCCCCGCCCACATTCTTTGTGGGCATGCCGCACAGTGTTTGGATAATTTGCTGCCTGCGGTGGGCGAAGGCTCCCGCATTCCACGGTGAAGAGCTTGACTGAAAGTCGTCAGCTTGACAGTGCGCAACCCGCTCAATAGTCTTGCTGGTTCTGATTCCCCGCTACTTCCAGGTTGAGGTAGCCTGACTGCGCGGCGGCCCGATTATGATAAAGAAAACTCTTTTGCTTCTTTACACCCTGACGTTGTTCTGTGCTGCCGGTTTTGCCCAGGAACCAACCGTCAAAGTCACTTATGAAACACTGCTCGAGCGGGTGAAGAAACAGGATCCGGCCGCTGATTTCAGGGCGCTCCGGCTCGCTTACACGGAGACCAAACTCTACAACCCTTACGGGGGCGACCGGGAAACCAGAGGAGCGATGTTTGCCGCTTTAAATAGTGGTGAATACGAGAAAGCGGCTGCTTCAAGCGAGAAGTTGCTTGGTTCCAATTACCTCGACCTGAATGCGCACTTCGTGGCCTTTGCGGCCCACAAACATCTTGGTCGAACAGAGAAAGCCGGCTTCCACAAGTATGTTTTTGATGGATTATTGAAGTCGATCACGGATTCGGGTGATGGCAAAACAATGGAAACGGCATTCATTGTGATATCGACGGATGAGGAATATACGCTCTTCAACGTTTTGGGATTGCGTCCCAGCCAACAGTCCTTAGTTAATGAAAATGGCCACCATTACGACAAGATGACGGTGACAGATCCGAAAACCAATCAGACCAGCACCTATTACTTCAATATTGATAAGCCCTATGGCTGGCTCGGAAAGAGTCTTAAGCAGTAGTTTTGCAGAAGCGACAACCTTCGCAAACAGCATCCCTGCTGGAGAAATCCCCCTGGCCGCAGATGTGGCATTTAAGGGCACAAAGGAAAATACGAAATACATGGCCAAGGAACAGATAATTGAATTGATCAAGACGAAGAAAGCACGCGTCGGCGTAGTGGGCCTGGGTTATGTCGGTCTGCCGCTGCTGACGGAGTTTGCGCGCGCCGGCTATGAGGCCATCGGCTTCGAAGTTGATGAGAAGAAGGCTAAGCAGATTAACGCCGGCAACTCATATATCGGAGATGTCGATGCATCGGTATTAAAAGAGCTGGTCGCCGACAAACGACTACGGGCGACGACTGATTTCGATCATCTCAGCGTTTGCGACGCGATTATTATCTGCGTTCCTACACCGCTGCGGAAAACGAAGGAGCCCGATGTTTCCTACATTCTGGCGGCGGCCGATGAAATCAAACTACGACTGCGCCGCGGCCAGCTGATTATTTTGGAATCCACCACCTATCCAGGTACGACCGACGAAGTACTGCTGCCGATGTTTGAATCTACCGGACTGAAGCTCGATGAAGATTTCGTGTTGGCGTTTTCTCCCGAACGCGTCGATCCCGGAAATCCCGAGTTTCAAACACACAATATTCCTAAAGTTGTGGGCGGCGTAACGGCGGATTCAACCGAAGTTGCAGCCTACCTCTACTCACAAGTTGTCAAAGATGTGCATGCCGTCAGCTCTGCGCGCGTGGCTGAAACAGCAAAGCTGTTGGAGAACACATTTCGCGCAGTCAACATCGGCATGGCCAACGAAATGGCCCGGCTTTGCTATGCGCTGAATATCGACACCTGGGAAGTGATCCGGGCGGCAGCCACTAAGCCTTTTGGCTTCATGGCTTTTTATCCGGGGCCGGGCATCGGCGGACATTGTATTCCGCTCGACCCCCACTATCTGTCATGGAAAGCGCGTCAGCACGGATTTGACTCGCGCTTCATCGGCCTGGCTGAGGAAGTGAATTCGCGCATGCCTGATCATGTGGTGCAGTTGGTTTCCGATGGATTAAACGATGACAGCAAGTCTATGAAAGGGTCGCGTATTTTGCTGCTGGGAGTAGCTTACAAGAAAGACATTGACGACGTGCGCGAGAGTCCGGCGCTTTCAATCATTGATCGGCTGCGGGCGAAAGGCGCCAACGTGAGTTATCACGATCCGTTCGTCAAGGAAGTGCGCTTCGATGATGCGCACACTGAAGGCGGCGGTGAACCGCTGCAATCGGTGCCGTTAACCGACGAGGCGTTGGGGCAAAGTGATTGCGTGGTCATTGTGGCCAATCATAGCGGGACTGACTACCAACGCGTCTGCCAGATCAGTTCACTGATTGTTGACACGCGAAATGCGTTGAATGGTGATCTGAGGCGAGAGAGTGCGGCGCGGATAATTCGCCTTTAAAGCGAACCCATGCTTAAAGTCATCAACGTTGTGGGCGCGCGGCCCAACTTTATGAAGGTTGCGCCGATTGTTGAAGCAATGAAGCGTCGTGAACGGGAGTTTGCGCCGCTTATTGTTCACACCGGACAACATTACGATGCGGCGATGTCCGAGGCGTTTTTTCGCGATTTGGAATTGCCCGCGCCCGATGTCTACCTGGGAGTTGGTTCGGCATCGCACGCGGCTCAAACCGCCAACGTCATGGAGCGCTTCGAACCGGTTTTACTTCAGGAAAAACCGGATTGGGTGATTGTGGTTGGCGATGTGAATTCAACTCTCGCCTGTGCACTGGTCTGTTCGAAACTGGGAGTGAAAGTGGCCCACGTAGAAGCAGGACTGCGCAGCCGCGATCGCACCATGCCTGAGGAGATCAACCGTCTGCTCACCGATCAAATCGCGGATCTTCTGCTTACGCCTTCAGCAGACGCCGACAAAAACCTGCTGGCCGAAGGAATTCCGGCGGAACGCATTCGCCTGGTGGGCAATGTGATGATCGATTCACTTCTCAAGCATCTGCCTGGGGCCGAAAAATCAACTATCAGAGCAGAGTTGGGCCTTAACCAGAAAGACTATGCTGTGGTCACACTGCACCGTCCGGCAAATGTCGATCATCCGGACACTTTCGCGCGGATTCTCGGCGCGCTCGAGACAATCGGACACCGACTCCCGATAGTTTTCCCGGTCCATCCCCGCACCCGAAGAACAATGGCGGAGTTAGGTTTTGCCAAACGCGTGGCGGAATCGAAAACTTTAAGACTGATTGAGCCGCTTGGGTATCTCGATTTTCTTCGGTTGTACAGCGGCGCGCGTTTGGTCCTCACCGATTCAGGTGGCATTCAGGAGGAGACGACCGTGCTCGGGATTCCCTGTCTGACGTTAAGGGAAAACACCGAGCGACCCATGACCGTTTCCCACGGCACAAACAAAATTGTCGGCACCGATCCTGAAAGAATCGTCCGCGAAGCGATGACAGCATTGGACGAAAACTCGCGACCAACGCATAACGTTCCGGCGCTGTGGGATGGCCACACTGCCGGCCGCATCCTCGACGCATTAGCTCAATCATGAGTGGCCAACCGAGCGACCCAGACGACGTCACTAAAGAGCAGAGCGCTGACGTGGAAACGACGACGCGGTTGCCGACCGCAGCTTCTTCCCCGCGGGCTAATCCCTCTCCAGCTTCATTTCTTGCCAAAGGATTTCGTAGCTTACTTAGCGGAGAGATCAGCATCAGCTTGGCGACGCGTGAGTTAGTTCGGCGCGGCCGAGCTCTTTCCGACCGGCGGCGCGAGCGCGAAATGCTGGATGAACTCCGCTCGCAACCTGCGCAATTGCGTCCGGAATTGCAATCGCTCTCAGCGGCTGAGTTGCTCAAGCACTTTCGCAATCGAACCGCACCATCGTTTCTACCCGGTTTCGCGAACAGCGATTCAACTTCGCAGCTTCAACGCCAGATCTTTCCCGAAGAATCACAGCGTTTGCTGGAGGCTGCTCGCCGGATGGCGCAGGAAAATCGTTGGGCCTTGCTCGGATTTGCTGAACAAGATTTTGGTGAATCGATAAACTGGAATCGCGATCCACTATCGGGTCGCCTTTGGCCGCTCGACTACCATGCGACAATGTCGCTTTGGCACAACGACGGGTCAGACATTCGCGTCTTGTGGGAACTCAATCGCCTGGGCCACCTGATCACGCTCGGGCGCGCCTACGCCCTCACTCAAGACGAAGAGTTTGCCGAAGAATTTTTTCGCCAGTTGAAAGTTGGCGTGAGCAAAATCCGTTAGGCATGGGCGCAAACTGGGCCTGCGCAATGGAAGTCGCGCTGCGCGCGATGAACCTGCTGGCCGCGTTTTCTCTTCTTCAGTCAGTCGCGGGCGCTTAGTGAAGAACGCTTGCTCAGCCTGCTGCAGTTGCTGGATCAACACGGCGGGCACATCCGTCGTAACCTGGAATTCTCACACCTTTCCACCAGTAATCATTATTTGTCGGACGTCGCCGGTTTGCTTTGGCTAGGCATCATGTTGCCGGAGCTGAGCGCGGCGGCGGAGTGGCGAAGCTGGGCCATGGCCGAGATGCTCAGCGAAATGGACAAACAGATTCTCCCGGACGGAGCAGACTATGAGAGATCCACCGGCTACCACCGGTTCGTGCTGGAGCTCTTTCTCTATTCCTTCATTCTCTGTGACGCGAACGATATTGCGATCGAAGAGAAATATTGGCAGAAGCTGCGGGCGATGTTCATCTATCTCAGAGGGACGCTGCGCCCCGACGGACGCGCGCCTTTGATTGGCGATACTGATGGAGGACAAGTCTTGCCGGTAGTGCAGCGGAGCGCGGACGATCATGGTTACCTGCTGCCATTTGCCGCGGTGATTTTCGAAGACGACACGTTCAAGCTGCCGAACGCGCGGCCAACTGAAGAGCTGATGTGGGCGCTTGGAGCAGACGGCTTGAACAATTACCAAAATCTGGCTGTCTCCACGGCCCCCGTTAAGTCGCAGTCTTTTCCTGATGCGGGAACTTACGTGTTGCGCAAAGATGATTTGTATCTCCTGTTCAACCTGGGTGGCGCCGCCGCGAAATCACCCGCTTCCCACGTTCACAATGATAGTTTGAGCATCGAGGTTTCGGCGCACGGACGCGCGTTCCTTGTCGATCCTGGCACTTTTGTTTACACCGCGGATTTGCATGAGCGGCACCTGTTTCGGTCGACCGCCTGTCACTCAACAATTCAGATCGATGACACCGAACAAAACACTACGAATCGAGATACGCCCTTTGAAATCGGCGATGAAGCACGTAGTCGCCTAGTAAAATGGGAGACTGGATTGGAGCGCGATTACTTAAGTGCCGAGCATGCGGGCTATCGACATCGCGGCCGGCAAATAGTACACCGTCGCAGTATTACTTTTGAGAAAGCGACCGGATGGTGGCTGCTTGAAGACGAGATCAGTGGTGAAGGGGAACACACGATTGCGGCGCACTTTCACTTCGATGCGGGACTGGAGATTGAAGCAGGCAACGGTGATGTTAAGCGTATGGCCGTAGCGTGGGATAAGATTGTCGGCAACGCATCGCCACGGCTTTTAATTTACGCACTCGATTTAACAGAATCGCCGCATTTGGAAGATCAATTCACTTCGAAGCACTATGGCTCAAAATCGAAGTCGGTTTCTGCGAGCTGGTCCACGCAAACTAGTCTGCCGCGCAAGTTGCGCTGGGCAATTGTGCCGGTCGGCCCAGGCGAGAATATTGAAGCACGACTGAAGGCTGTCCAAAGTCCAACTACCACGGGCCAAAGTCTGCAAACTGAACCTTTAAACTTTGGACTCTAGACTTTGGACTTGGGACGAAACCGATGTGCGGCATCTGCGGAATCTGGGAGCATGGCGCAAGTGAGGGACGAGTCGGTCTCTCGCTCGTGGCCGCAATGCGCGACGAGATGCAGCACCGTGGTCCGGATGATTCGGGCGAACTAGGCTTTGATAACGGACGCGGTGGTCTGGGCTTTCGCCGGCTGTCGATAGTCGACCTGTCGCCCGCGGGTCACCAACCGATGCGGGGCTGCACCGACCGCGTCTGGCTGGTTTTCAACGGCGAAATTTACAATCATACCGAGCTGCGCCAGGGGCTGGAGAAGCGCGGCCACGTTTACGCTTCGCGCACCGACTCCGAAACCATCATTCATCTTTACGAAGAACGCGGTCTTGATTTCGTAAATGACATTGAAGGCGACTACGCGATCTGCCTGTGGGACGCCGATGAGCAACGTCTGGTTCTGGTCCGCGATCGCATCGGGGTCAAACCGCTTTACTACTACCAGCAGAATGGCCGCTTCATCTTCGCCTCCGAGATCAAGGCGATCCTCAAACACCCGGATGTCACCCCGGATCTTGATGAGGCCGCTCTGTACAACTACCTTACGTTTCTAACGACACCTGCGCCGAGCACCCTTTTCAGCGACATCAGGAAACTGCCGGCTGGCCACATGCTGACGATTGACCGCGCCGGCATAGTCGAGATCAAGCAGTACTGGGACGCCTTGCCTCCACAAAACCATTCGCACATGACCGGCCGCAGCAGCGAAGAGCACGCGCGAGAAATCCTCCAGCTGTTACGCGATTCAATTCGCAAACGGATGATGTCGGATGTGCCTTTCGGCGTTTTTCTTTCCGGCGGTGTCGATTCATCCGCCAATGTGGCTCTGATGTCGGAGCTGATGTCGGATCCGGTGCGCACCTTTACAGTCGGCTTTAAAGACAATCAGGAACTGAATGAACTCGATGGGGCACGCGCGATAGCGAAGCGTTTTGCCACGGACCATCATGAAGTGGTCATCGGCCGCGAAGAGATGGAAAAATTTCTGCCTGATTTGATCTTTCATCAGGACGAGCCATTGGCAGATCCGGTCTGCGTTCCGTTGTATTACGTTTCGCGTCTGGCCCGTGAAACCGGGACTATCGTGGTGCAAACAGGTGAAGGCGCTGATGAAATATTTGCCGGCTACGACTGGTTTGGAAAATACAATCGCATTAACGATCGGTTTTGGCGTCACGCCGAAAATCTTCCCGCATCACTGCGATGGCCTGGGGCAGCGCTGGCAGGTTCAGTGATGGAGAAAGCGTTGAGCAAACGGACGGCCGGCGAGATTGTGCGGCGTCTGGGCGCTGGCGAGGCGCTCTTCTGGGGAGGCGCGATTGTTTATGATGAGGCGCTGAAGCCTCGTGTCTTCTCCCGGGCATTCAGCGCGCGCACTAACGGCCAATCGTCTTATTCGGTCGTCAGCGAGTATCTCGATCGCGTCGCCGAGGCACGGCCGCAATCGGATTTCGCCGCGCGCATGTCTTATCTCGAACTGAAACTGCGTCTCCCCGAGCTGCTGCTGATGCGGGTAGATAAAATGACGATGGCAACTTCAGTGGAAGCGCGCGTGCCTTTCCTGGACCATCATCTGGTTGAGTATGCGATGGGTTTGCCGGTTGGTCTGAAGATTAAAGGCAAGAGCGGTAAACACATTTTGAAGAGGGCACTGGAAAGTGTGTTGCCGCATGATGTGCTTTACAGCCGCAAGCGTGGGTTTGGCGCTCCGATTAAAGAATGGTTTCGCGGTGCCGGGGGCGAGATGTTGGGTGCGATGATTATGAATTCAACGCTGCAGCGCCGCGACCTGTTTGATTATGGTTTTATCCAGCAGCTCCTTGACGAACACGAGAGCGGGAAACGCGATTGGAGTTTCCATCTGTGGGCGCTATTAAATGTGAGTCTCTGGTATAACCGCTGGATCGATCGGAGTTAACTGTAACGCAAACCATCAGTTTACGTGGCTATACAGTTTGCTTCGCGACTCTTTGCGTCTACTTTGAGGCTTTGCGGTTTTCGCTGTTGTTTACCGCAAGGGACGCAAAGAAGCGCAAAGAAAAAATCGAGCGAATTTCACCAGTCAGTTTGCTGAGGAGGTTGAAAGCTGATGCTAGTTGGCAGTCCAGCGTTACAACCGGCGGACATCAACCACGGATCTGTTGATCGTCTCGGCAATCACCTCAGGCGTGAAGTGTCCTTCAATCCTCAACCGGCTGTGGCGAGCCACGCGTTCCCATAATTCTCGTTCCGAATAAAGTCGAACGATAGCAGCTGCGAACGATGCCGGCTTGTCCGCAATCAACACATCAAGCTCGTGGGTGAGCCCAAAGCCTTCGGCGCCGATCGGTGTGGTCACGACTGGAATGCCATGGGCCATCGCTTCACCGACCTTGCCTTTGATGCCGGCACCAAATCGAAGCGGCGCAATGAAGACGCGGCGGTCGCGGAGATAGGGTTCAACGTCAGGAACATAGCCGCGAATGCGCACGTCCGCCGAGTCGAAAGCAGTGATTGCTGACGAAGGATTGTCGCCGATGATGTCGATCCGGACACCGGGCAACAACTGTCTTAAGAGGGGATAAACCTCGCGCAAGAAAAAAAGCACAGCGTCATCGTTTGGTCGGTGAGCGAGGTTGCCGATAAAGAGTAAACCCTCGCGCTGTGAAAACGGCCTGCCGCCGTCCTTGAGTTCATGGATTGTCGGGACAACTTCGACTCTCTTGTTCGGCACCTCACGCTCCATCAGTTGCTTATCCTCGCCCGAAGCACTCCAAACCAGGTCGCTCTGCTGCGCTAGTTTCGTCTCGATCCTTTGGTAGCGTTTTGCCTCAGCAAGCGCTGCCGCCTCGCCTGAGATCTCAAACTCCCGCTGGAACCGGAGGAAGTGGGTATCGACCATATCAAAAATAACGCGGGCTTTCGGATTGATGCGACGAATGCGATGGATCCACACCTCACCCATGCTGGGCCGGCTGACAATTGCCGCTTTAACATTCTCGTGTCGGAGCAGCCGGCGATAATCGACTGCGTCGGCTGTTTCAATCCCCTCATTCCAGAGTGCACGTTCATAGTCGACGCTCTGCGGCCGATTAAAGGGCACAAAAATCACGTGGGCCCATTTAGCGAGCGTCTTCAGAATTAGAAACATTCGCAGGCTACCGGCGTCCCGGTCGGGGCTGGGAATACGTTCATCGAAGACGAGAATGCGGGGACGATCGGAGTTCGCCTCCGGTTTGTAACGGTTGTCTTTGCCCGTCAGGTTGGTTGAGGTCGCGTATAGTTCCCGCAAAAATAGTTTCGTCGAGAGCGAAAGGTTTTTCTGAAGCGAGGTTTTTAGGAAGGAGATCATCCGGCTTATTCTAACTGGGTGCAAAACTTCAGTCTGCCTCCGCTAATTCCTCTCGTTCGTCCACTTCAGTAACGGCCGAACGACACCGGGCATGGGACCGATGTAGTCGCCGCGAGCGGAATCCGCGGAAGGACTGTCAACTACCTGAAAGGCGAAGGCGTTGCGCTCATGAGCATGCAGCACGGTGGCGGGAAAGTGAGACATGATTGAGACATGGCCCAGCAAACTTCCTTCAGCCAGCAAATTGCCTGGCAGCCAGACCGTGCTGGTGTGGGTCCCGCGCACGCGCGGCTTGCGACGCCAGTCGGCGCTGGTATCGTGCGTGCTAAACAGCTCGGTGCCTTCCTCGTTGTAAAATTCTATGACGGGAAGGAGCGCGTGCCCTTCTTCGAGGACGTCGTAGGTCACCTCGATACCGAAAGTTTTCTGAATCTCGATTACTGCCACAGTCTCGCCATCCTCAGCGCGCACGCGCACTCGTCGTAGTCGCACTACCGCGTCGCCTGGAGCGTCAGCCTCATGAATCCATTCCCGCAGCGCGCCCGTTTTTAAACTGGAACTCAGGTAACGTTTGACAACTTCCCGTGGTTCGCCGTCAAACGTGATCTCGCCCTTTTCAAGCAGGACCACCCGCTTGCACAGCCTCGTGATGGCCGCCATGTCGTGGGATACAAAGAGAATGGTGCGGCCCTGCCGGCGGATCTGATGCATCTTGTCCAGGCATTTCTGTTGGAAAGCGGCGTCGCCCACCGCCAACACCTCGTCCATCATCAAAATTTCGGGCTCGAGATGCGCGGCCACGGAGAAGGCCAAACGAACATACATTCCCGACGAATACCACTTGACCGAAGTCTCGATGAACTTTTCCAACTCAGAAAAAGCAACGATCTCGTCAAACTTTCGCTCGATTTCGGCGCGACGCATTCCCAGAATCGCGCCACTCAAATAAATATTCTCGCGCCCCGTGAGGTCAGGGTGAAATCCGGTGCCGACTTCCAGCAGGCTGCCGACGCGGCCCACTAGTTCCACTTCGCCTGTGGTTGGTTTAGTGACACGCGAAAGAATCTTCAGCAAGGTCGACTTGCCGGCGCCATTGTGACCAATAATGCCGACCAACTCGCCGCGTTCAATTTTCAGGCTGATGTCATTGAGCGCCCAAATCGTCTGGCGGTCATTTCCAGCCGTTCCCTTCTTGAATGGTGAAGTAAGCATCCCGCCGAGCATTTCCCGGAAGGTCATGTACCCGGGGTGCAATCCTCCGATGCGGTAACGTTTGCTGACGTGTTGGATCGTGATAGCGGGATTCATCGTAGAGATTTAGACCACGTCAGCAAATGTGTATTCAAAACGCCGAAAAATATATAGTGAACCGACGAGCACCAGCAGGGTGATAGCGGCAGAGACTGAGATGTGCATCCAGTTAAGCGGGCTACCAGTAAGAGAAGCGCGAAAGCCTTCAATGATTCCGGCGACGGGATTTATTATCACCATCCACCTCCACTTCTCCGGCACGATACTAACTGGATAAATAACCGGCGAGGCAAACATCCAAAGTTGGATCACGAAGGGAAGCGCATGACGCAGATCGCGATACTTGACCGTGACAGCCGCCGATATAAGCCCAACGCCAAGTGCCAGCAGGGCCATCAACAAAATGAACAAGGGCAGCAGCAGCGCCTTGAGCGTTAACCCCACTCCATAATAAAAACAAAGCACAATGAGCAGCAGAAAGGCGACAGCCAGATCGACGAGGCCGGCGCCTACTGAGGCCGCTGGCACGAACATGCGGGGAAAATAAACTTTCGTGATCAGGTTGGCGTTGCTTATCAGACTTTGAGTACTGTTTGTAACCGCGGTGGCGAAAAACAGCCAAAGCAGCAAACCCGAAAGAGCGAAAAGTGGATAAGGGAGCAAACCCGTTTCGAAGCGCAAAAAGCGATTAAAGACGAGCGTGAATATGAGCACCGTCAACAGCGGCTGAATGAGCACCCAGGCCACGCCCATTAGCGTCTGTTTGTACCGAACTTTAATATCCCTGAGGGTGAGAAAGTAGAGCAACTCCCGTGAGTACCATAATTCGCCCAGGTCGAGTTGCACACCCTTTTCTTCTGATTTGATCAGCGTGCGTCTTTCGCTGGCTGGGATGGCCGTATCGTTGATGATTTCTGAGTCGAAGGCCGGAATCATTTCCTGGGGAGCGGGCTGATGAAGCTTGTGGCTGGTGCCTTTGCTGGTTTCAAAATCCATTCAAGATCCACGAGACTACGCCGTCAAGGGTTCGCTTGCAATCGAAGCGCGGGATGCTTATGTTGCTTGGAGACAGATTGGTCAGTCTAAAGACCCCGAAACAGTGCCGTCAAGGAACGCTTCCGAGATGCGACTACCTGGAATTCACCCGGAGCAGATTGGCAAGACGGACGCACTCACGGATTCTTCGGGCAGCAGATGAACATTCAAAAGCTTAAGCGCTTGGTCCCTCGTCCCCTTTGGCCATATCTCGGCGTCGCACGTCGTCTGGTGCGAACCGTTCCGCTCCGTACGCGGCTCCAAAAGAAAGCGCTACTTTCACATGGCACATTTGCGCCTCGCGACCTCGCGCTGCTGAAGAACGTAAGCAGCCGCATCTACTTTAACGACGGCATGTACCACGGCGACGGAGCGCACTATTTCAAAGTCGGGCTGTCGGCCATCCACTGCATTGACGAGGTTCTGGCGCGTGCGGGTTCGAAAAATGTCGAAGCGATTCTCGATTTCCCTTGCGGCAGTGGGCGCGTGATGAGGTTCCTGCGGCAGCGTTTTCCCGCCGCGAGAATTACCGCCTGCGAATTGGCAACCGGACCAGTACAGTTTTGCGTGCGTACATTTGGGGCCGAGCCGGCCTTCTCGTCACTAAACCTGGACGAGGTTTCGCTCGGCAAACATTTCCGTCTGATCTGGTGTGGCTCGCTAGTAACGCACTTAAATGAGGATGGCATCACCGCACTATTGCGGCTCTTTCGACGGCATCTGGCCCCGGGCGGCCTCATGATCTTCACCACACACGGCGATTTTGTGGCCCGCCGGATCCCGACACAAGACTTCGATTACGGATTGTCGCAGGACCAGATTCACAGGATTGGGATTAGCTATCCGCAGACCGGATATGGTTTTGCAGACTATCCAGGGGAGAAGGATTACGGAGTTTCGCTGACCTCGCCTGAGTGGATCCGCAGCCGGGTTTTAGAAGTTGGTGGCTTGAGTGAAGTTTTCTTTAAGGAACGTGGGTGGGATAACCACCAGGATGTCTTCGGTTTCATTGCTGAGTAGCGGTTAACTGCTTACACATCAATCTTCCCGTATCGTTCGTGTGCATGCTGCTGCCGGACGCGGGCGCGCCCGCGCATGAACGAATTCGGAATCAGGAGTCGCAATAGCATTCTGGCCGTTGCGCGTGGTGACGTGGCGCCTCGCAGGTTCCGGGTCATCAAACGCCACGCTTGCGACTTCTGGCCGAGTCTCAGAAAATCTTCGGCACGGTTGAATCGGGTTGACGTTTGTAGCGTTTCCACTTGTTTCTCGGTAAAGCCAAATCTTAATGCTGCGGTGCGTAGGGCCTTTAACTGTTCGTCAAGCATCAACGCCTGATCCCAGCTCACATTCGATCCATGCCGCCGCCAGGCGGACAAAATTCGGGGATCGAATGCGAATTCGCCAAGCTCGCTCAAACGCAGATAAAGATCGTAGTCCTCGAGTCTTGAGTCTTCGTTCCACCCTTCGCGTTCAAGCGCCTGGCGGCGATACACAACCGTCGGGCTCATTGGCGCAATTGTTTTCAACAACATCTGCCGGACATCGCCGTCGTGATAGTTTGCCCAATCAGCAGTGGAATCAATGATGCGATTCTCGTCGTCGATATAATATGAATGCCCGTATGCTACGACTGCTTCCGGTCGCGATTCGAGCTGGGCGAGGCGGGTTTCGATGAAATCGGAAAGCCAGAGATCATCGGAACCGAGGTAAGCCAAGTAGTCTCCGTGCGTTTGTGCCAAGCCCTGATTCAGAGTTGCGGAGAGACCCCGGTTTTCGCGGGCGATGAATTCGCATGGAAAAGGACAATCGCCAAGGACGCGCTCGATGATCGCCGGAGAATCGTCGCGCGATCCATCGTCGATAACCAGGAGCATCGCTGGCGGCAGCGTTTGTTTCTTGATCGAGCGCAATGTCGCCTCAATGAACGGCGCATGATTGTAGGAAGGCACGACGACCGCCACACTTTTGGGCGCGTGCGCGGCTATCTTCTCAGTTTGTTCCGGTAGTTCAGCGGTGCTCATTTGCAACTCAACTTCTCACTGGGACCGCGGGCGTCCCGCGCGCCACAAGCAATGTCCTCAAGCAGGTAGGTTTTTAAAATTCGAACAAAATAGATTCTACCGTTGCGGGCGAGTGCGTCCACGGTTCCGGAAAGTGCGCGAATTCGCGCGCGCACCTTCGCCGGTGCTGGCCCCGTTACGACACAGTATGTATCCTGTCGGCCAAGATCTACGGTTGTGATAACTTTCATCTTTAATCGCACTTCCTGGCAGCATCCACCCAGTCTCGATGACCAAAAGAATTATACTCTTTGGACCACTGCCGCCGCCTCAGGGTGGCGTCGCGATTTACCTGAAAGCGCTGGTGGGCCATCTTCGCGGCTCACAGGTTCGCGTCTGGACCTACACCGGCGCCAGCTCCAGGGATCCGAGTGTGCGCTTCGTAGCTCATCGCAAACTGGGAACGATCGGAGCGCTGATCGCCGAAGGTAAGGGATCGCGCATCCTTGATGCTACCCACTTTCATCTGGAGTATCCCAATCCGCTGTTGTTGCCGCTCTGGCTACTGATGAAGCGGTGGTTGAAGTTTGAGTGGTACAAAAACATTCTTGATGGGTCTCTGCCGAAGCGTTATCCGCAGTTTGGACCGCTGCAACGATGGCTATTTCAACGTGGGGTCAAGGCGGTCGACGAATTCGTAGTAGTGAGTGACGAATTGCGCCGCTGGTTGCAGGAAGAACTCAAAGTGGGTCAGCGCGTCACCGTGGTTCCTTGCCTGTTACCACCGCCGAACGAGATTGCCGCTGCCCCTTCAGATGGAACGAATAGATTGATGGTCCGTTTTTTGTTGTTCGGAAAGCGAGTTTGCTCAATTGGGGTATTCTATCCTTCTTACGGATTCAAAGATGTTGCCGAAGCAGTCGAGGAACTCCGGACGCGAACCGGGCAAGACGTTGGTTTGTTGCTTCTGGACGGCGGCTTTGTTCGCGATGAAAGTTATCGGGCCGCGGTGTTGGCCAACCGCGATTGGATCACCGTGCTCGACAAAGTTCCCAATGATGAGGTTCCGGCAATCCTCAAACGAAGCGATGTGTTTGTGCGCGCATTTTCCGATGAGAGCTACGGCATTTCGCGGATTGAAGCACTTTGGGCCGGCATCCCCGTGATTGCCACGCGCGCCGGCGAAACGCGCGGCATGATGATTTACGACTATGGAGACAGTCAACAATTGACCACGCATCTGCAATCTGTTTTGTTCGGCACGCTGCCCCGCGATGATAGTCAATGGCCGGAGTTGTATCGCCAGGAAGCGCGGGACAATTTAGAGCGACTGGCAGAAGTATTGGGTATCGAGAATAGCGTCTGATGATTAATCGTGTGCGAAAGCTGTGGATCGTTCTCGGAGTGTTGCTGGTACTGGCTCCTGCTACGACCCAGGCGGCGCGCCCGATGTCGCTCGATGGATACTGGAATTTCGAGATGGACCCGACTGACGCCGGGGAGCAGCAACAGTGGTTCAATCGAAACCTGCGGTACGGGATGCGGCTGCCGGGAATTATCCAGCATTCATACCAGGGAAACCCCATCTCCATTCAAACGCCGTGGGTGCTGACCCAGTATGATCGCTTCTGGTTTTTGCGCGACGACTACAAAGGCTACCTCGAGCCGGGGAAGATTGTTGTCCCTTTCCTCTCTCAACCACCTCGACACTACCTCGGTGCGGTGTGGTATCAACGCGACATCCCAATAACTCAACAGACTGCGGGCCGGCGCATCGTTCTAACTCTTGAAAGGCCACACTGGGAAACTACTGTTTGGCTTGATGGGCAAAAGCTGGGTTCGAATCGTAGCCTGGTAGCACCGCATGTTTACGACCTCGGTACCCCGGCGTCAGGCCGGCGCCGGCTCACCATTCGCGTCGATAACCGGATGGTGCTGCCTTACCGCCCAGACGCGCACAGCGTTTCGGATTCACTGGGCGCTACCTGGAATGGCATTGTCGGCAAGATAGAACTGTCGGATACGGGAAGAGTTTGGATCGACGATGCGCAGGTATTTCCGAATCTCGAAAAGAAGACCATGCTCGTCAAGGTTCGGATCGGCAATCAGACCGGACGAAGCGGAGCAGGGACCTTAACAGCTATCTGGCCGGACATCGGCGTAGTTCCGGTTAACTGGGATGAGAACGGCGGAACCGCGGAAGTGGAAGTGCTTCTGCGAGACGATGCGGCAACCTGGGATGAGTTTAATCCGAAGTTGCATCAGCTCAGATTGTGGTTAAGAAGCACAGGAGTAGATGAATATCACGACCTAAGAATTGGTCTGCGTGATTTTCATGCCGAAGGGAACGAGTTTCGCCTCGGCAACCGTGCCATCAACTTTCGGGGCACGCACAACGGTGGCGATTTTCCGCTCACCGGTTACCCGCCCACGGATCTCAAATCCTGGCGCAGTCTCTTCGAAACCTGCCGGCGCTGGGGTCTGAATCATATGCGTTTTCATTCCTGGTGCCCGCCGGAAGCTGCGTTTGATGCCGCGGATGAGCTCGGCTTTTATTTGCAAGTGGAGCCGGGGATGTGGAATGAGATCAGTCCCGGCACACCAATGGAGCGGATTCTCTATGAAGAAACAGATCGGATAATTAAGGCCTACGGAAATCATCCTTCCTTCATGCTGTTGTCAGCCAGCCACGAGCCGCAGGGTAAATGGGATGAGGCGTTACCGAAATGGGTCGAGCACTATCGAAAACAGGATCCCCGCCGTCTCTACACAACCGGCACAGGCCACACTGAGCGGGAACTGCCGAATCTCACTGAAGGCACAGACTATCTGGCGGTCCATCGCATCGGCACGAATATGTTGCGGCGCGAGTCGGGCTGGTTTGGCGGCGATTACCGATCTGCTCTCGAAGCAGTTAACTTGCCCGTGATCGCTCACGAGGTGGGCCAATGGGCCGCATATCCTGATTTCGAGATTATCAAAAAGTTTAAGGGCTACCTGCGCCCTGGCAACTTCGAAATCTTTCGCGACTCACTGAAGGAACACGGCCTGATCGAGAAGAACAGATCGTTTGTGCAAGCTTCGGGGGCGTTTCAGCTCGCCTGTTACAAAGAAGAGATCGAAGCCAATCTGCGCACGCCCGGGCTCGGCGGTTTTCAGTTGTTCGATCTGCACGACTACCTGGGACGTGGCACTTCGCTCGTTGGTTTACTCGATGCCTTCTGGGACGCCAAGTTGTACGCAAAGCCGGAAGATTTCAAGTTGTTTTGTAATTCAACCGTGCCGCTGGCTCGGTTTCGCCAGCGTATTTTCACTACCGCGGATACTCTCAGTGTCGATCTCGAGTTGGCGCATTTCGGCGCTGAGCCGATTGAAAACGTTATTGCGGTTTGGAAAATAACCGGCGGGGATCCAGGTGCGCAGGGCGAATCGGAAGCTCGAACTATTCCGATTGGAAAGAACATTCCGATTGGCAAAGCCGTTGCCGAAATGTCTAAGTTCCCACCGGGCGAATACAAGCTGGCGGTGACAGTCGCCCCCATCTCATTTTTCACGGCGGTGGATCGGAAAATCATATCGGGGCCGGGGGTCGTGCGCGGAGTTACCTATTTTGAAAATGCCTGGTCCTTCTGGGTCTTTCCAGTTGGTGACGAGATAGCAAGCTCGCGATCCTGCGCGCCATCGAATAGACCCGAACTTCTCGTCACTCGGTCGTGGGAGCAGGCAGAAAAGAGACTGGCGGCAGGTGGCCGCGTGCTGTTTGTGCCTTACCCGCAGGACCTTGACTGGACCAGTCCGCCCCTCGACTCCGTGCCCATCTTCTCAAACCGGTTGACGACTCCGGCGTGGGGCCGCACGCTCGGACTCTGGATTAACCGCCCGATAGGGGAATCGAAGAGTCGCATGCTCGATGGATTTCCTACTTCCGATCATTTTGATTGGCAGTGGGCGCAGATAATTCAAAATGTGCGCGCGGTGAATCTCGATAGATTACCGGCTGAGCTGGAGCCGGTCGTGTGGGCCATCGACGACTGGAATCGGAACTATAAGCTTGGGGTAATTTTTGAAGGGGCAGTTGGCGATGGGCGGCTGCTGGTTTCGGCATTCGACGTAACCAGGCCCGCCGAGACGAACCCTGTGGCGCGTCACTTACGCAATGTGTTGATCCGATATGCAGAAAGCGATTGTTTCCAGCCAAACGTTTCGTTATTACCCGAACGAATGCGTAGCCTGTTCTTTGACACGTTCATCATGAAAAAGCTGGGTGCGGTCGCGGAAGTGGATGGCGCTCCGGCGAACAATCTGATCGATGGGGATCCAAACACATACATACGAGTCGGACAGCAAGGTGCGGAACTACGTGAGCAAGTGGATATTGTAGTGAAGCTTCGTGCCCCCGTCGCCATGTCGGGTTTGGTGTTGATGCCCCGGCAAAGCCATCGCGAACACGAAGGTGACATTCGCAGTTACGCGGTGCAGGTCAGCGACGACGGGATCGACTGGCGAGATATGGCGCGTGGAGAACTAGTCTCTACCTTTGCGCCGCAACAGATCGGATTCTCACGACCCGTCACCGCTCGTTTTATTAAGTTCATTTCGCTTTTCAGGATTTGGGATCAGACAAGACCACCTCGCTTGCTGAGATTGCGGTGATCTATGCCGGGCCGAAGCTCGCTACCTAAATAGACCGATGAATCCGCGTCCGCCGGCAATGAGCGCGAAGCGCGAAAACCTACTCGCTACCCAATCACCTCCTACTAAACCTTAACCAGCGGCAAGCTGCGGTAACGTTTGCCGGTGAGCCTCGTCAAGGCATTGACTACCGCGGGCGAGATTACCGGCACTGGCGGCTCGCCGCATCCGGTCGGCGCCTCGGCGCTGGGGACAATATGCACGTCAACCGCGACCGGCGCGTCTGGCATGTAAGGCGGAACGTAGCCGTCAAAGTTTCGTTGCTCGACCACTCCATCCTTAAGCGTGATTTCGCCCTTGGCCATAAGCTGCGATAAGCCAAACGCCACGCCCGCCTGAAACTGGCTCTCCACGGTGAGCGGATTCACCGCCAGTCCGCAATCCACCGCCACTGTCACCCGATGGATCTTTGGCCGCTGGTTTTCGATCGACACATCCACGGCACAGGCGACGCCGGTGCCGAATGATTCGTGACATGAGATTCCGACGGCATGGCCGGCGGGCAGACTGCGTCGCCAGGCAGCGCTCTTCGCGTCCATCAGATCGAGCGCGGACCGTAGTTTTTTGGCTTCGGGCTTCAGAAGTTTGCGACGATAGGCGATCGGATCCATCCGCGCGCGGGTGGCCAGTTCGTCAATCAGCGTCTCCATCACGTAACCCGTGTGGGTGTGGCCGACGGAGCGCCACCACAGTACCGGCACGTTCACGGGTGGGTGATGTACCGAGACGTTGAAGTTCGGCAGATTGTAGTGCGTGTCTGAAACGCCTTCCACGGAGGAATTGTCAATCCCATCTTTCATGAATGCCGCAAACGGCGTTCCCGACCAGGATGGACTGGCCCACGACCACGTGACGCCACGCCGAAGGCAATCCGTCGGGGCCGATTCCAACTTCGACGCGATGCACGTGCATCGGGCGGTAGTAGCCTCCGCGGATGTCGTCCTCCCGGGTCCAGATTAGTTTGACTGGAGTGCCGCGAAAGCGCTTGGCTATCACTGCCGCCTCGCGCTGCACATGCGAATCAGCAACCGCGCGTCGCCCAAAGCCGCCCCCAGCCATCTCAGTGTGAAATGTGACCTGTTCAGGCTTCAGTCCGAGGACCTCGACGATCGCCAGGTGATCAAAAGTTTGGAATTGAGAACCGGCCCACGCTTCTGCCTTGTTGCCGTCAAACCGTATGGTTGTGTTGAGAGGTTCCATTGGCGCGTGGGGCAGGTAGGGAAATTCGTATTCCGCCACGATCCGGTTCCGGGCGGCGACCCGCTCGAATGCCTTCTGCATCACCGCGAGCCATTGCAGATTTTCCAGCACCGCCTGCGCGAGTTGTTTGAACTGCGCCAGCAATTGCGAACTGTCCGCGCGTTCGACTCCGGAGAAGTCCCAATCGATCTTCAGCCGGTCGCGCGCTTGCTTGGCTGTCCAGAACTTGTCGGCGACGATGGCCACGCCGGTCCCGCGCGCGAGGGGGATTTCAAACACCTCGCGCACGCCGTCCATAGCCCGCGCCGCCGCTGAGTCAACGTTTTTCACGCGCGCCCCGAAAACTGGCGGGTGGGCCACAACCGCCACCTTCATGCCCGGCAGATCGAGGTCGAGTCCAAATTTCAAAGAGCCGTCACACTTTGCGTCGACTGTCGAGCCGCTTGACCCTTTCCCCACCAGCCGAAACTGTGAAGGATCCTTCAGTCGCACGCTGTTTGGCACGTCTCTGCGTGCGGCATCCTTCGCCAGTTCAGCGTATCTGGCTGATTTCCCGCCGGGACCGTGAACCATGCTCCGTTCAGTGCGACACTGGTCCGGCGTCACTTTCCAGCGCGCCGCGGCAGTAGCCACCAGCATCGCGCGCGTCTTAGCGCCCAGCTCGCGATACTGCTGGTACGAATGGGCGATGGAGCCTGAGCCGCCCACCATCTGAATTCCGAAGACCGGATCTTTGTAAACGTCTGCGGCGGGCGCCAACTCCGCTACGACCTGCGACCAGTCCGCGTCCATTTCGTCGGCCAGAATCATCGGCAGCGCCGTATGCACGCCCTGGCCAAACTCCAGCCGGTTCACCTGAATGACGATCTTGCCGTCAGGCCTGATATCGACGAAGGCGTCCGGCGGATAGACCTTCGGTGGCGCCGGCGGCTGGGCGCCGGCCCCTTCCTGCGCGGTCGCCGGAGAATCCAGATAAAGCGCGACGAGCAGACCACCTGCGGCGGTTGCCGAGACGCGCAGGAAGTTTCGCCGGCCGAGCGATTGGTCGTTAGCTTTTGGTTTTGCGGCTGACATCTGGGCGGCCTCCTCTACGTCGATTGCTGCGCGGCAGTCTTAATCGCTTCGCGAATACGAACATAGGTGGCGCAGCGACAGAGGTTGCCACCCATCGACTCGTCTATGTTGGTGTCTGTCGGATTAGGAGTGTGCTTTGAGCAGCGCGACCGCGCTCATGATTTGTCCGCTCTGACAGTAGCCACACTGCACCACGTCGTTTTCCACCCAGGCATCCTGCACTCCTCGTCCAACCGAGTCCTGCCTGATGCCTTCGATGGTGACGACCGGCCGTTCACCAATCATCGATACCGGCACCACGCAGGAACGCGTGGCCACTCCGGCTACGTGTACGGTGCAGGCGCCGCAGGCACTGACTCCACAGCCGTATTTCGTGCCCGTCATTTTCAAATCTTCGCGCAACACCCAGAGCAGCGGAGTCGATGGATCAACGTTCACTTCCTTGCGTTGTCCATTTACGGTGAGCTGATACTTGGCCATCCTGATCTCCTCATTCTTATCGGCCAGCGCGGGCAAGGTGTCCCGGCTTCCACCCAGCGGCGGGTCGAAGCTACAAATTCCTGGTGAGTCATGGGCGGCAAGGTGCGCAGGGTACCGTCGGCCGGCGGCCCGGATTCCAGGCCCAGAGGACCAGCGCCTCTTCTTCGTGATGCTTCAGCAGTTTTGGCCCATCCATGTTGTCGTTCTTCGAACGATCGGTGACGGCTCGGCACACTGCCGCGCTCGACAAGGGCCGATCGTTGCGGTCCTGCCATCTCATCGACAGCGGCGCCAGATGCCAATTGTGCCCACCCGGCACGCCGGTACTGTCCGCATTGGCTTCCTGATGGCAACCTGCACAAGTCAGTCCCGGAACGCCCTTGCCCTCCGGACCGCCTCGCACCACGTTGGCAACGTGACGACGCCGTTCATCGCCCTGCTGTGGGTAGTTGGTGGCGGTGTGACAGTTGATGCAGCGCGGGTGGACCAGGACAGAATACACCTGTTCCCAGGCTGCGAGTCCCTGGGCGCGACTTGCGGCGGAACGCCTGGCGTCGCGAGCCTGCCCCCGCGTGTTGGAGACGATGATCCAAGCCCCGAAACGCTAGAACAAATGCGGAAATCAAAAGAGTAGCAGCGCGATGACGAGGCATCAGGTTCCTCCTCTTGAATCACTATGTGCCGCAATATCGCGGCCAGGTCGCTTGCAAAGTCTTGAACTATTCGGCTGAGGGATTTTCGCTGACAAATATGTCCCCGCGGATTCATCGTGTCAAGGTGCTAAGATTGATCTCGATCTAGAATTCCCAGAACTAGCAAAGATGCTGCACGACCGTTCAATAATCTGCTTTGGTGGTGAAGACTGGTGGTATCACCATCCGCACTCCAAGAAACACCTGATGCGCCGGTTTGCGCGCGCCGGCAATCGGGTGATCTTTGTTAACTCGATCTCGATGGGCCTGCCCTCGCATCGCAAACAAAGACTTTCCTGCCGCGAATCACCCGCAAGCTGCGCAGCTATGCAAAACTCGCGCGCCGTACCGCCGAAGGCGTCACCGTTGTTTCGCCCGCGGCGTTACCGTTCTTCGGGAGCACTTCAGCGCGATTCGCTAATCGTCATTTGCTGACCGGGCAAATAGCGGCACTCGCGAAAAGCCGTGGGTTGCGGAAACCAATTCTCTGGATCGCGATTCCCACTGCGGCGGAAATGATGGGACGTTTGGATGAGTCGCTGGTAATCTATCAGGTCTCGGATAAGTACGATTCCAACACGATGGACCACGCTACCGATCCCGGGCAAATCACCGCGCTGCACGAAAAGGCAATTGCCGGCGCCGACATCGTTTTGTACTCGGGGCGAAAGCTTTTGGCCGAGGCGACAACTGGCCTCGACCGCTCGTATCTATTGGAGCAGGCAGTGGATTTTGAACACTGGGCGCAAGTGGGGAGCGGCGAGTTAACTGTCGCACCGGAAGTAGCGGCTATTCCAGGCCCACGCATCGGATATTTTGGGGCCATTGAGCCGTGGCTAATCGATCAGGAGTTGATCAAACGAGCAGCGCGCGAACGCCCCGAGTGGCAATGGATCTTCGTCGGTAATCGCTCGCGCGGTCTCGATATTGAGAACCTCCCGAATACACATTTCATTCCGCCGGTCGACTACAATGAACTGCCCCGATACGCTGCCGGCTTCGACGTATGCGTGCTGCCGTGGGAAACTGAGCAGGCCTTTACCAGTTACGGTTCGGCGATCAAGGTGCGCGAGTATCTGGCCACCGGGAAACCAGTGGTGATCGCAGCCTTGCCTGAGTACGAAAAAATGAGCGATGTGCTGCGCATCGCGCGGAGCCGCGACGACTTCTTCAGTTTGATTGAGGACGCGCTGAACGAAACTGACGCCGACGCTCCCCGCCGCCGCCAGGCTGCGGTGAAAGATGGGACCTGGGACGCGCGCGCCGAGTGGGTAAGCGATCTGATTGAGCAAAAGCTGGCAGAGCAGGTAAGGTGATCAACTCTCTGTGCCCCTCAGTGTTCTCTGTGTCTCTGTGGTGAGAGTTCTTCCCGCCAGATTCACCACTGAGACACAGAGAACACTGAGGGTGCACAGAGAACCAAAGTAGTTTTCGGGCCTTCGTTAATCCATGAAACAGGTTCTGCAAAATCGGAAGACTGGAAAAACCGCGGTGATGGACGTGCCGGTGCCGGCGCCGCAGCGCGGTCGGGTGTTGGTGCGCACTGTCGCTTCATTAATTAGTGCGGGCACGGAACGAGTGGCGGTGGAGACAGTTCGCAAAGGGCTCGTGCAGGAGGCCCGCGAACGTCCGGATCTCGTCCGCGCAGTAATTGATAAGGCGCGCACTCAGGGTTTGCGGCACACATTCAATTCGGTGCGAGATAAGTTGTCGGCTTCGCAAGCTTTGGGATATAGCGCAGCTGGAGTGGTCATGGAAGTGGGCGAAGATGTTGCCGGATTCAGTCCCGGAGATCGAGTAGCCTGCGCCGGCCTCGGCTACGCTTCACATGCGGAAGTGTTGTCTGTCCCTCAGAATCTTTGCGTGCGTTTGCCGGCGAATGTCGACTTCGAGGCGGGAGCCTTCGGGACCCTTGGCGCGATTGCACTTCAAGGAGTGCGACTGGCTGAGCCAACCTTAGGCGAGTCAGTAGTTGTAATCGGCCTGGGTTTGTTGGGCCAGTTGGCAGTGCAGCTTCTGGTGGCAAATGGTTGCCGGGTATTCGGTGTCGATTTGGACCAAGCGCGCGTAGATCTAGCGCGAACCCTTGGCGCCGAAACTGGTGGGACGCCGGATGATGCGATCAGGGAGAAGATCCTGAACTGGACTCGCGGCAGGGGTGCCGACGCAGTTGTGATCACTACGGCCACCGAGTCGAACCAGCCGGTGGAATTGGCCGGAGAGATTTCCCGGTTGAAGGGCCGTGTGATCGTGGTGGGCACGACGGGTTTGGAGATTCCCCGGCCGACGTACTACGCCCGCGAACTGTCTCTCAAACTCTCGATGTCCTACGGTCCCGGTCGGTACGATCCGGATTACGAAGAGCGTGGTCACGACTACCCATTTGGCTACGTGCGCTGGACCGAGAACAGAAATATCGAGGCGTTCCTCGATTTGGTGGACCAGCAACGCATAGCCGTTGGTCTATTAATCAGCCACCGCTTTGGAATGGATGCGGCTGAAGAAGCCTATCAACTGATTGCCGGGGACACGCACGAGCCGCATCTAGGAGTGCTACTCGACTACGATCCTGAGCGACCGCTTGAACGAAGTGTCGAGATCGTAGATCCTCGCCGGCCGGCAAAGACTGCCTCGGCGGTAAATGTTGGCGTGATCGGCGCCGGCAACTACGTGCGGGGGATGCTGCTGCCGCATTTTCAAACCGAAAAGACGAATCTGATTTCCATCGCTACGGCTTCCGGCGTTACAGCCGTTGATGCCGCAAAGAAGTTTGGCTTCGCCCGCGCCGTCTCCGGCGCCGACGAAGTCATCCACGATGCGGACATTAATCTCGTCGTGATTGGCACTCACCATAATCTGCACGCCGAACTGGCAGCCAAAGCGCTGCACGCAGGGAAACACGTTTTTGTGGAAAAACCATTGGCGCTAAACGAAGAGGAGTTGGACAACCTGATTCGCGTGGCCGCCGTGTCTGAGGGGAAATTGATGGCCGGGTTTAACCGGCGCTTTTCGCCTCTGGCCGTCAAGGCCCATGGTATTTTCAACGGCCGGCGGGCGCCTCTTTCAATTCTTTATCGGGTAAACGCAGGACGCGTTTCGCCACAGGACTGGACTCAGGATCCGCTTGAAGGTGGCGGCAGAATCATCGGCGAAGTGTGCCACTTCATTGACTTGATGCAATTCTGGACCGAGTCAGTCCCCCTTGCAGTTTTCGCTCAAGCCGTTTCCGCAAATCGGTCAGACATCACCGACGCTGACTCTGTATTTATCACCGCCAGCTTTGGGGACGGCTCTAATGGTTGCATCGCCTATCTCGCGGAAGGCGACAAGGGCTTAGCGAAGGAACGCGTGGAGATTTTTTGCGAAGGCAAAACGTTTGTGCTTGACGATTTCCGCGGGGCCAGTATTTTTCGCGAAGGCCGTGAAGAGAAAATTCGCGCAGGCTCACAGGATAAGGGCCAGGCCGGGGAGGTTCGCGCCGTGTGTGCAACAGTTCTTCACGGTAGTCTCGCTCCAATTTCCCTTGATTCTTTGGCCGCAACTACCCGCGCTACTTTTGCCATACTGGAATCCCTCCGCACGGGCCGCCCTGTTTCAGTCTAACTCGCCATCTCGGCTAAGAATCCAACTCTTAGTGGGACCGCGGGCGCCCTCGCCCGCAAGACTCAGGTAACCGCGACCAGTTAGCCCCAGGGATCGGTTCGCGCTTCGCGCTCATTGCGGGGAGGGTGCCCGCGCTCCCAGTAATCAGATTTCTGCCGCACGCGTTTCTGCTCGTTGACTCAGTTTCTTCCAGACGCTCGCGCTTGCCCACCACACCGCCACAGCTGCAAACGCAAAAAGGAAATGGTAGAGAGCCAGAATGTATCGATACTCAGTGTGCGTAGCTGATTGCACGCAGAAGTAATACGCGGGAATGATTAGCAGGATCGCAAGCACGCGACATTTTCGTCTGAACGCACTTACCGCGATTCCCAAAAGCGCCAGCGGAAGCATGACGGCGGTGATGAAGATCTTTTGCACTCCGCGAACGAGTAGGCGAGGATACCGCGTCCAAACGAAGGAAGCAGGTCCCAGTTGGAAGAGTTTCACCTCCCCGATATGGAAGACAGATGTCGAATCCGACCCTTCGTTGGCGAATGTCAATTGCACCTGGTCGCCAGTTTTCGAAACTAGAGGTAACTCAACATTTTGAACAGGTTGTTCCTGCGGCGACTTGCCCTCGACAGTGTCTATAATTGTTGCCGTTTCCCATTCGTCCTGCCGGGTGTTCACCACCCCCACCCTGATTCGACCCTGTTCAAGCTTCACAGGCAATCGCCAAAGGTATTCGACGTGCTTCTCCAACTGAACAGGCGCGGCAGCAAACTGCTTTCCGTAATCGGACTCATTGCCCATGACGATCAGCTGGTGACCATCGGTTGAGACGATAGCACTGGCTGGTGGCCCAGGGAGTGCGCCGGTGGTGGCTAGTTGCGCGGGAGATTGTGCCCACAGTGGATCGATATTTTCCGCAATAGCCAGAGAACGGGTCACAGGGGGATGCGCAGCAACGAGCGGAGTTCGTTCGAGTTTAATCATGCCACCCGCGCGCCGGATCATGACGCTGATGAACCAGAAGGGTCTTGAACTTACCATCCCCAGGCCGCGCCTAACACGCATCCGCTCGCGTTGAACTCCATCCGGACCGAAAAGTGTTTCGCGGTAATCAGGACGGCCAAAAGCTTCGGCCTCCTGATTCATGATCCCGAGATCGGTGTTTGGCAAGTCAAACCTTTGTCCGTTGTCGTAGTCAGCAATGCCTTCAAGAAACGTTTGACCCGCACCCAGCGAAACCGGAATCAGATGGCCGAAGGCGACCGCGTTTCTGATTGTTAGCGGCAGAATAATCAGCAGCGCGCCCGAAACCAGGGCGAGTGAATAGCGAAGACGCACCCGGCGTTCGAAAAGGAAGAAAACCAGGGCGGCGAGAAAGAGCGGGAGCAAAAGCGCATTGGCCCGGAGCCAGCAAGAGACGCCGACCAGAGCACCTGCTGTTATGATTAAGGCGACGCGCGGACGTTTGTAAGCTAACGCAAGACAATACACTGCCATCATGAGCGGCAGCACCGCCAGCGTATCGGGCAAAAACAGCACGGAGTTCCAGGAAAACTGTGGCGAGAAGGCAGAAAGCAGGCCGGCAAGTGTGGCCACGCCGATCGAAAATAGTTCGGCGATGATCAGGAATAGCATTACCGCAGCCAAAGCATCACAGAAGATCTGTACGAATTGAACTGACTTATCTGACTGGCCAGCGGTTCGTTGGACTGCCGCGATTAAGATTGAGTAACCGGGGGGATGTCCGAGGTTGTCGGGATTACTCAATGGTGAGGAACGACTGAAAAAGCCCCGGACGCCGCCGTCGGCTATGAGACGGGCCACGCGCTTATAGTCGGCGGAGACTGAGTGTTGAACTTTGCCTGCTTCCGAGAGATGCGCGTCTTGCCAGGCCAGAAGCCGGACTCCGGATGCGGTCATGAAAATGACAACGCCGATGAGGATCAACTTGCGCGTCTTCATTCGCGATTTGGTTGAGTTGTGCGCAGTCCTGAAGTTGGTTGTGTTCATTCGTTGACTGGATACGTAGGCATTATAGACCATCGACCGAACGCTGCTGTCGCTGAGTGTCGGCGGTAACCTGATTCCGGATAGTCATACCACGGAAGAGACAGCGAACACAGAGGCTAAAAAAAGTATGTGTGGGATTGCTGGAATAGTTTCGGTTGAACCGGATCGGCACATTGCCGGCATGATGCAGTCGATTGAGCATCGCGGCCGTGACGATGAAGGTGTCTGGACTTCAAACCCGATTGACGAACGCGGCCGGCGCGTCTGTCTGGGTCACCGCCGTCTGGCAATAATCGATATCAGCCGTGCAGGGCACCAACCGATGCATTCAGCAGACGGCCGCTTCGTTATCACCTTTAACGGAGAGATATACAACTATCGTGAACTGCGGGCGGAGTTACGAGCTAAGGACCATCAGTTTCGCACGGAGACTGACACCGAAGTTTTGCTGGCAGCTTTTGCCGAGTGGGGCAAAGCGTGCCTCGCGCGTCTTAATGGCATGTTTGCGTTTGCCATTTGGGATAACGAAGAGCAGACCCTCACCCTGGCGCGCGACCATGTAGGCATCAAGCCGCTTTACTACTATCATCAACCGGCGCGAGCCGGCCATGAGGGCTTGTTGATTTTCGCCTCTGAAATCAAAGCCATTCTGGCCACGAATCTCGTCGAACGGGAAATCGATCCGGAAGCACTCAACCAATTTCTGACTTTTCTTTGGGCCCCGGATCCCAACACTCTCTTTAGCGGCATCAAGACTTTGCCTCCAGCCCACGTACTTTCCTTTACAAACGATCGCCCGGAGGTCGCTGAATGGTGGGACATCTCTTTCGACGAGATCGACGAAGGGCGGAGTGAGTCGTGGTGGCGAAACCGCGTTCTCGAAACGCTGGATCGCACCGTCACCATGGAAATGGTCGCCGACGTGCCTCTCGGCTCCTTCCTCTCCGGCGGCGTTGACTCCTCAGGCATCACCGCCATGATGAAGCGTCACAGTAACGGGCGGCGCGTTTCCACTTACACAGTCGGGATCGAAGCCGATGATCTCCGTTACGACATCATTCCGGACGATGTGAAATGGGCCCGGCGGGTGAATGCTCATCTCGATACCGACTACCACGAGATCATGCTGAACCCCTCGGTTGCGGAATTGCTGCCCCTGCTGGTCCGTCACATGGACGAACCACCGATTGATATGGCGATTCCGAGTTACCTCGTGTCCCGTGCGGCGCGCGAAACGTTGACTGTCATGTTGTCAGGGATGGGCGGAGACGAAGTCTTTGCGGGATACCCGCGGCAGTTGGCGATGAAGTTTGCTGCGGCTCTGGACCCGGTTCCGTCGCTCTTGCGCAGGCCGCTGCTGAAAACTCTGGAACGCGCTCTACCGGGCGGGTTGCCGGGGCGACTGACTGCCCCTTTGCGCAATGCTAAGAAGTTTGCCCGCAGCGCGGGCTTGGATTTTGAAGAACGTTACCTGGGATACGGCACTTACTTCACAGACGTCAGCAAGCAGCAACTTTTCTCTGATGAATTGCGCGAGGCCACGGTTGAGTTTGACGCGTATGCCGCTCACCGCAAATATTTCAACAAAGTGCGCGATGCCGCACCGCTGAATCAGCTGCTCTATGTTGACCTAAAGACGTTTTTGCCGTGCTTGAATTTGATCACCACTGACAAGACGTCGATGGCTGCTAATCTTGAAGTGAGGGTTCCATTTCTCAATCGGGAAATGATTGAAATGGCAGCCACCATGCCGCCGGAATTTAAGTTACGCGGGTTCAAGCGCAAATATATTCTCAAGCGCGCACTCGAAAACGTTTTGCCCTACGAGGTTATCTGGCGCAAGAAAGCCGGCTTTGGCGCTCCAATCAGGTCGTGGTTGCGCGGCCCTTTGCGTCCGATGATTGACGATTTGCTTTCTGAAGACACCATCAAACGCCGCGGCCTGTTTCGTCCGCAGGAAGTGAAGCGAATCATCGAGGCGAATCTGTCGGGCCGCGAAGATTACAATCTGCAAGTTTTTCAATTGCTGAACCTGGAACTCTGGCAGCGCGAGTTCATTGACAAGTGAATTTATTGACATCGCCTGACGCCAGTTTTAATCTGTTGGTGGCCCCGGGGTTTTGGTCCAGATCATCCTCAAGTCTGCGTTACCCATCAGGTAGCCCAGTTTAGAAAGCTCCACAGAATGGCTTTGGATAACAGCTTAACACCCGAGTTTGGCAGCAGAATCCTCCCGACCGAAGGGAGTACGCAGCCGCGCGTATTGCTGGCCGAAGACGATCGTTCGTCAAGACGTTTTCTGGAAATAGTTCTTGAACGCGCTGGCTACCGGGTTATACCGGCAGAGGATGGCCTTCAGGCAATGAAACTGGCATTGTCGACGCGGATCGATATGGTCGTGACGGATGCGACGATGCCCAATTTGAGTGGAGTGGAGTTTTGCCGGTTTTTGAAAAACAGCCCAAGCCTGGCGCACATTCCAGTTGTCCTCCTGAGCGCCCGGGAAAAGGAAAACCCAAGTGAGAACCTGGAGCAGGTAGATGCTTTTCTGACTAAGCCTGTGTCAGGTGAAGTGCTCCTCGCGTGCATTCAAAAACTATTGGCTCAGAAGCGTGAGAGCTGAGGAATATAGGTTTCGGGTCCTCTGCGAGTCGCGCCTTAAACGCAAAAGCAGCCCGCAAAGAACTCAAAATCTTCGTAACGGAGCGCCAGGGTATTTATCCAGCCGAGGCGCTGTTCACTTCCACTAACGCGTCGATATTGGTGTAGGTCAAGCCCTGCGATTCGGCAACTGCCTGATAGGTGCAGTGACCCGCGTAGGTATTGACACCTTCTTTTAATCCATTATCGGAACGAATCGCTTCGAAGAAACCCTTGTTCGCCAAAGTCAGCGCGTAAGGGAGCGTCGCATTCGTAAGCGCAAAAGTAGATGTGCGGGGCACCGCCCCCGGCATGTTGGCCACGCAATAGTGGAGCACCCCCTCAACATAATAGGTCGGATCCGAGTGAGTGGTTGGATGAGTGGTCTCGATGCAGCCACCCTGATCAACCGCTACGTCGACAATTACGGCGCCGTCGGGGACATCTTTCAACATGCCGCGCGTAACCAGTCGCGGCGCTGCGGCGCCCGGCACGAGCACCGCCCCCACGATCAAATCCGCGTTTGAGACCGCATCGTGAATCATGTAAGCGCTGGAGGCGAGGGTGGAAATCTTGGAAAGGAAAATATCGTCGAGCTCGCGCAGGCGATCGAGATTGTTGTCGATCATGGTAACGTGTGCGCCCATGCCTACCGCCATTTTCGCGGCGTTAGTTCCAACCACTCCTCCGCCGATGATTACCACGCGCGCGGCCGGCACTCCCGGCACACCTCCCAAGAGAATTCCGCGACCGCCGGCCATCTTCTCGAGGTAGTGGGCGCCGACCTGAATCGCCATTCGCCCGGCAACTTCCGACATCGGCGTAAGCAAGGGGAGGCTCGCCGCGCCGGTCTGTGATCGTTTCGTAAGCAATGCCGGTCACTTTGCGTTTGATAAGTTCGTCGGTGAGCTTGCGATCTGGCGCGAGATGTAGATAAGTGAACAACAACTGGCCTTCGCGCATGCGTGGGTACTCAGGTGCGATTGGCTCTTTGACCTTAACGATCATTTCCGCTTTGGACCAGACATCGTCCGCGGAATCGATAATTTGAGCCCCGGCTTGTTCGTAGAGCGGATCTCCAAATCCGGAGCCCTCGCCCGCACTCTTTTCCACGATTACCTGGTGCCCCGCATCCGTCAGCGCTCTGACTCCCGCAGGGGTCAAACCCACCCTGTATTCGTTGTCTTTTATTTCTTTTGGCAAGCCGACAATCACAATGATGTCCTCCGGAGGTAACAAGTCAGCGTCAGAGTTAGCGATTAAGCAGTCGGAAGTCAGAGAGAATCGAAAAGTTGCGGTTCTGCCGCTAACCACTGACTTCTGATCGCCGCACTCTACCCCTTGCTTTCGATCATGTCGATCTGTGCGCGTTGGAGCTTGCCACTGTAATCGACGTAAATGGATTTCCACTCGGTAAAAATGTCGAGTACCTGAGTTCCGGCTTCGCGATGACCGTTTCCGGTTCCTTTCGTGCCGCCGAAAGGAAGATGCACCTCCGCGCCAATCGTCGAAGCGTTCACATAAAAGATTCCGGTGTACATGTCAGCCATTGCCCGGAAGGCACGGTTGACGTCGGCGGTGTAGATCGAGGCCGATAGTCCGTACCGCACGCCGTTCGCGATTTCCACTGCTTCCTCTAAAGACTTGGTCGGGATCACCGCCGTGACCGGTCCAAAAATCTCTTCCTGGGCGATGCGCATATCAGGCGCGACGTCAGTGAATACGGTGGGCTCGATGTAATAGCCACGCGCGTAGTCGCCCTTGGTGAGATGTTTGCCTCCCGCTGCGAGGGTAGCGCCATCTTCGTTTTGACCGATGTCGATGTAACCCATGATTTTGCGCACCGCATCGGCGTTGATCACCGGTCCCACATCCGTTCGGGCCGAGGCGCCGTTGCCGACGCGCAAGGCGCGCGTGCGCTCCACGAGTTTATTACAAAACTGTTTGTAGACTTTTTTGTGGACCACTATCCGCGACGAAGCGGTACACCGTTGACCCGAGGTGCCGAATGCGCCCCAGAGCGCGCCTTCAATGGCCAGGTCGATATCGGCATCTTCCATCACCATGATGACGTTTTTGCCACCCATCTCGAGCGAGCAAATCGCGTTGCGTTCAGCGCAGGCGGAGGCGACGATGCGTCCGGTGCTCGGTGGAGCCGGTAAAGGAGATCAAACGCAAGCGCCGGGTGATTTGATGATGGCGGCGCCCGCCGGTTCGCCGTAACCGGTCACCATGTTTACCACGCCCGGTGGTATGCCGGCTTCTTCACAGGCATGGACCAGGTTGTAGGTTGAAAGCGGTGTATCTTCGGCTGGTTTGATTACCAGAGTGTTACCGCAAACAAGGGCGGGAATCATTTTCCAGGAAGGAATCGCCATCGGAAAGTTCCATGGCGTGATCAGGCCGCAAAGCCCGACCGGCTGGCGCACGCACATGGCAAACTTGTCCGGCATCTCCGCCGGAGTAGTAAACCCGTGCAGGCGACGTCCTTCACCGGCCGTGTAGTAGGTGCAGTCGATCGCTTCCTGAACATCGCCACCGGCTTCAGCGAGGACCTTCCCCATCTCGCGGGTCATGTCCGCCGTGTATTTCTCCTTGTTGCGGATCAGAATCTCGCCCAGCCGGAAAAGGATCTCCGCCCGACGCGGCGCAGGTGTGTTGCGCCATCCATCAAACGCGCTACGCGCCGCGTTGACTGCGGCGTTAACATCGGCGCTGGTGGAGATGGGAAAACGTCCAATGACGTCGGTAGTGTCGGCGGGGTTGACGTTTTCAAACACTTCGCCGGATTCACTGGGAACCCACTTGCCGCCAATGTAGTTGTAATAGTTTTTTACCGACGCGCGGGTTGTGCGTTGGCTACGTTTCAAACTGTTTTTTGCGAGAGCTTTTTTTGCCTGGGCCATTTTTCATGTTTCGAGTTCCGAGTTCAAAGTTTCGAGTTTGCAAACCCGGAACTCGAAACCCGAAACTATTTTTATTGGTAAGTGAACTGCACGATTCGCATGGTTACGCGTTTGAGATTTCCGGAGTAAGTGGCTACCTGTAAAACGACCGGATCGCCAGGCTTGAGCCCGCTCAACACGCGCTGAAAATCGGCCAAGGTAGTAACCGGCGCTCGATTGAGTCGCGTGATCACGTCGCCTTCGCCGAGAGCTTGCGCTCCGTTGGGCAACCGGACTTCAGCTGCGAGCCCATTCGGATCCACGTCCTTGACGTAAAGACCGCGGACTCCGGTTAGCCGTTTCTCGGCAGTGAGCTGCGGTGTCAATTCGGCCAGAGTGATTCCCAACTGCAACCCGTTTCCTTTCGGATCCGGATCTTTAACCGTGGTCGGCGCCGGTTCTTCAGAGTCACCCAACTGCTGCAATGGCGGCCGTTCGCCCAGAATGACATTGGCCGTCCGCTTCTCAAGTTTGCCGTCGCGATCGCGAAGATAGGTAAAAGAAGAGGATTCGCCAATCGGGCTGGCGGCAACTTTCTGAATTAGGTCCTGCGCACTCGTTACCGGCTGACCGTTGAATTCAGTGATGATGTCGTTTGTCTCCATGCCGGCTTTCGCCGCCGGAGTGGGCTGCCCATCCCTGTTTGTCAGGTAGACGTCCATCACGATCGCGCCTTTGGCTTCCGGCAGGCCATATACGCGAGCGTATTCTTCCTTGACCGAGTCGAGCGTGACTCCCAGATAGCCTCGGCGGACTTTCCCCTGCGCAACAATCTGACGATAAACAAAACTTGCCTCGGAGGCGGGCAGCGCAAATCCGATCCCGTTATAGTCGCCGGTGGAAGTTGCGATTTGCGAGTTAATTCCAATGACTTCGCCGCGCATATTCACGAGCGGTCCACCGCTGTTGCCACGATTGATAGCGGCATCGGTTTGCAGGAAGCGCTGAAACGGCGTGAAGTAAGGTGTCTCTCGTTCCTTCTTCGAAATTATGCCGGCGGTTACCGTCTGGTCCAGGCCGAAGGGTGAGCCAATCGCCAACACCCAGTCGCCCACCTGAGATGCGTTTGAATCGCCCAGGGTGACGGTCGGCAGATCGCGTCCAGCTTCGATCTTGATCACGGCCACGTCGGTCTCATCGTCGATTCCAATCACCCGGCCGCGAAATTTTTCGCCTGACTGCAAACCAACGATAATTCTTTGCGAGCCCTGGATGACGTGTTCGTTGGTAAGAATGTAGCCCTTGGCATTTACGATGAAGCCACTGCCGACACCGCGATCGGGACGGCGCGCCTGACGGCGAAACATGTCGAGCAACGGGTTGTTCGCTGTCTGATCTTCCTTTTCATCCGGATCCTTTGCTGCCAGCACCGGACTTGGGCCAATCGTTTCAATGTTCACGACTGCCGGCTCGACGCGGCGCGCAATCTCCGCAAACGATGCGGAGAGCGCTTCCGGAGCGCGCGCAATCTGCACTTCGTTTTGCGCTACAGTCGGCCTCCCTGAAAGCATCGCGCCGACTCCAATCCCAGCCAGCAGGCAGGCGGTTCCCAGCGCGATGATCCAGACGCGGAGTTTGCGCAAAATAGCACGCTCATCAACAGTGGAGGGATTCTTGGCTAGGTCTAACATAAATAACCACCTTCGAGAAAAAACTACCTGTTGCACGTCCGCTTCGCCGCCTAAGACAAGTGGAGAGACGGTCGCAAAGGGAAGGGCTGAAGTATAACGAAACGTCTAGCCAGGGGCAAAAGAACAGTCGGCAGACGGCAGGAACGCCGGCAGGAGCGGACTGAGGGGTTAGGCGGAAGCGGAAGAAATTCGAATGAGCACCGCAGGTGCCCACGAACTAATGGAGAGCGAAACCCTTCAATGAGCACCGCAGGTGCGGCAGAGGGTAGCCAGTGGCAAGCGCGTAGCGCGCGCCACTGGTTAATTCCGAAACAACCGCGCGCCCTGAAAGACTCGCTGGGCGTTCCGTCTTGTGCTGGCTGCACCTGCCGTTGCCGACTGATCTCACGGCCGGAGTAAAACCTTCATCACGCCTTTCTTACTCGCCCGATCCATCGCGTGCACGCCTTTTGCCAGTGAATACTCTTCACTAATCAGGCTATCAATCTCGATCGCGCCTTTCTTCAACAAGTCCAACGCGGGTTGGAAACGACCGCAGCGTGAACCGATGATCGCGATTTCGTCAACCACTAGCCTAACCTGGTCAATCGTCGCGGGATCCGCTCCCGCAAAAGTCGACTTGAGAATCAACGATCCGCGCGGATGCAAGATTCCCAGCGCAGTGGCGAAACCAGACGCCGAGCCTGACGCTTCCACTACTACCTCGAATTCCCGCTTGCGTTTCGCCGCATCCTTGACCGTCGATGTCTCGATTCCACGCCGTTCAGCGATGCGCAATTTTTCAGAATGCTTGCCAACTAACAAGAGGTGCGCACCACTCAACGCGATCACCTGGGCGCAGAGCAATCCCAGTTTTCCGTCGCCGATTACCGCCACCCGCATGTGTTTGTCGATCATTACACGTTCCAGGATGCCGCATGCCGCCGCCAGCGGTTCGGTAAAAACGGCGTGTTCGTCTTCAATCGTATCAGGCACCGCGATCAGGTTCGCCAAAGGCAGACGCAAAAATTCGGCATGGGCCCCGTCTCGGCCATGAATTCCGAGGACAGTCCGCTTCGCGCAATGACGCGGATCTCCGGTCTTGCATAGCTCACACTGTCCGCAGCCTGCATTGATTTCGCCCACCACTCGCTGGCCTAACCTGACGTCGCCGGGCGATTCTTCAACCACTCCGACAAACTCATGGCCCAGTGTTCCTTTAAATCCAGCATATCCCTGAGCGATTTCAAGATCAGTGTTGCAGATGCCCGAGAGATGAACGCGCACGAGCGCTTCGTCGCCGCCCGACGGTTTCTCGACCTCGCGGACCCGCAGCGTCTGTCGTTCAACTCTTAAGGCTTGCATAGGTAGAGATCAGAAGTCAGAGGTCAGAAGGAAACAGCCACCGCCCGGAAATTTTGGCCACAACGTCTCGAGGAGCGCTTTCGGAATCGCTGCTCTTATATGTTTTCAAAAACTTCGCGCTCGGGTGTAAACGTTTTGCGAGGTGAGCTCGACAGTCTGGGTGCCGCCGACGGTTTTGAGGGGAACGCGCCATTCCAACTCCTCCTCGCCCTCGAGCCGTGCGTGAATCCACCAGTTACCGGTTGGGACAACGACCCTTCCTTGTCCCTGCTTGTCTAATTTGGCGGTAAGAGTTTGCCGGCCCTGCATTCGCTCGTTAAGAAAGTCGTCAAATCGCTTGCCGGCCCGCCTTTCGGTGAAGTATTCATGCCTGACGGCCACCACATCGATTGGATAAAGTTCGACCGGGATATCGAGCCCGACTGCTTCGGCACCCTCCGGCTGTCGCAACACTATCTGCAAAGTTGTATCGCCGTGAGACGCTTGCGCCAGGCCATCTGGCTGGTTTGGCAGCTCGCGGTAAATCCACCATCCAGCAACCAGGAGCGAAACAATCAGCCCTGCGCGGAGCAGTAGCGTCAGAGAACCGGTAGAGACTGCTGGTAGATTTCACGACAGATAAAGTCTGCACAGACGCTGCTTTGCTTCGGGAGACCTGGATTAGCGTTGGCAGTAATGATACCGAAGGCAACTAATTTGGGTATGGGTGGGCAGATGGTTTGGTTTTTGCGCCGGAGACCTTTACGTGGCCTCGCGGGTCTGGCGCGAAAAACCACAGCAGACGACCGCGCCACGCGACCTTTCGGAATTGAAGTTACGAATCAGGCTTTCAAGTGAATTGCAATATCACCTGCTTCTCTTATGAGTTGAAAGGTTAGAGAATGCGAAGTAAGCTCGGAGCCGTAACTTTCGAATATTCAGAATAGCAAAGACTGCTGGCCGCGCAGCGGTAGCTAACCAACGACCTTTGGACATAACTCTCGACAAATTTCGTGACGAGTGCGGCGTCTTCGGCATCTATGGCCACCCTGACGCGGCTCGACTGACGTATCTCGGTCTCTATGCTCTCCAGCATCGTGGTCAGGAATCGTGCGGCATCGTTTCGTCGAATGGTGCGGAACTGCGGCAGGAACGGGCGATGGGTCACGTCGCAGACGCCTTCGATCAATCAGCGCTCGATCGATTGACCGGGGCGAATGCAATCGGCCACGTTCGATACTCAACGGCCGGTGAAGTTTCCATTCGCGAGGCGCAACCTTTCTTAGTTACCTGCCAGCACGGTCAGATCGCGGTCTGTCACAACGGCAATCTGCCCTTTGCGCGCGAGGAGCGCCGAAGACTCGAACAGGAAGGCGCAATTTTTTCGGCTACCTCCGACACAGAAGTGATTCTGCACGGCGTAGCGCGATCGAGAGCGGCCTCGGTGCGCGAAGCGATACCAGAAGTTTTGCGAGACACTGAAGGCGCGTTTTCCATGTTGTTTCTGACGCCGACCGAGCTGATAGCGATTCGTGACCCGCGTGGCTTTCGTCCGCTCGCGCTGGGGCGTTTAGGAGATGCCTGGGTCGTCGCCTCAGAAACCTGCGCCTTTGATCTGATCGATGCGCAGTATGTTCGCGATGTAGAACCGGGCGAGATGATTGTGATCGACGGCGAAGGTTTGCGTTCTTCGCATCCGCTGGAAAAGCAACAATCTTCGATGTGCCTGTTTGAGCACGTCTATTTCGCGCGGCCAGACTCGCTCATCTATGGCCACTCGGTAAATGAATCGCGACACAAAATGGGAAAGCGTTTGGCGCTTGAACAGCCGGCCGACGCCGATCTCGTAGTGCCCGTGCCTGACTCCGGCACGGTGGCGGCCATCGGATATTCGGCGCAGAGCGGAATCAGTTTCCGGTTTGGCCTGGTGCGAAATCATTATGTGGGCCGCACCTTTATCGAACCGCGTCAGTCGATTCGTTCATTTGGTGTGCGCATCAAGCTCAATCCCGTGCGTCATCTGATCGAGGGCAAGCGCGTAGTGCTGATCGACGATTCGATCGTGCGCGGCACGACTTCGAAAAAGATTGTTCGCATGGTGCGCGAGGCGGGCGCTAAAGAGATCCATTTGCGCATCAGTTGTCCGCCCACGATCAGCCCCTGCTACTACGGAATCGATACTCCGAACAAGGCCGACTTGATCGCGGCGCAGATGTCGGTTGAAGAGATTTGCGAAGTTTATCGAAGCCGATTCGTTGGGCTATCTCTCGCTCGATGGAATGGTCGAGGCGATTGGTGTCAATCCGAATGCTTCGCTGTGTCGCCTGCTGGACCGATAAGTATCCGACTCGGATTACGCGTGATGCGGAAACGATGTGGGAGCGAGATCATGAGGCAGTTGCGGCTGAGAGTTAGAGTAACGCCATCGTGTACGTGTTCGTTTTAACGCAGAGGATAAATATTTGGCGGGGCGATCTTTCAAAGGGTGTGGATGCGCGGTTGCCGTACTGGTGGTCGTGCTGGGCGCGGCGGGATACGTCGGTTGGAAATATGCCTTGCCGTGGTGGAAGACGAAGCCGCCGCCAGCGTCGGGAGGCGAACTTACGGGTCCACGTGTTGGACGTTGGCCCAGGCAATGGCGATTCGATTTTGATCGTCTCACCGACCGGCAAGACCGTCTTGATCGATGCCGGCGACACCGGAAAAGGCAAAGCTATTCTTGAGGCGCTGAAGCGATACAACATCCAGCAACTCGACTATTTCATCGCCACGCATCCGCACCCGGATCATCTCGGCGGCGCTGACGAAGTTTTCAAGGCCATCAAAGTCCTTCATGTGATCGACAACGGTCAGGGACCGGATGTTCCTGATTCGTTGGCTCCTCCCAAACCAGTGGAACCGACACCCGGAAAGAAGGCCATCGCTAAACCGCAGTCGAAGAAGAGACTCGATCAGGCGGGGGTGATCACAAAGTTTTATGACGAATACAAAGAGGCCATCACGCACGGTGGGCGCCCAGTATGAGAAGGCCGTGCCGGGCGCAAAATATGATCTGGGCGGCGGCGCCAGGCTCACTATCCTCGGCCCGAATGAGCCGCTTTTCACCCGTGACAAGATGAGCACCGGCGGCAATCTGCCCAACGCGAATTCCGTGGTGGCGCGGCTTGACTACGGCGATTTCTCAATGCTGCTGCCCGGCGATGCCGAAGATCAGACCGAGCATCAGATGCTCACCAAGGACCTTAATCTCAAAGGCCAGAGTCTTGAAGGTGGCGCATCACGGTTCCAAGTATGCAACTTCGAAGGATTTTCTGGACCGGGTAAAACCCGAAGTGGCGATTATCTCGTGCGGGGAGTGGAATCGTTACGGGCATCCCGCGCAGGCGGTGTTGGATCGACTAAAGAGCCTCGGTCCAAACGTGAAGTTGTATCGCACTGATCTGCAGGGCGAGATCACGATGACGACCAGGGGAAAGCAAAACGACCTCGTCATCAAGGCGGCAAAGGAAACCAAGAGTGACCTCTGGGTTGGTCGGGTGGCACAGAAGGACGATTCCACGCGTTCGGGATTTATTGCCTACGGCGACTTTGGTCCGCCACCGAAAACCAAACAGAAGTAAGGAACGGATAACGCGGGGACCGCGAACGTTCCGTCCGCAATGAGCGTGAAGCGCGAAAGGGTTTTTGTTAGCTTTGGGCCTCGCGCCTGCGGCGCGTTGCAGACGGGACGCCTGCGGTGCCAGTAAAGATCATGAGTAAAGCAATCACCTACGCGATGCCGGCGTTGACATTGATGCCGCTACTCGCGCTACAGACAGGATCAAAGAACTAGCCAAGAGAACATTTAACGAACGAACGCTTTCCGAGATTGGAAGCTTTGGCGGCATGTTTGATGGTGCGTTTCCGCAGTTGAAGCAGCCCGTGCTGGTGGCTTCGGCAGACGGCGTGGGGACGAAATTGAAGATCGCCTTCCTGGCCGGCGTTCATAACACCGTCGGCCGCGATTTGGTAAACCATTGCGTCAACGACATTCTGGTGCAGGGCGCGCGTCCGCTCTTTTTCCTGGATTACATCGCCACCGGAAAGCTGCTGCCTGAGGTTGTGGCAAGCATAGTCGAAGGAGTCGCCAATGGCTGCCGTGAAAATGGCTGCGTGTTGCTTGGCGGCGAGACCGCGGAGATGCCGGATTTTTATGCCGCCGGCGAATACGATATTGCCGGATTTATTGTGGGCGTGGCCGACCGGGAAAAGGTGATTGATGGGAAAAGGATTGCTGCCGGACGACGTCCTTCTGGCGCTGCCTTCAGTGGGGTTGCACACCAATGGTTACTCTTTAGCGCGCAAATTATTTTTCGAAGTTGCCGGTTACCAGCCACAGACGCGCCTGGATGAATTAGGGATGACGGTCGGCGAAGCGTTGCTTGCAACAGCACGTCAGTTATCTGAAACCGCTGGATGGATTGCTTGATTCAGGGATGATCAAAGGGTTGGTGCACATTACCGGCGGCGGACTGACGGATAACATTCCGCGCGTCCTTCCTGAAAACTGTGCGGTCCAGATCGATAAAGACAGTTGGCCGGTGCTGCCGATTTACGGACTAATGCAGCAAATTGGAAACGTGCCTGAAGGGGAAATGTATCGCACATTTAATATGGGCGTGGGGATGGTCGTGGTTTGTGCGGTCACCGATCTCGAGGCTGTGAAATCTCATCTAGGGAAACAAAGCGCGCAGGTCTATCAGATCGGACGCGTAGTAGAGGGCAATCGCGAAGTCCTGATTGGTTCATGACGCGACTTGGCATTCTAATCTCCGGCCGCGGCTCAAACATGCTGGCGCTCGCCGATGCGGTGGACAGGGGCCGCATTCCCAACGCGGAAATTGTGCTGGTAGTTAGCGATAAACCGAAGGCGGCAGGGATTCAAGTACGCGGCGGCTCGCGGCTTAGCGACGCGAATTGTGGAGCGCAGCGGTCGCACCCGCGAGGAGCACGATCGAGAGACGGTGGCAGCGCTAAAAGACGCCGGGGTCGAGCTGGTTTGTCTCGCCGGATATATGCGATTGTTGTCACCCTACTTTATCGATTCATACCGCCACCGCATTCTCAACATTCACCCGAGTTTACTGCCTGCATTTCCCGGACTAGACGCGCACCGGCAAGCCCTGGACGCAGGTGTGGCGGCGAGCGGTTGCACAGTGCATTTTGTTGACGAGACCCTCGATGGCGGGCCAATTATTGGGCAGCGCACAGTCCCTGTTTTGCCGGGTGAGACGGAAGAGTCTTTGGCGGCCAAAATTCTCAACGAGGAACACCAGCTTTACGCTGAAGTTGTCGCACAGATTGTGTCGGGACAGATTGAAGTTGTCGGCGACCGCGTTTTACGCAAGAATCAGGAACAATGACGATTGACGAACAACTTGAACACCTGCGGAAAGGGACGGCGGACATCATCCCTGAGCGGGAGCTGCGCGCCAAGCTGGAGCGATCTGCGAAGACCGGCAAGCCGTTGCGGGTAAAGCTCGGCGTTGATCCCACGGCGCCTGATATTCATCTTGGCCACACCGTGGTAATCCGTAAGTTGCGCGCATTTCAGGAGCTCGGCCACACAGTCATTTTCCTAATCGGAGACTTCACCGGTTTGATTGGCGATCCTTCCGGCAATTCGGCCACGCGGCCACAACTAACCCGCGAAGAGATTAACGCCAATGCCGAAACTTATAAGCAACAGATATTCAAGCTGCTGGATCCGGAGAGGACAGAATTGCGTTTTAACTCCGAGTGGATGGACAAGCTGGGTTCGGATGGTTTCATCCGTCTTGCTTCGCACGTCACCGTCAAACAAATTCTCGAACGCGACGACTTCGCCAAACGCCTGGCGGAAGAAAAGCCCATCGCGCTTCACGAGCTGCTTTACCCGTTGACCCAGGCTTACGATTCGGTCGCATTGAACGCTGATGTCGAACTCGGCGGCACGGACCAGAAGTTTAACCTGCTGATGGGACGCAATCTCCAGCGAGAATATGATCAGGAGGCGCAGGTCGCGGTGATCATGCCTTTGCTGGAAGGCACGGATGGCGTGCAGAAGATGTCGAAGTCGTTAGGAAATTACATCGGCATCAACGAACCGCCTCAGGAAATTTTTGGCAAAGTGATGTCGATTTCAGATGATCTGATGTGGCGATACTATGAACTGCTGACGGACCTGACACCGGCCCAGATCGCGGTTCTGCGAAGTTCGGCAACGACCGGCGAACGCAACCCGCGCGATATCAAGGTGGAGTTGGCGAAACTAATCATCAATGACTTTCGATCCGCCGGCGACGCAAAGCAAGCTGAGCAGGATTTCAACCGACGCTTTCGCGACAAGGCGTTACCGGACGATGTTGAAGAGCGCACGCTGCCATCAAATTACCCTCAGGGTTGGGATTTGTCTCATCTGCTGGTCACGGTTGGGTTAACAGAGTCGAAAGCGGAGGCACGAAGGCTTATCCAGCAAGGCGGCGTTGGCGTTTACGTAGACGGTGAACCACAAGAAATCGTCAATTCCATAACTCTTTGGAAGCCGGGAATGACAACGCTTCTTCGAGTTGGGAAACGCCGCTTTTTGCGCGTACGATTCGTTAACTAGGCATTGGGATGGTAGTGGGTCACTTTTCAAAACGGACCCACTACCCATAGGGATTTCTTGCTTGACGTAGACATAAGTGCCAGTTCAGAATTAATGAAATCGATTGCCATGATGATCCGTCCGATTAGAGTCTTGCCGCTTTCTAACTATCGCCTGTACTTAGAATTTTCTGATGGCGTAGCAGGTGAAGTGGATTTGTCCGAACTAGCCCGGGGTGAGGTTTTCGCGCCATGGCATAACCCTGGCTCCTTTGAGAAAGTCCATATTGGTCCTCACCGTGAAATCAGATGGGATGACGAGATTGAATTGTGCCCTGATGCCCTTTACCTAATGCTCACTGGCAAAACTCCCGAGCAATTATTCCCAAGTCTCCGACATGAGCAACCTCATGCCTGAGCTCTGCCGCTTTTACGGCATTGTCATCCGGATGTTCTGGGCCGATCATCCGCCTCCCCATTTCCACGCTATCTACGGTGAACATGAGGCGCTGATTGATATTAGAAGTTCTGAAATAATTGAAGGGTCATTACCGCTTGGAGCACGAAGTCTTGTTGGTCAGTGGATAGAGTTGCACCGTGCGGAGCTCATCGAACGATGGGATTTGGCTCGACAGTCGAAACCCTTCGAGAAAATTGAACCCTTACCCTGATCAAGAAACGCCTCCATGTCCGCTGCACTCGCCACTGAAGACGTCCTGATTATCGAAACGCCGGAGCGCGTGCCGCTCCACTTTGCACTCGCCTCGATCGGAAATCGATTTCTTGCCTGTGCCATTGATCATGTAATGCAAATCCTGGCCATCATCCTGATGGTCATCGGGTTTACCCTGCTGGCAAACTTTTCCGCCTTCGGTGATGAGGTGATTAACGCCCCGAAATGGGTGAAGGCCGTTTTGATCCTGATTATCTTTCTGATCGTCTCCGGCTACTTCGCCTTCTTCGAATGGATTTGGAACGGACAGACTCCGGGCAAGCGTTGGCTGAAGCTTCGCGTGATTCGTGAGGACGGGCGACCCATCACTTTCTGGGAAGCGGCGGTGCGCAATCTGCTCCGGACTTTCGACATGATGCCGGCGCCGTTTTATTCAATCGGCCTAATCTCAGTTTTTATCAGTTCATCAGATCAGCGGATGGGAGACATGATTGCTGGAACAGTCGTGGTGCGCGAACGTGAGGCTGAGGCGCCGGCTTTTGCTCAGGTCTTTGCATCGCCCGTCAGTGATCCGGCAATGCGTCGTTCGTTTGCCCCGGTGGAGTTCAACGGCAACATCAACGCCCTCACCGAGCGCGAGATTCGAGTAGTGGAAACTTTTTTGCGCCGTCGCTGGGATTTGCCTGACGTGCCGAGACAATGGATGGCCTGGCGAGTGGCGTTGCCGATAATGTATAAGCTGCGCCCGACGTACGACTTGCCAACGTTTACCTACGAAGGATTTCTGGAAGAATTGCTGCATCGCTATCGCGCGGTGCACCGGTTTGTCGAGTAGGCTTACCAGTCAAACGGAAAGAACCTGGCCGCGCGTTCCGGCTTAACTTTCACGGGCAGCAACGAAGCCGCACGCTAATCGCACGGACGTCGATTCACAGATGCCGGTGCGATTCAATATTTTCGCCATTCAACTGGAAAAAGTGTTCCGGCCTTTTTTGCGTCAAGTTTTGACCCCGCCAATTCGCTTGCCCGCGCGAGCAATGGATCCAGCTTCAACTGGAGATCGGTTTGTGACGGCAACAACAACTCGTCAGGAATCACTCCGACATGCTCAAGACTTTTGCCATCCATCATGATCAAGTCGGCATCCGTGATGCTTACCCCATAAAAAATTACGGTGTCTACACCGATGGTCTTCGAGTAATAACGCGCCCGCATTACCGCGCCCGCTGATCGATCTCCGATTACGGTGCCGCGTTTTTCAAGCTGGACTACCCTGGCTAAAAGCTCCGATGAAGAGCCCGACTCGCTGTCAATAAGAACTACTACTTTGCCCTTGAAGATGTCATTGCCGCGAGACTTGGCGATTAGCGGCTTTTTCTCTTTTCGACGGCTAAGGTCACCAACTTTGATATCGCGATCGAAGAGATTACCAATGAGTCTGAGAAGAGTGTCTTCTAAACCACCGCCATTTCCGCGAAGATCCAAAACCAGCGCTTGATGTTTTCTGGCTTTGTCCATGATCTCGTCGACCTTGAGTGGCTGGAGATCAAAGGCCGGCATTTTCCAGATCATCACGTCTTCAGTTTCAACGTAACGATGACGCCGAAGACGGCTGTCTCTTTCCTCTTCGTCTTCCAACTTCATGTACTCGTTTGGGTCTGTTAGATCAGTGTTCTTCTTGCCTTCCTTTATTCGAGCCTGCACCGTCAACTCACGCGACTGTTCGTTTGGGCTCTGGACGACGAAATGTGTCGCAGATTGCGGTCGCAGGAACGAAAGGTACTTAATGATCCATAAGTTGGACCGTTCCGGATTCATCTGATCGATCGATAAAACGAGGTCGCCGGACTTGAGTCCCTTGCGCTCGGCGTCACTGCCGGGTTGAACCAGCGCGATGTAGCACTTATCACCCCACGCCTGGATGGTCCAGCCGTAATCGAGCCGGGCCACGCGCGAGGGCGCTACAAAGAAAGTATGCGAATCGTTTAACTGGAGCAGTGCCCTGGCTATGATTCCATACATCTGGCCGTGCGATTCGGATTTTTTGAGCAACTCATCCGCTTCTTTGAAGACACTCTCGACATCCACCCCTCGAAATGTCGGATCATAGTAGTTCTTCTGCAAATCCCTCTTGATGCTGGCGAGCATTTCCCGGCTTCGGTCTCTTTGAAAACTCAATGTTTGCGCATCCACCGGCCGAAGGGCGCCGACAGCGACTAAGCAAACCAGAGGAGCAAGCAACAAAAAGGATTTCCTGGAGGACGGGTTGACGCTGAGTAGTTTCAAAGTTGTACTCCTGTTGGCTGGATTCAGAAGTTAAGGTTGCAACAGGGCGAGTGGCTGCTTGATCAGCTGGCTCTGTTGAATCAGGGTCGGGCCAATTTGACGTCCCCCGGAGGCGTTGGTTAACCTTCCCAGCTACAGCAAAATTTCATCATCTTTTTCCGCAAAGGTCAAATAGTTTATGTCTCAAGACGTTTTCATTTTAGGTGGCAAACGAACGCCCATGGGTAAGTATGTCGGTGCATTGAAAGATATTTCGGCAATCGATCTTGGCGCGATTGCCGCGCGCGGAGCGCTTGAATCCACAGGCCTTACCGGTGACCAGATCGATCACACCGTCATCGGTAATGCGCTGCAAACGAGCGGCGATGCGATTTATGGCGCGCGTCATGTAGCTTTGAAGGCTGGAGTGCCTTTCGAAAAACCGGCGTTGACGGTCAATCGTTTATGCGGCAGCGGCATCCAGGCAATCGTGTCAGGGGCGCAGATGATTCAACTTGGTGAGGCCAAAACTGCGTTAGTTGGCGGAATCGAGTCCATGTCTCAGGCTCCTCACGTGATCCGGGGTGCGCGCAACGGCTTTCCCTTGGGTGGAGGTCAACTGGAAGACAGTCTGATGGTCGCCTTGCTCGACACCTACTGCAATACGGCAATGGCCGGTACGGCGGAGAACCTGGCGCGTAAGTTTGAAGTCTCTCGCGAAGCTCAGGATGAATATGCGCTGCGCTCACAGCAGGAAGCGAAGCGAGCACGCGATGCGGGCTACTTTGCCGAGGAGATGACTCCGGTTGAGATTAAGTCGCGCAAAGGGAGTACTTTTTTTGCCACCGACGATCACATGCGTCCGGAGACAACCCTTGAAGGTTTGGCCAAGTTAAAACCGGCTTTTGCCAAAGAGGGTTTCGTTACCGCCGGGAATGCGTCGGGAATCGTCGACGGCGCAGCGGCTTTGGTCATCGCCGGCGAAGATTTTGTGAAGGAGCAGGGTGCGAAGCCCTGGGGACGAATTGTAAGTTGGGCTTATGCCGGCGTTGAGCCAGAGCTGATGGGAATCGGTCCTGTGCCGGCAACCCGACTCGCGCTGGAAAAAGCGGGACTCAAGCTTAGCGATATGGATTTGATCGAGGTTAACGAAGCGTTTGCCGCGCAGTACCTTGCCGTCGAGAAGGAGCTGGGATTGGATCGCTCGCGTACCAACGTCAACGGGGGCGCCATCGCCCTGGGCCATCCGTTGGGAGCGACCGGGGCGCGACTCGTGCTTACCGTTCTCCATGAACTGCATCGCCGAGGCGGAAAGTACGGGCTGGCGACGGCCTGTATTGGCGGCGGTCAGGGCATAGCCATGATTGTCGAGCGAGTTTAGCAACCGGCTGCCTTTCGATCCGAGAGCCACCGATCTTTGGATTTTCCGATTTTCATCCAAAATCCTGGCTTAACGAATCTCTCTGACTGGGCGGACTATTACCAATTCTTAACAAAAACCATGGGTCGGCGTGCGTTCGCCTGAGGGCATAGGTGTTGCGAACCGGATATGTAATGATCTGAACAGAATTCTGTCTTGCGACGGAAGGTTGTCAACACGGATTTTACTAAGAGTTAACGTGCATTACGCTTGCGCGAAGCCCTCCATACATGATAGAAGTTCGCCTCCATCGTTGTTTTTTATTGCCTTTCTTGATTTGCATAAATTCAAATTGCTCTCTATTTTCAAGGTCGCGGCCCATCTCCATGCGGTTGCGCAAACAATTCAACGTCAACTCATTGCTAAGGAGTTCCCCGGTATGTCGAAACTTGTGAAGCTTTCTTTCGCGCTCTCGCTGATTTTTGCGATGAGTGCGCTGGCCTTTGGTCAGTCGACTGTGACGGGCGCCATCGGCGGCACCGTTTCCAATCCCAATAACGAAGTAGTACCAGGCGCCAACGTGACCGTTAAAAACACCGGCACGAATAAAGAAGCCACGGCCACTTCGGATGACCAGGGCCGCTTTAAGATTTCCAATCTCCAGCCCGGAATCTACTCGATCACAATCGACGGCGCCGGCTTCAGTCCGTACACGTCGGAAAGGGTCGTGGTCGAGGTCGGTCGCGAGACCACGGTAAACGCGGCGCTTTCGATTGGGCCAGTTTCCGGCGGTACAGTGGACGTAACTTCAGAAGCCCCGGTGATCAACACTTCGCAGCAGGACTTCTCGACCAATATCAACCAGACTTCGATCAATGAGCTACCGACCAACGGTCGGCGCGCGTCCAACTACGTGTTGCTGACGCCGGGCGCCGTTCCTGAAGGTGATTTCGGCCTGATCAGCTTCCGCGGCATCTCCGGATTGCTTAATAACAGCACTGTTGACGGCGGCACCAATAACAATGCGTTCTTCTCCGAAGAAGCCGGCCGAACTCGCATCAGCTCCTCGATCAGTCAGGGTGCGGTGCGCGAGTTTCAGGTCAACACTTCAAACTACTCTGCCGAATACGGTCGAGCCGCCGGCGGCGTAGTGAACACCGTCACCAAGTCAGGCTCAAACGAATTTCACGGGCAGGCTTTTTACTACCAGCGTAATAACAAATGGGGCGCACGCAATCCGAAGGGCGTTAACCCCTTGAACGGTGCTCCGCTCAAGCCGGTTGATAAGCGTGAACAGTTTGGTGGCGCCATCGGCGGGCCGATCGTCAGAGATAAGGCATTCTTCTTCTTTAGCTACGAGAAACAAAAACGTAATTTCCCGGGCATCGCCCAGTTTGCCGGTCCGTTGCTTACCACGGTTAACACCGCAACCTTAACTGCGCGCGGAATAACGCAGCCGCAGATTAATGCCACCAATGCTTTCCTGCTGAGCCTGACGGGCGAAGTCCCCCGCAGGCAGGACCAGTACACTTTGTTGCCTAAGTTGGATTGGAACATCAACGACAACAACACGTTCAGCTTTACGTATAACCGTCTGCGCAGTGAATCGCCCGCCGGCATTCAGACCCAGCCGACGACCACGCGCGGACGTTCAAGCTTCGGCGACGATTTCGTGAACATCGACTACGGTATTTTCCGCCTCGCTTCAACCATCAGCCCCGTGCTGCTCAACGAAGTGCGCGTGAAGGTCGGCAAAGAAGATCTCTTCGCTTTCAGCACTCCGCCACTGCCGGGTGAACCAACAACTGGGTTGAACGGCCGTTCACCTTCTGTTGCAGTTGACTCTTTTAGTAACGGCATCACTTTCGGGAAGCCAAACTTCCTCGAGCGTGTTCATAATCCACTCGAGAAGACCTTGCAGATTGTTGATAACGTCACCTACACCCACGGCAATCACAACTTCAAGTGGGGCGGCGACTTCCTGTACACGAAGGACTTGCTCGACAACCTGTTCCAGGAAGGTGGCGTTTATGCTTACAGCAACATCAACGATTTCATGGTTGACTACGTCAACTTCACCAGCAATGGTGCCCTGCGTGCGCTGAGCGCCGCGACCCTGACCACCAACCCGCTCGGTCGTTGCAGCAGTTCCACCCGCCGCGCCGGCCAGTGCTATACCAGCAACTATGCGCAAGGGTTTGGCCTGGCGGGGACTGAGTTTGCTACGAAAGACGTAGCGTTCTACCTCCAGGACGACTGGCGCTGGTCGCCACGCCTGACAATCAATCTCGGTCTGCGATATGAGATTGAGGTTTTGCCGGATCCGCAGATTCCGAATCCGCTGTATCCGCAGACGGCCAGATTCCCGCGCGATAAGAACAACTTCGGTCCCCGCGGTGGTTTCGCCTATGACGTGTTTGGCGATGGCAAGACTTCGGTCCGCGGCGGCCTCGGCGTGTATTACGGACGCCTGATCAATTCGACCATCTCGAATGCCCTCACCAACACGGGTACTGATCGGGCTCAGCTTCAGGTCTCCCTTGCGGGAACCGCAGCTACGGCGCCAATCTTTCCTAACGTCGTTCCGACTCCGGCTGCGATCGCGAACCCAAGCGGTTCACACATTCCCGGATCGAGCATCGTCGTCCTCGCAGAAGACCTGCATCTGCCGACGATCGTTCAGGGCGACATCATTCTCGAAAGGGAAGTGGCGCGGAATACGTTGGTGTCGATCTCCTATCTATCGAGCCGAGGAAAGTATCTGCCGACGTTTATCAATAAGAACATCGCGCCAACCACACAGTTTCAGACACTGACTGTGACCGGCGGGCAATTTGCGGGACAAAGTGTGACCGTGCCTGTCTACACCGCTCGCGTCAATCCAAACTTCTTCAACATCACGGAAGTTCGCGGCGCCGTCGATTCGGCTTACCACGCATTAGTGTTACAGGCAAATCGCCGTCTGACGAATGGCCTGCAATTTCAGGCGAGTTACACTCTGTCACGTTCCAAAGACAACGGGCAGACATCGGTAACGTTCACGTCAACCAATACGCCAACCGATCCGTACGGCATCGAGCTTGACCGAGGCCTTACTAGTTTTGACTTGCCGCATCGCTTTGTGGCAAGCGCGGTTTGGTCACCGAAGTTTTCAGGCGACAACGCTGCCAACGTGCTCCTCAATGGATGGACGTTAGCGCCGATTGTTACTCTCCAGTCTGGCCGTCCGTATTCTCCAGGCGTTTCGGTTACCAACCGACCGCTGACCAACGCTCTGAACAGCAGCATCACCGGGTCAGGCGGCGACAGCTACTTCATTCCCCTGGGTCGTAACAGCTTCCGTCAACCGAAGCTATTCAACGTTGATGCGCGACTCTCGCGTCGCTTCAATTTCACCGAGAACACGAACCTTGAGTTCCTCGTGGAAGCCTTCAACTTGTTCAACCGGACGCAGATCACTTCGGTAAACACCACGGCGTTTACTCTCGTAAGTGCAGTTTCCGGTGGGCCTGGAATAAACCTCGTGCCGAATCCCAATTTCGGAGTCGACACTGCAACCGGTAACTCGATCTTCCGCGAGCGCCAGATTCAGATGGCTGTCCGCTTCCATTTCTAACTGAAGCGAACTGGCAAAACTAAAGCGGGTGGGCTTTGAAGTTCAAAGTCCATCCGCTTTTTATTTCTGTAACGCTAACTTCCCAAGGTCTTACGTCCCTTCCCTTTGGGAAGGCAATTACATAGTTGACTCACCCAGCGTGGCGGAACGTGTGATAAAGCGCGCGGAGCGCGCGATAGCATAAAGCCCGGGGCGTGAGCCCCGGGAGCAGGGCACAAGAATTACCAAGCCCGAGTAGCGGGCGACAGATCTCAATAGCTCCATTTAGCCGAGAGTATTTCATTTTTGCGTCACGAGATTGAACATAAGAGTGATTCGCGACCAGCTGTCGCCCGCTCCGCGGGCTCGAAACATTCGTTGCTTTGGATCCTGGGGCTAACGCCCCAGGCTTTATGCTGTCGCCCGCTCCGCGGACTGGGTGAGTCAACTATGTAATTACCTTTGGAAAGGGGTATGGGTTTACGCGCCACATACCCTTCCCAACCCTCTTGCAGTAGGAGAGGGAAAAATAGTTGTCAGTGTGCCGAGGATCTTGTTTGCGCGTGTAATCGCAAACTAACAGTTTGCGGTACATTTTAAATCAGCCGATCGCCCTCGGTGGCCGCCGAGTCTTGCCGGAAGTGACAGCCACGACTTTGACGATTATGCCGGGCAGCCTGGGCCACGATGAGCGCCACCTCAACTGCGTTTCTAAGTCCGATCAATCCATCGTCGAGTTTGGTGGTGCGATAGAACGTCTCAATTTCATTCCAGAGATGCCGCAGCTCGCGAATGGCGCGCGACAGACGTTCGGCGCTCCGCACGAGTCCGACGTAGTGCCACATAATGTTTTGAATCGTTTGCATGTCGCCCTGGATTAGGGCCGGATCAGCGTCGGCAACCAGACCGCTCTCGTCCCACCAGGGAACATTTTCAAATTCGATATGCGGTAAATGCCCGCTAGCGAGGGATTCTTCAATCCGCATCGCCGCACGATTGCCCCAGACCAGTCCTTCCAGTAGTGAAGTGGAAGCCAACCGATTGGCTCCGTGCACGCCGGTGCAACTAATTTCACCTACCGCAAAAAGACTCTCGATACTCGATCGTCCCCATTCATCAACCAGCACGCCGCCACAGAAATAGTGCGCGGCGGGAACAACCGGGATGGGATCACGAGTGATATCAATGCCGGCCTTCAGGCACTGTTGATGAATATTCGGAAAGCGTTCGCGGATCGCCTCGGCCGGTAAGCGCGAAGCAATGTCGAGCAGGACGTAAGAGTAACCATTTCTTTCCATCTCGTGATGGATCGCGCGCGCCGCAATGTCGCGAGGCGCAAGGTCTTTCCATTCGGGCGCGTAGTCTGCCATGAAGGCGCGGCCTTCCGGCGTGACTAAAATCCCGCCTTCGCCGCGAACTGCTTCGCTGATCAGAAAACCTTCGGCTCCCGGCACAGCCAGTGCTGTCGGATGAAATTGCACATATTCGGCGTTAGCAATGCGAGCGCCGGCGCGATTGGCCATCGCCAGGCCGTCTCCGCGTGCGCCGGCTGGGTTAGTGGTGTTCCGGTAGATGCGTCCCAATCCTCCGGTTGCCAGCACTGTTGCGCCCGCCAAATAGCGATGCACGGTGCGCTCCTGGCGGTCAAACATGTAGGCGCCGTGGCAGGAGATCGCGCGATAGTTGTCCAGGGGATTACGCGAATGGTGGGGAAATGTGATCAGGTCAACGGCCGTCATCTCCGACTCGACCGTTACGTTGGGACACGCATTCAACGCGGTGATCAACCCGTCCATGATTGCATGGCCGGTGGAGTCGCCTACATGAAGAATACGTCGACGTGAATGAGCTGCTTCGTTGGTGAAGAGTGGTTCGCCGTTCGCATCCTGATCGAAGGCTACCCCGGCGGTTCTTTCCAAAACTTCATGCAGAAGGGGTGGACCTTCTGCAGCCAGAATGCGAGCAGCTTCGGGCGAGGTTACGCCCGCACCGGCTGCGACGATGTCGTTCGCGAGAATTTCCGGATTGTCGTCGCTGCCGCGGCCGACGATTCCACCCTGCGCGTAACGGGTATTTGATTCATGCGGGTCGCGCGCGCGCGTTACCACAGTAATCTGCCTTTGCGGATTTCGAGCCAGCCGGAGGGCAGCGGTGGCGCCGGCGATGCCGCAACCGATGATCAGGACATCAGTTCTATTCAAGAGCCTCTTCTTCCGGCCTTCAGCCGATAGCTATCATTCGTTGCACTGCTCGCGCGGCCCGCTTAAGAATGTCTTCAGGAATGTCAATTACGTATTGAATCTTTCGCAGCGATTCAAGTGTGTCCTCGAGCGTAATTTGATTCATGTGGGGACAGCGAACATTGCAAAGACGCAGCATGTCCTTTTCCGGGTTGGCGGCCGCGATGTTGTCCCCCATCGAGCATTCGGTGAGCAGGAGATAATGAGGCGCGGCGGTCTTTTCGACGTGCCGGATCATCGCCGTCGTGCTACCTGAGAAGTCTGAGGCAGCGACTACTTCTGGACTGCATTCAGGATGCGCCAGAATCGTGACATCGGGAAACTGCTTTCTCACGTTCTGAATATCTTCGACGGTAAATTTGTCGTGCACTTCGCAACGACCCAGCCACCCAATCATCTGATAGTCCAAATCGTTCTCTGCTATCTTCCGCGGATCCGTCGTCGGGAAAATAATGTTCTTCCCCGTTTCCTTAGCGACGTTTTTTGCCAGGTACTCATCCGGCAGGAAAATCACGCGGTCGGTCTTTAGCGAGTCAACCACAGCTTTGGCATTGCCGGAGGTGCAGCAGATATCGGACTCAGCCTTAACATCTGCATACGTGTTCACATATGTCACCACCGGCACCCCGGGAAATCTTCGCTTGAGTTCGCGCACATCTTCCGCAGTTATGCTGGCGGCCAGCGAGCACCCAGCTTTTTGCGATGGGATGAGCACGGTTTTCTCAGGGTTTAAAAGTTTCGCCGTTTCCGCCATAAACTCGACACCGCAGAAAACGATGATGTCTTTGTCCGTTTCGGCTGCCCGGCGCGAAAGCTCGAGCGAGTCTCCGACAAAGTCAGGAACCGAATTGAAAAGCGCGGGTTCCATATAGTTATGACCGAGAATGACCGCATTTCTTTCGACCTTTAGTCGATTTATTTCCGCGGCGATCTCAGCTTTGATCTTCAGTTCAAAGTCTGGCACTACGTTGGCCAACTTCAACTTCATCGCCTCGTACATCTTTTCCGGGCTGGTTTCGTTAATCACAGTTCTTAAATCCTAATGCCAAATTTCGATCATCTTATGAGGCGCGTTTTTCCACGCGCAAGCTCACGTCAAACACCTTTGCCGAATGAGTGAGCGCGCCGACGGAAATGAAATCGACACCGGTCTCAGCAATTGACCGCACGGTATGAAGAGTTACGTTTCCCGAAGCCTCCAGTTTTGCGCGCCCGCCCGTTAATTTCACCGCTTCTTTCATCGTCTCGAGCGACATGTTGTCCAGTAGGATGCGAGAAACATTGAGTGAGAGCGCCTCCTCCACGTTTTCAAGCGTTCTACACTCCACTTCGATTTCCAGACCTTTGCTATGGGCTCTCGCCATCTGGACGGCCTGGGCCAAACTGCCCGCGTAGTCGATGTGGTTATCCTTAATCAAGATCATGTCGTAGAGACCCTGGCGATGGTTTTGTCCGCCGCCTCTTACCACTGCCAGCTTGTCAGTGGCGCGAAGTCCGGGAGCAGTCTTTCGCGTATCAAGCACTGTTGCGCGGGTCCCTTGAATGGCATCGACAAACTCGCGAGTGAGCGTGGCTATGCCGGACATGCGGCCAACGAAATTGAGGGCCGTTCGTTCGCCAGTCAATAAAGTACGGGCGGAACCAAAGAGTTCGGCCACCACCGCGCCATTCTCAACCCGCGCCCCTTCACTGACTAGCGAAGTAAATCTCAGTTTATTGTCCAGCAGATTGAAGGCCGTCTGAGCCACATCAAGGCCGGCGATGATGCCCGGTTGCTTAGCTACTATCGTTGCGCTTGTCCCACCATCAACCGGAACGATGGCGTCTGTAGTCGCGTCGCCGCTGCCAATATCCTCCGCGAGCGCGTGACGGATGTAACCAATGATGGCGGTTGGTAGCGTCGCGCTCGGCTCGGCGGGATGCAGGACTGATGCACTCATTTCGTTTGCGCTGTCGAGTATTGCCACGATCAGGTTCGGCGTTTGCGCTCAAATTCGGCGCCTGCCTCGTCTGCCACAGGTCGCTTTTCAGGTGTTCCGTATGTTTAAAAAGAGATGTGAAACTGTAACATATGATCGTAATTTGGTGCCGGGTCCCAAAGCGTATTGGCGCAATTCCGGCATCGACTTGTTTCGACCACTCGGATCCGGGCCCACGATGCCGGTAAAACCGGGCTTTGATTACTGAATGCTATGACTTAGCCTGGCCTGAGAACTCGGGCAGGTTTTGAGCCCGAGCCTTTGCGGAAACGACGAATCGGGGATGTCGCGTCACTTTTTATAGCTTGCGAAAGCCGGGATTTGCTAGGATGCATGCGCCCACCTATGGCGCCCCGTCCTGGCGCTCTTGATTCTTGTCAAAGTAATGGATCCACATGCCAGCTAGACAGCTTCTCGATTCCTCCGAAGATTCTCCGTCAATGAATCCCTCGATCGCTGATTCGTTGCTCCGTCGCGCGTTTGACGCGTCTCCTGATGCAACTTATCTGTTTGGATCCGATCGCCGATTACTTAGTTTCAATCGGGCCGGCGCCGAGATGGGCGGCTCGGTGATGGTGGGAAAGGCCTGCTGCGAGATGTTTTGGCACATTGAAGGCGCCGAAGGATGTGTCGTAGATCGTGCGATCGAGACCGGCGAAAGAGTCGAGGTTGAGGTTAATGCGGGCGCGGAAAGTGAAAGTCCGGTCTCAATCATTGTAGAACCGCATCAGCCTACGACCGAGACGACCGAGCCCGACCACACCAGCATCCAGTCCGGAGCTTTTGTGATAGCCCGCGACATCTCTGCTTTGCGCCGCGCGGAAGCTGAAGCGCTGGCCCACAAGTCGTTCATCGCCAGTATTGCCGATCGAACGCCCGATGAGATCTACGCGCTGGACGCCGCCGGAAAGATTACCTGGATGAATGAGCGCGCCGAGGCTTATAAGCTTGAGATGCTGCCGGCTGTAAATTACGTTGACCTTATCTCGGCGGAGTCGCGTCAACTAGCCCAGGAGAATCTGGCCCGGACGCTCGCCGGAAACGATACTGAATGTGAAATTGTTTTGACCCGGCTCGATGGGTCGGTCCGGCATGCTGAGGCCCACAGCTCACCGCTCTGGAAAGATGGGGAAGTGGATGGCGCGTTGGTCTTTCTGCGGGACGTGACGGAACGCAAGCGCGTGCATGAACTCATGGCCCAATCCGACAAGCTACGCGCGGTGGGCGAGTTGGCAGCCGGGGTGGCCCACAATCTAAACAACTCGTTAACGGTAATTCATGGTCGAGCGCAACTTTTACAAAGAAACGCGACCGACGAAGCGTCAGCCAAAAGTCTGGCGGTCATAACTAATGCGGTCGAGGATGGCACCAAGACGCTGCGGCGAATTCTTGAGTTTGCCCGACGGGATTCAGCGAGCGAATTTGTCCCGGTTGAGCTCGGTTATTTGCTCAGTTCAAGCATTGATATTGCGCGGCCCAAATGGCAGTCAAAATCGTCCGGCCGCAAGATTGAGGTGAGGTTAGAAGAGACTGAACCGGTCTACGTGATGGGTGAGCAGGCGGAACTCCGCGAGGTGGTTCTCAATCTTATGTTCAACGCGGTAGACGCCATGCCGGAAGGCGGCACGATGGAAATAGGAGTTCGCGCGGAAATCGAGAGCGGCTGTTTTTGGGTCGCGGATACTGGTCGGGGCATGGAGCCGGAGGTCGTTTCGCGAATCTTTGAACCTTTCTTCACCACCAAAGGAGCGCTCGGTAGCGGGCTTGGACTTTCCGCCTCACACGGGATCATTACCCGGCACAAAGGCGAGATTCTGGTCGTCAGTGAACCTGGTGAAGGCACACGTTTCGAGGTTCGATTGCCGGTTTGCGAAAAGAACAACACCTTTCTGACGCCGGCTAAGGACGTTGAAACCGATCCCGCTCCACTCGTGAACCCTGCTATTACCTGAGCTACAATTCGAGTTGGACACCTGGTCTTCACGCATTGTCCGAAGTTAACGCACCACCCCCGGGCTGAAATAGAACACGGTTGATCTGTGCTCGCGCTTTTTGCGCGGGTTTTTTAGTTTTTGAGGCCAATCTTTTCGATTGCGTTCGAGTCTACGGAAGGGAACGATCATTGCACATAGCAATCAAGTAGAAGTTACTTTTTCTTCGAAGCGGTTGAATTACAACGGTTGAAATTACAGAGGAGGCAAAGATGGGTCTACCAAACAACGACGAGATTGAAGGAAAATTCGATCAGGCTAAGGGTTCAGTGAAAGAAACGGTGGGACGTGCGATCAACGATCGAGATCTAGAGAACGAAGGACGTGGTGATAAGGCGGAAGGTCAGGTGCAGGAAGGCTTCGGCACCGCTCGACGCAAAGTCGGAGAAGTAGTCGAAGACATCGGCGACGCCATCGGAAAATAGCCACCCGGTTCTTGACTCGGTTTAAGATCCAGTTAGTAAAAGGGCTTACGACGCGCAAGCGAACCGTAAGCCCTTTCGAATATTAACCAGGTAACTTGAATGCCTGCTTATTCTGATCTCACATGATCTCCGCCGATTGCTTCGAGCAGCTCTTCCAACTTATCGGTTTCATCATCTGACTTTCCTTCCACGCCGATCAGGATGCCGCCACCTTTGAGGCCGGCTTCATAAACCTTCGCGCGATACTCCGGAATGCCGGCGCCAATGAGTGCGCCAATCACGCCGCCCGTCGCGGCTCCGGCCCCTGCTCCGGCCAGGGCTGCGGCGATTGGGCCAGCGATCACCAAGTTCAAACCCGGCAGTAGAATTGTGCTACCGACGGCGACGATCGCTGCGAGCACGGCGCCAACCACTCCCCCAAGTGCGCCGCCTATTCCAGCACCATCCGCCGCATGACTTTTTGCCTGGAGAGCAAATTCCTTATTATGTGTAGCGTCAGACATTAACACGCTGATGTCGTCGCGCGTATAGCCTCGTTTCATTATTGCGTCCACTGCTGATTCAGCAGCCAACCGATTCTTGAATAGTCCAGTTACTAATTTAGGTTTAGCCATCGAAGAAATCCTCCTTAAGGTTCGCGATCCTGTCGTATCAATTCTTAATACCCCGGCGACTGCGAGAGCGCTCTGGTAAAACTATAATTGGCAACACTCGTGCCGTTCGGTTCGCCCGCAAAAACCTGATTTCTGACCGCAATCGCTCTCTACCCAAAGGCGTTTAGCAAACAGGCAACCGTCGACGTGTTCCGGTTCGGTACGGACAGCGAAGAAACCAAAACGATGAAGCACGCGGCTTTTTCTATAGCTCACGCTCCGGTTCTTGTGTACATTCGCTCGGATTTCAAACCTTCAATTGAGAGCTGCCTTGAAGATTCTCCAGATCAGTTCAGCGAGTTCACTGGGTGGCGGCGAGCGACACCTCGTAGACCTGGTCAGGGGATTGGTTAGTCGCGGTCATGAGGTTCACGTCGCGTTGCGGCCGGGATCACCATTGATTGGCGAACTCGAACCGGCCGCTACACGTCACCCGGGGACACTCACGATCACCCTGCTGCCGTTACGAAACTCGCTCGATGTTACGAGCGCCCGCTCGCTCTCCAGGCTTGTGCGCACTCATCAAATTCAAATTGTCCATGCTCACATGGGCCGGGACTATCCACTGGCGTCATATGCCGGGAGGGGAAACGAGTCGGCGCGTTTGATTGTCACGCGTCATGTTCTTTTTCCCTTGAACCGGCTGCACCGCATTACGCTGTCTAAGGCTGCGCGAATCATCGCCGTGTCGCAGGCTGTGGCCGCTCAACTTCAGGCTGACCGCATCGCCGCAACCGACCGCATCAGCGTAGTGCTCAATGGCATCGAGATCGACAGGTTTGAAAACGCGAGGCGGAATTTCAATCGAGAACGCTTTCGCGCTGATTGGGGCCTGTCAGCCGAGTCGCTGCTCATTGGCACGGTAGGTGAGTTGACTCCCCTCAAAGGTCACCAGGAGTTTCTGAGAGCTGCCGCAGAGGTTCGAAAACAGTTTTCAAACTCACATTTCATCATCGCGGGAACCGATAGTTCGAACGACAACAGAAACCGCACGGCCCTTGAACAAATGATCAAGGAACTAAATTTAAGCGACCACGTCAGGTTAGTTGGATGGGTCGAAGACTTGCCCCAGCTTTACTGTGCTTTCGACGTTTTCGTTTCAGCTTCTCATACCGAGTCTTTCGGACTGGCCATAGCGGAGGCGATGGCCAGCGGTACGCCGGTGGTAGCAACGGAAACGGAGGGCGCGCGCGAAATACTGCAAGCTGGAAAGGCAGGATTGCTGGTTCCGGTGGGCGATGTTGCGGCCTTATCGTCGGCAATAACCGGGTTGCTTGCCGGCAATACGACGAGAGTTGAGCTAGTGGCAAACGCTAAGCAGGCCGTGGCGGCGCAGTTTAGCGCGGAGCGAATGGTCGAAGAAACTGAAGAAATTTACCGGGTTGCGGCTCGAGAGTAGTTCCAACGAAGTAGCCGGTTTCAGCCTTAGATCTTTCACTCAGTATTCACCGTCCAGCAAAGCTGCCGGTGAGCGCGAGAACCGCTGATTCGAGTAAAACCAAAGACGGTCATGATATCAGCTGCCACAAGTGATCAATCTTGGCGGCGAGGATAAAGTCGCTCTCCGTTAGACCATCAATTTTGTGCGTCCAGATAGTAATTTCGGCGCGTCCCCAACCAAAGCAGATATCCGGGTGATGCCACTGTTCCTCCGCGAGGTCTCCGACTCTGATAACAAACGTTTGCGTCTCTTTGAAGTCCTTGAATTTATACTCCTTACGCAGGTGATGTTCATTTACTACTTCCCAGTCCTCAATTTGAGAAAGCAGTTTTGTGATCTCGTCGCCCTTTAACGCCGGCACGCCGCCGCGACAGGGCACACAATCTCTATTTGCGAGTTCGTTCATTTGTTTGCGCCTTCCCCGGTTGCTTTCTTAAGTATTGCGATCTGGCCTGCATGGTAGAGCGTGTGTTGAATCACTCCATGCAGCGTTACATAAGCCGTGGCCAGGCCGGCAACGATTGGCCGGTCTAACCTGGCTTCGTCCAGTTTCGAAATTGCATCTTGAAATGCAGCATGACCTGCTTTTAGGACGTCCTTAGTTTCCTCCCACGCCTGCTCGCTGGTATCGGAAACTTCGGGCCAATCTTCATCGTCTGACAGGTTCGCGTGATCGCCACCAAGTCTTCTTAAGCCTGCACGCTCCCATGCTCCAATGTGATTGACCAGCTCCCAAATGGTGTGGGCTCCGCTGAACACCCGAGACGCAGCTTGCGAAGCACTTACATCTTTCAAGATTGTCATCAACGATGGACCATGCCACGCATCGCCTTCAAAGGCCCGGGCCGACTGGTCCAGAATTCTTTCAAGTTCCGTCATCAGTGTCCTCCGCTGAAGTTAACCGATGGAGACTTTAGATTAATAAACAGTGAAACTATTCTACACCTGGGAATTCCCTGGCCGGAGCGGAGTGAGGCCAGTGGGATTCCGTGGTCGACCTGAACGCGGGGAGTCCACAAAGAGCCGATTGCTGGGACAATTGGCTTGTTTCCCCGCTTGCTAAGACCGCTGATGAGCGGATAGTCTTAACGTCAAGCCCTCAGCAACAACAAAAGTTTTCGAGATGCGCCGCCCGGTCCTGCCTCTAAACGCAGATTGACCGGCTGCGCGAGGAGGAATTAGTGGCGGACATTCGTCCTTTCCAAGCTTTGCGCCCTACGGCAGAACGCGCGAGCCAGGTGGCGAGCGTTCCTTACGATGTAGTTAATACCGAAGAGGCACGGGCGCTGGCCGCGAAGAATCCATTTAGTTTCTTACATGTATCAAGGCCGGAAATAGACCTGCCCGACGGGATTGATCCTTACAGCGATCAGGTCTATCGCCAGGCAGTCGATGCATTTGGGAAACTGATTACGGACAGTCCGCTCGAGGTCGAGGCTACTCCGAGTATCTATTTATACCGGCTGATCATGGGTGACCAGGAGCAGATCGGGGTAGTCGCCTGTTGCTCGGTTGATGAGTATGACAACGATTTGATTCGGAAGCATGAGCGCACGAGGCGGGATAAAGAGGATGATCGCACTCGTCACTTAATCGCTCTGCGAGCTCAAACCGGGCCCGTGTTTTTAACTTACCGAGCCAGCCGCGAGATCGACACGATGGTAATGGAGACGACTATGGCAAACGCCATCTTCGATTTCACTGCCGCCGATGGAATTCAGCACACAGTCTGGCGAGTGCCCGATCCGGTGCGATTTGTGCAAGCTTTTCGTGAAGTGCCATTTCTCTACATCGCCGATGGTCACCATCGAGCCGCCAGCGCCGCGCGAGCGCGAGCAGAACTTAAGGAGCAGAGTTTTGCCCATACCGGCGATGAGGAATACAACTTCTTCCTGACTGTAATGTTTCCCGATGAGCAACTGAGGATACTGCCATACAACCGTGCCGTAAAAGATTTGAATGGACTTTCAGTCGTTGATTTTCTTCAGGCGCTGAAACAGAGCTTTGAAGTGACCGAGAATGCGAATGCTGAACCTGCAAGTCGCGGAGCGTGGAGCATGTATCTCGATGGCCGTTGGTATGGCCTAACTCTTCCTGCCGGGGTTAGGCCGCCCCAGGGAATTGTGGATGCGCTCGACGTAAGTATTCTCCAGGATCGCGTGCTCGCTCCAATCCTCGGCATCAAAGACGTTCGCACGGACAAGAGAATTGATTTTATCGGCGGCATGCGCGGCACGAAAGAACTGGAGCGGATAGTCAACGAGGGAAAGGCAGCGGTGGCATTTTCATTGTTTCCCACAACGATCGATGATCTCTTGCGGGTGTCGGATGCCGGCGAGATCATGCCGCCGAAGTCTACCTGGTTCGAACCAAAACTGCGCGACGGTTTATTGATCCATACGATTTAGTTTCCGGTCCGGAATCCAACTTCTGTGGTCCAGGAGTCCCGGAGGCGAATTGGACCCAGGGCCTTGGAACCTTTAGACGAAACCATGCTTGTTTTAATCGCTGACAAATTTGAACAATCCGGTCGTGACGGTCTCGAGTCGATCGGCTGCGACGTCTCGTTTCAGCCGGATTTGAAAGACGAGGCTCTGGCGGAGGCGATTCGCGCGGAGAACCCGGACGTTCTGGTGGTGCGCTCAACCAAAGTAACTGAGCCAATGCTCGCCGCCGGGCAAATCAAATTGGTCGTCAGGGCGGGCGCCGGTTACAACACGATTGACGTCGCCGCAGCGTCTCGTCGGGGTATTTACGTTTCAAACTGCCCGGGAAAGAACTCCATCGCTGTCGCTGAGTTGGCCTTCGCGCTTGTCCTGGCTTTGGATCGGCGTGTGGCTGATAACGTGATTGCCCTGCGCCAGGGCCAATGGAATAAGAAAGAATTTTCGAAAGCTCGCGGCCTCTTTGGCCGGACACTCGGGCTCGTAGGCGTGGGCAAGATTGGTCAGGAAATGATTCCCCGGGCTCGGGCTTTCGGCATGCCGGTGGTGGCCTGGAGCCGGAGCCTTACACCTGAACGAGCCAGCGCCTTGGGTGTGGACTACAAAGCGTCGCCGGCCGAGGTAGCGAGCGAAGCTGACATTGTCAGCGTTCACGTGGCCATGAATGCGGATACGAAAGGATTTTTGAACGCTGAGTTCTTCAGTCAAATGCGCGAGGGTGCTTACTTTATTAACACTGCCCGCGGCGAGGTGGTTGACCAGCCGGCGTTGATCGAAGCTATGAGATCGCGTGGCATTCGCGCCGGGCTCGATGTCTTTAAGGCGGAGCCCACCTCCAGCACCGCCGAGTTTACCGACGAGATTCGCAACGAGTCGAATCTTTATGGAACGCATCACATCGGCGCCTCCACCGACCAGGCACAGGAAGCAATTGCTGCCGAGACAGTCAGAATTGTGAGAGAGTTTAAGGAAACCGGACAAGTACCGAATGTGGTGAACCTCGCGCGGAAAACGCCGGCCACCCATCGGCTCGTCGTGCGGCATCTTGATCGTCCTGGCGTCCTCGCGGCGGTGCTCGACGCAATCAAGAGCGAGCAGATCAACGTGCAGGAAATGGACAATATTGTGTTTGAAGGAGCCGAGGCTGCCGTGGCGCGGATCAATCTCGACAACGCTCCATCCCGTGAGATGTTGAATAAACTACAGGGGACAAACGCTGATATCCTCGAACTCGATCTGCTGGAACTGAAGGTCTAAGCGGGAAGCCCACGGGAAATTATTGCTTTTGTCGGACGTTAGGGAGCGGGTTCGGCATCGTAAACCTGGTTAAGAATAAATACCTTGTCTTGACGAACGATTTAAAACTCTTGGGCTCTCGATAACCTGGCTCGACGATTAGTTTCAATCAGATTCGTTCGATCGCGTGGTGAGGATTCTCTGACCATATGAGTTTTAAGGCATGAACACCACGCTCATTACCGGCGCGTCGAGCGGTATCGGCGAAGTCTTTGCGCGGAAGCTCGCCGCGCGCGGGCGCAACGTTCTTTTAGTGGCGCGTTCGGAAGATAAATTAATCACGCTTTGCAACGAGCTCGGACGTTCCAACAGCATTCGCGCACAGTATGTGGCGCTTGATCTCAGTCAGCCCAGGGCTGCTGAACAGTTGTTTGCGGAAACCGAGAAACGCGGGTTGGCCATTGATTTACTCGTCAACAATGCCGGAGTGGGCTCGATGGGTGATTTTAGTGAGCTCGAGCTGGCTCGCGAGTTGAACATGATCGATCTGAATATCAAGGCGCTAGTGGAGCTTACTTACAAATTTCTGACGCCGATGCGTGACCGGAAGCAAGGAGCGATCATCAACGTGGCTTCGACCGCCGGGTTTCAGGCAGTTCCTTTCATGGCTACTTATGCGGCCACGAAAGCCTTTGTTCTTTCGTTTTCCGAAGCGCTGTGGGAAGAGAACCGGCCTTTTGGAATCAAAGTGATGGCGCTTTGCCCGGGCGTTACTGAAACTAACTTTTTTGAAGCCGCGCGCGGGCAGAAGCCGCCCGCACGAGTAGCCCAAACTCCGGAAGAAGTGGTGGACACAGCGCTCAACGGCCTCAATCGAGGCAAGAGCCACATCATCTCGGGTTGGACCAATTTCCTAATGATTCAGAGTGAGCGCCTGTTGCCGCGTTCCCTGGTGACCCGCGTCGCGGGACGCATGATGCGTTCGCAGCAAGCCGACGAAGCCGGTAAATTGTGAAGAGTTAATCGAATATTGCGTCCAGGCGTCTGCGAAAACCGAGAAGTTGTTGAAAACGATCTGCCAATGACGCTCAATATTTTGAGCTCCGACGGAGAATTGCATGACACAGCGATTATTTAACTTCAGCGCCGGACCAGCAGTCCTGCCGCTGCCAGTGTTGGAAGAAGCGCAGCGCGATATGTTGAGCCTTCCTGGCGTGGGCATGTCCCTGATGGAGATCAGTCACCGTTCGAAAACGTTTGCCGAAATATTTGAACGGGCTGAGGCTGGGCTGCGACAGTTGCTGGGCATTCCAGACGATTATCATGTGCTCTTCTTGCAAGGCGGCGCCAGTCTTCAGTTCTCGATGATCCCGATGAACTTTCTCCAGGCTGAGGGGACTGCGGACTACATCATCACGGGAAGCTGGGGAAAGAAAGCGCTGAAGGAGGGCAAGCGCGCCGGGGCCACCAACGTTGCGGCCACCACCGCCGATGGGGGATTCACCCGAGTCCCAACCGATAATGAGCTCAAATTAGATCCTCAAGCGGCTTATGTTCATTTCACCACTAACGAAACCATTGAAGGCGTGGAGTGGAAGAAGCAACCTGAAGTCGGCGATGTTCCGCTTATCGCCGATGCCTCGTCCGATATTCTTTCGCACCCGATTCCAGTCGAAAAGTATTCGTTGATTTATGCCGGGGCGCAGAAAAACATGGGGCCGAGCGGGGTGACGCTGGTCATCGTGCGCGACGATCTGCTCAAGCGAATTCCGGAAGGCTTGCACACCATGCTCGACTACCGCACCCACGTCGAGAACAAATCGCTCTACAACACACCCAACACCTGGGGCATTTACATCATTAGTCTGGTTTGCAAATGGCTGCTTGAAAAAGGTGGACTCGAAGGAATGCATCGTGAAAATGAAGCTAAGGCCGGTTTGCTCTACGATGCGATTGACGCGACTGATTTCTACCGCGGACACGCGGATGCCGATTCTCGTTCGATCATGAATGTGACCTACCGGCTGCCTTCTGAAGAGCTCGAAAAGAAATTTACCGCGGCAGCGACCGCCCAGGGTTTGGATGGCTTGAAGGGGCACCGTTCAGTCGGCGGCATTCGAGCGTCAATTTACAACGCATTTCCGCGCGAGGGTGTACAGGCGCTGGTTGATTTCATGAAAGAGTTTGAAAAGAAAAACGGCTAGCACGATTTATACACGATCAAAAAATTGAACCGGTCGCAGTTAATAGGAAGGCTGGCCCTCGCTGGTGACATAAACACATGTTGAATGCTGTCGACCAAAATGGCCCGGCGGAGCCAGATTCCACATCCGACAGCAACGCCTTAAGCTTCGAAGTAAGTGAAGCCGACGTGGGCACGCGCCTCGATGCTTATCTGGCGGTACGCATAGACGGCTGGAGCCGGGCACGATTGCAGCGGCTGATTGAAACAGGCGACGTGCTTGTTAACACTAAACCGGCAAAGGTTTCTTACAAGGTATCTGCGAAAGATGAGATTGAAGTAGAGTTAACCTCAGCGCCTCTAACTAACTTTACTCCCGAAGATATTCCTGTCGATATTGTTTTCGAAGACGATCAGTTGATCGTCGTCAATAAACCCGCAAATCTGGTGGTCCATCCTGCCGCCGGCGTTTACTCAGGGACGTTGGCGAATGCCCTGGCGTATCACTTCCAGCAACTCTCAAATGCCGCATCAATTCGACCGGGGATTGTGCATCGCCTCGATAAGGACACCTCGGGATTGTTGGTAGCCGCGAAGACTGAATCAGCGCATGAAAATCTCGCCGACCAGTTTCGCGCTCGTGAGATATTCAAGAGCTATGTGGCTTTGGTCTATGGAGTTGTCAAGGAAGAGAGCGGCCGAATCGAACAACCGATCGCGCGCGATCCTCGCAACCGCACGCGCATGGCTGTGGTCGCGGGCGGGCGCGGAGCTTTATCACTTTATAAAGTTCGGCGCCGCTACGACGGTTTCACTCTGGTTGACGTTGAGTTAAAGACTGGACGGACTCATCAGATTCGCGTGCACCTCTCGTGGTTGAAACACCCGGTGGTGGCGGATGAACTCTATAGCGGCGGGCGCGAAAACAATCTCGACGTGCGACGGCGCGCGTTGATTAGAAAACTGAATCGCCAATTTCTGCACGCCGAGCAGTTAGGTTTTCGTCATCCCGCAACTCAGGAGGAAATGCGTTTCAGCGCGCCGATGCCTGAGCCGCTGGCTCATCTGCTCAGTGAACTCGAGACGGGATGAGACCCAAAAAGTTCGGGCTAGCGCACGTGCGAGGGGCAATCCGCGCGTTTTGTTTGTTGTCAGCTCTATGCTTTATAGTCTTTCAATGGACTATTTGGCTGGCTCCACAGAGGGCAACGGGTCTCAAGCGACCGGGCATCAAAGCGCCGGTCTCCGCAGTTTCACCAAGCATTTTATTCATCTTATCAATCAACCAAATCACATGAGGATGTCTTCTGCACAAATTTTGCCGCGGCTTTTGCTGCCCCTTCTGATCTGCGCCGGCGTCTGTCAGGCGCAGCAGCCCAGATCCAGTCCGACGCCGCCGACTGGTCAGGATCAGGACGTTGAACGAGTAGATGTCCGACGTGTGCGGTTGCCGATAACCGTGCTCGATAAGAAAGGTCAGCTGGTTTCCGGTTTAACCCAAAGCGATTTTCAGATTTTTGAAGATAAGGTGCCGCAAATCATTGAGACTTTCTCGGATGATCAGGATGAAGCGCTGCCGTTATATGTGGCTGTCCTGATGGATACTTCTCCTTCGGTATTAGGAAAGCTCAAGTTTCAGCAAGAGTCGGCGATGAATTTCATCCAGTCGGTGATCAAACCGCGCCGGGATAGGGTCCTCTTCGCCACCTTCGATCACGAAGTGAATCTGCGCCAGGACTTTACTGACAAACTCGATCTGCTCGACAAGGCAATGCGTGGCGTAAAAAAACTCGGAGAACAGACAGCCCTCTACGATGCCGTCTGGCAATTTTGCGATGAGAAGCTGAGAACCGCGGCGGGGCGACGAGTCCTGGTGGTGGTCACCGATGGTGAGGATACCTACAGCCGCGCCGATCTTCGTGACGCTATCGACATCGCCCAGCGCACGGAGACTACCATCTTCGCGATTTCCACGAAGGGCGGTTTTACTTCTACTGTGCCCGGAGTGGAATCAGGCCAGGTGAAAGACTCCAAGGACCGTGCGCTTACCACCCTGGCGGAGGAAACCGGCGGAGTGGCGTTTTTTAGTGGCGACATGCTGACGCTCGAACGGTCGTTTACCAAAATAGCTAAAGAGCTTCGCGCGCAATACCTCGTCACTTACAAACCTGTCAACGAGCGCTACGACGGCAATTTTCGCAAGATCGATGTGAAACTAGTGGAGTCTCGCAAGGACTTGAAAGTTAGAACCAAGCGTGGTTACAAAGCCATCGCCGACAGTGTACGACCGTAGGTTTATCAAGATGTACCATCGAATTCTAAGAGATTTCGGATTGACGCTGAGCCTCGCGCTGTTGCTGCTGGCAGTGGGCGCGGTCTCGTTGCCCGCGAGTATGCGCGCGCAAAATCCGCCCGACGCCCAGGAAAAAACGCGGACGCGAAGAGTTTCAGAATTTCCGACGGCTTCGCCCACTCCTCCGAAGGAAGAGCCGGCAATGGAGTCTGACGATGTGGTGCGAGTGGAAACCAATCTTACGAATATCTTCTTCACCGCGGCAGATCGCAACAAACGCTTTATTGGTGATCTGAAAAAGGAAAACATCCGCGTGCTCGAAGACGGTCAACCCCAGGAGATCTCAACTTTTCAGCAAAGCATCGATCTGCCGCTTTCGATTGCCATTCTCCTGGACACCAGCATTTCTGAACAACGGACGCTGCCTGATGAAAAAGCAGCTGCCCAATCGTTTCTCGAAGCAGTAGTGAGACCTCAACGCGACGAAGCTGCGGTACTTTCGTTTACCGGCGACGTGACGCTGGAACAGGGCTTTACCGGGAATATCGATCGCTTGCGCCGGGCAATCGATCATGTGGAATTCGTGCCGCCATCAGGATATGTCGGCGGCAATGTAGTTGTGCAGTCTGGCGGCGCGCAACCGACGCCACCGATCTCCGATGTAAATAGAGATCTCGCCGGTTCCACCGCAATCTGGGATGCTGTTTGGGTCTGTGCGAATGATTTGATGAAGGATTCTGCCGAGAACACCCGGCGCGCGATTATTCTGCTCACCGACGGCGTTGACACCTCGAGTAAATTGAAGATCCACGACGCAATTGAACGCGCGCAGAAATCGGATGTGTTCATCTATGCGATCGGCATAGGTGACGACTACCAGGGGGGCGTCGAAATGGGCTCGCTCCGCAAGCTTGCCGAGCAGACCGGCGGCCGGGCCTACTTTCCCCAGAGCGAAAGAGAGCTTCGCAACGCCTTCGCCCAGATTCAACGCGATCTGCGAGAACAGTATCTACTGGCCTACTCGCCCTCCAATAAGTTGCGCGATGGTTCCTACCGGAAGATCCAAATCGAAATAATCGACCCGGAACTTCGCAAGCAGAACCTGAAACTTAGCTATCGGTCGGGGTATTTCGCTCGGACACCTGAAGGGCAGGTTTCCCCGGCCAAACGCCCCTAAACAGTGCTGCTCATTCGAACCCCTCTGAAATAGCCCTATTTCCAGGGTTATTACCGAATGACAACAATGGCCAACTTTGTTATACTGACCGAGCGGAATGGCAGTTTAGGCCTTTCCTAACTGGCTTTCCTTAAGATTTTCCTCAGTTCTAGTCCTGATCTTCCTCGATCGGTCCTCAGCCGACGAATATTTGCCTCAGCGAAAAAGCTTCGGACGAACGATGATTCAAATCCATTCAGAAAAGTGTCGAGTACTGATCGTTGACGATGATCAGAAAGTGAGCTCGTTTCTGGTCGAACTTCTTGAGTTGGAAGGTTATGACGTCGAGTCGGCGAGCGACGGGGGCAGGGCGCTTGAACTGGTCCAGTCGTTTGAACCTGATGTGGTCATCAGCGACGTGGTGATGCCTGTTATGAATGGCATCGAGCTCTGCCGGGAGCTCAAGGGTGAGCCTCACACAGCCAGTATTCCGCTGCTGCTGATGAGCGGACAGCGCAATGGGTCGGATGACAGCATCGAAGGACTCACTGCCGGGGCCGACGATTATATTGCCCTCCCATTTCGTCACGAGGAGATATTGGTCAAGGTAGCGAGGTTGGCGGAGCGCAGCCGGGTTGAACGGCATTATCGCGACCTGGTCGAAAAGGCGGTCGACATTATTTACACGCGCGATCTCGACGGTTTCATCACCAGCATCAATAGCGCGGGTGCGCGATTCTTTGGCAAGCCGACGAAAGAAATTCTGGGTAGCCACCTCAGTACGCTGATTGGCGCGGAGGCTGCTGAGCGTGATGTTAAAGCGACGAAGAAGGCCGTCACTGACTCGCCTTTGCGTTCTATCTACTACGTTAAGGATCGTGATGGGGCCGGCCGGTATCTTGATGGCGTGATTACCATCGAACGCGATCGACGGAAAAGGGCAACCGGCATTCGCGGGGTCGTGCGCGACATAACTGAGCAAAAGCTTGCCGAGGAAGCGCTGAGGGAGAGCGAGCAAAGATATCGACAGCTGGTGGAAGTTTCTCCTGACGCGATCGTGGTCCAAAGTGAAGGTAAATTTGTTTACGTCAACCCCGCGGCGGTGCGCTTATGGGGCGCTGAACGGGCTGAAGATTTGTTGGGTAGATCGGTGCTCTCGGTGGTCCATCCTGACTTCCACGAGCAGGTCGTAGAAAGAATCGGAAACATTCAGAAGCAATCGACGCCCTCCTCATTAAGTCTTCTCAAACACGTCAAACTCAGTGGCGAAATCATTGATGTCGAAGTCACGGGGATGCCCTTTATTTTCCGTGGCGCGGCTGCGGTACAGGCAGTAATTCGCGACGTCACTGAACGCCTGCGCGCGCGGGAGGCACTCAAGCAAACGGAAACCAGATTGCGCACTGTAGTGGGCAGCGCCTCGCTCATTCTCTTCGCTCTCGACCGCGAGGGGGTGTTTACGTTGCTTGAGGGCGAAGGTCTAACGATGCTGGGTTTGGAACCGGATCAGGTTGTGGGGCGACATGTATCCGAGATTTATCATGAAAACCCGATCATCATTCAGAATGTTGCGCGGGCGCTCGCGGGTGAGACATTTTCCAGCGCCGTTGATATTGGCGAACTCACCTTCCAGACTCGCTACTCGCCGCTTACTGACGAGGACGATAACATTGTCGGCGTAATCGGCGTGAGTGTAGACAACACCGATGGACGGAAAGCGCAGCAGGCTCTGCAAAACAATGAGCAGCGTTATCGCGACCTGTTTGAGAATGCTAACGACATAATTTACACGCATGACCTCGCGGGAAACTTCACCTCACTCAATCGCAGTGGCGAGATCGTAACCGGCTATACCCGGGACGAAGCCACCCGGATGAACATCGCCGATGTGCTGGCCCCTGAATTCGTGACTGTTGCTCGACAGATGATGGCCAAGAAGACGGACGAATTGGCTCCAACGGTTTATGAGCTTGAAATCGTTACCAAGAGCAATCGGCGGGTAAGGTTGGAAGTCAGCACGAGAGTGATCTTACAGAATGGAAAGCCGGTCGGAGTCCAGGGCATAGGTCGTGACCTCACTGACCGCAAACGCACCGAAGAAGCTCTGGCCCACCAGTCTCAGCGCGAGGCGATGACTCATCGAATCTCGCAGGCAATCCGGTATTCACTGGATAGTTCGGAAGTTTTTTCGACGGCGGTGCGAGAGCTGGGTTCTTATCTGAATGCGGATCGCTGCTCCTTATTCGTCAGGGACGAAAAGGGAAACCGAGCGCGCAATGTGGCCGAATATCATGCTGAAGGCGTGCTTCCAGCCGCCAGCGATTTTGCCCTGCCCGATTTGACTGCCCTGATTCACGGTCTGGAAGAAAAGGGTGTGCTTTGTTTCGACGACGCGGCCCACGACGTCAGAATCGCGGATGTCTATCACCGGATTCTGTCGAAGGCGGACGTGAAATCAATAATGTATGTAGCCATTCGAGTAGGCGACGAGGTGACTGCCGCCTTTGCGCTCTCGACGACCCGCGAACTACGGCATTGGAGCGATGCCGACATTGCGCTCGCTAAGGGTGTTGCCGATCAAACCGGCATCGCCATCCGTCAGGCCGAGCTCTACCAGAAAGCCGAAGCTACCTCGAAGCGTGAGGTGCTCGTTAATAGTGTGACCACGGCCATTCGTGCTTCGCTCAGTCTGCCGGAGGTCTTGAGTACGGCGACTCGCGAACTCGGTCTGGCCCTCGAGGCGTCAAGGGTTCATATGCATCTCTACGATGCTGAGAATCCGATTTCCCAGGTGGCTCACGAATATGTCGCGCCCGGCTGCGCTAGTATTTCTTCTCTACACGTAAGCTACGAAGACCCGATTGGCATGCATCTTCTGCGCATGATCAAGCCGCTGGTGGTCGACGACTCGCTGAACTTCACCGCCGAACCCGCAGACTTTAGTGCGGCCGTAAGGGAGCATGCTCTTAAGGTTAACCTGCGTTCTCAGATTGATTATCCCCTGATAGTCAAAGGTCTTTTCCGCGGAATCCTCTGCATCCACCAGACGGATCGGGTGCGCAGGTGGACTGAGGATGAGTTGTCGTTGGTTCACAGTGTCGGCGAGTGTTTGGCAATCGGTATGGCCCAGGCCGAACTCTTCCAGATGGTGACGAAGGGTAAGTCAGAATGGGAAACCACCTTCGACTCAATGTCTGACGGAATCTTTATTTTCGATCGCACCGGACATCTCAAGCGGGTTAACAGCGCGGGCGCCGCGATGGAAGCATTCAAATCCGCGTGGCTTGCTGGGCCGGAAATGCTGCGACCTGCTGCGGACGAGCTCGCCGTCGGCTACGTGTGTCGTAGAAAAGGCGATTGCTGGGAATCGGAGCGTAACGATTGAAGTGGTTCCCGATCGTCTTAATCGACCAATTCTGGTTTCGATTGAACCCGTACTGGACAAGCTGGGAATGGTAATAGCCGCGGTGTGCACGGCGCGCGACCTTTCGGAGCTGCGCAATGTTCAGGCGGTAGCGCGGGAGCACCAGTCGCTGCTCACTAACATTCTTGAAAGTGCGCGCGAATCGATCTATGCAGTCGACATCGATGGCCGCTTCAAATGGTGTAACAACGCCACGTTATTGGCGCTTGGCAATAAGCGGGAAGAATTCATTGGCAGGTACCTTCCGGACTTCGTTCATGAATCTGATCGCGACACCGTTGAGGCGAAGCTCGGGCTAGCGCTGCTGGGAGAAGCGCAGACCTACGAGATGCGTTTCCTGGCGAAGGACGGCGATTTGCGTTATGCGCGGGTGGATAATTCACCGCTCGTAGTCGAAGGGCGAATCACGGGCGTGCTCGGAATTGCGCGTGATATCACTGAACAAAAAGCCGAACGCGAGCGCGCTGCCAGGGCAGACAAACTTCGAGCTCTGGGCCAATTGGCGTCGGGAGTAGCGCACGATTTTAATAATTCATTGGCCGCGATACTTGGCCGGTCGCAATTAATCCGACGTCAAACTAAAGACGCAGGTATCGTGCGCAATCTGGATATCATTCAGACCGCCGCCGAAGATGCAGCCGCGACCGTTCGCCGTATTCAAACTTTTGCTCGCAAGTCTCCTGCCAAAGAATTTGAGATGCTCGATGTTGCCGGGCTGCTGAACGACGCCGTCGAGATCACTCGTACCCGTTGGCAGAACGAAGCCCGGTTACGCGGTCTGGATTTCGAGGTAACGCTCGATGCAGCTGGTGAGATGTTTACAGTGGGCAGCGCTTCTGAATTGCGCGAGGTGTTTGTCAATCTGATCGTAAACGCGGTGGACGCCATGCCGGCAGGCGGCAAGCTCCACATTAGTGGGGTGCAGGACGGCGGCCGTTTGCACTTGCAGTTTGCCGATAACGGAACCGGAATGCCCGAAGAAGTTAGACAAAGAATTTTTGATCCGTTCTTTTCAACCAAGGGAACGCTGGGGACTGGCCTGGGACTCTCCGTGAGTTACAGCATCATTGAGCGTCACGAAGGATCGATCCGCGTATCCTCGGAAATGGGCAGCGGCACTGTGTTTACTATCGATCTGCCGGCGGCTGAGAAACAAGCAGACTGTGTAGTCGTCCAGCCCGAGCAGGTGGAAGTGCCTTCGCTTTCGATTTTGGTAGTTGACGACGAGCCGGCGGTGAGAGAAACATTAGCGGAGATGCTGATCACGATGGGCCATCGGGTGATGCTGGCAGATGGCGGACATAATGCGTTGCAGTCGCTGGCCACCACCGATTGTGACCTGGTCTTTACTGATTTGGCGATGCCCGAGATGGATGGCTGGGAAACGAGCCGCGAAATTCGGAAGCGCTGGCCGCAGATGAACGTAGTCCTGGTTACCGGCTATGGACCAGGAACTCGACCGCCCGCAGGAGAAGATGGGCTCGTCAACGGAGTCATCGGAAAACCGTTCGACTTTAATCAGATCAGTCAAACGATTATCAATGTCGTGGCCAACGAGCCCACCCTGGAAAACGCGGCGGCCTAAATCTGCGTTGGTGAGGCGCCCGTCTTCCTCTTAGTTGTAATTCATGATTCCCGCACTGGCCGTAAACCCGACGCCAAAACCGACCACCATCGCCGGGCCTGTCCATTCGTTTTTCTCAGCCAGCATGAACCCGGTAGACGCGCTCGAGAGATTGCCATAGTTTTTTAGCACCTCGTAAGAGCCATGCACCTTGGCTGAGTCCTTTTCAAGATCCAACTGGGAGCAGACGCCGTCCAGAATTTTCTTGCTGCCGGTGTGAATCAGGCAGTTATCTACCTGGCTCAGGTTATGAACCGGCGAGTCAGGATGTTCTAACACACTCTTCACAGTAGAAACGGCGTAATGCGCGCCGCGAGATGGGACCATCGGCCGCATGAAATATTGCGGCCGGCCCTTCAGGAAGGGATGCGAACTCTTGCTGTTCATAGTGAGAAGATTCAGGTCTTCTGTTTCTTCGTTGGTTAAGTGGGAGATTGGTCCAAAGCTGGGTTTTCCTTCTTCCGAGCCCACCAGTAAAGCTACTGCTCCATCACCAAAAAGCATCGATTGAATGACGAAGGTGGTATCCAGCCTTTTCTGCTCAAACTGCTCATGATTTAATTTTTGCTCCTTTCGCTGTCTGACGACTTCGCGATAACCGTTGTATTCTTCTCTGAGTAGCGGCGCCACGTAAGGCGTGTGAGCCTCCGCCATTAGTACCATGGCCATTTTTCCGGGATTAGCTGCCAGGTACCACTGCGCCACCTCAATCGATTTCAACAAAACTGAGCAACCTTGCGATTGCATGCTGACCGTGCGAATCGAGCGGGACAGCAGTCCGTGAGTTTTTCCAATGACTTCGGAGGCGAGGCAGGGCAGCATCTGATCCGGCGTGTTGGTGGCGGCGATGAGCAGTCCAATCTCGGTGGGGTCGCCCTGCCATTGCTCGATGCAGCGCTTGGTCGCGCCGACGCCTAAATCGGTAGTGGAACTGGTGGCCTGCATCGGTTTGCCGGCCAGAAAATCGGGATAGTTTTCCATCACCGAATATCGTTGCTCAACGCCGAGCGAGTTGATGGTGTTGATTAGCTCGGGGGTAAGTTTATGCATTAGTGAGTTTGTCAGGTCGGTTGTTTGAAAAGCGTGTCGCGGTGTAGAGGTAGCTGCTGAGAGTAAGTTCATCATGATCAAGTTCTTCCCTTGGGGTCTTTGGAAATGATCGCTTTGGTCGGCCTCGGCGTTTAGAAAGTTGTTTGTTCACCTGGATTGTTATCAATGCGTGTGCCACTCGTTTGAAATTATCATACCGCCTGTAAACCTTGAAAAATGAGGCAGTTAAGCGTCCTCAGGCGTGGTCTCTCCAGCAGCCGTAACTGAATACCAGGTATACAGAAATCTTAGCAAGATTCCGCGCATCCAGTTTTGCTGGGTTCCTGCAATTTGAGGCTGGGTAGCAGGTATACAACTGTGTAGTAAGTAATCAGGGTGCCAGGGTGCCAGGGTGCCGGCTTTGCCCTACAAGTGTACAAGTGGTCTCGGCTCAAGTCCGCCTCCGCGGACGGCTGAAGATAGCCCAGCGATTCATCGCTTGGATCCATGGACAGTTCAAGAAGAAGTCCGTTGGGCAGACGGCTGAAAAACTAGCGAACTGGTCCGAACATTCAATCGTCCGCTTCACGGACTTTGAAGCCTTCGGCCTCATGGTCCCAGCAGTGAACTGCTGGGCTACTTTCATTCGTCCGCATAGCGGACTTTGTTTTTGCTCCCGCGCGACCTGCCAACACCCGCAGCAACTCCCACGGTCGCGTCCAATCAAGTGAAGCTACTCCGGCCACGCATTTGGCCACGGCGCCGAAAACACTGGATTCGATCAACCTCGAAAAATTCTATGGCTGCTTGGGAAGGCGAAATCGGCCAACAGTGCTTTCGCCAATGCTGCCAAAGTAGAGTGACCCGTCATGCTCGACGGCATTAGCGATCTGGCGTAACAATCGAGCGAGCCGTTTTGCAGATTGTCCGTAACCTGCCCGTTCAGATCCAGTCCCAGCACGAAGCTGTAACGTTTGGGAGCGGGTTGCAGAAACTTAGGCAAACGCATCACCACTTTCCGCAGAAACGGACGAGGCAGTAGTCTTGTCGAGAGTGGCGTCGCGTGGCGTAACCAAAGCCAGCCAAAACCGATCGTTGCCGTTTGACGTAATGCCATCGGGAAATCCCAGGCAAATTATCGATGAAGATCTCCGACTGTCCCGCCTTTGATCCAGTCAACCAGAATCGATGTACACGATACTTCGCTGTCTCAACCACGAGCGCGAACGATTGATCCGGACTAATCGCCACACCGTTTGCAAACAGCGAGATCTCGCATCAATGTGCGCGTAGTTCTTGTTTTGGGATCGTAAGTCGAGAAACCGGCCGTTGCCGCGATGCTCCATCAGGTCGGCCTTGTAATTTGTCAGTGGAAACTTGTGAGACGCATCGGTGAAATAAATCGTTCCATCGGCGGCGATATCCAGATCATTTGTACAGCCAAACGCCACGCCGTCCGCCGAGGTGGCTAAAACGGATACAGTGCCGTCCCGCCCGATTGAGAGTAGTCCCTTTATCGCGTCAGCGACGATCAAATTACCGTCGAGCGTCGAAAACCATTCCGAGTGGACGACCCTGCGTGTCGGCAAAGGCTGGCCCAAGGTCGTCTGTCTGCTTCCAGGCGCACAATGCGGCCATCATCAAGTCCCGCGTAGACTCGATTCTCGGCATCGAGCGCCACATCTTCCGGAGCAAATCCATTGGCAGGTGGAACGATACCAAGTCGTTCGACACTCGCGAGTCTTAGAGTTCTGTTCGTATGGTCCAGCCAGAGAGGGCGCGGGTGGCGGGTTCCACGCGACCGGCGAAATTGGCACGGGCCAGAGAGAAGATAGAGGAGAAGCGTCACACAAATGGCGCAAGAAGAACAAGAAACGCTTTGGTGTGCTCATGGAGTATTCTCAGAAGGCACAAATTTGGTGAGTTAAGAGCTGTCGCGAAGCACTCTTCACTGGGGGCATGCTGACCGCCTTCGTCACGAATAGCCGGAAATTGAATCCAAATTCGCCGGGCTACTTCTCACCACGCGCTTTTTCCACCTGGCTCTCGAGAGCCGACCACCAACTTGCGAATGCCGGGCTGGTCCATTGGCTCGATTAAACGCAGCGACTCATCGAGCACGCGCCGCTGGTGCTCTGGCCAGTTTGGAAGTCCGGCGACGCTGCCGAACTGACCCGCGTAAAGCGCCGCTCGCGGTGGGCGCACGCTCTCGATTACGTCCTGATCCACGGCGAGGGTCATCGTGGTAATTCCGGCAAACTCCAGAGCACGAGCCAGCAGCGAAATCGACTGGTGGCAAAGCCTGGAGGCCGGAATTAACAGTACTGCCTGCACTTCATAAGCTTACACTCGGTCAACTATTCGAGGTGTGCTCTGATCGACGAAACGCGCGGCGTCCGGAATAAACCCGGAGAAACTCCAGAACACTGAGTTAAGTCTGCCGATAATTCCATTGCTCTCAAATTCGCCAGAGACGCCAAAGAGGCAGAAGCGAATTCATGTCGGCATGAACCGCGGTCGGATCGTAACCGCGAGCTGCGAACTTCAGATCTTCCGGATCAATGCTCGTCGGAATCTCCCGAAAGCTCAAGATCACCGGATGGCTGTCGTATGTCGAATGGAGTCTGTTCCATCGAGGTATGCGCCAGCCGACGAAATAACCGCGAGATTTATCATGGGCAAAGCGCAACGCGCAGGAGAAAAGGGCGCGCGTTTGTTTTTCACAAACGGATAAGAGTCGCCGAGTCGTCACCGCCGGCTTTCGTGCCGTCGAACCTTGCCAATCCGCGTACTGCTGCGCCACTCATCTATCTGTTCGATAGTTTCCACTTCCGTGCCTTCCTACCCGTCTATCCGGAACGCGCTTCGAGATCACAAAGAACGCTATCAACGCAGCAATCATCGCCACCGACAGCGCGACCACAGAATAACCGTGCAACGCCGCGAACGCTATCCGGCCAGCATCGTCCAGGGGCACCTGATCAATCGGGTATTCGAAATGCGGCGCGCAATCCGCGCATACGAGCAGCAATCACCCATTCGCCCACGGCGGTTGCTGCGGTCACGATAGACAACAGTATGATCTGAAAAACGAAGATGCGCCGCGAAAGAGTCTGTCGAAAAGCAAACGCAGTGACCAGCAAAACAAGGCCGATAATAAATCCGCTGACGTTAATTGACGCGAGCGTGCGGCTGACAATTGCCCCGGCCACCTCGCTTTGATTTGGCAGTCCAAATGCACGTAAGACGCGAAAGGCGTTAGGGGCGACAATCGCGCTAAAAAGATCGCAGCGCCCAGCCACGATGTCAGCATTAGCAATCGAATGTTATTCAGCAGCGTCTGAAGAGCGCTCGGCAAGCCTCGGGCGTCTTAATCGAACTCATCAATCTCAGGCCAGTAGCCGAATCTTTGGCACCTGAAAACTTGGTGGCGTTAACTCCCGAGGGTCGGCGACGGTCCATAGCCACGACAGCGCACTGTCGAGTTGCGCCTGATAATCAATCAGATCGAGTGACATAAAAATCTTGACGCCCAAACGTCCGAACTTTCTCTTTCGCCCGTTCGTGCATTTGACGAGCCGCGCCCGGGCGGCCGATTTCCAAATGATGAAACGCGACGGCTGACTGAATCATTGCCTGGAGGAATAGTTTCTCCTGCTGGCCGACTTCGCCCATCCAGCGATCTTCCCAGGCGTCGTGGGCCGCATGAAACTCCCCGGCATTGTACAGATCAATTCCTGCGATGTACTCCACCGGATAAGCAGCGATGTGCGCATCGTTGTAAGGAGCGTCGTCTTTTTCACCACTGAATCGCTGGCTCAGGCAAGTCATCCCGACCACGAATCATTGGTTCGCCCTCTTCCCGCGACATCAATCGTCCTGCATACGACAAATCCGTCTAGCTTTGAAGACGCGCGGCAATGACTTTAGCCGCTGTCGCTCCCGATCCGGCGGCTCCGATAATTGTGGGCGCACTGGATTCGAAACATCTCCGACGGCAAACACATTCGTGATGTTGGTTTCCTGATGCTTGTCACCGTGACGTAGCCGCTTTCATCTAATGACAACTGTTCCCGAAAGAGCCCGGAGTTTGGCTCGACGCCGATCCGAATAGCCACCCCTTGCACGGCCATCTGAAATGGTTTTAAGGCGTCCTTGCGAAGTATCTCCACGGCTGCGACCGAGTCGTTACCGAGTATCCGGTAACCCTTGATTCTGGAAAGACGGTGATGCTATGTGCGCCCTGCAACTGCTGAGCAAGATTTGCTCGTGCCCTGAGGGTTCTCCGCCTGTTCACCAGAGTAACGGTCGGGCAAACCTGAGACAGCAGCAGCGCGTTTTCAACTGCCGCGTCTCCGCCGCCGATAACACCACGTCCTTGCCGGCGAATTGTTCGCGATCTCTGGCTGGGCGATTGAATGATCCCGCGCCCGGAAAACTCCTGCTCGCCGGGAATACCTAGTTGCCGGCGGCGCACACCCGTCGCGATCACGATCGCGATCGACTGCAACTCCTCGCCGGTGACGAGCCGGATCCGTTTCGCTTTCAAGTCGACGCTGGCAATCTCCACGCCGGTCCAAAGATCGAAATCAGAAGCGTCTACTCGTTCTGCGAAGCGCGCAAAAAACTCTTTACCGTCCTTCGCTCGCGCTCCCGGATAGTTCTCAATCGGGCCGTAGATGGAGTGAAGCTGCCCGCCGCCAGACGTCTTCTTGTTCCAGCACGAGCGTGTCCAGTCCAAGTTCATCGCACCACAGGGCTGCGGATAATCCTGCCGGACCAGCGCCGATTATTACGACATCATGCATGCAAACCTAATAGTTAGTCTTAACGAAATGCTGAAGAATCGCCTCAAGCGTGGGCAGGTTCAACTTTTGCTTCGGGCAAACCCATCATGAGATGTTCCGCCACTTGATCCGGAGTCAACCCTGAAGCAGCAAGTGTTGCCGTCTGCCCCCAGAAACTTGATCGCTGAAGTCATTTCTCGGTTGTCCAGTTTCCAAGAGCCTGTTTGTTCCGGCTCCATCCGATTTAGAGTGCTTAACATCCCTGAGAAATCGCGACGGGGAATGCGTGGCCGCACGACCGTTTCCGCCCATGAATAGTAGGGATAGTCGATGCGATATACCCAGCCGTTTCTGACTGGCGTGGTAACTAAAAACAATTGGCCCTTCGCATAACGAGAGATCGCAGTGTACGGCGCCGCATGGCGAGTCGGGTCGAAGCCCGTGGGACTAAATACTTCCGGAGCTAACGACACCAGCGAAATTCCCGCGTCCGAAAACTCTGTGACGGTGGACTCGCCGCGCTCAAAGCTTTCGAGCGCGGTCGCAATCTTTTCCCACGCTCGCGCCACAGCGACTCGTAAGCCCCAATATTCCGGAACAGCCTTTCAACTTCAGGCAACACAAGGTCGTAAGATCTCGCTTCGTCTGTGAGCATGTTCGCCAGCGAGCATCGAGGCCAGCGGCGATCGTGACTCTTCGCCAGGAGTTGGCGCATCCGTCCCCTGAATCGCGATGCTTGCGCGCACCGCGTTTTCGTTTGAGAACTCGGAAAAATCTCCCGCCTCGGCCGCAGAAATAAGTTTGTCGTGCAAATCCAGGGCGCGTTCACCGGCCAGGACTGTCCAAACCGAAAGTACGCCATCAGTATCGAAATGGTTGTTGGTGACGAGTTCAATGCCTCTGAGTGTGTTCATTGCGATTTGGAGACGCGACGAGATTAAGCGCGATTTCGGTAGACGTATCAGCGCTTCAACTCGTCCGGCGTTTCGTTGCCTTGCCAATGAGAAAAGTGGATGGCGTTGTCGACCGTGCCGTCAACAGAAAGCTTTGGAACAGATGTCAAGACCGGATGATAAAACTCAAACCGCATGGAAGTCCTCGCCAGTGACCAGAAGTAACAGTTCGAAACGAGTGAGGTGAAGTTTACCGGAGTTTCCCGCCAAACAAGAAACTGAGCGGTTGCCGCGACACCGCCTTTCGTAGGTAAACTTGTCGAGTCGTTTCACCGCGCGGATAGAATGCGCCAGTCTTAATAAATCATCACTCCAAATCTCATTACGGAGGATCTCATGAACCAAGCGACCAGCCGGCCGATGCCGGAAATTACTGCCACCGAACTCAAACAACGAATGGATAACGGCGACGACATTCAGCTCATTGACGTGCGTGAAGCTGACGAAGTGGCGATTGCGACGCATTCCAAACGCGATTCATATTCCCCTTGGGACAGGTGATGGCGCGTGCTTCTGAAATCGATCCGGCGCGCGAAACTGTCATCCACTGCAAAATGGGCGGCCGCAGCGCCCGCGCAATCGAAGCGCTCAACCGTTCCGGCCTCGAAGGTAAGTCTAATAAATCTCAAAGGCGGAATCATCGCCTGGTCTAACGAAGTGGATCCGACCGTCCCGAAGTATTGAGCCAGACCGTAAACGCCGCCTGCCACGCGATGAAAGATCATCGCGCTCCCCCTCACGCCTTCGGTTTCTGTGGTTTTGCCTTCAGAAATTCAGTCCACCTGCACGTCGTCGCGTCTAAGTTTGCAGCAAGGGGTTACCCAGGAATGTCTGTCCTACTTAGTTATTCCCTCGAGCTTGATGCACGGGCTCATCGAGGTGATTGACATGCCCTCAATCACTTCCATGCGGCAGGAGAGTCCGGGACGATCGTCAGCCTTACTCTGGCCCTCTGAGTGATACCAAATCTGGCAATTCGTGCAGTCTCCATTCCAGCAAAAATCGCCATACGAAATCGTGTTGATGGAGAGATACTGAAAACATCTCAGCAAACGATTTTTCTCTGGGACCTCAACAGTTTTCCCAATGATTTCGATGCAGACCAGCCGCTCGTATGGATCGAGGAGCTCGGTCAGATCGTTTCCTACGGGTGAGTCGTTTTCAACTGATGAAACGGGAGGTGGTGGGCAAGACTGCTCGCTCATAGTTCGCGGAGTATAGCGGTTTCGTTTGGGAAATGACACAGATGGACGCGTCGGGTACTGGTGCGGTTTGCTTTGCGCACTTTGCGAAAAACTCTTTGCGTACTTTGCGGTAAAGTCAGAAGATCCAGCAAGACCGCAAAGGTCGCAAAGCCAGACGCAAAGTTTCGCGAAGGAAGCAGCTGATGTGTCAAACTAATCAATACCAAGCGTCGAATCGTCCTCGCGGTTTCGCATCTTTCGCGAGACATTGCTAAAATGAGGCCACCCGGAGGTCGAATATTTTGTCGCTAGTCATCTACACGAAACCAGACTGTCCTTACTGCGAGCAAGCTCGCGCTCATTACACTTCTGAGGGTATACCCTTCATTGATTACGACGCGCAGAATGATCCCGCGCGGCGCGCCGAAATGTTCTCCTTTTCGGGAGGCGACCCAACTGTGCCTTGCATCGTTGAAGACGGCATATACATTGGCTCTGGCTGGGGCGACCCGCCGCGTGGTTGAACAGTTCATGACTAAGCCGGCCGTGCGCCGGCAAGAAAACAATCAGATCGAAATAGCAACCTGAAACGAAATTCCCCGTTTGTCGATTCCACCCGAAATCGAAAGAGACTCCTAAACAAAGAAGGTCGCTCATGACGAAAAAAGCTACTACCCTGATGACATTTGCGCTGTCTGCTTTATTTTTTACTGCAGGCACTGCGGCGTTGGCCCAAACTAATGGAGGAGGTGCGTCCGCACCAAAACCACCGATGGCAGAAAAGAAAACTCGAACTGTAAACATTCATGGCGAAACGCTGGTTGACGATTTCTTCTGGCTGCGCGAGAAGTCTAATCCGGCGGTAATTTCTTATCTTGAGTCAGAGAACGCTCACACCGATGCGATTATGAAGGCCACTGCGGCGTTACAGGAGAAGCTCTACAACGAAATGGTGAGCCACATCAAGGAAACCGACGAGAACGTCCCTTACCGGGACGGCGACTACTTTTATTATTCGCGGACCGTCAAAGGGTTGCAGTATCCAATCTATGCTCGCAAGCGCGGAGGTCTTGAGGCGAAGGAAGAAATCACGCTCGACCTGAACGACATGGCCAAAGGCTTGAAGTATCTCGGCCTGGGCGCCTACGCCGTTAGCGACGATGGTAACTATCTGGCTTACACGACCGATACCACCGGTTATCGTCAATACACGCTGCGGATCAAGGACCTGCGCACGGGCGAGTTACTTCCGGAAAGCATCGAGCGAGTTGGCTCGGTCATGTGGGCCACGGACAACAAGACCATCTTCTATTCAACCGAAGACGCGACCACGAAGCGTTCCGACAAGTTTTTCCGTCATGTGATCAAAACGGACAAGAGCGATCTTGTCTTCGAAGACAAGGATGAGCTCTTCGACGTTTATGGCGGACGCACTCGCGACAAGGCGATGATTTTGATTGCCTCGGGAAGCAAGACCTCGACCGAGTATCACTACATTCCGGCTGACAAACCGGAGAGCGCCCCTAAAGTTATTTTGGCGCGGGAGGCTGACCACGAGTATTCAGTGGACCACCGCGGCGGTCTTTTCTACATTCGCACAAATCAGGGCGCCAAGAATTTCCGGTTGGTGACCGCCCCGGTTGCCAATCCCGCGAAGGCGAATTGGAGAGAAGTCATCGCCCATCGCCCGGCGGTGAAGATCGAGGACACGGATCTTTTTGCGGACCATCTGGTGGTTTCCGAACTCGAAGGCGGACTGCAACACGTTCGGATCACGAACCTTAAGAACAATGAAACTCACCGGCTGACTTTTCCTGAACCCGTCTACACCGCTTTTGTCAGCACCAATCGCGAGTTCAAAACCAATACGCTGCGTTTTGGTTACCAGTCGATGGTGACGCCAAACTCGGTATTCGATTACGACATGAACGCCAAAACGCGGGTGCTCAAGAAGCAAACTGACGTTCCCGGCGGTTTCGACAAAGCAAACTATCAATCGGAACGTATCTTCGCCACCGCTTCAGACGGCACGAAGATTCCGCTCTCGGTTGTTTACCGCCGCGGCACCAAAATGGATGGCAAAGCTCCGCTGCTGCTCTATGGCTACGGTTCTTACGGCGCCTCAATGACTCCCAGTTTTTCGTCGAATCGGTTGAGCCTGCTCGACCGCGGCGCCATCTACGTCATCGCGCACATTCGCGGTGGTGGTGAAATGGGCGAAGAGTGGCGCGAGGCCGGCAGGATGATGAAGAAGATGAATACTTTCACCGACTTCATCGCCAGCGCCGAACACCTGATCAAGAATAAATACACGTCGGCCGATCGGCTGGTGATTCAGGGCGGCAGCGCCGGCGGATTATTGATGGGTGCGGTCAGCAACCTGCGTCCCGATCTGTTCAAGGCGGTCGTATCCCAGGTGCCCTTCGTTGATGTGCTCAACACGATGCTCGATGCGAGCTTGCCTTTGACGACCAGCGAATACATCGAATGGGGAAATCCAAACGATAAGGCCGCGTATGAATACATGAAAACGTATTCGCCATACGACAACATCGGCAAGAAGGCTTATCCGGCGACCCTGGTCAAGGTTTCGCTAAACGACAGCCAGGTGCCCTACTGGGAAGGCGCAAAACTGGTGGCCCGCATGCGCTCGATGAAGACCGATCAAAATCCGCTGCTGCTTAAGACCAACATGGGTGCCGGCCACGGCGGATCGTCAGGACGTTATGATTATTTGAAAGAAGTCGCATTCGACTATGCCTTCATGCTGTGGCAGATGGGGCTGGCGGAATAGACCATCAGGCGGGAGCCCGACCTCAGGGGAGGGCTCATCTCCTCTCGAAGGGATCCTGGTCGAGGTTAGCCTGGCTGTCCCTAATAGTCGGGCTGTGGCCGTCTGCTCGCCGACTACTGTTTCTCAAGACTCGTGTAAAGCACGTCGCTGAGAGCACAAAGCGTAACGCGCTTGGGCGCTTGCGGCAGTGGAATATTGGGAATCTCCACGGTGCCGTTTCCAGTCATCCTTGCGGCACCCAACCGGGTCCAGCCTTTGCCAAAGTCGGCGTAAATCGGAACCAGCATCCGAAAGTCTTCTGAAACGCCAGATTGCGTGATGCTTATCTTCATTCCGGGGCTCCCTCCCGGAGTGCCAACCTGATAGCTGAACCGGTACGCCGGAATGTCGATCCCATAAACCCATTGATCGAAGAACCAATCCATACGGCCGTTTTTGTCGAGGTCCATGGTCGGGATCATGTGCTTCTCCACGGCCAACTTAAAGTCTTCCGTCGAAGCGTCTTTGTTGAAGTGGGTTTGCACAAATGCCTTCATCATTTCGCGGAAACGTGCATCACCTCCGCCCCGATGGTCAAACATCATCATGCGAATCATGTGCAGCACGTATGCGCCCTTAGGATATACGAGAGATTGGTAGATCAGCGGCGTTTTAAGGCTGTTGAGTCTGTATCCCTGCGTGATTGGCCCCACCGTGTATGGCTTTTTGCCGTTCGTTTGCGGCGTGGCCTGGGTGATTAATTTGCGTTGTTCCTCCCAGAAGTCGTTGAACTTAGCCATATCTTTGCGAACGTATTGCGCGTATAGCGACGTGGAAAACTCCGCAAATCCTTCGCTCATCCATTGATCGCGATACGTTTTCCACCCCACCACGTGGCCCCACCATTGATGCGAAGCTTCGTGTGGACCAACATAACGCCAAAAACTCGCGGCCCCGCCTTTTGCGCCGAATAGCTGCGTTCGCTGGGTCTGATCTATGAAGGCCGTGTAGGGCATGTAGATCAATGTAGGCCATGCCTGTCCGAAGAACGCTGCTGGTTGCTGAGTGACGGCGATTCGCGAGTATGGAAGTTTGCCGAAATATGCAGAGTAGATGCGCGTCGAATTCTGCATGTCGTTGAGCGCAAAGTCGGCCATGGTCGTGGTGTTAAAGGTGCCGGTGATACCGGTAATGTAAATCTTGTTGCGCGCCAGTTCGTCGAGGTAGAGCTCAAAATCTTTGAGCTCATCGGGGATCTCTTTGTTTGCGTAGAACTCCAGCGAGTAACCAGTTTCACTGTCAACCAGATCTTTCCGCTTAAACTTTCCGTAGTTAAACCCCGCAACTGCCAGTTCGATGTTTCCGCTGGTCCACTTTGCGATCTTGAGATCGCCTTCGAGTTGTTCCGGAGCGGCGAGCGCTCCCGTGCCCACGAAAATATGGTCCTTGGGATAGCGGAAGGTGAGAGTGAAAGTGGCGCGATCACCGAAGGCCGTAGCCGTATTATTCGGATACCATGTTTCGCGCGGGATAAGAATGAAATTGCCGCCTCCGGAGTCGCTCAGGGTATCCTCGCCTTGATAGTGCACCGTCAACTTGTTGGTTTGTCCGGCGGCGAGTGGTTGCGCCAGGATTACCCCGAAGTCGGCATCCTCATCTTTGGATTCCTGGATGAAACTTAACTCCCGACCCTGTTCGTCTGTCACCCGATTCACTCTCAGATTCTTAAACAGATTAAAAGGCAGGACCCGCACCTTCGGGGCGACGCCACGTAACGTGATTGTGTCTGACGCAATGATGCGCGTGCCCCGGATGGTGCCGTCGATTTCGTGATGCGTGATGTCGTAGAGCCGGCGGTCAGGCACGCTGACAACTCTGCCATCTTTGTATTGCTCCGCGAGGTTGAATGCCGTCCAGATGCCGCCGGCGGTTTCGCTGTAACTAATCAGCGCGACTTCTTCGGGCGCGACTTCCGCTATGCTCTTTGGATCAACTATGTAACTGAGCCGGTCGAATCGTCCGCCGCCGAGAAACGCTCTAAAAAAACCTGGCGCGCCGGGTTCGTAAAGATCCACCAGCGTTCGCAGATCGAGGTTGTAGTGCACATCCTTGCGCAGCATAGTCTCGATTTCCCGAAAAGCGTCGCGAGCTCTCCCAGCTTGCGCTCCGTTTGTTTTCATCGTCACCCCGGGTGACTGTTTTATCTCTGCGAAAGTCTGGTCCGTGAAACGCATCACGATCCGGGAGAAGCGCTCGATAAACTCCGGTTTCTCGGTAAAGATCGATAGACTGCGATTTTCTACTTGAGTGGGAGGAACAAGCGTAACCTCACAATCCCCAAGGAATACTGCGCCGATCGTTCGTCCTTCTATCGGCGCAAGAAAATAGATCTCGCCGCTGATGAACTTGAAGCTCGCGGCTTCACGCTGGAGGACAAGGTCGTTGACAGTTGCCACCTGACCCGAAAAATTTTCAAGGTGGGATAGTTGTCGAACCTGTTGATAGAGCGGGTCACTGTTGGGTTTAGCGGCGATCTGCGGCGCCCCACTCTGGCCCATGGTAGGTTGAGTTAAGAAAAGGCAGACAAGCGAAACGGTGAAAACCAGGTGATACGGATTCCGGTAAAACATATTCAATTCCTTTGGAGTTGGGAGGTTATGTTCAGATAGCAATTACATCTGACAGCAGAAGTTGAGAGGATACCGCAAAAGGCCACCTGAGTTACAGTGTGGCAGCCAAACCGCGGCGATGAGTTTACTCGTTAATGTTCTCGAAACCCACAAACTTCCAGCCGGCTCGCGTGCGCGTAAATGTGTAGACGAAGGGTTCTTCGCCGCTGCTATCCCTCGCAAAAGGACAAATCACCGAGAATTCGTTCGGCCGCTTTATGTCCTTTACCGGTTTCACTTTTGGAAAACATTGCCCCGCGTCGGTTTCGCTGAAGAACAGATCGCGGTATCGCTTCATGAATTGCGCTTTAGTTCTGATGCTGCGGATTCCGTACCCGCGCGAGATTGGGAATCGCGATAGCGCCGCCACCTTGGCCTTGTCGCCGGCCATCACCGCAGCCTGGAATTGCTCCCAGAAGGCGGCGACCGAACCATCGCTCTGGATGGCGGCTGGAGCCCCACTCGGTGACCCCGGAAACAGTGATACCGAAACCTCAGAGCTGAACCAGCCTGCGCCGGCGAGCCCGAGCGCCAAACATAAGATTGCTTTTTCCATTTCGCTCCTCAGCTAACGACGATTTCTTCCCGGCTTCCAGCTTACTCAGGCTTCAGGCCCACTGGCTACTTCAAAATCCGCACTCGGGTTGCAGTTAAGCAAGGGTTGGGAGTTAAATAAGACGAAAGCACAAAAGCGATGGTTGGAACTGTATTAGGGAATTATAAGATTCTCGAAAAGATCGGTGCGGGTGGACAGGGAACTGTCTACAAAGCAGTCGACTCAAAACTCGGCCGCACCGTCGTGATCAAAGTTCTGCCTGAAGAGCTGGTTGCCAAGGAAGCAAACCGCAAGCGCTTCGAACGAGAAGCACGCCTCGCCTCGTCCCTGGACCACCCGAACATCTGCACCATTTTTGACCTGAACGAGATCGACGGCGTCCACTTCATTGCGATGCAGCACATTCCGGGGCGTAATGTTCGTCAGCTCGTCAACGGCAAGCCACTCCATCTCGAGAGCGCACTCTCAATAACCATTCAAGTAACAGATGCCCTCGCAGTGGCCCATGCTCAGGGCATCATTCATCGCGACATTAAGGCCGGCAACGTCATGGTGAACAATAAAGGCCAGGTGAAAGTGCTTGATTTTGGCCTGGCGAAGTTGCTTGACGACGAAGCTGCGCGGACCTCCGGAATTCACCACACCGAGTTAACCGAAGTCGGCATTCCTTACGGGACCGCCACCTACGCGGCGCCGGAACAGGCGCGCGGCGACCGAGTCGACTCCCGGGCTGACATTTTTTCCACTGGCGTCCTGTTATATGAAATGCTGACCGGCACCTGGCCGTTTCGCGGCCAAACTGCGGTGGACGTGCGCCATTCGGTTTTGCATGCGGAGCCGACGCCGCTAAATGAAGCGCGACCTGATCCGGTTCCACCGCGGCTACAGCAAATTCTTGATCGTGCGCTGAAGAAGGATCCACGCGATCGTTATCAACAGATGTCGCAGTTTCGCGAAGACCTGCGCGCGCTCGTGCGCGAAAACGCGGTTGCCGAAGGCGGCTTAATCGACGAGAGCGGACTGCCGGTTGCTCCGCGCCACTTGCATAGCGAGGGGGCGATAACGAGAGCTCTGCGCTGGCTCGGCGTGAAAGGCGGCGATAGCTCAAGTTCTTCGGGCAAGATCTCCACTGGATCTTCGCAATCGCGTGACGCTCACGAAACTCCCACCACCTTTGGAGACCGAGAACGAAAGAGCGTGGCGATCCTTCCTTTCAAGAATCTGGGAAATGATCCGGAAACGGCCTTCTACGAATTCTCACTTGCTGATGCAGTTATCACCGAACTGGCGCGTGTCCGAGCTCTGGTGGTCCGTCCATCGTCGGTAATCGTGAAATATCAGGGGAAACAGTTTGATCCGGGCGATGTGGGTCGCGAACTCGATGTGGATGCGATTCTGACTGCCAGCTTTCTGCGCGCCGGCGCACATCTCCGAGTTACCGTCCAACTGCTCGACGTCAGGACCAGCGAGATTATTTGGAGTGATCGCATCGATGCCGATGCCAGCGACATCATGGCCGTCCAGGACACGATAGTGCAGCACATCGTTGACGGCCTGCGTCTGGAATTGTCGCCTGACGAAAAAGTGGGGCTGGCAAGAGGATCAACTACCGACGCCGCGGCTTCCGAAGAATACTTGCGTGGGCGCAACAGTCTCGGCCAGTTCATTTACCATACCACTGCGCGCGTCGATCTGGATTCGGCGATCGCTCACTTTGAAAGGGCCATCGAACTTGATTCGAAGTTTGCCCTCGCGTATTCGGCGCTGGGGAGCTGTTACGTTCATCGCGTACTCAAGGCGCTGGGCGGCAGCGAAGATCACGATAAGGCACAAAAGGCTTTTGAGAAGGCCCTGGCGCTCGATCCGAAATTATTGGAAGCGCGGCTGCAAAGTGTTTTCATCTACATCACTCGGGGACAAAAACCGAAAGCGCGTGCGGAAGTCGAATCGCTGCGCGAAGAGTATCCAAACGAAGTGGGAGTCCACTTCGTGCGCGGCTACCTGGCCCGGCTCGACGCGGAACACGAAAAGGCCCTGCGCAGTTTTGAGCGAATGGTTCGGCTCAATCCTGCGGAACGCGTAGTGGCCAGTTACCATCGCGCTCGAATCATGATGTATCAGAAGCGTTACGATGAGGCGCTCGCCGAACTCGATGAAGGCGCAGCGCTCGAACCGGATCATCCGATGATTCAAACGTGGCGCGCGCGGGTGCTGGATTATCGCGGAGATATTGAAGGGGCTCGCCGCATTCTTGAGAACGTGCTGGAACGCCAGCCGCACATGGACGGGATTCGGCCGATCCTGGCCATCTGTTTGAGCACCGAGGGGCGTCACGAAGAGGCAAACAAACAATTGACGGATCGGGTTAAGACTGCGGCGGCCGCGGATCACGACATCGCTTACTGGCTGGGCACCGCGTATCTTTTGCAGGGCCGTCAGGTGAAAGCGCTTGAGTGGCTGCAAACGGCGATTGAGCTCGGCAACGAAAACTATCTATGGTTTGAGTCGGATCCAAATTGGTCTGACCTGCATGACGATCCGCGCTTTAAGGATCTGATGCAACAGGTTCGAACTTCACTGGGAAAACGCGAGGACACTGCCGCCTAAGCAGAAGCATGGCGACTGAACACGCCGGCATCCTGCCCAAAATGCGTGCATCCGTTACGAAAAACTTATGAAAACTTTTGTCATTGGCGATATCCACGGACGAAATGCCCAACTGCAACGCCTGGTGGAACTAATTCCCCGAGACGAGTTGCAGGACAACCTTGTGTTTCTTGGCGACCTGATCGATCGAGGCCCGGATGCGCCTGGTTGCGTTGATTATGTAATGAAACTTCAGCGCGCAAACCCGGAGCGAGTGTTATGTCTGCGAGGTAATCATGAACAAATGCTCCTGGACTTCATTGAGGGCAGCGCCAATCTCTGGATCACTCCCGTGACCGGCGGCGAACGTACCTACGAGCAGTACGCAGGCAGGTCGCTGCGCATCGAGAAAGAGCAAGACCTTGACGACGCCCGCCGCTCCATCGAGGCGAGCGTTCCGCCGGAGCATCTGGATTTCTTTCAGGCCTTGCCGTTTTTCCATGAAGACGACTATGCGATTTACGTTCATGCCGGTCTTGATCGCACCAAGCACCCGAAAGACACGGCGCCACAATCGCTGCTCTGGATGCGCGACATGGAGTTTTACAAGAACTATCATGGCAAGCCCTGCATTTTTGGTCACACTCCGACGCCGCTCTTGCCTCTCCGAGGACGCGTCGGCCGCCATGGCATCTACATCTCACATAGCGCGATCGGCATCGATACCGGCTACAACCTGCAATCACCGCTCAGCTGTCTCTCGCTGCCGGACTTCTCGCTCTACCAGACGTTTTCCGATGGTCACGAAGAGACGCACCATATCACGGCGTTCATCCCTGATACTTTGAAGGCAATGCAGAAGAAAGCCAGCCTAACGGACAAGTCTCCTACGGCCATTCATTAATCTCGCTTCGATCCGGTGCGTAGCGATACCCGCTCACTTCCACAGTGTGGTACTAACTTCATAAGCCTCCGCCGAATGAAGGCCATTACTCGCTCGCATTGGACGGCGCTATATGAAAAAAAAGATTCTCATCTATGGGCTGGTCTATGGAATCTGTGCCGGCATTTTGATCCTGGCCCTTAAGCTGATTGAGTATCGTTTCCTCGTAGTTGAGCATTCCATTGAAATTTACGGCGGTTTAATCGCCCTCCTGTTTGCGCTCCTGGGCGGATGGTTGGGATTGAAACTTACCCGGAAGAAAGAAGTGATAGTTTTGAAGGAGGTGCTGGTGTCAGATGCAGCGCCTTTTGTCTTGAATGAACAGAAACAGCGCGAGCTTTCCATCACCCCGCGCGAACTGGAAATACTTCAGTTAATTGCCAAAGGCATGAGTAATCGAGAAATTGCTGAAAACCTCTTCGTAAGTGAGAGCACCGTCAAGACCCACTCGAGCCGGTTATTCGATAAACTAAGCGCCAAGCGAAGAACTCAGGCCGTCCAGATTGGTAAAGAATTCGGTCTGCTCCCGTAAACGGGCCATCAGGTGAGTAAACTAAAGTACTGTTTGCCCCCGAAAGCCCAAAATCATCCGAAAGTATGACGACACGACGCGCTCCGAAGGGTATTTCTTGCCCGAGCCTCATACTTTTCAGTTTGGTTGTCCCTTAAAGATCTTGTCCGGGGAACCGATAGAGTTTGTGAGGCATAGCCTTGCGGTTTAGGAGAAGCAGTCTTATGAAAAAAATTGTTTTAACCTTCGGGCTGATTTCCGGGGTCGTATCATCGTTCCTGATGATGGTACTCATCTCTCTTATCGACACCATTGGCTTCGACAAGGCGATCATCGTGGGTTACACGACGATCGTCGTTTCCATGCTGTTGGTGCCTTTCGGCATTCGTTCATATCGCGAGAACGTCGGTGGAGGCAGCATCACTTTTGGCCGAGCGTTTGCGGTTGGCATTCTCATTACTCTCATCTCCTGCATTTGCTACGTGGTGGTATGGGAGATTGCTTTCTTTAACTTTTTCCCTGACTTCGTGGAGAAGTACACGGCTTACGCGATCGAGCAAGCCAGGGCCTCCGGCGCCAGCCAACAAGTAATGGACGCCACCATTCAAGACATGAAGGACATGAAGACGATGCTGGACAACCCACTGATGAATGCCGCCCTGACTTTCACGGAACCTTTTCCGGTTGGGTTACTCGTCACTTTGATCTCGGCCGCCATCCTAAGAAAGAAGCCCGGGTCTGCTACGGTTGAGGCCCGCGCGTAACCGACTCGTGATTAGTCGTCTGACGAATCAAACACGTTCCTAACGGTAATTTGGGTAAGCTTAGTTGCGACCACTCGCACTTCATCGGTCGCAGGAGGAAATCATGGAACTGGGAAATTTCTCGGTTAGTTTGGCAGTAAAGGATATTGAAGCTTCGAAGCAGTTTTACCAGAAGCTCGGGTTTACAGTTTTCGGTGGAGACCAATCACAAAAGTGGCTCATTATGAAGAATGGCGCCACCAATATCGGACTATTCCAGGGGATGTTTGAAAACAACATTCTTACCTTCAACCCGGGTTGGACGAGCGACGCCATGCCGCTCCCGGAATTTACAGACGTTCGCCAGGTTCAGCGCCAACTTAAGGCAGTCGGTGTAACGATGATTGCCGAAGCAGACGAAAGCTCTACTGGCCCGGCAAGTTTCATGATTTCGGATCCGGATGGAAACACGATTCTGGTTGATCAGCACGTGTAAGGCAGGGCTGCCTGTTTAGGTCGTTCGATTCAGAATGTAGTCAGCAATGGCAGAGAGAAAATCAGTAGGACGTTCGATTTCTTGGAGAGGAGCCTGGGTCTGCCGGTGCACGCGGAGCGCCAGAGCACGCGCCTCGTCAATCCCATGCAGATGTGGATAGGTCGCTTTTTCGGATCGTCGATCCTTGCCCGGAGTTTTGCCCAAAGCCTCGGCTGTCGAAGTAATGTCCAGCAAGTCGTCGGTAATCTGGAACAGGAGGCCGAGTTGAGAGGCGTATTCACCTACGGCCGCAAGTTCTCGCTCGGTCGCATCGGCGATGATTGCTCCGCATCGAGCGGCGGCAATAATCAAAGCGCCGGTTTTGAGTCGGTGGATCTGTTCGAGTTCTGTGGAGCTTATTGGCCGCGATTCGGCGTCGAGATCGAGCGCCTGGCCCGCAACCATTCCATACGGCGTACCGGAAGCCCGCGTTATCTCTTTGATGATCTGGAGGCGCTTTTGGGGCGAAAGGCGTTCGTCGTCTGAAATGGTTAGCAAAGCGAGTGTCTGCAATGCGTCGCCGGCGAGGATTGCAGTGGCCTCGTCGAATTGCACATGACAAGTCGCGCGTCCGCGTCGCAGATCGTCATCATCCATGGACGGCAGGTCGTCGTGAATCAACGAGTAGGTATGAATTAACTCGAGGGCACAAGCGGTCGGCAGAAGTTGTTCGTCCGAGACTCCGAAGGCCCTGCCTACCGCCAGTGTTAGCAACGGGCGAAATCTCTTGCCCCCGGCAAATACGCTCCAGCGAATCGCGGAGTGCAGGTTTTGCGGTTGGGCTGTCTCGCGCGGTAGTAGACGATCCAGTTCGGCATCAATCTTGTTCTTCGCTTCGAGAAGAAGCTGGTGGAAGCGCAGTTCCAGCGCGTTGTCGGAGGCTTCGATTGGGTCGGCTGATGTCGTCATAGATCCCTTCAGGCCATTACTCGTCGGTAGAATTTGCAGGTTCGAATTCGCTGACCGTGACGCGTCCCTGATTGTCACGCAACAGGACTTCAATCCGGCGTTCAGCCTGACTCAGTCTTTCCTGGCATTCGCGCGAGAGGCGTATGCCTTGCTCAAACAACTCCAGACTTTTCTCCAAAGGCAACTCGCCTTCTTCGAGATCGTGGACTATTTGTTCAAGCGCCTCAAGAGACGTTTCAAAACTCCGCGGTTGTTCCTTTTCGTTTTTCATTCAACGCCTCATCATGACGATAGTAGTTCAAAGTATAAGCTTCAACCTGACGGCAAGGCTTTGCCTGGAAGGGTTTCAACTAAGTCAGCCCCAGCGGTCAACGTTGCGCCTTAAACTTCATCTTCGATGCTCTCGACGCGTGTGTCCAATGCACCCTTTGCCAGCTTCACCCTGATTGAATCGCCGACCGAGACCGACTTCGCCTCCCTGACAATGGTTCCATCGCGCTTTTGAGCCATTGCATAACCTCGATGCAACACGGCCAGCGGCGATAGCGCATCGAGGGATGCGGCTGCCAATCCTAATTGTTTCTCGGCTGTGGTCAAACGCTGTTGTAGCGCCGCATTGCAACCATTGTACGCCGCTTCGAAGCGAGCTCGTGCTTCCGCCAAACGGGCGCGTAGGTGCGATGGCGCGAGGCTGCTATTAAGCGCATCGGTCCGCAACTGCGCGCTCCGGAGGGTTTGGCTGATGTGTATTCTCAGGCGATGATCCGCTGTTTGGGTCGCAGTGCCGGCGTCGCGCAGTCGTCCGCGAACTTCATCAAAAGCCTGCGACAAGGCCTGCTGCTGAACGCGACTGCGGGCGTTGACGATCTGATAGCGAATCAACCGCGATAGATTCTGACTCGCTTGTGCCAGGTGGGCGCACATTTGATCTTCGCGTGCCGCGACCAGCTCCGCGGCAGCCGACGGAGTGGCGGCTCTTCTGTCAGCTACAAAATCTGCAATCGTGAAATCGGTTTCATGACCCACCGCCGAAATCACCGGGATACCCGACGCGCGGATCGCCCGCGCAACTTCTTCTTCGTTGAATGCCCAAAGATCTTCGCTTGAACCTCCGCCGCGGCCGACGATCAACACATCGACGAGATCCATATCGCGACCCGCTTGCCGCGCTTTTAGATTATGATCGTTGAGTAGTTTGATCGCTCGGGCAATGTCGCGCCCAGCGCCTTCGCCCTGCACGCGCGCGGGAGAGAAGAGCACATGTACGGTGCGCGTGCGGCGGGAAATAACGTTGAGGATGTCGCGGATGGCGGCGCCGGTGGGCGAAGTGACCACCCCGACTCGACCGGGAAAAATTGGTAGCGGTCGTTTTATTTCCGGGGCAAAGAGTCCTTCAGCCTTTAGGCGATCACGAAGTTGCTCAAACGCTATTTGCAACGCGCCGGCACCGACAGGATCCAGCGACTCCACCACCAGTTCATAGTCGCCACGTGCTTCGTAAACTGAAAGCCGGCCGCGCGCCCGCACCTTCAATCCGTCTTTGGGCCGAAAGCGAATGCGACTGTTGGTCGAACGAAAACACTTGGCTCGCAGCTGCGCTCCTTCGTCCTTGATCGTGAAATACCAATGACCCGATGAGTGGGCTTTGAAATTTGATATCTCGCCCTCGACCCAAACGGATGAGAAACGCGCCTCGATCGCTTTGCGCACCGACTCGGTCAGCTCGCTGATGCTGAGCGGCCGCCGTTCGTTTTCATCAAACAAAGATGCGAAAAGTGGCTGGGTCATTGGAAAGATGAAGGATGAAGGATGAGGGATGAAAAGTAAACTCCTGCTTCGTCTCCTTGTCAGCCTGCGGATTCAGGGCAATGTGTTTGCAGTCTAAGGGGTGGCCATCACCACCGGGCTCAATCGGATCGACGCGCCTTCGCGCTTGGTGCGCACGCGCACGCGCGGATTATTTGCCGGAGTCAGGTTGGACGCGTAGGTGATGGTGTAGGCCGTGCGCAGTTGGACCACCACATCGTCATACGCACGTTGCAGCTCATCGAGCCGGCGAATGGGATAGTAAACGCCGCCCGAAGCGTCGGCCAGTCGTTGACCTTCTTCGTGGGCGCGAGTGGTCAGGGTCAGGTAGCGAGTGCGCAACGGGTCGATCGTGATCTCGGGTTTGGGTACGCTGCTCTCCGGAATTAACCCGGATGGGACGTAAAGCGGATAAACGAGAGCGCCGGATTCAATCACCGCTTCCAGGATCGCGTTGAAGGGCACGAAGGATTTGTTGTCGTCGCCGTCCGAGAGAACGACGACCGCGGTCCGTTCGCCACGCAGTTGTTTCAGCGTGTCTGCCAGAACGAAACCGAGCGCGTCCCATAATGCGGTGGCGCCGCCCGCATCGATATCCTCCAACTTTTGCGAGAGCATCCGGCGGTCGGAGCTGAAGTCTGAAATGATCTGAATGTCGTCTCGAAAGCTAATGATGGCAATGCGATCCTGTGGGCTGGCAGTGCGGAGGAAATCGCGCGCTGCTTTACGGATGAAGTCGATTCGCTCTTCCACGCTGCCGGAGACATCCAACAACAAGACCAGGTTGAACGGCTCTCGAGTAGACACAACATTCGTGACGCGTCGCTCCTCGCCGTTCTCAAAAACTGTAAAGTCAGATTCATTCATGCCGCCAATAGCGCGACCATTGCGATCGGTGACACTGGCATTCAGGCGCATCAACTGGGGCGACTCTTCACTAACAAACTTGCCGGGCACTCGACCACTAACCAGTACCGGTTCGCGTTCCGGAGGCGGCAATGTCCTCGCGTAGTCGCCAAACATCTTCGGCGAGACCTTGCGAATAGCATCGATCAGTTGGCTGTCGCCGCTGCGCACAATGGCGCGGGCCGCTTCGGTAAGGGGACGTTCACGCAGATCGGTCGGCACCATCGCCGGGTCCACATTGAGCAGGACCACACCTCGTTGCGTCAGAAAATCCAGTTGCACGCGATCTTCTTTCGCTGGTTTTTTCTCGCCGAGCTTGCCGGAAATCTTGAAGATGCCGCCGGCCTTTTCTTTTACTTCGGGCAGTTCAACATCACTTAGAAACCGCGGCCGGCTCGCGCTCCACATAAAATCAAACTTCAACGCTTCGAGCGGAACGTCGGCACGAATGGTGCCGGTGTTAGTGCTCACCTCGGCAGAGGCAAAATTTCCTACGACATCAACTGACCCCGCCTCACCAATCACTTTAACTTTCGCACGAGAGGGCACGCGCACGATTAGATCGATACGATCAGTATCCCGACGCTCACGCACTTCTATTTCGACCGATCCGTTTTTGCCTTCCGAACGAATGTCAGTGGATTCGACCGTTGCCCCGGCGGAACTAGCCTCGATCATCACGTTTTTCTTTTGTTCGTCATCAGCAATCACGCTTACGCGTCCGCTGCGGCTGCGGACCGAAAGCGAAACCTTGTCGCTGGTCTCTATTTCGCGCCGGTAGCTCTGCGCCGAAGCGGAACCGGTCGCAGTCGCTAAGAGCAGCAACGCGATCAGGCCGGCCAGCTTTCTTTGTTGAAGCGTGCAGCGGTTCGGATCCGCCGCGGAGGAACTGCGGTAAAACATATGACAGGATCTTGCCCGAGTGAACTTCGACCGTCAAGCATCCTCAACTCGCGTAAGACGCTCTCGGCCCAGTTTGGAGTGGGGCGGCTTGACGCCGCTTTCCAATAACGCAGAACCACTTCAACTGCTGTGTAATTGATGGACTCCGCCGCCTGGTTTGAGCGAACTGCCGCGCCAGGGACGGTCAAAACCATTTACGGATTCAAGATTGATAAGTTGAATATTGCCGATGATTATTAGAAAGCGGCGTCAAGCCGCCGCACCAAACAAGAACTAGGATAACCTGGAGTCTGACACCGCGAACTGAGCTGTGGGCTCTAAGTGAATTAGGTTTCGCCGATCCCCTCGAATTCAGGTTAGGAAACAACCTGAACAACCACCCAAAATAAATACCCGCCTCCAGAGAGTCGCGGAGAAATACCGCGGTGGCTGCGCAGGATTTTAAGACAGGGCCGAACTTACTCCTCAGCGTGGGCCTTATCCAGCTTGATTGCGTATGATACCGTCAACCAGTCTACAGAATGGGTAGCGAGAATTGCGCGTGCAAGATCGAGGGGGGATCACCAGTGTCACAAATTGAGCCGGCTTTAATAACCGAAAACTTTTCGATTCACAATCTGGTCACGCGTGAGCCGCGCGCGGGACTTGCTGAAGATGTGCGCCGCGGCCTCTCTTCCCATCCCAAACGCTTTCTGCCCAAGTATTTTTACGACGAGCTCGGCTCGCAACTCTTCGAGGCGATTTGCCTGTTGCCGGAGTATTACCTGACGCGCGCAGAGAATGAAATCCTTACGAAGTATGCAGACGAAATTGTGGCCACGCTTGATGGGCAGATCACGTTGATTGAAATGGGCAGTGGCAGCGCTTCGAAGACGCGGATGATTATCGAGGCGTTGCTTCGCAAGCAACAGAGCCTGTTATTCATTCCGGTGGACATTTCTGCCTCGGCCCTGGACAGCAGCTCGCGAATCCTCTTGCAGTCGTATCCGGAGCTTAGGGTTGATGCGTATGCCGGTGAGTACTTTGCGGGTTTGGCGGAACTCGCGAAGACCAAGCGCCCGCGCACGCTCGCCCTCTTCCTGGGTTCAAATATCAGCAACTTCGATCCCGATGAAGCCTTGAAATTTTTGCGAGCCCTGCGCCAGGTGTTACAGGAAGGCGATGCGGTCTTGCTCGGCGCCGACTTGAAAAAAGATCGCGCGGTTCTCGAAGCTGCCTACAACGACGCGCTGGGTGTAACCGCAGCTTTCAATCTAAACGTCTTAGCCCGTATAAATCGTGAGCTCGGCGGTAACTTCGACCTGCGCGGCTTTCGTCACCACGCCTTTTACAATGAAGAGCTTGGCCGAGTGGAGATTTACATTGAAAGCACACGCGCCCAGACCGTTTCCATAAAGGAACTTGAGATCGAGGTTGCGTTTGGCGAGGGAGAACAGATTCACACGGAGAATTCCTACAAGTTCGCACTATCGGACATCGCAAACCTTGCCGCCAAAACGGATTTCACTCGCGGGCGCACCTGGCTGGATTCCGAGGAACGTTTCAGCAGTAATTTGCTGTTGGCGGTATAAAAGAAACAGAAGATACAGGATCTACCAGACCCATCGACGAACCGGTAAGCATATTTTTCGAGCGGGCGTTGGTTGGTTTTGTAATCATTTTCATCGTGTAAATCCTGTCTCGGATCCGGAGCCCGCCCGTTATGCCCGAAGTCGTCGAGAGTCCCCTGGTCGAGTTTCGCGATGTTGGTTTTACGCATCGCGGCGCTGGTGCTCCGGTAATCTCCAATCTCAGCTTCTCGGTTGAACGCGGCGAGACTCTCGTGCTTCTCGGCGAATCAGGGTGCGGCAAGACCACTACGCTTAAACTCGTTAATCGTCTGCTCTTGCCGACTGCGGGCAGCATCACCGTCGATGGCCGGAATACGGCTGAGTGGGATCCAATAGTTTTGCGCCGCCGAACCGGTTACGTCATCCAGGATGGTGGACTGTTTCCTCATTTCACCGTCGCCAAAAATGTAGGCCTCGTGCCGGCGCTCGAAAAATGGGATGAAGGAAAGATCAAGGGTCGAGTCGAGGAACTCTTGTCCATCGTCGGTCTGGAGCCAAATGTCTTTGCCAACAGGTATCCAAGAGAACTGTCCGGCGGTCAACGCCAGCGCGTCGGCGTGGCCCGGGCGCTGGCCACCGAGCCATCTTTGCTTTTGTTAGACGAACCATTCGGTGCGCTGGATCCGCTGACGCGCTCCAGCTTGCAAAAACAGTTCAGCGAAATATCCCGTCAACTAAAGAAGACCGCTATCCTGGTTACTCACGACGTGCGCGAAGCCCTCATGCTTGGCTCGCGGATTGGCCTGATGCATCAGGGCACGTTGTTGCTCCTGGAAACTCCCGAGAACTTTCTGAAGTCGAAAGAGGAACGGGTCCTGGCCTACCTTGAAACGCTTCGTCTTCCGGTGAAAGACAACCGACGGAGACCGGAGGAAACCCCTTGACCTTCGGTGATTTTCTCCGGCAGAACTGGCCAGAACTGCTGACGTTATTGCGCCAGCATTTATGGCTGGTCTCGGTCTCCACTCTCATTGCAGTAGTGGTCGGCATTCCCACCGGCATCTTGCTGACCCGAAAGGTATCTTTGCGCGGTCCGGTGCTGGGCGTCGCGAATGTAATGCAGACGATTCCCAGCCTCGCCCTTTTTGGGTTTCTCATTCCGTTGCCTTTCATCGGCGGCATCGGCGCGCGTACGGCAATTGTCGCCCTCGTGCTCTACGCCATCATGCCGATCATGCGCAATACGGTGACTGGAATCCTCGGCGTCGATCGCAACGTTCGGGAGGCGGCAGTGGCGATGGGGATGACGGATAGCCAAATCCTCAGGCAGGTGGAGTTGCCACTTGCGATGAGTGTGATTTTGACGGGCGTGCGAGTGGCCATGGTAATCGCGGTAGGCGTTACGACGATCGCCGCGGAGGTTGGAGCCGGCGGACTCGGCGTCTACATCATTCGCGGCCTGCGACAGTATGACAATAACCTTTTACTGGCCGGCGCTGTTCCGGCGGCCCTTATGGCCCTGGCTGCGGATTTTTCGCTGGGCCTGCTCGAGGAGCGTTTCTCGGTTGAAAAGAGGAAACAACGCAAGGTTGTTAACCGGATTGTTCTCGCGGCCATCGGGCTGATTGTGTTGATGGGAGCATACGGCATCTGGCGTTCGCGTCGCGTTGATGCGCAATTACCTCCAGCAGTGGGACACGTCGTAGTCGGTTCGAAGGACTTTACCGAGTCGGTGTTGCTGGCCGAGATTATGGCTCAGATGTTGGAGGCGCGCGGAGTGAGAGTCGAGCGCAGGTTTGAGTTGGGTGGAAATCTTCCGCATGATGCCGTCGTGGCCGGCCAAATTGATCTCTATCCGGAATACACCGGCACGGCTTACACGGCAATTCTGAAACACCCTCCCATAACCGACCCGCGCAGGGTTTACGCTCAGGTTAAGACTGAGTATGCCGACAAGTTTCCAGTTAGCGGTGAGCGAACCACTGGGCTTCGAGAACACTTTTGCAATTCTAATCCGTGGGGCCGAAGCCCGGCGATTAGACCTAAAAACCATTTCGGATGCCGCCGCACACACTTCAACCTGGCGCGCGGGTTTCGGACAGGATTTCATGTCACGCGCCGATGGATATCCCGGCTTCAGTAAAGCTTACGGACTAAAGTTTGGGGACCAGCCCCGCGAGATGAACCTGTCGCTCACTTACATTGCGCTCTCGACCGGTCAGGTTGATCTCATCGCCGGCAATTCAACTGAAGGAAGAATTGCGGCGTTGGATCTGGTGCAACTCGAAGATGATCGGCGCTATTTTCCACCCTATGAAGCAGTTTATCTGGTGCGGCCAACAACTTTGTCTGCTGTGCCGGCGCTTGCCGAGGTATTTAATAAGCTTGCCGGGGCAATATCGACTGACGAGATGAGGCAGTTAAACTACGAAGTGGATGCAAACAAACGCGGACAAGCGGAAGTGGTGCGCGAGTGGATCAAGCGGAAGAGGTTGTGAAGTCGTGAAGGTTGAGCTCAGAAGAAGTCAGAACCGGGAGCGGTAGCGACCGGGTCGTGTTGAACGCGCGTCTGGGGCGGATAAGGCTTACCCGGTCGCTACCGCTCCCGGTTCTGAATTAATCGGGCCGACCTTTGAGCTTGACTTCGGAGAATCAAATGAGACTGCTCCTTATCCTGACTATCATCGTTTCAACGCTCTTCCCGGGCGCCGCGTTTTCGCAAGCGCAGGCGCCCCTGACAAAGCTCGATACTGTTTACCTGCTCAAGCCCGCGCACGTCTTCGACGGTCAATCAGCTCAGTTGCACGACGACTGGGCGGTGCTGGTGCGCGGGGAAAAGATTGAAGCGGTCGGGCCAGCCGGCGACCTCAACATCCCGACGGGCGCGACGATCGTCAATCTCCCGGGACTGACGCTTATGCCGGGTCTCATCGACGCTCATTCTCACGTTCTGCTTCATCCTTACAGCGAAACCTCCTGGAACGATCAGGTCGCGCGCGAAGCGTTGAGCCTGCGCGTTGCTCGCGCCACAAACCACCTCCGCAATACCTTGCAGGCGGGTTTTACTACGATTCGGGATCTGGGGACTGAGGGCGCAGGTTACGCTGACGTCGGACTGAAGCATTCAGTGCAACAGAAAATTATTCCCGGCCCCCGTCTGATAGTAACCACCCGGGCGATTGTCGCGACCGGCACCTATGGTCCAAAGGGTTATGCTTCCGAGTGGACTGTGCCTCAAGGCGCTGAAGAAGCGGACGGTGTTGATGGATTAACGCGGGCGGTGCGCGAGCAAATCGGCAAAGGCGCTGACTGGATTAAGGTTTATGCGGACTATCGATGGGGCGCGGGCGGGATGGCGCATCCGACCTTCACCCTCGATGAACTGAAGTTGATCGTCGAGTTGGCAAAGAGCGCAGGAGTTCCAGTCGCTGCCCATGCATCAACTCCGGAAGGAATGCGGCGCGCGATTCTCGCGGGCGTCGCCACCATCGAGCATGGCGATGGTGGCAACCCGGAGATCTTCCAGCTAATGAAGGAACGCGGAGTCGCGCTCTGCCCGACGTTAGCCGTAGCTTCGGGTGCGAATATCGAGCGGAAGAAAATAGTGTTCAAGCAGGCCCTGGCCGCGGGTGTGACCATTGCGAGCGGCAGCGATGTTGGGGTGTTTGCCCATGGAGACAATGCGCGCGAGATCGAACTCATGGTGAGCTGGGGGATGCCCCTGATCGATGCGCTCCGCTCTGCCACATCAATCGATGCTCGCGTGTTGCGTATGGAAGATCAGGTAGGTCAGGTCAAAGCTGGACTGCTGGCGGACTTGATTGCCGTCGAAGGCGACCCTACGCGTGACGTTTCAGCGTTGCGGCGTGTTCGTTTTGTAATGAAAAACGGCGAAGTTTACTGCCACGAAAAATGAAGTAATGGGTTAACGGTCATGGTGACTTTTGAGAAGGAGACGGAATGACGATTATCGATCTGTTGATTTTGCTGCTAATAGCCGGGATATGCGGGTCGCTGGGTCAGGCAATCGTCGGCTATTCGCGCGGCGGATGTCTGGTTTCGATTGCCTTGGGTTTTGTGGGCGCGCTGCTCGGCTCCTGGCTCGCAACCAAAATGGGTTTACCTGAAATACTGCCCGTGAAAATTGGCGGGACGGGCTTCCCAATCATCTGGTCGATAATTGGTTCAGCGTTATTTGTCGCAGTGATTGCGCTCGTCAGCCGGCAGCGAACGTGAAGACGACCGATGACGGACGACAGGTGACCCAAACTAGTTCGAATCTCGCCGGTCATCCGTCGTCGGTCGTCGGTCGGATTTAAGGAAGCGTCGCAGCCCGCACCTGTTCGTCCTGCGCGCGGCGAAACTCTTCCAGCTTCGTCCGCAACTCGGGACGGTTGGTAGCCAGGATCGCAACAGCGAAAAGCGCTGCGTTAACCGCGCCTGGTTTGCCAATCGCCAGGGTTGCCACCGGAATTCCCGCCGGCATCTGCACCGTCGACAGCAGCGAGTCCATTCCATTCAAAGCATCGCTTTTCATCGGCACACCTAACACGGGCAGAATAGTGTGGGCGGCAAAAACCCCAGCGAGGTGTGCCGCGCCTCCTGCTGCGCAAATCAAAACTTCTATGCCCCGGGCTGAAGCGCCCGAGGCAAACTCGGCAGCCAGTTGGGGTGTGCGATGCGCCGACATGACGCGGCACTCGTGTGCTATTCCAAACTCAGTCAGTTTCTCGTCAGCATGGCGCATCGTTTCCCAGTCAGATTTGCTGCCCATAATCACCGCGACTAATGGATTTGAAGTGGTCTCAGAAGTCATAAAGGTAGTGTGTCTCCAGCCGTTTTAGTAGGACGGGCATTTCTGCCTGTCCATTCATGATCTCTCGAACAGAGGACAGGCAGGAATGCCTGTCCTACACTATTCTGTATTGAGGTTCTTTTCGTTCTTGATCTCTTTGCTGTCCGGGTTCTGCGCTCCGGGCACCTCGCCACCGGGAACCAATTTTTCATTCTCTGGTTTTTGCAGGTCCCGCAGTTCCTCGGTTGGGCCTTTATCTATTTCAGCGGTCTGTGGCTGTTCAGTATCTGACATTGTTTTCTCCGTATTCGTGTTGTCTCTTGCCGCATACTACCCGGTCGCTACCGCTCCCGGTTCTGACTTGATCGGGAAACTCAAGCTCCCTGGTCGAGCGAATAGCCTCGTTCGCCATCGAAATTGTAAAGATTCTCGGTCTTAATAAAATCGTAACCGGCGTCGCCGACTCGTTTGAGCAATGAGATGATTTGCGCGTGGGCCACTGCCCCACCCTCGGTTGCTGAAATGAACCGGCACCGCCAGTGATCAGAACAGAACGTTTCCGCATGACCTCCGGGCCACACCTTAACGCCACGATTACTCATCATCTCCAGCTTCAGTCCATGACCGTTTAGCTTGCTGAGCCCGTCGCCCAGATCGTTGGCGGAGCCTTCAATCCAATCAAGAAACACATCAACTCCAACCAGATCCTTCTTCGCTCGGGGCATTGCCGGCTTCGACCCGGCAGCGACTTCCGCTACCTCTGCGGCGGCTTTGTAAGCTGCGGCTTTGAGAGTTTGCGGCTTCTGGCCCATACGTTGCACGACCGCTTCCGCAAATTCCTTCGTGCCGACTTTTTCCTTGCTCTTGCCCTCATCGTGGATGTCGTAGGTGTGAATTCCATCCTCAATGGTGCGCAACCAGGCATTGTGTACTCGTTCGGCTTCGTCGGTGAGTCCAACGTGGACCAACATCATCACGGCACCCAACAGCAGTCCTGAAGGGTTTGCCAGGTTTTGTCCGGCCCGGCGGGGCGCTGATCCGTGAATCGCCTCAAACATGGAAACGTGTTCACCGATATTTGCCGAGCCCGCCAGACCGACGGAGCCGGCAATCTGCGCGGCCACGTCTGACAATACATCGCCGTAAAGATTCGGCATCACCAGAACATCAAAGATTTCCGGCGTGTCGGCAAGTTTTGCGGCTCCGATGTCAACGATCCAATGTTCGTTTTCGATTTCCGGGTATTCGGTGGCGATCTCGTCAAACACTTTGTGAAACAGACCGTCGGTCAGCTTCATGATGTTGTCTTTGGTGAAGCAGGTGACCTTCTTGCGATTGTTCCGGCGCGCGTATTCAAAGGCGTAGCGCACAATCTTTTCCGACCCGGGACGGGATATGAGTTTTAGGCACTGCATCACCTGTTCGGTCTGGCGGTGCTCAATTCCGGCGTAAAGGTCTTCTTCGTTTTCACGAACGATCACCGTGTCCATTACCGGGTGTTTCGTGTCGATAAACGGATGATAGGAAACGCAGGGACGAACATTTGCATACAGTCCCAGGGTCTTGCGTACCGTTACATTCAAACTCTTAAAGCCGCCGCCCTGGGGTGTGGTAATCGGGGCTTTGAGGAAGACTTTAGTGCGCCGCAGCGAATCCCACGAACTCGGTTCGATACCCGAAGTGTTTCCCGCCAGATAAACCTTTTCACCGATATCGATGGTTTCGATATCAAGATTCGCGCCCGCTTCTTTAAGTATGTGCAAAGTGGCGGCCATGATCTCCGGGCCGATGCCGTCGCCGTGCGCTACCGTAATGGGGACAGATTTAGACATGTCAGAACAGAACCTTTCGCGATCTAGTTATATTGAATGTGAAGCAATATATTCCAAACGAGGGGGTACTGGGAAATGGAGAAAACGATCATTTCCCAATTGGACTAATCGCAGCCGTCCTCAAGCCAAACAAGAGTATCGGAACTTTCTTGTACACAAAGAAACTGCGGCCGAAATACATGCCGCGTTCACGCGGCTAGCCCGAAGGGCAGTTAGGCCAGCCGTTTTACGGCTGGTAAGGTCTGCCGTCGGATTATTCAGGCCATTTCAACGGCCTTAAAGGCGCGATGCAAAAGGCCGCTGTATAAGCGGCCTCAAAATGTTTCGTCACGGGTGAACCAGCCGTAAAACGGCTGGCCTAATGGCCCTGCGGGCTAACCGCCTGAAGGCGGTATTGAAGGAAGACTCGAGAACCTCACCTGCGCGCGGCGGGGATGATCTTGAGTTTCAATCGCTCGCCGTTGCGCAGCAACTCAACCTCGTATTCCTGTCCGGCTCGCATCTCTCCAAGCGCCGCGGTGTAGTCGTAAACGTTACGGATATCGCGGCCTGCGAGTCTCACGATTTTGTCGCCGGCCTTAATTCCCGTCGCCGCCGCAGGTGAGTTTTCGCGAACGCCGTCGATCAGCAGGCCGTCGTTTGACTCGGCGTAGTTGGGAATTGTGCCGAGCGAAACGTTGAATCCGCCGGTAGCTCGTCCCACCGCCGGGCTCTTCGCCACAGCATAGGTCGGACGTTTCGTCTCCGAATCGACGTCGCGCACTAACCGGGCGATGAGACTCAAGATTCGCGCTTCGTCTTCGTAGTTGATCTTTTCGGCGGTGTCGGAAGGCTTGTGATAGTCCTCGTGAGTACCGGTCCAGAAAAACAGAACCGGAATCTGCTTCGCATAGAATGAGGAATGGTCACTCGGCCCGAAGCCGTCTTCATTGAGTGTCAACGTAAACTGTTTCGAAGTGTCGCTGGTCACGATCGATTGACCATTCGCCCCAACAACGATGGGCGCGCGAGTTTGAATGTTGCCGCTGGTGCTCCGGGGAACTCCCGCCAGCGATACCGTCAATCCCTGCGAAAAATTCGCGGCCTCCACTAGCGGTCGCCACTCCGCTGCCGTGCCAACCCCGCCTATGATGAGATTCTTATTCTTTAGTCGCCCAATCATGTCCATATTGAACATAGCCACCGTGTCGGCAAGCGGCACCACAGGATGATTGACGTAGTAATTCGAACCTAACAACCCTTCTTCCTCGCCGCCGAAGGCGATGAACACGATGGTGCGCTTCGGTTTAGACCCCTGAGCGGTAAACAGACGCGCGAGCTCGATCAGCCCGGCCGTTCCTGACGCGTTATCGTCAGCTCCGTAATGGATGGCGCCCTCTTTCGGCGCCAGACTGCCTTCACCGCCAAGACCGAGGTGGTCGTAGTGCGCGCCGATAATGATCGCTTCGTGCTTAAGTGTCGGATCGGAGCCGTCGAGTATGCCGACCACATTGGTAGCGGCAACCTTGCGCCGGATAATGTCGGTCGATAGTGAGACCCTATCTGGAATAAAAGAAAAAAGCTGCTGTCCATCTTCGGGACAGAGCCGGGCTGAGCAACTCTTGCGAGCGCGACCCGGTTCGTTTCGCTCTCAAGGCTGGCGAGTTGTGTTGAGTTCTGCATAGCAAGCAGACTCGCGGCGGCGCGGCGGGAGATGACAACCACCGGGAGTCCTGCATCTCCGCCACTGTTGTCGTAACGGAGGCGAGATAGCCTGTCGGCTTTGAGGTCTTCCTCGCGCGCAATAACAATCAAGGCCTTCGCACCGGCGTTACGTGCGGCGATGGCTTTCCAGCGAACGTTCTCGTAGCGCGCAAATGCTCCGTGAGGATTATCGCCATCAGGCCTACCGGAAAAGGCAATCGCTATTTCCCCGCTCGTATTTCCCCTTTCGTAGTCGTCATATTTGAGTTCAGACGCGGTGATGCCGTAGCCGACGAAACTGACTTTCGCATCTTCGATCTTCGCATCCAGCGAAAGGGCTAAAGGCGACCAATCTTCACCAACGCGCAGATTGGTCGGGGAAGTATTCTTGCCGTAGGTAAACGTCAACTTGTTAGCCTTCCCGAGTTCAACCCCGGCGACATAAGGAAACTTTTGCAGGTACCGGTTAGGCGAGCGCGCTTCGAGAATCGACATGCCGGCATTGTCGCGCCCGATGCTACGGCGAAGGCCGAGGCGGGCAAACTCGCGGGCGATGTACTCAGCGGCAAGATCGGCGCCGGCGGTTCCGGTCTTGCGTCCGGATAATTTGTCGGAAGCGAGATATTGGATGTGATCGCGCAGGCGCTCAACGCTGGGAACGCTCGTTGACGTTGATTGCTGGGCGAGCGCGCCCGCAACGAGGGAAATTATTATGACGAGGCTCTTAAGAGGCTTGCGTGTGATTCTCATAAGTTGTAGCACGAAGCTTGGTTGGCTGCTCCGGAGTGTCGCCACGAAGTGGCTGAAGAAGGTAGCCAGGGGCAAGCGCGTTTCGCGCGCTGCCCCTGAATCGGTGTTATCAGATATTCGCGCTCCGGAGGCGCGCCAGGAAAAATCCCTCTCGGCGCCACTTCAGGGCGCCCTACCTCCCTTGCAAAGTTCCCAGGGGCGGCGCGCTTCGCGCTTGCCCCTGGCTACCTTCTGCTGCGCCTTCGGCGCGACTCATTCAATCCAATCGGCAATGAAGACGTTAGTTTCCCCGCGGTTCCTGGCATTTCGGTTCGAAGCAAAAACTAGTTTCTTGCCGTCAGGTGAAAACATGGGGAAGCCATCGAAGGTTTCGTGGTCTGTGATGCGTTCGAGACCGCTGCCGTCAACATTAATTTGGTAAATATCAAAATTGCGACCCTTCGGATCATCCATGTTTGAAGAAAAGATCACTCGTTTACCGTCCGGGAAAAAGTAAGGAGCAAAGTTGGCCTTGCCGTTGCTGGTGACCTGGCGTTTGTTTGATCCATCCGCATTCATCACCCAGATTTCCAGGGTGGTAGGGCGAATCAAATTCTGTTGCAACAACGCCAGGTAGTCTGCCTTTTCCTTTTCCGTTTTCGGATGATGAGCCCGGTAGACGATCTGCTTGCCGTCATAGGACCAGAAAGGACCGCCATCGTAGCCGAGCTCGTTGGTTAGGCGGCGCACTCGTCTGCCGTTTGCGTCCATCGTGTAGATGTCTAAATCGCCGTCGCGCATTGAAGTGAAAACGAGGTTGCCGCTGCGCGAAACAGTTGTCTCTGCATCGTAACCCGGAGTTTTGGTGAGCTGCCGAATATCCGAACCATCTGCGCGCGCGCTGAAAATATCAAATGATGGGTAGACGGCCCACACATAACCTTTGGAGAAGTCGGGCTTTTCCGGACACGCCCTGGCAGCGAGATGGGTTGAGGAATAGAGAACCCGTTTGCCGTGCGGCAGAAAATAGGCACAGGTCGTGCGGCCCGAGCTGGTGAGTTGCTTCACTCCGGAACCGTCCACCTTCATCGTGTAAATCTGATCGCAATCAATGGAGCCGCGAGTTGATTGAAAGATTAGTTGCTTGCCGTCGGCTGAAAAGTAGGCTTCTGCATTCTCGCCCCCGAAAGTTAATTGCCTGATGTTGGCAAGATGTCTCTCGTGGGGGACCGACGGTGAGCTGGCGAGCGTTTTCGGCGCCGGCGATGTTCGCAATAATCCGAAAATCGAGACGGCAATAGCTGTTAGGAGTACAAAAATTGGTTTCATGGGTTGATTGGATGTTCGCAGGTCGTTACTTGGACCAAAGAAATCAGCAGCTAACTTTTATGAGACCGAGCCTGCGATCTCAGGAACTCACTTGAGCGTTGCCGCAGGTTGTACTTATTAGCTAACTACTGTGAGCGCTTTCGAAATCAGTTCCGCCTGCTCGGCTTGATGAATGGAGTAGGAACCAGTCGCCGGACTCGCCGAAGCGCTGCGACCGATGTAAATTGGGCGGTCGATCGACGGCACGAAGTTTACGAGGCGCGGCTCAACAAATGTCCAGCCGCCCATGTTCTTCGGTTCTTCCTGCGCCCAAACGAGTTCAGTGGCCCCGGAATACCGTAGGAGCGTTTCCTTAAGACGCGTTTGCGGAAACGGATAAAACTGTTCAAGCCTCACGATGGCCACGCGATTGGCGTCAGCGCTGCCCGAATCCTGCTGTTCCTTCCGGGCGGCAATCAGGTCGTAGTAAACCTTGCCGCTGCACAAAACGATTCGGTTCACTGACTCAGGCGTTACCCCGCCGTCATCAATTACAGGTTGAAAACCACCACTTGTAAGATCATCGAGCGAAGCGGCCGCAGCCGGCAAACGCAACAAGCTCTTCGGTGTAATGATGATGAGCGGCCGTTCCATCCCCGGCCTCACCTGCCGGCGCAACAGATGAAAGTACTGACCCGGCGTGGTCGGGTAACAGACCTGCAAATTGTTCTCGGCGCAGAGTTGCAGGAAGCGTTCGAGCCGTGCACTCGAGTGTTCCGGACCCTGCCCTTCATAACCGTGCGGCAGGAGCATAGTCAGTCGCGAAGTTTGTTTCCATTTGTCTTCGGAGGCCGCGATGTACTGATCGATGATCGTTTGCGCGCCGTTTACAAAGTCACCAAACTGCGCTTCCCACAGCACCAAAGCATCGCGGGCCACCACCGTGTAGCCATACTCGAAACCAAGCACGCCTTCTTCGGATAGCGAACTATCAAAAACTTCGAAACGAGCTTCCGGTTTGACCTCTGAACGCAACTCAGAGAGTGGGGCCCACGATTTACCCGTCTGCGTATCGTACAAAACCGCATGACGTTGACTAAACGTGCCACGACCCGAATCCTGACCGCTCAGGCGCACTCGCGATCCATCGACCACCAGTGACCCGAAGGCCATAGCTTCCGCGAAGGCCCAGTCTATGGGCAACTCGCCGGAACCCATTTTTGCGCGCCGGGCCAGTTGACCGACCATTTTGGGGTTGACATGGAAATCCTGCGGCACCAGGGCAATCTTTTCGGCGATGGTTTTGATGAGTTCCGCGGTCACCGGAGTTTCAACCACCTCCGATCCGTCAAGCTCTTCAATCTGCGTGATTCTTACCACCGGATCTTTATTAGCGACTACCTCTTTCGCACGTCGTTGTGCGTCTTCGTAGCGGCGCACACGTTCCGCGATTAATTCGTTAACTTCAGCCTCGGTGATAGCGCCTTCGCGGACTAGTCGCTGCGCGTAAACCGTGCGCACGCCGGGATGCGCTTTAACTCGGGCGTACATCAACGGCTGCGTATAGCTCGGTTCATCGGTTTCATTGTGACCAAGCTTACGGAAACCAACGAGGTCGAGCACCACGTCCTTGTTAAATTCCTGCCGGTAGTCGAGCGCGATCTGCAAAGTTCGATACGCAGCCTCGGGGTCGTCGCCGTTTATATGGAAAATCGGCAACTGCGTCATGCGGGCGACGTCAGTCGAATAGATGGTCGAGCGGCCGGCTTCGGGAGAGGTCGTAAAGCCAATCTGATTGTTGATAATGATGTGAATTGTTCCGCCGGTGCGATAGCCCTTCAGACTGGCGAGGTTAAGCGTTTCCATTACCACGCCCTGGCCGGCGAAGGCCGCATCGCCATGGAGTAATACCGGCAGAGCCAGGTCAATTGCCTCTTCGCGCGGATGCCCAATCCGGTCCTTTAAGTCATCGTGCTTGGCGCGCACCATGCCCTCCACAATTGGATCTACTGCTTCGAGATGGCTGGGGTTGGGCGAAAGCGTGAGCGTCACTTTCTTCCCGTTGGCTGTTTCGCGCTCGCCAACTGCGCCCTGATGATATTTGACATCGCCCTCGTCTGCGGGGAACGACGGATGAACTGAACCTTCAAACGAAGCGAAGATGCGTTCACAGAAATGCCCGATCACGTTGGCCAGCACATTCAACCGACCGCGATGGGCCATGCCCATCGTAATGTCTTCAACGCCGCGGGCTGCCGCGCCTTCGATCAGCTGGTCCAGCAGTGGAATGATCGTCTCGCAACCCTCAAGCGAAAATCTTTTCTGGCCGAGATACTTCGTATGCAGGAAGCGTTCAAACTGTTCCGCAGAGATCAGTTTCCACAAAAGCTGCTTCTTCACGTCCTGTGGAATCGGCGCCGGTTCGACAAACTGTTCGCGAATGCGCTCGCGAATCCACAGTTTCTCTTCCTTGCTTTGAATGTGACGATATTCGATCCCAACTTTGCCGCAGTAGGCCCGCCGCAGGATGTCGAGGATCTGGCGCAAGGTCGCAACATCATGTCCGGCGAGTCCGCCGCTAATGAACTCGCGATCGAGATCCCAAATCGTGAGACCGTAGGTTTCGATATCCAGCTCCGGATGGTAGAGCAGCGGCATCGCATGGAGCGGATCGATGTCGGCAATCAGATGACCGCGCACCCGATAAGCATTGATGAGCTCGATTACGCGAGCTTCCTTAGTGGCCTGGTCCCTGACGTGATCTCCGGGTGAGAACCATGGATTCCGATCGATATTCCAGCGCAACGGCGCTGTGGCAATTCCCAGGTCGAGGAATATCTGATCATAAAAATTATGTTTGCCGATGATCAGTTCATGGACGCGAGCGAGAAACGCGCCAGACTCCGCACCCTGCACGATCCGATGGTCGTAAGTGCTGCTAATTGTGATCGCCTTGCTAATGCCGAGTTGAGACAGCGCTTCCGGGGCCATCGCCTGGTATTCGGCCGGATATTCGATCGCTCCCGTGGCAATAATTACCGATTGCCCGGCCATCAGACGCGGCGTGGAGGCAACGGTGCCAATCGTGCCCGGATTTGTGAGCGAAATAGTTGTGCCCTGGAAGTCAGCAATCTGAAGCTTTCCGTTACGCGCCCGTTTCACCACGTCATCGTAAGCTTCCAGAAATTTTGAAAAGCTCAGACGGTTGGCGCCTTTGATATTTGGCACTAAGAGGCTGCGGGTACCGTCCTTTTTTTCCAGATCAATAGCCACGCCGAGATTAACGTCCGTGCGAGCGAGGCGTGAGGGAACTCCCGCCATAGTTTCAAAACCATCGTTGAGTTGCGCAAACTCATCGAGCGCGCGCAACAGCGCCCAGGCGATTACGTGAGTGTAGGAAGCCTTGCCCCGAAAATTCTCGGCCAGGTATCGGTTTATAACCTGCCGGTTCTCATCCAGCAATTTCACCGGAATCCGTCGCTGCGAGGTTGCCGTGGGAACTGAAAGGCTGGCCTCCATGTTCTCCACGATCTTCAACGCGGCGCCGCGAATTGGCTTTGAGTCCGACGTCTCCGTGGCAGGCGTGCCAGGCTTTGCTGCCTGAGCGGGCGCCGCGGATGCTGCCGCAGGCGTTGTTTTTGCGGTGGCCGGGGCTGCTCCGGTTAACGCCGGCGAAGTAGAAACCTTGCCATCAGGTGCCGGTGAATCTACCGGAGGCCTGGCTGCTTCAGTGATGCTCGATGGGGCGGTGGTGGCGGCCCCGTCGCCATTTCCCAGCAACTCGCTGAAGTAAGTGCGCCACGATTCGTCTACCAGGTCGGGGTTACTGCGGAACCGGTTCAGCAGTCCTTCGACATAGCTCGCGTTTGCGCCAAAATTTTCGGCGATTACCTCAGATAAATCTGTTCTCACAGGGTGACCCAATTCTTCCTACCTCTCTGGCAAACACGAGGTCGATGATGGCGTGGCTTGCGAATAGATTATCACCTTCGTCAGCGGTTTGCATCCGGCTCCGTCGGACCAACTTTGTCGGTTTCCGACGGCAACTCTTGTCTCATTCAACCCGTATTACGGCAGGAAACGTGAAGATACTCCGCAAACACTTTTCAAATCGTTAGCGAAGGAAAGGCGCCACCCTTCAACTGCTGCCCGCCAGCTGGTATCTTAGCTGGCCGCATCTCCGTCAATCAGAAAAACAAATAACTATGAAAAGAAAGCTTCCAATTGGCAAATCAACAGTTCTGATGGCTTCTGCTCTCGCGATCACAATGCTGGGCGTCGTGGCTTTTCCCCGCGGCGCCAAAGTAGTGGATTCTCAAGTTACGACAGTCATTCTCGTGCGCCACGGAGAGAAGGCGATCGTGCCGCCTGAAAATAAAGATCCTGATCTTAGTCCGGCCGGGGTTACACGTGCGCAGCAATTGGCGAGTATGTTTGGATCCGCGGGCGTCGAGTTGATTTATGTTTCGCAGTTTAAGCGCACTCAACAAACCGTAAAGCCTCTGGCGGAAAAACTTGGTCTGCAAGGGACCCAAGTGGAAGCGAGGAACACTGCGGAGATCGTGAAGCAGATTAAAGCGCGGACCGGTGGTGGCGTGATCTTTATCGCCGGTCACAACAACACTGTTCCGGAGATTATCGCTGGTCTGGGTGGACCAAAACTTCCGATCATTCCTGAAACTGAATACGACAATCTATTCATCCTGACGATCACGGGCGACGGCACGGCCAAGCTGCTGAAACTGAAGTACTGAAATCAGTGAGTTGTATGCAGTGAGCCAGTGCGCAGTGAGGTGGCGGCGCGAACCGTGGCAGTGGCCCGACCGTTAAGGAGGGCGCTACCGCTTCGGCGCCATTCAAGGAGAGTGCGCGGGCGTCATTCGAGCAACGAAGGCGTGGAACGATGAAAAAATCCGACACAACAAAAAAATCTGAAGGGAAAAAAGTACCAGACCAGGTGGAATCAGTTGAGTCTGATGCCAGGAGCTTCAACCGGCGAGCGTTTGTTAAGTTAGGCGCAGTGTTTGGCTCCGCTGCCCTCGCAACGCCGTATCTGAACATTCCCTCGATACTGGCTCAGTCTCCCTCGCCGACTGCAACGCCTTCGCTACTACCATCTCCTTCGCCCACACCATTGCGGGTTACGAAGGACATGCTCCGCCAGGCCGAAAAGCTGATTGGCATCGAGCTCACTGACGCTCAGGAAGCGATGGCTCTTGCGAACGCAAATACGAATCTCGAACGCTACGAAACGCTGCGAAAGATCGCAATCCCGCTCGACACCGAGCCGGCAACTCTTTTTCATCCGGCGTTGCCTGGCAGTGAATTCAAGGCTGTGCCGCCGGAATCTAAACGCCGGGCCGGCGCGAAGCCGGGCAAGTTCAAACTGATCAAAGCGGAAGTGGTTCGCTTCAATGCGCTAGATGAGCTGGCGTTTGCCACAGTAGCGCAGCTCGCGACGCTGATCCGCACGAGAAAAGTTTCGCCCATCGAACTCACCAGGATGTACCTCGCGCGATTAAAGCGTTATGGGCCAAAGCTCAATTGCGTGGTGACGCTCACGGAAGATCTGGCGCTGGCGCAAGCTGCCGCAGCGGAACGCGAGATAAACAACGGAAGATATCGCGGACCATTGCATGGGATTCCCTGGGGCGCAAAGGATCTATTTGCCACAAAGGGAATCAGGACGACGTGGGGGGCCGAGCCCTTTCGTGATCAGGTAATCAACTACGACGCAACTCTGATCCAGCGTTTGGAGGCGGCAGGGGCTGTTTTGGTCGCGAAGCTTTCGATGGGGGCCCTGGCTCAAGGCGGCCGATGGTTTGGCGGCATGACTCGAAACCCCTGGCAGATTGCTGAAGACCGCACTGGTTCAAGCGGTTCATCAGCCGGTCCGGCCTCGGCTACGGCGGCAGGACTGGTGGGATTCTCCATCGGAACTGAAACGCTGGGATCGATTATTTCGCCGTCGTCGAGATGCGGGGTGGTTGGTCTAAGGCCGACTTACGGACGGGTGAGCCGTTTCGGCGCAATGGCGCTGAGTTGGACTATGGACAAGATCGGCCCAATTTGTCGCAGTGTTGAAGATTGTGCCGCAGTGCTTAATGAAATTTACGGACCCGACGGAAAGGATCTTACAGTTGGCGATGCGCCCTTCCGTTGGGAACCGACAAAACCTCTCGCGAGCCTCAGGATCGGTTACCTGAAAACTGAATTTGACCAGCAACAGGACGTTGAACGGAAAACAATCTACCAGCAGGCTTTGGACGACTTGCGATCCGCCGGCGCGAATCTGCAACCGATCGAGCTGCCCGGATTTTCGGCTGCGGCACTGAGAATAATATTGGTTGCCGAAGCCGCAGCTGCCTTTGACGATCTCACCAGAAGCAAAGGCATCGATCAGCTTTCAGGACAGGAGCCAAACGATTGGCCCAACACCTTCCGGAGCTCTCGCTTCATTCCCGCAGTTGAATATATCCGCGCGCAGCGGGCACGCACCCTGTTGATGCGCGAGATGACCGGCCTCATGTCTCAATGGGATGTTTTTGTTTCTCCAGCTCCCGGCACCGCGAGTTTGCTGGTCACGAATCTTACCGGCCACCCGGCAGTTTGCGTTCCCTGCGGCTTTCCTAAGAGTGGCTTGCCGCAATCGATCATGTTCACTGGCGGACTGTATGACGAAGGCGCGCCACTGCGGGTGGCCTTTGCCTTCGAGCGCGCCACCAGGTGGCACACCATGACTCCGAAGATGGATGGTGCTTAAGCAGGGAGAGCGGCGCCGATCAATGAAGGCACCGAGCGTGACTGTCGCAGACGGCTCAGGACGGTCAGCCTGCTCCTCCGGAAAGAAGTCGCGGAAGATCCAGAACCAGCGCGACAGTTCCGTCTTTGAGTTCCGTAGCCCCTGCAATTCCATACCAACGTCCGGCGTGAGAACCCAAACTACGCACCAAAACCTCCTGCGGGCCCTCCACGCGATCCACAACAATGCCCACAGATTTTGATATCAGCTGGTGTCCGGGACGTTCATCAGTAAACCGGCAGGTAATCAGGTGCATTTGATTCACCGCCTCGTGAGCTTCATCAGCTTCGCCCAATAGGTCACGCATCAGGACCTGCGGCAATTGGTTGGCGCCGGACGAACCATCGATGACATCGATCGCATCGATTCCGAGAGTTTGGTCAACGGGAATGCAATAACGATTACCCGCTGAGACTACGACGTTGGCCGCGATTATTCCGAAAGTCACCGGCAAGCGAATCTCGAAGGCAGTGCCGCGCGCGGGCTCGGTGGCAACTCTTAATTCACCGCCGACTTGTTCAATGGCATTCTCTACTACGTCAAGACCTACGCCGCGACCGGAAACTCCCGAGGCACTTTCGAGGGTTGTGAACCCAGGACGAAAGATCAGACGCAGGCTACTATCGATGTCAAAACCTTTGGTATCGGGGATCACAAGCGCCTCCAGCCCAAGTCTTCTGGCGGCGTCGGCAATCTCGACCGGATCAATGCCGCGACCGTCGTCCATTACGCGAATGCGCGTTTGACTGCCTTCGCTGATCGCCCGGATGTACACCTGTCCCCGGCCCGGCTTGCCCGCGGAAATTCTCTCCCCGGCGGTCTCGATTCCATGATCCACTGCATTCCGAACTAGATGAACAAGTGGGTCCGCTATTGCCGCGGCGATAAGTTTATCCACGCGAAGCTCGTCGCCCACGATATGAAAGTCGATCTCCTTTTCAACTAATCGTGCCGCGGCCCGCCCGGCACGAGCGGCGCGCTGAAGAGTCGGACCAAGCGTCACCATACGCAAACCGATCAACTCGTGCTCAACCTTGCGAAACTGTTTTCGAATCCGCTTGTTTAGTTCCTGCAACTCCGCCTGCTGCTCGGCCCGGTTCTCGGGCTGGGAAAGAGCCAGGTCGAGAGCGCTCGAGCTTGAGCGGAAGAGTTCGTCGGTAGCGGAGATGAGGCGGTCAAGCGTTTCCAGATCCGCGCGGACGAAGTTTGCAAATGAGGGGACGGGGGCAAAGTTCGAATTCGCTTCATGAGATTGATCCTTTACTTTCCGCGCGACCCCATTTGCGATGACCTTGAACTCTACTTCCGGAAACTCGACCACCTTTGCTTCGAGGTCCTCTCTTTGCTGGTCGCTTGCGTACAAGACCCGAAAGGTGATCTTTTCCGGGTTGCAGGCGTCAACACTCGGCGAGGTTGCGACTATTTCACCGTGTTTGGCGAGCTGATGTTTGAAGAGTTGAAAGCGTTGATCAAAGTCGGCTAAATCGAACCCAGCCTTGACCTCAAAAAGTCGGCTTCCTTCCTCGATAGCGCTTCTCAGCCGGTGTATTTCCGGATCCCTCAATGAACGCCATATCTCAGGCAGAAGCCCTTCGAGACTCAGGTCCGTTTGTGCCTTTAAGCCGGATCCCAATCCGCGAGAGGCAGCCCGCAGCTGCTCAAGAAGCCTGTGGTCCGGCGACGCCGTAACGTGCGACGATGCGGGACCTCGCGCGCAATCGCTCAGCGCGTCCGCAGTCGCCATAAAGATGTCCAGCAAACCAGGATTGAAATCAACTCTGCCGGTCCGTAAGGCATCGAGCGCATCTTCAAACTCGTGTGCAATGCTGCTCACGCTATCAAGTCCAGCGATAGCCGCGGTGCCCTTGATACTGTGCACACTGCGGAATAGATGATCGATTGATTCTCGAACTTTCCGAGGAGAACTTTCGGCGGCAGCGTACAGACGCAGTTTCTCGAGCTCGGCAACCAGCCGTTCAACCAGTTCTTCAATTTCGACTAGAAACTCGGCCTGGTTTTGGTCCACAGAAAAGATAGTAAATCCTAACGGATGAATAGTGAATAGAAAGCGGTTGAGTTTTGTCGAACGAAAGGCGAGGGTGGCTTAAGTCAAAACGTCGATGCGCTTGACGCGATCGAGTGCATCCTGATTTCAAGGGCTTGTTCTAAAGGTTCGTGGAGTCGAGCGATTCATCATCCTCAGACTCGTCGTCGGGCTCATCTATTGACTCTTCAGACTCTTCAGGCAGGACGTTTTCCTGAGGATGGCGTTCATCCAGGTCGCGTTTGATGGCGTCCAGGATGCCGTTAATAAACTGAGTAGCTTCGTAAGTGGAAAAGCGGCGCGCGATTTCAAGCGCTTCGTTAATGGCTACGGTGCGCGGGGTAGGCTCGTGGAGAAACTCATAAACGGCGAGCCGCAGAATATTGCGATCTACGATCGCCATGCGCGGGATACGCCAGTGTTCAGCGCGTGAACGAATGCGCTCGTCAAGGTCTTCAAGGTGCGCAAGTGTGCCCCCCGCGAGCCGTGTGGCAAATTCGCGCGCGGTTTCCTCAATATCCGCATCACCAAGCTGCGCCCAGTAAAGACGTAAAACGTCTTCCGGCACAGCGTCGGTAACATCAGCCGCAAAGAGCATTTGCAAGGCGCACTCACGCGCCTTACGTCGCGAACCCATAAAACAAATTACCAGTGACGAGTGATAAGCGAAGAGTTAACCAGGACAAGAGAAGTGATGTGTATCACTTGTCTCCCGTCCTCTTCACCGCTTTGTAAAGATTAACCAATTCAACCGCCGTCGTGGCGGCTTCAAAACCCTTGTTTCCCAGCTTCACGCCGGCGCGATCTATTGCCTGGTCCACCGTATCGGCAGTTACAACGCCGTAAATTACCGGGACGCCGGTTTGCAGTCCGGCCTCGCCAATACCTCGGGTGACCTCTGCCGTGATGTACTCGAAGTGTGGTGTTTGACCGCGAATGATTGTTCCCACGCAAATGACAGCATCAAACTTGTCCGATTTGGCTAAACTTAAAGCCAGCAACGGAATTTCAAAAGCGCCGGGAACTCTATACACCGCCACGGATGTTTCATCTGCACCGAGACGACCAAGAGCATCGAGCGCACCATCAACCAAACGCGAGCTAATGAAGTCGTTCCAGCGACTGGCGACAATCGCGAAACGAAATCCATGCGCGTTAAGTTGACCTTCGTAAACGGAAGTTTGCAAGTGTGACGGACTCCGATTCCTGATGACTAGCAGGCGAATCGCAGTATAGGTGATGAGTTTGGGAGCAGCAAGTTAGAGTCAATTTCGGTAGTGGGTCAGTTTGGGTTGAATGGTCGACTCCGATGACTGCGGGCGCCCTCGCCCGCATGTTGCATAGAAGTTACTGGCGGAAAACGGTTCGTGTTTACGTACCGAGTGCGGGCGAGGGCGCCCGCGGTCCCTTCCAGAGCTGATCTAAACGCCCCACCTTGAATTCCAAACTGACCCACTACGTTAATTTCACGGCAGGCATTCGTGCTGGTCCCGTGTTCACTGCTTAGTTAAGGACCACCGAAAGTGTGGCCTTCCTTAGCGTCCTGTAAAAACGGGCTGGCGCTTCTCCAGAAACGCGCGCGTTCCTTCGCGCATGTCGGCGGTGGCAAAAAGACTCGCAAAGAGTTCTGTTTCCAACGCCAGTCCTTCAGCGAGAGGCAAATCACTCTCCGCCAACAACGCTTTCAGGCAGGCGCGAATCGCCAGTGGTGCAAGTTGAGAAATCTCACGAGCCAGCGCTTCAGCCTCGCACAAAAGTTCTGAAATGGTGGTCAGGCGATTGATTAGGCCGGTTTCCAACGCTTCTTTCGCACCAAGAGTTTTACCCGCCAGCATCATTTCAGCCGCCCGGCCGTGGCCAATCTGACGCGCGAGTCGCTGGGTTCCTCCGTAGCCGGGAATAATTCCGAGCCTGGTTTCAGGCAAACTGAAACGCGCGTTGTGCGAAGCGATGCGAAGATGGCATGCAAGAGCGATTTCGCAACCGCCACCCGCAGCAATGCCGTTGATCGCCGCAATCACCGGCACCGGAAACCTTTCGATCTGGTCACAAAGCGACTGACCGCGTTTTGAAACCAGCGCGGCCTCGGATTCCGCGAGTGAAACTAGTTCGGAGATGTCGGTGCCAGCACAAAAAGCTTGATCTCCGGCGCCGGTGAGTATAACCGTCCGCAGTTGGTCATCGCCGCCGAGTTTTGAAAGTGTTTCACTCAGCGTGACGATCATCTCGCCCGAAAGAGCGTTGAACTTTCCCGGACGGTTCAAGCTGACGATCTCAACTGAGCTCCGTCGGTCAGTGATGATCAGAGGCGAAGGCATTTGTTGAATTTTGGGAAACCGCGAGGGCAAGCCCGCTCTTTTCTCTATTACACCAAATTCATTGGAGTCGGATTCCGGGGATCCGTGTAGTCATAGAACCCGCGGCCTGACTTGCGTCCGTACAGCCCAGCCAGCACCATTCGCTTAAGTAACGGCGGCGGGGCAAAACGCTTCTCGCGAAACTCGTCAAACATGATTTCGGCTATGTAGTAAGTCGTATCAAGCCCGACAAAATCGCCCAGCGTAAACGGCCCCATGGGATAGCCGAGGCCCAGCTTCATCGAAGTGTCGATATCCACAATCGAACCGACGCCTTCTTCAAGCGCGCGAATCGCATCAAGCATGTAAGGCACCAGCAACCGGTTAACAATGAATCCACTGCGATCTCCGGCGCGCACCGGCACCTTGCCCAGGCGCTTTCCAAACTCAATACCTTCTTCGTAAATCTCGTCGTCCGTCAGGATCGTGCGCACCACTTCAACCAGCTTCATCAAAGGCACGGGATTAAAAAAGTGCAGCCCGATAAAACGCTGCTGGCGTTCGGCAGAAGTCGCGGTCATCATCGCCGTGATGGAGATCGACGAAGTGTTTGAAGCAAAGATCGTTTCCGATTTACAAATCCGGTCGAGCTCAGCGTAAGTCTTCCTTTTCTCGTCGAGGTTCTCAATGATTGCTTCGATGATGATGTCGCAGTCTGCCAGGTCCGCAAACGACGTAGTGCCGGACAGTCGATCGCGAATCGCAGTTTGCTGCTCCGCTGTGATTGATCCCTTTTCCGCGAATTTTGAAAGCGACTTCTCGATTCCCAAAAAACCTTTTTGAATCAGCTCATCAGAAACTTCGCGCACAATTGTTTCAAAACCCGCGCTGGCGGCGACCTGGGCTATTCCCGAGCCCATCAATCCACAACCAAGAACTCCAACCTTCTTTATTTCCATCTCGTCTCTTTCTCCTCTTCTTCATAACGCAAACTCTCAGTTTTGCGTCGCTGCTTCAAAGTAAATTTAACTGCCGCTCACAAACGAACAGCTTGCAACCCAACTATTTTGCCGGCTCGGTAACCTCAAATAATCCGTAATTTTGGCCGTTGGTCTTGAGCCATTGATTGTACTCTTTGCTCCAGGAGACGAAATCCAGGGTCAGTTGATGCAGTTCCGGCTGACTCTGCCTGGTGGCGGAATTTGCGGTCTGCTTGCCGCCGGCATTCATTTCTTTTGCTCGCACCAAAAACCCTTTCATTCGTTCGCGCAGATCATCGGCCTGAGGATCGAGCGCGGGCGCGGACTCAAGCGCCTTGATGGCGTCATCGATTTTGCCGGGATCCTGAGATTGCACGGCCTGGTAGAAAGCTTCCTGCGCCGCATTCATACCCTGCGCCCAATTTACAAATTTTTGTGTGTTTGGATCTGTAGCTTGTTCCGGCTGATTTATCAAACCCTCCGGCAACGGATCCCTGAAATGCCGAGCAGTCATGGCGAAACTGAGCGCCACCAGAACAATCGCTGCAATCTGAAGCACGCGCCAGGTAATCGCCATCCCCGACTTTTCGCCGGGCCGTCGGTAGTCAATCACCAGTGCCAGCACGGCCCCTGAAATCAAGCCACCCAGATGCGCGGCGTTATCAATGAATCCGCGCATCACGTAGCCGATAAACAAATTCATCAAAATCATCGGCAGCAAGCCGGTGCCAAAAGCTCGCTTGAAACCCTCGGGCAACTCATGTCGATACTTGATTCCGAAAACGAAAAGCACTCCCACCAGTCCAAACAGTGCGCCGGAAGCTCCGGCCGAGGGTTCATCGGCAGATTTGAAAATGAACCGCACCAGGGAACCACCTTGGATGCCTGGTCTGACGGTGAGGTAGCTGGCAACAACTCCAGCGATTCCGGTTGCCACCCAAAAGAGCACAAACTTCGCCGAACCGTACAGCTTCTCCACATATGGCCCGACAATCCAAAGGCTGTACATGTTAACCAGCAGATGGAGCAAATTAATGTGGAGAAACATCGGCGTCACGAAACGCCACCATTCTTGCCGCGCCTGAATATACTGATTTAGCTTCGAGCCGAAAGGGATCAGTACTTCATTCGGCAAAGGCGTCAGCATGTTGAAGCTAATGCCGCTCATCTGCCACATCAGAAAGAAGATGAAGACGTTTGCGGAAAGCAGGATGATGGTGAACTTGTAAGGACGATCGAGGACGGCGCGCGCAAAGCGGATCGTTTCGTTGTCGACCGGTGGGACAGCTGCGCGCGATCCCGCAGGTCCGGACACTCCGGCTCCGCAAACAGCACACTCCTTTTGTCCGGCGCCGATGATCGAGCCGCAACTTGAGCACATGCTTGGCCTGCCGGCGTTTGAGTTTGCTCTTTGTTCGTTACTTGCCAAGGGCTTACGCCAACAAGCGTGATGCTTCTCAAATAAAAAGCATCACGCTCAATATTCCTTCAAAAGTTTGAATGTCGAAGACGATTCTACACCCAAGTCAGGAGATGGCGTTAACGAGCCTTGACGATGACTAATCGGCAGGATGTATAGCAGAACTAACCGTGGTTGCACCAAAACTTCAGGTTGGAAACGTTTTGCCGCAAAAGTCTCGTGGCTGCGTCCGCCCAGTGAGTGTGAGCGTACTTTTGAGGACAGCTGACCAGAGAACCAAAATCGGAAGACACGCGCTGCAGTCTTCCGATTTCAGGAAGGATAGTTGTGAAGATCGAACCTAGGTGCCGATGTTTTCGAGCAGCCCCACCAAATCGTCAGCATGTTCTTCTTCCATCGCCAGGATGCCCTCGAGCATGCGACGTGAAGTGGGATCATCGTTACCGAAATACTGAATCATTTCCCTGTAGCTATCGATCGCAATGCGCTCGGCTACTAAATCTTCCCTGATCATGTCGAGCAGCGTTTCGCCCTCGGCATATTCCGCGTGGCTCTTAGTCAGCAGCCCAGCCGGATTGAAATCCGGTTCGCCGTTGAGTTGCACGATGCGCGCCGCGATCTCATCGGCATGAACTTGTTCCTCATTCGAATGTTGGAGAAATTCCGCCGCGACGCCTTCCGCATGAATCCCGGAGGCCATGAAATAATGGCGCCGATAACGGAGCACACAAACAATTTCGGTGGCTAAAGCTTCATTCAGAATCTTGACTGCGGTTTCACGGTCGGCGGTGTAGCCCTCCGTGACGGCGCCGTTCTCGATATGCCGGCGGGCGCGCTCACGCAAAGTCTTGATGTCGGTCAGAAATGGTTTGGCAGATACAGCTTTTGCTCCTGGTTGGTCAGCCACGGCTTTACTCCTCAAATTGAATTAGGGGGAAACTGATGGTACTCGCCGGATGCATGAGGGGCAAGTCAGCGTGCGACTCTACTCATGCGCGTGTGGCTCAGTCGCCTCAACATTTCCCGCCAGCGTTTGGTCCAGCCGATCAACGGCGCGGCGCAGATGCGGGATCGTTATCGAACCGCCAACTACTAGTGCTACGTTAAACGCGTCTAGAAACTCCGGCCGCGTTACTCCCGCCGATACACTTTGCTTGATGTGATAGGTGACGCAGTCGTCACAGCGCAGCACGATAGATCCCACTAGTCCCAGGAGTTCCTTGGTGCGCCGGTCAAGCGCTCCGTCTTCGTAGGCCTGCGTGTCGAGTGCGAAGAAGCGCTTGATTCCGAGGTGGTTGCTGCCGAGCAGCTTTTCGTTCATGTCCGCGCGGTAACGATCGAATTCGTCCATGTTAAATGCCTTTCGTATGGGCTCGCCCCGAATGTCAATTCAGTGAATGAGTTGAACTCATTCTATCTGCGTGCAGCCATCGCCGCCAGACAGCTCGAAAGCGCTATGTGCGCTGCGCCAGCCCAAATATTGCGCTGACGATTACTAGAACTCGAATCATCGGTGCGCTAGAATGCGAGCCCGCTAGATCTTATGTCCAACGATTCGATACAGAACGCGCCCTCCATTGGCAAGCTCAACGCTGACAATCGAGCGGGCCAGGTACTATTGTTCAACGCTGGTCCATTGCGGTTTGGAATCGCCGAGGAATACGTGGCGACGATCGTCGAATGGCACCCGCCGACGCCCTTGCCGCATTCGCCCGCAGCGGTGTTGGGCGTGGTTAGTATCCAGGGACGAATGTTGACAGTGCTCGATCTCGCGCGCCTCTCCGCCGGGGTGGGCTCTCCGGCAAACGAATCTTACCGTCAAATAATTGCGTTGCGAGGTGATGAACAACTGGCCCTGGCAGCGTCTGGGGGAGTTGAACCGCTTGAGTTGCCGCCAGACACTTCGCCAAATGAAACACCGGACAGGGAAAGATACGTGGAGTCCAGTTTTACTCATGCCGGCACTGATATCGGGATCCTAAACGTTTCGGAGTTGTTTGCTGCGGCGGTGCAGGGTCGCGAGCGCCGCCGCCGCCGCTTCTAAAGACAGGTCCCTGCCACTCCCAGAAGCCACCAAAAGCGAACCTCGCATTAGCCCTCCAAGTGTGAAATTCAACTCGCAGTGTTAGACTCCAGTTACAATTATTTCAGGAGAATTGACCGCAGTAAGAGTTAGCCCGTTTGGAGCCGCGACCGATTCCATCCGTTCTGCTGACCGTCCATCACTTTGAGCAAATGCTCGATCAGGCCTTCACAATTCTTGAATATCAATCTTTGCGCGCCCTGGTACGGCGCGGTGCTCAAACCCCGATGGGACAAGCGCGCGTGGATGCTCTCGAGCCGTTCGCCGATATCGAACAACTGCGGCGCGAACTTGCTTCGCTGGCGGAATGTGTCAGCCTGCGGAAACGTGGAGTCAGATGGACGTTTAGTGAACTGACAGATCCGTCGCAAAACCTCAGCCTGCTTCACATCGGTGGAAGTACCCTGGAACCCGGGGCCATACTCGCGCTGAAGCAGCTGAGCGAGCAGGCAATGTCCGCTCGGGCCTCCATTCTCGCGGAGCGTGCCGCTTCGCCGGCTCTGTGGAGTCTCGTCGAAAATCTTCCGGTGGAGCTCAGCCGGCTGGGCGCACGCATCGCCAATAAGATTTTGCCAAATGGCGAGCTTGACGATCGCGCCAGTCCGGAGTTGGCTCGGCTCCGTCACGAAATTGGCGCTTTGCGCTCGCGCATTACCCGCACTCTCGAAAGCCTGATGCGCAAATCGGAAGAGGCGATCCAGGATGAAATCGTTACCATACGCAACGATCGTTTTGTGATCCCGGTAAAGTCTGACCATCGCGCCCGCATCAACGGAGTGGCTCATGGATATTCCTCCTCCGGCGCCACGGCCTTTGTCGAACCGCTGGAAACGATCGAAGCCAACAATGAATTGCAGGCTCTTCATGAAGCAGAGGCGCGCGAGATTTGGAAAATTCTGAACGGCTTAACCGAAGAGTTGCGCGCCCAGTTGCCGGCCCTTGAATCGGCGGCTGAGGCAGTTGCACAACTTGATTTCATTAATGCCAAAGCAGCTTTCGATCAAAAGTTTAACTGCGTGATACCGGAAATTGCCGGGTTCGAAAAGCTTACGCTTGTCGAACAGAATAGGTCCGCAATTAATGGGACCGCGAGCGTCCCGTCCCCATCTTCATCCGCGGTCTCATTCGAACTGATTGAAGCCCGACATCCGCTGCTCGAAGAAAACCTTCGCGCCTCGGACGGTTCAGTTGTCCCGGTGTCGTTTGCACTCGATCATGAGCACAACGCGATGGTGATCTCCGGCGCGAACGCCGGCGGCAAGACGGTGGTGCTAAAGACCGCCGGACTGCTGGCGTTGATGGCCTTATCAGGTTTATCCGTTCCTGCCAGACAAGCGCGGATTCCGTTTTACCGGTCCATTCTCGCGGATATCGGCGATCATCAGTCGCTGGCGGCAAATCTCTCGACCTTCACTTCCCACATTGGCAACATCGCGCGAATGATTAAAATCTGCGAGGCTCCGGCGCTGGTTTTGCTTGATGAGGTTGGCACCGGCACCGATCCGGAAGAGGGATCCGCGTTAGGCGTGGCGGTAGTGGACCACTTTCGAAATGCATGCGGCGCTCAGGTGATGGCCACCACTCACTACAGCGGACTGAAGATGTATGCGGGAAACGAAGAAGGCGTGCTAAACGCGAGCGTTGAGTTTAATGAGAAAACCCTCCGGCCGACTTACCGATTAATTGTTGGTGTGGCCGGTTCTTCTTCGGGTCTCGAAATCGCGCGACGGTTTGGAATTCCGAGTGGGGTGATCGATGTGGCGCTCGAATCGGTCAAGGACACCACGCGCCAGTCTACTGATTATTTGCAACGGATAAAGCGGGAGGCGGAAGAAGCCGAGGGCTTGCGCAAAGCTCTCGAAGAGGAACGCGCGGCGGTGGCAGAAAAGTTTGCTGCGCTCAACCAGGAAGCGGAGAAAAAAGAACGCGCGCGGGAGGCGCTCTTTGATAAGACTCTTGCCGCGACGATTCAGGAGTTTGAAAAGCGTTCGCGCGAGCTGGTAGCTACGATTCAGGACAGGTCCACCCGGCTGAAACTCGAACGCGAATCTCAACGCCGCATGGCGGAGTTGAAACGAGAAGCGCAGCACGCCGCAGCGTCAGGAAGAGTCGCCCCCGGCGCTGGTCGCAGACAGGAAGCAGGCTCGACCACGCAAGCTCGGGGTGTGCGAGTGTTACGCGATGGTGTCGAGCTGCTGGAAAAACGCGAAGCTGAGCCCGAAAATTACGTGACCAAAGATGATGGTCGGGATATCGTCGTCGGCGACCGGGTAAGGCTAAAATCTTTCGGTTCCATCGGCATCGTCGACCAGATCAAAAATGGTGAAGCCGAAATTAGAGTTAAGTCGCTTCGCTTGAGAGAGAAACTCGAGAATCTGGAACTGGTGGAGTTAACGAAGCCGTCGAAATCCCCGCCCGAAAAGTTTGCCGGACTTCGAAAGGCGCGCGCGGTTGAAGTTAGTTCTCAACCGATGCACATTGGCCGCTCCGAATTAAACGTAATTGGACAAACAACCGATGAAGCCGTTGATGCAGTAGACAAGTTTCTCGACGAGGCTTCGATGGCAGGCCTGGCTCAATTGCGAATCGTTCATGGTCATGGAACGGGTGCTTTGCGTCGGGCCATCGCCGACATGCTGAAAGACCATCCGCACGTTGCGCGCTTCGTCCCGGCTCCGCAGGATCAAGGCGGATCGGGAGCAACATTGGTAGAGTTAAAGCTTTAGTCAGAGAGTCACAATGCGTTACCCCCAAACATTTATTGACGACCTCAAGCGCCAGGCGGACATCGTTCGGGTGATCCAGGACTACGTGCAACTCAAGAAAAAAGGCGCCAACTGGATGGCCTGCTGTCCTTTCCACAAAGAGAAAACGCCTTCGTTTTCTGTAAGTCCTGCCAAAGAAATCTTCTATTGTTTCGGATGCCACAAAGGCGGATCGGTTTTTAACTTCGTAATGGAAATGGAGCGCGTTTCATTTCCCGAGGCCATCAAGCTGGTGGCTGAAAAGGCCGGAGTGCCCATGCCGGTGATGGTTGACGACAGCCGTTTTCAGGCGCGGCGGATCGAGTCGGAAGAAGTTATTGAGCTGAACAAGTGGGCGCTTGAGTGGTGGGAACACCAGCTTGAAACCAGCAGCGAGGCGAAGATTGCGCGTGACTATCTGCTGCGGCGCGAAATCACCGAAGAGACTATCAAGACTTTCCGGTTGGGTTACGCGCCGGACAGTTGGGAAGCGCTTTCCAGCCACCTGCGGCAAAAGGGAGCGACGCAGGATCAGATCGAACGCAGCGGTCTGGTAGTGAAGAAAGACACCGGAAGTGGCTCCTATGATCGTTTTCGGGGGCGGCTGATCTTTCCAGTGCTCGATATTCAGGGAAAACCTATCGCCTTTGGCGGCCGCACGCTTAAGGACGAAGACGCGAAATACATCAACTCGCCCGAGACTGCCGCCTATGTCAAAGGCCGTAATCTGTTTGGACTTAACCTGACGCGGGATGAAATCCGGCGCAGTGGTTTTGTAATTCTGGTCGAAGGTTTTCTGGACCTGATTGTTCCTTATCAATTTGGAATTCGTAACGTGGCCGCCAGTTTGGGAACTGCGTTGACACCGGAACAAGTGAAACTGCTGGGCCGGTTTGCCCGCAAAGTTGTTGTCAATTATGATGGCGACAAAGCGGGTGTTCAGGCAGCGAAAAAGTCGATTGAAACTCTCCTCGCGGAAGATCTTGAAGTCAAGATTCTGGTTCTTCCAGACGGCGCAGACCCGGACGAATTTCTGAGAAAGTCCGGCGCCGCCGAATATCATCGACGGCGAGGCGACGCTCAGCCACACATTCAATTTGTGATCGATCAGGCGGTAGATAACCGCAAGCTCAACAATCCCGCCGACAAAGAAGCTGCGATTGATGAGGTCCTGCCGTATGTTCGCGCTGTTCGCAGCCGGATTCAGAAGCGCGAATACTTCGACATTGCGATGGACTCATTGCGCATCAGCGATGCGTCTTTGCGGAGAGAGTTGTGGCATTCGGTCCGCGGTAGTGTGTCCGAAGGCATGCGCGTCGGACGAAAGACCGCGGCGGCTTCATATAGCAAACCAACAGTTGCCGAACAGCAGTTGCTGGTATTGTTACTTGCCGACGAATCTCTCCGCAGCGCAGTGCTGGCTAAACTTGAGCCGCAGGATTATAACGAGCTACCCACGGCCCCCGTCTTTCAGGCACTGATTGAAGGCGAACGCGAGGGCGCCACCATTGATTTTGATTTCCTGAGCCGGAAGATTGAGGGGGAACCAATTGCGGAGCTGCTGCCGGCGTTGTTGATGCATGAAACGCCTGAATCGGAAGAGAAACCAATCGATGGTGGACGGCTGGCAGCCAAACGGTGTGTTGACGCGCTGCGGTTGATGAACGTCGATCGCCGTATAGGTGATCTGACGGCGGAAATTGCTGTAGCTGAACGCAATGGGGAGACGGAGCGCCGCGATAAGTTATCGTCGGAGCACTTGGACCTGGCGCGGCGACGTAGCGCGCTGCTTCCAAAACCGGAAGCGATGCAAACCGGGAAATAGTTGTTCGTGTTTTCCGTCCCGTCATTCCATCACCTGGACCCAGAATTCGAATTTGTTTGGAGTGAAATAGAAGTTGACCATCGAAGAAAAAGATCGTGACGACGTAATGGAGCGGCTCCTGGAATTGGGAGGCGACAAGAAATATCTCACCTTCGACGATCTCAATCGCGAGTTGCCTGACAATGTCGTCTCTCCGGACGACATAGAAGATGTCCTGCAAAAACTTGAGGGCTCAAACATTCCCATCGCCGATTCCGACGAAAGACTACTGGAGCAAGCTGCGGCTGTCGCCACTGACGACGAGGAAGAAGTTGAGGAAGATGTCGAACTGGATCTTTCGGCTGGTTCGATGGAAAAGACCAACGATCCCGTGCGACTTTATTTGCGCGAGATGGGCGTGGTTCCGCTCTTGACTCGGGAAGGCGAAGTGGCAATCGCCAAGCGAATCGAGCGCGGCCAACTCAAGACCAGAAAGTCGATCGCGCGTTCGCCCATTGCGGTTCGGGAGCTTCTAAGAGTCGGCGAGGAACTGGAAGCCGGCAAGGCCAATATTCGTGAGCTGGTCGTTTTTTCCGAGCAGGCTGAATTGGCTGCCGACGAAGACACTGACAAGGCCGAGGAATATCGGACCTGGACCATCGAGGGAATTCAGAACATCAGCAAGATGTTCAAGCATGGCCTCAAAAACTGGGAGAAGCTTGACGAGGAACAGAAGGTCGCGCGCGGTAAACGTAACATTAAGGTCATCCGCCTGCGCCGCAAAGTGGCCCGGTTGCGAGTTGAAATCGCCCAGGAGATCGGCCGGCTGACTATTACTGAACGCGCGCGTCAACGTTTGATTGCTTCAATCCGGAACGTACATAAAGAGGTGCGCGAGGCCGAGCGCGAGATCGAGAGTTGCACGGAGAAACTGGGCCGCAAGCGGATTCAGCCTTGAGGATCAGAAGGAGTGCAAGCGACGCATTGGCGCAGCGAAGAAACGTCTACACCAGATTGAGGCCGACCAAAATATTAGTCCGGTTGAAATTCGCCGATCGTTGCAGGCGATAACTATTGGCGAACAGCAGACGGGACAGGCTAAGCGTGAACTGGTGGAAGCCAATCTGCGTTTGGTGGTGTCGATCGCCAAGAAGTACACGAACCGCGGTTTGCAATTTCTGGATCTGATTCAGGAAGGCAACATCGGATTGATGAAGGCGGTCGACAAGTTTGAGTGGCGCCGTGGCTACAAATTTTCCACCTACGCCACCTGGTGGATTCGGCAGGCGATTACCCGGGCAATTGCCGATCAGGCGCGCACCATTCGTATTCCGGTGCACATGATCGAAACGATCAATAAATTGATCCGAACGTCGCGTTCCCTGGTGCAGGCGTTGGGACGCGAGCCCACCAGCGAAGAGATTGCCGGGAAGATGGACATTCCGGTTTCGCAAAGGTGCGCAAGGTTTTGAAGATCGCGCAGGAACCGATTTCGCTGGAGACCCCAATCGGTGAAGAGGAAGACTCGCACCTGGGCGATTTCATCGAGGACAAGTCGATCTTGAATCCGGCTGATGCCGTGGTTGCTTCGAATCTGCGCGAGATTACCGACGAGGTGTTGGCCACCCTCACTCCGCGCGAGGAAAAAGTCATCAAGATGCGTTTTGGCCTGGGCACGACCGGTTCAGAGCATACGCTGGAAGAAGTGGGCCAACACTTCGCTGTCACCCGCGAACGCATTCGCCAGATTGAAGCCAAGGCACTGCGCAAACTTCGTCATCCATCACGCTCTCGCAAGCTGAAAGCCTTTCTGGATAACACCCAGCACCTCGGGTAAGACAGACATTCCTGTCCTCACAGAAACGAATCGCCGGTGACAAGCGCACGCCTGCACGGGCAGGCATGCTCGCGCTGCTTTTTTGAATGCTTATTTGAAAGTCAGAAAAGCGGTGCTCTTAACCGTGTGGTCAAATGTATAGTTCGTAGGTGTAACCCGGAAAGTGTATCGGCTTGGTAAACTGCACCGTGATTTCCATTCGATTATCTTTGCGTTCCGGCAAAATTTCGGCATCTGTCGGCACGCCGTATTCGGGCGCTGCTTTGGTGAGCTGGTTCTTAACCCAGGCCGGGTCATATCCCTGTGTACTCGCGACGTCAGCGTTATGCTGCATCAGATCCTTAAACAGATACGATTGGTAAGCGACTGGAATATAGAGATAGCCGACGTAAGCCACCAGCGCAATTACCAGCATGACGATGATAAATTTGAGCCGTGCTCCGCCGCGTTCACTTGCTCCTGTAGTTGTCTTCGTCATAAACGCTTAACCCCCTACCGTATCCTCAAAACTGTCTTTAACGATTGCTTCAGCACCAGCGCGCTGATCGCCTTACCGTCCACTATTCGCGGACGCCCGATGCGCTCAAGCAGGACCCACTGGAGATGTCCGCCGACGTTTTTCTTGTCTCGGCGCAATCGCCGCAGTGATCTCTCGCAAGTCTAAATCACCTGCCGGCGGGAGTGGCCCACAAAGAGCAACGCCCTCGCGAATCAATTCTAACTCTGAGGACGGCAGTAAGCCTAGATGTTTCGACAATTCTGCTGCGACCAACACTCCGTAACCGACCGCTTCGCCGTGCCGAAACCGGCGATATCGGGTGACTGTTTCAAGTGCGTGAGCCAACGGTGTGACCGAAATTTAGAATCCTTCTTGAGTCCCGGTCGTCGCGATTGCTGTCCTCGCGTTCATCTGCCGCCACGATCGATGCCTTGAATGCACAATGCGCAGCGATCAGCTCTTCGAGTTCAGAGTTTATTCAAGTATCTCCGGCGTTTAGGCCGCGCAAAAAGGCTGTACGTCCGGTCGAAAAGTTCTCGGTTGGCATACCGCGCCCTGCTTAACGCTTTCGCACCAGCCGGCCACAAGTTCGCGCTGAGGCAACGTCGAGAGCGTATCAATGTCGATGACGACCGCGCTCGGTTGGTGAAAAGCTCCGACCAGGTTCTTGCCTTCGGGCAGATTTACTCCAGTCTTGCCGCCCACCGAAGAATCAATCTGGGCCAGCAGCGTCGTCGGAATTTGCACCAGGGGAATACCGCGCATGTAAGTGGCGGCGGAAAAGCCGGCCACGTCGCCCACTATTCCACCGCCTAACGCGACCACGCAGTCATTTCGTTCGAGTCGTATTCTCACTGAGAAAACGCAATCGTCCGCTCGACCGTGCGCATCGACTTATACTGTTCGCCATCACCAATCAACCACGGCCAAACCTCAAACCCGCTTGCCTCAAGTTCCCGCACCACCGAAGGACCGTAGATCGCAAAGACCTTTTTGTTTGACACGAGCACCGCACGTTGCGCCATATTGCCCAGGGCCCGGCGCACAATTGAGCCTGCCGCAGGCAGCAGTGCTCGGCCAATTCTTATTTCGTATTCTTGCTGTCGAGATTTCGTGTGGACGAGTAGTCGGGGCATGATCCAACTCCTCTCGCGGTCACAGCGTAAGCAGAAGCTCCGCATAGGCAAGGGCTTGATAGGGGACACTGCGACCGTGAGGCAGAACTCCGGTTCAGTGTGCTGAAGCCTCGCTTGACAACGCAACTTTTCGACTACCGAGCGGAGCCCTAGGTCGCACGGGTTCTGCTTGCAGTCACTCAACAAAAGAATGGGCGCGAAAAACCTGGAAGTTTGTCGCGCCCATTCATGATTTGTGGTCACTGTCCTCACCCCAGCAACCACTGAGACGGAGGATTCACCAACCGTCTCTTCTTGCCCCGCGAACAGTCCATCGCAACGCGTGTGCCGAACCTGATCTACCTGATTCGGGTTGTCGCTAAGCTTTGCGTTTACTGGGTGATTCGTTCGATCTCCGGACGAGGTGCGGATGAGCGCCCGCTCGAGTAGCGTGTAATTCTTTCCAGGATCCGGGTAAAAACTCTATTGCGGAACACCTCAGGTGCCGAGCGCTGTCTGAATCACGCTGACCAACTCCCGTGCCTGGCCCTCGATTTCCTTCTGACTCTCGCCTTCGATCATTACGCGCGCGAGCGGTTCGGTGCCGGAATAACGTAGCAGCAAGCGCCCGCGAGACCCCAATTCGCCCTCAATATGACGTGCGGCGTTCTGTATCGCCGGGACGTCCGCAAAGGGTTGCTTTTCGTTAACCCTAACGTTGAGCAAGTATCTGCGGAAACGTTTGAAACCCAGCCATCAGTTCGTGAAGCGGTTTTCGCTGCGTCGTTCATCGCGCGCAGCAGGCAGAGGGTCGTGATTAATCCATCTCCAGCCAGGCTCAACTCCGGAAAAATGATGTGACCCGATTGCTCGCCGCCGAGGCTCGCGCCGGTGCGAAGCAATTCTTCCAGAACATATTTGTCACCGACATCGGTTCGCAGGAGTTTGATTCCCTGCGACTTCAGCGCGAGTTCGAGTCCAATGTTGCTCATCACGGTGGCGACCACGGTGTCCCGCTGCCAACTGTTTTTCGGCCGCGTAGAATATTTCGCCAGCACCCAGAGCGTGGCGTCGCCGTTTACGATCTGGCCCTTGGCATCCACAAACAGCGACCTATCGGCATCACCATCGAGAGCAACGCCCAGAGCGGCGTCTTTGCCTTGACCACTTCTTCCTGAAGGCTTTCCAGGTGAAGTGAACCGCAGGCAAGGTTTATGTTGCGCCCGTCAGGAGTGTTGTTGATTGGCGTGACCGTCGCTCCCAGCCTTTGAAACAACTGCGGAGCGAGATTTGACGCCGCGCCGTTAGCGCAATCGACTACGATTCGAAGTCCTCCAAGCGAGAGATTCTTGCCGATTTCGTTGGCGAGGAAATCCAGGTAACGGTTAGTCAAGTCCTCCGCTTCGTCTGCCAGACTCGAGAGGAGTGGAGCGGCGTCGGGGACCGAATGATCAGTCTTTGACTCAAAAACGTCGCGCTCGATCAGGCGCTCGGTTTCTCCGTCGAGCTTGCGACCTGAGGGCGCGAAAATCTTTGATGCCGTTATCCTGAAAGGGATTGTGTGAAGCGCTCAGGACGACGCCTGCGTCTGCCGGTAATGCATCGCGCGAGAAAGGCCACGCCGGGCGTGCTGATAACGCCCGCCGATCTCACTTCGGCGCCGGCTCGCGACGGCGCCGGCAAATAGCGCCTGCTCAATCCATTCGTCCGGATTCGCGCGTATCGCGGCCGATTACGATCAAGCGGCAATCGTCCTAGTTTTTCTTTGAGTCGGGTCGCCAGGGAAGCGCCAATAATTTCAATTGTTGGAGCGTCGAGAGGAAAGACTCCTGCTTCGCCGCGAATGCCGTCGGTGCCAAAAAGTTTCTTCATGTTGGGTGGGAGTAATGAAAGCTACCGGGGTGCACCAGCAAAGTCGCGAAAGCCAGCGTACGGGACGCCGGCGCTTCCCGGAACTGAGTTCGTCGTCCTCTCGTTTCTTTGCAGTTATCTCGACGCGAACCTCTACGTTGGGATCGAGGATTTCGATCTTCGGATCTGAAATATTGATAGCCACGCGAGGCAGAGTGAAGCTTTCCTTTCTACCGTCCACCCTCACCGTTTCGGTGGTCGCTTTCTTCAGTTGACTGACTCGATCTGCTGGTCCGCGAACCCTGAATTCTGGTCGGGTTGACGTTCGTGCCGATAACCTCGTAGCCGTCAGACACGGTGCCCTCAAATTTAACTTCGACCTCGAGAGCTAGTTCCACGGTTGGTTCGAGACGAATCGGAATCGTGGCTGGACGAAAGCCTAATATCTTTACGCCGGCGGAAGGTCCATGCTGACGCTTTCAGGTGATAGACGGACCACACGTTCCCCAGCCTTTTGAGAACTAATATCCACCGTAATTGTTAAATCTCTGCAGCTTCATTTGATCAAGAGCGCTCGGGCTCCCATTGACGGTCACATCCACGTTATTGATTGGGTCATTACTGATTTCCAATCCGGGATTCTTGAGAAAATTCAGTTGCACACTGGCGAGGCGTTGAGTTACCGGCTTGTTCTGGCCGGTTACAGCCAACCAAAGGACGATGGTAATACCCAGGGCCAGGAGTTTGAGACCCCAGTCCTCCAAAAAGATCTTGCGCAGCCACAGTTCCGGTTGAGTCGGAGGCTGGGGCAGCGGGGCCTCAGTTGCGTCATCTATGTCCTGGAAGGGCATGGGTAATTCTGACTGCTAAAGATTTACAAATTTGAGATCTGATATATCTGCGATTTTGAATTCAAGCTAAAGCGAGGCCACCTCTTCGGTGTCGGCATCCGGTTCGGGCGGCTTCTCAAGTTGTTTTACTTTTTCGCGCCTCGGAACGATTTCCAATGCCTGGGAGATAGCAGCTTGCAGCTTAGGTCCGTCGAGCCCGCGCTTGATCTCGCCGCGTTTCACAATCGAAATCAAACCTGACTCTTCCGAAACTACTACTGCAACTGCGTCGGTGTCCTCAGTGACTCCGAGGGCAGCGCGATGACGCGTTCCGAGGTCTCTGGAAAGTCTTGAGTTCAGCGTGAGCGGCAGAAAGCACGAGGCCGCGGCGACGCGATGACGGCGCACGATAACCGCTCCATCGTGTAATGGCGATTCGGTATTGAAAACGCTGACCAGCAAATCGTAACTGAGTTCGGCATCCAGCTTCACGCCGCCATCAATTATGTTCTTCAAGCCAACGTTGCGTTCGATGACGATCAGCGCGCCCGTTTTGGTTGAAGCAAGCGTGGTGGCGGCGAGTACGACTTCGTCATAAACACCCTCGCCGAATTGCCCATGATGTCGGCGCAGGAATGGCATACTGAATCGATTGCCAAAAGTGATCAACGCCTGCCGAATCTCAGATTGGAAGAGGACAATGATAGCTACCCCGATGTAGAGCAGCGCGCCCCGCAGAATGAATGCCAGAGTTCCTAAATCCTGTTGGACGGCGAGCCAGTAGAGGAGGGCAAAAGCTCCGATGGCGGCGGCCATGGGAGCGGCGCGAGTTCCGCGCACGAGCTTCAAAACTGCATACACAAGCAAGAAGACAAGGACAACGTCCGCGATGTTGCGCGGCTCAGCGAGTCTTCCGAGATACTCCGTGTATGGCAGTAGTAGCAGCATTTCTTGAGTTCAAACTGGGGAAAAGCTCTCTGCGTTTTGAAAGTAACAATTTAGTGTCCCCAAACCTTTTCGTCAGTCTTAGCCAAGATACTCCGGCAAAGGTTCTGGTGCTGCGCTTTCGCTCTGAGGTTCAACAGCAAGTAGGGCCGGCATTCTGGAGATTCCTTCGGCTTGAAAATGACTGATCCGCAAGGATTATCGCGGAAAAATGAGGCTGTGGCAATGCTGATGCTTTGAGGATACGACCTGGTTGGTACCGTTGAACTCCCCTGGAGCGCGATGCTTGTCACCACCTGGCGGCAGGTCCAAACAATGAGACCGAATCACGAGGGCCAAAGCAGCGACCGTCGCCACCTAAAAGTTGGAGGTTCAACGAGACCGGGAATCCTTTTTCGAGCTCCGTTTAATTTTCCCGCTAAAAAGAAAACCGATGAGGTCGCCCTGCGCATTGATCACCGCGATTGAGCCCACGCCGTTCTCTTTCATCAACTCCTGCGCGGAGTCGAGGGTGGTTGAGGGTCCAACAAAGAATCCAGGGACGATCGGCCGCATTACAGTTTGCACCAATGTCTTAGACCAACTCTCGCGCGGCACCGACTTCAGATCTTCGAGTGAGAGTATTCCGTGAAGGCGTCCTTTGACCGCAACCGGGAAACTGGTTTGCCGGTGGAGCGGCAAAATGTCATCGACAAATCGGCTGACAGGAAGGCCCGGATCAATTGCCACCGGAGCGGACATGCCGTCGGCGACGGTTAGCAACCTGGCTTGTTGCGAGCCCTTTACAACTTTCGAAGCAGTATCGAGCAGGAATAATCCAACCAGTATGGACCAGCCACCCATGAAGTATGGCTCAGTCACTCTCCAGTTGGGCGCAATCATGATGTAGGCGCCAAACAGAATGAGCACGCCGCCAATCAGGATCCCGCAAATCCCGGCTTTCCGCGTCGCGTCCTGAATGCTCCCGCTCGAGCGCCAAAGGATCGCGCGCAACACGCGGCCGCCGTCTAGCGGATAACCGGGAAACAAGTTAAAGAGAGCAAGCAGCAGATTGCCCGCCGCAATCAGAAAGAAAACTATGTAAGTTGCCTGGTAATTCCCCACCGAGGCGATCTTCGCCGCCACGAAAGCGAGGATGGCGAACACGAAACTGGCAGCCGGTCCGGCCACCGCGATTCTCAATTCGGCACGTGGGTTCTGAGGTTCATTCTTAAGACGGGCCAGCCCGCCAAACGGGTGAAGCACGATCTCTTCAATTTCAATCCCTTCCGCGCGAGCCATCAGCGCGTGAGAAAGCTCATGTCCGAAGACGGATAGAAATAGTCCGGCGGTCGTGATGAGCCCGAGGATCCAGGCTGTGGCCGGAGCCAGCGGTGCGACGCCGACGTTGCCCAGCTGCAGTACGTGGCTTTGCAGATTGCTGGCGATCAACCACACGCTGAGCGCGACCACGCCAAACCACCGGTAATCAATCCGTACCGGAATGCCATACACGCGGGCCACTGTCAGTTGTCGTTTGAAGAACTCCGGAAAGCGCATGCTAATTACTAGAACCAGGTCGCGTCGGCAGCACCACGCGAAGCGAGAAAATCGAATCCTATCGGAAAGTATCTCGCCAACTGTTGCGCGAGTGGCGGGTCGCAGTTGACAACGCTGGGGCGCGCTGCGGGTTCTGAATCGTGGTAGAAATCAAAATGGCCCACTGGCACGTTGCCAATCAACTTCCCACAAAACAACCGGTTGTTCGCGGTTCTTCACTGTGATCGGATCGCGGGCTTTGAGTTTGTAACGGCTACGCGCGGCTTTCGCGGTGGCATCGCTAAGCAGAATCTGCCCCCCTAGCGCATTGGATTCCAGCCGCGACGCAGTGTTTACTGAATCTCCGATCGCTGTGTATTCAGAGCGGCGTTCCGAGCCAATGTAGCCCACAGTCACTTCACCGGTGTGCAGACCGATACCGACTCCAATCTCCGGCAGGCCTTCCTGCTGCAACTCTATGTTGATGCCCAGAATTCGTCGCTGCATAGCGACTGCCGTGTTCAAAGCATTCGAAGCATCCTCCGGCGTAGTTGTAGGGGCGCCAAACAGGGCCATCAGGCCGTCGCCGAGATATTTATCAAGTGTTCCGCCGTGAGCAAAAATGATGTCGGTCATCGCCGAGAAATACCGGTTGAGCAATCCCACCACCTTCTCGGGGGGCGCATGTTCCGAGATACTTGTGAATCCACGAATGTCGGCGAAGAGAATTGTGATTGTCTGGTTCACTCCGCCGAGCTTAAACGACTCGGGATTTTCAAGCATTTGTTTGACGACATACTCCGGCAGGAACCGGCTGTAGTTTGCCCGGGCCACTTCCTCGCGAGCGAGTCGTTCGTGCGCGCGCGCGTTTTCGACCGCAATGGCGGTTTGAGCAGCGACGGCGCTGATTAACTCGAGGTCGTCAGGCTTGAAGGCCGCGAATGGATCCAAACGATCGGCGTAGATAGCGCCGTGGACTCGTGATTCTCCAATCAGCGGCGCGCAGATCGTGGAACGAACTCCTTGAGAAACGATTGAATCCACACCCGCAAACTGTTCGTCAGACGCTGCGTCCTGAGAAAGCAGGGCCACCCGATCTTTCATCACTTTTCGAGTAATCGTGCGGCCGATCGAAAGCTTGCGGGCGTGATTGTTTAGACTCTCGTCGCGGGCCCGCATGGCAATCGGGTTCAGGACGACCTCTTCCGGGTTTCCCTTGCCGTCGCCTTCGGCCAGGAGGGCGACTACGCGGTCGGCCGGTGTGGATCGGAAAATCACATCAGTTGCTTTGGCGAAAATCGCTTCAAGATCAAAAACGGAACTGAGTGTCTTGCTCATCTCGTATAGCGCGCTCAGGATATTTGCTTTTCGTTGAAGCGCTTCGAGCACTTTGTCACGTGCCGGAGAGGTGGCCGTGGGTTCAGATGTCTTTGATTGTAGAACCGTCGACATCACATCATTGGCGGACACTACGAGTTGCGTATGGCCCAGCGGACGATCGTCGTAACGCACGTCGGTTGTGCGTTCTTCCGCCCGTTGATCCAGACGCAGCGTGCTCGCTCCAATTGTGATGCGGTCGCCGTTTCTTAGCCGATACTCGGCCTGCGCTCCACCGTTAACGAACACCTTGTTGGCGCTGCGACGCAGTTGGCCGTTGATCATGGCGCCGTCCACCAGCATCAGCGATCCATCCTCAGACGGATTGATATGGGCGTGGTAGCGCGAGGCGCGCGGGTCGTCGAGGACCACCGTATTATCGGGTGCGCGACCTATGGTGCAGACAGTGTTCGGCTGGAAGTCGTATTGCCATTGACGACCGCTAGCATCAGTGATCTTTAGAAATGCCATATCTACTGAATCGGATATTAGCGGCGGGAAGTCCGCTACAGGAAAAACGATCCTGCTGCCAAAGCAGCTACAAAATTCTTGGTCGATCCTAACAGCATGGTTTGGCGGTGACAACTTAATACGTTTATTATCTGTCTAATTTTCCTGGCGGGACACCCAAAATGCGAATGCTTTCTTCCACTCGCGGTCTAATCCTTGTCGCCCTGGTTCTAGGCGGTGCTCAACTAACTCGGCCAGTGAAATCGCAGACTGAGTCGATTAAAAAGGTGCGGACGGGAAGCATTTCCGGCCGCGTCACCATGCAGGGGCGGGGCAAAGTAGGAATCATCGTCGCCTTGAATAAGCAACAAGCCGGACCACTGGCTGGACCAGTTTTCAAAGGCACGAGTGATGCAGATGGCTACTATCGCATAACTGAAGTTCCGGCGGGTTTCTATCGGGTGACGCCGATTGCTCCAGACTACGTTATTCCCGAAATCAACTTCGTTGCATTTGGTTCAAGAGGAAAGGCCCTAAACCTGGCGGAAGGCGAGGCCGTCGATGACGTGGACTTCTCAGTCACAAAGGGCGCGGTGATTACCGGCAAGGTCACCTATCCGGATGGGCGGCCAGTCGTCGAAGAGCGCATTACGATAACACCGGTGAGGACTGAGCCAGACCGGGGCGTGTATATCGCAGGTGCCGGGTTTCAAACAGATGATCGGGGCGTTTATCGAATCTTTGGACTCGCGGCAGGCCAATACAAAGTGTCAGTGGGCCTACTGGCGGAAGTGGCGCTAGGTGCCATCGGCCGCGGTCGTCCGGTGCTTGAGCGAGTGTTCTATCCGGATGTCAGTGATGCGAACGACGCGAAGATAATCGAAGTGAGCGAAGGCGGCGAAGCTGGAAACATTGACATTACGGTTGGCCGAAGTCTGAAAGGATTTACCGCTGCCGGGATCGTCATTGACGGTGAGACAAACCAACCGCTGCCCAATGTGCGTTTGGGCGTGCAACGAGTGATTGGCCGCCAGCGATCATTTGTGGGCAGTGGGGCAGTTTCCGATCAAAAAGGCGAGTTTCGGATCGAGAACGTTTTGTCTGGCAAGTATTCCGTTGCCATCATGCCGCAGCCGAATATTCAGGTGCAGGCCGATCCCGTAAACTTCGAAATTGCCGATCAGGATGTAGCTGGAATAACTGTCAGGACCTCAAAAGGTGCCAGCGTCACGGGTAACGTGATCATCGAGGGAACAACTGATAAAGCAGCTCTCGTACGGTTCGCGCGCCTGCGATTGCAGGTTTATGTGCGCAGCGAAGTTAATTCTTCGGGCGCCTTCCAGCAGAGTTTTGTAAATCCTGACGGCTCGTTTCGATTGGCAGGGCTGCAAGCCGGCACCGCAAGCTTTTCACTTTCCAGCGAGGACTACTCTCAGCCAAAAGGATTTTCTTTCGCAAGAATCGAGCAGGATGGAGTGGCCCACTCGCGCGGCTTGGAAATCAAGGTTGGAGAACAACTGTCGGGCGTGAAAGTAGTGTTTATTTACGCCACTGGCATCGTGCGCGGATCAGTAACGATCGCAAATGGCCCGCTGCCGGCGGGGGCGCGAATCATTGTTAGGCTCGCTAAGGTTGGTGAACCTTCACAGAGCTTGCGCCCACAGGAAGCGGATTCGCGTGGCCACTTTATTATTGAAGGCGTACCTGGTGGTTCCTACGATCTTGTCGCCAGTGTTTTCGTTCCCGACTCGCGTCAGCGACCACCATCTACTAAACAAGCGGTGAATATGGCAGACGGCGCAGTCATCGAAGTTGCAATGACCCTTGACCTCAATCCGAAACGCGACCCGGTTCCTAATCCTTAGTTAACCAGATTTCCTGAACATGAATTTTTGCGGATCGAAAACAGTTTCAGGAAGCCTCGGCCTGGCGATGCTGTTCTTCCTGTCGACAGCTGCGTTGGCCCAATCTCCTCGGGACGAGAGTCCTGCGGCAGCTGCTACCGGATCCATAAGTGGCCGAGTAACTAACGAAACTGGCCAGCCCGTTGCCGGGGCTACGGTTTCCCTCAGGGGCTCTTCGCCATTCTTCCAAGCCCGGATGACTTCAACTGACAGTGAGGGGAATTTTCAGGTCACTGATCTCGGCGCGGAACTCTACGCAGTTTCGGCGTTTGCCCCTGGCTACATAGCGCCCCCGCGCGATCCCGAGAGCCCACCGGTTTACCATCGTATTGGTGACTCGGTTGATCTGAGCATTGTTCGCGGAGGGGTGATAACTGGGTCAGTAATGTCCTCTAGCGGAGAACCTTTAGTACACATCGCCGTGCGGGCAATGATGATTCGTGATGCCAACGGCGAGGGCCCTCGTTTTCCAGCCACTCATACCCCGAGATCAACTGACGATCGTGGAGTCTACAGGATCTACGGGCTGGTGCCGGGCACCTATCTTGTTTCAGCAGGAGGACGCCATTCTTTCGGTGTTAGCTCAGGCGCTTTCGATGCAGACGCAGCCACTTTTAGCCCGTCGTCGACGCGCGATACCGCCGCTGAAATCGTCGTCAAGCCTGGCGAGGAAACTACAGGAGTCGATATTCGTTATCGGGCCGAGCCGGGGCGAGTAATTTCAGGCGGGGTAGCTGGACCACCCGATCCCACCGGCACGTCGCAGCCGACCGTAAATTTGGTGCAAATGGCCAATGGCGTTCCGTTGGGTACCGCCATCTCGTATCAAACGCCGGGCAGCAAGGGATTCAGTTTCTATGGCGTAAGCGATGGTGACTACGATTTGGTAGCGCAGCTTTCGTTGGGTCCAGGTCAGTTATTGGTTTCAGAACCGCGACGAGTGACGGTTAAGGGGGCTGATATCGCCGGTTTAGAACTAACAGTCAAGCCGCTTGGCGCGATCGAAGGTCATTTATCCTTGGAGGCTTCGCCGGCTCCTGAGTGCCAAAACAAGAGGAAACCAATGTTTTCTGAAACGTTGGTTTCCGTGCGACGAATTTCAAAGCCCGCCGAGAAGGACCAGGCTTTTCCAATGGCTTTCTCCGTTGCGCAAGGATCTCCCAACCCCGCGGGTAATTTCATGCTGCGAAATCTTTCGCCGGGCAACTACAGATTTTCCACTCGGTTCTCCGCTAAATACTGGTTTCTGCGTTCAATAATTCGTGAGACCGGAGCCCAACGTGCCAATCCTAAGACTGCTAACGTGAGCCGTGGTTTTGATGTTGCTCGACACGGACTTAGCTTGAAGAGTGGTGAGCGAATCACAGGCGTTAACATCACACTGGCTGAAGGTGCTGCGTCTCTTCGCGGAACGATTAAGCTGGCCCCTGGAGAAAGTGTGCCGTCGAAGCTCAATGTGCATCTGGTTCCCACTGAGGAAGAAAATTCGGACGATGCGTTGCGTCAATTTTCAGCGCCCGTGAGCGCTGACGGAATGTTTGCCTTTAATAATCTCCCGCCCGGAAACTATTTCGCGGTCGCCAGAATTCCAGGTGTGAATGAGTTCACCTCGGACACAAAGCTGCGCGTGCCGGAAGCAGAGTTGCGAGCCCTCATACGGCGCGCAGCTGAATCAGAGAGAATCAACGTTGAATTCAAGCCTTGCCAAAACATGGTTGACTTCCGGTTGCCGATTGCTTTGCCCGCTCCCTGACGAGCCACCAGGATGCGCTGTCGAACAACAGTCTCGATGGAGCATTCGCGACACCCGTAATCCAGTCAAAGTCAAGCCTGAAAAACTCAATACGTTGCTCAATTTTTCACCCGCTGAAGCTTGTAGCTCAAGAGCTTGACCGCTACCAAGACCAGTTGCTAGACTCGATTCACTTACCTATTAGGGCCCGGCGCTTATCTTGCGCCGCTTCGGATTTCCCCCAGACCCGCGTGCGGCGCAGTCTGAGTATCTCAACCAACGGAGGTGTTGCGTGGGCTTCAAAGTCGGCCAGAAAGTTGTTTACCCCAATCACGGAATAGGGACCATCGAACAGATTGAACAAAAACAGATCGGAGCAAATTCACTGCCTTTCTACATGCTTCGTCTGGCGGCTAACAATTCTCTGGTGCTCGTCCCGGTCTCAAACGCAGTAGAAGTTGGACTTCGATCGCCGATCTCGTCAGGCGAATGCGAAATGCTTTTTAAAATACTCGAAACCGATTTTTCCTGTCCTGCTAACGATTGGAAAGACCGGTTTAAAGAATTTTCTGACAAGATGCGTACTGGCGATGTTTTCGAAGCTGCAGGAGTGCTCAAACATCTCACTTATCTCAATCAGCTCAAGCCCCTTTCATTTCGTGAGCAGCGAATGCTCGAGCGGGCCCGGTATCTGGTGATCTCTGAATTGGCCGCCGTATGCCGCCAGCCGCAGTGCAACATTGAGCCGCGAGTTGAGCAGGCCCTCCTGCGTGCCTGCGTCAAGCATGATCGCCGTTCGGTTAAAGCACGGGCAGCAGTTGCCACCGCCGGACACTGACCACCAACCCAAAAGCGTTGCCCTCTCACACCGGAGCTCGTTGCTTCGAACGCAACTAGGAGTGTGCCTGTTGTTAATCGGTGCGCTTTCCTGGCTGGTAAAACTTCTGCCATGCCCCGAAACCCGCTGCATGTTATGATTCCCGGCGTTTCACCATCGTGCAAAAGGTCAGGACGTTAGTCGCCGCCTCTTTTGTAGAATGTCAGAACCTCCAAGTTATTTGTTAAGCCTGGTGATCGAAGCAGGCGATCCAAGCGCATCCCTAAGCGCGTCGGCAATAATTCTTAAAATCGTAATCGTGCTGCTGTTGGTGGCAGCTAATGGCTTTTTTGTCGCCGCAGAATTTGCCCTTGTCGGAGTGCGACGCTCGCGAATCGAGGCCCGTGCCGCGGCGGGGAATCGGTCGGCCAAGAGGTTGCTTGGGCTGCTGAATAACCTCAACGCTTATCTCTCGGCGTCGCAACTTGGGATTACGTTGGCTTCGCTGGGTCTTGGCTATGCCGGCGAACCGGTGTTCGCGCGGATGCTGGAGGCCGTCTTTTCCGGCCTTCCGGATGCATGGCGGCACGGTCTCGCATTCTTTATCGCTTTCTCAATCATCACCGCGCTGCACATCGTCCTGGGCGAACAAGCTCCCAAGTTGGTTGGATTGGCCCTGGCCGAAAAAGTAGCGATGGCCACGTCGCTTCCGATGCTCGCTTTTTACCGCGTGTTTCAGTGGCCCATTCGCGCTCTCGATTGGGCCAGTGCGCGCACTGTTAGACTTGTCGGTTTGCAGGCAACTTCGGAACATGCGTCAACCTACACCGAAGCCGAACTACGTCAACTTATCGACCTGTCGCGTGAGGGTGGCCACCTGCGTTCCGAAGAACGGCGGCTGATCCACAAGGTGTTTGAGTTTTCCGACACGTTGGTTCGCGAAGCGATGGTGCCTCGCACCGCGATCGCTGCCATTTCCGGTGACCACACCCTGGAACAGATCACAAAAGCGTTTGAGCACAACCGTTATTCGAGGTTGCCGGTTTATCGCGAGTCCATCGATGACGTAATCGGATTCATCCACAGCAAGGACGTCATGCCATTTCTGCTGGATCCTCAGAGTTTTCGGTTGGAGCACGTGCTCCAGCCGCCGCTATACGTTGTGAACACCGCGCGTTTGGAAGACGTGCTCAGACAAATGCAGAAGGCGAAAGTGCATTTCGGTTTTGTGGTAGATGAGCACGGCGGGTTGGAGGGTATCATTACTTTGGAGGACCTCCTCGAGGAGATTGTCGGCGACATTTCCGATGAGCATGACGAGGAAGTTAATGAGCAAATTACCCCGGTAACCGAGCGCGAATTCGTTCTCGATGGCGGGCTGGCCGTGCGAGATTTAAACCGGCGACTGAAAGTTTCGGTGCCGGAGTCAGAAACCTACACGACGATAGGTGGTTTTCTAATGACGGCCGCGGGCCATCTGCTAAAAGCCGCCGAGACCGTAACCCACAATGGTTTGGTGTTTACGATTGAACGCGTTGAGCGGCGACGAGTGATGCGAGTGCGTCTTCATTTGCCGGCGAAAGAAGAGTTTGAATCTGAGACGTCTGCCGAAGGCGCTCGAGCGGCGCACTAAACCAAAGTTTTGGGAGTGAATTCATAATGAGCTGGATTGATCAGATAGTGGCGCGGGAAATTCTTGACTCTCGCGGTAATCCGACTGTAGAGGCAGAGGTCACGCTTGTCGGTGGCGAAGTAGGCCGCGCGGCCGTGCCTTCGGGGGCCTCTACTGGCGAAAATGAAGCTGTGGAGCTGCGTGATGGCGACAAGAAACGTTATGGCGGCAAAGGCGTTCTCAAAGCGGTTAAGAACGTGAATGCCATCATCGCCCCGGAACTCGAAGGTCTCGATGCATTGGACCAGGCTGAAGTGGACGCCGCGCTACTCGACCTCGATGGAACGAAAACCAAATCGAAACTTGGCGCCAACGCGCTGCTGGCTGTTTCAATGGCAACCGCCCGCGCCGCTGCTGCATATCTGGAAATTCCGCTTTACAAATATCTTGGTGGTCCAAACGCCCGCACTCTGCCAGTGCCGATGATGAACATCATCAACGGCGGCGCCCACGCCGACAATAACGTGGATTTTCAGGAGTTCATGATCGTTCCGGTGGGAGCCCCCAGTTTTCGTGAAAGCCTGCGCACGGGAACTGAAATCTTCCATGCTTTGAAAGCAGTTCTGAAGCAGAAGGGCTACGCTACCAGTGTAGGCGATGAGGGCGGTTTCGCCCCTAACCTCGGTTCAAACGAAGAAGCGATCGAAACCATTCTTGAAGCAATCGTGCGCGCGGGATATTCGGCCGGAAAAGATTGTTTGCTGGCCCTGGATCCGGCGGCAAGTGAGTTTTACGATGGCAAGTCGTATGTGTTTAAGAAAAGCGATAAGCGAAAACTTTCCAGTGATGAAATGGTCGAGTTCTGGAGTGGTTGGGTCAATCAATATCCCATCATTTCGATTGAGGACGGGATGGCCGAGAACGACTGGGACGGTTGGAAAATTTTGACAGATAAGATCGGGAACCGCGTTCAACTTGTCGGCGACGATTTATTTGTGACCAATACCGAATTCCTGCGAAAGGGAATCGACCTGGGAGTAGCAAATTCGATCCTGATCAAAGTTAACCAGATTGGCACCTTAACCGAAACGCTGGATTGTATAGATCTCGCCCGGACCAACGGGCGCACTGCCGTGATCTCTCATCGCTCCGGAGAAACGGAGGATCCGTTTATCGCCGACCTGGCCGTAGCTACTAATGCCGGCCAAATCAAAACCGGATCGCTTTCGCGTACCGATCGAACCGCCAAATACAATCAGCTGTTGCGAATTGAAGAAGACCTCAGAGGCGCTGCCCGATACCCAGGTCGGGCGGCGTTTCGTCAGCTTAAGCCCATTGCATCCAATCGGGTTCGCAAGGTTCGCGCGGCGAGAGGTTAGGCGTCCTGAGGATGAGTATGAAAGCCGCAACTGCGCGCGAATGGAAGCGTCACCAACACACCATCAGCACCGACGATGCGCTCCTCGATATCGCCGTTATCCACGACTTCATTGCTAATCAGTCTTACTGGGGACAAGGGCGCACAGTGGAAACGGTGCAGCGCGCGCTCGACAATTCACTTAACTTTGGCCTTTACACAGGCAAACGGCAGATTGGGTTTGCGCGAGTAGTCACCGATTACGCGACTTTTGCCTGGGTCGCTGACGTTTTCATTCTGGAAGCTCATCGCGGTCAGGGACTCTCCAAGTGGCTGATGGAAACCATTCTTGAGCATCCGGAGTTGCAACAGTTTCGCCGCTGGGTGCTGGCCACCAAGGATGCCCAGGGACTTTATCGTCAGTTTGGTTTTCACGAATTGAAGCGACCGGAGCGTTGGATGGAACGCCCGGATCCCAACATGCAGGAAGCACCCGACTATTGGCAGGATGCGCCCGATAGTTAACAGGAGTTCGTTTGCAAAACTCAAAAGGGCCAATCGCCCTCATCATCATCGACGGTTGGGGCTATTCCGCGTCGCGCGAAGGCAATGCGATTGCACTCGCCACCACTCCCTACTACGACGAACTCTGCGAAAATTATCCCTACACTTTGCTGGAAGCTTCAGGAGAACGAGTGGGTTTACCGGCGGGAGTGATGGGCAACTCCGAAGTTGGACATTTGAATATCGGGGCCGGGCGCGTAATTCGCATGGATGTATCCAGGGTCGACTACGAAATTGCGACCGGCGGATTTTTCCGGAACGAAGCATTGGTGGCCGCCATGGACGGAGTGAAGCAAAAGGGTAAAGCGCTTCATCTCATGGGACTGCTTTCCGATGGCCAGGTGCATTCGTCCCAGCAGCATCTCTATGCGCTGCTTGCAATGGCGAGGCAACGAGGACTCGATCGAATTTACGTCCACTGCTTCCTTGATGGCCGCGACACGCCACCCTCATCTGCCGTCTATTACGTAGACGCACTGACGGCAAAGATTAGCGAGCTGGGCGGGCAAGTTGCTTCGCTCATTGGCCGTTACTACGCAATGGATCGCGATCAGCGCTGGGAGCGAACCGAGCGGGCATACGATCTGTTGGTTAAGGCAGTGGGCCGGCGCACCACTGATCCAGTCGCGGCGATTCTCGACTCGTATGAACGTGGAATCACTGACGAGTTTATGGAGCCGACGCTCATGGTCGATTCTCAGAATCAACCCACCGCCACAATTCAAGACGGCGATACCGTTATATTTTTTAATTTCCGGCCTGACCGCGCTCGACAACTCACCAGGGCACTGGCGGTTCCCGGTTTTGCAGAGTTTGAAGCGGCTGGCCGACCACGGGTTGAGTTCGTTTGCTTTACTACCTACGACCGAACATTTCCGTTTCCGGTCGCCTTTGCCCCCCACGATCACAAGAATGTCTTAGCCGAAGTTTGGGACGCTGTACGGGTGCGCAATTTCCGTCTGGCGGAAACGGAGAAGTATGCGCATGTAACTTATTTCTTCAACGGTGGCGTTGAGAAGGAGCATGAATGCGAGCGCCGTTTGCTCGTCCCTTCACCGAAAATCTCCACTTACGATCTGCAACCGGAGATGTCGGCTTTCAAAGTGGCTGAGAAAGTGGTGGCCGCTATTGCCGAAGCCCAAACGGAGATTTTTATCGTCAATTTTGCCAATCCTGACATGGTGGGCCATACGGGTAAACTGGATAAAACGATTGAAGCTTGCCAGTACATCGATACGTGCCTTGGCTGGATCACCAAAAGCATCAGGCAACACAATGGCGTTACCTTGATTACAGCTGATCACGGAAACGCAGAACAAATGATTGATCCAGCAACCGGAGGAGCCCATACGGCGCACACCACCAATCCCGTTCCGCTGCACCTGATCGACGAAGCCTCGCGCGGTCTGAAATTGCGCGCAGGTGGTGCGCTGGAGGATATTGGTCCAACCCTACTGGGACTGATGGAAAACGATAAGCCCGCGGAGATGACCGGACGGGACTTACGAGAATCGTAGACCTGCATCACCCATTCGACCGGCTGATGACGACGGATAGCCACCCACACACTGGCTTTCGATCTTGCTCACCAGGTTAGCCCCCGGTTTTAGTGCTCTTGAGATAGCGGTTAGAATGAAAGCGTGAGTTTCGATCCGCGTAATATCCTGATCATCGATTTCGGCCAGCTCGGCGATGTGGTTCTTAGCTTGCCGGCGTTGCGGGCGGTCCGGAAGAAATTTCCCAGCGCCCGCATCACCGTCGCCGTGGGCAAACCCGGCGCCGAGGTGATCTCTTTATCCGGCTATGCAGATGAAACCTTCGTTGTGGATCGGGTGGCCCTGCGTGATGGCTTCAAACCGGTCTCGATATTCCGCGTTTTCAAGATTGTTCAAGAGGTCAGGCGGAAAAAGTTTGACTTCGTAATCGATCTTCACAGCCTTTCGGAAACTAATCTCCTGGGTTTTTTGTCGGGGGCTCCCAGACGACTCTATTCCCGTCGGCCCGGCAGGTCTCTGGACTATCTGTCCAACTTCAAACCGCGCCCGCCAATCGAAACCGATCATAAAGCGCGGCATTTGATTGATCGTTATCTCGATGTATTGATTCCCCTGAAGATCGATAAGGCCGAGCGGCTTCCAACTCTGAAGACTACATCGCGTGATGACGCGACGATCACGCGCAGGCTGAGCAAAACAAAGTCCGATTCGGGCGCGCCGCTGGTTGGGCTCTTTCCCGGGGCCGGGCATCCCAGTCGCCGCTGGCCGCTCGAACAGTTTGCCAGTCTCGCCGAATTCCTGGTCCGCAACGATCAGGTGAAAGTGATTGTTTTTCTCGGCCCGGAAGAGTACTCCTTTGTTAAGGACGTCCGGCGCCAGTTTCCGGCATCAGTTGTTATCCTGGACCAACTCACCATTCCACAGCTCGCCGCAGCGCAGGCTCGACTCGCAGCCTTTGTTTCAAACGACACTGGTCCAATGCATATTGCCTCCGCTGTCGGCACACCGGTCGTGCTACTGCTTGATAAGCGAGCTCCCGAGAGTTATCTGCCGCAGGGCGATCGTCACCGGGTAATCTACAACAGCGTGATCACCGACATCTCCGTAGAAGAAGTTTATGAAGCAACCAGATCCGTGTTGGCGTCTGAGCGAACGGCGGATCTTTTTGCAAGTTAGACAGGCATAGAGGCGCCTCGCTATTTTCTCCCCCACAAAACCGCTGCTGAGGCTGTCAGCGCAAACAGGACCGTCAGGGAATTCAAAGAAAAATGAACAAGATGTCCGGCAAACAGAGAATAGTCGCCGTGGGTGGCGTGTTGGCTGCCCTCGTGATGCTTAGTGTCTTCATAGTTCGTCCATTGATGATGAGTCAGGCGAGCGACCAGACGCAAAGTGAAACGCCTAAGGCGACCGTCATGGAGTCGAAGGGTGCTTCTAATAGTTCGGCTGCCGGGCTTTTGGGCGAACAGATAAACCGGGCGATCGACGAAAGTGAACTATCCGCAGCGCGTTGGGGTGTTCACATTGTTTCCCTGAAAAATGGCGACGTTCTCTTTCAGCGCAACGGTGACAAGTTATTCACTCCGGCGTCCAATATGAAGATCTACACGACTGCAGTCGCTCTGGATCTGCTCGGTGGGGAGTTTCGCTGGCGCACCTCGGTCTATTCCCGCACGCAGCCCGATGCCAACGGGAGAATCCCAGGCGACCTAATCTTGTACGGTCGTGGGGCGCCTGATTTTGTGTCGCGTAGCGAGAATGACGAACGTGGCTCATTAGCAAAGTTGGTCGATGACCTCTACCAGCGCGGTGTGCGAAAGATTGACGGTAATGTGATCGGAGACGAAAGTTATTTTCGTGGCGATCCTCTTGGCGAAGGTTGGCAGTGGACGGATCTCCAGTGGTACTTCGCCGCGGAAGCGAGTGCTCTTTCAATAAACGGAAATGAAGTGGGTGTTAATCTCTTGCCACCCTCGAAATCAGGCGAGAACCCGGAGCTGAAGGCCGCCGAACTTTCCTCATACGTCAAACTGGAAAACCGCATGGTGACCAGCAATCAGAGCAGCCGGCCGACGATCGGTGTTTATCGCGGCCTCTCCGATAATAATGTTCGGGTGTGGGGTGAATTTCCATCAGGCAGTAAAGGCTTTGGAGTCCGGCTCTCAGTTCACAATCCAGCGCTCTGGGCGGCGACAATGTTTAAGGACGCACTGAAATCGCGCGGAATTACGATTGCCGGTGAAGCGCAATTGCGCGACTCGCGAACGGCCCCCATCCAACGATTTGATCCTGCACAAGCAGTTGAACTTGCATTCGTGAATAGCCAACCCTTGAGCCAGATCGTCCGCAAGACAAACAAGGAAAGCAATAATCTCTATGCGGAATTAATTCTGCGCACCATCGGACGCGAGCAGGGACATATAGCGACGTTGCCTTTAGAGATTGGCCGGGAACGTGGAGATGCCGAAGTTGGATTGGCGGTCATTCGCACGTGGCTGGGCCGAAATGGGGTTCGCTCGGAACAACTCGCGCTCCATGACGGATCAGGTCTGTCGCGGCTTAACCTGGTCACTCCGGAGTCGACGACGAGTCTATTGCGCGTTGTCTCGAAAACGGCAGCGAACCAGATTTTTCGGGAGTCGCTGCCGGTGGCCGGACGAGATGGAACTCTGGCCGGCCGGCTCAGGCCGCTGACCGAACGAGTGTCGGCAAAAACCGGGTCGATCACTTACGATGCGTCGCTCTCAGGGTACCTGATCGCATCAAATGGAGAGGTTTTAGCGTTCTCCATCATGTGCAACGACCAAACCCGGCGAGCCCACACCACTGGCCTCATTGACCGAATAGTGAACATTTTCGCCGCCTTTCCCGAGGTTTCCCCTCAACCCGCCCGCAAATCTCGCTAAGAAGCCGCCTGAAACACACCAAGCATCGTTGTCTCTAGACAAACGTCGTTTAACGCAGTATTATTGGCGAGCCATTCTGCGGTTAGTCAATCTAACCCAAGGCGCATCGGCCTCACGGGCTCCAACAAATCACACCGCTCCCGGTCAGGAGATAATCAATGTTCAAGTCGAGACGCAGCGTCGGTCTAGTATCAATCACGGTAGTTTTTGGCGTCATGTCGATGACAGTGGTGGCGCAGTCCCAGTTGACCGCAAAAGTTACCAGCCCTCCTGCGCCGGTCTCCACGGTGGTGGAAAACGATCGCAGCAGAGACGGCTTAGTCGGACCAGTGCGGCGAGTGCGCACTGAAATTGTTAAGCTATCAAGTGAGACTGGAAAGCTCGCCGAAGGCAAACGCGCTGTGCTTGAGATCGTGGCTTACGACATAAAAGGAGCCAAGATTGAAAATCAGTATTTCCCCATCGCGGGTGCCAACCTGACCGGCAAAGAGGTTTACAAGTATGACGACAAGGGAAACATCAGCGAGATGATCCTTACTAATGACGACGGTTCCCTGGTCAGCAAAGAAGTCTACAAGTATGAGTTCGACTTTGTCGGTAACTGGAACAAGATGAGCACATCGGTAGCCGTGATCGATGCGGGGAAAATTTCTTTTGAGCCCACGGAAGTAACCTACCGCTCAATCATGTACTACCTCGACGAAAACATGTTGCGGATGGCCCAGCCCGCATCGGCGGCGGCAATCCCAGCGACCAGCATGCCGAGCCCGAGTGTTGACGCTAAGAACAACACCAGCTCATTGAAGTCATCCGGTTCTGAATCTGCAAATAACAACCCAACGGCTGCGCAAAAATCCGTGGCAGTTCCGAAGACGGTCGTCACCATGGATAAACTCGCAGGAGTGGGGCCAATGGATCCTGGCGCCCGAGCACCTTCCGGCTCCTCAAGCGTTTTAGTAAAACTCGAGGGTGAACCTCCACCTCCGCCGGCGCCACGACCCATCCTCAAACCCGTATCCGGTGGTGTACTCAACGGAAATGCAATCAGTTTGCCTTCTCCCAGTTATCCCGACCAGGCGAGACGCATGAGGGTTTCAGGCGCGGTCACCATCGAAGTTGTACATCGATGAAACGGGCAGGGTGATCTCGGCCCAGGCTACGGGTGGTCCGCTGGCCTTGCGCGAGGTTGCGGTCCAGGCGGCCTTGAAAGCGCGGTTTTCACCGACGAAACTTTCAGGCCAGCCAGTTAAAGTCGCCGGCACCATCAACTACAAATTTACACTCTCGCCTTAGTCTGTGCTGGTCCAGGGCCAACACCAGCCCTACGTTCCTGGTTCATCCCAATGAATCTCTCGTCTTAGAGGAGCTAATTTCCGATGGCACTAACCGGACACCTGAGCGACCTTTCGCTTTCCGAACTAATTGAGTTTTTCTGCAATCAACGAAAAACCGGACAACTCAAGGTCCTGTATCCCCAGGGTCACGGATTTTTCTATCTTCAGGCGGGCTCAGTGGTTGACGCTCGCATCGGCGTCTTGCGGGGAATCGACGCCGTTTACTATGCGTTAACTCTTCCTAACGCCAAGTTCGAGTTTGGCGAGCGCCGAGGAGCCGATGGAGCGAACAATTAATCAGCCGTGGACCCAGGTTGTGTTGGAGGGCTTGCGCCGATTGGACGAAGGCATAGTTCCCTCTGACGCATTTCCTCCGGACTATTCGGTGGAGAGCACCGTCGCCCAGCCGACAGACGTTGAGACTTCGAACCCTGATCTGGAAAGCTTGCGTGTGCCTGGATTTCTTTCGTTTAGCCGGGAGACTGGCCGGCAGGCGCAAAGGCCTTGGTCGCCGGCGCGGTGGCGGTTGCGGTAATCGCCAAGTGTGGCTGCACTCGGCGTACCCGCCGGTTGGTATGGCCGGAGTAAGCAAACCCCAGTGAGTGTTCAATCAGAACCGCAGCCGGTGAGCAACGTCCGCAGTACCGGAAACATACGGTGCCGCTTGGAGACTACTGAGGAGACTACTGAAACGCCGGTCGAAGCGACTGAAACATCGGAGGAATCTAACGCGGCTCTCGCGGCAAAGCGTCGTCGCGATCTGGAACGAGCCAAGGCCCGCGAAGCGAAAGCAGCCACGGACGCGGCCTCGGTCACAACTCCCACGACCTCTCTTCCGACCCCTGCTGTCGCAACCCAGGTTAAGAGTGGAGCAAAGAAAATAGTGGTAACGGTGACTTACGATGAATCGGGTAGAGTGACGCAGGCATCAGGTGGCGACGCTGGCGCGGTTCGAATCGCGCGGCAGAAACGCTTTCCTCCAGGAAAAGCGGGTTCGGCAACGGTAACTATCCCGGTCAATTAATTAGCGCCGTCTGAAAATCAAAGGCTACGCGAAAGATGAGCCACAACGGCACTTCGTTCGCGTAGCCTTTTCATTTTCTGCTGGTTCGGAGAACTAGAACATCTTCTTAATTTCTTCATCTGACAGGACTGCGGATGCTTTTTTCGCGCGCTCGAAAATGCGGTTTACTGTTTCCTCGCTCGCGTCCAGCCCTCGCTTTTCAAGCCAGTAAATTACGTTCGACTTTCCGCTCATCGGCCCTATTTCGACCACCTGCTCAAGTCCAAATTGTCCAGCCGGAACACCCGAGTAAACCAGGTCTGCCAGCTCGGTATCCCCTTTGCGGTAACTTTTGATCACCGCCGCCGCATGCACTCCCGTGGCCGTGCGAAAAGCATCACGCCCAAAAACCGGATAATTAAGTGGAATCTCCCAGTTGCAGGCAGCTGAGGTGAGGGCACAATATTCGCCCAGACGTGACAAGTCGTTTTCGATCCAACCCAACAACTTCAAGTTGACCAGCAACTGGTCCATCGGAGTGTTTCCGACGCGTTCGCCGATGCCGAGGGCTGAACCGTGAACCTGATCCGCGCCCCCCTGGATTGCGGCGATCGAATTGATCACGCCCAGGCCTCGATCCTGATGGCCGTGCCAATCCAGTCGAATGTTGCCGCCGTGTTCTTCGATGATGCTCTTAACGAACCGGACCACTGCGCGAGCGCCGTCAGGAGTTGAGTGTCCCACCGTATCGCAGACGCACACGGCCGTGGCGCCGCACCGTATCGCTGTCGAATAAAGGGCGCGAAGGGTTTCAGGATTTGCCCTGGTCGTGTCTTCGGTGACATACATCACCGGGAGTCCTTCGCTGACCGCAAAGGTCACCGCCTCTTCGGTAAGTTGCAGCAGTTTTTCCAGGGTCCAATCTTCGGCAAAGAACCGAATGGCTGACGAGCCGATAAACGTGCAAGCTTCGATTGGAATTCCGGCGCGTTGGGAGATATCCACGATGGGTTGAATGTCGTTGCGATGAGTTCGCGCGGCGCAGTTTGGCCGAATCTTCAGTTTCTTGTCGGCAATCTCGCGGGCCATGAGTTCTACTCCGGCCGCATGAGTTCCACCTGCTCCGGGCAAGCCGATGTCGGCAGTGTCAATGCCGAGCGCGTCCATTAAGTGAAGCAGTTCGATCTTTTTTTCGACCGCGGGCTCGCTGACTGAAGGTGACTGCAACCCGTCGCGCAAGGTTTCATCGTCAAAACTGATCGGACGATTCGGCCGCGTCAACAGCGGATCGATGGTATTCCAATCGTAAACGAGTTCTGCGAGAGACAATCCAGAAACCTCCAGCCAATAGTTCAATAAGCCAGAAACACCGCTTCAGATTGCCGCCTCGTCGTTTATGAAACTCACTAAGGTGAAATCTGGCAGGGTGAACTGGGGAGAAATTTGATTACAGCAACCTGCCGCGGTTGCTGTCAAGCCGCGCCCTTGGCGTGGTGGATCAATTTGGAATTCAAGTTTAGGCGTTCAGATCAACTCGTGCAGGGACAGCGGGCGAGGGCGCCCGCGGTCCCCTTAAAGTAGAACATGGAACCCAAACTGATTCATTACTCCTGGTCGCGCCGTTTTTGACGCCGCAGGTTGCTCTGTTATAGCCTCTGACGCGTTTTAGATGAATGACCAGCTTCAGTTTGCTTTGCTGATTTGAACCCGCTAGCCCAGCCCCAGGTGAAGACAATTGCGCTAGGCTCTGATCGGGCGGCCAAGATCATGGCCGTGCGCGCCAGTATCTCGCGCGTGGCGGAGATCGATTCTTCGTGGGCCAACGCTGAGCTGATATCCCGGCCCGTTGAAACCAAAGTGCCCGCGATGCCCCTAAACGATTGGGAGCTGATGCAGGGCGCGCGGGAAAGGGCCCTGGCAGTCCGAGACCTGTTGCGCAACAAACGACGCGATGCCGATATTTTTGTCGGGCTTGAAGGTGGCTTTCATTCCATATCACTCAGCGGGGAATGGCACACCTTCTTAAAAGGCTGGGCTTACGCAACGGATGGAACAATTGAGGCATATGGCGCCACGCCTTCGATCGGCGTACCCGTGGAGTTAGCGAAGAAAGTTATTGAAGGACGGCGGGAACTGGGATTGGTGATCGATGAAGTAGCGGGAATTCAGGACATCCGCAGCCGCCAGGGGGCCTGGGGAATTCTTTCGCGCGACCTGGTCACGCGATCGATGAGTTTCGAAGTGGCCCTGATTGCCGCGTTTGCACCATTTTACAATAAGGAGATGTACACCTAGTGTGCGATACGCAAACGGTTGGTTTGCGGACATAACATGGACGAACTAATTGCACAGACAAACAACAGTGAACCGAGTCCGCATCCACGCGCGACGGCGGGTTGGGTCGAAGTTATAGCCGGCTCGATGTTTTCGGGTAAATCAGAAGAGTTGATTCGGAGGCTGCGGCGCGCCAAAATCGCGCGGCAGAAGGTACAGGTATTTAAGCCTGAGTTGGACACGCGTTACTCGCAGGATCACATCGTCTCGCATTCTGAGATGCGACATGAGTCGGCAAACATTCGCAGCGCTGCGGAAGTGTTGGCCAAAGTAGACGCCGATACGGAAGTAGTGGGGATTGATGAAGGACAGTTTTTCGATAATGAACTGGTAAATGCGGCGAACGCATTGGCCCGGCGCGGAGTGCGCGTGATCATCGCAGGTCTGGATCAGGACTACACCGGAAAACCATGGGAACCCATGCCTCAGCTGCTGGCGATCGCGGAATACATCACCAAGACCCACGCCATCTGCATGAAGTGTGGCCAACCAGCTAATTACACCCAGCGGACTGTAGAGTCAGAAGAACGCGTAGCCGTCGGTGGGGGTGACATGTATGAAGCCCGCTGCCGCCACTGCTTCGTACCGCATGCCGACGCGCCGACCGTGCACGAGGGCTAAATTGGGGAATAGATCGCTACCGTGGGACGCGGAAAGAGTAGGTGGCGAGTTCCTCGAAGGAGCCGTCGCTTGCGCGACCGCTGAGGGCAATTCGGTAGTCGCCGGGGACTATAAGGTTGGCGGGAATTGTCGAAACCACTACCTGCGTTCTTGTGCTTGCCGGCGCCATGGTTGAGGTTGCCGGCTCTTCCACAGCGGTGAGATCGCCGCTCTCCCACAACTGAGATTTATCATCGGCCAGCAATCGCGTCCGATAGATCTGGTAGCCGGGTTTTGAGATTCTCAACCCAATCGCGACTTGATCGATATCTGATGAAAGGTTGATCCGATTGGTTTCGCCGCCATCGCGGGTAAGCCCAGGACCCAGGGTGATGGCCAAAGTCTTTCCGGGCTGGCTGTTTTGGCTCAACCTATTTGTGACCAACAACCAGGAGACAACGGAGAGCAGAATTACCGCGGCCAGCGAGTAAGAAAGCGCCGGACTGAGTGAGGGCAAAAACGCGAACAAGGGTCGCTTCTGGTTGTGGACAATGGTAGCCGCGCTTGAGGGTGTGGTTGAAACTTCGTTGCCCACCAGTTCAGCGGCTTCATATCCTTTACCGACACTCTCAGCCAAGCGTTGTCCAAACCGCAAATGTCTTCGTCGTTCCGGAGTGACCAGGAAATTAGTCTCAAACGCCTGGATTTCAGATTCAGTGAGTTGATGAGCAACGTAATCGTCGATTAGTTCTTCTTCACCGATCACAATCTCTTCAAAAAAATCTCCGTCAACCAAAAGCCTTTCTTCGATTGGGGTGCGATCCTCCTCCGGCAACAGTCCCAAAAGGTATTGCCGTATTATTTCAACTTCATGAGGATCCAAATTCAAAGCAAGTCCCTTTCCGCGCCAAACGCCCCTGTCTTGAATGTCGTTTTTCGCCAGTCTATTTCATGTCGTGGCGCTCTGCAGGCAACCTTCAACACATTCCAGTAGAGTTGCACGGAGTCGATGAGCGCGGATTCTCAGAGCATTCAAGGCAATTCCTAACTGATCTGCCATTTGCTTGCGATTTATTATCCTTGCGGTTTTTTCCCCCAGGTAGTACTCGCGCACGAGTTTACGATTCTGCTCGGACAAATTCTCAATACATTTTTCCAGGCATGCATACTCTTGTTCTACATCTTCGTAATCATCAGCGGGAGGGGGCGGCGGCTGAACTCGCGGCCTCCTCAGATGTTCCAGGTACACCTTGTTGGCCACTCCATAGAAATAAGGCGCGGGATCTCCTTCGTAAGTGGGTCCGATCTCTTGCAGCTTTTGGCTGACGCGATTAATGCTTTCGTCGGCCAGGTCTTCCGCCTCAGAACAACCTCGGCAGGTGAAGATTTTGATGAGGCGAAGTCGGATCACCTCGTACTTTCGTCCGGCAGCATCAGGAGACGGATCAAGCCAGGCGAGCAGGGCATCAAAAGATTCCTGAGTTAGGATCCAGTTCTTCTTCATGCTTGGTCCGAGATTTCAGGGATGTAAGAAATTGCGATCCGGCCCGGAGCCGGCGCTACCTGCGCATTGTAATCTAAAGAACCGATTTTCGTCGTCGTTTCAGTGCATAGGTTCCCGCAGCGATTAAAATCCCTCCGGCTACCAACCAGACTGCGAGGAAGGGAATCGGGAAACGTTCAGGCGGTTTGGTTTGCAGATACTGACCCTGTATGACGAAGCCGGCCCAGAAATAAGGCGACTGCCAACGCTGCTGCTGAGACATCGTCACTTGCGCTTTTCTGAGCGCGGCGGCGGGAGATAATCCATCGCGCAACATGTAGCCATAGAAGAGTCGCATGAGTTCAGCAGTCGCAGCATCATCGACCTTCCATAGGCTCGCCACTACGCTCGATGCGCCCGCATACATGAATCCTCGAGTCAGACCTATCAAACCTTCTCCTTTGACATCTTTCCCGAGTCCGGTATTGCAAGCGCTCAGCACCACCAGGTCAACCGGGAGTTTCAAATTGTAAATGTCATGGAGGCGAAGGAATCCATCCTGCGGTTGTCCTTTTTGATCAAACAATGAGAGCACCACGCCGGAAAGCTTAGGATGTTCGCTGTTGATAAAGCCGTGCGTGGCGAAATGCACGATCCGGTAGTTGGCAAGATCCGAGCTCATCGCGGTGGCCCGATTGGCCTGGAACCCAATTGCCTTAAATCCTGAAAGCCAGGGAGTCAGAGACATGATGGCGTCGGCCTCGTCGCCTGAAGCGGGCAAGCGCGGAATCGGACCTACCGGCCCCGAGAGGCTCACATCTCTTACGGCGCGTCCTATTTGTGATTCCTCGGTGCGGGCGGTGTGATTAGTGGGCGCAGAATCAATCCGGGGGTCATCCGCCTCGAAGACGGGGTCGGCCAACACCGCCACGTTTTTGGGCGCCGTCTTGCGAGCCCTGGTTTCAGTCACTAGCAGCGCGAGGGTTGAAGCCGAAGGTTGGTTTACGATTTCGTGATCGACAATCAGCGAAACCATTCCAGCAGTTTCACGCGTGAGGTTTGATCGCGCTGAGGCAGGATCATCGCCTGCTGATGCCGGCACAACCAGAGCCTGGAAAGGAATGTACTGCAAGGCCCCGTCGGGCACGATCAAAAGTCGCTTCTTCCCGAGCCTGTTGATTACCGGGGCAAGGACCAGCTGACTGAATGATACGGCCGTCTGCCCTAGTTGGACATCGGCTTCAGCCACGCGACTCTGGTGGGCTGCGGCAGACTCACCCGGAACCGGCTGGTTGGCTGTTAACAACTTGTGAAAACGGAATGCCTCGTCTTCAATCTGCCGGCGGCCCGGTAACTCAAAGGCGGCAATTTCATGCCGGGTCACGGCCCAGACGTAACTGCGTTCATCGCCCAGCATATATTCCAACAACAGCGATTCATCATCCAACACTTGTTGTTGGATTTCCTTCAGGGTGAGCGGCTGTGGTTGCGTGAGCGCAGCGTAACGCGGGCTCTGAGATCTGATCTGGGCTTCAATCTGTTCATAATCGGAAGTGAGTCGATCAACATCTCTGGCGACCACCTCAGCCTCCGTTTTGTTGTCCGCGAGGACCAGCTCGGCATGACGCTCGGCTTTGCTGTTGAGTTCCTGACCAATGCTTCGTTCGCGGGCCAATAGCGAGGCATCGACGCCCTGCCGAATATCGGCGTGAGCCTCCTTGAGCAATTCGAGCAAAGAGCGGGCGCGGGCTTTTTCACTGGCCTCGAATGCCGCTCCGGCAAACCCTTCGTTTGGCCGACTCCGATGAAGCCGCATCAGGACGTCAGCATGAAGTTCGAAATATTGATGGGTAGAAGCGACAAACGACGCGCGCACATCCTGGCTGGCAACTTTACTACGCAACGACTCCGAGATCTTGAGGCTGGCCTCGATTTGCGCCCGCGACTCATCCAGAAGATTCAGATCCATTTGCACGTGAGCGAGGTGGAATAGACTCAGCGCTTCGCCGGCGGGATCTTCCGCGAGGCGATTCAGTTCAAGTGCCTGGCGATAATATTCCTGAGCCTTCAACTTAGAGCCTTGGACTTCAAGCACGCGGCCAATGTAGTTCAGCGTATAAGCGCGGTAACGTTGATCCTGGCCCGGGCGGGTGAGTTGCAGGGATTGAGTGTAATAGTTGAGAGCTTGAGTATGATCATTCCACGAGTCGTAGACTGCTCCTATATCTCGCAACGTCTGCGCCTGGAGGCGAGTCATTCCCAATTCGCGAAAGAGCGTCAGCGCGCGCTGGTAACTGGCCAGCGCGGCGTTGCCATCACCCAGCGCAAAGCTGACTCGCCCGGAATCCATCTGAGCTTCACCTTCACCCCAGGCGTTTTTGATCTCCTGAAAAAGACGAATCGACTGTTTAGAGTAGTCGAGAGCTTTGTGCAGTTCTCCCAGGTTCTTATACGTAAATGTCATTCCGCCGTAGATCGTGGCCCTCGTTAAGCGGTCGTCGACGATGTTGAGGCACAGTAGGGCCTGCGCAAACAGATCCAGTGCCTGTTGGTATTCGCCCAGCCGGGTCTGAAAGGTTGCGAGAGCCCGAAGACTCTTTGCCTGTAACCGTAAATCCTGGCTATCGCGACTTAATGAGACTGACTCCAAATAAGCTTGGCGTGACTCCGCGGTGCGGCTCAAACTGGAATGCGTGTAGCCCACGTTGAGTAAGGTTTCGGCTTGGGCGCGGTAGTCGTTAAGTGTCCGGAGGATAACCAACGCTTGTTGATAAAATTCAAGCGCCTTTTGCAGATCGCCAAGTCCATAGTGGGCTTCACCGGAAACGAAAAGCGCCTGGGCCTCTCCGCTGCTGTGGCCTTTCAAGCGACTTAACCGCAGAGCCGATTCAGCGGTGGAAAGTGCCTTACGATTGTTGCCGATACTGACGTCGAGGTATCCAAGGCAGTTAAGAACGTCGGCCTCGAATTTTTGATCTCTGACTCTTCGGTTGAGTGAGAGGGCTTGGTTGTAGTTTGCAAACGCGCTCTGATTGTCGTTTAGCGCTTCGTAAGTCTGGCCCAGGCCTTTAAAAATATCAGCTTTGAGCTGATAATCCGAAAACTCTTCTAACGAAACCAGCGCCTCCTGATATTTTCCGATTGCCTGGCGGTAAGAATCGTCCTTCTGCGTTGCCCGCAACCGATCGGCCTCCGCCAGAACCTTTTCGACGGCAATGCGTCGAATGTCACCTGTGGATTTCAGTCTGGTTTCATTCAGGCGAATGCGGTAGCTTCCGACTTTCCCGGCGCCGGCTGGGGCTCGCAAAGCCAACAGGTACTCGCCCCCACGCTCGGCAATAACCGACACCGGAGACGCGCCACTGGTTCGACAAGTAAACTCGATTCTTTGAGGATCCTTCGAGCCGGAAATAATGCCGGACAGATTCACTCCCCACTGCTCAATTTCTAAAGAAAAGAAATGCCCCTCAGGGACTTCAACTTTATAAAAGTGAACGTCGTTCGGGCTAATCTCGCGTTTGATCGATGCTTTTAGTAAAAGGAGTGTCGCCTTCGATGCAACTTCTGACGAGTTAGCGATTGGGGGGTTATCAGCGATCGCTACCGAGTCCAACTCTGGCAGAAGAGATGACTGATTAAAACAGATGACGGCAGTCAGCGAGAAGAGAGCCCAAAAGAACGAGCGACAAACGGCCAGGCGATTCACTCGCAGCGATCTCTTGCCGTGCGTGTAAAAGTCGTTCACTAATGCCTTCGTCGAAGATGCTGGTCTCTCTAGTGGCTCAAAACTTAAAGTCCAGCGAAACGACCGGTGGATTGCGCATGCTGTGAATAGGATTTCCCGACTTGTCTGAAGCCATCTTATCGGACGCCATCTTGTCGGAAGCCATTTTATCCGAAGCCATCTTGTCCGAAGCCATCTTGTCGGAAGCCATCCTGTTAAATATGAGATCCGATCCTTTGTCCCAGGACCGCTTATCGGAGGCCCGCTTGACGCTGCCGCGATAGTTTAGGAAGTTTCCGCCGTTTTCATCGAGTTCCCGAATCAGGTTTTGTTGCTCTTTGGTCGGCTCCGCCGGCACTCGAAACCTTCGCCGCGTGACATTTGTGTAAACGGCCAGAAATTCTGCCCAGCGTGATCTCGTGGCAAAGTCGAAATCCCAGAAGTATCTGGCAACACTCGCCCAGGGGAAATATATTGCCACGCCGTTCGAGTATTGGTAAGCGGGCCCGCTGAAAGCAGATTCGATAATGAATTTGTCTTTAGGTTTGGCGCCTGCCTTGCCCTGGAGGAAGGTGGTGAGTGCGCTACAAGCCGCGACCATCGCCGGCTGCGGGTAGCGCCGACTAAGGCATTCGCAGAAATCAACGAGATCAACATACCATTCGCCGTTATACGATTGAGTGTCCCAATGGGCCAGAATCAGAGCGTCCGTAAAAGGGCGACTCTTCTTTTCGGGTTTGAAGTCAATCTCAGGATGCTCAGCAACCAACGCATCGGTCATGAGCGTTGCTAAGTCCTTGACTACGCTCGACAGCTTACCCACTTTTTCTACATTAAGAGCCGACAAGGCCACAGACACTCCCGCTGTCACGTAATCCTCGTAAAAATTCACATACTCATCGACAATTAACTTGGCAAGGCCAAACCGATCTAGTTGCTTAGCTCCATCAAGGCCATTAACTGAGGCACTGAGTTTGGCGAGAATCTCCTGGTAAGGCCAACCAGAGGAAGGGGTGTAAGTTTCGGAACCAATTATTATTCCCACGCGATCCTTCAGCTCACAACAAACCTCAGCCATGCTCATCAGGCAGGTGTCGAGGCCGAGAATATCGATCTTGTCGGCGCGAACATCCTTCGGTCCGTTCTTCAGATCGCTCTGTAGTTGATCGAAGACCGCACGCAGTTGCCTCATAGTCATGTAGTTCCCTGATGTATCGTCGCGCAAGAGATAGGTGGGCTCCACGCCAGCCGAATGGCCGGACAGCACGACCATGTAATGTCGAGCTGGATAACACTCGACCCCAAAGCTTAGGAAGTTGTAGAGAGTAACCGGAGAGGCTGCGTCACTATCGTGGCGGGAACCTCCAAAATCATCCGGCTCATGCGGATAATTCAATGCCTGGCCTTCAGCAAGTTTATAGGCGAATTCGAAAAGCGCCTTTTTCCCTTTTTGTCGGCGGTCGGCCAGAATGTGAGCCTTCCGGCTTTCCTTTTGAAAGTGCACCTCGCTCGTCCTCGAATTCCATTCCGCGAAATCTCTAGCAGAGTCGTCCAGCGCTGGTCTCATCTCAGCAATCGGCTGGTCGAGGTTGTCCTCGTCGCCGCTGCCCCGCGCAGCTTTTTTCCTGCCTCGAATTACGCCCTTCTGGACTACTCCCTCGCGGGTAATCTCGTAGCGTCTGGTCCGCGCCAATCCATCGTTGGGATCAAATTGGGCGATCACATTGATCTTGTCGGAGGAGATGCCTCGCTTCATTTCGGTGAGCGCCCACACACAATCAGCGCTCAGGTTGTTATCGCCGGCCAGATAAACCATGACGGTCCATTCCTTAACCGGCTTGGGGGTGAATCTCTGGTCACTGGAACGGTTTGAGTTGCTGGCGCGGCTGGTGCTCATAGTTCTTCCTCCAAAAGGACCTGAAGTTTTGCGATGTTGCAAGCCGGCTGACGAATAATAGATCTGGGAAAATGAAGAGACGGCGATCCCAATAATTCTGAATCCTGAAGTGGTGACTGAAAGGGGTGGCGCTCTCTCGGGAACTGATTGGGCCGAGGAGCTTCGATGGGCTTGGGACCGGCAGAAAAATAATCTGACCCCCCTTTAAATGTCAACGATGTTGCTCCGAAGTTTGCCAGGATGGGCAGTCTTCTTTTGGTTGGCCCGGGTCTATCTTCCGCTGGTCTGCCTTGGATTGTTCGTCAGCGTTTCAATCGGGTCTCGACAATCAGCTGCTTCGAATATATATGCTGCCGGCAGCCAATTCATTTCGGGGCGCCGGCGTTTTCGCTATGCCGTTCTCAGAATTTACCGCCCTTCGAAGAAGATCCAGATCGACCAGTAAGAGCCAGCTTGCGATTGCGATCCGGGCCCGCAATTTTGGCGTGAAATGAAATAGCATCTCCATGCATTACCACTGAGGGCCCAAAGTTCAACCCAAATTTAGGAAAATGAGCTTTTTGCGCCCACGAAGGAAACTAAGGAACCGGGGTCCGTTCTACCTCGATGGCCTTCGACGTTAGCTGTTTAGGCAGCGTGAGTCTAAAAGGCCATTATGGGGACGCGCGATGGCCAAAAATGTTTATCGGCTCTCCTGCATACAGGGAAGTTTCGGAAGGTAGATCGAGAACGTGACGAGCAAACGGGTGGTCCTGAACCTACCAAAAGGCGCTGTCTTTCCGTTCGATTCAAACCCGAAGGCCCACGTCTACTTTGCGCTCTGGCGCTCCCTTGAGGTGCGCCTCGCTATTTATTGGAGCCATCTCCTGCTCGGGAAATGCGAATTTCTTTGGTTTAGATCTATGCCCAGATACAATGCCGCCCGCTAGTGCTGGGGTGCAGCAATAGCGGGCAGCTGAGGAGCGTGAATTATTGAGGTAACACGATCGGGGGTGATCCCTCCCCGGTGGAGCAGGCACCATACTGGTTTCGGGTTGGAAAAGTCCTTAAGAAAATATTAAAAATTCGAAAAGAGCACTACCCGAAGATGGTTCAATCCCTGGACGGCAAATACAGGTTTAGCGATTTCGAGTTAGATACCACGGAGCGCGTAGTCCGGCAGCGGGGAGCGATCCTTCCGCTGGGGGCGAAAGCGTTTCAGGCCCTCGAAATTCTCGTGCGAAATGGCGGCAAAGTTGTTTCGCGCGCAGAAATGATTCAATCGCTATGGCCTGATGCGATCGTCGAAGATTCGAATCTGACGGTGACAATTTCGGTTTTGCGGCGAAGCCTCGGGGACACCGACACGGGGACGGCCTTCATTGAAACGGTGCCGAAGCGCGGGTATCGATTTGTTCCTCAGGTCAGGAAAGCCGGCGACGTTAAGTCGATTCAACCGAGCTTCGGGTTGATGGAAATTGTGCGACTTACCCACGCCGGGCGCATCCTTGATGTTGCAATTTCCGCCGACGCTCGCTTGCTGGCTTACGTTCCGATCGACGCTGGGAATCACAGCCTGTGGCTTTGGGACCGAGAAACGGATGAAAAGCGGCAACTGCTGAAGCCCGATCCCGCCTTGTGCTGGGGGATGCGTTTCACGCGAGATGCGACTGGTCTCTTTTATACAACCACCCAACCTAACACCACGGTGAGCGTCCTGCATCGGATTTCAATCGAAGGTGGACCAGAGCCTGAGCAACAGGTAGTTGTCAACATTGACTCGCCTATTGCGTTGTCGCCTAACGGAAACAAAATCGCGTTCATTCGTGGATTTCCGGGTCAGCACAGGGACGTGCTGGTAGTTGCCAACGTAGATGGAACTGACGAGCAGGAGCTGGCCTCTCGACAACATCCGAACAAGTTTAGTTTCTCGAGTCCTTCATGGTCACCGGACGGCGAATTGATTGCGGTAGGCGCAAGCCGCAGTAACAAATTGGAGTTTACTTTGCTGGCAACACCAGTAAACGGCGCACCCCCTTTCGAGATGTGTCCCTGGGTTTGGAAAGATCTGCGCGCCGTCGCGTGGAATAACGAGGGCACCGATCTTTTCTTTCGGCAACCGCAAAGCGCTCTAACTCGCTTCAGATTTGGCGTCTGCCCTATCCCGATTGTGAAGCTCAACGAGTGACCAACGATACCAACAGCTATGAAGAGTTGAGCCTTGCCTTGGATCCGCCGACGCTGGTGACGATGCAGACCGACGGCCTCGCAAATATTTGGTTAGTGCCCACGGTCGGGGCACCCTGGCGCATCACCTCCGGACGCACTGAAGGCTTTGATGGCTTGGCTGTAGCTGGCAACGGGCGGGTGTTTTACGCTTCCACCGAGAACCAGCAGCCTGACCTCTGGAGCATGAACATCGACGGCACCGACACCAAACGCCTCACTCATGATGGTTGCCTGTTTCCTTCTGTTTCTCGTGACGGTCGCTTTGTAACTTATGTCTCCGCTGAGGGCGGCATCCATCATATTTGGCGGATTGACGGCGATGGCGGCAACCGAAAGCAGTTGACGTTTGGAGATGGTGAGAGCTACCCATACATCGCTCCCGATGGCAGCTCAATTGTCTACACACCGCAAGGCAAAAATCGGAACACGCTCTGGAGGATCTCAATCGACGGCTGTCCCCCGCAGCAACTAACGCATGAAGGATTGGCGATCAAGGCCGTGATTTCCCCAGACGGAAAGAGCATCGCCTGCACCTATCGCAAAGATGAAGCAGACAAATGGAAGATCGCCGTGCTAGATGCGGAGGGCGGCGCGCCTCACAAAGTGTTTGCCCTGCCTTACCCTTACCACCAGGTAATCCGTTGGTCGCCCGACGGCAAGGCGCTCAATTTCCTGGATCGGAACCACGGCGTTTTTAATATTTGGAGTCAACCGCTCGACGGTTCACCTCCTGAGCAAATCACAAATTTCACCGAAGACGCGATCTTCTACTACGATTGGGACGCAAATGGTCAGCTGATTGCATCGCGCGGTGCGAAGATCAGGGACATCGTGCTAATTAGAAACTTCACCTGACATTCCAGTTGGTCCAGGTCCTGCTCTTCCAGGATTGTTGCTGACGCTCGAGTTGTTTTTTCCAAACGAACGTCAGCACAGGGGATGAGGTAGCGACCGCAGACAGTCTATTAGAGTGAAGGCTTGATGCGGTTTCTTGTTTGTCTACATGCAATGACTTCAGCACCCAAAACGTTTCGTAAAGCTCGTTTGCCTAGACTTCACAATCAGCCTACCTGTTTTCCGAATCTGGCAACGATCTGGCCCACCCCGATCGTCTGAGTGCAAGAACACTCCCGCATTTCGTTCTACCAACCAGTTAGGCGCTGAGCCCACAGTCTTTCCAGACCAGGGGTAACCAGGGGCTGTCCCCAATCGATCTCCCCGTCAGGACATTATCTTGCAGGGTGGGCCACGAGTGGCCAGTGCCGAGCCATGTTCAATGAAAGATGTCGCGAGGCCGGCGCTCAGCGAGCGGCCATGAATCGCAAAATGAGCTGGCCCAACCTGGCAAACGAGAGCTGCCAAAAGAAGCAGCGCTCCCAAGCGGAGCCCAAATCGGGCGTAAGGAGACAAAGAAATGAAGAAGCAGGCTTTTGGGTTAACACTCGGATTAGTTCTTTTTTCAGTGATTGCGGGCTTGAGCATGGGATTGAAGGCACAACGCAGGGGTGCGGTTCAGGCCGGTAAACCGGCGCAGATTCAAGCAGGCAACTATCGCTTGTCTGGTCCATATACTCATAACAACCTATCCATTTTCCTGGTTCACGGAAAGAACACGCTTGCCGGAAAGGTTTTCCTGACGCTGGAGGAGGCCATGCTTCAGAAGAAAGTAGTCGTCTACGAGACGAAGAGCGTTAACGAGCTGGCCATTCAGAATATTTCCGACGACGATATCTATGTTCAATCAGGCGACATCGTCAAAGGCGGCCAACAGGATCGCATGATTGGCGTTGACCTGATCGTGCCGCGCCGATCCGGCAAGATGCCGATCGCGGCTTTCTGCGTGGAGCATGGCCGGTGGAGTGGGCGTGGCAATGAACGGTCGACCGTATTCAGCAGCTCATCCGACGTCGTCGCCACCAGGGAGATTAAGCTGGCGGCGAAGAAATCCAATTCACAGGGCGGCGTCTGGAAAAGCGTCTCCGAAGTTCAGGACAAACTAAGCCAGAACGTAGGTGCGAGCGTTAACTCTCCGGTTTCTGCATCGAGCCTCCAACTTACGGTTGAACACAGCAAAGTCAGGGGGACAGCAGACAACTATGTAAGAGCGCTGGCAAATATAGTGAATGGCAGAGATGTCATAGGCTACGTGTTCGCCATTAATGGCAAGGTCAACAGCGCGGATGTCTATGGCTCAAATGTGCTGTTCAAGAAACTCTGGCCCAAGCTGTTAAAGGCCAACGCGATCGAGGCAATCGCTGAGCTTCAGGAGAACAAGTTTGCGCCGGCTAATCCCGAGCAGGCCAAATCGTTTCTCTCAGAGGGAGAAAAAGCGAAAGCAACTGAGAAGGAAGTGAGCGCGCGAGTGGGATTAGTCACTGCGGAAGACGAGCAGAATATTGTTTTCGAAACTCGTGACCGCGCCAACAAGGACGTGTGGATTCACCGAAATTACATCAGGAAAAACTAGGTCAGCAGGAACTCACGCCGCGGTCGGGGAAGTAAGCGCCACTTAACGGTAGAGGTGGTCGCGAACAACTACGACCGCGGCATGAGCGTTTTTCGTCGACACCAAACTGTTGCCGCCTGATAGCAAGCTGACTTCAACCTAGTGAGCGATCTTCGTTGAATACAACACGCCGTACATCGCGTCCTGATGTTTCAGAAAATCTTTGCCACTGGTTGAGAGCATAACGTTCACCATTTGCACCTGACCGGCATACTTTCGATAGGCGAGCCATTGCAGGCGGCGGATGCCGTCAGGCGTTTCCGGATCGGATTCTCTAAACTGCACGCCCTTAAGACCGTCAATCTCAAGCCATTTTAGTTCATCAACTTCGTTGTTTTTGAAGCGTGTCTTCGCGCCGTCGTAAAACGCCTTAATGCTGATGTCGGTCGGAAAACTCTCGTCCATCGGTGAAATGCTCACGATCAAATTAGCGGCATCGCCGCCGCCGGGCGAACGCCAGAGAAGTTGTTTCCCCTCCTTGCTGGCCTCTTTCCAATTAGCCGGGACGGTCCAGGACATTCCCTGGTTCTCCCAGTTAGCCGTCGTGCCACCAGCTAAAGCCTGGGTCTGCGCGGCAGTAGGAGTCGCCTTTTCCGCGTCGCTTCCGGTGTCGGAAGAGGCCGATTTGTCGGAGCCGGTGGATTTGTCGGCGGTCTTTAGTTTGTCGCCCAGATTGCAAAAAGACAGCACCAGGCCAAGGAAAAGCAGAACTGGAATTTGTTTCATGGACCACACTCACTTGTGTAGGCTCGAAGAACAGTGCGCTTCTAAGCCAAAAAGGGTGTCGAAGTCAATGGGGAACTATCCGCAGATTACGCAGATCAGATGGAGCCCAAGGCTGAACTGCCGACGTAGGGACCGTGCGGTGCTCACTTACTCTGTGTAATCGGCGAAATCTGCGGATGGTTTTTTGGAACTTGGGTGATGACCTTGGTCCAGGCTTACAAGGCTGGCAGTGGCGTGTTATCCTACGGCTTCCCTCTTAACCCCCTGAAAAAACTGTAGAGCGCGTCGCTCGATTCTTCGGAGACCAAGCATGAAAACTGCGCACTTCAAAACCTTTTTATCAAGTTCATCAATATCGTTCCTGGCCGTTTGCTGCCTCGCCTTTGCGAGTAGCGCTTGCCAGAAGGCAGATCCAAACGCCAACACAAATGTGAACCTCAATGCCAACACCCTTCCGGTTAACGCGAACACGAACGCATCGCCAGGGCCAGTTTCGTTAATTGGCGCGCGCGAGCCGGAAAAATATAAAGCGACCCTGGTCGTGAGTGCTGAAACCGAAGGCGGCCAAAAAACTGTCGGCATCCCAACCCTGTCGGCGGAAGTCGCGCGCAACGGAAACGACCGGCGCGTTTCGTTCAAACTGCCGGATGGCTCCGACTTGATTTACCTCGATCACGACGGCAAGCACATGGTCATCGCGCCGGGACGGAAGCAATACGCCGAGCTCACCAAGGAAGCGACCGGCTTTCAAATGCAAAAGTTGATGACGCCCGGACACATCGTCTCCTACATCGAAAAGCTTAAGGGCGTGGAACGTGTCGGTGAGGAACAGCTCAACGGCCGTACCGCTGAAAAGTATCGCTACGCGACCACGACCAACACTTCGACATCGGCCGGAGCAGTAAAGAGCGAAGCCTTCGTCTACGTCGACAAGGAAACCGGCCTGCCACTGCGCACCGAACTTTATTCAGAAGCCAGCGGCAATGTTCAGGGTGTAAAGGGCGTGAAGGTCGTCGCCGAGATGCGTGACATCACCACCACTGTCGACGATTCAATGTTTCAGGTTCCTCCGGGTCTGACCGAGGTGCCACCGGAACAGGTGAAGCAGCAGATCGACGCATTCACTAACACCGTAGCGGCCCTGGTAAAAATGCTTATCAGTAATATGAATGCCCCGGCTGCTACTACTGGCCCATCGCCAGTGTCGAACGCTTCGCCGTCGTCAGCAACTGCGTCGCCGCCAGCCCATTGAGGTAACGATGAAATACATACTGATACTTCTACTGGGTTTGGCGTTGGGCATTGGCGCAACGATTTTTTTCCTCGGGAGCCCGCGCGCTCGGGCAGTACCCGGTGTTGCAGTCAAGCCGCCTGATGCCTCCGGTGATCCGCCTGCGACTGTCGTCATTGCCTTGAGCAATACCTTTTTCGATGGCCTGCTCGGAACCATTTTTAAGGACATTGGTCCGCCTTCATTTCAACTGGCAGGTGGCGGGCCGAGACTCGAAGGTGGTGGCATGCGGAAGGCTGCTTTCCAGGGAGGGTGTACAGATGCGATCACCCTTGCCGCTGAAGGCAGTGGGGCCAAAACTCAGGTTCAATTTGCGAATGGAAAGATATCTGCCCCGCTCGTGTTTAGCGGCAACTATAACCTTCTGGGAAACTGCACCGCGCTGAAGGGTTGGGCGCAAACTACAATTGAGCTCTCATTCGACCAGGCAAAACAAACGCTCTATGGGCGAGTGAATGTGGAAGGCGTCAACCTGGAAAACGTGGCGCCCTTTGCTAACACGTTCGTAACTGTATTTGTTAGAACCGCAATCGACAGCCGGGTGAATCCGCTTGAGATTCTCCGGCCGCAGCAGTTGCAGCTGTTGCTGCCGATCAAGGCCAGTGATGGGACGGTGAAGGCAACGGTGAAAGATGTGCGCTCGGAAGTTCAGGATGGATCGTTGCGTTTGCACATCACATACGATTTTGCCGGAACGAAGGGCGCAATGCCGCAAGGTTAGACCTTGAATCACTTTCGCACAAAACAATACCGCCCGGATTCACGAATAAAGTCCGGGCGGTTTGCTATTCCATCCTCCCCTCCAATAGAAACTCTCCTGTTGTTCGTATCGACAGATCCCCAATTTTGCCGGTGAATCAAGAGGGTCGCGACCATTCCTTTTATAAGTGCCGTTTACGTGAAATCAGGCAGCGGTCTCGGTCTCCGCCGGGGCCGGTAATCCAGTCTCAACCAAAGCTGCGCTGACGCGCGAAATGTTCGACCACTTCCCGCGCCGTCTTCTTTCCCACAAATGGCGTCAGTTCCATTTCCGTCGCTTCGCTAACGCGATGAATGGACCCGAAGTGTCTGAGCAATCGTCCTTTGCGTTTCTCGCCGACGCCGGGAATGGCGGATAACTCGGAAGTGAAGTCGCGCAGTTCGCGACGCTTGCGATGATAACTCAACGCGTAGCGGTGCGTTTCGTCGCGAATCATTTGCAGCAGACGAAGAATGAGTGAATGCGGATCGAGAAAGACCGGTTCGTGCTCGCGTCCCTTAACCAGCAAATACGAAACCTGGTTGTGCGTTCAGCGGCGGCTTCACCACGCCTACCATCGCCACCGCATCGAGATCCAGTTCGCGCCATCGCGTCCGCCGCGGCATTGAGTTGAGCTTTGCCGCCGTCGATCATGATCAGATCCGGCATCGGCTTGCCTTCATCGAGTAAACGCGCGATAACGTCGAACGACGGCCTCGCGCATCGAAGCGACGTCGTTTGCGCCTTCCACTGTTTTGATCCGAAACTTGCGATACTCGGAACGGTTCATCTTGCCGTTGTCACAAACCACCATGCCGGCAACATTCTCCGCGCCCTGAATGTGCGAAATATCAAACGACTCGATGCGGCCGGGAAACGCGGCAGCTCAAGCGTCTCCTGCAACTCTTCCAGCACCCGTTTCATGTCCGGCTTGAGCACGCGGAAGCGCTGTTCGAAAGCGAGCTTCGCATTCTTCTCGCCCAGATCGATCAGGTCGCGCTTCTCGCCGCGTTGCGTGTAGTGAGATCCTGACGCGCTTTCCGCGCCGCGCCGTCAATGCTTTTTCAAGTAGCTCGCGGTCTGTCGAAATCCACCGGCACGTGAATCTCTTTCGGCACGTAATCGCTCGAATAGTATTGCGCGAGCACGTCACTCAAAAACGATGCCGGATCGAAATCGTCTTCCGACAGATCTTCCCAGAAGAATTCGCGGCGGCCCACGATGTGCCCTTCGCGCATCGTAAAGAGTTGCAACGCGAGACGCTGACCCTCGCGGTAGTAAGCAAAGATATCGACGTCGCGGTCGGGCGCAGTGGACATCTTTTGTTGTTCGGAAAGCTTGACCACTGTCTTGCGCAGGTCGCGATACTTGGCGGCCATCTCGTAACGCTGTTCAGTCGAAGCCTGCTCCATGCGGCCTGCGAGAGTGTCCGCGAGTTCTGTGTTGCGGCCTTCCAACAGACAGTCGCACATCGCGCACCGCTTCCTGATATTGCTCGGCGGTGCAGAGTCCCTTCACACATGGGCCAAGACAGCGTTTGATGTGATACTCGAGACACGGGCGCGGCGCCTTGCCGTCGATCTCGATATCGCAGGTGCGGAGTTGGAAGGTCCGATTGATCACGTCGATCGTCTTGCGGGCCATGCTCGCGGGCAGAAACGGACCGAAGTAAAGCGCGCCGTCTTTTTGAATTCGTCGCGTGATCACGGCTTTGGGAAAAGGCTCGTTGATGGTCAGCTTGAGATGCGGATACGACTTATCGTCTTTTAGATTGACGTTGTAACGCGGCTTGTGTTTTTTGGTGAGCGTCGCTTCCAGAATTAAGGCTTCGACTTCGTTGTCGGTAACGATGAACTCGACGTCGGCAATCTGCCTGACGAGCGCGTCAGTCTTGCGATCGAAGGGCCGCGCATCCCGGAAGTAAGACTGCACCCGGCTGCGCAAGCGCTTGGCCTTGCCGATGTAGATGATTTTGCCGGCGCCATCCTTGTAAAGGTAAACGCCGGCTGAAACTGGAATTTCTTTGAGCTTTTCGGCTAATGTCACTGCTTCGTAAGATGTTTTAAGAGCGCTTCGCGTTCAACCGAATATTCTAACTGAGTGATTGAATGCAAGACTAACCGCAAGCAGTCAGAACCGGGAGCGGTAGCGACCGGGTAAAAGAATAGCAGGAATTCTTCGTGTGAAATGTGACCCGGTCGCTACCACCACCCCACGCGGGGTGCCCGCGCGGGGACCCGGTCGCTACCGGTTCTGAATTCTTGTAGCGCAAATCGCTCTTCGTCGGTGGTAGGCGATGCAACAAATTTTCATCATGGGTCGAAGCAGTCAGAACCGGGAGCGGTAGCGACCGGGTAAAAGAATAGCAGGAATTCTTCGTGTGAAATGTGACCCCGGTCGCCCACCACCCCACGCGGGGTGCCCGCGCGGGGACCCGGTCGCTACCGCTCCCGGTTCTGAATTAGTCTAGCCACTGAAATGAATTTCCCCTTCCCACTTACCCCCTTCCGCAGGTTTGATGCGGTCGGCTTCGGACTGAACGCGGTCGATCATCTGATTGTCGTTCCCGAGTATCCGGTGTTTGACACGAAAGTGCAGCTGATAAATCACCAGCAGGCATCGGGCGGGCAGACAGCCACCGCAATGGTCGCTCTGCAACGGTTAGGACTGGACACTGCATATGCCGGCCGTTTCGGATCAGACGCGGCGGGACGGTTTGGATTCGAGTCCCTCAAATCGGAGAACGTTAACATCGAGTTTGCCGAAGTGATCGAGGGCGCGCGCAATCAAATCGCCTTCATCATCATCGACGAGCGTAATGGCGAGCGCACGATCATCTGGGACAGAGATGAACGACTTGGTTATAGGGCTGATGAGGCGCCGATAGCGTTGGCTTATCGAGGTCGTGTACTGCACCTCGACGCTCATGATCCACCTGCCTGCGTGCGAATGGCCCGGGCGGCCCGGGCGGAAGGTACGATAGTGTCGGCGGACATCGACAATGTTTACGATGGTCTCCCCGAGCTGCTGCCGTTAATCGACATACTGATTTCCTCAAAGGAGTTTCCACACCGGTTGACGGGGATTACGGAAGAACGGGCATCAATTCTTGAACTCAAAGCTCGATACGGTTGCGCGATAGTTGGTCTCACCAAAGGTGTGGCAGGTGCGTTGGTTTATTGCGAAGGACAGTTTATTGAATCGCCTGCCTTCGAGGTGCCGGGCGGATGTCGCGACACCACTGGCTCCGGCGATGCGTTTCACGCGGGCTTTCTTTATGGGTTGTTGAGCGAGAAGGACGTGGAGGAGAGTTTGCGGCTGGCGAATGCTGTGGCTGCGCTCAAGTGTCGATCACTCGGCGCGCGCAGTGCGCTGCCGACTAGAAGTGAAATAAGTGATTTCCTGCAATCAAACCATGAGTGAGGAACATCCGAATGGATGCCAAGTTTCGTCCGGCAATGGCCGCCATCAAGTCTGGCGATCTTGAAGGTCTCCGGGCTCTGCTGCAACAGGATCCTTCTCTGGCAACGAGCAGATCCTCGTGCAGCCATCCCACCTTGCTGCAATGCCTAACGCTGGAAGCGCTCGACGCACCGAATAAGGTCGCTATGGCCCAACTCCTAATCGACGCCGGCGCTGAGATCAATGGTTCGCTTGCCGCCGCCGCCTGCATAGACAATGTCGAGATTGCCGAGCTCCTGCTTGATCGCGGCGCGGCCGTCAATGGCGCCGGCAATTGGTCGCCGTTAGAGGAAGCGCTGTATTGGAATAACCGCGGCGTCATCGATCTACTACTCAGGCGTGGCGCCAGTGTTCATAACCTGCGTCTGGCGGTAGGTCTTGGGCGCATGGATTTAATCGAGGGTTTCTTTGAGAGTGACGGCAGTTTGAAACCGGAGGCAGGCAAGATTGATTGGCCTTTCGGCGGCTTGGAAGAGTCAAACCACCCGGACCCGATCAAAAGAGAACTGCAGGCGAAGATTGCCAGTTGGTCTAACGATCGGCAGAGCGTTATTAATAACGCTTTCATCTATGCCTGTATGCACAATCAGATCGAGACCGCTCGCTTCTTGTTGGAGCAAGGCGTCGAGCTCAACGCTTTCCCTCCAGGCTTTGATTTTTCGGGAACCGGTTTGCACTACGCAGCGCTCAATGGTCATCGGCCAATGGCTGAATTCCTGGTTGCCAGAGGCGCCGATGTGAATATCAAGGACACTAAGGTTGGCAGCACTCCAGCCGGCTGGGCGGACCACGGCGGTCATACGGAACTGGAAGAATACTTGCAGCAGATAGCCAGGGAAAACACTACCTGAACCATGCGCCTTATAGTGCGGCTACGGTCAGATGTTTTCTGAATAGATCAAGTACACGTCGCCAGGCATCGGCTGCGGCGTCGGCGTCATAAACTGTTGGGCGAGTGTCATTGAAGAAAGCGTGGTCGGCGTCGTAGCTGACAATTTCTACCGGGAGATCATGTTTCCGCGCCGCGTCTTCTAACGTGCCGACTTTCTCAGGGTTGATCCAGGCATCGCGCTCGCCGGCGATAAAGAGGGTGGGCACGCTCAGTTTCTGAAGCACGTCATCACCTGGGATGTCGCCATAGAATGGGGCGGCTGCGGCGAGTTCATTTATCTCGCAGGCGGCGCGCAGGGCAAAGGTGCCGCCCATGCAAAAGCCAGTAATCCCAATTTTCTGCACACTGTAGGCTCGCTTTGTTTCGGAAATTGCCGCGGTGATGGTCGCTAGTCCGTCGTCTATCGCCAGATCCTGCATCATGCGCGCCGCTTCCTCCGGATCTTTCGCAAGCTTGCCGCGATAGAGATCGGGGGCGACACAGAGAAACCCTGCGTTTGCATAACGCGCGGCAAGGTCGCGTATGTGATCGTTGATTCCCCACCATTCCTGAATTAGCAGGACCGCCGCGGCGGTTTCAGTTTCCGGACGTGCGACGTGGGCTGTGGTAGCGCCGAGCGATGGGTTGAGATCAAGTGTTTCCGTTTTCATGGTAAGACTCCCGGATGCAGAATATTCATGAACCTAATTGTGTTGGAGATCCGATTATAGTTCAAACAGAAGGCCTTCGCTGTAACTGGGACCGCCAGCAATGAGCACGAAGTGCGAAAAGGAGATGGGTAAAATCCTCCGGCAGGATGATGGCGTGCAAAGGCGGGCGAGACGCCCGCGGTCCCAGCGATGAGGTTGACTCAGGCGCCGGGCGCCATAAGAAAGGGCGATCTCCTATAATTTCTCGCAAGCAAATGATATAAAACTTTCGCTCTGAAATTCCGTTGTCCTGGTAGACAGTCCAAAACATATGAAGTTATCCAGCTTGGTGTTCGCAGTATTCCTGTCGGCATTCGACCTATCGTCGACTGCCGCTCAACCTGCACCCGCTGACATTGTTTTCAAAAACGCCAATGTCTACACAGTTAACGACCGCGCGCCCCGCGCTCAGGCGGTGGCCATTAAAGGCGATCGCATTGTGTTTGTTGGGTCAAATGCCGGCTTGCAAAGGTATATGGGCCGGAACACGCGCGTCGTTGATCTTAAGGGCAAGACGATGGTCCCGGGAATGACTGACGCGCATCATCATCTCTTTGGCGTCGGGTTTCGCGAGATCACGCTGAATCTCGAAGGTATCACCAGTCTCAACGATTTTCTGGCGAAGGTGAAAGAGCGAGTTGATCAGGCAAAACCGGGTGAATGGGTCACGGGCCGCGGTTGGATCGAAACATTTTGGAAACCCGCCGTGTTTCCTACCCGAAGTGATCTCGACAAGATCGCGCCCAACAATCCCGTCTTTCTCGATCGTGCCGACGGACATGGCGCGGTGGCGAACAGCGCCGCCTTGAAGATTGCCGGCATAGACAAGAACACACCTAGCCCGTTCGGCGGCGAGATTTCCAAAGATAAAAGCGGTGAACCCACCGGCATGTTGCTGGATAACGCGCAGGATTTAGTTCAGCGCCATATCCCCGGGCCCACGCCGGAACAAACTGAACGGGCCCTATTGCTCGGTGTAAAGCGAAACGTCGAACTTGGTTGGACGCAGGTGCAGGATGCGGGAGGGAACTATGCCGAAGTTGACCTGCTGAGAAAACTTTACGGCGAAGGAAAGATCAAGCTGCGCGTTTACCGAGCGCTGTCGGCCCCCGGTACGCAGGCGCGATCGGCTCTTCAAGGAAGGACCAATTCTCGGTGAACACGAGCAACGCCTGACGGTGCGGGCAGTCAAACTTTATGCAGACGGCTCGCTCGGCTCGCGCAGCGCAGCCCTGCTCGAACATTACTCGGACAAGACCGACACTTCGGGTTTCATGACGATCAAGGAAGAAGATCTGCGGCCGTTTCTCGAAGAGGCTTTGCGCAAAGGGGTTCAGGTGGAAACGCACGCGATCGGCGACAAAGGCAATCGTTTCATACTCGATGCCTATGAACGCGCATTTAAGGCAGTGCCGGCGCGCGAACGTAAGATTCAGCAACCGCGCTGGCGCATTGAGCATTCGCAGATCATTAATCCAGCGGACATTCCGCGTTTCGCCAAACTCGGCGTGATCCCCTCGATGCAACCTTCACATGCGATTGGCGATTTACACTTTGCGCCGAGCCGTCTGGGAATCAAGCGACTCGCCGGCGCCTACGCGTGGTCGTCGCTAATCAAGTCAGGAGCGATTATCCCGGGCGGTTCCGATGCGCCAGTTGAACGCGGCGAACCGATGATTGAGTTTTACGCCGCCACCGCGCGCAAAGACATGAAGGGCTTTTCCGGACCCGGCTGGCACCCGGAAGAAGCAGTGACGCGCGCGCAGGCGTTAAAGATGTTTACGATCTGGCCCGCGTTTGCGGCCTTTGAAGAAAAGCTGCGCGGCTCGATTGAGGTCGGAAAGTTGGCAGACTTTACGATTCTTTCCGCTGACATCATGAAAGTTCCGGAGCCGGAGATATTGAAGACGCGTTGCGTGATGACTGTGATAGGCGGCGAGATTGTGCACGAAGCACCATAGCGCCGACAGGATTAACAAGATGAACATGACCGAACAGGAAACCGTGGCTGACTTCCGTTCATCCTGTTAATCTTGTGGATCCTGTCAAACCGTCTGAGCGCGTCTGAGGAAAACCAGTATGACAAGGCCAGCTGAGATCCCCCGCCGGGACTTTCTTTCGCTTTCAGGCAAGGGTTTTGGACTTGCCGCGCTCTCGTCGGTCACAGTGGCGTCGCTTTTGAAAGAAGTAGTGGCGGCGAGTAAATCAGTCGCGCACTTAACTCCCGAGCAGGCGGCGATGGATGAAGACTACTGGAGCATCATTCAGCAATCCTTCTCAGTCACGCGCGGGATTATCAATCTAAACAACGGCGGCGTCTCCCCGAGCCCGCGCATCGTCACCGAAGCTCTCGTGCGCTACATCTGGCAGCAGGAAGACGCCACTGCCTACACGATGTGGCAGATACTAGAACCGCAATCGGAAACCATTCGGACCGGCCTCGCGGAAGTGTTTGGCTGCGATCGCGAAGAGATAGCCATCACGCGCAACGCTTCCGAGTCGCTCGAGATTCTTTTGATGGGAATGGATTTCAAGCCTGGTGACGAAATCCTCACGACGACTCAGGACTACCCGCGTATGCTGACTACGCTCAGGCAACGTGAGCAGCGCGAAGGTCTGAAATTAAAATTAATCAAAATACCAATCCCGCCAAAGAACCTGAGCGAAATTACTGCGGCCTTTGAGCAGGGCATCACTAACCGCACTCGCCTGATCTTGATCATGCATCAGGTAAACGTGACGGGTCAGATCACGCCCGTGAAAGCCGTTTGCGAGATGGCGCGCAAAAGAGGAATTGAAACCATCGTTGACGGCGCGCACTCCTTTGCCCAGTTTCAGTTTCAACAAAAAGATCTAGGCTGCGACTATTTCGGCACCAGTTTGCACAAATGGCTCTACGCTCCGAAGGGCACGGGAATGCTTTACGTGAAGCGCGATAAGATTCCGAAGATCTGGCCGCTGATGGCGGCTGAATCGAAACACGGCGAATGACATTCGCAAGTTTGAAGAGATCGGCACCCACTCCGCCGCGCCCAGACTGGCGATCGGCGAAGCGCTGCTTTTTCACAACGGGATCGGAGGGAAGCGGAAAGAGGCACGCCTTAGATATCTGTCGCGTTACTGGATGAATCGGTTGAAGGACATTCCGAAGGTCCGCTTCAACACGTCGTTTGATGCCGAACAGTCCTGCGCGATAGCCAACGTGCAAATTGTTGGGATGAACCCTTCGGCCATTGGCAGTTATTTGTTTGATAAGCATCGCATCTTTACGACGCCGATTATTCATGAGGAGTTTCAGGGGATCCGGATTACACCAAATGTGTATACGACGCTCGGCGAGTTGGATCGCTTCGGCAACGTGATGGAGAAAATCGCGCGCAGCGGTTTGCCTGCTTGATGTAATGGTGGTTTCAGCGGATCAGGGCGTCGGACGCTTATAGTCTTACCCGGTCGCTACGGCTCCCGGTTCTGATTTCTTCGGCCCACGAAGTGTTTTCTAAACTTTCTGGTTTGAGCAGCTCAGCTTGAATCCCTAACAAGAAGTCAGAACCGGGAGCGGTAGCGACCGGGTGAGTCTCAGCGGAATCAAACGGGAGCTGAAAGGCTTGATCGGAGTTAGTTCACAGTCGGGAGAGATATCAACGCAAACTAACAGTTTGCGTCACAAATCTAAAGGAGCATAAATGTCGAGTCCATCAGCGCAACAACCATCGCCCGAATTGTTTTTCTTCACTATGAATGCATACCAACGTACCGAAGCGTTGAAAGCTGCCATCGAGCTCGAAGTGTTTGCCGCCATCGGCGAAGGCAATACTACCGCTGCGGACATCGCTCGGCGTTGTAAAACGTCCGAACGCGGAATGCGCATACTCTGCGACTTCTTATGTACCATCGGCTTTCTGAATAAGGACGACGGCAGTTACAGCCTAACCCTCGACTCAGCCGTGTTTCTCGACAAACATTCCCAGGCCTACCTGGGCGGCGCAATCGAATTCATGGCCACCGACAAACTCACCGGAAACTTTCGCAACCTTGCCGAGGTGGTGCGAAAGGGCGGGACGATAGACGAAGAGGGAGGCACAGTCGCTCCTGACAATCCGATCTGGGTTAAGTTTGCGCGGGGAATGGCGCCGATGATGGCACTGCCGGCGCAGCTAATGGTGAAGCTGGTCGATCCACTTCCCGATCGCCCACTCAGGATTTTGGATATCGCCGCCGGACACGGATTATTCGGGATTGAGTTTGCAAAAAACAATCCGCAAGCGACGGTGGTAGCGCTTGACTGGCCGAAAGTGGTTGAAGTGGCCAGGGAGAATGCGGGGCGCGCCGGCGTGGCCGATCGTTATTCAACGATCGAGGGCAGCGCTTTCGACGTCGACTTCGGGACCGGCTACGACCTGGTGCTGCTGACAAACTTCCTGCACCACTTCGATCCGCCGACAAACGAAACGCTGTTGCGCAAGGTGCACGCCGCGCTGGGGCAAGGCGGCCGCGCGGTGACGCTCGAGTTTGTGCCCAATGAAGATCGCATTACGCCTCCCGAAACCGCTAGCTTCAGCATGATGATGCTGGGCAGCACACCCAGGGGTGATGCCTACACTTTTTCGGAATTGGAGCGCATGTTTGTAAACGCCGGCTTTGCGCAAAATGAGATGCACCAGTTGCCGCCGTCAATTCAACAGGTAGTGATCTCGCGGAAATAGGAAGCCGCAGAGGTCTTGAAGATTAACCACCACGAACTGAGCTCAGCCACTACGCAAGAAAAAGATGGTGGGTCAGTTTGGAATTCAAGCTTGGGTGTTGAGATCAGCTCTTGCATGGATTGCGGGCGCCCTCGTTCGCATGTGATGCGCAAACACGAACAGTTTTCCACCAATGACTTCAACGCTACCTGCGGGCGAGGGCGCCCGCGCTTCCATAAAAGGAGACCACTCAACCCAAACTGACCCACTACCAGTAAAAACGACTTCTTGACTCTCCGAATCCCACACGTCCATAATCGCTACCAGAGACGCATTGCCCCCGCCGAGTCTCAGTAACCAGCGTTCATCTCAGTTATGATTCTCACCAAAGAACGTGCTCTCAACCCGATCCGTAACGGAGGTAGCAAACTGTGGTCAGTGGACAACTGGAAGATAGCCTTCGCCATGAGATAGAAAGTTATATCGAGGGCAGATTGAGTGGGGTCAAACAGGAAGTTGCGGCCCTGCAAAGCCAACTAAATGAAGCCCTTAGTCAACTTCTGGACCGACAGGCTGAGGTCCAGCTCGATGGTGGTGTGGCCGCCTCGATCACGGAACACTTGCGGGCGGCCCACGAAGAAGGTATCGACTTCGCTGCCTCAGAGTCCTCGCGCGCTAAGGCCTCCAGCGATATGGCCATCGTTAAGGCCGCTATTTCCGAGATTAACCAACAGAAATCTCAGGCTGAGATTCTGACAATTCTGGTTAATCGCGCCTCGACCTTTGCACCGCGAGTCGCATTTTTTGTCGTTAAGGGCGAACAAGTGATCGGCTGGCGCGCACGCGGTTTTGAAGGAACCGTCGGAGACAATTCGGTTCATCAGATTTCATTTTCACTCGGCGCTGATACAGCCCTGGGCCACGCAGCGAAATCGCGGGAAACCTGGAGCGGTGGCCCCGGCTCGCATGCTGAAGACCACATCGTCCTTAATCGTTTGGGAGACGAACCGCCGGCACGCATTGTTGCGCTGCCCCTGGTAGTGCGCGATCGCGGCGTCGCAGTTCTTTATGCGGATTCCGCGGAACTGGATGCCGACGCTATTAATCTTGAAGCGCTTGAAACCCTGGTGAGCGTTTCCGGAATGGCGGTTGAGCTACTTGCAGCTCGATCAGCGCCCGCTAAGCAAGCGGCGCCTGTGCCGGCTGAGTCAGCCTCCGCTCAGGAAACACAAACGGAACCCGTGCGCGAAGTCCAGCCGCCCGCGTATGCACCGGTCGCTGAGTATGACGAGCTAACTCCGGTCGTGGAAGAAAGCGCGCCTGCTCCGGAAGCGGTCGCAGCTCAGTACGAATCGGAACCCGAACCCGCTATTGAAACCCAGCCGGAGATTCCCGGTACACCTTATGAACCGGCGCCTGAATCGATGGTGGAAACGCCGGTCGAAGCTGCGCCTGCGCCGGCTCCGAGCGAGACTGCTTTTGAAACGCCGACCCCGCCAACCGCACCGCCAGCGGCAGTTGAACCTGCCCCTCCGGTCGCGGCTAAGCCGCGTCGTCGTTACGGCGCTGACGTTGAGTTACCCATTGAAGTTTCTAATGACGAGGAGCGCAGGCTGCATAGCGACGCGCGGCGGTTTGCCCGCCTGCTCGTTTCTGAAGTCAAACTTTATAACGAGCAGAAAGTAGCCGAAGGCCGCAATCAAAAGGACCTCTACACACGCTTACGTGAAGACATTGATCGATCGCGACAAATGTACGACAAGCGTGTGAAGCCCGAAGTAGCCCAGCGTTACGACTATTTTCATCATGAATTGGTAAACACGCTGGCTGAAGGCGACGCGGCCAAGCTCGGTAATGATTATCCGGGCACGACTGTTCCGGCCTGAGAATAGTCTCAATATTTTAGTTTCCGGTTTTAAATTTTAGTTCCGCTGAACCTAAGTGCGTCGTCGTGCATCACATGAAGGCGTGCCTAAGTGGACTTTAAACACGAGACGGGAAAACTAAGTTCGGAACCAGGGAGTAATTCAATTAGTGCGGAAATTTGAAAAGTATAGGCTGATTCTTGTAGTAATCGGCCTGGCTATCATTATCGGCGCATCACTGCCGCCCTTCATGACTGCAAGCTGTCAGACTCGACAGCAGACCCCCGCTGAAACAAGATCACTCGAAAGCCTTCGGAGCATGACGCATAACCTTGTGTTTCCGGCGGATGACGTAGTGGCGCGGATGGAATCGCAGTTTCCTCGAACGAAGGCGGCGGCTCTGGCGAGGTTAGTGCGGGCCCGGATCAAAATAAAGGCGAAGGATTATTCGGGCGCGGCAGCGCTTTTGGATTCGAGTCTGGTTCGCGATTACAGCTTGCTGGGCGACTATGCCCTTTTCATGCGTGCCAATGCATTGGAGCAAGCCGGACGAACGGCAGAGGCGCGGGTTCTTTACGCTCAACTGGTGCGTGATTATCCATCCTCCTCCCGGGCCCGGGAGGCAGCCCTCGATGCCGCCAATATCATGCTCGCAGGTGGCGATGCTGCCGGGGCCATCCGCATTCTGAAAACGCTCGCTGACAAAGACGAAGCCGCGGCTTTGCTGCTGACCGCGCGCGCCAATGAACGAGCTTCTGACCCCACCCGCGCACTCCATTTCTATCGACGGCTCTACTTCTATGCACCGGCTTCCTCCGAAAGCGCAGAAGCGGCAACTGCGTTATCGCGTTTGGGTGGCAGTGTCGCGCCCGCGTCTGCTGACGAGGCGCTGGCTCGCGCGGATGCGCTCTACGCAGGGAAGAAATTCGCAGAGGCAGCACAAGCTTATGGCGAAGCCTTTGCAAGATTTCCGGGTTCACCAAACTCGCAGGCGCCACTCCGCCGGGTGTATGCAGCGGCGATTTCGCGAAGGACCGCTGAGGCCGCGAGCGCGCTAAACACGATTCCGTTGTCAGAGGGAACAGTGCGGGCTGAAGCTCTTTATCACCTGGCCCAGGCGTATGCGCGTTCGCGTCAATGGGAAGAGGTGCGCAAAACCATCGACGAGCTGCGCCGTTCGTTCCCCGGCAGCGAATTCACGCCGCGCGCAATGGCCGGCGCGGCCCAGATAGCCAAAGAGGCGAAAAACGACGCCCAGTCTTCTTACTTTTCACGATTGGCAGTGGCGTCATATCCGGAATCGATCGAAGTAGCTCAATCCCAGTTTGACCTTGCCTGGCAAGCGCACGAAAACAGGAACTTCGCTGAATCATCGAAGCTGCTGACGGAGCATCTGGCGTTTTACGCGGATAAGAACACCGACAATCGCGGCCGCGCAGGATACTGGGCGGCGCGGGATTCTGAACGCGCCGGAAAGCTTGCCGAAGCTCGCGCTCTCTATCAGGCGGTGTTGGTACGCTACGATGCGAACTGGTATGGCTATCTGGCGAAGCAGCGACAGAGCGCCCTGCTGCGCGGCGGAGCCGCGACAGTACCCTCAAAGTCGTTCTCGTCTGACTCGATCGTTGGACGCGCCATTGCCAACCTGGGAACAGTCACAGTTGCCGAAGAAACAGCCGGACCCGGAGCTGATAAGTTGCTGGCGAGGGCGGATGAATTAAATATTGTGGGACTTGATGACTGGGCACTCGAGGAGTTGGGCCAGGCGAATGATTCGGCCGGAAGCAGTCCAAAGGTTAACCTCGCGATAGCTCGCATTTACCGTTCTCAGGAAAATAATGTTGGCGGGTTGAATGTATTGAAGAAAAGTTTCCCGGACTATTCGCAGATGAAGCCGGAGGAGATGACTCGCGAGGAGTGGGATGTGTTTTATCCACTGTCACACTGGGAGCTTATCGTCCAGGAGTCTCGCGCTAAGAATCTTGACGCTTATCAAGTGGCCGGTTTGATTAGACAGGAAACGGTTTTCATGACCCGGGCGCGGTCACCCGCGAGGGCCTACGGTTTGATGCAACTCCTGATTCCCACGGCAATATCAACGGCCCGGAAATACGGCATCGATCGATCGATCTCCGAAGAAGCGCTTTACGAACCGCGTTTGAACATTCAGCTCGGCACGGCCTACTTGCGTGATCAGATTGATAAGTTTGGGAAAATCGAATACGTCGCTGCCGCTTACAACGCCGGGCCAGGTCGCGCGGTTCAGTGGCGCGCTTCACTGCCAGCCGAGATGGATGAGTGGGCCGAGGCCGTGCCTTTCAAAGAAACGCGCGGTTACGTGCAAGGAGTGGTGCGGAATCGCTTGCAATATCAGCGGCTCTACGATGAGCACGGAAGATTTCGACCGGAAGTTGGAAGCCGAGCGGTGACGAGGCAGCCCTCAGCCGGAGCCACCCCTGCCCCTGAGCTTGAGCAATCAGGTGTGCGCAAACGTCGCGTCAGCGGCAACGAAAGCGGCGAGTAAGACTGGGGGTCGCGCTGTGAATCAATACCTACACCAGAGGATTTCGGCCGGTAGCGTTTCCAGGAGGTTCGCCGTGCAGGGGAACTGGAAGCCGGCATTCCTCGCGTTGGCAGTGCTCTTGATCGCCGCCAGCGCAACTCCGTTCCTCGCGCAACGGCGCAATAGTCCCGCTGTCTCGTCTGCAAACGCGGTCACGATCACCACCGAACCCGACGCCATAATTTGGATTGATGAGATTCGGCGAGGCACGACCGACACTTCAGGGCGTTTGGAGGTGAAAAAGGTTTCTGCCAGCAGGCACATGGTTCGGGTCCGCGCTTCTGGTTTCAAAGAGGCGAGCGTTCCGTTGTTGCCAGGTCGCAGGAGTTTGACGGTGAAACTGGTGCGGACCACGGATCAAGCCGAGTTAACCTTTCAGGAAGCTGAACTGGCGCGTGAGCAGGCCAGAGACGACGAGGCTCGGCGCAAAGCAGAGGAGCTTTACAGAAGCGCGTTGAAGTTGCGTCCGGTGTTTCCTGCGGCCCGCGTGGGACTCGCTCGAGTGTTGCTCGATCTTAACAAGTATCAGGCGGCGCTGGTGGAGATTGATGCGGCTCGGCGCGGTCGTCCTGTTTACCCCGAAGCTTCCGCGGTTGAAGGTCGCATAAACCGCGAAGCCGCGTTTACTGACGATGCGATTCAATCTTTTCGCCGGGCGATTCGCGAAGCGAAAGGGTTTCAGCCCGAAGCCCACGTCGGCCTGGCCCGCATACTGGAAGAGAAAGGCGAGTTTGATCAGGCGGTAGCGGAGTTTCGCAAAGCCCTGGCCCAGCTTTCGGATTCGGAGCCGGTGATCTATCAATTGCTCGGCGCTTCACTCGAAAAGCAGCAGAAGTTTAAGGAAGCAATTGTTGCTTATGAAAAGTATTTGGAACTAGCACCGAACGGCAGCCTCGCGCCGGCAATTCAGATCCATCCTCGATCAACTTCGGCGTGATGCTGAAGGACAGGAAATCATTCCCTAAATCTCAATGACCAACCTCGGCGTAGTCTCACTCCGTCAGCGAGGCAGATCAACCATATCGAGCACTTACGGCGTCACCTCTTCGTCAGCCGCACTCGCCGGCTGAGTTGCATTCGCGTGCACCCTGGCGGAATTCGAGTCAATGTAGAAGTGGCGTCCAGTGCCTTTGAGTTCCGGATCCGGGTCGGCGCGCAATCCATACGAGCCTTCGCGCGCAGCTGACTTCGAAACTACGTTCATCGTGAACACATAACCGTAAAATTTTGGCCGGCTGGTATTAAATCGTCTGTCGAGATAGCCACCCGCCGCCAGTTGCTCGAAAGTGCCGTATTCGTTTGGATTGGTGACGCTGTAGGCAGACTGAGCACGGGTTATGGCGCGCAGGCTGGCGAGCACGGCGCCTTCATCCGCTCTGCCGGCGCCTGCTTGCCAGCCCGTCGAATGCGACTCGCAATTCAGAGTGGCGAAGAGGCCACAAGACGTAAACTCAAAAACAGAATGCGTTTCATGGCGTTGCCTTTCCTTTCAGAGCCTTCGCTCTCAGGCGACGTTCGATCGCCAATCAGTTTCTGTCTTCCTCTGTCCGTTCAAACCAGATCAGCGTCGCCGTCAGGCAACCGCAGATGAGAGTGCCAATCCAAACTGATGCGGACTCCCAATCGTTCCATCGCCTGCACTCCAAGTATTGGACCAACCGCAAAGGCCACACTAAACCCCATTGAATAGAGACCCATGTACGCGCCGGACTGCGCCGGCGGCGCCACTTCAGAAACGTGCGCGGCGCTGGCCGGCAAGAATATCATTTCGCCGAATGTCCAAACCACCACGGTAAACGAGAGCCATACAACACCACTGCCGATCGCCAGACCGCCAAACCCAAGTCCAATCAGAAGGGCGCCGAGGGCGAGCGCATGGCGATTGGACCAGTGGGCCATGGCTGCGTTGAGGGGGACCTCGACCAGAATAATGAGCACCGGTGTTAACCGCCAGCAACATGCCGAAGCCTGCTTCCGTCATGCGCAGGTCGCGCACAATATAACAGCGGCATGGCGGCGAGTGTTTGAAAGAAAACCAGCTCGACGGGAATCATCGCCAGCAGAAAATAGAGGAAGCGACGGTCTTTCAGCAGACTGGAATAAGGCATCACGGTGGTGGGCCGAACGCCGGCCGCCGAAACATTTGCGGGAAGCCGGCGCGTTGACTCGTCTCGCAGTCTTCGTCTCGTGCCTCGCAGCCAGGTCTCCAGGGCACCAGCACCAATATTAGTCCCGGCCAGGAAGCGCCGTGGTTCCGTCCACGAAGAACAACAACTTGAATGAACGCATTGCCAGGAATCCGCCGACTACCGGGCCGATACTCATCCCCAGATTGATCGCGAGACGACTGAGAGCAAACGCTGCCTTCCTCTGAGTCGGGCCGGCGAGATCGCCGATAATCGACATGCTCGGCGGACGAAACGCTTCATTCACGATGGCCCAGATCCCGGTCATCACGAGGATGCCGGTCAAGCTCTGGGCAAAAGGAAAGATGAAGAGCACAGCCGAACTCAGAAAGAGCGAGAGTTTGATTATGCGCAGGCCGCCGAGGCGATCGGAGAGGCGGCCAGAAAGCGGCGCGATTACGATTGCCGCGATGCCGTAGATAGTGAGGGCCAGACCCGCAGTGGCCGCCGGCAGTTGCCGATCAACCGTGAGATAGAGCGTGAGGAAGGGCAACACCATGGTGCCCGCGCGGTTGACCAGAGTGGCGAAGCTAAGAAGCCAAATCTCTCTGGGAAGTTCTCTTAGCCCGCGCCAGGGATTCAGAATGGCCCACACCTCCAGTCTCTAACGGCCGCCGGTTGACGGATTTCTTTAAAACGAAAACAAGTGTAGTCATGGTCGTTTACCATTCCCACCGCCTGCATGAAGGCGTAACAGATCGTGGGACCGACAAACTTGAACCCGCGACTCAAGAGATCCTTACTGAGTCGTTTCGGAAAGCAGAGTTTGCGCGGGCACCGGCGCGTCGCGCTTTCGATTGATCGGCTGACCGTCAACGAAGCGCCACAGGTAAGCGTCGAAACTGCCAAACTCCTTCCTGGACCAGACCGAACGCTTTTGCATTTTGAACGGCAGCGGCGACCTTCAAACGGTTGCGAATGATTCCCGGGTCCAGCAGGAGTTGCCGGATCTTTTGCTGCCCGTAACGCGCGACTCTTTGCTGCGTCAAACTGGTCAAACGCTGCGCGGTAGTTGTCACGTTTACTGCAGAACAGTTTCCCAACTCAGGCCTGCCTGAGCGCCCTCGAGGATCAGAAACTCGAAAAGCTTTTGATCGTCGTGCAGCGGCACGCCCCATTCTTTGTCATGATAAACGATTGAGAGATCTGTCCTGGGCCACGCGCAACGTTTCGGCATACGCGCATCTTAGCAGGAGGACTGGCGTTACCGCAGCAGATTGCCCAGAAAGTCGCAGAGACGGAGCGGCGGTCGACAACGTAATTCACGTCGCGCTACCGCCAACGGCTGATGTTAACGGCGCTGTCTTGTAGTGCTACTGGCTCAGCCGGCCGACCAAACTTGCGACGACCGTGATCAGCTCGTTTGCCTCGACGGGTTTGGCCACATGAGTGTTGAAGCCGGCCATGATCGCGCGCATGCGATCCTGAACGCGTGCGTATGCGGTCAGGGCCACGGCGGGAATTCGTTGATGCCTGCTTGTCTTCCTGGGCGCGGATTTGGCGTATTAGGTCATAACCATCAGTGTTTGGCATCCCGATATCGCTAATCAGGAGATCGAATTCATCTTGCGCGAGGGCAGCAATTGCGTCGTGGGCGTTTGAGGCGGTTGTAACTTTGGCGCCCTGTTGGGTCAGTTCGACGCCGATCAAATCGAGAGCATCGATTTCGTCGTCGATGATCAGGATTCGTAGTCCCTCAAGACTGGGGGCTTCGCTTCCGCGTTCCTTGAACATACCGGAGGCGTCGGCCAGTGTTTCCGGATGCAGGTCGCCGCTTGGCAAGGGCAATCGAACGGTGAAGATCGCGCCCTTTTGATTCTCGCGGTTCTCAACCCCGATTGTTCCACCGTGGAGTTCAACCAGATGACGAACAATCGCCAGACCCAGTCCTAAGCCGCCGTGATTCCTGGTGGTGGATCCATCAGCCTGTCGAAAGCGTTCAAAGACATGCGGCAGAAAAGAAGGATCAATCCCAGGGCCGCTATCCTTAACCTGAATCTCGACTCCACCTCCATTTTGGTTAACTCCTATTTCGATCTTGCCGCCTGCCGGAGTGAATTTCGCGGCATTTGAAAGGATGTTCCAAACAACCTGCTGGAGCCGATCAGCATCCCCCGACACTAATCTGAGACTCGAATCAATTAAGGTCTCGATCTTGATCTCTTTCGCTTCCATCGCCGGCCGCACCGCGTCGAGCGCGGCATCAACCACCGCTACCAGATCGACCGGACTGAGGTTTAGCTGAAGCTTTCCGGTAATCACTCGCGAAACATCGAGGATGTCTTCGATGATCTGTTTTTGAGCCCAGGCGTTTCTTTCGATAACTTCCACCGCGTGCTTCGATCCCTCGCTATCGAGCCGCCCGGAATGCAGCATCCGTGACCATCCGATGACCGCGTTTAGCGGAGTCCGTAGTTCATGAGAAAGAGTAGCAAGAAATTCATCCTTGAGGCGGTTAGCTTTTTCCGCATCAGCGCGGGCGGCCCGCTCGCTTTCGAGCAGGGCAGCAAGTTTCTCCTCGGCGCGTTTGCGTTCTCCAAACTGCCCAATCTGCGCGCCAATACCAAGAACCATCTTGAGCAGTTCGTCGTCAGGTTTTCTGATATCCGGGCTAAAGAATTCGATCACCCCCCGCACTTCATTGCCGAGAATGATGGGGAAGCCGAAAGCGCCTTGAAGTCCTTCGCGGGCGGCTGCTGCGGCCCGCGGAAAGTTTGAATCCTCGACCACGTTGGGAATCCAAACCGCTTCGCCGCGCGCCCAAATGCGTCCCGGCAGTCCTACGCCCTTTTCCAGCGCCAGGTCTCGAGTTAACTGGTCGAATTCCGGTGTCTTACGAGCGGTCATATGACAAATTTCGACAGCGCGCAGGACGCCTTTCTCGCGATCCAAATTCCACAGCGCGCCAACTTCCCAGTCGAGGTTAGCGCAGGCAGTTTGCAAGATTCTTTTGGCGCACTCCGCGAAGTCATGCGATTCAGAAAGGATTTGAGTAACTGCATACTGAAGCGCCAGGCGACGTTCAGTGCGCTTTCGTTCAGTAATGTCGCGGGTGAAGCAGCGGGTGTGGACAAACTTTCCGTCTTCGCGGTAAACACTCGAATTGATGCGAACATACTTGACCGTGTGGTCCTTGCAGAGCATGCGCGCGTCAAAGTCGCGCAACACTTCCTCGCCAGCCAGGCGATTCAGGATGTTCTCAATGACAATCTTGTCTGCATGAAACTCGGAAATGTGATGACCAACATATTCTTCCCGGGTATAGCCGAGCAGATCGAGTTCCGCCTGGTTGACGCGTTGGACGATTCCGTCGCCGTCAACCCAGTGCAACCCGACTGTTGCGTTTTCAAAGAACTCAGCCAGCTCAGATTCGCTACGCCGCAGTGCCGCCTCCACGCGCTTGCGTTCGGTGATGTCGTGTTTGATCCCGACAAAGCAAATCGGATTGCCCTGCTCGTCGCGAATCGCGAATGCTGTGAGGAGGACATAAAGCTCACTGCCGGCTTTGGATCGATTAATTACTTCGCCGCGAAATTCACCCTCGGCGATCAACTGCTCGACTGCATTGGTGAAGTGTTTTTCACCCATGTGAATTGCCGGAGTCTGATCCTTTAAGTCCTCGTCTGAGTAGCCGAGCAGGTCTACATGGGCGGCGTTCTGCTTGAGGTAAAAGCCCTGCGGATCCAGGATAACAATGGGTTCACTGGAACTATCAAAAATTGCGCGATAAATATCAAGACGCAACTCGGTTAGTGGGGAATCGGTGTCTGTTTTTGTCAGTTGGGCTCTGCGAGACATGATGGCAATTTCCTGTGCCTTGGACAGAAACAATTGAATTGGCGGGGGAGATCATAGCACCAAAGCTGAGCCACCTAAAGATAGAGCTAACCAGCAACGGTTCACCATATTGTCCCCGCGCTAATCTCAGTGCCCAAATCCTGAACTCCAAGCTGACCCACTACCCGTCTCTTCATCCGGTTGACTTGACCCGGCTTTGGAGGTAAAAGCCTAGCTGCTTCATAAAACCCCAACCGCGAGCCGCCGGCTTGTTATTAGCCAGCGAGGAAAGTCTGACTCAATTAAATTGGAAGGAGATCGAAATGGCTTTACGTTTAGGCGACATCGCTCCCGACTTCAAGGCGGACACCACTGATGGCCCGATCAGTTTTCACGAGTGGATTGGCGATAGCTGGGCCGTGCCTTTTCTCCCATCCCAAAGACTTTACCCCAGTCTGCACTACTGAACTCGGTGAAGCTGCGCGCTTGAAACCCGAGTTTGACCAGCGCGGAGTAAAAGTCATCGGCCTCAGCGTTGACCAGACTGACTCGCACAGCAAATGGGCCGAAGACATCAAGGAAACTCAAGGCACTGCGCTTAATTTTCCCGTAATCGCAGATCCGGATCATAAAGTGGCCGAGCTCTACGACATGATCCATCCGGAAATCAGCGACATCTTCACGGTCCGTTCGGTGTTTGTGATTGGGCCCGACAAGAAAGTGAAGCTGATGATCACCTATCCGGCGAGCACTGGGCGAAACTTCGATGAGATCCTGCGCGTGATTGATTCACTCCAGCTGACCGCGAAGTACAGCGTGGCCACGCCAGTGAATTGGAAAGACGGCGACGACGTGATCATTGTGCCTTCAATGTCTGACGAAGACGCGAAAGCAAAGTTTCCCGCCGGGTGGAAGGCACCGAGGCCTTACCTGCGCATTACGCCGCAGCCGAACAAGACGACTAAGGATACCGCCGCGAAAAGCGCGTGAAATTAAGGACGTCTTTAGGTTCCCGGGCTGATGGCCTGGCGGATCTAATTTTCTAGCCAGCAAGGCGCAGACCTTGAATAGTCTGCGCCTTGATGTTTACGCGAGAACGAAGGGGAATGACTTCGATGAGAAGCTTCAAAATAAGTCTGGCAGTAATCGTCTTTGCCGCGGGCCTGAGCGTTGCTGGTCAGGCGGCGCAGTTGCGACCCGGCCGTCGAGTCGCCCCGCGCACCGTCGTGCTCAATCTATATAGCCAACACCGCAGGCAGAGTCCTTTTTTCCAGACGCGCAGTCGTGTACTGCTGGATCGTTACTTCGTGAATGAGCTGGCCAACTTGATTTGGCAGGACGCGCTCGCCTCGCGTGGCGAAGTGGGAGCTCTGAATGGCGACCCTCTCTATAACGCCCAGGACTTGAAGATTCGGGCATTCGCAGTACGCGAGCGCGCGACCGGTCCAAATGCCGCGGAGGTGGTGGCTTCCTTCCAAAATTTTGGCGAAAAGCACGAAGTAGTTTTTCAGTTGGAGCCGGTGGGCGCGAGTTGGAAGGTTGCGAATATCAGATACGACGACGGATCAAGTTTACGCGGCATCCTCAGTAGCAACACTGGTCCGGCCAGGGATCGCGGGATCCCAATCAAGATTTACCTGGTGGCCCTCAACGACAAGGGAAAAGCCGGAAAGAAAATCGGTTGCGACGACAGTCTGGTCCCGGTGAACCGCAGCATTCAACGGACCACCGCGCCCTTGTCTGCCGCCCTCACGCAGTTGCTGGCCACCCCCCAACATCCGGCGGAGAATCCGAAACTGGAAAATTTTTGGAAAGGACGCGATCTCAAAGTCAGCTCCGTGGCGATCAGAAACGGCACTGCGGTTATCAACATTTCCGGTGAAGTGTTTGTCGCCGGGATTTGCGACATACCTCGAATCGAGTCTCAGATTGAAGCAACCGCAAAGCAGTTTCCCACCGTGAAGCGGGTGCGAGTTTTCATCGGAGGCCAAACGATGCGGAACGCGTTGCGTTAATCCCGCTGCGGCACACTAACGAAAGCTCACTAGGTGTTTAGGGGCTCTCGACGCATTCATCGGCGGGCCAGAGCCCGCCCTCTAGACTTTCAGTAATTCGCGAGCGTGACGGCGAGCGCTCTCGGTAATCTCAGCCCCCGTCAACATGCGCGCGATTTCTTCAACGCGCGCTCGGCGGTCGAGATTCTCAATACTCACTTCAGTGTGTTGCCTGACCGTAGCTTTCTTTACCAGCAAATGACTGTCAGCGAAACGAGCAATTTGCGGCTGATGCGTGACGCAGAGAACCTGGTTTGTGCTGGATAGTTTTTTGAGCTTGATACCCACCGCTTCGCTGACTCGGCCCCCAATCCCAGCGTCGATTTCGTCAAACACAATCGTGCGGGGAAACTCGGACGCGTTGGCAACGGTCTTCAACACTAACATCAAGCGGGAAGCTTCTCCGCCTGAGGCCACCTTCGCCAGTGGCTTAACCTCTTCACCGACGTTTGCTGAAAAATAAAAATCAACCTGGTCTATGCCGCGGAGGGAATAGTGGCTCGTGTCCTCGATTGTGGAACTATTCGCGGCGAGTCCACTCAACTGAATTTGAAATTTCGCGTTTTCCATTGCGACCTCCACCAGGCCCTGCTCTACTGCGCATTCAAACTTGCGGGCCGCGCGCCCGCGCTCACGATGGAGCCGGCCGGCGCATTCAAGGTAGCTGCGTTGCGCGTTTGCCAGTTCTTGTTTGATTTCACTTTCGCGTTCGTCAGTGTGTTCGATTTGCCGAAGCTTGTCTTCAGCTCGGGCCAGGTGTTCGAGGGCAGCTTCAATTGAGCCGCCATACTTACGTTTGAGACTCGAGATTTCGGCGAGCCGGTTTCCTATTCGTTCCAGGCGTGAAGGTGAAAACTCCAGCTTGTCCGAGAAGTCGCGCAGGGTAAACGCGAGGTCTTCGAGGATCGAACGCGCCTGCTCGAGACCTTCCACGTGATCCTTAAAACTTGTCTCGTAATCGCCCAGTTCTTCAATCTGCTTCAAGGCGAGGCCCACTCGCGTCAGCGCTGCCTCTTTATCTTCATAGATCAAGGCGTAGCTTTCGGCGCAGAGCAATGTAAGCTTTTCAACATTCAACAACCGACGGCGCTCTTCTTCCAGCGTTACATCTTCACCAATCGCCAACTCCGCGCGTTCGAGTTCGTTGATCTGAAATTTCAGCATATCTGCGAGCTGAAACTTTTCCGCGTCGTTGGCTTGTAATCGCTCGAGCTCCTCCTTCAACTTGCTCCAGGCTCGGTAAGAGTGCGCAACTTCCCGGCGCATAGCAGCGGCATCTGCACCGGCGTAGGCATCAAGTAACTCGAGATGGGTGTCTGAGTTGAAAAGCGTTTGCTGGTCACCCTGGCCGTGAATGTCGACCAGAAAGGGGCGAACTTCGCGCAACACTGACTGGGTGGCGAGTTGGTTGTTAATGAAGATCTTGTTCTTGCCTGACGCGGAAAGTTCGCGCCGGATGATCATCTCGAATGATCCGCTACCACTCTTCGGTGCAGGTTTGACCGCACCGTCTGAGTCATTTCCGGAAATGCCAATGCCGGCGGCGGCCAGCACAGTTGCCAGTTCCGGGCTGGGCGCAACCGAGAAAAGCCCTTCAATGAATGCCTTTTCCGCGCCGGACTTGAGCAGATCCGAGGTGAAGCGTCCGCCAATCAAAACGCCCAACGCATCGACGATGATCGATTTGCCGGAGCCGGTTTCGCCGGTCAATAGATTGAGGCCTGGATCAAAATCAACGCGCAACTCATTTATCAATGCAATGTTGGAGATGCTGAGAAGTGTAAGCATTGTCGAAACGGGTATCGAGAGGGACGGTGCAAGTATAACCGCAAGCGAGTTCTGAATGTTGACGAAGTTGGAATGCGTTTATTGCGACCGCGCGCGTCCCGCCCGCAATAAGCGCGCAGCGCGAAAGTGCTGGAGGAGTTTAGCGGAGGATGCGGGCGGGACGCCCTCGGTCCTCGAAAGAGCTGGCCTCTAATCCTTGGGCCGGTGTGACAAGCGAGAAGGCGCGCAGTTTTGATCGCGCGCCTGATCAAGGTTTACCAGCCAGCTTGCGCGGCAAACCTGTTCAAGTGACATTGCAACGATTCCCCAGCAACCGCAGCGGCGACATGAATTTCTGGCGCGTGGCTATTGACGAAGAGACTGGTAAGGTACTACCCGAACCGGATTGGCCGCCGGACGGCAAGAAGCTAAGCGGACTCTTTAATACCAACGACGCAGCGGGTCGCACCGGAGGCGCTTATCGAGTTGGATACTTTTCTTTTGAAACACAACGTTACTAGGAACTGGGAAACTACGAAGCGTTGCCGATGTGGTTACCGGACAGCCGCCGGCTGGTCTTTTCTCACGAAGGCAAGATTCATATCGCCGACACTATGACAAAAGTCGTTAAGCCGCTTCTAACCGAACCGATGCCCCACGTTCGCAGCGTTGTGGTGAGCCGCGACGGAAGTTTGCTTTACTACACCGTGTTTTCATCTGAGAGCGACGTCTGGATGCTGGATTTGGATTGACGGGAGAGTCGATGCGACAAGTAGTCACAACCCGAAACGGTGGAGTTGAAGTTTTGCAGGTTCATGAGGCGGCTGACCCAACGCCGGCGAGAGGCGAGGTGGTGATCCGAGTGAAGGCTGCGGGTCTAAACTTTGCCGATATCATGGCGCGGCAGGGACTCTATCCCGATGGACCACCGAAACCATGCGTAATGGGATATGAAGTGGCCGGGGTGGTCGACTCGCTTGGTGAAGGGGTTGACCCAACATTGCTGGGCCAACCAGTGGTGGCCATGACGCGGTTCAAAGGTCAGGCGGAAATGGTGGCGGTGGGATCGAATCAGGTCTTTCAAAAACCGGAATCGCTGAGTTTCGAAGAGGCTGCCGCGGTGCCGGTCAACTACCTGACGGCCTATGCGTTGCTGGTTGTCATGGGAGGCCTTCGGCGAGGCGAGTCAGTTTTGATTCACAACGCCGGCGGCGGGGTGGGTTTGGCGGCGCTCGATATTGCGAAGAATATCGGCGCTACAACTTTCGGCACGGCGAGCCCGGGCAAGCATGAATTTCTGCGACAACGTGGCCTGAACCATCCCATCGATTATCGGAATCAGGATTGGTTGCCGGCGCTCAAGCAGCTGACCAACGGGCGCGGGGTTGAGCTGGTTATTGATCCGATCGGCGGTGCTCACTGGAAGAAGAGTTATGCAGCTCTGCGAACCACCGGGCGTCTCGGAATGTTTGGCGTTTCCACGGCATCGGCTAACGGGATGAAAGGGAAGTTTAAGTTGATCAAAGCAGCGCTGCAAATGCCGCGCTTTCATCCGCTGGGATTACTCAACAAGAACCGAGGGGTTTTTGGCATGAACCTGGGCCATATGTGGCACGAGCAGGAGAAAGTTTCGGAGTGGGTAGAGGCCATATTGGCGGGAGTGGCTGCGGGTTGGATTCGCCCTTACGTTGACAAGACATTTCGTTTCGACCAGGCAGGAGAAGCGCATTCCTACATTGAATCCCGGAAGAACACCGGTAAAGTTGTGCTGGTTCCTTGATGCAAGCAGTTTAGAGTACAAACTTTAGTTTTCGAATCGAGCTGGAGACAGGGCTACCAGCAACAGACGACTTTGGAAACTCTCGCAAAAAGGTGCGCCCCTTTTGTGGGCGCAGGGAAACAACGCTTTGCTAAGCTTCTTTCAACACCATCCTCGGGTGCTCGGTCCCACTTTGATGGCCCAGGAGTACGTTGAGTCGTTGAGGCTGGCAGGCGTCGATTACGACTAACGGTATGGTTGGTAGGTTTCCGTGCGCCCCATCAGGGCGCAAACTCTAATTCAACTAGTCCCAGTGGCTGCGCGGAGCGCTTGCCACTGGCTACCCTCTGCTGCACCTGCGGTGCGCGTCCGTTACACAACTACCTGCGGGAAACTTAGCCAAGGCTAAATGGTTTGGCTGGACTCACGTGGCAGACGGCGCGCGAGGAAAAAAGCGATGAGGGTCGAGTAGATCAACCCGAAGACTAGTGCGCCGACGAACAGTACTCCGCAATCGAAGGCGGCTACTTCCCACATCGGTAAAACGTGAGCTTTGGTTACTGGCAGGTTCGGTCCAGCAACGAGAAACTCAAGTATGAAAAACAAGCACGCGGAGATGGCATAAACAACAGAGATTCGCATCCCCGTCTTGATCCCCTCCTTGAAAAACAGGTCGCCGGCTAACTCACTTTTCCTTGCCCTCATCCCCTGAAGGATTGCAAGAATTGCGGTCAGGTTGAAAACGATTGGCGCTATTAAATTGACTTTTGAGTTTGGACTGACGTCCAGAATGAAACGAACCACAATTATCCACAGGACGACTACCGCGGTAATCACGAGTCCATACTTAATCGCGATTTTCATAGATAGACTTTCCGCTGTTACTCTTTGAAAATATGTGCGCAGTTTCAATATCGCCGGGTCAGCGCAGAAACTGGAACCAGAACCAACGAGTCAAGACGGCAGTTGCTTCTTGATCAAATCAACGACAGGCTGGCGGGGCATCGTCAAATTAAATTTGATTTTCTTTCCATCCTGCGAGGCAGTGGTGTTCTTGAGCAGCATTTCCTCGTCTTTTCCTTCGCGCGATTTTGCGCCGACGGACAGCAGGATGTTGAACGCACCCGAGAGCTTGCGGGCGCTACTGATGGAAGACGTGTCCGACTCTACTACCGCAATTACGTCGTTTCGGTCCTGCTTCAAATTGAAGATCACTTTGGTGCCTGGATTGTCTTCGTTGATTCGCTTCAGATAAATAAGGAAGCCGCTGTCGTTTAAGGCAGCAATCATTTGTCCGGCCAATTCCACAATGATTGGATCACCTTCCTTGCGGGTGAACTTTGGGTTCTTCAGTTTGCCGTGTTCGTCGAAGTCGGCTTCGATCACAATATCGAACGGTTTATCGAAATCCAGTTTTCCCTGATTTTGCAATCTCACAGCCTCGGCCGCGAGGTCTTTCAAAGGCTGCTTGTTGATCTCGCCTTCCTTCGGCAACTCAAAGTTGTTCTTCCTGGCCGACGCATCCAGCTCAGCCTGCGCCTGTTCAGGTGTCAACTTTTTGTCCGCCGCGGTGGGAATCGGACTGGCGTTGGCCTGCCGCCACAGCCGGCGAAGGCGATGCCTTTGCTACGGCCACCGGGGTGGCAAGTGGCGTAGCTTCCGGCGATGGGGTGGCGGCGACGCCAAGGTCCGGAGTGGGAGCAACTTTTACTGGGGGAGGGGTATAACCAGGATTCGTTTGCGCAATGATTTGATTGGCCGACAGAAGGGGAGCAGCCTCAAGAGGCATTTGGCCTTCGGCAGCCCAATAGCCGTCCGGATACCGAAACTTTGGGAGCTGCGAGAGTTCGACCATTTGCACGTCGTCGCCAATCACGGTTCGTTCGTAGGCCTTGTCAACAAAAGTGGCGTCGCCCAGCAGAACTGCGATATTGAGAGCATCCCTGAGACCCGGAATGTAGGCCACACACGCAATCGCTAACAGATGGGCCACAAACGATCCGCCGATCAGCTTCAGAATAACCTGCCATCGCACATCGCGATGAACCTCAAAATTTCTAAAAAGTTCTGACATTTCCCCTTACAACGTCCAAGCTAAAATAATGTTCCCTGTTCACTGGTGACCGGCCTCCACGCGCTTTAGACGCTGTAACCTCATCCAGCGTTGCGAATGCAGGCATGAGTTCAACCGACCCGAGAGGTCAAAAATCCCTGATTTCGTTATCGGAGCCCTTTCTTAAGCGCAGCTGCGACCGTTAACAGCCTACGTTAGCACTTCGCAGGCGAAGCGCTCAAAGCTAGAATGACTTATGCGACGTTCTCGTGACAAAGTTTTCAAGAAGAAGCCCCCTCCTGATCGCAAAAGCCGTTTTCAAAGTGATCCTATCGATTCCTCGCGGGCATCACGCGACGCCCGCGGAGACCAAACCCCGCTGCTCTCGCGTCAGGTGAAGAAGTTGTTGGAAGGGATTGGCACTCCGCCCGCCGCGCCTTTCAAGCCCGATCCTTTTCAACTGGCTGCACTGGAAGCTTTGGAATTTGAAGATGTGCTGGTCACCGCGCCCACCGGCAGCGGTAAGACCTGGATCGCCCGCGAAGAGATACGACGACTGCTATCCGCGGGCCGACGGGCCTGGTACACGACGCCACTCAAAGCTTTGACCAATTCAAAGTATCAGGAGTTCTCGGATGAATTTGGCGCGGGCCGCGTCGGCATACTGACGGGCGATCGAAAGGAAAACTCCGAAGCGCAATTGCTGGTCGGCACGACGGAGATTTACCGGAACCAACTCTTTGATTCGATGCGAGGCGGTACAGACGTTAATGCCGACCTGGTCGTACTTGACGAGGCCCACTATCTCGGCGATGAAGATCGCGGACACGTTTGGGAGGAAGCGATCATTTTGACGCCGCCCCGAATCCGGCTGTTGTTGCTGTCGGCAACCATCGGGAACGCAAACGAGTTTGCCGCATGGATTGAAGAAGTGCGCGGCGTTCGCTGCGGCGTGGTGGAGCGTCCGGCTGGCCGGCCGGTGCCGTTGCGCGCGGCGATGTTGCTGCCTGATCGACGATTGATTCCATTGTTGACCGATGCCGGAAAACTAAACCCCGAGATTGCGGAGATCAGCGAGCGAGCTCGCGAGGAGCGCCGCCCCCCTCAGCATGGCCGCCGAAGAAAGTATTAGGGAAGGCGAATTAGGGAAGGCAAAAGTAAAAAGGCACGAAAATAATTCACTCCAAGCGTCTCACTGAACTTCAGGCCGAAGCTGACGAGTTGGCAAGAATCATCGGCGCGATAATTGTTTCCGCCAAGAGAGGTAGGAAAGAGTGATTCAACTTCGCGATCCTCGCCTGCTTTGGTACTTCGTGGATTATCATCGCCTAAAAACTTTGCTGTCCGGCACTTTTGACTTTTTCCTTTTGGCTTTTAACTTCTCCTTATGAAACTTAGCATGCCTGAAATGCCGCCCGGCACACTACTGGCGGCGCTTGGGTCTTACAATCTTTTGCCGGCAATAGTTTTTCTGCCCACCCGCCGGCGCTGTGACCAGGCTGCGTCCGAAGCTGCCCTGCTGCGCCGGGAAGCGAAAGACAGTCGACGTGAAGCTCGGCGCGATTTCATGCGCACCATGGCTGAGCAGTTTCCCGAGATTCGGCGTCATCGTCACTGGGAAACCATCATTCGCGGTGGGGTGGCGTCGCACCATGCCGGTCACATTCCCGCGTGGAAACTGGCGATCGAGAAATTGATGAGTGCGGGCTTGCTTGATGCCATTTTCGCTACGGCAACCGTCGCTGCGGGTGTCGACTTTCCGGCCCGCACCGTGGTTATTACGGTCGCCGATGCGCGTACCGGTCATGGCTGGCGACAGCTCTCCGCTTCAGAACTGCAACAGATGACCGGAAGAGCCGGAAGGCGGGGACGAGATAATGTTGGCTTCGTAGTTGCCGCCCCCGGGGTGCATCAGGATCCGCAACGCATCGCCGAACTGCTCCGCGCGCGGCCCGACCCGTTGGTCAGCCAGTTTCGCGCCACTTACACCACCTTGCTCAATCTGCTCGATGCATATGAAAACTTCGCCCAGGTGCGCGAGATTGTCGAAAGAAGCTTCGCTCATCGGGAAGCCGCATTGCAGATTGCTAAACTTCAGGCATCGGGAAGGGAAACCGAAGCGAGGATCCGGCTCAAGCTGCAAGCGGCCGGCTGCGACTTTTCCCTGGCGACTGTGGTGGGCTTTGAACGACTGGTAAGCGCACGGACGCGAATGCAAAGTTTTCAGCCACAGTCACGGTCTGAGGTGATCCAGCGCTGGCTCGACGAGGTGGTCCAGCCTGGTCGAGTCGTAGGCATTGGCCGCAGCGGAAAGCGGCTGGTGATTGTCACCGAGAAACGCGGCGGGAATGTTCGCGGTATCCGCGAAGATGGACGGAGCGCGAGCTTTGCCGCCATGCGGATCGGGCGTGTCTATTCCCCGACGTATCGTCTCAGCTGAAGAATCGATCGCTGCGGCATTTGCGGAGGTGCGCGGGCGCGGTCAGGAATTAGTTATGCCTGAGCCGCGACTTCGCGACGCCGCGGTTGAAGAAAGTGAGGCGCTTAGTTTGATTAATGAGCGCCTTGAATCCATGTTGCCGGGCGACCTGAGCGCTGAAGAGAAATTGCGCTGCACGCAGGTCTTGTGGGAGTTGCTCGACGACGCGGAGAATATTGAAAGAACCGCCCGGCTAGTCGAGAGTCTGCGTGACGAAGTTTGGGAACCGTTTGAGCAAAGGTCCCAGGTACTGGCTACGTTTGGATATCTCGACTACTCGATTGAAAAAGTTACGGAGCGCGGGCAATGGCTGGCGGATCTGCATGTTGATCGACCTTTGCTGGTCGGCGAAGCTCTGCAAGCCGGACTTTTCAACGCGCTTGAGTTTAATCGACTCGCGGGTGTGATGGCTGCGTTAACCGCCGATGGTGATCGGGATTATGGAGAGATCGAACTGGAGGATGCACTGGTTACCGCACTCGCGCACTTTGAAGACGTCGGATTTAAGGTGGCAACTGAAGAATGGAAGCGCGGTGTTGAACCGGCTCCGGAGTTGAACTTCTCAGCAGCAAGTGCGGCGGCGCATTGGGCGAGTGGGGCGGAGTGGACCGAGCTGGTCCATGAAACGCGTGCCGAAGAGGGCGATCTGTTTCGCATGCTTTCGCGTACCGGCGAAGGTTTGGTTCAAATCGCGCAGCTCAAAAAAGCACATCCGGAAGCAGCTCGTATCGCCGGGGTGGCTGCGGATGCGATCTTGCGTGAGCCTGTTCGATAAGAGGAACTCGCTGAAAACATAATGTCCACTACGCTGTTAGCGTCTTCGCCACTCCTTCCCGGACGGAGTCCAGTTGAAATCTTCTATCGCGACGAGGGTTCTCGTAACGGAACAATGCCGATCGTGTTGTTGCATGGCGGCTGGGGCTACAGCCTGAATTCTTTCGATCGTCAGCTGGCGCAGCTCGGTAAAGATTTTCGAGTCGTCGCTCCAGATCGAAGCGGCTATGGCCGCTCCTCTCCCTTTACAGAAGCCGACAACTTCGCGACGGATTTTCATTATCGCGCTGCGACCGAGACATTGAGGGTTATGGATTCACTCGGAATCGAGCACGCCTGTTTTTGGGGACACAGCGACGGCGCCGTCATCTCGGCGATCCTGGGATTCACCGAGCCGGCGCGAGTGGGTGGCCTGATTCTCGAAGCCTTCCACCTCTACCCGATGAAACCGCGTTCGCGCCAGCTCTTTGAAACGCTGGCTTCCGAACCAGAGTCTTTGGGCGCTGACTTGTGCGAGAAATTTGCTCAGGAGTTTGGACGCGAGCACTGGCGTAAAGTCATCAGCAGTCATGCGAAAGCGTGGATCCGGATAGCGGCCCAAGCTTTAGGCCCGAATGATGATCTCTTTCAGGGCCGCCTACCCGAAATCATTGCCCCTACATTGTTTATCCACGGCCAGGCCGATCCGCGAACGGAACCGGGTGAATTAGATGCAGCCTTCCGCCAGGTTCCATTCGCAGAATTGCGAATCATCGAAGGCGGCTTGCACTCTCCGCACAGCGAAAGCCCCGTGGCGGATCTGGTTACGCAAATCGCAAGTGAGTTTTTAAGGAAGACAAAAGCCCGCGCGGGCGCGCGAGCTTAGCCTCTTGCCAGGCAGTTTAACCTACCAGCGTTTGTTTGCTGTTTCAGCTGGCGCCAGCCCTGCTATGGGTGCGCCGCTGCTGTTTACGCAATCGCTCGCAGCGTGGCGAGCCGTCGTTCCTCTTCCTCAACGCGGGCCCGTATCTCATCCACTCGCTGCTGCTCCTCGGCGATCCGATTACGTGTTTCTTTGAGTCGTTCCTGTTCCTTTTGCGCGCGTTGGCGAACCTCCGCCTCTAAGCGCAGACGCTCGTGTTCGGCCCGGCGCCGGCCTGTCTCAGCGGAAGTAATCCGTTCCTGAATTTCGTTGAGCCGTCGCGCTTCCTCCTCGGCCATCACGCGCGCGTTTTCGACTTCCGCGCGGCGGCGCACTAACTCTTCAGCCCGGCGCAGAAGTGAATCCTCCTCCGCTTTAACTCGCAACTCTTTTTCATCAAGACGACGGCGAATTTCCGCATTGGCCCGGTCGCGAGTTTCTTCCTCGGCCTTCAACTTGGCCTCTTCTTCGGCGCGACGGTGCTGATCCTCTTTTTCCAGGCGGCGGCGCCTGTCAGCCTCGACTTTGGCCCTGATTTGGTTCGCTCGACGAATGGCCGTTTTCTCGGCATCGATTTCGGTGACTGTTTCCTGGAGCCCCTTTTGAGCCTGGAGAGCTGCCGCGCGCAGTTCGAGCACTTCGCCACTCAACTTCTCGGTACGCGCAGTTAGCTCGCTGATGTTAGCCGCTGTTTCCGCCTTGCAAGCCTCGGCATCTGCGATGGCTTTGATTTGTTTTTCTCCACTACGCCGCAGCGTTTGGATCTCCCGGTGAAGTTGTTGCTGTTTGGCCGCGCGCGCCTCAGACTCGTCGCGCAATTTCTTGCCGAGGTCTGTAAGTTCCGCCAGACGGCGTTCCTGTTCAGCCGCGCGAAGCCGCGACTCCTCCGTGATGCGCTTTTCAACTTCGGCCACATGGCGGCGAGCTTCGCTCAACCGCTCTCGTTCGGCGTTGATCTCATTTTCAACCCGTTTTTCTAATGCCGAACATTCCTGTCGGATCTGTTGTCGAGTTTTTTCCTCGACCTGAAGTCGATGCTGCGACTCCTCGATCTCGCGCAATTCCAGTTCGGCTTGCTGCTGCGCGCTTTCACATTCGGTCCTACGACGTTCGAGTTCATTAGTTGCGGTTTCCAGGCTTTCCTGCTCGTGTTGCAGTCGAGATTCCTCAATCCGGTGCTGTTCTTCGACTTGCGCTCGTACCTGTGCCTTTTCGGCGAGTGTGCGTTCTAGTTCTTCTAATCGAAGTTGCTGTGCTTCCGAACTACGACGTATTTCCTGTAGGCGTTTCTCGGCCTCGTCGCGCGTGCGTTTCGCTTCGGCCTCAAAACGCAGAGCTTCCAGTTTTGCCAGGCGGCGCGCAGATTCTTCATCGGAGATCCGCTTCCGAACTTCGTCTAAAAATCGCTCTTCTTCTTCAGCGGTCTTGCGAGCTACTTCGATCTCGGCATGGCGCAAAGCAAGATCCTCAGTCATTCGTCGCCAGGCGTCCTCTTCGGCCTCGATCCGAAGCCGTTCGGCCTCAAGATGCGGGGATGATTCTGCGAATTCCGGAAGAGTCAATGGGATGGATTTGCCGCTTTCGATCAACTGGGCAATCGCGTCTGTCAGGGTTCGTTCAATTTCTGATTGGGGTTGCGAACCAGCGGCATTTTCCACGAGGTAAGGCGTTGGGTGTGACTCAAGGCCCACGGGGGAAGATTGCCTACGCGGAAGCTCGTGAGTGGTAACGTTTGTCTGTTGGTTCGCCTCGGCATTGCGCCGCCGGAGTTCCAACGCTTCAATCGCTCGCTGCAACTCGGCCTCTTCCTGGAGAAGCAGGGTTTCTTGCTGGGTGAGCAATTCGAGTGGCGCGTTCGGCGGTTCGGAACCGTCAGTCGCTCTTTCGACTGTATTGCCAGGCACGACCGGCCGGAATTCAGTTACGAGCTTGAGTGGTCGACGTTCGTCACGGAAGCCCGCGGCCGCAATGACGCCCCTCGCGTCAGAATCTGAATGGTCTAGCTGTTCATCAAAATGGGGCATTTTCAACCTTCCTTAAATTAATGCAGAGTTTTGCCGAATCCCAGAAGCAGCGGCACTCGCTAAAACGCGACAATGATTAAGGAAAGATTGATTAGGGCCGGTGTACCAGATTTACCAGATTGCACGAGATTAGGGCGCGTGAGAACAGGTTTAGAGCACTCCACGTTTGAACGATCCGAGATGAGAGGAAAATTTAGATTTTATGGTCAAACAATGAGGCGTGAGAGCGCAACCGAAAGATGACCTCATTTGATTTCATCGAGTCGAGCTTTTGCTTTACCGCTGTGTCTTTCATCTCGATTGTGTCGAGGCGATTCTCGAGGCCGCGCCAGACCAACATCACAACAACTCCTTCTACTGTCGGGTTTGGAAACGGCTCGCGTTTGGTTAAACTCCCTGCGCCGAGCGCGGTTGCGTTAGCGCGAGAGGTATTGCAAATGTAACGATGACCACTGGCAAGATTGTTTAAACTGCAAGATCGCTCGGTTAGGATTAAACCAACGGCGTCAGGACCGGAAATTGTCAATGAAACGATGTCGAATAGCCCTGCTGGCCTCATGGATTGGATGCTTGCTCGTGGTTGGCTGCGACCGAAGTGGCACCAGCGAAACGAGGCCGGCAAACGAACCAGCAGCGAGAAATGGACCTGTGATTCCAGACACTTCGAACTCAACCCCGATTGTGGGAGCCGTTAATTATGTTGCATTGGGCGACTCTACGGGTGCCGGTGTCGGCGCCAAAGAAGGAGGTTATGTCGCCCGTCTATTCAAACGAATCGTCGGCCGCCGCCCCGGTTCCAAATTGACCAACGTCTGCGTCAGCGGGGCAACCACCTCAGACGTTCTGCGGAACCAATTGAAGGCTGCACTTCGAGAGGAAGTCAATCTAATTACGCTCGGAATTGGGATTAATGACATTGGTCACGGTTTGAGTGTCGAACAGTTTTCCCGGAACTATGAAGAGATCCTCAGCAGTCTCCGTCAGAACGCTGGAGCCACCATTATCGTCACCAACATCCCCGACATCTCCAGTGCACCACGAATCCCGGCAATTATTCGTGATGAATATCAACGCTCGATCGTCGAGTTTAATCGGCGCCTGGAAGAAATTGCCGCGCGCCATGGGGTAATCGTATTCGATGTGCACTCGACAACGCGGGAACAACTTCCGGCGCACCCGGAGTTCTTCTCGGCCGACGGTTTTCATCCATCCGACGAAGGCTATGAGTTCTGGGCCGAAAAGATGTGGCCGACGGTCGCCCGCGCTATTGGTAATGACGACTAGCGGTTAGTGGCAAATCCCAGCCGCCGGTAGAAACGGTTAAGGAACTCTTGGCAGATTCTGCGAACGCTGAAACCGGCACTCGAACTACCGGCGCGTTGGCAGCCCGTTTTATCATCAATTCCGGTCAAATAGCGGTGAATCAGCTACCGGAGAAATCGGTCTGCTTTGCATGGAACGAGGCGAGCAGTGCGGTCGTAAAGCAGTTGGTGCTAGAATACGCGTACCCCAGAAACGCAAAAACAATCACTAAATTCGCGGTAGATGGGCTTGGAGGTTTGAAACATGGAAGAGACAACGGGATCTGCGGGAACTGATCGAGGTTTGGTCAATGAGCTTGGTGACGCGCTGCGATATCTTGGCGATGCGTCCTATGCAATCTTGCCGAAAGATGTGGCTCACAATTTGGGCGACTTGAAGAAGTCGTTTTTAAGCACCATTCGTACTTTAATTGACAAGGATATCGAATGGGTTGACGCGCGGGTAGCCGGGGGCGATCGGGTGCGCGAAGAGTGGCAGCAGAAGTGCCGCGCTAAAACAGATGCTTCAGATCCAATCAACGAAGTGTAGCGCCAGACCAGTTTGCGGATAAAGACGATGGAAGTTCTTTTAGCTGAAGAATTCGGATTTTGTTTTGGTGTCGAGCGCGCCGTCGAGATGGTCGAAGATGCGCTTGACGAAGGTGCGCGACCGATTCGATCGGTTGGTCCTTTAATCCACAATGCCCAGGAGATGGAACGTCTCGGGGCGCTGGGGGTCTCCACCATCGACGTTCCGGAAGAGGCGAATGCCGACACTATCGCCGTGATTCGCGCCCATGGGGTTACGCCTCAAGTACAACGGAATCTGGAAGCGCGGGCGGCCAAGGTTATCGATGCGACTTGTCCATTCGTCACCCGCGTTCAACATCTTGCCGAGCGCGCCGCCAAGGATGGCCGGGATGTCGTGGTAGCCGGTAATCCGGATCACCCGGAAATGATAGGCGTGGTGGGTTACGCCCCTGACAACACTTACGTCGTTCGCGATGCCGGGGAAGTGGCTGCACTGCCCACGCTGCGCTCGCCACTGGTCGTCTCGCAAACAACGATCAAACTGAAAACGTTTCTGGAAGTGGCTGAAGCGGTAAGAGAAAAGGCGGATGCCGAACCGCAGGTGGTCAATACCATATGCTCCGCTACCCGAGACCGCCAGGATGCGGCGCGCGCTCTGGCCGGGCAGGTAGACGTGTTTTATGTGATTGGGGGACGCCACTCCTCAAACAGCGTGAAGTTGTTGGCCGTTTGCCAGGAGCAATGCGAAGTCAGTTTTCTCATCGAGACACCCGCCGAAATTAATCCGGCACATCTTGAGAATGCAAAGCGCGTGGGTGTGACCGCCGGCGCCTCAACTCCAAATTGGCTGATCGATCAAGTGGTAAAGCGGCTGCATGAGCTTGGTGAGAAGGCCGCTGCTTAAGCGTTTATTCAAACTCAACCTAAATAAAACCCGAAAATCTCTCAACAGTCTCCACTGTGATTGCCGAAGCTCAGCGGCTAGATGTCGTCCGGATTCATGTTGATTTGATTGAGCGCGTTGACGATCTGCCGCGCTTCTTCTGAACCATAATCAACCGCCTGTCGTCGCAACGCGTCTCGGGCAATTTCCGAGTCAACCGGATCACTCAACAATCCAATTAGTACCTGCGTGGGAAACTGCGCCAGCGCTTCGCTCGATAGAGCTCTGACAACGACGTCCTGAGACCGCGCCAGCTCACAAATTTCACTGGGCGCAAATTCGGTAAGCGAATCAGCGAGGGCGTCAATGCGCTTGTAGTCGCGTTGTTTGTCGGCACGACGTACCAGTTGGGCAAAAACGTCGGCCGAGCGACTCTTCTCCTGCAACACGGCGGCGCAGGTGTCGGCAATCCGACGCAGCTCGACACCGTTGTCTTCATCCAGCAAAGCGTCCGCATTGAAAGCGCGCTCGTCGAGCGCGGTGAGCAGGCGGCTCAATTCATGATCGGCGCGCGCATCATAGGGCGCATTAGAGTTTGCGCGCGGCGCGCTCGGAACGACACCCGGCGACTGTAAGGCGCGCTCGACCAGCCCGCGAGTGGTTGGGCGAAGTTCTGACCAAACACTGGCTAGCCGGCCTCCAAAATCTTCAATGGTCACTGACAACGAGCTAAGTCTCCTCAAACCCTAAAACTTCGGAATCGGCGTACTATACGCGACGGCTCTCATAATTGTGAGAACCCCATCAAACGCGGTGAGTATACCGTTTTATTGGCTGATGCGAGGAAAAGATTAATGATCAGACGGGATCGCTAGCCAGGTTGTGATCCTTGATTTCTGCGATAGTCGGAAAAGGGATCTTCACGATTTCCCCTCCCGCGCACTCAATCTTCACGCTGGGAGTGGTCAGCGCTTGAGTGGTTTTCATGCTTTTGACAGTGCCCCTAACGCGCACCCCGTCAACAGTAATCACTTCAATATTGTCTTTTCCGTAGAGCGGCTGAAGGGCCGCCAGTGCTTTTGTTACTTCCACGTTTGAGTTTCCCTCCGTTCAAAAGCATCGAGGCTAATGAACATCTTTCTGCCTTTCTTAGAACGATAGTGCACCGTTGGTGGCTGTATGTCGAATCGAGCCCGGGCTGACCGGGACGTCATAGGCCGGTTCCTACTGGCCTGATGCGCTGAGCATTCCCTGTGCCAGCGTACCTATTCGCCTATCGGTAGATGGTTTGAGACTGGGCTGCTCAATATTGGGACTGAGACGGCGGTGGAGGTGGGACGATGCAACCGGACAGCTCCATCTGGCGTATAGAAAGCTGCTATTATCGTTTGCGACCAGCGAAGTTAACTGCCCAAACCAGAAGTGAGACCCGCTTATGGATCCTGAATTTGAATCATCGGTAACTAATTGTGCCAACTGCCACACGCCGATGCCGCGGGGGCTACGGTTCTGCCGTAACTGTGGCTTTCGACTTGGTGAAGGTCCAGCAGAGTATACGGAGACAGTCCGTTTTCAGGACGTTCAGGGCGGGGTGATGGGTAAGAATAGTTCAGCGGCTCCCCTGGGCTATCCAGGTGGCCAGATGGCGACAGCTGGCAGCGGGCCGATGCAAAAACGGCGGCGCCGACTCAGCGGAATGTCCTGGCTATTCATTGGGCTATTGATATTTTTCGTGGCGGCGGCAGCCTTTACCGCGATCGTCAGGCCGGTTCGAAAGCAAGGCATCAACGTGCAGTTTGGCGACCGGCCTCCGGTGGCCGTCTCGTTCGTTGGCGTTGACAACTTCGACACCACGGAAGGTGGTGTCACCTTCGATAATGTTGAACCTCCAGGCTCGCCTGCGGACAAGGCCGGCCTCGTTGGCGGCGACATCATCACCTCGTTTGACAGCCAAACGGTATCAACCGATGACCAGATGACGGCCATTCTGAGGAGGACCCCGATTGGGAAAACTGTTGATGTCGTATTCATTCGCGATGGCGTTTCGCAGACCGTGAAACTTACGACGATCTCAAGGGCTGAGGGAGAGCGTCTGGAGGAAGTATTCGATAGTCGGCCGGCGGGAAGAGCTCAGTTTGGTTATGAAGATAGTGAAGCTGAGCGCGTGGCTATTCCCGGCAGCAAGATGTTTGGTGTCCGACTGGGCGAGATCCTGGCGAACCGCCCCGCAGACATCGCCGGCGTCAAAGAGGGAGATATTGTTATTGAGTTTAACGGTGTCCCCATCAGAACGACCGGAGAGTTTCTTTCACGGGTGAGACGAGCCGATCCGTACAGCACTGTTAAGTTGGTGGTCTTGCGTGGTCTGGAGAAAGTAGAAATACCGGTGAAGATGGGGAAAGCCTAAGCAAGTGAACTGTGAAGAGTGAAAAGTGCTCAAGACCCGCGTATCTCGCTTCCAAATTTTCACTCGTCTGCTTTCATTTTCCTCGTCACATGCTCTCGCATGCGTGCTTCCATTTCTAGTCGCATTTCGTCCCGCTGCTCTTCAGTTTCATCCGGTTCGAAAGTCTCAAAAAGAGCAAATGGACTCGTCGCCACCAGCCGCAGTTCCCACGCTTCGCGGTCATGGTGCGAACTTCTCGAAAACCAAAGACCGTCGAAGGACGAATCTTCTGTTTCCACTGTCTCCAGTGATTCCAGGTATTGTTCCACTGACGCACGGGTTTCGGGTCGAAACAGGATGCGGCGCAATTGCCAACCATGTTTCCCGTAAGTCTCGACTATTTCCTGAACTAGTTTGCTGGCGCTCATAGTCTCTGTTGCACCGCGATCCGGGATTAGGGTTTGGCAGTATATCGTGGTTGGCGATGCTTTGTTGACCGCCGGAAGACGCGCCACTATGATCACCTACTGTCCGGCAAACTCAGTTTGTCGTTGTCTGAAGGAAAGGTTTTTGGTTTTACTAAAGCGCAGAGCTTCTCGGACCCGGCGATTGCTGCTAACGGCTTTGGCGTCCGTTTTGCTGCTCACCGTGCCAACCGCCCAGGCACATGACAAATTGAAAACACGAACCACGCTCACAGAGACATTTTCCGGGATGACTACCAACCTTGCTGATGCAAACGGCGGCGATGAACCGGCGTCGTTTTATGACGCGCTGCACAAAGCCCTCAAGAAACGTAAAGTTAAACTTGAGAATATCTGCCCGCCTACAGATTCAGTTTCGCGGCGCATCCTCGAAGAGTATGGCGCCATTTTTATCGCCACTAGAAAAGTGAAGACGCCGCCGGTCTGCATTTTTACCAGCGAAGCACAGGTGGCGAAGTTTCAGGACGAAGCTGACTACATCACGGAAATGGTCTCGTACGCCGACATCGAACTCCAACCTGAAGCAATGAAGCAGCTGCTCAAAGCCCGCGCAGAAGCGCTCAAGGAAGGCCTCGATATTACGCCGCGAGATGGAGCTGAAGCGGCCCGCCGAATCGTATGAAGACAGTATGCAACTCTGGGACACCCGTTTCCTTCCGGCTCTGGATCATTGGCTGGCCCAGGGAAGGCTCACGCAGGAACAGGTGGATTGGTTGAAGAGTTTGCCGCTGCGAAACCAGGTCGCTGAAGTGTTGGAACTGGAGAAGACCGGGGTGTATTTCAGCAAGGATTTGTCGAAGTCGATACTCTACTCAATCGCGGCGCCTGGCGCCTCTCAACACATCGCGATGCTCGCCTTCGACGTGAGTGAGTTTGACAACCCGAGAGTGCGCGAGATTCTCAGCAAGCATGGCTGGTTTCAGACGGTCCTGAGCGACCTGCCGCATTTCACGTTTCTCGGCTTAAAGGAAAAAGACCTACCCAGGAATGGGTCCGAAGAGCGTTGAAGCCGATGGGCAGAAATTTTGGATTCCAAACGTCATCGGCGCAGAATCCCGCAGATAATCATATTTTGCGACGCTTAAACTAACGCGATGCCCCGTCTCAAATTTGATGATGCCGCCAGCGAGTCTCTCAGCGAATGCGTAAGAGAAATTGAGAGGTCGACTGACGTTGAACTTGTGCTCATGGTGTGCGCGCGCTCCGGCGTCTACCGGCACGCGGACTACCTATTTGCCGCGATTCTTGCATTTCTCGGGCTGCTCTTTCTGCTCTTCTCGCCATTTGAATTCCATCACTACTGGGTGGCTCTGGATGTGGCGCTCTTGTTCCTGCTCGGCGTTTTCCTGTCATCGCGCTCAGCCTCGCTGCGCCGCCTGCTGACCACCGAACGATTCCGCGAAGAGGCCGTGAGGACGAGAGCCGGCGCGATGTTTTATGAAGCCGGCATTGCCAATACCAGCGCGGAGATGGGGTTGCTGGTTTTCCTGTCGTTACTCGAACGGCGTCTCGAACTGATCGCTGACCGAGGCGTCTTGAAAGGCGTCCCGTCGCTTGAATGGAACGAAATCATGTATCAGCTGCATGAGATTGGTCGTGATCCAAATCCCGAAACATTGCAAGCGGGACTCAGGAAACTTGGGATACTTCTCGCCCAACATCTCCCGGCCACCGGAGAAAACCCGAACGAGTTACCCGACGCGCCCCGCTTTGAATTCGACTGACGCAATCAGAATGACCAGCCGGTTAACAGAAACCAAAACGAAGCAATCTGCGAAACTTCACGGCAGAATCCAGGCACACTCTATATTGGTTCGCCTGGGTTGGTGGGCAGCAGCCGGTGCTGCCATTGCCTTTTGGGCTGGCGAAATCTACGCCCGAGTCGGCGGCGGTCAATCGTATGGTGGCAAGGGTGGAGGGAGCGGCGACGGAGATTCCGGCGCTATTATTTGGCTCATTTTTGAACTGCTGCGTTTTCTCGTTTACTTGACCATCGAATATCCGGTAATCGGAATTCCCCTCGACATCCTGGTCATCTGTGGTTTGATTTATTATTTTGTGCGGAAAACCAAACAGCGATCGAGCTCCGCAGTTTTGCAACTCGATACCCATGAGAACGCGCCGGCGGACGTATCTCGGCAGTTTCAACAACTGCGCCGCTTCGATCCGAACTTTTCTGAAATCGTTTTCACTGATTTTGCTTACGCTCTCTACGGCAAGGCGCATGAGGCCCGGGGGCGTGGGGCCAACGCCCTCGATCAGTTCTCTCCGTATCTGAGCGATGAGGCTCGCCAGGCCCTGCTCCAAAGGAATCCGGCCGGCCTCAAAGAAGTGAAGGGAACAATCATCGGAGCGATGGTGGTTGAGGATGTCCGCGGACTTGAAACTCCCGTGGTCAGGATAAGTCTGAATTTTGAAACGAACTATACCGAAGTTGTAGCTGAGCAAAACGGCAAGTTGGCTGAAACGGCTTATTACGTCAGCGAGCGCTGGCAACTGGAACGCAAACGTGACGTGCTGTCGCCCCCGCCCTCAACCGCCACCGCGCTGCATTGTCCGCGTTGCGGCGCGCCGCTGCAAAAAGACACCGTAGGGGCGTGCGCTTTTTGCGGCACCAGGATCGATACAGGTGAGTTTCAGTGGTACGTGCGCTCGATCATGTTGCTGAATCGAGAATCAAGGGGCCCACTGCTGACGTCCGACGTTCCCGAAGTCGGCACAAACTATCCGAGCATCGTGCAGCCTGCCTTCGATCGGCTGCGTCTCGAGTTTGAGAAAAACCATCCGGCTTTTTCGTGGGGCCCGTTTCAATCGCGCGCGCACCTGATATTCAATGAACTACAAGCGGCGTGGTCTACGCTTGATTGGGAGCGCGCCCGACCGCACGAGACCGACAGCCTTTTTCAAATGCATCAATACTGGATTCAGACTTACCAGCGCCAGCATCTGCGCAACCTGCTGGACCAGGTAACGGTCACAGCGATGCAACCGGTAAAAATTCAGGAAGACGCCTACTATAATTCGATCACTCTTAGAATTGGGGCACAGGGTTACGACTACACGGTCGACGAAGCCGGGCGCGTAGTTAGTGGGTCGAAAACCAATTTGCGGCGTTGGAGTGAGTACTGGACTTTTATTCGGAACCGAACGGCGTCGCCGGCCGCGATCAGAACGGATCTGAGTTGTCCAAATTGCGCCGCACCGTTAAAAGTGAACAACGCGGGCGTTTGTCAATTCTGCGGGGGGAAGATAACCTCAGGTGAGTTTGACTGGGTGCTGTCGCGGATCGAACAGGACGAAGCTTACCGCGGCTAAGGACAGCCATGAACGCACCGGCTTAAAGTGACATCCAATCGAGGAGTATTGACATCGAACCACCTCGTCCAATCAGATAACCCACTTTTATGAATTCATTTCCGGAGTTTTCCTTGAAACGTTATTTACCAGCCCTTTTGCTATTTGCTTCTTTCTTTGCGCCCACCGCCGCGTTGGTGGCTGAGCCGCGTGCATCATCACAGCGCCGCCCGGGCACTGCCCAGACTCCGCGAAAACCGCCCACCGCCACCACGCCGCAAACTCCGCTGGCCACGGAGCCGAAACTGGTTAACAAGGTGCTGCCCAATGGCCTCGAGATCATCGTGCTGGAGGACCATTCCGTGCCGCTCGTCACCGTTGAACTCGCGGTGCGTAATGGATCTTACACGGAGCCTCCGGAGTTGAATGGCCTCTCGCATCTTTACGAGCACATGTTTTTCAAGGCCAACCGCGCGATTGTGAACGTCGAGGAGTATGTGAAGAGCATCGATGACCTCGGCATTTCGTACAACGGCGAGACCAGAGAAGAACTGGTTAATTACTATTTCACGACCACCACGCCAAACTTCCCAACTGCCATGCGCTTCATGCGCGATTCCACGCGTTATCCCGGCTTCGACAACCGATGGTATGAATCGTATCGGGTTTCAGATCCTGACCGGTATGAGCGCATCAGATCTTTTATGGAGCGGCAATTTGAACAGGAACGGGAAGTGGTGATTGGTGAACTCGACCGGCATGAGTCGAACCCGTTTGGATTTCTGGGTGTCGAGATGAACAATCGCCTATTCTACAAATATCCGACGAGGAAAAATCCAGGCGGCACCAGGGCAACGGTGAGTCGGGCGACCACGGATATGATGCGCCTCATCCAGAGCCGTTACTACGTGCCGAATAACTCGGCCATCGTGATCACAGGGGATATCAACCCCGCCGAAGCCTTTCGAGTCGTCGAGGAGTTGTTTGGAGATTGGGAACGGCGTCCCAAGGATCCTTTTGTTGAGTTTCCGCTCGTCGAGCATCCACCGCTGCCGCGCAGTGAAGGGCTGATTATCAACCAGCCAGTGCAGAACATCATGGTTAACATCGGTTGGCACGGGCCTTCCGTTGGAAAAGACGACGCTGCGACCTACGCCGCAGATGTTTTCTCCTTTATCCTGCGCCAGCCTAATTCACGCTTCCAACGCGCGCTGGCGGATTCAGGTTTAGTGAGATCCGTAGGCTTCAACTACTACACGCAGCGAAACGTGGGCCCGATCACCCTGTTGGCCCAAACCACTCCGGATAAAGCCCGCGCAGCCACCCGCGCTATTTATGCGGAAATTTCTCATTTCGATGATCCCGACTATTTCACAGATGAGGAGTTGGAAAGTGCCAAGGCACTACTTGAGGCGGACGACTTGTATTCGCGCGAGAAGCTGTCGGAGTATGCCCACACCTTGAGCTTCTGGTGGGCGTCGACCGGATTGCAATATTTCCGCGGTTACCTCGGCCGCTTGCGCGCCACTTCGCGCGCAGACATCAGCCGTTACATAAATACTTATATTCAGAACAAGCCCCACGTGGGTTTGGCATTGATGTCAGAGGAATCGCAGAAACAATCGGGACTTACCACGGAAGATCTGGTGGGTGCAAAACCGAGTGCCCGGGCGATGCGCGCCACAGTCAGGTGAAGGGGTGGAGATTTTGAGCATCAAGATAAACCAGGAGCAGCAAGTGAAACGTTTAGGCCGGCAGGGAATTGTGGTTGTGCTTTTGAGCCTGCTGCTGTCGTCGATGCAGGTTTCAGTTGTTGCGCAGCAGTCAACTGCCAGCCAAACAGCTTCGGCCAGAGCGTTGGCAGAAGCTGCGCGACTGGTCACCGAATTTGAAGTCAACGGCCTCAAAGTTCTGGTAAAACGGCGCGAGGGCAGTCAGACGGTAGTGGCGGGATTATTCATTCGCGGTGGGGCCAGTAATGTAACGGCAGAAAACGCCGGGGTGGAAGCATTGATGCTCGATGTGGCCACTGAAGCGAGCGCCGGCTTTCCGCGGGAGCGAATGCGGCGCGAGCTCTCGAGCACCGGGACCGGCATCAGTTATGGAATAAATTACGATTTTTCCGTGCTGAGTTTAGGCAGCACCCGCCGGCATTTTGATCGTTCGTGGGAGATTTTTGCGGATTCAGTGTTGCATCCGAGTTTTGCGCCGGAAGACTTCTCCCGCGTGCAGAACCGAATGCTGGTGGACTTGAGCGGCGCCGAAGACGTGCCTGACGCTTACTTACAAGTCCTCCAGTCGCGCACTGCTTACAAAGGCCATCCATATTTGAACAACCCGCGTGGCTCGCTATCGTCTGTCGGTCGCCTGACCATAGACGACGTTAAAAAGTTTCATCAAAACCTGATGCAGACTTCGCGTTTGCTTCTCGTCGTAGTAGGCGACATTGATCCACAGCAAGTGCGCCGCAAGGTTGAGACCTCGCTGGGCACCCTGCCTCGCGGCGACTATCGACCGACGCCGCCCCCCCGCCTTGCTTTTGGCTCGCAAACTGTTGAGGTGAGTTCCCGTGCTTTGCCGACCAACTATGTTCAGGGAGTGTTCAGCGCGCCGCCGCCGAGTTCGCCGGATATTTACCCGATGCGAATTGCGGCGTCGATTCTTCAGAGCCGAGTCTTTGTCGAAGTCCGAGTCAGGCGCAATCTTTCTTATGCACCGGACGCGTTTCTTGGTAGCCAGGCTGCGAACCTGGGCGGCATTTACGTGACTGCGGTTGACGCTAATCAAGCTGTGAAGGTTATGCTCGCTGAAATTGCGCGTCTGCAGAACGAACCTATTTCAGTACAGGAACTTCAGGGGAATGCCCAACAGTTTCTGACGAAACATTACCTGGGACAGGAAACCAACGCCGCGCAAGCGGGAGATCTGGCGCAATACGAACTGCTGGGAGGCGGATGGCGCAATTCGGCCGAATTCCTTGGTCGATTGGGTTCGGTAACACCGGAAGATATCAAGCGGGTCGCCAACACCTATATGCGAAATATTCGTTTCGTCGTGCTGGGAAATCCGCAGAGCGTTGACGTTCGCGTATTTACCGGGCAAGCCGGCGGATAAAGTCAGTGGGCAGTTTTCAGGCCTTAGTCATCAGGTTCGAAGAAGATACGGTTGCCCACGCGCCCCTCCGGGGCGCGTTTTTGATTCGAGGGCTTCCAGTGGCTGCGCGAAAGTGCGCGGCCACTGGTGGCAGGTTCGCACAAAGGTTTGCGCCCCAGTTGGGGCGCAGGTTCGAGGAAAGATACGGTTGCCCACGCGCCCCCACCGGGGCGCGTTTTTAGTTCGCGGGTTTCCAGTGGCTGCGCGAAAGTGCGCTTGCCACTGGTGGCAGTTCGCACAAAGGTTTGCGCCCCAGTTGGGGCGCAGGTTCGCGGAAAGATACGGTTGCCCACGCGCCCCCACCGGGGCGCGTTTTTAGTTCGCGGGTTTCCAGTGGCTGCGCGCCTACGCGCTTGCCACTGGCTACCTTATGCCGCACCTGCGGTGCTCCGCGAATGATTTCGTTGTCGTGATTCAGAACCATTGGCCCGGCGACTGCCCACTGATCACCGATTACTGATTAAGCGTTTCGCTCAACAGCTTTTCATAGAGCTTCGCATCGAGTTGTCGCAGAAGTTTAGCTTCACTCAGAGCGCGTGGTTCGTTTCCACTTTCAAAGTAGGCTATAGCGAGATTGTAGTGCGCGTCGGCACTGCGCGGATCCAGGCTCGCCGCGCGCTCGTACGACGCGATAGCTTCAGTCAGGCGTCCGGCGTGGTAATAGGCGTCGCCAAGTTTGTTGTGCAACTCGTCAGATTCCGGCTGGAGTTCAAGGGCATGCTGGTAGGCGCGAATTCCTTCTTCAGCTTTCCCCTGCTTAACCTTGCAGTAACCGACCTGCGCCCACACGTCGGCACGCGAAGGATTTCTGTTGGCGGCAGTTTCGAAGTGACTCACCGCGTTATCATAATTACCCAGCCACAGCGACTCGATTCCGGTTCGATAGGATGATTCTGCGGGATCGCCGCCCCTGCCTTTCGGCGCGAGGGATGAGAGGGGACGCAATTGGCCAGGCCGCAACTTTTCCACGCGCGCCGATCCAATAGCGAGGTTGATGTTCTGCCCGTTGGTTACCTTCACGGTGACGACGCCCACTACCTGACCCTTAAGATTGAATACCGGACTGCCACTGTTCCCATGAGAGATCGGCGCCGTGATCTGAATGATCCTGCCCACGTGAGGCACTTCGCGAACTGCCGAAACGATACCGTCGCTTATTGACCCTTCAAGTTTGAGCGGGTTGCCGATGACAAAAATGGTTTCCCCCTCATCAGGGAGTGAGGTCGCCAGCTCGCTCGAACGCGCCCGCTCTGGCGGCGTAGCCACGCGCAGCAACGCGAGATCGCCTTCTTCATCGACGGCAATCGTACCGGTGACGGGAAAAACTTTCCCTTTGCCGTCCAGCGTCTTAATTTCGCAACGCTTCGCGCCGCGAACAACGTGGAGGTTCGTGACCACCTGTCCGGGCCGCACAAAAAAACCACTGCCGGTCATCAACGCCTCGCCTTGGGCATCGTAAGTTGCTATTGCAACCACGGCAGGTTTGAGTCGCCGGACTAATTCCGGCAAGCTTTCCTGGGCGAGCGTTTGTTTGAAGGAGAAGAGACTGAGAGCTATCAGCAGCAACTGGGGGAAGATGCGTTTGTACATAGCCGTAAGTTGTAACTATCTGCGGTCCGTTCTTGTTGGAGACCAAAGCGCGCTGCTTCAGGTTTTGCTGATGGCGATTACCACCGCCGGGGAGTCGGGCCGAACCCTGGTTGGCTGTCCCGCGTCGGCTTGAGGCGCATATTACCCCAAGCTCAGCCAGGCGGTATAGAGAATTTTACGGCATTCGTACTGCGGCTTTCTTTGGCCGGCTTGACCATCTTTGGATTCGGTACTGGTTCAGCTTGATTCGATCAGACGCATTTCTTTGCGGAACTTTGTGTCTAGCGTTGCGACCTTCGCGGGTTTCTGCTTGTCTTTAGACCTTTACCGCAAAGTACGTAAAGGTTTTCGCAAAGAGCGCAAAGCAAACTGAACCAGCACCTTGGATTCGTTTATCTTGGGTTTGTTTTTACCAAGAAACCTCCCAAATGTGGAAAAACAAAAGGCCGCACCCCCTCGAGTGCGACCCTTGTTTCCTTGTGTCGGAGTGTCGGACTGCTCCCTGGCAGCAGCCTGATACGTCTGGCGGGCTCTCCCTGCCTACCTATTGACCGTGCCGACAACGGTGCCGCGTGGCATCGAAAGTTCATCCTCAAGGGTGATGAAGAGTCCGAAGTCCCTCAGGGTCGTCTCGGATTTGATCTCCGCCTCGTTACGACGGCCCGTGTTCACAACTTGTCCAAGTTTGACGTACTTGTTGTCACCTGAGACGGCCCACAGCACGTAGACCTTACCGCTGGGTGATTCCTTCAGTTCGTGGAAGCGGGCCGTGACAGTGGTCGGACCATCTTTGCGCGGCTCGATGTTAAAGTTGACACGTGAGCCCGTTAGCTCGCCCGAAAGGTTTACTTTCAACTGAGTATCATCGCCCTTCTTGTATGACGGAACGTTTAGCATCGGCACGCTGTAGGACGCTGCTGGTGTCATTCCGGACGTGGATGTGGCCGCCACTTTCTCACCGATTGGGTGCATGGTGTGCGGAATCACGGCGAACCCTTCGGGCACTGTGCTTCTGAAGAGAACCGACGTGTTCGGATCGTAGGCCGTGAGCCCGGCATCCGGCGAAGCTATCAGCATGAATTTGTCCATCGGAGTGACCGTGGTGAAGGTGCCGACGCCATCGGTAACCGAGATTGGACCCAGCAAGGTTGTCGCCCCGCTCGGATCGACGGCATATAGATTCAAGCCAGTCGCGTCTTTCGCGATACCTGTCAGGTTCAGTTTGATTCTTGTTCCATTATCATCACGCAGGATGGTGGCGACTCCATTCGCGCCAGCCATGCCGACGGGATTCAAGGTTACCGTGACTTCCTTTTTTACCGGATACTCGATCACGGTAAAAGTGCCGTCCGGGTGCTGGACTGTTTTGGTTACGGTGGTTGGTGTTTGCGTAACTGTTGTCGTTGTAGTTTGTGCGGATACCAATGCGGCCGATGACATCATCAGCGCAACCGCCACAATAGAAAATCGTTTATGCATACTTCAGCCTTCTCCTTCTGATTTTAAGTCCCGAGTAAGTTGTTGCGGGGGAATTAATAGGTTTGCCGGTGATGTAGTGGCAAGGAGCATGCCGTCGAAGCGCCTGGCAAGATAAAGCATTTAGCGTAGTTATTTGAGGAAATCCTCGGGAAATGCGAGGAGAGCGAAGCAGAACGGTACAGGCCTGTACGGCTATTTAGCGAACAATCCTGATTTTCGTTTGGGGAGAATTCTAGAGAAGCCGTTTCGCTCGTTTAGGAGCGCAATATTTATAGAGTTTGCCGCCCCCATCATTACTCCCAATTCCACATTTCGCTCCTTCAAAAGGAGCGCATAGGGTCATGAAAGAGCAGCTGGCTATAAACAGCTCATTCCTGCGGTAGCGATATCTGGCGTGACCGCTACACACGCGCAATTAGTAGTTGTGAAGCTCGGTAACTGACTTCAACACGTCCGCTACCTGCGGCAGGATTACGTCTTCGAGTTGAGGCGCGTAGGCTACAAAGGTGTCCATGGCGGCCACCCGTCGCACCGGAGCGTCGAGGTGTTCGAAGAGTTCATCCGAAATTCGCGCTGCGATCTCGGCGCCGAAACCAAATGACAGCGAGTCTTCGTGGGCCACGATCACCCGATTAGTTTTCTTGACAGTCTCGGTGATCGCCTTCCAGTCGTAAGGCTGCAAACTTCGCAGATCGATAATCTCCACGCTGATGCCCTGTTGTTCAGCTTGCTTGGCCGCAACAATCGAACGCTGGACCAGTGCGCCATAGGTGATGATCGACAGATCGTTTCCCTCGCGGGCGGTTCTGGCCTTGCCAAAGGGAATCATGAAGTCGTCCGGCGGATACTGCGATTTGTTATACGCCTGGCGATACAGGTGTTTATGTTCGAGAAACAGGACCGGATCGTCACAGCGAATCGACGTGCGCAGCAGCCCATTCGCGTCGAGCGCGTTTGACGGGTAAATAACTCTGAGACCGGGTATCTGCGTAAAGGTCGAAACGCCGGACTGCGAGTGGTAGACGGCGCCGCCTTTCAAGTAACCGCCGACCGGCACGCGCATCACTACCGGCGCCTTCCAGTCGTTTGCCGAGCGCCAGCGCATTACTGCCAGCTCGTTGCGAATTTGGTGCATTGCCGGCCAGATGTAGTCGAAGAATTGAATTTCAACTACCGGTTTGAGTCCGCGTGTCGCCATGCCGATCGCCCGGCCCACAATGTTGGCTTCAGCGAGCGGCGAATTAAATACGCGCGCGCTCCCAAACTTCCGTTGAAGATTGGCCGTGACCTTGAAGACGCCACCTTTACCCTTCACCTTTTCCAAAGATTCTTCGCGCGAACAATCGGCGACGTCCTCGCCAAACACCACAATGCGCGGATCGCGCTCCATCTCGGTATGAAGGCAACGATTGATCAGATCTACCATCGTGCCAGCGTTGCCGGAAAGCTCCGCGTTTTCTTCGGTGTCAAACTCCTGGGATGTCGGATCAACGTCCGGCGAGTAAACATACAGCAGGGCGGTTTCGGGCGCAGGTTGTGGACTGGCCAGCGCCTCATCGGCCGCCTCGTTTACCAGCTTATCAACGTTGTCTTTGACCTGTTGCAGTCCTTCATCGTCGACGATGTTTTCTTCAATCAACAGTTGACCAAATCGCTTCACGGGATCGCGCGCGGCGTCAGCCGTCCGCTCCTCTTCCGACCGGTAAAGCTTTTCGTCATCGGAGAGCGAATGAGAATACGGACGAATAACCTTTGCGTGAATCAATGCCGGACCACGGCGCGAGCGGCAGTACTGAAGCGCGCGATGGACGGTGTCGAGAGACTCGAGGACGTTGGTGCCGTCGCATCTTTGCAGGTAGAGATTGGGAAAGTTTTCGAGCAATCGCGAGACGTCGCCGCCGGCAGTCTGCACTTCAACCGGGACGCTGATTGCATAGCCGTTGTCCTCAATGAGGAACATCACCGGCAGTTTGAGATTGCAGGCGGTATTCAACGCCTCCCAGAATTCACCTTCGCTCGAAGTTCCGTCCCCGATTGAAACGTAAACCACTTCGTCCTTGCGAAAATCTAAAGCATGGCCCCGGAGTTCCTTGATCAATTTGAAACGATAGCCGGCTTCGGCACAGCCCACCGCCTGAAGCAACTGAGTGCCGGTGGGTGACGACTGCGAAACGATGTTGAGTTTCTTGTGACCCCAGTGCGACGGCATCTGCCGGCCGTGCGAGTTTGGATCCGCTTCGGCGCCGACAGCAGACAGCAGCTGTTCCAGCGGCGTCATCCCCAACTGAAGACAAAGCGCGCGATCTCGATAGTAAGGGTAAAACCAATCAGACCCTGGCTTCATCATCATGCCGACGGCGACGAGTATTGCTTCGTGGCCGGCGCCGCTGATTTGAAAGAAGATCTTATTCTGATTCTTGAGTTGAATCTCTTTATCGTCGAGCTTGCGCGAGAGATACATCGTGCGGTAGATCGCAACCATCTCCTCACGCGATAGCCGGGGACGCGCACGCTTTGATCTTTTGCTTTTGCGGCGCTGGCGCCCGTCGCGGCTCGGGTTGGCGTTGCGGTTTACTAATGCGCTGTGGCTGGGGCGCGGACTGAACGATCGGTTTAGTGTCAGATTGAGATCCCGGTTTCGGCTCGGGTTTAGGCTCGGACGCAGGTTGGGGTGCGGGCCGCGGCACCAGACGCGAAGTGATTACGGCTCCCCGTTTTTTTTCCTGGGCAGCTTCTTTAGCCGCTGCGGCAGCGGCCTGGGCCTCAGCCTGTGCCTTGGGCACGAGTTTCAAGACTTTAAGATCGCTCATAGTTTTATTACTCAGCCACCGTAGACCTGGACAGCAATGTACAGCAACGTGGTCCGGCAGCCTGACGGGCACGAATGCCGGTGCTACTTATAACTCTGACAAACTCGTCTGGTATTCATCGGCCATGGATGGATGGCCGTGACGCTTCGCCGCTTCGATTCCGCGCTGATAAGTTTCCCGGGCCTTTTCCTTTTGGCCGGCCTTTTCGTAAGCGCGAGCCAGCATTCCAAAAGCGTTTCCTTCGTCATCAGCTATCGCCAGGTAACGTTCCAGCGTTTCGATCATTTCCGCTTCCTGGCCGGCCTTCTCATATTCTTTCGCAAGTCCAAACAGAATGCTGCTGTTGATGGGATCGGTCACCAGCATTTGCCTGAAGATGTCGATTCTGGTTGACGCCATAAGCAAGTAGACCGCAGACAGTAAACGGCAGCCGGCAAACAGAAAATCTCATTTTCCAATCATCAGCTTCGCTATCGTCTGCAACTGCATGTTTGATGTGCCCTCGTAGATCGCGCCGATCTTCGAGTCGCGCCAGAATTTTTCCACCGGATAGTCCTTGACGTAACCGTAGCCGCCATACAGTTCAATTGCCAGCGAACTAATTCGTTCGGCGGCTCGCGATGAGTAGAGCTTGGCCATCGCTGCTTCCTTCACGAAGTTCATCCCGGCATCTTTCATGCGCGCGGCGTTGTAAACCATCAGGCGCGCAGCTTCGAGTTCGGTGGCCATCTCCGCCAGCTGAAACTGCACTCCCTGAAATTGATTGATCGACTTGCCAAACTGCTGACGCTCACCGGTGTAGGCGATGCGCCGCATCAAGCGCGCCGCGAGCAATCCCGATCATCTGCGCGCCAATTCCGATGCGGCCTTCGTTCAAAGTTTCGATCGAAGTCTTGTAACCTTTGCCGACTTCGCCCAGCACATTCTCTTTCGGCACTTTGCAGTCGGCCAGAATCAACTCCGTGGTCGACGAGGCGCGAATGCCGAGCTTGTTCTCTTTTTTCCCGACCGAGAAACCTTCAAAAGTCTTCTCCACGATGAATGCAGTGATGCCGCGGTATCCCGCTTCGGGATTCGCGTTCGCAAACAGCACGAAGATCTCAGCCTCGTTGCCATTTGTGATCCAGAGCTTCTGGCCGTTGAGCAGGTAATGATCGCCTTTATCTACCGCGCGTGTCTGCATGGCGAATGCGTCCGAGCCCGAACTCGGCTTCGCTCAACGCGTAAGCGCCCACGCTTTCGGTGGCCAGTCTGGAGAGATACTTTTCCTTTTGTTCCGGCGTTCCCCAGCGGATGAACGCGTTGTTGACGAGCGTGTTCTGCACGTCAACGAAGACACCCACGGAAGCGTCCACCCGCGAAAGTTCTTCGACTGCCAGGATTGCAGTGAAGAACGATCCACCCGCCCCACCAAACTCTTCCGGCGTCTCGATGCCCATCAAGCCCAGATCGAAACATTGTTTGATGAGCGCCGGATCGAGTTTGCCCTGCTCATCCATCTGCTCGACGCGCGGACGAAGTTCGCCCTCGGCAAACTCGCGCACGCTCGAACGAAACATTTGCTCGTCTTCGGAAAGGGTAGTCAACGGACGACCCGCAAGCTGCTCTATGGCTGTTTGAGATTGACTCATCTTCACCTAATTCTGCCCTGGGATTTTCGTGTGGAATCTTGAGGTAGCATCATAATCAACGCAAAACTAAAAAGGCAAAAGCGGCGATGCCGTTCAACTCCTGCGCCTGGAAGTTAGCATGCCTTATTCTCAAACAATCTTTTGCGGGACCTCTGTGTTCTCGGAGACTCCGTTAATGATTTGCTGAGCAAAGAGTTCACCAAAGAGTCACGGATCACACTAAGGCGGCACAGAGACGGGTAAATACCCCAGCCAGGAGGTTGTTACTCCCGAAATCAATTGCGCGTGTGATACCTTGCTTTTTCTTGCGGCAAACAATTTTGAGGACACCGAAGCGTTGGAAAAAGACGTCCAGAGAAGTTTGGAGCAAACTGCTCAACCGGGCAGCAAGCGGGCCAGAAATAAAAAGCTGGCCCGATTCGGAATTCTCTTTGCCATTCTGGGTCTCTTGCTATTCGCCTACTTTGTGAAAAAAGCAGGCGTCACCCAGATCCTGGAGGGTATCAAACGACTGGGTTTCGGCTTCCTGCTGGTGCTCGCGATCTCATCGATTCGCCACATGGTGCGCTCGCTTGCCTGGACCAGATGTTTTGAGGCGCCGCATCGCCTCAAGTTTCGGCATGCACTGGAAGCAAGGCTGATGGGCGATGCGGTCGGCAACATCGTGCCGTTAGCGAGCGCCGCAGTTTCCGAGCCCTCGAAAGCCGCGTTTGTAACGAATCGAGTGCCCTTGCTCGCCAGCCTGTCAGCTATAGCTCTGGAGAACATTTTTTACAGTATGTCGGTAGTGCTGTTTATTTTTTCTGGAACCACCGCGCTGCTGTTGAGTTTTTCGCTACCCAAACCGCTGCGGATCGCCAGTATCGTGGCCCTCGTAGTCACGGTTTCGGTTGTGCCGCTTGGTTACCTGGTTCTGCGAAAGCGGCTGAATTTTGTGAGCGGGCCCATGACCTTTTTTTATGGGAGAGGCATCGCAAAGGCCTGGATGGAAAAGGGGCTCCCGGGAGCAAGAGCGCTCGAAGATCGCATCTACAGTTTTTACGAACAGAACAGTCGGCGCTGTATTGCAATTTTCCTGTTGGAGCTTTGCTTCCATGCAGCCGGAGTGACTGAGATTTATGTGACGCTCTCGTTTATCAGTGAACTGGTGGCGCCGACCCTGTTGACGGCGTTCATTCTTGAATCCGTCAACCGGGTGATCGTGGTCGTATTCAAATTCATTCCCTTCCGCACAGGAATCGATGAGGCCGGAACCGGACTGCTCGCTAAGGTGCTCGGGTTTACTACGGCCATCGGAGTAACCCTGGCGATAGTGCGTAAGTCGCGCGACCTTTTCTGGACCGGCGTCGGGATGGCCTTAATTGTGCGGCGCGGCTTTTCGCTCAAAAACCTGGGTAAGGTTGGCGAAGGCGGCAACGAAGTGGGTGAGGGAACGCCGGCAGGTTGAAATTGAATCCTGGGATCGACTCGCAATGAATTCGCGAGGGCACACAAAAGAGGAGCGGAAAAATTTTAGCGAAGTTTCCGTCGCCAAGGCCCATGAGCAGAACATCTCGCTACATTAAGTTAAGCTTGCTGGTCGCCCAATGCGTGCTCCTGTTTGCTTCGGTTGGTTCCGCCCAGAATTCGCCGGCCCTTAAGTTTGATGAGTTTGGAGACGTTCAGGCATCCGACCTGATTGCCAGACTCGATAATTTTGCAGTCCAGTTACAGAACGAACCCTCGGCTCGCGGCTTTCTGATTGTCTATCGAGCGCGACGCGATCTGCCGGGTTTGAGTAATCGGTATGCTCACCGGATGAAAGATTATTTAATCCACAGGCGCGGGCTGGCTGCGGACCGAGTGGTAACCGTCGACGGCGGCATCGCCGGATGCCTGACTCAGGAACTTTGGGTGGTTTCTTATGGAGGCGCGCCGAAGCCAAGGGCTGACGCCTACTTCGACGGCTATCAACCGTCTGTTTACAAATTCGATGGGCACCATTACAAATCCCCAGGCGGCCCTGATGATGAAATGCTTTATTGGCGAGAGCCGCCGGATGAGCTGCTGGGCTATCTCGAAGCCTTCGCGATTGAATTGCGAAAGAACCCGAAGTCTTACGGTTACCTAATAGCTTATCGCCGTGCGGGGCGCGATCGTCCTCAGGTAGCGCGGTCAATGCTGCAAACCGAAAGAAATTTCCTGGTAGAGAAACTGGGTGTGAAACCGTCGCAGCTAAAGACGGTCGACGGGGGCAGGCGGGAGTGGCGCACAATGGAACTGTGGATTGCTAAATCAATAAACGACGTTCCAATAATTACTTCCTATCGTTACCTGCCGCGCCGGCGTCGTTAGCGTCTTAAGGTCGACACGCGCTCATTGCGGGCGGGGCATCCGCGGTCCATTAGAGAGCAATTTCTGCCGGGACTACTCGTAAGCAAGTGCGCTCACGGGATCGAGACCTGAAGCCCGCACCGCTGGATACAGTGCGCCAAATGCTCCACCGAGAATTCCGATCGCTGCCGCGGTGATGGCCCAGCTCCAGCTAAACTCAAAATAGAGTCCATAAAACTTTTGAATCAGGTAGCCGGCCAGGAATGAAAGAGCGAACCCGGCAACCAGACCAACTGCGCTGATCAGCAGGGCCTCGGATTCAATGATGAAAATGATATACCTTCGTGAGGCGCCCATTGCTTTGAGAATACCAATCTCGCGAGTGCGCTCCGTAATAGTTGTATACATCGCCAACATCACGACCAAGGCGCTCACTACTGCCGCCAGACCTACCAGCACCCGCAAGAATACTCCCAGATAGGGAATACTTTTCTCCAAACCTGCAAACACTTCGTCCGTAAATTGAATTTTATTCCCCGGAAGTTTCTCGTCGATCCGCTTCGCCACGGCTACTTTGTTTGCGCCTTCACGGATCTTTACCAGGATGTAGGTACATTTGCCCGGCGATTCAAGCGCCTCCTGTAAACCGGCGAGCGTGGTTTTCACCCGCGCCGTTGATTCGGGAGAATATATTCCCACTATGCGATATGGTCGATCACCCAGGAGCTTAAGAGATGTTCCCACTGACAGTTGATTGTTTCGCGCTTTGGTTGCGTCGATCACGATCTCGTCAGTCGCCTGCGGACCTCGACCACTGTCAATTCGCAATTGATTGACGCGGGCGTAGTGTTCCCATTCAACACCCTCAATGCGTTCGAACCCAAACCCCCGATTTCCCTGGAGGACATAAACCACCACGGGTAACGAATCTTCAACTCCGTCCACTTCCTTGAGCAACTCGACATATTTAGTGCTCAAATTGGCTGTCGAGCCGGTCAATTGCATTGATCCGGGCCGAGTGAACAGAATCTCAGCTCTAACATTTGCTGCGCGGCGCTGAAGGTCTTCAGACATCCCGCGCGCCAGCCCCGTGAACAGCATGACCAGGCAAACGCCCAGAGCAACACCCGCGACACTGACGAGAGTGCGAATCGGGCGTTGGCGAACATTGGAGACCACGAGATTGTCCATTCGGGTCGTAACGATAAAGTATTTTGCCGAAAGCTACCAATGGGCGCGCAACGATCAATTGGGCCTTAAGGCTCCTTGAGGAAGGGACGCCGCGCCCAGTGACGGTTTTGGGTTACGATAGCATTTTCAAATCAGGGGAACATTCATCGGTGCCAGCCACTACCACTCACTCTTCCATCCAGGCAGATGCAGCGACGACCGGCGGGTTGCCCGCGCCGAAAGCTGAGCGCGTCGACAACATGAAAAGTTTGACGGTGGCGCTCGCGCTGGCGCTGCTGACCGTCATCGGCTTTGGTTTTCGCGCCAGCGATTTAGCGGCCATCGGGTTTGCTGAAGACGAGGTGAACAAGGTGGAAGCAATCGAGGCCTATTCGAGGGGGGACATTACGGTCAACGCGGAACACCCGATGCTGATGAAAGCGTTGATGTATATCTCGGTGCGCGCATCAACCGGCGGCGGTCCGGGAAAGTTGACTGATGAATTCGCTTATCGTTTGCCTAACGCCATCTTCGGAGCGTTAACCGTGATCCCGCTGTTTCTCCTGACTGCTGCCTTCTTTGATCGTTGGACTGGATTGCTGGCGGCGGGGTTCTGGGCGGTGGGCGTCAATGCAATTACCATCAATCGTATCGGCAAGGAAGACACACTCCTCGTTTTTTTCATGCTCTTTGGATTCTACTTTTACCTGAGAGCCAAGCAGACGACCACGCGAGATCTGGAAACCCGCCGTCGCAATTATTTGCTGAGCGGCATCTCCTTCGGGCTCATGCTCGCGTCGAAATACTTCCCCCACTACCTCGGACTGAATGCGCTTTACCATCAATTCTTCCGCGTCCGAAAAAGCGAGCCGGGTGACCCACCCGGCAAGACCGCCAAAGTGTTCTATATCGCGTTGGTGGTGGTCTTCCTGATTGCGAATCCGCCGATCTTGTTGCCGCAGGTTTGGGGTTATATCAACCAGTATGTGGGCGAGAAACTCCTGGTCCATTCGGGCTATCTTTTCGCGGACCATCTTTATATCAACAAGGTTTCCAGCACTCCGTTCGGCACTCCGATCTATTTCTATCTGGCATTCATGGCGATCAAAATTCCGTTGCTCGTCCTCGCAGCGTTTGTAGCCGGTTTGATAGTCGCCATTAAACGCCGCGCACATCCCGGGTATGCCTTCGCCCTCTTTATGTTCCTGCTCTGGATCATTCCTTACTCATTGATTGGAGCGAAATGGCTGCGTTATACACTTTCGTTGATGCCTTTCGTTTATATGTTGGCGGCGCTGGGAGCGATTGAGCTGATTCGAGTCGTCAACCGGCATTTGAGAGTTCCGGTTCACGGCAGGACGGTGGTATCGGCAATTCTGGTGTTCATTTCGTTAGGACTGCCGGCGTGGACAGCCTACTCCGCAAGTCCCCACTATGCCCTCTACACCAACCATCTCGGCCGGAACCACATTGGATATTTCTTTCCGCACGACGAGTTTTATGACGACCGTCTGCGCGAAGCGATTCTGTTTGTTTGCCGCACTGCTCCACCGTCTGCGACCATCGCGCACGAAACTCCCGCGGTAACTCGCTACTATCTTCGCAAGTTTGACCGTGCGGATCTGAATTCCCGGGCGATTTCAGCGCCTGAGTTCACTGTGGCTAACCTTTCCGGGCCGACCTACATTATTATTCAGCGCGGCCGAACCTATTTCGAAAATCGCGAAAAGATCAGCTACGTGCGAAGTCATTTTAAGAAAGTGCACGAAGAGCAGGTAAACGGGCTGATTGCCGCGGAGGTTTTCTTAAACGAGGCTCCCTAAACTAATGTGGTAAACGGAAAATCTCTGAGCGCCTTCCGTGCCTCGGTACAGTGCCAGGTTGGCTGAGGACGCAAACAGATCTTGAAGATGGTTGAATAATGAAAACAATTATTAAGCGCACGTTTCTTTCGCTTGTGCTTCTGTTGCTCGCGGGGGCAATGTTCTTTGCCCCCAAAACCCAGAGCGCCTCCCAGCGGGTTCAAATAACAGTGCTCGGGACCACTGACCTGCATGGCAACATCCTTCCGCTCGATTATTACACCGACAAACCGGACAACCGGGGACTGGCGAAAATCGCCACCCTCATCAAACGAGTGCGCAAGGAAAACGAGAACTTGGTGCTGATTGATTCCGGCGACACAATCCAGGGAACCCCGCTCGCGTATTATCACAACAAGAAAAATAACCAGCCGCCCAACCCCATGATGCTGGCGATGAACGCTCTTGGCTACGACGCGATGGCCGTAGGCAATCATGAATACAACTTCGGCTTGAAAGTGCTCGAGAAAGCCCGGGGCGAAGCAAAGTTTCCCTGGCTCTCAGCCAACACCTACAAAAAGGGGACAACCAAAACTCATTACCAGCCTTACATCGTCAAGGAAGTCGCCGGCGTGCGGGTCGGGATTCTGGGGCTTACCACTCCGGGAGTTCCCACTTGGGAAAATGCGACGAACTACGCCGGGCTGGAGTTTCGTCAGCCATTGCTTGAAGCAAGGAAGTGGGTTCCGGTTCTGCGCGGAAAGGAACGCGCGGATGTGGTGGTCATCGCCATGCACATGGGAATCGAAGAAGACTTGCGTACGGGTGAACTGAATCCCGGTCAGGTGCAGAACGAAAATCAGGCCGTCGCGATTGCCAAACAAGTCCCGGGCATAGATCTGATTTTCATGGGCCACACCCACCGCGACATTCCTTCGCTTACGGTTAACGGCGTGTTGCTGACCCAGGCTAATCATTGGGGCCGTCATCTGGCCCGAGCCGACCTGTATCTCGAAAAAGTTGCGTCGCGTTGGCGTGTCTACGCGCGGGGCACGCGAACGCTTGCGGTTGACGACAAGGTTATTGCTGACGAGGAAATCGTGAAAATTGCCGAGCCTTACAATCGCGAAACGCAGGCTTGGCTGGGGCGCAACATTGGCAGTTCTGACAAAGAATTGAAAGCGACAGAAGCGCGGTTTCGCGATACCGCGATACTCGATCTCATTCAGCGCATCCAGATGGACGTAGGTAAGGCCGACGTTTCGATGGCCGCGGTATTTAATCCGGATGCGCGCATCGAAAAGGGACAAGTAACGGTGCGCGACATAGCCGGCCTTTACGTTTATGAAAACACCCTGGTAGTACTCGAAGTGACCGGCCAACAGATCAAAGACGCGCTCGAGCATTCAGCGAAATATTTTCGACCCTATGAAACCGGAAAGACGCTCGCGGATCTGATTGATCCAAAAATTCCTGCGTACAATTTTGATATCGCCGAAGGCGTTAGCTACGTAATCAATATTTCCAAGCCATTCGGCCAGCGAATCGAGAACTTACAATTCGAGGGCCAGCCCCTCGCGCCCGACCGCAAACTCAAGTTGGCAACGAATAACTACCGCGTCAACGGCGGCGGGGGATACACGATGTACCAGGGCGCACCTGTGGTCTATCGGTCCAGCGACGAGATTCGCGAACTAATCATTGACTGGGTCGAACGCAACAGAAACATTCCCACCGAGCCCTCCAATAACTGGAAGATCGTGCCGTGAAGTCGAGACAAGCCGGAGCCCTGGGTTTCGCGGTTGCGTGAGGTTCACAAAGCGAAGACGGGACGGAAAAGCAAAAACCTCAGACTGTGTTTAGCTCCGGTAACAGCAGCCATTTCGGTTGAGGTTGCTGAAGCAGTTATTACCAGCCGGGTCGTGGCGCAGAAATAAGCTCGCAGTCATCTCGGATATCCATTAATGGCGGCCCAGCATTTTTCAGCTGATCTCGGCGCCGTGCTTGAATTTTATCCGACCAAACGGTTGGTGACCCGTTTCGAGGCCGGCGATACGCTGATTCATTACGGCTCGCGGCAAACCAACCTGCCAAGTATTGACGGCGCCGGAAATCTCATTTTTATCCCGTTTTCGACCGATTCTGAAACCCGGCATAATTTTCAATTCTCAGCCGGCGTGGGTTGGCGGTTCTGAAAGACCTTGAACATTGCACCTTGGAGATTGGACTTCGAACAAGAAATGAAACCAGCACGATCGCCCGGGGCTTGGGGCCGTGCTGGTTTCTTTCAACCGGGGCGTGAGCGGGGAGCTCGCCGTCCGGTGCGCGGGGAAGACTGGGGGGCTAGCGAAGCTTCGCCAGGCTGGGTATAACCGCTGCCACTTCAACAATCTCGTAGGAAGTTCGTGCCCGTTCGCTGCTCGAACTGTTGCTTTCCTCTTCGCGTTCAAACGCAAGCTCATCACGCGACTTCGCCAATTGACGTCCGGTCGAGTCGCCGCCACCCCAAACCTCGGCTAGGAAATACCGTTGACCGTACCGATGAAACACGAGTCGCGCCTGCGCGCGGTTCTCTAGGCGCTCAATCGCCTCGCTCGGTCGAAGCGCGGAAGTTTTTCCGTCAACGCTGCTGACCAAAACGCCGTTTCCGGCTGACTCAACTGTTTGCACCAGATAATCGCCGGCCGGCATCGTCTTGTAGTCGATACTGAATTCGAAAGGAATGACGACCACCAGATTGTTTGACTTCGCGGACGACTGTGCGTTTGCAACTAACGCGCTAGCCAAGGCGACTGCCACTACCGCCAACAACATCGTGAGACCTTTCAAGAATTCTTTTTTCATTTCTTTGCTCCCTGCCGTCTTCGATTAAATCGGGATTATTCGTTCGAGATCCGATTGCCTCTTGCTCTTGTCTATATGCTAGACGTCTATTGCTAATTTCGTGCCGCAGCGTCCTTGAGTGGCGCTGATTGGAAACATTCCTCGAAACGCTGTTTGTCCCAGCATTTCAATGGGCCGGTTCGCGCCAGATGGGAGCGGGCGGGGATCTGGCGGCTTCGGTGTCTATCTGTTTGGATAGCGGTGGTATCTGTTTGGATAGCCATGCCGGGATCGTCATGGCAGCCCACGAGGGGGGCGTGACAAACCTGGCCGAATCTGCCGGTTGCTTCTGGTGAGGTGTAATCACGGGTGAGCGGCGCATAGTCGCCCGGGCCGGCGATTGCGCTATTGCCGCCAACACAGTGGGACGCGTACACTTCCGTCGCCTTTTGTCTTTAGTTCCATACTTCACAGAAACGCATGAATCCGCGACTCACAGCCATTGCCGGCCGACTCAAGGGCAGCGTCTTCGCGATTGAAGATGTGCCGGTTGTGATCGGACGCGAAACCGCCGCCACTCTCTGCGTTGCCGACGCTTCAATTTCACGCCGCCATTCCCAGATTGATAGGGAAAACGATCAATTCGTCATTCTGGACCTCGACAGTCTTAACGGCACTTTTATTAACGACGTGCCGGTGAAGCGGCGCGTCCTGCAACACGGCGATCGAGTTCGAATCGGCGACTCACAGTTTCTCTTTCTCATGAGCGACAGCGCCGCGGCAGAGATGTCAAACGAGGTCAGGCTGGAGGATGTCCATCTCAGTGGCTCCACCATGCAGATCCGCTTCAACGACGCGGTTTATCTGATGGCCCGCGACCTGAGCGCCCTCATGAAAGTTTCGACGACCATCAATGCGTTGCGCGGCGTCGAGGCCATCCAAAAGACTGTGCTGGAGTTACTTTTTGAGGTGGTGCCCGCGGAAAGGGGAGTGGTGCTTTTAACTGACGGAAGTTTTCAGGCTGGAGACGCGCAGTTTTCATCGGTCTTTGGCGTGGATCGGAAACGCGGACCGGACGAGTCGATTGAAGTCAGCCGCACGCTGACGCAGTCAGTATTTCAGAAAAGTGAATCTTTACTTATCAGCCAGACGTCGGACTCCGGTGAATTCGATGCGGCCAGTTTCATCTCCGGTCAGCCCTCCTCTCTGCTTTGCGTTCCGCTGAAAATGCTGGAGCGCACTCTGGGCGTAATTTATCTCGACACGAAGGAAGAGGAGACGTTCTTTGATAAGGACCATCTGCAACTCGTCTCGGCCATTGCGGCGATTACTGCTGTGGCCATCGAGAACGCCCGGCACATTGAATACCTCGTTAACGAGAACAAGCGACTGATTGCCGATTTCAGTATCGAGCACAGTATGGTCGGCGAAAGCGAACCCGTGCGCGAGGTCTTGAAGTTTATTTCCAAAGTGGCGCCTACCGATTCGACCGTACTGCTCACGGGAGAGAGCGGCACCGGAAAGGAACTGGCCGCCCGGGCGATCCACCAGAACAGCAAACGAGCTGACAAACCTTTCATGGCGGTGAACTGTGCGGCGCTGGCCGAGCCCTTGTTGGAAAGCGAACTGTTCGGCCATGAACGCGGATCGTTTACCGGCGCTCTCGGGCAAAAGAAAGGACGACTGGAGGTGGCCCATGAAGGCACCGTCTTCCTTGACGAGATTGGCGAATTGTCTCCGGCCATTCAGGTGAAACTATTACGAGTTTTGCAGGAACGAGAGTTTGAGCGAGTAGGCAGCACGCGCCCGATCAAAGTGGACATTCGCGTGATCACCGCGACGAACCGTAATCTCGAAGAGGCGGTTGGCCAGGGACTGTTTCGGCAGGATCTGTTTTACCGGCTCAACGTCGTGGCCCTGGAGATGCCGCCGCTCAGAGAACGCGCCGGCGACATTCTATTGCTCGCGAATTATTTCGCGGTGAAGTATGGCGAGAAGTGCAACCGGCGCATCGCGGGAATTTCCGCTCCGGCTCAGGAGCGTCTGCTCGGCTATGACTGGCCGGGCAATATACGCGAACTGGAGAATGCGATTGAGCGCGCCGTCGTGCTGGGAACGACGGATCAAATTTTGCTGGAGGATTTGCCGGAGTCAATTTGGGCAGCGGAACCGGAGGCTGACGCGCCGGCGACGAAGTATCACGAGGCCGTGACGCAAACCAAGAAGCAGATTATTTTGAATGCGATGGAACAGGCGCGAGGAAGTTACACGGCGGCGGCAAAGCTGCTTGGCGTTCACCCAAACTATCTGCATCGCCTGATTCGGAATTTAAACCTGAAAGAGTTTGTGAAGAAATAACGCATTCAGCCAGGCCCAAACGCTAAAAGGACCGCCAAAGCCAGCGGCCCTCCTACATTCGCTATTACTATTTACGCTTTAGAGGTGATTGAAGACGGCTTCGTAGTAAAACTCTCCGTCTTTTTCTCGCGGCGTCATAAACAGGTCAAACTCCCCCAGCGCCGGGTGGCGCATTTCATGAATGGCAGTAAATCGCGCCAGCGGTTTTGCTGCCTTAAACATGAGTGAGAACGATCTCGTTTCTCTCGCCTTCGATGTACTGACCATCGCGTTGGCTTTGGGTGTGTAGCCATTGACGCTGATGAGCTCGAGCGTAACCAACTTCCTCTGCCAATCCGGCGCTTGAAAGATGTCGTTCACGTAGGGGCGGAAGGTAGCTTCCGAAAAATAGAAGAGCGAATCCTGTTGGGCCTTGATCGGGATCTGACGGCCAGTGATGCGATCCAGCGCTTTCCCTTTCTTCTGGCCGAACGCGTGACGGCCAAGGCCCAAAGTCATACCAGCGGAGACTGCGGCCAGCGTAGCTGATTTTAAAAAGCGGCGACGTTCAAACGACATCGATTTTCTTTCTCCTGACGCACTGTGTGTTTAGGAATAAAATTTCCGAAGGTGGGAGCAGGCTTTCCCCAAAGGCCTGTACTGCTGACAGTGTATTTTACTTTGGGCGGAAGCGCTACTTGAAAATGACTGGTCACGTTGCCGGAAGGATCTTCGTGCCATCAACAAGCTGCCAGGACGCTTCAATATCTCAGCGCGCCTCAAGCCCTATCTCTGGTGTTAGCCGCCTGACCCTTGCCGCGGGTTTACCACTACTCGGCACCTGGCTTCAGGTGTGGGCTAATGGCGTCGCCGTCAGACCGGCGGAAGTGTTTGGGACGCCCGCTCCAGGTTGACTTAACTAAAGAATTTTTGCGTTCAGTATAGCGTTGCATGACGGCTTAAGTGTATAAGACTCGCCACGCTCACGCCGGATAGGGGCGCCGCATCTCTGATGAGGTGACTGCCAATCCGCTTCAGGGTATCTGAATCAAACGGCCAAATAGTTGGTGATGCAAAGACAGAATGGAAATGAAGAAGCTTTCCGTGCGCTCAGTCTGCGTCCAGCGACGTCAGCGGACGGGCCGTTTCTGTTGAACCTCTTTGCGACTACGCGCGCTGATGAATTGTCCCTTATGAACTGGGATCAAAAGCAGACTTTCATCGCGATGCAATTTGAGGCACAAAGCCAGCATCATGTAATGAACTATCCGCACGCGGAGAACAGAATCATTTTGTGGAATGATGAACCGGTTGGCAGGCTCCTGCTCGACCGAGGCGAGCTGGAGCTAACTTTGGTGGACATCGCACTGCTTCCCGCTCACCGAAATACCGGCATTGGAACAGGTCTGATTCAGGATATTGTGAAGGAAGCCGTCGCCGCCGCAAAACCGATACGACTTCATGTTTTTTCTGCAAGCGCCGCAAAACGGTTGTACGAGCGTATGGGATTTTCCCAAATCGGTGAAGATGCGGCATATTTGGAGATGCTTTGGGTTCCTCCCGTTTCGCAATCCTGCTGAAGTGCAACGTCACTCTCGGCTTGTAGAATCTTTGTCTTTCTTTTCCGGCAAGAGCGAATTCATGGTTCCTTACAGGATCAGTCCTTATATAAATTTCATCGAGAACCGCTTGTTTCCCGGCGTCATCCAACATGGTGTCAGTCACCGCTGGACGGGAGAGGTGTTTGAACCGAGTGAAAAAGTGCGCTCTCTGCTGTTGGCGATGCAGGCAAATGGTATTTCCCTTACTCCGGAAAACTTGAATAGTCTCGGTGAAGGCGGAGGACCGCTCAAGCAACTGCTTGAAAAAGAGTTTTTGATTCCGGATGGTTACGATCCCTTATCGCGCTTCCTGAATCACTATGTGGTTCGGCCCATTCAGAATCCCGCCCTGCTTTATCACTCCGCGGACGGCGCCGGTTGGCTAGTGCGAATCTCCATGGCCCATCACCTGTTCTCACCCCGAGCAGGTGAATTTCCCGAGATTATAGAAGAAGCAGTTTCTGAAATGGCTGCGGCCATATTCAAAATGGCGGATGGCAGTAAGACGCTACTGGAGATTTTCTCGGCCCTTGGTCGCAACCAGGACGACGGGATTCTGGACGATGCCGAGTTCAGGGAAGCACTGGACTTCCTGACTACACAGGACCGGCAACTGATCAAATTTACCTCGCAACGTGAGGACCTGGACCATCCCTTTAAGCCGGTCAATATCGTGCCGCGTGATCTTTATCATTCTTCAAAATGGAATGAGCAACGAGTAAAGGGTTCTTCCGAGTCCGTAATCGATTTTCATGTGGCAGGCATTGACGACGCCCAGTGGGAATTTGATCTGATAGAACCAACAGTTAACCACTCTTTCCGCTTTCCCAACGAGGCGCTTGGCGGCCTTGATTATGGATCACGCTTTTCGATTTCGACTTTGCGGCCTGATGTCGTTCCCTTGTTAACTCATTCAGATCGGTTGGAGGTTCTGGAAGTAGGTGGCGGTACCGGAACGTTTGCGCGTTCATTCCTCGCGCAGTCGCAGAGACTGGCAGAGGAAGCGGGTAGCGGCATCGACTTGAACTATCACATCCTGGATTTGTCTCCGACCCTGATGCAGAGCCAAAGAAAGCTTTTATCGGAGATGCTTCCGGCCAGCAGATATTTCCAACAGGATGCCACTAAATTTAGTATTCCCGGCCACAAGTTTGATCTGATTATTTCGAATGAAGTAATAGCGGACTTTCCCATGGCTGTCGTGCAGCGTCGTTTCTCCGATGAAGTGATCGCTGACAACCCTGGAGAGTGGCAGGGAAACGGGGTGCCATATCTGGAGAAATACGGCCTCGCTACCGACAATGCCCCGGACAGTTTTTGGGTCAGTGCCGGGGCTTTCGACTTTATCGAACGCTGCTTCGAACATCTTTCTCCGGGGGGAGCAGTGCTCGTGTCTGAGTATGGCGGGGCGCAACAATATCCGATTCAGGCCTACCACTTAAACCACGAAGAATTTTCCGTCCACTTCGGCCACCTCGAGGCGTGCGCTGCCAGTGTCGGCTTTAATTGCAAATTGCTGACGTTGAAAGAATTCTTAGCTTTGGACGATCGAGTGTTAGTCCTTAATGGACGTGAGGAACATTTTCTAACCTTGAACCATGTCCTCAAAAAGCACGGCATGTCGCTGCCGTACGCAGTAATTTCGAAGAAAGAATTCGAGGGGCGATTCCAAACAATTGTTGAACGGATAGAATTAACAGGGTTCTCGTTTTCGCCGATTAGCAGTGGGTATCACTTCGGTCCCAAGATTGACGATTTTATGATATTGATAATGACCAAGCCCTTGGATTAGCACAGACAATGGGAAATGCGCGGCGTGTTGAGGTCAAATATTCCCATCGGAGAAGAATTAAATTATGGATGATTTATTAACTCAGGAAGCGTTTGCTGAAAACGTCAACACGAAGTTTCATGCTTCGGGAGAAGATGCTAGCCAGGTGGAGCTTGAGCTTGCTGAAGTTTCTGAAGTGATCAAACAAAAAGCGCACGATCAGTTTGCGGTTGTATTTCGTGGCCCGCTTAACGCCTTCATGGGCCAGGGTATGCGTTCTTTCGATCACGAGAAGCTGGGGCGGTTTGAATTATTCATTGTTCCGATTCGGCAGGACGGAGAGGGGTTTTATTACGAGGCCGTATTTAATCGGTTTCGCGAGTAGACTCGAACTGCTATGCGTGAACGTACGAGTTGGCGCCGGATTAGCGCATTCAGGCGTGCAACAGTTTGCTAACCTCACACCTTTGGGAGACGACCAGGATTAATTCAAGTGGACAGCCAGGCAACTGATCAAAATCCGGTAATTTCATCAACAACCTGCCGGGCCGTTGGCCCGGATGATTATGCTTTTCTGCTGGAAGTCTATGGCAGCACCCGAGCTGACGAAATGGCTTTGGTACCCTGGAGCGCCGACCAGCGGCAGGCGTTTATCAAAATGCAATTTGCAGGTCAGCAAGAGCATTATCAAAACACATACCCGACAGCGAGCCACCAAATTATCCTGTCAAGTGGTCGACCAGTGGGCCGTCTGTATGTTGCCCGGCTGGAAAAGGAAATTCGAATCGTCGACATCACTCTGATGCCCGGGGATCGAAACGCCGGAATTGGAAGTTTTCTGCTAAGGGGATTGTTGGACGAAGCAGGAAGCGTGGGCAAGGTTGTTAGAATCTACGTAGAAGAGTTTAATCCTTCGCTTCGTCTCTTCGAGCGTCTGAACTTCAAATCGGTCGAGCAGCAGGGAATCCACGTGATGCTCGAGTGGTCCCCCATTCCCGCCTAGCCACACTTAAAGCAGCAGTAGAAGAACGAACGTCGAGCAACCCGCCGGGGAGCAGACCAGTTTGCGATTTGGTTTAGGACGTAAGCTGCGGTTTGAAAGCTGAATTGAACCTAAGGATGCAGACGATTGATGATTGCTTCGTAATGAAATGCACTCTTGTTCTTGCTCATAATTGGCACCACCAAAAATGAGAAGAGTCCGAGTTTTTCGTGTTCAATAAGGTAGGTGTTTTGTTTGAGAGCCCTGGCCTTATCGCCTTTGAAGAGAAGTGAAAAAGCCTCTTTCCGGGCGTGTGCTCCCCGCTTAGGCAAGTCCGTGACGTCAACCAACCTGACCGCGACTTTTGAACCCCCATCATTGATTAGAAAAGTTGAATTCAACTGCGCTAAAAATGCTGCCTTGTTCAGGCCGAAGGCCACTGAAGACGCAGCAGATTTCGCTGGCGGCAGTCCTTTCAATCAGGCTGAGGGGCAGTCCGGCAACCAATGCCACCAGCGAACCTTTCTTGATGAAGTCTCTACGCGAAGTACCCATTTAACGTCCTCCTAGCAACCATTTTCGGGAAAAGACTATCCGTGAAGAGGGCGTGCAGTCTATTTCTTCTTTCTCGAAGTTGCAACAAAAAAATTATTATTTTCCGCGAATTTTAAAAAATCTCTTGCATCTCTGTTCCGGTCAATATATAGTCCGCGGCGCATCAGAAATCGGGATGTTTCTTTCCTGCACTCGGAATAGGAAACGAGAGCTAAAGCTTCCACTCACTTGAACTCGAACTATCAGTAACGGGTTTTGCAGGGCATCCGTATCCGTCTGTTGACAGATTAATGAATCTGAAAATTTCCGCATGTTATCCGTAGGCCTTTAATTTAAGGAGAACTAGATATGGCCCAACCCTATGTAGGCGAAATCAGGATGTTCGCAGGTAACTTCGCGCCGGCGGGCTGGATGTTTTGTGAAGGCCAATTGCTGCCAATTTCCGAAAACGAGACTCTGTTTCAATTGATAGGGACAACCTATGGCGGGGATGGTCAGTCAACGTTTGCGTTGCCGGATCTGCGCGGCCGACTACCGATACATATGGGTAACAGCTTCATACTCGCACAGACGGGTGGAAGTGAAGAGGTCACGCTTACGACGAATCAAATACCAGGGCACACGCATCCATTGCTTTGCGCTGCCAGCGGCGGAACTCCCAATAGCAACCCTCAGGGCGGATATTGGGGCCCGAGCGATCAAACTCAATACAGTACGGCGGCTAGCACGGTGCAAATGGGTAACCCGGCCATTACCGCCGGCCCCAGCGGAGGCTCGCAGCCTCACACCAACTTCATGCCCTATCTATGCGTTGATTTTATCATCTCGCTTTTTGGGATTTTCCCAAGTCCAACCTAAACAGAGCGACGGTTGGCAAAAGCAATTGAGAACCATCCTGGAACCGATCTGAACTTGAAACGATAAGGAGCAAACAATCGTGGCAGAGCCATTCTTATCCGAGATTAGAATCATGAGTTTTAGTTTCGCCCCCAAGGGCTGGGCGCTGTGCAACGGCCAGTTGTTGCCCATCAATCAGAACCAGGCCCTCTTTTCATTGCTTGGTACTACTTACGGCGGCAATGGGCAAACCAACTTTGCGTTGCCGGACTTGCGTGACTCCGTGCCGATTCATGAGGGCAACGGTCATACGCTGGGCCAGAAAAGGCGGCACGCAGGCGGTCACATTGAACACGAGCCAGATGCCGACGCACATCCACGATTTCTCGCAAAACACTGCGGTCGTAAGTGCCACCGCAAACGCTACTGTAGCCGCGCCCACGAGCAACTATTGGGCCAATAATGGAAGTACGGCCTACAGTACCGGTGGAGTGAATCTCGGCGCCATGTCACCTCAGACTGTAGGTACGGTGGGTGGCAGCCAGGCCCACCAGAACATGCAGCCGTTTTTGGCGTTGAATTTCTGCATAGCGCTCCAGGGAATCTTCCCTTCGCCAAACTAACGAGAAAGAGAGAAAACCATGGCCGATCCGTTTGTTGCCGAGATCCGAATCTTCCCATTCAACTTTGCGCCGAGAGGCTGGGCTTTTTGCGACGGCCAGCTACTGCCGCTTAGCCAGAACACAGCACTGTTCTCACTTCTCGGCACGACCTATGGTGGCGATGGGAAGTCTACTTTTGCCCTGCCCAATTTACAGGGTAGCGCGCCGATGCACCCTGGCCAGGGACCAGGCTTGTCTCTACACGACCTGGGGGAGACTGGCGGCAGCGAGACAGTTACGCTGCTGCTCTCGGAAATCCCTGCTCATGCACATACCGTAGGCCGCGCAGTGGCTGCCACCGGCAATTCGATGACGCCGGTGAATAGTATTTGGGCGCAGGCAGGAAGCGCTCGCGCGGCAGTGAACTCTTATGCTCCCGGACCACCGACCGGGGCGATGAAGTCCGATGTAATTCAGCCGACAGGTGGCGATCAGCCGCATAACAACATGCAGCCATACCTGACGCTGAATTTCTGTATCGCGTTGCAGGGGGTCTTTCCGCCTCGCTCGTAAAACTATTGGCCATCTGCCAGGGATTAAGACGCGTTCGCAAAAGCGCGGAATCGAGACTTCCGTAACGATTCCGCTCCTTTTCCTTATTTCTGGTTGGACGTGAAAAGTTATTCGGTTAGTGCTGCTAAGGACACGCCTCGGGAATTTACAACAGCCATCAAAAAAAGAAGGAGCTTACATGCGTTACTCCTGGACTCGACGAACCAATAAACGGACAGCTACCGCAACGCTTTCCAGATTTTTATTTGTTTCGGCTTTGCTGGCAGTGGCCGGCGTTGCGTTGGTCGCCGGCGTATCGAGTGCTGTTGAATCCCGATCGGCATTGGCCAGAGCGGAAGCCAATGAGGCGGCAGATCGAGTGCGCTTTCCGAGAGGTCGACAGGCAGCTGCGGCTCGCAGCGCGACCCAGCCGCTGGCGCCGGCAGCTCCGATGTTGGCGACGATAACGGTAGACAGGACTGACGACGACCCAAGTGCCCAGCTGTGCACTGTGGCTCCGAATGATTGTAGTCTCCGAGGCGCGATCACGTTCGCTAATTCGTCTCCCGGAACAACTGTTAGCCTTCCGGCCGGAGGTTATAGCCTTACTGTCCCAGGCGCGGGTGAATTCTTCGACGGTGATAACTCAATCGGTGATTTGGACATCACGGGCGACAATACCAGCATCGTCGGTGCTGGTTCGAGTGTCACCGTCATCACTCAAGCTACCGCCGGCAGTCGTGTAATTGAAGTAAATCCGTTCATAGTTGCAAACTTCACTGCCAGTATTTCGGGTGTCACGATCTCCGGTGGAACCGAGTCGGCAGGCATCGGCGGTGGCGGCATACTCTCCGGCGCGCTCGATAACAATCTGACAATTTCCAACTCTGTCATAACCGGTAACTCAGCCACGGGCGCTGGTACTTTCGGCGGCGGCGGTATTTGCCATACTGGAGGCAACCTAACGATCACTGGAACCACCATCAGTGGTAATTCGACCAGCACCAGCGGCGGCGCCGTAAGTTATTCAGCAGGTGATCCGGCGGGCAGTAATGGTGCAACCGGCGTCTTGAGCGTTTCCGGCTCTACCTTCAACGGCAATACAGCCAATTCCCTTTCGGCGGGCGGCGGCGCGTTGGATTTGTATGATTTCAACGTCTCGGCGAGCGTTTACAACGTAAGCAGCTCCAGCTTTTCCAATAATTCAGCCCCGAACCGCAGTGGCGGTGCAATCATAGTTAAGAGCGGTGGACCGCTCACCGTTACGACCAGTTCCTTCGCTAATAATTCTGCCTTCAGCTCCGGCGGCGCGATTTTCTCCAGTGGCACGTCAGCAACCGTTACCTACTCTCGCCTGGTAGGAAACACCGCTCCGACTGGGCGCGACATCTTCCGTAGTTCGGGCCTACTTACCGCAAACGATGATTGGTGGGGAATCAACACGGGCCCGGCTGCCGGCGATTTTTCCAGCCCGACTGGCAATGTCAATCCGCTGACATATCTGCAGCTCCGAGCCATCGCGAGTCCTGATACGATTTGCGCAGGCGATGCCTCCAGTATCGTGGGCGACATCAAGCAGAGGAGCGCCGGCGCGCCTTTGACGACCGAACTCAACGGTTTGCCAGCGTTCCCAGCCACGTTTACTAACACTACGCCGGCGGTGGGAAGTCTTTCCGCGGTGAGTGCTAATTTTGTTAACGGCGAAGCAACCGCGACCTTCACCGCGACTGCCACGGGCACTGCGAATATCGACGTCACTGCGGACAGTCAAACCGTTACCGCGTCGATAATTGTCCAGGCAGACACCACGACTGACCCCGCGGATCAGTTGGTCTGCGAAGGCGGCACGGCGACCTTCACCACCAATTCTTCCGGCCCAGGCGCCTTCACTTATGTTTGGAAGAAGGGCGCTACTGTTTTGAATGACGGCGACCTTGGCGGACGAGTAAGCGGCGCTACCACCAACTCCCTGACTGTCAGCAACGTTCAGGCGAGCGACGCCGACACTTATACGGTCGAGGCCACAGGCGAATGCAGCACTGCTACGCAGACGGCGACACTGACCGTTAACCAGGCAACCTCCACTACGGATGCGGCTGACCAGACGGTTTGCCAGGGCGCAATCGCTAACTTCTCAACCACGGCTTCAGGAACAGGACCGTTTAGTTACGCGTGGACAGTGGACGGCTCTCCGTTTGGCGGTAACACAGCCAGCATCAACGTAGACACGACCGGGTTCAGCGTTGGCAATCACACGGTAACGGTAACGACGACTGGCGCCTGCGGCAGCGCTTCGCAGAGCGCGACGCTGACCGTGCAGGCAAATACCGCGACGACTGATCCGGTGGACCAGACGGTTTGCCAGGGTGCGATGGCAAACTTCTCAACCACGGCTTCCGGCACCGGTCCATTTAGTTATGCGTGGACCGTGGGCGGCGCGCCATTTGGCGGTGACACTGCAAGCATCAACGTGGACACGACCTCGCTCAGCGTTGGCAATCACACCGTGGTGGTAACAACGACGGGCTCGTGCGGCAGCGCATCACAAAGCGCGACGTTGACGGTGCAAGCAAACACGACAACGACTGATCCGGCTAATCAGACAGTCTGTCAGGGCGCCATGGCCGCGTTCTCGACGACAGCGAGCGGCACCGGTCCATTTAGCTATGCGTGGACGGTGGACGGCTCATCATTTGGTGGTGACACGGCGAGCATCAACGTAGACACCACCGGGCTCAGCGTTGGCAATCACACGGTAACGGTAACGACGACTGGCGCTTGCGGCAGCGCATCACAGACCGCAACGCTGACGGTGCAGCAGAACACCTCGACAACAGACCCGGCAGATCAAACAGTCTGCGAGGGAGCGACGGCAAACTTCTCAACCACGGCTTCCGGCACCGATCCATTTAGTTATGCATGGACCGTGGACGGCTCGCCATTTGGCGGTGACACCGCGAGCATCAACGTGGACACGACCGGGCTCAGCGTTGGCAATCACACAGTGGTCGTAACTACGACCGGAGCCTGCGGCAGCGCATCACAAACTGCAACGCTGACGGTGCAGGCAAGTACGTCCACAACGGATCCGGCTGACGTAACAGTTTGCCAGGGAGCAACGGCAAACTTCTCGACTACGGCGAGCGGCACGGGTCCATTCCACTATGCGTGGACCGTGGATGGCTCACCTTTCGGTGGCGACACATCCAGCATTAGCGTGCCGACCGGCGCGATGACGGCGGGATCGCACACCGTGACGGTGACGACTACGGGCGAGTGTGGCAGCGCCACACAGAGCGCAACGCTGACCGTCAACACGGCGCCCGCAGTTACGCAGCATCCGCAGTCGCAGACAGTGACCAACGGCGGCAACGTCACCTTCACCGCAGCGGCCAGCGGCGAGCCTACTCCCACGGTCCAATGGCAGGTAAGTACTAACGGCGGCGCTTCGTTTAGCGACATTCCCGGAGCGACCAACACGTCATTGACCTTTGCCACCAACTCGTCGCAAAACGGCAACCAGTATCGCGCTGTGTTTACGAACGAGTGCGGAACTGCGACTACGACGGCGGCGACCTTGACTACCTGCACGCCTGCGGAGGTCACTTCCCATCCGACGAGCGTTGCAGATGCCTGCGTCGGCAGTGTCGTTAACTTCAGCGCCAGCGCCTCGGGCTTCCCGGCGCCAACAGTTCAGTGGCAGGTGAGCACCAATGGTGGTGGAACCTGGACGAACATCAGCGGCGCAACCTCCACGACCCTTAGCGTAACGGCTTCGGTAGCGGTGAGAAACAATCAATACCGTGCGGTGTTTACTAACGACTGTGGCACGGCTACGACTAACCCTGCCACGCTCGGTGTTGACACGATCGCGCCGGTGATCACGCTCAACAACAACACCGTCACTTTGTGGCCGCCGAATCACAGTTATCACACGATAAGCATCGCCGACCTGGTGGCGAGTGTATCCGATAACTGCAGCTCGAACCTGCTGAGCAGCGTTGTGATTGCCAGCGTCAGCAGCGACGAGTCTGAGAACGGCAACGGTGACGGCAATACCCTTAACGACATCGTTATTGCCGCTGACTGCAAGACCGTTCAGCTGCGAGCTGAGCGGCAAGGAGGCGGTAACGGTCGAGTCTACAGAATCAACTTCGCGGTCACAGACTCTGCCGGCAACACCAGCACTGCAACCGGCAAGGTTTACGTGCCCAAGAACGTGAATAGCACGGCTGTGGACAATGGTCCGGCAGCTGGTTACACAGTCACGAGTGCTTGCCCTTAACTCGCGAGCGGGGCCTGTCATGAGCCTGATCGAGCGCAGGCCCTTACTTAATCAGATCTGAGATACGGACTCTTTAATCCGAAAGGAAATCGACATGAAAAGGGAAATCAAGTCGCGCGGTTGGAGCAGCTATGGTTTTGCCATTCTCCTGATCGTGTTGGGAACGATCAGCATCAGCTCGACGAGATCCAGCGCTTCTGTGCCAACCACTTCAGTAGCAATCACCAATAATTCGAGTCGAGAGATTAGTCACATTTATCTTTCGCCGACTAATCAGGAAAGTTGGGGCGCGGATCAGCTCGAGCCCGCCACCATCAACTCGGGCGGCGGAACATTTACGTTAAATGTTTCTTGTTCGACGGCGGATATTAAAGTGATTGCCGAAGATGTGGATGGTTGTTTCCTGTATCAGGTAGTCAGCTGCGGTCAAAGCTCAACGTGGACGATCACGAACGAGTCCGGTCGCAATTGCGGCAGCTAATCCTCTAATGAAACTTCAAGAATTGTTAAGGCGCCGGCACCAGCTCGGCGCCTTCTCTTTGGAGGCTGTGTTGTTAGTCAAGCCGAACGCCATTCCATCCCGCAGCTGAGATCTCCTCCGCGCTGTAAAGCCTGGACGTTCAATAGACGTAGCGACGAATTGAACGTCTCCACATAAAATCAGAACTCGGCGTCCCGCGTTGGCGACCTACTTTCTTGACCCAGCGTCTCCAAGGCATTCAGTTCGCGCGACCGCGAGATTGGTCGGCCAGTGTCAGCCATCCGGGGATAGATTGAACTATTGACCGCGACGCCAGCTCCAACGTAAAGTATGTGGCGACTTGATCAGGCACTGAATACATAATGGTTCACACCCGCGAGTCCTCTGACCGCACGAATCGCTCGGACATAACTATAGCTACCGAACAAGGAGAATCCTTCGATGTATCCTGTTAAGAATCCCGCTCGTAAGACACGTACCCGAACTTTTTCATCAACAGCCTGGACGATCATTAAACTCGTGGCAGTCTGTTTAGTGGCCGTGTCTGTACCTTTCGCGTTATATGTGCGGGTCGACTCTAAGGATTCGAAACCAGCGGTCGCGAGACCAGCGGCGTTGAAGGGCTGGCCCTACCTAAATCTGCAAAGCAAACAAGAGCTGCGCGCGGATTACCGAGGCGACCAAAATGCGGCACAAGCCATGCGATCAGGCCAGGCTCAGCCGCGCACGTTGGCTTTGGCTGACATCGACGGCGACTCCGCTCCGGATCTCCTGGCTGGGTATACGTCTGGCGGCATTGGCATCGTGACGATTCAGCGCGGTAACCCCGAGGCATTTGCCCCAAGGGATGATTCGGTTTTTCTGCGTATGTATCAGGGCTACAACCCGGCTTCGTTACTGCCGACCGCGCAAACTTATCAGGTCCCGGTGCCGGCGGATTTTCTGCACGCGGGTGACTTCAATAACGACAGCCGCATAGACGTGGTGGTCGGTGCGCAGGGTCGTGATCTCTTTTTTCTTGCCGGCGACGGTGAGGGGAATTTGGATCAGCCGGTCCAGGTTACTTTGCCCGGAGTCGTGACGGCAGTTGCTGCAGGTCAGTTTCGCGCCCCAGACGGCCGGATGGATTTGGCGGTCGGCATCGATGGACCGTCCGGCGCCCAGGTGCTCATCTACGATGGCGCCGAGGGAGTGACGGGCGAACCGATGCGTCTGGCCTTAGCCAGTCCGGCCACCGCGCTGGAATTTGGCGAAGTGGATGACAGTCCCTTCATGGGTCTTTCTATTGCCACTGGAAGTGAAATCAATGTCGTCCATGGTTGGGGACGAAAACAATCACCCCAACTGGAATCGCGCGTCGAGAGAATCGACACCGGTATGAATATTCGAGGTCTGGCTTCCGGCTTCTTCATGTGGAGTCGCGAAGGCACTAAGCAACTTGCCGCGCTCGGCGGCGACGGCACTATCCGCATTTTTGGACGTGGAGAATTAAACACCCAACCCTTATCAGATCAGGAAATGACTGCGCGCGCCCGGCTTCGTCTGCAACCAAAAGACACAACGAAAGTTGACGTGGAAACTCTTTCCGGTTGGCAAGCAGCCAAGGGTGCCTCGTGGAGCAAGGCACAGGAGCTGGTCACCGGGAATTTTGTTGGATCCGACGCGAACAACGCAGAACTTGCTGCGAAGCGCGCACATCTCTTTCAGCGGGCACTGACGACTTAATCGTGTTGGGCGGCGGCAGTGACCTCAACATCGTTAGACAAATCGATGCAGCTGCGAACGCCCCGGCGGGCGCGAAGCTAATGGGCGGTGACTTCGCCTCGACGAGTATCGAGTCGCAGGATGCGCCGGCGACGTTAGCGTTGCCACAAAAGTTGAATGGCTGGCGGGACCTGGTGGTGATGGAGTCGGGTAGTGTGTCTATGGTGCTCGTTCCCCTCGCACCCACCGCCACGATTACAGTTGACCGCACTGATGATCCATATGGCGGAGCCTTGGCTGCGGCCTCAGTGTGTGGTGTCGGCGCTAACGATTGCAGCTTGCGCGGCGCGGTGCAGTTCGCAAACGCCAATGCCGGAACTACGATCAATTTGGGAACGGCTACTTACACTCTCAACACTAACGGCAATGGTGGTTGTGTACTTGAGAGTCTCGCGACGGGTAATACAATCGGCGATCTCGAGACCAACGTCTCAACTACCTTCACGGGTAGCGGGCAGGGTTCGACAATCATTAACCAGATAGGCACCGGTACCGGCCCCACCTTTACTGGCGACCGCGTGCTCTGCATGAATGTCGAATCTCACTGCCGGGTTAACATTCACTTTCTCCGGAATGACAGTAGCCGGCGGCCGCGATGTTGCAAGTGGCGTTGGCGGTGGCGGCTTTATCGGTGGAGCAAAAAGTACCACGCTCAATCTTACCAATGTAACCTTTGCCAACAATCAAACCAGCCCTGCCGGAATGGGTCAAGGTCCGGTGGGCGGCGGCGGCGTCGCAGTCACGGGCGGGGACATGAACGTCACGAACTGTACGTTTGGCGCAGCGAATAATCCGGGAGCCAGCCGCACCGATCTGACGTTGGGAAATGCGGCCACCAGTCTCAGTGGAGGAGGTATTAGTTATTCAGCCGGCGACCCGTCGGGGGCTAATTTTGCAACCGGTACTTTAACGATTGCGGGCACTACCTTCACCCACAATACTTCTTCGTCCGCATCGGCCGGAGGCGGTGGACTTGATGTAAAAGAGTTTAATGTGTCAACCAGCACGATTAACCTCGGCACTTCCGCTTTTACCAGCAATCAAGCGACCGGCACGGCTAGCGGCGGCGGCATCATTAACCAGAGTGCGACTAACCTCAATATTAGTACCACGTCATTCACCAACAATTCGGCTGGGAACCGTGGCGGCGGAATCTATGCCGGCGGCGGCACTACGAATTTGAACGGAACGGTCGCCGGCATCACGTTTAGCGGTAACACGGCGACCACTGCCGGAAGCAGTATTTCTGCCGCGAGCGCAGTGAATCTTTCCGGCACCAATACGACCATTGGTGGAGACCTTGAGATAACAACTAACGGTATCTGGACTAACCAGACCGGCAGTGCTATGTCTCCGACCAACTTCATCATGACCGGCACCGCCAGCTTTATAGGCAACAACAGCACTACCAATGTAAGCGGCAACTTTAATTTCGGCTCCGGCACTTTCAATGCGGGCACCAGTCTGTTTAATTTCAATGGCACGACTGCGCAAAGTATCACTAACGCCAGTCTCATTACCTTCTTTAACCTGACAGATTCCAATGTCACGCAGCCGCTCACGCTCAACAACAGCTTTGCGGTCAACAACACCTTGAACATCAACGGCGCCAATGCAATCTTTGACCCGGTTGCCGCCGCTGTCATCAGCGGAACCGGAACACTGACAGGCACCGGCACAGCTCGTGTCAGGCGCACAGGCGCAGATTCCTTCTTTAACCAGTACACCATCACGAACAAGACGCTGACCAATTTGACGGTGGAATATATTGGCGCCGCCGCGCAAACCGCCAGCACTACCACCTACAATATTCTGAAGATCACTAATGTCAGCGGCGTAACTTTGAACGCGGGCAACACCATCGTTAACAGCACCTTGATCTTGCAGACCGGACCTCTTGCAGTTAGTACCAACACGCTCACCATCAACAACGGCATAACTGTGGGAACAGGTACTTTGACGAGCTTGGCCGCGGGAACAGTCAATTACAACCAGGGCAGCGCCGGTCAAAATGTGATTGCGGGAACCTACGGCAATCTGACCTTCAGTGCGTTTACCAAGGTGCTCGCTCCGAGCGGTACGATCGGAGTTGCCGGAACCTTCAATCCCAATGGCATCACGACCGGCCACACCATCGCCGGGAGCACGTTTGACTTCAACGGTACGGGCGCGCAAACCGTTCCCATCTTCAATTACCACAATCTAACAATCAGCGGCGCGCGCGGAGGCGCCGTCGTCACCCTGCCTGCAGGCACAATCGGAGTTGCCGGTGCTTTCAGCCACACCGCTACGGGACTTGGTTCTGCTGCGGCTATAGCGGCCGCCATTGCGGGTAACACGGTTGATTTCAACGGTTCCGCCGCGCAGACCATCGGCGGCACGACTACGATGAATTTCAACAACCTGACCTTTAGCAACGTCGGCGGCGTCACGCAGAATCTTGCGACCATCAACGTAGCCGGCAATTGGACGAACAACGGCACGTTTGCAGGCAACGGCAATACGGTGGTCTTTAACGGAACCAGTGGCACGCAGACCGTTTCCGGCAACACTACCTTTAGCAATTTGACCATCAACAACCCGGGAGCAACGATTGCCTTCGGCTCAACCAACACGACCGTGGCCAACACCCTCTCCCGGACGGGTGGCGCGGCCATGGATCCCGGAACCGGCACGTTTACCTTTACCGGCAATCCCGGCTCAATTACCGGCGCCTCCGCCAAGACGTTTAATAATCTGGTCATCAACGCCGGTGCTAATGTTTCAAATGCGACGGGCGGCAACTTAACTGTCAAGGCCAACTTTACGAACAACGGCACGTTCACGCAGGCGGCCGGAATCTCGACGACCTTTGACAACACCAATGCCACGCACAACTTTGCGGGCGGCGGTGCGACCACTTTCGGCAGCGTGGTTATCAACGCCGGGACCGCGATCGATGCGGGCTCGCACAACTTCAGTGTCAGCGGCGCTAATTTCACCGTCACGGGCAATTTCGTCGGCAACACCGGCACGGTGACCTTCATTGGCACAATAGCCCAAACCATGGACGGCACCGGCGCCAAAAACTTCAACAACCTGACTATCAACAATGGCGGCGGCGGCTCGGTGGCGACGTCCGGATCCAGCCCATCGGTGGCCGGCCTGCTGCTCATCCAGGCAGGTTCGTTTACAACGGCCAGCAACTTCAACAACGTTCAGATCAATAGCGGCGCTTTCCTGGCCGGCACCAACGCCACCACCATGAACGTGACGGGTGCCTGGACCAACAACGGCGGCGCCGCAAATTCGTTCACCTCCAACGGCAACACGGTGAACTTCAATGGATCGCTGGCGCAAACTATCGGAGGGACCACGGCTACCGTGTTCAATAATCTGACGATCGCCAATCCGGTCAGCGTAACCATGACGCAGAACGAGACGGTTAACGGCCTGCTGACCCTGACTAACGATCTGACCACCGGCTCGTTTACGCTGACCATGCCGGCAGCAGCAACTTCGGGTCCGGCAACGAATGCAGCAGACGTGGTTGGCAACGTCAAACGCACCGGCTTTGCGCTTACTACACCATTGAGCTTTGGCAATCCGTTCAATACGATTGCAATTAATTCTGGTGCGCTTCCGACCGACATCAATGTAAATCTGGTCAAGGCATCCCCAGTCGGTTTCTCCGGCTCGGTGGACAGGACCTATACCATTACGCCCAACGGCACCCATGGACCGGTCACACTGCGCTTGCATTACCTCGACTCGGAGTTGGACGGCAACACTCCGGAAACTTCGCTGAATCTGCGTCGCTTCAATGGCACGGGCTGGGCGCCGATTCCTGCGACCTCGTCAAATACCGCCGATGCCACCAACAACTGGCTGGAAAACAATGCGGTTGTGGCTCTTTCGGCGTGGACTTTCAGCACCTTTGCTCCAACCGCTTCGGGCGGCACGATTACGGGCCGCATCGTTGATGCGAACGGCGGAGCAGTAGAAGGCGCAGTGGTCCGGCTCAGCGGCGCTCAGAACCGCAAGTTCATCACAAACGCCAACGGTGTTTACCGCTTCGACGACGTGGAAACGAACGGCTTCTACACAGTGACGCCGTCGCGCTCCAACTACACCTTTACTCCGGCCTCGCGTGACTTCAGCCAGATCGGGGAAACAACCGAGGCGACCTTTGCTGCCAATGCAGCCGATGGCGCATTAACAAATCCACTGGACACGCCTGAGTATTTCGTCCGTCAAAACTATCTCGACTTCCTGGGTCGTGAACCGGATGAATCAGGTTTTAACTTCTGGAGTGACCAGATACTGGCGTGCGGCGGCGATACAGATTGCGTGGATCGCAAACGCACGCAGGTGTCGGCTGCCTACTTCTATTCGATCGAGTTCCAGGAGACTGGCGGCCTGGTGGATGGACTGTATCGCGCGAGCTTTGGCCGCCGGCCGAGCTACACCGAGTTCACACCCGACGCCGCGGCAGTGGCGCCGTCGCTGGTAGTTAACAACGATGGTTGGCACACGGTGTTGGAAAACGGCAAGGCAGCTTTCGTCGATGCCTTCGTTCAACGACCGGGATTTCAGTCGGTTTACGGCAACCTTTCGAATGCTGCTTATGTTGACGCTTTAATCGCCAACACCGGCGTCGCCTTCACGAGCGCTGAACGCAATGCTCTCGTGAGCGGACTGGATGGCGGCATGACGCGAGCTGCGATACTGCGGGCAATCGTGGAGGATGCAGACTTCGTGGCCGCGAAACGCAACAGCGCGTTTGTGATGATGGAATACTTTGGCTATCTCCGTCGCGAACCGGATGCAGTTGGCTTCGACTTCTGGCTCAACAAGTTGAATCAGTTCAACGGCAACTTTGAGCAGGCGGAAATGGTCAGGTCATTCATCGTCTCGGGCGAATACCGCGACCGCTTCCCGAAGTAAGAGACTTCTTGTCAGAACCGGGAGCGATAGCGACCGGGTCGTAACCGCCCCCGGTTCTGAACAAGCTACCTTTAGGAAACAGGGGGGCCGTCCCCCTGTTTTCTTTATGTCAGAGACTCCTCATGTGGAACGATACCGACGTTCCTTTAGCTCACCTCATTACATTCCGGTGCTACGGCACCTGGTTACATGGTGATTCACGCGGGGCCGTGGATCGTTTTAATAACCAGTACAAGTCACCGTATCTCTCCCCAAACGAAAGTTGGCTTGAATATAACAAACGCATACTCAAGTATGACCCGGTCTCGTTAAATGCGACTCAACGGCGATCTGTTGAGCGTGCAATCACCGAAGACTGCGAGCTCAAAGGTTGGTTATTAAGAGCTTTAAGCGTGAGGACTAACCATGTTCACTCAGTTGTGTCGATCGGGGTGACCGCGCCAAGGCGCGCGTTGAGTTCGTTCAAAGCAAACGCCACTCGCCAAATGCGCGCGGATGACTGTTGGCAGCTGCCTCATAGCCCCTGGGTTATCAAAGGCAGCAAGCGCAATCTATGGAATGAACGGAGTATCGAACGCGCTGTGGAGTATGTGCTGTATAGTCAGGGCGATGAGCTGCCTGATTTTGATTGAATGGTAGATCACGGTCGGAAGGGAATGAACTTAAGAACCCGGTCGCTATCGCTCCCGGTTCTGAACAGGCTACCTTTAGGAACCACCTAAGAACCCGGTCGCTATCGCTCCCGGTTCTGAACAGGCTACCTTTAGGAACCACCTAAGAACCCGGTCGCTATCGCTCCCGGTTCTGAACAGGCTACCTTTAGGAACCACCTAAGAACCCGGTCGCTATCGCTCCCGGTTCTGAAAAGGCTACCTTTAGGAACCAACCTAAGCACCCGGTCGCTATCGCTCCCGGTTCTGACAGGACTGAAACCGTTCCGCGCCTGTTAACCGTCCTTCCAAGTGTGTTATAAAGACGCGTCTCCCAAAGGTTTCAGTAACTGGCAAATAGCCCATGCGGCTACCGTTTCCTAATTTCAACCAGTTCGAAAAATGAAGTTTCCCGCCCCTAAATTGGGCTTCCTCCGGGGCCTCTTAGCTCTATCTGTTTCCTTCGCGGTCGCAGGTTCCAGCCAGGCCTTTGCGTTTGCCTTGCTCGCCGGATCCAATACAGCTCAGACGTCCCAGTCAGAGAACGGCGACAGTTTGATATTCGCGTCCGCAGCCATCACCGAAACGGGCGTGCGGATCGAATGGGCCAGCAAGCCAAACACCGACAATCTTGGTTTCAATGTCTATCGCCTGCGAGACGGCGTGCGCACTCGTCTTAATCGCGAAGTCATTCCCGGGTCAGTTTTCGCTGCCGGTGGACATATTTCAGCGCCGGCAATTGCTCTGCGCAGTCATTCGCACGGCTGGTTTGACGCAGGGGGAACAGCCGAATCTATTTACTACATCGAGTCAGTAAGCCTGTCGCGCGCCTCGCGTTTTCACGAACCGGTCGCTCCTGTTTTTCAAAAGGATGTTCCGGGACGCAAGGTCGGTCCGCGAAATCAAGCCGAAGCTGAGGCGAATAGTGAGGATAACGGTTACCGCGAAGTGGGTTACCCGGCCGCGAGTTTCACTTCGAACGCGCAGTACATTTCAGCCTCGACGCTGGAAGACCAATGGGCAGTAGCGGCGCAGACCGGCGTGAAGATTGGGATTAAGAAGCAGGGTTGGTATCGCGTCACCCAACCCCAAATGGCCGCGGTGGGGTTCAATCCGACGGTTGATATCCGAAACCTGCAGTTGTTTGCCGATGGGCTTGAGGTGGCAATCAACACGAGCCAGAGCGGCGGACTGTTTGGACCATCTGACTACATCGAGTTCTTCGGCAGCGGGATCGACGTGCTCACCAGCGATACCCGGACTTATTACCTCATCGCCGGCGCGTCGCCGGGCAAGCGTGTCCGGAGCGAGTTGCAAATTGATTCAACTCCAACTCCAACTGCGACGCCCGCGGCCTCGCCGGCTGCGACTCCCATAACCAACCCGGCCGGCGTTTTGCCAAAGAATCCCTGGTCGGTCTGGCCGGGAAACACTGTGGTTTTTTCGACCGGCCATCCCGTCGGGCTTCCAATTATTCCGTTGATTATTTTTCAGCCACGACGATCAGAACCATCCGCGTTGCCGGATCGATCCAGGCGCGAGGAAAAGCCACTCGTCGACAGAGCGCCGCAGCTCGCGTTGAATCCTGGTTTATTAGCTCGCGGATCCGAGGCCTTGTCAGTACCCGCAGCGCCCGCGAAAAGGCCAGCGCAATTGTCGTCAGCGCCGGCGTCGGTGGGGGTCCCTGAGATCGTTGCATCTCCGATTCCGTCGTCGACCGGTATTACCGACTCACGAGCGGCGGTTAAGTCGGCGCTTAAGCAGAAACGGAAACGCAACCGCAAACGGGTCCGGCGCAAACCAGTCCAACCCAAACGCGAATACAGTCACACAGTCGCCACGGCCACCGCCGGGCTCACGAATTTCCAATACACAGTTGAACGCAAGGATCGGTCGGTATATTTTTCCAGCCTCCTCAATGGTGATGAGGAAAATTGGTTTGGTCAGGTGATTGCCACTAATCCCGCCAGTCAAACCATCAACACTCCCAATCCGGATCTCAGCGCTGCCGGCCCGGCCCGTTTGGAGGTACGCTTACAGGGCGTCAGCCAGAATTCGCATCAGGTGAGTGTGAAGTTTAACGAGACATTGGTCGGCAACATCAACTTCTTCGGAGTCGGCAGTCCGGTGCTCAGCTTTAATGTGCCGGTGGCGCTTTTGCAAAATGGCGCAAACACCCTGAAGTTTACTCCTGCCGCCGGCGGCGACGTCACTATTGTGAACTATGCGCGCATTACTTACCCGCACCTGTTTCGCGCCGACTCTGACACTTTGAAGTTTAGCCTCCTGGGTACCCAGACAATCCAGATTGATGGATTTTCCAGCAGCAACGTTCAGGTCATCGACTACACTGATCCATTCAATGCCAGGGTGAGCAAAGCCGAACCGGCTCCCAACGGCGGAGGCTCGGGTTCGACCGTGGTTATTCCACCGAGCAATCCCAAATCGAAAACGCCGCGATTGCTTTATGCGACCGCTGCTGCGCCTGAACAGCCTGCGGCCCTCTCGCTCAATCAGCCGTCTACCCTGAATCTCAACACTAACACCGCCGACTTTGTCATCATCACCACCAACGCACTGAAGTCTGCGCTCCAGCCACTCGTAGCGGCCCGCGAGGCGCAGGGCATGAATGTTGACGTAGTTGACGTGGACGACGTTTACGACGAGTTTGGCTATGGCCTGCATGGCCCACAGGCGATCAAAGATTTCCTGGCCCGGGCAAACGCGCAATGGACCATTAAACCGAAGTATGTGATTTTCGCCGGCGATGCCAGTAACGACCCGCGTAATTACACCGGCGCCGGCAATCTTGACTTTGTCCCCACCAAGCTCGTTGACGCCACCTACAATGAGACTTCTTCCGACGACTGGCTGGCAGATTTTAATGATGATGGGATTGCGGACATTCCGATTGGGCGTTTGCCGGTTGGTACCGTAGCGGATACAAACCTCGTCATCTCCAAGATCGTAGGCTTCGCACCGGTCACGCCGGAAAGCGCGATGCTGGTGGCCGACGATCCCACCGGCTACTATTTTAATTTTGAACAGGCAAACGATCAGGTCGAGGCGCAGTTGCCGCCGAGCATGAATGTGCAGCGCGTGAATGTTCGCCTCGATGGGCCAAACCCGGCGAAGGCCAATATCATTGCCGGGTTCAACGCCGGCCGCGCCCTGGTTAACTACACCGGTCATGGCAATGTCGACGTCTGGTCAGGCGCGTCGATCTTCAAGTCGGCTGACGCGACGGCCCTCACCAACGGCAACAAGCTGTCTTTCGTAATCGTGATGGACTGCCTCAATGGCTACTATCACCAACCCGGGCTGCTTTCGTTGTCTGAAGCCTTTCTCCAGGCGCCCGCCGGGGGCGCAGTGGCGGCGTTTGCCTCATCGGGTTTGACCTTGCCTGACGGTCAGCACGCGATGAGCACCCAACTTTATTCACTGCTCTATGGCTCTCAGCCCATCGCCCTCGGCGACGCGATCAAGATCGCCAAAGGCGCCACGACTGACATCGACGTCCGACGCACCTGGATCTTCTTTGGTGACCCTTCGATGAGAATTCGCTAGCAGTATCCATTCCACCGGGGCAGTGGCCCGACCGTCAGGGAGGGCGCAACCATCGCGCCACCGGGCAGTGACCCGACCGTCAGGGAGGGCGCAACCATCGCGCCACCGGGCAGTGGCCCGACCGTCAGGGAGGGCGCAACCATCGCGCCACCGGGCAGTGGCCCGACCGTCAGGGAGGGCGCAACCATCGCGCCACCGGGCAGTGACCCGACCGTCAGGGAGGGCGCAACCATCGCGCCACCGGGCAGTGACCCGACCGTCAGGGAGGGCGCAACCATCGCGCCACCGGGCAGTGACCCGACCGTCAGGGAGGGCGCAACCATCGCGCCACCGGGCAGTGACCCGACCGTCAGGGAGGGCGCAACCATCGCGCCACCGGGCAGTGGCCCGACCGTCAGGGAGGGCGCAACCATCGCGCCACCGGGCAGTGGCCCGACCGTCAGGGGGGCAACCATCGCGCCACCGGGCAGTGGCCCGACCGTCAGGGAGGGCGCAACCATCGCGCCACCGGGCAGTGGCCCGACCGTCAGGGAGGGCGCAACCATCGCGCCACCGGGGCAGTGGGCGCCACGCCCGCGCTGACGCTTGGGCCACTGCCGTCAGTCTTCGTCGTCCTCTAGCCTGAACAAATCTTTCCCCTGACCCAGGAGCACATATTCAATTGCCTTGGCGACAGCTCGCTCCTTCCAAAGGTAGACAGTGCTACCGTGGCGTGCCCAGGGCTTCACGTCGCGTGGAATTAGTCCGCTCCGACGCAACGCTCGGGTTGAGTAAGATTGGAATGCATTAAGTACCGGCTCCGGCTTGCTCATTGCGCTGACGACTGAATGGACATGGTTTGTCCGAACGTTGATTGCACGCAGGAGATAATGACGATGGTCACACACCTCGCGTACTGCTTTTTCGACGAGCTGACGGTGCCTGGGACCGAGTATCGTGGGTCGATGCTTAAGCCGCGTTAGCTCAAACCTCACGAGGTTGGGATTCGGAGGGATCGTGGGAGAGCCGAATTGATTGTGTTTTCGATCCTTTGACCCGCGCTCATCGCCGTGGAGCCACGTCCCGTAACAGCGGAATGTAATGAGGTAGGCCAGAGGGAACTCGTTGTCATCGAAGTCTCGCGGCATTTCAACGCACGAGTCTAAACATTGACGACGTGGGCAAACAGCGGACGAGGCCGGCACGCAGTTTCAGAACAATGAAAGAAAGCTCGTATCGGGAGGTACGCCCTCCCTTACGGTCGGGCCACTGCCCCGTTCGGCACGTGAATTGAATCTCGTCTTGCCTTGACGCAGGCAGGCGTCTATCTGTAAAACCTTCTTGCTGCAAATTGTCCGCGAGGGTTTCCCCAGAGGTGAGCCGCCGCCCTTCGCAAGTTTTCCAGATTACGAAAGGATTTTGCCCGTGTCCATTTCGCCTTTCATTAGACGACGCTCTTCGTCTGCACATCGTCGCATCAGTGCGTTTCGTGTTCTCGTTTGCTGTCTCATCATAGTGATGATTGGCAGTCTTTATATCAGCAGCCCTCGCTTGCGAGTGGTTGACGCGCTATCTGTAACCACCCTCGGTTTAGCAATCACGCAGAATTTCGACACGCTCGCAACTGGCGGAACAGCCAACACCTGGACAGATGACTCGACGCTCCCCGGTTGGTTCGCGCAATTTAGCGCGGTGACTACGAACCCCACAACTTATCGTGCGGATGCGGGCGCCAGTAACACCGGGGCTATATACAGTTGGGGCACGGGCACTGCCACCGAGCGTGCCTTCGGCTCGGTCGGCTCCGGCACGCCGGGCGACATATATTGGGCACTTAAGCTTACGAACGACACAGGCTCGACCATCACATCGCTCAACGTGAGCTTCACCGGAGAGCAGTGGCGCCAGGGCGGTTGTACGCCAACGCCTTGCTCCGTGTCGGCGCAGACGGTTGACTTTCAATATCAAGTAGCTAACGCAGGCGTCATCACTGACGCCAATACGCCTACCACCGGGTGGCTCGATCATGACGCGCTCGACTTCACGAGTCCTGCACCCGGCACGTCGACTGCCGCCGCGATCGATGGCAACGCAGCGGCCAACCGCACCGCCCTCGCTTCAACGATTACCGTCAGCGTCGCTGCCGGTCAGGACGTTCTGCTCCGCTGGAAAGACCTCAATCATGCCTGGGCAACGATCACGGTCTTTCCATTGATAACTTCTCATCACCCCGCAAGGCAGCGCGGCGGTTGACAACCCGCCCGTCGTCAGCAGTGTCGCAAAACGCACGCGGCGGCACGACCGCCTGCACCGTCACCGTCCCGCTCAACGACTCCACTCTCAGCGTCACCTTCAGCGAGGCCGTCACTGCCACGGGCAGCTCGTTCACAATCAGTCGTGCCACGAAGCGGCGCACATGCGTTTAGTCTAAGCGGTGGACCAACTACCTTCACGCTCGACCCGACAGTCGATTTCACTCAGGGCGAACGTATCGTACGGTGACGGTCGTCGCGGCGCAGGTCGCGGATCGGACGGCACTGCGGACCAGATGGCGGCAGACTACGTCTTTGATTTCACGATACGTTAATACTTCCCTCACTCCCATCCATACGATTCAGGGCAGCGGTGCAACCTCGCCCCTGGTGGGTTCGTCAGTTACCACTAGCGGTATCGTCACTTTGCTGCGCACCGGCAGCAACACGGGAGCCGGCGCAGCCAACAGTTTCTTTCTGCAAACGCCGGACGCCGATATCGATGCGGACCCGAATACTTCACAAGGCATCTTCGTTTTCACTTCCACCGTTCCAACTTACACCTCTCCGGCAAACCCGGTTGCCGTAGGAGACGAGTTGACCGTTACCGGCACCGTGGTGGAGTTTGGCACCGCCGGCACGATCACCGAGATTGGCAGTGTAACCAATCTCACTGTTATCGATACTGGCAATCCGCTGCCGACTGCCGTCACGATCACCGCTGCTGACTTGCCGACCAACGGTTCCGGCCAGCCGCAGTTGGAAAAATACGAAGCGATGCGCATGTCAGCCGCCTCGCTAAAAGTTACTGCACCCAACGACAATTTCTTTGACGTGGCGACTGTGTTGCCCGCCGTGCCGCGCCAGCAGGTGTTTCGCGAGCCGGGAATTCCTTTCAGCGATCCAATTCCACCCGACCCAACCAGCGGTTTGCCTGACTGTTGTATTCCCATCTGGGACGAAAATCCTGAACGTCTGATGGTAGATACCAACGGCCGCGCGGGCTCGCCGCTCGTGGGTTACACCTCCAACGTGGTGTTCTCCAATGTGGCCGGACCGCTCGATTTTGCCTTCGGACAATATCGCCTGATTCCTGAAGCGCCACTGTCAGCTACGGCCAACATGAGTTTCCAGGCCGTCCGCGCGCCGCTGGCAACCGAATTCACCATCGCCGGTTACAACATCGAAAATTTCAACAACGATGCGACGCAAAGAGAAAAAGCGTCGCTCACGATTCGCAATGTGCTGCGTTACCCGGACATCATCGGCGCGGTCGAGATTTTTGACCTGGCTGACCTCCAGGCGCTGCGCGATGAGGTAAACAACGACGCGGTGGCCGCCGGCGATCCGAATCCGCTTTACGAGGCATATCTCATTGAGCAGGACGGAGTGAGCGAAGACAACGATCAAGACGTCGGCTATTTGATCAAGACTGCGCGGGTGTCCGTCAACAGTGTTATGCAGGAGGGCGAGACGGAGACTTTCGTTGAACCGGGTGGTGGAACTGCGATCTTGCATGACCGGCCGCCCCTCGTGCTCGATGCGAATGTCGATCCAACCGGCGCCAACATTCGCGTGTTCGTAGTAGTAAATCACCTGCGATCGTTTATCGACATCGAGCTGGTCGCCGGGGATGGCCCGCGGGTGCGTGAGAAACGAAAGAAGCAGGCCGAGTCGCTCGGAGCCATTCTGCAAACGCTGCAAACGAATAATCCGAATGCCCATGTGGTGTCGGTTGGCGACTACAACGCATTTCAGTTCAGCAGCGGCTACGATGATTCAATGAGCGTGATCAAGGGATCGCCAACGGTGGACGACCAGATCGTGGTTGATCAGAGTCCGGATGTAGTTAACCCGGACCTCTATAACCTGATTGAAAATGTGCCCGCGGATCAGCGGTACAGCTTCGTCTTCGAACATACCGCGCAGGTGCTCGATCACATTCTGGTAAACACCGTGGCCCGAGCAAACAACAGTCACATTGCCATCGCGCATGTCAACGCTGATTTCCCCAGATTGCCGGCAGTGGACTACGCAAGTAATGTCGCGATTCCCGAGCGCAACTCCGATCACGATCCGGTGGTGGCGTATTTCCTGTTGGCAGCTCCGACTGCGGCCGATGGACGAATCACCGGGCGCATTACCGATCCCAGGGGCCAGAGCATTGCCGGCGCGGTGGTCAAACTGGCGGGAGCGCAAAACCGCAAAACGATCACGGATGCAAACGGCGCTTACGTTTTTGAGAATGTCGAGACCAGCGGTTTCTACACCGTGACCCCGACGCGGTTGGGTTATTCCTTCGGTCCCACCAGTCGATCGTTTACGCAGATTGGCAACTCAACCGAAGCTGCCTTCACCGGAAGTCCGCAGGGAGTTGGCGGAAGTGATATCGACACGTCGGAATACTTCGTGCGGCAGCACTATCTCGATTTTCTGGGACGCGAGCCGGACGAAGCGGGTTTCAACTTCTGGAGCGATCAGATTCTCGAGTGCGGTGGCGATGCCGGCTGCGCTGAAGTGAAACGCATCAATGTTTCCGCCGCGTATTTTCTGTCGATCGAGTTTCAGTCGACCGGCGGCCTCGTGGATGGACTTTACCGCGCGAGTTTTGGTCGCGCGCCTAAGTTTGCGGAGTTTATGCCGGACACGGCGTTGATGGCCCGGGACATCGCGGTGGGCCGCGGCGATTGGGAAGGACAACTTCGCGAAAATAAGCAGGCGTTCATCGAGGCGTTTGTGAATCGCTCCGACTTCAGGGCCGCTTACGACGGAATGACTAACGCAGGATTCGTGGACGCGTTGCTCAGTAACACTGGGGTGAGCTTCAGCGCGAACGAACGCGAAGTGTTGGTCGAGATGCTCAATCGCGGGGCGACTCGCGGCGAGTTGTTGTTAGAGGTCGCCGAGCACGATCGGTTCGTGGCTTTGAAGCGCAACGCCGCCTTTGTGATGATGGAATACTTTGGTTATCTCCGCAGAGACCCCGATCCAGGCGGCTATGAATTCTGGTTGAACAAGCTCAATCAGTTTGACGGCAACTTCGAACGGGCGGAGATGGTCAAGGCGTTCATCACGTCAGGCGAATACCGCGCGCGCTTCGCGAGGTAAGACAATTTATGAACGAGGCAGTGGCCCGACCGTGAGGGAGGGCGTTCCCGAAGGGATCATGGTCGGCCCCGTAATTGAAGTGAATTACGAAGCCCTCCCTGACGGTCGGGCCACTGCCCCGTAATTGAAGTGAATTACGAACGCCCTCCCTGACGGTCGGGCCACTGCCCCGGAATCGACGCCCCGTGATCTCCTTGTTTCGTGGATTTGACGCCTTGAGCCCCAGCGTTTACCATCCCCACTCAGATTCTGTTAACGACTCCCATTAATAAAGAACACTCGGGTTATTCAACTAAAAACTAATTAGACAGAAATTGCGACGTTCACCGCTAGCGGGGAGAAGTTCGCATTTTGTGCTGATCGACAGAACTCTCCAGAGTGCTGCCCGACCTACGTTTGTCCGAAAGACTCGTCTACACCAAAATGAAAAACATCAGAAAAAATACCAGTCATCATTCCTTTGTTACCCGTTTCTTTGCCCAGTTGCTGCCGTCGCTAACCCGTCCCGCCTTTCTGATTCTGATCTGCGCCGGATTGGCCTTAGGCTTGATCATTACTCCAGAGGCCTTACTGCCGGCCGGATTCGCCCAACAGAAAAACCAAATTGGCGCCGAAGCCATGAGCCAGATTGAGGCGCTGCTTCGCGAAAAGGAGTCGCGCACGACGGCGCAGCGGAAGATTGACTCGCAGCTTATCTATGCGATGCGAATAAAGAGCGGGAAAAGCGTGGCTCCCGGAGTTGAAAATCAGGCAGTGGACATTCCGGTCGACGATCTCGGCGCTCCGGTGGTAGACATCACGGCGCAGGTGGACGAGAAACTGATGGAGGCACTTGCCGCCAACGGCGCGCGCGTGCTCAGTTCATTTCCGCGTTACCGCTCGATTCGCGCTGCGGTTCCATTTGATCGGCTCGAAGCAATTGCCGCGCTGTCTCAGGTTATTTTTATTCAACCGCGGCAGGATGGCGCGGGGGCGGGCAACATGAGCGCGACCGACGAGACGGTCAACCGCTGGCAGGCGGTGTTGTCTCCAAGTTTTCCGGTGCGCGCTGAGCGGGTGCGCAGTAAGTTGATGGCTGTTTTGCCGGGACTTCAGAAACAGCCATTAGCGCCGCAGGACGGCAGCGTTAATTCGCAGGGCGACGGCGCGCACAAAGCCGACCTCGCCCGCTCAACGTTTGGCGCAAACGGCGCCGGCGTGCGCATCGGCGTCATGTCGGATGGCGTAAATACCCTGGCGACGAGCCAGAGCACCGGCGACCTTGGTCCGGTAACGATCCTGCGCGGGCAAAGCGGCAACGGCAACGAAGGCACGGCGATGCTCGAGATTGTTCACGACATCGCTCCGGGCGCCGAACTCTACTACGCTGCGGCGCAGAATGGCCTTGCCAGCATGGCCCAGAACGTGCGCGACCTGCGCGCGGCCGGTTGCGACATTATCATTGACGACTGGACCTTCTTCGTTGAAGGCCCTTTCCACAACGGACAGGCGCCGGGCATCGTCTCGAACACAAACCTGGCCCTGGTGGTGGAAGCAGTGAATGAAGTGACGGCAGACGGCTGCCTTTATTTTTCAGATGCGGCCAACGCGGGTAATAAGAATGACGGCACTTCGGGCACTGTCGAAAGCGATTTTGTCAGCGGCGGCTCGATGGCCCTGGTTCCGGGCGGCAACGTTCATGATTTCGATCCGGGCGCCGGCGTGGTGCAGTACAACACGATCAGTAACCCGGGCAGCGGCGCCACAAATCCGCCGCTGGCGCTCCACTGGGCTGATCCGCTCGGCGCTTCAAACAATGATTACGACTTGTTTGTGCTCAACCCCGCGGGCGACACGGTGCTGGCGTCGGCCACGAATATCCAAAGCGGAACTCAGGATCCCGTTGAACAGATTGCGGCGGCCGGGGTTAACGTGGTTAACAACCGGATCGTGGTGCTGCAAAAGACCGGCGCGGCAGATCGCTTCTTTCACCTGAATCTTTACCGCGGTCGATTGCTCTTCAATACTCCCGGCGAAACGCGCGGTCATAACGCGATTGGCGGACACCCCAACCACTTCGGAGTGGCGGCTAGTAATGCCGCGGCGGGCGCGCCCTACACCTCTGCCAATGTGGTTGAGCCCTTTAGTTCCGACGGCCCGCGCCGAATTTTCTTCAATCGAGACCAAACTCCGATCACGCCGGGCAATCTTTCTTCGACCGGCGGATCGGTGCTGCAAAAGCCGGACATTACCGCGGCTGACGGAGTCAGCACTACCGCTCCTGGTTTCACCACGTTCTTCGGCACTTCAGCCGCTGCTCCTCATGCAGGCGCGATTGCCGGTCTGCTGAAGTCGCAATTTCCGAGCATCACTCCGACCCAGGTCCGGACGGCGCTGATTGCTTCGGCGATTGATATCGAAGCGCCCGGGGTGGACCGCGATTCGGGCGCCGGCATTGTCATGGCGTTTGAAGCAATGCAGTCGTTAGGAGCAGTCCCTTCGGCAAACTTTGAACTCGTCTCCGCTACCGCGACCGAAACCTGCTGCAACTCGAACGGCGTGATCGAGCCGAGCGAAGGCGCGGCGCTGGACGTGCAGTTAATGAACTCCGGGGCGATCAACGCTACCGGAATCAGCGCGACCTTAACGACCTCCACCCCTGGAGTTTTAATTTCCAATGGCGCCTCGGCTTACCCTGACACTGCTTCGCCTTCAGGTACCAGCACCAACACCACTCCATTCCGGTTCTCCCTCGCCCAGAGCTACGATTGTGATATGCCGGTGGACTTCACTATGACGCTGAGCTATATGGGCGGGAATGGTCCAAAGGTGGTAAGGTTTTCGGTGCCGCTGATCGTTCGCCAATCAATTACAACCACACTCGATGCTACCGCTCCGTTGACAACTGTTGATTACCCGGTTGCAGCTACCGGAACACAGACTGGTCGCCTTAATCGCTTTTCGCCCACCGGAGCCTGCAATTTTGTTGAAGCGAGTCCGGGGGTACTGCCGCCAGGAACCGGAGCACGTCAGTACGACGCGTATACCTTCACCAATCCGACCCCGTATGCAACTTGCGCCACCGTTACCTACACCACTCCGTGTAGTGGCAGCAGCGCGGCTGCGCTATTTGCAGTTGCATATTCCGGGAGTTTTGATCCGGCCAATATTACCAACAACTATCTATCGGATAGCGGCAGCAGTCCGACCGCGAATATTCCGAGCGGATTTTCTTTCAATGTACCGGCGGGCGGGACCGTGGTTGTTGTCGTTCATGAAGTGAATCCGGGCGGCGGGGTCGGCTGCGCCTACACTTTGCAGGTTGGCGGTATGTGTAAAAGTGCGCCTACGGCAGCGCCGGCTGGAATCAGCGGTCGCGTGTTAACCGCTGACGGTGCGCCTTTGGAAGGCGTGACGATGCAATTGTCGGGAGCGAGGTCGAGTTCCGTGATTACTGACGCTGCGGGCAACTACGAGTTCGAAAACGTTGACGTCGAACAGTTTTACACGGTCACTCCGTCACGGGTGAACTACCACTTCAACCCGGGCAGTCTTTCATTCTCATTGCAGGCTAATAAGACTGACGCCGGCTTCACGGCCATTCCCGATGCGGTGATCGTTGGCAACGCAATAGACACGGCAGAATATTTTGTAAGGCAACACTATCTTGATTTTCTGGGCCGCGAGCCGGACGAGAGCGGGTTTAACTTCTGGAGCGATCAAATCGTCTCATGTGGAGACGACGCGGCTTGTGTGGAGAGAAAACGCATCAACGTCTCAGCGGCTTACTTCCTGTCGATTGAATTCCAGCGCACCGGAGGTTTGGTTGACCGGCTCTACCGCGCCAGCTTTGGCCGGGCGCCGAAGTATGCGGAGTTTATGCCTGACACAACGGCGATGGCCCGTGAGATTGTCGTGGGCCGGGGTGACTGGGAAGGTCAACTGCTCGCAAATCAGCGTACGTTTGTGGAGTCGTTTGTCGAACGGGCTGCGTTTCGCGCGGAGTATGGCGGGCTCACCAACACTGATTTCATCGACAAGTTGATTGGCAATACCGGAGTCAGTAATAGCGAACGCGACGCAATCGTAGACAGCATGCGCAACGGGGCCACGCGGGCCGACGTATTGTTGCGCATTGCCGAGCATGAAGCGTTTGTGGGCCGCGAAGCGAAATGAGGCGTTTGTGATGATGCAGTACTTTGGTTACCTGCGACGCGACCCGGATGAAAGCGGTTACCGGTTCTGGCTGAACAAGCTTAACCAGTTCGGCGGCAACTTCGAGCAGGCGGAAATGGTCAAGGCGTTCATCACCTCGGGCGAATACCGCGCCCGGTTTGCATCGTAGCAATGATCCGGGCCGTGGCCCGATTGCCAGGGAGGGTGTTTCCGGCAGGGCGTGATCAGCAATGGTCACGCCTTTCTTTTGGTAGCTTCACGGATAACTAGTCTGCGAGATGATAGGGCACGCTGGTGACAATAACGCCCTTTCTGAAGAGCAGCGCACCCTTCAGCATTAGTGAGCTTTGATTGTGCAGTAGATGTTGCCACCACTTCGCCGGCACAAATTCCGGCAGCACCACCGTCACCACATCGTTGCCATTCTTCACTTCAAGCCGCGCGATGTAGCGCAGCAGCGGACGCGTCAGTTCACGATAAGGCGACGGAAGAATAACCAGCTGCACTCCCGCTCCCCAACGCTCCCACTTCTCGCGCAACTTGGTCGTTGCTTCTTCATCGAAGTCTACGTAAACCGCTTTGACGTGGTCGGGCGCAATCGACTTCGCATACTGCAAAGCTCCGATGACACCCCGATGAATGCCGGAGATGGGCACGATGACAGTGTGTTTGATCGGTCGAGATCTTCCAAACCTTCAGTCGAGAGTTGTTTCGCCACGCCGACATAGTGTTTGTGAATAGCGCGAAACATAAAAACGAACAGTGGAACTACTACCACCACGATCCAGGCGCCGTGCAGAAACTTGGTGGCGATGAAAACGCATAGCACCGTAAAAGTAGCGAGCGCGCCGACGCCATTGATCGCAATCGATTTCTTCCAGTGAGAGTTGTTCGTTACCTCGTCCTTAAGGAAGGTTTGTCCCGCGTTCGTCTGAAGCTTCCAGTTCCAGCATCAGGTAGAGGATCTCTATCGATAGTGCTTTCAGTGAAATGAATGCCGGCCTCTTCCGTCCCCTGATTTCCGTTTTTCTTTCTCTCGGCGACGCGTTCTTTAAGCCAGTGTCGAACCATTCCTGATTGCGAAAGAGTGAACGAAAGAAAAACGCCCACTGCGTAGAGTGGAATCAACCGGCTCGTTTCGCCGGCGAAGGTCACCACCAGAAGGCCGGCCAGAATTGCCAGGATCACGATTCCATTGGAGAAGACGAGCTTATCGCCTCGAGTAGCGAACTGGCGTGGCAGAAACCGATCGCGCGCGAGCAAACTGGCTAACCTGGGGAAGTCGGCAAAGGAAGTGTTCGCTGCCAGTACGAGAATGAGAGCAGTCGCGATCTGCACCACGTAATAGAACCAGGCCAGCGGTCCAGTGAACATGATGCGTGCAAACTGCGAGATAACCGTTTCACTCTCGTGAGGATGAACGCCGTATAGATATGCCAACACACTGGTGCCCAGAAACATCGTTGTGAGCAGGACTGCCATTGCCACGAGGGTGGTGGCCGCATTTCTTGCCTCCGGCTTCTTGAAAGCCGGAACGCCATTTGAAATGGCTTCGATTCCCGTCAAGGCCGCGCAACCATTTGAGAAGGCGCCAAGGATCAGAAACAAGGTCAGTGGCTGGAGCGTGTACCCTTCCGCGGTCTTAATCTCTTCGGGACTGAGTGTCGGTGCGACGATCCCATACGCAGCGTAACTGTAGAGTCCATAACCGATCATGAAAAGGAAACTGACGAGAAACGCGTAAGTCGGAGCAGCAAAGAGCGCACCGGATTCACGCACCCCGCGCAGATTTGCAACCGCAATGAAAGCAATGAAGATCAGACAAAGAAATACTTTATGCTCATCCAGCCACGCGTAGCGCGTTCCCTGCACCATCGAAGTAATCGCCGCCACTCCTGCGGCGATCGAAACAGCCACGGTCAGAACATAGTCAACCAGCAGCGATGCGCCCGCGACCAGGCCTGCGTTAGTGCCAAGGTTCTCTTTGGCAACAATGTAGGCGCCGCCACCCGAAGGGTAGGCGTGAATCGTTTGCCGGTAGCTGGTGGCGACGATCACCAGCAGAATTGCGATGCCGATCGATATCGGCACCACATACTTGAAAGCACCGGCCTGTCCGTAGACCGCTGCCACCGCCAGTACCAACAGAATTTCCTCAGTCGCATAAGCCGTCGACGAGAGCGCGTCGGAAGAGAACACTGCCAGGGCAGTTTTCTTCGATAACCGTTCGTGTGCCGCTTGCTCAGTTCGCAGTGCGCGGCCGATGAAAAAGCGTTTGAGTTCTGCCGCCATAGATATTTGTTGGTCTGACCGTCCTTAGCGGTGTGAAGTGGATCCAAGTTTCCTTTTCGAGTCGCGCTCCATCCAGTCCATGCAATAGCCGGCAAAGATCAAGAGCGGAATGGTTATGACCAGAAGGGCCGTGCCAAGGGCATGTAATACGGGGTGATGTTCTCCCAGTATCCAGGCGCTCGCGCTCAGTAGGGTTCCCAGACTTCCAGCGAGAATCCCGCCAACGAAGCAGACGACCGCAGCGGCGGCTTCAAGAGGGACCAGGTTGCGTTTGATTTCGCGCCTCATGAAAACAACTTACGACGGCGCGTATAAGGACGGGGTAAGAGGTTTATTAAAAGATCGTAAGGAGACTAGGCGGGTTCAGGGTTGAATCGATAACCGACCCAGGGCTCGGTAAGGATATAACGCGGGGCGGCCGGATCGGTCTCAAGCTTCTTTCGCAATTGTCCGACGAAGACGCGCAGGTATTCATTCTGCTCCACATAGTCGCCTCCCCAGACAGCAGCTAACAGTACGCGATGGGTGAGCACCTTTCCGGGGTTCCGCATGAAGTGAAGGAGCAAATCAAACTCTTTTGGAGTGAGATGAATGTCGCGGTCGCTCACAGTTACCTGCCTGGTTTCGAGATCAATACGAAGCTCACCGGCCTCCAGAATCGTTTGGGCGGGCTGGATTGCTGCGGCCATCCTGGCGCGGCGCAGGGCCACCCTAACGCGGGCCAGAAGTTCATCAATGCCGAAAGGCTTGGTGACGTAGTCATCTGCTCCGAGATCCAACGCTTCAACTTTTGTTTTCTCTTCGCCTCGGGCAGAAAGGACCAGAATCGGCACACTCGAGATCGCCCGCAATCTGCGGCAAAGCTCCAGACCGTCGATGTGAGGCATAGCGATATCGGTGACTACGAGGTCGGGATGCCAATCGCCAAAAGTGTCCAGGGCGGATAGACCATCGGCAGCAACCCGCACGTCATACCCGTGTGAAGACAATCCTGTTCGCAACACGCGCGTGAGCTGAGGCTCATCATCTACAACCAGGATTCTTGGTCTATGTTCCATCAGGCTAATTCCTCAGCCTTCCCAATTGGCAAGGTGAACGCCACTCTCGTCCCCTTTCCGTCTCGTCCGCTTTCAATCCATATTGTTCCCTCATGCGCGTCAACAATTCCTTTTGCGATAGCCAACCCCATGCCCGTACCCAAGGGTTTGCTTGTGTTGACGTCGCCGTCACGAGTGGCTCGGAAAAATTTATCGAACACTCGCTCACGTAGAGCCTTGCTAACCCCGCTACCTTCGTCCTCAACTTCCATCCGGATTGATTCCTGGTCCACTCGACTGGCCCCAATTCTAATCACTGTCCCCACAGTTGAATATTTCGCTGCATTGTCGATCAAAGAGTAGACTACTTCGCTCACCGCACGCTCATCAACGCGTACCACCGGCAGTTGGTCTTCAAGTGAAACTTCGACGCGGTGACCTTTTGTCAACGGCGAAGCACGAGAAAGCGCCGCAGCCACGATCTCTTCGATTGATCCCCAACTTCGTCGCAAGTGCATCTCACCAGCTTCAATGCGTGCCAGCTCCATCATTCCATCGATAAATCGATCGAGCCGGTCGGCCTCTTCGTCGATCACCTCCAGCATTTCCTGACGGCTTTCATCGTCAAGTAGAGAGGAAGCTGTCGCGATCCGGCTGGAGCGCAGGTCGTCGAGCAGGGTGGTGGCTGATGCTTTGATGGATGTTAATGGCGTGCGTAGATCGTGGGTTACCGCGTCGAGTAAGGCCGACTTCAGGCGCTCGCTCTGCTTAAGCGCTCGTGCCTGGCTTGCCTCCTCGAATGTTTCCTGGAGCTCGCTGTAAAGCCTTTCAATTTCCTGACGGGCGGCATTCGCCTCTTTAGCGCGTCTGCGGGCCCGGGCCGAAAGTTGACCGGCGGTTATCCCGGTCGCGAGAAATGAGAGAAACGCGATCCAATTCTCGGGTTCTGCAATATGGAACGTGCCTACCGGAGGAAGGAAGAAAAGGTTGAAACAGAAACCCCCAACGAGCGCTGCCAGCACGGCGGGTTTCGACCCCCAGGCAGCCGCCACAAACAGGACGATCAATAGAAAGGCGAGCGCAACCGTGGTCGGATTGATGTGACCGCCGAAGACCTGGAGAACTGCGGTCGCAGCTGCAATTACGATCACAGAGACGATGTATCCGAGGACTTGTTTCCGGACCGCTGTTTTCCACACGCGCGGATTGTACTCCCATGGGAACCGAGTGCTGCAATCTGAGCAGGCAAAACCGCTGTAAGCTCGCGCATTTCGTCCACCTTGGTCCGTCACCTGGAGGGAACGCGCATGGCAATCAAACAGCCGGGCCGGCGGGTCGATACCGGCGCCGACAAATATCATGTGAAGCAACCAGAAGGGAACTTTAAAGGTTTCGGCGGACGTTGGCCTTACCAGCATCCTTGTAATCGCAAGGGAGAAGGTATAAATCATTGGTCGAGCTTGATGGAGAAACTTGCGGAGACATATCTTGAAGACCAACAAAGGGTCGAGTCGGCGCCACTAAGTGTGCGCTTCCAACACAGTGGCGGTTAATAATCATGCGTAAACTAATAGCAATTGCAATTGTCGTCTTCCTTCAGATGCAAGGTGGTCGCGGTGACCTCTTTGCCCAAACAGAGAACATTACCCGCCAGGAAATGCTGCGCGGTTCGGTAACGCCAGAACGCGAATGGTGGAACGTGCTGCATTATCACCTGAAGGTTGAGTTTTTGCCTGAGACCAAAAGGCTGAAAGGGTCGAATGCCATAACTTTCAAAACTCTGAAAGCGGGAAACAAAATGCAAATTGATTTGCAACCGCCGCTGGCAATCACGGGAGTCACACATGGTGAGTCTTCACTCAAATTCGAGCGCGAAGGAAATGTCTATTGGGTAACTTTCGCGAAAGAGATTCCGGAAGGCGTTGAAGATAAGGTCGAAGTATTTTACGAAGGCATCCCGGTGGCGAGTAGGAATCCACCCTGGGTCGGCGGCATAACCTGGGGCCGAGACGACCTCGGAGAACATTTCATTGTCACCACCTGCCAGGGAATCGGCGCAAGTATTTGGTGGCCGAATAAAGATCACGGGTCTGAAGAGCCGGATCGCGGGATGAAAATCGACGTGACTGTGCCGGAAAATCTCACCGCCGTCGCGAACGGTCGTTTGAAAAAAACAGACCACGACATCGCGGGGAAAACAAAAACCTTTCGCTGGGAAGTAGTTAACCCAATCAATAATTACGGGGTCAACGTTAATATCGCCAACTACGTAAACTTTTCAGAAAAGTATCGCGGCAAAGGCGGGCTGCTCGACGTGGACTACTGGGTGCTCCCCCACCAAAAGGATCTTGCGATCAGGCACTTCAAGGAAGTCCCCCGCACGCTCGAAGCCTTTGAACATTGGTTTGGGAAGTATCCTTTTTATGAAGACAGTTTCAAACTAGTCGCCGTTTCATACCCCGGGATGGAGCATCAGAGCTCGGTCACTTACGGCAACTGGTTCAGGAACGGCTATCTGCAACGAGACCAGAGCGGCACCGGAATCGGATTCAAGTTTGACTTCATTATCGTCCACGAATCTGCGCACGAGTGGTTCGCCAATAACATCTCGATGAAAGATGCGGCGGACATGTGGATTCATGAGAGCTTCGCAAACTATTCGGAGAACCTTTTTGTCGAGTACCACTTCGGCAGGAAGGAGGCGGAAGACTATGTGGTCGGCACGCGCGGCCTCATCAAAAACGACCGGCCGATCATCGGCGTTTACGGCTCAAACAGGACAGGGTCGGGGGACATGTATCCCAAAGGCGGGAACATGCTGCACACCATCCGCCACATTATCAACGACGACGCGAAATGGCTTTCCATTTTGCGTGGACTCAACACCGATTTTTGGCACCAGAACGTTTCGACAGAACAGGTCGAAACCTACCTTAGTAAGAAAGCCGGCCTTGACCTTAGCAAGGTTTTCGACCAATACCTGCGAAGGACAGAAATCCCGTTGCTTAAATACAAAATCAACGGAAAGACGCTGTCGTTCAGCTACGAGAGAGTGGTCAAAGGGTTTGCGATGCCCATTCGCGTAACTATTAATGGCAGGGAAATCGCGATCACGCCGACCGAGACATTACAAACCTTTGTCTCTCCCGAAGAGATCAAAACAGTTGCAATCAACCGCAATTTCTACATTGATTCAGTGAGAAATGATTAGTGAGGTCTGTGGTTCGCCGGGCGTGATCGCAACGGTCACGCCTTTCTTGCTGCGATCTTCGTTCGGTGAATTGCCGGCGCTCCTCCCTCACGGTCGGGCTACTGCCCTGAATCGGTGAACTTGCGTAGTTTGCGAAAACGCTGGGCGATCGCTGACTCGAAACGGTGTAAGATATTCAAATGTCTAGAACGCAGGAGCTGGTATGGGCAATCGTTTTCGCGCTAGTGCTGAGCGGCGGGCCGGAGGTTCGCGCGCAGGGAGCAAAACCTCAGGCCGCTAGCCACCAGCCAATCAGTGAACTGAAGTTGACGCCGGAAGAGGAGCGACTGGTGCGCGGCTCGAAAGCGGCGATCATTGAAACCGGCTTTAGCGAAGACTATTTCGACGCGCATTTCAAACCCATCAGGGTCCACAACACGACCGGCGACCGGAGAGTCGTGTGGCGGTTCCGGCTCAACGAGTACGAAACGATCGTTAACGATTCGATAGGTTTTTATACCGACGCGCGCGGGCGGCGCATTAGTACGCACATGGTGGCGGCGTCGCTGGGCAAGACGCGCGACATCCACCGGACGATTTCCTTCCGCCGTGCTCAGCGCTCGATGAGGGCTTGTATCGGCAAACACGGGGCCGGCTCAATTCTCTTGCAACGTTTCAATGCCGATGGCCGCACCTCGCTGGTTTACACTGCTGTCTCTGTCCTACCACCTGCAAAACCAGCGGACAGATCCACACCGATTTCCGCCGCGGGTCCACAACCAGAGGGGATGAAACCTGGCGGTAAGAAGAAACCATTTCTCAGCATTGGCACAATTGATCTCGAAACGGGCCGTTGTTTGAAGGGAGTTGCCCAGGTGGGATCTCCACAGCCGGCGCCACCCGCTCCGAGCCGGCCCCGTTCATGAAGAAGAGGCGGCTGGCAAAAACGAAGAACAAAGTGAGGCGTCTTGCTTTTTTCTTTTACCTCTTTTAACTCCCTGTGGCGGAATCGGGTACTGGTGAATTTTGAAAAATAGCATTCCTCTGCGTAACTTTGCGTCTTATGCTTCGCGAACTTTGCGGTCCTGACTTGGTTTTGCCAAAGGCGCAAAGGTTCTTGCCAAGAGCTTGCAAAGAATCAACCAAACTGCACCAATACCCGGATCGGTTTTGGTTGCAGAGTGGCTGGGGTTTCGCATATCATGCCGCAACGTTTTCACCAGCCTGGGTCAAGCGGGGCGAGAAGTGATCTTGATTACGCGCATAGTCTTGAGCGCGCATCCGTTTCCAGATTTCCGAAAACATTGCCGACGATCAAAGGGTGGGCCCGCCCCTATTTTGCTTTTCGTATGGGACAATCAGCCCGGCCTCGAAACATATCACCATTTCCATAAGACCGATTCAAAGACCGAAGCTCAAATGAGAACCGAACCAAAGGCAGGCTGGCAGACTCTGCTGCAGTTATGGCTGCCCTGACGTCCGCTTCATCCGATATTCGCAATTCGTGAGAACAAGAGGGGCCCCATGAAAGAAATCTTTCCCGTATCCAAATCTATGAAGAACAAGACCTTGAAGACACATCGCCGCTCCGGGCTCCCCTGGGTGGCTTTGCTTGCCGCAGCGTTTGTTGTCTGCGCCGCGCTCGTCAGCCCGAGTTGGCTCTTAGCCGATCACGGTCTGATGTCGGCTCAGGCGCAAAAGGAAGACCAGCCGTCGCAGAATAACGAGGCGCCTGTGACCTCGAATCAGATTCAGTCGGCATCTGTCGTGGTGATCAACTTCAAGCAACTCGCTGAAAAAGAGGCGGCGAAGGCAGCGCGGGGAGTCTCAAACAACAGCGCTGAGGAATTGCGCGTAGCGCCGGCACCAATGTCAATTGTGGAGGTACCGGAGGACCACTCCAGCTCTGCCGTCTCTCCTCCCCCGACTATGCCGCATGACGCCGGAGGTCCATTGGTTCCTTCGCCAGCGCCCTCGCAATCTTTTCTGGCGCAGGAAGACGCAGCGAAGGTTGGAACCGGGACTTTTGTTATCCCGCCCGACACCATGGGTGCGGTTGGTATAGACAAGGTCTTCACGAACGTCAACAACAACTACCGCGTCCACAACAAAACGACGGGCGCCCCGCTCTCGACAGTTTCCATCGATACATTCTGGGCCGCGACCGGCGCGACTGGCATCTTCGACCCGCGCGTGCAGTATGACCCGTACAACAACCGTTGGCTGCTCTCGGCGGTCTCGAACGCGCAGACGGCCAATTCGTCCGTCCTCGTCGGCGTCTCACAGACCTCCGACCCGAACGGCGCTTATATCCTCTTCCGCTTCATCGTCGGCTGCGCGGCGGGCGCCGTCGGTTGCAACGCGAACGGCGAGTGGGCCGACTTCCCGATGCTCGGCTTCAACAAAAACTGGGTCGCCATCGGCTGGAACCAGTTCACCATCAACACCAGCGCCTTCGTCGCCGGCAAGATGCTCGTCCTCGACTACCCGACGCTGCGGACGGGAACCGACGCCGGCACCGTCTTCACCAACGCCTCGTCCGCCACCGGCTTCTGCATGCACCCGGCGACGACCTTCTCCTCGACCGAGGAGACGCTCTACGCGCCGACGCACCAATCGAGCGCGAGCGCGATTTACCGCCTGCACAAGATTACGGGCACCCCGGCCGCGCCCGCCTTCACACTCGACACGACGGCGCGCGTGCGGACAGGCGGCGGGTGGACGCAGCCCGGCGGCGACAACCTGCCGCAGCAGTGCGTCCCCGGCGTCTCCATCCCGACGCAGACATGCCCGGCCACGCCGCGCGGGCTCGATGCTGGAGACTCCTTCATCCGCTCGAACGCCGTCTTTCGCAACGGGCTGATCTACTATCCGCAGTCCATTGCGCTCCCGGCGGGCGGACTCACCGTCGCCTCGCGCTTCGCCGTGCAGTGGACGGCCCTCAACCCCGACGGCAGCTTCAACACGGGCGGGCGCGTCGAGGACGCGACGGCGCAAATCTTCAACGGCGGCAAGCACTACTCCTACTCGTCGCTCTCGGTCAACAAGAACAACGACATCCTGCTCGGCTTCTCCGAGTTCGAGTCGGACGACTACGTTGACGTGGGCTACGCCCTCCGCCTCGGCACGGACGCCGCGGGCACGATGCGCGACCCCGTCATCTACAAGGAAGGCGAAGACTATTACTCGAAGACCTTCGGCGGGACGCGCAACAGGTGGGGTGATTACAGCCACACGGTCATTGACCCGGTGAACGACCGCGACCTTTGGACGATTCAGGAGTACGCGAGGCTGCGCGTCGGGACGACCGGCGAAGGCTCAAACGATTCGCGTTGGAGCACCTGGTGGGCGAAGGTCACGGCTCCGGCGGGCGCGGGCGACCTGCTCATCTCGGAGTTCCGCCTGTTCGGCCCCAACGGCCCGGCGGGTTCCCCCGCGCCCGAGCCGAACAACGACGAGTTCATCGAGATTTACAACAACAACAACTCGCCGCTCACCGTCACCACCCTCGACGGCTCGGCTGGCTACTCGGTGGCGGCCTCGGACGGCGTCATCCGCTGCACCATTCCGAACGGCACAGTGATCCCGGCCCGCGGCCACTTCCTGTGCGTCAATTCGGCCGGTTACTCGCTGGCCTCTTACCCGGCGGGCAACGGCACGACCGCGACCGGCGACGCCAGCTACACGACCAACATCCCGAACAACACGGGAATCGCCATCTTCAACACGGCAACCCCGGCCAACTTCTCGACGGCGACGCGGCTCGACGCGGTCGGCTCCACCAGCGAGGCCAACACGCTCTACCGTGAAGGCGCGGGCTACCCGGCCTTAACGCAATTCTTGATTAACTATTCTTTCCACCGGGACATGTGCGCCCGCGTTTTGACTACCTGTACCATCGGCACGCCGAAGGATACTAACGACAACGCTGCCGACTTTCTCTTCATCGATACGAATGGCACGTCGGCGGGCGCGGGTCAGAGACTGGGGGCGCCGGGTCCGGAGAATCTTTCGAGTCCCATTTATACGCCGGCCTCCGCAACGCTTTTACCGCTTGACACTACCCAGCCATCCGGCTTTCTTGGCGGCTCGAACACCCGCAACTTTGTTCGAGACCCAACTTCTGATCCTACAAATAACAGTACATTCGGGACTGTTTCATTGCGCCGCCGGTTAGCCAACAATAGCGGCGAAAGCATTACTCGCCTGCGCTTCCGTGTAATTGACCTCACGACATTTCCTGAGCCTTCGGGAACTTCGGATCTGCGCGTGCGCACTTCGGGTCCGGTGGTCGTAACCGGCGTTAACGACGCTGCTACCTGCAGCCCCGCGCCCGCTCCATGTACCGTCACTGTGCAGGGTACTACGCTCGAAGAGCCGCCATCGCAACCAAATGGTGGAGGTTTCAATTCGTCGGTTTCGGCAGGCACAGTCACTTTGGCCACACCGCTGTTGACGGGAACCAGCGTTAATGTTCAGTTCCTGCTGGGCGTACAACAGGTGGGGTTGTTGAGATTTGCGATTCTGACTGAGGGGCTGACGACCTCCGGGCGAGGTGTCGCTGCCGGAATCGATTATTACGCCGGCAGCACTGAGGCCACTGGCGGACCAACCGCCGCACCCGCAACAATCAGCGGTTCAGTGACGACTGCTGACGGTCAACCACTGGCCGGCGTGACCATGAGGCTACAGGGGCCAATATCGGCCACCGTCATCACTGACAGCGAAGGCAACTATAGTTTCCCGAACGTCGATACGGAGCAGTTTTATACCATCACCCCCGCGCGGATGAACTACAGCTTCAATCCCGGTAACCGATCGTTTTCGCTGCTCGGGAACCGGAGCGACGCAGTGTTCACAGCGATTCCGGACGCCGTGGTGGCAGGTAATGCTATCGACAGTGCCGACTATTTCGTCAGGCAACACTATTTGGACTTTCTAGATCGTGAGCCTGACGAAAGAGGGTTCAACTTCTGGAGCGATCAAATCGCTTCCTGCGGCGAAGATGCGGCTTGTCGTGAAACGAAACGCGTCAACGTCTCTGCTGCTTACTTCCTGTCGATCGAGTTTCAGCGCACCGGCGGCCTGGTCGACAAACTCTATCGCGCCAGCTTCGGACGCGCGCCGAAGTATGCCGAGTTTATGCCGGACATGGCCGTGGTGGGACGCGATGTAGTTGTCGGCCGCGGCGACTGGGAAGGACAACTGCGGGCCAACAAAGCAGCGTTCGTCGAGTCGTTCATCAGCCGGGCGGCCTTCAAGACTGCTTATGACGGGATGAGCAATGCGGCTTACGTCGATGCGCTGATCGCCAACACCGGGATCAGCATCAGTGAGCGCGATGCCCTGGTTAGCAGTTTAGGCAACGGCTCTTCGCGGGCCGATGTCCTGTTGCGCAGTCGCGGAGAACGAACGGTTCATCGAAGCGAAGCGCAATGAAGCCTTTGTGATGATGGAATACTTTGGCTACCTGAGAAGAGATCCTGACCCGAGCGGCTATCAGTTCTGGTTGAACAAGCTGAACCAGTTTGACGGCAACTTCGAGCAGGCCGAGATGGTCAAGGCGTTCATCAACTCAGCCGAATATCGCTCTCGCTTTCAACGGTAGGCTTCAATGGGCAGGGATCTCGTCCCTGCCCATTTCTGTCCTCCGATGCAGTTTTATTTGGCGTCGTGCAACAGGGTTACCTTCGTCTCACTCACCTAAAACCTCTTAAACCTCGACCGGCAAAAATCCCAGGCATAATCCCAGGCATCTTGCTTGACCCGATGCAAGAATGCTGGTAAAAACTCTCCACATTCCTAGGGCTCTCGTTTGTCTTTCTGGAATAACTCCCGGATCAAAGTGCGGAATATCTGAATAGCTGACTTGAAAGGACCTTTCTATGCCTAATGCCCCCCGTGTCGCTTCGCGAGCTCGCCGCTTCACCGCTTTAATGGTTTCACTTTTTGCAATTTCTATATTTCTTTATCAGATGTATTCCGCGCGTCGAGCGCAGGCAATCTCAACCTCAATAGTCATCAGTCAGGTCTATGGAGGCGGAGGCAACGCCGGCTCTACCTACAAGAACGATTTTATCGAGCTCTTTAATCGAGGCAATACTACAGTTAGCCTGGCCGGATGGTCGGTGCAGTATGCGTCCGCAACGGGATCGAGTTGGCAAAAGACAGATCTCACAGGTTCCCTCGCGCCAGGCCAGTATTATTTGGTGCAGGAAGCCCTCGGAGCCGGAGGGACGACAAATCTACCTACGCCCGACGCCTCTGGAAACATCGCGATGAGTGCGACTGCCGGCAAGGTCGCATTGGTAACCAACACAACACTGCTCACATGTGGGGCTACATCCGGGAGCTGTTTCCCCAACGCAAGCATTCAGGACTTCGCAGGTTTCGGGACAACGGCGAACAACTTCGAAGGCGCAGGTCCGACGCCGGCACCGAGCAACACCAACGCCGTCCTACGCGATGATGCTGGTTGCACCGATACTGATAACAACAACACTGATTTCGCGAGCGGAGCCGCACCGCTTTCGCCGGGCGCGCCGAATCCGCGCAACACCAGCACTCCAACCAGCAGCTGCGGCGGCGCGACGCCAACCCCGACACCCACGCCAACCCCGACACCCACGCCAACCCCCACCCCGACGCCTAATCCCGATGCGGGAAAGGTAGTCATTAGTCAGGTGTACGGCGGCGGCGGTAACACCGGCGCCACTTTAACGCACGATTATATCGAGCTTATTAACCATAGCAGTTTACCGGTGAGCTTGAACGGCTGGTCGGTGCAAGCGTTCGTCGCCACGACTAGCACGTGGGAGGTCACTCCGCTCCCTAATTTCACCCTTCAGCCGGGTCAGTATTTTCTGATTCAGGAATCGCAGGGAGCGGGTGGCACGGATCCCCTGCCGACGCCGGACGCAATTGGAACCATCGCGGTAAGTTCGACCTCCACCAAAGTTGCACTCGTAAACAACACCACAACGATAACAGCTGCCTGCCCAAGTGCGGCCGCTGCCGGAATAGTTGATCTGGTCGGCTACGGCGGCACCGACTGTTTCGAGGGTTCGGGCCCAGCACCCACTCTCAGCAACACTACGGCCGCCCTGAGAAAGGACGACGGTTGTTTTGACACCGACGACAACGCGAGATGACTTCCTGGTGGGCGAGTACTAATCCACGTAACACTTCATCGCCATTCAACACCTGCACCGGGCTTGCTGGGTTTGGTTCAGCAAATCCGTCCTCGGTGTTGCAGGGCGAGATGACCACCCTAACTGTTTATGTGGCTCCAGCTCAGGATCCAACTAGTACCGGCATAACCGTAACCGCCGACCTTACCCAGATCGGGGGGTCACCAACTCAGCCTTTCAGTGGCAGTGGAAACACGTTCACATACGTGGCGACGATACCGGCGAATAACCCAACCGGAATGAAGTCGTTGCCGGTAACCATCGCGGATGCTCAGTCTCGTACCGCCAGCACTAACATTGTGTTGAGTGTTCTGCCGTTGATTCCGGATCACGTGACCATCAGTCAACTATACGGCGGCGGTGGGAATACCGGGGCCACTTACAGTCACGACTTTGTTGAACTATACAATCCTTATACAGCCACATTCGACTTAACCGGGTGGTCCTTGCAATACAGCTCTGCGACCGGAACCACCTGGCAGGTGCAGCCGCTGGGCGGGACCATTGCTCCCGGCGAGTATTATTTGATTGGATTAGCGGCGGGTACGGTTCCAGGGGCGACTCCTCTGCCACCGGCGAATGTTAATGGCGACATAAATCTGAGTGGGACAACCGGCAAAGTCGCCCTCGTCAACAATTTCGATGCGCTGGAGGGTCCATGTCCGTTAGGCAATCCCGGGATTGTTGATTTTCTCGGTTACGGCACAACGGCTAACTGTGCCGAAACGACGAGAGCGGCCGCACCGAGCAACACGACCTCTCTGTTCCGCCAGAACGGAGGAGCCCGAGATACCGACAACAACTTCCGCAGACTTCTTCCTGGTGCACCGAATCCGCGACGAACAGCACCCATTGTCGAGATCGGACCTTCGGTGTTTGGCACCGATCCTCGCAATGGCTCGACCAGCGCGCCGCGCGACGCAACAATAGACATTAATTTCACCGAGCCGGTGACGGTGGATCCAGGTTGGTACGACATCACTTGTGTTTCCACCGGTAACCACAACAGCGCGACCGTTAGGTCGTTCTTTGGGGGCGACACCCACACCATCACTCCCAACGTCAACTTCCTGGCGGGGGAGCAGTGCACCGTTACGATCTTTAAGGACGCGATCCACGACGTGGATACTGATGACTCGGGCGCCAATTCCGATTCGCTGCCCGCGAACAAAGTCTTCACCTTTACGGTCGCGACAGGCACGGCCCCGCCATACCCATCCAGCGTCCATCTGACGATGGGTAATCCCAATGCCTCCGCCCCTTCTGGCGACAATAATTATTTGATAGATAAACCCGAGCTTAGTCTGTCGTATAACCGCGCGCGCGGTACCGCTAACTGGGTCAGTTGGCACCTGACAGATGAGTGGATCGGCACCCTGACTCGCGTTGATACCTTCCGGGCTGACCCAGAGGTTCCCGCCGATTGGTTCCGCGTCTCGGAATTCGATTATGTGGGCTCCGGCTTTGATCGTGGTCACATGGTTCCGAATGCCGATCGCGACAAAGAAACTTCCGTGCCGATCAATCAGGCTACCTTCCTGATGACCAACATGATTCCCCAATCGCCTGATAACAATCAGGGGCCGTGGGCCAGTTTGGAGGGTTACTTCAGGACACTTCTGCCGGCGAACGAGATATACATCATTGCAGGCGGCGTAGGAACTGGCGGCACTGGCAGCGCCGGGCCTGCCACGCATATCGCCGGGGGCAATGTGACCGTTCCAGCTCAAACCTGGAAAGTCGCTTTAGTACTTTCTAAGGCAAGCGGTGACGACGTGTCGCGAGTAAACTGTTCAACGAGAACTGTCGCGGTGATCATGCCGAACATTCAGGGTATCAGAAATGATCTTTGGGAAAACTACCTTACAACCGTTGATGCGGTTGAGGCCTTAACAACCTACGACTTTTTCTCAAACCTGCCGGAGCCGATTCAGCGTTGCGTCGAAGCCGGAACCAACGGCAACAACCCGCCGCTGGATACTGATAATGACGGCGACCCCGATACCACAGACCCAGACGATGACAACGATACCTTCTCCGACACGGATGAAGTTGCCGCCGGCTCTGACCCGCTCAACGCTAACTCGACTCCCGAAGTTTGCGACGGAGTTGATAACGATCTGAACGATGGCATCGATGAAGGTTTCACCAACACCGATGGCGACGGTCAGGCGGATTGTGTTGATGCCGACGATGACAACGATACCTTCTCCGACACGGATGAAGTTGCCGCCGGCTCTGACCCGCTCAACGCTAACTCAACTCCGGAAGTTTGCGACGGAGTTGATAACGATCTGAACGATGGCATCGATGAAGGTTTCACCAACACCGACGGCGACGGTCAGGCGGATTGTGTTGATGCCGACGATGACAACGATACCTTCTCCGACACGGATGAAGTTGCCGCCGGCTCTGACCCGCTCAACGCTAACTCAACTCCGGAAGTTTGCGACGGAGTTGATAACGATCTGAACGATGGCATCGATGAAGGTTTCACCAACACCGACGGCGACGGTCAGGCGGATTGTGTTGATGCCGACGATGATAATGATGGACAAACGGACGCTGACGAACTCGCCTGCGGCTCGGATTCATTATCAGCGAGCAGTAAAGCTCTCGACACGGACGGCGACAATAGTCCGGACTGCGTCGATAGCGACGACGACAACGATGGCGTTGTCGATACCGCGGACAACTGTCCGTTCACCGCAAATTCAGATCAGTTGGATACCGATGGGGATGGCTTCGGTAACGTCTGTGATTTTGACGACGATGGGGATGGGGTGCTTGATTCAATTGATAACTGTTCCCTGGTCGCTAATTCGAACCAGGCGGACTTTGATGGGGACGGCATAGGCGACGTTTGCGATCCTGAAACCGGACCGCCGGCAAATAAGGACCAGTGCAAGGATGACGGCTGGCAACGGTTTGACGTTCCTCGCCGGTTCAATAACCAGGGGGACTGCATCCAGTATGTAAATACTGGCAAGTAGTCATAGGCGGGTGAAGTGGTTTACTGGAACCTGCGACCCGCGGGTGGCATTGCCATTGATGAAGTGGCTATCAATTCTGGTTCGACCGGCGGACCTTGATGACCACTTCCGGGCAGCCTCTCCTTCTCAGTGTTGGCAAACAAAACCGCTGCTGGGTTAAAGGCAAAACCCGATGCGTTGATCGTGGGCAATGGAGATGTCCGAATATTTCGTGCGGCAACCGCATCTTGAGCTCCTGGGACGCGAGGCAGTGAAAGCAGACTTAACTTCTGGAGTCTGGTCACTCCCTAATGGGTTGGGCTTTACCAGCAGGCTGCTGGGTTGATGTGGGCCATTGAGGCTGCCGTTAACCAGGGGAAACGGGGGCCAGATAACGCAATAATATCCTTGCGGAATGTGGATGGTTCGGCTAGATTATCGCCGTTCCCTATTGACTAGTTTGCGCGGTCAGGATATTGTCTGACCTCGCTCATCTGCCGCACTTGCACGACGCATCAGAGAGTTTCATCTTCCTTTACAGGAAAGCAGTCATCGGCGACACACTGCAAAATATCTGTCTCATACGGTAAGAGCTGTAGCCACGAGACCATCAATCAAGCACGAAAAGCAATCTAACAAGACCACCGAGCGCGATAAGGAGCTGGACATGGACAAAATGCCGCAGGCCAGAACAAGCGGGTTGATCGTCAAAGCGGTTGACGGCGAGGTTCTGATCTATGATCAGGAGCGGAACAAGGCGCATTGCCTTAATGAAACTGCCGCGCACGTGTGGAAGTATTGCGACGGGGCAACTACGTTGGAGGCCGCTTGCCGTGCCCTGTCCCTTGAGCTTGAGTTACCCGTCGACGAACGGCTCGTGAGGTATGCCCTCGATCAGTTTGCCGCGGATCATCTGCTTGAAACCAGGGCTGAGATGCCTGCTTTCATGATTCCAGGGCTTAACCGCCGCCAGATGGTTCGGACCCTCGGCGTGGCCGCAGCAGTTGCGGTGCCGCTCGTCACCTCCATTCTCGCGCCGACTCCGGCCCAGGCTGCGACCTGTCTCCCATCGGGCTCCGCTTGCACCGGCAGCGCCCAGTGTTGCAGCGGATTGTGCAGCACCATCTGCGCCTAATCAGTGCCGATTTGTTCAATGAAAAAGGGCGAGGAGCTTTTCGACTCCTCGCCCTTTTCTATGCTGATGAGACGCTCAGGCTTCGCGCACTACGATCGGCTCGCCAACCTCCGATTGCCGGCCTGACTCCCGCCCTGCGATCCCCGTCAGCGGTGGCGGTGGTGGATTCGCCACCAGAACTTCCAATGCTGAATCGATCACTTCGTTAATTCGAGCCACGAAGACAATTTCGAGTTGCTTGCGAACGTCGTCCGGCAGGTCTTCGATATCCGCCTCGTTTCGCGATGGCAGCAGGATGCGTCTAATGCCCGCGCGATGCGCAGCCAGTATTTTTTCCTTCAGGCCACCCACCGGAAACACCAAACCCGAAAGTGTGATCTCGCCGGTCATGGCCGTGTCAGGGCGCACGCGACGACCGGTGTAGAGTGATGCCAGGGCCGCGGTGATCGTTACGCCCGCGCTTGGTCCATCCTTGGGAATTGCGCCCGCAGGGACGTGCAGATGGACCCCGTATTCCTTGAACATCTCCGGACTAATGCCAAACTCACTGGCGTGCGACCAGAGATACGACTGCGCCGCGCGGGCCGATTCCTGCATCACTTCACCGAGTTGTCCCGTGATGGTCAGGCCCCTGCCACCGGGCAGGAGCGTGGCCTCGATAAACAAGACCTCGCCGCCCATTTCCGTCCACGCCATTCCCGTGGACACGCCTGCGGGCAGTTCCTTGCGCGCCTGCTCGGGGTAGAAACGCGGCGCGCCGAGATAGTCGTTAACGTCGGATACGTCGATATTGACGGCTTCAGCATCGCGTTGGGCAATCTTGAGTGCCACTTTGCGAGCCAGGCTGCCGATGTTGCGTTCCAGTTGTCGCACCCCGGCCTCACGCGTGTAGCGAGTGGCAATCAATTCGATGGCGCCATCACTGATGCTCACCTGCCCCGGATAGAGCCCGTTCTCCTCAATCTGCCGCGGCACCAGATACCGCCGGGCGATCTGCAACTTCTCCATGTCGCTGTATCCCGGAATCGCGATTACTTCCATGCGATCCCGCAGTGGCGGCGGGATTGGTCCCATCTGATTTGCCGTGGCGATGAAGAATATTTTCGACAAGTCGAATGGCAGATCGAGATAGTGATCGCGGAAAGTGCTGTTCTGTTGCGGGTCCAGAATTTCCAGCAGCGCCGACGAAGGATCCCCACGATAGTCGTTTCCCAGTTTATCGATCTCATCGAGCATCAATACCGGATTGTTAACTCCGGCGCGGCGGACCGACTGAATAATCCGGCCCGGCATCGACCCGATATAAGTGCGGCGGTGACCGCGCAGTTCGGCTTCATCGCGCATCCCGCCCAACGACATACGTTCAAACTGGCGACCCAGGGCGCGCGCAATCGAGCGGCCCAGTGACGTCTTGCCTACCCCCGGCGGGCCGACGAAACAAAGGATCGGGCTCTTTGCATCAGGGCGCAATTTGATCACGGCCAAAAACTCGAGGATGCGCTCTTTGACGTCGTCGAGCCCGTAGTGGTCCTCGTCAAGAATTCGGCGCGCTTCCTTGAGGTCGAGTTTATCCTCCGATGACTTTTGCCATGGCAGCTCTATCACGTATTCGAGGTAAGTGCGGATGACATGATAATCAGGCGCGGCAGCGGGTAATTTTTCCAAGCGCTTCAGCTCTCGCTCGGCCTCCGCTCTTACCTCGTCAGGCAGTTCTGCCTGGGCCAGTCGCTCCCGGAGCATTTCAGCTTCGGCGCGTTCGCCGCCTTCATCGTCGCCCAACTCCTTTTGGATTGCCTTCATCTGTTGGCGCAGAATGTAGTCGCGCTGCGATTTGTCCATTTCAGATTGCGCTTCTGTAGCAATCTTCGAACGCAGCTGAATAATTTCGAGCTCGCGGGCCAGATAGCCATGGGCCAGCCGCAGCAGTTCATCCGCAGTGTTGGCCTCAAGCATCTTCTGTTCCTGCTCAACGCCCAGGTTCAGAATTGAGCCGAGGAAATATGCGAGCCGCACCGGTTCAACTGAACCCAGAATTGCCACGCGTATTTCGGGAGGCACGCCGGGCAGAAGCGCCAGTGCTTCCGTAATCATCGCCTGAACGTTGCGCTTGAGCGCTTCCACTGCCTCGTGGTCGACAATCTCAACTTCGGGCAGCAGGCGGACCAGGGCGCGCAGATGAGGCTCTTCCTGTTTCCACTCAATTACCTCGATGCGGTCTGTGCCCTGCGCAATGATGTGCATCGTTTCTTCGATGCGCTCCATGCGCTTGATCATGGTCAGCGTCCCAACCTGGTAGAGGTCACTTGTTCGGGCATCGTCACTGCCGGCTTTTTCCAGATCCCCGCGCACGGTGATACAGGCGAGTAGCTTTTCTTCGGTTGAGAGCGCCGCTTCGACGGCCGCCACTGAGCGCGGCCGGCCAACCGCGAGGGGCACCACTGTTTCCGGAAACAGGTTGGTGTTTTGCAAAGCGAGAACCGCCACTTCAAACGGTTCGGCCCGTGGCCGCGGCGGCGGGGTTATGTCGCTCGAGACTGGTTGCGGGCTTTCAGGTTCAGCCGCGGCGTCTGTTTTTTCCGAAGGTTCTGACATTGTTTGCAAGCTTCAAACCGGTTAACTGCAACGCAGGTTGACGATCAGAAATCCATCACGGTAATCGTGGCTCAGTGATGTAGCTTCGATCGAGCAGGGAAAGGGTATAGTTTTCTCGAAGCGGCTATAGGTGATCTCCATTTGGTGATAACTGAAGCCCTGCTTATAAAAGGTATCGCGCCGGCAGCCGCGAACTCTTAAAGTTGATTGGTCAATTTCGATTTCCAGTTCGTCGGCGCAAACCCCGGCCAGATCAATTTTTACAATCCAGCCATCGTTGCTCCGATAGACGTCGGCTGCCGGATTCCAGAGACGACCGGACGGTCTGACCCGATGCGCCACTGCCGCCAACGACTCACGATTCGAATTTGCCATGTCGGTAGAGTAGGACAGGCATTCCTGCCTGTCCAGGCCCTCTCAATATCAAGACTCAGAACTGTTAACGGAAGCGAGAATCCCTGATGGGAGTCTCGCGGTCAAGCCGCGACAGACCGAAATGCGGGTCCTACTTAGCCACCTCCACTTCCGCTATTAGCTGGACGCGCGAAGTAATATCGAGCGTCCCCACTTCAATCGGTGTTTGCGCGGCCATCATGGCCCGGGTCTGCATTTGATCCTGGAAAATAGGCTGCGGTCGCTGTATGCCCTCTTCCTGAACTTCGACGATGCGGACCACGCGGCCGCCGAGCGCGCTCGCGATCACCTGGGCTTTGTTGATGGCTTCGCGAGTGGCCTCTGCTAATGCTCGATCGCGGGCGGGACGGTCCTGGCGCAAAGTAAACGTAATGCCGCTCAAATCATTGGCGCCCGCCTGGGCAGTGGCGTCGATTACCGCGCCCACCTTAGTAAGATCCGACAGGACTACCATAACGCTATTTCGCGCTTCATAACCTGTGATGGTTGGCGGTTGGCCTTCCTTATACACCCTGATGGGTTGCAGGCTGTAACCGCTGGTCTTTACCTCCGCGCCCGCGCCGGCCGCAGCTTTCAAAGCTTTTACGACCGCATCGCTTTGGTTGGCATTCTGCTGTTGCGCCTCAAGGGCACGTCGCGCTTGGGTAACCACCGACACGTTAAGTATCGCCGTGTCTGGTTGCACCTGCACGATGGAGTCGCCTGAGATCAGCACCCTGGTCAACTTTCTCGCATCGCTTTGCATCCCGCCCGCGCCGCTTTGGGTAAAGGGGTACATGGCCCGCACCTCGAAAGGCGTACCCTCCTGATAGGTCGTCATCACATCCGGTTTGGTTTCGCCCACGGCTTCAACTTGTCTGGTTTCTATAAACCAGGCCTCCCGTTGAAAGCGTTGAGCATTCAATATCAGATACTTTTGGTTGCCGGAAACTATCAGCCATCCACCAGCCTCCACTGTTGGTTGTAATCTACCCTGCACCGTAATTTCCTTGGCCATGGCCGAGACCGCAAAAAGCGCGATTAAGGCCAGCACTACCAACGTGGTAATAAATCTTTGTTTCATTGTTGCCCTCCTGAAATTCGAATTAATGTTAATAAAGTTTTGTGCGCCCGCTGTGTTCTCTGTCGGGAGTCTTTGTTGCGATTTCTTCGCTCCGAAGGCGCGAAAACATGGAGGAGAGTGTCAAAATCGGGTTTCTCACCCACTTAGGAACGAGTCAGGCGGGGATTCTTGCTGGGACGAGATTCGATGAAATCAAGCCTATTCGGCATCATTGCCGATGGCTTCGACCGGACAGCAGAGCAATGCTTCTTCACACAATGCCCGTTCCTCGTCGTTCATGGGTTGCTTGAACACAAATGAATAGCTGTTTTCATCGGAGCGGACAAAGTTGTCGGGGGCGGTATCGCGGCAAACGTCGCAATCTATGCAGGACGAATCTACGTAATACGCGCCGGGGACATTCTCTTCCACTCGATCGTTACGGTCGGGCAAAACTTTCTAGTTTCTCCAAAAACTCCGCGATCCAGGCCGGGGGAGCGGATACGCAGTTTACCAATTCATCAAGGGCCCGCTCCGGATGGGCCAATCGCAAGGCAGCCAGGGCAACTCGCAAGATAATCATTTTGCCAAAGCCAACGCAAGTTATGAGGCCCCGACTGAGTACCCGCTGGAGGAGCACGCCGGCCGCTAGTTGCTGTTTGGGCACGAAGCATTCGCTGAAAAAAACCTTGGCAGAAATCCAGTTCCAGTGTAAAAAGTCGCATAGAATAAATCCAGTTTCAATATTAAGGGCTAAAACCGCATTGAAGAAGGGTTCGGTTTTGGGCGTTGCGCGGACGAGCTTTTTGACGCCTCCTGCCTTTCAAGGTAGCCGCCTACAGGATCCGTGAACCAGGCATTTTGATGGTCCGTATTTCTGGACTGGACTCAAATGCTGATCAGATCTACCAGGGTACGCCGTTTCGAGGGGAGGCGTGTTCTGAGTAACCTCCCCTTTTCGTCAGGAGAAAAAAGATGACAATCAATCGAAAAGTTAACAGCCGTAAGAGGAAAGGTGCGCTGGCAGTTGCGGTAGCCATGGTTGCCTTGTTTATGGGCGCGGTGATCTTCAGCGGAACCAGGGTTTCGGCGAATCATCCGGTGCTGGTGGAAGGCAATTGTGATAGCCCCGTGCCGGGAACGACGCTCGTGTCGCCGGGCACCTGTGGAGACTTCGACGGGGACGGAAGAATCGGGACCGCTGAGGATACAGACGGAGCGGATCGAATCTTTGGCACAATCAATGCCGCGCTCGGGCTGGGTACAGGTGCCGCTGCGGGCACGGGTGCCAATTTTAATGGGACAATCACTATTGTTTCGTCGGGCCGCTTTGCGGAGCGGATATATATTGGTGAGAACTTTGGCACCGGTGGATCCGCTGCTCCGGGGAATGTAACCCTCGAAGCGGCTCCGGGTGTTCACGCTGAAATCAACGCCGTTCTACAGGGTGATCCTGGTGGTAACAACGCTGCGCGGCAGGCGGATTTTGGCATCGCCATCTCCTATCTAACCAACGCCTCGAGTCGCGTGGTAACACTGCGAAATCTCACGATCCGCAACTACGATATCGGTATCTGGGTCAACAATGCTTCGCGCGCCGTTATCGAAAACTGCCGACTCGAGAATAATAATAATTTTGGCATTCGGGTAAGCAATACCGCCCGCGCCTCAATCACGAATACAAAAGTCTCAGCGACCGGGTTCCGAATTCCCGTTAGCGGGACGGTAAACTTCGGTTGGGGAATTGGAGTGGAGCAGACCGCTCAAGCAAGAATCTCTGATTCGACCGTTTCGCAGAATATCGCCGGAGTGGTGAACGCAACCAGCAGTTTCTCGAATGTGGTGGTTTACAAAGTAGGCACCTTCTTCAATAACACAAATACGCACCATGTAACGGTGGCCACTGACCCTAACTTCGCACAGTAGCATTCACGAAGCGAGGTGACTGAGTTTTACGATTAAGGGCTGAGGCGAGTGAAAACTTCGTCTCAGCCCTTAAATCTGCGCGTCGCCAAAAACTACGGATGGGTCATCTCATGCGGCTTTACGTATTTGTCGAAGTCTTCACCACTAAGAAATCCGAGTTCCACGGCAGACTCGCGCAGACCAATCCCTTTCTTATGCGCGTTCTTCGCCACCTGGGCGGCCTTGTCATAACCGATGTGGGGATTCAAAGCAGTGACCAGCATCAACGAGTCTTTCAGGTTCCTATCGATCTGCTCGCGATTAAGTTCGATACCGTTGATGCAATACTCGACAAAACCGTGGCAGGCATCGCGTAACAGCCGCACCGAATGCAGGAAATTATGAATCATCACCGGTTTGAAAACGTTGAGTTCAAAATTTCCCTGTGAGCCCGCAAAGGTTATCGCCGCATCATTACCAAAGACCTGAACGCAAACCATGGTCATCGCTTCGCTCTGCGTCGGGTTCACTTTGCCGGGCATGATCGAAGAGCCCGGCTCATTCTCCGGAAGAATCAGTTCTCCCAATCCACAACGTGGTCCAGAAGCCAGCCAGCGCACGTCATTCGCGATCTTCATCAGCGACGCTGCCAGGGTTTTGATCGCGCCGCCGGCAAAAACCAATTCATCGTGAGCTGAGAGCGCGGCGAACTTGTTCGGATGCGAAGTGAATGGCAGGCCGGTTAGCTCGGCGATCTTCTGCGCTGCTCGTTCGCCAAATTCCGGATGAGAGTTTAATCCCGTGCCAACTGCCGTACCCCCGATGGCCAGTTCCAGAAGTCCCGGCAAGGTGATCTTCAACCGTTGAATATCGCGTTCGATCAGGTTGGCCCAACCAGACATTTCCTGGCCCACCGTTAACGGCGTCGCGTCCTGAAGGTGCGTGCGCCCGATTTTGACTACATCTGAAAACTCTTTCGCCTTTGAGTCGATCGCCTGGTGCAGATTCTCAAGCTCAGGAAGTAATTTGGTTAGCTCCTCGGCGGCGGCGATATACATTGCGGTCGGGAACGTATCGTTTGACGATTGCGACATGTTCACATCGTCGTTGGGGTGAATTGGCTGCTTACTGCCCATTTCGCCGCCGGCAATTTCAATAGCTCGATTTGAGATAACTTCATTGGCATTCATGTTGGTCTGAGTGCCGCTGCCGGTTTGCCAAACGCGCAAAGGAAAGTGCGGGTCGAGTTTGCCCTTGATAACTTCGTCCGCCGCTTGTTCAATGAGCTTGAGTTTGCCGGCTGGCAACTTGCCAAGTTCGGCATTCACCATGGCCGCGGCTTTTTTCAGGATGCCTAGGGCCCGAATCATCTCGCGGGGCATCGTGTCGTCGCCGATATTGAAATGAAGCAGCGAGCGCTCAGTTTGAGCGCCCCAATACTTATCTGCCGCCACTTCGATTTCGCCCATCGAATCGCTCTCGATGCGCGAAGGTCTTTTCTCTTCCAGTTGTTTAGCTGCGTCAGGTAACATAGCAACACCGCGACATTTCGGTTTCTACTCTGGTTTAAATAGTGGGTTTGCGTAAATCGGTTTTGCGTGGAATCGTCATTGAGTTTTGACCAGGCTCTAATTCTACATCACGCTCGCCGGCGCTTAAACCCGGCGGCGTGAAAATCCGGCCCGCGAATGCCAGATCGAGTGTTTCGCCATCAGGTTGTCACAAGTTGTCAGTAAAGTCGGGTTCACCTATGTCTCCAGAGTCTCTTCCTCGAGCGGAGCTCAGACCGAGCAGCGGCGCGCTGATATTGGTTGTTGAGCGCAATCCCGTTGTCCAGCGCCTCGAGCGCTACTTTCTCGAGCAGGCGGGTTTCACAGTCGAGTTTGCAGGCGACGGCCTGGTGGCCCTCAAGCGGGCGCAGGAGCTGCGGCCCAAGATTCTGGTAGCCGAGATACTCGTGCCGAAACTCGATGGTCTAAGCCTGTGTCGAACCATCAAGGCCAAGCCCGAAACGAAAGACATGCTGGTAATGATCTTCAGCCATCTTCAAGCCGCAGATCGGGCAAGGGAGGCTGGAGCCGACGCGTTTCTGGCTAAGCCCCTCGATGAGGAATTACTGATCCAAACCGTAGAAAAACTACTGGCTGTAGGGAAGTCGGTGGGAGATCTTAATGATTGACAAAATATCGACCGGAAGCGCCGGACTGGATGAAGTGCTGGACGGGGGAATTCCGCGAAACACAATTACAGTCCTAATGGGCGCACCTGGGACCGGAAAAACTATCCTGGCCGAGCAACTGGCTTTCGCCAACGCCACGCCCGAGTCTCCCGTGCTTTATCTCACCACGCTCTCCGAGCCGCTGGAAAAGATTCTGGTGCACGGCCAGAGCCACACTTTCTTCGACGCAAATAAAGTTGGCGTTTCGGTTTTCTACGAAGACCTTGGCGTGATGCTGCGTGAGTCAGGCATCGAAAAATTGCCTGAGATCGTGCTCGAATTGATTCTGGCGCGGCGGCCCGGTTTCGTTTTCATCGACTCATTCAAGGCTTTGAATGAACTGCTCCAGTCCAGTGACCAGCGCCGCACAGTTACCTACGACCTGGCAAATGTTTTGTCTTCATATCATTGCACCAGTTTTCTCGTCGGCGAGTATTCGCATGAAATGATGACTGACTTACCGGTCTTTGCAATTGCTGATGTGATCATTCAGCTGATCAAGTTTTCGAGCAATGTCCGAGAACAGCGTTTCCTGAGAGTTGAGAAAATGCGCGGTTCAAACTCGATGCCGGGTCTGCACGCCTTCGCGCTTAAGGAAAGTGGAATGGAAGTTTACCCGCGCTTGTTGACCCCGCCGGCCGCTCCGCTTTACTCGGCGCGAAGCGAGCGTGTCAATACCGCCATACCCGGGCTCGACGAAATGATTGCAGCGGGATTTTGGCGAGGCAGCACCACCCTGGTAGCCGGTCCTACCGGTTCCGGCAAAACCATTATCGGTCTCCATTTTATTTGCGAAGGTGTCTTACAAGGGGAGCCTGGTCTCTATCTTGGATTTCAGGAGAACCCCACGCAGCTGGCGCGGATAATGACAGGTTTCGGCTGGGACCCTCAGGGATTGCTGAAGGACGGCTTTGAACTCATGTACCGCTCGCCGGTGGAGATGCAGCTGGACGAGGTTTCGAGTGAATTGTTTCAGCGCGTTCGCGCAGGAAAGATCAAGCGCGTAGTAATCGATGCGCTTGGCGATTTGGAAAGATGCAGTAGCGACCGCGAGCGTTTCTCGGATTTCGTTTATGCCTTAACGCAATGGTTTGCCGCGCAAAATGTCACCTGCATGATGAACTATGAGATGACACACCTGTTTGAGGTTCATGGCATCAGCGACCAGGAGATTTCGAACATGAGCGACAACATCCTGCTGCTACGCTTTCGGGAAGGCCCTCAGATGGAACGAACGGTACGGATTATCAAGACGCGCGGCAGCGCTCATGACAACCGCGAATATAAATTGGAAATAACCAACAAGGGAATCGTCATCGATAAAACGCAAACCAGCTAAGGTTGTAGCCAATGACCGAAGGAGCAGGAAAAAAAGAAGCGTCGCGGAGACTGGCGGAAATCAATCGCGCCATAACGACCTCGTTAAACTTTGACGAGGTGCTCGATCTGATTGTCGAAAACACCACCCAACTGGTCGAGGCTCGGATTTGCGCGTTGCTGCTGGCAGACAAATCGGGAAGCTTGAGCATCAGGGCTGCTCGCGGCGCGGAAGCGGATCTAATCCGAGATTTCGCCGAACAAATGGACGAGGATGTGATCCCGCAACTGAGAAGCGCGCTGGGAGTTAAAGCGGAAGAAACGCTGGCTTCAATACCTGTAATCGCCAAACAATCGCTGCGCGGCTTGTTGGTAATTGCCCGGAGAGAACCGCTGAACTCGGAAGAGCAGTGGCAACTGTCGGCACTGGCTGACCAGGCCGCCATCGCCTTAAGAAATGCCCACCTCTATGAGATCGAATCCGCCGAAGCAGTCAGCGCCCGTGAAGCTTCCCAAGTGGCCTGGCGAAGACTGGCGGCAATTGTTGAATCCTCCAACGACATAATTATCAGCAAGGATCTAAATGGAATTATTGACAGCTGGAACCAGGGAGCGGAAAGGATCCTGGGATTTACCGCCGCAGAGATGGTGGGCCAGCCGATAACTATATTGATTCCTGACGATCGTCAGGCTGAAGAGAAGGAAATCCTGGACCGCATTAGTCGGGGTCAACGGGTGGAACCTTTCGAAACGATCAGGCGTCGGAAGGACGGTAAGCTGATCAACGTCTCACTTACTGTTTCGCCAATCCGCAACGAAGACGGAGAAGTGGTCGGCGCCTCGAAGATCGCGCGCGATATCACCGAGGCTAAGGAAGCCCAGGAGAAGCTCCAGCGCGCGCTTGATTTCGATCAAACTGTGATGTTGAGCATGGGTGAAGGTCTCTATACCGTCGATAACGAAGGCCGGGTGACCTTCATGAATCCGTCGGCGGAACGCATGTTCGGCTGGCGGCTCGATGAAATTATCCATCGCAACATGCACGCCGTGATTCATCACTCTCATCCGGATGGAACGCCGTTTCCTGCGGAAGAATGTGCCGGCCTCAGGGTGCTCAACGAAGGCAGCATGTTGATCGAGTATGAGGATTCTTTTATTCGCAAGGATGGCAGTTTCTTCGACGTGGTATATAGCTCAGCAGCGTTGAGGGGGGGCGAAGGGATTACCGGCCTGGTGGTCGTCTTTCGCGATATCACCGAGCGCAAGCGAGCTGAAGAGGAGATTCGCTTCCAGGCCCGCCTGCTGGACGCCGTGGAGCAATCCGTGATCGCCACTGATCTAAATGGTGCGGTAATCTTTTGGAATTCATTTGCGGAAACTTTGTATGGTTGGCCCGCTTCCGAAGCCATGGGTGCAAACATCCTGGACCTGACCCCTTCACCCGAATTGAAGGACCGCGCCGAGGAAATCTTCGCCAGCCTTCAATCTGGCCAAAGCTGGGCCGGCGAGTTTCTGGTACGACGGCGCGACGGAACTTCGTTTCCGGCACTAATAGAAGATTCGCCAATCTTTAACGCCAAAGGCGTGCTGATTGGGATTGTGGGCGTTTCCAGTGACAACACGCTGCGACGCAAGGCCGAGGAGGAACGTGAGAGATTGCTTCTACGTGAGCAGTCGGCCCGCGCGGAAGCGGAAGAAGCCAATCGACTGAAAGATGAGTTTCTCGCAACGCTCTCTCATGAGCTGCGAAATCCGCTGAATGTAGTCATCGGTTACTCTGAGATATTACGACGCAGCGACGAAAGCCAGCCGCACTCGTTTGTCGTCAAAGCTGCGGAAACCATTCGCCGCAATGCCCTGGCCCAGGCGCAACTGGTTTCCGATCTGCTTGATCTGTCGCGCCTGCAAATGGGCAAACTCTCACTCGATCGGCAGCCGGTTTCGCTCTCGAATGTGATCACTGAGGCGATCGAGACTATTAGCGCTGAAGTGAAAGCCAAGAGGATTGATCTTACGGTCGATTTACAGACTGAGATTCTGGTGGTTGAAGGCGATTCGGTGCGTCTTGGTCAAATCGCCTGGAACCTGCTTAACAACGCGGTGAAGTTCACGCCGGCTGGGGGCTCGATCATGATCAGCCTGACCCAGGAGGGGCATGAGGCGAGACTAAAGGTGGCCGACAGCGGGCAGGGAATCTCGCCGGAATTTTTGCCGCATGTCTTTGAAATCTTCCGTCAGGCGGACGCCAGCAGTTCGCGCAAACAGGGTGGAATGGGAATTGGCCTGGCCCTGGTGAAACAGTTAACTGAGCTTCACGACGGCCGCGTTCACGTGGAGTCTGCGGGAATTAACCTCGGGGCCAGTTTCAGTGTTGTAATTCCCCTGTACAAAGCAGGCACCAGCGGGCTGAAGTCGGAAAGAGTGAGTGCAACGGGGGCGCTGCGCAGTAAGTTTATTTTGGTGGTTGACGACTCGCCGGAATCAACCGAGATGTTAGGCAAACTGCTGGAAATCGAAGGAGCATTTGTCGATCTTGCGCGCAGCGGCGCCGAAGCGCTTCAAGTTGCCGACCGGAAGAGATTCGATCTGATCATCTCCGACATATCGATGCCGGAGATGGACGGCTATCAACTTTTGAAAGAGCTGCGCAAGCTGCCAAACATGAAGCACGTCCCCGCTGTCGCTCTAACCGGCCACGGGCGCCCTGGCGATATCGAACGCGCGCGCGAAGAAGGGTTCTCCCAGCACCTAATCAAGCCCGTAGACATTGATCAACTGTTGGTGATAGTGCGGCGACTCACCGGCGAGACTGGTGTCGGGGCGACGGACCATTCGGCAAACTAGTAAGCGTCGTGCGTCGGACCCTTAACGTGGAGACTGGCGAAACTCTTCAGCGTTCAGGCGAGCGACTTCAGGAGTCGCTACTCGTAGGCGCGCTCGATTCCTTCCACGCCTTCCACCCTCCGGCCATTGAGGAAACATTTGTATAGCCCATGTTTTGCAAGACGTCGGCCGCGAGCGCTGAACGGTAACCGCCACCGCAATAAAGGATCAGCTCGGTTGATTTATCAGGCACCTCCGCTTCGATGTCACGTTCGATAATTCCCTTGCCGAGGTGAATGGCGCCGGCGGCGTGTTCGTCGGCCCATTCATTGTCTTCACGAACGTCGATGAGCAGCGCACCGGAGTTTGCCTTCATACGTTCCTGAGTTTCCGCGACCGTGACTTCGCGTATTCGGCTCATGGCTTCGTTAACGAGTTTCAGAAATCCTTCAGAGTGTTTCATGGTTGTACCTTAAGCAATTCGGCCGGAAGCAGTCAGTACCGGGAGCGGCAGCGACCGGGTCGCGCACATTCTGAGATAGTCGGTCAGTTTTGCTTTGCGTGCTTTGCGAAAATCTTTGCGCCCTTTGCGGTTAGACGAAAAACCAAATCCAAACCGCAAAGGTCGCCAGGCGAATCGCAAAGTTCGCGAAGAAATTAGGTTCATTGCCTAACAAACCCATTCCTTCTTTGGGCCCAATTGGATGAATCTGAGGCGAAAGATTATAATGCCCGTCTACATAGAAAGCACTTGCGACAGGTAGTTAGGGCAGGCGCGGATCTGCGTGTGGGGCTGATCTCCCTCTCCTTTGGGAGAGGGAAGGGGAGAGGGTCGTACGCGCGCTTAACACCATTCCCCTCTTTCCCCTTCCCAAAGGGACGGGGATAAAAGACAGATTTTTAGGAGAGGAACTCGAACACATTGGCTACTCAAGAAGGCACTGAACAGTTTGACATCACGATCATTGGCAGCGGTCCGGGGGGCTACGTCGCGGCAATCCGCGCCGGCCAACTGGGACTCAAAGTGGCCATGATCGAAAAAGACACGCGCCTTGGCGGCACCTGCACGCTCCGAGGCTGCATCCCCACCAAGCAGATGCTGGCGTCGGCCCACGTTTACGAGCAGATGCAGCACGCGGCGGATTTTGGCGTCCAGGTTTCCGGGATTCAGCTCGCTTTCGAAGACGTGCAAAAGCGCAAGAACAAAGTCGTCTTGAAAAACACCAAGGGCATCGAGTATCTGATGAAGAAGAACAAGGTCACGGTGTTTAAGGGCACGGGAAAACTGGCGTTGCCCGGAAAAGTGGAAGTTACCGGCGCAGACGGCGCGAAACAAACGATCGCAACAAAGAATATTATTATCGCCACGGGTTCAGTGGTGCGGCCTATCCCTGGTTTTGAAACTGACGGCACGCATGTAGTCAACAGCGATCACATTCTCGAACTAAAAGAGGTTCCGAAGTCGTTAATCGTGATGGGCGCTGGCGCGGTGGGTTGCGAGTTTGCTTCGGTCTACTCACGCTTTGGCGCGGAGACAACGATCGTGGAGTTAATGCCCCGGCTCGTTCCGCTCGAAGACGAAGAAGTTTCGAAAGAACTTGAGAAGAGTTTTCGAAAACGCGGAATTAAGTCGCAGGTAGACACCAAACTCGAGAAACTGGAAAAAACTGAAAGCGGCGTTCGCGTAACTGGCAAAAACTCGAAGGGCGAGACCGTTAGTCTGGAAGCCGAAATGCTTCTGGTTGCCGTGGGCCGCATGCCGTACACGGAAGGCCTGGGTCTGGAAGGCACGAAGATTAATCTCGAACGCGGCTTTATTACCATTGACGAGTTTCAGCAAACCGGCGAAAAGGGTGTCTATGCGATCGGCGACATCGTGCCCACGCCGCAGCTGGCCCACCTGGCTTCGAAAGAAGGAATCGTGGCGGTTGAACACATCGCGGGCGACAAAGGCGTGCGTCCGATTAATCTCCGGCTCGTCCCGAACTGCACTTACTGCGATCCGGAAGTAGCCTCCGTTGGCCTGACCGAAGCGAAAGCAAAAGAGCAGGGCTACGACGTGAAGATCGGCAAGTTTCCGTTCTCGGCTTCCGGCAAGGCGCGCATTCTTGGTGAAGAAGAGGGTTTTGTCAAGATCGTCGCGGAGAAGAAGTATGACGAGATTCTCGGGGTTCATATTATTGGACCACATGCGACTGAGCTGATTGCTGAAGCCTGCGTGGCGATGCAACTCGAATCGACTGCTGAAGAACTTGGCCGTACGATGCATGCGCACCCGACGGTTTCGGAAGCGGTAATGGAAGCTGCCGAGGGCGTACACGACCTGGCAGTGCATATTTAAGCTCGATTTCCTCTGAGCCTCTGTCGGTGAGCACCACCCGAGAAACATCCACCACCGAGACACAGAGAACACAGTGGACGCACAGATGGTTAGGAATGGACGGAGATTTAGGTTTAACTCGCGATTATGGAAAAGACTTCAGAAGGCAAAGCGAGCAAGTCGAATAAAGACTCGCGGCGGCGTGAGCCGCGTCCTCCGCAAAACGACGTGAGTATTAGCAGGAAATTTGCGCCGCGCGAATCCACTGACGGTGGTCCGCTCAGTTGCATAACCGGAACGTCGCTCAGGCCTGAGCAGATGCTCGAGCTCTATCGTTATCTGAAGCTAACCCGACTCGTCGAAGAGCGGTTAGTGAATCTCGCTAAACAAACCAAGGTGGTGGGCGGTGTATTCAGATCGCTGGGCCAGGAAGCGACGGCCGTTGGCACCGCCTATGCCCTCGGCTCGAAAGATTTCATTACTCCGCTGATTCGCGACCTCGGCGCGGTGCTCGTAAAAGGAATCCGTCCGCGCGAGGTGTTTGCGCAGTATATGGCCAAGGCCTGGGGACCATCCGGCGGACGCGATCTGAATATTCACTTTGGCGATATGGAGAAAGGCTTCATTGGCCCAATCTCGCATCTGGGCGACATGATCCCGGTGATGACCGGGGTGTTGCTCGCCGCGCGGATGCAGCAGAAAGAGATCGTAGCTATCGCCTACATCGGTGATGGCGGCATGAGCACGGGCGCTTTTCACGAAGGAATAAATTTCGCCGCCGTGCAAAAGCTGCCGTTGATTATCGTGGCCGAACACAATCAGTATGCCTATTCGACACCGACAATCCTGCAAACTGCGGTCAAGGATCTTGCCGAGAAAGCCGCGGGGTATGCAGTGCCCAGTTCAATTGTTGACGGCAACGATGTTTTTGCCTGTTACGAAGTGACCAGGAGCGCAGCGGAATTCGCCCGCGGCGGCGGTGGCCCGGTGCTGATTGAAGCAAAGACCTATCGACGTCGCGGACACGCTGAGCATGACGATCAGCGTTACGTTCCGGCGGGAGAGATCGAGTGGTGGGAAAAGAACAACGATCCGATTGATCGTTGCGAACGATTCCTGCTCGAGAAGAATATTGCCGGCCAGGAAAAGCTGGAAGAAATAACTGCCGGGGTGTTGCGCGAGATCGAAGAGGATTGTGCCTGGGCGGAGTCGTCGCCCATGCCGGACGCTGAGAAAGCTGCGTTCGGAGTTTTCGACAACGATATCGTGCCGCCGGCGTTTCGTCCTGAGGTTTTGAAGCATTAAATGAACCGCGGCTGCAAAAGCTGCACTGACCACTGATTATGTCCACCGCAACTAAAAAAGAGCACAAGTCGGCCCGGCCCGAGCGCGGCGGACAAGCCACGCTTATCGAAGCCATTCGCCAGGGCATCTGGGAAGAGATGGAACGCGACCCGACCGTCTTCGTCATCGGTGAAGACGTGGGCGCTTATGGCGGCGCCTTCAAAGTCACTGATGGGCTGATTGATGAATTTGGGAGCGGCCGCGTGGTCGATACTCCGATCTCTGAAGCTGCGATTGTTGGCGCGGCCTGCGGGGCCGGATTGATGGGAATGAAAGCGGTGGCGGAGTTTCAGTTTATCGATTTCATTTCGGCCGGCTTTGATCTGCTGACTAACTACGCAGCCAAGAGCCGTTATCGTTGGGGCGCAAACATTCCCGCAGTGTTCCGTGGTCCGTGCGGCTCGGGCGTGCGTTCTGGCCCATTCCATTCGCTGAACGCCGAGTCGTTTTTCCTGAACACCGCCGGGTTGAAAATAGTGGAGCCAGCGACCGCTTACGACGCGAAGGGTTTGATCAAAGCGGCGATTCGCGATCCTGATCCGGTGATTTACTTCGAGCACAAGAAGCTCTACCGCTTGCCGCGGCTGCGGGAGGAGTTACCGGCTGACGACTACATCGTGGAGATTGGCAAGGCGCGGGTGGCCCGCGTTGGACGCGACCTTTCCATCATTACGTTCGGGGCGATGACGCTTACGGCCCTCGATGCGGCGGAGGAACTCGAGAAGGAAGGGTTGGATGTTGAAGTGATCGACCTTCGCACGCTTGCTCCTCTTGACCGTCCCGCAATTCTGGACAGCGTTAAGAAAACGAATCGCGTGCTGGTGCTCCACGAAGCATCGCGCACAGGCGGAATCGGCGGCGAGATCGCGGCCATCATCGCCGAGGAAGCATTTGAATGGCTGGATGCGCCGGTGGTGCGGGTGGCGTCGATTGATACCCCGGTGCCTTATTCGCCGCCGCTGGAAGATTACTATCTGCCGCAGGTTAAGGATGTGTTGGGAGCAGCCAGGAAACTGGCAGCTTACTAAAGGACTAATTTAAAAGGAGCGAATGATGCCAAAGTTTGTGATAGAACGCGAAATACCGGGAGCCGGAAAATTATCAGCAGAGGAGCTTCAGGCGATTTCTCAGAAGTCGTGCAGCGTACTCCAGAACATGGGACCGGAGATACAGTGGGTTGAAAGCTTCGTGACCGCAGACAAGGTTTATTGCGTTTACATCTCTCCTAATGAAGAGATGATTCGCGAGCACGCCGGCCAGGGAGGTTTCCCCGCGAATCGGATTTCGGAAATAAAGACCACGATTGATCCGACAACGGCGGAAGCGAAGAGTCAGTCGGCAGGAAACTAAAGGGCCGGCTTTTAGAACCGGCATAAGAGAGTAAACCGCAGAGAACGCAAAGTCGGTCGCAAAAGGGCTGCGAGGAACATCTTCCTTTGCGTATCTCTGCGATCACTTTTGCGGTCTTTGCGGTTAGTGTTTTCTGCACAGGTTTGCAGGTAGTTTAGCAACCAAATCGAGTTTGGATTCAAAGGTTAGTATTGGAGTAATCATGGCAACAGAAGTCGTAATGCCGCAGATGGGTGAGTCCATTGCGGAAGGAACAATAACGAAGTGGCTGAAAAAAGTCGGCGACCAGGTTGAGCGCGACGAACCGTTGTTTGAAATTTCCACGGACAAAGTTGACGCGGAGATTCCTTCACCGGCAGCGGGCACGCTCACCGAAGTGCGTTTCAACGAGGGCGACACGGTCGAGATCAACACCGTGGTCGCAGTGCTCGATGGCGCCGCAGGCGGCGAAGCGAAGCAGCGGCTCCCGTAACCGAAGACGCGGTTGCCAAAACCGAGACACCGGCCCAAGCACCCTCCGCGGTACGAGCCCTCGAACCTGCAACGCCGCAGGCACCACCCGAGCCCGCTCCGGTACAACCCGCTGCTCCGGTGGCCCAGGAAACGGCGCCGGCCGCGCAGCAGGCGGATGGAACGAAAGCCGCTGCGCCGTCCCAAAGTAGTTCGACGCCTGCTGCGAAGCTTGAGGCAGCACCCCCAGCGAAAGACAACGGCGCCGCCGCTACGGCTGAAGAACTGCGTCGCACCAAGTCGAGCCCGCTCGTTCGCAAGATTGCCCAGGAACACGGCGTAGACATCGCTAGCCTCGAAGGCACCGGGATGAGTGGCCGCGTGACCAAGAACGACATTCTCAGTTTCATCGAATCCGGTGCACCGGCAGGCGCGCCGGCGGCTGCCGCAAGCGCGTCAGGGAAGGTGAGTCCGTCGGCGCCTACGCCCGCGCCAAAGCCCGCGGAAGGAGATCGCATCGAGCCAATGTCGGTGATGCGCAAGAAGATTGCCGACCACATGGTTTCGTCGCGGCGCACTTCGGCCCACGTCACCACGGTTTACGAAATCGACATGTCTGCGATTGCCAGGATTCGCGACAAGAACAAGACATCGTTCCACGAACGCACCGGCACCAAACTCACGTTCATGCCGTTTATCTTCCAGGCCGTTAACAGTGGGCTAAGAAAGTTTCCGATCTTCAACGCGCAAGTGAGCGGCGACCAGATCATTTATAAGCGCGACATCAATCTCGGCATGGCGGTGGCGCTCGATTGGGGTTTAATCGTGCCGGTGATCAAGCGAGCTGACGATTTGAGCATTGCCGGGCTGGCCCGCGCGGCAAACGATCTGGCTGATCGCGCGCGCACGAAGCAGTTGAAGCCGGACGAAGTGGGTGGCGGCACTTTTACGATTACAAATCCCGGCGTCTTTGGTGGTCTCTTTGGAACGCCGATCATCAATCAGCCGCAACTGGCAATTCTGGGGGTCGGCAAGATCGAGAAACGCGCCAAGGTGATCACCTCGCCGGACGGAGACGACTACGTAGCCATCCGTTCGATGGCTTACTTCGCGCTCAGCTTCGATCACCGGGTGATTGACGGCGCCGACGCGGAACGCTTCCTTGCCTATGTTAAGGAGTTGTTGGAAGTGGGCGAGTTTGCGGTGTAACGACGGCGACGGCGACGGCTGACCGCCGACCGCTGACGGCCGACTCTCTGCTGTCTGTTTATTGCTCCTCTGCCTGGGACCGCGGGCGCCCACGCCCGCATTCTCATTTCGCGCGCGCGACGCGCGCCAACCCGACCCTACATTCCGATCGCTTCTTCACCATCGGGACGTCAATCGGCAATCGTCAGTTGTAAACATGCGCCAGAAGATGATTCAAATTATTGGGTTGGTGGTCACGGTGGCTTACGGCGCGGTGATTGTGTGGCTGTATGCGACGGAACCGCGCAGCTTTAAGGAAGCGGCGACGGGAGCGCAGCTGGTTTCCGGCACTTATCAGGTGGACCAGGAAAGATTTGCCGCGGCGCTGGGACTATTCAGGCGCGAGCAGTTTCGTGCCGCGCGCGATGAATGGCAACGAGCGGATCCGGCGCAAGGTGATCCGAAGACGCAGTTTTACATCGCTTACTCCTATTACCGTGAAGGCTGGGGGCGCGTTTACTACGATCAGGATCTGTTCAAACGAGGCCTTGAAGCAGTGAACCGGGCAATTGCCCTCTCGCCGTCGACCTTCACTGTTGAGGATGACAATTTGCAGATGCATACCGCCGTGGAGTTGAAGGCGGAATTGGAACAAGGGACGGAGCGGACGTGGGGTGACGTTAATCCGTTGAAGGTGATGCGGCAGAGGAAGTAATCCACGACAGCACTTTGCTGAAGGAGAGAGGTAAAAGCCGAAAGAGGTTCGCGCTGCGCGCCCATTGCGGGCGGGCCGCCCGCGGTCCCAGTAACCAGTTGACTCAATGCTGAGTGCTAGTAGGAAGTAATCAGATAAGTAATGAGTAATGAACTGAGAACGAGAATTAGCGACGATTTAATAGCTGGCGAGCCGGGAGAAGTAGCAACTGTCGGATTGCCTGTCGGCGACAACCGGATCAGGAACCGGGTGCTGGTTCGCTACTGGGTGCTGCCGTTTGTTTTTCTGACGGGGTCATTGTTGGGTGGATTGCGAGTCAGCTCGGACGATCAGGCGTTTATCTTCTTCCCGCCGCCCCTCATCACGCTCCTGCTCGCCGTGCTGCTCATGTTGTTATTTGTCCGCGGTGGCCTGATCCCATGGCGATTGTGGATCTCAGCACACAATGCGCCGCTGCGAAACGTCAGTCACTTTTGGGTGTTGCTTACGCTCTTCTTTGCCTCGGCCCAGTCGTTCAATTCAGTTTTGCCGGAGCGTGGATTATTACACTGGCTGTTCTCATTTTTCTTTCTCTGGACGCTTTGGAATAATCAATTTTCATCTTTCGATGCGCGGCGTTTGTTGCGCAGCCTGGTGGTGTTGTTTGGAACCGCATTCGTTTTGAAACACGTATTATTGAGCAGCTTATATTCTCCTGATAGTGGTTGGCTCAAGCGCGTGGCTGGCGCGCTCGCGCAGGGGGTGACCCTCGGCACGCTTGATGCGCCAATGTTTGCACCGGCGACCGGGTATATTTCTTTCTTTGCGCTCGGGCTTTATATTGCGGGATTGGCGTTGATGAGCGCTGAAGCGGAAGAAACAAGGCAGTAGCCGCAGCAAGCGGCAGAGAATCGGAGTCAGGGCTCATCAGCGAGAAGTAAAAAATAAATGACATTGGAACTGCGAGCCATCGAGGGTTGGCGAATTACTTTTTTGGTGGGAGCTAGCCGCCTGATTCCAACTGCCCAGATGGGGGCAAGACCCGCGCGGTTAGTTGGGAGTTTCGCGGTAACGCGTTGGTTGCGTCGTGTTGCGCGCGCGTAATGTAAGAGTTAAGAGCCCGCCTAAAGGCAATACTACAAACTATTCAATAGATGTTGCCGCCGGCTTGAGTGGAGGTAAGCGCGCCGGCGTTTACATTTAGCGTGTAGGCCGTTCCGCCTGTGCCGGTCCAGGTTGAGAAGTTGAAGGTGCCGCCGGGGGGAACTTTATACACGCCAATATTGAAATAGGTGAGCGGGGTTCCGGGAGACAGCGCCTGCGCCGGCCCCGGCGCCTGAAGGAAGTAAGCCGCGCCGGTTCCGGCCATCGTGGCCGCGCCATTCGGCGTCACCAGGATAGCCGTTCGCTCGTCTACTCCTATGCCGCGAGGTTGCGATGCCCAACCGTTGCCGACGATGCGCGCCAGGAATGCGAGCGAGCGTCCCATTCGATCACGGGCTACGAAATGTGAATCGTAGAGTTTGTTTGCTCCCAACGACGATTGAAACAGGTCGCGGTCGAGGGTGACGTAGCGATGAAAAGGATCAGCCAGCGCCTGGCTCGAGGTCACCGAACCCGTCGCTCCGGTGTAGATGAACTGACTGAGCACCGCGAGGCCGGCGCTGGTCCCGCCCACCGGCGCCCCCTTGGAGTTGAGCAGAAAATTCACCCCGGACTGAACGGCTGTGCCGCGCCAGAGGTTCATGTAAGTTGATTGGTCCCCGCCCGCGATCCAGAGCGCCTCGGCATTTTGTATGTGGCTGCTGACATACGAGGAGTTTGCGCCAGCCACGGTGGTGATGATGATGGTCTCCACCGAATCCATTTGCGGGCACAGTTGCCGGATGTATGGATTGTAAGCATCGGTGCCGGTGGTGCGTATAACTAAAAAGTCGCCACCGCCGGCGCGCTGGCACATCCATTGGAAGGCGGCATCTACGTCAGTGCCTCCGCCCATCAATGCCAGGCCGGGAGTCAGGTTTGGAGATTGGGGAACATCGGCAGCATTGCCCACAATGTAAGCTTTGTATCCCGGCTTTGGGGCGGCGGAAAGCGTCGATGCAAGGAGGCCGAGAGCAGCGAAAGCGAGCGCCAGGTTGAGCAACAATCGCAGAGAAGCAGTAAGGTGGATAATGAGCATGAGAACCTCCTCAAGACAGATTGAGAATGCTAATCCTCGCGGTTTATATCATCAGCTATCAACAGACGGCAAATAATAAAGACACGTCGAAAGAACATCTGGCGATGGATCGTTTGGCCCGCTAATCTTGATCTGCAAACTATTTCTTCGAGACGTAATAAACGACACCGGCGTAGTCGTCTGTTAACAAAAACGCGTCAGGTCCGACTTTCAGAATATCTACTGGCCGGCCATAGACTTTGCCTGCTTGAAGAAACCCGTTGATGAAGTCTACCGGCGCGGACGGGCTGACGGCGGCGTTGCCGGCTAGCTCCGGTAGTTGCACTACACGATAACCGCGTTTGAGGGTTTTCTTTGTCGATCCGTGGAGACCGACCAGAAACGATCCGCGCAAGTCTGCACTGTGCTGCTCGTCAAAGTATTCCAGGCCGAGCGGGGAACTGTGAGCGTCGAAAGCCGCGTAAGCCTGAGGTCGAGTGCGACAGTTTAGCTTCTTACCGCGGGGATTAAACTTTGGATCGGGCAGCCGCGATGCGCCTGATTGATAGCAGTAAGGCCAGCCGTAGTTTGCGCCGGCAGTTACGTGATACATGGTGTCCGCGGGTTTATGATCGCCGAGATGATCGGAACCCATGTTGGTCGCAAACAAACCGCCGGCGTTATCCACAGTCTTAAACCAGCGCAGGCCGACAGCATTGCGCAAGCCATGCGCGAAACGCCTCTGCCGCTTTCCGTCTGGATCCATTTCCAGGATGCTCGCGCGCACTTCTTCCTTTTCTTCACACGCATTGCAACTGCTGCCGACGGAAACATAAATCTTACCGTTGCCGCCAATCGCCACCGTGCGGGTCAGATGCCAGCCGCCGTATTTGTAACTCAAGCCATAATCGGGAAAGGTTGCCAGCACTTCAGGTTTTGAGGTGGGTGAATCTTCGCCGGCGATGTATTTGTAGCGCAGCAGGCGATCGGTAAGCGCAAGGTAAAACCAATCGACCCCTTTCTCATCTTTGTAAAAGGCAATGCTGTTGGGATTGCGGAGTGCTTTGAGATAGGTTGTTACTTTCGCGAAACTTTTGCTTGCAGGATCGAAGCCGTCGAGAATGTAGACCACTCCGCGAGAGTTGTCGGTGAGGTTATACATGTCGGTGACGAAGATGCGATCGTCCGGACTGCGGGCCATGAAGCGCAGGCGTTTGAGTCCCTGGGCCGCGACGTTTATGGAGAAGCCTTCCGGCAGGTTTAAGTTGAACGACTTTCCATTTGCGAGCGAGATCCGCTGCGGGATCAACTTTAGCGCTCTTTGAATAGTGTTTGGAGTACCGCCTTCTGGCGGGCTTTTCCGGAAACTACTTGCCTGGAGACGATGCTCTAAACGTGTCGGTAACGCGCTCGCCGCAAATGCCGGAAGCAAAACTGATCCAAACACGCAGGCGATTAGGTTTAGATTAAGTCTCACGACAGGAGAGATATTACAAAACCTGGTTCTCATTGAAGGAAAACCAGGCTTTGGTAGTGGGGCAGTTTGGGTTGAATGGTCGACTCCTATGGACCGCGGGCGCCCTCGCCCGCATGTTGCGTCGAAGTTACTGGCGGAAAACGGTTCGTGTTTACGTGCCGAGTGCGGGCGAGGGCGCCCGCGGTCCCTTCCAGAGCTAATCTAAACGCCCCAACCTTGAATTCCAAACTGACCCACTCCGCAGGCTTTGCAAGACAGGCGTTCCTGTCTGGCTCTTGTTTGGGTAGTGGACAGGCAGAATTGCCTGTCCTACTCGTGAATGGACAGGCGGGAATGCCTGTCCTGCGTTCTTATTGCACCGACACGTCATCCACGCGGAATGACGTCGGCAGCGTAACGTCGTTGGTGGCGCGGAACTGAACACGTACCGACTGTCCCGCGTAGGCCGCGAGATTGTAGGGTCCTCGCAAGACGTACACTCCAGCCGTGCCACTGTTCTGATTACTGAATGTTGCAAGGGTGGCCAGCAGTGTTCCCGACGTGCTGCGCACTTCAATGTAAAGCCGGTCATAGATAGCTGCGCCGGCCGCCTCACTCGTGGTGATATTCAACCAGAAGTTTAGATTGCCGCCACTCGGTACTGTGACCGTCTGGTAAAGGCTGCTCGAGCTGTTGTTGCTCACGCCGAGGATCATGTAAGCCACTCCACTATGTGGATAGGCGCCGGTGCTGCGAACAGTGGTCCCGGTAATAGTCCACGGAGTTGTGCCGGTCTCGAATCCAGGGTTAACAAGGACATTGGTGCCGCCTCCTCCAGTGCCCGCCTGAGTCACCGTGAAAGTCTGGCCCGCGATCGTCATCGTGCCGTTACGCGAAGTGGATCCGGTATTGGCAGCAACGGAATAACCCACCGAACCGTTACCTGAGCCACTCGAACCCGACGTGATCGTTATGAAGGTTGCGTTGCTGACTGCGGTCCAGGCGCAACCCGCGCCGGCTGTCACCGTCACGCTGCCCGTGCCGCCGCCCGCCGCCACGCTCGAACTGGTTGGACTAATCGAGTAAGTGCAAGTGCCACCGCACTCAGAAGGCAGGTCTGACGCGGCCGTGTGCGTGGTGCCGTCGTTGCCGACCGCCGAAAGGCCCATGCCATGCCGCGCGAAGACGGTCCAGACGGCGCAGCGGTTAGCTCCGGCATACAGGTTCGTATCGGCTTGCAGGATGCCGTCGCGCGCGTTCAGAAACGACGGACGGTTTGGCGTGAACTTCATGCCGTTGAGCACGAGGTTGTCTGAGATCGTGGCGCCCAGAGTGGCGCGCAAGTCCCAGAGCGTTGCGGCCCAAACTTCGCCGTCACGATGGACCTGACAACCACCGGCGCAAACATCCGCGTAGGAGTCGTGGACCGTGTTGGCCGGGACGGCATAGGCGGCGCGCCGAATGCCAATGGGGTTGCCGGTGGAATACTCACCCATCGCGCCGTCGCCGTTTAGGGTGATGCCCCAATAGTCTGACCAGCCTTCGCCCATTGCGCCTGATTGCGTACCGCTCAGCGCCGTGCTTCCGTTGCCAATTAGCCGATTTGAAATCCCATGGCCATACTCGTGAAACACGATATCGCCGTCCATCGAGCTATCGCGATCTGGATTCGGCGAAGTGAACAAATACTGCTGCATGCGCGGACGCGAGCCATCGGGCGGCGTCGAAAAGTTTGCGTTGTTGGTCCCGGAACCGTCCTGCGCTTCGGCGCGCACGGAGTCGTTGCCGAGGCCGCCGCGACCGTAGTTATTTGTTTGGAAGTTTCGCGCGGTCTCGGTGAACCCGAGGCCATACGAAAAATCGTGCATCACGTTGTTGAAGTAGAAAAGGTTTGTCACCACCGCGGCCTGCTGCGTGCGCGGATCAACGGTAGTGGAAAACGGGAAGGTGAAATCCTGGGTAGCTGACGACGCATGGCCAGTGGACAGGCCCGAGCCGTTGTTGTTGTCAGGGGAATTGTTGGCATCAGTGTCGAGGTAAGCTTCGACGTTGTTGCCGGTGGTTACAGTTGAAGTGCCCATCCAGCCGGCTGAAGTGTTGTAGGTAGTGTTGCCTACGAAGGAGACAAGCTGGCGCGCGCCTTTGTCAGGGGCCTCGATATAGACAGTTCCCTGAGCTTCAGAGACGTAGATGTTTCGGCGAAGCAGCAGCTCGCCGCTGTGCGCGTCTACCAGGATTTGGTACCACGCGTTTGGGCCGGCGTCTGCGTAAACGTGCCAGGCAAGCCGGGCAGTGTCGCCCACGCGCATAACGTTTAGTTCCGACGTCACCTCTTCGAGGTCCTGGCTCAGCGGATTGGCATAACGCGACTTGCCGCTTTTTGATGCCCGCGTCTGCGTTTCGGCGAAAGAGGGAAACACATCTCGGCCGGCATAATTGAAGGCCCGCGCGATGCCCTGGGCTTCGGTCAGTTGTGGTTTTAATTTTGCCGACTGTCCGGTGACGAGAAAGCCTTCGCGAACCGAAAGCACCTGCCCATGTTTGTTGACCGCCACCTGCACTTCGCCCTCAAACACTTTGTAGCCGCCGACGGTCTGAAAGTATTCGAGAAAAACAGTGCCGCGATCATTGTCTTCGTTCGTCAATTCCAACGAGGCGACATCGGAGAGTGCAAACACCGATGCGTGTTCCTGAAGGAAGTTGCGAGCAATATTGTTTGCCGTGTCCGAACGAGGCTCGGAAAGCGGCGCCCCGTCGATAAAGAAATTCTTCATCGCGCCCACTTCGTTAACTGTGGCGCGCAGGTTCGCTGCTTTTTCGCTACTGAGTCTGGAGCGAAAAGCCTCGACGGCTGAAGCGCGCGACTGCGTGGCAGCGTTTCGTCCGGCGACCTGTTTGGCCGAAGCAGAGATGACGTCTTCATCGTAGAATTCGCCCTTGCCCACCAGGCGAATGTCATAGTCGGGGAATTTGTTTGACGGGAGTTCGATTCTTTTTGATCGGTTGTCCTGCTGCGGCGGGTTGGCCGCGTCTGATCTGAAGAAGGGAACCAGAGCACCGATAACCAGGGCCAGGCCCATCAATCCCAGAAACAATCTCTTATGCATTTGTATCTGCCTCCATTAGTCGGTTGAGGTAAGGCAACTGGTCTACTGCCCACGAATGATCGCGAAGAAGCTGCAACGTGCGGGGGACTCCGAATTGCGCCTGGTTCCTGTGAGACACTTTGCGGCTTGGCCCAGTTGAGAAACTGCCTTATGCGTTATTTGGCGACGAGCAACTTGCTAACCCGACCCACTGCGGACCTTGGGGTTTCCGCTTCAAATCGGAGATCGGCAACTCGCTCTGTTTTTTGCGACATGAGAAGCTGACAAGGGAACTGAAGAAACTGGAAACATCCACTTCCGAAGTTCTCTATGACAGCGTCGGGGCGTTTGGAAAATGCGTTAGCGACAGGTCATGCCGCCGTTGTTTTGCGAAGGGCGCAGACAGCTTACCAGAGGTGGGATTGGAGTGTCATCCAAAAAAATGGATGTTGGCGGGGTCGTGCAAAACTGTCTCGCAGGCTGATGAAATATGCGAATCGGGTATCAAGCTGTCTTGTCCCCCTTCCAATGGTAATTATGTAGTTGACTCACCCAGCCCGCTCCGCGGGCGACAGCATAAAGCCTGGGGCATTAGCCCCAGGATCCAAAGCAACGAATGTTTCGAGCCCGCGGAGCGGGCGACAGCTGTCGCGAACACTCTTATGTTCAATCTCGTGACGCAAAAATGAAATACTCTCGGCCGAATGGAGCTATTGAGATTCTGTCGCCCGCTACTCGGGCTTGGTAATTCTTGCGCTTTGCTCCGGAAAATTTTGAATTTGGGGTCAGGCTTGCGATTTTGCGATTCTCAATCATTTGCCGCTCCGGTACCGCTGAATGATCTGCGACACCAGCTTACTTGTGTTGACGTTGTGGCGTAGCTTCTGTCGAGCCGCTTCATGCCGCCGACTCAGAGCTGACGGACTAATCCCGATAACTTCCGACAGCACCTTAATGCTCGAACCCATTCGCAACCCAGTCAGGGTCAGCATTTCCTTTGCCATGATGGCCGATGCGCTCTTGCCTGGACCGCAAAAGTCTTCTCGCGCTACGCGACAGACTTTTTCCACTACCGAAACCAGTCGATCAGGTTCGACTTCGGCGACCAGCAAACCCTTTTTCTTAGTACTCCGATTGGCTCTTCCCGTTTCACCGATCCGGTGAATCGTCGCGTCAATAAACTCCTCACTTCCCAGAATTCGACCCTCGTCTGCTGCATAGAACTCCTCACAATGACCCTGCTTGATTCCCGCCGCCACGAAATTCCGGTAGTTAACGCGCGCCAGCTCTTTTCTGGCCCCGAAATGACGCAGGACCGGATCGACGTCGACTATTCCCGCCGGCTCCACGCCCAGGTAAGCGCGATGGCTACTATATTCGTAGCCCTCCGGCACGGTCACCATCCCGGCTCGCACCGGATTGAGGTGGATATACCTCACCAGTTCGCTAAGATATCGCTCGCTCTGACAGAGAATTGCTTTATGCCTGCCCTGCAATAGATGTCCCACGTGTCGATACCGGCGATTGTAGTATTGAGCATAACCAGTCAACACCCGATGCATGATGCGACCCACTGAACTTGCCTGGCGCTCCAGTAATAGATGCACATGATTGGTCATGAGACAGTAGGCGTAGAGGAAGAATGGTAACTTGGTCTTTTGGACCGCCAGCAGCAACAGAAACTTTTCGTAATCAGCCGGTGAGTTGAAGATCTGACGACGATTATTGCCGCGCGTGATTACGTGGTATAGACCACCCTCGACTTCGACGCGCGCTTGCCTGGCCATAAGGGCGCGGATAGTAATCTGAAGGAACTTTGTCGTCAACCGTAATTGGAAAGTGTCACTGCTTCTTTAAATGCAAGAGTTTTAGCAGTTCTTATTCAACATGTGCGGCTGGTCCAGGGCAGTTACGTTGTAGCATGCGAAAAATGGTTGAGAGAATCGCAATATCGCAAGCCTGACCCCAAATTTAAAATTCCATTTCGCCGAGAGTATTTCATTTTTGCATCACGAGATTGATCATAAGAGTGATTCGCAAACACCTGTCGCCCGCTCCGCGGGCTCGAAACATTCGTTGCTTTGGATCCTGGGGCTAACGCCCCAGGCTTTATGCTGTCGCCCGCTCCGCGGGCTGGGTGAGTCAACTACGTAAGTTACCCGAAAATCACTTGCCAGCCGCTTACAGAACGACGCCCTCCCTCACGGTCGGGCTACTGCCCCTACCTTCGCTCCGTCAGGAGCTAAATATTTATAGCACCCATACTTTGCGTTCTTTGCGCCCTTCGCGTCGTTTGCGGTTAAAAAGCAACATCGCAAAGTTCGCCAAGCAGGACGCAAAGTTTCGCAAAGATAAATAATGGCGCTGGAAGAAGTCAGAACCGGCCGCGACTAGAAAACCTCAACTGGGGTCAAAAAAGAAACGACTGGGGTTAGGCTTGCGATTTGCGATTCTAATCATTTATCGCTCCGGAACTAGCCGCATCACGCCGCCGACTTGAGCTGACGAACTGATTCAGATAATTTCCGACAGCATTTTCATCTCACACCCATTCGCAACCCGAATCATGGTCAGCATTTAAACCGTGAAGGTTGGAAGAATCGCAAGCCTGACCCCAACTTGATGCCGGTCCTTCTGCGGACAGGCGGCCGACTGGTCCTGCCGCCTAGCCATTGAGGTTGACGATATCCTCTTCCGCAATCATCACCACCGGGGGACCGCCATTGGAAATCTTATGGGCATGCGCGAGAGCGTCCTGTCCACTTTGAGAACCCGCACACGCCTGTAGCGCCTCCAACGAGCTGAAATGAATCTCGGCAATCCGGTGAAAAGCGGGTGCGCCCTCCGGTGCGCCGGTCGATTTGGTCAGCACAGCTTTTGTCGCTCCGGCCTTTTGAAAAATAGCCGCCGCCATGGGGATGTGTTCATTGCTATAGGCACTCTCAAAAGCGTCCAGATCCGTGGGAGTGGGATACATAACAACAAGTTTCGCTCCAGCCATATTTTGATCCTCCTGCGATGATTAGGGAAATTAGAGATGGTGTTGGTTTTCAGAAACCTTCATCCCGGACCGCACTGATTCTGAAAGCATTTCGCGAGATGCCTAGTGGTAGCTCCATTCCGAAGGTTAACGCAAGTTCTGCATAGTACTTCCAATCTGAGGGTAAAGATTGGTTCTGAGTAGTAACGCCGCGTCCGGGGCTCCTAGCACCAGCAGTTGTGCAATGGAACGACAGGCTTATACCACCTGCACTCCCACCTACGCAAAGGAAAGAGGCGTTTAGTCCACGATTAACCAAAAAGTCTGACCCAACGAGAACAACTGGGGTCAGGCTTGCGATTTTGCGATTCTCTGATCATTTGCCGCTCCGATACTGCTGAATGATCTGCGATGCCAGCTTATTTGTATCAAGGTTGTCGCGTCGCTTCCCTCCAGCCGCATCACGCCTCCGACTAAGAGCAGACGGACCAGTTCCGATAAGAGTCGCAAAGTCGCAAGCCTGACCCCAAATTGGCTGTGTCGAGCCGCATAACTCCGCCGATTTTAAGCTGACGGACTAATCCCGATAACTTCCGACAGCGCCTTCATGCTCGCACTCATTCGCAACCCAATCAGGGCCAGCATTCAAACCGTTAAGCTTGGAAGAATCGCAAGATCGCAAACCTGACCCCAATTTAGCAAATTTGCTTACAGAAGGACGCCCTCCCTAACGGTCGGGCTACTGCCCTACCTTCTTCGCTCCGTCAGGAGCTAAATGTTTATAGCACCCCATACTTTGCGTGCTTTGCGCGACCTTCGCGTCCTTTGCGGCTAAGAAAAGCAACACCGCAAAGTTCGCCAAGCAGGACGCAAAGTTTCGCAAAGATGGCTAGTGCCGCTGGAACAACTCAGAACCGGGAGCGATGGCGACCGGGTGAACGGAAATCCACCTCAACCTGGAGAAAACCTCAACTGGGGTCAGGCTTGCGATTTTGCGATTCTCAATGATTAGCCGCTCCGGAACTGCTGAATGATCTGCGACGCCAGATTACTTGTTTTTCACTTGTAATTTGAAGTCCGCCTGCGCGGACGATGAACGATGAAAATAGCCCAGCGATTCATCCGGGGATCGTTGGCAGTTCAAGAAGAAGTATCGCCACCGTGCGGGTCAGATGCCACCCGCCGTATTTGTAAAATCCTTGCGCCTCATTATCCCAGCAGTGAACTGCTGGGCTACTTTCGCTCGTCCGCTTCACGGACTTAGACCGTAGTGTTTGTGCAAGGGAGAGTCGCAAAATCGCAAGCCTGACCCCAAATTGGCTGGCGCGCTCGTGAGAAACCGATATAGGATCTGCCGCATGGAAAAAGCTGATCAGACTCAACTAGCTGTCGTTAAGAAATTTCATGCGCTGCACCAGGACGGTTGTTTTGTGATGCCAAATCCCTGGGACGCTGGAACCTCGCGCTATCTTCAACATCTCGGGTTCGAAGCATTGGCCACCACTTCCGCCGGCTTTGCATTTAGTCGCGGCCTGGCTGACTCGGCGGCCGCAATTGAGCGTTACGACATGATTGGGCACATCCGCGAAATCGTCCAGGCGACGCCATTGCCGGTTAATGCCGACTTTCAAAACGGATTTGCCGATGACCCGCAAGGTGTGGCTGACAACGTCGGGCTGTGCGTCGCCACCGGTGTAGCCGGTCTCTCGATTGAAGATTCTTCCGAAACTGCCGACGGTGGACTTTATGAATTTTCGCTGGCCGTCGAGCGGATCAAGGCGGCGCGCGCGGCGATAGATGAGTCGGGCATTCCGGTCGTGCTTACCGCGCGCGCAGAAGTCTTTCTGGTGGGCGCCGACGATCCGTTACGCGTAGCGCTTGAGCGATTGGAGGCATTTGCAGAGGCGGGCGCCGATTGTCTCTACGCGCCGGGCGTTACCGCTCCGGAACAGATTCGGACTGTTGTTAAAGCGGTAGCGCCGAAACCGGTTAACGTGCTCGTCTCGCGACCCAACCCGCAATTGTCGGCGACCAAATTAACCGACCTCGGCGTGCGCAGAATCTCGGTGGGCTCCGCGCTCGCAATGGTGGCCTGGGGCAGCTTCATGCGGGCTGCGCAAACGCTCAAGGAAACGGGATCGTTTACCGGGATTACGGAACAGGCGAGCTATGGGAAACTGAATGATCTGTTTAGTAAGTGAGTATCCGGGACAGTCCTCATCATGATATCGCTGATTTGGGGGTGACCTATCCTAAACCGAGACCGTTAGCCGCAGGATGGCAAGCAGCCATCCACCACCACTCCACCAACTTTGTCGCTACGCCGCGAAAATTAGCCGTAAAAATACTTGGCAATCGTTGAGATTCGCAGTACATTACTGGCCTCAAAAGTCAGGCCCCCAGCTCACGCACAATTTCAGAACAGTGGTTAACTTACTCAACTTCGGAGGACACGAATGAAAAAATTTGGTGCAACGGTTTTACTTCTCGCGCTCGGACTCGCGTTGCTGCTGACGAGCGTTCCCACAAAAAATGTTGGTGCTCAGGGCCGGTCAGACGATCCCGGTAAAAAACCAGCACGCCGAAGCGACGGCAAAATTGTTGCCCCCGACGGCGTAGTTTTTGAATCTTCCAGGGACTTCGTTGAAGCTGGGCGAAAGTGCAGCACCCGCCAGGTTGATGAAGAGGAAATGGCAGAGATCGCGGATCAGGTAAAAGCCAGTCGCGCGGCGGGTGGTCGTAAGCCGGGCGACGGTGGTGGCGAAGGCGCCAGAATCTACCCGAATGGTTCGATCAACATCCCGGTTTACTTCCACGTCGTCTATAGGTCCGACGGCGTTGGCAACATTTCGGAGACCTGGCTCGACAATCAAATTAACGCGATGAACGAGCATTACACAGGTCTGGACACGCCGGCATATCGAACCGCCGCGGCCAACACTTCGTTCCGTTTCTTCAAGGCGGGGGTGACGCGTACGCAGAACGACTCCTGGTACAACGCGGGTCCCGGCTCGAGCCGCGGAAACATCTATGAAGAACGCGCTACGCGTTGGTACTGCCGACGATCTGAATTTCTATACGAACAGCGGCGGTGGCTATCTCGGCTGGGCCACATTCCCGTCAAGTTACGCTTCCCAACCAAAGAAGGACGGCGTGGTCTGCTATTGGGCCTCGCTCCCGGGATCCAGTTACGCTCCCTACAACGAGGGCGATACCGGCACGCATGAAGTCGGCCACTGGCTGGGTCTTTACCATACCTTCCAGGGCGGTTGTAATGGCAGCGGCGACAGCGTGAGCGACACGCCGGCCGAGCGCTCGGCGACCTACGGTTGTCCCACTGGTAATCAGGACACCTGCAAGAGCAAAACCGGTTTGGACCCCTACGAAAACTTCATGGACTACACGGACGATCCCTGCATGTACAAGTTCACAGCTGGACAAGCAGATCGCCAGGACACCATGTGGTCAACCTATCGCGCCGGCAAATAGGTCGCGATTGAAGGCAGGGAAAGGGTAGAAGGAGTGCTTCTCTGGAGGCGCTCCTTCTTTGCTTCAAAGATGAGAACAACAACTCTGCTGCTTCTATTTGTGATTAACGCGGGCTCGCAGTCAGCTCCCGTCGCATTTACTCAGGACTCAAGTCGGGTTATGCCGCCCAGGTTGGAATGCGATCGAAGCGATCTGACTTTGTTTGACGGAAGAGTGCTCATTTACAGACGGCGACAAGGAAGTACTTTTCTGCGCCTCCGCACCAACTTCGATACGACTGAAAATGTAAACATCCGTCACCCGCAAACGAAGGATGCTTCAAAGTTTTTTATGATTAATGGCGAAACGTTTACGAAAGAGGATTGGCGGCGCTTAGAAAAGAGACCGGGCGTCCTGAGGTCTGGGATGCGCGCGAATGTTTGGATCTGCCGCGGAAATCCGTCAATTCAGCCAGTGGTTGATTGGCGGCCGGACGACACAGGCGTTCATCCGCGCAGCCGCTGATTAACGCCCGAGTTAGCTTCAGAGTGCAATAGCTCTGCCTGGTCTAGCCCAGGAGCCCGCCGACTTTTGAGGCCATATCGCCGAGAGTCCCGCCGGCGCCGCCACCTTGTCCACTCATCGCATTCTCAATCTGTCCGGCGATGGGAGCGGGTAGGCGGTCCTTCACAAACCCAAGAACAGTGCTAACTGCGGATTGCGCCTGCTCCTCCGAGATGCCTGCCTTGGCGGATACTTGCTTGATAAGTTCGTCCATATAATTATCTCCTCCTTTGTAGCCACAGCTGGCTCGTTGTTATTCCCATGCGGGAGTGGCCTGGCCTTCCGTATCATGCCAATAAGGAACCCACGTCAGGCTCAAAAGCTTGATAGTAATGTTCGCCTTGGTTGGTTTCAAAATCGTTGTTTCAAGTGATTCTGTTTGTGGATCGGCTGACCGCTCGATCGCCTCCGTGTCCGCTTTAAACTGCGCGTCGAGTTCGGCCATTTGGGCATTGACTGCGGCTACTGTTTCTTCGGCGCGGCCCACGTCCTGCGACTCCTTGATGGATCGGCCGACTCCGCGCGCCGTCGAGGTCGCGCGCCCCAGCGACGACATGCTCACGGCCTTGCGTCCCATGAAAGACGAAAGCAAAGTGGCGCCAAATGAAATTGCGGTTTGCATCTTCTGACCTTTTGCCTGCTCTGCTTCGCGTTCCACGGCCTGTTCGGCGCGTCGTTTTTTCTCCTCAAGCGCAGCCATCCTGGGCGCATATTTTTGCCGCAAACGTTCCGCCGCTTCGTCACGTTTCTCACGAGCAGCTTGTTGCAGTCTGATCCGAAAGTCACGCTCCGACTCGTCGGCGTTTGAAGTTTGCTCCAGGCTGGGACTCTTGAGGAGTTCAAGCTTTTGCGTGCGATAAAGCCAGGCCGCGAGTTCCTTTTCCCACTTGCCATAGCTCTTTGCTTTCGCGGCGGGCGCCGGCAATTCTATGAACTGCGCGCCTTCGGTGGGCGACTGCTCGAGGTCTTCGAGCGGCACGTCGATTGGGGCCGCCTTTTCCCAGTCAACCGCAACCACTCCGGCTGAGACCGTAGTGCAAACACTAATTTCGCGAGAGGTGTCTACCCGTTTGTCGCTAAAACGAACCTGCGCGCATCCCAGAATTGCGGGGTGATATACGAGCGTCGCACCGTCGGGCTCGGTCGCCCGCACGGGAATGAAATACTGGGAAACCTCAGAAGGTAATACGGGCTGACGATTGGATCCGGCCTCGCTCTTCGGGGCTGAGGCGGTTGCCGCAGTGGGAATGCCCGTCGCTGGTGCGCCGGCAGCAGCAGCCAACTGTGAGTCTGCGCTTTCAGGTGTTTGTGCCTTAATGGGATCCATCAGCGACTTGATCTGCTTGCGCGTCAGCGGCCCGCGCAGATACGACATGGCCCAACGGGTTTGAAAAACTTCTGGGGTGTCGTCGTGCACGTTGTTCAGCAAAAAAATTCTATTGTTAAGTCCCGCGAGGGTCTGCTCCATTTGTTGCCGGTCAAACTTCATTCCCGTGCCACCCGCGATTCCCTCCAGGCCCTCGATCACCCGCGCCTTGTCGCGCTCAGTCTGCAAGCGGCCGATGAACCAGGTGCCGGTGTTTGATAATCCCTTGTAGTCGAGGTCCACGGGATTCTGGGTAGCCAGCACAACCCCAAGTCCAAACGCTCGACCTTGTTTCAGCAGCGTCAGCAGCGGCAACTTTGAGGGTGGATTCGCGACCGGAGGAAAGTAACCAAAGATTTCATCCATGTAGAGTAAGGCGCGCAGGCTGGTTGTGCCGCTCTGGGTTCTCATCCAGCCAAGCACCTGATTAAGCAGGAGAGAAACGAAGAACATTCGTTCGGCATCGCTCAAGTGTGCGATAGAAAAAATGGAGACGCGCGGTTTGCCTTCGGGCGTATAGAGAATTTGCTGGATATCGAGCGGCTCGCCTTCCATCCAGGCACTAAAACCCGGCGCGGCCAACAGATTGTTGAGCGACATTGCGAGTTCGAATCGATCCCTGGAAGGAAAAACCGAATCAAGATCCATCACACCAATCTTTGTCATCGGTGGCGACTGAATCTGCTGAATCAACGCAGCAATATCTAAATCCTCGCCGGCTAACCAGGCTCTGCTGAGAATCTGGGAGATCAAGATATGCTCTCGACTCCTGAGCGGATCCGCATCAATGCCCAGCAGTCCCAGCAAACTTGTGGCCGTGGTGTTCACCCGTTCGGCCAACAATTCGTTGTCTTCCATGATTGCGTCCGGAGGAGCTGCGAATGATTTCAGGATTGAGACGGGAATCCCGGCATTACTGCCGGGTGTGTAGATGCGGAAGTCGGCTGCGTCGCGCAAGCGCTTAATGCGTGCGCCATCCTGTCCCCACTCAGCCAGACCCTGCTTCCAGGTCTCGGCCTGCTGTGCGGCGAAGTCTGCGGCTGAAAGATTTTTCCTCTGCGCGTCTTCTTCGTTAATCCAGGCAGCGAAGTCTTCGGGTTTGAGGTCTGGAAAGGTCAGCAATAAATTGGGAAGGTCGCCTTTCGGATCGATGATGATTGAAGGAATGCCATCGATAGCCGCTTCTTCGAGGAGGGCGAGACACAGCCCGGTCTTGCCGCTCCCCGTCATGCCTACGCACACGGCATGCGTGAGCAGATCTTTTGAATCGTAAAGCGAGATACCTTCTTTGGGCTGTTTGGTTCCGAGGTCGTATGGTCGCCCAAGATAGAAAGCGCCTAGTTTTTCGAAGTCTTCCATCCGTAACCTTCCGGTCTGCAAATAATCTGGGAGAGCTTTTAGGTTAGTCGGGTCGTCAATAGAGGAAAGAGATTAGTAATAAAGGAATAGGTCCCGTTCACGTAGACTTTCCGCTTTCCGATCATAGTGGCAGAAGCGGTGTGATTTACCAACCCATCCACGGGAGAAAAAATGAATCCGAAGGTTTTTCAAACGATGATCGCTGATGATTACCTTAGCCTCGGCATCGCCTGGACGCATGGCGACGTTCGAGGGGAATGAAGCGGATCAAGGAAGTGTTACAGACCGGGGACAGCATCGGGGGCCTACTTCTCCCAGACAGTCTTAATGTTCACAAACTCGCGAATGCCGAACTCACCCAATTCTCGCCCGTAACCGGAATTCTTAATGCCGCCAAATGGGAGCCGCGGATCGGAAGCCACCATGCCGTTAATAAACACACAGCCGGCTTCGAGTTCGCCGATGAAGCGCTCGCGTTCCGGTTCGTCGGCGGTCCAGGCGGAGGCGCCCAGGCCGAAGGTGGTGTTGTTGGCGAGCTCGATAGCTTCGTCGATTGAATTCACGCGGAAAAGCATTGCTACCGGTCCGAAAATTTCTTCGCAGGAGGCAGGCGAGTCGAGAGGAACATTCACCAGTACGGTCGGCTCATAAAAATTGCCCGCGCCTTCGATTTTCTTTCCGCCGGTTAAAATAATTGCGCCCGCCGCGACTGAAGTTTTCACCTGGTCATCCACGTCGTTCAGAATCTGCTCGGTCGCAAGTGGTCCAATCTCGGTCGACTCTTTAAGCGGGTCACCAACCCGCAGCGCTTTCATCGTTTCGACAAAACCTCGCTCAAATTCGTCATAGATTTCGGACGCGATAATGAAACGCTTGGCGGCGATACACGACTGTCCGTTATTGATCGTTCGCGCTTTCACTCCCGTCGTCACCGCTTCATTCAGATCAGCGGAAGGCATAACGATAAACGGATCGCTCCCGCCAAGTTCCAGGACAGTCTTTTTGATCTGTTTACCGGCGATGCCGGCCACGGTGCGTCCTGCCGGTTCGCTTCCAGTTAGAGTGGCAGCTGCCACTCGCTTGTCTTCGAGCACGCGCTGGACCACTTCGGATCCAATCAGCAACGTCTGAAACGCGCCGGCCGGAAAGCCTGCCCGTTGAAAAATATCCTCAATCGCCAGTGCGCATTGCGGGACGTTTGAAGCGTGTTTTAGTAGTCCGACATTTCCCGCCATTAGCGCCGGCGCCGCAAAACGAAAGACCTGCCAGAAGGGAAAGTTCCAGGGCATCACGGCCAGCACTGGACCAAGTGGTTGAAATCGCACGAAGCTTTTTGAGGCGTTGGTTTCGACCACTTGATCGGCGAGATGTTGCGCCGCGGTTTCAGCATAGTAGCGACAAACCAAGGCGCACTTTTCGGCTTCAGCTACGGCGCCCGTGATCGGCTTGCCCATTTCCGTCGTCATCAGCCGCGCGAATTCGCTCTTTTCCGATTCGAGAATTTCGGCGGCGCGCAACATCCACCCTGCGCGCTCCGTGAGGCTGGTTTGCCGGTAGGCTGCGAAAGTCTCCGCAGCCCGCTCTAACTTTTCATCTATCTGCGATTCACTGAGCGGCTCAAATGTTTTGAAAGTTTCGCCAGTAGCGGGATTGATCGAAGCGATAGGCATGAGACCTCTTGTTGAGCTTGACGTTTTGGAGCTTGAAGAATTTTGAAGGAATTATAGCTGAGAGCACATGGATGGAGTAGGTGGGATTTCGTCGCCACCAGGGGCGCTGCGGGCTGGGCGCGGATGACAAGCATGTGCGGCTGCGGCTGTGCCGCCTTCCGTGCGGAAAGGCTCGGCCTTTCCGTCAAGCCAAGTGTGGAGTGAGGCTGCGCCTCACGATCTATGCCACGCTATTTGATCAATGTTCATTAACAAAGGTTCATCATCAAGCGGTTTCCCCTGCCAGCAACGAACGCTAGACCAGCGGTTTCCATTCTCTGTCTTCACTAATGTCAAATTTGCATGATGATCCCAAAGCGAGTACTTGTGTTGCCGTGTACCTTCCGAATGACTCAACTTTTGCAGAGATGACTCGAAACTACTCGTCTTCAAAAAATCGATTACCCTCCGACTGGCGATTCCATTAACATAATGCAGCACCTCTGATGGTTTTCTTTGTGAGCCGATCAATGCGTGAATATGGTCTGACATTATTACGTAAGCGAAGAGTAATAGCTTTGCTGAAGTGCGAGCTTCATCTAAGGCGCCACCCATTAGTTCCTTGAGTTTCTCTGTCTGAAAGACCTGAAGGCGATCATTTGCGACAGAGGTGAGATAGTAAACTGCTGAGTCTTCGAAATGCGGAACATGAGGCGCAGCCTCCACCTGAATGCTTCGAACTCGGAAAGGCTAAGCCTTTCCGCACGGAAGGCGGCAAAGCCGCGAATAGGTTCGCCTTTGACAGTCGTTACCGTCAATCTATGTTGTGAGAGTGTCTGCAATCAAATCTTGAAACAATTTTTGTATCTCTTCTAAGACATGACTAAGAACCAGCGTCTGGATAAATTCGCAATCGCTGCGGCGCTACAGGAGATCGCGGCGTTGCTGGAGCTGAAGGGCGGCAAAGATCGCTTCAAAGCTCGCGCCTATCAGGCGGGGGCGCGGGTGGTTGGCGGAATGACCGATGACCTCGGCGATGTAGTGCTGGAGAATAAACTCACCTCGATGCGCGGAATCGGCGAGGCGCTGGCTTCGCAAATCGAGCAGTTGTATCTGACCGGCGAGTCGTCAGTTTTGCAGGGACTGAAGCGAGAGTTTCCGCCGGGCATCCTCGAACTGTCTGCCATTCCGGGTCTCTCCATCCGCAAGATTAAGGCACTCCACGATGCCTTGGGTGTCACTTCGATTGCTCAACTCAAGGCGGCGGCGGAAGCTGGAGAGATCAGAAAACTCAAAGGGTTTGGCGCGAAAACGGAAGAGAAACTGCTGGAAGCAATTAGCAGTCATCGGCAGCGGGGAAAAAAACCAGATCGGCTTCACTTGCACCGGGCGGGGCAAACCGCTGAACAGATCTCCGACTATCTCAAGACTTCGCGCGACACTACTACCGTCAGTTTCGCCGGCTCGCTGCGGCGTTGGAAAGAAACCGTCGGCACGATTCGCGTGGTCGTCAAAGCAAAGCGCCCGGCTGCCGTGGTCTCCCACTTCCTGCGGTTTCCATTGATTGTCGAGGTCATCGAAAAGATGGATCAAGCGTGCACGGTCCGTCTCAATGAAGGCGCGCGAGTTTCCCTGGTTGCAGCCCTTCCTGACGAGTTTGGGTTAGCGTTATTGACGGAAACGGGATCCAGGGCGCACGTGAATAGGTTGCAGCAGATTGCCGCTGCGGCCGACCGCCCGCAACGCCGGATTAAGCGCACCAGGGATTCCGCCGGCAGGTCACGATCCGCAGCCGAGTGGTCCGAGGAGGAAGACATCTACGAACAACTCGGCATGCAGTATGTGCCGCCAGAGTTGCGCGAAGACGTGGGAGAGGTTGAAGCCGCGTTGGCCGGCAAGCTGTCGCAGGATTTGGTGGAACTGAAAGACATCCAGGGAATGGTCCATTGTCATACGACGTACTCCGACGGCAAGCATTCAGTCGAGGAAATGGCGCGAGCGGCGGAAGCCATGGGAATGAAGTATGTAACCATCACCGACCACTCGCCCACCGCGTCATACGCCGGCGGCGTAACCTTGGATCGTTTGAAGCGACAATGGGCTGAAATTGAAGAGGTGCAGGAGAAGGTGAAAATAAAGATTCTTCGCGGCACTGAATCAGACATCATTGCCAGCGGGCAGCTTGATTATCCGGACAAGATCCTCGAACAGTTTGACGTAATCGTCGCCAGCATACATGCCCGTTACAAGATGGACTCGGCCAGGATGACGCAGCGAATCGTCACGGCAATGCGCCAACCGGTATTTAAGATTTGGGGCCACGCTCTGGGACGTTTGATTCAGCGGCGGCCACCATTCGACTGCGACATAGAACAGATTCTCGACGTCATCGCTGAGTCGCGCGCGGCGATCGAAATAAATGGTGATCCGTGGCGGCTGGATATGGAGCCGCGTTGGATACGCGAAGCGCGCAAGCGAAAGATCAAGTTTGTGATTTCAGTCGACGCGCACTCGACCGGCGCGATGAATAACTTGAAATATGGAGTGGGGATGGCGCGCCGCGGGTGGCTTCGGAAGGGTGAGGTCTTGAACACACTCGGGGTCAAGGCTTTTTCCAGGGCAGTGCGACCTGTTTAATTGGAGAACGGGGCCCAGCACAAAAAGAAGTGCGCCTTTGCGCAACTGCTTATTGCCATGGCAGCTTTGCCGCAGCAGCAAACTTTCGATTAAGTTTCAGCAGCCGATCTTCCAGCGTTTGCTTCGCTTTATCAGAGGGAATTATCGGGATCTGAAATCCCTTCCTCGCGACCCAGTGATCCCAGGTCTCCAGGGCTTTCGCGTGCGCACCTTTAGCGGTGTGAACCTGTACCGCCAGGATCAAGAGCTTTCTTTCCAGCTCACGGGTTACGTCTCCCACCGTTAATTTTCCCCTGCCAAGAGGCGGAAGCTCGTTCGTGATTACCGAACCACGTTCATCGACCAACGCAAGCAGCCGGCGCGCCGAGACCGACAGTTTGCTCATCTGCCAATTCTCGCGCGAGGTTCCAATCGAGGTGAGATGAGGCCAAGTGCTACGGTGAACAAAAGTCACCTTACCCGCCACCAGTTTGGTAATGACAATGTCTTGGTGATCTTCGAGCTGCTCGTTTACGTCGAAGATAACCTGGGCCATGGGATGTGACCACCACGAACTCTTCAGTGATTCACCTGTGATCGAAGCACAAACGCTGGGCAGCCTGGGATCAGACTCGAGCAGGAAGCCATACTTCTTCAACTGCTGAAAAACGCGCTGAAAATGAGAGCCCGTAGTTGTTCCCACGGCATGCATACTACTCTAGAATGCTCTCTGGATCCTGGTTACGGCGCAGTTAAGTAACTCCCTAATAATGCCGACGAGTAGCAATCGAATGAGCTGTCTCTTTTGTGGAATTATTAACGGCGAAGTCAAATCATCTATCGTGTATGAGGATGATGTCTGTTTGGCATTTCTGGATCACCGACCACTTTTTTATGGTCATAGCTTGTTAGTCCCCAAAAAGCATTTCGAAACGTTGAGTGATTTACCGACGAATTTGGTGTCACCGTTATTTGCAAATGTTCAGCACCTTACGCGAGCGGTAGAGACTGCGTTCAACGCTGAGGGGTCGTTTGTGGCCATGAATAATCGCGTGAGCCAAAGCGTTCCACACTTGCACGTGCACATCGTTCCTCGGAAGAAAAAAGATGGCTTAAAAGGCTTCTTCTGGCCGCGCACCAAATACGAAAGTGAAACGGAAATGTTGGAAGTTCAAGCGGCTATTCAGTCAGCGCTCCTTGAGATCCAAAAAGATAATCGCATTCAGAAAACTTGAAGGAGAACCCCCAATGGTTATTAAGCGTCTGGTTTTTTCCATTTTCACTATGATGGCTTTCGCGTGCTTTTGCTATTCGCAAAACCAGGCCTCGTTGAACGATTTGGCCTGGATAAGCGGATGCTGGGAAGGCCGTCAGGGCACTGCAGTCATCGAGGAGATTTGGTCGAAGCCGTCGGGCGGATCGATGATTGGGCTGGGCAGAATTGTGAGGGAGAATCGTACTGTTTCCTTCGAGTTTATGCAGTTTCGAGAGGAAAACGGCAGTCTGGTTTTCCTGCCGCAGCCCGGAGGCGGACCGCGAGTTTCATTTCCTCTCAAAGACTCATTCGGAGGGAAAGCGACGTTTGAGAATCTCAAACACGACTTTCCCCAGCGTGTGATTTATGAGCGCAAAGGAAAGGCGCTAATGTGGGCGAGCATCGAAGGCCTGCAGAATGGCAAAGCAGAACGCCAGGAATTTGTCATGCACAAAGTGCGTTGCAACTAATTCCTTTTTCTCTGTGCGTCCTCGGTGTTCTCTGTGTCTCGGTGGTGAACAGTCGATCGTTAAAGATTCACCACAGAGACACAGAGACCAAAGGACGCACAGAGAGTTGAACAAGGGCTACAAGGGCCATAAGGGCAAGAATAATTCATCACTAGCTTCGAGTTTCTTCTCGATAGATGCGGTAACACAAAGTCCTTAGCAAAAAGAAAACGCGCACGGGAAAAAATAAAACACACAAAAGTTTGACCTAAAAAAATGATTAGCGTATAAACCTCCCTGTCACGAGGGTCACGGCCTTCGAGACCGACGAAGGGATCGGCAACCGATGTGGTGACACACGGAAGAGGGAATTAGCAGGCGGCTGTTGATTCTATTGACGCCCTAAGTCGAAGCCGAAAGGCTTTGCTAGAGAAGACTGAAAGGTCTTCTTGAGCTACTCGGATCAAAACGAGTAGCACCCCTTTGGAACAGGACCCGCCGAAGGGGGCGAACAGCTCGGCGAAAGTTGAGCTAACGTTGCCGGGTCGTAACCGGAGGTGGAGGAAAAGCCACCACAACAAAAACCTAACGGCACCGCATCCGAAAGGATGCGAGGATTGCGAAAGCGGTTCGCGTGCTGACCGAGGTTCAAACTTAACCGCAAGTGAACTTCGGGATATAAATCGGCAGCCAGAGCGTGTACATGCCAAGCTGCCATCCTTATTGAAAGCTTGGCTCGAGAGCTTCGGCTTGAGAGCTTGAGCGATTAGATAGGAAACGGACTACGCTACTTTCGGCTTGCCGGAGGTAGCGTTTTCCGTTTATGGAGTACCTCCCTCCGACTTTTCATCACTTTCGTCCAGCAGTTATCATGTTGGTCCACCTAATTCGTAATTTGAACGACGCGCATTACGCTCGCAGTCTCCCTTCAAGTTTTTGCGCCCTAGCCCTCAAGGAGATGAAGCAATGACTGAAGCACGAATGCAGGAGACGCCGGAGTATGCCCCGGGAACTTTCTGTTGGTTTGAACTGGGCACCACAGATAGCGAGGCGGCCAAGAAATTTTATACCGCCTTATTTGACTGGGGCATTGAAGATCACCCGATGGGCCCTGACGGGGTCTACACCATGCTCAAGCAGGACGGTAAAGATGTCGGCGCGCTTTATCAGATGCCTGCGGAAATGACCGCCCAGGGAATTCCGCCCAACTGGTTGTCCTATGCGTCAGTGGCCAGCGCCGACGAAGTCGGCTGCGAAAGCCAAAGTCGCTCGGCGCCACCTTGATGAAAGAACCATTTGACGTCATGGAAGTTGGACGGATGGCGGTAGTTCAGGATCCCACCGGAGCTGTGTTTGCATTGTGGGAAGCCAAGGCCCACTGCGGTGCCGGCCTGGTCAACATCCCAAACTCAGTCTGTTGGAATGAACTTGCGACGCCGGACACTGAGAAGGCCGGCGACTTCTACACCGGTCTTTTCGGTTGGGGCAAGAATGTTCAGCAGATGGGACCAATGACGTACACTTCGTTTATGAATGGCGAGCGGCCGGCTGGAGGCATGTATAAGCCGCCACCGGAAATGGGCGAAATGCCGCCCCATTGGCTGGTCTATTTCGCGGTCGACGATACGGATGCCATGGTAGCTAAGGCGACAGAACGTGGCGCCAAGACTTCTGGCGCCACCAATGGACATCCCGGGCACCGGACGATTTGCGATTCTACAGGATCCGCAGGGCGCGGCTTTCGCGATCATCAAGCTCGCGAATCCGCCTTCGTAAATGAGTCGAATTGACTGTTTCGCAGCCGCGTTCCGACGGGAACGCAATCTTGATAGCAGACATTAGCAAAGAGCTTTGGGGGAGCGGCAAGTCAAGACTTTTCACAGTCTGGCTTGCCGCTCCTGCAAGCAGTGAAATAGTTGAGCCGGCTTATATAAATATTCTGCTCCCATGGAGCTAACCCGTAACCAATGAAATCACGCCTTGTCTGGCTGGTCTTGTGTTTGATCTGGGGCTCTACTTGGCTGTTCATTAAGCTTGGTCTTAGCGATCTCCCGCCCTTCACGTTTGCCGGCATCAGATTTGTCATCGCCTCCACGATCATCTTTGTGATCGTGAAGGCCCGTGGGCTGTCGCTGCCTCGCAAGCGCGCCGACTGGCTGCTCCTGGCAACGACTGGCGTCTTAGCTTTCAGTGTTAACTACGGAGCAGTTTTCTGGGGTGAGCAGCATATTTCTTCAGGGTTGGCCGCCTTGCTGCAAGCCATGATTCCGGTGTGCGGACTGGTCATCGCCCATTTCTATCTGCCTGGCGAACAAATGACCCCAGCCAGGATCGTTGGAGTGGTGATGGGCGTGGCCGGAGTCGGGGTAATTTTTTCCAACCAGTTGAGTGTGGCCGGGCCAAAAGCGTTAGCGGGATCTGCTGCTCTCGTGGTGGGCTCTGCGTGTACTGCTTATGCAAACGTGCTGGTAAAGGCGCACGGGGCGAAACTCAATCCCGCGATCCTCGCGGGCGGGCAAATGGTATTTGGCCTGATTCCGTTGTTGTTCATCGGCATCACGTTGGAAGGAAACCCTTTTCGTTATCGTTGGACCGGAATGGCCGTTATTTCGTTGTTCTATTTGGCGATCGTTGGCTCGGTGATTGCTTTTCTCCTGTACTACTGGCTGGTGCAGCACATGGATGTGACCAACACAATGTTGATAGCTTTGGTGACGCCGGTAGTTGCCGTGATCTTGGGAATGTTAGTGCTGGACGAAAAACTTGATTGGCGCACCTTTGCCGGCGGGGCGATGATCATGTCAGGGATTGGGTTGATGGTGCTGCGAAAAGCGAAGAAGGTCGAACCGCGGACACTATTGTAGACAGTCGTGTATTGGTAACGACGATAAAATCATTCTTTGACCAAGTAAGTTTTTTGCGCTTGGCTCCATCCCATAGAATCTTTAAGGCGCCTTTATCCTGTAGCTCAGTAATCCACAGTTGTAAATCTCCGGGTGTTACAGAGGGAAATGCCATTGCTTCACCGTAGAGATCCTTGTAAGGCAGAAAATTCGCATTACTATTAGTTAGGATCTCGATCATCTTCTCGCGAGCACGCTTGGTGTGGTCGCTGGCATAGGTCGCGACATTTTGGGTGATTGCGGAGGCACACCGCCGAACGAAAAAGCAGTTTGGTTTGATTTTCTGACTTCGCTTTTCGTACCGCAACTTTGTCCTGCGCTTTTGCCGCTTCCATCTCGGCCTTCTTGAAGACTTCAATCCCATGGAGACTACTTTGTTGCGAAAACTCAGATAATAACGAACTTTCTTCTTTGGCTTGGGATCCATGATTACTGCTTGGGAGACGTATTGAAAGTCACAGATCTCTCTCAAGCTCCGACAGTACTCGTCCACCGCCAGTTCCTCACGTTGTCCAGTTCCTTTTGGCAGGGCGCGGATTCTCTCGATGACTCCCGGCCGTACATATAGCGCGTGGTAGCTTGCCGTCAAATCTTCCCTGTCGACGAACCGTGTCAGAAAAGATGTCATCAAGTTGAAGAGCAGTTCGCAGGGCCGTTCGCTTACGAAAGGTTTCAACTTTTCCATTGGAGTCGCCGCCCAGCCCTTCTGGTCGAGAAACACAAACTTGAAGGGGTTGGCTCCAGCGGATGCGACGTACTCGTCGATTGCTTTGATGTTTTCAATAAAGCGTCCCTTTAAAGCTTTGGCTCGAACGCAATCTGTCGAATGATTTCTAGCGAAAGCATCCAGTTTCGCGAAAGGTTTTGGTGCTTTTTCAACAAAGACGCAGACCCCCCGGACCGATCGCTGCCGCACTTTGAAGAGGCCATCTACCGCATCATTCAGTGCTTTAATAGCGATGCCAAAGGAAGCATCTGCGAATTCCTCGTCCTTCGCGCCCCAAGGACCTGCAAAGCCATCTATGAAGACCAAAGTGTCCCATGTGCTTCCGATCTTATAGCCCCACCGCGAAAGATATTTTTCGAGCAAGTAGTGTTTAATATAGGTGTGCTCGCGCCCACCTTCGTAGTGTGAAAAGTCTTTAGGCATGAGTGAGAGGTGCGAGAGGTATACCGTCCCAAGTAGTTCCATCAAGCATGCGACCCGCAAGCTTCTTTCCAACCCGCGCCATGGTAATTGGTCGCTCGTTGCGTAATTCGAGGAGTTTCGGTCGGACTGCTTCGTTTATGAGATCTGCGGGAACCCAATTTCCCCATTGCTTGAAATGAAATGGCACATCGAACTCTTCACACTGCTTTAAAAGGCCCGTTGCCCAATCCGGGTGCATGGGTCGTGAATGCCCGCCGCTCTCACCACCGGCGATGATCCAATCAATTGGGTAAAGCCCCCGTCGATTGAACCACGGGCGCAAATTGAGATTCCCAAGCAATGGTTCACATGACAGAAATCGGACCGCAGCCGGATTCTTCAAAAGGAAAGGAAGTCGCTTCTCAGCCAGGGTTTGGTTTTCTACGCTCGTGCCCAACCAAACGTTTTCAGGCCAGTCGTTTTTCCAAGGGACAAGTCTCTCTATATTCTGGGGTCGCTTTGTCAGAAGGAGCCAATCGAGATTCGGCGTATTGTGGATGAGTTGCCAGAGCCTTGCGCGTGCTGGGTTAAGGTCGGACCGGCGTTCGAATACGTCAGCCATGCTGGCGCAAAAAACTCTTTCCCGTCGGCCAGCCAGTCGAGCTTCGTCGTTCCAGACGAGTGGCTCTCGCCAGTGCGCATCACTAAAAAAACGGCGCGGCGAGTCCGTTCCCCAAAGCTGGTGCCCCATTCTCTTGGCCCACAATTCCGCGTAACAGTTGTCGCACGCGGCCGAGACCTTCTTGCAGCCCCACCAGGGGTTGAAGGTGTGGTGAGTCCATTCAATGTGAGAATTCTTCGCCATGGGAGTGGATTGTAGCTTTAGGCTATTTTATTGGCGAACGATTTCCGTCAGTTGAAGTATGCAAAAGATGAAAAGATTCCCGGTAGTTGAATAGCTTCGGTTTGCGCGCGCAGAAACGCCTCAATCGCCTTCCTAACCAATTCAACCTCATTCGCTGGATAGCACTCCGGCAGTTTTCTTAACTGGTTGATCTGGTCCGGCATCAGCCAATAACCGCCAATCTCCCAACCAAAAAGATTCGGCACCGCCAACTCCAAAGCAGTTCGGTGCACAGCCCGCAGATACTTTGCCGAATCGCTCGAGACGTGAACCACGCACTCAGATAGAGCAAACGCACAGAAACTTACATCCGACAGGTTGCTTTGCAGACTATTGAATTCACGTTCAACCATTTTATTCGCCTAGCGAGGTCAGGCTTGAGCGGGAGCGGAATAGTTGCGTATGAGACCGCGCACTACACCCTGAAGTTGAATGCGGCCCGGGGTCTTGATGAAGATTGCTTTGAACTGAGGATTGGCCGGTTCCAGACGAATAAAGTCAGGCTCGCGGTAAAACTTTTTCACCGTCGCATAGTTGCCGTCGATTAGTGCAACTACCACCTGTCCGTTTTCCGCCGTCTCCTGAGACGACACGATGATGATGTCGTTGTCCTGAATATTTTCTTCGATCATTGAATCTCCGCGCACCCGGAGCGCGAACATTCGGCCGCGGCCAATCATGCTTTTTGGTACCGCCACAGTTTCATGGGCGAGGACTGCTTCAATCGGTTGCCCTGCGGCGACTAGCCCCAACAGCGGAATCTGAAATTCATCGCCGGATTGCTCTGCATTAGTTTGCGTGATGATCTCAATGCCGCGGCTGACATTGGGAATTCGCTTGATGAGGCCTTCCCGCTCGAGCACCGACAGGATGCTGTGAACGCTCGCCGAAGACGACATCTGGAATTGCCTTCCAATCTCAGCGATTGTAGGAGGCTGTTTGTGGCTTTCGTTGTACCGGCAGATGTAGTCGTAGATCTGCCTTTGCCGCGCAGTAACAGGCATCTCAATCCTCCCTTAAAAGTCTTGCCTCAAGCCGGAGCGCCATGCTATTTTCGGTTGCTAGCGAAAATAATGCGAATATTATCGAAAATGTTAGGGGTGGTCAAGCGAAATTTTGGTGCGGCGGCTTGACGCAGCTTTTGGCCTGTGAGATCGCGCAAGAGTGCGGTGAAGTACCAAAGGCTGACAGGTCAGCACTCCAGGTTACTTAAGCCCAGCGATTTTTTTGAGGCCTGTTATGAGAGTTGCACTTTCAAAAGCTGAAATCGAAACTGAAATCGCCTCGCGTTTTGGTGATGCCTTTAAATTACATGAAAAAGGTCCGGCAGCAGTGCTTTCCTCAGGCATTTCTCAAATCGATTCTTTCACGGGCGGAGGATTGCCACGCGGCGCGATAACGGAAATCTTTGGACCGGCATCTTCAGGCCGCACCAGCTTCATGCTTTCTGCCCTGGCCCACGCTACGAGGCACGATGAAGTGTGCGCCGTTGTGGATACCTGTAATGTGTTTGATCCTGCCTCCGCGTCGCATGCAGAGATCAATATGGAGCGATTGCTCTGGATACGTTGCGCCAATAATCTGGAACATGCATTCAAAGCCACTGATCTACTATTGCAGGGTGGGGGTTTTGGACTGGTAATGCTGGACCTCGCCGACATTCCCACCAAAGATGCGCGCCGGATAATTTCCTCATGGTGGTATCGTTTTCGTCGAACTTTGGAAGCCACGCCGACTGTCCTGCTGGTGATCGCGGAAGAGAGTTGCGCCAAATCATGCGCCGCCCTTGCTTTGGAATTGAAACAAGAAACCGATCTGTGGTCAGGAAACTCCGAAGCCTTGAAAGTGTCAGAGACTACTACTCCTGGAGGACTGCTCGCCTGGGGCTCTCGGAGATCTTCTGGGAAAACGACGCCCTCAAAGTTTCTCAGCAGTGTAAATAGTTACGGCAGAAATTTGATCTCCGCGCCCCATGCCAACCTCTTGCGGGGTTTGTATTGTCAGGTCGAATGCCGGCGCCCGCTTCACCTCAACAGGAGAAATGATGAGGTTTTCATCAAAGTGGCCCGCTAATGCCTCAAGCTCTTCACTGTGAGCAAGAGCGCCCTCGCCCGCAATCTTCCAGAGCGGCCAATGAGAGCGGTGGACCTTCCTCCTCACAGAATTTTTCTTGCCAACGACGTTTCGGGCGAGGGCGCCCGCGCTCCCGGAAGCAGGTCGGACCTCTTACTCCGCTACCAGTAATCTGGTAACACGCAGCTTGACAGTGTTCGCTGATTTTCGCTAATCTTCGCCCAAAGCATAACTCGGAGCGTAGTCCACTAAACCAAAGCGATGTTTGCGAGCATTTATTGCCGGCATATTCCGGCAGAACTGTCTGTCACCCCGGCCGAGGCGCCCGCCCGCCTCTCTCTTCCGGAGTTTGCCTATGCCTTTTCGCCATTAGTTGAAGAGGTGGATTCGCACACCATAGTGATGGATGTGGAAGGGTGCGCTTTACTATTTGGATCTCCTTACGAGCTGGCTAATCAAATTGCGAAACAAGCGAAATTGAAAGTACCCGCTGGGTTAGGTTGTCAGGTAAACGTGGCACTGGCGGCAAATCCCGATGCTGCCATCCATGCGGCAAAGTTTTGCCGCGGCGTCACCTTCACAGCTCCCGGCGAGGAACTCACTTGTCTTGGCGGGCTGCCGTTAAAAATTTTGCAATGCTCCCTGGTTGGGATCGAGGAAAAGTCGGCGACCGAAATTCTGAAGACGCTTAGTCTTTGGGGAGTGCATACCTTCAGAGAGTTTGCCGAGTTGCCGGTTGCCGGGGTTTCCGAACGGCTGGGCCAGGACGGAGTTAGACTACAACAACTGGCGAGCGGAAAAACTAATCGTCATCTCAAGCTCCGGCCCTCGCCCCCGGTTTTCGAAAACTCAATTGAGCTGGATTATCCCATCGCCCAGTTGGAACCTCTTTCCTTCATCCTTGCGCGACTTCTCAATCATATATGCGTGGGCCTGAATGCCTATGCCCTTGCCACTAACGCGTTGCAGGTAAAGTTGAAACTGGAAACCGGCGCCTCACATGAAATCAACCTCAACCTGCCTTATCCGATGCGTGACTACAAAGTGTTTCTCAAACTTTTATTACTCGACACGGAAATGCATCCACCGCCGTCCGCCGTGGTGGCAGTTGCCATAAATTGTGGACCGGTGAAGCCGCGCATATTGCAGACGGGATTATTTATTCCGCTTGCTCCGGAACCAGAGAAGCTGGAACTCATGCTGGCGCGACTTGCCAAACTGGTTGGACCAGGAAATATCGGCTCGCCTGAATTGCTCGACACGCATCGTCCGGATGCGTTTCGGGTGAACCGGTTTGAGTTGCGAGAGCCGAAGCGAAAGAGACGTAAGGCAAACAGCAAATAGCAAACAGCAAGCGGCAGACAGGATCCGATATCCGAAATCCACCCTGGGCTTTCGAGTGTTTCGGCCGCCGTTGCGGGCAATTGTGCAGGCTGAGAAAGGATGTCCGCGCGAGATTAGTGCCTGGGACAAAAACAGAAGTGTGTATGGAAAAGTCGTTTCAGTGGCCGGCCCCTGGCGTGCCTCGGGCGATTGGTGGCGCCCGGATTTTTGGGCGCGGGATGAATGGGATGTGGGAGTTGAGTCAAATGCGAAAGCAGAATGCGGTTCCCTGCAATTGCTTCGCATCTATCGCGATTTGGGCAATGGGGGATGGTTTGTCGAAGGAATTTACGACTGAGGCCTATCCGCAGATTTCGCAGATTACACAGATTCATAAAGACGGATGAAACAGTTGCGTTGAGAAATTGAAGACCTGATCTGAACAGTTCTGCCTATTTCATCTGTTTTTTAATCTGTGTAATCTGCGAAATCTGCGGATAGCACGGTATCGATATGAGTTACGTCGAACTACATGCACGCTCTGCATTTAGTTTTCTCGAAGGCGCTTCGGTGCCGGAAGAGCTAATTGTCGCCGCGCGAGAATTAGAAATGCCGGCAATGGCTTTGCTCGATCGCGACGGCGTGTATGGGAGTCCGCGGTTTCATCTGGCAGGGAAGAAGAGTGAGATCAAAGCGCATATCGGGGCGGAGATAACTATAGTTCAAAGTCCAAAGTCCAGGGTCCAAAGTCAGGCAGGGGTTCACAGTCCGCAGTCCAAAGATCCAGAGTCAAAGACAAGGTGGGCAAGCGGACGTTGGACCTTGGACCTTGGACTTTGGACAACAACGTGCGGCGGCGGCGCCCGAAACGTTTTCGCTTCCCCTCCTGGTTCGTAATCGAACCGGTTATCAAAATCTTTGCCGGTTAATAACGCTGATGAAATTGCGTGTGCCGAAACATGCGAAGCCGGGCGAGTGTGCGATTACTCCGGATGAGTTAGCTGAATACGCGGAAGGGTTGATTTGCCTGACCGGCGATCACGATGGTCCACTGGCGAAGGCGTTTCACCGCAGAGGCGCAGAGAGCACAGAGGAGGCGCAGAAACAAGCCGAATGGTTAGTCCAGGTTTTCGGGAAGGGAAATGTTTATGCTGAGTTACAGCGTCATCTCAATCGGGACGAGGAAGCGCGCAATCACGCGGTGGTAGAAATCGCGCAGCGTTTAAGATTGCCGTTGCTGGCGACAAATGGCGTTAGTCAGGCTACGCGCGCGCAACGCGAAGTTACAGATGTGTTCACCTGCATTCGAAATCATGTGCGATTGGAAACTGCCGGCCGACTGTTAGCGACAAATTCGGAACGCTATGTGAAAGCGCCAAAAATCATGGCGCGGCTCTTTGCGGATTTGCCTGAAGCTCTTGCCAACACCGTCGAGCTTTCGTCGCGTCTTGAGTTTACCCTCGCGGATCTCGGTTATGAATTTCCGAAATATGAAGTGCCGGATGGAGAAACGATGGCCTCATTTCTTCGCCAGCGCACGACAGAAGGCGCACGTCTGCGTTATTCCGGCGGGAAGGGAAAGCCTAAATATGAAATTGCCTGGAAACAAATCGAGCGCGAGCTCCGGCTTATCGAAAAGCTGAAGCTTGAAGGTTATTTCCTGATCGTTTGGGACATCGTGGAGTTTTGCCGCCGGCAGGGAATTCTGATTCAGGGTCGCGGGTCCGCAGCCAACAGCGCGGTCTGTTACAGCCTGGGCATCACCGCCGTCGATCCAGTGGGTATGGAATTATTGTTTGAACGATTTCTTTCCGAGGAACGCGGTGAGTGGCCGGACATCGATCTTGATTTGCCCAGCGGCGATCAACGCGAGCGCGCGATTCAATATGTTTACCAGCGTTACGGGAAACTCGGCGCGGCCATGACCGCCAACGTCATTACTTACCGGGGCAAATCGGCGGCGCGAGAAGTCGGCAAAGTTCTCGGCTTTGATGACGAGACGTTGGGAAAGCTCTCGGGTCTGGTCAACACCTGGGAATGGAAAGATCCGAAGGATACAACTGAGCGCCAGTTTCGCGATGCGGGTTTAGATATCAAAAACTCGCGCATTAGGAAATTCTTTGAGCTATACCAACGAGTGCAGGATTTGCCGCGCCACCTGGGCCAGCATTCAGGCGGCATGGTTATTTGCCAGGGTCAACTCAATTCCGTGGTGCCGCTCGAGCCGGCCGCAATGCCCGGCCGCGTCGTGGTGCAGTGGGACAAAGAAGACTGCGCCGATCTTGGATTGATAAAAGTCGATCTGTTGGGATTGGGAATGATGGCCGTGCTGGAAGACTCGATTCAATTGATTCGCGATTCTTATAAGGAAGAAGTTGATCTGGCTCAACTGCCGCAGGATGACCCGAAAGTTTATGCGGCCCTGCAAAAGGCCGACACAATTGGAATGTTTCAGGTGGAGAGTCGCGCCCAGATGTCATGTCTGCCGCGCCTGCGTCCGAAAAAGTTTTACGACATCGTGGTCCAGGTGGCGATCATTCGGCCCGGACCAATAGTCGGAAATATGGTCCATCCATATTTGAACCGGCGCCTGGGCCGCGCGCCCGTGGTCTATGCGCATCCGCTGTTGGAGCCGGTACTGAAACGAACCCTCGGCGTGCCGTTGTTTCAGGAGCAACTGTTAAAGATAGCGATGATTTGCGCAGGTTTTTCCGGAGGCGAAGCCGAAGAGCTGCGGCGCGCGTTTGGTTTCAAACGCTCGGAAGCGCGCATGAAAGAAATTGAAGTGAAGCTACGCCGCGGCATGGCAATCAATCGAATCCCACAGAAGACGCAGGATGAGATCGTGCAGTCGATCACGTCGTTTGCGCTTTACGGTTTTCCCGAATCACATGCGGCGAGTTTTGCTTTGATTGCCTACGCCAGCGCGTATCTGAAGTGTCATTACCTGGCGGCGTTTACGGCGGCGATTCTAAACAATCAGCCGATGGGATTTTATCAACCGTTTACCCTGGTTAAGGATGCGCAGCGGCATGGGTTGAAAGTGAACCCGGTGGATGTGTGCCGATCGGATTGGTTGTGCACGATTGAGGAAGAAAGTCCAAAGTCCAACGTCCAATGTCCAACGTCAAAAACCAAGGAAGCTAAAAAGACTTTGGACGTTGGACATTCGACATTGGACAACCTGGTTCTTCGTCTGGGTTTGAAATATGTGAAAGGTTTGAGCGAGGTTTCTGGAAGAGCAATCGTGAGAGAACGCGCGAAGCGCGACTTTACCAGCATCGATGATTTACACAATCGCGTGCCGGAATTGCGCAAGGATGAAATGAGAAAGCTGGCGGCGGTGGGCGGGTTGAACTTCATCCAGAGCAGAAGTCCAAGGTCCAAAGTCCAAAGTCCAAAGTCAAATACGACGATCGACGGACAGACTTTGGACTTTGGACCTTGGACTTTGGACAAACAAAGGACTTTGGACAAAGGAATCAACCGTCGCGATGCGTTGTGGCAAGTGGAGCGAGTGGCCCGCGCGGCGGGCGAGCTATATGAAGAGCTCCACGAGCACGACGGCAACTCGCCTTTAACCCCCATGACCCGTCCCGAAAGAATGGACGCCGACTTTCGCGGCACCGGCTTAACCATCGGACGCCATCCGGTCGCTTTTCATCGGCACGAGTTAAGTAAGCTGGGCGCGAGCCGCGCGATAGACATACAGCAGGCGCGAAATGGCAGCGCGATTACAGTTGCCGGATGGGTGATCGTCAGGCAGCGACCGGGAACTGCAAAGGGTTTTGTATTTTTAACTTTGGAAGACGAGACCGGGGTAACTAACATAATAATTACGCCACAACTCTTCGACGAGAACCGGCTGACCGTGGTGGACCACCACTTCCTCTTGATTGAAGGCACTTTGCAAAATCAGGACAATGTTGTTTCCGTAAAGGCAAAACGGATCCAGCCGCTCTCATTCAAAGTGGAAGCTCCGCCATCGCATGATTTTCATTAACTCTATCTGATCAATATAGGTTATAGGGGGCGAACTCTTCGGACAGTGGTTCGCGCTACGCGCTCATTGCGGACGAGGGCGCCCGCGGTCCCATAACGCTGAGCGACGTATGGTCCGCGTGGTCACCGTCGTTCCCATGTAAAAACTTTCTTGCAAGCCTCACGGAATTAAGTAAACTCGCCCTTGAAATGTCGAATGGCAGCATCGGCGATATTTTGTGGGCCGAGATGACCGAGGGTCAGAAGGTAGATGCTGTCTATAAAGGACAGGCAACGCTGAAACAAATGAGCGAGGGCTTGCTCGATGGCTCGGAGGAATTGCGTCAGGCCTGCCGAGAAATCCTGGCCCACACTGATACTTCGTTTGAAAACCTGGTAGTTGATAACGGTCAGCTGGACAGTCTGGCTGATGCTCTCGCGCTGGCCGCGCAAAAGCTTGGTTCCCAAACGCGACCAACCACCAAACGTAATCAAACTGCCCGGGCTGCTTCAAAACAGCGATTTGGATTGCCGCAGGGTTTCGTGCCGCGCCTGCAACGTTACGGGCGCGCTATCCTGCTCGAATTGAACATTTATCATTTGCCGGACGGAAAGGAATTTATTCCCTGCCATCCTAGAGGCACACTGGGCTCCCGTCAGCATCTATATGCGCTCCTGACTGCGGAACAGTATCTGAAAGGAAAGTGCGGTTCGGTTTATGTTCGTAGCGACGGCAGAATCTTCGACTATAGCGTTGACAGCCCAACGCCATCAGGCGACATTTTCGATACGGGTTACACCGTTTACGATCTGGAACGCACGGGGCGATATGCGCCCGTTAAGCCGAAAGCGCGTAAGAAGAGGAAGAAACGGCAAGAAGTGAAATATCGCCGCGCCGCGGCCGGGCGATGAATGATTTCTCTGTGCCTGCTCTGTGTTCTCTGCGTCTCTGTGGTGAGCAAGCGTTAGACAAGAATTCACCACAGAGACACGGAGAACACGGAGGACGCACAGAGTAGTCCGGGGGACATGAATGACAGCAAATAGCATGGACAACTCGCCAAAGTTTGATCGCCGGCCATGGGGCACTTTCACCGTGCTCGATGAAGCAGATGGGTTCAAGGTCAAACGGATTGAAGTCTCGCCTGGCAAGCGTCTGAGTTACCAGAAGCACGCGCAGCGGGCTGAGCATTGGTTTGTAGTCGAAGGAACGGCAAAGGTCACTCTCGACGGCGCCGAACTGCTGGTGCCAGCCGGGAACGCGATCGACATTCCGAAAGGCGCCGCGCACCGCGTCGAGAATCCCGGCGAGACGAATCTTGTGTTTATTGAAGTGCAGCAAGGCGGCTATCTTGGGGAAGACGACATTGTGCGCCTGGAGGATGATTTCGGCAGAGCAGCTGATAAATAGACAGCGGCGCTCCGCATTATCAGTCGACCAACGTGAAACGAAAATTCAGAACCGGGAGCGGTAGCGACCGGGTGGGTCATGATTGCACAGTGAGACCCGGTCGCTACCGCTCCCGGTTCTGAATTCTTCTACCCGCTACGTCAATTCAATCTAATTGGGAAGAAACAAGTGCCGGATTCCGAAAGTTTGCCGATCACCAGGGACACGTCTGACACCGCTACGTCTCAGGGCGATGTTTCAGGTGTCAACGACAGTGAGCCGGATCAGAGTCTCTGGTTGGCGATCCGAGAATCACTGCGCGGAAGTCAGCGCGATTACACCAAAGGACCAATCGGGCGTTCCATCATCATGCTGGCCATCCCCATGGTGCTCGAGATGTGCATGGAGAGCATCTTCGCGGTGGTTGACATCAAATACGTGTCCTATCTCGGCGTTGATGCAATGGCGACGGTGGCTCTTACCGAGTCGCTGTTGACTCTGCTCTATGCACTCGCAATCGGTTTGAGTATTGGAGTAACTGCTACCATCGCGCGCCGCATTGGCGAAAACAACCGGGAAGGAGCGGCCCGCGCGGCCATTCAGGCAATGGCCCTCGGGTTGATCATCTCGCTGGTGATTGCCGTGATAGGCGCTCCCCTGGCCCCGCAACTGCTTGCGATGATGGGCGCTTCCCCAGCCGTAATCGAGAGTGGCGTGGGCTTCACCCGGGTCATGCTGGCAGGCAATGTGACGATCATGATGCTCTTCATGATCAACGCCATCTTTCGCGGCGCCGGCGACGCGGCGATCGCCATGCGCGTGTTGTGGATGGCAAATGCCATCAACATTGTGCTGGCGCCCTGTTTCATTTTCGGCCTTGGTCCATTTCCCAAACTCGGGATTGTCGGCGCGGCAGTCGCCACAAATATTGGCCGTGGCACCGGCGCGCTTTATGCGTTTATCCGGCTCATCCGTTCCAAGCGATTTGATATTCAACGCCAACACTACCGCTTCGAACCGGCCATCATGAGCCGGCTGGTCCGGCTTTCGGGCGTAGCTACTTTCCAGGTCTCCATTGGGATGGCGAGTTGGATCGGTCTGGTCCGAATCATCTCCAGTTTTGGCAGTGATGTTGTCGCCGGCTACATCGTGGGGATTCGGGTGATCCTGTTTGCCCTGTTGCCTTCATGGGGAATGTCGAATGCGGCAGCGACCATGGTCGGGCAGGCGTTGGGAGCAAAAAAGCCTGATCGCGCAGAGCGGGCGGTTTGGATTGCGGGCTTCTACAACATGATCTTTCTCGGGATCGTTGGGTTGATCTTTGTATTGTTCGCCGCTGAGATCATCGGACTGTTTACTCGCGATCCGAAGGTCATGCCGTATGGGGTCGATTGTTTGCGCATTGTGGCGGCCGGCTTTCTCTTTTATGCCTGGGGAATGGTGATCACCCAATCGTTCAATGGCGCGGGCGACACCTGGACGCCGACGATCATTAATCTGTTTGTCTTCTGGTTGTGGGAATTGCCGCTCGCTTATGTCCTGGCAGTAACGTTGGGGATTGGCCCTCGTGGCGTCTTCCTGGCTATCACCATCGCCTTTTCTTCGCTCGCGCTGGTGAGTGCCGTCGTCTTTCGCCAGGGGAAGTGGAAAACCAAGTCGGTTTGAGGGCTCAATTTACTATCCGCATCTCAATACAGCGTTAGGTGTCAATCACTAACGCCTATTCCTCAGAGTGATCGCAAAGTCGGGGAGGCGGCAAGACTGCGCGCAGCAGGTTGCGCCTTTCGCGCCTAATGTTGACGGTTCCACGGCGCGACGGTGCTAGACTAATCGAATAATTATGCGGCCGACGATCATGAAGTTTGGCGGGACGTCTGTTGAAGACGCCGGCGCTTTTGCGAACGTAGCGGATATCGTCGCGCACGCTGTGAACCATCAGGGACTACGACCGGTCGTGGTGGTTTCTGCGATGAGCGGATTCACCGATGCGCTCCTGGCGAGTGTGCAGAATACTTTCGCAGGCGATCTCCGGGGCGCGACGCTAACTCTGGATAAACACTTCGCGCGGCACGCACTGGTTGCCGCTACCCTGGTTCCAGGGGATGCGCAAATCTCCGAGTTGTTGGCCCAAAGCCGGATCGAAATTGACGGCATTCTGCGCGCGGCGGTGGCTGAAAATGCCGGCGAAAGCCACCGGCAGAAATTTTATCAGGATGCGATAGTCTCTTTTGGCGAGCGACTCTCGGCCGCGCTACTGGCGGGAGTGTTACGTGCGCGACGTGTTTCGGCTGAAAACATCGATGCGCGGCAATGCGTCATCACTGATAGCCACTTCGGGGCGGCTGCTCCACTGATGGAGCAAACCCAGGCGACCACGCGACGGCAACTCCAGGGCCTGATCGACTCGCAAGTTGTTCCGGTACTGGGAGGTTTTATCGGTTCGACTTCAGCTGGTGAGACTACGACTCTCGGTCGCGGCGGGTCGGATTACACGGCGGCGATCATCGGTGCAGCGCTGGCGGTAGACGAAATTCAGATATGGACCGACGTGTCGGGCGTGTTAACGGCCGATCCGCGGGTCGTGACGGCGGCGCGATCGATTCCGCGGCTTTCGTTCGCAGAAGCAGCGGAGCTCGCCTATTTCGGCGCCAAGGTGCTGCACCCAAAAACGCTCCAGCCGGCAGTCGAGCGGGATATCCCGGTACGTATTTGCAACTCACGCGCGCCCGAGAGCGGGAGTACGCTCGTCGGTTCGGAAACTGAAAAGTCTCCCGAGACCGTCAAGTCGATAGCGCACAAAACGGGAGTTACTACGGTCCAGATAACTTCGGCGCGCATGCTGGGCGCTTACGGTTTTTTGAAGGCGTTGTTTGAAGTCTTCGATCGCCATCGCACGGCTGTAGACGTTGTCACCACCTCAGAAGTGAGCGTTTCCCTGTCGCTCGACGATACCAGCGCGCTTGCATCTATAGTGAAAGACCTGGAGATCTTCGGTTCGGTCTCGGTGGAAGGAGGCCGGGCAATAGTTTGCATTGTCGGTGAAGGACTGCGGAGCACTCCGGGAATTGCAGCGCGAATTTTCTCGACGATCAGCGACATTAACGTCTCGTTGATTTCCCAGGGCGCGTCGAGAATCAATCTCACCTTTGCGGTTGAGGAAAGTCGTGTGGCGGAAACGGTGAGGCGGTTGCATTACGAATTTTTTGGAGATTCAGCAAATGAGAATTCTACTGAGGATGACATGGCAAGCGAAGTTGAAGCCCGTGCTGTGCCCGCGAGTTAAACTCTGTGCCACCTCGGTGTTCTCTGTGTCTCTGTGGTGAGTCTTACTAATCCATCGTTCACCACAGAGACGCAGAGAACACAGAGGCTGCACAGAGAAACAGAATTCGAGCCATGACCCGCAAAGGGAGTGCAATGGACCTTTTTGAGTTAACCCGAAAGCTGATCGACATTCCTTCCGTTACCGGCGACGAGAAGGCGATCGGCGAATTTCTGAGGGGACATCTCGAGACTCTGAGTTTTCAGGTTGAAATGCAGGAAGTGGAAGTGGACCGTTTTAATGTTATGGCCGCTACAGGCAATCCGCCGCGCGTGGTTTTCTCCACTCACATGGACACGGTGCCGCCGTTTATTCCCTCACATGAAGATGAGGCAAATATTTACGGCCGCGGATCGTGTGACGCCAAGGGGATCATCGCCGCGCAGATCAAGGCGGCGGAGCAGTTGCGAAGCGAAGGCGTCGATAAAATAGGACTGCTTTTTACGGTTGACGAGGAAATGGGAAGCCTGGGGGCGCAGATCGCAAACAAGCGTTCGTCGTCTAACCAAACTGCGTTTCTAATCAATGGCGAGCCGACTGACAATCGCCTCGCGGCAGCTACCAAAGGCTCGCTTCGCGTCACCATTAAGACGCGTGGTCGGGCAGCGCATTCCGCTTATCCAGAGCAGGGCGAATCTGCAATCGAAAAACTATTGGACGTCTTGTCGGACGTGCGCCGGTGCGACTGGCCGACGGCCGAACTGCTGGGCGCGACAACCTGCAACATCGGCATCATCAACGGCGGCACGCGACCCAATGTTATTCCGGAAGAGGCCGAAGCGGTCTTGCAGTTTCGCCTGGTGACTGAAGCTCCCCCGGTGAAGAACCTGCTCGAGCAAACGGTCGCAGGCCGCGCCGAAATCGAGTACCTATCTGAGCACGAGCCGATCAGATTACACACGGTTTCGGGTTTCGAACCCTGCACCGTCCGCTTTACCACGGACATTCCGTATCTTTCAAATTGGGGAACGGCGTTGTTGCTAGGGCCTGGATCAATCTTGAATGCGCATACAGATCATGAATTTGTGGGTAAGACCGAACTGGCCACCGCAGTCGATCTTTACGTCCAACTGGCTCGGGCGCTCCTTGCGACTGGCGAGGAGCACGAGCAGAGCCAACAGGCGGGAATGAGGGCGCGCCGATGAAGTTGGCGTTGATTGGACATGGGGCGATAGGCCAACTGGTAGAACAGCTGGCGGGCGATTCAGGCGATCACATTGGTGTCATTCTGACCTCGAGCGATTCAGCTTTGAGTGGGTCTGATGAAATGGTTGCCGCGCTTGGTGGTCACGATGTGGCGATTGACTTCTCAGTTGGCGGAGCTGTCGTGAGGAATGTTGAAGCGTGCTGCCGCGCGGGTGTTCCCCTCGTGGAGGGAACAACGGGATGGAAAGACGATCTCGATGAAGTGCGCCGCACAGTAGCGGCACACGATGGCTCGCTGATTTATGGCGCCAACTTTTCGATCGGCGTTAATGTGTTTTACAAGATTGTGGCTGAGACCGCACAACTGATGGCCCGCCTGAAACAGTACGAAGTGTTCCTGGAGGAGCAACATCACTCGCGCAAACGCGACGTTCCTTCCGGCACGGCTTTAAAGTTGAAGGAGTTGGTAGGCAAGCACCTTCAGAACGACATTCAGATTGCCTCCACGCGCGCGGGTGAGATTCCAGGCACCCACCGTGTAGGATTTGATTCGACAGCGGATCAGATCACACTTACACACACGGCGCGTTCGCGGGTGGGCTTCGCCTCGGGAGCTCTCCTCGCCGCGCGCTGGATCAGGGGCCGCAAAGGCGTCTTTGAATTTAGCGAAGCGATTGACGAGATACTGAAATGATGAATGATGAATGATAAATGATAATGCTGAAATCACCGTTCAGCCTTCATCATTCAATTGTGAGGTACCAGCATGACGATGAACACTGACTGGCTGCGCGGATGCGCAACTGCCCTGGTAACGCCGTTCAAGGCCGACGGTCGGGTCGACGAGGAAGCCCTGACCCGACTGATTGAGTATCAGTTGACCGGCGGCATCAAGCTACTGGTTCCTTGTGGCACAACGGGCGAGAGCGCCACGATGACTGAGGCTGAAGATCAGTTTGTCATCAGACACGCCATCGAACTGGCGCAAGATCGGGCGCGCGTGATTGCCGGAACCGGCAGCAATTCGACCGCCGTGACTATTGAAAATTCCAAGATAGCAAAAGCGCTGGGCGCTGATGCGGTGCTGGTGGTCGCGCCCTTTTATAACAAGCCCACGCAAGCCGGCCTGTACGCGCACTTCCGCGCAATTGCTAATGCAGTTGATATCCCGATTGTGATTTACAACGTGCCCGGGCGCACATCATGCAACATCTCCGCGGAGACAACCGTGCGGCTGGCGCGCGATTGCGAAAACATCGTGGCGGTAAAGGAGGCATCCGGAAACCTCGGCCAGATCATGGAAATTCTGCGCAGCCGTCCCGAAGGATTCATCGTGCTGTCCGGGGATGACGCGTTCACTTTTCCGATGATCGCGTTGGGCGCCGACGGTTTGATTTCAGTGGCCTCTAATGAAGCGCCCGAGCTCATGTCCCGGTTGGTGAATCTTGCCCTCGAAGGAAATTGGGACGAGGCGCGAACATTGCATTACCGGCTGCTGCCTCTGATGGAAGCAAATTTCATCGAGTCTAGTCCCGGTCCGGTGAAGGCGGCCCTGGCCATGATGAATCTGATCGAGGAGAACTATCGCCTGCCGCTGGTAGCGATAGAAGATGAGAACCGCGCCCTGCTCCACCAGGTGCTGTCTGAACTCGGTCTCCTGGAGGAAGCATCGCATGCCGCTTCGTGATCGAATTGAAGTCCTGGCGGCGCGTAAGGAAAACGAATTCAGCGCGGAAGATCGGGCTTCGTTCGATGAATTCAAGTCAGCCTTGAACCAGGGCGAGATCCGGGCCGCTGAGCGAGACAACCAGGGGACGTGGCGCGCTAACGCATGGGTGAAGCAGGGAATTCTTCTAGGTTTTCGAATGGGCCAGTTGACCGATATGTCAGCGTCGGCCCACCTGCGGTTCTTTGACAAAGACACCTATCCAGCCCGCCTTACGGACATGAAAGACAATGTTCGCATTGTGCCGGGCGGCTCGAGTATTCGCGATGGCGCATACGTAGCTCCTGGAGTTGTTTGCATGCCGCCCATGTTCATTAACGCCGGCGCATACGTGGATGAAGGAACGATGATCGACAGCCACGCGCTGGTCGGCTCGTGCGCGCAGATAGGGAAGCGAGTTCATCTTTCGGCTGCGGCTCAAATTGGCGGAGTACTGGAACCGGTTGGCGCGGTACCGGTGGTTATCGAAGATGACGTGCTGGTCGGTGGCGGTTGCGGGGTTTATGAGGGCACAGTTGTGCGTGAGGGGGCGGTGCTGGCAGCAGGAACGATCTTGACGGGTTCCACTCCGGTTTACGATCTGGCCCGCAGAAAAATTTATCAGCGAACCGCCGAGTCACCACTTGAGATACCTGCGGGTGCGGTGGTGGTGCCGGGATCTCGCAAGGTGCGCGGTGAAGTGGGAGTCGCCTGGGGACTGTCGCTTTACGCGCCGGTCATCGTTAAATATCGAGACGATAAAACTGAGCAAGCAGTGCAACTGGAAGATTATTTGAGGTAAGGAACGGGTCGCGCTTCCGGCAAAGCTATGAAGCAGTTTCAGCCACCGCCATTCCTGCGCGGCATCGAACGCAGTCCGATTCGCGCGATCACTGATCGCGCGAAGCCTGGTGACATCAGTTTCGGACTGGGCGAGCCTGACTTGCCAACGCCGGACGTGATTCGGCGCGCCGCTGTACGCGCGATTCAAGAGGAGCGAAACGGTTACACCTTGCAGGCCGGACTTCCCGCCTTACGCGCCCTCGTCGCAAGTGACTATCCTCATCTTAGTCTCACAAACGATCAGGTGATCATCACCGCGGGTTCGCAGGAAGCGATGTATCTTGCCTTGTTGTGCCTGGTGGAAGCGGGCGATGAGGTGTTAATTCCCAATCCCGGTTTTGTCGCTTATCCGACGATTACGCGGATGGCTGCGGGTGTTCCAACCTACTATCAACTGCCGGCGTCGCAGAATTTCAGTTTTGATTTAGAGGATTTCAAGCGGCAGCTCAGCCCCAGAACAAAAGTTGTCGTTTGCACCAGTCCGTCCAATCCCACCGGCCGTGTATTTACGAGTGAGGAGTTGCGCGCGATGGCAAAGGCAATTGAGGCCAGCGGCTCCGGCGCGTTTGTGGTCAGCGATGAGATCTATCGAGATCTTTACTACACCGGTGAGCGCCCGGGATCGATTTCTGAGCACTATCCCCGCACAATCGTGATCAGTGGTCTTTCGAAGTCGACTTGTATGACCGGCTGGCGTCTGGGATGGATTCTCGGCGCAGGCGGCGGTGATTCGGGCTGCGCATTTACTGCATGGATATGTCACCACTTGCGCGGCTACGGTTTCGCAAAAAGCGGCGCTCGCCGCCTGGACTGATGAAGCGGCTGAGGCGCGTAAGCAAAATCGCAATACCTTTGAACAGCGGCGCGACCATCTGCTCCGGGCGCTCCGCGATGCCGGCTTTCGTTGCACTACTCCGGATGGTGCTTTCTACACGATGGTGGATGTGTCGCACTATGGAACGTCGATGGAAGTCGCCCAAGCAATGCTGGATGCGGGGGTAGTTACGGTGCCGGGCAACGCTTTTGGGAGTGAAGGCGAAGGCTTTTTGCGATGCTCGTTTTGTGCTGACCTTCCGGTGCTGACGGAAGGGGTGAAGCGGATGGGCAACGCGTTGACTTCGATGAAGTTAGCATCTGGAAGATAAGGTATCCCGTTGCGTAAGAAGCTTAACCGCAGAGATCGCAAAGAGAGCGCAAAGAACCGCAGAGTAAGAGAACTTTGCGTTCTCTGCGGGATAGCTTTGCGCACTTTGCGGTTAGGATTTTTTGTTTCGAAAAGATAGGAATATGACCAGGAAACTTCGTGTAGGAATACTTGGCGCTACCGGAATGGTCGGGCAGCGCTTCATACAATTGCTGGAGAATCATCCGCAGTTTGAAATCACGCGCGCTGGCTGCTTCGGATCGCTCGCAGGGCAAGAGTTTTGAGGATGCTTGCACCTGGCGTCTGGCCGGCGAGATGCCGGCATTTGTGCGAACCATGACTGTGGCGGCGCCTGAGCCGCCGCTTGATTGTGACCTGGTATTTTCGAGTTTGCCCGGCGACATTGCGCGCGCTAGTGAAGGCGCATTTGCCCGCGCAGGATTTCCGGTAATCAGTAACTCGTCAGCCTATCGCATGGACGCCGATGTTCCCCTCTTGATTCCTGAGGTGAACCACGAACATCTCGCGTTGCTGGATTCACAGGAAACCAGCGGAGGTTCCTCAACAGGTTACATCGTGACCAATCCAAACTGCTCGACCATCATGCTGGCGCTTGCCCTTGCACCGTTGCATGAGCGATTTGGTGTGACCAGCGTGGTAGCTACCACGATGCAGGCATTATCGGGCGCTGGGTATCCCGGCGTGCCTTCCCTCGCGATCAGCGACAATGTTCTGCCCTTCATCGAAGGCGAAGAAGAGAAGATCGAAGCAGGAGACACTGAAGATTCTCGGCAAGCTTGCAGGCGCTGGCATTGAAGACGCGCCGATGGCGGTCAGCGCGCAGTGTCACCGGGTAAATGTTTCAGACGGACACATGGCAGCGGTGCGGGTGAAGTTTGCCAAGGATGTTGGAATTGACGAAGTGAAGGATGCGCTCGCTTCTTATCGTTCACTGCCACAGGATCTAAAGCTTCATTCAGCGCCGCAAAATCCGATCGTAGTTCGTGGCGAGCCTGATCGCCCACAATCGCGTCTCGATCGCGATGCGGGAAAAGGGATGAGCGTTACGGTGGGCAGAATCTTCCCGGACAATGTGCTCGACTGCCGATTTGTAGCGCTAAGTCATAACACGATCCGCGGCGCCGCGGGGGCGGCGATACTCAATGCTGAGTTGCTGATCGCGGTAGAAAGACTAAAACAAAAGTAAGTGACCACTAGCCCCTGGTTTCCTGGTACTGGTTCAGTGTGCTTTGCGCTCTTTGCGAAAACCTTTGCGTTCTTTGCGGTAAACGTCTAAGACAAGCAGAAACCGCAAAGGTCGCAAAGCTAGACACAAAGTTCCGCAAAGAAATGCGTCTGATCGAATCAAACTGAACCAGTACCGGTTTCCTGCCCTGTTTGCAATATGATTTCAGTTGCGCTCATCTGTACTGCTAACCGCTGTCGCAGCGTGATGGCCCACGCGATAATGGTGGCGGAAGTCGAAAAGCGCGGACTGCCCGTTGAAGTTTATTCGGCAGGCGTTTTTGATTTCCGGGGTGAGCCGGCCATAGACGACACCACCAAGACGTGCGAACTGCACCACACGTCCGCGCCGATCGAGGTAGCCACCTGGGTGCGCGATTTACCTATTGACGCGATCAAGCGGTTTCTCGTGATGGAACGCATGCACGCTGAAGTGTTGGAAGAGGGTTACGCCATCCAGCCCGAGCGGATCACTTTGCTGGGTGAGTTTGATCCGAAGCGCCGCGGCGTCGAGATAGCCGACCCATTTGGCCAGAGCAGTGCCGTTTACGACCGATCCTATCAGCGGATCCGCGACTGCATCGTTGGCTATCTTGATGCAACTGACGACTTGCCGATACCAACCAGCAGTCAGACCCGCGAGCTGTAATGACCGGGTTAGATTCGCGGCAGCCACGTCAGGAGACTCGGGGTCGCTCCGCTCCCGCTTCCGACTTCATCGATCCAATGCCGAAACGGGAAACACCTGGAGCGCTTCCCGTTTCGCCTTTCAGTTTGCATTCATTTTAGAACATGAACTTGCCGCGAAGTTGAATAGTGCGGCCGCTGAAGTTGCCCGTGCTGTAATTATTGAAGAGCGGGCTGGTGACATCGGGGAAGGCGAATGAAACCGCGCCGATCCCGAATTGGTTAGTGCCATTGAAATCGTTTTGATTCACAAAAAATGGTGAACCAAAATCGCCAATGGTGCGAATTCGTTGGTTGAATAAATTGCCAATCTCGGCAGCGATCTGGAAATTGAATCGCTCCGGCCCGAGCCGCAGGTTTTTCACCAACGTCAGGTCAGTACGGTTCCAACTATTGGTTCGCAGCGTGTTTCTTCCGGCGTTTGCCCGTGCCCCCGGACCTGCCTGGATATACTGTGCTGATCCATTGATTGCCACGTAACCAACTGTGGCAGGATCACCCAGAACATCCGCACCGCTGCCATCAACGATACGCAGGCCCAGCGCGTTTATCGCATAGACGCCGCTACCCGTTCCGCTCACGCCATTGAGATTAACAATGGTGCGATCGCCGGCCGCATCGCCGTTGCGATTGCTGTCCAGCACGGACTGCGGTGTCATCAGCTGACCGGATTGCGTTTGGAAGACGCCATTGATTTGCCAGCCGCCAAAGACTCCCCTCAGCAAGCCATTGTTGCTCCGGCGGGCGAAAGGAAGGTCGTAGTTAAAGGAAGCGACAAAACGATGGGGCACATCGATCGCCGAAAGTGATCTTTCCTGACTCAGATCAAAACCATCCTGCGCCCGACGTGGGTTCACCGTACTCGAGAAGAGTTCATTGGTGGCATTGTCAATCGCTTTGCTGAAGGTGTAAGCCGCCGTTAGCGCGAGCCCGTTGGTTAGGCGGCGCGTCAGACTTACCGAAGCGCCGTCGTAGACCGAGTTTGCTTCCGGTTCAAACGAAGTGACGCTGCCGACAAACCCGTAAGCTCCCAACCGGGTCGGGAAGCGGGCGTTAAGACCCAGGCTTCCGAGGGTCGGACGTCCCGCCAACTCGGCTGCGGTTGGGTTGTTCAGGAAGGTGGGCATCACCAGTCGGCTATTGTCGACCACACCGGCGTTGCGTCGGACCTGCACGGGCAAGTGACGGCCGGCGGTATGCAGATAACGAAACTCCAGGACAGTTCCCTGTGTGAGTTCGCGTTGATACGACAACGTAGCCGACATGATGTAAGGCTCCACCGCGTCATTGATGAACGAGCCAGTGGCCGCGCGGGCCGCAGCCACAGTGTTGGGCGGAATCGGAGTGGGCGACACCCCGCCGTTTTGCAAAAACGGAGCGCCGTAACCAAAAGCCGAAGCGCTGATTTCCTGTTGGAACTGCGGAGGCAGATTCAACAGGTAGAGGTTCTGGTACGTCTCGTAGTAGTTGAGTCCAAACGCGGCGCGGATTGAACTCTGACCGCGCCCGCCGGAGAAAATTCGTCCCCAACGGCTGGAGAACTCGGGCGAGTAGGCCAGACCTACGCGGGGTGAAAAGTTGTTCTTATCGGTCTTAGGCACGTTGAATTCGATCACGCCCGGCACGTTTGAGATCGAGTTTAGTCGTTGCAGGGCCGCGTCTCGCGGCAAGCCGAGAAGTTCGTAACGCACGCCCAGGTTAAGAGTGAGATGTGGCGACACCTTCCAGTCGTCCTGCGCGAAAGCGTAGTACTTCCTTTGGTTGCCGGTGAATGCCGCAGAGCCGACGCCGCGCAAATCCACATTCGAAGGAACTACATCGGTGATCAGCTCGTCAAAGGTGGCGTAGTTATAATCACCCCGTCCGCGTGGCAGGAAAAAACTGGTGAAAATCAGGTTACGAAATTCACCGCCAAACTTAAAGTTGTGGCTCCCGCGCGCGTAGCTGAGGGCATCGTAAATCTGGTACGAATGATTCAGCCCACCCTGCGGCAGATTTCCGTTTGGTCCAATACCCAGGTTTAGCGGCGCCACCGTAATGTTTGGAAACGTATTGAAGGCGGGATCATTCAATGGGTAGTCCTGGACAAACTGCTTGTAGGAAACCCGCGCTTCGTTTACCAGCCGAGAATTCACCGTATTGATCCAACCCGCGGAAAAGAGTCGGGCGATGACATTCTTTTGATTGTTGAACTTCGGATTGCCGCTTCCCGGTTGAGTGACGCCAATTTTGTCTGAGCTAAATCGATAACGAAACTGGTTCTTCGTCCCCAGCAAGTGATCGATATTGATCTGGTACTGGGTTTCCAGCGAACCGCCGGGTGTAACCAGGGAAACGACGCCGAAAGGAATCCCTGACTGACCCAAAACAGTCTGAGTCTCGGTGGGATTTGTCGGCAGAATCAGATTGTTTCGCAGCAGGTTTACGATGAACGGACTTGCGCCCGGAAGCGCCGCGATCTGCGTTAAACCTGCCGAGGTTGGCGCAGTGTAAGACACGCCGCTCGCTTGCTGGGTGATCGGCTCGCGCTGATACGCGCCGAAGAAAAACAACTTGTTTCGGAGAATCGGTCCGCCAAACGTGCCGCCGTAACGACGGTCAGTGAAAGCAGGCTTTTCCGAAATCACGCCCGAGCGCAGATTAAACTCTTCACTCGTTGAAGTGGCATTGAGATGACGACTCTGGAGGTATCCGAACACGGAACCGTGAAAGTCGTTGGTGCCGGTCTTGGTAACGGTATTGAACTGCCCGGCGGCCCCGGTGCCAAATTCCGCGTTGTAATTGTTGGTCAGGATCGCCACCTCAGCGATCGAATCCTGAATAATGTTTACCTGAATGCCGGTGAGATCCGGAGAGTTGTTGTCAACGCCGTCCACATTAAAAGCGTTTGCATGGGGACGCGTACCGCCGACACTGCCTCCGTCACCCGCCACCCCGACGCCCTGGGCCACGACGTTCGGAGAGAGCAGCGCCAGCGATCTCGGATCGTTGAAGATGGGCAGATCCTGTACCTGGCGCGTCTCAAAGTTTCTACCGATTTGAGACGAATCAGTTTGGACCAGCGTATCGGCGCTTGAAGTGATGTCCACCGTGCTGCTGACGCCGGCCGGTCTCAGCTCGACGTTAACCGCGCTCTCCTGATTGAGCAGCACTTTGACCTTTTGGGTGAACGCCTGGAAGCCCTGACCTTCAATGGTGATTATGTATTCACCCGGAAGAGTGTTTGGAAACGTAAAAGCGCCTGCCTCACTTGACTGGGCGGTCAGCGTTTGGCCGGTAGCTTCATTTTTCAAGGTAACGGTGGCGTTCTGAATGGCAGCGCCGTTCTGATCGACCGCTCGTCCTTTCACGGCTCCACCGGTCGCCTGTGCGAACGCAGCTCCGGCAACAACGAAGAGCGCCAGCACGATCAAGAGCAGTCGGGTTCTGGTTTGTCTATGCATGGAATTACCTCCCAATTCCTTTTTCCCGGGGAAGAAAACGATGGCGATTTGCGGTCCATCGGTTTATCCCCAACCCTGTTTCAATGAAGCATCGAGGGTGACAACCTGGCGCAGACGATCTTGCCCCTGCGGGTTGTCTTACAGACCTTCGGATTTCACTTTATGATCCGAGCTGGACCAATTGATTAGCCGAAGATTTGGATAGGCTCTCGATGCAACGGGGAGTTAACTAAACAGGGTGCGGGCAATGATCGTGCCGATGAGTTCGCAGCCGGACCAAGCCAACTCGTCACTCAGGTGGGCCAACTCGCGGCAAGGTCACAACGTTCGCATTGCGGGATTTGGATGGTTGCTGAGACTGAACTTGCAAGTTTTGGATATTCGGTTCAGGCGCAACGAGTGAACGTGTCCGGCGTAGACATTTTTTCGGAAAGGGTTAGCGACCACCTACTGCAACCTGTCGGTTCTGAATGCCGGCGACTCTCGTTGCTAAACCAAGAGGAGGCGTTACAAAACAAATCACCCAGTCCGTTCAATGACTGGGTGATCAATATAAGCGAAGCGATGAGAATCTCAGTGCAGTTATTGAACCTGCTGCCGGCTGACAATATCTCGCGCCTGGACCAACGGGTAGCCTTCAGCGAAACCGCTCAGGCTCAGGTTGTAGTGCTTGATTTTTGAGTTGAGCGTAGTCACTTTCAAGTTAAGCAACTTTGCCGCCCGGCCCTGATGTCCGGCCGTCTGAAGCAAAGCGCGCTTGATCAGGTCGATCTCAAAACGGCTCACTTCCGAGTAAAAATCCAAGCCGCCTTCAAGGTTTACAGTGTGGACCTCGCCGATGGATTGCACTTCGCGCAGAAGCTTGAGAGTCAGTGTGCGCAGATTCTGAATATTGCTTGGGGTTTGCGGTGTCTCATCTCTTTGCTCGACATTTGCCGCTCCGCCGTTTACTAGCTCAATTTCTTCGCTTTCCCAAATTGTTGTTGATTCCATGTTATGCCTCCGCTCTCTTGCTTCCCGGATTGGTGATTATTGTTGATAAACCTTACTTAAACGTTGCCTCGGGGTGTTGGTTCCAAAAGCATTAGTCCTAAGCTAACTAAAACTTTTCGGGGAAACTGATCGTCCCGGAGGTTGAGTTATACGACGAAGTTCTGGCGAAAGGTCCTGTTTTGTGACGGATGGGCAAGGGCGGGTGACTAACGGGCTTAAGAGCGGGACAGTCCATAGTGTGGCGGCCTCAGGGAAGTTTGCCTAGCGCTTCCTGAAGCTTTTCCCGGTAGTTACGCGAGAGGGTGAGTTGGGTGCCGTCATTGAGGATCACGCGATACTCGCCATGGAACCATGGTTGCAACTCTTGAACGTGACCGAGACTTACGATAGAGGACCTATGAATGCGCACAAATTTTTTGGGGTCGAGCTGCGATTCAAGACTGCTGATCGTCTCCCGGAGCAGGTGCGACTTCTTGCCGCTGTGCACTGAAACATAGTTGCCTTCCGCTTCGATCCAGCTGATCTCGCTCGTTTCCAGAAAGTAAATCCGGCCGGCAGACTTTATGACCAGGCGTTCCAGAAACTTGTTTCCGGCCTTCATCTCCTCGAGCAGCGCGAGAATTCGCTGGTCTGTACCGCCATTTCGATCCCGCAGTATCTGTGCTCTGGCGCGTTGCCATGAGATGTCGAAACGTTCCTGATCGAAGGGCTTTAGCAGGTAATCCATCGCGTTTACTTCGAACGCGCGAACGGCATACTGGTCATAAGCGGTAACGAAAATCACATGAGGAATCTTCGAACCGAGGGCTTCCAATACTTCAAATCCTCCCATTTCCGGCATCTGGACATCGAGAAAGATAAGCTCGGGTGTATGCTTATGAATCGCGTCAAGGGCCTCCCGCCCATTCACGGATTCGCCAACTATCTCCACCGCGGGATCACCCTGAAGCATCTCGCGCAGCATCTCGCGAGCGAGCGGCTCGTCGTCAACCAGCAGTACACGGATCGGTGGGGAGGGAGTCATTAGTTATCGTCTAAACGAGAAAAGCGAGTCCGCCATTACACCGCTTAGAGAATTTGACGCCCATAGCTTCACTACGGACCTTCAGTCCTCTGGAGTTCGATGACCAGACTACTGTGCGTAAAACTGAAAAATTAGGAAACTTGTAAAGTTAAGACAACGCTCAAGACGAGCCGGGGGGATTGACCGTCGCGGTGAAAGGGTATTTCCAGCGTTACGACCAATCCACCCTCGGAGCTGTTTCTCAAATCGAAGAGATGTGCGGTTCCGTAAAGCTGTTCCAACCGCGTACCCGTATTTGTCAACCCGAGGCCCTTCTTTAAAACGCTCTCGGATGTCCGATGTTCCGAAATACCTGGGCCGTTGTCTCGGACTTGGATACGAAGCTTATTGCCGTCGTGTTTCGACTCAATTTCGATGAGCCCGGGAGTGGATCGAGGGGCGATGGCGTGACGAATTGCGTTTTCGACGATGGGTTGAAGAATGAGATTGGGTACTTTGGCGTCGAGCGTCCCCTCGGCCAAATCGGTGCGGGTGACCAGGCGGTCCTGAAAGCGAACGCGTTCGATCTCGAGATAGCAGGTGAGAAACTCCATCTCTTTTTGCAGCGTCACCTCCTGGGCGCCGGAGTTTTCGAGAGTAAGTCGCAGAAAATCTCCGAGGCGCGTGATCATCTCTGCGGGAGGCCTGAGGGTCTTTGTTCAAAAGCGCCGAAATTGAATGGAGGGTGTTAAAGAGAAAATGGGGATGAAGCTGCATCTTCAGAGCATGCAATTGGGCCTGCGAGAGCTGGGCTTCGAGCTGGAATGTGCGCAACTGCCCTTCGCGGAAGCGCCGGTAATAACTGAATGCATAAAAGCTCACAGCGATCAGCAGGTAGATACCAATTCCTTCGCTGAAATTTGCGACCACGAAATTTGTCACGCTTTCAAACGTAAGTGGCCGGCCTAGCTCGATAACCAAAGTATAGCCAAATGATTACACGTCCCAGCGCGGTCACCAGGACGCTGAGAAGCAGAGAAATCGGGATGTGCAGTAGCGTGCTGCGAATCCAGTTATTTCTTTCGATCGGGAGTTTCGCGGCAGCCAACAGCACGAGTGGCGTGGCGAAAGCCCAGAGGATGGCCCACGTCATCTGTAGGTAAAACGAGTCGACCAGCTTCGTCGGTCGTTTCGAACGCAATGCGGTGAAGTAGCCCTGGAGAGTAAAGACCAAACCGATAAAAATCCAGATGCCGGCTATCAACGCGATACCGATCCAGCGGCGTCGCGGGCTCGCGCTGTCGTTGAATTGGCCTTCGGAGCCTTGACCGTTGTCTTCAGTAGTCATTCAAATAAATGCGGCTGGGTTCGAAACAGGATCAAAATCTTTTGTGCGCCTCTCGCCTGATTCAAGCGCTGCTTGCCTCCGATATTAAACGCACACTGTCGGGGAAGCACAACCTGCCTGGAAGGGTGCAGGTTGAGATTTGTGCTGAACGCGCACTTTCCAGAATTTCGGTTTTTTTCTTTGCTTTCTGGATTCGAGACCGCACTGAAGACTGAGCACATCCTATCCGTCACTACGCGCAACCGCGCCCATTCTATCAGTCAGATGAGAATGACCGGCGAAGTGACACAATTACAGACTCGATGCGAGTCGGACAATTGGTTTGTGATGAACTGGCCCGCAGCAATGGTCAGACGGCTGAACTGAATGACTTCACCATGACTTCGCCGCGAACACGGCTGCGTTTATGGGGTTAACTTTTGCCTTTTGCGCGACCACCGCCTCGATCTACTGCTTTCGGGAATCGTAGATCACGGTCTGATCGGTTCGCCTCAGCATTTGTCCAAAAAGCGGATCGGCACGCAACGACTCCAGATGTGGATCTACCCGAACAAAAGTGAAACCGACGGCGTGTTCCCGCTCAGCCTGCGACAACCAACGGAAAGCATTATCGCGGTCGTCCAGGAGGCAGTAGATGATGGCAATTTCGTAGGCAGTTACCCATTGCTCCTCCCGGTGCGCCAAAATATCTTCCAGGATCGCCAGGGCCTCGTCGCTTTTCCCGGTCGCTGCCAATACATGTGCCCGTTTCGCCCGGGTCGTAGGCGTGTCGCCCGCAAAGCTGCGCTCTTGTTCAAAGGTCGCCATGGCCTCGCTGTGCATCCCTTTTTTCTCGTAAGCCCAGCGCAGGATTGTGTGCGCCGCCACCGCGCCCGGATCGAGCATTAAAGCCTTCCGGCATTGCTCGATGGTCTCGTCAAACTTACCCGCCAGAAACAAAACGTTTGCCAGTGCAGTGGCGATCACCGGCGACTGGGGCGAAATCTCACGCGCGCGCTCGATTTCCGCAGCGGCTTCCTCATGACGGCCCATCGCAGAAAGACTGTATGCATACCACCGATGCGCGACCTGCACCCCGGGCTTCAACCGGATAGCGCGGCGCAACTCGCGTTCGGCGCCTTCCCAATCGCGGTCAAAGTGAAGTTTTACAAAACCCCAGCGATGCATGCGCTTCGGCGAGTTCGGGATCGGCGGCAACGGCCCTCTGCGCTGATTCTTTCGCAAGTGCCCAGGCGTCTGCGGGCGGAGGTTCGACATACCAATTCAAAAGCGCATAACAGTCAGCCAGTTCGGAATGGGCCAGCGCGAAACCGGGATCGAGTTCAACTGCCCGCTCCAGGCGTTCGATGGCCTGATGCATGCCGTCAGCAGTTCGACGGGTCGCGTAGTAGCGGCCCGCGGTGTAAAGCTGATGCGCCTCTTCGTTTACCGCGGCTTGAGTGTCCACGCTCACCGCGGGAGCAGTTGCGACCGAAGACGAACGCTCAGTGCCGCGACTCTCCGCTTGCTTTGGTGTTGGCGCAGAGCCAATAAAGGTGAACCCATCCGTCCCCACCGGGTTTCGCGTCTTTGCCAGCAGCTCTGCAAAGGCCGGCTCTTCTCGAATTGGATCAAACTGTGGTTCAACTGCAAGCCAGACCAGCCAACCATCGTTGACCGCATAGGCTTCGCGCAGAAGGGTGAGCGCCGAATCGAATTCTCCGAGGTGCACATAGATGATGGAGCAGAGGTAGGGTGAAACGTATGAATGGGCTGACATCTCGGTCAGGCGATCCAGCACCGCGCGCGCATCATAGTTTCGACCGGCGGCAGCATAGCTGGCGCCAAGGCCAGCGAGAAAAAATTGCGCGCCTCCCGACAAGTCCGAAGCCCTCTCCGCGACGGAGACCGCCTCCTGGGTCTTCCCCGCTTGTCGCAGCGCCCAGGCATAGGTGATCAATCCGTAAGCAAAATCGGGAACGGCATCCAGCATCTTCTGGAAAGTTGCGATTGAGTCGGGGTAGTTGCGCGCCTGGTAATAACACCAGGCGAGTCCCTGCATTATGCTCGGCGAAAGCGGATCGAGTTCACGCGCGCGCAACAGTTCACGTAGTGCTTCCTCGAAGCGGCCGACCATCATGAGGTGAAAGCCGTACCACTGATGACCAGTAGTGTAGTTAGGGTTGATCTCAATTGCTCGCCGGTGGTGTCCTTCGGCCACCCCCCAATCAAAGTTGTGACAGACGGTGGCAAATCCAAGTGCGCTGTAAGCTTCGGCTGATTCCGGATCAAGCTCAACGGCTCTGGCGGCCGCTTCTCTGGCAGCGGTGGAGCATTCGGCAAACGGACGAAAACCAAGAACCCCCAGCCAGTTGTAGTAGTCAGCGATGCCGGTGTAGGCGAGTGCATATTTCGGATCGAGCTCGATCGCTTTCGTATAACACTCGATTGCCCTGGCGAACCCGGATTCCGAATAGGTGTTCCAGTGGTAGCGACCTTGCAGATAAAACTCAAACGCTTCCGCGGAGTCAGTGCCCCGCTTCGAAAGTTGACGTTGCTCGTTTCGCGTCAGCCGAGGCAGCAGGGCATTGGCGACTTGATCGGAAATGGAGTCTTCAATCTGCAAGGCGTCCGCGGAGTCTTCATCAAACTGTTCGACCCAGCGAGTAACTCCTTCACCGACACTCAACAATTGCGCGGTGACGCGGAGACGATTGCCTGCACGTCGCAAACTGCCGTCTACAACGTAATGCACACCGAGATCCCGACCTGCCAGCAAGGGGTCGCGGGTAGAGCCGCTGAAACGCAGCACGCTGCTGGTAGGTCTTACAATCAATCGCTGCACGTTGCTGAGGCGGGTTATCAAAGCATCGGTTAGACCCAGTCCGAGGTGCGCGTCGTCTGGATTCTCCTGAGATGAACCCAACACCTTAAAAGGCAACACGGCGATCGACTCCTGTCCGCCGAGCGAATGAGCAAGTAGTGTCGGCAACGCAGCGAGCCGGTGATTGAGTTTGCGCAACAGAGCGTTGAATCTGGGATGGCCATGAAGCGAATCGAGTTCGGGGTCTACGCCCATCCAAAGTATTTTTGCGTCTTTAGTCGCAAACGCCTGCTCCAGCAGATCCAGCGCCGTCTCGGTGTGGCCAAGAGAGCAATGGACCAGGGCGCGATGATATGGCGAGATATGACGGCGGGCTGATATCTCAGTCATCTCGAGAAGCACGGCCTCGGCTGCTTCCACGTTTCCTGCCTGCGCATGTGCGGAACCCAACCGGCTGAGGGTGTGAGAAGCCTTGCCCATTAACTCTACAGATTTCCGGGCGGCTGCGATGGCTTCTTCGTGATGGCCAAGTCGACTTGAAAGGAAACTAGACCCGTGCAACATCGTTAGATTTCGGGGTTCGGTTTCCAGGGTGGTGCGAGCCAGTTGGTAGCCCTCCTCAAAATGACGCGCGTGATAAGAACACCAGACCACGCTGAACCGCGAAATTATTGCCATCGGATCCAGATCTCGCGCAGTCTGTGCCTCGCGCAACGACTCAGTAAACCGGCCCTCCATCGCCAGCTGGAGGGCATACCAGATGCGCGCGACCGAGTAGTCCGGATTGAGTTCAATCGCGTGCAGAAGCTCGCGCTCAGCCGCGGCCCAGGCAAAATCACGGCAGAGAATTGCCTGGCCCAGCGCTGCGTGAGCTTCCGGAAGGCCGGGATCAATCGCTGCCGCCGTAGCCGCGGCGGCATAGGCTGACGCGGCGCATTCGGCAAAGGGCAACACGGTAAAGCTGCCCAGCCAATTGTGATACGAGGCCACGCCCGCATAAGCTGCCGCATAATTTGGATCGAGGGCAATTGCCTGGTGATAACAAACAATTGCCCTGGCAAAGCCGTCTTCCGAAAATGTGTTCCAGTAGTGACGCCCGCGGAGGTAGGCTTCGTGCGCCTGCGGGTCGTCAGTGCCGCGCTTAGCCAGGGTCTTGCGTTCCTCACCAGTGAGATGAGGGAGCAGGGCTTCGGCAACGTGCGCCGAAATTGAGTCTTCAAGTGTTAAGACATCCGTAAAACGTTCATCAAACTGTCCGGCCCAAACCGCAGTGCCGTCGCTGACATTCAGTAACTGCACGGTCACGCGAATGCGATCGCCCGCTCGCTGCATTCGCCCATCAAGCACAAAAGCCACGCGCAGTTCGCGACCCGCCAGAAGTGGATCGGAATCATTTCCGTAACCCAGCACACTGCTGGTTGGCCGGACGGCAAAGCGACGAATCCCGCTCAGCCTCGTGATCAAAGCATCCGCCAGGCCGGTGCCGAGATAATTTGACCCGGAGTCGGACCCCTGACTGGCATCAAGCAATTTCAGCGGCAGCACCGCCAGCGAATTCTCGGTCACTGGCCGCTCGCTCGGTTGCATGGTTGGGGGCGTGGCCGCAAACGGCGCGTCAGGCAAAACGGAAATAGGCCGACCTTGAACAAAACTGTTGATGTCGTCGCGAAAATGCTCAACCGTTTGATAGCGCCACTGCGGTTCCTTCCGTAGCGCCCGCATCACGATTTCATCGAGGTCGCCGGTAAATTCGTGGCGCAGCGAGTCCAGGGTCGACCGGCGCACTGCATATAGCTGTTGCAACATGGTCATGCCAATGCCTACCGCGCCGCCGGCAATCAGATCATCAGACCGGCTGATCACCACGCTGGGGGGCGACGGGGTCTCCTCGCAAATGACTCGCGCAATTTCATGCGGCGCGCGATTTCGCAAACGGTATGGCCGGTGGCCAGTCAAAAGTTCGTAAAGCAAGACTCCGAGCGAATAGACGTCGGTCGAGGGCGTAGTCGGAGCGCCTTGGACCTGTTCCGGTGAAGCGTACTCGGGCGTCATCAAACGCATTGAGGTCGCGGTGGGATCATGAGTGATGTCACCCGCAATCTCCGGATTGAGTAGCTTGGCGATGCCGAAGTCCAACAGTTTCGGCACGCCTTCCGCCGTTACCAAAACATTTGACGGTTTGATGTCGCGATGGACCACCTGCTTTTGATGGGCATAGTGGATCGCGTCACAAACACTACAGAACAGTTTGAGGCGCTCGGAAATGTTGAGTTGAAAAGCATCTGAATATCGATAGAGTGGTTGGCCCTCGATAAACTCCATTACAAAGAACGGCAACCCATCATGGGTGGTGCCGCCGTCGAGCAAGAGCGCAATGTTGGGGTGATCCAGGGCGGCGAGAATCTGGCGCTCCTTGCGAAAGCGCCGGAGGATGAAGTCAGTGTCCATGCCTCGCTTGACGAGCTTGATCGCAACTCGCTTGGTGAATTCCCGATCCGCTCGAAGCGCTTCATACACCGCACCCATGCCGCCGCGTCCAATTTGGCGTTCGATCTTGTAAGCACCGAGCCGGCGTCCGATCAGGGGATCGACATCTCCTGTTTGATCCGTGGTCCAAAGCGGTGGGCCGGTGGGAGCGGCATGGAGATCAAAGGAACCATCGCTGGTGGTAGCCGCACTCTCATGCCGGAACAGCCGTTCCTCCACATCTTGTTTCAGCGTGATATCGTCGTTGCAGGCCGCGCAAAGGTAGCGCTCGCGTTCAGCGGGAGCGAGTTCAACAGCCGCTTGAAAGATTTTTTCAATTCTTTGCGAGCGATCGGGGGTCATCATTAGAAAAAAGCGAGCCTAATAATCGCGATTGAACGCACATAAGAATCTATAACTTGAATTTAGGAGAGACTAACGATAACGCCATTGGAGTTATTATTTCATCGTAAGCTGTTGGGAAACGCAAGTGCATCCGGAATGCGTCGGGTGTAACGCAACTGCCAGTTTGCGGTGGTCCGCCCTACAGTTCATTGCCGACGTTCCGCGGCGGCAAACCAATAGTCGCGCCACGTTTGGATGAAGTCGTTTAGCAAGTGTTTTACTCTTCCGCCGTCCCGGCGCTAAGCCTAAGCGTATGAGGGGATGCCGCAGGTTGAAAGTTCCTCACCCCTCGGATCCCGGATTCGTTTGATAAGTTCACAACTCTTAACATATTTTTACTTGCGCTTAACACGCCCAGGCCCCAAGCAGAGTATCCTACGGCTCGCAAATCGCGATTCCTTTAGAGGTTGAGCATGAAATTGAAGGGCAGACGGTTTCTGGGAGGCTTCAACAGGTTCAGGTTGATGTTAACGCTGGGCCTGGCGGTGGTTCTGCCGGCAGCTGCACTCATTTACGTAAATTACAGCCAGTTGAGAAGCTTCGAACGCGACAAGGTAATCGAAGCGGCCATCCATCGAGATTTTCAGGAGATGCTCGGAATCACTGAAAAGAAGATGAACCTCAAGGCTTACACGATGTCGGAAGAGGCGAGGAAACTTTTTCCGTCTCCGGACATCGAGCCGGTCGAAAGAGACCAGAAACTTGATGACCTCCTTTCAGCGAGTCCCTGGCTGAATCACGTTTTTCTTTTCGGCGAGAAAGGCGCGGTGGTCCGTTCGCAACCTCGGCTCATTGGCGACCGGTTCATTCGTGCTGAACAGGAGCGTATGTCTGATGGCTATCACGGCTGGTTCACCAAAGAAGGGAAGATGATGGTCGAGAGCATGCATAAGAAGCCACGACCCATCACTATCTATACGGAACAAACAAAACGGGCGGACGGCAAAGTGTTTGCGGCGACCGCTTACTTCGTTTTGCCCCAGGTCGCTAAGGACAGGGTGGTCTTGGGAGGAGTTTCATTTGATCCTACCTACCTGAAAGCAACGCTTTTTCCGGAAGTGATCGACGAGATGATGAAGGAGAAGTCAGGGGATCGGGGCGGAAACAAGCTGGCCATGATTGTCTATCCCGTGAACATGGAAAATTGGGATGACCTCAAACCGCTAGCGGTTTCCGCCGGTTGGGGCAAAGGGAAGCCAGAAGTGTCGCGTAAACTGGACGACGTCTTCCGCGGACTGGCGTTGGGCATCAAGTATCAGGGCACGAGCGTGGAAGCGCTGGGAAGGACCTGGATGCATCGTAGTTTCTTAATTCTCGGCTGCCTTTCTCTGATGATCATCGGGGGACTGCTGTTGACGCGGCACGTGGTAAACAAGGAGATGGCGTTGGCCCGTCTCAAGTCCGACTTCGTTTCCAACGTTTCCCACGAGCTCCGCACTCCGCTGGCCCTGATTCGTCTCTACGCCGAAACGCTCGAGCTGGGGCGCATTACAACTCAGGAGAAAAAGCAGACTTATTACCGCATTATTCGCAAAGAGAGCGAGCGGCTGACGGCGTTGATCAATAACATACTCGACTTCTCTCGAATTGAAGCTGGCCGCAAGGAATATGAGTTTCGCAGCACCGACATCGCCGAACTGGTCCACAACACGCTCGAGTCGTATCGCTATCAAATCGAGCAACAAGGCTTCGCGTTTGAAGAGAACATCGATTCAAATTTGCCGGCCGTTCCGGTTGATCGAGAGGCCATCGCGCGCGCTCTCGTCAATCTGGTCAACAACGCGCTGAAGTATTCAACCGAAGAAAAGTTTTTGGGCGTGAAGCTCTACCGCGACAGCGACATGGTGAAACTTGAAGTTGCCGACCGCGGGATTGGCATTGCCCGCCGCGATCAGTCGAAAATTTTCGAGAAGTTCTATCGAGCCGGCGACCCGCTGGTCCACAACACCAAAGGAAGCGGCCTGGGGCTATCCCTGGTTCGCCATATCACCCAGGCCCACGGCGGAGACATTGCCGTTGAAAGCACACCTGGCAGAGGCAGCAGGTTTATTCTGTCGCTGCCCCTGGCGCCGGCCGCGCAACCGGCGGTCTCGTAGGGCGGGTTTTACATTTCCCCCTGCTCTGGGCGGGGAAAGGGGGGATCCAGCACATAACGCGTAAGCCCTCGCCCAAAAAAGGGGAGAGGGAGAGAATTTTCAAGATGGAATCAACATGAAAAGAAAAGCTGATCTCGATCAATCACTCGGCGACCCCAGCGGCAGTCGCTCACTAAATCGCGACGCTCCGGAACCCGGTGGTGTTAAGAAAACGCGCATCCTGATCGTCGAAGATGAGCCTGCGATGGTCGCCGGCCTGCGCGACAATTTCGAGTATGAAGGCTATGAAGTGATGAGTGCGGCCGATGGAGTCGAAGGCCTCGAACGCGCGCTCGCTGATCACCCCGATCTGGTGGTGCTTGACGTCATGATGCCGCGGATGAGCGGTCTGGACGTGTGCAAGCAACTGAAGACTAAAGTGCCCGCGCTTCCGATTATCATGCTGACGGCGCGCGGCCAGGAGATCGATAAAGTTGTCGGCCTCGAGCTGGGCGCCGACGATTATGTAACCAAGCCCTTTTCGATTCGCGAGCTGATGGCCCGCGTAAAAGCTGTGCTGCGTCGCGCCAGCCCGCAAGCGCCTGCCGCGGAGCTGTATCGGTTCAGTGACGTAGAAGTCAACATCCGCAGCAATGAAGTGCTCCGCGCGGGGCGGACGGTCGAGCTTTCGGCAAAGGAGTTTGCCTTGTTAGCTTACTTCGTGGCTCATCCGGTGGAAACGCTCAGCCGCGATCGTTTGCTGGATGCGGTTTGGGGTTACGAAAACTATCCAAACACCCGCACGGTGGATACCCACATCGTCCATCTCAGGCAGAAACTCGAACCAAACCCTGAGGAGCCGCGGTTTATTCTTACAGTGCACGGCAGTGGCTACAAGTTTGTTGGTTAGCAAATGGAGAATTTTAACCGGCAACAAGGCACTTACCGATAGAGGTCAACTCTCCCATGAGTCAGGCAAGATTTAATAGCGGCTTAGCAACGCGACGCGCCACCGATGTTACGAACCGCCGAATCGCGCCGGCGCCGGCGAGACGTGCGGCCGGAGGAAAACGCCGGGAACTGGAGGTCAAGCTTGCCGACCTTCAGCAGCATTATGCTGAACTCCGCACCGAGATCTTTGAAGCTGCTCAAGTGCACCGCAGGCTGTGCGCCCCTCGATATGTTCGTCTCGGAGATTTTGAGGTGGCCAGTGAGATCTTTGCTGTTCGCCACTTACCCGGAGACTTTTTCACTGTTGAGGAGAAAAGCGACGGTGTGGTGCTGGCGCTCGGCGACATCTGCGGCAAAGGCCTGGCGGCCGGAATGTGGACCACGCATCTGGTTGGGCTGGTAGGTGCCCGGGTGGCGGTTACTTCGAAGGCCGAAGCGATCGTCTCCGGAGTTAACCGGGACATCTGTCTGCTGAAGTCCACTACCCAACTCGCGCCGCTGGCCAGTCTGTTTCTGGCCAAACTGGACCCACGCACTGGCTCGGTAAGATATTGCAGCGCTGGTCATCCCCCAGCGGTTCTGTTACGCGCCAATGGAGAGTTGGAGCTGCTTTCCGAAGGCGGCATGTTGTTGGGCGTGATTGCCGGAACCGCTTATGTCTCCGGAACCTTCCAACTCGAAGCCGGCGACGTGCTAATGATCTACTCCGACGGAATCACCGAGGCTGCCAATTGCGCGGGTGACGAATTTGGTGAAGCGCGACTGATAGCGCAGCTGCGGAAGGCGCAGGGCGGCCCTGCCGATGCAGCCCTCTTTTCGGTATTGGGAGCAGTTCAGGATTTCGCTGCCGCCAGTCCGGTGATAGACGATATGTCAGTGGCTATACTCCGCCGCGCTTGATCTCGACTCCGAGAAGTCAAACCTGGCGCAAGTCTATTTTTTTGTTCTCTCCCCAGCCCGCACTTTCACCCGAAACCAGCGCCGAGACAAAGCTCACTACCTGGGCCACTTTACTCGACGGACTATCCCAGTATTCGGCCTTTTCGGCCTCCACCCGCAGTAGTGCGAGGTCAGGGTCGTCGATGCCTTTTGGAAACCACGCCTGGAGAATTGGCTTCCACAGTTCGCGAATCTTACGCTTGTCAGTCACTAACTCTGCGGTACCGGTGATCGATACATACCGATTGTCGTCCGGCGCAGCAAAGCTAACATTACACTTCGGGGTGCGACTGACTTCAGACACTTTGTGCGAACTAGCCGCAGTAAAGAACCAAAGATTCCCGGCCTCATCGACTTCGCGGTTGAGAGACATGGGCCGACTGTGTAAATCGTTATTCTGATCAACCGTGGTCAGCATGCAAAAATCGATGTCTTTGATCATCTCCCGCAACTTTTCAAAGTTTGCAGTCGCTTCACTATTCTTTTCCATCAAAACCTCCTTGAGCTTGAGCGATGATTGGCTGCTCTGATTAAACACATAGGCCGAAGGTCACACAGACTTATGGCGAGACTGCAACGAAACTCTTTCTCTGTGAAGATGGGCAGCACGGCAAGAACCAGAAATCGAGCTGCGCTAACTAGAAGCGAAGCACAAATTCCCGCAGGAGGTTTAACCCGAAACCTACGGCGAGGGAGCGGGTTCCGCTGCGCAGACCGTCCTGGTAACTGAAGCGCTCGGGAAACCAACCTTCATATTTTATGATCTGGGCCGTGTAGATCCCGGTGATGCGAGGGACGGAAATCACTCGGCCTCCAGATTTGTTTCGGGAAGTAACATTCTCAGCAAGCGCATCAACCATTCGCGGAGACTATCGCTTTACGAGTGCTTCTCCTGAACTTGGTGTCGAGGCCAAGGGCGGAGTCCAATCCATAGACCACAGATTGCTGAATCGCGTTGCGACCGAAATCAGACGCATAGCGCTTACCGTAACCCTTCGCGCCCTGCTCCCATTCATCCGGGTGATCGCGCCATTGGTCGATGCCGCCCGCAATCGCGCTCCCGGCCAGGCTCGATGGACCAACCGTACTCTTAACGTAGCGGTCGAATCGCTGACGCCGAGTGGGAAACACAAAGGTCTGTCTAGTTGACTGTGGCGCAGGCGGTTGAGTCGGGATAGAAGGAGATGCGGCCGCAGGCTCCGAGTCCGGCTCAGACTCTGTAGTCTGTTGACTATAGAGAGGAACCACCGCGGCGGCCATGGTGATTAACAGCGCGATTGTTCGAATCGCTTTAGATAAAGCGAGCTGTTTCATGTCGATCTCCATATGCGCGCAACCGGGTGACTTGAAATGTGCAGGTCAGACGCCAAAGGCATAAAGCGCGCCGCGCGTGCGGATGTAAATTCGTCCGTCCGCAATCGCCGGTGTGGCGAACACTTCGTCGTCCATTTCGTTCACCTTAAGCACCTGCCAATCGCCGTCAGCTTTCAAAACTGACACCTGGCCTGCCTGTCCAATTAGAAAGACTTTATCGTCGGCGGCGACGGGTGATGAAAAATACTTGTCAATCGCACCATGGAGTCGGCCCTGCTTGATGACGTTGCCGGTGGCCGGATCAAACGAAAGCAGGATTCCACTGTCGTTGATCATGTAGAGGACGCCTTTGTAGAGAAGGGTTGAAGGTACCTGCGGAACGGGTTTGGTATAACGCCACCGGATCGCCGTCGCCGTTTGATCGCCGCGGCCGCCGAGCTTGATTGCCAGGAGTCCGTTCTCGGAAGCCATCATCCCGCGGAAAACTTCCCAGTCCTTCGGGTTCAGCTTTTCGTCACGGTTCATGTCAAAGGCTTCGAAGGCCGAATCCAGCATCCTTAACATCTTGTCGGTGGAACCCTTAGCGGACACTTCCGTCTTTGCGACCTGCTTATCGTTGTTCTTGTCGTACCGGGCCAACGCTTCGGGCCAGGCAATCGTCGGGACCTGTTGTCCCGGTTGGTTCTGCGGGAACCCCCAACCATTGATGTAGACATACTCGCCATCACTGCTGGCAATCGACTTCATTTCGCAGGCCAGCCCGCGCACCCACCACACACGCTTCCCATCGGCGACTGAGTAAGCCGATAGCTGAAACGATTCAGGAATGACGATTTGTTTTGGACCTTGCTTCGGCTGATAAATAGTCGGCGTTGAATACCCTGAGATCACTACCGGCCGTTCAACCTGCCAGCGGATTCGGCCTGTATTCTTATCCACGGCGATCAGATACGACGCAGGGCTATCCTGATCAACGGGCAGGATCACTTTGTCGTCCACCAGAATCGGTGAGGCCCCGAAACCGTAAAAAATATTGAACGGACCCAGCGGAAGTTTCCAACGCTCTTTGCCGGCGCTGTCGAAAGAAATCAATCCAAACTCCTGAAAGAAGACATAGACATTGCTGCCGTCCGTGACCGGACTTGGCGAGGCGGGGTTGTTAACATTTTGCAACCTGCCAACCCGCGTTCGTGGAACCTCGCGTTGCCAAAGCAGCTTGCCGCTGGCCCGGTCAAGCGCGATGACGAGGAGTTTGTAGTTTTCCTTTTCAATCGGACTTGCTTGTACGGCATGTGCGTTCTTCCGTTGCGTCGTTTGCCGGCTGTTTGCTATACGCAGTAACAAAGATGCGATCGCGCGTGATCACCGGAGACGAATGACCCGGCGGGAGTTCTGTTTTCCAGACCACATTCTGGTTGGGGCTAAATTCTATCGGGAGGCCGGTGGAGGTAGAGATGCCGTTGCCGCCGTGGCCGCGAAATTGGGGCCAGTCTTCGGCCCTTGTCGTGGTCCATGCCAGGCTTAGAACTAAGATCGCGATCGCGGATGTTGATGCTTTACGGTTTAGCCTTGACATGGATCTGATTAACCTGTTTCGCCGAGAAATGAAAAAGCACCGCGATTCTAATTCAAGGAAGGTATATAAAGAAACGGTGCCAGATCACGCGGTAGAGGTAGTTGTTTGAATCTCCGGATTTCTCTCCGTACTTACGGATTGTCGACCGGCGGAAAGGGAAGCTTTGCCTCAAAAGTCGCCAACGGTTGAGTGATTCGCGGAGCGATCTATTAGCACCGTGGCTTCAGCCCGGTGATCCAGAAGCCATCTCAACTGCCCCCTAACCGTTTTAACGGTTTACCTTCGCGCGGAAAACCGTTCAAACGGTTGGAAGGGAAATAACATCCATTGATCACCGGGCTGAAGCCACGGTGCTAATGAGATCGCTGCCGCGTAGACTGACCTTTGGACCAACTACTGAAATGATTCGCAAGAGCTGGGCGGTGGCGGTGCTCGCGTGTTTGAGGTGCGGCGAATGACAGGGCTAAGGTTTATCGAGCGCCGTCGATCAGGGTTTGGACAACATGCTTCCACGAGAGATTGAGACTCTTCAACTTTTCTTCCCCTCGCTGGCCCATCTTTTTCGCGCGCGCGCGATCCGCATAAAGCGAATCCAGGCTCTCGGCAATGGCGCGCGGTTCAGGCGCCACGATCAGACCCTCGCCTCCATGCTCAACAAACTCAGTCGCCCCGCCGCCGTCCTCGGCAACTACAATTGGTTTACCTGAAAGCATTCCCTCGAGCGTAACGTACCCATAATCTTCGTCAAAAGGCAGATAACAAATGCCCAGAGCGTCGGCGTAAAGATCGATCATTTCCGAATCCGAGACGAAGCCTCGCAGACTCACTCGATCTCCGACGTCGTATTTTTTTATCAGTGAATCGTAGTGTTTTGGATTTGCTGAAGCGCCGGCAAATACAATCTTAACCGGGGTGCGCAAATGCTGTGCGGCTTCGATTAAAAGCTCCTGGCGCTTTTGGGGTTCCATCCGGCTGGGATAAAAAATGTAGTTGCCCTGATCGCCCGAGCGGAGGCTCTGGGCGCGTGGAGGTGGATGATAGAGCGGCTGGCTCTCAATTTTGTTGTACCGGCGCAGCCGGTCGGCCACAGTTTGCGAATTTGCAAAGACCTTTCTGGCTTCTGGAATGAAGCGATTGTCGGCCTGTCTGATCCACTCGCGCACTCGGGGACCGTCCGGGTAGGTGGAAAGGTCGTCAAACGGCGTGCCCCAGAGGTTATAGGCCGAGCGGTGTTGATGAATGATCCACAGCACCTTGCGTTCGTGGGCCACCAGGTAAGCGGGAAACTTCATGCCGATCACGAGATCGACGGGCTTGCCATTGGCTTCGCTGAGATCGAGCATGCGCCACGCCAGTGCACTGCGCATGATTTCTTCCGGTGGGTACCACTTGAAAGGAAGCGCCACCACTTCGGCGTTGCAGCCCTCGGCGATAAACGCGCGTCTAAGACCCTCAACGTGAGACTCGGCGCCGCCAGTGGTGAATGGTACCTGGGTAGTGCAGATGAGAATGTTGCGAATCATTGAAAGACAGAAGAAAGAAGTCAGGGAACAGAATTCAGAAGTCAGAAATCAGGAGACGAGAACCAGCCCGTTTCCCAAATTCTAGATTCTGTATTCGGTCTCCTGACTGATCATTTTATTGCGATGTTGCAGACGGCAACCGACAGCTCACGATCGTCGCGCATTGCGCCTTTTGCGGGCCGCGGTTGCCAGGTGCGTTCAGCGCGCAGTTCCAGTTCAAACTTCCCAGCCGCGGTCGAAGTGACCGCCTCTGGAATTGGGACTCGCAACTCAAGCCACCCATAACGAAAAAGCGAGAAGGCGCATAATTTAGTGCCGTTCACGAAAAGTTCCAGCCCCAATGGTTTTTCGCCGAGATCGGGCATGTGCGTCGTAACATCGAGCGAGAGCATTGACAGCTTCGCGAATGCAAACCGGACGCGCGCGACGCGATTCATCCAGCGCGCAACTGGCGGCAGGTGGTTTGGTTCGTACCATCCATCGTCGAAGGTAACTTTGCGGCTTCGATCAAGGCAGAAGGACGACCCATTAGCGCCGCCGCTTAATTCAGTATTCTCCGCACCTGGGAAGAGTCCTTTCCGGTTACGGTGCTCATTGTAGAAAGGGCCCAGCGGATCGTCGGAAGCTTTTAAGAAAACATACAGCCCGCTCTTTGGCAGATGAAGGTTAAGATCCGAAATCTTGTTGAATACATAACCCATCGCTATGTCAAAAGCGCGCCGTTCACTGTGAGACAGGTTGCGCAGGTAATCGAGAAAGTCGTCCTCAAACGACAGCCCGTACTGATCAGCTTGTTTAAGAAATTCTTCGCTGCTGAGATTCAGAGTGTAACGCGGTTCCCATGCGACATGCCTGAAGAACTTTCTAAACCTGGCGGCGTGCTCTTCTTCCTCTTCCAAACCTACGTGGCCATCAATCTCTACGAATCGTCGCAGTTCATCCGGAGCCATCTCGTCATACGTTTTCCGCGCGCTGCGATCGGTGCACTCAATACCGTGCATGGTCACCCCACCGGGACGCAGGACGCGCTTTACTTCGCGCAACACGGCATCTTTTTCCGCAAAATCTATGTGCCCAATGACGTCGAGACTCACCACGTAGTCGAAGCTTGCGTCCGGAAAAGGGAGTTGAGAAAGTTCCGCGCAGTAAGTTGCGTCATAACCGTTGCGGCGAGCGGCGACGGCGCATTCGTCCGAAAGATCGACGCCGGTGAGAGTCACTCCTTTTCGCTTCAGCAAAGCCAGCATCCCGGCGCCGCAGCCAATATCCAGCACTGACGAGGCGGCCCTTACGTTGTCGTAAACCCACATGGTGCGCGCGAAGCGAATGTCGAAGCGGTCGAGAGCTTTGAAATAGCGTTCGTCAAGCACTTCGTCTGAAACAAACTTCGTGCGGTAAAACTCGGCCTCACTAGCGATACCGGCCCGGTGATAGAGATTGTCTTTGGGTGCGGGCATAAAGAGATTTCGACTACGAGAAGGCTGGAAGATCCTCTGGGCGCGGCATCCAAAGCCTGATTCTTTTAGTTCTCAAACTTTGCCAACCGTTGTTTGAGCCCTTCGATCAGCAGCTCTGTTTGACGCCGGGCCCGATCCTCCAGCACTGCAGCTTCAGTCGCTGCTAAGGAAAGTTGTTTGAAGCAGACACGCTGTTCATCCTGCACCTGCCCGACGCGTTCCCGCAATTCGCTCGCGATCGCCGCGAGCTGCGCCTCCATATCTTTTCTTTGGCGGGCGACCTGGGCGGCGCGTTGCGTTTCCATCTCTGAGCGATATGCATTAAACCGCGCGCGTTCTGCTTGCAAATCCTTGAGAAGAGAATTCAGAAGATTCCGATTCTCCTCTAGCGATGCCCGCTGCCGAGCTGCATCTTCACGCAGGACTTCATGTTCAGCCCGCGCCTGTTCAAGTGCCTTTTGATAAGCAGCGAGCGCCTGCAATGTCTCGACCAGGGCGTGGTGCGCGGCGGCGTTGAAATTTACTTGTTCCCAGGTGAACCAGTGAGTGACGCGCTTGATCTGTCGTTTTACCCAAAGCTCGATCCGCGCGACCCCGCCGCTGCGGTTACTAACGATCGGAGGCAGGCGGTCCCACGCGCGCGAGGTCACCGTCAGGTAAGAATCGATCCGGGCCAAAATTTCATCAGCCGGTGAATTACCAAAGTCAGGTGGGGCGAGCGAAGCTGGGGTAGGCGCATTTACACTATCGGTTTCGAAAACTGCGGGAGCAGAATTTGATTCCCGCCCGCGAACGCGTTCGCGAATCTCGGCCAGAATAGTTTCCACTTCCTCATCAACCATGATTTCGCTCACGATGCTGACTCCCAACCAATATTGACAGCTCGCTTATCCTGGATCTCCCCCGTCACACTCTGCCCGGTCAAATTAGACGACGCAACGCCGTCGCGGGTTGAATTACGCCGGACCGTGGCGCTGGCATTGAGATTCGCCAGTCCTTCCACCAACCTTGTGCTGGTCACTCGAAAGAACAGCGCCGCATCAAGCCAATCATAAGCAAGTCCTTCGCGGCTGTGCGCGGCCAGGGAAATTGAATACTGATCGATGCCCAACCAGCAATTGAAACTGAAGGCAACTTCCATAATTTCGCCGCGTCGGATGGTGCCAAATTCGAAAGCTTGCTCTTTGGTGTTCGTTCCGTACGCATGAATTCCATGAAGGTTCTTAATCAAGAAACCAATCACGGGTTCTTCCACGTCATGTGGAAAACGCACTGCCAGCCGCAAGGTCAACGGCTCTCCGCTCTCAACGATTTCCACCGCCTGCTGCGAAGCATCGGTTAGCTGGGCCGCGAGAATCTCAGCGCTGCCATCGCCGTGCCGATACGCAAAGTTTAAGGGCTTCGCATTCTGGAGCACAGACGAAGAGTCAATGTCGTTCGGGGGAGACCCGGACGGCGATTCCGCTTCATAGGCTTCCTCGCGTTCCATGATGATCTTCTGGTAGCGATTCAATACCTCGGCGGGCTTGCCATCAGCAACCACTCGTCCGCCCTTTAGCAGTAAGGCGCGAGAGCAGAGCGCGCGCACCGCGGCGGCGTCGTGCGACACGAACAGGATTGTAGTGTCGCGCTCATGAAGTTCCCTGAGGCGTCTTAGGCATCGATGTTGAAAGACCGCGTCACCTACTGCGAGCGCTTCGTCAATAATCAGAATGTCGGGCTCAACACTCGCGGCAATTGCGAAGGCCAGCCGCACAAACATGCCACTCGAATAGGTCTTTACCGGCTGATGCAGGAAGGGGCCGATTTCCGCGAATCGTTCGATAGCTGGAAAAACAGCCTCGGTCTCGCTATGCGTCAGGCCCAACAGCGACGCATTCATGAAAACGTTTTCGACGCCGGTAAACTCGGGATCAAAACCGGCGCCCAGTTCCAACAACGCCGCGATTCGCCCGTCGTGCAGCACATCTCCGTGCGTTGGCGCGAGCGTGCCGGAGATGATCTGAAGCAAAGTGGACTTGCCGCAACCGTTTGGACCAACGATGCCGACCGTGGTTCCGGCTTCGACTTCGAAGTCGACATCGCGTAGCGCCCAAAACTCTTTATGACGGCGCAGCGCTCCCCGGGTCAGCGACTCTTTCAGGCGGTCGCCGGGACGTTCGTAAATCCGATATTGCTTAGAGACTTTTTCGACGCGCAAAGCTACGGTCATGCGCTGCAATGTAGCAGAAAACAGTGGAAAGTGGGCAGTGGCAGCGGCCGACTCAACTCGTGTTCGCTATGGGCATGAAGCCAGATCGCTACGTGCGCCGGCCGCCAGGATACGAGGCAGCACTCCAGAGCAGGTTTCCACCAGACCGGTAATGAAAAAGGGAGCGAAGGCGCTCCCTTTCCAACTCTTGACCAAGGCTTGGCTATTCGGGTTGTTTAGCCTGGGCCAAAGCGCTGACGATACTCGCTGGATGATAAAAACGCCTTGACCATTTCGGCTGCAATGAAATCCCCGTTGAAGGCGTTGAGTTTGTTAAGCCAGAAGTTAAACCCAGACGTGTCAGGATCGCGACGAAGGTAGCCGAAGTATTGCATGGCCACGAATGCGCCCCTGAGTTCGCGTGTCTGTATCTCCTCGGCCTCAGCCACGGCACGGAGCACTTGTGCGCGGGTCAGAGTGGCGCCGTTTAACCCCGCGACCAGCGAATTGCGGAAGCTGTCAGCGGCGGGGAAGTTGCCGCGGATCTCACCCCCGCCGAACTGGCGAGTGTGGAAGTTAAGATAGGCTCGCCCTTCCCGCAGGTTCGATAGCTGTGCGGCAAGGGTCGTTCCGTTGCCCTCGGGTGCGTCCCATTTACCGGTAAACGTCCCTCCCACGCCTGCATTAGAAAAGAAAACCTGATCGTTCGGGTTATTGTCGTTAAACGGCGCTCCGAAGAATCCCCATACCACCGGGCCGTTGACGCCCGGCGCTACTGCCGGTCCGGCATGAATGTGCGCGGCAGTCAGGTTGTCGTTAATGTCGCTGGTTTGTGAGCCGGTTACGTCGATATTAGTGATGGTGGCGCTTAACGTCAGGGCGGTTTGCGCATCATTGAACTGTAAGCGCGCTGTGCCAAAGGATGCGGGTCGTGCCACGCCTCCAGTGGTTGTCGGCACTGCCGGCGGCACTTCCTGGCCGTTAGTAATGTTTATGACAAAGAGCTTGACTTGCGAGGGCGAAAGTCCGGCCGAAGCGAGCAGGTTGTCGACATACTGCTCGTTAGTAAGCGTCGAAGGATACTTAAAAGCAAAGTCGGGCCGGGTAACAAACTCATTGAAGTAGGCCACTTTGTTTGCTTCAAGCACTGCGTCAGCTCCGGGCGAACCGAAGGTATAGCCTCTCTGGAGGGCCTGAACGTCGCGTATGAAGTTGCCGTAAAGCACCGGCACGGGCGAGCCGCCCGTTGCGTTCGGGCCGAATGCCGCGCGATGGGTCGTGTAAGCGAGGTAGCCGGTGCGCTGAAACTCAATCGAAAGGAAGAAGGCCGCCGAGACGTTGATCCTCTTGTTCTCGATACAAGCCGGGTTAGGACCGCACAAGGTGATTTCGTTCTGCCAGAAGGTCTGCCCCGCGGCATCGGGCTCGCGGTTAAGGAAGTCGAGGTAGTGCTGGCGGACAAAGAATGGCACCTCGTCGATGGGATTGGACACAGGGGCTCCCGTGTCGTCGTCCAGGATCGTCAATCCGGCCGTATTCGGCGTCCCTAATCCCACCCCCACGCCCGGTTGGGTTCGAGAGCATGAGCCCGATCTCCTCATCGTTCTCGTCAAAAATGTCGTTGACGATCAAAATTCGGACTGTCTTCGAAGTCTCGCCCGTCGCAAAGCTCAACGTGCCGAGCGTAATTTCGTAATCACTCTTTTGCGAGGCGTGGTCAGGTTGCGATTCGTCGAAGGTGTTGAAGTTGACGGTCGCCGGCGACGAGACATCGCCCTGTCGGGTGACGGTAATGTCAATGTGTCCGGCTCCCTCGCTGATCACAGGTCCTTCATCGGAGAACTGGATTAGCGACGTGGCCGAAGCGGTTGTCGGATTGAGTTTGCCGAAGAGTCCGTGCTCCTCCTCGCCAATGCCGGCGGTGAAGTAAAGCGTATTAACGTCGCCGCCGGCGCCGCCATTACCGAATTTCAAATCCCACAGCTCGTCAATCACAATGCCGTTGCCGCTCTCGTCTTGCAGAGTGCCGAGAAAGGCTCCGGTGGTCGGGTTGTAAGCATGGATGCTGGGATTACCTTCGCCGAAGTTGCCGACGAGCAAGGCACCCCCAAAGATTCCAAATGATGGCGGAGCGATTGTGATTCCCCATGGTGAATTGAGCGCGCCGTTGTTGATGCCGAAAGTCAGGTCGCGCACGCCGTTGGCATTAAACCGGCGCACAAAGCCGTTGCCGACGCCTTCCTCGTCAAGGCCCGTCATCGGATCGACCTTCGCGTAGGCAACGTAAAGCGAGGAGCCGATTGCCTGAATGTTAAAGGGGTGATAGGTATTGGCCATCGTCGTGGGGATTGTCGGATCGACGAACGGGAAACTGACGGACGGCTGGAGAGCGAAGGCTGAGTTGAAGACGTCGATTTTGCCGTTGGCGAAGTCTGCAGCATAAATAAAGTTGCCGGAACCGTTGTTGGCATAAGCGAGTCCAGTATAGACGTGACCGGGGTGGCTGGCGCCAATAACTGCGGTGGTCGAACCTGCCGCCGGCGCGTTCGGATCCCACCCGCTAATATTTCCGGTAATAGATGCGAAGAGGAAGTTTGCCCCGCACGGCGCGCTGGCGCACGCACCGGGAAGAACAAACTCAGTTGCCACCGAATTCGCGACTGTGCCGGTGGGCAAACCGCCAGGGATCGTGATTGTCTGCGGGCTCGCGTTGAGCACAACTGGCGCTCCGGCCACGTCCCCCCGGATCAGCTGGGTGGTGCTGGTTCCGTTGTTGGCAACCCAGAACGGGCTGGAGGCAGTCAGGGAAATACCCCACGGATTGACGAGCAATGGATCGAGGATGGGCGCAAGTCCAGGCACATCCGAGAGAAGTGTCTTCAATCTGTAGGCAGATCCAGGAGCAATGACCGGAATGGCCTCGGGTGTGACCACAGGGTTGGATGACTGAGCAGTCGCGCTCGGTCCCGACCCGATTGCGGGAAGCATCAGAATGTAAAGGGCGAGAATCAGCGTCAAGCTGATCACTTTTCTAACTGGCTGGTGAAACATTGGATTCTCCTGGCGCGATCGGCGCAAGTTAATCTGTTATTAGAAAGGCTCACTTAGATCCGACACGTCTCCTGGGTTCCGTTCAGATCCGTCGGGTATCCATTGTTCAGTGAGTCAAATCCCGGAGCGGGATTGTAAATCTTCAAAGCGGCGGGGGAATTTACGGCAAAACTCTAAGCTGGGGTGCCAAGTGATGTCAAGATTTTCGCCGGTTTGAAGGGTGAGAAAAAACTTGGCGCGCATCCGCCAACTTGATTTTCCTCAACCTTTTGGCAGCTTGCGATTCGACTGAGCTTCTGCGTAGAATGTCGGTTCTTTAACGCTGGGTGACAACACGATTCTTTTTCGCCCGCACGTAGCTGCTGCTCGCTCCCCGAGGGCATCCAAAACTACTAGTATCCGCGTCTTTATTCCGGAGGATTTTTGTGAAGCAAGTTTTAAAGTTTCAGTGTGCTATTGCGACTCTGGTGTTCGCATTTAGCGCCTTTTCATCTGTCTTTGGGCAGGCACCAAGCGCAACTCCCAACCCTTTTGTGGTGCAGTTGACCTCCAGCCCTGCTGGGTTTCAGTCCTTCGCGGGAGACATGAGTCTTAATGGACGCTTCGTAGTGTTGGAATCGAATGGCGACATTTCGACAGAAAAATCAGCAGCTCGTAACAACGCCGACGGGAATCGCGAGCTCTTCCTAATCGACTATGCGCAACGCCGAATCTTTCAACTGACTAATACCAGAAACGTACCGAAGCCGCCCGCGAGTCCGACCCCGACTCCAACTCCGGCGGCAAGTCCTACTCCAACGCCGACGCCGGCACCAACTCCCGCAGATCCGGCCCAGGTAAAGTATGAAATTAGCCTGAATCGTCCCGTCATTAGTTTTGAACCGCCACTTGTTGGCGGTCCAGGCGGATCCAGAACTTACACGATTGTTTTTAGTTCAAATGCTCCGACCCTGCCAAGTTTTGATGGAACCGATCTGGCGGGATTTGTGGGCACTACCACCAGTCCAGCACCGGAAGGAAATCAGGAGCTCTGGATTTACAGGTTTACGGCCACGGAGGTTGCAGATCTTTCATTGGGCGCTGAGATAACTTTTGAGGATCTGAGCAACGGCACTTTTACGCGGCTCACGGACACCGTCTGTAGTCGTCCCACCGGTCTCAACCCATTGCTCCAGTTTGACGCGATTGATGACAATCGCGAAGCTTCGATTAGCGACAATGGCGACACGATAGCTTTTATCTCGACGGCCAATCTGGTTCCTGGTGTAGGAAACACCGATCGCAATCCCGAACTTTTCTTTTGGACCTCTTCGGGATTTACGCAGGGAACGAACACGCAGTCCGCAGGGCCCACTCCCACGGATCCCAAAATTTACTCGAGATTTCAACAGAATCCTTCGCTTTCCGCCGACGGAACTCGAGTCGCATTTATTTCCAGCGCGGATCTGTTAACACCTTCGGCAAATAGCGATGGTAACGAAGAAATCTACGTCGCCGCGGTGGCTTCGGGTCTTGGCAGTATTCGGCAGGTGACGAAAACGAAGAAAGATACACTGGCCCTAACCGTTAACCGAATGGCGTTTGGTCGCAGGCTAAGCAGAGATGGTTCGTTTATCGCGTTCGAGTCTCTCGCCGAGGTGCCTAACGCCGATACGACTGCGAACAAAACGACCCTGGGAATTTTCGTTTATAACTATGGCGACCAGTCGATCAAGCAGGTTGGAATACGTTCGACCGATTTCCCGGACATTCTTCATGAGCCGACTTTCACAGACTACAACGGAACCTTGACCCCGGCGACTTTGATTTTCGCGTCGGCTCTGAATTTCAAGACGGACGGCACGTTTCCAGCGGCGGACCAAACAACCACAGGTTTGAATCCTTCTAATCAGCCGCAGATCTTTGCGACCCAGCTTCCAGTTGGAACTTCAAATTCTTTCGCTCGACTGACGCAAAACCCGGTCGGCGCATTTGGTGGTCTTCGTCCGCTTGGCAGCAACTCGATCCGGCGCATCGCTTTCAGTCTTGGCGGGACTGAACTCGGTACCGGTAATTCAGATTTCTCCACCGAGGCATTTTACCTGTTGACGCCTCCGGTAACTCCGCCTGACTCGGCAGCCGTGCTGTCGTTTTTTGCATGGCCCAGCACTTTTCCGGTCGCCGCCGCGACACCCGCTCCGAGTCCTGTGCCGAGTCCAACTCCGCTGCCTAGTCCTGGAACAATTGCTCTGGGTCTGGCCGCTGGCGAGTTTAGTATGATCCGGTCAACCGTTGGGCTCGCTAATTCGGATCCACCGCAGGTTGGCAGCGCATCCGAGACAGCCCGCATTCCGATTCTGCCGGTGGAGCTCGCTGGAGTTTCAGTCTCGGTGAATGGAGCTGCTGCCGGATTGTATTTCGTCGGCAACACAGCCAAGCAGATTGACTTTGTGATGCCTCCCGGATTGGCGCCGGGTCTCGGGACCGTGGTTATCAACAACAACGGCACGGTCTTCCGTGGTTTTGTGCAGATAGTTTCGTCCCAGCCGGACATCTTTAGTTCAACGCACGATGCCGGTGGGCGCGCGGTTGTTTGTAACGTGACAAATACGGCAGTCTCAGGTTGCGTCTTGGAGCCCTTCCGCGTGACGTCGCTGGATAGCACTGGGACGAGCGTGCCGACTGTACTTGAGCTTCACTTGAGCGGCGTGCGAGGCATAGCGCCCTCCGAGACCAGAATCACCATCGGCACGACCGAGATCACGCCAACATCCGTCAGACGCAATACAAACATGTACGGTTACGACATTATTACCTTTACGCTTCCGGCAACACTGACGCCCGGTGACTACCCAATCATCGTGACAGTAACAAAGTCCGGAACCTTCTCAAGCCGAGAAGTCACGACCGCGCCGAAGATTCAAATAATCGGTCCTTAGCATTTCGCATCGCTATTTGAAATGTGTCACTGAGAAACCCGCACTCGTCGTGCGGGTTTCTTTTTGGGAGGCACTCGGCCGTAATTTGCTCCATTCCGAGCACCAAAAGTGTTACCATTCTACCGTCTGGTCAACCGAGCCCAGACGCAGAGCCCACTCATTGCGAATTAATTCCGGCAAGTACTGCAACGGCGTTTTCAATGCGACATCCGTACCCGATTCTCGCGTTACTGGGGACACTACTCTTTGTTCCCGCAGCCCACGCGTCTTCACTTGAGTTGGCAGCGGCGACGGCGCCTCAGCGCCAAACGAAGTGGTCCGCCAAAACCATCCGGATATCGATCTCAAGTTCGCTAAATTCGTCCGCGACGGGTATCAAGCCAGGCAGTGATGTTGCCGGAGCCGTCAAACGGGCACTCGAAACATGGGCTAGCGCCGCCAACCTCAATTTGATCACGCTGGCTTCGAACCACCAGTCAATCAGCCCCTCCTCCGGCGGCGACGGAATTAGTCTAATCACGATCGCGCCAACACTTGAAAATCTCGCGGCCTTCAGCGAGGGGAATAACACCGCGCGCACGCGGCTGTTTTTTGATCCTGAAACAGGAGAAATCAGTGAAGCCGATATCGTAATAAATCCCTTTCCCTATGCGGCTGACGGCACTCCGCTTTTGTTTTCCACCGACGGTGCTCGCGGCACTTACGATTTGGAATCGACCCTGGCCCATGAGATCGGCCACCTGCTCGGGCTTGGTCATTCAAGCGTCTTGGGCTCCACTATGCAGGCATCGCAGGGGCTCAATGGAACGTATGGCCTCGCGGCGACCACAGAGCGGTCCCTGAGTGATGTCGACCGGGTTGCCGTTCTGGATGTTTATGGTCCATGCACCGGATATGGTTCGACCGAAGGCCGGATTCTGAGTAGCGTTGATGGACGGTTATTGCCGGTCAGCGTCGCGCATGTTTGGCTCGAGGACTTAAGCTCTGGCCGTGTGATCGGGAGCGGGCGAACAGATTCAAGCGGAACATTTCGGATCGGATGTCTCCCGCCGGCGTCGTATCGGGCGATGGTTGAGTATCTGGACGGCTTGCCGGATCCCTGGGCCTTGACGCCGGCGTTTACTTTCAAATCCGGAACCTCTGGACGAGCTTTCCGAAGCATAGAGATAAACACTCAACTGCAAATCGTAGCGGAAAAAGCAACCACCCTTAACTACGTTTTCGTGCCCCCACAGAATTCACTTCCACTGCTCAATCCACGTCTGCTAGGCACTAATGGGGAACTCTCCACAATCCCGGTACCAGCAACTTCAGGTTCAAAACTCACGGTGTTCGTTTCCGGCGAAGGACTCGACCAGATCCCGGGAAGCGGATTGTCGATCTCGTCACCCTTCATCACTGTAGATGCCTCCAGCCTGACGCTCCAGCGTTTTGCGAATTTACCTACCGTGATTAGTTTTGAAGTGACGATCGGAGCAACCGTTGCCGCCGGCGATTACACCATCCGCCTCCAGGCAAACTCCGGGGAGGTCGCTTTTCTTCCGGGTGGAATCACCGTAGGCTCCTAACCCAGCCACCCCTCTCAAACATCGTCAACTTGTCACTCATTTTCATCTGCCATACATTGACTTCACGAATCAGGACTCGACCGATCTGAACTGGATTCGGAGATCAACGATACAAGCAGATGAAACACAAACTAGTTGAATTCCTCCGCTGCCCGTCGTGTGCAGGCATCGATTAGCTTGCGCTCGGTGAGCCTGGAGGAGACCGGGGAAATAATCGAGGGGCAACTTGGCTGCGTTTCGTGCCCAAAGATCTTTCCGATCTTGCGCGGAGTCCCACGCTTCGCAGCCACGGAAAACCTCGACGCCGAAAAGGCAGCCACCGCTGAAAACTTTGGTTGGCAGTGGCAACATTTCACCCACGAGGATGAGCTTTACGCCGAGCAATTTCTCGGCTGGATCGCACCGGTTCGTCCGGAGTTTTTCAAGGACCAGCTGGTGCTCGAGGGCGGATGCGGAAAGGGAAGGCACACCTCTTTGGCTGCCCGCTGGGGTGTGCGCGAAGTTATCGGGGTGGATTTGAGTGACGCAGTTGAAACAGCTTTTGTTGCTACCCGAGATTTGCCCAACGCTCATATCGTTCAGGCTGACATTTATCATCTACCTTTGGCACGCGCATTTGACTACGCTTTCTCAGTGGGCGTTTTACACCACCTGCCTGATCCGCGAGCCGGCTTTAAGTCGCTGGCCGCAACTGTGAAACCGGGAGGGCACCTTTCGGCCTGGGTCTATGGCGCCGAAAACAATGAGTGGATCACGAAAGGAATTAATCCGCTCCGCGAGAGGTTTAGTTCCAAGATCGATCATCGAGCGCTCTTGCAACTTTCAAAACTTCCTACCGCGCTCATGTACCTGGCTACCAAACTGGTCTATGGGCCGCTGAATCGTTCTGAAGTTGGATCCGGAATGGCCCGTCACCTTTTTTATAATGACTATCTGAATGCGATTTCGAAGTTTGGGTGGCGTGAACAACACACGATTGTTTTTGATCATTTGGTGGCGCCCACTTCTCATTACATACGTCGCGAGGAATTCGAAGAATGGTGGCGTGATATTGAGGCGAGCGAACTCACGATCGGTTGGCACAACAAGAACAGTTGGCGGGGCTTTGGCAAGATCTGAAAACTGTCGTCGATTTGGTCCGTGGCTTTCGGACCATGTCTTTGATTAACACTGGCGCGACGATCAAACCCAGAGATTGAAGACCAGTCGTACCGGATTCAGGTTCCTGTATTAATCACTATTCAAGATTTACTATTCACCCGCGATGATCTCAGCACAAACAGCACGGCGTGTCGTCTGGCGACCCTTATGGGAACTGCCCAGCCGTTTTGAATTAATTCGCTCCCTGGCCCGGCGCGAACTCGTATCCCGTTACAAAGGCTCAGCTCTGGGGATCCTCTGGGCGCTATTGACTCCCGTCGTAACCATCGCGATTTTTACGTTCATTTTCGCCGGCCTTTTTGGCGCTCGATTTGGTACGCAGGGCACCCATTGGGACTATGCTCTTTATTTGTTTTGCGGACTCCTGCCGTGGACCATGTTTCAGGAGACCTTGCAGCAATCGTCCACTACGATTGTCAGTCATGCCAATCTCGTCAAACGGGTCATCTTCCCTCTCGAAACATTGCCGGTGGCCCATGCCTTAGCCGCTTTGGGGAATCAGATGTTTGGCACCTTCGCACTCCTGGTCGCTACCTTGATCGTCCATCGCCGGTTACACCTCACAATCTTTTGGCTTCCGGTGCTGATTATTCCGCAACTAATTGGCACCCTCGGAGTCGCATGGCTGGTGGCATCGCTCGGCGTATTCTGGCGCGACATAACACAAGGCATCGCGCTGGTGTTGATGGCCTGGATGTTTCTGACGCCGATAATTTACCCGGAGTCGATTGTGCCTGCTCGTTATCTTCCTTTTATAAACGCCAATCCATTCACCCCCCTCGTACGCTGTTATCGCCGCATTCTTCTCGAAGGCGCGGCTCCTGACTGGTCTGGGCTGGCATATTTTGCGGCGTTCGCGGCAGTAATCTTTATTGTGGGCTACTGGTGGTTTGCCAAGACGCGACGAAACTTTGCCGACGTGATCTAAAGCTGAGGGCCAGCTGAGTTGAAAAGAAAACTTAGCCGATGAGGCTACCCGGGAGGCATGGACTCCTTTGGCTCTGCGCGCGTAAGCACTACCACGGTTCCCATCAGCCACCAGAAAACCAGCGCCACTTCACCATCTCCGAAGTTGTAGTTAACCAGTGAGCTGGCAAAAAAACCGGCCACCGCGCCACTGGCGCCGAGTAACAAGCCATATCGATTAGTGTCGCCCGAGTCGCGCAATGATTTTTCGCCGCGCGCGGCAGTGCGCCAGAAAAGCCAAATGATCCAAAGCCAAAAGAGGAGCGCAGGGAGTCCGCGATCGAAAGCTAGTTGTAACGGGGTCGAGTGCAGGTGAAGCATGTCATTTCCGGGGAACCCCCACTCGTTCCAATGCTTTTGCATCGCGTCCATTCCGTGTCCAAAAATTGGGTGGTCCATGATGCGATTCAGACCAACCCTGGCCACCTGAACTCGAAGCGAAGAACTATCGTCCCTTAGCCACAGCGCATTGCGGGCGCGCGTCTGCGAGACTACGAAAGCGCCCACTGAAAGAAGAATCAACAAACTCGCGAGACTGATTAATCTGGCGCTTCGTTTGAGTCCCCGGAAGGTGATTACCAAAACCCCGATCGCGACGGCCACCAGCACCGTGCGCATGGCCGTCAAGGCCACGCCGAGAGCCACGAGCATTGCTGCAAGGAGGGCGAGCCTGGCCCGGAGATTGAATCCGTGGTTGGCGAAGTTTGCCAGTGCCAGCCCAAAGGCGAGCTGGACGAGGAACTGAAGAATCTCGGCGTAGGTTGAATAGTGGCGCGTCCAACCTGACGCGCGGAACCGGTGGATAGCTTGAGAGCCGGTAACTCCGCTGGGGGAATTGCTCGCTCGAAGAGCTTCCGTTACAGCCATGCCTGGGCGCTCAAGATGCTCACCGCGGGAGATAACGCTGATCCTGAGGCTCGAGCCGGCAGGCGCAGCCTTAATGACCTGATCGATTTCAGTAACGGAGCTGGTTCGAATGCCTCCAACTCGCCAAACCGCATCACCAGGTTCAATCTTCACCAATCTTAACGGACTGTCCGCGGAGACAGATTCGATCACGATGCCGCGGCCGCGTGACAAGTCGTAAAGACTGTAAGCCGTGCCGGCCACTCCTGAAAGAACCATGATCGCCGCCAGCCAGATGGCGATTCGTCGAGTGACGATTGCCTGGGTCAGGTAAAACAGAAACACCACGCAGGTCGACTGGATCTTCGCGATGCTGATGCGGGGTTCCTCAGAAAGAAAGCTGGAGCTGGCGGTCCAGAAAAAAAACAGCCAGATGGGAAGATCAAAACGGGTGTGGCGCAGGCCTGTCTGTCGGGAAGCGATGGATCGAGTCAACCACCCGCCTGCCGCGATGGCCAGAGAGATTTCGGCCGCGGCAATTGAATGGGGGGCGAAGGCCGAAAAGAGGACCATGCCGGCAACGCCAACCAGGTGCCCGAGGCGCGCCCACCTGTTCGTCGAGGACGGAATATCAGAACCAGCGAGTGGGGATTTTGCGTGCATTTTGCAAGCGAATAACTTAAGTCGAGCGGTTCAGGTGGCTGGTCCGGCGCACCAGCGTAAGTCGAAATTTCGAAATTTAGACCAGAAAAAGAGGGTTGTGGCCCATTCCGAAAAGCAAACTACATTGACAGCAATATTTTGTGCATGTTAGCGTAGTTGGAGTTTTTCCTGCGGGAAGAAGCTACCAACCTGGCAAGCGTTGCGGTTATTTCCCTTTCGAATCAACCATCCACGTTTGACTCCACTCCCATACTTGATGGTACATAATACTCCTCTATGGCTTTCGAAAAAGCGAAGGTGTTAAAGGCGGCTGAAAAATTCCTTTCGCAGGGAAAGATTCCAGCTGCCATAAAAGAGTATCGTCAGATCGTCGAAAACGATCCGGACGATCATACCGCTCTCAACATGCTGGGAGATCTACACGCGCGCGCAGGCGAAAAAGAGGAAGCGGTTGAATGTTTCTCTCAGATTGCCGATCACTTTCGTGAGCAGGGCTTCTTCACAAAAGCCATCGCGATGTATAAAAAGATCGAGAAGCTCAAACCTCGCGATCCTGCAATCGCCAACTCCCTCGCTGACCTTTACGCAACTCAGGGACTAATAGTTGATGCGAGAGCCCAGTATCTGGTCGTTTCCGAAGCCTATATTAAGGCAGGCGACACCAAGCAAAGTCTCAAGGTGCTGCACAAGATTGCTGATCTCGACGCTCACAACACCGAGGTCCGTCTAAAGCTCGCCGAAGCATATCTAAAAGAGGGCATGCAGCGAGAGGCAGCCAAAGCTTTTGCTGAAGCTGCGCAGCGCATGTTCGAAAACGGCGATTTTGAGAGATCGCTCTCAGCCTTTTCGCGCGCCCGCGAACTGCGGCCAAACGATCTTGTTGTTCTCAAAGGTTTGGTGGCTGCTCACACTTCGATGGGAGCCGCGGACGAAGCGACGGAACTTCTCGAGAAAGCTTTGGCGGACGGTGCAGATGACCCGGAAGTTGTCTCGATGCTGGCCCAGGCCTATCTGGACGCCGGAGATGCCGCCGGCGCCGAACGCACGACGGCACGGATAGTCGAACAGGATTCGCGCGAATATCGACGTTACACCGAAGTTGCCCGGCTCTATTTGAAACTCGGAAGCGACGAGGATGCAGCGAGAGTTTTGGGGTTGATTACTGAAACGATGCTGGCCGCGCGCGAAGAAAACGACTTGCTCGAACTGGTAAACGAAGTGCTGTCGCACGCATCCGAACAGGTAGTCAGTTTGCGATTGCTGTCAAGGATTTACTGGTGGCAGCGCGACAACGAAAACCTTCGCTCTACTTTGGAACGATTGGCAGAGTCGGCTGAAGCGGGAGGCCTTGATGACGATGAGCGTTACGCACTTACACAGCTGGTGCGGCTCGCTCCCGATGAGAACCGCTTTCGTGAGCGCTTGACCGCTCTGGGAGGTGTCGTAGACGACCCGGAAGAGCCAGAGTTTGCTAAGGAGCCGCCATCTTCGGACGTACCGTCATTTGAAAGTTTTGCAATCATTGGCGAGGCTTCCCCCGCAGGGGGATCCGCTGAGCCTCCAGCCTCGAGCGGCGACGAATTTGAATGGAACACTGTTTCGGAGCCTGTCCCGGATCCAACATCCTCGTTTGCTGAACTAAATGAGGGCGACGAGATTGAACGAGGCCATGCCGCGAGTAAGCTGAAACCAGAAACAGCTTCTCCGGGGCCGGCGTCGAGCTTATTGAAATCAGATGACGAGGCTGCGCCGCCAGTGGCCGGGAATGAACGGACGGGTCCGAGTGTCGACGCATTATTGCAGCAAGAGTTAGAAAGCGTAGATTTTTATATCAATCAGGGATACTCGGATATTGCGCTCGATACCCTGGAGTTGCTCGAACGACAGGTGGGGTCTCACCCGGAAATAGCGGCCCGTCGAGAAAAACTGAACCAGGCAGTGTCGAGCGGTCCGAACGCAGACGGATTCTCTGACGGATTAGAAAAGATGGCCGGTGGCGCGCGGTTGGACGCTGATACGGAGATGACCATCGATGTCTCCTTCGACGAGCTTGATGGATCGGCTCTGCGTTCGGGCCAGACTCCCTTCGTTGACTCTGCACCTCCGTGGTCCCCAGTGGAATCGATTCCGGATTAGCAGCAATCTTCGAAGAGTTTCGACTTGAAGCTGAGGATGACGAGGCCGCGCCGGTTGGCGACTTTGAAACGCACTACAATATGGCCACGGCCTATCAGGAGATGGAACTTCTCGATGAGGCCATCCGCGAATACCAGGCGGCTGCGGGCCTGAGCCGTTCTGCGGACGGCACGCCGCGCTATTTCCAATGTTGCAATATGCTGGGCCACTGCTTTGTAAAGAAAAACATGCCGCAGGCCGCAGTCATCTGGTTTAAGAATGGCCTGGAGTCGCCTGGGCGAAGCGCAGAGGAGTACACCGCATTGCAGTATGAACTCGGTTCTGCTTACGAGCAGATGGGTGACCTGGCTCGGGCAGAGGGCGTGTTTACCGAAGTTTACGGGATCAATGTTGGATACCGCGATGTGGCCCAGCGACTCCAGGAGCTCCAAATTCGGAAAACTGAAAAGAAAAAGAAGAAACGCTAAAGTCGACAGTTCGTTAAATGGTAAATAGTGAATAGTCGTTCGCCGCAGTAACGTTTTTGACTATTCGCTATTTACCATTCAGTATTTACCGAGTGCACTCATGTCAGCAAAGTTAAGCGTAATCTTTTACATCATTCTCTGCTTCGAGATCGGCGTAGTGCTGACACTTCTGCCCTGGATTCCACAGGGGACGCTGGGACTGAGCGACTGGGGTAACAACTACTTTCTTTTGTACGCAGCCCGCAAAACCGGTTCCTATACGTTGCAGACGGTGGTGGCCTCGGGATGGATGCGCGGCGCCGTTACCGGGATTGGGTTGTTGAACCTGGGAATCGCCTTTTGGGAAATTTTTCATTTCAGGCAAACTGTGAAAGCGCTTCAGGAAAGCGTTGAGCCGGCCGCCGCTTCCCAAAAAGATGCCAACCGACCATCATCTTCTTCAACGTCGCCCACTGATCAACCTCATCACGAGAGGCGAGACCCGGCCGGAAACTGACAGCTTTTCGTATCTGCTCAAGCTGGCGCAGGCTGCGGTTGAAGCTGAAGTCGATCTCTTTCAAATTCGAGAAAAAGCCTTGAGCGCACGATCTCTGTATGCGCTCACTTCAAGTATTGCCAAACTTACCCGCGGCTCCGGCACGAGGCTATTGGTAAATGATCGCGCCGACATCGCCGTAGCTGCTGGTGCTGACGGCGTTCACCTCTCAACTACTTCAATTCGGGCTGAGGTGATTCGCCGGGTCTTCGGTGACCGCTTACTGATTGGAGTCTCGACACATTCAGAGGCGGAAGTCTTCGCGGCGCGCGCAGCGGGCGCCGACTTTGTCGTTTTTGGTCCAGTCTTCGAAACGCCCGGGAAAGTGACATATGGGAAGCCACAGGGACTGACAAAACTCGAGAACGTCACTTCCGCGCTGGGAAAGTTTCCGGTGCTGGCTTTGGGCGGAATCACAATTAAACGAGTTGCCGACTGCACGAGGGCTGGGGCGAGCGGGATCGCCGCCATCAGGCTGTTGAGTGAGCTATCTGAACTCCGGCGCGTCGTGGCCGAAATCAGAAACCAACCACGTAATCACACGACCTAACGCGAATAGCTCGTGGCTGGTCGCGGTTAAGAGTTTAGGAAATGGAACCTAATCCAAGATCTGCGGCGACGTTCAGGGCGTTGACGATCGCCGGGTTTGATCCGTCGGGCAGGGCCGGCGTGCTCGCTGACGTCAGGACCTTTCGCGACTTCGGCCTGGTGGCAGTGGCAGCCATCACCTCGGTCACTTTTCAGAATGCAGATCATGGTTTTGGCGCTGTTAACCAGAGCGCTGAGACGGTGCGGAACCAAATAGTGCCGCTTTTTGAAGATTTCACTTTTGCTTGTGCGAAAACCGGAATGCTGCCGACCAGCGAGGTGGTGAGCGAAGTGGCCAGATTGTTTCGCGAGACAGAGTTGCCGCTTCCAGTCGTAGATCCAGTAATTGTTTCAAGCTCCGGTCAGAGGCTGATGGAACAGCCGGCGCTCGAAACGTTGATTCGGGAGCTGTTGCCGGTGGCCCGGGTGGTCACACCGAATATACCTGAGGCGGAAGCGCTGACCGGGATGTCGATAAATTCTGAAGAGACTATGCGAGAAGCTGCGGCAAGGATTCGCGCGATCGGAGCGCCCGCCGTGCTCATTAAGGGAGGTCACCTTGAGGGAAAAAAGAGATCGGCAGACAGTAGACGGTCAGCGAGTTCTTCGCTTGCGCCCAGCGCGACGAATTTAGAAGATGAGGCTGTCGACCTGCTCGACGACAATGGAGAAGTAACAGTTTTTCGTCAACCGAGGATTGCCGGTCCGGGAATTCGCGGATCAGGCTGCATGTTGTCGACTGCAATCGCTGCCGGACTTGGAAACGGGAAGACGCTCGTCGAGTCTGTGGAGGCGGCGAGGAGTTTCGTCTTGGCCGCGATCCGTGCGGCTCGCGCGAGTGAGTAGCGCTCATTTGGCGAGCGCGGCGCTCTCGGGCCAGAGATTGTCAGCAGGTGAATGAACAGTTAAGAAAATTTCTATCGATCAGGAGAAGAGTTTGAAGTGGATCAGCTGTTACCCGTAGCCGCTTCGATCGTCACCTTATCCATTTTTACTTCTGAACTCGGTCGATCATCCCGGCCCGTCTGAGTGGTAGCAATCGCGTCCACCACATCCAGTCCATCGGTAACGCGTCCAAAGATCGAATAGCTCGGCGGCAGTGGGTAATCCGCGTGCATGATGAAAAACTGCGAGCCGTTCGTGTTTGGACCAGCATTGGCCATCGCCACGGTGCCCTTCTTATATCCTCGCTGGTAGAGTGCTGAGGAAGCGTCGATCTCGTCATTGAAGCGTCCGCCCCAGGCCGACTCTCCGCCCCGGCCGGTGCCCGTCGGGTCGCCGCCCTGAATCATGAAGCCCTTAATCACGCGATGAAAAATTACGCCGTCGTAAAACCCGCGTTCCGCAAGAGTGATAAAGTTTTCCGTGGTTTTGGGTGCGTCTGATTCCAAAAGTTCGAATCGAATGGTGCCCATGTTGGTTTGAATAGCAGCGGTGCGATTTGGCATATGATTCCTCAGTAGTGAAAAGTAAGAAAGTGATAAAGAATGCGTCCCAGGGGATGTGACAAGATACTTTGTTTGCCGGTAGTTTGTCACCCGCGTGCGTTTCAAAGAGAATCTCCCGCGAAGTTCGCCGCGTGAGACGCAACGAACCGCAAAGCCAAATGAGAGACAATTGTGCGGTCCTTTGCGAGATCTTTAGCGTTCTTTGCGGTTCATTCTCTTTTTTCGAAGAGTGGTTCGGATCACGTGAAGATTGACATGGTGCAGGACGATCGCTCCATCTGCCGCCAAAACCGCTTCAGCTAGATATGAATCCAGGCGTGAAGATACCCAAAATCCCTTAGAAAGGCCTCTAAACAATGAATGTTACGCACCTTGAATGCGCCAACTGCCAACTCCGGCACGAGGCACAGCGGTTGCTAAATCTCTGTCGTGAATGCGGGAAACCGTTGCTGGTGCGCTACGACCTGGAACGCGCCCAACGGACATTGACAAAGGAATCTCTAAGAGCCCGGCGGGCTGACCTCTGGCGCTATCGCGAGGTTTTGCCGGTTGAAAACGACGAGAACATCGTGACCCTCGGTGAGGGTTGGACGCCGCTGTTGCGGGCGCGGAATTTGGGAAAAGAAATTGGTTTCGACGAACTCTACATCAAAGACGAATCGCAGAATCCGACGCAGAGCTTTAAGGCTCGCGGCATGTCGGCGGCGGTGTCGATGGCAAAGGAACTGGGAGCGCAGAAGCTTGCCGTGCCCTCTGCCGGAAACGCAGCGGGAGCCCTGGCAGCCTATGCCGCTCGCGCTGGTCTCGAATGTTTTATCTTCATGCCGGGAGACACTCCGCGCGCTAACGTCGTCGAATGTGAACAGACCGGCGCGCACGTGACGTTGATGGATGGGCTGATCACGGATTGCGGGGCAGAGGTAGCGCGTCGCAAAGAAGCGGAAGGTTGGTTTGACGTTTCAACTTTGAAGGAACCTTATCGCGTCGAAGGCAAGAAGACGCTCGGATACGAACTGGCGGAACAGTTCAATTGGGAACTACCGGACGTAATCATCTATCCGACGGGCGGGGGCACTGGGCTGATCGGGATGTGGAAAGCATTTGCAGAGATGGAAGCAATGGGTTTGATTGGCACGAAACGTCCGCGAATGGTCACCGTGCAGGCGAGCGGTTGCGCCCCGATAGTCACTGCATTCCAGGCCGGAAGCCGATTCGCGGATGAGTTTCCGAATGCCGAAACTGTTGCCTCGGGGCTGCGAGTGCCTAAGGCGATTGGCGACTTCCTGATTCTCGATGCGCTGCGCGAATCGGGCGGCACTGCCCTCGCCGTAACCGACGAGGAATTGATTGCCGCTACGCGCGAGATTGGAGCGGCTGAAGGCGTTTTCTGCGCGCCCGAGGGAGCGGCTTGTTTACCCGCGCTGCGGAGACTTATCGAAGCGGGCGATGTGAAATCAAATGAGCGAGTGGTCTTATTCAATACCGGCGCGGGCGTGAAGTATTTGGAAGCGTTCGGCGGATAGGTTTGCGGTAACGATTTGGGAGGCAGTTCAGTGAAGAAGTTAATTGGCGTTCTAGTTGTCCTTGGCGCTTTGAGTTTTGGCGCTCAGGCTCAGCCGGCGGCATCAGCAGCTGCCGAATCGGATCAGGCACAGTTGCAGGCGCTTCGCCGCAGCGGTACGGAAGCGCTCTACAATCTCGATTACGACAAAGCGCAAAAGGATTTCAAAGAAATTGTACGGCTTTATCCAAACCATCCGGCCGGTCCGCAGCTTTTGGCCGCAAGAGTCTGGATCAAGACGCTGTATGAGTCGCGACGCTTACAGTCGTCGCTCTACAGCTCGGAGAGTTTCTATTCGAGCGGAGAAGACAAAGTTGATCCGAAAGTGATCAACGAGTTTCGTAACTTGACGAGGGAAGCGAAGCGGTTGTCTGAAACCCGGCTTAAGCGGGATCCGAAAGACGTTGAAGCGCGATATTGGCTGGGCGCTACCGAAGGGCTGAAGGCCTCATTTGAAGAAGCAGTTGAACGCCGGCATATTGCGGCCCTAAAAGATGGCAACGATTCGGTTGATAATCATCGTGAAGTTCTGAAGCTGGATCCTAACTACGTCGACGTGGGAATTACGATTGGGCTCTACGAATACGTAGTGGGCTCGTTGCCTTTGCCGTTCAAGATTGTGGCCGGGATCACGGGCTTTCGCGGGTCAAAGAAAAAAGGATTGGCCTGGGTAGAGCGGGTCGCCAAAGAAGGCACATGGGCGCGCGACGACGCCAAGACGCTCTTAATCATTCTGTACACGCGCGAGAAGCGTTACCCCGAAGTGCTGGCAAATGCTCGCGAACTCAGCGCGAAGTACCCGCGAAACTACCTGTACAGACTTGAGGCAGCAGGCGCCCTCGTGGCCCAGGCCGAAGTTGAACGCAAGGCGAAGAACATTGAGGCGGCGGAAAAGGCCGAACGAGAAGCGTTTGCTACCTTTGATGAGTTGCTTCGTGATCGTTCGGTGCGCGAGACGGTTTCCCGGGTTCTTGACCTGGTCCATTTCAAATATGGTGAGGTGTTGTTAAAGGCGGGCGAAGGCGAGCGAGCGGCCAGGGAGTTTCTAGCCGCCACTAAGGCCGAGCGGGCTGAACCGGCACTCGTCACGATGGCCCATCTTTACGCGGCGCGCGCTTATGATCTGGCGGGAAAACGCAACGATGCGCTCTCGCAGTATCGTCAAGTGCTGACCCGTCCGGATATTTATGCGGCGCACGACGAAGCCAGGAAGGGACTCAAGGAGCCATACAAAACTGAATCGCTTGCGAGCGGGATTTAGTTCTTGTCCCTGACAGAAGCGGCTCCCAGCCGGCTTTTCTAAACATGCGACTACGAATCGGAACGACTTGACCGCCGATCGAAACATTGCCGGACGGAGCAATTGATGAGTAATAAAGCCTTTCAGGACGCAGCAAGACAGCAGACCAGTATTCTGGCCCCTCTCGAAAGGGCGGCCCTGCGCGGCCTCGCGCGTCGCATGCCCGCGTGGGTGAATTCCGATCATCTATCGGTGCTCGGTTTCGCGGCGATGTTTTTGGCCGGTGTGTTCTACGCGGCCAGTGGTTGGAATCCGCTGTTTTTGCATCTGGTCAATATCTGCATTCTGGCAAATTGGTTTGGAGACAGCCTGGATGGCACGCTCGCGCGCTATCGTGATTGCCAGCGGCCGCGTTACGGATTCTACGTGGACCACATCATCGACACGTTTGGTACGATGTTTGTGATCGTAGGGTTGGCGATTTCCGGTTACATCAGTGAGCGTGTGGCCGCCGGTGCGCTCATCGTTTTTCTGATGCTGGCGATCAATTCATATCTGGCTGCTTACTCGCTGAGCATCTTCAGAATTTCTCATGGAAAACTGGGTCCGACCGAGATTCGTCTGGTTATGATTATCGGCAACATAGTACTCCTCAACAGTCCTTACACCAGGATATTTGGCCAACGATTCCTGCTGTTCGACGTTGGCGGAATGGTAGCCATCATTGGCATGTCGGCGATGCTGATAATTTCGTCAATAAGAAACACTCACGCTCTTTACAAGCTGGAGCCAATGCCCAAGGTTTCCGGCAACGCGCAGGATGCGCTTTCAAAACCGCCTGCGTTAGTTGGTGGGTCTGTCTAGCCCTGCCATAACCGCACCAAGGCCGCGCAAATTATTCGCGACAGTCGCCGGCGGATCTGTTATGAAGACATGGATCAAGTTCAACGTGGTCGGCTTGCTGGGCTTTGTTCTGCAAACAGCCACGCTCCTGGTCTTGACTCGCGCCATGCGCGTTGGCTACCTCGCGGCAACTGCGATGGCGGTGGAACTAGCGGTGCTGAGCAACTTCATCTGGCATCAGCATTGGACCTGGAGGGATCGACCTTCGCTCACCAAACAGCAAACTCTGCGACGGCTGGCGACGTTTAATGTTACTACCGGCATGGTCTCTCTAGTGGGCAACCTGATTTTGATGAGTTTACTGGTGGGACATTTTCGGTTTTCGATTGTCGGCGCCAATGTCCTGACGGTGGCAGCTTGCTCTCTACTCAGCTTCTTGCTCGCCGACCGGATTGCATTCAACCGTAGAGCGAACTGTTAGTGTTGCGTGGGCGGCAACGCCTGAGTTTGTTTGGCTCTCACTAATCACCATTTGATTTCACGCAAACTAACGGGTTGGTTGCCTCACGCTCTTGACGCGTCGCCCACTCCCGCGTACAAAGCTATGAATGCCTGAACCTCAGTTAACCGACGGACAATCAACCACGCCAAATGCCGTTGAGACTTCTGATCTCGTAAAGCAGTTTGGCGATTTCGTGGCGGTCGACATGCTAAACCTGAAGGTCGCTCGCGGAAGTTTCTTTGGGTTTCTGGGCCCCAACGGTGCGGGCAAATCAACCACCATCAAAATGCTGACCGGACTGCTCGCGCCCACCAGCGGAGGCATTCGCGTGCTTAATCGCGACCTGGCAGTTGAGCCTCTGGAGGTGAAGAGACGAATCGGCGTGGTGCCGGAAGATCTGAATCTCTTTGAACGATTGACCGGAGCGGAGATGCTCTCGTTTACCGGCCGAATGTACGGATTGGGCAAGACTGAGATTGCCTCGCGCTCCGTCGAGTTGCTCGATGTGATGGAACTGCGGAGTGAGCCGAAGAAGTTAATTGTTGAATACTCCCATGGGATGAAGAAGAAGCTCTCGCTCGCCTGTGCCTTGATTCACCGACCCGAGATTCTCTTTCTTGATGAACCCTTCGAAGGTGTCGACGCCATTGCGTCGCGAACGCTGAAAGACCTGCTCTCGCGATTGACTGCGCGCGGACTCACAGTCTTCCTGACGTCGCACGTGCTCGAGATTGTCGAACGACTTTGCACCGATATCGCTATTATCGCTGAGGGAAAACTACTGGCTGCCGGTTCGCTCGATGAGCTTCGGAAGGGAATCAGGCTGGAGGACGAAGGTGAGCGGCAAGGTCCCGTTTCCCTGGAGGAATATTTCATCCACATCGTTGGCGGCAGCCCCGTAGAAGGCGATGAGGAAGTGTTGCAGTGGCTGGGGTGATTTTTGCGGTTGCTTGAGTTTTCGAGACTAATGCTGAACGCGATTAGGAGCCGGAATCTAATGAGTGACGATGGGGGATCCGCCGGAGAGCCAGAAGAAAAGAAAGAAGGCGTAAAGTTTGAGGTTGTTTGCGGCATTGTCATCGCGTTGCTTGCCGCCGTCCTGGCTGTAAATGATCTGGGCGCGGGAAAGTATGGCGATGACGAGCTCATCGCACATAATCAGAAGAACAACGCCTATCTGTGGTATCAGACGAAGGGAATCAAGGAAACCCTGGTCGAAGAGCAACGAAACACTCTTCAGGCCCTGGTGGCAGCCGGCTCAATTCGTCCGGAACAATTGTCTACGGTCGAGGGTCTGATCGGGAAACTCGACGATAAAGCGAAGCGCTACGGTAAGGAGAAGGCCGAGATCCTTCAGGGCTCGGAAGCGGTGGGTCAGGAAAACTGGGCCCAGGATGTTGACGGAGCTAAAGGAAAGGTGGAAGGAGCGAAGGAGTGGGAAACCAAGGCCGAAGCGCTCGGTGGCGCCGGAGACTGGTTTGACCTCGCCACGCTGTTTTTACAAATCGGGCTGGTTCTCGGTTCGGTCAGTTTGGTGATTCAACACGACCGCATGCGCAACTTGTTTTTCTCGGGCATGGTAGTGCTGGGAGTGATCGGCCTGGGCGTTTCTGTCTATGCTTACTCGCTGGCGGCGCGCATCGCCTGAATTGGTGCAAAACTTCAAACTACCTTGACTGAGGTGTGGCTAGGTCATCTCAATGATCAGCTCGCGACCGAACGTGAAGTTCGGGCGCTTCCGACCCTTTAAATATTTCGCGGCAGTTTGCGACAACGCGGTGATCAGTATTGGCAAAGCGATGGTTGCGTCGCAGTTTACGTACGCACTATGCGCGCCGCGAGCGAGTTTTCCGTAAACCAATCCTTCATCAAAGCCAACCGCGTTGGACCGCCCGCCTGGATGCGGGGCGTCGGTCGTGATTTGAATCGCATACTTGTGACCTTGATGGTGATTCTTGAGGATGAACGACGAAACCTCAGTCTGCTGAATAAAACTCTTAGGAGTGCCGCCACCGAGATTGATGACTCCGGTGAGACGCGCGCGGGCGGTGATGTTTGCCATGTCGAGCACGTCGTGGACCTCGTCGAAGACGAAGTAGTTCTTCTTTTCGAAACGCGCGGCGGCAATTCCAACGGCGATGCCGCTATCGGCGATGGCCGGACAGATAGATCGGGACGCGAGCTTTGTATGCCGAGGTGAGCACGCCATCCTCGGTCGCAATTTCGGCTAGTTCTCGCCCGAGCAAATGAAGAAATTCGCGAGTTGAGTAAGACCTTGTCTGATCGAGTTGGTTTGCAAAGCCGCCAATCCATTCATTCGCCTCGCGATACTCTTCGTCGCTGGCCAGCAGGTCCCACATCCGACTGATCTGCGAAGCGTCCAATTCAGCGTCGGTCATGTTCGGGTGGGCCTGGAAGTGATATCGGCCCAGGGTTTCGTGCAGATCATGGAAGAGCAACGATCCCGAAAGCACGAGCACATCCACGAACCGGTTCTTGATTACATAGGCGAGCAGGCGCCGCATCCCGGCGGGGATCAACGCGCCGGAGCCGGCCACCATGATGGTGGTGGTGTCGCCGAGCATGTCGAGCCAGATGCGATGAGCCTCGGCGAGTTGGCGGCCGCCGAAACCGGCGCCCTCCATCTTTTCCAGCAGACCGGCTACGGATCGATCGCGATCGACCTGCACGGGCCGGGTCGGAGTCGTAAGATATTTCGATGCTTTGGGTTTACGCTGCGTAACCATAAAGGTTGTCACCCTCTCAATTCATAAACTGTCAAATAAGGTGCAGCTGCACCTTTGCAAAAATCGGATCAGTAATCAGTGCTGCGTCGCGACCGAGGCTTCGCGCCGTTAACTGAAAGATATGTGTAGGCGTCGTAACGCGATTCATAAAACTGGGCCAGCTCGGCGCCGTCGGCTTCACTCAATTCACCCTCTTTGACGCGCCGATTAATCAAGCGGCGAAAGCCATCGTGGAGCAGGCTCTTTTCGTATCGCGCGCGTTCGGTTGCTTCGCCAACTGTGGTGCCGCGAATCACCTTCTTGATGAGATAACCTTCGTCATCAATATGAATATGGGCTTCATGCGGCGCGCCAAACAGATTGTGGTTGTTTCCCATCACTTCCTGGTAAGCGCCCACCAGCATGAATGCCAGGTAATACGTCTCGCCGGGATTAAGGGCATGCAGTTCGAGCACCTGCTTCACATCGTGCAAGTCGACAAACTTATCGACGATACCATCCGAATCGCACGTAATGTCGCAAAGCGTCGCATATTCGGTGGGCGGCTTGTTGAGCAGATGAATCGGGACGATCGGAAAAAGCTGATCGAGGGCCCAGTGATCCGGCACCGAGCGGAACACTGAAAAATTTGTCAGATACTTTGCGCACAGGAGCCGCCGAAGATCGTCAAATTCTTCGGAAACATACTTCGCCTGTTGAGCATACTTGTCGGCGCGCTCGCAAACGTCCCAAAACAACACTTCGCCCTTGGCCCGATCTACCAGCGAAACCAATCCGAGATTGAATAAGGTGAACAACTCTTCGCGATGCTCAAGCGCATCGTGGTAATACTCCCGATAATTCTTAACCGTGATCGACTCTCTCAGCTCGCCGAGTTCCGTGACCACCTGTGGATCGTCGGCATCGATCTCGATGGGCGTAATGTCCTCGACAACGGTTTCGATCTCATCCTGAACATTGGTAATCAGGACTGCGTGGTACGCGGCGAGAAAACGGCCTGACTCCTGAATGATGGTCGGATGGGGAACGTTTTCGTCGTCGCAGACCTGCTTGATTGTGTAAACGACGTCATTGGCAAATTCCTGCGCGGTGTAGTTTGCCGAAGAATCGAAGGCCGTCTTCGAGCCGTCGTAGTCCACCGCCATGCCGCCGCCCACATCGAGCAGTTCGATGGGCACTTTCATCTGATGGACCTTCGCGTAAACCCGCGCGGCCTCTTTCATCGCGTTTTTAATCCGCTTGATGTCCGTCAGTTGTGATCCAATATGGAAATGCAGCAGTCGCAGCATGTCGATCTTGTCGGCTTGCTCGAGCCGGCGGATGACTTCGAGCATCTCCGTCGTGGTTAAGCCAAACTTTGCTGCTTCGCCTCCGGACTTTTCCCAGCGTCCTGAGCCCTTCGAGTAAAGCTTTACGCGCATGCCAATCATCGGCGCCGGGCCCTCGGTCCGCTCGGTCATACTCAGCACGTGATCGAGTTCATTGAGTTTTTCAATCACGATCACCACTCGCTTGCCGCTCCGGGCGCCGGCGAATGCCAGCTCGATGAATTCTTCGTCCTTGAAGCCATTGAGAACCAGCAGGCTGTCTGGAGTTTGTTCCAAGGCCATCGCGGCATAAAGTTCGGCCTTGGAGCCGGCCTCCAGACCAAAGTCGTAGCGCGAACCTTCGCGGAGATATTCTTCAACCAGCGATCGCTGTTGATTGACCTTCATCGGGTAGACGCACATGTGCGCGCCTTCATATTCAAACTCCTTGATGGATCGGCTGAAAGCGCGCTGAAGCTTCCTGACCTGCGCGGCCATCAACTGAGGGAATCGCAAAAGCACGGGCGCGCCAATTCCGCGCTTGGCAAGGTCGTCAATGATCTCTTTTAAATCTGCTGAGCGGGAGTCACCCTCGGCGGGACGAACGATCAAGTTACCCTTGCGGTTTACGTCAAAGTATCCAGCGCCCCAGTTTTCGATTCCATAGGTTTCAAGGGTCTGCTCAATTACCGTGGTCAATTCGCGGTTCTCCTAATGTGCGGAAAAGCTTGTTTGCTGATGATTCCAGCCGCAAAGCGTAGTTATAGACATCCCGAGTTCGGTTGCGGAGAAATTCTAAGGATGGGACGCTTAGCGCCGTAAGGTAACAGAAAACCGGGGGGCGGTCTATAACTTTTTTGTTTCGGAAGAGTTTTATTAACGCTTTAAACCTCGGGTTAACAATGAGTTAGCGGTTAATTGACGCCGAGCGCGGGCTGCGTTGCAGCCAAAACCTTGACATAATTGGCTACCTGCCTATAATGCAAGCTTTTTTACGCGCCGTCGCAGTATGACGTTCGGCCCTTTTCCCAAGCAAGTCGGGCTTCCAGCACACTTCGCGCCAACATCCACTCCGGGGCGAAGAGCACCCCTAACACTCCCTTTTTCCTGCAGGAGAAACTATGAACCCTAAGACTGTCTTGAAGTATGCCTCTGACCAGGGCGCAAAATTCGTTTCGGTTCGATTCACGGACCTTCCAGGCTCCTGGCACCATTTAACTTTCCCCATCGCCGAGTTGGGCGAAGCCCAGTTTGAAGACGGCTTTGGTTTTGACGCTTCATCGATTCGCGGTTGGGCTGCCATTCATGAATCGGACATGCTGCTGGTTCCTGATCCTTCGCGCTACTGGATGGACCCTTTCGCGGAGCATCCCACGTTGTGCGTCGTCGGAAATGCAGTTGATCCCATAACCAAGGAAGGCTATGCGTTCGACCCCCGCTCAGTGGCAGTGCGCGCCGAAAACTATTTGAAGTTTACCGGCCTGGCTGATATCGCTTACTTCGGCCCGGAAGCTGAGTTCTTTGTCTTCGACTCAGTAAAGTTTCATAACGAACAACAGTCTGCGGGTTACTCGCTCGATTCTGATGAAGGCCACTGGAACAGCGGTCGTGATGCTAACGAGTTTCAGGGCTCAAATCTTGGATACCGTATTCGTCCGAAAGAAGGGTATGTGCCGGTTCCGCCCACAGACGCGCTCAGCGATCTCCGCTCAGAAATCTCGCTGACGTTAGGCGATTGTGGTGTAAGGGTTGAATGTCATCATCATGAAGTTGCCACCGCCGGACAATGTGAGATTGATTTTCGCTTTTCTACTTTGCTGGGCACGGCTGACAATCTCCAGATCTTCAAATACGTAGTCCGCAACACGGCGAATCGTTATGGCAAGGCGGCCACGTTCATGCCCAAGCCGCTGTTTGGTGACAATGGCTCGGGGATGCACGTGCACCAATCTTTGTGGCAGGGTGAGAAGCCGCTCTTCGCGGGTGACGGTTATGCAGGTCTATCTGAGATGGCCCGTTACTACATCGGCGGATTACTGAAACACGCTGCCGCGATCGTGGCCTTCGCGGCGCCGACCACTAACAGTTACAAGCGCCTGGTCCCAGGCTTCGAAGCTCCGGTCAATCTTGCTTACTCAGCCAGAAATCGTTCCGCGGCTATCCGAATTCCGATGTTCTCTACGAGCCCAAAGCTGAAGCGCCTCGAGTTTCGTCCGCCTGATCCTTCGTGCAATGCGTATCTGGCGTTCTCAGCAATGCTCCTGGCCGGCATCGACGGCATTCAGAACCGGATCGATCCAGGCGATCCGCTCGAGAAGGACATCTACGATCTCTCGCCGGAAGAACTCAAGGATGTGCCAACGCTGCCTGGTTCACTTGATGAGTCGCTGCGAGCGCTGGAAGCGGATCACGAGTTTTTGCTGAAAGGTGATGTTTTCAGTCCGCAATTGATTGAGCGCTGGATCACCTACAAGCGCGATAAAGAGATAACTCCGCTGCGAATGCGCCCGCATCCGTTGGAGTTTAGTCTCTATTTCGACATTTAAGATGTCATTACTCCAAAGTGGAAAGTCCAACGTCGAGGATAATTGACGTTGGACTTTCGCCGTTTCGCCAGAGTTTAGACTGTGGATATGGGACTTTAAACTTGGGTCGGGCGTACTATGTCGGCGTGCTGAATCTCGATACTAAAGTTGAGTCGTTGCTCGCCGACCTTCCTGACGAGAAGGGCGCGCGTCTCTTTCTTGAACGCGTGGCAACAGATCAAGCGCCCGTATTTAAACGCCTCACCCGAGATTCGGCGTTGCTTTCCGATGTGCTCGCGCTCGCGGCCTGGAGTCCGCTCCTGGCCACTACCCTCGAGCAAAATCCTGATTACTTCCAGTGGCTCAAGCGCGAGCGACTGGATGCACGCGTTCGAACTCGTGAACAACTCAAGGAATCGCTCGGACGGTTTGCTCTCACTCATTCATCCCTGGCTACGCCAGTACTCTTCGCGCGTTTCCGTCGCCGCGAGCTTCTGCGCACGTATCTGCACGACGTCAGGCGGGCGCACAGCCTCGTGGAAACGACTGAAGAGCTCTCAAATCTCGCGGACGCTATTCTCGATTACGCCTTGAACCTGGCGCGGCAGGATCTCGATAACAAGTATGGCGCGCCGGCGCAGGTAGATGAGCGCGGGCGGATGGGGCCGGCCAGGTTCAGCATTGTGGCGCTCGGCAAGCTCGGTTCCGGCGAGCTCAATTACTCGTCAGACATCGACCTTTTGTTTCTTTACTCAGAAGATGGCGAGACGGCTGGTTCAGGCGAGCGCGGCCGGATCTCTAATCGCGAGTATTTCAATAAACTGGCCGAAGCGGTAAGTAAGTTAGTGGGCCAACCGGCAGGCGAAGGAGCAGCTTATCGCGTTGACTTGCGCTTGCGGCCTCACGGCCGGGATGGAGCTCTGGCGTGCTCACTGGATGAAGCGCTCCGTTATTACCGCAAAACCGCACAGCCGTGGGAACTCCAGACTCTGATTCGCAGTCGCGCCGCCGCCGGTTCATCGTCGCTATTTTCGCGTTTCTCCATCGCCCTTGAGAGCAGTATCTATCGTCCCGAGGTTTCAATCAGCGAAGCGTTGGCGAGTGTGCGATTAGCCAAACAGAAGATCGATCGCAAGGTCGAACTGCGCAATGAGGGATTCAACGTCAAACTTCAACGGGGCGGCATTCGCGAGATTGAATTCATTGCGCAAGCCCTCCAATTGGCCCACGGGGGGCGGGATGAATGGTTACGAGTGGCGCATACGGTGATTAGTCTGGGGCGCCTTGCCGAACGGAACCTTATTTCTGAACAGGAGCGATCCGCGCTGTCAGACGCTTACTTTTTTCTGCGCACGCTTGAGCACCGGCTGCAAATGGAGCACGGACTTCAAACCCACACCGTGCCGCAAGGTGAGATGCAGCGAAGCCTGGTCTCGCGGCGCATGGGTTTGGACGGTGCGGATGATCCGGCTGGGCTGGTCGAATTTGAAAACGCCCTGGCGCTGCACACCACCGCAGTGCGCAAGGCATATGATCGAGTGTTTGCAGAAGCCGACGGCCCGAGCGAAGCGCTGACTCACCGCCAACCACAAAATGAAAACTTATCTTCCGGACACGACGCCGGAGGTTCGCGTCTGCTCGGGATGATGGCCCAGAGTTTCACTGTGCACCTGCGGCCGGATGACGACGGCGCGCCGATGCCGAAGCAGGAATCTGTATCGAAACTGCTCAGCGAAGTGATGCAGGGCTCGTTGAATCCCCATCGGGCGCGTCTCTTACTGAGCCGGATTGCAGCCTCGCTCAACAAAGCCGAAGGTCCGATTGAGTTTTCAGAAAAGCATCTGGCTGGTCTCATACGACTCTGCGCCTCTTCAGAGTTGTTTGGCGAGATGATAGCAAGCAATCCCACGTTGATTTCGGCCCTTGGTGGTGATGAGATGCAGTTAAGGCGCAGAGACTACCGCGCACACCTGCGTGCCTGCGTCGATTCCGAGAAGACCTTTACCACTGAGATCTCTGCTTTACGTCGGGAATGGTCCAGGCTGCTGATTGAGATTGGAGTTCGCGATGCTTCCGGCGACATCTCGCTCGCACAGTCGAATCATTTTCAGACTGAGCTGGCCGTGGCCAGCATCAACGTGGCTTACCTGATTGCCCGTCGCGAGATGGTCAGACGTTTCGGAAGGATGGCCAGCGGGCCCCGAATAACAGTCCTCGCCCTCGGACGGCTTGCAAGTGGCGGCGTCGACTACGGCTCAGACCTCGACGTAATCCTCGTTTACGACTCACTCGTTTCATCTCCCGTCAGTTCGCTTTTGCCTGATGAAGCATATGCTCGCCTGGGTGAGCTGATGTTAACCGCACTGGCGAGCGTAACGCGCGACGGCTATCTTTATCGAGTCGATCTGCGGCTCCGTCCCGACGGTAAGAACGGCCCCCTCGTAATTAGCTCGGAAAGTTTTCTGGAATATGTTCGCCAGCGCAGCGCCGTATGGGAGTGGCTGGCCTATGTAAAACTTCGAGCGGTAGCCGGAGATCTGGAGTTGGGCAGGATGGTTGAAACCCATGCTCGCCATGCCATCCATGAACAAGCCAGGCAAATGTCTTCAAACGAATTAGCCGAGGAAACTCGGCGCATGCGTGAACGCCTCGAATTGGAGAAAGGCCGACGCCGCGGAACCGGGACGCTCGACATTAAGTATGCAGGCGGCGGGATGCTCGACGTTTACTTTGCCGTTCGTTATTTGCAGCTTCGCGATGATGTTGCCGATGAAGGTGATAATCGTTCGACGCAATCGACCTTGGAACGCCTTGAAGCAAGCGGGTCTTTAGAGACTTCAGAATACGAAGCGCTTTCCCATGGTTACGAATTGCTTCGTACCGTCGATCACCAGCAAAGGCTGATCCTGGGAAAGACCGCGGCGTTGCCGTCAACTGATCACCCCGCGTTTAGAGAAATAGCGAAGAAGGTCGGTATCGCCTCAGCGGCGGAGTTTAGCGGAACCCTGACTGAGCGCATGCAGGCAATTCGTCAGGCTTATGATCGGACTACGACGAGCGGCGAGACCACGGATGATTGACAGAAACTCACCCGCCCGTACAGTCCCCTGCTTCCCGAATTGCTTTAAGCATTTGTTTCGGTGCTCGTCGTTTCATGCCAGCAACGAGTGCACCATTGGTGCATGGTTGCGCGTTCCTCGGCTTCATATGCTGCTGACCCAGGCAGCCGTTTCACGATCTCATGTTCGTCTGGAGTGAGCTCCTTCCATCCGCGCAACACGCCTTCGTAACATCTGGGACACTTCTTATTCATGATCTGCAACTTAATTTGAAAAGGTGGTTTACCTGCCGCGACCTATCGTGTAACTTATCTTGGCTTGTTTATGCAACTGGAAGAATGGTTGCAACGTAAGCTGAGAGCCGGGCATCGATAAATCGGGAATAGGGTGCAGCAGAGGGAAGGTTAATGTTTCGTATCAGAGCGTCATACACAGGGCAGTTGGAATTGAAAACCACTTTGGAGCGCGCGCGTGAATTCTTTGGCGAGATGCGCAACTTCGCCGATCTCATGCCGGGCATTGAAGGAATTCGCAAAGAAGCCGGCGGTATCATGCGTTGGGCTGTGCGCGCCGACGTGCCGGTAATTGGCCCGGTCCATGCAAGCTTTGCGGTTACTAAAACTGAAGACGGTCCCGAAAGATTGGAATGGTCACCGGCCCATTCCGAGATGAAGAATTATCTTCGCTACGCGGCAGCCTTCGAAGAACGCGGTCAAAAAGTCCTAATCAAGATTGCGCAACACGTTGAACTGCGCCGCCCTCATGCCAAGGATTTGCATCGACTTGCCGCCCTGGTTGGCGAAAGTGCGATCAGCTCTGAAATGCAGAAACGCGTTGGCGAGATGATTCGGACCTTTCTTGAACGTGCGCGAGTTCAACTCGAAGGCGAGACAGCGATCGAGCAGGAAGCAGTTTCCTAGGCTCGGATCGATACTCATCCTCCTCCCACGAAACTCCCTCTCCAGTTTTCCAGCAGTTAAATGTCTTGGTGGTGACTTCAAGATGCACGCCCACCCAGTCCCGTTAAGGTCAAGCTAACTTATCGGCTGAGCCGGTGGCGGCACTTCGCTTTGCCTGGGCCAAACGTGTCATCACTACGTAAAGATGATGCGCCTCATGAAGCAGGAAGAACTCTAACCAAAGAGTCAGATTCATTTCGCCAAACAGAGGATGGATTCCTACCCGTATTTCCTCGGCTGGGGAGAGCTCCGTGAAAAGTTGGATGATTTCTGCTCTCAGAGCTTTGAGACGAGTCAGTACTTGTTCCAGAGACCGGGAACTCCACTGAGGCCATGCCGGGTCATCCTCCGCGCGATATTGATTGATGTGCGGTGCGTCGTCTCTGAGGATGACACGAAGCCGATCAAGGAACAGTTCATGATGGCGACCGAGATGCGCGAGGTTCTCGTGGGCCGACCACTGGCCTGACACAGGACGAGCCATGACGTGCTCAGCAGCGACGCCGCTCAACAACTTGGGAAGGACCTCAATCTGTGTTTCCAGACGCAGAATTGTTGATTGAAAGTCTGGCGCCGCATCTCCCGCGGTGGATGGAAGGGAATCTTCCGACAAGAAAGGCTCTCTCCTACTTTTGCCCATAGCTAATCATGTTCGAAAACATGCGATACGATCCTGGCACGCCGGCGCGTAACTGCCGGTACCAAACCATGCTCGTGTAAATGTAGTGTCCTTTTCCATGCTTCGCGACCAGCAGTCCACCCGTTAGCGGCTTCTCACCGGGATCGTTAGTGGTAAACAGCTCGGTGTAATGCGCGTCCCAGACTCGGGGATAGTAGAGCCCCCGTTCCTGAATCCAGTCATTGAAATCAGCGGCTCCGATCCGGTTCGGGAAATTGAGTAACGGATGACGAGGCTGAAGAAACTTGATTGGCGCGGTTTCAACGGTTACGCGTTCACCGCCGAGGGTAATCGGGTAGGGAGCAAGCTGCGGTCGATTCTTCTTCGCATCCGGATTCCATTCATTATTTTTGTGATAGAAAACGATGAGCGTGCCTCCCGCGTTGGCAAACTCAAGCAGCCGTGAGTTAGCTGCAATCAGTTCGGGATGTGCTTCGTAGCCGCGATTGTCAACTATGATTGTTTGATATGAGTTTAAGTCGGCTTTCTGCGCATCCTCCATCGTCAACTGTTTAGCGTTAACTCCCAGCGCGGCCAGCGACTTTGCCAGGGTGTCGTCAAAACTTGCGAAGTAACCCACACGCAAGTTCGCGGCAACTCGCGCGTCGCTGTAAACCATTCTTACGGTACGCTCGGCGATGCGCTGCGCCGCGCCATCTGGCTCGACTGAAATAGATAACTGCTCATGGGTGGTTGCCCCACGTCCGCCCAGCCGCTGGAATGGCTCGCGAAACGGCAACGCATTCGATTTCAAAATCACTTCACGCGTCTCCCGTGGCGCCAGCGAAAGTTTGCTCCCCGATTCAAAGCGTCGCTGCCTTCGGCTGCCAACCGTAAGGTTCCCTCTGAAGGGCGCATCAAGGTGGTTTACCAAAGTTACCTTAAAAGCGAGTGGCTGATTTCGCGTGGCCGGCGTCCAGATATAAGGCGACGGCGAAATGCTTTTTATTTCAACTGCCGGCGCCACCGGACGCGCAATCTCGGCGCGCAAGGAAAACTTTGCCCCGTCGATCTCCAGATCCGTGACGGCTTCAAACCGATGTCCCCAGAGCAAGCCGTCGTAAAGATGTTCTTCACGTGGAACAGTTAGCGCCGCGGTTTTTGGAGTAGTCCTTTCCACGGTCGTCGTAGTTTCCGTGTCCGGCAACAGATGCTCTGCGGCTTTCAATCGCGTTTCGTTTCCCCAACTCTTGAATCCGAGAGCCTCTACTTGAAGCGTTCTCAGATTGTGATTTGTAATCCCAACGACAAAGGTGGTTGCCGACCCAGGAACCAACGCATTCGCAGGTGTGCCAAGCGTTAGCGACGCTCCGGCCGCCACGGATAGAGCCTTGTCCGCTCGCGCTTTGAACAACTGCCAGCGAGCACCGTGTTCAACTTTGGATTCCGGGCCGCTGCCGTTCGCCGGCTCGTCAAGTGCTTGCGTGAAGTTGCGGCCTGACATAGCGCGCCAGTCAACCAGGGCGGCGAGAACTCGATCGGGTTGATCGATGAAAGCCGTTAGAGATTTGTTATCGATCTTTGGAGGCGCCAGGTCTGCTGCGACTACTGCGGGAAGCTCCAGCCCTTCCAGCGGCGTGTCCGCGTCAGGCGGCAACGCTGGAGTCTTGGCGCCTTCCCGAACTAATCGATAACGAATAAGCGGAAGATTTTCTCCTTCGATCCGCCGCACCCTCAACAGTTCTGCCACTGACTTGGGCCATGGACCTTGCGAAGCGTGTTGCTGGAGCGCTGCGAGCGCTTGTGCTGCAAAAGACACTCCGCGAACCGGATCCACTTCATTTGGATCGATCGCAAACGTTTTCTCCGGAGTTGCCTCTGTTCCGGGCAGGCGATTTCCGGCCCCGAAGGCTCTGACAAACACTCGTTGCACTTGCCATGGTTTCAGTTGGGCCAGCTGCTCGGGAAAGCGATTGGAATCTGCTGCCGCATCAAACGCTTCGAGCAAAAGCCGTCCAGTCGCCTGATGGTGTCCGTGACCGCTGGAGGTGTCATGGTTAGTGATGATTACGTCGGGACGGAGTTCGCGAATCTTGAGCACCATTCTCCGCAAAGCTTCTTCGTGATTCCAAAAACCGAACGCCTCGTCGGCGGATTTTGAGAAGCCGAAGTCTTTCATCCCAAGAAAAAACGGCTGCGAGCCTTGGATATCTGAAGCCTTGATGGTTTCTTCGGCGCGAATCACTCCAAGCTCTTCGTAAAGCTCGGGTCCGATAGCGTTCTGCCCGCCTTCGCCAAAAGTGGTAAACAGACTGACCGTGTTTACCCCATGCTTCCGTCGAAGTACGGTAAGGGTAGTGCCGTCCTCATCATCTGGGTGGGCGGCGACACACATCACGGTGTAAGTATTTGTGAGATCCAGCAAAGCCTGATGAAGCTCGGCTTTGTAAATTGAAACAGATGCTGATTCGGGTGAGGGTGGTGTTGATTGGGCCCCAACTCGTTGCCGCGGATAAAAGGACAACGAAATGGCGAGCGTCAAAAGCAGCGCCACCAGACTCTTCTTTTTCAACATCGTGGAGACGAGCGCCGGCAGGCATTCCCCTTGCGATCCAGTCTCGACGAGCGCCGGAGGCGCGGAAGAAGGTAGCCAGTGGCAAGCGCGTAGCGCGCGGCCACTGGGACGGTTCGGCGAAAGATTCGCGCGTCGAAGACGCGCGAGGACTCCTGGCGACGAATGTGTCCGTCGCGCCTTCAGGGCTCGAATGATTCCGATGGACGGCGCACTCTGCGCTTGGCTCTGACTACCCTCCACCTGCTTCGCAGGCTCATTGAATGGTTTGTGTTTCACTTCGTCTGCTCTTCCGGTCTTAAGCGCGTGATTTCTCCAATCGCGCTGCCACCATCATTATTATTGCAATCATCATCATCAACACGACACCGTATGCCGCCGCCGTTCCTAAATTGAAATCGCGCAACTCTGACGCGATGGCGATTGAAACTGGCCGATTATCCGGCACGAACACCAGCACCGATGCCACATATTCTCCCAGCGCAATTACAAACGCCAGCAAGGTTCCCGCCACAGCTCCGGGCCAAACCAGTGGCAGAGTGACGCGCGTGAGCCGTCGCCACCAGCGTGCTCCCAAACTGCTCGCCGCCTCCTCAAGAGCTGCGTCCAATTGTTCCATACTCGCCTGCAGGGCGCGCACAACGAGCGGCATGAAACGCAGGAAGTAGACCACCGGCAGAATCCAAAAAGTGCCGACGAGAATGAACGAACTGATCAACGAGGGTTGCCCGTAGGCTTCGGCGATTGCAACTGCAACCACAGTTCCCGGCAGCGCCCAGGGCACAAGTATCAACCACGACAACACTCGTTTCCATTTCCGCCCGCCTTTGCGCGCCATCACCCCGGCAACACAAAAGCTCCAAACCAGCGCGGCGCCGGCGGCGATTGCGGACATGGACAGGCTATTAAGAAAGACCTCAACCGCGCGCCATTCTGAGAAAATTTTCGCATAGTTTGCAAACGTATAGGACGGAGGCAGCGTTTGCACGCTCCATTGCCCTTCGCTGGCAAAACTCACGAGCACGAGCGTGGCTACCGGGAGGACCAGAATCAGGGAAAAGATCACGCCGCAAGTAACGGCGATAACCCGTGCCCCGCCGCCGGTGATTGGTTGACGTTTTCTGGGCGCGCCTTTAAGGGCGGCCGCAGCAAATTTTCGCGTACCCTCGTAACGCTGGAAGACAATCAACGCACTGAGGGAGATCAAGGCGAGGACCACAGTTTCCGTTACGGCCACCCCGGCATCGCCGCGCTGCCTGGCAGTGTAGATCTCCAGAGTGAGAACGCGAACGGTGCCGCCGAAAAGTAACGGCGCGCTGAAGGAGGCCATTGAGGTCATGAAAGTGAGCAAGGCCGCCGCTATCAGCGACGGCGTCAGCTGCGGCAGAACCACCCGGACCAAAACTCGGAAACGGTCCGCCCCGAGGCTTTGCGCAGCTTCGGCGAGCGACGCGTCGATGCGCCTCAATCCGGCGCCCGTCAGCATGTAGAAAAACGGGTACATCGTGTAGGTGTGAAACAGGAGGAGCGCAGCCCAGCCACTGCAGCGACCACGGAGAATTTTCCAGCCCCAGCAGCGACTGCACAAAGCGCGCCAGTATCCCGGATTCGCCAAGCAGAAAAATGAAAGCCACGGTACCGACGAGCGGCGGGAGGACTAATGGCAACGCAGCCAGGGTCGCAAACACGCGGCGCGCCGGAAACGCGTAACGTTCAAACAAGAAGGCTAACGAAACGCCGACCAAAGCGCAGAAGATCACCGTGAGAACGGAAACGCCGACGCTTGCAAGTATTGATTCCAAAACAATGTTTTGGGAAAGGATTTGACGGTAATTTAAGAGAGACCATTGGCCGTCGATCTGCAAAGATGCCAGCACCACATGAAGATTTGGATAAATAACGCCGTAAAGAGCACGACGGCCACGATGAGCAGGAGGAGCAGTCGCGGAAGCAAGAGTTTCAACCGGTATTGATTCACCTTAAGGCTTGGCCTCTCGTGCTGCCAGAGCGGTGACAGGTCACCGCTCTGGTCGATTGCGAATCTTAGCAGCCTTGCGCCGAGACACTTCGCTGCAATGAATGACAGTCGGGTCGTAGAAAAGCGGTGAGCGGTCGGCCAGCACTCGGAGACGACCCGCCTTCAGGGCAGCGAATCTCTAAACTCAGTCATTCTTGAGGAGCGAGATGCGATCCGGCGGCAACACCACCGTGCACCGATCTCCGGCTGAAAGCCCGTCTGCCTCAAGCGTCAGCGCCTCCAGCAGCAAACCATTGGCGTCGAGCTTGATGCTCGAAGTGGCTCCGGCGAAATTGATCTTCGCGAACCACCGCGTCCAATGCATTTTCATGGCTGTTTCATTTCGCAGGTCAACATGTTCGGGCCGGATCGCCAGAATACAAGGCTGATTGAGCGGCGCGAGATCTCGATCGTCACTCTGGATGCTAATCACATGACCGCCGTCGAGGGTTTTGAATTCAGCCTGGTCAGACTTGCTCGAACTCAAGCGCATGACCCGGATCAAATTGTTCCGTACCTAGAAACCGCGCGACGGAAAGCTGAGCGGGCTGCTCATACAACTCTCGCGGCGCGCCGGTTTGCAGAATGTGCCCGCCGCTCATCACGCTGATCCGATCGCAAAGCGCGAAGGCCTCTTCCTGATCATGAGTCACATAAACGGCAGTAAGTCCAAGGCGGGCCACGAGCTCTCGCAACTCATCCCGCGTGGCCTCTCGCAACGTAACATCAAGGTTGGAAAGCGGTTCATCAAACAGCAACAAATCGGGTTCGATGGCAATTGCTCGAGCGATAGCCACGCGCTGTTGCTGGCCGCCTGAGAGCTCATCGACTCGGCGTTTCTGATAGCCGGGAAGCTGTACAAGTTCGAGGGCGCTATTTACGCGTTCAATAACTTCCGGTTTTGGCTTGTGTCTGGCGCGAAGGCCAAACGCAACGTTTTCAAAAACATTCAGGTGAGGGAAGAGCGCATAGTTTTGAAAAACCATGCCGAAACCTCGTCGCTCCGCGGGAAGGTCGGTAATGTCATGATCGCCAAACTGAATTTGTCCGGCATCAGGCTTCTCAAGTCCCGCTATCATTCTGAGCGTGGTCGTTTTCCCGCAACCGGAAGGGCCGAGCAAGCCGAAGAATTCGCCGCGTTCGACCTCGAGAGAGACGTCAGCGACGGCGAGCGTGGTGTCGAAGCGTTTTGAAACATCCTTGCTTTAACAGACAGGAGTGGCACTGAACCCAGCTCAATTCAGAATTTTGGCGATTCCTTCATTTCCGGCCTGCGCCCGCGAATTTCGGTATCCCAGTAGCGTAACCATTCGCTGCTCAGCTTGCGCAGCACATCCCAATCAAGCGGCATTTCGTTCACCGGCTCGTTCATCCAGGCCGGCAACTGGCTTCGATCCAGGTCAGTACGCAATGGGATTCGGTAGTACTTCTTGGCGGCGAGCGTTAGGTTTTCGGGCGTGGTCACAAACTCATAGAATCGCTTCGCCTCTTCTTCGTTTGACCCGCCCCGCACGATTGCGATGCCGTCAGTGATTACCGGAGTTCCGCTCGCCGCAAACACGTATCCGATCGGAAATCCCTTTTGCTCTTTATAGATCCAGACGTCAGGCAGATTCCATAAACTTATCAGACCTTCGCGTCGCACCAATTTCTGCATCATGAGTGTGCCATCGGCAGTGTACTCCTTAACATTAGCGTCCAAACGCCGCAGCCACTCATAGCCGCCCTCCGGAGAGCCGGTGTCTTTATACGATCGCCAGATCAAAGCGCCAAAGATGGTGCGCATCGAATCTGAAGGATTTGGATTTCTGATCACGATCTTGTCGCGCCATTTCGGATCAAGCACGTCGTCCCAGTCGCGGGGGGCGTCTTCACTCTTCACCGCGTCGCTGTTATAAACGATCACTTCCGGGGTTTGGTAGGTTCCAAACCAGCGGTCCTGGCTGTCGCGACTCGTTGCGGGAATTTTATCGGCCCAGGTGGGCCGGTAAGGCGCAAGCAGATTCTCGTCGGCGGCAGTTTGAAAAGTAGTGTGCGCGGCGCCCCACCATAGATCTGCCTGCGGCCGATTGCGCTCGGCGCGCACGCGTTCGAGTATCTCGCGTGAACCCATGTCAAGAAACTGCACTTCAACGTCGGGATGCGCAGTTTTGTAACGCGCCACCACATCGCGCAGTAGATCCTGACCATGCGGAGTGTAAATCAGAAGTTTTCGCGCGGCCGGTCCAGGTGCGCGGTTACACGACATTAGAGCCACCGAAACAAAAATGGCAAGGAATAGAAGATAAACTTTGAAGCGCATCGAGTTGAAATACGGTCGCTGTCAGAATGCGGGCAATGTAGCATATAGTTTTAAGCCGCCGCGACTTAACTGTCGGCTGGGAGACGAAAGCGAGTGAGGTTTGTTGAGTTGAATGAAATGCTCCTGACACTTTTGATCGGTTTGTTATCTGTTGCTCTTCCAACTCCGACTATGCGTTGGGAGAAACAGCACAGCGCCACGACGGCGAGGCTGCGGGGCGTTAGTGCAGTTAGCGCGAACGTTGCGTGGGCGAGCGGTCAAAACGGAACGTATACCAGAACGACCGACGGCGGACGCACCTGGCGCACAGCAGTCGTTCCCGGGGCCGAAAATCTTGATTTTCGCGATGTGGACGCCTTCGACGCAAATACCGCGTATCTCCTGGCTATAGGTGATGGTGATAAATCTCGCATCTATAAGACGACCAACGGCGGCGATAGCTGGATTATGCAGTTTAAGAATGAAAACCCGGCGGCATTTTTTGATGCCATGGCCTTTTGGGACCGAGATCATGGCATTGCCATGAGCGACCCGGTGGCCGGACAGTTTCTGATTATCACGACCGCCGATGGTGGCGTCAGCTGGCGTCCGTCGCCCGCGTCGGGGATGCCGCCGGCACTGGAAGGCGAGGGCGGCTTTGCTGCCAGTGGAACCTGCATCACCGTGCAGGGCAGGAACAACGTCTGGTTTGGCACTGGCGGACCGAATGGCGCTCGCGTCTTTCGCTCTCGCGATCGCGGCCGCACCTGGGCGGTTGCCGCTACCCCGCTGGCGCAGGGAAAGTCTGCCGGGGTTTTCTCCCTCATGTTTTGGGACTCACTCAATGGGATCGCGGTGGGTGGCGACTACACAAGGGAACCGGACCCGACGGGGAATGTGGCCACTACAGATGATGGCGGAAGGACGTGGAAAGCCGCTGAGGGTTCGCGTCCGGCGGGTTATCGCTCTGCGGTGGCTCGGGCCTACCGCCCATCCCGGTTCACCCTGGTCGCGGTGGGACCCTCGGGCACTGACTACTCTCTTGATCGAGGACGGAGTTGGAAGCGGATTAGCAGCGAGGGCTTCCACGCCCTGAGTTTCGCGGCTGCATCGGGTTGGGCCGTTGGCGAAAATGGGGCTATCGCTCGTTACCAGCAAAGACCGCTGTAACCGCGAACGCGGAGCTTAATTTACAGAAATAGAAATTGAGGGATGCAGTGTAATGACTACGCCAAAACCAAAAAAAGGAATCGTTAAGCGGGGCGCGTGGGAGATTACTAAGAAACTCCTGAAGGCGATTCCAATTATTGGACCGGTCTTTACCGTTGGTTTTGCCGGACGCGACATTCACAAGAAGGGCCTGGTGCCGGGTTCGGTCCACGTCGCTCTTGACGTGACCCCGGTGGTGGGAACGGCCAAAAACGTTCTCGAAATCTTCACTGGAGATCTTATCCCTGACAAACTCGCTCACGATGCCAGGGAAACTGCCAGACCTGCCGAATCTCAAGGCGCGGCGGAAAAGACGATCCAGCCCAGCTAGACAAACTAAAGAGAAATTGGTGGACGTTCAGTGAAAGGTCGTGCCGTTTCGTAAGCGTGGGCTAGCCTGAATAATGTTTGTTCCGACCAGTAAGCACCCAACAATTGAAAACCGATCGGCAAGCGGCTTGAGGAAAGACCGCAGGGAACGCTGATTCCCGGAATACCGGCAAGGTTGGCGGTGACCGTGTAAATGTCGTTCAGGTACATCGCTAGCGGATCATCCGCCTTCTCTCCGATTAGAAATGCCGGCGTCGGCGCGGTAGGCGTGATGATTGCATTGCAGCTCTCGAAGGCTTTGCGGAAGTCCTCTTTTAGCAGTGAACGAACTTGCTGCGCCTTCCCGTAATAGGCGTCGTAGTAACCCGCCGATAGCACATACGTGCCCAACATTATGCGGCGTTTAACTTCGGCGCCAAATCCCTCCTCGCGAGTTTTCCGATACATCTGTCTGAGTTCTGGCGCATCTTGCGCGCGGAAACCGTAACGAGCACCATCAAAGCGAGCGAGGTTTGATGAGGCCTCCGCGGTGGCAATGATGTAATAAACGGCGATGCTGTACCTGGCATTTGGCAGCTGGATGTCAACCACTTCGGCGCCCAGTTCGCGATACACGTCGACCACTGCCTCAACCGAGGCCCGCACTTCCGCGTCGAGTCCTTTACCAAAAAGCGATCGCGGAAAACCGATTCGCGCTCCCTTAAGATTGGTCGCATCATTCGTTAGCCCCTGGGTGTAATTTGGAACTGGCACAGCAGCGGTAGTGGCGTCATGAGCGTCGCGGCCGCAAATCACTCCCAGCACTCCAGCCACGTCTTTAATGTTGCGCGCGAATATTCCGACTTGATCGAGGGATGAAGCAAACGCCACCAGGCCATAGCGCGAGTTGCGTCCGTAGGTGGGCTTGAGGCCTACAACGCCGCATAGTGACGCGGGTTGTCGCACTGAACCTCCGGTATCAGAACCGAGGGCGACCGGGACAATTCCGGCCGCTACCGCCGCTGCGGAACCACCCGATGATCCGCCGGGAACGCGCGATAGATCCCATGGATTCCTGACTGGACCGAACGCGGAATTTTCGTTGGATGAGCCCATCGCAAACTCATCGCAGTTGGTTTTGCCGACAATCACGGCGCCGGCCGCCAGTAAACGCTCGACCACTGTGGCGCTATAGGGCGGTTGATAATCCCCAAGGATGCGCGAGCCGCAGGAGTTTTGCATGCCGCGCACGCAGATGTTGTCTTTAATTGCAATGGGAATTCCCGCGAGCGCCGGCACTGAAGTGCCGTCCCCATTTTGAGACCAGAGGCTCTTGTCGATTTCTTCAGCGCGCGCGAGGGCGCCGCTGCGATCGATCTGCAGAAAGGCGTTGAGGTTTTCGTTAAGACTCTCCGCGGCGGTGATCGACGATTCAGCGACCGCGCGGGCAGTTGTTTCACCGCTGCTGATGCGGTCTCTTAGCGTTTCAATGTCGGCTTTGACTGGAGGCATGTGTTTCTTGCTACTGCTCGGCGCTCTCGATGTGAAGATTTTTCTCCCGGCTGAATCGGGCCATTGGTTTTCATTCAGCCTTCTTTTGCTGATTGCGTTAGAGCACTTTAGGAACGCGAAAATGGCCGGCTGCTGCATCTGGCGCCTCTGCCAGGGCCAGCTCCTGACCGAGCGAAGGGGTGCCAACATCCTCGCGCGCCGAATCGGTAGCTTCACCTTCAGGTGTTAGTCCGCCCAGCGAAGGCTCGATGTTGCTGGTCGCAATCTCATTGAGTTGTTCCACGTAGGCGACGATGTCGGCCATCTGCGGCGCGAAGATCTTCAACTCGTCAGCGGTGATTTCCATGTGCGCCAACTGGGCGATTTTTTCGACGTCAGTTTCGGTGATAGGCATCGGCGTGATCTCGGATGGTGGATCTCAAGGTTTTAAATCTGAGATTTCGTTTCCCGTGAAAAACTAAACTAACAACACGACCTGGTAGAGTTCCAGTCTCTTTGGCTTCACTGGTTTTCAACTCTCTTGATGCAACTCGTCGCAGCTCCCAAAAACGCTCGGCGCAAATCAACGTCTGCAATTCTCGCCGCGACACCCACCAATTCCGCTGGAACAACCAGATCAACTTGAGGCGACCGAGGTTCTTTCGTGTGACCGCGGATCGCTGCAATTTGCTTTGGATCGACGCGCAGCTCGATCGATTTCACCATCCCCTGACCCAGCACATAGGTCAATCGCGATAAGAGCTGCCCACGCATCAGCTCGAGTTGTCTCTTCCAGATCTCATCCTCAACCGCTACTGTCAATTTCTGTTCGCGAAGTTGAATCGGAAGCGCATGACCGCTGAGGCCCTCGCCCACTGCCTGTTTCCAAAGGGCAACGCACGCAGCCTCGGCAACTTCTTCGGGTGCGTGCGTTGCCTTAAGTAAAGCAGGCAGAGCTTTAATCAGACTGTCCATTCGCCTTCATGAAGCGCTATTTGTGATTCTCGCGCTTCAAACTAGAATCCCTTAAGTTTGATCGGAACGATCTGGAGTGTAGCGGAGATTCATTTAACCCGACAAGCGGACACGGATTGGAACATCGAACGGTTTCTTTGGCGCTCATTTTGGAAACTCCGCAAGCGATTTGAGACTCAGTGACCGCAAAGAAGCTTAAAATTCGCAGAGGAACGCGACGGATTATCAGATCCTACAAGGGAAATAGCATTGAAAAAACCGAAACTAATTCTTGCCTCAAAGAGCCCGCGGCGAGCGGAGATTCTTCAAGCGGTGGGATGGCCGTTTGCCCAACTGGCGGCGAACATTGATGAAACTCGCGATGAAGGCGAAGACGCGGTCATTTATGTGAAGCGGTTGGCGCAAACGAAAGCGGAAACGGTGGCGAACCAGGTCGGGGCGGGATTGGTGCTCGGTGCGGATACGATTGTGGTGATCGATGGTCAGATTCTCGGCCAGCCAGGCGATAGCGAGAACGCGCGACGCATGCTTAAACTCCTGAACGGAAAGTGGCATAACGTGCTCACTGGAGTAGCACTTGTCAGAGCCGGTGAGACTCAGCAAGTGGCTGTCGATCACGCGTCAACGCGTGTCCGATTCTGCGAGATGTCTGCGGGGGAAATTGACTGGTATGTTTCGTCCGGAGAACCGAACGATAAAGCCGGCGCTTATGCTATTCAGGGCCGGGGTGGAATCTTCATTCGCGAGATAGCGGGCGACTATTTCAACATCGTGGGACTTCCGATTCGACTTGTTTATGAGCTGATGCAAAGGATCAGATAGGAAGAGCCAACCCTTCCTTGATAGAACAACGAATCATCTCGACCATCACGCAGTCAGTCAGGCGTGTGATCTGTGCGAAATTCACAATTCAACTCAAGACCGCGCCGCCATCGACGCTGATCGCCTGGCCATTGATTCCACGCCCTTCCTCTGAAGCCAATAACACCGCGAGCGCAGCGATTTCTTCAGAGGTAATCAGCCGATTCTGAGGACTCATTTTCAAGATCGAAGACATCGCTTCATCTGCCGATCTCCCCGTTTTCTTCGTAATGTTTTCAACTCCGCGAGCAGTCATCTCTGTATCGACGTATCCCGGACAGATCGCGTTTACGGTTATCCCTTTCGCCGCCACTTCAGCCGCATTTGAACGAGTTAACCCGATCAGGCCGTGCTTCGAGGCCGAATAAGCCGCGATGTAAGGCGCGCCGAATTTCCCGGCAATGGAAGCCATATTGATAATCCGCCCCCAACCTCGTTCGACCATTTCCGGCAAAGCAGCGCGCGTGCAATAGAAACTCCCGCTCAAGTTAATGGAAATATGACGATGCCAGAATTCGTCGTCGGTTCGGGCGACGGGAGCGCTCTCCGCGATGCCTGCGTTATTCACCATGATTTCCGGACCGCGGCCGAAACGCTGTCGGACAGCGCCAAACATTTGCTCGACGCTTAGGACATCCGAAACGTCGCAAACCACCGCGAGCGCGTCAGACTGAACCTCGCCGGCGATTTCCCGCGACACCTCGTCTAACTGCGTCAAGGTGCGAGCTGCGACTGCCACCTGCGCGCCCTCTCGAGCGAAAGCCAGAGCAATCGCACGGCCGATTCCGCGACCGCCACCCGTGATCAACGCGATTCGATTTTCTAGTTTCATCAAGGTTGGTGCAAAGTTCAAATTCCAAAGTCCAAAGTCCAGTTGTCAGTCAGGTCTGACTTTGGGCCTTGGACTTTAGAATCGCTTTGTTATTGAGGTGCGGCGGCTCTGGTGAGCACGTTAAGTTCAATCTGCACCATGTCGCCCAGGAAGTTTGGATTATCCGGGCGGCCCCAGGTCATCCCATATTCCTTCTTGCTAATCGACGCGCGGGCGGTCAGACCCAGCGTGGTCTTGTTTGGGTCTTTGGGATCCTTGTTGACGCCGTTAATCGTGAAGGGAAGGGCAATCTCTCTTGAGACTCCGTGCATGGTGAAGGTCCCGTGGGCAATCAGATTCTTACCCTTCTTCTCGACTCGCGAACTCTTGAAAGTAATTTCCGGATACTTCTCCACGTCGAAGAAGTCGGCGGTGCGCAGGTGCGCATCCCGACGTTCGATTCCGGTGTCAATGCTCGCCGCCTTAATTATCGCGGTCACTGAAGATTTGGTTACGTCTTTGTCGTCGTAAACAATGTCCACCTTGAATTCAGTGAACTTGCCACCTACGTGCGAAAGTCCGCCGGCGACGGGAATTGCAAAGCTGATGTTGGAATGGGCGGTGTCGGTTTCATATTTCGTTACCGCGGCAAAAAATGATGTGGCGGCGATCAACACCGCGAGCAGAGCGGGCACAAATAGCTTCTTACGCATAAATAGTCTCCTCATTTTAGAACCGGCATTCCGGCTGTCCTTCTTAACTGACCAAAGCGATTAACCAAGGACAGGCAAGAATGCCAGTCCTACTTACTATCGACCGGTAAACTTTGGCACGCGTTTCTCAAGAAACGCTCGCACACCTTCGCAGCCATCCATCGACTCGAAGCAGCGCATCTGCGCTTCGGTTTCGTAGCGCAGCATCTCTTCGAGTTCCGCCGCCTGGCTCATATAGACAGCATGCTTGGCCGCGGCAATCGCAATTGGCGGTGCGTCGCGAAGACGTTGCGCCAGTGCCAGCGTGGCAGCCTCCAACTCGGCCGGCTCCACCATCTGATTAACAATTCCTAAACGGTGCGCTTCCTCGGCATCGATCGAGTCTCCCAGGAAAAACATTTCGCATGCTTTGTTTGGCGTAACCAGCCGTGGCAGGAAATATGTTCCGCCCCAATCGGGATGCAGTCCAACCTTGGCAAACGACTGGCTAAAGGTAGCCGCGGTAGAGGCAATGCGAAGGTCGCAAGCGAAGGCCAAATTACAGCCGGCTCCCGAAGCCGGGCCGTTGATGGCGGCGATGACCGGTTTCGTCATCTGACGAATTGCGGTCACCACGCGGCGCGCCGAGCCAAGCAACCGCGAAAACTCTCCGGAATCGTGGCGCTCAATCAGTTCCGCCATCGCTGCGATATCGCCACCCGCGCAAAATGCGCGCCCAGCTCCGGTTATGACTACTACATAAACATTGCGATCACTCGCGGCAGATTCGAGTGCTTCTGCCAGATCGCGCCGCATGTGACCGGCGAGTGCATTTAACTTCTCCGGACGATTTAGCGTAATCGTAGTTATGCCGGAGTCGTGGGTGATGTAGAGGTGGTCGTAATTCATTCAGGTTGATAGTGGAGTCAGTTACCGCGGGGCTGACTTCATTTACCTTTAAAGATCGCTTTCCGTTTGTTTACGTAAGCATCGAGTCCCTCTTTGGCGTCTTCGCCCTGGAACAGTTGTTGTTGGAGTTCGCGTTCGAGCGCTAGAGCCGACTCAAATGAAACTTCAGCGCCGGTTTGAACGCTGCGCTTGATCCGACCAACTGCGCCCGCCGCCTTGTTTGGCAAAGTAAATTGCGCAGCGTATTCCGTCACCGCCTGCATAAACTGTTCACCGGTTTCCGCATTAATAATCTGATTGACTATGCCCAATTCCTCGCCGCGTTCGAAGTCAAACAGTTGGCCGGTGGCCATCAACTCAATCGCCTTCGACTTGCCGACAATTCTGAGCAGACGTTGCGTGCCCCCGGTTCCCGGCAAGACTCCGAGTGCCACTTCCGGTAGTCCCATCTTCCCGGCGTGGCGCCGGGCGATGCGAATGTCTGCCGCCATCGCGACTTCCAAACCGCCGCCCACGCAATGTCCGTTAATTGCTGCGATTACCAGTTTGGGAGTTTGTTCAAGACGAGACAAGGTTTCATTCGCATGCAGGCAAAAATAGTATTTGAAAGTCGGCGTGACGCTCGAAAGCATGTTGATGTTTGCGCCGGCGCAAAAAAACTTCTCGCCGTTGCCGGTGAGCACAATGACCTGCACTGCGTCGTCCATTCGCGCTTGGAGTATGCGCCCGTCAAACGCCTGCATCATTTCATGCGTGTAGGTGTTGGCGGGCGGATCGTTTAAGGTCAGATACGCAATACCATTCTCCACCCGATACTGGACCAGGTCGCTGGCAGTTTCCATTTCTTGTGCTTGAGCTTTAGCCATCAAATTCTCCGTAACGCAAAGTCCTTGTTTGCGATTATTTCGCCTTATGTCCTGCTTGAAAATTAAGTCCTGCAAACCAACAGTTGGCGTTCTCTTTATATTGAACCGCGCCAGACGCTCACCGGTTCCCGAGTGGTTTTGGTGGGGAAGTCTAATTCTTCCGAGAACCCACCCGCAACGAAGCCGCGGAGGAAAAGTCGGGTAACATTGTCGACGAGTCCCGACACTTTAAGCTTTCCGCTCGGGTCATACCAGTTGTAAATCCAGTTCATCATCCCGAAGAGAGCGTAGGTAGCCACCGTCAGGTCGATCTGAGACCGGGCATCCTGACCTTGTTGAATCTCTTTGAGAATCTTGCTCGCGAGCCTGGTGTATCTCTCTTTTTTGGAGGAGACGTGCGTGTGCAAATCGCCTGCCAGCGACTCCGCCTCATGTGACAACACTTTCATCTCCGCCATGTTCGCGGCAAAAAATGAGAGATGATTGTCGATGAAGATTCGTAGCTTGCTTAAAGGATCGTCGGCTTCACTGAGCCGTTGCTCCAGGCGTTCGAGCACGCGTCCAAAGCAATTGTCCTGAATCAGGAACAACAGCTCTTCTTTTGATTTGCAGTAGTGGTAAAGACCCGCGAGGCTCACGCCGGTGGCGCGCGAGATGTCGCGCATCGTCGTTGAGTGATAATTCTTTTCCGCAAAAATGCGCGCGGCGTTGCGGAGTATAAACTCCAGCTTCTGGTCGTGCTTCGAAAAATCTGTTTGAGGGTTAGCGCTCATTCTTGTTCATGGAGCCTCTGTCTTCGTGGGACCGCGGGCGCCCTCGCCCGATCCTTCCTTACACCCAACCCTTCACACGGGCTTAGAGCCGAACGTATTCAAACTCAAACGGTTTACCTTTCACCCCAGTGGCAGGCGGCGCAATCCAGCCCGCAATCTTGCCTGGTTCGATTACCGGTTTCATCAGACTGCGCACGTATTCGCGATCCTCGATCGTCGGTAACCATTCTGACTTGCGTGCCGCAAAATCTTCCGCGGAGATCAAGTTCCCCTCGATATCAAAGGCGTGGCCCGCATATTCGCCCACGTGCCGGTGAAAGCGGGGGTTGGGTAAGTACAACCGCTCACTTAATCCTGCCTCGGCTAAGGTCTTGTTCCAACGCGCCAGTCCTTTTTCACAGTCTTTGACGTACTCGCCGCGCAATACTTCATTCAAGGCGTTGCGCATCGGCACTTCGCGGTCGCTGACCTGCCCGTCTTCAACCACTTTCATGGTGAAGTTTTGATCGGCAACCGTGTGGTCTTCATACTGCTCCTGTTCCTTGTAACGGCCCTTTAAACCGGCCGCGAAAAAGTCGGCAGAATTTGAACTTATCTCACCGCCGAAGAGATCGAGGGAATAACTAAACCAGAAATTGACGTGCTTCTGAATGATATCGAGAGGAATGCCGCCGAGCTCGCGAACCTCGCCCTCATTCATCAGTTCCGCCGTGCGCTTCACCACGCGGTTGATGCCGGTGTCGCCGACAAACATGTGATGGGCCTCTTCGGTCAACATAAACTGACAGGTACGCGCTAGCGGTTCGAAGCCTGATTCGGCAAGGGCCGAGAGCTGATACTTGCCGTCGCGATCCGTGAACATCGTGAAGCAGAAAAAGTTTAGCCAGTCGTCGCAGGGTTGATTGAAGGCTTCAAGGATGCGCGGCTTGTCAGGATTGCCGCTGCGGCGTTCCAACAGCGCATCAGCTTCGTCGCGTCCATCGCGCCCGAAATAACGTTGCAGCAGGTAGACCATGGCCCAGAGATGGCGGCCTTCTTCGACGTTTACCTGAAAGAGATTTCGCAGGTCATACAACGATGGACAGGTCTTGCCGAGCTCGCGTTGCTGCTCGACGGAGGCCGGTTCTGTATCCCCCTGAGTGACGATGATGCGTCGCAGTGAGTTGCGAAATTCACCGGGCACTTCCTGGTAAGCGGGCTGGCCCAGGTTGTCACCAAATCCAATCGTTGCGCCGGGCGCAGCGGGTTTGAGAAAGATCCCCCAACGATAGTCCGGCATCTTCACATAATCGAAATTGGCCCATCCATCAGGCTCGACGCTGATCGCCGTGCGCAGGTAGACATCCTTCGTTTGAAAGCCGTCGGGGCCCATCTCCTGCCACCAGTCGAGATAGTTTGGCAGCCATTTTTCCAGGGCGCGCTGAAGCTTCTTATCTTCCGACAGGTTAACGTTGTTCGGAATGCGTTCGTATAAATTCATCGTAAGTTCCTTAAACAAATAAACTCTTCGAGGCCTGATAGCAGCCCAGCCAGGGCTCAACCGCGCGAGATTCTGTTTGCCTAATCAGGTTCTCTTAAAATCGAAATGAGACTGGGTCGGCTTACCATAATTCGTTAGTGCGCCTTCTGGGCCGACTGCGTTGGGGCGCTGGAAGATCCAATTCTGCCACGCAGTCAGGCGTCCATAGATCTTTGTGTCCATTGTTTCCGGTCCACCGAAACGCAGTGAGGCTTCCATGCCGGTCAGTGCGTCGGGTGACAAAGATGTTCGTTCCTCAATCGCCACGCGAATTTCATCTTCCCAATCCAGCTCATCCGGAACGAAGGTAATCAATCCGGCTTCGTCAGCTTGCTCGGCGTCGAGTGGTCCTTCATGCGCAAGCACCTGATCAACTTTTGCCGGCTCGGCCAGAAAGCGTGATTGCAATCGGGTCAGTCCATTGCTCATCGGGAAAGCGCCTGCATTTAGAGTTGAAAGTGAGACGACAGTTTCGCCGGCTGCTGGATCATTGAGCATGTAACTGCGATCGGCAGCCAGCAGCAGTTCAAGCAGGTTTCCGGCAAAGCAGCTACCCGGCTCAACGATAGCAAAAAAGCTTTTGGCGGTTAGATCGAAACGACGCAGCACCCGGGCCATCAGCAGGCGGATCTCGCGTATCAACCAGTGGTCCCGGTTAGCTTCAAGAGTCTTATCGACGGCCAACACATCGGCTGCGTTGCCCGCTGTGCGAACGCAGACGAGTCCAATCTCGGGTTCGTTTACGCGCAGGTACAGCAGCGCATCATCGAGTTCCCGATATGCCTGCAACGGCCAATAGCTATCACCAAGTTTCTGGATCTCCGCAGGGGCAGTAGGTAAGTCAGCGTCGGGGCCGGTCATGGTCAGGTCCGCATAACGCTGCTCGCGGTTCAAAATCAGATTGACGTATTGGTATTCAACCCCGGCCGGTTTGATTTCTTTTCGGAGTGGATTAAGTTTGATCCCTTCACCCAGGCCGGCAGTCTCAGTGCCGTTTATAATTTGCCTGACTCGGGCGTCGATCGATTCCTGAAACTTGCTGGTCGGAAAATAGTCGTCAATCAAACCCCACTCCTTCGCGCGTTTTCCTTTCAAACCCTCCGCCAGCGTGGAGAAAACGTCGGCGCGGTCGCGGCGAACTTTTCGTTTATCGACCAGGCGCGTAAGCCCGCCGGTGCCCGGCAAGCACTCCCAAAAGGGGAACTTCAGGAAGTGAGATCGCCGAGTTGCCGTCATCGACGAGGTAGATCTCATCGCAAGCTATCGCCAGCTCGTAGCCTCCGCCGGAGGCAGTGCCATTCAGCGCGGCGATGTAGCGACGGCCCGAATGAATTGAGTCGTCTTCAATTGAGCAGCGCGTTTCATTTGTGAATTTGCAGAAGTTCACTTTGAACGCGTGCGACGACGTGCCGAGCATATAAATGTTCGCGCCCGCGCAAAAGATGCGCGGCTTGAGACTGGTGAGGACGACCGTTTTCACTTCCGGGTGTTCGAAACGGAGCCTTTGCACCACGTCTGCGAGTTCGATGTCGACGCCGAGGTCGTAGGAATTGAGCTTTAACTTGTAGCCCTCAGCCAGGGTAACGTCTTCCTGAACGTCCATGGTCAGGGTGGCAACCGCACCTTCGATATTGAGTTTCCAGTGGTTGTATTGTTCAGGCGACGTCTCGAAATTGATCATGAAGCTCCTCGTTAAGCTACTCGTCCCATCGGTCTGCCGGCAGGACGTTCGAACGTTCGTTCGGGAAATAGGAATACTAGCCCGGAGCCGGATTTAGGTCAAGTTTGCTTAGCGCAAACTGAGGGCAGCCAGGCAGAACTTCTTTCATTAGCCGGCCGGAGTGGGTTGCGAGTGGGTTCCTTGACACTCTTGCAGTTGGGCGCGTAGGGTTTCGCACCTACCACTTACGTTTTCTGTGAACTTGTCTCGAAACGCTCAGCGGTCTGGATAGATGTTTGAGATTGGATTCGAGATTTGATCGTGGAGGCGAATCTGTTCTGGTGAACGGCGCGGTCTTCAAAACCGTCAGTGAGACTGTGAGAACAGGCTCAGGTAGGTTCGATTCCTACACGCCTCCGCCAACTGATTGCGGAATGCTGATTTGGTATTGCGGATTAGAGATGCTCTGAGGCGTATGAACTCAGAAGAGATGAAAGCCAGGACGAGGCGTTTGGTTTACGCGTTATTCGGCTCGCCGAAAGCCTGCCGAATTCTCCGACTGCGACTGCAATCAGAAGTCAAATGCTTCGTAGTGCCACTTCAGTAGGTGCAAATTACCGGGCTGCTTGCAGAGCAAGATCGAAACGTGACTTTGTAGCCAAGATGGGCATTGTCGAAGAAGAAGCAGACGAAACCATGTATTGGATTCAACTTCTAATCGATGCGGAATTAATCAAGCCAGAACGAGTCGCTGGTTTGCTTCGGGAATCAAACGAGATCTTGTCAATTGTTGTTTCTTCGATAAAGACTGCAAGGATGGAGAGAGCGAAGTCGCTTTCTAAATCCGCAATCTGAAATCTGAATTCCGAAATCGTATGCGTGATTGGGTTGCCCTCAACATGACCCCAGGCATCGGACCTCGCGCTGCTGCCAAACTGCTCGAGCGCTTCGGATCCGCGGAAGCGGTCTTTTCAGCCACGCGAGTCGAGCTTGAACGACTGCGCCTGTTGCCCGAGGCTGTTGACAGCATCATCGCTCGCGAATTTCATACGCAGGCTGAAAGCGAACTGGAAAACGTCAAGCGCGCCGGCTGCGATATCCTGATTCTCGACGATGGTGTTTACCCTGCGTTGCTAAGAGAGATCTACGATCCGCCGATTACCCTTTACGTAAAAGGCGCGTGGACTGAATGTCTCGATCAACCCTGCGTGGCGATCGTCGGCTCGCGCCGCTGTTCTACTTATGGTCACAATGCGGCCGCGATGCTGAGCCGCGATTTGGCGCAGCGCGGCGTCACAATCGTATCCGGGTTTGCACGTGGGATTGACGCCGCGGCGCATCGAGGCGCGATAGAAGGCGGAGGCCGGACGATTGCAGTCCTGGGCACCGGGATCGACGAAGTTTATCCCCGGGATCACAAGAAGCTGGCGGAGGAAATACTTGAGGCGGGCGGCGCAATGGTAACGCAGTTTCCGCTGGCTACTCCGCCCGTATCGGAAAACTTTCCTTACCGGAATCGCATCATTAGCGGGTTGAGTTTGGGAGTAATCGTGGTGGAAGCGGCCGAAAATTCGGGCTCATTGATAACGGCGCGGCTGGCAATCGAACAGAATCGGGAAGTGTTTGCGGTCCCCGGAAATATCACTTCGAGAAACTCATTTGGCACGAATTATCTGATCAAGGGCGCCGGCGCCAAGCTGGTTCAGCAGTGGCAAGACGTAGCTGCGGAGTTGCCGCCGCAGATTGCCGCCAGGCTGTTGCCGCCCCCGCTGGTCGAGAAAAAGAAACAGAAGTCGCTGGCTGATCAGTTGGCCCTGGTGCCGCAGGGTTTGTCCGGATTTGAGCAGTCTGTTTTTAAATTGCTGACGGCCGACACCCCGGCGCACATCGATGCGCTAGTTGATCGAAGCAAGCTGTCCATTTCGGATTTGACCTCCGCACTGTTAACTTTGGAAATGCGCGACCTGGTGCGAGCGTTGCCGGGAAAGTGTTTTGTGCGCAAGATGTGAAGGACAGCCGGATGGTTAATGGTCATAGGTAAACAGGATAAGCGGCGCTGCTTTGTTTAGCGGTCAGTGAGCGCGGAACCACCGATTTACCATTCCATTCACCACTTACCAGGATGATATGGCAAAAAATTTAGTCATAGTTGAATCGCCGGCCAAGGCGAAGACGATAAACAAATACCTGGGGAAGGACTATCTGGTTAAGGCCTCGATAGGTCACATCAAAGATCTGCCTTCCAAAGGGCTGGGGGTCGATGTAGACGACGACTTCAAACCCACTTATGAAGTGATCCCCGATACGCGGAAACGAAATAATAAGAAAATCGTGGCGGAGCTGAAGAAGGCTGCCAAAGAAGCGGACACCATCTATTTCGCTGCTGACCCCGATCGAGAAGGCGAAGCTATTTGCCAGCACCTGGCCGAAGAGATTGTTCCGAAGCGACCGGTCAAGCCGACATTTCGCGTGATGTTCAACGAGATCACGAAACGTGCCGTCAATGAAGCCTTCGATCACCCGAAGCAGATCGATCAAAACCTGGTCGACTCACAGCAGGCGCGCCGGGTTCTGGATAGATTAGTCGGCTACAAAGTTTCCCCGTTGCTCTGTCGAACCGTAGGCGGCAAGCTCAGCGCCGGTCGGGTGCAATCAGTCGCACTCAGAATGGTTGTGGAGCGTGAGCGCGAAATTGAAAAGTTTATCAAGACTGAATACTGGACGATTGGCGCCAATCTGGCGGCCAAACTTCCGCCCGCATTCGACGCGCGTCTTTTCAAAGTTGGCGAGCAGACGGTAAAGACGGGCGGATTCGATCAGGACATCAAGCGCAGCGAAATTCTGATCGGCAATGAAGCCAGGGCCGCCGAACTGGTGGCAGAAGCAAATGAGCAAACGTTTGTTGTCAGCGAGGTAACCAGAAAAGAGCGTAAGCGAAATCCGGTTCCGCCTTTCATCACTTCGAAGTTGCAGCAGGAAGCGGCGCGCAAACTCGGCTGGGCGGTAAAACGCACGATGATGGTTGCGCAGAAGCTTATACGAGGGCATTGAAATCGGCGCGGAAGGGTCAGTCGGGTTGATCACTTACATGCGTACTGACTCGACGCGTGTTTCCGATGCCGCCCTGAGCGAAGTGCGGGATTTCATTGGCCAGCAGTATGGTGCGGCATACCTGCCGGAAAAACCGGTCTTCTATCGGTCGAAGAAAGATGCGCAGGATGCCCATGAGGCGATTCGACCGACCGATGTGTCTCGCACTCCCGATTCGCTCGCCAAATATCTGAATAACGACGAACTCCGACTCTATCGCCTGATCTGGCAACGCATGGTTGCTTCGCAGATGACAGCTGCGTTGTTTGATCAGACCACTATTGATATTGCAGCGGGACGTTTCATCTTTCGCGCGACAGGTTCGGTGCAAAAGTTTGACGGTTTCCTGAAACTCTATCAGGAGGGTCGCGACGAGAAGACCGAGGAAGATGAGGAGGCCGAGCGCACGCTTCCGCCAGTTGAAAAAGGCGAAACGCTGACGCGCAACCAGATTACTCCGGAGCAACACTTCACCGATCCGCCGCCGCGATTCACTGAAGCTACTTTGGTAAAAGCCCTAGAAGAGAAGGGAATCGGCCGCCCGTCAACTTATGCCGCGATCATGACCACAATTGTCGCGCGTGAGTATGTAGAAAAACTTGAAGGACGTTTTCACCCGACGGATTTGGGTAAGACCGTCAACGACCTCCTTATCGATGGCGGGTTTGGTGACCTGTTTAACGAAACGTACACCGCGCGGATGGAAGAGGAGCTCGACAGCGTTGAAGAAGGCAAACTTAAATGGACCGATGCGCTGCATGATTTTTACGGAAAGTTTTCCAGCGATCTGATTAAGTTCACGAAATACACCAAGGACATCAAGGATGTAGAAACGCCCACCGAAGAGGTTTGTCTCAAATGCGAAACGCCGGGCATGGTGCTGAAGTGGGGACGCTTCGGTAAGTATTTCAAATGTTTGAAATGCGAGGCCACGCGCGATGCCGAGCCCAAGGCGGCAGCCACCGGCGCAAATGGAACCGACAGCCGCTGCCGGCAGCGACGCGCCGGCGGCGCCCGAAATCTGTGAGCTGTGTGACAAGCCCATGCAGCTTAAGCGCGGCCGCTTCGGTCCCTTCCTTGGCTGCACCGGTTATCCCGAGTGTCGCAACATTCGCAAAATTGCCAAGAGCGGGGTGGCAGCCCCGGCACCGGTGCCGCTCGATGAAAAGTGTCCGGTTGACGATGCGCAGTTAGTGCGACGCTTTGGTCGGTTTGGAGAGTTTGTCTCCTGCTCGAATTATCCGAAGTGCAAATACATAAAACAGGAATCAACCGGTGTGCATTGCGCCCGACCAGGATGTAAGGGCGACCTGGTGGTCAAGAAGTCGAAGCGGGGCAAAGTGTTCTACGGTTGCGGCACCTATCCTGAGTGCGATCGGGTTTACTGGGACAAGCCAGTCGCCGAAACCTGTCCGAAGTGCAACGCGCCATTTCTCCTGGAGAAGACGACCAAGAAGCAGGGCACGTTTCAACACTGCGCCAACGAGGAATGTGGTTATAGTTCGCTTGACCCTACCGGTGAGCTGGCTAAAGAGAAGCCGGTGAAGAAGAGTAAGAAGTCGGCCTAAGATTCTGTGAACCATGCGGGCCACGACCCGCGACTCGAGTCAGTGCGCGCACGCCTAATTTTCAAAAACCAGGCCAGGAGAGATTAAATGCTACGACTAACGTCAGCAATTGTGCTGGGATTACTCTTTCTCGTTTCCCCGTGTTCTGCCTGGGGAGGCGGCCCCACCATTGGCGATGGCATGCCAATCAGGGGCGAGACTTTCTTTACGCGGGACGACGCCGCCTTTGCTGACGCGCGGGCTACTGTCCCGACTACTCCGCTTCAACAACCTTCTCCAAGCCCTACCCCGCGGGCGGCAAATACACCTGCCGTGGATCCAAACGATCCAATCGAGCGCATCAAGGATGAGGGGTTAAAACGATCGCAGGTGATGCAAACGCTCAGTTATCTCAGCGATGTGATCGGTCCGCGACTGACCGCCTCGCCGGGAATGAAGAGGTCGAATGAATGGACCAAAGACCAGCTCACAAAATGGGGTCTTCAGAATGCGCGCCTGGAGAAGTGGGGGCCGTTCGGACGCGGTTGGACTCTGAAACGATTTTCGGCGCAGGTAGTCGAGCCGCTCGCGATTCCCTTGATCGCCTATCCAAAAGCCTGGTCACCGGCAACTGACGGAGCAATTACCTCGGATGTGGTTTACGTTGACGCTAAAGACGAAACTGAGTTGCAGAAGTTTAAGGGAAGACTCAAGGGGGTGATCGTGCTCACCGGCAGAATGCGTGAAGTGAAAGCGGGATTCGAGCCGGCCAGTACGCGGCTAAATGAAAAGGATCTGTTGGCTTTGGCTGACGCACCTGAACCCCGCCCAGGCCGGAGTGGACGACGTTCGCAGTTAAGTCCCGAACTGCGCGCAGCGCAGCTTTTCGCTTGTCGCAAGAATCTCTTCTTTCAGGAAGAAGGGGCAGGAATGCTGATTGATGCCAGCCGCATTGGCGATGGCGGCACGATCTTCGTGCAGCAGGCCACGGTTCCGCAGCCTTGCGGCGAGAACGCTGCGGAGGCAAACGCGCCGCGCCCGGTTCAGGCTTATCAGAAACAGGCGCCGAAGATCATTCCGCAGCTGGTGCTGGCCGTTGAGCATTACAACCGGATCGCTCGCATGATTGAAGCCGGAGAGAAAGTTAAGTTGACTGTCGACCTGGCGGTCAATTGGGATGATTCCGATCCAATGGGCTACAACACAATCGCAGAAATTCCGGGGTCGGATCTTAAGGACGAGGTGGTTATGCTCGGCGGACATTTGGATTCCTGGCACGGCGGAACCGGCGCCACGGACAACGCCGCGGGAGTGGCGGTGGCCATGGAGGCCATGCGCATCTTGCAGGCTCTCAACCTGAAACCTCGCCGCACGATTCGGGTCGCTTTGTGGAGCGGCGAAGAGCAGGGCTTGCTCGGCTCGCGCGCTTATGTGGCCGAACACTTTGGCAGGATGGAAACTCCCCCTCCCACGGCAGAGGCCGAGTCATCACCGAGTCCCGCGCCTGTCCTGGTTAAGAAAGCTGACTATGAAAAGCTCAGCGGATATTTCAATCTCGACAATGGGACCGGAAAAATTCGCGGTGTCTATTTACAGGGCAACGAAGCCGTTCGGCCGATTTTTCGGCAGTGGCTTACCCCTTTTCGAGATATGGGCGCGGCCACGCTTTCGATTTCAAACACCGGTGGAACGGATCATCTTTCATTTGACGGGATCGGTTTGCCGGGTTTCCAGTTCATTCAGGATGAAGTGGAATACGCCACGCGCACCCACCACTCGAATCAGGATGTCTTTGATCGTATCCAGGCGGACGATATGAAACAGGCAGCGACGATCATGGCCGCCTTTGTTTATAACACCGCGATGCGTGACGAGAAATTGCCGCGTAAGGCGATGCGGTAGCGCAGCAGCAAATTTGTAGAAACGATCCATGAAGTTTCAGAACGAGCCGGGTAACGCTGTTCGCAATATTCGTGGATCGTTTTTCTTTGAGCTAGTAGGGAGTAAGCACGTCACCTGGAGATGACGGGCAGTCGAGTGCCGCAATTCAAAAGAAAGGCGAGCCGCGTGGCTCGCCCTGGGATCCGAAGTTTGATGGGCGATTAAGCTGATGAGGCGGCGTGCCCCGCACCCATTGATGCTCCATTAGCCGATTTACGTTCCGACTTGTCAGAAAGATCAACGCCGATCCAGTTCTTTATCTTGTTCAGTAATAGCGGCAACACTACGGTTTGGGCAGTGGTTGATAATTCTTCCACCAACCGATCGCCCAATGAACCGGCCTCTCGGGACAACCGATCGTAGGCGGACGTTTCCTTGAAGCGCTCGATCAGCCCTGGCCCGGTATCGTGACCATTTGGGTTCGCTGATGGTTGCGAAGTTGCGGCCTCGACCCGCTCCGGCATTAACGGTCGGGCTGTTGAGTAAGACGATACTGACACGCGATCTGTTCTGGGTTCGCTGTCGGTAAGCGCTGCCGCCAGACCATAACCCACAAAGAACCCGACGCCGGCGGCGCCCACAGTCCAGGCGACCGGCTGTTTCTTGAAGTGTTCGCGCCAATCGAGCGCGTCTTTTACGTTTTCGTATTTTTCGTTAACGCTATCCCTGATCTCAGTAACGGTATTGGTGATTGAGTCGCGCGCTTCTTCCATGCGGCGCTGGAGGGCCGCCTTTGCAGGATCCTCGTCGTCTCCGCTTCGCGCGCTCGGACCAAACCTAGAGTTCGTTCTTCAGCCATTGCTTATCCTTTCTCAGCTCTTCGACAGATCGGTCGGGAACCAGAGTCTGTTTAGCAAGTTTGCTCTTCACTATCGAGATGATGACTGTGCCGACGATCAAATACAGAACGCCGGCGGTGACAAAGCCAATCGCGTAGCGGGCCGGCTGAGTCAAATTAGTCTCTGAAAAGAGGGTCGATATCCCGAAAGCCACCGCGACGTTAAGCAGAGCGAAACCGATGGCCGCGACCACGCCGCCCGCGGCGATCATAATCCCGCCGCGCGCGTAAGCGTTTGCCTCTTCCTTGAGTTCGACTTTGAGCAAGCTCACTTTGGTGTCGAAGAGCTGCACCACATCATCGCCCAGCCGACTGATCAGCGTGGGTAAACTTTCATTTTCAACCTTCGTTGCGATCGCCGTTGCGGCGGTGGCAGAAGTCGCCATTGCGTATCTCCTTTCGAACCCGAGCTGGGAGGTGTGGCGTTTAGGAACGCCGTCCTCTCAAGACCAACCCGAGAAGCAAGCCCGCGGCGGCCGAAATCAAAATTGCCTGGCCTGGATTCTTGCGAGCGTAGTCCTTCGCGTTCTCAGCGATCTCAGCGTAGTCCGCGTTTTGAAGTTCCTTAAACTTGTCTCCGACCACCCCGATCTTGTCGCTAACGAATTCCTTCGCCTGGCCCGCGACTTCAGTAATCTTCTCGCCATACTGCTGTGCCGTTTGCGCCAGTCCGGGAGCTGCTGCGGTTGCGGCAGCACCCGATGTTTCCCGAGCCCTGCGGTTGCCAGGTTGGCCAAGTTCCGCCAAAATCGGTTCCGGGGAAATCTGTCCTCTATTTTGCGACATACTATGACTCTCCTTCTTGCAGACTAATATTTTGAAATTGATATGCTGCGCAGCTAAACACGCAGAAGCTCACCCCTGACCTACGGAGCAAACAATGTGCCGGGTCGACAGAGCGATCGTGCGCCACTTGCTAGCCGGTATTCGCTGACGTAGCCCGAGCGACGGCGGTGAGCTCCGACTCGCTTGTTGTGAAAGGGTACAAAGTCAGGTTTTGTGAAGTCGGCTTTCATACGATCCGAACTGTTCCCAGTCAAATCCGCCTATGGATCAGCGTGAAAGAGCGAAGCGCACCCGCCTTGACAGACTCGCCGATCGGATGGTAAGTAAGTACTTACTTTAGCGGGCTGAAGCATCGCAGATCGACCTGCATTACACGAGGAGAGTTATTGAACAAAGAAACTACCAAAATTACCACCAGAGAAATGGCCGGAAGTTAGTCCGGCGGGGACGCGAATGGCCGCGGAAGACCGTCGACATCAGATCCTGCGTGTTGCGGTAACCCTCTTTTCGCAGCGTGGCTTTGGCGGCACCACCACCAAAGAGATTGCGCAGGCGGCCGGCGTTTCTGAGGCGATGGTCTTCCGCCACTATGCCACCAAACAGGAACTCTATAGCGCCATCCTCGATCACAAGGCTTGTTCAGGCGATCAGATGAATCCGGAGGAGATGGTGGCGGAGGCCTTGAAGCAAAAGGACGACCGGGCAGTGTTTGAGCGACTTGGCGTTGGGTGCACTCAAGCATCACGAGATCGATCCTGAGTTTCAGCGTTTGCTGCTTCATTCGGCCCTCGAGAAGCACGAACTGGCGCGAGATGTTTTTCGAAAAGTTTCTGCGGCGGGTTTATGAGTTGCTGGGCGGTTACATTGCCGAACGACAACGTGACGGCGCCATGATCAAGATAGACCCGGCGATCATCGTGCGCGCTTTCATCGGCATGATCATTCACCACTCGCTAAACAACAATCTTTGGGACCCCGAACGTCGCCTGTTGAATATTTCCAACGAGGAAGCGGCGAAACAGTTTACCGAGATTCTGCTTAACGGCATCAGCGCCGGCCATCATAGCGACGGTAAGCGCTGACCCTGCGAACAGCGTTGCGCGAAAGAATTCCGGTAACAGTATTCCGAGAAAGAAATAGCAATGTCATTTTCCTCAATTCCGCAATCCGGGCGACGAGTCGCCTTTTTTTGGCCGCATTTTGCTCGTCGGCCTGGCGCTCGGAGCAACCTCCTGCGGTGGCTCGAAGGCTAACGTTCGGAAAGAGGAACCGAACGGCACCGGCTCAGCCGGTAGTTGTCGACGTGACTACTGCATCCGCAATTGTGCGCGAGCTGCCGCGATTCTTCGAAGCCACGGGCAGTCTGACGGGCGATCAGCAAACAGACGTCGCGCCGTCAGTTGCCGGCAAAGTGGTGGCGATTGGCGTCGACCTCGGCAGTTATGTGAAGCGCGGGACAAATGATCGTCCGGCTCGACGACGTGGACGCAAAACTTCGAGTACAGCAGGCCGTGGCGCAGGTGGAACAATTTAAGGCGGCATTGCGCCAGGCGGAGGAAAAGGTCGGCGTGCGCTCGGGTCAGGCATTTCGATTTAAACAAGGTTCCCGAAGTGGCAAATGCCCGAGTGGCCCTCGAACTGGCCGAAAAAAACCTGCGCCGCGCCGAGCGACTGATTGAGTCCGGCGACGTTTCGAGGTCACATCTACGACCAGCAAAAGGCCCAGCGCGATCAACTCAAACAGGTCTATGAATCTGCGTTGTCACTGGCACGGCAAAACTTCGCCGCGGTTGCAACGGCCAGAGCAAACGTCGCCAACGCCGAAAGCCAACTTGGCCTCGCGCGCAGAAGTCTTTCCTACTCGCTCGTGTTTTCGCCGATCGATGGATTTGTAACTGATCGCACAGCAGACCTCGGCGAATATGTTTCCCCCACGACAAAAGTGGCAACCGTCGTCCGCATTAATCCGCTGCGCGTCCGAATCGATATTCCCGAGCAGGCCATTCCCTCGGTTGCGGTAGGCCAATCGGTGTCGGTTACCACCAGTGCCTGGCCCGACAGAAACTTCAGCGGCCGAATCGCGCGCATCTCGCCAAACGTGACCCCCAGTTCGCGAACCCTGACTGTCGAAGCGGAAATCGAAAACAACAGTGGAGCAGTTGAAGCCGGGCCAGTTTGCGACCGTGCGCATTCTGCAATCGCGCGCTGAGCCTGCGGTGCTGGTGCCGGCGCGCGCCGTGCGCACCGAATCAGGAGTCAGCCGTGTATTTGTAATCAAGGATGGACGCGCTGCTGAGCGGGTGGTGCAGATTGGGCAATCTGAAGGCGACCTGGTTGAGATCAAGGGCGGCGTGGCAGCTGACGAAATTGTGGCAACCAGCAATGTAGAGTTGCTAAGCGATGGAATAGCGGTAAAGCAATAATATTTCAAGTTTCGAGTTTCAGAATTCAAGTCAGAACCAGCCCGACTCGAAGTCAAAAACTCGAAACCTGGACCAAAAACTCGAAACTTATAGCGATGCAAAAGCTAGCTGAAATCTGTGTCAGGCGTCCGGTGTTTGCGACGATGCTGATCCTGAGTCTGACCGTAGTCGGGCTCTTCTCCTACAATTCGCTGGGCGTAGATCTTGTTCCCCAAGATCGATCTGCCAACCATTACGGTCACCGTCCTCAATCCCGGCGCCTCTCCGCAGGAGATCGAAACTGAAATCACCGACAAGGTTGAAGGCGCGGTTAATACCGTCAGCGGCATCGACGAGCTGCGATCGACTTCCGTCGAAGGCGTCTCGCAGGTCTTCATAACTTTCCTGCTCGAGAAAAATCCTGATACTGCCGCCGCGGAAGTTCGCAACAAAGTCGATCTGATCGTCAACGAGCTTCCGGTCACCGCCGAGCAGCCGATCGTGCAGAAACTGGATACCGATGCCGCGCCGGTGGTGCGCATTGCGGTGTCTGCGCCGCGTTCGCGCGCGCGAAGTCACCGACATCGCCGACAAGAAGATCAAGCAACAGATTGAATCGATCAATGGCGTGGGCCAGGTTGCAGATCATCGGCGGCCGCCAACGCGAAATTCAGGTTTGGGTCGACCCGGACAAGCTGCGCGCCTTCAACGTCACCGTCGCTCAGGTTGCAGACGCGGTGCGCGCGCAAAACATGGAAGTTCCGGGCGGCCGCGTTGACGAAGGCACTCGCGAGCTGACGGTGCGCACGATGGGCCGGATCGTTGAGCCGGCAGACTTTAACAATCTCGTCGTCGGCAGTCGCGGCGCCTACTCGGTGAAGCTAAGCGATGTTGGTTATGCCGAAGACGGAGCCGAAGAAGCCACGCACTGAAGCCCGACTCAATGGTCAGCCCGCCGTCACCCTGATTGTCTCCAAACAATCAGGTCAAAACACGGTAGCTGTCGCTGAGGCCGTTAAGGCGCGTCTCGGCGAGCTTCAAACCAGCTTTGCCGCCGGGGTTCAAAACCCAGGTCGTTGGGCGATCAATCAGTCTTCATCAAGGCTTCGATCGAATCGATTCAGACGCACCTGATCGAGGGCAGCATTCTCGCGGCGATTGTCGTCTTCATTTTCCTGTGGAGCTTCCGCTCGACGCTGATTGCAGCTACCGCGATTCCCACTTCGTTGATTGCGACCTTTGGTCTCATGGCGGCCCTGGGTTTCACTTTGAATTCGATCACGATGCTGGCGCTGACTTTGATGGTCGGAATCGTAATCGACGACGCCATCGTGGTGCTGGAGAACATTTTCCGATACGTCGAAGAGAAGGGAATGCACCCTTTTCAGGCGGCAATTGAAGGCACCAGGGAAATTGGCCTGGCGGTGATGGCCACGACTCTTGTCACTCCTGGCGGTTTTCCTGCCGGTTGGATTCATGGGCGGGATCGTCGGCCGCTTCATGTCGTCGTTTGGTTTGACTTCGTCGTTCGCAATCGCTGTTTCGCTCCTCGTTTCATTCACCCTAACGCCCATGCTGGCGGCGCGGTTGATCAAGCGCCAGTAACGGCGCGCAAAAAGGTTCCAATGAGGGACGGACTGAGCCTGCCGATCACGGTTCGAAACAATCAAGGTTTTACCGTCCGGTTGATCGCATCTACACGCGGATGTTGAAGTGGTCGATGGCCCATCGTTGGGTGATCGTAGCGGCATGTGTGCTGGTGATCATTAGCATTGTGCCGCTGTTCATGTTGGTCGGAAAAAACTTCCTGCCGGTTGACGACCAATCACAGTTTGAACTTAACGTGCGCGCGCCTGAAGGTCACACGCTGGCGGCGACCTCAGCGTTGGCCGAGCGAATTTCCGCGGATGTGCGGAAGTTGCCCGGTGTTACGTGACACCTTGACGACCATCGGCGGTGGTCAGCAGCAACAGGTAAACGTCGCCACGATTTACGTCAAGTTGCATCCCTTTGGAGGAACGCGACCTTAGCCAGAACGACGTCATGATTCAGGCGCGCGAGGAAGTTTTGGCGAAATATCTGAAAGAGTTTCCGGGGCAACTGCGGACCAGCGTTCAGCAGGTGGCGGCCATCTCCGGCGGTGGTTTTCGCAATGCCGACGTTCAGTATGTTATCGGCGGGCCCGACCTCGCCAAGCTCACGCAATATTCTGACGCGTTGATGGAAAAGATGAAGACTATTCCTGACGTGGTCGATGTGGACTCGACCCTGATTTCCGGCAAGCCGGAACTGCGGGTGGTGATTGATCGCCAACGCGCCGCAGATTTGGGCGTGCGGGTCTCGGATATTGCTCAGGCATTGAACACTTTGGTGGCGGGTCAGAAGGTCTCGTCCTTCAACGCCGGCACCGATCAGTATGACGTACGCGTGAGAGCCATTGGCGAATTTCGCGCCAGTGTCGAAGGCTTGAAGCGCATGATTGTTTCCTCGGCGAAGATCGGATGGGTCACTTTAGATAATCTCGTGCGCATCGAAGAGGGAACCGGTCCTTCCGCGATTGAACGACTCAATCGGCAACGCCAGGTGATGTTGCTCGGCAACGTGAGGCCGGGAGGATCGCAGGCAGCTGTGATCACGAAGATGAACGAGTTTGCCAAAGACACGAAGATCGATCCGGCCTATTCAACCGGACTGGCCGGTCGTTCGAAAGAGCTGGGTAAAGCCGGTTACTACTTCATGCTGGCTTTCATACTTTCATTTGTTTTCATGTACATGGTGCTGGCGGCGCAGTTTGAATCGTTTATTCATCCAATCACGATCCTGCTGACGTTGCCGCTGGCGATTCCTTTCGGGATTGTCTCCCTGCTCATCACAGGCCAGACCGTAAATATATTTTCCGGGCTGGGATTGTTGCTGTTCTTTGGTGTCGTTAAGAAGAACGCAATTCTGCAAATAGATCACACAAACCACTTGCGTGAACAGGGGATGGAGCGACTGGAAGCGATCATTCGCGCCAACCGCGACCGGTTGCGGCCGATCCTGATGACCACGATTGCCCTGGTAGCTGGAATGTTGCCGTTGACGATTTCGAGTGGGCCGGGTTCCGGCACCAATCGTTCCATCGGCGTGTTGGTGGTAGGCGGGCAGTCGCTTGTGTTTGCTGCTGACCCTGCTGGCGGTTCCAGTTTTCTATTCGCTCTTCGACGATCTCGGCAAGAGCACCGTTTGGGGAACGATCGGCTCCGGATTCACCGGAGTTTTCGGTCGGATGCGGCGGAAAGCAGCCGGCGCGACCGCCTCGCTGCTTGGTTTGGCTTCGAAGCAATAGCTGAGTGAGTTTTATGATTACGGAATTTCAAAACAAGAATAAACCGCGCAGAACTCAAATGCCTTTTTTGCGGAGCTTAGCAACGTCCTTCTTCGTTGCGGTTATTTTTCTGATGCGTGTGATGTCGTTGCAGGGACAAGAGGCCGCGCCAACTCCGTCGCCGGCAACTCCGGAGTTGCAAGTACCTCAGATCGCTCCTGAGTTTCGTCCGGAACCAAAGGCCCTGCCGGAACTCGGTCGTGTTGGCGTAGAGATGGATCTGCAAAAGCCAATTTCGGTTCGCGAAGCGCTCGCGATGGCCCTTGAAAACAACAAGGACATCGAAGTGGCCCGCCACAACGTCAAGATTGCCGAGTTTGACTTGATCGGGGCGCGCGGCGCTTACGATCCGCGGTTGAGTTCATCCACCTATTACGAACGAATTGTTAGTCCCATATCCAGCTTTCTCAGTGGCGGTTCAGATGGTGCGGTTACCCAAACCGACTTTACCGGGAACTGCCCGCCTTGAAGGTCTGGCGCCGAAATTTGGCGGCAACTACCGTCTCGATTTTTCTTCAATCAGGCAGACATCGAACAATCAATTTACGGCCCTCAATCCCCAGTACCCGACCGGGCTGACGCTCAGTTACACCCAGCCGCTGCTGCGAGGCTTGCGGTTTGATAACAATCGGCGATTAATCGAGATTGCGAAGAAGAGTTTGTCCCTGACGGATGCACAGTTTCGTCAGCGGGCGATCGAAACGATCACCAACGTGCAACGGGCCTATTGGGATCTCGCTTTCGCGCTTCGAAACTTGCAGGTGCAGAAGGACGCAGTGCGCGATTCGCGAGTGCAGCTTGAACATAACCAGCGGTTGGTTGCGGAAGGTTCATTAGCTCCGATCGACGTGGTGGCGGCCGAAGCGCAGGTTGCCGGGTTTGAACAGACTTTGTTTAGCTCACTGGAAGAGGTATCGCGAGCTGAGAACAATCTGAAGAACCTGATTGCGGAAAATCAGCAGTCAGAGATTTGGAGAGTTTCCCTGGTGCCGACTGATCCAGTCGATCTTGTGCCTCCATCATATTTCGTTACCCGAAGCTTTGAAAGCCGCGATGGACAACCGGCCTGAGCTGCAGCAGTCGAACGTCGTCCGCGAGATAAACCAGATCGATCAGAAGTATTTTCGCGAACAGACAAAACCCGGAATTGACCTGGTGGGCAGCTACGGCATGGTAGGTTTGGCAGGAACCCCGAGCGGCGGCGTGAATCCGTTTACTTCGTCGTCAGTCGAGCTGCGCGATCGCGTTAACCTGCTTCTGGACCGCGCGCAACTCCCACTTCTGACGCCGCAGCCGGTGCAGGGTATCTCGCCTGATCTTTTGGGCGGGTACAACCAGTCGATTAGGAATCTGCTGGGTAACAACTTCAACAACTTTCGGATTGGCGTGCAAATCAGCCTGCCGCTTCGCAATCGAACTGCTGAAGCTCAATTGGGTCGCTCACTAGTTGAGGGCCAGCGGATCGCCACTCAACGCGAACAAATCGAACAGTCCATTCAGGTTGAAGTCAGGAATGCTTTGCAGGCAGTGCGAAGCGCAGAAGCGCGGTTGCGAGCGGCGGGCCTTGCGCGCAACGCGAGCGAGCAGCAATATCAGAGCGAGCAAAGAAAACTCGACGCCGGGCAGTCAACTGTGTTTCTGGTGTTGGAGAGGCAGACGGCATTAACCGGCGCCCGCGGCAGCGAACTCAGGGCCCAGACCGACCTCAACAAGGCGATTGCTGAATTGCAGCGTGCGACTGGAAATGCGTTGACCAGCAATAGTATCGTCGTGCGAGTTCGCTAGCTTGTATTGTCTGCTGTGAATTGGTGTTTTCAAAAAGGAGGCTTCGCCGCATGGAGGAAGGCCAGCTAATTGAAACATGGGACATCCACAATCGCATCAACCTATACCTGCTTGATGCCACCGAGGCAGCAAGCCTGATCTGTCAGTCGGCCTCGAAAGGACGAACCGTCGGCGAGCAGTTTGCGCATCTCCATAATGTTCGGTTGATGTGGCTGAAAGCTGCCGCGCCGGATCTGTTGACTGGCCTCGTGAAGATCGAAAAGGAGCAAGCGAAGGACAAGAAAGTTTTACGCAAATCGCTCGAGAGTTCGAGCAAAGCAATTGGTTTGTTACTCCAGCAAAGCCTGAGGAACGGCAACCGGGTCAAAGGATTCAAGCCTCACGCCGTCGCCTTTCTGGGTTATCTGATATCGCATGAATCTCATCATCGGGGGCAGATCATTCTCTCGTTGAAGCAGTCGGGAACGATCGTGGACAAGAAGATTTTGTACGGGATTTGGGAATGGGGCGTGAGGTAATGCGGGCGCTCCGGCATTAGCCCATAGCTTCTAAAACCAGAAATGCTCCGTAGGAACCAGCCAGCACCAGCAAGCCCACGAGGATGTACCAGAGAATTAATTTTGTTCGGCACGCTGGACACCGCACTCTGGACCAGTTGTGACGCCTACTGCATGTCGGACATTTCATCGTCGGCCTAACTTTCGCGAAACTGCATCAAGATTCCAAACGGGCGATACTTTAGCATACCGCGCGCTGACGCAATCAAGCGCTATTTATCGATCGTCGATTCACCCCCCATCCGGGAGGCTACTGTGGCTGGCCCGTTTTAGGATCGTCGCTTTTCATTTGCTCGATCTCCGGAATCCGCACTGAGGCGTGTTTCGCCATGATCGCAGCCGGCGACACTTGACCAATACGGCCTCATTAGTTAAAGCTCAGACGCAATGGACGGAACACAAATCGAACTGGACGTGCTGGGTGTTTTCTCGCATCCCGATGACGCTGAGTTATCCGTCGGCGGCACCATGCTGAAATTGAAGTCGCTTGGCTACCGCACTGGCGTACTGGACATGACGCGCGGAGAGATGGGGACTCGCGGCACTCCCGAGATTCGCCACGAAGAAGCACTCGCAGCCGCACGCCTCATGAAACTCGATCTGCGACTAAACCTGAATCAGCCGGACGGTCATGTTTGGTTAAGCGAAGACTCACGCACCGCAATGGTAAGAGTGCTCCGTAAGCTCAAACCAAAAATTGTGTTGACTACCTCGTGGGACGATCCACATCCCGATCACGCGCACACCTGCCAGATCTTGCGGGAGGCCGCGAGGCTGGCGACGATGGCTCGCTACGATGAGGAAAGCGCCCAGGCTCCCGTGCAGATGCCGGCGATCATGCACTCACTTTTCTCGCGCCACCTGGTGCCTTCTTTCGTAGTTGACGTATCGGAGTTTGCCGCCGAGAAGATGGCGGCGATCAAGGCGCACGTGTCACAGTTTTATTGTCCGGAATCTCAGGAACCTGCGACGCGAATCAGCGACAAAGGTTTTTTGGCGGAGATCGAATATCGCATGCGATATTTCGGTTCGCTAATCGGCGTGGAAGCCGGCGAGCCGTTCTACGTGAGGGAAGCCTTGAATGTCGACGATCCGGTCGCGTTGTTAACGAGGCCAATGAACATCTACTCTTGACGATACTATTCGAGAGCAGCTTCGCTGACTTCAATCGTTCACTTGTCGCTCAAGACTTCACTGGCGATCGAAATTAATGCGGTCGCTCGCGGTGCATCATCTTCGAAGTTTTGCGCGAGGCCCACGGCACGCTGGTAGTCTTCGCTGCCGAGCGCCCGAAACAGTGAAGGCACGTCGAAGTTTTCCGCCGAATGCGTCTGCATCGATGAGATGTTCTGGGATTGCAGCTTTAGCATCAGGCGACTGTCCTCACCGGTGAACCCCTCGGCTGAGTTGGCTGCCCGCACCGCCTCTCCGACAATTTCCCAAGCGCGAGTTCGGTCCAATTGGAAGAATGCGTTGGCCACGCCCACCAGCGCTCGTGGCCGGTCAGCATCACTACCGCCAATGCGCCGTGCTTCAGTTGCCGCCTCTTCGGCCAAATCGATTGCTCTCGGACGATTACTCTCGCCCAATTGCCGGGCGATTTGGCTCAGCGCCCAAACCCGATGCAAATGACTTAACTCACCCGCGCGCGCCAGCGCGATGGCCTCTTCAAGTTTCTTCTTTTCGATGTAGCGCATAACCAGGCTGCCGTCGACGTAGGGCCGCGCCTGCTTGCGCAACTCCGGATCTTCCAGCCTCTCGGCGAAATCGCGTGCGCGGGGGTCGCCTTTTTCGAGCGTGCGCATAGTGAGGTCCAGGTAAAGGCGATCGCGTTCCGCTGACGTTTTGGCACGACTGATCTGGTCGAGCAAAGATTGTTCAGTGTCTTGAGGTTCGTCCTCCGGAAGAATTCCGCGCTTCATCATTCCGTCGTCGCGTTTGCGAATCTCATCGCCCACTGCGGCCGATAAAGCTGAAAGTTGTCCGCGGATCATTTCGGTCGTTGTGGTTGGAGCATGTTGTTCGAAAAGCGGCAGCAGGCGCTTGATGATCAGGTATTTCCCTTCGATTCCCGAGGTGGTTTTGTCCTGTTCGCGAGGGGCCAAGGGTCGCATCAGAATTTGAGACGCCACGTTAAAGAAGGGGTTGCGCATGGCGGGCGTAGTGATGGGCGGCGGTCCTGGCGGGCCCATCTGCGAAGTGTTAGTTCCGCCCTGACGGTCTATCGTTATGAACAATTGAGGGGTAAACAGGTATGAACTAAGCAGGGAAACCGTATTAGCGTCAGATTGCCCATCGGCGGCAGCCACGGCAAGCATTCGCAGGTAACGCTGATCGGCGGCCACGGAATCCTTCTGTTTTAGTAAAGTGAGAAAACTCAACCCCTGCATTGAAACTGTCGCCAGAGCGGGTTCCGCGAATTCAAGCGCGCGAGGCACGTCGGCGTCGAGCAGTTGACGTGCGAGCCGCAGCCGCTGGGCCAGCGATTCCGGGAGACTGAATCCTGCCGGTCCCTCTAGCGCCGCAGATTCATTCGCCTCCTGCGCTTTCTCTCGCTTGAGCTTCTCAAGTAACTCCTCGCCAAGGGCGCGATCACGTCTCGCTGCCAGCCGGAGCACTTCACTTCGCACGTCGGGAGGGAGGGAGCCTAACGCGCCTCGGCCGGTGCTGCGCTGCCTTCTCATGTCTTCCCGAAATACGCGACCGGATTCCTCGTCGGCGACGCCGGCAGCGTCCCAGGCCCTCTGAAACAGTGCCCGGCTCTGATCCTGATCTGCGTGCCATAATCCGTCGGCGATGCGGGCCAAAGTTCGCGCCCGCAGCTTCTGATCACTAAAACTGCGAGCGTCGTTGGAAAGAGAGATCAATAGCGATGTGGCGAGAGCGCGTTGCTGGTCTGACTTGGTTTTTTCCGCAATCGATAGCTTCTTAGTTTTGGCCGCGGACTTTTCCGGACTCGCGACGGTTGAGGGGCGCGAAACAATCCTCTCGGGTGTTTCCTGCGCCTGAAAAATCGGAGCAAGACCCAGGAACAGCAGGAGAGCGCAAGCAGCGAAAGCCGTGGAAGCATTGCGGATCATGATGATTCTCCTTGTGAATGTAACGTTAGATCGAAGAAAACGAGCAGACGGATTCGGAGGACTTAACGTTATCCACGGGGCTTTGTTCCAAAAAGGAGTAGCGGGTTGAAGCGGGGTAGGAGCGCAGTTTAGACGGCTACGACTTCAAGTTCAGGATCGATCTCCTGTTTAAGCATGCCTTCGATCGCCATCAAAGTCCCGGTAAGCGAACTCGGGCAACTGCCGCAAGCACCCTGATAACGAATGCTCAACGTGTGATCCTTCAATCCGAGTACTTCGAGATACCCGCCATCGCCCATCAATGCAGGACGGACCTTTTCGTCCAGGATGTTGTTGATTTTCAGTAGTCGCGGATCATCGCTGGTCACGGCGGCAATCGCCCCGCCAACCGCAGCAGCGGCCGTCGCCGGTGAGTTCACGGCGTCTGCGGCCCGAATCGGCACAGCCAGAACTGGCAGCAGATCGTCCCAGTCGCCCTCATCAGCTTTCTCGACGGTGATCATGCGGTCCATGTAGAACACTGAGACTACGTGTTCTACGTCGAACAACGCTTTGGCGAGGGGATCGTCCTGGGCCAGGTCCGCGGAGCTAAAGGAGTGGGCGGTCCCGTTACTGACTGACTCTCGCAGAATAAATTTGACCGCGTTTGGATTGGGTGTTTCTTCAATATCACTGATTTTGGGCATTGCTCGATCTCCGCTCTTCAATAATAGTTATCATAAAAAACTGTGCAAAAACTACTGTTCCGAAAAGCATTATAAGCTGCTTTCGCGATTAAGCGCAGTCGAGCCCAGGGGGGTTGAGGACGGTAGCAAAATTCGTCGTAGTTTTGAGGCAAGAGCAGTGGGCCCACCGCCTATTTTATTGCGCGAAACTATTGCCAATGGACCAAAGCAGGCATATACTCCGCGCCTCACTTGCCCCCCCTTCTTGTAAGGTGAGCCAAGTTGAGATGAGGCAGGTGATTGCGAGGGTCACCTGCCTCGCACTTTGTAGAACAGTCGTTCTTGCCGGTCCACTACTCCCGAGGTGAATGTATTTCGAATGTCTGACTTACTTTGCCGGAGCGAAGTCTTCGACGAGCAACACCCATCGCCACTTCTCACCAACTTTATAAGCGCCCATCCGAATCAGATGTAGATCAACAGCTTGCCCCTTTTTGAATTCTCGCTTTAGACGCGGCGCAACTTTGCGGTTGACGACCAGCCAATGGTTTACGCCAGCTTCGCCAAAGAGAGCTTCACTGGTGTAGGCGACGATGTAATGTTGTGGGGCGCCGGCGTATTTGTTTGACCAATAGGAAATGATATCCCGTTTAACCTTTGGCGCGGGCCTCACGCTCCCTTTGTAAATGACTCTCACGCGAGAGGGCAGAAGATCGCCGTGCGTCAGTGTGGTGGCGTCCCCTTTCCTCTCATCGTCTCGTTCGGCCGCGATAGCGGATCCCAGTTCTGAAATTTCCTTCAGGGTACGATACTTGTAGTCCTCGGGGGTGCGCGCTCTCTTTGGTTGCGGTCCCCGCGGATCCTGGCCCACTACAAGATTCGCACTGAAGAAGAAAAGGAAGAGTAGCGCTGGAAGAAGTGGTCTGGAGCTCACTTTGATCATGGGTTAATTCCTGTTTTGATACCCTCAGTGGCCGTTACGAGCCACTGAGGCATTGGGGAAATCAGGGTCGCTCCGAGATAACTGTAAACGAGAGTTTCACGGTCCATCTGTGATTGTAAATTTAATATCTCTACTGCTTTCGGAGAGTTTCTTGTCATTACCGTTATAAGCGGTAACCTGCCAACGATAAACACTCTTTTCCAATGGCTTATCGAGCGTGAAGGCGGTGCCGTCCACGCGCTCGCCGATATAAGGCGACGTGCCGGTTGCCTCCTCCGCGTAGATGCTGAACTTGTAATACGCCGCATCCGGATATGATTCCCACTTGAGTTCCAGATTCTTCGTGCTCACCTTCGCGCCCGCTTTGGGATTGCTCACCTGGAGATCACCCTTGAACAGATGTGTCGGTGTAATGAACAAGGTCTTGTCAGCAGCTACTTCATACTTCGTAGAACTAACTCCCGCAAGGCCGGTAGTAGCAAACACTGACGAGTCAGTGTCGAAGACTTTGGCTAGCAGCCCCTCGTAAACTTTTGGCTCCACGTTAGTGATCACATACTCGCCCTCTTTGTCAGTCCGCGCCGTATAAGTTTTCCCGCCGCAGCCGCCTAGATACTGATTGAAGGTCTCGCACAATTTGACCTCAATATTCTCCGCAGGCTTGCTGTTATACAAAACTTGTCCCTGCACGTTGCCCGTACCGGGCGCCGGCTTGACTCGTTCTACTCCGGGCGCCGTGCTGTCAACCGAAACTGGTGACGTTTTGGTTTCCACCGTCGAAGCGGAGTTTTTGTTCAGACTGCAATTGATTGACGAAACCGCAACGATCAGGCAAATAGGGACCAGCAATGTTCTCGTGGATGCCATTGGATGTGACCTTTCGTTTTATTTTTTCGATAGCAGAGAATTGGCTCCTCGGAGTTTCTAGATCGAGCAGCTCAAGTCAAAATAGCAACTCCAGGATTCTCGGCCATAATAACCGATGTTGAGTCGGCTGAGCCTGACGGAATTTAAACGATCTATGAATGGAAATGAAACCACATGAAACGCTTCGTCGTTAAAAGCCTGGGGTAGTTTACTTGTCTACTTGCGAGAGTTGCCGTCTGGGCGCCAGGTCTATTCACCACTTAGGGCTGGCATCCAGCCACCAAAACATCTAGCCTCTCATACATGAACATCGGAATCACGGTTTATCCAACCTATGGCGGCAGCGGCATTGTAGGTTCAGAGTTGGGAAAGGAACTTGCCGAGCGCGGTCATACAGTTCACTTTATCTCCTCAGCTCTGCCCACCAGACTTACCAAACTCGGCGAGCGGGTTCATTTTCACGAAGTGGAGATGATGTCGTATCCGCTGTTTGAGCATCAGCCTTATACCCTTGCGCTGGCCAGCATGATGGCAAAGGTGGCCGAGACGGAGAATCTCGATCTGCTCCATGTGCATTATGCGATTCCGCATTCGATTAGCGCGATCCTGGCGCGCGAGTCGCTCAAGCCAAAACGCAATCTGCCGGTGATCACCACGCTGCATGGAACCGATATCACCCTGGTGGGCGCCGATCCGTCGTATCTGCCGATCACGCGTTACGGGATTGCGCAATCGGATGGAGTGACGGCGATTTCGAATTATTTGAAACGCGAAACTGAAGCAACGTTTCAGTTCGGCGATATTGCCGTGATCCCGAATTTTGTCTGCAAGTCAGACTATGCGCGTCATCCGGTGGAAGACTTGCGCGCATCGCTGACGCCGGCAGGTGAGCCGCTGCTGGTCCACGTTTCAAACTTAAGGCCAGTGAAGCGTCCGGTTGACTGCGTGGAGATCCTGGCCCGGGTTTTGAAGCGGGGAATCAAGACGCGTCTGGTGATGGTTGGCGACGGAAGCGAGCGTATCAGATGTGAAGAGCGGGCCCGCGAACTGGGAATTGCCGATTATTGTGTTTTTGTGGGCGAACAACCGAAGATCGTCGATTACCTTTCGGCTGCCGATGTTCTGCTGCTCCCTTCGGAGCAGGAGTCGTTTGGCCTGGCCGCACTCGAAGCTATGGCTTGTGAAGTGCCGGTGGTTGCTTCCCGCGTTGGCGGCGTTCCGGAGGTCGTGACCGATGGCGAAACCGGATTCCTCAGCGAAGTTGGAGACACAGACAAAATGGCTCAGGATGCGGCCGGGCTGTTGGTAGATGAGAAACTGCGTCGCGAGATGGGACAACGTGCGCGCGAATCCGCGCTAGGTCGTTACAATACCGATTTAGTGATTCCCCAATACATCGAGTTTTACAATCGCGTGCTGGCAAACACTTCTGGATTCGGTAAGAGCCTCTGAAGGGGAGAAGAATTTCTTATGCCGGCCGATACCCAACGCGCAAAACCTAAACCGCAGTCAGCCGGCGCCCAAATGCCTGGACTCAACAACCATTCAATCACCATCGGAACCGCGGGTCACATCGACCACGGAAAGAGCGCGCTGGTTCAAGTCCTAACAGGGAAAGATCCGGATCGCCTGCCAGAGGAGAAGCGACGCGGGATCACCATCGATCTTGGCTTTGCGGATTTGGATCTGGGTGACGTGCGAGTTGGATTTGTTGATGTGCCGGGTCATGAACGCTTCGTAAAGAACATGCTTGCCGGGGTGCACGGCCTAGACGCCGTCGCTCTCATCATCGCCGCGGACGAGGGGGTAATGCCGCAAACTCGAGAGCACTTCGACATTTGCTGCTTGCTGGGCCTCCAAAGAGGTTTGGTAGTTATCACGAAAACGGACCTGGTGGACCCAGACATGATTCTCCTGGTTCGCGCCGAGGCGGAGGAGCTCGTGGCCGGGTCGTTTCTCGAAGGAGCACCGGTGATTGCCTTGAGCGCCCGGACGGGTGAGGGTTTGGATGAACTTAGCGAAGAGCTTCGCCGGATCGTGGTCGACGTACCAGCCCGCTCCATCGATTTCGTGCCGCGCTTACCAGTAGATCGAGCATTCACGATGAAAGGGTTCGGTGCTGTAGTGACGGGCACTCTTGTGGCGGGGCAGATCTCCGAAGGAGACGAACTCGAATTGCTTCCGGGCGGCTTTCGGGTTCGCGCGAGGGGCGTGCAGGTTCATGGAGCTTCAGTGCATTCGGCGCACTCAGGCCAACGCACGGCCGTAAATCTGGCCGGCATAGATACGAACACAATCGAGCGAGGAATGGTCCTGGCGGAGGTGGGCCGACTCGCGTCCACACAAATCGTTGACGTTGAGTTGAGCGTGCTTCGGAGCGCGCCCCGGGCAATTAAGACTCGCACACGCCTTCGCGTACATCTGGGTACGTCCGAAGCGCTGGCTCGCGTCAGAGTGTTGAATTCAACTGGCGAAATCGCGCCGGGTAGCATTGGTTTGGCGCAACTTCGACTCGAAAGCCCAATCGTTGCGCTACACGGCGAGCGTTTTATTGTCCGCTCTTATTCCCCGTCCCAGACAATAGCGGGAGGCCGCATCCTCGACCCGGGAGCGACCAAGCATCGCGGCAAAGAACTGAGCCAAACCGAGGAAAAATTGCACGCGCTCATCGAGCCGAGTCGACCGGGAAAACTCGCAGCCTTTGTGAAGGCCTCAGGCGATCTCGGCTTGAGACTGTCACAACTTGGGGCACGCACTGGATGGACTAATAAAGTGATCCTGGAAGTTTCGCGGCGAGCCCAGGAGAACGGCGCGATAATCGATATCGAGGGAGTGCTGGTCGCCCGCGAAACAATGGACAGCCTGTCACAGGCTTCGCTTGCAGAAATTAGACAACATCACCGGCGGCAGCCCCTATCTCGCGGGCTTCCTCGCGAGACGCTGCGGGAACGGCATTTCGCTCATGCGCCGGCTGAGATCTTCAAAGGAGTGCTGGCGAGTTTGGAGCGCGATCGCCTAGTCGTTTCTGAAAAAGATGTGGTGCGCGCGGCGGAGCATAGTCTTGATCTTGCGGGTGCCGATCGTGAGTTAAGCGATCTCATCGCAGCGGCCTACCAGAATGCGGGATTGGCGATGCCAATGGTAGAGCAGGTGTTGGAAAACGCCGGAGTTACCACCGCCAAACGCGCTCACGGACGAAAAGTTCTGCAACGACTAATAGATAACGGCACCCTGATCCGGATCCTGGGCGAGAGCTTTATCCACGTTGCGGCACTCGAAGATTTGAAGAGACTTCTGAGCGACTATGCGTCGAAGCATGAACCGGAAAGGCTCATTGCTGTCCCGGCTTTTAAGGACCTTGCGGGTGTTTCGCGCAAGTATGCGATTCCGTTGCTCGAGTACCTGGATCGCGAACGGATCACGCGGCGGGCCGGTGATGGTCGCGTTATTTTGTAGAGATCGATTGGCAGGCAACCGCCTAAGATGCCCGCAAAGCGCCCCCGATCTCCCTTCTCGCGGACACAACTTTATGACCTTGCGAGCGGGCTGAAACCTTGCGTTCCTCGATGCGTGGCGTTAACATGCTGCGCACAGTACCGAAAACGGCTTTATCCTTAGACCTTCATTGCAACTCATTGGCCGGAGGTAAACGAAAAATGAAAGATTTGATTGCTGCGGTTTTAGGTCTGGCTGCCGGTGTGGGTGCGATCTACTATTTCTACAAGTTTGTCACTTCCGCCGATCCCGCTGGTGGTCACACTGATGGGTGGATAGCGTTGGGGCTGGTTGCGGTTGCTTTTGTATGTGGGTTGGTCTACTTCCTGGGTCATGTCAATAAGGAAGAGGAGATACACATTACGCAGTAGCCGTCAGCTACGCTTGAAGTGCGCGACCGAATGACCGGATTTTTAAGTTAGGCCGCAGACGTGCGTGTGTCCTGCGGATTGACTGATTAAAATTAAAACTTTGACGCCGTTTGTGCACCGATAGTGGATTTGACGTGCGCGAGCGGCGCTTTCCTTTGTCATTTATAGGAAACTGTTAGGAGTGAAACGTTCATGATTCTGACGGTGTTGCTTCAAGCGCAAACCACTTTCCACCAGCCCAGTTACTTTATTCCCGTCTTCGTGGGAATGTTTGTGGCGGGCGCGATCGCCTGGCTGGTGGCCGCGGTGCTTGGCTTCGCTCGCGCCCGGGCGTTTGGCCCCTCGGCACGGTGGTTTTCATTAGGGGCAGTCTGTTTGCTGTTATTTCATCTTCAATTTCTGGCGGCGGCTTTTGGAATATTAACCAACGATAACGGGCTGGTGTTTAATATTCTGACCTTCTTTAATTTCTTTATTTTATTGGCAGCGGTCTGCGCAATTATGGGTTTTGTCAGACTGACTAATCCGCGCTAAGTCGCGGTTGTTACTGACTGGAGGATTTATGGCGACCAGACAGACGGAAGTTTGTGTGACATCGCCGAATCGCAATTGATGGCAAAGAAAGTTCTAGCAATGGCCGCGCTCGCAATTGCTGTGGGCGCGGCGGTTTTTTTGGTTCGCGAACGAGGCGATGCCCTCAACAAGTCGGGCTCATCTCAATTCGTGCGCGCACAGGGCACTCGATTCGTTGTGCACGGCAAACCGTTTCGGTTCGTGGGTGCGAATGTCGCCGTGATGTACCGCGATGAGGATCGCGCGCAAATGCCGGAGACTCTGGCGCGAGCTTCGCAGGCAGGAATCCGCGTGTTGCGGGTTTGGGCGTCGGGGGAAGGTGGCCAGAATGACGTCGGACCGCTCGCCGATTTTGCCGACTGGCCTCGCACTCACCCGTTTCGGTGGAAACCGGGAGAGTGGAACGAGGAAGCGCTCGTTCATCTGGACAAACTGATTGCCGAAGCTGCGCGCAACAAACTTCTGGTCCAACTTTGCCTGGCAAACTGGTGGCGTGACACTGGCGGCGTCACTCAATATTTGCGCTGGGTCGGCATCAACGATGCAGCCGATGATAAGTATCCGTTTGGGATCAACCCGGAACAAGCGATGAGTTTCTACACTCATCCTGAAACCCGCCGGCTTTATCGCGAACACGTTGAAAAATTGGTGACCCGCCGCAATACGGTTACGGGCACGCTCTATCGCGACGATCCGACGATATTTGGTTGGGAGCTGATCAACGAAGGCCAGGCAGTTACCTCGCGTTGGCACGAAAGGCGTGCCTGGGTTGAGGAGATGAGCAACTACCTGCGGACGCTGGATGGCAATCACCTGATAACTTCCGGCGTGTGGAGTTACCGGACGGCAGCGGAGCGGCGGGAGTGGATCTTCGACCACCAGTTGCCAAACATCGACTACTGCGATTTTCACCATTATCCGAATCCCGATCGGGACGTGGCGGTTGATTCGCCGGCAGACTTGCAGGACTTCGTCGATAATCGCATGGCTGCGGCGTATACGCTGAATAAGCCAGTCGTGTTGGGCGAGTTTGGCATGGGCCCGGAGGGCTTTAACGGCTATTCGCAATTGGAATGGTATCGCGCGTTTTTTGAAAGTAATATTCGCGCCGGTGCAGCAGGCGCGATGTTCTGGATTTGGACTCCGGATCCTGCCCGCGGATACGGCGTCGCGTACGCTACCGATCGGGACAAGGGATTGGTGGCTGAGATTCAACGTGCCGCGCAGTTGTTTGAGTCGTTGAAAGGGGCTGAGGTGCCGCAACGTTTGACCGAGCCTTTGCGACATTTAGTGCCGCGACAGTATGCCTGGACTCGCGCTGCGAGCGACCCGGCAACTGTACCGTTGATGATTGTTCGCGACGACAAATCGATCCTTTATCGCTTCTCGCCGCGGATGGCGCAATCTGCGCGGTTTGAAAAAGTGGGGGGTGGATCAGGTTATCTCTGGGGCTTCGGCGCGGGCTTCATCGATTACACGGTTCCGGCGCGAGCAGATCGCCGCCGGGTTAGTGAAATCGTGGTCCGGGCACACCTGCAACCGGTGTTGCCAATCGATGCTCAGCCGACGCTTATCAAGACTCGCGTCACGCTGTTTGTTAACGGACGCGATTCAGGTTCTCGGCTTATCCCAATCGAACCAGCGGGTCAACCGCTGATCCAGGAGTGGCGGATTGATTCGCTACCGGTGCGCTTGCGCGCCATGCGTGGTTTGCCGTTTACGATTCGATTCGCCGTCACTCCTGAGTCTGACTGGCTCTATGGCGTGAATATTTCCAACTGGCCGGAAGGGTTTGATGCGCGCGACGCGAAGCCGGTTGAGGTTGAAATCCGTCGGTAAGGGCAAAAAGTTTCCTGGGGGTTGCCGCGAGCTACAGTTGTTTTGCGTGTGAAAGTTGGCGCGCCGTTTCCACCACAAGTTCCTGCATTCTCTCGTCCAGCAAATAAATCGAAGCCGAAGGCACGGATCCCAGCGAAACCGAGTAAGTTGGGGCTCCAGCTTGCTTGAGCGCCGAGACGATCGCTTCGTTGCTGAAGTAGCGCCGGCCGCGAGCGTCGACGATGAAATCGCCCTCACGCAATTCTGCCAGCGCCTTTGGATCAGAGATAGAAACAAACTCCAGATCTGGGCGGTTGGCCTGTCCGGCGTAATAGGCCGCAAGGCCAGGTGTTTCGCTGGCCACGCGCGCTCCATGATCGGCACGCTCCGCAATTTTTCCTATCACCTCGCGCACGCTTGAATCGTAAAACTCATCATGAGGAAAATGATGGCCAAATTTCACTGGCCCACCGCCCAAGGTGTTCGTGTAGAGCCGGAAGTGCGGCGTGGCAGTGGCCACCGCGTTCACCGAAACTGCGATAACTGCTATCGCAAGCGCGGGACTCGCGTAAACCCTGGGCCACTCGGCGGCGAGTAAACCCGAGAGTCGATCGCCAAGCCAACGTCCTACTGCCTGCGCGCCGATTGCAGCCGTAATAAGTACCGCCGGCAGGATAGTTGTGAAGTAGCGGGTAAATTTTCCCCCACCAAAACTAAACGTCATCATCCAGAGGAACATCCACATCAACAGGAAGTAGCGTCCGTCGCCGGTTTTGCGTCGGAAGATCATGGGCAATCCGACTAGAAATCCCACCACGGTTAGCAAGGGAAGCTTGACCAGAATAAAGGCGTGGTAGAAGTACCACGGTATACCGTTCAGCCAATCGGTCAGCCTATGAGAGTAGAGTTTGCCCATAAACTCATATCCGTCGTGGCCTATTAATTTTTGACCGGCAAACTGTCCCATCTGTCGCCAGGTGGCCGGGAACAGGATTGTCGGATTCAGGATGACAAAAACCACCCCCATCACAGCGAAGAACATCAGCAAGCGCTTTTTTCCAAGTCGCCAGCGAGTTGCGGGAACGCCCTGAAAGACAAAGTAATAACAAATCGAAACCGTGATCAGCTGCGGAACGTACTTCGAAGCCATCATCGCGCCGAAGGCGGCGCCGGCTGCCCAATAATACTTTTCTGCCTGTTTGGTCGATTGGGTTTGCTCAGCCACGCGTTGGCTATAAAGCCAAAAGATGTTAGCGAGCAAGAAAAAGAAAAGCAGGAAAGTATCTTCCTTTGCAATTCGATTAAATCCGATAGCCATCGGATCAAACGTCCAAAGCGCAGCGGCAATCAGGCCCACTTCAGCACCAAACAGTTCCGCAGCGAGCAGATATATGAGAATTGCCGTGAGCGCACCAAAAACCGCGCTGGGAAATCGCAGGGCAGACTCGCGTGAGATCTGAATCCGGCCGCCGAGTGAAGGGATACTATTCCACTTATCGACGACTACCAGGCTGGCCGTCAACAGCGCTTTCATGAGAAATGGGTGTTCGCTGTTTGCCGAGGTCAATCCATTAGCGCGATAGTCGCCGACGGCCTGAAGTTTGTTGAGTTCATCTTCGCTTAGCCCTTCGGCGCTTAGGTGGGAAACCCGTAGTCCAAACCCGAGTAAGACTAAAAGCGTCAACGCGGTGATCAGGACTCTGCGGTTAACGGAGACAATGCCTCGCCGGGCGAAGTAGTCTGGTTTCAAACCCGCGGTGATAGCTGCTGCGGCCGGGGCCAAATCGTCGTCCTCAGTTCCTGGTTTCCTGGGGCCGGTTGTTGCAGGGGAACCCTCCTGAACCATCGGACTCTGACAAAAGCCGAAAGGGTAACGCCATTCAAGCAGTGGCGCAACAATGCGAGCGCCGGCGCTGTCTGCTTCAAATCACGACTCCCCGTAAGAATCGCAAAATTATCTTAAAAAGATTGGACCGGCAGTGGACCACGCGGGTGGGCCATCCGGCCTTTTCAGCAAGTTTCTAACGGATAAAATGCTTGCAATTCATTTTGGAATCCGCCAATATTCCTCGATCTCGTAACTCCTATTTTGCCGGCGTCGGGTAATTTTGAGATGTCCCGACACTCCGCTGGCCGAACCTGGATATTCTATTTTACGCGGACAACCCCGCTTGCGTAATTACTCGTTAGAGAGGAAGAACCATGGCAGAACTTCAGGAGAACCTTCACCCCGAAACCGAAGTCGGCAGCAGCGCTCCAGCATTCCGAATTGATCAGAAACTACACCAGATTCTATACAAATCAGAGGCTGCCCCAAAGCTGGCCCCCATGCCCGAAGAGGTGTTGCCGGAGCCAGTGTATCCACAAAAACCAAATCCGGTGGAGATGACCAGGAAGGAGTATCAAAGATTTAACGCGCTCCGAACCTGGAAAAGCTGGGGCTCACCTTACTTTAAGTCACGTTGGCATTCTGATGAACTGCGCCCCATCATTCCTTATCTGTTTACGGAGTGGAAGTGCAATCTGGACTGCCACTATTGCTGGTCGTACAACAACGCCGTCAAGGGCATGACTGAAGACGTAGCCAAGCGCTCAATCGACTGGCTCCATTCGATCGGCGCGCGCGTGCTCGCGCTGATGGGCGGCGAACCGCTCTTGCGTCCAAAGTTCATTCACAAGATTGTGGACTACAGCGCCAAGCAGGACATCTTTGTCTACCTGCCAACCAATGGTCGGCTCATGAAACCAGACGTCATCGATCGGCTGGGTGACGCAGGGATTGCAACTTTTAATCTCGCCGTCGATTCAGTGAAGGATCGCAAGTCTCTGCCTAAGGCGCTCGATCCGATCCGGCCCTACTTCGACTATCTCGTGAAGCGACAACATCACTACGGTTACACTGTGATGTTTAATATCAACATCTGCCATAACAACATGGATGATGTGAAGGAGTTGACGGAGATTGCTCACGACAACGGCATCGCCACTGACTACCATGTCAATGAAACGCCGATGATGGAGCAAACCCATTTCAAGCATCTCAACGAGAATCGCACTTATCTGACGCCCGATGATTGGCCGACGCGTTGATGCGTTGCTCGACTATTTGCAGGACAAGCGCGTCAACCACGGATACAAGATGGCGAATCCGACTCAGCACATGGAAGACATGAAACTGCTGATGCGCGGTAAGGTGCCACCCTGGCAGTGTCGCGCGGGCCAGAATTCGCTGATTATCCGGACCGATGGTTCGCTCGCGCCATGTTTCCCGATGTACTCTGCCACTCACGATTGGGGCACCGTCGGCAATCACAAGTTTGACGTCAAGCAACTCGATGAGATGAAGGTGGAATGCACCAAGCACTGCCTGTCCACCTGCAACTACATCCTTGGTTATTGCTACGACAACATGCGAGTGATTTCCTGGGGTCTCAAGCAGGCGTTGCACGGTTTTAAGGGAGCTAGTAACGGCTTCTAATCCCGCCTTTAGCCAGATGCAACGGCCGAACCGGAGCTCGTTTCCATCGAATGACTCCGGTTTTGTTTTCTGCAACGAGCCATGGAGGTCTGCCTTTGGGTTAGATGACTCGCGCGCCGCGCATCGTGAGAATGCCGACGACGACATTAATGCCCACGCCGATTGCGATCGCAATCCAATACTGTTTTTGCTTCCTGATCCGGGACTTGAAGTGAATAATGGTGGCGCATGCCGAGCGGACCCCAAACGAAGATTGAAGAAAAAAGACCCGGTCCATACGTGCAACGTAGCTGAGCGCTGTGACTGTGTGAGTTAGTGCGTTAACAGCGACCACCGATCCCAGGATGACCAGCATCATCGGCAGAAACTTCAAGCGTCGCGCGATCAACACTCCAATCGTTACCAGAAAAAAACCAACGCTTTGCGCCACCAGAAAGCGTGTCGTAGACATGTGTACGCCCCTGAGCTTGAAGATGTAAGCGGGATATCCCTCGCCACCCCAGTATTCTTCCGCAATATGAATCAGATAGCTGAGCGGGAATAAGCCAGGACCAGATGATAGTGGTGCGATCATAGACAGCTGGGAAGATAACTGTTTCGGAGTGGGTGAAATGCCTTCGTTGCAATTCTGCATCAAGTCTCCTCGACTAAATTCCTGGGCATAAAATTCTGTGCGCTTTTCGGCTAAAGTGCGATGATATGCGAGCCGAAACTCAAACATTGGGCATACGGGACGAAGCGAAGTCGGCCAGTCTGATTCCTAAGCATGTTGCTGAGAGCATTGCCCGAAAGTCAGCGAAGGCACACGAACAGGATTTCATCGTTGTCCGTGCGTTCGTGTCATTGCTGGACCCTACGTCCCGTGCCAAATATTCTTCACGAATATTGATGGCTGCCGCTAATCCTTCAGAATCTACCGCAAACACTGAGCCGGCGCTGGCGCGACGGCTGGGTCTTTTCGACGCCACCATGATCGTGATGGGCGGCATCATCGGCTCCGGAATTTTCATGAACCCGTCAGTGGTTGCGCGTCAGGTTTCGACGCCGTTTCTGATCCTCGGTGTTTGGGCGTTGGGCGGACTGGTCGCGTTAATCGCTGCGTTCATCTGGGCCGAACTGGCTGCGTTGCGTCCCGAGGTTGGCGGACAGTATGCGTATCTCCGCGAGGCTTATCATCCGCTGGTCGCATTTCTCTATGGCTGGGGATTGCTCCTCGTGATTCAAACCGGCGGGCATGGCGGCGGTAGCCGTAACTTTCGCACGTTATTTTTTGGAGTTAACTCGCCTGCCGGTGTCAGATTCCGTCGTCGCAGATCGTGGCCCTCGGCGCGCTGACTGTCGATTAACTGCCTCGGAGTGCGTACCGGCAGCACCGTGCAGAGTGTGTTGATGGTCTTGAAAATTCTGGCGATTCTCGCGCTCATCGCGTGCGGGCTCTTCTTCGTCGCTCCGCACACGGAGCTGCGACGCACTCCAGCGCACCCGCTTTGAGCCAGCAGGCTTCGTTCGACTTGATTACCGCCGTGGGTGCCGCGATGGTTCCGGTCCTGTTTGCTTTTGGCGGTTGGCAGACCGCCAGCTTCGTCGCCGGAGAGATTCGTGACGCGCGAAAGAATCTGCCGCGCGCGCTAGTAATTGGAGTTAGCGGGGTCATTTTACTTTACCTCGCCGTAAACTTCGTTTGCCTGACGCGTGTTGGGAGTCGCCAGGTCTTGCCGCCACTACTACACCCGCGTCAGATGTGATGCGCATCGCCTTGGGCCAGACGGGAGCGCGCGCGATTGCGGCCGGAATCGCTATTTCGACCTTGGGATTTCTGAGTCAGGGAATGCTCACCGCTCCGCGAGTCTACTTTGCGATGGCGAAGAACCAGTTGTTTTTCAAGAGGGTTGGACAACTTCATCCCAAGACGCAGGTGCCGATCATAGCCATCGCCTTGCAGGGAGTCCTGGCGATGATCATCGCGAGCACCGGCAGTTACGATAAGATTCTGAACTACGTAGTGTCGGTCGATTTCATCTTCTTTGGCGCTACCGCCGTCTGCATTTTCATTTTTCGCAGAAGGAATCATGCAGCGGAACTGCCAGGTCGATGACGCGGCCTCCGCGGCAGGATACGGAAACCAGCGATCGCGAGGGTTCCAGGCCATCCGGTGACTACGCTTGCATTTATCGCCATCTGCTGGCTGGTGGTAATTAATACCGTCTACAAATATCCGGAGAATACGCTGATTGGCCTGGGAATTCTGCTCGCCGGAATTCCGTTTTTCTTTATTCTGGCGCCGGCGTCAGGAGCGAGTAAAACAATATGACTGGAAAATCGCGGAGCAATGGCTTCTGAATACATGCACTGGGCCAAAACAAGTTCGCGCGCCCGATTTAATCTGGCCACCAGCGGGCTCGCGAATTTGCAGCTAGCGGATCTGCGCGTTTCCCTGGACGATCTCGAAATCACGGGCGAAGGTGGGTTATGGTTACGCTCCGCTGATTGACGCACTGGCTTCTCGTTATCGAGTGGACCGTGAGTCTGCATTGTCACTGCCGCCGGAACTTCACTTTGCCAACCATCTTGCCTTGGCGGCGCTGATACAACCCGGCGACGAAATCCTGTTAGAGAGCCCGGCCTATGAACCACTGCTGGCCACCGCGCTTTTCCTTGGCGCTAAAGTGAAACGATTTCATCGTCGCTTTGAGAACGAGTTTCGCATTTACGTCGCCGAGATTGCGAAGAGAACCTGAGTTCTGAAACAAAGTTGATCGTCATCACCAACCTTCACAATCCGACCGGCGTTTACTCTGGATCACGAGACGTTGGCAGGAAATCGGAGCAGTTGGCCCGCAGAGAGAAATGCGCGGTCCTGATCGATGAGGTCTATCTGGAAATGCTTTTCGAGGAGCACGCCGCAAACTGCTTTCCATCTGGGTCCGGAATTTGTTAGTCGACCAGCAGCTTAACCAAAGCCTTCGGGCTTAGTGGCCTGCGTTGCGGCTGGATCCTCGCTGAGCCCGAGCTGGCCAAGATCGATGTGGCGTCTGAATGATCTGTTTGCCGCTACGCCGGTGCATGCGGGTGAGCGTCTTAGCGTCGTTGCGCTCGAAACAATTGGCAGAAATTGCCACCAACTCCAGCAATCGGCTCGACGCGAACCGCAAACTGCTGAATCAGTTTCTCGATGGACGCGAACGACCTTGAAGTCGTCCGACCGGCAGTTGGTTCGATCATGTTTCCGCGAGTCAGAGGTGAATCCGCAGCGACCGCTTATCTCGCTTGCTGCGCGAGAAATATGAAACGTCGGTGGTGCCGGGAAGCTTCTTCGAAATGCCCGCACATTTTCGAGTGGGGTTAGGCGGTGAAACGGAAACTCTGATCGAAGGTCTGGAGCGCCTGGGCGCGCGCTTGATGAAATCAGGAATTAGAACGGTTAGTCGATCCTGGATGCGTTCCCCTTGACCAACAACAAATGGTGCAAAGTTTCAGCGGCCTCGATACCCGCTGCCTCAGGAGTGATCCTGATCGGCGTGCCGTTGGGCCAACCCGCTCTTCTGCATTCTGCCGCCACCAATCGTCTGAAAATAAATTTTTCCCTTAATCTGTTTCTTGCCGGTGCGCGGCGCAAAAGCGAAGTACTCAACTGCAAGGTCCGGCGAATCGAGAATGATAGTCCCACTCTGATAGGTGTTGATATCAAACTTCAGCAGGACCACGAATGCGTCCCGTTCCGACTTTGCGCGAGCGAGCGCCTGAGCTTGTTTGAGATCACCAATCGAGGTGCAGCTGACGTTAAGAAGTCTGTCAAGCGTTTGAAGAAGCTGGCCGAGATCACATCCTCATTCGCAAAATGTTTCGAAGTCGGCTGCCGCGCAAAGAGAAGTCTTACTTTCTGCGGCGCTTCGAGTGCGTCCGGATTTGTTGTTTGCGTCGACGGTTGGAATTGTTGGATGGTTGCGGCGTTGATGAAGAGTTCGACTGCGGAATCGGCCGTGGCCCGCCGGCCTGACTGGGCCGTGCGCCTCGGTCGCACGGTCGCCGATCATGAGAGTGATGCCGACTGTATAGATCCATGTGTCTGGCGCGTAGACGTGAACCGGGAAGGAGAAAACGTGCAATTACACTCATTCGGACCTCCGTTATCAACTGTCATTCGCTGGGTGGTGTGGCTTATTGGTTTCCTTAGACGCCGGCATCTCATACAAGGTTGCGTGGCGCACAACCTCCCAAGCAGTTTCCGTCTAACTCTTCTTGCCGGCGAGCCTGTTTTCTACCCCGGTCAGGCCTCGCAAGACGATCAAGGCCAGCACGGTAACCCCCACTGCCAGCACAAATTGACGCAGAGGCCACGCTGATTCCGACGGCTGCGCAGAGCAGAATCGAAGCGGCGGTTGTGAGTCCCTGGACCTGCTCGCTCTGGTCACGCCTGAAGATGGTTCCTGCGCCGAGAAAGCTTATTCCGGTAATGATGGCCTCAACGATACGAATGGGATCGGCAGTTACCTGCAGCTTCGATTCCGAGACGAACCGAAGCATCATCGCGTCTCCCAGGCCCACCAAAAGAGCTGCAGCGCCGGCGACCAGCATCTGGGTGCGAAATCCAGCTGGCTTGTCGGCCAGTTCACGTTCAAAGCCGATAACTCCACCGAGCAACATGGCCAGCGCTACTTCGCCAATAATCTCAAACTGTATTATCCAATTCATATTTTTTCCTTGATACGTCAACCACTATCGGGGTTTTAAGTTGCTTTCAATCGCGCCCTTCAGAGTTTCGTAAGAAGGATCAGTTTACTCGCTTTCCGTTAACAAAAAACACCGGTGCTCTCACCACGCCAACCTTTTGCCCGTCGAGTCTGTCGCGCAAGATCTTGTCGGCAAACTTTCCACTATCCAGGGCAGCGTCAAACCTGACGCGGTCCAGTCCCAACGTGCTGGCGTACTGTTTCAGTCGATCCACTTGCAGTGCCGGCTGATTGCGATAAAGCAGCGCCGCATACTCCCAATATTTTCCCTGCTCGCGCGCCGCTTCGGCAGCCTCGGCTGCTTTAGCGGAATGCTCATATTGGGTCAACGGAAAATCTCTGATGACGAATTTCACCCGCGTGCCATACTCGGCAATTAGCCTTTCGATCATGGGATGTTGCCTCGCGCAGCTGGGACACTGATAGTCGGTAAACTGAACTACCGTAACCGACGCCGCGGAGTTCCCTCTTGTCGGTTGATCATCAATCGCCAATTGATAAGTGGGTTGTGGCGGAGGAGTCAGGAAGATCTGAATCTGTGCGGCATTGCGCAGCCTGGCGGCGAAATCTGATTGCGCGTCGCGCTCCGCCTGATTCGTTAAGATACTCAATAATTTGAGGTTTCAGGTTGGTAAAATCTCCATTGACCCGTTCCTTGTTAGCATTGAAAAACGCCAGAGCGTCGGCCTCAGAAACAGGTTTTACCTTTGCAGTCACTTCCATTGCCAGCAGAGACGTGGTCGTAATCGCCCGCTTCTTCGCCTCCTGCTCGAGCAGAACATCGTTAATTCTTAATTCGATATCATGCTTGCGGTAGCCGTAGGCGGAATCCTGCACGTTGAAAATTAGGGGCTTAAGGCTGTCTTCAATGTCACCCGAGGTAATGTTCTTGCCATTGACCGTGGCAAACACGCGTGCGCGAGCCACGGCGGTCAATCCCGGCGTCACGGCTTCGCTTGAAATCCTGACCACCGCCGCGGCCCGCAGACGATCGGCAAATTTCTTTGCCCCGTCCCGCTGGCGTTGATCGATGAGGTAACTGACGATGTCCGCTTTGACGCCCGCAAAGTCTCTGGTTCCCATTCGTTCCTTGTTCTGATCGTAAAACGTCTGAGCTTCTGCATTGGTTGGGGCAAGCACCCTGGCGACCACCTCGGCCTCCAGCAGCTTGGTGGTATTCGTGCTGCGTTTGCGTGCTTCGGCCTCAAGCAGAAAGGAATTGATTTGCAAATCCAACTCACGGTTTACGCGCTTCGATCACTTGCTGCTGAAGACTCCCGAATACTTTTCTGAGCCGATTCACTGATGTCCACTCTTGAAATTCGGATTCCGTTTACGGTGGCGAGGAGCTCGGGCAGCGGTTTGTCTTCACAACCGCAGTCTACGGTTTGGTTAACAACTGCCGCATTAGGAGTTTGGCTGGGTGACGGCGGCGTTCGATTAACCTGTGCCTGCGCACCGGAGGCGATCGTAAACACGCAGACACCAATCAGACTGTGTAAAGTTTTCATTAACTATTGTCTTCCGTGGAAAATTTCTTAAGCGAGCAGGCGCGTCGCTTCCCGGGCATAGTAAGTCAATATGATGTCGGCCCCTGCGCGTTTGATACTCATCAGTGTTTCCATCATCACCCGCTCTTCGTCGAGCCAACCGTGTTGGGCCGCGGCCTTGATCATCGCGTATTCGCCGGACACATGATAAGCGGCCAGGGGCACGTCAAATTGATCTCGAAGCATTCTTAGAATGTCGAGGTTCACAGTTGCAGGTTTCACCATCAATACATCGGCGCCCTCGGCATAGTCGAGCTCGGCTTCACGCATTGCTTCGCGCGAGTTTGCTGCATCCATCTGGTAGGCGCGGCGGTCGCCGAAGGCCGGCGCACTGTCTGCCGCTTCCCGGAACGGTCCATAGAGAGCTGAGGCAAACTTAACCGCGTAAGCCAGGATCGGAATATGTTCGAACCCAGCTTCGTCCAGTGCATCGCGAATCGCGAGCACCTGCCCATCCATCATCGCCGACGGCGCGATTACATCCGCGCCGGCTTCGGCCTGGCTGACGGCAATCCGCGCCAAAAGTTCGAGAGATGGATCGTTCAGAACTTCGTCGTCACGAACGACCCCGCAGTGTCCGTGTGAGGTGTACTCACAAAGGCACGTGTCAGTCATGAGCACGAGGTCAGGCGCTGCGGCGCGAATAGAGCGGACGGCTTGTTGCACAATTCCGTTTTCATGGTACGCCCCTGAACCAAACTCGTCCTTGGTTTCGGGCAGTCCAAAGAGCATTATCCCCTTCAGGCCCAGGTCGTAAGCGCGCGCAGCTTCATCTGCTATTTCATCCACCGAGAGATTGTGAACTCCCGGCATCGAGGCCACCTCGCGGCGAACCTTGCTACCGCCACAGGCGAAGAGTGGAAGGACAAAATCCTCTGGAGCCAGGCGCGTTTCGCTAATGAGCGCTCGCAGGGCCGCAGTTCTGCGCAGGCGTCGTGGCCGATGAAGGAGATCTGGCATGCGTTTCCTTTGAATTTACCTGGGAACCTGAGGGAGGAATGATACCTGCCGGAGAATTAGGTAAGCAAACCTGGGTAGCCAGACCTTTTTCGTCAGTTCTTCCAGCCGAGTTGGAGGCGCCGGCCGGATCGGTGTTTACCAGCGATGGTACGCGGGATGTCCCGGCTTCACGGCGACAAAGGTTCCGCGGCAGGTGGCGCAAACTTTCTCGTGCGCGATCAACTCGCCTTCGACTATCACGCGATCTCCAGTAGCCTCCAAAACGCGAGCAACCAGATGCATGGGTTGATCGGTTGGCGTCGGCCGGAATAGTTTGATTGTGTAATCCGCGGTCACGGTGCAGGGCGGAGTTTGGAGACCGCCGGTTTTCATGAGATGCCAGGCTGCACTCCAGTTGCAGTGGCAGTCGAGGAGCGTTCCGATAATGCCGCCGCTTAACATGCCGGGAAACGCTTCCTGATAAGTTTCGGCTTGAAAATCCGCCACCACCTCTTCGCCCGCGGGGAAAGCTGCGAATGTGCAGTCCCTTTTCGTTTGCCGGTCCACAACCAAAACACGCGAGATTCGGTGCGTAAGTTTCCTGGATGCTTTTTTCAGACATGTTGATCAGACTCAAGTGGTTCAGAGTTCAAGCTTCAGCTTGCTTTTTTCGGGTCCACACACTTTCGGGTTGACCCAATTTGAAATCCTCTGTGCAACCTCCGTGTTCTCCGTGTCTCTGTGGTTGATGTTTGCCTAAAGTTTTCCACCACAGAGAGGCACAGAGGACTCAGAGGTGGCACAGAGAAAAACTAAATTAGGGCACCACTCAACTTTCGATTCACGTTGCTCAAAGAGTGACTGAGACTATAATCTGGGCGCGAATGTTTTCCAACTCAAGTTGATCTCGGAGGAACAAGGTGAAACAAAACAAGTCTCCTGTCGTTCTGGCGCTTTTCCTGTCGACGGTGTTTCTGCTGTCCGCTACAAACATTTCAGCCGCGCCCCAACACGGTTTCAGCGTCAAGCAATATGAAAGCTTCCATCATGTGCTTCATCCTTTGGAACACGAAGCCTTACCAAAGGGAGACTTCAAGCGCATCAGAACGAAAGCTGGACTGCTGTATTCGCGCGGAAGGGCGATCGTTCGCCTGGGAGTGCCGGCTGGCACGAGCGCAGAGCAGAAAGCCGAATTTGAGAAGGGACTTAAAACTTTCAGTCAGGCGTTAATAAAATTTCGCTCCGACGCCAGACGAGGAACAAACGATCAGTTAAAGATTTCGTATAGCGCCGTGCACGATACCTTCGAAATGCTGGCGGGCATGCTGCCGAGAGAATCCAGCGGGGGTCTGCCGCCCAGCATTAATTTGAATTGTCCGTCTGGCAGGTCGGAGCAAGGCGACCACATCACCATATCCGCCGACTATGCTCCTGACGTGTTCGTTAAAATTGCTTGGAACCTCAGCGCCGGAAGAATAGTAGGAGGTCAACATACACGCACTATTACGGTTGACACTTCGGGGTTGGCTGGCAAAACAATCAAGGCGACCGCAGAGGGTGACGACGGAGTTGGACATTTGGTAGCAGCATCCTGCGAAGTGAAAGTATCTGCGCGCCAAACGAAAAGTTAAGTCGAAACCAGGAAATGTTTGAGATCGAGACCAGAAACCTGACGAGGAAGTTTGCCTGAGTCGAACAGGCTTCATCGATTCAGTGGCCCCATTCAAGACCTTCTGCTCTTAATGGCCGGCCGAGGAGCTTTGCGGTAAAGTCCAAGAAGTCAGTACCGCCAGTGGGTAACAGGTGGGTGAGACTTGACCCCACTGCTACCGCGCGCAGTACTGACTTCACGAGCCCGAGTTCTTAGTCCTTTTTCGGCGCTTTGATCAGCACCGTCTTCCCATCAATCGAAATCAGCATCTCACCGGACAACGCCAGAATTCCCTGTCGCCCTTCAGCCACGAGCCGATCGACTAGTTTGAAGAACTCGGGCGTGCCAAACTCCAGTGTCTGGTCTGGTGTCAGGGTCTTTTCCTTGTCCAGCACACTTGAATCCACCCAGCGATTGTTGCGGCGGAAGAACGTGCGATCGGTAATCTGCTGCACGTTAGTAATCTCCACCCGCTCCATCCGCTGCGTGTAAAAGTAGTTTGACCGGTTAGCGCTGGACTGCGTTCGCTGCGTGCTCACGTTCATTCCCTGGGTCACCCCACCCATGCCGGTGCGCGTGTTCTGCACGTTCTGAATGAGAGAATTGCTGGCTTGTTCGTTAAGGGCCTCGCGTTGCGACAGATCAGTGCCGTCAAGGGCGAGAAAGGCCGTGTATTCGGTTAGCACTCCATACTCGGTCGAAAGCCTGACTATTTCATCCACTAACTCTTTCAGTTTCGGATCAACTGACGCGTTTGTGTTGCCTCCGAATGGACCACCGGTTCTCGTCTGGGCCGCGTTTGCGCTGCCGCGATTTGTGGCCCGCGCCACAGTGGCGTTGTCGGCACCCGCTTCACGGATGACTTCAATCAGACGCGCTATTTTCCGGCTGGCCCACAAGCGCGGCACAAACGAGTTGCGCGCCGTGGCTTTGTGCAAATCAAACTTGAGGTCAAACGCACGAGGCGCTCCAAGATAATTACCACTGATTCGGAAATGCAGCGGTTCGTTATCCTGATACTGGCCTAACAGCACTATTTGATCGCCTTCGAAAACGTCGCTGAGTTCTGATGGCAGTAACTCACGAACGGCTCGCGTGGTAGGCGCGCCCTTTGCATCCAGCGTGGCTAGCTGCGGATCGGCCAGCACCGGACCGGAAAGTTTGCGAAACACCTGAGACACCTTTGTTTCCACATCTTCATCTGGAAAGACGAAGGTGGCGGTTGCGCGCGTGGCATTAGCCACCGAAGTGAGCAAAGGAGCATTAACGTCGAAGCCAACTCCAAAACTAAAGATGCGACGCTTGTGCACGTTGGCGGCAACCACGGCTTTGCGAATGGCCGATTCGCTCGTTACTCCGGCGGTTGGCAGACCGTCCGTGAGAAATATCGTAAGCGGCAGCATTTTTTCGGTGGGCGATTGCTTCATGGCCTCAACCAGCGCATCGTGAATGTTGGTGCCGCCGTCAGCTTTTAACCGGTTGATATATGAGCGCGCGTGGACAATTGTCTGCTTGTCTTTGATGACCGGACGCAGAGCGAATTGAGCGAGAGTGTCGGAGTAGTCAATGATATTGAAAGCCTCACCATCTTCGAGACCTTCAACCACCTGGAGCGCGGCAGCGCGCGCCTGCTTAATCTTTTCACCTTGCATGCTGCCCGAACGATCAATAACGAGGGTCACCTCGCGTTTAATAGCCGGCGCCTCCGATCTTGCCCCAGCTGGAACTCCGGCAAGCAACAAGAAGTAACCGCCACCAATGCGGGCATCAGGATATGCGAGCAGAGAGGCCGTCAGTCCGGCGCCTTCGACCAGATATGAAAGACGGAAAGGGCCGGGTTCGAGTTTCTTGTCACCCGCAACCCGCACGATTGCTTGTTCAACCGCCGGCCGATCAACAACCACCTGATGACTCGGTGAATAGACCGCGGACACAGCCGATTTTGATTGAACCCGCACGGAGATCTTCCAGGGTGTTGCCGTAGCTTCAAACGATTCACTGCGCGGCAGCACGTAATCTACGCGACTTCCGTCAGCGCGCAGGATATGTTCATAGACAAGACGCACTCGCTGCGTGCCGCCCGCCGGAACCGGAAATACACTGGAACGAACCAAATTGTAGCCCGCGAACTCAAGGAGCGCCGGATCTTTCAGCCTGGCGACTATGGACTGGTAGATCGACTTCGCTTCACCTTTTGGCAGAAGTTTCGCGGTAGGTTCTTTTAATGAACCAGAAAAAGTAAATCCCCGCAGCACGGCTCCATCGGGCACCGGAATCAACATCTCGGCTTGCTGTTGCCGGCCGCTCGCGTTGGTGAGCCCGACATCGAGGGTAGTGGTCGCCACTTGATGGATGATGCGAACGTCCGCGACCACCTCGCTCACCTGAACGAGATCCGCGGGTGCATGCAATGCATAGGCTCTCGACTGCGGAATGATCAGGTTTGAGGCGGATGAGTGAAAACCGCCTGTAGCGGGAATCTGATGGGGTGCGCCACCAGTAATTTGTTGTGTCAGTCCGCTTGGCGCCAGCATCGCACCAAAGAGAAACAGGAAACTTAGAAAGCCAATTGCGATGGGAATGATTCTTCGCATAGTCACCTCGAAAGAGTTCAAATTTGTTTAGACCCCGGGGATCGGAAGGCAGGCGGACAAACGGGAAGATCACACCCGCGAATTCGGCCAAGCTTGATGCCTGCTTCTCTGATGAACGGGAATGATGACCGCATCTTGCGCGTTGCGTTTGAGATGGACTTGGGATTGATGAGGGTTGCCAGATGCGGGGACCGGCTCTGCCTTAAAAGTCGCCAAGGGTTAGAAAATTTGCAAAGCGATCTCATTAGCACCGTGGCTTCAGCCCGGTGATCCATGGACGTCATTTTCCGCTCCAACCGTTTCAACGGTTTTCGTTGCTTCCGTAAACCGTTTCAACGGTTAGTGTCTGATGAGATGTCTTCTGGATCACCGGGCTGAAGCCACGGTGCTAATGCGCTTCGCGAAGTTCCAACTTATGCCTCGGGAGTTTAGACGATTCTGTTAACCGCAGTGTGCGCATTCGCAGATTGCTTGCGAAGCGTTACGGCAAAGGACGGTGGCGGAAGCTAAAAGGGGTTGCCAATGTTCGGCTCAATGATGGTACGATTCGGCTTGGGGAAATCCACTGGTTCGAAGCTCATGGAATTGGCAAGAGGAAAATGAGGATCAAACGTTATCTCGATTAGACATATGTCCAAAAGCATCAAAACTGCTCGGGTACCTACCTTAATATCGCTCGGCTGAATGGAACGGTAAATTCGTCATCCGCAGATTACGCCGATTCGCTGTACCTCTAGAATCTGGTGAAATCTGCGTAATCTGCGGATAGTCAAAACTTACTTCTCATCCAGTTTCCGGCCCGCATTCAAGCTATCGAAATTCAGGATCGTGTTGAAGACCAGCATGTAGCTGCCTTTCGTCTGTCCGCGCCACATCGGATTAGTTGAAAAGAGCACGACGTGGCCGCGGCCTGAAGGTACGTCGATCACGGCTGCATGCTGGGCGATCTCGTCGCCACCATCCAGCAGCCCCGAAACAAAGAGATCTTTGATGTCGGCATAGCGCAACACTACGCGCGGGCGTTGCGCCGGCGGAATCAATCCCATCGCGTTGCGGCGTTGTTCATCCGTCAAAGGCAGCGCTTCCCAAACTTCAGCCTTCGGCATCTCAGGCGGTTCAACCGGCGGACGGCCCTGAACCGTGTCCGGATCGTCCGGTGTGCCACGGCCCGTAGTTCTTTGAGTTCGTGGCGGGCGCCGGCTGCGTCCGTCAGCAAAATTACTGAGGTTGAAGATTGGTCCATTAGCGCAATACATTGCTAACGAATCGCCGTAGCCGTAAGCAATTGGGCTGGCTCCATCCACTGTTTTCATTCGCAGGATGTTACCTACTGCTTTCAGACGTTGCGCGCGCGCGATCGAAACTCCGGGCGCAAAGTTGAAGTCAACCGCAAAATTAGCGGTGTCCATCACAGTCAGAAAGACGCCGCCGCTCTGGACAAACTTTTGCAAATTTTCGAGTCCTGACCAGCCGAGCCCGGGCCGCATGTCTTCAGTTGAATCAAGCTTGCCGATGTTAGGGGTTAACGGTGTCGTCTTCCACGGCAGGGGATTCCCAAACATCGGCATCCCGATGACAAAAGCTCGTGAATCGCGGCCGACCGGCGCAAAAATGATCACGTCATACTTCGACTTCAAATCAGGATCCCTGGCGACGTCCTGGGTGCTGATGTAGCTGAAGGGAACCTGCAACTGGTCAAACCCGATTCGCCACCAACCCTCGTCCTGGGTCGAAAGCCAGGTGTGCATCAAGGCGACGCGCGCGGGTCTAACAGCGTGGGACTTAACCACCGGCGCTTCCGCCACAGCATGAACAGAAATTCCGAGATCAGCCGCAACGCGTTGCAAATCGTTAGCGGCTGCCTTGCGAATAATGAATGAGCCGCGATTAAATTTTTGGCCCGCCGCTTCAAACGGTTCTTCGGCGGCTTCGATAGCGATATCTTTCAACCGATAACGCAGCGTGACGAGGTTGTTATCGGCGTCGTGATTTATTAGATAGATGGCCCCGGCTCCATTAATTGCTCCGGGAGCTCGCACTTCCCCGGTGACGCGTTGCATCGGAGCGTCGAGTACCGATGCGCTCGTCACTCGCACCACTTCCACATTCGCCAGTTCGCCCATGGTCCAGGCCGTATCGTCGTAAATTTCCGTTTGCGGATCGTTTGGAGCCCAATACTGATAATCGAGCAGCGCATCGGCAATCCGGCTGTAGGGTTGGTCCATGCGGACGACATAACTGCCTGCCGGAAACGTTCGTGTCGTCGCAGGGGTTGGCGATGGCGATGGCGACGGCGAGGCCGCCGCTTCTGCCGCGGATTGAGCTGGAGACCCAGTCGCGGTCGCGGCCGGTTCTGATTTGCTGGGTTGCGCGGATTTCCTGGCCCTAAGCTCAATCGTGAAAGGGGCAGTAGCCCGGCTGATCTCAACGCCCTGCGCCTGCAAGGTTCTGAGCAGTTCAGCCTGGTTGCCTGAACGCGGATCGCCGGCTGGAAAAACGTAGGCGGCAGGTCCCTCATTCTTAGGTTTCAAGACGGAGCGCTTGCTCTTGGTGTAGAAATTCTTGAGGAAGAGTTTGGTGTTGTTACTGAAATAATTGAGGGTAACGAGCAAAGCTGTCTGCTGATAGTTGTTGTTATTGCGTTGCGACCACTTTGCTCGGGGCAACGGCGGATTCTGGCGATACCAGGTGCGACTATAGTCGTCCGCCGAAAGCGTGCGCTCGACCGTATCCGCGCCGGCGTTTCCAAAAGTCTCGTACAGACGACTGATACCGTTGTGAGTGGCGGCAATGAACATGAGATAACCAGGCGACCACGTGTCGAAGTTTCCATGAGCGAACACGCCTGGCATGCCAAACTTCGTCATCTCGGAAACATTGTTCCAACCAATCATCTGCCATTCGTCGGTCAGAATCGGATCGACCCACGCGTTGTACGGCCCATCGCCCACTGTGTTGTCGTAAAGATATGGAACCGACTCGTGCAAATCGTGCAGCACCTGAGGTTTCCAGGTGAGATAAGTGTTCAGGACGTTTCGCGTCAGCTTTAATGAAAGCCCGATAGCATCACGATTGTTGTCGTGCGCAACGTAGCGACCCCAGTAAATCAACGGCGGCCAATTCGCATTGGGATTGGCCAGATGCCAGTTATAGACATCAACCGCGCGATCACGTCCGTCTGTTTCGACTACCGGAGTAATCAAGGTAACCATATTGTCGCGAATGGATTTCACGTAAGGGCTGTCGTCGACCGCGAGCCGATAAACGAGCTCCATCAGCGCGGTGGGTGAACCTGTTTCGTTCGAATGCAGGGCGCCGGTGATGTAGTAAACGGGAAACGAGGAGGCCACGAGGCGATCAGCTTCGTCTTCATTCATGTTGATGGTGCGAGGATCCGCGAGCTTTGAAAGCCGGGCGCGGTTTTCGTCGAGACGCGCCAGCAGACTCTCTGACGCTACTGCCACGGCTATCATCTCGCGGCCTTCTTCCGAGGTGCCAATAGAAAAGACTTTCACGCGCGGGCTGGCCTTCTCGACCATGCGCATGTAGCGATGGACCTCTTCCACATAAGGCAACTTGCCCGGTGCGCCCGCCACATCGCCCAACACGGATTTGGGTGTGGGCACCGTTGGTGAAGCCGGGAGGTAGTCCGTTAACGGCGAATTGAAGAAAGGCTCAGTGGTGTACTCGCGAATCTTTTTTGTGTACTCCTCGTCAGCGCGCTGATTTGGATTGCGGCCGGGCTTCACCTGACCAACAGCGGCGGAGCACAAACATGCGAACACGAAGCACACAACCAGAGAGCGAAAGAGTAGACGAGTCATCTTTTTTCCTCAGTCAGCGAATTTAACTTGTAAGTAACAACTTAGCGGAGCACAGACTTTTAAGCTAAAACTCGCGGGCAAGTCAAACTTTTGGAAATGGTCAGTTTGCCTTTGCGAACCTTTGCGCCTACTTTGCCGTCGTTGCGGTACGGATTTGATCTACACAAAAGGACGCGAAGCACTCGCAAAGGAGCGCAAAGCAAAGCGTCTCGTTCTTAGCAAGCTGAACCAGTAGCTAGACTTTTAGGGGCGGAGGGGACTACCGAATGGAGGGCGTGAAAGTAAGAACCCGGAGAGCTGGAGGAGTGATCGGATAACCAGATTATTTTCTGGTTCCAGTCTGGTGAAGAATGAAAACAGCAAACTCGGGGGCCGTATGGTGGGGAACTCGCTCTACGTTGCCAACTGGCATTTCCTTTTTCGCTAGGTTGACAGGTATGAGAATCGGTTTACCCGTGTATGTCCCTCGAACAACGGTGCTGCCAAAGTAGTTCTGTGCATCGCGTATCTCGAATTCAGTCCCCGGGGATAAGACGCCACTAACATCCACGGCGATCTGTTCCTTTAGGTCCCAGTTGTAAACAATGATGTTTGCCCGCCCTGCCTCATACTGGTTAGGACGGACAAAGATCCAGACTCCGGAGGGTCGAATATTTTCCGATTTGCTGTGACTATCAAACCCAGTCAATTGTCGCCAACGATCGAAGCCTGAGGTGGCGAAGTCGCCTTTGAAATTTGTTTGAGATGAAAAGTAAGTATTGAAATCCCAACGATACGCCGAGGCTCTCACGCCAAAGGGCAGCCTCAGTTCCACGCTGTCACGCTCGGAGTAGATTGTGTTTCCCTGAAAATCCACGCGTCGCCACCACCCGATGCGCAGAGGTACCTGGCTGACGATGTAGTTATCGAGCAGTTTGACGTCTTTGTTGCTGGTGTCCTCGTAACCAAGCCGAATGCCATGGTTCTTATTATTCGCGTTGCCGGATGAGTTATAGATGTAATTGTTTTTTATGACCACTCGTTCGGCCGCAACACCGTTTACGCCTCCCACTTGCAAATTGCCGGTCTTCTGATCGTCCAGGGTAAGGATGCCGTTGTTGAAACTAACATTCCCCTCGATGTGGAGTCCGCGTTGTGGGCTTGAGGGGGAGTCGGAGTGTGCGAGGATGCCGTAACCGGCCTGATCGAAAATGATATTGTCGGTTATGTACTTTGTGCCGGTGGCGTTGCCAATATACAGGCCATGCTCACGTTTGTTGTTGCCGTTGTAAAAGAAGAGACACCCGTGCACCTCAGTCATGTTCTGCTTGTCCCAAATGCCCTGGCCGTTGTCGTGAAATATCATGTTAATGAGCTTCACATTTGGAGCATAAATATCTGCGCCCGATCCGCGCCATGGCCGATCACCACCGCCATACGGACTATTTCGGCGACGATCAGGATGCGAGTTCATGATCTCGAGACCCCAAAACCAAGCCCACGTCCCCATCACCTTCAGCGCCGGCTGTTTTGTCTCGCTCACCGATGCTTTGTCGATAACCACTCGCTCGCCGCGATATGAACGAACGATGATGGGCGCGTTCTCTTTGCCCGCGAGCCTGCTCATGAAAGTGCCTGCGTAACGCCCGCCTCGCAACCAAACAGTGTCGCCACCGTTGATCTCTTTTCCGCCTGGTCCGTGCGCGAGTGCGGTTGCCAGGTCCCAGGGGGAAGTCTTAGTTCCCTGGTTGGTGGGACGTCCAGCTGGATCAACAAACCAGTCTCGACTACTCGCCGGCAGAATTGTCAGCGTGCTTTTCTCCGTGGTTCCTGCAAATGATGCTGAAACTTTTGCAATGCCCGGAGGAGCAAATGGTTTGGTGGCGATGGGAAAGTGGGCGCTGGTCGTTCCCGCCGCGATCCTCACCTGCGTGGGAACGCTTAAAACGGAGGGAGCGTCAGTCGAAATTAGAATTGTGCTGTCACCGTCAGAGACGGGATATCGCACGGAGATCACGCCGGTCGAAGATTTCCCGGCGGCGATTGTTGTCGGGCTCAGGATAAAACTGACGATTGTTTGCCCATTCTTAGCCACCGTCCCCGACGAAAGATGGAGACGGTTTCCACTTTGAACGACTGCAATCGGAGAGATCACCGACAGGTGCCATGCCGCCAGGTAAAGCAACGGCAGACCCACCAGCGCGGCGAGCGGGAGCAACCCATTAATCCTTACTTTGCCGGCCAGTTGTCTGAAGGAATTCATAACTTCAAATAGGCATGGTTTTCCAGGGATAGGAAGAGCAATCGAGCGGTCGTTGAGGCAGCACTTCTGAGGAAGGGAACTGTGATCGGAAGACTAGGATTCTTCGAGGGCCGGCTGCCTGGCAGAAGACGTGGCAGCTGTTCTGGTTCCAATAAAAAGCTCTCTCAGCCGCTGCTCAAAGCTGGAAGCCCAGGCCGAACGAGAGTAATTCTGTTCCACGTAATCGCGTCCTCTTTGGCCCATCAGGTGACGCTCGGACGGATTGCGGCAGAGCTTTAGAATCGCCGCGGCCACAGCATGCGCATCTCCGGGTTCGACGACAATGCCGCCGCCCGATTCCGCCAGAACGCGGGCGCTTTCACCGCTCAGTGCGCCGACAACAGGCTTCTCGCAGGCGAGATACTCAAAGACTTTTACCGAAATGACTTTGCGCGGATAGGCCTCAGGCCGGACGGCGGCAAAGCAAACATCCGCCCGAGCCAGCAACGCGGAAATCTCTCCCACGGGCCGCTCGCCCCCGAAAATTACGTTCTCCAATCCCATAGTGGCTGCCTGATCGATGAGTGCATCGCGTCGTGCACCATTGCCGAGCAGGAAAAAGACGATGTCTTTATGTTCTTGCAGTAGCGCGGCAGCTTCCAGCAATATTTCGAGGCTGTGTTTTATGCCGAAGAGGCCGGAGTACATCACAACCAATCGGTCTCCAAACTGGTGGGAAGCGGCGATCGGATTATCGCGAGATAGTGGATAAAAGAGTTCGAGGTCAGCCCCGTTGGGAACCACCATTGTTTTTTCGCGTGAGGCGCCTCGTTCGACTACAGTGTCGACGATGGATTGGGTTGTCCCCACAACGCAATCGGCCATGCGATAACCAAGACGTTCAATGGTCCGAACCATCTTTACTGGCAAGGAATTCTCACGGAGCCCGCCGTAAGTAATCAGCTCGTCAGGCCATAAATCGCGAATGTCGACGACCAGCTTCGCGCCTCGCAGCCTGGCCAGCAGGATTGCTGGAATCAAAGTGAAGATCGGTGGGGAAGTTACCACGACCACATCAACTCCTCCCGCCCGCCATCCGGCACGGAAGGCTGCCGGAATGAAACTCAAATAGCTTCGCAGTTGCGTCCACTTCGATTGATTTCGCGGTGAAGTAAACGAAGCTTGGCGCAGGACCGTATAGCCTTTGATCCGTTCGCGCAGAGATCGCCGGCCAAGATATTCAGGAAACACAGTCCCTCTTGGATAGTTTGGCATTCCGGTAGCCACGAAAACCTCGTGGCCTTTTGCCACCAGTTGCCTGACAAGCGGGTACAAGCGATTCGTCAAGGCGCCCATTTCAGGGAGAAAAATCTGAGTGACAAACAGGATGCGCATTTTTCGCGAGCCTCGGGAATTAGACCACGGCGTACCAAACCACCAATTGCTTGCTTGGTTAGCCATAAATTTTCAGTCGGCGCTTCTTTAACTACCAGGCACCGCTTTTTCTGACAACGGCGGTTATCGTATGCAACAGGAGTTGTATATCCAGCAGCAGGGAACGGTGGTCTATGTAGTGCATGTCCATCATTACGCGTTGGGGATAGGTGGTGTGGCTGCGGCCACAAACCTGCCAGAGCCCACTCAGACCCGGTCTGACGCTTAACAGTTTTTGACCGTAGATCGAGTACTTAATTAACTCGGGCTGAACAATTGGTCGCGGTCCTACCAGACTCATATCACCGCGCAACACGTGCACGAGCTGAGGCAGCTCATCCAGGCTGGTTTGGCGCAGGAACGATCCCACCGGCGTGACCCGCGGATCGTTTTCAAGTTTGAATCGATCCTCAAATTGCCGGCGTAGTTTGTGATCCTGTTTCAATCGCTCATCAGCATCGACCGTCATGGTGCGGAATTTCAGACACCCAAACTTTTTTCCATTCAGACCCAGACGGCTGTGCGCGAAAAAGACTGGTCCGCGGCTGGTCAGCTTGACGAGCAAAGCGATGAACACAAACAAAGGCGCCAGGAGGATGAGTAAGGCTAAGGAAGCAGCGATATCCACACTACGCTTGCAGATGTTGTAAAAGGTTTTCTTGTGCGTTGGCCTGGCCGCGTAAAGCGTGCCCGGTTGAATCAATCGTGAAACGGGCGTGTGCGTCAGGTCTGGAAGTGAGAAATCAGGCGCAAACTCTCGAAATGCCATGGAAACATCTACTAAATGCGGTGGCCGAGCACCGAGCAATCGTTCATTACTCTGCACCTCGCTCGGTTGAGCGATGGAATTTTGGGCGGCTATACGGTTTGGTTGCATTGATGGATCCCCGCGGATTGAAGTGGACGAAAAAAAGAACAGGGAGCACCGCAGCGCTCCCTGTTCCATTGCTAAATGCAAAATTAGAGTTGTAAGTCCTGTGTTACCTCAGTTCAACGAATTGCTTCAGGTAAATTGCCGATTGTTTGTGCGCGTGAAGTTGCGGGCAGTCCGGTGAGAACCGAATTATAGACTTTCAAGACCTCGACCGTCGTTAACTTCTCGTCCAGATGCTCTACCGCTTTTCGTCCTTCAATGCGCCCACCTCGCTTGAGCACTTTTTCAAGCGCCGTCGCGATAGCTGCGGGAGCTTCGTCGCAAATTTCACAGCCTTCAATTCCACCAAGGCGTACCGCGACATCGCCGACGCGCACCGAAACTACCGGGAGGTCACAGGCCAAGGCCTCTTTCACGACATTTGGCGAGCCTTCCTGCATCGAGGTGAACACCAGCACATCACACGCATTCATGTAGAGCATAATGTCTGAATGATTTACCTCCCATGCCACTACCAGTCGCGCCGGTATCGATTGATTCAGCAACTCCATGGCTTGCTTTGCCAGGGAGGCACGCTTGCGGGCTGCGGTCGGACGGCCGACAAACAGAACCAGATTCTCATTCAGCGGCAAGCCAAGTTGATTACGCGCTTTTTCCTTTGCGATGCTATGGAACACTTGAAAATCTATGCCCGAGGGGATGACATGAGTTTCGATTGAAGGATGTAGCTCACATTTCATGTGTTCCGAGACCAGAATCACTGCATCGGAGCACCTCGCCACGATGCGGCTCAGCCGGCGATGAATGAAGCTCGCCCACAAATATCGTCCGCTGCGGTCACTCAGGGTTCCCAAAAGATCGCTGCCCCTGAATGTGACCACCACGGGTGAGGGCTTCGGCAAGGCGAGCAGTCCGCTTTGCCCAAACTGCGCATGAATCAAATCATAATGCGCGCGCCTGGTCTTGCGTCGCACGGCCACCCAGGCTTTTAAGTAGTTAAGCGGGTTTTTCGCCCCGTAGAAATGGAACACGTCGACCTCAACCCCGGCGGCTCTGAGAAAATCCGCCTGGCGTTTGATAAAGTGTGGCGTGTGCGATACGCCAGGCTCTGGCCACTCGCTGGTAATCATCAAGACTCGCATTGATTTCATGGCCGATTCCGCCGATGCGCCATCTCAAACAGCGCTCTGTTCCACCGGTCCCTGGGTGGAAAGATCATTCAACAAGATGCGTCGAGCTCTGCGACCTCTAAAGCCTTGCTGCCATTTGTAGCCTTTCCCTGCCAGCAGACGAACCTTGGTAAGGAATAAGTAACGACTCCAGATCCAGCAATTTCTGTCTTCGTTCAGCTGAGCCCCAAGCTTCGGTTTAAACTCACCGCGTCCCATCAGATCAAAGTTTTCGCAACCGGATTCCATTGCTTTCTGCATGACGGTCCAGGTCATCAATTCGGTAGGCCTGTACCAACGATACCGAGTGCGGTGCGCCCACATCCATAAAAGCAACTCGCGTCCTTCAATAGTAAAAGTGCCGGTAGCGATGCAGGGACCACCGTTCGGCAAGTGAACCGAAACAGCAAGGAGATTGCCTCCCTCCTTCATGTGACGAAAGAATTCCAACGCGCGTTTCTTGCTGAAAGGGATCATGTTGCCCCCGCGGTTGTAAACTTCCACGAGCTGATCGTAGTGTTCGTCCACAAAGGATTCATCCTGCTCAAATTTCACCACGAGTCCGAGCTTAATTCCTCGTTTCACGTTGCGCCGCGCACTCTCCTTGAAGGATTTCAATACCCTTTTTTCGTCACCAGGAAACAGTGGCACGCAGAAGGAAGGCGAGGGCTTGCGGGTGAAGTTGAGTTGCTCCATTACCTCATGATCGAATCCCCCACCCAACAGTTCGACGTGGTGAACGCCGTAACGCTTAACCAGAAATTCGATCAGGGTGGTGGCTAACTCCTGGGTGGAGATCAGGCGCGAGTCAAAGACCGGGCCCATACTCAGGGTTTGCCAGCCGGGAAGAGGCGAACCAAACATGCGCAGAAAACCGACGGTAACTAAGAACCCGGGCAGGCAGCCGACGATTTCTCCATCTCGTTCATATACGAGGTGTAGCAGTTTGCCCTTTACGCACGATGCTTCGAGCGAGCGGAGCCACGCTAACTTATGAACCACGCGGCAGTTTTCAAAACGCGTTACCAAATCGTCCCACCTCAGAACCTCGGGTGGACTTGCTTCTCGGATCAATATCCCTGTGTTCATGCTGCTTCTCCAGTATCCAACCTTTTACTTACTTCACTACCAGGCATTCGGTCGCCGGCAATCAGGCGACGTTTAAGCTTCGCTCTATTTGATTCCAGCCACGCCCAGAATTCATTCATGCCTTCTGCGAATTCGCCGACTGCGGGCCACGGATCATTTGCGCGCCAGGCCTCACATCGGGTTCCGCGCGGCTGCGGGCCCAGCAACTCGCGAAGTCCCTGCCAAATCGTAGGGTAGGCGCCAACAAAACCCGGCGGCGCGCCTCGCAGAATCCAGCCAAAGCGTTTGCAGTCGCCCCAGAGCCAGCGGAGCGTGGTGCCTTCCCGATAAACTGTTTGCCTCCCTATCAACCGACCATTAAGGAGACCGAGCCATAGGAGAGGAAAGTTGACTCCGGAATCTATGGCCAGTTGCAGTGAGCCCCAAAACCTTCCATTGATTTCCATCAGACAAGGCGGGTTGATCTCGTCGTCCTTGAACTCAACCATTGCCGGGCCGTGCCACTTCAAATCAGCGAGGAGACGCTCGGCTGGTTCCCGTAAACGAGGGGTCAGCGGAATTGCGCGACGCAGGTTGCTGCCCGATCCCGTCGGGCGAGTGTCGCGCAAGCGTTCGTGAGCAAACCATGCCACCACAGTTCCATGATCACACAAGGCAGATACGCCCTTGCCTTTACCGCCCACAACTTCCTGAATTAGTGGCCAATCATCTCCCTGCTTGCGATCCATCAGGGCTTCCATCAGAGATTCGCTATGATTCATGTAAGCCGGCACTCGATTGGGATAAAACGATCGGCCATTCCAGGCGCTGCTCCGGCGTGCTTTCACGACACAGGGAAGGCCAATCTCATCCACCGCAGCCAAACACTCCTTGAGAGATTTGGGAAAGTAGGTAAGCGGAATCCTTACGCCACACTCTTTTGCGATGAGAATTGTTTGCGCCTTGTCAAAAGCGTTAACGAGCATGTCGTCTGGTCCACAGCCGATGGTCATGTCCAACTCTTCCCATTCGGCGCGCTCGGAATTGCAGAGGGTGGCCGAACGCTCCGTGAGAGGCAGGACAATGTTGACGTTATGCCGTTGTGCCCATTCTCTTAAGAGCGCGTACGCCGGTAGGTTCTGCCCGGCGAGACGGAAACTCGTTTGGCAGTAGCGTGACCAGGTGGCTATTGAGCAGGGTTGGTCGCCGGCAACCATCACCTCATGACCCGCGGCGCCCAGTGACCGCACACATGCCAGGGCCTGAGTGGTGTGTCCATCCAGGATCAGGATCCGTTGTCGATTTTTCATAACGAGTTGCACAGTCCTCGAAAAGCGTCAGTTAGTTTGTAGGGCGCGAGCGCGCCGCGGGCTTTTGCCATTAGCACGCCGGGTGAGTCAACCATGTGAGCTTCGAGCCGGGGCAAGGTGAAAGGATCAGTCTCCGCGGAAACTAAACCCAGATCTGTGGTGACGGCGAGCTGGTAGCCTGCTGCCTTGACCGCGTCTACATACAAGGGAGAAGCATCACCCAACTTTGTGTTGCCGTATGGATACGCGAAAACCGAACCGTGTTGAGCGCCCAACTGGCCTTGAAGAATTTCACGCGACGTCTCCGCTTCTTCGATCATCTGTGAGGCCGAGCAGCTGCTGCCTCTTAGATGTTTATGAGAATGCGCGCCGATGGTGACCAGTCCCGAAGAGATGCAGGCCTCCAACTCTTTCCAATTCAGTGGTCGCCACGATTCCGATTTGGTTCGCGCGGCGTTTCGCTTTGCCCAATGATCGAACGGCAGGGGCTGCTCTGTACCAATCGAACCAGTGACGACGAAAGCAGTCGCCGGCGCGTTGTAATGTTTCAGGATCGGAAGTGCTTTCAAATAAAAGTTTGCGTAGCCGTCGTCAAAAGTCAGGCAGACAAGTGGTTTGGGGTTAGCCCCAGGCGTCAGCAAGCGGTGCGGTAGATCGAGCAATGGCACGATCTCGGCGAAACTCGCCAACTTCGCGATCTGTAGCTCAAATTGTTTCGGCGTCACGTTCCAATCATCGACGGCGGAGTCTACGAATCCCACATCCGCGATTCGGTGGTAGTAAAAAATGCAAACGCGCTGCCCCGCAGATGCTTCGCTGAAGGGTTGTGACAAAGCGGCCGCCCATCCCGTCGTCTGCTTAATCGTTCGCTTTAATCTGGCTCGACCAATCATCTGGATATATCCACAGGGGTTGGAAGGGCGCCGGACAACCGCGGCGCCAGCGCGTGAAGACAGGTTCGAATTAAGTAACCACTCCAGGTCACGATTCCGAGCAGTTTGAATCCATCTTCAAAGAAAATGCTCCACGACCATTTACTATTGAGCATATCGATAAAGACTGATGAGCCGAAAAAGACGAACGCTAACAACAGCAGCGAGTAATCGGTGGCCAGAATGTTTCTTCGGAATTTGATTGCGAACCACGCGACGAGGCAGCCATAAACAAGAACCACTACTTTTTCATTGACTGACAAATACCGGTAAGCCAGGTCCTCATGGATCAGAAACATATCGTCAAGAGCCAACACAATTGAGATCACGCCTGACCAAAAGAGGAAGAACGAGAGGTTCTCCTGGAGTTTCACGCGCTGCAACGCCAGACAACTGAAGAAGCAGATAGCGGCCGCCCCTCCCCACACCAGTACTCCAAGGGTGGACTGGATTCCAGTCAGTGGATGTCCTTGCAGAGTGGCCATGGGATCGCGCGAAAAGAATCCGATGCTGATGTTGGCGTAGAATTTTGCGCATACCGTGAGCGCCAGAAATAAGAGGGTCGGTCCACAAGTAAGAGCGATTGCCGAGACATTAAGCCTGGCCCGGGACTCGACCGGCGCAGTTCGTATGCCAGTGGCATGACCCTCAGCAGTAAATTGGTTAACCGACATAATTGTTCAATCAGCGAGTCGAGCAACAGTTTCCCTCGGCCAAAAAAAATCCCCGGCAGCATCCTCTTTAGCTGAAGCCGAGTAGACGCCGTAATACGAGCTTGCCAGCGCATAAGCCATGACCAGCCAATGCAATTTGTTGAAAAGCCAGAGGCTACTCATGTTGGCGACCAACACTGTGGTTATCGTAGCCAGGGGCAGCATTCCATGAGGGCCGTGCCGTCCTCTCCATCCGGACCAGGCCGCCAGCACAATTCCAGCAAACAGGGGCAGCGCCCCCACCAGCCCCGTCGAAACGATGGCGAACAGGCCCAGGTTATGCGGGTTCTTGGCATTCTCCTCTGGATGGCCCAGCCGCATACCCAGTTCGTAAGTGCTGGCGACCGGTCCCCAGCCGAGTAGCGGCTTCTCTTTAAACATCTGCCAGGTGTTCGGGTAAATGAGGTCTCTGCGGGCGAGGTCGCCGTCTTCCAACGTGTCCTCGAACCGGGAGCCCATCACATCCGATTGCCATGCGCTCAGGGCCAGGACACCAATGACCACCAGCAATGCTCCCGCGGTCAGAACCTTCGATCGTAGGGAGCGGCCGCTGAGAGTAAACGTTGTCAACCCAGCGGCCAGAGCGATCAGCCCGCCCCTGGATCCGGTTTGAATCAACGCGATTCCAATGAGCGCCACTATTGGCGTTGCTATCAGAATTGCACCCTTCGTAAACTTGCCACGTCGATAGGTGAGTCCAACTACAGCAATGGCGCCCAGCGCCAGAATTCGCGCCAGGTTGTTAGGGTGAAAACCAAAAGCCGTGACCCGTACGATAGTTTCTTCATCATCGACCGGGTTGCTTGCCACGCCGGTTATCTGAAGCAAGGCCAGGATTGCGCAACCTATTCCAAGCGTCAGCACAGCATTCCGGGCAATTCGTTCGTCGCGCATCAGGTTGAAGCCAATCCAGCAAAGTACGATGAGCTGCACGAGTAGAAATACATCGTGCGCCACCATCGAACGATATTGGGAAGGCTCCAAAACCCCGACGGTGACGAACAGATAAAAGTAGATGATGAAGCACCAGAATCCTTTTGGCGGCCAACGCAGAAAGAGACTGGGCTGAAGAAGTGTGCTGGCGAGCAGTAATCCACCGAGCACTGTCGGCGGTTCAAGAAATCCTTTGCCGACCGTCTCGAAGGGAAGCGAAAGGATAAAAGCGTAGAACAGCCACCGGACAATCGTAATGGCCATTGGCCCATCCTGGACAACGGAAGCGCGAGCGCCAGGTACGAAGTGGGAATCATACAAGCTGCTTTCCCCCTGGCTTGCTGACTTGAATGAAGTGATTTGACGCATGAACTATTGGCAGCAATCTCTCACTAGGCTTCACGCGAAGTGAACACAGTGCGAATCAGCAGTAGACGGCCTGCGAGTGACCTACGGGAATCCGTGGCCAGACCGGCGACCAGCGCGACCACCACCGCCAGGCCGAAACTCACTCCCACTTTGATTACAAAATCGGACCAGTTAGCGGCCTCAAGTATGTTGCCGAGATAAACTGAAACGCCGAACATGAAGACCATCGTTAACGCAGGTCGCGTTGTTCTCAGCCAACCTGATTTTGGCGCCGGGCCCAGTCGCCTCCTGATCACGAATGGGTAGGCGATGGTCAACGCCAGCCGCCCCGCGATCATGCCGAGGCAAAGACCTGCAATGCCCAGTCGCGGAATCAAAGCCGCGCTCAGGGTGATCGAGATAACGACGGCCACCACGCCCATCAGAACCTTCTCACGCAGTTGCAACGTGAGATCGATTACATAGGTGTCATTTCGAATGAAGATAAGCTGCACCGCCATCAAGACGATCAGCAGGTTGGCCCAAACTCCTGCGTAGTGCTCTGCCCCGACCCACAAAGCAACGAACGAGCGATTCCAGATCAGAATGATGGAACCGATGGACGTGAGCATGAGCCAGCTCATTGTCATCATTTCAACTCGTAACGCTGCCGCTCGCTCATAATGCTGTTGACCGATCACACCGCCGAGTCCGGGCGCGATGGCGTGCAGAAGAATCGTCACGACGCTGAGGAGAGTGATGCTGGCAAAGCCGGTTAGGGTGTAAATAGTGACAGCTGAACTCGAGGCGATTGCGCCCAGGATGAGAATGTCGCTGGCCTTAAGGAATTTGTTGACCACAGTCCAGGCGGACCACCAGACGCTCAATTTGAGAAAAGAGCGAACCTCTTTCCAGGTGGGACGCACGACCCCAAACCATGGGACGAATCGCTTCACGGCCAGCAGGAAGAGCAGGCCGGTCAAGCTAGCCAGAACCACTTGCGCCCCTGCCAATCCGATAAGGCCAGTGCCCAGGTAAAGTGCGGCCAGCGTAAATACGCCACCGACGATGCTGAGTCCAGCTTGAAGTCCCAGGCGCTTATAACCCAGATTCATTCCACGGAGGACGGCGTCGGGAAGTGAAACCAGCTGCATCAGCAGAAAGTTAACTGCCAGCAGCGCGCACGTGACGCGAACTGTGGAGTAGAGCTCCGGCGAAACCTGAGTAACATACGGAGCCACCCAGACGAGACCCACGCTAACGGCAAAGAGGAGTGGAAGGAAAAGCAGCCACACGCCCAGGGCGCTGCCTACGTAGCGACGTTTCGAATCGTCGTCGTCGACTGCCTGCCGGCTGGCGATCACCCATTTGAGAGCCTGAGTGGGTCTACCATCGGCCGGGTGCATGTAGGTGACCAGGCGGCCAAGTATTTGCCAAACGCCAAACGATGAGCCACCCAGCGAGGTAACCAGCAGCGGAGTGATGGCCGCCATCACGCCACCCTTCACAACGGTGTCTAACAGCGAAGCGAATCCGTTTAAGTATGCTTTGTGGGTCAGCCCTCGGACAGGCTTTTCCGCCGGCGACGCACCCTCCAGTTTGGACTCGCCGCCGATTTCTAATTGAACTGTTGACATCCGATCTTTTTAACCTGGTCCGCTGCGCTCACGATTTCTGCGAAGTCACTTAGTTAGGGAACACAAACAACACTAATGGCTGCCGGCTACCCAAGTAGCCGGTTCTGCTTCCGGATCGTTCGCAGAAAGTCAGGCAATACTATCGAGCCGGTAGGCAGCGTAATCCGCCTGGTACCTGGGGCCCTTCGTTTCCTTCAGTTTGTTTAGAACGACAGAGAATCGTTTCGCGCCTGCGTCTTGTAGCAGTTGACACGATCGGCGCACCGCGGCACGCATGCTCTTGTTGGTATCAACCACCAGCATGACTTGATCGACGAGGTTTGAGAGGAGAACGGCGTCGGTGAAATGAGAGATAGGGGGAGAATCGACGATCACATAGTCGTAAACGCCTTCCATTTCAGCGATGATTTTGCTCATCTTGTCCAGGCCGAGAAGCTCTGCCGAATCCCCCATTATTGGTCCGGATGGCAACAAGCCAATCCCACTCTCGTGGTGAACGATGAACCTGAAGGGGTCGTGTTCGGAGAAGGTCTGAGACAGGATCGTAGTGAGACCGTCTTCATTCGCCAGTTGGAAGACGTTGTGCAACTGCGGTTTGCGCAAGTCAGCATCTATGATCAGCACCAGGGCGCCGGTTCTGGCGAGACGTGAGCGCCGTGTTGACCGCAGTAGTGGTTTTGCCTTCACCCGGCAGGCTCGAGGTTACCAGCAACGACTTAATATCGCCCCGCTGGCTGGAAAGCAGTAGTGAAGTGCGCAATTGTCGATAACTTTCGACAAAGGGCGCTGAGAAATCTGTCTCGAGGATTAGATCCTGATGTTGCCGACCGTTCCCACTTTGTTCCAGAAAGACGGCGGGCTCGGCCGGCCATCGGTGCCTCCCCCGGATGAGAGGAATGGCCGCCACGGGACGGAGCTGCAATGTCCTTTCAAGATCCTCAGTCGAGCGGACAGAATCGTCGATGTATCCGAGGAACACTGCGATTCCAACGGCGAGGCCGAGTGCCAGCGCGAACGCAACTCCAGTGACAACCAGGCGCTGAGGTCCGACGGCAAGCGTGGGGACGGTGGCATAGTCGCTGACGTGGATGTTGTTGCGCATCGCAGCCAGAGCGGCTTCGTTTTCATTACTTCGTTGCAGCATCCCTTCGAGCAAGCCTCGGTTGGTTTCGATCTCCTGTTGCAAAATTCTGTAGTTGACCGCCGCCTCATTCTGGGCCAGCGTCTCCCCGCGCTGGCGGTCGTAGGCGGCGCGCAATGCCTGCTCCCGGGCGAGTGTCTGCCGGCGCTGAGTGCTGAGATTGGTTATTACTACGGACGAGGCGCGGTTCCGCAGCTGTCTTGATTGTCTCTCCAAAGCAGCTATCTGGCTGTCTACCTCTCTAACCTCGGGCCACGCGGCGGTGAATTCAATCGCTAGTTGCGAACGGCGCTGCCGGAGCTGGGATAGCCTGGATTCGATCTCGCTAGCCTCACGTGCGCTGCCCGATGCCAGGGCGTCTGCCGCACCGGGTGCCAGGGCCGATTGATAGGCAGCTTCGGCGACTTTGCGTTCGTTTTCTGCTTCCAGGAGTTGACGATTCAAACCCACCAGCCGCTCTACGACTGTGTTTTGGTTGGCGTCGAGCGTAAGGATCTGATGATTCTTCGCATACTCCAGCAGTTGGTTTTCCTTCGTCTTGATTTGTGTTTGCAGTTCACCAATGCGCTGCTGAAGAACATCGCCGGTAACTTTGTTATTACCCGTTTTCCTTTTCAAATTCGAAACGACAAAAGTATCAACGATTGAATTGAGGACCCTCGCGGCCAGCTGTGGGTTCGTATGACTGTAGGTTAAATCTATTAGGCGCGTTTCCTTAATCGGCAAACGAGTTTCCTTAACCGGTTCGACCTTTAGGCTGGTTTTAATGGATTCGACATAGGGCGCCAGTTGAGATGCTTCGGCAAGATCCTCTCGTGAGACAGCTTCGTTCGCGTCGGTCAGATTCTCCTCGGGAGTAGCTGGGGCGTTAACTGGGGACGGCTGCCCGCTGGAAATTTCCGGCAACGTCGGCTGGGGATCTGAGCGCCGCAAAACAAAACTCGGATCGTGCATGAGTTTCAGTTGTTTCACCACCTGGCGCATCAAACGCGGGCTGGTCAGTCCCTGGAGCTGGGTGTTGAAATAGGCCGGATCGTTTGCCGAATTGCCGCTGAGCGTCGCACCCTTGGTTACCGCGAGGCTGGCAGTGCTGTTTTCAAGATCAACCTGAACCCGGGCGCGAGCTTCGTAAAGATCCGGTTGCCGCGCCATGTAAAAAGCCACCAGCGCTGTGCTCAGAACCGTAATCCCGATGATCATCCACCGGTATTTACGAAGCGAGAATAAGAACTCTTGCAAATGCGCTCGGTCGTCCGAGTCCCGGTGGTGATTATTCACCCATGGCGGATAGGGTGCCATTGCGCGTCGTTCCAGATCCAAAGATCTGCGCTCGACCAACGAATTGTTTGTGATAGCGTCAGTTTGTTTCATAAGTTCTAGGAAAACTCCCGGAGCATGACTTCGGAAAGTCCCGATTCAGCACCCGATGCTCAAGGTGGAACCTCCGTCTCTGGTTATCGCACAACGTACAAGGGGAGGCGTGCGACCGAGGGCACCACATCTCCCATCAACCTCCGCAAAAATCTCTTCCCGCCGGCAACTGGAACTTCCACAATATCGTTTGCTTGCAGTTCAATATCTTTGGCTTGGCGCGAGGCTACCGCCTTCAGGTCAACGAGGATCTCCTGTCGGTTATTTCCCTGGTGTTGTCGGACAAGCCGAATCCGATCTTTCTGAGTGTCCGGCAGGATGCCGCCGGCCATGGCAATTGCCTGAGATAAAGTGATCTTTTCTTTTAGTGGCAGGCTGGTGGGTCGGACGACATTACCCACCACGTGTACCTGCGGGGATTCAAGGACGGTAATGATGTCGCCGGCCCTGACGTAGGGGTTGGCGCGAACATCGCCACGCAAGGTGTCGTTTAGTTTGAACACATCCATCGCCGACGAACTACCACTGCTTCTTGCCGAGTTGTCCTTGCTTGATTCACACAGCAGTGGGGCTGCGGTGTGAACCAGTTGGATGTTGCCGCCGGCTCTTTCTGCGGGGCCGCCCGCAAACGAAAGCAGATCAAGCAGCCGGATCCGGCGTTGAAGTTGAAACCGCCCCGGTGTGTTTACTGCACCGATGACTGCAACCGGCCTCGAGTTATATTCTTTGATGAACACATCCACTTGAGGATTAGTCATGTAGGTCCGATACCTCGCCGTAATATCGTCAGCGAGTTCGCGTTCGGTGCGACAGGAAGCCTGAATGTCCTCATTGATCAGCGGCATCCGAATAAAGCCGTTCTCCCCGACGCGCAAGGCTTCTCTGGACAATTCCGGAAGCTTATAAAGACGAATTTCCAGTACGTCGCCTGGCCCTATTCGGTAGTGCTCGGTTGTTTTCGGTTCTGCTCTGGCGGCAGAAGGCCTTGACAAGGACCTTGCGGTGACCCTCTGTTGAGCGCGGCCAACTTGAAAGCTGACCAGGAGACCAGAGCCTAACGCCACGCCGGCGAATGCGATCATCAAGCCCGTCCCAGTTAATTGAGACTTTTTCTTTATCACAGTTCTCATAAGTAACTACTTCCTCTGCAATCCCATTCGCCGGGCAAACAAGGCCTCTCGCAGATGATTAGGGTGGGCAAGGTTAAGCACCGTATTGCTGATCACTACGGCCGTTTCTTCATGCGGACGGACGAATGATCCGGTCAGTGGCTGGTGGTGTAGCTTGACCACAATTCCTTCCCTTACCCATTGCCAAAACTGGTTCTGAGTGGTCCAAAACTGTTTTTGATTTACGCAAATCACCAGGGCGGTGCGTTTCCCCTTTTTCTTCTTATCTTTTTTGGCCGGCACAATAAGACCTCTGTTTTTGGGTAAGCTCCGCCCTCCAAGAATCGTAATGTCCGATTCACAAATACCCGCTGAAGCGGGGAGCCTTAAAAGCAAGGCAGCAATGGCGCTTTAGCGACAACTGTCGCCCTACGCCTTAGCGAAGAATCCTTTTGTTACACACTTGTTCCTTCAGAAGGAGTAAATCGCTAACGCAAGCCTTTATCCAGTTATAGGAATGCGTGGTGTTTTCGCAGCGGCGGGCCCCGGGGGAACGTTCCGAGCGGCGGATATTCCGGGCTAACTTGTTGAACGACGAGGACATGTCAACTAGAATCCATTTCTATAGTCCAAATCGTCGACGGGAATCAGATGTCTGAGGAGCACACAAAAACTCGAGCCGAAGCGCAGTCGCCGGTAAGCCCGTCTCTCGTGCAAATCGAACCGCTTAGCAAAGCGGCGGGAGGTATTCCGGCTATCGTCGCGACGGCCAAAACTGTTTGGGCGGAGATGGGACTGGTGCGCGGTGTGCGCACAATGCTCAAAGCCAACCAGAACGAGGGGTTCGATTGTCCAGGTTGTGCCTGGCCCGAGCCTGAGGGCCGGCGCTCGCATGCCGAATTCTGTGAGAACGGTGCGAAGCACATCGCAGACGAAGCTACCACGAAACGAATTACGCCGGAGTTCTTCCGTGACTGGACCGTCGCCGACCTCTCACTAAAATCCGATCATTGGCTTGGAAAACAGGGTCGTTTGACTCATCCGATGATCCTCCGCGCGGGCGCAACAAACTATGAGGCGATTGGCTGGGATCAGGCTTTTGCCCTAATTGCTTCCAGGTTGAATTCGCTGCCGCATCCCGACGAAGCAATTTTTTACACTTCTGGTCGCACCAGCAACGAAGCGGCGTTTCTTTATCAACTCTTTGCCAGACAGTTCGGCACCAACAATCTTCCCGACTGCTCAAACATGTGTCACGAGTCGAGCGGCTCAGCTTTGGGCGAAACTATTGGCGTCGGCAAAGGCACCGTTACGCTTGAAGATTTCAATCTCGCCACCGCCATTTTTGTCATCGGACAGAATCCCGGGACCAATCATCCGCGAATGTTGAGCGCGCTCGAACAAGCCACGAAGAATGGATGCAAACTGGTCCATATCAATCCGTTGCCCGAAGTAGGCATGACTCGGTTCAAGCACCCGCAGGATGTGCTTGGATTAATCGGAAACGGCACAACGCTGTCAGATTTATTTCTTCAGGTGCGAATTAACGGGGACGTTGCGTTACTCAAAGGAATAATGAAAGAGGTGCTGGCGGCAGAGGAGCGATCTTCGGTAGCGGTGCTCGATCATCACTTCATTAGCAGCTTCACGGGTGGGTTTGATGAGTTTGCAAACGCGCTCAGGAGTGCAGACTGGGCTGAAATCGTCGAACAGTCAGGGATTTCGAGGGCACAGATTGAAGCAGCCGCAAAGATCTTCGTTGAATCGGAGCGGACGATCTTTTGTTGGGCCATGGGCCTTACGCAACACAAAAACGCCGTCGCGAATATCCAGGAGATAGTGAATCTGATGCTGCTTCGCGGCCAGATTGGAAAACCGGGAGCCGGGCTTTGTCCCGTGAGAGGTCACAGTAACGTGCAGGGCGATAGAACGATGGGAATTTGGGAAAGACCTCCCGCTGCTTTTCTGAATAGTTTGGGTCAGGAGTTTGGTTTTGAGCCACCGTTTCAGCATGGCTACGATACGGTAAACGCGATCCGAGCAATGCATGCGCGAAAGGCCAGTGTCTTTTTCGCGCTGGGCGGCAACTTTCTTTCGGCAACGCCCGATACGGAGTACACGGCCGACGCTTTGCGAAGATGTAAGCTGACGGTTCAAGTTTCGACGAAACTCAACCGCGCACACCTGATTACCGGGGAGGAGGCGTTAATTCTTCCCTGCCTGGGACGAACTGAAATCGATGTGCAAGCGTCTGGTCCACAATTCGTCACGACCGAGAATTCGATGGCCGTGGTGCAGGCTTCGCGCGGCTCTTTGCCACCCGCTTCTGAACATTTATTGAGTGAGCCGTCGATCGTCGCCCGGTTGGCAATCGCAACCCTGGGCGAGCGATCGAGTGTCAACTGGGATGAGTTAGTGGCGGATTATGATCGGATCCGCGATCGGATTTCGCGGGTAGTCCCTGGTTTTGACGACTACAACAGGCGCGTGCGAGTGCCGGGCGGTTTTTATCTGCCTAGTGGGCCGCGCGAGCGGATCTTCAAAACGCCCACCGGTCGCGCGATGTTTACCGTCCATCCGATTCCGCGCCATGAACTCGATCCGGATCAATTTCTGATGATGACCATCCGCACCCACGATCAGTTTAATACTTCAATCTATGGGCTGGATGATCGCTACCGCGGTGTGTACAACGGCCGGCGAGTAATCTTTCTCAACGTCGATGATATCCGCGATGCCGGATTGGAGAAGGGACAGCTCGTGGATATATTCAGCCACTTTGAGGGCGAGGAGCGCGTGGTCCGCCAGTTTGCGGTAGTGCCTTACAGCATCCCGAGGCGATCTGCAGCAACTTATTTTCCCGAGACGAATGTGCTGGTGCCGGTAAGAAGCGTGGCGGACAAGAGCAATACGCCGGTTTCGAAGTCGGTGGTGATAAGCATTAAACCTTCAGTGGATTTGGGGAATGAACCATAGCTGAAGGATATGAATACGGGTTGAACAGTCTCTGTCAAAACAGAGAACGCCGGGTTTTCAAAAACGAGCGAGGACATATGACGTTTCAGCTGGCAAAACAAGAGGATGCATCGAAAGCCGAGTTGTATTCCCACCTCGCGGCACAGATGCGCAGTTTGCTCGCAGGGGAACGTGATTTCATTGCCAACGCTGCCAATGTTTCTTCGCTCCTTTTCCATTCCTTGCCGGATTTGAACTGGGCCGGCTTCTACCTACTAAAAGAGGGGGAGCTCGTGTTGGGTCCATTTCAGGGACAACCCGCGTGCGTGCGCATCGCGATGGGGAGAGGCGTCTGCGGCACTGCTGCCGAGATCAGGCAGGTTGTGATAGTCCCGAATGTGGACGAGTTTCCGGGCCACATTGCCTGCGACAGCAAATCACGTTCGGAGATTGTGGTTCCACTCGTCAAGGGTGAACAATTGGTCGGTGTGCTTGATCTCGACAGCCCGTTGCTCGGCAGGTTTGATGATGAAGACGCGCGCGGGCTAAATGAGTTGGCTCGAATGTTTTTGGAGTCGACAAGCTTAGGTTAATGCCGGTAGCTCCAAAGTTCACGCCGGGGTAGTTTTGAAAATAGCAGCTTTGGTTTCGACGCTGACCCCAGGGAAGGATTCAATGATCAAAGTTCGCAAAGCAGACAAGCGGGGTCACTTCGATTTTGGTTGGCTCAACACCTATCACACCTTCTCGTTTGGTGATTACTACGACCCGGCGCACATGGGTTTTCGCAGCTTGCGGGTAATTAACGAAGATATGGTGGCGCCTGGCCGTGGTTTCCCGCGCCACGGCCATCGAGACATGGAGATTTTCACCTACATCCTCCAGGGTGGATTGCAACACCGCGACAGCATGGGGAATGGTTCGATAATTCGGCCGGGCGATGTACAACGAATGAGCGCAGGCACTGGAGTTACGCACAGCGAATCGAATCCATCCAGTGATGAGCTGGTCCATCTGCTTCAGATTTGGATTCTACCGGGCAAAGAAGGCATCGAGCCTGACTATGAAGAGAAGAAGTTTCCCGCTGAGGAAAAACTCAATCGCTTGCGGCTAATTATTTCGCCGGATGGCAGCGATGGGGCGGTCAGAATTAATCAAGACGCTCAGGTTTATGCCTCGGTGCTGGACCAGGATGCCGAGGTGGCCCATCAACTGGGAAGCGGGCGCCACGCGTGGATTCAAGTTGCCGCTGGTTCGATCACAGTGAATGGGATTGAGTTGAATCAAGGCGATGGGGCGGCAGTCAGCGAGGAATCGGAACTCACCATATCCGCGCGGGAGCAAGCGGAACTATTGTTGTTTGATCTCGCATAAATGAGCACCGAGACAGTCATTCTAGCTAGCCTTAAGCTGCGGGACGGAGCCTTACCCTACGCGGTCTTTCGAAGATCGTGCACAGCGAGCGCGGGCCTTCGCCCACAGCGCCTGTTTTGCTGCAAGCAAAGCGAAGCGTCCCTGCTCCAACGCAACTAGTAGCCGACTTCCATACCAAAGTGATCGCGTAGCAGCTCTGCAAATTCGTCTTTGCCTGAAACAGCGACCTCGCTCCGAGTCCCGGTCAGGGTAGTGGTGATGAAACTCTCACCGCTCAGCGTCATACGGCCTTCGGATGTGGCGAGCGAACAAAGCGGAGCCTTCGTGAAATGTGATTCCGGCGAGGTTTGATGGAAACGACACATCTCCTCGTAGTCGGGATACGAGTGAGGCTGGAGAGTGAAACGATACTGTGGCTTCCAATCACCTCCGGTTTCCCTTTGCATTAGAATTCGGTGTTCGCCGTCAGCTGCGATCTTGAAATCGCGGGCGCCCTGCGTTTGTACGCCGCGTTCGTCAAGCAGAAGAGGTTCTCGAAATGAATCGCCGAAGCCGACGTCGGCCAGCCAGCGCTCCTCGAGAGTAACCATCAGAGTCATGTGATCGAAATCCGGACCTGCCACGCCTTCTGAATTCACAACTCCCGCTGACAGCATCTCAACCTGAAAGCCCAGTTCTCTCAACAACGCAGCAAAGAGGCCGTTGAGCTCGTAACAAAAGCCCCCGCGCCTTCGGGCAACAACCTTCGCAAACAGTGCTTTGTCGTTAAGGACAATTGGTTCGCTGGCGTGAATGCTAAGATTCTCAAAAGGAACGGTGAGCAGATGCGCCACCTGCAAACCGCGCAGCGTGTCAGCGGTAGGCTCAAGCGAACCGTGGTAATCGATTCGCTTTAGATACGCCTTGATATCCATGTGATAAATCATTTCTTGCGGTTGAGGATTGACGAGGATGACACATCGGCCTCTCCCTGATTCTGGTACCGATACGCAAGTTGGCGTGGGCTTAAACGCTGGATAACGACGATTCCCTTATTAGCGCACACGTCTGCGCCGACGGTTAATATTTCCCTGAATCGCGCAGTGCTCTGGTTGCTTTTGAAGGGTATCCACCTGCCCTCGCACTTGAGCGACGGGTATTCTATCCGGTACCTATTGCCCTTCACGGTAAGCCGAATGGTCCAGGTGCTGTTGTTGTCAATCTGATAACCAGTACCTTCCCAGGTCCCGTTCATCCAGGATTGATTTTGGTTTCGGCTCTGAGCCGAGACCACTGAACTTGTAACCGCGACCAGCAACAGTGTTGCCATAATTATCCGCATGCTTCGTCCTCCTAAGATTCGGCCTGTCCCCCGTTATTAACCTCCCAGCCAGATTGCCTTCAGTACCGCCAACTCGTTATGTCTGCGCCCTTCGGCGCCGACTTCAAAATTCGTGCGACGATCTTCGGCGCATAAAACTGATGATACCGCAAACGAGAAATTGCATTCGGCCGCGTATGGTCGCCGTTCCAACAATGTTCGGCGCGCGGCTCGTAGTCCACTTCGCCACCATAGTGCGGATTCTTCGTCGTTTTTAAGAAGTCTTCGACCAGATAGACGGCGTTGTTCAAGTAATAGTTATCAGCTTCGCCGACGTAAATGTGAAGCTTTCCTTCGAGCTTTGGCCCCAACTTTTTCCAATCGCGGCGCAGGATGTGACCCAGGTCGTAATTCTCGCGCCAATAGTCGGCCACCTTGTGATCGATTTTCCCGGTCAACTTGTCCCAGATCGGTTTGGGGTATCCATCTTTCCCTACCGGTGAGTAGACCGCCTGCCAGATATCAAACTGTCCTCCGGAACGGCTGTTCGTGCCCAGCGCAAGTTCCATGTGATTCATATCTTCGACCGTGGCGGATAATTCGCCCAGGTAGTTTCGTTTGCCGGGACGGGCAATCAGCTTCCAGGGAGCGTCGGGGTAGTAAGCATTCTTATGATCGTAGATGTTGACGACCATGTAAGCGCGAAAGTCGATTGGATCCGGGCAGGCTCCCCAGGCGCCGTTAAATTCATCGGGATAAAATATTTGCGCCGCGAGCGCCTCCCAACCCCCGGTGGAACCGCCATACATGAATCGCGCCCACCCTTTGCCGATACCCCGAAACTGCTTTTCGATATGCGGGATCAATTCGTAAGTGATCGCATCACCATAGGGTCCGAGATTTTCCGAGTTTACTGCATAAGAGTCGTCGTAATACGGATTAGCATGTTGAATCTCAATGATGATCATGCGCGGGAAATCAGGGCCGGTCCACTCTCGGTAAAACTGATGAGCCTGCTCCTGCTGGATCTTGTTGTAGCCCGCGAGTTGGAACCGCGCGCTGTATTCGGGCTTCAGATTTGGGTCGGGAGGTGTTTCGCGAAAGCCGCCAAAAGTGGCAGGGAAGTGACCGTGGAAAATCACCAGAGGATAGCGTGCATTTGGATGACTATCAAACCCTTCAGGCAGCAGGATGTTTGCGCCGAGATGCATCGGGCGGCCCCAGAATTTAGTCAGTAGTTTGCTCTGAAATTTGATGTGCTTGATGTACTTCGTGTCTTTGGGAGGAACGATGGGGGGAATGATTTTGTCGAGCGTGATTCTTAGGGTCTGCGGCGTTTTGTTATCGATAGTTATTTTTTGCGGCGTACTGTAAAGGTTTCCCGGCGCGCTATTCCATTGTTGCCCTTCGCCGCGATCCATCGGCAGCTTGACTGTGTGCCCGTCCGAGCGTCGAAAAGTTTCATAGCGGTGCAGCAATGCCTGAACCCAATATTCGCCGGGCGCCAACTCGGAAAGGGAGCGGCTGGGATAACCAAAAGCATTCGCATCAACCACCGCTTCGGCGCCGGGTTTGAGCCCCTCGACGTCAATGCCAAACACCTGCTGGGTAGTCAGGTCTTCACTGATCTGGAGCCGCGGTTCTTTGGAGTTGTCCCTCGAAATGAGCAGGAGCATTCGACCATCGATAGGCGTATTGCTGCTCCCGGCCGGAAAGGAGATTCCAAAGCGCGGGCTGGTGGTTTGAGTGGGTTGCCGTTGGCCCTGGACAATAAGCGGCCCGGCAAGGCTCAGCAACAGAGAGAAGGTTACGAAAGCTTTCTTCATCATAGGTCTCCAGGTTTGGGTGGTTACATTAACCCACGAAGTTGCACGAACTTAGACGAAAGAAATGGTGTGACTTTCTGTTTCTAACGGATCGTTTGCAACGCGCTACTCGCTGAATTGCAACTCGTCTGCCGTTTCAACCGCCGCTTCCTCGGCCGGGTCGCGTGCCGGTGGTTCAGGTTCATGGCTCTCAGCATACTGAAGTTTGTACAGTTTCCAGTAGAGGCCATGCAGGGCAAGCAACTGCTGATGCGTGCCCTGCTCCCGGATCTCACCATGATGGAGGACGATTATTCGGCTGGCCCGTTGAACTGTCGACAAACGGTGGGCCACGACTATCGAAGTTCGATCGAGCATCACGCGTTCGATCGCCTGCTGGATCAGTTGCTCCGTTTCAGTATCAATTGAGCTGGTAGCCTCGTCGAGAATAAGCAGGGCCGGGTCAAACGCCAGCGCGCGCGCAAACGAGATCAATTGTTTTTGGCCCACGGAAAAGCCGGCGCCTCGTTCTCTTACTTCTGCTTTATAAGCCTCAGGAAGGCGCTCGATGAAGCGATCCGCGTGCACTTCCTGAGCCGCCCACTTCACTCTCTCCTGGGAGATATCATCACGACCGAGCCGGATATTGCTCTCGACGGTTCCGCTAAAGAGAAAAACGTCCTGTAGGACGACGGCAAAATTTTTTCTTAGCGACTCCAATTCCCAATCTCTTATGTCGACCCCGTCCAGCAAGATCCGCCCCTTCTGAACGTCATAGAAACGCATCAAGAGATTTGTAATCGTGGTCTTGCCGGAACCCGTATGCCCGACCAGCGCTACTGACTGTCCTGGCTCGACCTTGAACGAAACATCTTTGAGTATCCAATCATCGTCCTTATAAGCGAACCAAACATTCTCAAACTCGATGTGCCCGGCAGCGCGCGAAGATTTCAAGGAACGCTGCGGAGTGGTAATGGCCAGTGGTAGATCCAGCGTCTTGAAAATACGATGAGAAGCGACGACTGCTCCCTGGAGTATTCCATACTTGTCTGAGATGTCTCTGATTGGTTGAAACAGAAAACCTGAGTACTGGATGAAGGCCACCAGCCCGCCAAGCGTAAGCACGGTGTTGCCGGGCGTGTTCTGCATCATCCGGTAGCCTCCATACCAAACAATTAGCGCGATCCCGACGGCGGCAATGAAATCGACTATCGGAAAGAAGATGGCAAAGTAAAAGATCGTATCGATGTTTGCTTTGCGGTAGTTTGCGCCAATCTCGCGAAACTTTCGCAGGGATTTTGGTTCGGCATTAAATATCTGAACAGTCTGGGCGCCGGCAAAATGTTCCTGGAGAAATGAATTGATGCGCGCGAGCCGGGTGCGCACCAGATCCAGTCCCTTGCGCGCTCCCTTGCGAAACCAGGTGGTGGCCGCGAAGAGCATGGGCACAGTCAACAGAATGACGAGCGTCAATCTCACGTCCATCCATAACATGACCCCGATAATCGCGACGATCATGACCAGATCACCCAGGAGATCGGTTATGCCGGCCGTGAAAAGTTCGTTCAGTGAATCAACATCGCTGGTGAGACGCGTCATTATCCGGCCCACCGGGTTTCGATCGTAGTAAGCCACTTCCTGGTGCTGGAGTTTGTCGTAAAGCTCCCCCCGGAGGTCGAACATTACATGTTGACCGACTGTGTTGAGCAGGATCGCCTGAAAATATGAGAACACCAGCCTTAAAACCTGGACTCCCGCGTAAAGGGCCACGAGTGTGCCCAGGCCTTGATAAATACCCGGCCGGATATACCAATCGATCGCAAACTTGGTGAAGATTGGTTGCAACGTTCCCAACAGGTTCAGGAGTAAGGTCAACAGAAGCGCAGGGATCAGGAGTCGAATGTAGGGGCGCAAGTAACGTAGCAGCCTGCGAGCAACCTGGAAGTCGTAGGTCTTTCCAATTGCTTCTTCTTCGTGGAATTGTTTGGCGGCTGTAGACATTAATTATTCAAATTTAGGTTGCCCGCCTGACGTTACTCTATAGCAGGCTGAACGCAGGTCGTCGCGTTTGGGAAAGTGAAGAGCGATACCAGCTGCTGCCAGAAGGAACAGCAAAAAGTAGTCACGATTGCCGATCACAAATCGCTCGATCAATCCGATGATCGCGCTCACTTCGCAAATAGCCAGGGCAACGATCAGACCCTTCTGGACCAAACCAAGGTCCTGCTGATCGACGGCCCGCGCAAAAAACTTCCGCTTCACGACGAATGAAATCAACACCAGGAAGGCGCCCAGGCCGGCAACCGCTAAGGTTAAAAGAGAACTGGGTGAGCTGTTTCTGTCGGGCGCGGCAACGAATGCAATCAGAAACAGAATGCCAATGTTCATGAGCATCGCAAACCACAAGATCAAGAGAGTTTGGTATCGCTTATCAATCTCTTCCATGATTCTGAATGTGGCTGCCGTGATTGGCGATCACGTGGCAGCCAGTTCCTCCTCCAGAAGTTGTCGCTCATACAAAGCAGCGTATTCGCCTCCGCGGGCGAGCAGTTCAACGTGCGTGCCTTGTTCGATAATCCGACCTTCATCGAGCACGCAAATCAGATCAGCGTCACGCACGGTGGAAATACGGTGTGACACGATCAGGCTCGTGCGTCCACGCATCACGCCGCGTAGTTCTCCTAGAATTTTTTCTTCGGTGTAAGTGTCAACTGCGGATAGGGCATCGTCGAGAATGAGAATTTTGGGCTGGCGCAGGATTGCGCGCGCAATCGCCGTCCGCTGTTTCTGGCCGCCTGAAAGCGTGATGCCGCGCTCGCCTACGAGCGTGTCGAAACCGTCCGGAAACCCGTTGATGTCCTCAGTCAGGCCGGCCACTTCAGCGGCCCACTTGACCTCGCTTCGCTCGGCCTTTTCCACGCCGAAGGCAATGTTCTCGGCCAGCGAGTCGCTGAATAGAAACGTCTCCTGGGGAACGAAGCCGATACTTGAACGCAACTGCGCCAGCGGATAGTCGCGAACAGAGACACCATCTACAAAAATACTGTCAACCGGCGATTCAGCTACGCGCGCGATCAGATTGACCAGAGTCGACTTCCCGCTGCCTGTGCGGCCGACAAAGGCCACACTCTGACCGGCGGGAATTGTCAGGTTGATATCTCGTAACACCGGTCGATCGGTGAGGTGGTAAGCAAACGTAAGGTCGCGAAACTCGATCGTGCCGCGAATTGGAGGTTGAGTCTTCACGTTTGGCTCATCAATGATTGCAGGCTCGACCGCAAATATGGCGTTCATCCGCTTCAGGCTCGCCGTGCCCCGTTGATAAAGGTTGACCACGTAACCCATGGCAATCAGAGGCCAAATCAAGCGGAGAAGATACATGTTGAAGACGGTAAACTCGCCGACGGTGATGTCACCCCGAATCGCCATCGGCACCCCGGCCCAGATAATCACGACAAAGCCCATACCGATAAAAAACGTCATCAAGGGACGCATCAAAGCATCGATCCTGACGAGGTTCAGATTCTTCTCGGCGTATTGACGGTTGAGTTCATTGAAAGAGGCAATCTCCGCGCCTTCCTGAGCATAGGCCCTCACGACCCGAACTCCGGTGAAGTTTTCCTGCGCCCGGGCGGTGATTTGGGAAAAGAAGTCCTGAATTTTTTCGAACCTCACATGCACCTGCTGGCCAAAAAACTTAACCGTAAGCGAGACCAGTGGCATGGTTATCAACAGCAACAACGTCAGCCGAACATTAATCGCAAACAGCAGGGGAAGAATAATCAGGACCACAAAAAGCGTTTGCAGCGAGTACATGATCATTGGCCCAGCCAATTGTCTGACTGCGGCAAGATCATTGGTGGCGCGGGCCATCAGGTCGCCGATGCGATGTTCATGATAAAACGACTGTGGCTGATCAATGAGGTGGCCATACACATCCTGGAGCAAGTCGTATTCGACTCGCCGCGACATTCCAATCAGAATCCGTCGCTGAAGGTAGAGGAAGACTCCGCTGACTAAACTCGCTCCCAGAATTTGCAATGCGGATATCGTCAGACGGTACCACGAGACCTCAGTCAAGTTTGCGTCAACGGCCTGACCGACAATTAGGGGTATGTAGACATTGAAGACAACGCTGGCCAGTATGCAAATTATGCCAATCGTCAGCGACGCTTTGTAAGGAAGAAAATAGCGCCCAAATTTTCGTAAGTCGTCCATGCGCGGGAAAACTTCACAACTTTCTGCTTAGACAGCGAAACGTTATGATGCGCGATTTTGCTTCAGGACACCAGAAGGGAAACCTTGAGCCGACACACGGCGGTGTTGCGATCCTGGTTTGGTTCGAACCAGACGCAACTTCTGACAGGATCAATTGGGCGCTAAACGGTAGTTAGAAGAATTAGAGGCGTTGCAGCGCGTCCGTCAGATCCATGCTTCGTTCGGTGCTGTCGATCGGGTTGGGATGGGACGCCGGTTCTTCAGTTGGGAAGCTGATGCGGTTGCGTCCCGCATTCTTGGAATTGTAAAGAGCCCGGTCGGCAGCGACGACTAGCGTGTCTCGCGATGACGCGTGAGCCGGGAAAGTGGCGAGGCCGAATGAGGCGGTCATCTGGCCAAAGCCAGGCACCAGAGTCGCTTCAATTCGCTTGCGGAGGCGTTCGGCAACGAGGTGGGCGCCTTCAGGACTTGCCTGGGGAAGAATCAACACAAACTCATCTCCACCGAAGCGTGCGGCAGTATCCACAGCGCGCAATTCGTCGCGCAAGGTGTCGGCCAACATGCGTAGCGCAACGTCACCTGCATCGTGTCCGGCCTGGTCGTTAATTTGTTTGAAGTGATCTAGATCGAGCATCACCAGGGACAGCGGCTGGCGCATCCGAGTGGCGAGGTGCAGGTCGCGTTCCAGTTGCAGTTCAAATGAACGCCGGTTGTAGCAACCAGTTAATCCGTCCGTGAGGGCCTGCTGTTGCATCTGCGCAAAGAGGTGTGCCTGATTCACCGCCACTGCAAGCTGATCCGCCACTGTGTGCAGCAGCAGCAGTTCGTTTTCAGCCCAGACCCGCGAAGGATCGTCAGAACGGACCATGAGTAGCCCGACATAGCTTCCCTGATAAATCAGAGGCACGACCGCGTCAGCAAGAATTGGCGCGGCCTTAGAATAGTCTCCGTCGACGACGTAGGCCTGCGGCTGACTGGAGAGTTCACTGCTGATAATGAATACATCGTTGAGTAATAGCTCGATTGCGCTTTCGTTTACGGCGTCGGCGCGAAGGTAATACTTCGTCATCTCATGACCAACGAGCGCGCCTTCCACTCGCACCGCGCTTGAGTGGACGTTGAGGGCACGACCGACTTCATTGGCAGCGGTTTCTAAAACACTGTCCAGTTCAAGTGAGTTGCGAATTGCAGTGGCGAGTCGATTCACGGCAATTTCGCGTTCAGCTTGTTCCTGCAGCAGGCGAGCCAGCTTGGTTGTCACACCAAGGGTAAGTTGCAGTGAGGTTGCCTTGGGCATCGAAACCCGGACCGCACTTGCAAACGAGTTTGAGTGAACGGGGTGTTCCGCCGTAACTCGGGCCATCAGGTACTCAAGCGCCGAATAAACGACGTCGGGCTCAAATGTCCAAAAAACGAGATCCCGCGAGCCGTCCTCTTCCTCGGGATTATGCACCGAGGCAAGTAAGGCTGAAAATCGAGCATCGGCAATTACGACAAAGCGTTCATTATCTTGATCGCAATCGTCATGTTCGAAAACAAAAGCACTACCTTCATTTCCGCGGTTGACCTGGCTTGCAAGTCCGTCTTCACTGCTTAACCAGAGAAATAGATTTTTAGCGGTTCGATCGAGTTCGCCTAGGCGGGCGATGTCGCGCGCCGGCCGGACCGGGACACCAGGTAAGCTTTCGACCACCAGAGCACCCAGATTGTTTTCCAGCACCACGTCCTCAAAATAACGGTGAAGTTGCGCGATAGTGGAGCCTGCACACCGCACCGGTATTAGTTGGCGCGGATGCTGAGCGAGCAGCGAATGATAGAGGGAGTACATCAACTGGGGTTCCAGGGGAAACTAAAGCTGGGTTTCGAGAGAGGGCGTTACACCTGTAAAGGCGTCCGCACGGCAGGCCAAAAGCATTTTACAATGATAAACACTGGCTGTCCACCGGTATTCCTCGCAGTTGAAGGCGCCGCCAGCTAGATTTTAATATAAGTGCTAAGTGCTGTACTTGCAAGCATTTCCCCGGCATATACGTCTGCCGACACGACGAAGAGGCGTCGACCGGAACGAACGACTTTGGCCACCGCTTGAAGTCGTCCGCTACTCACCGGACGAAGGTAGCTAATCGTCAAATCAACAGTGGTCACCCGATCTTTCGGGCCAATAACCGAAAGTATAGCGAAAGCCGTTGCCGTATCTATGAGCGAGGCGATGGCGCCGCCGTGAACTAATCCCTGATTCTGAGTCAGTTCTTTACGAACATTCACCGCGAGAGTAGCAGTTCCACTATCGACATTTTCGAGTTCCAACTCCAGGAGTTTGGCAAAAGGAACGGAGTCAAGGGCCTTCTGAATTCGCTTCAATTGCGCGGAACTTATTTTTGTTATCTTCATCAGCAATCATTCGACTCGTGCAGTGGGTCCCACAATAAGTCGCGGATGTCACAGGCCGACACCAGTTACGCGGGCGGAAACTCGGAGGGCATCTTTCTTCAAGCCTGGTTACTTTGAGAACAGGGTCGCTTTTTTCGATCTCGCCATTCGCTGACCTGACCGGTCCGAGGGAATCCAAAGGTAGTCCTGCAACGCGCATCGCCCGCGATCGCTGAATATAACTCCCTCGGCTTCGAGCATTCTCTGTTGCTTATCGTGCGGGAGCACAATGCCGCGAGTTGAGCAACCACCTTGCGCATTGACCACTCGATGCCAGGGAGTTTTATCGTTAGCGGCGTGCATCACAAAACCAACGGTCCGCGGCGTGTAGCCCTCGCCGAGAATTTCAGCGATCTGACCATAGGTCATCACGTGTCCGCGAGGAATCGCCCGCACGATGCGAAACACGCGTTGCCGGTAATCATTGTCGGATTTGCCTGGCATAGAGGGCTGTACGGTTTACTTAGCGTCAGAGTTCATGAGAGTACGTAAAACCACTCGGGCCGGCGCTCCATCACCGGAACCTCCGTCCACCTTAAGTGGGAGGCAAATCAACTCATACCTTCCCGCCGGCGCCGCTCGCAGATTCAATCCTTCGAGAACCACCACTCCGTTCGACAGTAACTCAATGTGAGTAGCGAAATCCGTTGACTGAAATTTCTCGACCGATAAATAGTCGATACCAACCAACCTCGACGCCAGATTCGACTAATAACCTAGCCGCGGCGGAATCCAGGTAAGTGAAATCAGTGCGAAACCCATCTTGCGGGTTGTCCCAGAAAGCCGAATTACGCGTCTTGAAAAGAATTCTCTTCGCACCTCGGGGGCAATGAGTGTTGACGAAATCTGCATCGATTACCCTCATGTCAGTCGGCACGGCTACTACTTCCGCCTCGCCAATCAGACTGGAGAGCGGGAGAGTGTCGACAGTAGCGCCACCCGGGATGAAGTGTGCCGGCGCATCGACGTGCGTACCCGAATGCAGTCCGAGATGCATGAAAGAAACATTGGCGTGATCGCCTTTAGCAAAGCTTAGCCAATCTTCGATCCTGATTTCCGGATCCCCGGGATATGTGGGTGTGTCGGCGGATAGGGGTACGCTGACGTCGTAAATTTCCATTTGATTGGGAACGGCCTCAGCTGGTTAGCCGCCGGTTTCATCCTGGCCGCCGGACCGGCCCGATGACAATTGTAACCGCGACACTGTATACAATCTGTGGACTTTTCGAAAGATAGTTTGCGATGTTACCAACTACTCCGATAGCATCGCCGGACGTGTTATCACAGACCAGGGCGGACAATTCCATTACAAACAGAAAAGTATCAAGGCCGCGAATCGCTGCCTCCAGCTATTTAAACTCGGCGCCGCTAATTTGGAGCTTTCAAAAAGGAACGCGGCGCGAAGCCGTCCAGTTGGTAACCGATGCGGCGCCGGCCGTGTGTGCTGACTTGCTGTCAAGCGGACGGGTTGAGGCCGCACTCATGCCGGTGATCGAGTATCAGCGGATTGACGGCATTCAAATCGTGCCGGACGTTTGTGTTGGCTCGCACTCGCTGGTGCGCAGCGTGGTGCTGATTAGTAAGTTTGATGATCTGGGAAAAGTCCGCAAGGTGGCTCTCGACGTATCCTCACGCACTTCCCAAGCGCTGGTTCGGATTATCTTCCGCGAGTTTTTTGGTTTCGAGCCCGAATGGGAGCCATCCAGTCCCAATGTTAGCGGCATGATGGAAAACAATGATGCAGCGCTTTTAATCGGCGATCCCGGGATGCAAACTCCTGGTCCTGACTTGCTTGTCTTTGATCTTGCCGGTTTGTGGAAGAGTTTTACCGGGACGGGATTTGTGTTTGCTATGTGGATGGTTGCTAACAGCGCAGCTCAGGCGGTGAAGAGGCTCGACTTTGCGGCTGCTCGAGATGAAGGCCTTGAACAAATGGAAGGCATCATCGATGAGTATGAGATGGCATTGTCTTTAGATAGGACCGAGATCAGAAAGTATTTGACTGAGAACATAACTTTTCAAATCGACTCGGACCTGGCCAGGGGCATGAACCTTTATTTTGACCTGGCAGCCAGGCACAAGCTCATTGAAACAAACAAACCAATAGAGTTCCTCACGGCATGACTCAAGTCATGCCCGGGTTCCGGTGTTAGAATCCGGGTTGCGCTTCATTTTGCTTATTGTTCTACGACGCAATAAACTACGAACATGCCAAGCGACATCCAGCGCATTCTCGACAAGGCCCTGGTGGGCACGCGCCTGACAACAGCAGACTGCACGGCTCTGCTCGAATCGCACGATATTGCCGCAATCGGCGCCGCCGCGGATATAGTTCGCCAGCGCCGGCACGGCGACAACGTAGTCACGTATATCATCGATCGAAACATCAACTACACAAACGTCTGCAACGTGGTTTGCACATTCTGCGCCTTCTACCGGCGTCCCGGCGCGCCCGACACTTATGTGCGGACGATTGACGAAATTTGCGCCAAGATTGATGAAACAATTTCGTTGGGCGGCACCGGTGTTTTGATGCAGGGCGGACTGCATCCGGATTTCGGAATCGAATGGTATGAAGACTTACTGCGTACCCTGCACGCGAAGTATCCCGACTTCCAACTTCATTGCTTTTCGCCTCCTGAGATCCACAACATCCACCTGATCTCCAGGCTTGATTATGAAACGATTATGCGCCGGCTTAAAAACGCTGGTCTCTACAGTTTGCCTGGCGGCGGTGGTGAGATTCTTGATGACGAAGTGCGCAAACGCGTTTCGACGAAATGCACAACCGATGAATGGTTGGCGGTGATGCGCGCAGTGCATCAAGTTGGACTACGGTCGACGGCGACGATGATGTTTGGAATTGGCGACAACGTAACGCATCGGGTTCGACATCTCGAGAGAGTCCGCGATCTACAGGATGACACCGGCGGCTTCACCGCCTTCATTCCCTGGACATTCCAGCGCGAAAACACCGCGCTGGGTCGAAAGATCAAAGAGGAACTCACGGGCGTCGATTATCTGAAGATGCTCTCCGTGTCGCGGCTCTATCTCGATAATATAGAAAACATTCAATCGTCGTGGCTGACTCAGGGATTGAAACTCGGACAGGTCGCGCTACGCTTCGGCGCCAACGACATGGGCTCGATCATGATCGAAGAGAATGTAGTTTCTGCGGCCGGGGCCCACAATCGTGCCGACGAGCAGATGCTCCGTTATCTGATTCGTGAAGCAGGTTTTATTCCCCAACAGCGCGACATACTCTACCGGCCTATCAATCGCGATCAGCCGGCGACGGATGGCTTTTCGCAGTCTACGCCGCTACGTGAATTGTCAGTGCTGATCGCGGATTAACCCCGCGGCCATAGATTTTGCGCTTTCTGATATCCGCGCAATCGAGACTCTCTCCGGCTCCACGGGAAGTAACGCATGTTTTACCCAAAGTTTTTCATCGCGTCGATGATGATCTTGCTGTTCTTCGGTTCAGCGAGATCTCAGCAGCCATTGCGCGCGGTTGATGAAAGCGCGACTGAGGCCGTCAGGAAAAAGGCGTTCGACTTGCTGGAGTCGCTGGCGGGACAGGTGGAGAGTCTGCGTTCACCGGAGAACCGCGCTCGCATGCGCTCCAACATTGCCGGGTCTTTATGGAGTCACGATGAGAAGCGCGCGCGGAGTTTGTTCACTTTGGTGGAAGAGGACCTCAAAGCGGGGTTTGGCAGCCTCGATCGTGAGGACCCCAGACGAGAGCACACCTGGATGGTTTATGCGCAACTGCGTAGAGACACCATTAAACGCATAGCTAAACACGATCCAGTTCTGGCCCTCCAGTTTCTGCGAACGAGCCGCCCTCAGATCGAAGCGAACTGGTCATATCGATGGAAGGAAGACGAGAATGCCTTTGAACTGCAACTCGCTACCCAGATTGCCGCAAAGAATCCCGACCTCGCTTTAAAGTTAGGGCGCGCCTCGCTGGCGAAAGGTGTTTCTCCAGATCTCTTGCCGGTCCTTTCCCGATTGCGATCGCAAAACAAAGACGCGGCAGCGAGTTTGTTCAAAGAGATCGTTGACAAACTGAAGACTACTGATCTCGGGCAAGATCTGAACGCGAGTCAGACGGCTATCATCCTGGTGCGAACAGTTCGGCCGCCGAAGGCAGACGAGTTAATTTATCGCGACTTAGTAGGTCTCATTTTAACTGCGGCGCTGGAAAGCGGGTGTGCGGATGCTGAACAGGAATACCCTGCCCACATTTGTCAACATGTCGGTTCAGTGTTTCCGCAGCTGGAGAAGTATTACTCATCGCGCGCCGCGCCACTCCTGCGTTGGAAATATGAGCCCGAGAGTGGTGAACTGCCTCAGGAAGCATGGGACGAACTCCGCGAGGTCGTTCGGGATGGAACGATCAATGAGATTCTGGCGCTGTCGACCAAGTATCCAGATATGAATAGGCAGGTCTATTGGGCGGCTGTGAGAAAGGCGGAAGCCTCGGGTGACGTTACCAGGGCTCGGCAGCTGGCGTCTGAATTTCCCGATGAGGGACAGCGGCGCGAGATGCTGGCGCAGATTGACCGCGATCAAATGTGGAAGATTGTCAGCGCCGAGAAGCTGGCGGGGATTCAACAAAACCTGGGCCGATTGCGTAACAACGAACAGCGAATAGGTTTTCTTGTCTACATGGCGAGACAGATTGGCGAGAGTGATCGGAAAGCGGCACTCGGCCTGCTCAATCAGGCGGGTGAGTTAATTTATGCAAGCAAGACCGGGAAACAAGTGATGGGGCAAGAGATTCAGCGCGCGATTATTTATTGCAGTTTGAAGAGCGATCGCGGGTTCTCAATCATGGAATCCCTGATGCCCAAGCTCAATGAACTGGTCACGGCTGCTGCGACCCTTGACGGTTTTGAAAATAATTATCTTCGCGACGGCGAGTGGAACATGAGTGCCGACGGCCCAGTCGGAGCGCTCTTGACAACCCTTGCTCAAGGCGCCGGAGCCTTCGCCTGGGCGGATTTCGATCGCGCCGTGACTTTGTCCTCACAATTGGAACGGCCTGAGTTGCGACTGATGGCTCATCTGAAGATCGCGCAAGGAGTTCTGGACCACGATCCCAATGCGCCACTCCCGATTCAGATGGAAGAGAGTATTCATTGATTTCCTGGAAGCCCAACTCACGTTTCCAAATCTCAACCCTGCTTTTCGATTGGGATGGAACCGTAGTTGATTCAGCGCTGCTGGGCCTGACTGCCTACGAAAAAGCATTCGCGGAGCTCGGAGTCAACTTTGATCACGAAGTTTACCGGAAGGTGTATTCGCCAAATTGGCTTTCTGTCTATGCCGGCCTTGGATTGCCTCAGGAACACTGGGAACGTGCCGACGAACTTTGGACGTATCACTATGGCCAGCTGACTGCCGAGTTACTCGAAGGGGCCGGCGAGACCCTAACGAAACTTCGCGAACGGGGCTTGCGGATGGGCGTCGTCAGCAGTGGCAACGACCGTCGCGTAAATCGTGAGATTGAGGAGTTCGGATTGTCCGGTTACTTTGAAGTTGTCGTTTGCCACGAACAGATCAGCAATCGCAAGCCGCATCCGGAAGGCTTGGAGATAGCGATGCGCGCCCTGCGCATATCGGAAAACAATGTTGGCTATGTAGGCGACACTCCCGAAGACATTGAAATGGGGAAATCAGCGGGCGTTCTAACTGTCGGAGTGCGCAGCGATTACCCAACTAGCTGGAAACTTGAAGGCTCGCAACCTGATCTTCTCATTGAGTCAATCACGGAATTAACCAACCACTTCCCCTCGCAAACTTCTCCTCAACCAACAGCAAAGCTGGAACCCACCCGCTAATCACCGTCTCATATCCCTAAAGTTAGACCACACAGAGAACGACGCGGCTAAGCGCGTTGAAGGGGTGACTGTTGCTTAAACGTCATTTGGCTGGAAGTCTGTCCGCGTTACTAGTTGTTACCGGTTTTCTCGTCTGCGCTTCGCTGGGGCATGCTGAGGAGTCACTGGAACAGATTACCCGACTCAAACAAGGCGTTGTGATCGTGACCACTTACGATGAACGCGGCCGGCCGCTGCTACAGGGCACAGGATTCTTCATCGACTCTGATCAGGTCGCTACCAACTTCCACGTTATTAAAAATGCCGCTCAAATTCGAGTGGAAACTTTCAACAGAACTACCGCAACCATCAGCGCGGTTCTGGCGACCGACGAGAAAAGCGATCTGGCCGTGCTGAGGCTTAGCGCTCCATCGCACCAGTCTACGGTCCTGCAATTGAAGACGACTGCAACCGCCGAGGGGGACGCGGTGACGGTGATTAGCAATCCGCAGAACTTTCAATGGAAGGTGACGCGAGGAGCAACCGGTCTGCTCTGGGAGTTTCACGGACTTGGCGAGCGATTACAGATCACTGCTGCGATCTCTCCGGGCAGCAGCGGCGGTCCCGTGCTGGACGCAGATGGCAAAGTTGTGGCCATCGCCTCGATGTACTTCAATAGCTTGGAGAATCTCAGCTTTGCAATTCCGGTGGCGCGACTACAGGCGTTACAGCTCAAAGCACAGAATGCGCGCTCGCGAGTCAGCAGCGGCGGTGCGCTCGACTAACCGAGAAACCAGTCTTTCGAAGATAAATTCGCCCTACCCCTTTTACTTCCACATTTCGAATTTAGAATTCAGCATAACTGCGGTCATCGGCCTGCAATTTCATCCTCGCTTGTGGTAAAAGCAAACCACGATGACTGACGCAAATACCGGCACGTCGTTACTGGATCTGGTTTCCGCGCGCCGTGGTCACTTCAAACTCGAATCGGGACACCACAGTGCCTTGTGGTTGGATCTCGACGCGCTGTTCGCGGATCCGCGCCGGGTCGCGCCATTGGTCGACGCGCTTGCCGGTGCCTTGCGTCCATATGAGGTCACGACGATTTGTGGACCGCTCCTGGGCGGCGCCTTTCTTGCACAGCTGGTTGCTCACGCGCTTAATTTGAAGTTTTGCTTCACTGAGCGCGTAATGCCCGCGCGTAGTTTGGATTTGTATCCGGCGCATTACACGTTGTCCGCGGCTTTCAGCGAAGGCGTACGCGGAAAAAAAGTGGCGATTGTTGACGACGTAATGAGCGCGGGCTCTGCGCTTCGCGGCACCTTCCTGGAGTTGAAGACGCACGCCGCCGAGCCTGCGGTTGTCGGAGCGCTCTTAATCCTTGGCTCAGTTGGGTCAAAGTTTTTCTCCGCCCAGAAGGTGGCGGTTGAGGCCGTCGCGAAGGAAGATTACGATTTGTGGTTACCAACCGACTGTCCACATTGTCTGGCCGGCGTGAGGTTGGAAGAAGTGGCGCCTTAGGAGCGCGGCTCACCAGCTGATACTCGGGAAGGCCAATTTCAGGGAGGTTCGCAAAACCAAAATGTGTGGGCGGTTCACCTTAAGGACACCGCGAAGGTTTAAGGACCTGAGCGCCAACCTGCCGGCCGCCACTCTGGTCCCGCGCTACAATATTGCGCCGAGTCAGGAAGTGCTCGCCATCATTGGAACTGAAGACGAGCAGCGGGTGTCAGCATTCGTTTGGGGTCTGGTTCCTTCGTGGAGCGGAGAGCCCAAAGGCATCATTAATGCGCGCTCCGAAACCCTCGAATCAAGACCGAGCTTCGCCGAGTCGTTTCACAGACGTCGATGCCTGATTCCGGCCGACGGATTCTACGAATGGAAACGCAAAGGTAAATCGAAACAGCCTTACTACTTTCAAATGCAGGATGAAGCTCAATTCGCTTTCGCGGGCATCTGGGATGAATGGAAAAAAGACGGAGCATCGATAACGTCGTGTGCAATCATCACGACCGTGCCAAACGAACTGCTGGCAACGATTCACGATCGAATGCCGGTGATCCTCGCTCCCACCGCTCAGGGCAAGTGGTTGAGCGACAGCGGTCCCGATGAACTGCTGAGCCTATTGAGACCATATTCTGCGGCGGAGATGAAAAGCTTCCCCGTCAGCAAGCGAGTGAACCACGCCAAGGTAGAGGAGCCGTCATTAGTGGAACCGGTCGAATTGATCGAGGAACCGGAGAACCTTACGCTTTTCTAGTAAGAATGAACGCCTCAAATCACCTCTTGAAGATCATCTCAGTCAATGTCGGCCGACCGCGCCTGGTAGTTTCAAACGGTCAAACTGTGTCCACAGCTATTTTTAAGACGCCCGTAACCGGGCCCATTATGCTGCGAACGCTAAACCTGGACGGCGACCGACAAGCAGATCTCAATGTTCACGGTGGTCCAAGCAAAGCCGCTTACGCGTACCCGGCGGAACACTATGCTTTCTGGCGCGCAGAATATCCCGGGATGGAACTCCCCTGGGGAATATTTGGCGAGAATTTTACGCTCGCCGGGCTCGATGAATCGGTCGTCAATATCGGCGATAGCTTTCAGATAGGAACTGCGGAAGTGACAGTCACTGAACCTCGCATGCCATGCTCCAAGCTGGGCATCAGGTTTGGCCGGACCGACATCCTGCGGAAATTTCTCCTCAGCGGCAGGACGGGGTTTTACCTTTCCGTAAGACGAGAAGGCCCGGTTGAAGCGGGAGACGAGATTAAGTTGATAGAGCGCGATCCAAACGAGGTGACTGTGGCAGATATCACTCGTTTATATTCAAGCGACAAGAACGACGTTGATTTGCTGCAACGGGCCATCGCCGTGGCGGCGTTGCCGGAAAGCTGGCGGGAGCGATTCAGCCGGCAACTTGGGAAACTCGATTGAATCTTCAGTCCAATATCTCACTACAACTGACTCACGCGCCTGGGTCTTGTTTGCGATGGTGCAGGCCTGGTTTCCATCACCTTAGTTGGCACCACCGGCATCGTGGGAATCGTCATCAACACACGTCTGACTTTGTTGTTCGAAATGGAATTCGCAGTTTCCGAAGGGTGGAATGTCTCGATGCTCTCAGTCGCGCGGGTTTGCATCGCGGAAGTCTTTCTTCCTGAGCTGTTGGCCTTGTTGTAACGCTCTTCTTCAAGTTCTTCATCGTTGACTTCTTCTTCGTCAACAATTTTCCGGCTGGCCGGATTGGATGCCACCTGCATGTAAGTAGGCGTGCCAAACCGTCCATTTAGATCACGATAAATGCGTCCGGCCACTGCGGCCGGAAAGTGTCCGCGCGCGTCCGGACCGCGTCCGATCACTACTACAGCAAGGCGTGGGTTAACGGTGGGTGCGTAAGACGCAAACAAACCGACCCATGTGCCTTGCTCGATGCAAGTGCCGGTCTTGCCGGCCACGTTGGCTCCGGAATGGTGCGCCTTGCGACCTGAACCATAGTTAACTGCGCCGACCATGCCGGGAATCATTGAAGCCAGCGTAGTGCTGGAGATGTTTACCACGCGTCGAACCTTTGGTTTAAAGGAGGCATCTTCGCGCGAGTTATTAATTACTCGCGGGGTAAGCAGTTTGCCGCCGTTGGCCATTGCTGAAACCAGGGTGGCGAGTTGCAGCGGAGTTACTTTGTAGTCGTCGCCGTGGGAGAAAATTCGTCCCGATGGTCCGGATCGAAGGGATGGGATCTGGCCTCTCGATTCGTTGGCAAAATTGATTCCGGTCTTCTCGCCGAGGCCGAGCTGGTGCGAATAGGAAATCATCTTTTCCAATCCTATCCGGCCGCCCACCTGTTGGAAGTATTCATTCTGCGAGTAGGCCAGCGCTTTAGTGAGATTCTGATGATTACTGGCGCCGCCCACTTGTTCCATTCCGCTCTGATCAATTACCCCTTCGTTAAGTCCGGCCATGCCCGTTACTAGCTTGATCGTTGAGCAGGGCTTGAAGCCGCGGCTGACCGCCCATTCCTGATTCACCATGGAATACACCCGACCTGTTTTGGGATCCATCACCACCACGGTGCCGGCGTGATTTCCGAGGGCTTTAACGGCCGCGGCGCGAACCTCCATGTCTTCGCCTGCCGTGTTGTCTCTGGCAATCATCGCCTGCACATCGTCGCGTAGCTCCTGATCCGTTGCGCGTTGGCGAGCAATCGCTGCGAGGCGGTTGGCCTCAGCCTGCCTTCGGGCTTCGGTACGACGTGCTTCGGCCGCACGCTGTTCTGCCGCGCGCTGACTTTTTCTCGACGCCGAGGGCCGCGCCTCGTTGCGTGTCTGCCGACTTTCGGCCCCGGATGTTTTCTCTTTCACATTTCGGTGCGCCGCCGCGTTCTTGTTGGTCTTTGAAGAGTTTAGCGATGACTGACTGAGATCAAGCCGATTATCGAGCACCCGCCTTGGGCTTACATTCTCCCCTTGCGGGTTGCGTGCGCCACTGCGCTGAGTGGTGGCGGGCCTAACTTTCGAATCCAGTTTTTGATTAGCTTTCGCAGTCGATTTCGACGTTTGGGGTTTGGGCTGATTCTTAGTCGGAGCCGATTTGGCCGCGACGGTCGTCATCATTGCGGCAGAAACAATGAAGGAGAACACGAGCGAAAGCAGCGTGGGTGTTTGGAGGGATTTGCGCTGTACCTGGTTCATGATGGTCTCGATTCGGAGTGGAGTAGGAGTCGCGCGATTGAGCGTGACCGGGAAGCAAGAAAGGAATAAGAAGAGCTTGTTGACCTGCGGATTAGGGGAGCAGTGGTCGTCCTGATGCCGTTAAAGACGAAAGAAGCGGACCGCCGGTAACGGCAACCGCGGGTGCTCGCAAATAAGCGGAAACTGGCGTTGCCCGGATGGGACGCCGGCTGCTGGATTCAGAATCAGAGTGGATGTGAACGTCGAATTTGTTATCGATTAAATTCACACTTGTGTGGTGGCGATGATGCATTTGCACACGTCACTCGTACTCGCTTTGGCAAGCCCCGTGCCGCCCTCGACGAGAAGCTTTCGTGCGAGATGATTGAGCTGAGTCTTGCTTTCCGCGAAAGCGTTTCGCGCCAGTAGCGCCAACTCAAGCGGGAGGTGGTTTGAAGATTGAGGCTCGGCGGTTGTGAGGGTTTCCAGCCGGGGCGAAACGCCGTATTACGTGCGGTTCGCCCACAAATCTACAGCAGTTGCGAAAGTTTTTTGGACTTGAAAAGAGAGCGGAAGTTAGTATTTTTATTTCCAGGAATGAATTAGGAAAGGTTCAGAAAGCAGCAACTAATTAGATTCCTGTTAGCACTGCTTTCTGGCCTGGTATTTGGGGGATGTAATTGCTGGCGGCTTTAGGGACAAATTTACATACTCCCCGCTAAAAAATTACACGGCTCTTCACCGGCTCGTGCGCCACCAAAGAGCAATCTAGTAGTCCAGCGACGAAAAGCGAAAAGGCGCGACAGTTGTTCACCGTCGCGCCTAATCTTGTGTGGTCACTGTCCTCACCCCAGCAACCACGTGATGGAAGGATTCACCAACCATCTAGTTGAAGTTACTATAGCCCCCAATTCTCCCGCTGGCAAACAGAGTGCTAAATTCAAGTCGTTAGCGCGAAATTCCGGGCTCCGCACGCTCAGCTGGCCGACTGGATTGCCTTGGTGATGATCGAACGTCTCACCGAACACGCACCCAATGTTAGGATGAACCCATCGATGACCCGGAGCGTACTGGTAGATTGGTAACTAACGATTCTCACCCATTAATCGCGTGGTGACGAATAATCCACTGAATGAAGGTTCTTGAGTTATGACTGACTACAAAGAAAAACTCGACGAGTGGCAAAAAACTGCGCGCAGAAAAGCGCGAGAACTCGATGAGAAATTTGCCATATCCGATCTGGTCGACGAGGGTGCGCGAGCCGCCGGGGACGCCGCCAAACGAGGGGCTGAAACTCTCTCCTCGAGCGCGGAGAAAATGAGAATTGAAGCGGAACGGCTGGCAGAGAACACTGAGGTTGCTGACACCGCCCGGCGCTTAACGGACGAAGCAATTCGCGGCGCTAAGAAGGCAGGTGCGGTTATTCGCGATGCCACCGGAGAGACAGGTCAAAAAGCTTCGCAGAAAGCGGGCGAGGTAATTGATGACGCCAAAGCTTACTATCATCGCGCATCACAAGTTTATGACACTGGAGCGAAAGTCACTCGAGCCTCAAGCGCGGCGACTAATGGCATTCTCAAGGCCCGCGATTGGATTAAGGAGAATCCCGGGAAGGCTGCGGCTGTGTCATTCTCCCTGGTTCTCGGAATACGCATGGGGGCCGCATTTCCCGGAATCGACGCGGTGCTGTTGGGGGCGAGCCCGCATTGGCTAACTCATTCAGCGCTGCCCGTGTTTGGCATTCGCAAGCTAAGCGAAAAGTTTGATTCCTATTTACGCAAACAGGAAGAACTGATCGCTGCGGGTCAGCTCGATGAAGCTGAACGCAAACGAGTCGAATTCCAACGAAACATGACGAAGTATGTAGGCGCACCGCTGCTGGGGGCATTTAGTTGCGCTGCGGGTGCGGCAATGTTTGCGCAAATACTTCAACCCGCAAGTGTTGCTGGAGCTCCCGTGAGTTGGGTTTTGGGTGGAAATCCGTTTCTCGGTGGTGTGTGGCTATTTGCTAACGGAGTGATCTGTTTCCATGAAGGCTACAAGTTCTTCATGATCGCGCTCGCTGATCAGGAAGAAGTCGCTACGGTTGTGCGTGAGATTAAGGGACTTCTGCCGGCGGCAGCTTCATCATAATAATTCAACAGGTCAAGAGGTCAGGGTCCCGGCAATTCGGGGCGCTGACCTTTGTATCTTTGTATCCCTTGGTTCCTTAGGTCATGGTAATTGGAAACGGCACGAAGGACAGCGCGAAGACGATCAAAGTGATCACTCCAACGGCTATACGTCCCTGACCCAGTGGCTCCCATCTCTGCGGGGCAGGATGCTTCACTCTCAACATCACAGCCAACAGGACCGTGTAAAGGAAGCCGCTCGGACTTCCGTACCAAACAAATCCAATGACGGCCATCAGAGCCACAGCGATGAAAGCGCCTCTCCCGAGTATTCGGTGAAGTCGCGGTCCAAACACTGAAAAGGTTCCGTGTCCGCCGTCGAGTTGACCCACCGGCATCAAGTTGAGGCTGGTTACCAAAAGTCCAATCCAGGCGGCCATGTAAAACGGGTTCGGCATTGCTTCGGCCAGCCGGGCGCCCGTCGCTTTGCCGATAATCTGAATCAGCAATGGATCGTTAAATATAATTAATGATTCCCCGATCTGCGGTGGCGCGTCACGGAGGCTAAAGACTCCGGCTACGGCGAATGGTAAAAGCGCCACGAATCCAGCCAGCGGGCCGGCCAATCCAATATCAAATAGAGCGCGCCGCGATGGGATGGCCGATTTCATTTTGATAAATGCCCCGAAGGTGCCTGCCAGAAACAGCGGCGGCGCGGGAATAAAGAAAGGCAAAGTGGCGTTGACTCCGTAGTATCGACATGCAAGGTAATGGCCCATCTCGTGGGCGGTGAGAATGGTTAGCAGTGCAATAGAGAAGCGCAGGCCATCGAAAAGAATCGCGGGATGGGTAATCGCGAATGCAGTCAGCGCCCCCACGATTCGCAGGTAGTAGTCAGGAATGTAGAACAGATAAGTCAGCAATCCGGAAAGGGGCGGTTCGGGAACCTCGATCTCCGGAGCCGAAATCACGATTCCAGCAAACGTCGTAGACAGGAGCGTGAGCAGAAAAAGAGCGGAATGGCGGATCAACTCACGTCTGCCGGGCCAGGCGATCGTCCGCTGACCGCGATCTGACCGGCCAAGTATTTCCGTTATTCGAAATGGTTCGGCCATTACTTAATCACTTCAGAACTTGAGGCCAGTTCAGGAGTTTGTCCCTGACCTGGCCTCGCGTTTATCCCCTAAACTTTTTGCAACCTAACCGTCAAAGTCATCCGAATCAGCGTCTGTGTCGGCAGCCAATTCCACTTCATCGCTGACCTGTAGATCTTTGCCAGGCTTGAAGCGAATCGTTTTGCCTGACGGAATCGCCACTTCCTCGCCGGTCCGTGGATTGCGCCCGACGCCGCGCTTTCTGGGCTTTACTACAAAAACGCCAAAGCCGCGCAACTCAATCCGCTCGCCCCGGGTCAGCGCTTCCTTCATTGAGTGGAAAAGGGCATCCACCGCCTGTTCGGCTCTCATCTTAGGAACGCCTGTTTTTTCCGCTACCCGGTTAATGATATCTAGTTTGATCACGGCTTATGCCTCCCTTTCGCGTCTCCTGAAAGACTTCGGCTGAGTCGGCGAATGCAGGAAGGGATGATAGAGATGCGTTACGAAGACTGTCAACCTTGCCGCCATCAAGCTCTGCGCGGGTTGACCAGACTATGATTGGCCGCAGGTTAGAGCTTTGACAAGCAACCAGTCGAAAGCTAACCTCAAGAGTTGTGTTTAGGTAGCGATTTTTGAATTGGCGCGAGCATAGACCAAGCATTCAGCGAGGTTTACGCGTGCGAGAATCTTAAGAAGATGTTTGGAATCAGAAGCCGTCGTCCACCCCCGTTTGGGGATGTGCATATTGACGACGACAAAGACATTCAGATACACCGGCCGGAACAAGCTTCGCGTCGTGGGCTTTGGTCGGAAGGTCGGCTCCTCCTCCGGGATTTGCTATTTGCGCTGATGATAGCCGCCCTGGTGGTGGTTTTTATTGTGCAACCGGTGAAGGTTGAAGGCACGTCAATGTTGCCGCGACTCCACGACGGCGAGCGGATCTTCGTGAACAAGTTAATTTATTACGACGAGTATCGCTGGGCGCCAAAGGTTGAGCGAGGAGACATCGTCGTGTTCTGGTTTCCGGACGATCCCTCCAAGAGTTATATCAAACGGGTTATCGGGTTGGCGGGAGACACGGTTGAGATGCGCGAAGGCGTGGTGCTCGTGAATGGCAGCGCTCTCGATGAAAAATATCTTGATCACCGATTGAGCCTATCGCCCCGAAGTCAGCCGCCGGTTTACGTCAGGCCGGGCTATTACTTTGTTATGGGTGACAATCGCGATAATTCCAGTGATTCGCGCGCGTGGGGATTGGTGCCTAAGAAATATGTTTACGGCAAGGCGCTTTTCAGGTATTGGCCGCTGAACGCTGCCAGCCTGATCCGCCACGAGGAGATAAAGACGGTCCCCGCGCCGCCGGGCACTCCCAGCGTTCCTCAGGATTTTCCGAATGAGGATAGGTAGTTTGTAAGAGAAGAGAAAATTAGTTTGCACGCTTTGCATTGGTTAAGAATTCTGGGAATGATCTTCTACGCGCCCGCGCGCGGCTTTCGTGAAGTGCGTGATCGAGCGCCGCTGGCCGGCCTGGCGCTGATGGCCCTCCTCAGTCAGATTGCTTACTTCCTGGTTACTCAATGGCTGGTGGGAAATCGAAGCTTCATCGTCACCGGTCCCGGGGCCGTCATTCGCGTGGTGTTTCAATCTGCTGTCTCGCTGCTGCTGATTGCGGCAGTCCTGGTTCCAATAATTGCGTTCATTGCCAATCTCTTTGAGCGCCGGGGTCGCTTTGGATTGTTGCTCCAACAGGAGTATGCGTCGCTGGCTTCGGCGTTTCTCTACGCGCTGGCGATTGCCAACCTGCTGACCATACCGGTGGCCATTTTCTTTAACCTGAGCGGCGTCCAGGATCATTACGTCGCGCAATCAGTTCAATCCGCGACGCAGATGGAAACCTGGTTTAACTTCTCACCGGAGTTTCGCGCTCAGTTGCAGGTTGCTCTCAGCGATCCGCGCATTGTGGCGGAAGGATTGTTTCGGACGGTCAAGTTGTTCGTGTTTACCCTGGCAACAGTAATGGCGGTGCGCGAAGTGTTTCGCAACTCGTGGGGGCGGGCGATTGCGATATCGGTTGCCGGCCTTTCGTTGGCGCTCATCATTTCGCCGGTCTGGGCGCTCCTGCTGAGTCCGATTTTGGCTTCGCCACTGCTGCTGCTGCTCTTATTTTTGCTGTTGCGCGGCTACATCAGCGGAGTGCTGCGCTCGCAACGCGCGCGCGAATCCTTCAAGCAGAATCTCGAAGCCGCCACGCTTAACCCCGCGGATTCTTCGGCGCATTACAATCTTGGCTTAATTCATCAACAACGAAATGAGTTTGACGCAGCGCGCGAGCGCTTCGAGCGCGCTATCCAAATCGACGAAGAGGAGATCGACGCTCATTTCCAGCTAGGCCGGATTGCTCGGCAGCAACAGCGCTATGTCGATGCCGTCAAGAATTTCGAGCAGGTTGTTTCGCGCGATCAAACCCATGCGCAACACGAGATCTGGCGTGAGGTAGGTGCGACTTACATTGATGCCGGCCAGTTTGAAGACGCGCGTGATGCGCTCGAGCGTTTTCTGGAACATCGCCCCTCAGATCCAGAGGCCCTCTATCTGATGGGCCGCGCGCACGCCGGACTTGGTCATCGCCGCGAGGCCACGAGTTCGATGCAGGCGTGTATTGAAGCTGTGAAGACTGCCCCGGCGTACAAGTACCGCGCCGACAAGCGTTGGCTCAATGAAGCCCAGCAGTTTATTAAGGGCAGTCAGTAATTAGCCCCCGTCCAAGTCCACGGACGACCGATGACCGACGACTGGTGTCGGGCGATGACTGGTGACCGCCGACTAACTAAGACCCAAGCCTAAAGTCAGATTCAAACAATGACCGATATTCAAAAACCTGGCCTGCTTGCGCTTGAAGACGGCCGTGTGTTTCGCGGGCGCTCCTGGGCCGCCGAGGGCGAAGCTTATGGCGAGATGGTTTTCAACACGTCTATGACCGGTTATCAGGAGGTGTTAACTGATCCATCTTATGCCGGACAGATCGTGTGCATGACCTATCCCCTGATCGGGAACTATGGCGTGAACAGCGGGGATGAAGAATCCGATCGCCCCTGGGTAGAAGGCTTTGTGGTTCGTGAGGCAAGCCGAGTAGCTTCCAATTGGCGTTCACAGGAAAGCCTGGACGATTATTTGAAACGGTGGCACATCGTGGCGCTGGAAGGAATCGACACGCGCGCCCTGGTTCGTCATATCCGTGATAAGGGCGCAATGCGAGCTTGTATCTCGACGGTCGATCTGGACCAGGAGAGTTTGATCGAGAAGGCGCGCCAGTCTCCCTCGATGGAAAACCGCGAACTTGCAACACTGGTAACGACTAAAAAGCCATACGAAATCGTTCCCGAAGGCGAGGAACAATTTCATGTCGTCTGCTACGACTTTGGAGTCAAGAGAAACTCGTTGCGCGAATTAGCACGTTTGGGGTGTCGCGTGACTGTGGTGCCAGCCTCAACGGTTGCGGCTGAAGTCCTCGCTATGCGTCCAGACGGAATTTTTCTCTCCAATGGCCCGGGCGATCCCGCTTCAATGAACAAGGAAGTGGAAGAGATTCGCCGCATCGTCGAATCGCAGACGCCAACCTTCGGAATCTGTTTCGGACACCAGCTACTCGGTCGAGCTTTTGGCGGTGATACATTCAAACTTGCCTTTGGACATCGCGGGGGAAATCAACCCGTCAAGGACTTGCAGCATGGCGGGGTGGAAATTACTTCGCACAATCACGGCTTTGCCGTCGTGGCTGACAGTCTCCCGGACAATGTTGAGGTAACGCACGTCAATCTCAATGATCGTTGCGTCGAAGGCATGCGCCACAAGACTCTTCCGATCTTCTCAGTGCAGTACCATCCCGAAGCGGCGCCCGGCCCACACGACGCGGCGCACCATTTCCAACGGTTTATTGCCTTGATGGGTCAGGGAAAAAAGGGAAAAAGAGAAGCCACCGCCTAAACGCGGCTAATGATCATCGGGCATCTTCAATTCGCCCGTAGTCAAATCGGGTCGCTCGCGGGCCATTTCTTCAGGGGTGGTATGCGCGTCCGGAAGCTGGCGATCCAGGTCAATCAATAGTTCCGCAGCGGTCGGGGTCAAACCTTCAGCAGCAGTGGGTTCCAGGATGTCCGCTAATCCTTCACTCCCGCGATGCTCGAGCCAGTGCCGGTAGCTTACCGTCAGTATCGCTACGACCGGAATCGCGAGAAAAATTCCCGCTACACCTGCCAACTCGGCGCCGGAGAGTAAGGCAACGATTACGGCCAACGGATGCAAGTGGATCCCCTGACCAATCAAGCGCGGATAGACTGCGTAGTCCTGAATGATCCGCAGCACTACCAGAAACACGATTACCATCAGCGCCGAAAACGGTCCGGCGTGAAGGATCGCCAGAATTCCGGCGATTACTGCAATCATTAGTGGTCCTACCAGCGGAACAAACTCAAAAACTCCGGCAATGAGACCAAGCACCAGCGGGCTTGGCAGCCCCAGGATGGTGAAACCAATCGCGCAAACTATCCCAATGAAAAGACATGCGGTGAGTTGGGCGCGAATGTAGGCAGCGAGAGTGCTGTTCACGTCCTGAAAGAATTCGTCGCCCCGCCATCGCCAGCGCCCGCGCGGCAACATCTGCAAAGCCGACCGGCGGAAGGTATCCACATCTTTAAGCAGGAAGAAACTCAACACCGGAATGATAATCAGCCAGGGGATGTACGCCAGCCAACCCACCATGCCGGTGAGAACCGAGCTGACTGTATGGCTGACGCTGTCAATCACGCCGGGTATGGCGCCATTGATCGCATCGAGCAGCGGGCCAGGCATTCGATGGGCGCGAAAATATGCAACCAATCCCTGCATTTTTCCGCCGACCGTGGTCCAGTAGCTCCGTGCCTGTTCGGTAAACTCGGGAAACTGATTTCCCAAACGCGGGGCGAGGAAATAAATTCCCACGAAGATCGCGGCGACGATGATCAGGTAAGAAAGTGCGATGGCCAGCGTACGTGGAATAGCCAGTTGCTTACCGGAAATTTTTATGGGACGGCTGAGGAACTCAACCAGCGGCGCGACGAAGTAAGCAAAGAAGATCGACAGGATCAACAACAGGATGACGCCCGTCAGCTTGATCAGGATCCAGATCGTTACTGCTACCGCAAGGACGATAAGAATTATGCGAAGCACAGCGCGCGTTTGCGGCCAGGTGGCTTCAACCGCAACCTTCGCGGCGGTACGCGCTACATCTCTAGTTTCGTTCTTTCTCAATGTTTCCTGGTTACCTAGTTGTAAAGTCTGGCTATGATGCGGCCGATGGCAATTTGTTCCGTGGGCGTGATCGTCCTGAACTCAACCCCAAATGTGTCCGGGGTCGCATGATGGACCACCTCGCCATGGAGAGACAACGCGTCGTCATGACCCAGCAGCAGCAAACCAAGCTGATCGCCAACTCTGACATTCGGACAGGCAGGAAGATTGGAAACGCGCAAACCTCCCAGACTGATATCTGAAGGTTCACCCAAGCCTATGGATTCCTCAAGGCTCTCGTCTTCGATTGCCAGGGTCAAACGCGTACTGACGTGATACCGCGGATACTTTCTTCGTTCGTGATCGGGCAGAGTTAAGGGCGCGCTCATCGTCACGTATCCTTTCAGTTGGTTGGTTCGTCAAACTCGTCTTCGTCGTCCTCATCATCGGTTGCGACAGGTTTAGGCGCAACGACCCGGGGTTTGGCCGCTTCCCAGATCAAGCCTTTCCATTCGTCGGTGGCGCCAAGAAGTTGAAGTGCGGCCAGCGGATGACCGGGGTTCCGCTCGATGCGTAACACTTCCGCGACCACATTTAGTTTCTGTCCGTCGTCGCCCAGCACCTCCAGACGCACTCGGCTACCCACGTCAGGCAACTTTTTGGGGAGATGAACGAGTGTCCCGTCAGGTCCGACATTTTCCGTGGTGCCCTCGGAAACGAAATGAAAACCTTCAGGGCCATCCCACTCTGCGCGTACTTCGAATGACACTAGGTAGCGTGGTCCTGAACGGGCTTCTGGTTCAATCTGACGAGACATTATTACAACTCCTGTTGGGCAAGAAAACTATTTGCGTTTTGGTATTTCTGCGAGTTCGCGGCCCTCTTTTGATACAACCAGGCGCAACGCGATTGGGCACGTGGGAGTTTATATCGTTTATCCGGAAATTCGCAGCGATTTTTTGGCGCCAACTCTTAGTCGTGACTGCCTTCGACTAAGAATCAGTCTTCATCGCTTCGAAGTTTTTCCAGAACTGAAAAATCCTCGAGCGTCGTAACGTCTCCGGCAACTGACCCGCTGACAGCTATCTCACGTAATAAACGGCGCATGATCTTTCCCGAACGCGTTTTGGGCAGCGCATCAGTAAATCTGATTTCATCAGGTCGGGCGAGCGCTCCGATTTCTTTCGTTACATGAGCCCGCAGTTCTTCGTTTAGTTGCGGTGTCGCTGCTCGAGTGCCCTCCAGAGTGACGAATGCGATGATCGCCGAACCCTTGAGATCGTCCGGACGAGCGACCACTGCGCTTTCGGCAACTGCTTCGTGCGAGACCAGTGCGCTTTCAATCTCAGCGGTGCCTAATCGATGGCCGCTGACGTTGATAACGTCGTCGATGCGACCCATAATCCAGAAGTAACCATCCTGATCGCGGCGAGCGCCGTCGCCGGCAAAGTAGATGTTTTCGATCTGCGACCAGTATTGATCTCGATAGCGTTCATCATCGCCCCAGATGGTCCGAAGCATGGAAGGCCAGGGACGCTTGATTACCAGATAACCGCCTTCGTTTGCGCCCACCGGCTGACCCTCTCGAGTCATGACATCGGCGTCGATTCCGGGAAAAGGCAGCGTGGCGGAACCAGGTTTTGTGGGCGTGGCGCCGGGAATCGGCGATATCATTATTGCCCCGGTTTCCGTTTGCCACCACGTATCGACTATCGGGCAACGTTCCTTCCCGATCACTCTGTGATACCACATCCAGGCTTCCGGATTTATCGGCTCGCCGACTGTCCCCAGCAATCTCAAGCTCGAGAGATCGTGTTTCAGCGGCCACTGCTCGCCCCATTTAATGAACGCACGAATCGCTGTTGGGGCCGTGTAAAAAATGTTCACCCGATGCCGCTCGAGAATGTCCCAGAAGCGATCTGGTTCGGGGTGGTTGGGCGCGCCTTCATACATGAGCACCGTGGCGCCATTTGAAAGCGGGCCGTAGACGACATAACTATGCCCGGTCACCCAGCCGATGTCGGCTGTACACCAGTAAACGTCCTCGTCCTTAAGATCAAAGATCCACTTGGTAGTCAGATGGGTTTGCAATAGATAGCCGGCGGTGGTGTGCAAGATGCCCTTGGGTTTGCCGGTCGTACCTGAGGTGTAGAGGATGTAGAGTGGATGTTCGCTGTCTAACTCGGCAGCGGCGTGATTCGCATCGACCTTGGTCATTAATTCGTGCCACCAGTGATCGCGGCCGGAGACCATCGCGATGCGTTCGCCAGTGCGACGGACGACGATGCAATTCTCAACTGACGGGGTCTGCGTCAGCGCCTCGTCAACCGCCGGTTTCAATTTTACTTCCTTGCCGCGCCGCCAACCTCCATCGGCGGTAACTACGAGCTTGCAGCGTGCATCGTTGATTCGGTCAACCAGAGCCCCACTCGAGAAGCCGCCGAAGATAACGGAATGCGTAGCTCCCAGTCGGGCGCAGGCGAGCATCGCGATCGCTAACTCCGGAATCAGCGGCATGTAAAGCGCCACGCGATCGCCTTTTTGAATGCCTAAGCGCTCCAGCACGTTTGCGAACTTGCAAACCTCAACATGCAATTGTTGGTAGGTGAGTGTGCGCTGATCGCCCGGCTCGCCTTCCCAAATCAGTGCGGCTTTGTTGCGACGCCAGCCACTGAGGTGCCGGTCTAAGCAATTGTAGGAAACGTTAATCTTTCCCCCGATGAACCACTGAGCATGCGGCGGTTGCCAGCTCAAAACCGTTTCCCACTTCTTAAACCAGTGCAGCTCCTCGGCCATTCGTGCCCAGAAACCTTCCGGATCAGCGGCAGCTTCCTCGCGTAGACGTGCCAGATCTTCACTGGTCTTGATGCAGGCTGACTGGCCGAAAGACTCAGGCGGTGGAAAGACGCGGTTTTCATGCTGGAGCGACTGAATGTTTTTAGTTAATGGTGACATGGCTGAGCTAGAATCTTGGATTACGGCGGTTGACCTTGCGTGCCTGTGTGTAACATAGATCAGCTCGGCGCAACAACCCAGACAGCTTTACCACCTGATCTTTCACCGGGATTGATAATTGTGAATCTTTTCGTTGGCACCAGCGGCTACAGCTACAAAGAGTGGAAGGGGAGTTTCTATCCGGAAAAGATTCCGGCGAAAGAAATGCTTTCCTACTACGCCACGCGATTGAGCACGGTCGAGATTAATGCAACTTTTTACCGCATGCCCCAGAAGAGCGTGCTGGAAAACTGGAAAGAACAAGTGCCCATCACATTTCGATTTTCACTCAAAGCCTCCCAGCGCATCACCCACTTCAAGCGACTCAAAGAAACCGACGAGGAAACGAAGTATCTCCTCGATACAGCATCGGTGTTGGCAGACCAGCTGGGCGTTGTGCTTTTTCAGCTGCCCCCAAATATGAAAAAAGATCTGCCGCGGCTGGAATCGTTTCTGGCGCAATTGCCGCCGGCAACACCCGCCGCTTTTGAGTTTCGTCATCCGGAATGGTTCGACGACGACGTATTGGATCTTTTGCGGAGCCTGAACCGCCCGCTTGTCGTTTCAGATACAGACGACCTGCCCACGACGCACATAGATAAGACTGCTGACTGGGGTTACCTGCGGCTGCGCCGAGTTAATTATTCAGAAGAAAATCTGGCCGAGTGGGTCGAGCGCATTCGCGCGCAGGATTGGAAGGAAACCTTTGTATTCTTCAAGCACGAAGATGAGGGCACGGGTCCGAAGCTGGCAGCCCGGTTCCTGGAATTAGCGCGGCAGGCAAGTCTCTTTTAATTAAGACGAGAAGGGGAGTTACCCCAAAAGGATGGGGCGCGAGGCGCCCCGTAGTTGTATTCAGCCTTGGATTTTTGGTGCTGGTGCATTTTTAAAAGTGATGTTCCTCTGCGTACTTTGCGTCTTAATTTCGCGAACTTTGCGGTCCGGATTTAGTCTTACTGCAAAGTTCGCAAAGGTCTCGCCAGAGCCGCAAAGAATCAACCAAAATGCACCAACACCAGATTGTCGGCCAAAGGCTGGCCGAAAACCTTGCCTAGAAATTCCCGCTACAGTTTTCATGTCCGCAGTCGCAATCGATTTCGACTGTGTCTCCAGTGCCCTCACATGAAGCGCTACAGTACTTCCCGTCGTGCGGAGGACAACCGCAAACCGGGTTTTTACAGGTTTCTTTGTTATCGTCTGCCATAATTCCTCCCGAAAGTTCTGAAATAGGCGGACAGGGTAACACAACTCAGAATACCGCGCGCATTCAAAAGCGTCTTCTCAGATTGCTTTAGGAATCACGCGCGGCAGAGTGACAGATCGCGCCTTCGAGGGCCAGGGAAGTAAGTTTATGGCTCCTCTTCCTCTTCATCTTTTTCCTTCTCGGTCAAGTTTTCCAGCGCTCCTCTGGATTTCAACAAACGAATCACAGCCTTGTTGTTTTCTTCGATTGCATGGGCCAGAGCATCCTTCTTTTCATTGTCGAATGCAGAAATGTCTGCACCGGCGACGATTAAGGCGCGAACGGTGTTTACATGCCCCGCGGCCGCAGCCATCATCAGGGCTGTTCGCCCGTTTTCATTCCTGATTTCCAGCCCGGCGCCCCCGTCGATTAACGCCTTCATAGCCTCTACATTTTTGGAGCCCGCCAACTGCATAAGCGCGGTGTTGCCATCCTCATCCTGAAGGTTCACTTTCGCGCCGTTATTGATTAAGTCCCAAACGAGGTCGGCGGTGGCGTCCTCGTCCAGCTCCATAAGCACAGTTTGCCCGCTCGCATCGCGCGCATTCGGGTCTGCCCCGGCGGAGAGCAGAAATTGGACCATCTCGCGATTGGAATTTCTGACGGCGTGCTCAAGTGCAGTGGTTTGGGTGCGCGAGTCGCGCAGATTCACGTCTGTCTCAGATATCAGCGCAGTCATTCCTTCGAGATCATCTTCGTGAGCGGCTTTAACGAAAGGATGTTCCGGTGCAACTATTGCCACTGCTCCCCCGTAGAAGTGGGTTTCGCCCGATTCAACCTCGACAGTGGCTTCGATAGCGGCAACCTTGAGAGCCCGGCTCACCCGAGTGTCACCCCGAGCCTGGACGTAGACTGACCCAACTTCTTCGGGCGCAAAGCCCGGAGCCTCAATCCTGACGCTATAAACACCCGCGTCAAGATTATCGATCTTGAAGTATCCCTCGGAGTCGGATGAGACGTAGAGGGCTAGCCTGGACTGTGCATTTGAAACCGAGACGGTAGCACCGGATATTACTGCTCCATTCTGATCTGTCACTGTGCCCACCAGGCTTGAATTTACTCCAAAGCGGGAAACGGGCTGCTGAGCAGTGGGTCTTGCGGAATGGCGCGATTGTGCATTCTGAAAACTTTGCGAGCTATGCGCCACTGCGCTGGTAACGCTCAAGGTGGCCGTGAACGCACTGGCTGCGATGCGTGAAGCTCGGCGACTGATGCGATGGAGTTTTATTCCGGCCTGGGCCAGCAGCGGTTTGCCATTCGCGTCCGCGACATACTGCACGCAGAGACGCCCGCTTGAGCGAGCGACCAGGCGTTCAGCCTGATTACGAGTCATCGCGGACAGGTTATGAACGGACAGATCGCAATGTTCACAGAATCGGACCTGATCGTTTCCCTTCATGGTATTCCAATTGACACTGCATGGAGCTGGGATGGTCAGGTTTTTCAGGAAGAGTTTGGGTGGCATGACTGTCTCCTTAATCACGGTTGCAGTTGGTCGGAGAGCCGGGGAGAGAAGCCGCTTCGTTTGCTGCGCAGAGTTAGACAACCGGTCCAGTGGGATGTTACGGACCCATGGCCTTCGTCGGTTGTCTGGTTAACTGCTGGTTGGGGAGCTTCGTTTCTGACTTGCGGCTGTGATGCTATGGAGTTGTTTAAGGGTTGGCGCGAGGCAACACTTTTTTGTGCGTCGTTACGGAAACTCGTTGTACCAGGATTCCTGCGACCGCATGGTTGGGGTCAACCTGTTTAGGTGCGGGTTTCTCCCACGAGTGCACCGGCAATCGCACCGGCTACTCGAGCATTGTTTTCGAGCAATGCAATGTTGGCGTGAAGCGTCGCCCCGCGGCTAGCCTGGGCCATGTGCGACAACAGGAAGGGGGTAAGCAGTCTTCCGCTAACGAGTTGTTGTGCCGCCTGGTCTAAGGCTTCGTTGAGCGCCGACTCCAACAATGTTGCCGGTACTTCATGCTTAAGCGGCACCGGCACGGTTACCAGCAACGCGCGCTCTATCCCCAATGCTCGCTGGGCCCGAAAGAGCTTTGCAACTTCTGCCGGCGAGTCGCAGCGAACGTCGATGGGTAAACCGCTGCCGCGTGAATAAAAGGCGGGCATTTCATCGCAACCATATCCCACCACCGTAACCCCATAAGTTTCCAGCCATTCACGCGTGGCCGGAAGATCCAGGACAATTTTTGCCCCCGAGCAAACTACGACGATGGGTGTTGAGGCAAGCACCGGCAGATCCGCTGAAATATCGGGAAGTGACCCGCGATGCACGCCGCCAATTCCGCCGGTGGCAAACACTTCAATTCCGGCGCGCGCGGCGATCCAGCCGGTTGAGGCAACGGTGGTGGCGCCGTTCCAGTTTTGCGCGACGGCGACGGGAAGATCGCGAATACTGATCTTCTTGATGTCACCGCTATCAGCGATAAAGCGAATCTGATCCGAGGTTAGGCCCACCGTAAGCTGACCTTCAAGAATGGCGATGGTCGCCGGGACGCTGCCGCTTTCACACACCAGTCGTTCAAGGCGTTGAGCTGTTTCGAGATTCTGCGGGCGCGGCAAGCCGTGCGCGATTACGGTTGATTCAAGCGCCACGATTGGCGTATTCGCAGCGCGTGCGCGGTGAACTTCGGAGCTATAACTGAAGTTTGGGGTGACCATTTTAAGGTGTAAGTGGTTTGCGGCTTTGCCGCCGCACAGTGCGGTAAAGCTTGCCTTACCGGCTCCGAGTAATCTAAAAACTCTTTCCTGAGGCTGAGCCTCAGGAAAGATTAAGGAGAGGGGCGACGTACCGGAAAGCCATAGGCTTTCCGCACTGTGCCTCGGCGTAGCCGCGCCGCTAACTGGCGACAAGAGGCGCAGCAGTCACTTTTCTTAATCTGAACACATTCGTCCCGGTCGGCAGTTTACCCCAAGAAACTTCCGCATCAATCAGACTGGCACGGGCGCGCATATTTGCCAACCCGCGCCCACTGCTCTTCTGACTCGCGTCAAACGCGCGACCGTTGTCTTCGATCCTCAAAATGAAATCGGGCGCAGCATGCACTTCCATCTTTACCTGCGTCGCTCCGGCATGCCGACAGATGTTGCTCACTGCTTCCTGCACGATGCGATAGATTTGCATCTGCACGTTTCCCGGAAGTTGTGCCTGTTCCTCCAGTGACTCGTCGCAGACAAATTCGTACTCAAATCTCTTATCCGCCGGAGCATCCTGCACCGCGTGCGAAAGCGCAAACTCAAGGGCGGCGGCGAAGCCGACATTCTGGAGTACTGAAGGACTCAGGTCTTCGCAAATCCGGCGTACCTCCTGCGATATAGTTTCGATTTCAGTGCGCAAGGCGGCGGGTCCCGATTTTTGAATGTCATGATTCAGATCGTTAACCGGCATTTGATCGGTGAGTAGTTGCAGGTGACGCAGATCTGCCAGAGTTTGATCGTGAAGGTCACGGGCAATCCGCCGACGCTCGCGCTCTGCCTCATTGGCGAGATTGAGCCGCGCATCGGCGAGCTCCCGGTTCGCGTCAACCAGGGCCGCGCTGGTCCGCGCAATCCGCCGCCGCTCCAGGATCGCCCAGAGCAGTGCGATTAGCGCAATCGCCAGCAGAATCGCCAGCGCAGTGGAGGTCCAGGGAAAAGGCGCCTTGGCGATAGTCAGTTCAAACGACAATGGTTCCGACGCAAGTAAGTCCTTACTAAAAGCCCGCGCCGTAACCCGATATTTGCCTGGACTCAGACCCTCAATCGGGAATTGCGATTCGCGCGACAGTCGTTGTTTGATGAGTGCGCCATTGGCATCCCGAAGAGCGAAGGCATATTGAAACTGCTCGGGGAAAGTGCGACTACTAATCGCTGCCACGTCCAGGAGAAGACTGTTTTGCGGGTATTCAAGACTTAGCCCTGACGCTAGCTCGCCGGGAGAATGGACCCGTTTGCTGATCACTCGGTTGGCATAAAGTGTGGGCGTGGTGCGGCCAGGCTGATAGCGGGCAATGCCGCGACCGGTGCCAATCAATACTGACTCGCTACCGTCCGGTTGGGTTTGCGGGTGGACGGCAAACACATTTTGTGAAGGCAGACCTTGCTCCACGTCCAGTTGGGACACGACTGGCCCAGCCTCGTCGTCGAGTTTGATGTTCAGTAGGCCGTTTCCCGTAGTGGCGCACCATGCTTCATTTTGTTTCTTCTCCGGATCTCTCGCCAGCGAACGCGCTTCGACGCCAGGCGCTGTGAGTACACATTCCTGCTCCGGCTTGCACAAGTAAACTCCGCGATTAGTGGCGAACCAAAGAGTGTTATCAGGCGTGCTCAGAATCGACCGCACCGTGCTGCCTTTGAGTTTCGCGAAAGCCGGCTCCTGCTTCACTGCGGCGCCGTCGAATGAGAGAACGCCATCCGATGCTGAACCCACGAGCAGCCGCCGTTCTCCATCAGCAAAGAGACTGATTACGTCGCGCGGCACCGCCATGTTGGCGCCCCAAAGATTTTGCAGCCGATTTTCATCAAGTCGTTCGACGCCTCGGCCATAACTGGCCACGTATACCGACCCGCGGAATTGAGTTATGGCGCGAATACTTCCAAGCGCATCCGCAGCCCCCGAACCGGCTTCGATCCGGGTGAAGTTCAAAGTCTCAATCTGCTTGTCACCTGATGGCTGGCTGGCAATGTAGAACCCGCTGGCCGAGCCAACCAGAAGCCGGCCCTGGTTGTCCTGGGAAATTGCATAAACGATATTACGCGCCAGGCCGCTGACAGCGTTCCATTCAGATCGCTCGCTGTTGTGAATGAAGAGTCCGCGATTGGTGCCGGCTAATAGATGACCTTCGGACGTTTGATAAAAGGTGCGCACAAAGTTACTTTCCGCAACATCACCAACGGATTCGACGCGCACCGCGTTTGGATCAAAGCGGCAGACGCCACGGTCTGTGCCGAACCAAATGACGTCTTCGCGATCCTGGAAAATCGTGTAAACATGATCGGATCGCAATCCGCCGGCGGTGCCGCCAAACGTGTAACGCTGAACTTTTTTTCCTTCAGAGAAACGAAAGACGCCACGTCCATCGGTGGCAACCCAAACATCTTTTCCAATCGCCTTGATGCTGGTTACCGTGCCGGTGGGCGTTTCATTTCGCGCAAGTTTTTCAAACTCCCAAGCGCTCAGTAGCGCGGGCTCCTCTTTCTTTACGCGCAATCCAACCCAAAGCTTACCGCCCGGATCGGTTGCCATAGCGCGCACAAAGAAACTCGTGGGACGCGTCTCAATCTCCCGTGCCTGCCCATCAGCAATAGCCAGGATACCGCGACTAAATGAGCCCGCGAAAAGTGTTTGATTCACCATCAGCAGACTGGTGAGAAGCAGCGGACCCGGATTGTCACGATCGGCGCTTTGAAGCTGTTGAGTCAGTAGCGGTTCAGTGCGCCGCGAACCATCTGGATTGATTCGGCACTCAAAGATATTGCCCTGCTCGGAAGCCAGCAGCGCGTGTCCCCGTTCAAGGGTGAGGATCGCGCTGATTGGATGACCGCCTATTTCGGTAATTGCCTCGAAGCGACCATCGATTAATCGCGCCGCGCCGGTTTCCGTGCCGACCCACAAAACGCCGTCGGCGTCGGTGTGCAATGCCAACACCCGGCCCGGCGCCAGGCCGTTGATCGCAATCGTTTGCGTTCGTCGGCCATCGAATTTCGCGAGACCGGCTTCAGTGCCAAACCACATCGCGCCTTCCGGTCCCTGGGCGATCGCCTTAACGCGATCAGAAGGCAAACCATGAAAGAGTGTGACGGCTCCCCACTGATGAAGGCCGGTGACGGGCGTTGGAGAAGGTGATGGAGACGGCGAAGGCGAAGGCGTCGGAGATGGCGAAACCGCAGGGCTGGGCTGAACCTCGGGTGTCTGCGATAAAACACCAACAGACGCGACGAGGCGAAAGCTGGTAAACAGCAGGCAGAAACCAAAGAGCAGAAAAAACCTGGAACCGCAGAGATCGCACAGCCCAACGCAACGAACGCAAAGGGTTTGGGATCATCTGCGAAGCCAGAAATCTTTGCGACAATTGCGAATAGCCTGGCGTAGTTTGCGGTTCAGCTTCTTCGCTATTTCTTCTTTTGATTTGCACTCTTCTGTTCGTCTAGAAAACGCTTTCCGTCGCGCTCGAGCCAGCCTTCTAAATCCTGCGCCGCTTTTTCCAATTCGTCGTTATTGATGAGGCCGCGCCGGAGTGCTTCAAAGAAAGCCCGCGTGCGCACGTTGTAAGCCAGCTTTTCGTAAGCCTCGTGGGCGTGTCCTTCGGCAGTCGAAATGAAGAGCTTTTCGTAGAGCGTGGCCAGCCGGCTCTCGACGCCGCGCAGACTGAGCGAACACTTGCGCGCGATGGCCCAGTTGGAAAGACCGAGCGCGAGATAGTAAAGCGCCTCCGCTTCAAACTCGGTCAGGAGCGGTCGCTTGAAAGAATCCTTGAACGCCGGATCGATCATGTCGGCGCCGTCTTCCAGCACGGCGGCGACAAAGCGCAGAAAGCGCGATTCGGGATTGTTCTTGTGAATGAAACCGTAGGCGGGCTGCGGATCCACCGACTTCACGATCTTGCGAATCTCGTTGATGTAAATTTCGTGCGGAAACTGCGTCCAGAAGATGATGCGCGCCGACGGGAAGTCGCGCCAGATAGCGCGCGCGGCCTTAACCCCCGACAGCTTCGGCATCTGGATGTCGAGCATGCACAGCTCGGGTCGGTGTTCGAGCGCCAGCTTGACGGTCTCTTCGCCGTCGGCGGCTTCGACTATCGGGGTGTGCGTGGAAAACTCTTTATCCAGAATTTCGCGCAGGTAGTGGCGCTGGGCCACGTTGTCTTCGGCAATCAGGATCGACATCGCGAGGATGATAGCCTGAAACCTCGCAGGCAGAAACGTGGCGTGCCACAGTTACCCGTGCGGCATCGCCGCCCAATTCACATTCACCGCTCAGGCTTCCTCATCCCCATCCATGGCAAACATTTCTTCTACCGGCTTCCCGAAGAGCCTTCCGAGTTTGATCGCGAGGGGCAAACTTGGATCGTATTTCTCCGTCTCGATCGCGTTGATTGCTTGCCGGGAAACGCCGACGCGTTGCGCCAGGTCTTCCTGCGTCCAGTTGTGCTCAGCCCGCAAAACTTTCAAACGGTTCTTCATGTGGACCTCCCCCGTGAACTGTTAGCGGTATCTAAGCCAGGAGACGAGGAAACCGATGGCATAGGGAATTAGCAGGACCAGCGGCAAATCCCGCGGATCTCTGCCCGCCAGCAGTCCTTCGGCGCGGAAGTAGCCAATTCCCCAGGCCGTCACCAGGGAGAGGGGGAACCCGATAGCGAGCGCGAAAAGCTGAATTTGACGTTGATATTCATCCATTGTCCCCAGCAGCCGGACGTACAGGAAAACAAATGACGCGAATCCAATCATCATTGCCGAGGTGGCGACCAGCCGCACTGGATGCCCCGGGGGGTAAACTCCACGGAGGTAAATGTGAACCACGACCAACCCGACCGTTAGCGCGCAAAAGATAAGCACCGCGAGCGACCCCTTCGCGCGTTTCTCCACTCCTTTGTTTCCCATCTCGATGACTCCTTCCATTTTGCTTAACCTTTCTGACGTGAATTTCGACCGAGCGCAGTGTAAGGGATTCCTTCCTAAATGTCAAGTATACTTTACAGAAATCTAATTCTGATTTAGTAGGAACAACGGTTGGAAACGAGCGGAAAGGCTTGTTTGTTAGCGGTAAGTTGGGCTTTCGAAGAGAACCTTGACTACCATACGGAGTTGTTAGCACTATACGGCTGATTTATCCGCTAAAACCTGTCAGTCCGGGGTGATCAACGCAATGCGCCTTAAAAGAGTCTTTTTATTTTTCAGTCTAAGTCTGCTCTGTCTTAATTCAATCGCAGCTACCGCCCAGCAACAGACCACGAGCGAGCCGCGCGACGAGAAGCTCTGGCGGAAAGCGCTCGAGATACAACGAAAATCCGATCGTCGTTGATACGCCACAACGACGTGCTGTCGTTCATGACTGACGACAATTACGACATCGGGGTTTCCTCGGTCGGCAAATACCACACCGACATCGCCAGGATGAAGCAGGGAGGCCTCACCGCCGAGTTCTTCTCCGTCTACATCGATCGTAGCTACGTGAAGGATGGCGGCTCAGCTCGCCGCGCGCTCGACATGATCGACTACGTTTATCGCGCGGTGGAGAAGTATCCCAACGAATTTACGATGTCGTATTCCGTCGCCGATATTCGCCGCGCCAAGAAACAAAAGAAGATTGCGGCGCTAATGGGAATTGAAGGCGGCCACGCAATTGAAGATTCGCTGATGGCCCTGCGGGATTTTTACAGGCTGGGCGTGCGCTACATGACCCTGACGCACAACAACACCAACAACTGGGCCGACTCCTGCTGCGATACAGCGACACACAACGGGCTATCAGAGTTTGGAAAAGAAGTTGTGCGTGAGATGAATCGGATTGGGATGCTGGTGGATGTCTCGCACGTGTCCGACAAGACGATGCACGACGTGTTTGACGTTTCGACAGCGCCGGTAATCGCTTCACACTCGTCGGCGCGCGCGCTGGGAGAGCGTACGCGAAACATACCTGATGATCTGCTGCGGCGTTTTACGAAGAACGGTGGGGTGGTGATGATCAATTTCTATCCGGGATTCATCGACTCGAAAGTGATTGCCGCCACGGTCGAGCGCACCGCCCGTCTAAAGCCGCAAATGGATGCGCTGAGTGAACAATACAAGAACGAGCCGAAGAAACTGGAACAGGAAAGAGACAAACTGCTGGCGGCAAATCCACTGCCGGCTACCCCACTTTCGGTTTTAATCGATCACTTCGATCACGTGGCGAAAGTCGCCGGCGTGGATCATGTGGGAATCGGTTCAGATTTCGATGGAATAGGAAGTTTACCTGCCGGAATGGAAGACATTTCCAAACTCCCGAATCTGACGTATGAACTCCTGAAGCGTGGCTATAGCGAAAGAGGACGTTCGCAAGATACTGGGTGAGAACTTCCTGCGAGCGTTTGCGCGAGGCGGAACGAGTCAGTCGGAGGTTAGCAAGACAATTAGCGCCGATGGCAGCGTGAAACGAATCAAGTCGAAGGTATCTTCCAACTGGATCAAAGCAGATGAGAATATCGCGCAAGAGTGAGAGACTTGATCGAAGTACCCTTAACGGATTGCTTCGTGACCAATGCTGTTCGGAGTTGATGTGCGCGGCGTGATTCAGTGCCTGTCTGGTCTGCGTTGTCGGCTATAACGATCAAGCTGGAAGTCCTGGTTAGCCTAATCGAGGCAGAGCACGATGCGAGGTACTAACTCGCTCGCGCGTCGCTGACCGTAGGCTACTCGCCCTGATCGGATCCCGGTCTGCGGTCTGTCATCCCGAGCATCTCTCGTTTCTGATCCCTCCCGTGTAGCCGCCCGGATTCGCCTGGCTCTGGCCTGAACCCTGAATGCCTCCACCTTGACCGGCGGTCTCACTCGGCGAGTTGTCCGCCTGTCCTGACCCTGGGCCCCGGTGTTGGCAGCAGCGCCCATCGCCTTTTCCTGGCCTTGATCGTTTTGCTTGTTCTGATTGGTTTGTTTCTCGTCTGCCATCTGCACCCTCCTGATTAGATTGATGAAGTACTGTTTCGGTAAACTGAAATTCCTGCTACGCGAGAATTCGTAACTATCAACGACTGTGCCACTCAACTTGTGGAGAATTTTCCATTTCCCGACTCGGGAAAGTGATTGTGAGACATACACCCACTCAAAAATCGATACACAACTTCGGTCGGTGCCCGCTCTCAAAGTGATCCCGACGAGCGCGTGATACAATTCCCACCACTTTGAAGCCTGCCGGGATTTACATTCACATTCCGTTTTGCCGTTCGCGCTGTTCGTACTGCGACTTTGCCACAGGCATGTATAGTGCGCCCTCGGCTGAACGTTATGTTAAGGCGTTGGCCCGGGAAATAAGTTCAGCGCCTGAAGCCGGCAAGTCCGAGTTAGAGCCCGGGTTCGAGCGTTCGGACACGATCTACTTTGGAGGCGGCACGCCTTCGCTGCTGACACCCGGGGCAAATCGAGAGTCCTGTTGACGGCGGCGCGAGATTGCTTTCGAACTCTGCCGGCGACGTCGAGATCACGATGGAAATGAATCCGGGAACAGTTACCCCGGAATCGCTTTCCGATTTTCGTACGACTCGGAGTAAACCGTGCCAGCTTTGGCGCGCAGACTTTTGACGACGCTGAACTTGCCCGGCTGGGTCGTTCGCACACCGCAGACGACACGCGCCGGACGTTTCAGCAACTTGCGCGACGCCGGCTTTGATAATGTCAGCTTCGATTTGATCGCCGGCTTGCCCGGCCAGTCGCTGGATGGATGGGTCCGAAATCTCGACGAAGCATTTGCCATGCGACCGGAACATCTCTCGTTCTATCTGCTGGAGGTGCATCAGGGAACCCCGCTCGCCGAACACATCCGTCGCGGCCTTCAACCGCAGCCCGATGAAGATCTGGCGACCGAGATGTATGAAGTGATGCTGGACCGAGCTGCCGAGAGCCGGCTACGTTCATTACGAAATTTCCAACTTGAGTCTGCCGGGTTTTGAGTCGCGTCATAACATCGAAATACTGGACGGGTGCGCCCTATTACGGTTTCGGATGTTCGGCGCATTCCTACGACGGACGCAACCGGCGCTGGGCCAACGAGCGCGACTTGCAACGCTTATGTCGAGTTGGTCGAGAGCGAACGCTCGACAGTCATAACTGAAACTAAACTGACTGAAGGCGATCGACAGGCCGAAGCTGTCTTTCTTGGACTGAGAATGATGGATGGCCTTCGCCTGAGTGAATACCAGCGGGTTTTCGGCCGGGATATTCGCGAAGAAAACAAAAGCGACCTCGCGCGTTTTCGTGACGCCGGGCTTGATCGAATGCGATGGTGATTTGCTCAAACTGACGCGCGCGGGTGCCCTGATGTCCAACGAAGTGTTTGCCGCATTTGTGTAAAGTCAGGCAATCAGAGTTAACTTGCCGGGCTGAGCTGGCTTTGCGTTCTTTGCGAAAACCTTTGCGTCCTTTGCGGTTAGGACTTAGATAACCGCAACGATCGCAAAGCCAGACGCAAAGAACCGCAAATAAACTGGTCGCGCTTTCAAGTTGCACCAGTACAAAAGTTCGACCTCTAGTGTTGTTTTGCAGCTACAGAAGAAACTAATCATTGCCATCGATGGACCATCGGGCGCCGGCAAGTCGACCCTCGGCCGCATGCTGGCCCGTGCGCTGGATTTGCTCTACATCGATACCGGTTCAATGTATCGCGCCGTGGCTTTGGCCGTAATGGAGTCCGGCCTGCATGGGAAAGATGATGTGGCGGTGGGAGCGTTGGCTGCGCAGCATAGACATAGATCTCGAAGGCGATCCGGATTCGCTGAAGGTGACGCTCGCCGGTCGTGATGTCACCGGAGAAATTCGAACGGAAGAAGTGACTGAGATGTCCTCAATCATCTCGACCATTCCGGAAGTGAGGCGGGCGATGGTAGCGCGCCAACGCGAGATGGCGGAACGCGGTGCGGTGCTCAATGGGCGCGACATCGGCACTGTAGTTTTTCCCGACGCGGACGTGAAGTTTTTTCTGACTGCGCAGCCGCGTGAGCGCGCCGAGAGACGTTTTCAGGAAGACCGTTTGACTGATGCGGCGCGCGGATTTTGCCGAGACCTTTGCGGACATGACCGAGCGCGATCGGCGTGACTCCACTCGGGCCGATTCGCCGCTGAAAAGCGCAGACGATGCGATCATGGTCGACTCCACGGGTCTGTCAATTGAAGAAGTTTTTCAGAAGATGATGAGTTTGATCGCTGAAGAGTCCGGGCGGGCTTAACGAAAGCAAGCAATATGAAACTCACAAATTTTTCATTCAAGCGCGAGCCGGCGTGGATACTTTTGTTTTCGCTGGCACCGGCAATCCTCGGCCTGCTGGTGGTTTTAATTGTTTGGGTCTTGCGCTAAAAGAAATCCGCAATCCGCAGTTCGAATTCACAAATGTTCACTGGAATCATCGAAGAACTTGGTCGAGTCCGCAGCGTCGAAGCGCTCGGCGAAAACGCGCGCATCGTGATCGAAGCTCACACGGTGACTGAAGACACAAAGCACGGCGACTCGATTGCGGTAAATGGAGTGTGCCTGACAGCTCTTGATGTTCAGCCGAATTCCTTTGCTGCTGACGTCTCCCGCGAGACCTTGGATCGTTCTACGATCGGTCGACTTAAAGCCGGGCTCCGCGGTAAATCTCGAGCGCGCCGTTACCCCGCTGACCCGGCTTGGCGGGCATATCGTGCAGGGCCATGTTGATGCGCGTGGAAAGTTTCTTGGCGCCATCGATCTCGACGGCTCCTGGACCGTGCAGCATCAGCTATCCGGCAGATATTGCTCGTTACCTCGTCTTCAAAGGTTCGGTCTCAGTTGAAGGTATCAGCCTCACGATTGCAGCTTTACATGACGACCATTTCGAAATCGCGGTCATTCCCAAGACCTGGGAAGTGACAAACTTTTCTCATCTGCAACCCGGCGACGACGTAAACCTCGAAGTCGATGTGATTGCTAAATACGTCGAACGGATCCTTCAGACTTCAAAGTCCTGACCCGCAGCACGGCAATTGACCGCCATAATAGCTCGCCTGAACAGTTATTCGAGATTTGCAATCTCAAGACCTCTCGGAAGTGCCGCCTCTTACCTGCGATCGGCAAGATCGTCAGATCCCGGCCTAACCATGCAAATAATCCGCTTTTGGGTTAACATGACCTTCTGAAATCTTATCTCCCGGACGCCAGCATCAGAAGATGCCTTTTTCATCTATTGACGACGCCGTCGCCGAAATCCGCGAAGGGCGCATGATCATCATCATTGACGATGAGGATCGCGAGAACGAAGGCGATTTGGTGTGCGCGGCGGAGAAGACGACGCCTGCAATCATTAACTTCATGGCTCGGCATGCGCGTGGCCTGATTTGTTTGCCGCTGACTGAAGATCGCTGCGATGAATTGCACCTGACCACCCAGGTCGCAGACAACACTTCTTTTCTGGGCACCGCATTCACTGTTTCCATCGACGCCCGCAAAGGCATCACCACCGGCATCTCGGCAGCGGATCGTGCCACCACGATTCTGGTAGCGGTCGACCCGCAGACCCGTCCGCAGGATATCGCGCGCCCCGGACACATTTTTCCGCTGCGAGCAAAAAGAGGTGGAGTACTCGTTCGTCCCGGACAAACAGAAGCCAGCGTGGACATGGCGCGGATAGCCGGTCTTTACCCGGCGGGCGTCATCTGCGAAATCATGAACGAAGATGGAACGATGTCGCGCCTTCCGGAGCTGAAGGAATTTGCCAAAGTCCACAATTTGAAAATGATTACGGTTGCTGATCTGGTGAGATACCGCATCAGCAAGGAGACGTTGATCAAGCGCGCGGTAGAGACGGATCTTCCCACAGTCTATGGACGCTTCCGCGCAGTGGCTTATGAAAACATCATCAACGGTGACGTACACCTCGCGATGGTGATGGGCAACGTGGCTACTGAGGACCCGGTGCTCGTGCGGGTGCACACGGAGAATGTTACCTGCGACATGTTTGGCTCGCTCATCGACGATACCGGATTCCAACTTCACACGGCGTTGGAAAAAATCGCCGCGGCCGGACAGGGCGTGGTTCTTTACCTGCGCCAGACGTGAACACAGTCTTGACCTGGTTAATCAGCTGCAGAACTTACGCGCTGATGCAGGAGCAGAATGTCAGCAAGCGTGAAGCGAGTCTGGAAACGGGTTATGGAATGGAGCGCGACTATGGTGTCGGAGCGCAAATTCTCCATGACCTGGGCCTGCGTCGGATACAATTGCTGACGAATCATCCCCCAAAAGTTGCAGCTCTCGAAGGTTTCGCGCTTGAGGTCGTCGGAAATGTGGCCCTGGGTCAACCGGCGCACCTCAAAGATTCATCGCCGGAACGAAAGCAGCCGTTGCAGGAAAAATAAGGGCAACGGGTCTGGCGTTCGTTCAATCTTAGGGTGCCCGACCTTCGAGAAGTTTCCATCTCCCATCCTGTAGTGTCGTAGGACAGACATTCACCGGGGTCCAGTAGCCCCACTGGGGTGCGTCGGGTCTGTCCTCTTATTAGACTGGGGACAGGTGCCTGTCCCACCTAAATACCTTGCCGCTCTGATGTTATGAGTTTAGACGATCGCGATAAAGACCCGGGAAAGATTCACCCTCATCGAAGGATGCCACGTCACCTGAAACCGGTGGGCTTCGGCGCCCGAGATCGTCGAGCGATCGAGACATTGCCGATGCGCTCCAGTCTGAAACTGACGAACCGCTCCCACCCGACCGCCGAGCTCATTGCCGAGCGCGACGCCCAAAGCAAACATCCGGTCACGCCTCAGGGCCGTCGCCGGCGCTACCTAAATCAGCGCAATCTGGTAATCGCGACGATCTTCGGCGCGGTCGGCATCGTCGCTTTAATCCTGCTGATCTTTCTTGCTTACAAGCTTGGGTACACAGATCGGTATGTGGCCGGTCAAATAAAGGAGACGTTTGCGAAGTATGGCATCCGCGCCGAGATCAAGGAATTTCATGCGGGCTTTCCGCCGGAAACTGTCGAGATGTCTGGCCTCGAACTCTTTGACGCCCAAACCGGAGAGAAACTCGGCAAGATTGATCGGCTGTCGGCAACGGTGCGGATCGAAGATCTCTATGCTTTCAACCTGCAGCGAAATATCAATTTGAAGGAGTTGCGGATAGAAGGACTCGAAGCCTGGGTCACCTTTGACGAACAGGGTAATTCAAACTTTCGCAACATCCGCATTCCGCCGCCCGAACCGAACAAGAACATTCTGTTTGCCTATTCGACTGCTTTCGTTGAAATCAAGAATGGCGTTATCCACTACGGTGACGCGCGTCATGAAATTTCAGGCGAAGCGCGAAATCTAACCGCCACAGTTCAGCCTGACGATCCATCAGCTCCGGCAGCCAGCTGGATGAATACGGTTGTCCTCGGGCTAACCAATTCCACTTTCACTTACGACGGCCGGCCCGTTAACAACATCGACATCGAAGCTCGCGGTCGCATAAATCAGACGCGCGCCGAGATTCAGTCCCTCGTGATCAAGTCGCCGCTCGCCGAAGCGAAACTGTAAGGGACGATGGACGACTGGCGCGCGCTACGCTATCAAATGAACATTACGTCGTCCGTGGATCTGACGCAGCTTTCCGATCTGCTGCAGGCCGGCACAACTTTGCGCGGCGCCGGAAATTTCGCCGGCATCGGTTACCGGCGAAGGTGACAAATACAAAGTTGACGGCAACATCAAGTCAGACGCGCTGGCGGCTGACGGCCTGCGGTTGCAGGGACTCAACGTTACTGCCCGCGGTTCCGGACAAGGCAAGAGCTACGACCTCAACGGCAGTGCCGTCGCCGCTTTGCTGACTGCCGGCGACTTTCAACTAAACAACGTCCAGCTCGTCGGCGGCGTGATGGGCACGGGTTCAGATTTTCGCTGGATCGGTGAGTTGCGCGCCGCGGCCGAACGAAGCTACGGAACCACCATCACAAATCTGATCCTTCAGGATGCGCGCGCGGAGATGAATGATGGCGTGCTTGACCGCGTCCTCGCAGCAATTCAGGGCCGGCAGCCTCTACCGGTTCAGGGGCACGAGTTGACGGCATCACCGCGTCGGATTTGCGTCTGCGAAATGAAGGCGATTCAACCGTGGCTTCAGTTTCCCAGGTCAAGGCGGGAACGATCGTCGGCTCGGGCGCAACCGTTAAGGGCGTCACCGCTAACAATGTAGACATCAACAGTCGCGGCGGCGTCACGAGTGTGGTTGTTAAAGACGTGCAGGTGGGCGGAGCGAATGGCGGCGGGCGCTGAAATCGGCAGCATCAGCATCGCCGGGCGTGCGGCTGTCAGTTCGCGGCGGAAGGGTGGAAGGCTCAACCGCGGACATCAACGCCGGCACGGTAAAACTCGCCGATGGCCAGGTGGAAAACGTGAAGCTCGCCAAGCCTGTGTTCGTGGTTGAGCCATCGGGTCGGTATCGTGCGAGCGCCGATTTGAGTCTTGGGCGGCGGCGTCCTGGGCCAAATGAACATGGGCCAGGCGAGCGCGAAAGTAGTAGTCACCAATTCCGAGCTTCAGCTCAACAACTTCGAGGCCGACATCTTCCGCGGCCAGGCAAACGGCAACGCCAGAATTGCAATCAGCCGCGGAGGCTCGTCTCGCGGATCACTGCAACTTTCACCGAACTCGACGTTGCCGGACCGTTCACCGCATTTGCGGGCGCAGCCGTGCCGCTGGCTGGCCGCGCTAACGGTAGCGTTGACATCGCATTTCCCGGCACTAATTTCCAACAGGCAACTGGAACCATAAACACCAGGTTTACCGGTCAGGACGTCGGCGTCGATGGACGCGTGCCGCTTTCCGGCGAAGTCGCTGTGCGCGCTGATCGTGGATTGTTCAATATCGACAAGGTCGATTTGCAAACGCCCGCCACCAAACTAAGAGCAACGGGCCAGTTTTCCTTCACCGCAGATTCCAATCTCCAGGTGGATCTCGAATTCGTCAGATGCTGCGGAGTTGCAGACAGTATTGATCTCATCGGGCTTGCTGCCGGATGTGGAAGAGCAAATGCGAAGCTACGGTATCGATCTGGGTGGACAACTCGCCTTTAACGGCAGCCTGAAAGGAAAACTCACTTCGCCGGACATCGACGGGCGCGTCTCGCTTAGCACTCTTTTGGTGAATGGAAAAGATCTCGGCGCGTTGACCGCGTCTCTGCGGATGACGGCAGCGGAGATTCGCATAGACGATGGACGACTTGCAGAGAGTGACGGCGGTGGGATGCAGTTTACTCTCGATGCGCCGCGCACCGGTGAAAACAACATCACGCTTACCGCGACCCTTGACCGCATAAACGCCGGGAACCTGCTGGCAGCTCTTCCGCTCAACAAAAACACCCGCGCGCAGTTTGGTGATACCGAAGCCGACGCTTCTGGCCAAATCAAGGATCACGGGAATTCCAAACGCAATGACTGGCAGCGCCGATCTGCGCTTTGGTCCCGGACGTTTGGCCGGAGAGCCGCTCGAAGGTCTAGTCGCGCGGGCAACCTTCAGTGGTTCAAAAGTGAGTATTGAGAATATCGACGCCAAACTGGCGGCGGGTCATATCGTCGCGAGCGGCGATTACGACATGTCTACGAAAGTGTTTGATCTGAAGGGACGTGCCACAGGCGTGCAGCTGAGCCGGTTGTTTTCACTTACGGGCCAGCAGGGTGCTACCGTCGCGGGTACCGCTAATTTCAACGCGCAGATTTCCGGGAACCTTTCCGAATCGGATTTCTCCGGTTACCAGATCACTTTCGACGGAGAAGGAAACAATGTCGTCATCAATGGACGCGAGGCAGGAACCCTGGCGCTAAAAGGGCGCACGGAGAATAAGCAACTCAATGTGACACTGACGACCGGGCTTCTGGGAGCCGCCGCAATCAATCGTGGCCCAGGTGAATCTCGCCAGCGAAAGACTGGACGCCAGTGGAGAGACAACGCTGAAGAATGCCGATCTCACGTCGCTACTGAAAATGGTGTTGCCCGATTCACCCGTAAAGTTGTCAGGATTGGCCACCGGCACCCTGAAGTTTAGTGGCAGTTTGCTTGATGAAGATGGTTACTTTTCCGCGGGCGGGTTATCCGGCGTGGCAAATTTCACGCAGCTCAGTTTCAGGGTTGAGGATGTAACGCTTAACGCGTCGTCACCGCTGGTGATTCGTTTTTCGCCGAAAGAGGTGGCCTTCGACCAGTCTCGATTCACCGGACCGGGAACAAATATTGTCCTGGGTGGCACACTCGCGGTGGGCGCCGAGGGCAGGCAGAACATGACTGCCGATGGGCAGTTGAATTTGCGCGTACTGAATGGTTTATCGCCCGATATGTTCTTGTCCGGCACCGCCGAGGTCGGTGTGCGGGTTACCGGGAGCTTCGAACGCCCGCGCCTTAACGGCAGCGCGTCAGTCGCCGGCGGTTCAGTTTCCGCCCTGCTTGGTAACGAGCGCTGGGCCATCACGAATTTGAAAGCGCTGGTTCGTTTCACTTCCAACCAGGCACAGATCGATTCTCTTACCGGCACGATGGGCGGTGGAGCGCTCTCGGCAACCGGCGGCGCATTGCTGGACGGGTTTACCGTTTCGCGCTTCTTGTTCAATGTGCATGGCAACGATGTGACGGTGGCCTTTCCTGAGAACTTCCGTTCGACGGTTGATATCGACCTTGAGCTGAAAGGCACGGCCCGCGAACAACTGGTGGGCGGCGTGGTGAATGTGCGCCGGACGGAATACACCGAAGATATTGAGCTTGCCGATCTGATCAATTTCCGGCGGGAGGAATCGATTGAAGAAGGCGGCGATCTTGAATTGACGCGCGCGACGCTATTCAGCAATCTGCGCGTGGAAGGACGAAATGCCCTGGTCGTCAGAAATAATCTGGCCGATCTGGTGGGGTCCGTTTCCCTGCAAATCAATGGACCAGTAAAAGCTCCGGTAATCTCAGGCAGGATTACGGCAAACAGCGGGACGCTCAATTTCCGAAATGACAGTTATCAGATCACGCGCGCGCTGATGGATCTGCCGCCGCAGCCAAATGCTGATCCGATTATCAACATTCAGGGCGAAGCTCAGATACGCGGGTATCGGGTGACAGTGGGGCTTAATGGACCTCTGTCGCAACCGCAGGCGATTGTGAGTTCCGAGCCGTCGTTGCCGCAGGCTGACGTGGTTTCGCTAATCACGACCGGCCAGCTATCAACCGGTGACACGAGCACTTCGATCCTTTCGCAATCCGGGTTGGGTACGGCGACGAGCCTGCTGACAGACGCGCTCATCAATGCGCCGGCCCAACGCGCCACCAGCCGGCTCTTTGGCTTAAGTCGTTTTGAAATCAATCCGGTGATTGGTGGCCGAGGTTCGACTCCGGCGGCGCGTTTGACGTTAGGGAAGAGAATCAACAAAGACCTTTCGTTCACTTATTCGACGAACGTGACCTCGGATCCCAATCAGATCCTGGCCGTCGAGTATCGAGTCTCCGACCGGCTCTTTTTTGTGGCGCAATACGAACAAGTCTCGACTCAACGACTAACAGCGCGCAGCAATAATTTTAGTTTTGAGATCAGGTTTAGAAAACGATTCTAAAGAATGGGCCTGGAAGCACGGAATAATTTGAGAATTGATAACGGTGGGAAAGGTGGATTTGCCTCCGCTGATCGTGAACCTATTTTGAGTAACCCGGAGAAACCACCCTTCTCGACATCTCAATTTGAGACCCTAGCCTGGTTGGCCCGGAAAGCCTTCCGGGTCAGGGCCGGTGTCTCTTGCCTGACCAATGTATGCATTCTGCTGCTTGCTTTTAGTAGTTCATCCGCGGCGTCCCTTTTCGAGGAATACGAAGGACGCCTGATCAGATCGATTGAAATCACCTTCGAAGGTTCACCTGCTGATTCGGCCGCCGAGGCAGAGTTTCTCTCCCTGCTCACAATAGCCCCCAATACAGAGTTTTCGGCCGTCGACGTGCGCGAGTCGCTCCAGGCATTGTTTGTGTCCGAGCGGGTTGCGAATGCGCGAGTGGAGGTTTTCGCGGAGGGGGCCGCCGGAACCGGGCCGCTGCGGCTGCGATTTGTAATTACCCGACAGGTTCAAATTGGCGACGTGACGCTTGACCTAACCCCACCGTCCGGGACTCCGATTTCCGAGGACGAACTGCGCGCCCGGTTAAACCTGACGCCACCCGGGACGAGGTTTTCTAAGGAGGTGATTCTACGCAACTCGGACGAGCTTCAGATCTACCTGCGAGATCGTGGTTACTACAATGCGACCATCGAAGCCACCGAACAAGTCGATGCCAGCGGCACGCGTGCGCGAGTTAATTACAAGATCGTTCCCGGCGAACAGTCGCGCGTGAGCGCTTTTAATATCCATATCACCGGGTTTGACGCAAACACAGTTCGACCTTCTCTGACGTTGGTACCAAACGCCCCATTCACTCGCGAAGCACTCAGCCAGGACGTAAATCGCATCCGCCAGAGATTAATAGACGCCGGGAATCTCTCTCCTCGCTTGAACGAGCCGAGAGTGGAACGCGACCCGGAACGAAATCTGATTTCGATTTTGCTGGAAGGCGCGATCGGTCCCCAGGTTAGCGTTGTCATTAAAGACTATCCCATCAGTGAGAAGACTGCGCGCGACCTCCTGCCGGTAAAGCGCGAAGGCAATATAGACATTTCTGCGATCGTGGAAGGATCGCGTCGGTTGCGCAACAAGTTTCAGGAGGACGGTTACTTTTTTGCGGAAGTCACTGCTGTCTGCACGGTGACTCCGCCTACCCCGGAGCTTGGCGAAAACGGGGCCTTTTCGACTTGTGAAACCCTGAATCCTGAAACACTTAGCGGCCGCAGCGTGGAAATACGTTATGAAATCGATCGCGGCCGCCGCTTTAAGCTAACCGATATTCGTATTACCGGCACCAACAAAATTACTTACGACGACGTGGCCGCCGACTTGCGAACACAAAAAGCGAGCGCGATTGGCTTGATACCGTTTCTTGGATACGGTCGCGGCTACACAAGTTTGACGCTGCTTGAACAGGACCGGCGCACGATTGATTCCTACATGCGTGACATTGGCTACCGCCGCGTGGAGACAAAAGTGCTTCAGGGTGTTTCCGTCAATGGTGAAAGCTTGATCATCACTTTCCAGGTTAATGAAGGAGAGCTAACTCGAATAGCCGGCGTCGAAGTTCGTGGAAATAAGATCCATACCGACCAGCGGTTGCGCGATGAACTCAAGACAGTGATCGGGGCGCCTTATTCGCGTTCGCAGGCAAGGGCTGATGGAGATCGCGTGCTCGCGTTGTATGCGCGCGAAGGTTATGTCAATGCGCAAATGGAATTCTCCGTGGTAGAGCTGCCGAGAAAGGGTGACGACGAACAGGTCAAACTGCTGTACACGATCGTCAATGAAGGCGACAAGGTTTACATCCATAACATCGTGGTTAACGGCGTGACGGGCAGTCTGAAAACAATGCAGACTAAACGCGACGCTATCCTTCGGGTGATTCGGTTGGCCGAAGGGGATGTGTTGCGCGCCGACCTCATTGTCGAAAGCGAACGCGAACTCTACCTTACGGACGCCTATCGCCAGGTCATAATTCGCAGCGAAGCGGCCGGTGAAACAGCCTCAGGATTTAAACGTCGCGACTTGATCATCGATGTAGAAGAAAAGAAGCCGCGGGTGATGGACTACGGTGGTGGATTTTCGACGGACACCGGGGCGCTCGGACTGCTGGAGATCAGCAACGTCAACTTACAAAACAAGCTGCGGCATGGCGCGATGAGACTGCGGGCGAGCCGCCTGCAACAACGCGTCAGGTTAGAGTATCTGGATCCGCGCTTTGCCCGGTATGGGGAGCGCCAGTTTGCTCCGTTGGGGCTCTCGCTTGAGTATTCGCGCGATTCAACCGTAACCAGATTCTTCCGCTCGGCCATCGATCGCGGCACGATGGGCATAGTGCAACGGCTGGACGACGAGGGTAAAGCGCTTGACGAGTTTGGGGCGCGGGTCAAGGAACCGACGATCAATCGCTTTACCGCCACGATTGAAACACGTCGCGTCCTTAATCAAAAAACCCGATCGATACTGTTTGCGCGTTACAGTTATGAAGACGTGCGGCTGTTTAATCTCCAAAGTCTACTGGTAAGGCCGATCCTCGAACCGGACCGCGCAGTTCGTCTTTCCCGTTTGGGAGTGTCATTTGTTCGCGACACGAGGCAAAGATGCGAACGTGGAGTGTTAGGAGCTGTTAGCTCGAGAGACGAATCTGAGATGGGTGCGCCCGGAGAAATCTGCCGCTACAACCAACTCGATGCCACGCGCGGAAGCTTTTTCAACATCGATTATGCGGTAGCCCTCAGACAGCTCGGTGGAAACATTTCTTTCAACCGGATGCAGGCGACCTATCGGACCTACTACAAGCTGAACAGATTTCGCAGCACGGTGCTGGCCGGCAACGCGACTCTTGGGCTGGCGAATCTTTTCCGCCCGCGTGATCGCAACGGCAACGGGTTAGACGAAATTGATCTGACACTGCCGATTAGCGAGCGTTTTTCGTCCGGTGGCTCAACTACGCTGCGTGGATTCGATTTTGAACAGGCTGGCCCACGCCAGGCCATTATTCCCGTCGGCACATTCCTCGATCAAAACAAAACCCCGGTGATCTTGAATCCATTCACGGTTCCCGTCGGCGGCAACGCGCTCGCGATTGTGAATCTGGAAGCGCGCGTGCCGGTTTCAAAAACGCTCCAGGCAGTGCCTTTCTACGATGGCGGCAATGTTTTCCGGCGCGTCGGCGATTTGTTTGGCAAGGATGACCCTACCCCAGTTCCCGCCGGCGATGTCCTGGCTGCCATCAATGCCGCAAACCTGCGGGCGCGTTGGACCCACACCGTTGGTCTGGGATTCAGGATTCAAACGCCCTTCGGTGGTGCACTGGCGATCGATTATGGGTTTCTGTTGAATCCGCCGGAGTTTCTAGTACCGCAGCGCGGACCCGGCGGGATAGCCTTTGACGGCACTCCGGCAATTTATCGATTGAAACGAACGCAACTGCATTTCAGGTTTACGCAGACTTTCTAGGGTGCAGGTGGGCGTTAGGATAAACGACCATGAAGCGATTAAGACTAGCGATTAGGTCAACTAAAGCCTCGAAGATCTTGAGCTCCGGTAGCCTGGCTGCCGCCGTGCTACTCGCCGCCCACAGCTTCCAGCCTACTGCGTTTGCGCAACAAGTAGTCGACAAGATGGTAGCCACCGTGAATGCAGGATCGCAATCCGCGTGCGATCTTTGCCTGATTACATATTCTGATCTGCTCTGGCAACTCGCATTGCAACCGAAAACCTCGCTTGCAAACCCGACTTCAGACGAATTCAACCGCGCGCTGGGGTTGATCGTTGATCAGAGACTGATTCTCGAAGAAGCCGAAAAGCTTCCCTCGATCGAGCCCACTGCTGAAGAAGTTAAAGCGGCGCGGAATGAACTGGTGCAAACATTTCCATCACAGGCGGAGTTTCAATTGCGGCTTCAGCGCGTAGGCCTGACCGCTGAGAAGCTCAATCAAATTCTCGAGCAACGCGTGAGAATTGAAAAATACCTCGACTTCCGTTTTCGCAACTTCGTCGTGATTACGCAAAAAGAAATCGAGGATTACTACCGCGACGTTTACGCGCCACGACTCAAAGGCCGGCAAATCGTGCCCAGCCTGGAAGAAGCGCGCAGTGAAATAGAGAGAATCCTGACTGAAGCCAAGATCGAATCAGACATGGATGCTTTTCTTGATAACGCTCGCGAGCGCGCCCAGATAGTCACGTTGAATCCAGTCTAGTTTCTCGTGATCCCCCATGTTTCATCGCCCAAATGACAAGGGTCCGCGCATTGGATTAGCGCTTTCCGGCGGCGCAGCTCGCGGCATCGCCCATGTCGGGGTCTTAAGAGCGCTCGCCGAGCACGAAATTCCCATCAGTTGTGTTGCCGGGACCTCCGCCGGTTCGATTGTGGCTGGAGCGCTGGCTTCAGGTATGCCGCTCGGTGACATTGAAACTTTGGGCCGGACGCTGCGATGGCGAGATCTGGGTCGCATGACGATGTCGCGGCTCGGAGTGCAAGTCAATGATCGGCTGGAAAATTATCTGCGCGAGCGCCTGCCGGTGACCAGGTTTGAAGACCTCGCAATCCCGCTGGCCGTCGTGGCTACAGATCTGAAATCAGGGAGTGCGGTGGTGATGCGCGATGAAGGCGATATTCCCTTCGCCATCCGTGCCAGCTGTGCGATTCCCGGTTGGTATGTTCCGGTGGTCGACAGCGAAGGCAGGCAGTTAGTGGACGGAGGGCTGGTTGCAGGTTTGCCGACGGCGATGGTGCGCGAGTTGGGCGCTGATCTGGTGATCGCCGTTGATGTAAACGCTGAAGGCGCTACGTTCATCGGTCCCACCCATTCGGTTCTCAGCGTGTTGCTCCAGTCGATGTTAGTTGTGCAACGGACTGCCGGTCTGGCTCAACTTGCGCTGGCAGACTGTTTAGTCACGCCCAGGGTCGGGCACATTCGTTGGGACGAAATTGCCCGCGGGGAAGAGTTTATGACGGCAGGATACGAAGCCGCAGTTGAAGCGATGCCGCGCATCAACGAATCGATCGAAGCCCTGCTCGAAGCTCGGCGAAAGTGGTATCAACCACGCCGCAAACGCCCGTCTGCTCCACGCACTGCCTAACAATCCGCGGTCTCCCATAACCGAGGTAAGCAACTCAAGAATTCCGTGGCTATTAGTACTGTAATAAAGCATTCAGAAAACCGGGGAGCACTGAAGGGTAGCGAAGCGAACAGTCGCCATCCTTTTCGCGCGGGTGTGTTCAGACCTCGGCTTTCAGCTGGTATTACTGATTCATCTTTTGTCTCTTCATGCCCATTGAGGTTACATCCTTGCCCGCGCAGGCTGGTTTTCGATACCTGCACCAGTTTGCCAGGCGCTTGCTGAGATCGCTCTGCAATCCGCTCGCTTACTCATTTAGACATTCCGCACCCTTAACGAAGCGACAACTTCTGCTGCGTTCCTTTCCGGGTCTCCTGGTGATTGCCCTGGTGGCCGGCGGCGACACATTGTTGCGCTCGTACAAATACTACTCGAGAGTAATCGATGCTCGCCTTGCGTCGGGATACCTGGTGAGCAGGCCGGGTCTGTACGCGCGGCCGCGCGTGATCCGGCCAGGGCATAGCCTTTCGCGAGCGAGCTTAATCGACGCTTTGCGACGGGCCGGATATGCAGAGTCGGAACACGGCGCCGCCAACCTGGTCTGGAACGGAAGTTTTAAACAGACCGAGACAGACATCGAAATCCGACCGGCGAGACGAAAGGACCGGCCCGGAATTGTCCGGGTAAGTTTCACCGGGTTGAGTGGTAAGGATGGAATTTCCAAACTGACCGGCGATGATCTTCCGCTCGAATCGTTCACCCTTGAATCGGAAGTTCTTTCCAACGACCCTTCCTACAAAGCCGGCCAGCACGAAACTCTGCGCTATTCAGATATTCCACCGGCACTGATCCAGGCGATCCTGGCCATTGAAGATCGCCGGTTCTTTCAACACGCGGGCCTGGATCCGATAGGCATTGGTCGAGCGTTAGTGCGGAATGCCGACGATGATGAAATGGGCCAGGGCGGTTCAACGATTACTCAGCAACTCGTCAAGAATACTTACCTGACGCCGGAGCGGACCCTGCGGCGGAAATATGCCGAGGCCATGCTGGCTTTTGCTCTTGAGCGACGGCTTTCGAAAAAAGACATCTTCGCGCTTTATTGCAACGAGGTTTATTTAGGCCAGCGCGGCGGTGCGGCGGCCCGCGGGGTAGCGGAGGCCGCGCAAATCTATTTTGGCAAGGCGCTCAGGGATCTTTCGCCAGGCGAAGCCGCCACGCTGGCTGGAATGATCCAAAGTCCGGCTCGCTACTCACCTGTGCAGCATCCGGAACAGGCTCGACAGCGCCGAGACCTGGTGCTCGAGGCCATGGTGCGGGATGGCTCGATCGATTCAGCCGAGGCGACGCGGGTGATGAGTCAGGCAATCGTCGTTTCTGAGCCTTCGAACACAAACAATTCGCTCGCGCCTTACTTCGTTGACTACGTCCATCGAGCTTTGGAAAACCAACCCGATTTGGAATCGCCCGCTGCTGCGAGTCAACGCGTTTACACAACTATCGATCTCGATTTACAGCAAGTAGCTGAAAACGCCGTCAGAAAACAACTGGCTCGTCTCGACGCTACTAACAAAGCACGAACGCCGAAACCGCAGGCCGCCCTGCTAGCGCTCGATCCCCAAACCGGAAATGTTCTGGCGATGGTTGGTGGACGCGATTACGCACAATCGCAACTAAATCGCGCAACCGACGCGCGTCGCCAACCTGGCTCGACCTTCAAACCATTCGTTTATGCCGCAGCCCTCGAAGACGGGTTTTCGCCGGTGCAACAGTTTGCCGACGCGCCCCGCGATTTTGTCTACGACAGAAATAAAGTTTACCGCCCGGCAAATTATGGTGGCGGTTACTCAATGCGCGATGTGACCATGCGCGATGGGCTGGTGAACTCTCTGAACACGGTCACCGTCGATGTCGCCATGCAGACAGGTTTGGCGCGGGTTGCCAATCTGGCGGCGGATTTTGGTCTGCCAAGGCCGGAGCGTTTTCCGGCTTTGGCTCTGGGTACTGAAGAAGTGACGCCGGTGCAGCTGGCCGCCGCATATGCAACCTTTGTTAATGGCGGCCGCAAGATTCAACCGCAGGCAATTATCGGAGTTGGCGAACCAAATGTCGGTGCCCCCGCGGCCGCGGAAAGCAAACAGGTGATCAGTCCAACGACCGCTTACATGGTTACCAACATGCTTTCAGATGTTATCGAACGCGGTACAGGCCGCGCCGCGAGAGATACCGTGAAGGGAACTGCAATTGCCGGAAAGACCGGCAGCTCGCGCGATGGCTGGTTTGTGGGTTACTCGCAAAATCTGGTTTGCGTAGTTTGGATCGGATTTGATGATAACCGTCAGCTGGGATTGACTGGCGCGGCGGCAGCATTGCCGGTGTGGACGGATTTCATGAGCGCGGCGGTACAACTACGCCCGGAGTTGGGCGGCGAAAACTTTGAATGTCCGGAAGGAATAAGATACGTGGAGATAGATGCTGATAACGGCCTGCGTTCAACCCTGACGTGTCGACACCGCGAGCTAATTGCGATTACCGACCGCCTCATGCCAAACCTTGAATGTTTCGAACATGGAAATCTGCCGGAGCCGAAGCAAAGTGTGGCGGATTCAGGCGGAGAGTTTCAGGATCAAACGGTCCTGGCTCAACACGCCCGCCCGCGCCTGAGGCTGGTGCGGCCAGGCGAGTCTGCTGCCGGCGGCACGAGCGTTGAGGTGGATTCTCATGGCAGGCAAACGCTGACCAGCTCGATGCGTTAACGCCGGTTAAAGCAATCAAGGTTAAGTTCTCTCCAAAATTACCTGCGCAATCGCATGTTCCGTGGTGTGTGACAACGACAGGTGGGCCGCAGTGGCGCCTGACGCCATAAACAAGTCCTTCACCTGTTGATGAAAAATCAGGATGGGTGCGCCGTTTTCCAGCGAAGCAATCTCGACGTCCTGCCAGCTGATCCCCCCGCGCCAGCCAGTTTGAAAAGCCTTCAGCGCCGCTTCTTTCGCGGCGAAGCGGGCCGCATAATGCTGCGCCGCCACCGCTCCGCGTCCTTCGCAATATGAACGCTCAGCTGGAGTGTAAACGCGCTCAGCGAATCGCGGAGTGCGCCGGAGCACTTCGCGAATTCGCGCGACTTCGATAATGTCTATGCCAATGGAAACGATCATAGGTGACGATTTACTGCGCCGCGCCGGGTTTTATTGGCGCACGATTGATGGAGTTACTGCCCTTGTTTGTGCGCCCCTCGAACAATCCGGGTTTGCAAATGGATTTTCAACTCGCGCCGGTGGCGCCAGCCCAATGCCGGACGCTGCGCTTAACCTCGCCGGTTTCAATGAAGACGCTGCGGAAAACATTCTGGAGAATCGTCGCCGCTTTCTCAAGCTTTTTCCGGGCGAGTGGGCTTTGGCGGGTTGTTGGCAGATGCACGGAGTGGATGTGCGCGCGGTTAAGGATCGCGCAGAGGCTAAGCCGGCGGAGGACGGCACGGGCGAAACGGTTTACTGCGATGCGATTGTCAGTGATGCCCCGCAGGTCCTGGCTGGAGTGAAAACTGCCGACTGTGTGCCGCTATTGGTTGGAGACCCCCGCACCGGATCGTTTGCGGCTGTGCATGCCGGCTGGCGCGGTACGTACGCCGGAATTGCTTTCTACGCACTGGAACGGATGGGCAAGGAATACGGGACGCGACCCGAGGATCTGGTGGTGGCTATCGGTCCGGCTGCGACCTCGTGCTGCTACGAAGTGGGCCCCGAAGTGATTGACGGATTCAGGGAACGTTTCGCTGACGCTGATGCGCTCTTTACCCCGACGCGCGAGGGTCATGCGCGCATTGACCTGCTGAAAGCCAATCGCGATCAACTAATCTCGTCAGGAGTTAACAGCAAAAACATTTACACGGCGCCGCTGTGCACGATGTGCCGCACGGATTTATTCTTTTCTTACCGCCGCGAAAAAAAGTTGTTGGGGAAGGTGGGGCGGCTGATGTCGGTAGTGGGGCGCACAACTGACAATTGACTGACGACCGTTGACCGACGACTGCGAGGAAATGATTTCGGGTCAACCGTCATCCGTCGTCGGTCATCCGTCAGTGGTCCGTCAACGGTCTTCTACTCAACGTTGAGCCACACTTTCTCTTCTTTCGTCTGTGGCGGGAAACAAACCTCATCATCGCAGCTTTGATATCTAACCTTAGCCTTGATCTCTGCTGAGCCGGTGCGGAAATTAGACGGCACCGTGACGTTGAATCGCATTACCACCCGTCCTTCGTAAACTGCCACGCGGTTCCGGGAGAATTTTAGTTGACGCAAAATCGCGCGCGGATACGTTACCGGTCCGACGCGCAGACCGCCGGGTGCTTCCACCTGCAGTTGGGTAGCAATCAAAAATTTTTCGAGCGGTTTGTTCGAATGGACGTGATAACCGCGCGGAATGTTCATTGCCACAGTCACTCTCGCTGTTCGTCCGCGCGCCACTTTGCCGGGAGCGACGCTCCCGTTAATCGTGATATTTGGCTGAGCGCCGGCTGTAGCCGCATAAGTTCCTCCTGAGAGGACGGTTAATACAAGTAACAAAAGACAACGCTTTGTATAAGTTCTCATGGTTGATTTCATAGTCATTAATTTACCTGGGCCAGCATTGAAGGAATGTTGACGCTGATCGGATTAGTATCACGCCTTGCCGCGAGCTGACCGCAGGCGGCAAAAATGTCGCGACCGCGTGGCGTGCGCACAAAACTTCGCACACCTTTCGAATCAAGAATCGATTGAAACTGCGTTACCCTTTCGGCGGGCGATGGTTGATAAGGGAGTGGGTCCGCCGGGTTGTGCGGAATCAAATTAACTTTTGCGTGCAGTTGGTGACGGTTCAGAAGGTTTGCGAGTTGGCGCGCATGCTCATCTGAATCATTGACGCCGTCGAGCAACACGTATTCAAAAGTAAATCGCTCGCCCGGCTTGAGTGACTTCTCAAACTCACCACAGGCAGACAGCAATTCATCGAGCGGCCACTTCTTGTTGATAGGCATCAGCTCGTTGCGCTGCTTGTCAGTCGGCGCTCCCAGGGATACCGCCAGGTGCGGGCGGTCCGGAATCTCCGCCAGTTCGAGGATGCGCGGCGCCACTCCGGCCGTCGAAATCGTTACGCGATTCGGAACAATGAATAGCCCTTGCGGATCTGCCATTACTCGGAGGGCCTTGATCAGCTCATCAAAATTCAGAAACGGCTCGCCGGCGCCCATGCCTACCAGGTTGATTCCGTGGGGAGGCTTCACTCCCGCCCCGTACACATCATTGAGCGCAATTATTATTTGTTCCACGATCTCTCCCGCGCTTAGCGAACGCAGCAATCCCAACTGGGCGGTGAGACAAAAAGTACATTGAAGCGGGCAACCGGATTGAGACGAAAAACAGATCGTGTCGCGATGCTCTTCGGGAATGAACACAGTTTCGACCGGGAGATTGTCGTGCGTCTTCATCAGAAACCGGCGTGTTCCGTCTTCAGAAACGTAGCGCGATTCAACTGTCAGGGTTGAAATTGTGGCGAGCTCATCCAGGCGTCCGCGCAAGACCTTCGGAACATCCGTCATTTCGGCAAAACTTTGCAGCCGCCGATGCTGAATTGCCGCGAAGACCTGCCGGCCGCGGTAAGGCGGTTCGCCGATTGCGCCGAAAAAATCAGCCAGCTCAGCTGCTGAGCAACCTGTGAGATTTAAGCGTTCGCTCATTTCCAATATCTTAACATTCGGGACCAGGAGCTCCCACTTAAGCCGAATTTTGGTAATGGTGTAGTTTGATTCGATCAGACGCAACTCTTTGCGGAACTTTGTGTCTAGCTTTGCGATCTTTGCGGTTTCTGCTTGTCCTTAGACCTTTACCGCAAGGTACGCAAGGTTTTCGCAAAGAGCGCAAATCAAACTGAACCAGTATCCGATTTTTGCGCACTGGTTCAGAAGTAGAACTGGTTTCCTTTCAATCTGCACCAGTGCCGAGCTTTGGTCTGGTCGTTAACTTGATGAGCGTTGGCGGGATCTCGTTCGCTAGGCGAGGGAAAAGGGGCGCCCGAATGGACGCCCCTGCAATATTACGCCGATGGCGCAGTCTCGCGAGTGTTCACGGACTCGACGGCACCGGATGAACTCTAAAGGTGCCCGGCCCCTCGAGTGGACCTCACTATTGCACGACCGAAAATTTCGCCGAAGGAACCAGAGCCTGGCCGGAGACCCGATCTCTGAGGCGAATCGCCAACTCATAATCGCCCGGCAGCAGGCCACCCGTATCGATCAAGCGGGCCAGAGTCAAACGTTGACCTGAGTCGCTCAGGCCGCGCCAGTCTTCTGCCTGTTTGCCAATTTCCTTGCCGTCTTTCGAAAGCACGTATTCGGCATCGACTGACGGGCGAAGCGTGGTTTGATCCACTCCGGCATTGTAGACCTGCATATAAACGCCGATCGGTTGGCCGCGACGATAGACGCCGGAAACATTTGGAATCACTTTGGTTTGACCAATCACGAATTGGCCCACCGCCGGTTGATCGACAAGATTCTCAAGCTTCGTCGCGAGTACCAGAGTTGAAGTGGAAAGCTTCTGCGGATCGTACCTGGGGACGGTGAATCCGATGTGCTTGACGCCGGTGGCGCCTGAGGCGACGTCGCGAACGATGACGTCGACTTTGTAGGTTCCGGGAGCCAGAGCCACAGCTTTCTGATAAGCGGACTTGCGGTCCTTGGCCTCCGTAAGCTCAGTCTGGGTGGCGGTCGTGATAACTGGATCTTCAAATACTCCGGCTCGACGTCCGGCTACCGAAGTAATTCTTCCGAAAATGTTGATGCGGGCCTGTTGCAGTCCACCGCTGTCCTGGAAAACGAGATCTTTGTTTTCAGTCTGAATCGTCAGGGCAGTAATCACGCGCTCGTCCGACTGTCGAAAGAAGTCAACCCGAATGTCAAAGTTAAGCGGGTTATCTTCGATAACGCCGGTGTTCACCGCCGAAGCCAGATCGTTAAACTTAACCTGCGGTGGGCGGCTAAGATCAGCCAGCATTTGCAAACGGGAGAACGGGCTGTCCTGCTCGCGCTGGTAACCAGTGTTGCCGACTCCGCCCAGTCCGGATATTCGATCACCTTTGCTGGAGAGACCGAGTTGCTCTGAAAGCGTCAGTCCGGCGCCGGGCACATGGAGCAAAGCGTCTTTCTCGTTGGGGTTGCGGGCGATTCTGTACTCGCCGCTGCCTGTCGGATCAACAAACTCGATTTCAATTCCTGAACCAACGCCGGGGAGGTAACGGTAAAACCAGATTTCGAAAGGGTAGGTCGATGTGTTGCCGCCGCCTTCGTACGAAGGACGTTCATAACTACCGCCCATCGGATGGGTCTCGCGTTCATGCGGCTTGCCGTACATAATCCAGATGCGGCCACGGTCGGTCTTCCAGCCAGGAATTCCGGAAGCGAAAGTGCTCATTGGCGTAAGCGATCCGCTCGTAGTATTCCTCTTTGAACTCGTTTTCGTCCGTGTCAGGGTCAGGATCGCGCCGGCGCCAGAATTCTCCAATAAACTGTTCCCGCTCGTCGTCCGTCGCTAGTTTCTTAAAAGCCTTTTTCTCCTCGTCAGAGATGATGTAAGTCACGTCCTTATCGAGCCAGTCTTTGTAGGCCTTCTTAAGTTCGGGCTTAACGTTTCGGGGCTTGTCGACCGGGTCCTGGCTTTGACGAGGATCCTGCGCCAAAGCGGGCACGAAAGAGCCTGCAACCGCGACCGATAAAAAGAATGGCGAAAATCGGTTTACGAGAAAATGGATCTCACATTCGACATACAAAAACTCCTGCTAAACTTCATGCACTAAGGTTGACGAATCGGGACAAATCAGGCGCGCCTGGCAGACTCGGGATTCTAAGGTCTCGGCAGATCACAGTCAAGATGCCGAAGATGCGCCCATCCGTTGCTTCAATTGCTGCTGAATAATGCGCAAAAGCATTCCAGATAAAGCAATTATGGGATTTCGCCCCTCACCCGCCGAGGTCGGTTAAATATCCACGCCACGAAGATCGACAGGATGTAGAGCACGATCATTGGCGTGGCAAATAACAACATGTTGGGAATGTCGTTTGTAGGTGAAAGTACCGCGGCCGAAATCAAGATGACAATCAGCGCAGTCTTCCAAATTTTTACCATGAACCGGGCCGTCACCAGACCAATGCGGGCGAGCACGTAAGTTACTGCGGGCATCTGAAAAACGATCCCCATGCCCAGCATCACGATGATAATCAAGTCAAAGTAGTCGCTTGCCTTCAGCAGGAGCCGGAAATCCTGTCCTAACCCGAGCAGATACCTGGCGGCAGGCGGAAATATGACCTTATAGGCAAACGCTGCGCCGAGCACAAACGAGATCGATGAGAGGGCGACAAAGGGCGTTACATAGCCACGCTCGTGCGGATACAAGCCGGGTGAAACGAAACCCCAGATTTGCCACAAGAGGAAGGGAATGGACAAGCAAAGCGCGGCATACAGCGACACCTTTACGTACAACGAAAAGGGTTCGGTGGCGCTGGTCACGATTAGTTTATCGTTGATTCCGGCATAGGCTTCCGGCAAGGCATTGAAGTCCACCGGTAAGCGCACGCCCTTGGGAATGACAGTGTTGCCTGCAAACAAGGCCTCATCCGTGAACAGTCCGAGTTTCCCGTCAGCATCCTTGGTCGCGCGCGCGAGCACGGTGGTGCCTGAAGGAATCAGACTGGTGCCCACTTTCGTTTCTTCACCAAAGATATAGCGACCGGAATCGTTTTCCAGTATTGAACCGAGCGGCAAAATCTTTTCATTTCCGGTGAGCCCGGTGATCGGCACCTCGCGCCGTTGTGCTTCCGCAAGTGCCTGCTCGACGGGCACCGCCAAAAACGAATAAATTCGGCCTGAGACGAACCAACAGAGCATTGCGGTCACGAATACAAACAGCAGCGAACGCGTGAGCCGCCTTCGCAACTCATCCAGATGTTCCAGGAATGACATCTGTCCGCCGAGGTCCTCGTCCCTACCCTGGCTGCTGGTGAGTGTTCTTAAAAACGTTGACATTAATGTGATGGGGGTTCAGGCCGAACGGGCTATAACCAATCGCGCTTGCGTGGAGGTTCAGGTTGGTCAATCGCTGAACTCAACTCATTAGCTGGGCTCTCTTCAGCGGCGTCAGAAGTTGGAAGCTCGGTCGACATCATTGAATCAGCCGATTGACGAGGCACCACGCGATCCGCAGGGACGGCTTCGACCGTGGGCGGCGGCAACGTCCGGCCGGTTTGTGCTTCGTCCCAAATAGAAGATGCTTCATAGGTTGGCGCCGGCGAAGAATTCTGGGCCGCTGTTTCTTCCAGGGTTACCTCTCGGTCCCAGGTTCGCTTGAAATCTTCGGAGGCCCGCCGGAAATCAGCCAGATGCTTGCCCATCGAACGGCTGATCTGAGGCAATTTACGCGGACCCAAAAATACCAGCGCGATCACCAGGATAAAAATCAATTCCGTACTGCCCAGCGATTCGAGAATCAATAAAAACAATTTCTTTGGATACTCCCACGGTTAGTCGGGCGGAAAGTTAGTAAGGCGGCGATTGTAACCTGTGACCTGACAAAGCAGAAGGAGTCCACGAATCCGAACTGCTTAATGGGAGCACGGGCGCCCTCGCCCGCGTGTTGCGTAGAAGTCATTTGGTGGAAAAAAAGTTCGTGTGGGCGCATCTCGTGCGGGCGAGGGCGCCCGCGGTATCTGCCGGAGCTGGTGACACAACCCGCATCCAGCATCTAATCGAGCGTTGCCACTTGCACTTTCCTCGGCGCTCGTAGAACCTAAATGCGAATCAAAGGGAGACAAGACGGCCTGAGCTACTGGTTTGAGAAAGCTTCGCAAATGACGGGTTCAAGCGACAAAAACACAGATGGTCCCTCGCTGCCGGGCTTCCTTCAGCATTTTGCCGAGATCGCGGAACAGGTTGCCGCCACCACCAAGAAGCTCCAGAAGGCTACCCTGGTGGGCGCGTTTCTTAAAAATCTCAACGACGAAGACCTGGGTCGAGCCGCCCGTTACTTCGCGGGCCACCAATTCGCCTCAAATGATCCGCGCACCACCAACGTGGGTGGCGCAATCATCAGCGCGGCATTAATCGAAGCCACCGGTCTCAGCAACGAGGACCTCCAGCCTATCTACGTTCGTTTGGGTGACGCGGGCGAGGCAGCTCATGAAGCCGTGGTAGCCGCGCAACTCTTTTCGGAACCGTCAATCACTTTGGCGGAAACCGAATCTATCATCGTTTGTCTGAGCGAAACTCGCGGCAATAAAAACAAGATCGCGATTCTGGTGTCTGCCTTGAAAAAAGCTACGCCGCTAGAAGCCAAGTATCTGATTAAACTGCTGGCCGGTGATCTGCGCATCGGACTGCGCGAGAGCCTGGTAGAAGATGCCGTCGCCCGTATCTTCGGACAAACCCTGGCCCGAGTTGCTGAAGTGAACATGCTGCTGGGCGACATTGGTGAAACGGCCGTGCGCACTCGCGCAAACGATCTGGATAACGTTGCCATGCGCTTGTTTCACCCGATTAAGTTTATGTTGGCTACCCCAGCTGCGGATTCGGCTGACATCACGCGTACGATGCCCAACCAATTCTTTGTCGAGGATAAGTTTGACGGCATCCGCGCCCAGGTTCACACCCAAGCCGGGCGTGTCGCGATCTATTCACGAACGATGGATGAAATTACGCATCGTTTTCCCGAACTCATCAATCCGCTCCAACAATTATCTACCGACGCAGTGATCGATGGGGAGATCGTGCCGGCAGCATGGGGACAGAATCTTGCCATTCAGTGATCTTCAGAAGCGTTTGGGACGAAAGACCATTGGCGAAGATCTCCTCCGCGATGTTCCGGTGATTCTGGTGGCTTACGACCTATTGTATGCGCGCGGAAAGGTGTTAACTGATGAGCCTCTCGAACGACGACGCGAGCTGATGGAGGAAATCATTCCGCGCGCCGGAACGCTTAGATTGTCGGCAGCAAAACGATTTAGCGACGTAGCGGCGCTTGATGAAGAATTCGATGCTGCCCGGGCCCGAGGCAACGAAGGACTGATGATCAAAAGTCCAACGTCGCTCTACAAACCGGGCAAGCGAGGCCGCGAGTGGCTCAAGGTGAAAAAGGCCATTGCCACGCTCGACGTAGTGGTTACCGCAGTGGAAGTCGGCCATGGGAAACGCAGGAATCTATTGTCAGATTACACCTTCGCGGTGAGACGATCAGCAGAGGACGAAGAATTGCTGAATATTGGCAAAGCATACTCTGGGCTTACTGACATTGAGTTGACTGAAATGACTGAGTGGTTCATGAATCACACAATCCAGGAGTTTGCGCACGGCCGGGTGCGTCTTGTCGAACCGACAAAGGTCATTGAAGTCACTTTCGATCGCGTTCAGGAATCCAGGCGTCACAAGAGTGGTTATGCGCTTCGCTTTCCCAGAATTCTTCGTCTGCGACCTGACAAGACGCCGGATGAGATTGACACCCTCGAAACGGTGCGCAAGCTCGTCGAAGCAAACACGAACTAGCTGAGACAAGCGCTCTTCCCTCGCAGTAGAAAAATAGCGCCCACTCCCCGGACATTTGTGCTCAAACGCCATCTTCAATATCATTCGACCCCAATCTCAGGATTCCAAAAACAACCTTATGAAAACTAATAAGTTAACGATTCTTTCAATACTTGTGCTGCTGCTGCTCGCAGTCACATCATCCGCGCAATCTCCCAGAAGAAGAGGCGCGGGCCGGCCTGTGCCGAAGCCTTCGATCACCCAACCGCCGGCGAAACCTCAACCGGCAGCTACTCCTGCTCCCGCGCCAGCACCCAGGGCTCCCGTACTAATCGCGATTGTGAATGGACAGAATCTGACCACCGCTGATATTGATCCGCGTGCGCGAGAGCTGGCAGACACTCTGGACCAGAGAATCGCCGATACGGGGAAACAAATACTCGAGATGGAAATCAACACCCTGTTGCTCGCGAGCGAAGCCAGCCGGCGCAGGATCACGCCGCAACAGTTTTACGACCTCGAGGTGACCAGGAAAATTGGCGAACCTTCGGCCGCTGAGATCGCTAAATTTATGGCAGACAATGACGTGAACGTGGCTCCGGACGACGCCGCTTCAGCGCGTAAGCAAGTAATTGATTACCTGCGAAGCGAGCGCGAAGCCGCAATCTCCGCGGCGCTGGTCAAACGACTGCGAACGACGACGCCAGTGGTGAAGGGAGCGCTGCTCAGCGGGTTGAACATGCCGGCTTCTACTGTTCTGGCAACCGTGCGAGGAGTGCCGATAACCGCGGGGACGATAAACGAACGCCTCAAGCCAATCGTTTACAACCTGCGGGTCAGCACCTATCGTCCTCAACGAGAGGCGCTGGATCAAACAATTGACGATATGCTGCTGCTGGCGGAAGCGAACCGGCGCGGTGTCGGCCCCGAAGAAATTGTGCGCAAGGAAATAAGCGACAAATTGCGACCGCCCACAGAAGATGAAATCGCTAAATTCTTTAACGAGAACAGAGCCAGCTTCAAGGGAGACCTGAATTCCGCGCGCAACCAGATTGCAGCTTACCTGCAAGAGCAGAATCGTTTTCGCCTCGATGGTGAGCTTTCAGCGCTGCTGCGAAAGGGCGCCAACATACGCATCCTACTCAACGAGCCCGCCGCCCCGGCGCAGGCAGTAAGCGTTGACGACGACCCGTCTCGTGGTCCGGCAAACGCGCCGGTCACGGTCGTTGAGTTCACAGATTTTCAGTGCCCATCCTGCGCTGCGATGCATCCGGTGCTGGAAGAGGTATTGAAGACGTATGGAACGAAAGTACGATTTGTAGTTCGTGATTTCCCTTTGGCTATTCATCCCGACGCGCGGAAAGCGGCCGAGGCTGCGAATGCAGCTCATGCGCAAGGAAAGTTTTTCGAGTATGCAGCCTTGCTTTTCAAGAACCAGAAGGCCCTTGATGTCCCATCGCTAAAAAAGTATGCGACTGAACTGGGACTGGACCGCGTGCGCTTCGACGCGGCCCTCGACGGAGGAAAATTTGCGGCGGAAGTGAAACACGATCTGGCCCAGGGCGAGCTTTATGGCGTAGGCGCCACGCCAACGATCTTTATCAACGGAGTGATGCTGACCGAACTGAGCCCCGACGCGTTGCGGGCGGCAATCGACCGCGCACTCGCGGCGGGTCCCAGGGTTTCACCGGGTCAATGAGCAAAGGTTAGTTTCTCTGGGGAGTCGCAGAGAACACCAAGGTCAAGCAGCTAATTGGCCCGCTTCTACACCGGCCAAATCAGCTTGCTTTTTTGCGGTTAAGAATGTTGCAGGCCTCAACCACGCTGGTTGGATCGATGGCGGTGTTGCCTTCGTCGATGTGACGAATGATGCCTTCTTTGTCGATCACGAAGGTTGCGCGATTACCGAAGCCCTGCTCTTCATTAAAAATTCCGTAATCCTTAACCACTGTTCGTTTGAAGTCGCTCAACAGCGGAAACGTTACCCCAATCTGTTTGGCAAACTCACGGTTAGCGGGAACGCTGTCTACACTCAGTCCAAATATCTGCGTGTCGGTTGCTTCGAATTTGGCGATACCAGCCTGGTACGCCTGCATTTCCTTCGTTCAACCACCGGTGAACGCCAATACGTAGACGGCGAGCACCACGTTCTTCGTCCCTCGGAAATCGCTTAGTTTATATGACTTGCCGTCTGTAGCCCGGAGGGTAAAGTCCGGGGCCTGGTCGCCGACTTTCAGATGCGTCTTGGGCGCCACGGGGCGGGGCGCGGGACTCGATGCCGGCGCCGGGGATGGAGGTTGCGCAAAGGTCGCCACGCCGAGAGCGGCAATCAGAATAACCATCCATCCGGTTCTCTTAATCATTGTGAATCTCCCTTTTCGTAGATTTAGCCGTGCCAACGCCAGCACTTCCAGTACTGAAGCGGGCAACCACCGACAAACTTATGGCAAAAAGCTACTTTACAAATGTTGGTTGCAGCATAATCGCAAGCACGCCAGCGCGGCAAGGTTAATAAAATCCGGTCCAGCGGTTTCAGCATTGGTTTCGGCAACAAACTTTAGTTTGTCGGACGCTTAGAGGAAATCCCACATGCTCTCGCTCAACCCCGAACGATTGAAAAGGTACAAAGACGTTGCCCTCCTGCTTGCCAAATACGGACGCAGCGACTTGGTAAAACAAGCCGGACTCGAGGACAGCCTCGAAATGGACGAACAGGCCCTCGCTGAAACGCGTCCGGAAGCTGAAGAGCTGGCCGCCGACCTGGAGAAACTTGGGCCGGCATTCATTAAACTGGGCCAATTGCTTTCCACCCGCGCCGATCTCCTGCCCGCGCCTTATCTTGAGGCGCTTTCGCGTTTACAGGATAACGTCGAACCGTTTCCCTATGAGGAAGTGGACAAGATTGTCGCCGGCGAGATTGGCGTAAGAATCTCAAAAGCTTTTGCCGACTTCGATCCTGAACCACTCGCTGCCGCCTCGCTGGCTCAGGTCCATCGCGCGCACATGCGGGATGGACGCGCGGTGGTAGTTAAGGTGCAGCGACCCGGCATCCGCGAGCAAATCATCGAAGACCTCGAATCGCTCAACGACATTGCCGAGTTTCTCGACAGCCATACCGAGATGGGCAAACGATACGAGTTTGCCAACATGCTGATGGGTTTTCGCCGCAGCTTGTTGCGAGAGCTGGATTTTAAAGTGGAGGCAAACAACCTCGTCACGTTTGCCCAAAATCTGCGAGAGTTCGAAAGAATAATCATTCCCCAGCCCGTGGATCATTTCACTACTTCGCGGGTGCTGACCATGGACTACATCCACGGGAAAAAGATTACCGATCTCAGCCCCCTTCGCTTGATGGAGCTCGATGGCGGCGGGCTGGCGCGCGAACTGTTTCGTGCTTATCTAAAACAAATACTCATCGATGGCTTTGTGCACGCCGATCCGCATCCAGGGAATGTGTTTTTAACTGAAGACGATCGGATTGCGATTCTGGATCTTGGCATGGTTACGCGGTTGATGCCCGGACTACAGGACAACCTGTTGAGACTTCTGCTGGCGATTAGCGAAGGAAAGGGCGAAGAAGCGGCGGACATCACCATTCGCATGGGCGAAGCGAAGTCTGACTTTATGAAGACCGAGTTCATCAATCGAGTGGCCGAACTCGTTGCTGAACACGCCGGCTCGAGCATTGACCGGCTGAATTCGGGGCAGGTGGTGCTGGAAATCACAAAGATTTCCGCTGACTGCTGGTTCCGCCTGCCGCAGGAGTTCACCATGGTGTCGAAGGCGCTGTTGAATCTCGACCGGGTGGTTTACACCCTCGATCCAAACTTCGAACCGACCGCCGTGATTCGCCAGCGGGCCACGGAGATGCTGCAACGCAACCTAATGAAGACCATCAACCCGATGAACTTGATCGGCGGGGTGGTTGAGTTGAAGGAGTTTGCGGAGAAACTACCCAGCCGCATTAATAAGATCCTGGACACCGTGGGCGACAATGAGTTGAAGGTGAACGTAGACGCGATCGACGAAAAGCTGCTGGTGGAAGGGTTTCAGAAAGTTGCTAATCGGATTACCCTCGGCCTGATTCTGGCGGCGTTAATTGTTGGTGCGGCAATGCTCATGCGGGTGGAAACTTCATTTCGCATTCTCGGCTACCCGGCTCTACCAATGATCTTCTTCGTGATCGCCGCCCTCGGCGGTCTGGCCCTGGGCGTCAACATCGTCATGAGTGACGTGAAAGCGCGTAAAAAACCTGAGTAGTGGCCTGGTTGGCGGTCAAAAAAGACTCAGCGGTAGACGGCACAGCCGGCTTCGTCGAGGCGAAAGATCATCGCGAGCGTAAGGCGATATCCCAGATACACACTCATCGGGTTTACCCTGGAAGCCTGATCCTTGCTGCTGTGTAGCAGAGTTGGCCAGTCCTTGTTCAGGCCATGTATTGTCACCGCAGGTATCCTTTTTTCCACGAAAGAGGTCGAGTCCGAATTAGCTCCTTCGATGCTGGCATGACCGAACGGCACTTTGATTTCTTTCGCCAAATCCACAGTAAACTTTGATAGCTTCTTACTCGACATGTTGTCCGCCACCTGGGGCGGGGCCAGGCCCAGGCTGTCGATGTTGATCATGGCGCAGTACTCCGCGGCTTGCTCTTTCGTGAATGTGCTGGTCATCGCGCGCGAACCAACCAGACCCTTCTCCTCTTTCCCAAACGCCACGAGTATCAGGGTTTTTTTTAGAGGAACGTCCCTGAATGTTCTGTAGAGATGAGAAAGGGTGACTATCCCCGTCCAGTTGTCCAAGGCGCCGCAGCCGTCAGCAACCTTGTCATAGTGGGCTCCAATCACGATTTTTTCGTTAGACGCCCCCTTGATGGTGATGACGAGATTCTCAACGTTTTTATGCACGTCGCTGGTTATTAATGCAGGGGGTGCGCCCGCTCTCTCAAAGAGAGACTTGACTGCGGCAAGTCGTTCCTTGTCTGCACAGGGCACGGTGACAAAGTCTTCTTTTATCTGTTCGAGGGTTGAGATCTTGAAATCCGAATCTTGAGCGCCGGCCGGCAACACTTGGGCAGAAACCAAGGCCAAAAGAATGGCTCCAACACTGAGAGCACGCAAATATCGCATTAGGAACGTCCTTCAGATTTCGCGGTTGCTATCGCCTTAGCACCGGCCCTATCTGCCTTATCCAACTGTTCTAGTTCCCTGGTAAGAATTCTGTCCCGCCTTCGTAGCGGGCAAAATTGAATCCCTTGTGGGCTAGTTTTGGTCGATGTCTGGCGGTGGGTGCGTGATACGCGCCTACGTCATCGGGATCAAAGTCAGACGATCAATTCGCGTAGGGCTTGTTCTTCCTCGTCGGTAAGAAACGGAAAGACCACCCCAAAACCGATGCCGGCCTGGTAAGAGGTGACTTCACCGCGCAGCAGCAGCGGTTCTCCCGAGGGTAACTTGATCTCCAGGCCTACCAGCTCGCCTAAGTCGACGCGTCCTCCGGTGTTAACAAAACACCCGCCCAGGCTGAGGTCTTCCAGGCGTGCTTCGCCGCTTCCGGCCATACCGTCCCAGCGGACCGGAAGGTTAAGCGAAATACGTTCGTCGGAGCGTCGTTCTTCAGTCATTGTTTTATCTCACTAGTTAAAAGCCGATCCGGCAAGAGTTTTAAGAAATGATTCTTCATCATTGGTCAGGTAATACTTTCCCTTTTCCCCGACAAGAAACCGTTCCAGAAACTTCAGCGCCGCATCGGGAGCCAGGGAGTGCATCGCTTCCAGGTCTAAGTTTGAAGCAAACCGAGTCCTTCGATCTGCTCGATCCAAATAACCTTCACGATAAACCGTCTCCACGCTGCGGAAGTACTGCGAGCCCAACTCCTTTGGCGCAAGGAAAGCATTATTGTATTCCAACTCCAGAATCCCATAGCCCCGCAAGCGGCAAAGATCTCCAAGCGCGGAAAGCGAATGCCCAAAGAAATGGTGGCGTAGTTGAAATTCAGGATCATACTTGACCACAAAACGGAGGGGCGGCGGGACACTTTCATTGATCTCCGTGACGATCAATCCCGGCCGGAAGCGAGACAGGATAGCGTCGAGAACCCAGAGGTCGTTCCCATCAATGTCCAGACTGAGCACGCCAAACTCTCGTTCAATCCCAAAATCAGTAAGCAGATCAGTGATGTTTTCCGGCGAAGCGAGCGCGTGGCAAGCCTTGGCCTTCGGAAAGCGCCGATAAGCTCGCTTGAGAAGCGCAAATTTGCTGCTGTTCGCCTCAACGCCTAGCGCTGTCCAGTTGTCGGCGACCAGCGAATAGCTGTTTGACCAACGTACGCCGTTTCCAGCTCCGATATCAACCACCGTCCGCGAATATTTCGGAGGGATTATCTTGTCGATGTAGCTGCGAAGAATCTGCTGTTCATTCGCATGTGAGTACCGCCCGCGTAGCGAATATCGGAATCGCTGGAGACCCAATTCGAGTATGCCGACGTAGTTTTGGGCGGTTTTTGTTAGCTGCATTTCTGTCCGCTCGCCGTTCTCTTAGCGCAGCTCCGGTCGAGCGTGGAAAGCAGTTGCTGGGTGATAGCGTGTTCAGGCGGTGTGATGCGACCGTAATAGACCCTCGTGTCATACTCAACGGTGACTTTTCCGTCTTTTGCATGGGTCCGAAAAATCTTTTCCAGTTTGGAATACAGCGCTTCAAAGTTGCTGTCCCCCGGCTCAGGCGTGTAGGAGGCCGAACGCGTCCGTCCCTTGAGAGACTCGAGGTCGAATCGTTGAAAATTCTCCAAAGTCTTCATTTTCACCGTTTGTGGCGCGTAGAAATCCTGAATTTCGCTGTGCACGTTTTCATGTCGCACCTCGATCGTAGTCTGTGCCGTAACGCACCAAAAGGTCTTCGTAAGTCACTCAGGAAAGGCGTGGAATCCAGGCGGCGCTCGTTCCAGATCAGGACCACCCAACCTCGACGTTTAATTATCCGCGCGAATTCACGCCTGGCCCTGGGCCGGTCAAACCAATGAAACGACTGGGCTGCCGTGATCAGATCAACGCTTGACTGCTTGAGAGTGGTCGCTTCGGCAGTTGCCGGAACGCTCAGGAAGTTGTTGAACTGCCAAAGAGTCTTGTCGGCAAAAAGCCGCATGCCGGTATTGGGTTCAATCCCAAATACGGTATTGCCATACTCCAGAAAGAGGCGGGAGAGAATTCCCGTCCCGGAACCGATGTCAGCAATTACGGAGTCGTGGCTAAGACCGCAGTTTGATTTCAGAATTTCGATCAACCCGGCTGGGTAACTGGGCCGGTACCTGGCGTAGTCATTCACGCGATTTGAAAAACGGCTGACTGCGTTAGTCATGGCCGCTGATTGTAGCCGAATTGCGGCTCAAGAAACTATAAGCGCGGATTACGGGGACTGGTGCATTTTGGTCGATTCTTAGCGGCTCTGCGGGAGACCTCGGCGACCTTTGCGGACGCTTGGCGCGACGAGGTCAACTATTCGCGGGCTGAAAGCTTAACTTCGGGCCTCGACTTAGTCGTCGGATACAGCTTCACGAGAACGCGGTGGGCCAATAATAGAATGAGGATAAAAGCGAAAGTAACCGGAAGACGCACGTCCGACTTCACCAGCAGCCAGAAGTGGACTACACCCGCTGCTGCCGCTATGTAAATCAGCTTATGCAGCCGGGCCCAGCGTTTTCCGCCCAGCCGTTTGACCATCCTGTTGGTCGAGGTTATGGCAAGCGGGAGCCATCAGGAAGAAAGACAGCATGCCCAGGGTAATAAAGGGACGTTGGACTACATCGCCGGGAATACTGCGTGAACTTGAAGAAACGATCGAACCAGACGTAGGTGAGAAGGTGAAGCGTGCCATAGAAAGAAAGCGTACAGACCGAGCATGCGACGAAATTTCACCAACCAGTTTAAGCCCGTGATGTGGCGCAGCGGGGAAACCGCGAGGGTAAACATCAGGAATACAAGCGTCAGCATTCCCGTGGTACGAGTCACAAATTCGAGGGGATTGGCGCCAACGCGTTTCTGGTAAACATCCCAAAGCATCAACGCCAACGGAACGAGAGCGTTGATGAAAATCAGTAGCTTTGTGAAACGCGAATCTTTCATGGTTTGCTGGGAGCTCAGACATCCCGCCTGCGTCCGTTGAGTGCGAAAGTTCTCGCGCCGAGTGCTGGTTCCTTTCCTTACGCGCTCATTGCCGGCCGGATGCCCGCGCTGCCAGCGACGCCGCTCAAAAATTAGCCGTCAAGTCCATTCCCTGGTACAGATGCGCGACCTGGTCAGCATAACCGTTGAACAAGAGCGTCGGGCGCGCGCTAAAACTCGACGAGCCGATTCGATGCTCCTCCGCCTGGCTCCAACGCCGGTGCGCGACGTTCGGATTAACGTTTGAATAAAACCCGTATTCGTTCGGCGCCTCAATGTTCCACGTCGTCGGCGGCATGCTTGCCACCAGAGTTATCTTCACAATCGACTTGATACTCTTGAATCCATACTTCCAGGGCACCACTAATCGAATCGGAGCACCGTCCTGCGGCGGCAGAGTTGGCCGTAGAGCCCCGTAGCCAGGATAGTGAGGGGATGCATGGCCTCATCAAGCCGAAGCCCTTCAACGTAAGGCCAGTCGAGCACGCCGGTACTCTGATTTGGCATTCGTTTCGGATCAAAAAGGGTTTCGAAGGCGACGTATTTCGCCTGTGACATTGGCTCCACTTTTTCCAGCAGTTTGGCGAGCGGAAATCCGACCCATGGGATAACCATGGACCAACGTTCGACGCAGCGAAGACGATATATTCGTTCCTCCTGGGGAAACTTCAGCAGTTCCTCCAGGCCGAATGTCGTCGGTTTGTTAACCAATCCATCCACCGAAACAGTCCAGGGATTCGTTTGAAAACCTTTCGCGGCGCGAGCGACACCCTGTTTGTCAGTCGAAAACTCATAGAAGTTGTTGTAGTTCGTGATGTTCTCGAGCGGTGTAAGTTTTTCGTCAGTGGTGAACCCCGAGACGCGCAGCTTCGTCGGACTGGAGCTCTGCGGAAACACTGGCCAGCTTTTCACCGTGGCAGATTCCGGAGTGGCCCATTGAGCTTTCGATAAAGAAGCCGGTGGCCGCAGTGGTGCCGAGCTAACGCCGCACCGCGCAGAAAAAGGCGCCGGTTTAGGTAGTCCTTTCTGGTCCGTGATTTCGCTGGACTTAATGTCTTCTGGCTTTTTAATCAGCATTTCACACTCAACTCTTTCGCGATCCCCTTACAACTACGATTACCGCGCCACTTTGGGTTTGCCGAAGAGCCCATTTCTTGCCTGTCCGACCTGGTTGCACCAACTGCCCGAGGGGACGACGAGAATGTCTGTCCTACTTTATTTCTTGAGTCGACCGAGCCTCTGAAAGACTAGTATCCCACGGTCTTTTAGCTTCCTGAAACGCCTGAGGAACCTCGCTGCAACGTGGCTGACGCAAACCAAACCCGACGGGCGACGAAGTTTCGCCACCACCGGCCCTATTCCATCATGGTGTTCCGGGACGTGTTCAAGTGGGCAATCGTCCTGGCGTAGGGTTTGGCGATCGCTTTCAGCCGAATACCCGCCGGCATCACGGTGGAGTCGTGGCGATTGCTCGCGATTTTCGCCGCGACGATTGTCGGGTGTGTCTCCGTCCCATTGCCGGAGGAGCAATGGTCCTGCTCGGCCTCACCGCCATCGCGATTTCCGGGGCGCTACCGATTCGCGACGCCCTCGGCGGTTATGCAGATCCAATCGTCTGGCTCGTTTTAGCCGCCTTCTTTATTTCACGGGCAATGATCAAAACGGGTTTGGGACGGCGTATCGCCTACGTTTTCATTCGAGCTATCGGACACCACTCGCTTGGACTCGGCTACGCGCTGATCTCCACCGACTTCCTGCTTGCCAGCATCATTCCTTCGACCGGCGCTCGCTCAGGTGGTGTAGTCTTCCCGATTGCCAAGAGTCTTTCCGGAGGCATACGAGTCGAGACCGGGCCGACGGCAGGTCGTCTGGGCGCATTTCTCATGGTGCTGCTTTACCAATGTGATGTAATCATTTGCGCGACCTTCCTGACCGGACAGGCCTCAAACATTTTGATTGCCAAGTTTGCCCAACAGGTGACCGGAATTGAGTTGACCTACTCGAGCTGGTTGCTAGGGCGCCATCGTGCCCGGACTGATTTCGCTCATCGTGGTGCCCCAATTGATTTATCGAGTTTTCCCGCCGGAGATTAAGCGTACGCCGGCCGCCGCCGAATTTGCCCGCCGTGAACTGGAGCGGCTGGGAAACATGAAGAGGGAAGAGAAAATTCTGCTGGCTGTGTTTATTGTGGTGGCTGTTCTGTGGATGATTCGCGGTCTGGCTGGCGCGATGCCGACGGTAGCCGGTTACATCCCCTCCGCACGCTTCCTCGAATTCGTTACCTAGTTGCGAAACTGGACTACTCAATACCACCCCTGCTTGGAGTTTGTGCCTTACTACTGACCGGAGTGTTGAATTGGGACGACATAATCAGCGAGCGCGGTGCCTGGGACGTGTTTATTTGGTACGGCGGATTGGTGCGAATGGCGGAAGCGCTCGGCGAAACCGGGATCACCAAACGATTTGCGGAAACTGCGGCAGCGTTTACCACCGGCTGGACCTGGTGGCTCGCGCTCGGGGCGTTACTGCTGATCTATTTCTACGCGCATTACGGATTTGCCAGCATCACTGCGCACGCCACCGCGATGTACACGCCGTTTTTGGTAGTTATTCTGGCCGCCGGTGCGCCTCCGTATCTCGCTGTGCTCTCGCTTGCATACTTTTCGAACCTGGATGCGGGGCTGACGCACTACGGCACAACGCCCGCACCAATATTCTTTGGGGCCGGTTATGTGAGCCAAAAAAACTGGTGGCTGCTGGGATTGCTTGTGTCCGTGCCCAACATTTTGATCTGGACGATATTTGGTTTTGGCTGGTGGAAGATGCTGGGATGGTGGTGAACCGTTTAGCGCCAAGACCGGCGACCACGTTCTGTTGATCTGCTTAATCAATGCAATCTGCCGGTGACAAACACAGCGCTATCAGGAGAAACTCCAATGGCTGGGTACTCAACAACTCCACTAATCAAGAAGCTCGGAATCAAGGAAGGATTTCGCGTCGGATTCGTAAACTCGCCAAAGGATTTCCAGCAACGAACTTGGCCCACTACCCGCCGGATGTAAAAGTTTTCGTAACCAACTTAACCAATCCGCTTGATCTGGTCATTCTCTTCGTGGATAAAGAAGTAGTGCTGCGACCTACCTTTCCAGTGTTAGCACGAAACACTTGATCGCGAATGGAATGATTTGGGTCGCCTGGCCAAAAAAGAGCTGCAAGAGTTCCTACCGATTTGTCATTCGCAAAATGTGCAGCGAATTGGTCTGGATGGTGGACTCGTCGACGTGAAGATTTGCGCGATCAACGACATCTGGTCGGGCTGAAAGTTTGTTTATCGTCTGAAAGATCGCAAGCGATTCTTCGAGAAGTTAATGCGTTCGAATCTGTGATCGCGATGATGGAGTGTGATTACATCTGGTTACAAGAGAGCTACTCGGTTGTTTCTCTGATCGGAAACGCATCAGCTCACTTAGAATTTCTCGCTCAACCTTCGCCTGCAAACTTCGCTACTAAATTTTTCGTCGTCGAACCATGAAGTGCTCATCCCACATTTTGTAGGACCACCGCACGCGAACGGAACGGCTTGCGCCAAACAGAGGGCGAACGCTTTATGGATTTTTCAAAGGCTGTGATTTTGCGAAAGAATTTTATCGTCGGAAAATAAAAAATAGATTCTCAGCGATGTAATCAGCGATTGAGAATTTGCTTTATGTGATCATCTATCCTCACGCGACAGAGTTGTTTATGCTTTCAGAAAAGCGACTTGCACGATGAAAAATTATGTGCATGCGAACTGAAATAGACATGGACCATCAAATGTCGAAATAGGTGTTGCAAAAACTTTTCCGATCTCTATAATGCGACTCCCTCGCTGAAAGCGTTGATCGAAAAAAAGTAAAGCGTTGAATGATTCGAGACCCTGATTGTTGATTGTTGTTTGTAGGTTAACTCGCTCTTATAAATTCTTGCTAGGCCCCGCTGACCTGCTTCCCAAGTCTCCATCAGGGCAAACTGAGCGCACAGTTATTCGCTCAGAATCGCCGGCGACAATTCCTGAGGTAGGAATTCGTCGTCACAATCATCGACGTCAATCTGAAAGCTGGGATTCCCCGATCCCCGGCTGCGGTCAATCGTTTCTTGCAGCGATCATATTGCAGAACGATTTTGATTGGAGCGTTGACAATGACGGAAGAATTCGATGGCTCTGGCAAACACTGCCCCATTTGCTGCCAGCAATTACCCCTGTCCGAATTTGGTGTTTGCCGCGCCCGCCACGACGGTAGAAATCTCTATTGTAAAAGTTGTATTCGCAAAAAGGTGACCGACAGCCGCCGGGCCCTGAAGGAATATCGATCAGCCAGGAAACGAGGAACCATTCAGTTAAGCTCGGGGTCGGCGGAAGGATCGACTCCATCAGGTTTACCCAGAATGCTGAGCAAACTTTCGCCTGCTGAACGGGTGAGGGAAGCCATCCGCAAGGGCGCGCGCACCCAGCGGGAGATCGCGCAGGAAACGCGCATGGGAAAGGATGAAATCGGCGACGCGCTGGCAAATCTACTGCTCTGGACGCGCGAAATCAGGACGGAAATAGTTGATAACACCCGCCATTATTATTTGAACGAAACCGAAGCGTCCCTGCTTCGCAACCAGAGTTCGGTTACGCCCGAGCGCAAGAGGGATGTGCCGAGTTCGTTTAGCGCTATTCAGGGATTGATGCCGGGGAAGAATCCGGAAGGGGAACCGGAGAAGATTGGCGGCTGGGTGGCAGCCTAGCGCCAGAATAAGTTCCGTTCTGAAGATCAGGGGTTGGAGACCGTATCTTCAGGGCGGAAGAATTGAGACGAACAAAACAAAACCCACCCGCAGGAGCTCACAAAACCTTAAGCTGCAAACGCATCGAGAACGTCCTGCGCATGCTGATCCGGCTTTACCTTTTCGAAAACCTTTTTGATCTTGCCCTTTTCGTCGATCAAAAAAGTGATTCGCTTTACCCCCAGGTACGTGCGGCCCATAAACTTCTTCTCACCATAAACTCCGTAGGCATCAGCAATCGCGTGATTGGCGTCAGCCAGGAGCGTGAAGGGAAGCTCATATTTGGCCGTAAACTTTTTGTGTGAAGCTTCGCTATCCGGGGATATCCCCAACACCTCGATGCCCCGTTTCTTGAAGATGGCAAACGCATCGCGAAATGAACATGCTTCTTTGGTGCACCCGGGTGTATCATCCTTTGGATAAAAATACAGCACTACTTTCTGGCCGCGAAGATCCTTCAGCTTGATGGTTTCGCCGTTGGCGTTCGTCGCCGTAAAAGTTGGCGCTGCCATTCCTTCTTTAACCATTTAGTTTTCTCCTGTACGAGCCCTGGGTTGTCGAAAGGCTATGCATTCTATGCCGTCCCTCGGGGTGGCGCAAAAAGCGAGAACCAACCGATGAAGAAAAAGACAAAAGGCAACCACTGGCTGGTGAAACAGGAGCCCGAAACCTATTCGTGGGATGATTTTGTATCAGACGGAGTTACAGACTGGTCCGGCGTAAGAAACTATCAGGCCCGAAATAATTTGCGCGAAATGGCAACTGGCGAACGGGTTCTCTTCTATCACTCGGGAAAAGACAAAGCCGTCGTGGGCGTGGCCGAAGTGGTCAAGAGCGCATATCAGGATCCGACCGCGGTCGACGAACAGTGGGTCGCCGTCGATTTAAAACCGGTTAAGCAGCTCAAGAATCCTGTGCCGCTGGCGGCTATTCGTTATGACAAACGACTCAGCCAGCTACCGCTTATCAGGCAATCACAACTTTCTGTCATGCCCCTAACTAAAGACGAGTTTGACGTGATAATTGCGCTAAGTGGCGGCAGCCAGCGCAAGAAGTAACATTGCCGTGATGCGCATACGCATCACCCGCAACCGACCCGCATAGGAGAAAATAAATGTTCAAGCAAATTGACTACACGATGGTGGTTGTGTCGGACATGCAGAGATCAATCGAGTTTTACCGCGACAAGCTGGGGATTCCGCTTAAGTTGGCATCGCCGGAGTGGACTGAGTTTCAAACCGGAACTACGACGCTCGCGCTCCACGGCGGCGGCATCGCCCCCGACGGTCCACCGGCGGGCGACCCGTCCAAGCAGGCCGGCCATTGCTCGATTGGCTTCAATGTTGAGGATGTGGATAAGACGTATGCGGAATTGCAGGCAAAAGGGATTCGTTTTGTGATGCCGCCCACGCAACGAGAGGGCGAGGGAATTAAGCTCGCCGTGGCTATTGATCCTGATGGCTTGCCCGTTTCGTTTGCCCAACTAATCGCCCAATCTGCTTCCAGTTGAGCGGGCCAGCTTTTTGATCACGATCGTGAACCCCTCCTGTTTTCCGGCTAACGAACTTATTTCGAAACCTGCAACATGTCTTCACGCGCGGCCCGGATCGGGCGCGCGATTGGAAGATTCATGATTTTATGCGCGGCAGAGCGGTCACGTCATCGTTACCAAAGATGCGGATTTCAGCGATTTGTTTTACTGTTGAGCTTTCCACCGAAACTCTCGGAAGGAGGACTGTTCCGTGCGATTGACCGAAATGGTTTCGTGCTCCGGTTGAGCGGCTAAACTGCCGCCGAGCATTCTCGCTCAAGTTTTGAGCGGGCTACCAAAACAGCCTTTCAACGAAAACCTGATTGTCGGTTTTGACACTGCCGACGACGCGGGAGTATTTCGCCTTCGCGACGACCTCGCCATCGTCCAGACCTTAGATTTCTTCACGCCGATCGTTGACGACCCTTTTGTTTATCGGTCAGATCGCGGCGCTGAATTCCATCAACGACGTTTGGGCGATGGCTGGAACCCCAATAACCGCACTGGCCATTACATGCTTTCCCAAGAAGGGCGTCGATCCCGCCATACTTGGCGAGATAATGCGTGGCGGAATGGAAACGCTGAACCAATATGGGGTCACGCTGATTGGCGGGCACAGTGTAGACAACAAGGACATTATGTTTGGCTATTCGGTAACCGGCGTAATCGATCCCGCTAAATTGGCAACAAATGCCGGTGCCCGACCCGGCGACGTGCTGATCCTGACGAAACCGATTGGCACCGGCGTGATTTCGACCGGCATCAAGTTTGAAAAGACGACGACTAAAATCGCTGCGGGTTCGGTTGCTACGATGCTGACAGCAGGTAGATATGCAGCCGAAGCGATGCGCGAATTTAACGTCAAGGGCGCCACCGATATCACCGGTTTTGCTCTGCTCGGTCATGCCTGGGAAATGGCGCAAGGCCAGCAAAGTGAGCATTCAGATCGAATCCGCCGCTGTGCCGTTGCTGGATGGCGCTTTGGCACTCGCTATGGCGGGACTGCTGACGAGTGGCGATAAGAGCAATCGTGAATATATCGGCGAGGACATTGAAATCGATTCATGCGGTGGACGAGAATCTCGTCAAGCTGCTTTTCGATCCGCAAACGGCGGGCGGTATGTTGATTTCGATTGCTCCGGATCGAGCCGCAGGTCATTGTTATCGCGTCTGCGTGAGAATTATTCACAAGCGGCGATAATTGGGAGTGTCGGTAAACGAGATGAGCGTTCCATCATCGTGCGAAACCGGGGCGCTGTGTCAGAATAGGTCGCGTTATACATAGCAATATCTATGTAGCAATATTCTTAGCAATGGTCTCTACAATCCCATCACCGCTCCAATCCAGGACGCCTTCTATCGTTGAGCTTTACCAGAGCGTTCGCGCGCGCACTATGCGCATTGTCGCGCCTCTGGAAATCGAAGACTACGTGATTCAAACGGCGGAGTTTATGAGCCCGCCGCGTTGGCACATCGGCCACACATCGTGGTTTTTCGAGACCCTTCTGCAAGCCCATCAGCCCGGTTACCAAATTTACTCGGAGGCGTATCTCTTCTACTTCAACTCGTATTACGAGGGATTCGGCGCTCGTATCGAACGCCCGAAACGGGGCACGCGCTCGCGACCGACGGTGAGGGAGACCGTAGCCTACAGACAACACGTTGACGAGCAAATGCTCGCGTTCCTGGCGTCAGCGGAAAAGATCTCTGATGCGGAAACGGTGCTGGCCCTCGTAAGACTGGGGCTGGAACACGAGATGCAACATCAGGAGCTGCTGGTTTACGACATCAAGCATTTGCTTTGCGACCAGTACGACGCGCCGTCTAAACCTTCACCCGCATCGGCCATGAAAGTTGAAGGGATGGCGACAATTGAGGGTGGGCTCTTTAATTTGGGCTACGGCGCGCGGGACTCGGACCAAAGCGGCGTCGGGCCGCCGCATTCCGGGAACTACGACTTCGCGTTCGACAACGAGAAGCCTGCGCATCAGGTTTTCCTCCAGGACTACCGACTCGATCGTGCGCTCGTAAGTAATGAAGACTATCTCGAGTTTATTCGCGCCGGTGGTTACGAGGATTTTCGCTGGTGGTTTTCCGAAGGATGGGCGCTCGTTAACGACGAACACTGGCGCGCACCGATGTATTGGGAGGCGCATGGCGACGAGTGGATGATTCGAGATTTTAGTGGCCTGCACTCCGCGGCCGGTAAGGGAAACGAACCGGTGACGCACGTTAGCTTTTTTGAAGCCTCGGCCTTCGCGAAATGGGCCGGCAAGCGTTTGCCGACGGAAGCGGAATGGGAAAAAGCTGCTTGCTTTCAACCGGCGAATGGCGACCTGTTGGCTTTCCCCTGGGGCAATCAAGCTCCCGACGCAGCTAAAGCGAATCTTCTTGAGAATGGCCTTTGGTCGGTCGCGCCGATCGGCGCGCTTCCCGGCGGGCAAAACCCTTACGGCTGCCACCAAATGATCGGCGACGTTTGGGAGTGGACCACTTCAGACTATGTTCCGTACCCGGGTTTCAAGTCGGAGTTTGATGAATACAACGACAAATGGTTCGTTAACCAGAAAGTTCTTCGCGGCGGCTCGTTCGCCACACCGCAAACACACATCCGGTCGACTTACCGAAACTTCTTCCACGCGCATGAGCGCTGGATGATCTCGGGTTTCCGATGTGCCAGGGAAATGTAGGCCATCTGTTACTTTGCGTGACGAATGGATTACGAATTCCGATGCCGAACTTCAAGTCGGTGGCGCAGAAGTGGTGACTAAAGGTCTTGATAACAATATTGAATGAGATCGAAGTGCGCGTCCTGGGGTCATTGGTCGAGAAGCAGTTGACCACGCCGGAATACTATCCCCTGACGCTCAATTCGCTGACGCTTGCGTGCAACCAGAAGAACAACCGCACCCCAGTCGCGTCATACAGCGAAACTGAGGTGGCTGCGGCGCTGGAAACTTTGCGCGAGAAGAATCTCGCCTACGTTTTCTATGGCAGCACGAGTCGGGTGCCGAAATACAAACATGTGCTCCCCGAAGTGATGCATTTGAGTCCCCCGGAGATAGCCCTTATCTGCGTGCTGCTGCTGCGCGGACCGCAAACGCCAGGCGAACTCGCGACGCGCGCGTTTCGCCTGCATGAGTTTTCCGGGCTCGAGGAAGTGGAATCCACGCTCAGCTCTTTGATTTCGCGGGAACCTGACGCACTGGTAACTCGCTTGCCGCGTCAGCCCGGGCAGAAAGAGACGCGTTATGCACATTTGCTCTCCGGCGAAGTTACTGTCGACCCAACTCAAGAAGGCGTCGCCCCAGGCCGCACACGTAATCGGGGTGATAGTCAGGGAGATCGAGTGGTGGCGCTCGAAGCGGAAGTGGAAACTCTAAAGGCCGAAGTAGGTATGTTGAAAACTCAGTTTGAAGCTTTTAAGAAGCAGTTTGAGTGATTCTTATCCGCAGATTACACGGATTACGCAGATTCTTGACAAGAGTTGGGAATGAAATGGTTGCCACCGTGCGTAGTCGAATCCGTGTAATCTGCGAAATCTGCGGATAGTAATCATCCCCCATGATTCACAAAATACATTTCCCCAAACCTCCGCTCTCGCACTTTGTCGAGAACATCTGGTTGGTTGAGGGGTTTTCGGCAGACTACACGCGAGAAAAAATCCTCCCTGACGGCGCCATCGAGTTAATCATCGATCTTGGCACCGCACCAAAGTCAATTTTTACTGACGAAACCTCAGAAACCTATCGCACGGTGACGAAAGGATGGATCTCCGGTGAGCGCACTCGTTACATTGTGATTGGAGCCGCGAAAAATCAGTCGCTGATTGGCATTCGGTTTAGGCCAGGGGGCGCTTATCCTTTCTTCGGGTTTCCAATTTCTGAGTTGAGCGAAGCGGTCACCGAGCTCGACTTGGTCTGGGGAGGTCTGCTCGATGAGATTCGGAATCAGTTAGTGGCGCAAGAATCTCCCGAGGCCAGACTTTTGTGGCTCGAATTGTTTCTATTGAGACAGGCAAAGCGATCTCTGGAAGCTAACCGTCTCGTCGCTTTCGCGGTGCACCAGTTGCAACATTCACCTCAGTTTCTGGCCATTCGCGACCTGGCCAATGCAATTGGCATTACTCAGAAACATCTGATATCGCAATTTGAGAAGGTGGTCGGGCTGCGGCCCAAGAGCTTCGCCCGCGTGTGTAAGTTTCAGAAAGTGGTCAACCTGATCGAGCGGCAGAACGAAATTGAATGGTCGGCCATCGCCGTCGATTGCGGCTACTACGATCAAGCCCACTTCATTCATGAGTTTCAGGCATTCTCCGGGCTTAATCCTTCCGCTTACCTTGCCCAGCGCGGGGAATACGTTAACTTTATCCCGATTGCCTAGCCCATTCGTTGCAAACAGCTTTTAGTTCTACAAATCCGGGTGCAGGTTAATTTTTTACAATACGGCGCATTCTCAGGCGGGCTAGTCTCCTTTGATGTCAGAACCCCCAACGAAGGAGCAAAAGAAATGGACTTTAATTCGATAAATTATCTCGCCGTTGCCGTCGCGGCCCTGGCCACTTTTATTCTTGGCGGACTTTGGTATTCTCCCATGCTTTTTGGCAAAGCGTGGATGCGCGCCAACAATTTTACTGATGAAGAGCTGCAAACATTCAGCAAGGCCAGAATGTTTGGCTGGTCGTTTGTCTTTTCCCTGGTCATGGCCCTGAATCTCGCCATGTTTCTGGCCGGTCCCAACACAAATACCACCTGGGGAGCCATAGCGGGCGCGCTTACGGGATTTGGATGGGTGGCCATGGCGATCGCAATCGTAGGGCTTTTCGAAAACAGAACCTGGACCTACATTCTGATAAACGGCGGCTACATGACCCTGGCCTTTGTGATTATGGGCGCAATCATTGGCGTCTGGAGATAGCGGCGTTAATCGGCTGACCTGCCCGGCCAACAGTCAGATCAATTAAGGAGTGAAGGAATGAAGAATAGTCTCAAGTCGGACCACCCAGTAACAAACGAAGCAGCAAAGGCTGCAACCGGAAAGACTCTGGATCAGTGGTTTACTGAACTCGACAAGGACGACGGCCTGAAGCTAGGGCGTCGCGAGATCGGCAATCGCTTACTGGGCCTGAAGGTGGATCCCTGGTGGGCTTCGACGATTGCCGTGGAGTTTGAGAAACACCACGACGTGCGCAAGAAAGACGGCCTCTATGAGGGTTATTTCGTCTGTTCTACCAAGACCATCGCGGCCACCCCAGCCGACGTGTACCAGGCCTGGACCAGCGAAGCGGAACTGAGCAAGTGGTTTGGCGAGGCTACCAAAGCCGAGGTCAGGGATGGCGGAACATTTCAAAACAAAGATGGTGATAAGGGAACATTTTTGCGAGTTCGCGAGAATAAAGATCTCCGCATGACCTTCGAGGGCACCGGTCTCTCTGCGCCGACACAGGTTGACGTGCAGTTTCAGGACAAAGGAAAAGGCAAGACTGGTCTGCTGGTAAATCACATCAGGATTCAAAAGCGGGAAGAGGCCGATGGCCTCCGCGCGGCCTGGGCAGAAGCGCTGGAGCGGTTAAAGGCTCATTGCGAAGGCTAGGACAGTCCAAAGTCCAGGGTCCAAGGTCCAAAGTCCCAAGTTCGCTTTTCGAAAGATCTCTACCGACACTCAGTTTGATGCGTCCAAGTAAATCCCCAGAGGGGATCCGTTCATGTCATTGGACATTGGACATTGGACAATGGACATTGGACGTTGGGCTTTGGACGCCGACGCTTCCGTCTTCGGGTCAATGTTGCATCTATGCAACGCCAGAGTTCTGCGTTATAATTTCCGTCCCATGGATCTCGAAGTGTTTCATCCGGCAGTGGCGAACTGGTTTCGGAAAAGCTTTCCCTCGGCAACACCTCCGCAAATTGAAGCCTGGCCCGCAATTAAAGCGCAGCGAAATACTTTGATTGCGGCGCCCACAGGATCAGGAAAAACTCTGGCCGCGTTTCTGGCCGCCATTGACGATCTGGTGCGCTTAGGCGTCGCGGGGAAACTGGACGATACCACTCACGTCGTTTACGTCTCTCCGCTGAAAGCGCTTAGCAACGACATTCAACGCAACCTGCAAATTCCATTGGAAGGCATTCAACAGGAATTGCGGGCCCTCGGTCTTTCCGAGGTGAACATTCGCACCTTCGTGCGAACTGGTGACACCCCGGCTGCCGATCGCGCGGCGATGACCAGGCGGCCGCCACACATTGTCGTAACCACGCCAGAGTCGCTCTTTATTCTGCTTACCAGCGAAGGCGGGCGCCGCATGCTGGAGACTACGCGCACGCTAATTGTAGACGAAATTCATGCGGTGGTTAGTGACAAGCGGGGTTCTCATCTCGCGCTTTCAATCGAACGACTTGAGGAACTGATTCAGCAGCATGCTGCGGCAGAAGTTGCTGCGGAGAAATCAACGCCGGAATCTTCCACCTTGCTGGTAAACGGGTCGCTGTTTCCTACGGCTGAAATTCGCAGTCCGAAAGCCGAAGTCCGAGATCGGCTCGTTCGCATCGGATTGTCAGCTACGCAGCGTCCCATTGAAGAGGTGGCGCGATTTCTGGTGGGCAATGCCAACATCGACGCGAATGGCACGGCGGATTGCGTCATCGTCAACAGCGGTCACGCTCGCCGGCTCGATTTAGCCATCGAGCTTCCGGAGTCACCTCTTCAGGCGGTGATGTCGGGCGAGGTTTGGAACGAGGTCTACGATCGACTAGCGCAGCTGGTTAGACAGCACAATACCACCCTTATTTTCGTCAACACCCGGCGACTAGCCGAGCGTGTCGCCCGTCATCTGGGCGAGCGGATTGGAGATGAAAACATCGCCGCGCATCATGGCAGCCTGGCGCGCGATCAACGCCTTGCGGCTGAACAACGTTTAAAAGCAGGTGAACTAAGTGCCCTCGTCGCGACTGCATCGCTCGAGTTGGGCATCGACATCGGCGATGTCAATTTGGTTTGCCAGCTTGGTTCGACGCGATCGATTTCCAGTTTTCTCCAGCGAGTAGGACGTTCGAATCACACGGTAGCAGGTTTTCCAAAGGGCAGGATCTTTCCGCTCTCGCGCGATGAGTTGGTGGAGTGTGCGGCGATTGTAGATTCGGTGCGACTCGGGGAACTCGATCGCCTGACGATTCCGGAACAGCCTCTCGACATCCTCGCGCAGCAGCTTGTCGCGGCTTCAGCGCCGGAAGAGTGGACTGAGGATGGGCTCTTCGCCATGGTGAAGCGGGCCTACCCTTATCGCAATCTTGCTCGCGAGCAATTTGATTCGATCATTCGCATGCTGGCGGAAGGTTTCTCGACCAAGCGCGGACGACGCTCGGCATACCTGCATCACGACGCAGTTAATAAACGTTTGCGAGGACGGCGTGGCGCGCGACTAGCGGCGATTACTTCCGGCGGTGCAATTCCTGATACTGCTGACTATGCAGTGGTGCTGGAACCGAGCGAGCTGGTTATTGGCAGTGTCAACGAAGACTTCGCGATCGAGAGCATGCAAGGTGATATTTTCCAACTTGGAAACGCTTCATGGCGGGTGTTGCGCGTCGAGGAGGGGAAGGTGCGGGTTGAAGACGCGGCCGGGCAACCACCCTCAATTCCATTTTGGCTGGGGGAAGCACCTGGGCGAACGCATGAATTGTCGCTTTCAGTTTCCAGGCTGCGAGAAGAGGTCGCGAACCGAATTGAGGTGACCGACACATCGAGTGGCGCGCCGGCCATCGATGGCCGGCCGGCTACTGCAGGCGAGTCTGAGATCAGGCCGGATCCTGATGATCAGGTTAGTACCGAAGGAGTAGGTGGAAGTCGAATTAATCTTGAGCCCGCGATCAATTACCTGGTAAATGAAGTCGGCATAGTGCATGCAGCGGCGGAACAGATCGTTGATTACCTGGCAGGTGCAAAGATTGTGCTCGGCGTTATGCCTTCGCAGGACAACCTGGTGCTCGAGCGTTTCTTCGACGACAGCGGCAGCATGCAACTCGTGTTGCATTCGCCGTTCGGCAGCCGTCTGAATCGCGCCTGGGGATTAGCACTGCGCAAACGCTTCTGCCGCCAGTTCAACTTCGAGTTGCAGGCTGCGGCCACCGAGGATGCGATCGTCCTGTCGCTGGGTCCCACACATAGTTTTCCGCTCGAAGACGTTTTTCATTATCTAAACTCAAAGACTGTACGACACCTCCTGAGTCAGGCACTGCTGGACGCGCCGATGTGGAATATTCGATGGCGCTGGAACGTGACCCGTGCCCTTGCAGTCTTGCGCAGGCGCGGCGGTAAGAAGATTCCCGCGCAGTTGCAACGAATGAACGCGGAAGATCTGCTGACCGCGGTATTCCCCGATCAAGTCGCCTGCTTCGAGAACCTGGGCGGCGGCGAGCGCGAAATTCCAGAGCACCCCCTGGTCGATCAGACAGTCAAAGATTGTCTCGAGGAAGCGATGGATATCGAGGCCCTTGAGAAGCTGCTGGCATCGATCGAGCGAAATGAGAAACATCTTTTCGCGCGCGACGTGATTGAGGCTTCGCCGCTCGCGCAGGAGATCCTGAACGCGCGACCGTATGCGTATCTTGATGATGCCCCGCTCGAAGAAAGGCGTACCCGGGCGGTGCAACAGCGACGCTGGCTCGATCCGCAAACTGCCAGGGACATGGGCAAACTCGATCAGGGCGCTATTGATCGTGTGCGCGATGAAGCCTGGCCCCGGGTCGAGAATGCCGATGAGTTGCACGATGCATTAGTTGAGCTTGGCTTTCTTGCCGAACAGGAAGGCGGTGAATGGCATGCTTTTTTCGCGGAACTGAAAAACGATCGCCGGGCCGCTGTACTTCAAATTAAGACTGGGACCAAAGGGGTCCCGCCCGCAATGAGCGCGGAGCGCGAACAGTTTGCCACTGCGACATTGGAGGCTGGTGCTAATGAGGGCGGGACGCTCGCGGTCCCAATGAAGAGCCTGAATATCTGGGTCGCGGCGGAGCGGTTGCCGCAGTTGAATGTGATTCACCCGTTTTCTTCGCTCAATCCATCGATTGTGGCTCCAGACAGTTACAGCCAAACCACCTGGACATTCGAAACCGCGTTAGTTGAAATCCTGAGAGGACGCCTCGAGGGACTTGGGCCAACCACTGTTGCCGGTCTGGCGCGCTCATTTGGTCTAACCGATGCTGAGATTGAGTTGGGTCTACTGAAACTGGAAGCCGAAGGATTTGTAATTCGCGGGCACTTCTCGCCCGGCTCGAACGAGACTGAATGGAGCGCGCGACGGTTGCTGGCGCGCATTCATAGTTACACTCTTAACCGCCTGCGTCAGGAGATCGAACCTGTTTCTACTTCCGACTTCATGCGTTACCTGCTCGCGTGGCAAAAAGTTGCGCCTACCCACCAGATGGAGGGACCGGAGAGTGTGCGCGCGATCATCGAGCAGATGGAAGGATTCGAAGCGCCCGCAGCAGCGTGGGAAAGCGAAATTCTGCCGAGCCGCCTGGTGGATTACGACCCGTCGTGGCTCGATGCTTTGTGTCTTTCAGGAGAAGTGGTATGGGCCCGATTGACCCCACCGGTCAATGCGCCGAAATCGAGTGACAACGGGACCGACCGGGTGCGTGGCGGCGCTCCCGTGCGCAACACTCCCATCGCGCTCTTGCGGCGCAAGAATTTCCCGATTTGGAATTGGGCCTTCCCGCAGCCTTCAGCGAATGGTCTTGAGTTTTCTGAGACCACTCGCACGGTCCATGAATACCTGGTAGCGCGTGGCGCATCCTTTTTCCTGGACATTGTCGAGGGCACAAAGCTGCTACGCGCCCAGGTGGAAGAATCTCTGGGTGAGTTGGTGGCCAATGGGCTGGTCGTTTCGGACAGTTTCACCGGACTGCGGGCACTGCTAACGCCTTCGAGCCGCAAAACACAAGCTGCCGCCAAACGAAAGCATCGCCAGCCGGTTTATGAAATGTCGAGTGCGGGCCGCTGGTCGCTGCTGCAACGAGTGCAGGCAGCTGGAGGAAGCGCTCAGGCAAGGGAGGTCTCCCATGCCGACTCTGAAAGCACGGAAGAAATTGCCCGCATCCTACTGCGCCGCTACGGCGTCGTCTTCAAACGGCTGCTGCCTCGTGAAGGAATCACTATTCCCTGGCGGGTGCTGCTGCGTATATATCATCGGCTTGAGGCGCGTGGTGAAATTCGCGGCGGCCGTTTCGTCGCCGGAATTTCCGGCGAACAGTTTGCGCTTCCGGAAGCGGTAGGGATGCTGAGAGCAATGCGACGCGCTCGAAGCGTAGCAGTAGACTTTGGCCTTCGTTCCGCATCTCAAACTGAGCCCTCGCTAGCGGTCGGACTTCCCGGGGCCGGCTCACAGAACAATGTTGCCGAAAGTTTGATCTCGATCAGTGCGGCCGATCCTTTGAACCTGGTCGGCATTATTACCCCGGGCGGGCGCGTCACCGCGTTTACCTCAAATCGAATTCTCTATCACAATGGCGAACCTGCGGCGGTGATGGAATCAGGGGAAACAAAGTTTTTGGTGGAGATGAGCCGGGCCATGGAGTGGAAGGCAAAAGCCGCACTGGTGAGGCGGATCACGCCACCTCCGGTTCGCTCATACGTTCGCCAGCGCGCCTGACTTCAGTGATACCCTGGGAACTCGCCAGACTCTGCGCGCGGCAGCTAGCGAACGACTCCGGTGACGGTCCAGCCGGGATTGTTCTGAATGTTGTTTCCGCGCGAGCCTTCGAGAATAGTCATCCGGCCATCTGCCGGCCCCCGACCGCTGTACACCAAACTGTTGCCGACAATCCGGCTGTTGGTCGCGATTACCACGAACCCCGCCGTGCCGCCGCCGCCTACGTCAAACATCTGGTTGTTGATGACGACGAAGCGCGAACCCTCGATCCTGATTCCGCTTTGGCCGGTGCGCCGAATGGTATTGTTTTGAATCGTGACATCCCGCATGGTAGCGCCATAGACGTAGATGCCATTGCTCAGGTAGTTGGTAATCGTTCCTTCGGTATCACCGCCGATGATGGTGTTTCTTTCGACCAGGATGGGACCAACGTAAGGGGTGCCCGAAGTTGCCTGGATGACGATGCCATTTCCCGTCGGGCTCGTTTCTGAATTGCGCACGTCGATCAGATTGTTTCTGATGATGACGTCCTCGAGGCGATCCGCGTCTTCATTGACTTCGAGATCGATGTTGGTATTGCCTGGTCCGCCAAACTGACCCGAGGTCTTGAAAGTGTTTTTTTCTATCAGGATGTTCTTCCCGTTAACCAGGGCCAGATTCTGCGAAGCAACCCGCGTGAACAGACAGTTCGTTATTTGTGAGTTGGATGCGAAGTGCCCGCGACGAGAGGAACCTCCCAATTGAACTCCGATGGATCGAGTGCCGTTAACCCAGACTTTATCTACCAGGCAATTTGCACAGTTGCCGAGCGAGATGGCTTGCGGCGCCGAGTTGAAGCCGGGATTAGCTCCTTTGATTTGAATATCGCGAATAATCAAATTTGAGTCGGCCGTCCCATTCTCGATGGCGTGGTTGTAAGCGCTAATGACAGTGAACTGACCCGGTGCGGTAGACTCGAGAAGAATCGCATCCCAACCCGAACCGATCACGGATGAACCTGGCTTCATTAAAATTGGCGCGCTCGTGGTCTTCGGGGCATACGTGCCGTTTTGAAAACGCAGCACATGACCGGAGGAAAGAATCACCTGGGTGGAGATTGTTCCGCCGCCGGTAACAATAATTTCGCCGGGCGCGACGCCCAGGGCCTTGTCGGCCGCATTAATTTTTGCTCCCAGATCATTTCCCGGAAATTGATTCGCAGAAACTGTGCGTCCCTGTTGGCGGGTTCTTTGTAAGCCGGCGTTTTTCCCATAAACGTGCGCGGCTTCCGGCAGCATGAGTAACCCGAGAACCAAAGCGCTAAGTCGGGTCAATCGCATGAATCGTCGGGCGTTTCTGTGATAATTAATCGGTCCGTTAGTCGCCATGAACATTGCTCCATTTTTGTAACCTGGTTTCAGTCGCTCGCTTGGATGCACAATGAAGCGAGAGTAGCCGAAAAAGTTGCGGCAATTTCATGTTATTTGTTTAGCCTTGCTTTGAGCGAGGCGTCCCGATTTTCTATAATGTCGGCGCACCCTGACAATGAAAACTGACACGGTCGAAACCTAAACCAACCGGAGTTACCCCTATGCCTAAACTGAATCAAGTTAACCCCCAGACCGGCGATGTGTTGCTTCTTGTGGGCACCATGAAAGGTGCATTTGTGCTGCGGTCGAATAAGGATCGCAAGGAATGGGATGTTGGGGGGCCATATTTTCCTGGCCGCGCGATCTACGCGATGCTCTACGACGATCGCAACGGTCGCAACCGGCTGTGGGCCGCGGTAAATAGTTCCTTTTGGGGTTCATACCTGAGTTCGTCTGACGACTTTGGAAAAACCTGGACCGAACCTGAGGCTTACGGCATCAAGTTTCCTCAGCAGGAAACGGCTCCAGCGGCCGCGATGCAGGATGCGAATCCGGCTGCGGAAACCCCCGCCGGCGACAACCTTTCAGTGAAACAAATCTGGCAAATCGTTAAAGGCCACCCGGATGAGCTCGACACGCTTTACGCCGGGGTGGAGCCGGCGGCTCTATTCAAGTCAACGGACGCCGGGGCGAGTTGGACACTTGTGCAGGGGCTTCACGATCATCCGCATCGTCCTCAATGGCAACCGGGCGGCGGCGGACTTTGCCTCCACACTATCTTGCCTGATTCTTCCAACTCCCAGCGCTTGTTCATCGCCATATCGACCGGTGGAGTCTATCGAAGTGACGACGGCGGTGCGAATTGGCAACCGCGCAACGATGGCGTGCGCGCCCAGTTTTTGCCTGAGGGCCAACAGTATCCGGAATGGGGGCAGTGCGTTCACAAGATCGTGAGTCATCCGGATAATCCGCAACGCATGTTTCTCCAGAATCACTGGGGCCTTTACCGTAGTGATAACGGCGGCGACTCATGGACCGACATAGCCAACGGGGTGCCGTCCGATTTTGGTTTTGCGCTTGAGATCGATCACCACAATCCAAACACCGCCTACATCATTCCCCTCGAATCCGATGAATTTCGCTGTACTCCTGAGGCGAAGTTGCGCGTGTATCGAACTACTAATGCAGGCGAATCATGGGAACCGCTGACAAACGGATTGCCGCAGGAGAATGCCTTCGAGACCGTCTTGCGGGATGGAATGTGCGGTGACACGAAACAACCGATGGGCCTCTATTTTGGAACGCGCAACGGCAAGCTCTTCGGTTCCGCCGACGCAGGCGAATCATGGAACGCAATCATGAAAGGATTGCCGGCGGTGGCTTGCGTGAAGAGTGCTGTCATCAACTGAGCAATGGTGAGCAGGATCCATAGGAAACACTTGTGAAAAATATTTTAGTTGGTTGTTTGCTGGCCGTCGTCTCGGTGGGTATGCCCGTGACCGCGCCGGCTCAGGATAAGAAGGAGCCGGAGTTCAAACTGATTCAGTTCCACATGGCTTTGATGAAACGCGGGCCGAAGTATACGGGCCAGAAGTTACCGGATACCGAGGGTCTGGAAACGGCCCAAAGAGAGTATGCAAGCTCACTCATGCAATCGGGGAAGGCGGTGATCGTCGGGCGGCTAACGGATGACGGCGAGATCCGTGGCGTGTATGTATTGCGCGCCGGGTCGTCTGAAGAAGCGCGACAGTGGGCCGAAGCTAGTCCCGCCGTTAAAACCGGGCACCTGATCGCCGAGATGCATCCATGGTGGTCGGAAGACGTGATGAAGACGCCGACCCTGCCAATTAAAATGACGACCGCTTATCTCGGGTTTTTGACGCGCGGCGCGGAGTGGACGGCTGAGAAAACAGCGGCCACCGAAGCCCTACAGCAGGCACACCTCGCCAACATTCATAAACTAGCAGAGACCAGAAAGCTGGTGGTCGCCGGACCATTTGGTGGTAATGGCGCTCTGCGCGGAATTTTTGTGTTTAAGGTCGGGTCTCTTGAAGAGGCGAAGCAACTGGCGGATAGCGACCCCAGCGTTAAAGCCGGCCGCCTGGCCATCAGCATGCATCCGTGGCTGGTGCCGGAGGGAGTATTGCCCTAGTCATGATCAAAGTTAACGTTGCCGGATTCTTAACCGATTTCACCGAGGGTCGGAATCAAATCGCAGTCGAAGTGGGCCCTACCTCGGTTCGCGAGGCGCTGGCAGCTCTCTGGAAGATTCATCCGGGTCTGCGCGACCGCGTCGTTAACGAACAGGGACAACTACGTCAGCATGTGAATGTCTTCCTGGATAGCGAAAATATTCGCCGCAAGGAATCATTGGACACCAGCGTTGTCGAGGGCAGCGAACTCACGATCCTGCCTTCGGTGAGTGGTGGCTGAACCGGCGACCGAGGCTGGAGACGATTGGTCATTGGTTCATCATTGGTGTCTAATTACTACTATGAAAGCAATTTGGAATGATGCAGTGATCGCGGAAAGCGACGAAACGATTGTAGTCGAAGGGAATCACTACTTTCCGCGCGAAGCAGTGAAGACTGAATTCCTTCAGCCCAGCAGCACCCATACGATCTGCCCCTGGAAAGGCCAGGCGAGCTATTACGACGTGGTGGTGAATCGCCAAACGAACAAGGATGCCGCCTGGTATTACCCTGAGCCAAAGGAAGCTGCCGCAGAGATCATGGACCGCGTCGCCTTTTGGAAGGGCGTGCGGGTAGAGTCCTCGTAGTGCAGCGGTAGTTTGGCTACTCAGGAACTTCCTCGCAGCACGCTCCGTATAAGCGAGCACCATGTATTGCCCCACCTGCGGTTCAGAAGAAAGACAGCTTAGCCAGTTTTGCCGCGCCTGCGGCACAGATCTGGGGTCGGTGCGTCAAGGTCTCGAGCGGCCCGACACGATCACGGCTTCGGCGATCTCCGCCCGTGAGCAGATCAGTCGTGCCCTCGCCGATCGGATTCGACAATTGGAAACTGGAAAAGACCTTGAACACGTCGCTGAAGATGTGCTGCCGCAACTGGAAAAGTTTCTGGAGTCGCCCGAGGAAAAAAGATTACGCCGTATGCGGCGAGGTGTGATCACCGCAGTGATTGGCTTGGGCGTTACCATAGCATTGATTATCGCCAGCGCTCTGTCAGAAGATTTCATCCCGCTTGTTGCCCTCGGAGCCCTCATTTTTCTGGTCGGCTTGGGGATTATTATCAATGGACTAGTCTTGACGGTTCCACGTAAGGCCCTGGCGGATCGCTCGGCAGACGCTGCGTCGCAAAAAGAACTGGAGGCGCGAATCCAAAATGTAGCTTCGGCGCATCAACTCCGGCCATTCGCTCCTATTACCAGTGATCTACCAGAGTCTCTCGATCAGCGGCTCGGTCGAACGTCAGTGACAGAACACACGACCCATCACCTAACGCACGACAAAGAAAACTGATGTGCGGAAATCACACGATCCGACAAAAATGGGATGGTGTAAGTTTGTGCGGCTTACAGTGTTTCGTGGCTTGTCGTCGTCTTTAGCGCGGGTGAGGGGTCTGACGCAAAATCACGAATATCTTTGAACGGTGTCTCAGGGTTGTCGAAGTCCGGCCGGTAGTAGAAAGCGGCGCCGTCAAACTCCTGCATCCAACCTTCTTCCATTCCCAGCTCCTCAAGCGCGCCGACTGCACGAAGCCATTCGTTCTCGGTAATGCGCCGCGACAGCAGGACGTGGCGCTTGCTCGTGGCCGCCTGGTGCGTCGGGTAGTATTGAGCCATCAGTGAGATTGCAACCCGCGGGCTAAGCTCGTCTCGAATCCATTCCAGCGACTCGCGTATTCCACCAATATCATTTGGCAGGACCAGAAGGCGGATGATCAACCCGCGCTGCAATAACCCATCTGCGTCGAAGACAAGCTCATCACCCACCTGAGCATGCATTTCGGCAATCGCGCGGCGCGCATGCTCCTTGTAGGCGCTGACCTTGGAATACTGATAACCCGCCTCGTTCTCCGCGTATTTAAGATCGGGCAAATAAATATCAACGATTCCCTCCAGCAGCCTTAATACCTCAACTGAATCGTACGCGTTGGTGTTGTAGACGATTGGAACCCGCAATCCCTGATCGGCTGCCAGCAGAATGCTGCGAGCCATCTGCGGCGCGAAGTGAGTCGGCGATACAAAGTTAATGTTGTGACAGCCGGCTGATTGCAACTCCATCATTATCGCCGCCAGACGCCCGTGAGTTATCTCATTCTTGAGCTGGTGTTTGTGCGTTTGCGAGATCTGATAGTTTTGGCAGTAGACGCAACGGAGGTTGCAGTTGCCGAAGAAAATATTGCCGGCGCCGCGGGTGCCGACCAGGGCCGGTTCTTCCCCGAAGTGTGCGGTATAGGAAGAGACAATCGGAAGTCTGCCCGAATAACAGGCAGCGATCTCGTCGCGCAGGCGGTTGTTCAGGCAATCGCGAGGGCAAACGGTGCAGCTCTCGAGTAGGGCCTCCAGTTTGGCCACCCGCCGCGCCAACTCTCCCGACTTAAGTAGGCCCCCATAACCGGGCTGAGCTTTCTGAACTCCGGCCTCTAACATCTTGTTTACCGGTGGCTGCGAAAATGCACGAAGTGCGGTTTGTGCTGTTCGACTAATTCCGGAGGCGCAACTTTCGTGGTTTGACTCCAGATGAAGTCCATCTCTGCGTGAATAGTGCTTAACGCGAGCCTGGCCTCGAAGATCAGCAACATGCTTCCGTAAAAGAGAAAACAGGCCCCGATGATTCCGAAAATTACCGGCACCAGCGTGTAACGCTGTTGACCCACGATCGCCACCACGCCAATCGCCACGCTCGTTGCCACAAACATTCCCAGGCACAGGTAAAAGGAAACCATTGCCCGTTGCAGAATACGAGCCCGGCTGGTGAGCTTATCGAGTTGGGCAAAAATTACAGCCTGGCGCTCGCCGCCCTCGCTGGCGGGCTTCAGGGCTAGCTCCTCAAGCTTGTCGGCCAGCGCTCGGACGCGATCGACGACGCGTCCGAGACGTGTGGAAGTGGATAGAATCATGCTGCCGCAAGCGGAGATCAGCACCGCGGGCGTGATCATCGCCGTCAGAACGGCTACGGCTGCAGACATTGAATCCACTATTTGGACTAGCCTCTGCGTCTGGCTGGTCTTCTGCGGACCGCAGGTTTAGTCGTCTTGGCGTCGCCTGGCTTGGCCGTGGGCTGCTTCGGTTTCATTTGCTCCTTCATCAAGTCCATAACCATCTGCTGAGGCACATCCGCGCGAAACATTACCTCATCACCTTCCGCGACCAGCGCAATGCTGTTCAGCAATGGTTGCGCCACTGGATCTTTGATGGCACTCGTAGCCTGGCGCAGGAAACCGCTAAACAAGTTGCTCATGATTTTTGCAGTGTCTGGATTGTCCGCATTCATGAAGCCGCGGAGCATCAAGTTAGTCGCATCCATGGTCAACGCTGCATAGAAGTCGCCCTGGCGGGTATCGCATTTTGGCGCTCGAGGATTTGTCTCAGTTCCCAACATGCCGAAACTCTTGGCAAACGAATGCCATGGAGTGCCGGCCACGCTAACCAGGGCGTTGGGATCGCGCACCAACGAATTCAGAGTTTGCGAATTGATGCGATCTTTGCCATCCCCGGCGTCAATCGCCGCACGGAGATAGCGTGGGCTGCCCGCCGCCAGAGTGTTGGCGTTAAGCGCCACGACTCCCATCTCGGTGAACGCCTTAAGGATCGGATTCTTCTCGGCTTCTTTTACCAACGGGTCGATTGTCATCAGGCCGATCGTCTTGTTGCCGTACTTTTCATCCCGTACTTTTCCGCCGGAGGCCATGCGGGCCATCGTCATCAATCCTTCGGCACTGAAATCGCCACTGGTGACAATCATAAACTCAGGCATTTGGAAGTTAAGGTCGTCGGTGGGCTTTCTAAATCTGCTGACGATTACCACGTAATTAATCCGGGTCGGATCTACGCCGGCCATCTGTTTGGCCTGCTCGAAGCCTTTGCGCATATCTTCCACGGCTTGCGGTGGCATGAACTTGGGCAGCAGATCATTGATGATCCGTTGGGGGTTGATATAAACGATCGTGTCCGCTTCGGGCAGGATTGACAGGGAATTGACCATCGCCTGCCTGGCCGCGGAGTTTGCGGGCGCTGCGACAAAGTGCGAGCTGGTTGCGCTCGACTGTGCGACAAGATTCGAAGCGGTTGGCGCGGTTTGCGCCCACGCATTTACGCTGGTCAGAATCACGACCAGAGTCACTAAAACGGGGGTGGAAATTTTTCTCACGGGCTGGGCCTCCATTCTGAGTTTTGCGTATCTTCACACAAGATACGGTTTTTCGTCAGCTTTTGTTGTTGAGAATCCGAATAAACTGAATCTTGGAGGGTGCGGAGTCACACCCAGTCGAGTTTCGGCACCGTGAATTCGTCCGTGACGTTGCCCGTATTCAGGGTGGTCGCCGGCTCAAAGAGCAGAACATGGCATTCTTCATCTGCCACCGGGCGATGCTCTACGCCACGCTCCACGATAATAAACTCGCCTTCTTCAAGCCAAACATCGCGTCGGATCGGTGAAGGGCTGTCGCCTTCGCGAAATTCCATGCGAAAGCGCCCCTTAATCACCAGAAACATTTCATCTTCGGCTTCATGATGGTGCCAGGTGAATGGCCCCTGGAATTTTACCAGCTTCAGGTATTGCCCGTTTAACTCTCCGACGATGCGTGGATTCCAGTAGTCGTTGATCAGCGCCAGCTTTTGTAAAAGATTGGTTTTGTCCATAGCGGCAAGAAGGAAATCAGCAAAGTGTAAACATTAAACAGCGCTCACCTGGAATCTGAAGCGGGCAACCAAATTCGTTGTCAATTGTAGTTTCTCCGCCTCACTACTGACTACTGATGCTTGCTTCGTTTCGAGTAGATCGCGTCGAGTAGTTTCGCCAATCGAAATCCACCCAGCGCCAGTTGTTGGCGCACCACTTCCCGATTGGCTGTTTCGTAGTCAGCCGCTCGGGAAACGTCGTAAACCTTTTGCATCACCAGTTGGCCGTTATTGATTACGGGTTTACCGCCGCTCAAAACCGGGATCGTTCGCCGCCCGGTAATCTTCACGGACGCATACGTCTGGTTCCGAGACTTCTGTAGTGAATCAGTAGCCCACTGGGCCGCCCAGGTGGAAACTGGGCCCTGCGAATTCCAACTGCTTGTTGGGTTCACGGATTGATACAGAAACTCACCCATCGATTCAGGAGATTGATGATTCGAAGAAATTTTCAGCGAGGTGACTAATCCAAAGTCCCAAAACCCGTGCAAGTTTTGCCGATCGCCGTCGATAACCAGATCATTTCCGCCTTTGTCGTGAGATAGGTGTTTGCGCCTTATGACGACAGGATCTCCGACAAATGTGTAGTGCGGGATACTGTCATCAGCGTCAATGTACCCAACGCCGACATGCAGGGGTTGGTGAATATCGCCTACGAGGTGAACCAGCAACTTGAGCGCATTGCGTTTGCTTAAGGGAAACCTGGCGCTCGGCTTTCCTTGCAGGGTTCGAATGCTCACGTTCAGCATATGGACCACATCGTTCTTCAGCGTGAAGCCGCGGCAGGTTTGATAGCTGCGACAGTTGAGCGGCAGGTTGACGTAGTGCCATTCACGATTTGTCGCGTTATGCGCTACGTCCTGAAGAAACGCATTTGTTTCCGGGTCGGGATCAGTTTTTCCCACCCGTTCTTTTACCGTGTCAGCCCACGTAGAAATATTGGCGAGGGTTTCTCCGGGCTTAAGAATCTCGGAAATTTGCCGGGCCGTGCGCGGCCTGATGCGCAGCGAAGCAATTTGGCCAATCGTCTGATGTCCATCGCTGCCCCAGGCTAAAGCTGAGCTAAGCGGAGTGGTAACCAGGATCACGCCCAATAAAAGCACAAAGACTTTTTTCATATATATTCTTCCAGACTACTGTTGTGGCTTCCCCGTGCGTTCTAAGTCGCCATACCAATCCGGCTCGCAAGGGTGATCTAGAATAACTCCCCAAGAAGCTGTGTCAATGGCAGCAAAAAAGGGACGAGCCGCGGTCACTACCGAGCTCGTCCCAAAAAGATTTGCTTCGCAGCTGTGGCTAGTTTCGTTGCGAACCCTGGCTAAGCACCTTCGAGCTGATTACTTTTCCTGCCGCATCAAGCGTCAGTTCGATAACCCCACCCGCAGTGTCCTGGACGCGTCGCAGCGTTTGTCCCGCCGCATTCCTGGTTTCACCGAGCACTCGGAGATTCGTAACATTGCCTACGGTGTTCGAATTCACCACTTTGCCGGTGGTGTCGAGCGTTTTCTCCACAATGTTTCCGGTGGCATCGACGGTGCGCTGCACTGTCTGGCCCAGCGTGTTGATGGTTTGACTCAAAACGCCTCCAGGTTGAAGTGCGGTTTGGGCTACTCCCCCAACAGTTCCCACGGTCTTGTCTACGCTTTCGAGCAACTTGGTCAGGATTTCCGGATTGCGATCTATAGTCGTCAGTGTGCGGTCGATGATCGCGGCGACATTATCAAGCCTGACCTTCAGCAACACTTCGGCTTTGACGCCTTTTATCTGTAGCTTCACTTTGTCGATGGCGACATCGGCGCCGGCGGTCAGCGCCAGCAGATTTGCGAGCCGAGCATCGAGAGACACCTTAGCTTTCAGGTTCTCAACTTCCAGCGTTATCTCATCTACCGAGAGATTGGGCACGTCCAGCAAGACGTCCGGATCACCGCTCGCGGCTTCCTGTCGTCGTCGCGCACTCGATGCCTCCTGGCGCGTACGGTCTGCTTCTGAAAGCGGCCGAACTGGCGGGACCGGAGTAGGTGTCTGCCGCGGCAAGGGTCGCGCCTGACTACGGCTGCCCGTAATCGAAGTATCCCCCGGTTGTTGAGCAACTACCGCTAGGGCGGCAGCCAGTATCAGGAGCATCGTAGCTCCGGATCGAAAAAATGTGGTCATGGTTTCCTCCCAAAAATCAATTTCAAACAATGGTTAAACAAAAGTAAGAGGCGGGGGGCGCAATCGAATACTTCCAAATCGATCTTACATTCGGCGGATCTAGGGAACTTCAGGGGAGGTCGCGGGCCGTTTTCCAATGACTGCAAAAATGCGATCAAGACTTCCACGAAACCGCACACTGCCGCGCACGTTTCGCAATAGCACGTCGATCCTGTCCGCCGTGAGTGAAACACCGATCCGAAGATTTAGAGCCTGCGAACCGCCGTTGGTCTCGACGTTTGTTGCGGCCTCAAAATCTGTCTGGGAATAGCGGCGTTCAGCGAAATTCAGTTCAAACGTATGATCCCAATCCTGCGGCGGTCGCGTCGACTGAGCGGATTTCTCGGCGTTTGGTTCTGTTTTGTCGGCGACCCGCGGGGTGGGAGTCTGCGCAAAACATGGAAGAGCGGGGATGGTCACCAGGGAAAAAAGCGAGAAAAGCAGCGCGAGCTTGAAAGAATGTTTTATCCCCCTGGTAATCATGGATTAGCGTTGCTTTCCCGGGGAGCTTGTCGTAGCGGCCTGGGGGTTAGCAGGCGTGACGTTGGGAGTTTCAGATCTCTTTTTTGGTTCTACTGCGGCCCGTTTGGCGTCGTCTGTCATTGGAACCTCGCCGAGTGCTTCGGCGACGATTCGATCAATGTCGCTAAAGACGCTCGTGATCCTCAAGCGAATGCCGATATTTCTGTAGGTGACTCCGGGCTGGACAGGTGTAGGGAGATTTTCCCGGTCGGCCTCCCAGCTGGTTTCACAGTTTGGCTTGCAGGGAAAGTCGACCTTCGGACTTGGCACCACGTCGAATCTTAACTCCCGCGCACGGACGCGCGCGGTGATCGCTACATCAGCAACTGAAACTTCCGGATCTTCCGCCACCGCCGGGAGGGTTAATTCGGAATCGCGAGTTGGGGCTGGAGTTTTTCGCGCCGGCGGGGCCGGTACATTCTCTTTCCGCGCCGGCCTCTTTCGTTGAGCCACGATAGCGGGGCTCGCGGTGATGAACACCAATAGAGCGCAGATCGACGAAAGCGCAAACCTCGAATTCCGAGAACGTGGATTCATTGCGGTCGGATAGTATCAGAAATCAAATTTGCTGGAGCTTTCATTTATGTAACGAAAGTGTGCGCGATTTGGGGAGTATTCAGTTCTCACCGGTAACGTTATTAGGGACCGATTCGCGAGTAGTCTTGGTTTGTTATATTCTTCTGCTTGAATTCATCTTAAAAACTTAAGAGGGAACCGGTTGCTAAATTTTGCTATTCAGACGGCGCGGGATGCGGGTCGTATTCTGGCCGATCGTATGGGTCGCGCGCTCCAGGTATCAAACAAGGGCGATATCGACCTGGTGACCGAGGCCGATCTGGCTTCGGAAAAATTGATCATCGAGAGAATCAAGTCTCATTATCCCCGTCATGCGATTCTCGCGGAGGAATCGGGCGACACGCTGGGTGCCGAGGTAACCGAGGGCAACGATTGGAAGTGGATAGTTGATCCGCTTGATGGGACCACAAACTACGCTCACGGCTATCCGTGTTTCTGCGTTTCGGTTGCGGTTGAACATGCGGGGGCTATCGAGATTGGGGTGGTTTACGATCCGATGCGAGACGAAGTGTTTGCCGCCGAGCGAGGCCAGGGCGCCACGTTGAATGATCGTCCGATGCGTGTGTCTACGGTGGATGATCTGAATAATTCGATGCTGTGTACCGGTTTCCCGTATAACGTGCGCGAGCGACCAAACTTTGCGCGCGACTTCGCAAACTTCACTATGGAGGCGCAAGCTGTGAGACGCGACGGCTCGGCTGCGCTCGACCTCGCATACATTGCCTGCGGACGCTTCGATGGATTTTGGGAGGACGGTTTGAAAGCGTGGGATACAGCGGCTGGAGTCTTGCTCGTTGCCGAAGCTGGCGGGCTGGTCACCAACTTCGGTGGGGCGCCGCTGGATATCTATACGCCGAAGGTGCTTGCCAGTAACGGCCTCATTCACAAGGCAATGATGCGAGTGTTGGGGACAAGCTGAGGCATTTCGGGTTTGGCAGAAGCCCTCTCAACGTTAACTACTGAAGCCAAGCGCAAATCGGATTACCGCGCCGGAAAAGCCTGGAAACTAAAGAGCCGAGCGGATTATTTCTGCCAGGCGGTCCGTTTCTCGGCGCGCGCACCGTTTAGCGTCCTCCCCTGGTCGTTGCTCGACATGGAACAGTGGGTGATAGGTGATCTCAACTTTTCCCGAGCGCGGCAATCGTTTTCCCACCGGCCACACCTGGTTCGCGCCCCGAATGGTAACGGGGAGAATCGGAACTCCAGCCTCAAGCGCCATGCGCACCGCGCCACCCTTCATGCGAATCATTGCACCGTCAGGTAACCCCCGTCCGCCTTCGGGAAAGATTACGATGACACCTCCATCGCGTAACCAGGTCAACGAGCGTCGAATCGCCGACAGATCGCTGCCCTCGATTTGCAGTGGCCAGGCCCCCAACACACCGATCGCCTTTCCCACCAGAGGCCATTGAAACGCTTCGCTCCAGGCGAGATAACGGGTAGGTGTCTTGATCGGAATCGACAACCAGAATGGATCACCATAACTCTGGTGATTAGCAGCGACGATCATTCCGGTGTTTGCGGGAATGTTCTCGAGTCCCTTGAGATTGATTTGCCAGAAAAGGCGGATGCCAAAAGTTATCAATGGCCGCAGCCGATTGATGAGCCATTGGGGTCCCGTTTCGTCGGTTGCTTGACCTCCAGCCGCCCGGGCTGTCGCTGATTTCTCGTTTCCGCTCACGGCTTATATTTGAGAGGTGGAAGTGTTGAATTGCAGAGCGTTGATTTGCGGCCAGAAACCACAGCAATCGTGCAGTTCAGGGTCAAAGCTCGGATTGAACTAAAGCGGCCACTCGCGGTCGATAAATTCAACATGAACCCTGGAAACTCCAGAAGGGCCCACGCTGTGACCTCGCACGGCGGCATGGACGGTTATTTTGAACTGCTCACTGGTTAAGCGGATAAACCTGCCGGTACGTAAGTCTATCGTCGTGTATAAGGCGGCGCCTTTGTGGCTGATATTTTCGGTAACGGTTCGCTCACTTTGATCTACTTCACCGCGGTCGTTCAACGTCTCGATTATTATGTCGACCGGAATATTATGACGGGTGGTGGTTCGCTTGTCGGAGATCGCGACTTCGGTCGAGTCCCAATCCTGGATCTCACGCAGGTTTCCCGCACCGGCATTGCCAAGTTCATATCGTTTAGCCGGATTAGCTACATAGCTTTTAGGCGGATGCTTGCCGACGAAGGCGACACCCACCTCAAACGACGACGCGCCACCATCCGCCGACGGTAGCAGTTTTACATGGCGGACCAGGGCCCAAACTCGATACTGATCCTCGACATGATCGAAAACACGCAGCTGGCGGGGCATGGGGATCGTCATATGCAACAGACGTCCCTTTTCAATCGGATGTTTCAGGGCGAAGCTGGCGCCGAACGGTGTAACGTCAATCAGCCGCGTGATCTCGGTCCATTCAAGATTCTCCGTTTCCAGGCAATGAACGCGAACGGGCAATCGGAGTTCCAGCCGTTGACGTATTCGCTTTGGTTTTTCGGGTCCAGCCATTTGAAATTTACAAAGATCGCCCGCTTGCTTTTAGGCTTCCGACCCTCGCGCGCCTGGCGCCGTTTCGACCGCCACCCGGGAAAGCAAAATCAGGGGCGAAGCCATTGATTTTAATAGGGTTTTCGACTCTCCGCAGTTTGCCAGAAACTGTGGCACTAGGCTACAATAATCCTTACTTTTTCTCCGCCGGTATCTTGCTTGTAGGGAAGAGAAAATCCTGACTCCTCGACCGCGATGCTGCTTCGAAAACGTCATCATACTAGAACAAAAGTGTACCTGAATAACCTCCCTGCCGGCGTTGACTCCAAACTGAAAACGGAGTCGGCGGCGGGCGGATTGTATCGGAAAGGTCAACTGGATGGAAACGACTTCTGAACACAAACCCATAAACATAGAAGACGAGATGCGTCGTTCGTATCTTGACTATGCGATGTCGGTAATTATCGGCCGCGCCCTGCCTGACGTGCGCGACGGACTTAAACCGGTTCACCGCCGAGTGTTCTGGGCCATGCATGAACTGGGCAATACTCACAATAAACCCTACAAGAAAAGCGCGCGCATCGTGGGCGACGTGATTGGTAAATACCATCCGCATGGTGACACTGCCGTCTATGACACGATGGTCCGTCTCGCCCAGGAATTCTCAATGCGTTACCCGCTGATCGATGGCCAGGGAAATTTTGGCTCGGTTGATGGCGACGCGGCCGCGGCCATGCGTTATACGGAAGTGCGCATGGCGAAGATCGCCACTCAGGTGTTGGCTGATCTGGAAAAAGAGACGGTCGACTTTCAGCCAAATTATGACGAATCCCTCAGCGAGCCAAAGGTAATGCCAACGCGCATACCTAACCTGCTGATTAACGGTTCTGACGGAATTGCGGTCGGCATGGCCACCAAGATTCCTCCACACAACCTTACCGAGATCGTTGATGCCACGCTCACGCTCCTGAAAAAACCTGAAACTACAGTCGAGAGTTTGGCGAAGATTGTTACCGGACCTGATTTTCCCACCGGCGGCTTTATCTATGGCCGCCAGGAAATCAGGAAAGCTTATCTGGAAGGCCGCGGAATTTTGCAGCTGCGAGCGCGGGCTGGAATCGATCGCATCGGACGCGGCACCGGCGAGCGTGACGCAATCATTGTCACGGAGATTCCTTTCCAGGTTAACAAGTCGCGGCTCATCGAACGTATTGCGGAGTTGATTAACGAGAAGAAACTCGACGGCGTCTCGGATCTCCGTGATGAATCTGATCGCACGGGCATGCGCATCGTGATCGAGCTGAAACGCGATGCGGTTCCGCAGATCGTCCTTAACAAACTTTACAAGCTGACCCCGATGCAGTCGTCGTTTGGCGTGATCAACCTGGCGATCGTAAATGGCCAACCGCGGGTTTTGAATTTGAAGCAGATGCTCGAGTGCTTCATCGATTTTCGCCGCGAGGTGGTCCGGCGGCGGACGGAATACGATTTACGCAAGGCCCGGGCCCGAGCCCACATTCTCGAAGGCCTGGTGAAGGCGATTGATGCGCTCGACTACATCGTGACCTTGATTCGCAATTCCAGATCGGTAGACGAGGCTCGTCAATGGTTGATGGGAAACTCGTCAACCATGTCGGAGGTCAAGACCTGGAAGGGAGTACCCGGCGACAAACCGCTGAAGACTTACTTGTCCGGGCTCCAGAAGACGATGGACCGGCTTGGTTTTTCCGAATTGCAAGCCCAGGCAATTCTTGATCTCCAATTGCGCCGCATTTCGGGTTTGGAACGACAGAAGATTACCGACGAATACGAAGGCATCATTAAGCACATTGCCGAACTGGAAGAGATTCTGGGGAATGAAAGTTCATTGCGCCGGGTGATTGGCGATGAGCTGGCGGAAGTGAAGAAGGAATTTGGTGACTCGCGACGCACTGAAATCGTCGACGAGGGAGTTGAGTTTTCCATCGAGGATTTAATCGCCGACGAAGACGTAGTGCTGACGGTTACGAATAGCGGATATATCAAGCGCACCCCAATCACGACCTATCAGCGTCAGGGTCGCGGCGGCAAGGGTCGATTTGGCGCTGCCGCTAAAGGCGCAGACTTTGTCGAGCACCTGTTCATCGCCTCGACGCACGATTACCTCATGGTCTTCACGGACGATGGCATGGTCTACAAGATTAAGGTTCACGAAGTTCCCGATGCCGCAGCCTCTGCCAGAGGCAAGGCAGTGGTGAATCTGATCAGTATTCCCTCGGATCGAAAACTGGCCGGCGTGGTGCCCGTGCGCGATTTTGCCGAAGGACGTTATGTGCTGATGGTCACTCGCAAGGGCGTGATCAAGAAAACTTCGTTGTCAGACTTTCAGAATATTCGCACCAACGGCATCATCGCCATCAACATTGATGAAGGCGATGAATTGCTCGACGTAGTCTTAACTGACGGCACGAAGCGGATCTTTATCGCCACGCATAACGGCCTGGCCATTAGGTTTGACGAGAAAAATGTGAGACCGATGGGTCGTGCCACACGCGGCGTCAGAGGTATCGACCTGCGCCCCGAAGATTACGTGGTGTCGGTTTGTCCCGTTTCCGCTGACGATACGGAGAAGATGCTTTCCGTCTCCGAAATGGGTTATGGCAAACAGACGCCCATCACCACCTATCGCCTACAGTCGCGCGGCGGCAAAGGCGTGATCAACATGAAGACGACGGAGAAGACCGGGAAAGTGGTGGCAGTGTTTCCGGTCGACGCTGAATCGGAAATCATGATCATCACCCAACAAGCGAAACTCATTCGGCTTGAAGCGGGTGAGATTCGCAAGACTGGACGTAGCGCTCAAGGTGTCAGGTTGATTAAGATTGACGGCGGCGACCGAGTGACGAGCGCTTCTTTGGTTGAAGCGGCAGCTGAGGAAGAAACCGAGGACGCTCCGGCGTAGTGGTCACATAACCTTCCGGAATAGTGTAGGTCAGCTGGGGGTCGGGAGGGTGAACTAGCGTCGATGGATGAAATCCCTATTTGAGCTGACGCGTAGTTCGATCGGTGATGCTAGCGGCCGTGAACAGACTGCCGGATGGCCGGACGGTTGGTGCGGGTGCCAACTGGGCCTGTTTCCGCCGGCGCCGAATCTGCTTCGCCTGGAAAACGTCTGAGACCCCCTTACCAAAAAAGAAGAATGCCGGAATCAGCAACAGCAGCCACAAAAGACTGCTGACCGAACTCTCCACCACGCTGAGAAGGATTCCAACCATAAAAAACCCGTCGCCGATAAAAAAGCTTGCTAGACCACTCCCAACCAATTCGTCCGCATCTTTTTCGATTCGTGGGGATAGCACTGCGGGTTCTTCACGTCGCAGCACACCACGTCCCGCAGGTTCGAGCGTTCGATTTTGCGATCCACCTAAATCCGCACCGCATTTCCGGCAGAACCGTTCGTATTGATCAGTTTGGCTGCCGCAGGTTGTGCACCGCATGCCGTTTACACCTCCGTCACTGACTCTAACGAACAAGTCGACGCCAGGGTCATCGTCTTGCTGAATTATTGTCAGGCAATAAGCTCAGTCCGCCCTCGCCTTCAACCCAAATTTCTCCGTCTTCAAAAACTTCTTTCTTCCAGATTGGGACCGTGCGTTTCAGTTCGCGGATGGTCCATTCACAAGCTTCAAAAGCTGCCCGCCGGTGCGGAGCGCCAACTGAGATCACCACACTAGTTTCACCGATTTCCAATTTGCCGGTTCGATGGACAATGCCCAGGTGGGCTATTTCGAATCGTTCGTGAGCGACCCGAGCTAATCGTTGCATTTCGCTGATAGCCATCGGCGCATAGGCCTCATAAACAAGATAGAGAGTTCTTCGTCCGCTGGTCCATTCCCGAGCGTAGCCGTCAAGGCTGACAGTGGCGCCACATTCGGGAAGGACCACCCGACGTGCGACCGCGCCAACATCGATGGGGTCCGTGGTTATCTCAAAGAAGTCTCCGGGCTCTGAGGCAGGCGATCCGCCGCTGACGGGAGGAAAAACCGCGACTTCATCGCCACTCTCAATCTGACGATCGCCCCGCGCGTATTCCTGATTTACCGCAAACAAAAGTGAGCGTCCGAAGCGATGCAAGGCAGGATATTTTTCCAGCACTTCTGCAAAAGCGGCGGTGACATTTGTGTCTTTCGGCAACACAACGTCAACCGCATCGTGGCCCACTGCATCGCGAGCGGCTCCAAAAAAAAGCAGGCGAACCTGAATTTCATTCACCAGTGCAGAGTTGTTCTGTGTTTCGTTACTCATTCCATTTCAAACTTCTTGCCGCTGTGGCCATTGCCTTTCGCCAGGTCATGTATTCGCGCCCGCTCCTCGTAGTTGTCCACTACCAGCGTTAACACTTCGCGCAGACGCTCGAGCCGCTGGGCGGTTGAGCGGAGCTCGAGCAGCGCCTGTTTGGCATTCATGTCGAGTTCGACGGCCGACGCCACCAGAAATGAAAGTCGCTGCGGATCGGTCTCCGAGATATCCGGTAGGTTGGTCCGCTCATCATTAATTTTGCGAACGGAGCGAGCGATGCGGGTGAAGAGCGCCGCAACCTCCTGAGCGATCGCGCGAAGTGTTTCATTATCCTCAGTTTTGTCCTCAAAAAAACTGACTCGAGCAAGTAAATACTGGTCATCTCGATCAACGTAACCCTCAATGCGATACCGGATCACCCCCACCGTGAGAATATTTGAACGGCCATCCGGCATCGTCTGAGCTTCCGTAACCTCGGCAACGCAACCAATGCTTCCCACCGGCGGCACGTCATTCTCCGACGAATCTTCAAGGTAGGAAAGACCAAAGAGGCTGTTGCTCGCGCGGATGTCATCCAGCATCTGCCGGTAACGCGGTTCGAATATGTGTAGCGGGAGGGGTACGCCGGGAAATAAGACGATCGGTAGCGGGAAGAGCGGGAGCTCGCTCACACCGCTAACTTTGTCACTAGTTTCGCTCATTGATTGATCATCGGGCCAAATGCGTTTCGATTTTTACGTAAGGCGCGCTGATTATCGCAGAGTGCCGGAGAGAAGTCAGTAAAGCGAATTGAGCTGGTAGTGGCGCGCGCGGCGCGGCCCGTTGAGTTAATTAACGGGTTCAGTTCTCAGGAAGTCTATGCCCGCAGCTTCAGCTGCCACATCAACCGAAGCCACAATCCTGCGGCTCGCGAGATCAATGATTTCTACCGTTCCGGGCTCGGCTCCGATCCCTTCGACTGAAACAAACGCATAGCGATCGTCCGGCGAGATAACAACGCCGTGGAGCACGCTGCGTCGCGTGGGAAGGCGGGCGATTTCGCGGCCGCTTTTCAAATCAATGATCGTCACGGACTGATCGCGTTTGTTGGTGGCAAGTAGTCGCGTTCCGTCCCTGGTGACGGCCAGGTTGTAGACGCCGGGTCTCGCCGGCACGCGGCGCGTCACAATCCATTTCACGGCGTCCAGTTCAACGATTTCACTCGATTTATTGCACGCAACAAAAATCGATGAACCGCTTACTGACGGCTGAGCCCAGGTTGGTGAACAGGAGGAATCACCCGTCTTCCGTGCTTCCATGCCATGGCCGGCTCGATCCTTGCCGGTGTGCCGGTGACTACCCGCGGCTGGTTGGGATGGTTGAGTATCCCGCGTGACTGGACCGAGCATCCCGCGCTCGCGGCCCTTAGTTAACCGGAAATGCCGCGCCACTTTCAGACTTTGAGTATCAATCTCCACTAACAAGTCGTCCATCATGCAGGCTGAGTAGTGTTTTGTTCCCTGCGGGTTCAGGCGCGACCCGTGCGGCATGGTGCAGGTCGGAATGCGAGCAACCTCGATCATTGGCTCCGTAGCTACCACCGAAACTGACGAAGGCACCATGTCACCGTGAAGGTTGAAATTGACTACGTAGAGTAGAGTGCCGTCAGCATTTAAATCCATTGTGGCGGGAAAGAGGCCCAGTCTGACTCGGCCCAGCACGCGATTATCGCTGGCTGAATACTTCCAAACCGTTCCAAAAGGCCGGCCATGCGCGAGCGAAACGAAATAGGATTTTTGATCGCGAGCTACGGCGATTCCATGTGGTCCATCGATATCAACCGGCATGTCGCCGGTTGATAATTCACTGTCTACTCGCGCCCCGGCTGGACCGAACCGCACTAAGGAGATTTTGTCGGCGCCCTCAGATAAGACGTAAACGAGATAGTCTCGGTCGGGTTTCGCCTGGCCGTGAGCGTGCCGAATCGCTCCGCAGTAGAGAGTCAAGAGAACCAGGGCGATGACGTGCGCAGTGCGACCTGAAACGCAAGAGTTACGAATAGCCGGATGGCCAAGGCATTTGCCTCTACTTTGATTCGTCAGCAACATTCTCGCGGCAGCTAAACTCGGGCAGACCATTCGACCATGCACAAGTGAATACGAGTTGCGCAGCGTGCGTCGTCGGGTGAGTTCGTGGCTCGTCCTAAATTAATTGGGCTTCGGTTCCGGAGGGAAATCATCGTCTTCAATTTCATCGATAATTTTCAACTCGGCGCTAAATTTCTGGTAGCCCCTGAATCGAATTTCGTTGCGGCTTTGCAGCGCCATTTGTCGGTTGACGCTGGTGAGTACTACCTCAGAATTAGTTGGCAGCAGGAATTTCTTCTCACCAATGGTGACCCAATCGTAATCGATAAGCGTACGGGCGGCAGTGATCGGGAAACCAGCTTCAATTTCGGTAGCAATCTGTTCGAAACGCAGCACACGATTAGTTTCCCGATCGATCCAGAGTCGACCTTGCGACCCAGCCCCGGTCGACGAGGCGTTTGCGCTCAAAGTAAGACTAGAAAAAGTTTTTTTGACTTCAAACTCGAATACCAATGTGCGCCGGCCGCGGACTAGATCAGTATCAGCAAGTTTGAACTCGGTTTTGGATTCCGGCTTGAAGAGATTCGCCAGGGCTGAAATATACTCCACGCCGCGAGAGCTTGCTCCGCCGCCCACATTCTTGCTGTAGTCATCGCTCTGCTGAGCATCCGGACTCGAGGGCATGCCATTAATGGCCAGTACTTTATATTGTTCACCCGCGTTAGCCCGATAGCCCACTGCTATTGTCAGATTGTCCTGAGTCATCCAGTTGCTCGTGGTGCCATATGCTACCGAGCGTCGAATCAGTTGCTTGACGATGAAATCAGGCATCGCCTCCGCGGCTGCCAGCGTTGCCACGCGGGTGCGTTCTAACAGATCATTCGCTTCCGGTTCTGGCGGCAGGACTGAAGCCGTCGGGTTCGCTCGTCTCCGCTCAGCTTCTTCAAGTGTGCGCCGAAGTAAGGCATCGTTGCCGCTTTTGCTGGCCACCACAGAACGCATGCCCGAAGTGAGCGGGAATCCGATACCTCTTCTCCGAACCTCAGCCACGATCTCGTCGCGTCGTTCCGGGTGCGACGGTAGTTGATACACCAGCGAGACTAGTTCCTTGCTGGTCAGCGGGGTTTGTTGAGCCTGAGCCGCAACACCGTGGGAACCGATCGCAATGAGGACCAGGGCAAACACTGTAGACAAAACGTACTTCTTGATAAATTTCATATTAAAACGGTTACTAATTTCTTTACCTGGGGTGCAGGCGTCTCGCCTGCATAAACGCGACATGCATCTTCCGGGACAGTTCCGATGGATCCAGCCACTGGCTAGTTGCCTCATGAGCTTTCGAAACAGCTTAACTTAAGTTCATGAGGTGGACAAAAGACGAGCTTTCGCTACCAATTTCATTGCAGTATGACGGTGATCCCGGTAGCTAGAAACACAGTTTTTGGACGGCCTGGCTGAGTATTTCCACGCATTTTTCCAACTCCTCGATTGGCACAAACTCTCCGGTCTGATGCGCTACGCGAATGTTGCCGGGGCCAATCACGACCGCCTCAGCGCCTAGTTCATTCATTTGCGCGGCCTCCGTGCCAAAGGCCACGGTGCCCGATTCGCGACCTGTCAGCGCTTCGAGGAGACTGACCAGGTGGGAGTCTGGCGAAGTTTCGAAACCGAAATCGGCTCGAGCTGCGTTCACTTCACAAACGAAGTCGGGGTGATTCGAAGCCTCCAGTTCGATCGCCGCGTTAAGCAGTTCCAGCACCCGGTCAGGCTGCTGCCCGGGGATCGGCCGCCACTCGAGGGTCAGCCGACATTCACCGGCAATCACATTCTTCGCGGTCCCGCCACGAATCACTCCCACGTTGAGCGTTGTCCAGGCAGGTTCAAAAGCGGTGTGTTGTTCACTCCTTAGTTGTTCGGCAATCTCTTCAATTCTCGTTACCAGGCGGGCGCCGCCAAACACCGCAGAAGTGCCGAGGGCCGGATATGCGCTGTGACCCTCGCGGCCCTTGATCAAGATCTCCGCCACGCAGTAACCCTTGCCGGCGCGTATGGGCTGTAGCGACGTTGGTTCGCCCACGATTGCGTACCGCGAACTCAGTGGGCGGAACTTTGCCAGACGCTTTGCGCCGATCAGTCCCACCTCTTCATCGGCGGTAAAGATCAATGCCAGGGGTTGCTTTAACTGAGCCAGATTCACGGCAGCAACGGCGCTCAAAGCAGCCGCGATGAATGCCTTCGTGTCGCAGGCGCCGCGTCCGAAAAGTCTCCCGTCACTTTCGGTGAGTTTTAGCGCATCGTGCCAGGCTGGATCGTATGGAACAGTATCCGTGTGTCCCACCAGGGCGAGCTCAACGGTGGTCGTTTCAGAAAACTGACAACCGGCAAGAGCAATCAAGTTTACCTTTTCAGTTCCTTGATCATCGAGGTAAGGAAAACGTTTCGTTTGTAGCCCAAGCGATTCGCAGTGGCGAGCTATAACATCCGTGATCGCCACATTCGAACGTGATGAAACAGAATCGATGGCGACCAATTCTGCGAGTGTTTGCTGGACATTCATCCTTGTTCTTCCCGATGGACCAGACCAATCCGATCTGCAAATCAGCCCCACAATCGCTTTTGCAGGGCTTTGAACTTCTCAACAATTTCTTCCTGTTGAGCGTGTCTCCCGTCTTCAACAATTCTTCTGCCGCCCACCACCACGTCCTTCACTGCAGTGCGTGACAGTGAAAAGACGATATTGGAAAGCAGATCGCCGGCGGCGGCGCCCGCGATGGAAGGATCGTTGAGATCGACGGTAAAAAAATCAACGGGGCGCCCCGGCGCCAAAATTCCGCCTGGAGCATTGAGGCTGTCGGCGCCGCTCACAGTCGCACACTCAAACAACCGTGCTGCTAAAGTGGAAGCGAAATCGTTCGCCCGGACCTCCGCTATTGGCCAGCACCACACGTTCGAGTTTTTGCAGTCGCAGGTGGTACTCAAGTTCCCGAGCATCTTCCAGCAAATCGATTTCTACCTGACTATCTGAACCAAGCGCGACGCGTACACCCTGTTTAAAATACTCGTCCGCAGGCACCACTCCGTCACCAAGATTGCGCTCGGTAGTTGGACAGGCGCAAACGCGCGCGCGTGCGTTGCTCAATTGTCCAACAGCTTTTGGAGTTACATGAATGGCGTGAATTCCGGTGAATCGTTCGCTTAAAAGACCCTCGGTGTAGAGTAGGGCAACCGGCGATCTGCCGTACTCTGCGATGCAAGCCGAAACCTCGGCCGGCTGCTCTGCCAGATGCATGTGGGTGGGAAGTTGCTTCGAGTTGGCAAACTCGACGATTCGCTTCAGATAATCCAGGGGCACGGCGCGAACGCTGTGCGGCGCGATTCCGGCCCACGCCGTATCCTGATCAATGTCCCCGATAAGTTTGTCGACATTGCTTAGGTAGACTTCCGGATCCTCCTCCAGAAACCGCGCTTGTTGCGGATTCGGTTCAGTTTCAAATCCCGCACGTGCATACGCCACTCGCAGCAGCGCAATGCGTAAGCCTACATCTGTCGCCGCCCGAATCACTTCCTTAGCTAGTAGATTGGGATCGTCATAAGGGACACCATCTGTTCCATGGTGCAAATAGTGAAATTCTCCGACGGAGGTGATGCCGCCCAGCGCCATCTCCAGAAACGACATGCGCGAAGCATCGTAGATATCTTCCGGAGTAAGACGCGCGGCCGCGCTGTACATCATTTCGCGCCAGGTCCAAAAACTATCTTTGGTTTGCGATGTGCGGTATTCGGTGCGTCCGCGGATCACGCGTTGAAATGCATGGGAATGCGCGTTGACCAGGCCGGGGAGGAGGGCCCGATCCTTCAGCATGGTTGGATTTTCAGGTTGTCTGGCGGGCGCTACGGCCGAAACCTGGGCAGCGTCGTCGCAAACAAGCATCACGCCTGATTGAAAACCACTCTGCCCATAAATCAATTCCGGAAGCCAGGTTGTTTGACTGAAACTGTTCAAGCTTACGCGTGTTAACCCTTCTTCATCTCCGCGATCCACTCGGCTACGTTGCGCTCCAGAATATCCAGGGGGACCGCGCCTGATCCGAGCACGACTTCGTGAAACTCGCGTATGTCAAATTTCGAACCCAGCTCGCGATTCGAGCGCTCGCGCAATTCCTTGATTTTTAGTTCACCGGTCTTGTAAGCGAGCGCCTGACCCGGCCAGGCAATGTAGCGATCAATCTCGTTAATGATGTCGAGTTCCTGTTTGGGACAGTTTTCCAGGAAGTAGTCGATGGCTTGTTTTCGAGTCCAGTGCATTTGATGAATGCCGGTGTCGACAACTAGCCTGACCGCCCGCCACATCTCGTATGCGAGTTGGCCAAACTTCGAATAAGGGTCGTCGTAAAGTCCCATGTCTTCGCCCAGAGACTCTGCGTAAAGGGCCCAGCCCTCGACGAAGGCAGTGTAACCGCCGAAGCGTCGAAAGTTTGGAATATCACCCTGCTCCTGTGACAGTGCGATCTGAAGATGATGTCCGGGCACTGCTTCATGTAGCGACAGGGCCATCATTTCCCACTTCGGACGAGAGAGCGGCTGATACAAGTTTACGAAATAAGTGCCGGCGCGCGATCCGTCAGCAGCAGGCTGACGGTAGTATGCGGTGGTGGTGTCGGGAGCGATAGCTGAAGGGATTGGTTCGACGCCGTAGGGCATGCGCGGCAGAGTTTTGAATACTTTTACCAGATGAGGATCGATTCTTTTTGAGATTGCCTGATAGGCAGCAAACAACTCCTCAGGCCGGGTGTAGTAAAACTGCTGGTCAGTTCTGAGGAAGGCGAAGAATTCCGCCACCGTTCCTTTGAATCCCACCTGGTCCATAACGCCCTGCATTGCGGCGCGGATCCGTTTTACCTCGCTTAAGCCCCTGGCGTGAACCTCCTCCGGAGTGGTATTGGTCGTCGTGTACTTGCGGACCAGGAAGGCGTACAGCTGACCGCCATCCGGCATTTGCCACGCGCCGACCTCTTTGAAACTCGCCGGTAAATATTCTTCGGTGAAAAACTTCTTAAAGTTGCGGTAAGCAGGGATGATGTTTGCACTAATAGCCGCGAGTGCCTCCTTCATCAGGCGTTCCTGATCGGAAACCGCAATCGAAGCATGGAAGCGCTTGAAAGGTTTGTAGAAAGGACTGGCGTCAGCGCTACTGACGATTTGACGATCGATCTGCGCCGGGATGCGCTGCATGATGACTTCCGGCAGGAGCATCTTCGCGCGGATGCCCTCGCGCATCAGGGCTATGTTCTGGTCCATGTAGTCCGGAAAAGCTTTGAGCCGGGCGATCCAGTCTTCATAGTCTTTGACGGTGGTGAACCGAAGTGAATCTGCGAGTTCGTTCTGATTTTGAATGCCGCCGCGCTGGTTTAAAGGGACGAGGTACCAGCGATACTTGAATTCTTCAACGGCCTGTTCGACCGATTTCCGGAACAGGTCGTAATTGAGTTGCTCCGGACGCGAAAGTTTAGTCCGATCGATCTTTTGGATTTCGACGAGCAACTGGCGGTCGTGCTCATGGCGGCGCTTGATCGCCTCCAGGCTCACGTCGTTCCAGCGGTCGTTCCATCGCCGATCGCCCATTGACGAGGCGCGTGTGGGACTCTCGCGCAGATCGTATTCCCATTCGCGATCGAAGAGGTCGTGAAGGGCCTTGGTGGCCGTCGCCTCCTGGGCAAACGAGTTGGACCCGAGAATGACTACTGCGAAGGTGATCATGACCAAACGTCTTGGCATCGAAACCATATAAGATCTCCAGTGATTCAAACTTAAGTTACCGAAGGGAGTGTTGATCTCAGAAATTCTTAGCTTATCACCTCAGCGCAGATTTCTCGTCGCCAGAACTTCTTTAGCCGCCGAACGATCGCCGGTGCAACTAATTCGTCTGGGGCCTTTGAGATAGTTCATCGCAAACCCCAGCTTCCGGTAAAGGCGAATAATCCGCGGGGTAGCCTGATTGGATATGACCACGGGTCCGGGGTGCGCGGCCAGCAGTTCCGCAGTGCGTACCTGATCCTCCCAACTAAAGCCGCCGGCACTGTAAGTCGTAAACTCTACGTCGTAAGGCGGATCGGCGTAAACAAAATCCTCCGGGTCTAACGGAAGCGATTCAATATCGCGATTGGTGAAGTTCCAATCCTTAAAGGCCTTCCGAAACGGGCTGAAGTCCTGGATGTAATTGATTGAAGTATGTCGTCCAAAGGGCACATTAAACTCTCCACTCTGATTGAAGCGGCAAAGTCCGTTGAAGCAGGTTCGATTTAGGTAGTAGAAAAGCTGAGCTGCTTCCGCTCCCTTCCAGTTTTCCTCTCTCACCAGTTCATTGAAGCGATTCCGATGGGAGTAAAAAGTCGACTCATCGTTTTCCATCCTCACGTCGACGTTCAGTCCCCGTTTAAGCGCTTTGTAGAAGTTTACGAGGTGCGGGTTTATGTCATTCAGAAGCGCCCGCTGCGGTTTTAAACCCATGCCAGCGGCAAGGCCGCCGCAGAACGGCTCCACATACCGTCGCCGGGCAAGGGGACGCCAAATAAGTTCCAGAGTGGGAACAAGCCAACGTTTACCGCCCGCCCACTTCAGCGGTAGTCGGAGCGTAGGCGGCGTTTTGTTCCCGTGTTCAGCGAGGTTCACCACTCGATGCGGGGTTGGCAGAAGATTACTTGCTTTCACGTTTTCGGCACTGAAAATACAGTAGGAGTTATAAGGCGGTCAAAGATCTTAGCAATTTCTTCCGCTCTAACCGCTGAACCAACCACCCGGGAGTGGGTTAGTTTTGGAATTCTGGATTGCAGCGTTGAGATCTACTCTGGCAGGGACTGCGGGGCGCCCTCGCCCGCTCGTGGCGAACCGACGCGAACCGTATTCACTAGTAGCTTCTACGCCACTGCGGGCGACAGGAAGACGGTTCCGGCTTATTAAACTCTCGCCAACTACGCTAAACACCCTAAGTGGAGTGTTGGTTTTCCTGGATTTTCCTCTGAGTTTAATTAAGGCATTCCCCCTAGCCTTAACAGCCAGTTGTCCCTGATGCTCCCCTAGTTAATCGCTACGGAGTTTTCCAATTGCTTAACCGGACAGGAAATTTGGAGCGACGACAAAACCCGTAGTTTAAGCATTTAGCCCGTTAAGCTTGATAATTTACTTGACATTCGCGTCCAGGCGGTGGTAATTTCCGGGCGGTTCAGGACTGCTCCAATTCCTTAAGGCACTTAAGGAAAATGCGCTATCCGGAGCAACTCTCAAGGGGATTTTGCTTCGGGATCAATCTTGCTGCTTTTTCGATTCGTGCGAAGAAGCGGCGAAAAGTTCCGTTTTCTGGATTGTGATTCGTCCAAAACGGACCCACGATCAAGGCGCGATTCAAGGATGCTCTTTCCAGATTGCCCAAATTTCAAAGGACCGAGAAGCGTTTCGGCCGGCCGTACGCACGGAGGAGTCTGATGACCCGGGACTCTTCGATATCGCTTCCCCTGCCAATGGCCCGTAAAGAGGGTTTGGTTATCAAAGAAATCGACGATGAGGTTCTGGTCTACGACCTTAATCGCGATCAGGCGCACTGCCTCAATGCTTCCGCGGCTCTGATTTGGCGGCATTGCGACGGCAAAACGTCGATTTCACAACTGGCCGCAACACTTGGGTTGGAAACTGGCGTCACCGCGGATAAGAACGTGATTTTGATGGGTTTAAAGGACTTAACCCGGATCCATCTCCTGGAGAATGATAGTTTGCGTGATTATCCGGCGCTCGGGACGGGCATCTCGCGACGAGACGCAGTCAAACGGATCGGGCTGGCTGCCGGCATCGCCCTCCCCCTTGTGATTTCGATAAGCGCGCCCACGCCGGTACAGGCGGCAGTCTCGTGCGGCGCGAGATGCAAACCCTGTAGCAGCGGGGCGGATTGTTGTTCAGGCGTCTGCATTGACACCCCATCGGGCTGCAATCCCGGCACAAGACGCTGCGCATAGTTCCGAGGGTCCGATGCAGCCAGGCGGGGCAAACCAGAGGAAACTGGTGTTGATCTCAAAATTCAGCTCGAAGTTGCTCAACAATGCGAGGTTCGGAACCTGGCACCGCCGAGCCAAAGCCGGGCGTACCGTCTTCGTGTTTGCGGCGGCAATTGCCATATTGTTTCTGACTGTTTCATCTGCAAGCGGGGTTACGAAGACCGCAAACCTGGGAGCGCGTAACTGGAACACGAACGGCGACTGGAGTCCGTCCGGGGTGCCTGCTAATGGCGACGATGTGGTCATTCCCACTGGCTCCGCGATGACCCTCAACACAAACTCGAATAATCTTCTTAGCTTGTCGATAACGGGCACCCTCACCATTGGGAACAGTAATACTGATCGAACAATCACTGTCACCGGAAATGTCACCATCAACAGTGGCGGCATCTTTCTAACCGCCGGGAATGGCGGCAACGCTCTTGTCCTGGGTGGCAACCTCGCAAATGCCGGCACCTTCGATGCTCGTATCGGCGGCGCAAGCATGAACACTACGTTGAACGGAAGCGCCAATCAGACCGTCAGCGGCGCCGGCGCGATCACGGACTTTAATCTCATCACGGTGAACAACAATGGCGCGGCTAATGCCAACATTGTAGAAATCGCGTCGACAAATTTCACGGTTCCGGCAGGGTTCCTCACACTCACCGATGGGATTTTCAAAGTTTCGGGATCGTTTGCCCTCAGCAACACCTTCTTTTCGACCGCAGCTTACACGATCAACTCAGACGAAGGAATATGGATTAATAATCCGAACGTGACCGTCAGCGCCCAGGGCGGCGACCTAAACCTGAGCGGCTTGCTGCGAATTTCCCAGGGAACCTACAACCTCGGCAATGCGGCCGACCTCGGATTGATTTATGCAACAGGTTCAACCATCGACATTCAGGGTGGCGCTCTGAATATTTCCGGCCCTCTTCACGGTTCGACCGTATCCAGTCTGGGGACAACGAATACCACCACCTACATTCAGAGCGGCGGGACGGTCACGACTGCCATGATTGGGGTCAACTCGAGCATTACCTCGGGTGGGAGATCTTACGGGTCGTTTGACATACACGCGACGGGTTCGTCGTTCACCATGAGCGCCGGAACTATCATCCTTCAGAATCCCACCAGTATTCCGAGCGACTATGTGGTGGGCGCAACCCTGGGTAGCGTCACCGGCGGCATGGTCCAGTTTGGAAACGCAAGCACCACGATTCCAAATCGCTACCTGATGACCAGCACTACTCCGATCTTCAACCTGACGATCAAGGACACAGTTTCACCGACCGCGAGGATCGCCATCAGTCCGCTGACGGTGAAGGGAGTGGTGACCATAGATGCCGGGGCTGACTTCTGGGCGCAGAGCCTGGCTCTTAGCGTGGCCGGCAACTGGGTCAATAACGGAATTTTCACTCCAGGCACTCAGACGACTACTTTCAATGGGTCTGCAGCACAAACAATCAGCGGTTCGACGGCAACTTCATTCAGCAGTCTGACGATTGACAACGCCGCGGGGGTGAACCTGAGCGGCGTAGATGCAACCGTCAACGCGGTACTGTCGCTCAACTCCGGCGATCTTGCGACGGGCGCCAATTTTCTGAATATGGCGGTTGGGGCTACCTCGACGGGTACCCCGGCGCCAGGGACCGACGTGGTTGGCAACGTCACACGCAGCCACACATTTACCACCGGCACCGCCTATGCATTTGGGAATCAGTTTGTGAGTCTGAATTTCACGGCGGCGGGCACGAAACCTACGGCGGTGAATATCAACCTGGTTAAGGCAGCCCCGTCGGGAGTTGATTTTGGGTTCTCTACCGCCATTGAGCGCACCTACACAGTTACCCCCACCGGAGGTGCAGGGTATTCGGCAACCTTGCGTCTGCATTACCTGAATTCCGAGCTCAACGGAAACAATGAAAGCAGCGCCGACTTTGATCTCTGGCGGCATAACGGCGTCGACACCTGGCAGCGGCAGGTCAAGACTGCCAATAATACGGCCGACACTGCCAACTGGGCAGAAAAGTCTGGCGTCACTCAATTCTCGGCCTGGACGCTGGCGGGTGGGTCTCCTTCCGGGCCTGGGCCAACGGCAGTGCGACTGTCGCGGTTCAATGCCATGAGCTTTGCGGACGGCGTAAGGCTGGCATGGTCCAGTGGATATGAAGTCAACAATCTCGGTTTCAATATCTATCGAGAGAGGAACGGTCAGCGCAGCCGCGTTACGCCGTCGGTCGTTGCGGGCTCGGCGCTTACGGTTGGGCAGGGTAACCATCTTACGGCGGGCTACTCCTACTCATGGTTTGACGAGGCCGGGACTTCAGACTCTGCTTATTATCTTGAAGCTATCGACCTGGATGGTAGCCGGCAGCTGTTTGGTCCCGTATATCCGTTCGCCCAGTCAGTCGCCGACGGAATGCGGAAAGCCGTTCGCGCCGAAAGGCGGGCCTTGCTGTTGACTGAACTTGCCGGCGCTTCACGCGCCAGTGGTCAAGCGAATGAAACTGGTTGGCCGGCTTCAATGACGGCGGTCAGAGACTCGGCGCAACTGCAACCGGCCGAAACGTCGTCGCGGCCGCGACGAACCGCGGAGCTTGATACCCAGCAAAGGATCGCCGCGGGGGCCGCGCTGAAACTCCAGATTCGAAATCCGGGTTGGTATCGCGTGACCCGCGCCGAGCTACTCGCGGGAGGTCTCGACGCATCCGTCCAAGCGAGCATGCTGCAAATGTTTGTCGACGGCCAGGAGGTCCCGATTCGCCTGCACAGTAACGGACCGACACTTGGTGACATCGACGCTTTGGAGTTCTACGGAGTTGGACTGGATACGCCCACGACCGGCACGCGCACCTATTGGCTAATAAATGGCGATACGAACGGGAAGCGTATTTTAGCGCCCTCCAACCGAGTGAAACCCGGAGATCTCTACTGGACGGGTAATACTGGAACGCGCAGTTTCAACTACACCACGGAGCACCGCGAGAAACTGATCTATTCGTCCTTCCTGTTGAATGGTGACGAGGACAATATTTTTGGCCAGTTGATTTATAGCGATCCTGTTCCGCAATCGCTGAGGGTCACTAACTATGATCGAGAGGCGCGCGGTTCGGAATCTGAGCCGCAACTCGAGTTGGCTGTCCAGGGACTAACCGCGCAGATTCATGAGGTTCGCGTTGATCTCAATGGTACAGAAGTCGGCCGGCTTAATTTCTCGGGTAGCGGTCATCCGGTAGAGAAATTCCCGATTAATCGTTCGCTCCTGATTGACGGAGACAATATCGTTTCGCTGCGCTCGACTAACGGCGAAGCAGACGTCAGTTTTGTCGATTGGATTAGGTTGACCTATGCCAGACGTTACCTCGCCGATAACAACGCGCTGGCCTTCAGCGCGCCGGCGGGCCGCGTCGCACGAGTGGACGGATTCTCAACCTCCAATCTGCGCGTGATTGATGTAACAAACCCAAACTCGCCCATCGAACTAAAGGCGATTGTGGAAACCTCCAAAGCCGGCTACTCCGCGCGAGTCCAACCCGCCGAGTCGGCGCGTATCCTCTTCGCCTTCGCCGGAGATCTGGTTCAAAGTCCCGCCGCGATCACGGCAAACGTGCCTTCAAGCTGGAACGCACCCGCGAATGGCGCTGACTTGATCGTCGTTACGCACCGCAATTTCCGGCCGGCAATCGAGCCCCTGGCGAATCTTCGGCGTAGCCAGGGACTGGTGGTGGCGGTTGTCGACGTTGAGGATCTCTACGACGAATACAGCTACGGAGCGCACACTCCGGCGGCGATCAAGAGCTTCCTGATGAAGCCGCCACCAGCTGGAGTCGCAAACCCGGATATCTTTTGTTGGTAGGTGACAGCAGTTGGGATCCGCGCAACTACCTCAACGAGGGCGATAACGATTTCGTGCCCACCAAGCTAATTGACACTACTTTTCTGGAAACGGCGTCAGACGACTGGCTGGTCGATTTCACCGGTCTGGGATTGCCCGATATGGCCATCGGCAGATTGCCGGCACGCACCGCCGCCGAAGCCGATCTGATGGTGGCGAAGATCCTGTCCTACGAACAGGAAGTTGAACTCGAAGCGCCTCTGCGAAACGCAGTGTTCGTCGCAGACACAGGTTTCGAAACTCAAAGCGAGCAAATCGGCGCCTTAATGCCGGCCGGCATGGAGGTGGACACAATAAATCGCAGTAGCGGCAACGATGATGCAACGCGAGCGCAGATTCTCGCAGCGCTCAACCAGGGACCAATGATTGTGAATTATTACGGTCACGGCTCGGTGGGCGTCTGGACCGGAGCCGGTTTGTTCGATTCCGATCTGGCGGCCAATTTGACTAACGCTAACCGGTTCTCGCTGTTCGTGATGATGAGCTGTTTGAATGGTTACGGCCATGACGTCTATGTCGATAGCCTGGCCGAGGCCACCTTGAAAGCGAGAGACGGTGGCGCAGTTGCTGTGTGGGCCTCATCCGGGTTCACCGAGACTCAATCGCAGTTTGTATTGGACCAGGAGTTTTATCGCGAGTTGTTCAGTAAACAATCGGGCAGGCTGGGTGATGCGATTCGCAAAGCGAAAACCGCAACCAGCAATAGTGACGTGCGGCGCACCTGGGTGCTTTTTGGCGATCCCGCAATGCGGGTGCGGTGATCGTCGACCAACATAGAAGGACGCAATGAAACCAACTTCGGATCTGGCAAAAGCCCTCGAAGTCATTCTCAAGAGTGTCAATGAGAACGGCAGCGAGAACATGCGCAACCGTTACGCGACGCAGCCCATCGTGGTTTATGGCGAAGAAGCGGCGCCCGAAGGCGAGCTGCATTTGCGGGACTACTGGCGCACCATCCGCAAGCGCCTGTGGTTGATCGCCGGGCTGGCAGTCATCGTTTCAGCGATTGCGGCCATCAGGCAGGCTGATCAACCTGACATTTATCAGGCGCGCTCGCGCGTCCAGGTAGACACGGAAACATATAGCCCCGCACTCGGTGCCTCGAAAGGCAGTTCGTTTTACGTCGACAATGCTTACATGGATCCGGAGTACTTCAATACTCAAGTCCAGATCGTCACCAGTCCCACTCTCCTGCGACGCGTGGCGAAAACTCTGGACCTTGAACACAACCGCACGTTTCTGGAACCGCGGGTTGAGAACCGATCGACGTGGCAAGGTGTGTTGCGGATGGTCGGGTTTCGGCAGCAGGTGAAGGAGCCGGTCAAACCCGCGAACCGCATCCTGAAAGAAGGATCCACCAGGATTCCGAGCTCCGGTTTCTCCGCAGAAGATCCAGGAGAGATTGAACGTCTCGCGCCTTACGTGGACACGCTGGCGGGAATGCTGGATGTGTCCCAGGTGAAGAAGACCCGGCTCATTGACATTCGCGGGAGTCACACAGATCCAGCGGTGGCGACCAAAGTAGTAAACACCACCGCGGATGCTTTCGCGCTCTGGAACCTGGAGATGAAGACCAAGACGAATACGGTCGCCGGCGCCTATATGCAAAAACGGATCGCCGAGCTCCAGTCGCAGATTCGCAACGGCGAAGAACAGCTGGTTAACTACGCGCAGAGCCATGAAATTCTTTCGCTTGATGCCAGCCAGAATACCGTGGTTGAACGACTAACGGGTTTGAACAAGGAATTGTTAGTGGCCGAGAACGAACGAAATCTCGCGGAGGCCGCTTACCGGACCACCCGAATGATGCCCGGGGCTGCGGAGGCAAACGCGGAAGTTAGCGACAAGCAAATCGCAGATTTCAAAACGAAGCTGGCCGATCTTAAACAGAAGCGCTCGCAATTGCTGTTGACCGACACGGAGGAATCTCCGGAAGTGAGAGACGTGGCCCAGCAGATTGGGGTCATCGAGCAACAACTGGAAGAAACCCGCGGGAGCGCGAAATCCATTCTGACAGTTAACCTTGAGTCAAACTATCGCATGGCACTCGCGCGGGAGACGTCGTTGCGCGAATCATTCACCAGGCAACGCGCCGAGACCGTGGCGCAAAATCAAGCGGCAATTAACTACAACATCCTCAAGCAGGAAATCGAAACGAACAAGGGCTTGCTGGAAGGCCTGATGCAACGCTCGAAGGAAAACGATGTCTCCATGGCCGGCACGCCGAATAATATTCATGTGGTCGATTACAGTGCCATCCCGCCGGGGCCAATCGGGCCGCGACGGACGCAGGCAATCATTTTCGCGAGTATTCTCGCGCTCGCCTTTGGCGTGGGTCTGGCGCTATTCCTGGAATATCTCGATGACACCATCAAGACCCCGAACGATATTGAAAGCGGATTACGGTTGCCGGCGCTAGCTGTGATTCCAATTGCCGGAAAATTGGCGAAGCGATTATCACCAATTACCACGCTGCTGCATCGGGGCGGCGGTGAAAGCAGAGGCCCGGAGTTGTTGATCGCTAACGATGGTCCTTCACAGCAAGCTGAGGCCTACAAACATTTGCGAACGTCATTGCTGCTTTCCACTCCGGGAAGGGCGCCGAAAACCATTTTGGTTACTTCGAGCGTCCCGGCGGAAGGGAAGACCACTACCGTGGTGAACACCGCCACGGTGCTGGCCCAGACCGGCGCCAAAGTTCTGGTGATTGATGCCGACATGCGCCGACCGCGTCTGCATCACGTATTTGGCTTGAGTAACACCGCAGGATTGAGCGCGATCCTCTCGAGCGAGATTACCGAAGCTGAAACTCTGGCCAAGATCAATCAATACAGAGATACCAACATTTACCTGCTCAGCTCGGGCGCAATCCCGCCGAATCCAGCGGAGTTGCTTGGTTCCAACCAGATGAAAGGTTTGCTCGACCTGGCGGGAGATATGTTTCAGTACATCGTGATTGATTCGCCGCCGATCGCATCGTTCACGGATGGGGTGCTGATTTCGTCTCTGGTCGATGGCGTTTTGCTGGTGGTCCATGGAGGCAAGACTTCGCGGCAGGTGGTGAAGCGCACACGCCAGATTTTGCAGGAAATCGGCGCGAAGATTATCGGGGTGGTGCTGAACAAGGTGGAGGTGAGGTCGGGTGATTACTACTATTACCACTACGACTATAAACCCAATTATCCAAAAGCCATTTCCAACGGCCATGCAAGTCATGCGGATGTTTCGGCTTCAATGTTGGCAGACAGGAGGTCGGCTGGACCTGGACAGTCGTCCCTCGGTGCATCCTGAGGTCTACATCTGCGGTCCTCCAGGTTTTCAATAGTGACGAAGCGCGCTAAGCAGGACTTGCCACAACTTACCATTTCAGTGCCTGGCAAACGCAGGTAGTGGGTCCGTTTGGGTTGAATGGTCTACTTCATTAGGGACCGCGGGCGCCCTCGCCCGCATGTTGCGTAGAAATCATTTGCTGGAAAACAGTTCGTGTTGGCGCGCCAGGTAAATACGAGGGCCCTCGGTTCTCTGCCAGAGCTTATCTCGACGCCCCGACCTTGATCTCCACACTGACCCACCACCCAAACGCAGTGGGCGCAGAGGAGTTAGGCATGCGCGCCGGCTGAGCCGCGGATTTGCGATTCGGCAATAACTCGACTTATTATCTTCCCCCTCGAAGTCCGTTGCCGGAGTGGCGAAATTGGTATACGCACCAGACTCAAAATCTGGCGTTCGCAAGGACATGTCGGTTCGAGTCCGACCTCCGGCACCACTAAAACTTGCGAGTTCTGTTCAGCCTGTCCCCGGCTCGACAATGAGGCGTTCAGACACTAAGATCGCCGCTTAGCCCTCCCGATTAACCTATCTCTCCCGCGTTTCCATGAAGGAAGGAAGACCATGAAAAGAATATTTTCGATACTGCTACTAATGACGTTTATTACGCTTTTGAGTGTTCCAGTAGAGGCGAGGAATTGCGGAAGATTGAGGCATCGCCACGGCGGCACCAGTCATACGCATTCGGCCTGCGTTGGTGATGGGCATCGTCATGGCCGTAGCTTCTGGCAAAAACATCGCGATAAACTGACCACTGCCGGCGGCGTGGGAGCCGGAGCGCTCATCGGCGGCATTGCCGGTGGTAAGAAAGGCGCTGCGATTGGCGCGCTCGCAGGCGGCGGCGGTGCAGCCGTTTACACATATGGAATTCGCAAGAGACGACGCGGAGCCCGTTACTAGTTTTCGGAAGAAGGGAATTGGCGCGCGATCCTCCCGCGGGTTGCGCGCTATCTTTTTCCCACTACTTCAAATTTTCCGCCGATACCACCCCCAGGTCGCCCTCAAACCCTTTTAAATAAACAACTTACCCGGGTGTAAAAACATGTTTGCCACTCGCCCTCGAAATCTGTAGAATGCTAAGCCTGTCCGGAGCGAGTGTGGACAGCGACCAGCTAACTCGCCAAGTGTCCTCTTTTGTCCTGCCCCCGAGTTTGAGTCTCTGCGAACGCCGCACACTTTATTCCCCCGACATCAGGAGTTTAGGAAATGCCAGGAGACGTGAGATCACGCATTCTTATCGTAGACGATGAGCCGGAGATCACTTCCATCCTGCATGACTTGTTGGCCGACCAGTACGACTGCACGACTGCCGGTTCTGCCGAAGAGGCTCTCGAGCGTCTTTATCAAGCCAACTACGACCTGATTGTCAGCGATATCACGATGCCCGGCATGAGCGGACTTGAATTGATTCCGCGCGTGAGGAGCATGGCGCCAAACAGCGTGGTGGTGATGGTCAGCGGTATGCAGACCGTCGAGAGCGCAATCGATGCGCTCAGGCTGGGCGCTTTCGACTATGTAATGAAACCTTTCGATCTGAGGCAGGTGGAAGCCGTAGTGAAGCGGGCGCTCGAACATCAGGACTTGATTCTGGCCAAGCAGCGCTACGAAGATCATCTGGAGGAACTGGTTGACCAAAGGACAGCGGAACTTGATAAAGCCCTAAACTCGCTCGAAGATGCCTATCGCTCCACCTTGCGAGCCCTCACGGCGGCGTTGGAAACTCGCGACCTGGAAACGCACGGACACTCCGAAAGGGTTGTGACTTACAGCTTACGACTGGGACGGGAGTATGGCCTGGCCCAAGACAAGATGAAGGCGCTGGAATTCGGATCGCTGCTTCACGACATTGGAAAAATTGGCGTGCCAGATCTCATCCTGCGGAAGCCGGCGAAGTTAACCGAAGAGGAATGGGTACTGATGCGCGAACATCCGGTTCACGGCCAACAGATCCTGCGCGGCATTGAGTTTCTTTCCGGCGCGGCGATGGTGGTGGGCCAGCATCATGAAAAATGGGACGGCTCAGGCTACCCACTCGGCTTGCGTGAAGAGGAAATTGATATTTGCGCCAGAATATTCTCGGTGGCGGATGCCTTCGACGCAATCACGAGTGATCGAGTCTACCGTAAAGGGAAGCCTTACGAGGCTGCCGCCAGGGAACTCGACGATTGGTCCGGAAAGCAATTTGACCCCGCGGTCGTCCAGGCATTTCATCGCGTGCCCAAGGAAGACTGGGCGAAACTACATGCGCAGTCGCTGGTGAAGACAACTGAGGAATCTGAAGTAAACCGCGTGGTACGCATGCTGGAGTCACAACTCCAATCCGTCGGCATCAGTTGAGATCGATTCTAAAATCGCAAGCGCAGCCCGACCATCGGCGAGGCCTCATTGACTAAACAATGCGCTCAGCGGTGGTCGGGTTTCTGGTTCAAGGACGCGACGGCACTACATACCCGCGTCTTGACCGCAAAGTCAGTCCGACTCGCCGCGATGCCACTTTTACGTTCCGGTATTCTCCCTGCGGGGCGGATGCCAAAGGCCGCTTCGGCCGGTAGGTGACTACATACTCGGCGCCCACGTCTCGCGCCGCTTCCTTCGCCTGCGTAACCATCTCATAACTCGTTTTTGGCAAAAGTATTTGCCCACCCGTTTCTTCAGCCATCTCGCTCAGCAGTTGTTGGCTCTTCTTAACTTCAGCTTCATACGCCTTGCGTTGTCGTCTCATGGCCGGATCAAACCTGACGCTGACGCCAAACGCCGGACTTCTATTTTGCCCAGGTGGCTGGGTTGGATCTGTCATCCTGATGGGATCGGACAAGTTCGGAAGTTGACCTGCCGTGACGGGGCCCTTCGTATTCTTGCTGCGCGGCTGCCTGACGAATTCCGTGTAGCTAATGATATGAACCGTGGCCCTTGCGGCTGCGAGTTGACTGATTGCCTGGGCCCGTCCAATTTTTCCACCCGGCGTATCCACGCCATCAGTTACAAAAATAACGTGACGGCTTCCTTCCGGACGGTCCCGCAATAGCTTCGCCGCAGCTGCGACTGCGTCAGAAAACCTCGCCCGTTTTCCAGCAGAAAGTTTTGTTTCCAATACCCTCGTGATCATCTTGCGGTCGGTCGTCCATGACTGGAGCAACTCAGGAGAACTACTAAACTGCATCACGGCCACGGATGGGCTTTCATTCAAGTGACGAAGCAGCGCCATTGCCACTTCCCTGGTTAGATCGATTCTCTTCGAAAGCCCGCCGAGCCCGCTCAACTCGCCGCCGGTATCAAGCACTAGAAGTACATTCGCGGGAATGTGCCGCAGGCTTCTGATTTGCTGGGCCACGCCGTCTTCAAGAACCAGAATATCTTCCGCGACGACGGTTGGATCGTAGTGTCCAAACTGATCTTTAGCGATCACTTGAAGACGAACCTCTTCAGTAAAAACTTTGACGGAATCTTCAGGCAGTGACGAAGGTGTCGGACCGGGAGTTGGCGCCGGGGTTTGACCGGTCGATTGCGCCGTAGTTGTGGCGGCCAAAAGAAAAATGAGAATTGCAGCCCTGTAGAATGGTTGGAACAAGATCGATTGCCTCTTCGTGACCGGGTTTGGGGGATTTGAGTACGTGGTGAAGCGGAGAGTTGCCCGCGTCTGAGCCATGAAACCATCGAGTTCAGGACCATCCGTCAGGATGAAAACGTGTGGGCTTTCGCGTTCAAGCCAACCATGAATCCGCACCTCGTGCCCGGGATGGGCGACAACGCTGGCGGCGGGGGTCGGCAAGGCCATTTGGATTTTGGACCGGTCTTATCCGGCTGCCTGGCGGGCTTGTGCCTGGACCGCGGTTATAGCAACCGCGTCAACGATATCCTCGGCTTTGCAGCCACGAGAAAGATCGTTGGCGGGCTTGTCGAGTCCCTGAAGTATGGGACCGATGGCGGTCGCTCCGGCCAATCGCTCGGTAAGTTTGTAAGCAATATTTCCTGACTGGAGGTCGGGGAAAATCAGCACGTTTGCCTGGCCGGCGACAGTTGAACCCGGGGCTTTGGCTTGCGCGACGCCCGCCAGCAATGCGGCATCCGCCTGAAGCTCGCCGTCAATTTCGAGTTGCGGCGCACGGGCTTTTGCTGTGCGTGTCGCCTCGACCATTTTATCCACCAGTCGATGTTTTGCGCTTCCTTTGGTTGAAAAAGAAAGCATGGCGACGCGGGGTTCTCCGCCCAGAAGCGTCCGGCAAGACTCGGCTGAGGCGATGGCTATCTCGGCAAGTTCGGCGGCGGTAGGTTCGATAACCACACCACAATCAGCATAGATTAGCGCGCCATTATGGCCGAAACTTGCATCTTTCAAAGCCATCAGAAAAAAGCTTGAAACCAGTTTGAAGCCGGCGCGTACGCCGATGCAATGAAGGGCAGCGCGAACTGTGTGGGAAGTTGTGTTGGTAGCGCCGGCGACCGATCCGTCTGCCCGGCCTAACTTGACCATGAGATTTCCGTAGTAGAGCGGATCAGACATCAGGTTGCGGGCCTCGTCCTGCATCAAGCCTTTGGCCCGTCGCTGCTCGTGAAAGATCGTCACCATCTTGTCGAAGTCAGGGGCCTGCCGGTGATCGATCACTTCGACGCCGCCAAGATCAACTCGTTCCTGTTGCGCCGTTTGACGAATCGTCGCTTCATCACCCAAGAGGGTGATTCGGGCCAGTCGATTAGTGGCGCATATTCCAGCCGCTACGACGGTGCGTGGATCGTTTCCCTCGGGCAGGACAATGTGTTGAAGCCTGGCAGCGGCACGCTGGCGAATGCGTTCGAGAATGTCCATAGGTTTCAGGGTGGTTCGGTTTATACGAGAGGGGAGTCTAGCGAAGTCGGCAATAGAGAACAAGCGGAAGGCAGCAGGAGGCCAACTAATCCCTGAGATCATGTGCCTCGATTGACTAAAGCTACTGCGACGGGTGAAGTCGTGGTAATTTAAGTCGCCTTCAAATACTAGTTTCGGTCGAGTTTCAGGAGACTGTGATGTCTGCTCTTCAAATGAGAAGCCGGGTAAAGAACTTACTGCTCATTATTCCCAACCTGTTACTGCTTTGCGCTCGCTTGCTGACCGACTCGCGGGTGCCGACGGCCGAGAGAGCGATGGTGGCGGGAGCTATCGTCTACGCTATTGTTCCTTTCGACCTTATTCCGGACATGCTTCCTTTCGTGGGTCAGATCGACGATGTGTATCTGGTGGCCCTCACGTTGCTGCGGCTCATGGAACGCACGGATCCGAAAATTGTGCGAGAACACTGGGAAGGGGGCGGAGATGTGGTTGAACTCGTTGGCGCCGCTGCCCTGGTCGCCGCAAAATTTCTCCCGCAGCGAATTCGGCGCGTGCTGACGTCAAGACTTGAAGTTGCGCCAGGAAAGCTCGAAGACCTGAAGAGTATCCCGAAACCACTTCTGGTTGCCCGAGCTGAACCGGAAGCGGTGAGCGATGGGCCCCAACACTAATACAAAAAGCCGAAGGCCCGAGCCTCCTACTGGAACAGCTCGCGCCTTTTGCCTGGCCGTTTCGGCCCGCCATTATTTTCTCTTCAAGCGTTTCAGCAATTTGTCGTGTATCGCGCCAAAACCACCGTTGGACATTATCGCCACCACATCTCCATCCCTAAGCTGCGGTATCAGGTGTTCGATGATCTCATCAGCGCCGGGCAGCGCGATGGCAGGTTTATCCTGCGCGGCTATCGCGTCGATGAGCTGATTAGTGTTTAGGGAGCTGCCCTTCTCGGAGACTTTCTGACTGTCGAAAACGCTCGCAATCACAACGTAGTGTGCGGATGCGAAGGCGTCGGCATACTCATCCTGGAAAACTGCCAGGCGGGACGACCACGAGCGTGGCTCAAAGACAGCGACCAATCGTCGACCTTGATAACGGTTGCGCAACCCGCGCAGAGTCTCGCGCACAGCGGTGGGATGGTGGGCAAAGTCGTCAATGACAGTGACTCCATGTTCCTCGCCGCGAATCTCGGCTCGCCGCCGCACATTCTTGAAGCTGCGCAACGACTCACCAACCTGCTCGCGCGTAATTCCCCAAACATCCGCGGCAATGATCACCGCGAGACAATTGAGCAGATTAAAGTCACCGATGAGCGGCGTATGAAACCGTCCCCATTCCTGACCCTCGCGAGTAACAGTGAAGGCGCTCAGCTCGCCGGAAAAATCAGTTTCGGTAATTCGCCACTTTGCGCCGGCGCTGGCGCCGAAGGTCTCGACCTGGGTAAACAGTTTTTGGCCCATTGAGGCCACCACTTCGCGGACATTCGGGCTGTCCCAGCCCACGATCAATCGGCCATTTGCCGGAACCAGATTCATCAACCGGCGAAAAGCTAGTTTGACTGCGGCCAGATCGTTGTAAATATCGGCATGGTCAAATTCGATGTTATTTACGATCGCTATCTCGGGGAGGTAGTGCATAAACTTCGGACCTTTATCGAAGTATGCAGTGTCGTATTCATCGCCCTCGATGATGAAGTAATTGCTATCAGTCACCCGAAAGCTGACGCCAAAGTTTTGGGCCACTCCGCCGATCAAAAATGACGGGTTGAGTCCGCCCTGGTCCATGACCCATGACGCAATGCTGGTGGTAGTGGTCTTGCCATGAGTGCCGGCGACCACCAGCGAGCGGCGACCGCGAATGAATTCCTCTTTCACGACCTCCGCCTGGGAGCGATACCGCAACTTCAAATTCAGCGCGGCTTCAAGTTCCGGGTTGCCGCGCGGAATCGCGTTGCCGACAATCACGCAGTCTGGTGCTATTTCGAGATGTTCCGCGCCATAGCCCTGGTAAACGGGTATCCCCAGCGAGGCGAGCATCGTGGACATAGGCGGGTAAACATTCTTATCGGAGCCGGTAACGCGATGTCCGCGAGCCTGGAGCATTCCCGCCAACGCCGCCATGGCGGTTCCGCAAATCCCGATCAGGTGATAGTGCATAGTGATATTAAGGAGGTGTGGGCTTAGTTAGCCTGGAGGCTGGCGCTATTCATTACGTCCTGGTTTTCCGGATCGCTCGTAGTGCGATTGGCCTCATACCACTCAACAGTCCGTCGCAAACCTTCTTCGAATGTCATCTGAGCGCGGAAGCCAAACTTCTCCTGTGCGCGCGAAACGTCCAGCCGTCGCTTCGGTTGGCCGTCAGGCTTGTCACTCAGCCAACGGATTTCACCTTTGAAGTTAGTTAGCCGCGCAATCGCTGCCAATAAATCGGCGATCGTGATTTCGTTGCCGGTGCCGAGATTTACCGGTTCCGCATCGTCATAATTTGCGGCAGCGCGCACCACGCCGTCGGCACAGTCAGCTACGTAAAGAAACTCCCGCGAAGCGCGTCCGGTACCCCAGGCCTCGACAAAAGGCGCGCCCTTTTCGCGCGCTTCAATGCACTTCCGAATTAGCGCCGGCACGACATGGGAACTTTCAGGATCAAAGTTGTCACCCGGGCCATAAAGATTGGCAGGCAGGAGAAAGACGGTGTTGAAGCCGTATTGCTGGCGATAGCTCTGAGCTTGCACCAGCATCATCTTCTTCGCTAAGCCGTAGGGCGCGTTGGTCTCCTCCGGATAACCGTTCCACAGGTCCTCTTCACGAAAGGGCGTGGGCGTAAATTTTGGATACGCGCAAACGGTTCCCAGCGCGACAAACTTTCTCACCCGGTGCAGCCGCGCTTGTTCGATCAGCTGCACGCCCATCATCAGGTTTTCGTAGAAAAATTTGCCGGGAAGTTTCTGGTTAGCGCCGATCCCGCCAATGACAGCAGCAAGGTGAATCACCAAATCCGGACGCGTTTCAGCGTAGAGTCGTTCTATGTCATCGGCTTTGATCAGATCGTAATCCGCACTACGCGGGATCACGATCTCAACGTTCTGATATTCATGAAGGCGCGCAACTACAAAGCGCCCGAGAAAGCCTGCGCCTCCGGTAACCAGCACTCGTTGGTAAGGGAAACTTTCGTTCAATTCGTGCCCTCGCAATGTCAGCCGCTCCGGGGAATTGCTGGCATGGTGTCGCCGAACGTTTCGTAACTCTGCTGATTAACCATGGAAGAATCTGCGTCAACCATTAATCGCACTAGTTCCTGGAACGCCGTCTTCGGTTCCCAATTAAGTTCGCGTTTCGCCTTCGATGCGTCGCCGACCAATAGATCCACCTCGGAAGGACGCAGGTATTTGCGATCGAGCTTGACGTAATCGTGCCAATCAAGACCCACATGAGTAAATGCCTCAGTGAGGAAGTCTTCGACCGAATGCGTTTCCCCGGTCGCGATTACATAATCATCTGGCTTATCCTGTTGTAGCATCAGCCACATTGCTTCCACGTATTCCTTCGCATAACCCCAGTCGCGTTTTGCGCTCAGGTTGCCCAGGTAAAGTTTCTCCTGAAGTCCGGCTTTGATGTGCGCCACCGCGCGGGTAATTTTTCGTGTCACGAAAGTCTCGCCGCGCCGAGGGCTTTCGTGGTTGAAAAGAATTCCCGAACAGGCAAACATGTCATACGACTCGCGATAGTTGACCGTGGCCCAATGAGCAAAAACCTTGGCTACTCCGTAGGGGCTGCGTGGATGAAAAGGGGTACTCTCACGCTGCGGCGTTTCGATTACCTTGCCAAACATCTCCGAACTGCTTGCCTGGTAAAACCTGGATTTGAGCCCGGTCTCTCGAATCGCTTCGAGAATGCGAATTGTACTTAGCCCGGTGACATCGGCGGTGTACTCAGGAATGTCGAAACTCACGCGCACGTGCGATTGGGCCGCCAGGTGGTAGACCTCGTCAGGCTGAATTCGATAAAGCAACTTGATCAGATTGGTCGAATCGGAAATGTCGCCGTAATGGAGAAAGAGCCGCACGCCGTTGAGGTGCGGGTCTCGGTAGAGGTGATCGATCCGCGCGGTATTAAATGAGGAGGCCCTGCGGATGATTCCGTGGACCTCATAGCCTTTTTCGAGAAGAAACTCGGCCAGGTAGGAACCGTCCTGACCTGTGATTCCGGTGATTAGCGCTTTTGTCATTCTAAATAAAGATTGAAGTCAATGATACGCAAGCGCAATTGTATCAGTTGATGAAATTGCGCATGCTTGAAATTCGCCGGTTGCTAAAACCGTTTTTGTCGCTCATCGCCGATCAGCGTATTATTCTAAACAACGAGGAACAAGTTTCAGGATCTTCAGCGTGAAAAGTCGGAAGTCAGCAAGTTAACACAAGTGCTTTCGCTTCGTCGCGATTCATCCCTTTAAGAATAAACAGATCGAAGTTCCGACGGCCTAAATTCTAAATGCAACCAGAGCAATCCGCATTCGCAACCGGCCTCAAACAGTTTCTTTTCAGGCCGATCATCAAGCATCCGAGGCTGCAGCGGCTGTGGGGCCGGCTGCATACTGTAGCCGTTTTCGCGATGAACTACGGGGGTGGAGGGCTAATCGAAAACAGCGGCGAGGTCTGGCTCTTATCAAATGTGGTGAGCAAAGCCTGCCAGGACATTCCCTCTCCGGTAGTGTTTGATGTGGGCGCAAACGTTGGAGACTATTCGCTGTTGGTCAAACGATGCATGCCCTCGGCGCGGGTTTATGCGTTTGAGCCTGCCAAGGCCACGTATGATCAGCTCGTAGCAAATCTTGGTGACAGCGGCGGCAATGATGTAAAGCTTTGCAACATAGGTTTTTCGGATTCCGAAAAGACCCTTGAGTTGTTTTCTTACGCCATTGAGGGTCAGGAAGCTTCACTGTTAGCTTCTATTGACCAGCGCCGGCCGACGCAGGTAGTAGCAGTTGAGACGAGGAAGAGCGAGACGATTACGGTTAGGACGCTCGATGGTTTCTGCGCAAGGGAGCAAATAGATCGGATTGATTTTCTAAAGTTGGACGTTGAAGGACACGAGCTTTCGGTCTTACGCGGCGCACAGGGGATGCTCACGAAGGGCGCAATTTCCATGATCCAGTTTGAGTTTGGCCCGGCAAATATTTATTCACGTACCTACTTTTTCGATTTCTGGTCACTGCTGTCCGACGCCTACGACATTTTCCGGCTAGTTCCCGCAGGCATTCACCCGGTCGGCTATTATGGCGAACAGCTGGAAATTTTTCTGACGACAAATTACCTGGCGGTAAAGAAATGATCTTCTAAGCGGAGTCTCGGACTATTCCAGCAAAGGAGAGGCTAACTCGACCCTTATGCGTGACCTCAAAGACAGGATTGATGGACCATGCCTCTCAGTCGTCATTCCCGCTTATAATGAGGCAAAGACTCTCGAGGCGATTGTGGAGAAGGTGCTGGCTATCCCGCACCTGCTCGAGATCATTATTGTCGACGATTGCTCAACGGACGACACCGGGCAGATAGCCCAAAGGCTGGCCGCCGAACATGAAGTTGTGCGGCTGGTGAGTCAACCCAGGAACTCGGGAAAGACTGAAGCCCTGAAAACAGGTTTCTCTCATACCAGTGGCGCGGTAGTGATCATTCAGGATGCCGATCTTGAATATGATCCTTCCGAAATAGCGGGAGTGATCAAACCGATTCTTGACGGCCATGCTGATGTGGTCTACGGCTCCCGCTTTCTGGTTCGCCGAGCCACGCGCGTCCTTTATTTCTACCATTACCTTGCTAATAAATTCTTAACCTTCTGCTCGAATGTTCTGACAAACCTCAACATGACTGACGTTGAGACGTGTTACAAGGCGTTCAAAGGCGACATCATTCGCAACATGGTGATTGAATCACGCGGCTTCGGTTTCGAGATCGAGGTCACGGCGAAAATCGCTAAACTCGGATGTGCCGTGTACGAAGTTCCAATTAGCTATTACGGCCGGACTTATGAGGAGGGAAAAAAGATCAGGTCGAGAGACGGGCTGGAAGCTTTCTGGTTTGTGGTCCGGTTCAATATTTTTCGCAGTCTTCGCTCTTCCTTCCGACAAGTTCCAGACTTGCACCCCAAATCACCCTCGCAAATAGTCAATCAAGTCGAGTCACAATGAATTGAGCGCTAACCAGGGGTCAGGCCCCTCGATGCGATGCCGGCGGTTCTGAACTTCCATCGGGGCGCCGGTTAGCGTTCACTAAGAATGCGTTTTAAATCGGCCAGATGTGAATCAAAAATGATTTGCGCTGCTTCGGCCGGACGCCCCCGAAGCCGGTACCAGCTTTTTTGACAAAACGAGACGAAGCAGTGGGCCAGCAGATTGGCGATGCTGTGGCTCCGTGAAAGGGAATAGCGGTTATATTGAAGGCCTGAGTTAATTTGGACTTGTAGTTTGTCCAGGCTATTCCATCGCTGCAAGGAGAACTGCCCGCCATGATGCATGACCGATGCGGCAGGATCGAAAATCAACTGCCAGCCGGCGCGCGAAATTCTTAAGCACCATTCATTGTCTTCGCCGTACATGTGAAAGCGCTCGTCGAGTCCGCCAACTTCATCGACCATCTTTCTTCTAGCCAGGATGGCGGCTCCGCCAAGCATGGGCACATCCCGTCGGGTAGCGTGATCCCAGTGTCCGCCCAGCAACAGGTTAGCCCGCAGACGATGCGGAATTAGCCGCCACACGCCCAGGCCGGAAACGATAATTTCCCATGCTGTCGGTGGGTTGCGCCACACACTGGGTTGCACGGAACCATCGGTATTGAGCAGTCGCGGGCCACAGGCGCCGATGCGTTCATCGGAATGCAGACAGGCGACCATCGTATCAATCGCACCGCTGGTAACTTCCGTATCTGGGTTAAGCAGCAACAACATCGAAGCGCCACTATGGGCGATGGCCTGGTTGTTTGCTTTGCTGAAGCCTGCGTTTTCGGCATTTTCGATGACGTGGACCTTAATGTCCGGGAGCAGGGAGGCCGCTTCGGCCGAGCGGAGCCAGGCGACACTGTCATCGGAGGAAGCGTTATCCACGACAATAATGTCAAAAGACACTGAGGGCGGGGCCTTGGCGATGCTGCTGAGGCAGTTTCGTAGCAATTTCCCGCCGTTCCAATTGACTATGAGAATCGATAACTCAGGTTGCACCGGACGGTCCCTCTAATTGAATCGATCCATCACATTCGCAACTTGAGCGCCGTTACCTGGGATTGCGCAAGCCTCAGGAGATCAGGAGTGGATGGTGAAGCATTGTTGCAGAAACAAACGATTGAAGTAAAACCGACGCGCAGTTCGGTTGATTCTTTGCAATTTTGGGCGAGATCTTTGCGGCCTTAGCGATAAAACCAGGTCAGGACCGCAAAGTTCGCGAAGCATAAGACGCAAAGTTACGCAAAGTTAAGCAGAGAAATTATCATTTTTGAAATGCACCAGTACCCGCAATTCCGCTTCAGGTGCGTTGGCGCTGAATTTTCGCGGTTTGTTATGAACCAATGAAATTACCTAGAATGTCGCATGTATTCGCGAGATTGTTGTGTAATTACCCAGCCTTCAAAAAGCGGGGCTCGACATCACTGCTTAGTGCAGGCCATGACTCCTATATTGCCATCCCGGGATGAAACAGTTCTTCGGCCTGAACAGCTTGCGATCCGAAAGCTGCCCGTTAATTTCAAACAGGAAGATTTGAGCTTATTCAGTTATGAGCTGGAACGGTTAATTCCGCAAACCAGGTTGCTAAAGCACCGCAACGTGAGAGTTAGCGCCGAGGGAATCCTTTTACAGAAAGGCAGGACGCTGCCCGAGTCTTTTGCCTGGCCGGCTAATCGTGCAAGTTGGAAGCGCCGAAGTGTTTTGAAATTTCTGGCCCGCAATTACCTCGTGAGACGGCGCAGACACCTCGAACGCGAAAGCGCTTTAGTGATCGATGATTGGAGCTATGGCTATTTCCATTGGCTTGCAGATGTTTTGCCGAGGATATTGACAATAAAAGACCGCTTGCATGATGTGTCGTTGCTCCTCCCGCAAAGATATAAACAATTGGAGTTTGTGGAAGCCTCATTAAAGCCATTCGGCATCAGCCAGATTGAATACATCGATCCGGATGAAGTTTTAGTCTGTGGCAACTTGATAATGCCGACCCAGACGGCGCCCTCAGGGCACTACAACGAAGAGCTGATTCGAGACGTGGGAAAATTGATCACCGGACACTATGGGGACGAGACTCGGAATACGCCCTCCGACCGCGTGTATATCAGCCGAGCCGGAGCGCCGAAGCGAAGAGTTGTTAATGAAGACGAGCTGAAAACAGTGCTTGAGAAGTTTGGTTTTCGCACCATCCGATCGGAGGATTACTCATTCGCAGATCAGGTGCGAATTGCTTCCGGCGCGCGCTACCTAATTTCCAACCATGGCGCAGGTTTAACGAACATACTCTTCATGGGTCCGGGAACTAAAGTGCTGGAGCTGCGGCACGCTACGGACAGCATCAATAATTGTTATTTCACCCTCGCGTCCGCGCTACAGCTTGACTACTTTTACCAGCGTTGCGAACCAGAAAATCCTGGGGAAGATCCTCACACCGCGAATCTCAAAGTAGACCACGTCGAACTCACACGGAATATCGAATTGATGTTGACCCCTTGAGAAGGTGATCAGTTATTTGGCGGCGACGGAGTTGACGCGTTAGTGCCCATCAGATCCTTGGCTGCACTAAAAAAACCGCGAGCGTAGCGATGATAACGCCCTGTTAACAGTTCTCGGATCACGCAACCGAAGCGCGGCAGCGCGTGCTCCGGCAATCTTGCTCTAATGTTGAGATGCATTATTCTGCCGGCCAATCGGGTCAGGGCATGATCGCTCTCGTAAATATCGCGGCGCTCGCTCAAGCGCTCGTGCACGCGGGTTCCGATGCGGATCATATCGTCATAGGTATTGGTTCGTCGCAGCGCTTCTTTGGCGCCATCAAGTCCAACAGGCTCCTGCACCACGGTCTTTTTTTCTCCCGCACCGATCTGTTGGTTGAGGTGTTGGCGATATTTGATGAGCGGCTCTTCGATGAAGGAAACAGGGGCGACCGAGGCGATCAGTAACGCAATCCAGCCATCGTGTATCAAGGGCAGGTCGGTGGGAATATCGAGTATGAGATCCTTGAACTTCGCTCTGAAAGCCATGGTGGCGCCGGTGACGGTCCATCCGGGCAGCAGCACATCGAGCTCGCGGCCATCGCGTACCAGCTGGCGTTGGTTACGATCAAACCCGACACTTTCCCAGAGCTGAAATCCAAGCGGCTGCAAGTGTTGGTCCACCACTTCCGCGTCGGAGAAGACCAGCCCCAATTCAGGTTCGCTCTCGAAACACTCTTCAATTCGCTGTAACTTTTCCGGGCGCCAAAAATCATCCTGATCCGAAAGCGCAATGATGTCGCCTTCAGCGAACCTGATAGCACGCTCGAAGTTTTTGGTTGATCCAAGATTCTGTTCGTTGAGGTAAAAACGAACTGGAAAGGACGCCGAGAGGGCAAAGGCCTTTATGATTTCGAGGGTTTGATCGGTTGATTGATCGTCACAGACCACGATCTCTGCGGGCGGCCGCGTTTGCGCAGCTATGCTTTCGAGTTGTTCGCGGAGGTACGCAGCACCGTTGTACGTACACATCGCCACCGAAATTTTCATAAGCCTGAAGCGCGCGCCCGTACCGGCTGAGGTTGGATTTCAATTTCCGGGCCCGATGCCTCTCAGAACCAGTGTCGGTTTGAGGATTTCCGCTCGTGTTTTCTTTTAAGAGCCAGCCACCTGATCCGCCCGTGACGGCAGCGGATCGGCGAAACGTCCTATGGTTGCCAGGTCCGATTCAACCATCTCGTCCACTAAATCCTCGAACGTGCGGGTTTGCTTCCAGCCGAGTACGCGCCTGGCTTTAGCTGAATCTCCCATGAGTAGATCGACTTCCGCCGGGCGATAGAACTGGTCGTCCTCGATCACAAACTCTTTGTAATCCAGCCCTAACTTACCGAACGCACGTTCGCAAAACTCACGGACCGTGTGGGTTTCGCCGGTGGCCACCACGAAGTCCTCCGGGGTTGGTTGCTGAAGCATCAGGTGCATTGCGATCACATAATCGGCGGCGTGGCCCCAGTCTCGCTTGGCTTCAAGGTTTCCCAGACGGAGTTCATTTGCCAGTCCGAGCTTGATCCGTGCGGCCGTCGAGGTAATCTTTCGGGTCACAAATTCATAGCCGCGCCGAGGGGACTCGTGATTGAAAAGAATCCCGCTGGCGCAAAACATTTCGTACGCTTCGCGGTAGTTGCGGGTGAGGTCGAAACCGGCGACCTTGCTGATTCCGTATGGCGAGCGCGGATGAAAGCGGGTTTCTTCAGTCTGAGGCGTCTCATGCACCTTGCCAAACATTTCAGACGAGCCCGCAAAATAGAAGCGACACTCAGGTTGCAACGCACGCAATGCGGCCAGCATGTAATGCGTGCCGTTGATGTTTGTGTTCATGGTCGAGAACCCATCCGCAAACGACTCGGCAACAAAACTCTGAGCCGCAAGGTGATAGCACTCGTCAAATTTGTCCCTGGTCAGGACCTGAAAGATCGATGGGTAGCTCTCCAGGCTGGCTGGGTGGAGGGTCAGCCGATCAAGCAAATGCTCCAGGCGCGTGAACCGTCGGGTCGGATCTTCAAGCGCCACGCGTCGCACCAGCCCGTGAACTTCGTAACCAAGTTTGAGTAGATGTTCGGCCAGATAACTTCCATCCTGCCCTGTGATCCCAGTGATTAAAGCTTTCGTCATAATGTGAAATCCGCGTAGTTTTTATCTCTCTCGACGAGCACTCGCTCATTTGTTTCCGGCCATTTGATTCCGAAGGCTGGGTCGTCCCAGCGGAACCCCTTGCCGCTTTCTGGCGCATAGACGTTGGTAACCTGATAAAAGACTTCTGTGTTGTCGACCAGCGTTTGAAACCCGTGTCCGCAATCGCGGGGAACGTATAACATGGAACGATTCTCAGCGGTTAATTCAACGCCAACCCACTGCCTGAACGTGGCTGAATCACGCCGGAGGTCGACAGCGACGTCGAAAATCGCGCCCTTGGTGCAACGAACCAGCTTGTCCTGACCGTAGGGTGCGGCCTGGTAATGCATACCCCGGATCGTGCCGCTTCGTTGGCTGAATGAAATATTGTTTTCAACGAACTGGCTGGCCAGTCCGTGCTCGGCAAAGTCGCGCGCCGAAAACGACGGCGCGAAGAAACCACGTGCGTCAGAGAAGCGCCGCGGCTCAATTAGAAATATGCCGCCAAGTTTGGTTTCAGTAAATTTCATGGTCAAGTGTATCTCTTCCGAAAAAGTTCTAGTGCGACTGACTAAGTTCCAGCAGGCGACTTTCGATTGTCTTCCCAACGGCCGCCGGCGAAAAGTTGCTGGTAATTGTCTCCTGCGCCGCTTGTCCAATTCTGCGGGCCAGTTCTGGTTCATGCGCCAGACGCTGCATCGCGGCGGCAGCCTGGGCTAGATCAGGATCGGCCCAGTATTGTCCGGCCTTGTACGGGCCATAGTCTTGCTCCAGTTTTACCAGCTCATAATCGATGGCGATACAATTCCCGGCTGTCATGTAATCGGTATTGCCCGACCAGTTAGTGAGGATCGCGGGCTTGCCCATGCGCATCGCCTCGGCCGGGATGAGCCCGAAGCCCTCCGAACGATGCAGCGAGACGAAGCAGTCAGTGCAGGCCAGCAGCGAATCGATTTCCTCACGCTTCATCATCTTATTCAGGATGTAAATATTCTGATAATCCGAAACCAGCTCGCGGACTTCGTCCAATTCTGGTCGCTGATCGTCGAGTCCAGTAATTTTCAAGACCAGCGCTACGGTCGCATCGTCGCCGGCAAACGCTTGCCTGAAAGCTTTGATCGCGCCGGCCGGATTTTTCCGTTCCAGAAAACTGCTGGCGTCGCAAATGGTGAGAAATAGGAAGCGTTCACCAGGCAAGCCAAAGTGTGTGCGGGAAAAACGCGCCGTGGGCCGAGGAACGACCGCTGCCGGAATATGAATCACGGGGACGAGAGACTGTTTTAAGAAAGAAGTTTGCATGAAACGCGATGCGGCCCACACTTCGTCGACCAGGGAAAACGCATCGGCCCAGTCGTCAGGCACTTCCGGCAACTCCCAGAACCAATAACCAATCACGTAGCGCGGGGCGAAGATTTCTTTCGGTAGCAGCAATCGCGCGTTGGCCAGGTTATCCGGATTAATTGCCAGCACTGTCACGTCGTAGTTAGTGTTATTTGATTCCTTATAGGCCCACGACATGTCGGTATGGCGGCCTGGATTCATGTATTCAAAGTTGATGGCTCGGAACGGCACGCCAGCCGCTTCAAGTGAAGCTGCTATTCCGCGCGCTGCTTCTCCCAGACCCATCTCAGCGCGAAGGTACCCTGCCAGATTGACGCCATGAGCGGTCTGGGCAAAACGAACCGCGGTGCGTGAAGGGAAGCGGCGTTGCTGCCAAATCAGAGTCTTCTTTCTGACGCTGAAGATCAGATTGCCAACTGTTAGCCTCAACCAGCGAATAGGCCTTAGGAATGTTTGGGAGGTTGTTTGCAAGGGTTCAACTAGCCCGACTGTAAACTCCCGAGTTTTATTTCTCTGCCTTCGTGGCCAGCACTAAATCCTGGTAGCTCAGATATTGTTCCCTGCCGCACCACGATCCAAACCGTATCGGTTGATTGATTGTTAGATTGTTTCTGGCGTAAAGCGCAGTCACAAAGTCCAGATCGTAACCGAGAGCCAACTCTGGCATCTCTTTGGAAATGGCGAGCGCGGGTCCAAACTCATGCCGCAGGTTCACCGTGCTCCGGCCTGACTCAATCAACTGCAGCGATTCGGCATTTAACAGGAAAAATGTGATCAGCGAGCGGCCACCCGGCTTAAGTACTCTGGCAATTTCAGCCAGGTAATTCTCCACCTCGTCGGCCAGCATGTGCGTGAAAACTGAGTTGAGCACGACAAAGTCGAAATGGCAGTCAGGGAAGGGAAACTTATACGCCGAAGCTTTTTGCCGACCGGTTGGATTGTAATGCTGATTGTAAACGTCAATCTGTTGGAACTTGAAATTCGAATACCGAGAGCTGTACTTCCGATTGCACCAATCAATGCCGGCCTTAACAATATCGATGCCGTCATAGCTGCCTTCGGAGTTCAGGTAGGTTACGAGCGGCAGGGTTTTCCTGCCTATGCCCGAGGCGACGTCAAGCACTTTGTCGTTTGGCTTTAACCCTCCGACTTCGACGTAATACCGCATGAACTCTTCGCCGTTATCTTTGAACTCCTGATAGCCGACGGGACCATCGTGCATGAGGTCCAACGGAGGAATGAATCCCGCCCTGGCGCCAAAGAGTCGGCGCGTTTGGAAAGAATGATGAACCCCTGTCCTAATTCGACGGACAAGCGAGCGGAGTTTCGCCGGCATTAACTTTCGGACGATGGATATCATAAATTTTGGGTGTCAATTTTGACCAGAGAGTGGCTCATCACTAAATTGCGTTGCTCTTCGGCGGACATCGGTATGAACCTGCGCTGCTCGTCCCGAATTTCGTTAACCTTTCCCGCCACGTATCCTTCAGCCGGCGACAGTTCCCTAATCTCGGCCGGCAGTTTGTCGCGACGCACGAAAAAGGCATTGACGCCGCTGGTGTTACAACCAACAAATGCATATCCCTTACTGTTTGCGAGCGCACAGAGCGCAGCTAATGAGGCCCCGAAATAAATCAATGGGTGGCTCTTGCCGCGCTGAAAGTCTGCCTGATAGGGAATGGTCACTGCATCGTCGCTGCCGAACCGATAATTGTATTCCACGACAGTAATGACTGGGTTGATAACGCTAATGGCCCGCCATACCCAGTAGTCGTTGCCATCAATATCGACCGAAAGCAATCCGATGTCGCCGGTTACTCCGTTCGCCTTCAGAGTGTCGTTAATGTTTTCCGCGGTCACGTGGCTTTGCACTGCCTTCAGCCCGTAACCCCAGCACAGCGGGCTGCGTTGTAAACGTTCGATGCCTGCAGCGCTGCTGTCAATTACCAGCCCGCTCCAGTTGTTGTTGATCAGCAGGAAGCGAGTGTTTGCCTCTGCATAGTCTTCCACGCCAAACTCAACAAAAAATTTATTCTCGATCTCGATCTGATTGATCAGAAATTGAATGATTCCGTCTTCGCCCCACTGGGAGAAAACTTTGTATTCATGCGCTTGCAGATTTGAGTCGTGAGCGTTTGCTAACTGCCGCCCTTCAATTCTGCCCAGAGCCACTTGCGCGAGATCCAGTCGGTTGTCCAGTTTGACTACCCAATCCGTCAACGACGCCAGCTGGTCGTAGACGAGGAGGAGCTTCCTAAATTTCGAAACCGCGGTTTTGATACTGCTGAGAATCATCGTGCTGACCTTATCAGGCTATTGCGCCGGCGTGGCTTTCGCAACATTCCATTTGAGCTGCGGCCTGATAACTCCTGGAAGATCACGATTAAACGGGCGATGTTCTTCCATTACTTCGATCGTAAAGTTTACGCAGGGTGGAGTCACCACCAGCGGTTCGGGAATTGGCGGCCTATCCGCACCGAACAGCAAATTGTAGGTGCCCGCGTTGAGAATTGAAGGCGGGAAGCGGCATGTGCTGACGTAGTGGCCCGGATGTCGATCCAATTCAGGCCAGGCCTCGGGATCATTTGATCCACAGACAGGAGTGCCATCAATCGTTTGTAATAGGAAACCTAACCTCAGATTTCTGATTGGTTTTAGCACTTCGTATTCCACCACAATCGAGAATTCACTGCGGTAATCGAGCAACGAAGCAAACTCACCACGATCGTTTAACACATAGGCTTTCTTGAAACGGATCTCCTCAGTTTGCGGTGCCGAAGCAAGATCCCAAATCACAATGTGGTCGGAAGCGTCATGGCCCGATAAGTATTTGGTTATTACATCTTCAACCTTAGCGTCGAGCTCGAGCTTGCCGCTATTCATCAGAATGCCTCGAGTGCAAAGTGTCCTCACGGCTGCCAGGTTATGGCTCACGAATAGGACTGTGCGACCTTCCAATGCTGCGGCGCTCATTTTCGACAAACACTTCTTCTGGAAGGCGGCATCTCCCACCGCCAACACCTCGTCAACTATCAGTATTTCCGGTTCGAGGTGAGCAGCCACCGCGAATGCCAGGCGCATATACATGCCGGTCGAATAATGCTTAACGGCAGTGTCGAGAAAGGCTTCGATTTCCGCAAAGGATACTATCTCGTCAAATTTCCGCGCGATCTCGCGCCTGCTCATTCCTAGAATGGCGCCGTTGAGATAAACATTTTCCCGGCCAGTTAATTCCGGATGAAAGCCCGTGCCGACCTCTAGCAAGCTCCCGACCCGCCCATGAAGTTCGACTCGCCCGCTGGTTGGTTCGGTAATCCGCGACAGCACCTTTAGCAGGGTTGATTTACCGGCGCCGTTACGCCCGACGAAGCCGATTACCTCGCCCGGCACCACCTCGAAACCAACATCGCGCAAGGCCCACACCCAACGGCCGCCCGCATCGCCGTTGCCGCGGAACACACTATTGAACGGAGAGCGGATGGATTGCGCAATTCTTTCGCGCAGGGTGTCGTAGGAAACTCGGCGAGCGCCGAGTTTGTACTTCTTGCTGACGTCCTGAACTTTTAAAATCGGTTTCATGCTGGATCAAACCAGGTCGGCGAAGTGCTTCTCCATGCGCTTAAACGCAAACATTGAATAGAGGAGCAGACACACTGTCATCAAAGTTGCGCTGCCAATGGCCAACCAGTTGAACGGCCGATTCAGCAGTGAAGACCTGACACCCTCAATGATCCCTGCCATCGGATTCAGTGAATAGAGCCAGAGCCACCGCTCCGGTATTAGCTCAAGTGGGTATACGACCGGCGAAACAAACATCCAAAGTTGAAGCATGACCGGCAATACAATACCCACATCGCGGTACCTGACGTTGAGAGCTGAAGTCCAAAGGCCGAACCCCAACGAAAGCAGAGTGATGAGCAGGACAAAAAAGGGAAAAAGCAGGAGATTCCATCCCGGCGCGACGCCGTAATAGATCAATAATCCTAACATTACGATGAAAGCTACCCCGAAGTCTGCCAGTCGCGCCCCCACCGCGGCGGCAGGGATAATCGCCCGCGGAAAATAAACTTTGGTAACGAGATTGGTATTCGCTACCAGGCTATTACCGCTATTCGTGAAGGCATTAGCAAAGTAGGTCCAGGGCATAAGCCCGGAATAGACCAGCAAAGCGTATGGAAGTTCCTTAGAGGGCACGCGGGCCAGCTTGCCGAGAAAAACCGTAAAGATGATAGTCATCAGCAAGGGCTGGAGGATAACCCATGCGGCTCCAAGCACAGTTTGTTTGTAGCGAATCTTAAGGTCGCGCCAGATTAGAAAATAGAGCAACTCGCGATAGATCCAAATGTCACGAAGACTAATCGGCTTCCATGCGTGGCTGGGCTCGATGACGATTGGCGCCTGGAGAGATGACTGCAAAGATTCAGGCCGAGTGGCAGGCTGGCCAGACGGAATTCTATCCTGCATTGTCTCGGATTTCTCCAACACTCGTGCCGCCACCTGTTCGTAAAAAAAGGGCCTCAGTGGCCCTGAATTGAGCAATACTGCGAGCTTCCGGCTTTCCTTAGCTAAACTTTCATCTGAAGCTGGCAGCGAGGAATACTAATAGCTCAAAATGATCCACCCGTCCAGTCGGCTATCGGACCGTGAACCTGCCTGGTCAAACCCGCTGGGTCACCAGCCCCGCCGTCTATCTTCGTAAAATCAGTCTCCGAATTTTTCTCGCAATTCGCCTGGCGACCGGAGTATTCAATAGTTGTTGGGCTTCGTAAAGGTCGTATTCCAACTCACGAAACAAGCTGTTGGTTGGGTGATTCTTGCTGATCACCACTTCCGGAAGGTCTTTATCCTCGGCAGCAAACGAGGCGACAATCAATCCATCGCCACTATACGACTCAGTAACATTGTGAGCGGCGATAATGCGAGCGCCAATGTCTTTGAGAAACTGCAGGCAGTTTTGATGCGTCAGTGCATTACCTGAAATTGAATGGTGATGGGTGGATAGAAACAGGATACGAATCTTGCCGTTTCGGATGCTGTTCAACGCGCCCTCAAGCATGTCCAATTCCGCACCCTGAATGTCTGCCAGTAGAAGATCGATTCGGTTCAGACCCACACTTTCCACGAAAGCATCGATGGAGGTTTCGGCCACCATGTGTTCCAGACCGTCGCTTTCACAGCGGAAAGGCCGGGCAGGCGCGGGTGTGCGCCCAACGCTGAATTGGAAGAAGGATCCTTCAGCGCCGTTGATTTCAAAATTGCGTTTGCCGGCGGCGAGGTTGTTCGGGTCAGGTTCGACCATGTAGTTAGTCGCCTCAGGAATCGAATGGCGAAACCACAATGAATAGTAAGACCAATAGCTGCCGAGTTCGACCATCGTGGATCCCGGTTGCAGTCGCTTGAGAATCTCGTGGAAGATTTTTTCCTCCTGGGGCTCGTGGTGACCATCCAACAGCTTGATGGTTTCCGTCATCCAGCTTCCGCAGTAACAGTCTTCGACGATCCGGACACCGTTGTGCATCAACTGATAACTCAGGTCGCCCTCGCGGAAGACTTCGCCGGCATGTGGCACCTTCGGAATCGAGTCGGCGTCGCGACAGCCGGTGGTGATGGCAATTCTCCGCCTGAGATCAGGATCGACTTCGCGTATCTGGGCGTCCAGGTTAGGGTGGGCTGTAGTTGACATTATTATTAGGGCAAATGGCTTGAACTCAATTTAACAGTCAGCATGATTCTAGCGTTCGCTTGATAAGGGAGCAACTGTAGTTAAATTTACTGAAGAGGTTGCGCTGTTGCTGCCGTCAGGGACGCGGTTCATCTTTCCCGGAATAGACCCGACGCGCAAAAAAACAGGCGGTTATCGGAAAAAGTTGCGCCCGCGAACCTCGTAGGGTTGCCGCCAGAGTTGTTATCGCCGAGGGTGCGAACCGTGCCGCCGCCACTGAAAGGCGATGCCGGCTGCGTCTAGGATAACCGACCTCAACGACTGAAGGCCGCCCCGATGTCTGTGACACCGGAACGGCCTTCAATTGTTGGGCGTTCGATTTAAAACAGAAAGTGACGGGATCTGGCCCGCCCCTGCCTGCTTACTGCTTGGCCGGCGCGATCGCTGTTAGCGCACCGCCGCTGAACGGCGTCGGGTTCCCGTCGAAGTTGTTATCCCCAAATGTGCGAACGACAGCGCCGCCAGCAAAGCTGACGCCGATGCCGTTTAGGAGGACGGAGGAGTGGGACATGCGGCCGATGCTGCCGGCGCCGGCGGCTGCGATACCGGTACCGCAATGAGCGATCATGGAGGTGTCGAGACTGAACTGCGCGCCCGCGCCCGCCATGCTGATGCCCGCACCCGTGCAGAATTGGATCGTGGTGCCGGTGATCTCAGCGAAGGCGTTGGCGTCAAGGCGAATTCCGTTCGTCTGACGCTTGATGTCACAGTTGCGGACGCTGGCTGAGATGAAGCTACCGCCGGCCGTGCTGGAGAGCTTGATGCCGGATACGGTCGAGAAAATGCTGGTGTTGGTGACGTAGAGTTCGGCGCCGACGCCAGTAGTCTTCGCCACGTTGATGCCGGCGTTCGAGAAGTTGAAAATCTGGCAGTCCTCTACGTTGACGGCTTTGCCGGAAAGAAAGTTGACGCCATTAATGCCCAGCGTCGTCCCCGAACCGTTAATCGAAAGATTACGCAGAGTCACTACGATGGTGTTTGGAGTAGCCGTAGCCGCGTCGTTGATAATGACACCGTTGGTGGCGGAAGCAAGGACCGAGGCCCAGCCTGCGCCCTTGCCGCCATCGATAGTAATGCTCTTGGTGATGGTCACCGCTCCAAAACCACCCGGATCGAGAGCATCGATTTCGCCGCCGGCCGCCGTCTTCGAGATGGCGCCTGCGAACGTCTTGCAGGGGGCCGTGCGGCTGCACGGATTAACATCGTCGCCGACACCCGACACCCAGGTCCTGGTAGCCTGCGCCTGCGCCGCCGTCGAGAAGGCGAGGAGGAAGGTGAAGAGCGCGAACGCTTTCATAGCTAAACGAATTTTGTCCATGGTATAAGTCTCCTTCAATGGGGTTAGCCGGATAACTGGGTAGTACTGGCTGGCAGTATTGCACCAATGTCGTGGAAAAGTGACGAACTAGAAGTGTTAAGCCTGTGCCGATTGTATTAAGCCCGAAGATTTCAGGCGGCGCGCCCCAGGTGCAAGCTCTGGCCCTCGGGAAGCGGGGGAAGTATTTATTCTAAATACGGCTCGTTGTCAATAGGTATTTTGACTGCAAGCAATTTTTTATTGGGCTGCAAATATTTTTTATTTAGTCTTGATTATTTTCTCAGAATGGTATAGAAGGTGCCCCCTGGCGCCAGAGGATCATTCGAAAAATCCATGCGCGCGTGCCCGCGCAACTTCTGTTCGCAACTCTTTTACCCAAGCACTGATATTGTTTTCTTCCGCTCGATACCGCTAACACCAAAACTATTTACACCTGACATATGAAGGAGAAGTTCCATGCGATCCCCATTGTCCCCGGTCTCGCCTCGCCAAGCGATTGAGGCTTCCCCTATAGGGCAAACAAGGCAGGGCGCGCGCCGCTCGCACATTCGCCACTACGCGCTGCCCGTATTCTTACTCTTAGCCGCTTTCCTGAGTGGTGCCATCATCCTAACCGGCTCCCTTGCCGCGCCTGCAAAAAAATCTGCGCCATCGCGAGACTTTCAAACATCAGTCATACGCGGCAATCGCGGTGCAATATCCGCCCGCAGTGTGAAACCCCCGCGTGCGACCAATACGGCGCTCGTCGTGCCCTTCTTGTTCCAAGGTCCGGCCGCACCCATCCAGACCTTTGCTGGGGACTGCACAACGGCGCAGGCTGACTGGTCTCTCGGCGCCACGGTCTGCGTCAAGGTATCCGCGATAACGAACCCCAGCCGTATCCAACTGATCAACCCGGCTGGGTATTCAGTAGACCGCGTCGACGTCACTTTCACCCCGTTTGAGCACACGTTTACGCTCCCTTCGAGCGCTACTACTGGTTCGGACGGCGTCACATTTGACAATCGCGGCACATGGCGAATCGTGCTAACCGACATACCTAGTGCCGGCGCGCTCTACTCCGTGCCAATCACGGTTCATGATGCGCAGCCGGTAGCGAACCTCCAGGTGGTCAAATTGCTCGCCGGCAGCACGCTGGCGACGGCAGGCTCGAACATCCAGACGATTGTTCGAGTATTCAACGCCGGCCCGGACGCAGCAGCGAACGTGCGCTTCACTGACGTGCCTCCCGCTAACACAACCTTCCAGTCGATCCAGCAGACCGGGGGCCCGACCTTTGCCTGCTCGACCAACGCAGGAATTTCGATCTGCACCCTGGCTTCGCTCGGGAAGGATGTGGCGGCTGACTTTATCGTCACCTACCAGGTGAATGCGAATATCGCCGACGCTACGGCCTTGACTACCACTGCGTCCGCGGATACTGACACTACCGAGACCAGCTCGGAAGACAACGGGGCGTCCGACAGTGCAACCTCTGACAACCCCGCTCCTCCGGCGTGCACAATCTCCTGCGCGGGAAACGTCACTGTTACGGCCGCCCAGGGGCAAAACGGCGCTAATGTTACCTTCGCCGGTCCGCAGCTGGGAGGCACCTGCGGTTCGGTAACTTCTACCCCTTCAAGCGGATCGTTTTTCCCCGTTGGTACCACTCCAGTCACGTCGAGCACTTCAGACGGACAGACCTGCTCATTCTTCGTGACCGTCAATCCGGCCGAGGATACAGCGGCCCCGACGATATCCTGCCCGGCCGACATCAGCGTTCCGGAAAGCTCTTCGGCCGCCAACTCGGCGACGGTCAGCTATTCGGTAACGGCCAGCGACGACAGCGGTGCCGTCGCCGTTGATTGTGACCCACCCTCCGGCTCAACCTTCCCGGTTGGCACGACCCAAGTTCGCTGCACGGCGGCTGACCAGGTGGGCAACACCGCCGAATGCAACTTCAATGTGACGGTGACCCAAACCGGCTGCGATCTCGACGCGAACTCCGCCCAGCCCGTGCCTAACGTGGCGTCGCTGCCAACAATCACGCGTTCATGCTCCGCTACGCTGCTGCCCGCAGACGATCCGACGGCCACCGACGCCTGTGGTGGAATCGTCAACGGCGACACCACGAGCGACCGCACATACGATGTGCCGGGCACGTATACCGTCGTCTGGACTTACACGGACAGCGCGGGACACACGGCTACCCAGAACCAGACCGTTGTTATCCTGCCTGACAACTCGGCACCGGTGCCCGACGCGGCGTCGCTTCCGACCGTCACTGATGAGTGCTCAGCCGCCATTACGGGCCCTGCGCCAACCGCCCACGACAACTGCGGTGGTCAGGATATGCCCGGCGCGGCGCTCGATCCGCTGAGCTACAACACGCCGGGAACGTATACCGTTCGCTGGCAGTTCACGGACCCGGCCGGTAACACCACCATCCAGAACCAGACGGTGGTAGTGACAGATACACAAGCACCAGTCACCACGCTGACAGGCCCGTCGTCTGAAACGGTTGAGTGCCACACGTCCTACACGGATGCGGGCGCGACCGCTACCGACAACTGCACGCCGGCTCCGACGCCCACAATCACCAGCAACGACGTGAATGTGAACGCGCCGGGAACCTACCACGTCGTCTGGTCCGCTACAGACGGCGGCGGTAACACGTCGACGGCTACGCGCACTGTGACCGTCGTGGACACGACCTCGCCGGTGATAGCGCTCAATGGCTCGAGCACTGTTACGGTCGAGTGCCACACGTCCTACACGGATGCGGGTGCTACCGCTTCCGACTCGTGCGACACCAGCGTGCCGGTCAACGTCTCGGGTTCCGTCAACGTCAACGTCGTCGGCAGCTACACGCTGACCTATACGGCCTCCGACGATTCGGGCAACGCGGCTACCCAAGTCACGCGCACAGTGAACGTGGTAGACACGATTGCTCCGGTGGTCACGCTCAACGGAGCAAACCCCATGATCGTCATCCTTGGCTCGGCGTTTGTTGATCCGAATGCCACCGCCAGCGACAGCTGCGCGGGCTCGCTGTCAGTCACAGTCTCGGGCGCGGTCAATACGAACGCGATCGGGACGTACGCGCTCACTTACTCGGCGACGGACGGATCCGGCAACACCGGCACGGCCACGCGGACGGTGAACGTAATCTACAACTTCACCGGCTTCTTCTCGCCGGTGCACAACGAGCCGACGATTAACCAGGTGAACGGCGGGCGTTCGATCCCGGTTAAGTTCAGTCTCGCCGGCAACCAGGGGCTGGGCATCATGGCCGCCGGCTCGCCCTACTCGCAACAGATCAGTTGCAGTACGTCCGCGCCCATCTCCGATATCGAGGCAACGGATACTCCGGGTGGCAGCACGCTGACTTACTCCGGTGGTCAGTATCATTACAACTGGAAGTCAGAGAGTTCGTGGGCTGGGACATGCCGCCTGCTGACTGTCGCGCTCATCGACGGCACGACGCACACCGCGACATTCAAGTTCCAGTAAGCTGAGGCCGTCCGTGGCGAAGCAGAGGCTTCCCCACGCCGCGGCACCCGCCGAACTGAGCTAATGTCACCCAAACTAACTGAGGGGCGGAAGAGTTTCTCCGCCCCTCAGTTCTTCCGCCGAGCACCGACAGCACTCTTGATTCGGGGAACCATCCACATATATCCTCCCTTCAGTTATAATCGACCGAGCGAATATTTGAGGTGGAGGATTGTTGCATTCGTTGGATGGCGTGAAGGACATCTTCGTGACGGGTGGGGCGGGGTTCATCGGCTCCGCTTTTGTCCGGCTCGTCCTGGCGGAGCTACCCAATGCTCGCGTCACTAACTTCGACGCGATCACTTACGCCGGCAATCCCGACAACCTGGAAGGCCTCGACACCGCGCGCCACCGCTTCGTGCGCGGCGACATCTGCAACTCCGCGATGGTGCTTTCCGCGCTCGCCGAAGGCGCCCACTACATCGTCAACTTCGCCGCCGAGTCCCATGTAGATCGCAGCATTCACTCAGCGGCCGAGTTTGTCCGTACCAACGTCCTCGGCACACAGGTGTTGCTGGATGCTGCCCGAAGCCGCGGGGTCAAGCGATTCATTCAAATTTCAACCGATGAAGTAATGGGTAGTTTGCCCGAGGACGACGGCGCTTTTTTCACAGAGAATTCCCCTTTTGAACCCAACAGCCCTTACGCCGCGTCGAAAGCTGCAGCCGAACATTTAGTTCGCGCGGCGCACCACACTTTTGGGCTCGACACCGTAGTGACGCGCTGCGGCAACAACTATGGGCCGCGACAATTTCCCGAAAAACTGCTGCCCCTTCTAATCTCCAACGCGATGGCTGACCGACCTATTCCTGTTTACGGAGACGGGCTCAATGTGCGTGACTGGATCTATGTTGACGACCATTGCCGAGCAATTTTGTTGGCTCTGAAAAAAGGCAGGCCGGGAGCGGTTTATAACGTTGGCGCGCGTAATGAACGCCAGAATCTGGAGGTCGTAAAGTCAGTATTGACCGCGCTGGGTAAACCCGAGTCGTTGATCACTTTCGTGAGCGACCGGCTCGGACATGACCGACGTTATGCTATCGATCCGACTCTGATCGAACAGGAACTGGGATGGCGTCCTCGGGAAACCTGGGAAAGCGGGCTGTCGAAGACGATTGATTGGTACCAGGAAAATCCTGTGTGGGTTGAGCGCACTCGAAGCGGCGCCTATCAGGACTATTATCGCGCGCAATACGGTTCGGAAGTGGGCGCCGTTTGAAGATCCTGGTGACAGGGGCGGCGGGCATGGTTGGACGGGCAGTCCGACGGCGTTGCGAGGAATTTGGCGATGTCGTGGCTGCATTTGACCGTCAGAGCCTCGACATCGGCAACGCAAAAGCGGTGGCTCAGACGCTGTCCGAGGTGCAACCAGATGCGGTGATTAATTGTGCCGCGTGGACTGACGTAGATGGTTGTGAGTTGAATCGCGAGCGGGCCTACGCGGCAAACTGTTCCGGGCCTGAGAATCTCGCCCAAGCAAGCGCAGCGGTTAATAGTACGCTGGTGACAATCTCCACTGACTACGTTTTCGATGGGACGAAGGCGGGTTTCTATACCCAGGAGGATACCCCGAATCCCGAGAGTGTCTACGGAGATTCAAAACTCCAGGGCGAACGACTGGCTCAAGCTGCGCATCCGAATGGCGCCATCATCGTTCGCACCGGATTTATTTTTGGTCCCGGTGGAACAAATTTTTTGAGCACGGTGGTGGAGCGCGCCCTGCGCGGCGATAAGCTCAGAGCTATTAGCGATAGCTTCGGCACTCCAACCTACGCGTTGGACCTGGCGCAACGGCTTCGCGAGTTAGCGATACTAAAGCACGCGGGAATTTTCCACGTAGTTAATGAGGGCGAGGGCGTGAGCTATCAGGAATTTGCTCAATTCGCCGTGGAAGCATCTGGAATTCAAGACGAGCGCGTGGAAGGCATCGAAACGGATTCTCTGGCGAGACCGGCCAAGCGGCCTCGAAACTCGCGTCTCAAATGCCTGTTGTCCCCGGAGCTGGGCCTGGAACCGCTTCCTTTTTGGAAGGATGCCCTAACGGATTTTGTGTCAACTGGATTGCGCTCGGCCACGTCCAACGAGCCGGCTGCCATGAGTTAAGCCCGTTACTAGTGCAGTTTAATCAATTCTTTGCGGCTTTTGGCGAGAGCTTGGCGCCCCTGGCGGTAAAACTAAGTCAGGATCGCAAAGTTCGCGAAAATTAAGACGCAAGTCACGCAGAGGAATTCTCATTTTTCAAAATACGCCAGTACCCAAGCTCGCAATGCATTGGCCTTGCCGCCGCACTCTGTTATTATTGCCCATCTTTTGTCTGGAATTGAAGGTTAAGATAATGATGTCGCAAGATAATCGCCTCCTGCCCGTTTCCGCGCTGGATCGCGCCATTGATCGCCCACTATCCGAGCTGGCCCAATCAAAGCCATACGGCGCTTCAAACGAGCCCGCCAGCATCCGAGACTATTTCTTTGTCATTCTGAAACGGAAATGGTTGATTCTCAGTCTGGTGCTGGTAATCACGTCACTGGTGACAATTCAGTCGTTTCGCGCGCCTTCGATATATGAAGGGAAGACGACCATTCGAATCGAACAAAAGCAAACGAGTGTTCTGCAAACTGAGAAGGTCGTGATAAACGCCCCGAGTGATCCGACTTTCTGGGGAACTCAACTTAAAACTCCTCGAAAATCCCGCGCTCGCTCGCCAGGTCGTACTGACGCTTGACCTGCAAAACAATCCCGCATTTTTTGGTGGACAGCCGCAGGGCGGTGTCTTTTCGTCGTTGCGTAGAGTTTTTTCCAAGCCGAAACGTACCGCTGACTCGCCGGCTGTTTCGTCCGGACTTGCTGTGGTTGGGGAAAGCCAGGTCACCGGTGGCGCCCTAACGCCGGAGGAACTGACAAAGCTCGAACCCTACGAAGATGCAATCATTGCCGGAGAAGTGATCGAGGCAGTGCCGACTACCAACCTGGTCGATATCAAGTTTATTCACTCCGATCCGGAAATCGCCCAGAAGGTAGCGAACACTCTTGCCGAAGTTTTTGTTAACAATAACTTCGAACGCGCGACCTTAGGATCAACAAGCGCCGAGGTGGTGCTGGCGAAAGAAATCGCAAACCTCCAAACCAAGATCAAGCACGATCAGGAAGTTCAATTTAATTACGCCAAGGCGAAGGGCTTGCCACTGGCGACCGCGGCCGCAGGCGACCTCGATGCCGTCCGGCTTAGCACGTTGAGCGGTCAACTCTTGGCCGCTGAGAATGAACGGAAGAATTTTCAATCGCAGCTTGAATCTGCGCGAAACGAAAAGGATCGCTTTTCAATTCCCGATGTAAACACTTCAGCCCGGGTCGAAAAACTTCGAGATCGCATTTCAGCGCTTAAAGAAACCCGAGACGCCCTGCTGACAACCTATACGGCCGAATGGCCGGCGGTTAAAAAGATTGACGCTCAACTCCTTGGGTTGGAAGCCGAACTGGAGAAAGCCCCTACGGAGATCGTCACCTCCATCCAACGGCGTTATGAAGCGGCTCTCGCGCGTGAGAGATTGCTGCGCCAGTCGTATGAACAGCAGAAGGGGACTACTACCCAAAAGACCCGCGATCAGATCGATTTGATGGCGCTCACGCAGGAGCTGGAGACGAACCGGCAACGGCTTAACACTCTGTTGCAACGCCACCGTGAATTACAGGTGAGCAGTGCCAATCGCTCGAATGAAGTCAGCGTGGCCAACTTCAGTCGGCTGCCCAAAACGCCGATTGGCCCACCACGTTTCCGCAACATTTTTATTGCGTTTCTGCTTTCATTGGTGGCGGGGATCGGTTTGGCGTTCCTCCTCGACTTCCTCGATGACACTTTGAAATCAGTGGATGACGTTGACCGCTATCTCCATCTGCCGGCCCTCGCCATGATTCCGGCGAATCGGGATCGGGGCCGTTTAATTGGGCTGGGTTCGGGATCTCCGCCCGCCGGCGCCTGCGGATACCACTGCGCTCGCGATGATCACAGATGTGCGGTCGCCAATCGCCGAGTCGTATCGGCATTTGCGGACTTCGCTTTTGCTGTCATCGGCCGGACAGCCGCCGAAAACTATCCTGGTGACTTCGAGCCAGCCGTCAGAGGGAAAAACCACGACGGCGATCAATACGGCCTTCATGTTGGCCCAGACTGGCGCCGAGGTTTTGATTATCGACTGTGACCTCCGCCGGCCGCGTTTACATGCTCACTTCAACGTCGCCAATACCAAGGGTCTGACTAACTGGCTTTCAGGTGAAACGGACCTGGATAATCTGACGCAGTCGTATGAGACGCAACCCAGTCTGAAGTTTCTAACGTCCGGTCCCGTGCCACCAAATCCAGCTGAGTTGCTCGGTTCAGACGAGATGAAAAAACTTCTTAGTACCCTGAGCGAGCGATTTACGCACATCGTGATCGATTCGCCGCCCGCCATTTCTTTTACCGATGCATCGATTCTATCGACCATGGTCGATGGGGTCGTGTTGGTAGATACACGGTGGTAAGACATCCCGTGCAGTTGCACGTCGAGCGAAACAACAGCTGCTGGATGTTGGCGCGCACATTTTTGGCGTGGTCCTGAACAATGTAAAAGTTGAAAGCCAGGACTACTACTATTCTGGTTACTACTCGGGCTACTACGCCGAGGGTGACGAAAAGTCAGATGGTTTGCCGGGCGAAGCAGCTGAGACACGCTAACCATTGTGATGGATCTGCCACGGACAGGTTCAGGTTACGCAAGAATTGGGAGACCATTCACAGCGCCGGCGGCGCCGCGGTCTCCTCTGTCACAGCCGAATCAAGCATCTGTCAGCCTCTTTTCCTAACTCCAAACGACACTAAATACGTATGAAGGTCCCTCTACTCGATTTGCGAGGGCAGCACCAGGCGCTGCGTTCGGAGCTGTTGGCCGCAGTAGCAGGCGTGATCGATTCACAGCAATTTGTGCTGGGGTCGGAAGTGGCGGCACTGGAACACGAAATCGCTGACTACTCGAACGCCAGGTTTGGTATCGGCTGCGCCTCAGGCTCGGATGCGCTGCTGCTCGCGCTCATGGCTCTTGATCTTGAGCCGGGTGACGAGGTGGTTACTACTCCCTTCTCGTTCTTCGCGACCGCCAGCGCGATCACGCGGTTGGGAGGGGTACCGCGTTTCGTTGACATCAATCCTCTGACATACAACATTGACCCATTACAGATCGAAGCCGCCATTACTTCCCGGACGCGCGCGATTTTGCCGGTACATCTTTATGGGCAGTGTGCGGACATGGATCCGATTAACGAGATCGGCGCGCGTCGCGGACTACCGATTCTGGAAGATGCAGCCCAGGCGATTGGCGCTGAATATCGTGGACGGCGGGCGGGTTCGATGGGCCAGGTTGGTTGTTTCAGTTTCTATCCCACCAAGAACCTGGGCGGCGCCGGAGACGGCGGGATGCTCGTGACCAACGACGAGCCGTTAGCTGTGCGGCTGCGCCGGTTGCGCGTACATGGCGGCGCTACGGAGTATCATCACGATGAAGTGGGAATCAATAGCCGGCTGGATGCGTTGCAAGCGGCAGTGTTGAGAGTGAAACTGAACTTTGTGGATGAATGGTCTGAGGCACGTCGGGAAAAAGCGGCTACCTACACGGAATTGTTATGCGCAGCGGATCTTTTGTTCGATGTAACTGCGCCGGTCATTGCGCCAGAGTCGCGTCACATTTTTCACCAATACGTCGTGCGGGTCTCTGGACACCGGGATGCGGTGATGAAGCATCTGGCCGAACACGGCATCGGGTCCAAAGTTTATTATCCGGTACCGCTGCATTTGCAAAACTGCTTCGCGTTTTTGGGTTATCAATCCGGCGCCTTCCCGGAAACAGAGCGGGCCGCGCTGGAAACGTTTGCGTTGCCGTGTTATCCGGAGTTGACGGCGGAGCAGCAACATTATGTGGTAGCGACGCTGACGAAGTTTCGACCCGAAACCAGCGCGTGAGGGATCTTCATTTGTGGTAAATGATGTGATAAAGCGAAGATATCGCGCTGAGAAAGAATTTGGCCTGATCGTTGGCGGCATTTTTCTGCTGCTCGGCGCGTGGTGGATTTATCGGGGGAAGTTGGTGACGCCGTCGTACGTCCTCGCGGTGGCCGGTTCGCTGCTGTTGTTCTTCGCTTTGATTTGGCCGGGAGCTCTGGTCTATCCGAATAAAGCCTGGATGTTGCTCGCCGAAGGGATGTCGTTTGTGATGACGCGCGTCATCCTGGCAATAGTTTTCTTTCTGATCGTGACGCCCATCGGGGTCACTAAGCGGCTGATGGGATGGGACCCGCTCAGCCGGCGCGCGGCGCCCGGCGAATCGTATTGGAAGGAATACTCCGAGCGTCAGCGCGATCCACGACATTACGAGAAGATGTATTGAGGAGTTTGAATGTCCAAGGCACAAGTCGTCAGTGAACTCTGGGAGTTCATGCGCAACAATAAAAAGTACTGGCTTGCGCCGATTGTGATCACGCTGGTGTTGGTCGGGGCATTGCTTGCCTTTGCCAAGGGATCTGCAATTGCCCCTTTCATCTACACATTGTTTTAGGCTGGAGGGCGCTTAGTTGGTATCCGTCCTCGGCATTTCCGCGTTCTATCACGACTCCGCAGCGTGCCTGGTTGTCGATGGCGAAATCATCGCTGCTGCACAGGAAGAGCGATTCACTCGGATTAAGCACGACTATAACTTTCCGCTTCAGGCAGTGCGATATTGCCTTGAGGAGGCGAAACTCACGCCTGCCGACATCGACTACGTAGGCTTCTACGACAAGCCGTTACTGAAATTCGATCGGCTGCTTGAAACCTACCTCGACTATGCTCCTGCCGGTTTCAGTTCATTCCTTAAAGCGCTTCCGCTCTGGATGAGAGAGAAGCTCTGGATGCCGGACCTGATTCGAACTGAGATGGGGAAGGCCACCGGTGAAGACGACGAGCGAGCCGCGAAGAAACTCGGAAAGACGTTTGAATGGAAACTGCTGTTTGGCGATCATCATGAAAGTCACGCCGCCAGCGCCTTTTATCCCTTCGCCATTTGACGAAGCCGCCATCCTGACAATCGACGGCGTCGGCGAATGGGCCACCAGCTCCATCGGCATCGGCAAATCAAACGAGATCACCTTGCTGAAGGAGTTTCGCTTCCCCGACAGTCTGGGTTTGCTTTACAGCGCCTTCACCTACTACACCGGTTTCAAGGTGAATAGCGGTGAGTACAAAGTGATGGGACTCGCTCCTTACGGCGAACCGAAATATGTTTCCCTGATCAAGGACAAGCTGCTCGAGATTCGCGACGACGGCAGTCTGAAAATGAATCACGAGTTCTTCAGTTACTCGCAGGGTCTGCGAATGACTAACCATGCTTTTGACAAGCTCTTCGGTTCACCGCCGCGAAAGCCCGAGTCGGAAGTAACGCAGAAGGAAATGGATCTCGCCCGCAGCATTCAGGTGATCACTGAAGAAGTGATGCTGAAGATGACGCGGTTCGCTCATGCCGAAACCGGGATGAAGAAGCTTTGTCTGGCCGGCGGAGTCGCATTGAATTGCGTGGCGAATGGACGGGTGTTGAAGGGAAGTGCCTTTCGAGGACATCTGGATTCAACCGGCCGCCGGCGATGCCGGCGGTGCATTGGGAATCGCGCTCGCGATCTGGCATCGCTATCTGGGCAACCCACGTGAGAGTGCTGAGAAAGACAGGCGCCTGGCGAGGCCATAGCGACGTCAACCACAGGTCTCGAACAGCGCCGATTCGACCGCCTCCGCATCTATGCCGACGGGATGAAAGGGTCGTACCTTGGTCCAAAGCACTCGGAGGAAGAGATTGAGTCGTATCTTAAGTCGCAACAGGCTTCCGTATACGAAATATTCGCGAGACGAACTGCCAGCAGCGTAGTTGCGGAGCTTCTGTCAGCGGGAAAGATTATCGGACTTCATCAGGGACGAATGGAGTTTGGCCCGCGAGCGCTGGGTGGGCGCAGTATTATTGGTGATCCCCGATCGGCCGAAATGCAGTCGGCGATGAACTTGAAGATCAAATATCGAGAGAGTTTCCGGCCGTTTGCTCCCAGCATTCTCCGCGAGCGTGTGGCAGAGTGGTTTGAATTGGATTCAGATAGTCCTTACATGTTGCTCGTTGCTAATGTGAACGAACCGCGGCGCCGCCAGCTGACTTCGGAAGAGGAGACCCTTTGGGGAATCGACAAGTTGAAGGTAAAGCGCTCGGAAATTCCAGCGGTTACCCATGTTGATTACTCAGCCAGAATTCAAACAGTGCGTCGCGAGACAAACCCACTCTACTGGGACATCATTGCCGCCTTTGAAAAGCAGACCGGGTGTCCCATCATCGTCAACACCAGCTTTAACGTACGAGGGGAGCCGATCGTCTGTACGCCCCAGGACAGTTATCGGTGTTTCATGCGGACTGAGATGGATTTTCTGGTGCTTGAGACATGCGTACTCGATAAGAGAGATCAGCCGGCGCCGACGGACGACGGAGACTGGAAGGCGCAGTTCAAACTGGATTGACTGTCTCTCCAGCGACTGAGCGCGCGGAAGCCTATGAACATCAGCGTCATCATTCCGGTCCGAAATGAGGAAAAAACTATCGGTCCACTTCTTGACAGTCTCCTCGACCAAACGCTTGCGCCGGCTGAAATAGTTATCACCGATGGCGGCTCAACTGACGCCACGGCTGAGATCGTGAATGACTATCTTGAGCGAGGCGCTCAAATTCAATTGATTCGTGAACTCGCCGCCTTGCCGGGTCGGGGCCGAAATCTGGCAGCGGCCGCGGCGGCCAATGAATGGATAGCTTTCATCGACGCTGGAACACGCCCCGAATCTACCTGGCTGGAGTTTTTGGCGGAACCTTTGACGTTTTCAACTGACGCAGACGTTGTGTATGGGACCTATGAGCCGGTGGCGGATACTCTGTTTAAAGAGTGCGCTGCAATTGCCTATGTGCCGCCGCCGGCGGTAGTGGATGGCGAGGTCATGCGGACGCGTTCAATTGTCTCAGCGTTGATGCGCAAGAGTGTATGGGAGGCAGTTGAGGGCTTTCCCGAGGATTTGCGCTCGGCGGAAGATTTATTGTTCCTGAACAAGATCGACGCGGCGGGGTTTCGTATCGTTTATGCGACAAAAGCACTAGTGCACTGGAGCATCCAGCCCGGTTTTCTGAAAACGTTCAAGCGCTTTGTGACCTACTCGCGGAACAACATTCGAGCGGGATTGTGGCGCTCGTGGCAAGCGCGAATTTACTCTCGATATGCCCTCCTAATTCTGCTTGCAATCGGAAGTGCATTCGCCGGATTTGCCTGGTTGCTGCTGCCGGCGAGTTTGTATGTTCTGATGATGTTGGCGAGAGCGGTAGTGTCGATAGCACGCAACAAGCAAAATTACCCGGCGTCGTTGAGCCGGAATCTGCTGAGACTTGTGATTCTTGTGCCCCTGCTGGCGGTAATCGATTTGGCTACGATCGTAGGTGGATTGAACTGGCTACTGAAGGATAGAACCTCTATTGACTCGAAAACATCGGGTGTCAGCAATGTCGCTTAAGGGCCGTCGAGTTCTCTATATTTCCTACAACGGAATGCTGGATCCGCTCGGCCAAAGTCAGGTGCTTCCTTACCTGCGCGAGCTCGCACAGAAAGGCGTCGAGTTTACGCTCCTTAGTTTTGAACGCGAAACGGCGTTTGATCAGTCAGGGAATGCCAGACGAGAAAAACTGAGAGTTGAGCTGGCAGCAGAGAATATCGAGTGGCATTGTCTGCGCTACCATCAAACTCCATCGGTTCCCGCAACTTTTTACGACGTGCTTTCAGGTATTCGTCTGGGTCGGCGTCTCGTCAGGCAAAAAGGCATCGAGATGGTCCATGCGCGAAGCCACATCGCAGCCGCTATTGGGCTGGCGCTGAAAAAGACTCTCGGATTGAAACTCATTTTTGATGTTAGAGGCTTCATGGCTGAGGAATATCTTGACGCCGGTCATTGGCGTCATGGAAGTATTCCTCACCGAGTGACGAAGAAAATGGAAAGGCGCATATTGGCTGCCGCCGACGGCATCGTCACCTTGACCGAGAACGCCTGGCCCATTCTTAAAGAGTGGGATGGCTTGCGCGGTCGAAGTGTAATTCATGAAGTTGTGCCCTGTTGCACCGACCTGGAGCGCTTCAGGTTTCGGCTGGAAGATCGGGGACGACGGCGGCGGGAATTAGGATTGGAGAATCGCTTTACCTTAGTTTACAGCGGCTCGATTGGGAGCTGGTATTTAAGCGACAAGATGGCCGACTTTTTTGTCGAACTTCTAAAGAGCCGTCCCGATGCGCATTTTTTGTGGTTGACCACGGGTGATCCGACGATCGTTCGGGAGGTGATGAATGGCCGGGGCATTGCTCAATCACAGTACACAGTGCATAGCGCTCCTTCCCTCGACGTGCCCTCTTATTTGTCAGCCACGGACGCTGGAATCGCATTTTATAAGCCCGGGCCATCGAAGGTGGCGACTTCGCCCGTGAAGGTTAGTGAATATCTCGCCTCCGGATTGCCGATCATCATCAATGCCGGCATAGGCGATTCTGACCAACTGATTACGGACGAACAGGCGGGCGCGCTGATACATAGTTTTGACGAGACGGAGTACAGGAGGGCGGTTACAGAGATCCAAAGTATTGTCACTGACGTCCCTGATTCGCGCAGGCGCCTGAGCGGGATCGCGGCCAGGCTTTTTGATCTTCACACCGTGGGGACTGACCGATACGCTCGTTTGTACGACAGCGTGTTAAGCCGGCCAGTAGAAAATAATCAACGGAAATCTGTATGAGAGTCCTGGGACTGGCCTCCTACCCAATCGAAGCTGCCGCAACTCGTTATCGTCTGGCCCAGTTTGCCGGCCCGCTGGCCGATCGCGGCATCAAGCTCACCATCAGACCCTTTCTCGACTCCAGGATGTTTAAAATGCTCTACCGTCCCGGCGGCCTGGCGATGAAGGCCCTGACGCTCGCAACCTCGGGCCTGCGGCGTTTGCAGGACCTGGTGTTGATTAAGCGCTCCGATGTGGTATTGGTGCAGCGAGAGGCGATGATTTTCGGTCCCGCGCTGATCGAGTGGTTGGCAGTCAGAGTTTTAAAGCGCCCCATGGTCCTCGATTTGGATGACGCTACTTACGTTTCCTATACTAGCCCTACTTACGGAAGATTGGGACGGACGCTCAAGTGGTTTACCAAGACTGACGATCTCATTCGATGGGCAACCATTGTGACTTGCGGCAATCGGGCGATCGCCGAGTATGCGGAAAGTAAGGGCGCGACCACGCGTATCATTCCGACCGTAGTGGATACTGATGTCTTTTATCCCTCGTCGGTGACAAACAGAAGGCCAGACGATCCAATAGTGCTGGGTTGGATTGGAACCCATTCCACTTTTCCATACCTGGAAGCAATCTTTCCAGTCTTAGAGATTCTCGCCCAGTCGCATCGGTTCAAATTAAAGATCGTAGGCTCCGGCAAGGAGACCGTGGCGGTTCCGGGAGTTGTGGTTGAGAACCTGGAATGGAAACTTGAGCGCGAGGTCTCGGATTTTCAATCATTTGATGTTGGGCTGTATCCAATTGATCCGACACTGTATGCTGAGAAGTGGGCTGCGGGTAAATCCGGATTCAAAGCAATTCAGTATATGGCGGTTGGGATTCCTTTCGTGGCGGCGCCAGTCGGGGCGATGAAAGAAATCGGCGAGCCGGGTATCACCCACTTTCATGCGTCCTCGGACGAAGAATGGCACGCATCGCTAGATGTGTTACTTCAAGACGAAACGCGGCGGAAAGAAATGGGCGCCGCGGGACGGCAGCATGCGATCGGGAACTATTCCCTGACTGACCAGGCTGAGAAATTGGCCCAGGCCTTACGTGACGCCGCCACGCATGACACAGATCTGTTGGAGATGAATCAGACCGATTAAATGCAGGGCACCAGTAAATCTCGGCTGTTGATGCTCGCTTGCGTTGGCCTACTCCCAGGCTTTCTCAAGCGGCCGTGCTACCGTCTGTTTTTTGGTTACCAGATAGGCAAACGAGTCCGCATCGGCTTTAGTCTTATCGACGCCAGAAAATGCCGGATAGAGGATGACGTTTCGATTGGACACCTTAACGCCATTATCAGCGTGAAGAAGATAGTCGTTGGGGATCACGTACGGATTGGTCACCTGAATATCATCCGCGGAGGTGATGAGGTAGTCCTCGGGCGATACGCGGAAATCATCCGTTTGAACGAGATCAATTCGATCCTCGACCCTATAGTTGTTAATCCGGTTGACCCCAGGTTCACGTTGGGCGAGGGAAGTATTATCACGACCGGTCACAAGATCGATTTTACCGATCGGGTAACGATTGGCCGCCGGTCGATATTAGGTGGGCGAAATTCCTCTCTCTGGACGCACAACCGGCAGCGAACGCGCCAGATTAGAATTGGAGATCGCGCTTACATTGGATCTGAGATTCGGATTGCGCCGGGCGGCGCGGTCCCTTCACGCTGCATTGTGGGCATTGGTTCAGTAATCACGAGCGAATTAACGGTGGAAGGGAAATTGATCGCCGGCGTGCCCGCCAAGCCACTCAAGGACCTTGGCGAAGAAGACCAGTTTCTGATCGAGCAAAAGACCAGGCCGGATCTGCCGGATGACTTCTAGCTGTAGGATTTTTTTAATGGAGACGCGCTAAAGCTATAACGCATTCGGCCACGAGGTTTGCCGGAAGTATCGATTGCGCATGATTTCGCCAATATTAATCTATATCGTGATGTTGACGCTCTCGTATTCGGTGTTTCAGGGGAATGTGGGGACGGCCTATCGGCAGCGTGCGCAATTGTTAATGTTCTATTTTATTTTTGTAGCCGCCGGCTTTGTGTTGATTAAGGAAAAGCGAGAGGAGCGTAAGCGGCTCGAGCTGGTTAGGCGCCAGCAACTGGCGTCCCAGAGCGTAACGTTGAGGAAGGCCAGGAGTTGAGCGGAGTTCGCGCGAAACGGTCGGCAGCGAGGGGCGACCGACGAGTGGAAATATGAATGCTTTACTTGGTTTGCTGTACCTGATCCTGTGCGTTGGGATCGTGGTTTTCGTGCCCACGTTGGTGGCGCCTTACGCGGCTGAATATGGTGCGACTTCAGTTTTCGATCTTTCGCGAGCCGTGTTGCTGGCTACCGTAATCGCCGGCGTGGCCGGATTCTATGCCTACAAAGCGGAGATTGATGGCCCATTTCTGTTCCGACTATTTGTGGCCGGAATGCTGGCGCGAATGTTGGTCGGCGTCGCCATTTTCGTTTTCAAGGGGCAGGAGTTTTTCGGCGGCGACGCACTAACCTACGATTTCGTGGGTTACGCACAGCTTGGCGGGTGGACCGGCAACCGGCATCTCGGCGGTGCGGCTCAGGCTTTCCTGCAGAATCCCGGCTCCGGTTGGGGCATGGTCTACATGGTGGCGGTCATCTATGGAATCGTGGGCCGTAACATGTTGGCGGTGCAACTTGTGAACTCGGTTCTGGGTGCCACAACTGCCGTAGTGATTTATCGGTGCGCGCACGAGGTGTTCAGGAACACCCGGGTAGCGCGGGTCGCCGGAATCGCGGTAGCCTTTTATCCATCCCTCATCCTTTGGTCGTCTCAGGGGCTTAAGGACGGCCCGATCGTTATCTGCCTGTCCCTGGCAATTCTGGCAACACTGAAGTTGGGTCAAAAACTTAGCATCCGTTACACATCCGTGCTGGTATTTTCCCTCTTGGCGGTGTTGAGCTTGAGGTTCTATGTTTTTTATATGCTCGCTGCGGCGATTGCCGGCGCTTTTGTGATTGGCATGCAATCGATTACTGCCACTAGTTTTGCGCGACAGTTGGCGGCGATACTTTTGGTTGGCCTCGCGCTCACCTACTTTGGAGTCACGCGCTTCGCTGATCTTCAGTTTCAGGAGTATGGAAACCTGGAGCGGGTCCAGCGTAGTCGTCTGGATCTGGCCCGATCCGCAGACTCTGGGTTTGGCCGCGACGTAGACGTGTCAACCACCGCGGGGGCAATTTCCACTATCCCCCTGGGGATGGTCTACCTGCTTTTTGCGCCATTCCCGTGGCAGGTCGGTTCGCTTCGTCAAAGTATTACCTTGCCGGAGATGATTGTTTGGTGGGCATCGTTTCCGTTACTTATCCTGGGATTGTGGTTTGCGATCAGATATCGGTTGCGCATGATCGCTCCCATTCTGGTCTTCACTGTTATGTTGACCCTGTCTTATTCAGTCTTTCAGGGGAACGTGGGCACCGCCTATCGACAGCGCGCTCAGTTATTGGTCTTTTATTTCATCTTCGTAGCCGTCGGTTATGTGCTGGTTATGGAGAAGCGAGAGGAACGTAAGCGGCAACGCAAAGAAGCGTTGGTTGCTCAACAAGCGGTGGCCACCGCGGCTCGTTCCGCCAGGTCGCGCTAGAAACTCGTCACCGCAAAGTTGCGGGAACGGATTATCAAACATGTGTGGAATAGTTGGAATAGTTAAAAGTGACCGGACAGATGTGGACCAGTCTGTAGTGGTCCGCATGTGCGACGCGATCAGCCATCGTGGACCAGACGATGATGGCTTCTATTTCAACGGTCCAGCCGGCCTCGGCATGCGCCGACTCTCGATCATCGATGTGAAAGGCGGCCACCAGCCAATTCATAATCAGGATCGCACCGCCTGGATCGTTTTCAATGGCGAGATCTATAACTACCGGGAGTTGCGCGATAAGCTCGAAGATTTGGGCCACACCTTTTACACCAGTAGCGATACCGAAGCCATCGTTCACGCCTGGGACCAATATGGAACGGATTGTCCCAGCCACCTCCGGGGAATGTTTGCTTTCGCGATTTGGGATGAGCGCACGGAGGAACTTTTCATCGCTCGGGATCGCGTGGGTAAGAAACCTCTCCTCTATGCCAATGTAAACGGTCAATTCATTTTTGGCTCCGAATTCAGCGCGCTGTTGCAACATCCGGGCATCAGCAAAGACGTCGATCCGGAAGCATTGCATCACTACTTATCGTTTATGTGCGTGCCTGCGCCACTAACCGCATACCGCGCGATCAGGAAGTTGGAACCCGCGCATTGGTTGCGTTTGCGCAGGGGCGAGATCACGACGGAGCGCTACTGGCAACCCGATTTCAGCCGCAAGCTAAAGATCGACGAACGCGAGGCAGGCGAGCGAGCTATAGAGGTTCTTCGCGACGCCGTGCAGGTGCGTTTGATGTCGGAAGTTCCGCTGGGCGCTTTTCTTTCGGGGGGCATCGACTCTAGCGCCGTCGTGGCACTGATGAGCGAAGTGTCAGCGGAACCAGTCAAAACGTTTTCAATCGGTTTTGAAGAGCAGGATTTCAGCGAACTGCACCATGCTCGACGAGTGGCAGACCACGTAGGTGCTGACCATCACGAGTTCATCGTCCGTCCCGACGCGCTCGAAGTTTTACCCACCCTGGTGGAACATTACGGAGAACCTTTCGCCGATTCATCAGCGATTCCGACTTACTACGTAGCGCGGGAAACGCGCAAGCACGTTACCGTGGCGCTTAATGGAGATGGAGGGGACGAGTCGTTTGCCGGCTATGAACGTTACGCGGCGATGCGCCTGGCCGAAAGATATCATCGCATTCCAGCGATGCTGCGCGAGTCGGTCGTGAGTCAGGCGGTCGGATTGATTCCGTCTTCAGAGACGTCGCGGAGTCGCGTGCGCGACGTCAAACGGTTTCTCGGAGCAGCATCTTTGCCCAAGGTCGAACGCTATTTGCGCTGGGTTAGCGTTTTCGACCACAACGCGAAACGAGATCTATATTCCGAAAAGTTTTGGCAGGAGACTCAAAACCAGCAAGCTGCGGACCTCATTGGGCCATGGTTCGCGCACGCGAACGGGTCGGGGATTGTTGACGCCGCGCTGTTAACGGACCTCATGACTTATCTGCCAAACGATCTGCTGGTGAAGGTGGATATTGCTACGATGGCCGTCTCACTTGAAGCGCGTTCTCCGTTTCTGGATCATAAGGTGATTGAATTTGCCGCCAGCCTGCCTGAGAAATACAAGTTGCGTGGGCTGACAACCAAGTATCTGTTAAAGAAGGTGTTGCAAAAGTTACTGCCGCAAGAGAACCTGGATCGTCGGAAAATGGGCTTTGGCGTTCCGATTGGCCACTGGTTCCGCGGACAGCTTCAGCCATTCCTGCGCGAAACAATACTGTCGGAAAAAGCTCTGAAGCGTGGTCTCTTTGACCCCGACTCGCTGAAGCGATTGGTGGAATTACATGTGAGTTCAGAGCGAGATCATTCCCATCAACTCTGGACGTTGTTGATGCTCGAGTTGTGGTTTCAGCGATTTATTGATTAGAAACCTGACAGTGAGTTTTTCCTGACGTGGAACGGAGTAAGTGAATCGTGCGCGAATGTCCGGCCTGTCTATCCAGAAATTCGTATCGTAGTGGGCAAAAGTCCGACTACGAAATACTGAAATGCGCTGAGTGTGGCAGCCTGTTCACTGCGAAGTTTCCAGCGGTTGCCGAAGCGCAGGACTATGATGATTACTACAGTGAGGCCAACCTTTCTGTTCCCGAGTTTACCCATCGGCGGTTGGATGAAATTGTTGCCGGATTTGACCGGTATCGCAGGACCACTAGGTTTTTGGAAATAGGATTCGGCGCCGGCAGTTTTCTTGAGGCGGCAAAACGCGCAGAGTGGGAGGTGGATGGTGTGGAAGTTTCGCAGTCAGCCTGCGAACATAGTCGCGCCGATGGTTTCAAGGTTTTCTGTGGAGAGCTGGCGGAAGCGAAGTATCCTGATGGCGCCTTTGATGTAGTGGTAGCCAGCGAACTAATGGAGCATGTTGCTGATCCAGTGTCGCTCCTGCAGGAAGTAGCGCGCATCGTGCGACCTGGAGGTCTGTTTTGGGCCACCACGCCGAACGCCCGCGGGCTTTCATCGCGTTGGCTTGGTACGGGATGGAGCGTGCTGAGTCCGCCGGAGCATTTACATCTCTTCTCGGGACCTGGCGTGAAACGCCTGCTGCTGAAGGTGGGTTTCAGCCGCGTGGCGATCAATACTGAAGGTTTGAATCCCTTTGAACTAGTAAAGAAGTTTCGTCGTCATGGCGCGAAGCCGTCCGGAACTTCGGCAGGAACTGAACGAGTCAATTCAGGTTACAAGTTGGCGGAGTCGCTGAGCTGTAGTCCGACTAGAAATGCGATCAAGAAATCGGTGAATGGATTGCTTAGAATTAGCAGGCTGGGTGACTCACTAAAAATATGGGCGGATAGGTAAACAATTTCGGGGAGGTCAAATAATTGAAAGGCGTTGTTTTAGCAGGAGGACTGGGTTCGCGATTGCGCCCCTTAACCTCGGTTACAAATAAACATTTATTACCGGTTTACGATCGGCCGATGATCTACTATCCGATTCAGACGCTGGTTAATGCCGGCATCACCGACATCATGATCGTTACCGGCGGAAACTCCGCAGGCGATTTTCTGAAGCTGTTGGGAAACGGAAAGGCATTCGGCCTTAAACATCTGAACTACACCTATCAGGAGGGCGAAGGCGGCATCGCCGAAGCGCTTTCACTGGTTGAGCATTTCACGGCCGGCGAACCTGTATGCGTAGTCCTCGGAGATAACATCATTGAGGGCAATATTTCCGGCGCAGTGCGCGCCTACCGCCATCAAGGCGGAGGCGCCAAGATTATTCTGAAGAAAGTTCCGGATCCTCATCGGTTCGGAGTCCCCGAGCTTGATGGTCCCAGAGTGGTGCGGATTGAGGAAAAACCCGGCGCACCCAAGTCTGAATTCGCGGTGATCGGCATTTACATGTACGACCAGCACGTCTATGACATCATTCGCACCTTAAAGCCCTCGGGTCGCGGCGAGTTGGAGATCACAGACGTCAACAATGCGTACATCGATCGAGATGAAATGACGTGGGAGGAGCTGAACGGCTGGTGGACCGACGCCGGCACGTTTGAAAGTTTGCTTCACGCTTCAAATCTGGTCGCCCAGACCGGCGCAAACAAATTGGAGTTGGGAATTGCCGCCGAGGTGAGTGGGAAATCCTAGCCGAGCCGGTGATTTTCAATTTGCCGAATACCGCTGCGGCGGTGCAGCGAATCAATTTGCAACCGGACATTGAAAGTTGAAGAAGCCCACGAAGATCGTCCGTGTAATCGCCCGGCTCAACGTCGGCGGTCCAGCGAAGCATGTGGTATGGCTTACTCATGGCCTCCAGGCTCCAGGATATGAGTCGCTGCTGGTCGCCGGAACCGTTCCTCCGGAAGAGGACGACATGGGTTATTTCGCAACCGAGATGGGTGTCACTCCCATCTTTGTTCCGGAGATGAGCCGCGAGATTTCTCCGCTCGACGTCGTCACCATCTGCAAGCTCTATAAGCTGCTGCGACGCGAAGGTCCCGACATTGTTCACACTCACACTGCAAAGGCCGGCACGGTTGGGCGACTCGCCGGGTTGCTCTATCGCTGGTTTACTCCAGCCACCTTACTGGGTCGCCCTCGTCAGTGTCGTTTCGTCCACACCTATCACGGCCACATCTTCCACAGTTATTACGGACCACTGAAGACGCGCCTTTTCCTGCTGATTGAAAAAACACTGGCGCGGTTCGGAACCGATCGAATTGTGGTGATCAGCAGACAACAGCAGCGTGAGATTCATGAAAAATATGGGGTGGGGCGGCCCCCTCAATTCGCCATAGTTCGGTTAGGACTCGACCTCAAATCCTTTGCTGACTGGGAAACCCGCGGGCGCGAACTGCGCGATTTGCTCGGGCTAAAGCAGGAAGATGTTTTAGTCGGAATCGTCGGCCGGCTCGCCGGGGTCAAAAATCACCAGCTGTTTCTTAATGCGGTAGCGCACTGGAAGAATGCATTTTCTCAGAAGCTGACCGGCGCCAGAGTTCACTTTGCGCTGATTGGCGATGGTCAGTTGAAAACTGTTTTGAGCGATCAGGCAACCGCCCTGGGCATTACCCAAGATGTGTCCTTTTTGGGGAGTCGTCGCGACCTTGAGAATGTTTACCCCGCGCTTGATCTAGTTGCCCTAACGTCGCGTAACGAAGGTACGCCCCTGACGTTGATTGAAGCGATGGGCAACGCTCGACCGGTGATTTCCACGGCGGTCGGCGGTGTGATTGACCTACTGGGTGAAGAGATTTCAAGTAACAAGGAAAGAGGGTTCACGCTACATGATCGCGGTCTCAGCGTTCCATCTGAAGATGCCGAAGCGTTTGCGGCCGGCTTGGACCACCTGATCAACAATCCGCCCCTGCGTCGCGAAATAGGCGAGCGTGGTTTACAATTCGTCGCCGCTAACTACTCCAGGGAGCGATTGCTTGATGACTTGAAGCTGCTCTATGCGGATTTGCTTAAAGAAAAGTGACTAAAGGAAAAGAGAAGGAGTTCAAATATTGCGTGTACTCATAACAGGCGGCGCGGGTTTTATCGGATCACATCTGGCGGATGCTTACCTGGAGCGCGGCGACGAGGTTGCGGTTATCGACGATCTTTCAACCGGTACCATCGAAAACATCCGGCATCTTAAGGCTAATCCTCGCTTCAGCTACACGGTCGATTCCGTTCATAACCAGCCCGTCACGGCCGAACTAGTGGACCAGAGCGACGTGGTTGTTCATCTGGCTGCCGCAGTTGGTGTGAAACTAATCGTAGAGAGTCCGGTGCGCACTATCGAAACGAATGTGCGCGGCACGGAGGTGGTCCTGGCCCTTGCCAATAAAAAGAAAAAGAAAGTCCTGATTGCCTCAACCTCGGAAGTTTATGGTCTCAGCGCGGACGTGCCGTTTCGCGAAGACGGCAACCTTGTGATGGGGGCCACCACCAAAGGCCGCTGGAGCTATGCGTGTTCGAAAGCGATTGATGAGTTTCTAGCTCTCGCTTACTGGCGCGAAAAGAAACTACCGACGACTATCGTCAGGCTCTTCAATACCGTCGGTCCGCGACAAACTGGACGTTACGGAATGGTGATTCCAACATTCGTACGCCAGGCGCTGGCCGGCCGGCCGATCACCGTCTATGGAGATGGAAAGCAGACGCGTTGTTTTGGCTACGTCGGAGACGTAGTTGGGGCGCTGATTAAATTGATGGACCACCCTGATTCTGTGGGCCAGGTTTTTAACATAGGTTCAAACGAAGAAATTTCAATTTTTCAGTTAGCGCAGAAGGTCAAGGAGTTGACCGAGTCAAAGTCGGAAATCGTCTTTATGCCTTACGACGAAGCCTACGAAGAAGGTTTTGAGGACATGCCGCGCCGTGTGCCCGACATTTCCAAGGTCAACCAACTCGTAGGCTTTCAACCGAAGATGAAGCTTGAAGGCATTCTTCAAAGCGTCATCAGCTTTCATAGCGACCAGCCGTCGTCGTTTAATGACTAAAGCTTACTATTTCTCAGCCGTCTGATTAGGAGCGACATTAGTAAGCGCGTTGATGCGCTCGCGCACCGCACGCGCCAGCGTTTCCACTTCCTCAGGTTTGTAGTTTGCCGCGCGAAATGCATCCTTTAGTTGTTCGTCGCTCAGCCTGCTCAACCAACGCGCAATCCACCGCGCGTCGTTGACCGTCAGATCCTCGAACAACTTCTGGTTCTTGCCGCCGTAGTTAAAATCTATTAAATCGCCTTTCACGGCTTTCACAAATTCGGCCTTAACATAGTCGGAAGGCTTATTGCGGCTGCGGGAAATGAATCCACCAGTCTTGCCAAATGTGCCGCCCAGGTCGCTAACGATGTAGCGCAATTCGCCGCCGGTCGTTTGCCCTTTGGTGGCAAGAATTTCATTGTTCGCATCCTTCATGTCCCAATTGTTCACCAGGGCCATCATGATTTTGAGACCCTGCATTTCGGGTTTGCCACGGAAGGGATTATCGGCCCAACTCCATTCGCCGGTTCTCTTTACGTCTGCGGGTCGGGCTTCGAGTCGCACATTCTCGAAATTGCCTTTGCCAATGATCTGGAGAGTCGGAATCAGGTAAGCGACTTCGGTTTCATATCCAACTGCCCAGAGAAGGCGATTGGCAGCCGTATCCGGCTGTGCTTCTTTGCCGATCTTGGCAATCCACTCCTTGCCGGCAGCGTCTCGGACGCGATACTTCGTCGAATAGCCGCCGGTCTTCTGTTCGATAAAGGTCACGCTGCGGAGATCCGGTTTCATCTCTTCTCCGCCGGCTCCCGACAAAAGATTGCGTGATTCAAGATCGGTTGGCTCGTGCCACATGACTGGTGTGCCGGTGTAGACTTTTTTCTGTTTGTCTTTGTCCTGCGCGTTTCCCGGAAGCATCAGGATCCCGGAAAGCGCCGCGAAAATTACGATCAAGAAAGTTAATTTTAATTTCAACATATTTTGCCTCCCCGGCTATGCTTGCGGCAGCCGGCCTCCGTCGGATGTAGTTTTCCGGTACGCGCCGCTGGGGTAGAGTGTCTGTTTCCAGACCATCGGGACTGACCAGATGTTGTTCAGTTGGGAGAGTTGCAAGCCCGATGCCGGGGAGTCCGGAAACTTTATTCGGCCCCAAGCCGATGAATATAGCGACCGGTCGAAGCACCTATTTAGGGCGTACCTCAATAAGATCCGAATTAGTCTCTACTACTTTCTTAACTTTAGAGGACGCGCGCGAATGGTTCGAATCAACAAAAAATTGCCAGTCGCCGCCAAAGAGCTAACCGGGGCGCGCAAACGGGCCATGCCGGATTTCATCGAGCCTCAACTCGCTACTCTCGTGACCGAGCCGCCGGAGGGCGAAGAGTGGCTACATGAATTGAAGTTTGACGGCTATCGAATGCTCTGTCATTTGAGTCGCGGCCAGGTGCGATTCTGGAGTCGCAATCAAAAAGACTGGACCGAGAAATTTCCTAATCTGGTTAAGTCCGCCAAAGCGTTCCCGGCCCAGAGCGCGATCCTCGATGGTGAGGTGGTGATTGTAGACAAAGCCGGCCGCAGCAGTTTTCAGAATCTCCAGCAAGCAATGGGCAAGAGCGCGACCACGGCCTTTGTCTTTCAAGTATTTGACCTGGTCTATTTGGACGGCTACGACATTACCGCTGCGCCCCTGGTCCAACGTAAGGCACTTCTGGAACGACTGCTGGCGTCCATCAAGGGGAAGACTCCACTTCGTTACAGCGAACACGTTGCGGGAGACGGGCAAGAATTTTTTCGGCAGGCATGCGCATTCCAGATTGAAGGAATTATCTCCAAGCTCGCCAATTCGCCTTACCAGTCAACCCGCAATCGAAATTGGTTGAAGGCGAAGTGCCTCAAGCGGCAGGAGTTTGTAGTTGCCGGCTATACGCCTTCAAGGAACGATTTTCCCGGATTCGGTTCGCTGATTCTGGGAGTTTATGAAAGAGGGAACTTGATCTATTCGGGGCGTGTCGGCACCGGTTTCAGTATCAAGCAACGGCTTGAGCTGCAAAAGAGGTTGGATCAGATCGCGCAAACGGCGATGCCCTTCAGCGTTAAGCCTAAGGACCCTGGGTTGCGACACGCTCACTGGGCTAAACCTGAGCTGGTCGCGGAAGTTGCGTTTACGGAATGGACCGCGGACGGTTCGATTCGGCATCCGTCTTTTCAGGGACTGCGGCAGGATAAAAGGCCGAAGGAAATTATCCGTGAAGAACCGGATCAAAGCTGACACTCAGAGCATGACCAACCTGACATTCAAATCAGACTTGGGGATGGAGACTCGGTTGTTGGGGAGTTTGGTATTGATGGAAGGTCAAGCGAGATCTTCCTTCATTAGTTCCTTATTGATTGCCAGACCTGCCTGCGCTCCCTCAGACGCGGCAACGATGACAAACTGCGCCAGCCGCGATATGTCGCCGGCCGCATAAACACCCGGAACGCTGGTTACCTCATACTCGCCGGTCACCACGCATCCGTCGTCTGTAAACTGGCAACCCAACTTCTTCGCCAGGTCGGAACTTTGATGGTGACTGGTGCTGAAAAACATACCGCGCACCGTCGCCGGGTCCCCTGTTTCAAATACTATTCTTTCGAGCTTGCCGTCGTTATCTTTGCTATCTTCGGGTCCTTCGAGGCGCTTGATCAAGTCTTCGCGCACTCTGATTTTTCGTCGCGCCAGCTGGTCGAGTTCGTTTGCCGACAATTCTGATGGTCCATTGGTGCAAAGCACGAGATCACGGCTCCAGAACGACAACTTTAACGCTAGTCCCATGCCATTCTCCCCTTTTCCGTAGACAGCCAGCGGTTGATCGCGCATTTCCCATCCATCGCAATAGGGGCAATGAAAGACGCTTCGTCCGTAAAATTGTTTGAGGCCTTCGATTTCGGGGAGCGTATCGACAACGCCCGTGGCTAAGAGGAGTTTGCGGGTCGAAACCCGTTGCTCTGGTTGGCGACCGACGCCGGCGGAACTGAAAACAATTTCGAAGCCGTTCTTGACGCGCTGAACATCGGTCACCTGACCGCTGCGAAGTTCGACGGTTTCGTATGGCGCCAGTTGTTCGCGGGCGATCTTGAGAAACTCGGAAGGCGCGATGCCATCGCGAGTAAGGTAAAGATGAAGTCCGTGCGACTTCGCATTTCTAGGTTGACCGGCGTCGCAGATGAGGACTCGGCGGCGGCAGCGTCCCAGAATTAAGCCAGCACTTAAACCGGCTGGACCACCGCCGATGATGATGACGTCGAAGTCTGGTTCGTCAGGTTTCTGCATCGTTTCCCTTAGTCGCATTAAGATTCTTTGAGTAATCAAGAATACGGCAAAAGGCCGGCAAGAGTCGTTCCACTCTCACCGGCCTTTTGGCAGTTGGCGCTTTTCCGTGCGCGGTTATCGGGGAATTGTAGGCTTTGCACCCTGCGGGCAAGTCCACAGTTCTACTGTCAGTTCCGCGCGGGCCGGACCAACGAGGGTAATGATCCGTTGGCTGCTGACGCCTCGTGAATTGACGAGGTAATCAACGATGCGGGTGATGTGCCTCTGAACGTCTCCCTGGCGGCCGCGCTGACCTGGGTAAACGATTACGTAAGCGAGCAAGGTTGGATCACTTAATTCGCTTGCGTAGTTATCGAGACGAGCTTTTTCGTCGTTACGTGCTATGTCGGGAAACTCATCGAACCGCTTACACTCAACAGGAACCGGGAACTGCACCGGGCAGGACGTCGAGCAGTCGAGACCATATCCGTCCATGGAAAGAGACGCGGTCAGTGTTTGACCGGCGAGTCCGGTGGTGTCTACGCGAATCGTGGGAGTGCCCTGGCCTTCAATGATTGTTCCGGCCGAAACGGTCCAGTTATACGTTGGCGTAATGTTTGATGAACCACCCGTAACGTTTGAAGTGAACGTTACCGGCTCACCCAAAACGATGTTGTCGGGGCAGTTGACTACCACATTAGGACAGACCGGTCTGACCGGGGGGCAATGCTTAACCAGGACCGTAGTTGAAGAAAACGCCTGGCACAATTCATCGCCGCTACCCGTATCGATGTCCACATTCGCTCGGTAATAGCCAGGCTGAACGCCTGAGAGATCCCACGTCACACTTGCGCCATCGCCAGTTACGCGGCCCGCATTGGTGCTCCAGCGATAACTGATGGGATAGTTTGACGTGGCCCGCGCATTGAGTTGGACCACCGCTGGTCCTGAGCCTTCGCAGACAGTGATCACCTTCTGATCAGCCACCAGGCTCAAGTTAGGCGGCGTAAAGTTTACGGCTTCACGCCTGGCTCTCTGGGCCGAAGCCGTGGAGGCGAATAGAAAAAGTCCTACCAGGGCAATTGGCAGGAACAACCCAATAAGTCGGCGCTCGTTTCTCAACATTTCCACTCCTTTTGCGGGCGATACGCTATTTCGAGTCTGTGTGAAATCGTCGGGGCCGGAAGGGCCTTGAGTTCTCACAGAAGTTGCTCGTGATAGGAAAAAAGGGGAATAGCCGGTTGTTTCCACAACTTGGCCATGATCCGAGCCGGCGAATCGTCATCTTATTCTTGGGCGCCGGGCGCAGCGAGCGGGCCAGGATGGTACTGGTGCATTCTGAAAAATAAGATTCCTCTGCGTAACGTTGCGTCTTGTGGTTCGCGAACTTTACGGTTCTGACTTAGTTTTTACGGCAAAGGCCGCAAGGGTCTTGCCAAGCGCCGCAAAGAATCAACCAAAATGAGATTTCCTCTGCGTAACTTTGCGTCTTAGACTTTGCGACCTTTGCAATCCTGACTTAAGTTTACGTCAAAGGCCGAAAAGCTCGCGCCCAGAACCGCAAAGAATCAACCTAACTGCACCAGTACCGCCAGGATGCCGAGTTTGACTCACTTCAGAAATTCGAGTAGATAGGTTGGGCGCCTGAAACTCCCCTTTTTCAAACCAGGAAAACGGAATGAAACCGCTGTACGTAATCGCCGCGATCGTCGTATCTGCGACACTTGTTAGTCAAGCCGGTTGCTTCAGGAAGAAAACCACGAATAGCGTTGACCCGAACCTTACGACCGGCACGTCGGCAGCTAGCCAGGGTGATCGTTCGCGCGCCGATGTTCTGGTGCAGAGTGGCAAGGAGCTATATCGGACGGACCAGGATGAGGAAGCCGTCGCGGCATTTGCAGAAGCGATTCGTTTGGATCCCGATTCAGCCGAGGCCTACTTCCGGCTGGGACTGGCGTATGACGCGGTGGGAAAAGAAACGGAAGCTGAAGAGTCGTACAAGAAGGCAGTTGAGAAATACAAGAAGGCGTTTCAGACGCGTGGTAGTGATAGTGATAAAGACGGCGAAGCACACTACAACCTGGGCCAGACTTACGCAGGGTTAAAGTTATACAGCGAAGCAATCAGGGAATATCGACAAGCGAACCGATTGAAGCCTGATGATTCAGATATTTACTACGACCTCGGAGTGGCGCTTTCAAAGCTGGCCAACTACGACGAGGCGGTGTCAGCATTTTCCAAATCGCTCGAAATCGATCCGGAGAACTATCGTGCGGAGGATGCACTGGAAGAGGCGCGCGAGGGCGCCAAGCGAATTCGGGCCGGCAAGAAGCATCAGGAAGACCTTTTAAGGAAGCAGAAGAAAGAGGACGGAAACGAAAACGCCGAGGGCGAGGCAACAAATTCTTCCGCGCCGAAATCTTCTAAGTCCAACGCAAATTCCAGAACAAATTCGAATTCCAAGCCGAAGCCTAAGCCCAGCCGAAAGTCTGGGACGCCGGGGCAGTAGCCCGATCGTTAAGGAGGGCGTAGACTCGGGATGAAACGCTTTGTTAAGTAGTTTTTGTTAAGTAGTTAAGGAGAGCTAATGGCAACATACACGCCGCCGCCATATTTCCCCCAGGGTTCGCTGGCGCCGCCGGACAAGAATAGATACACGAAATTCAAGTTTGTGGTTGGCCTGGCAATAGTTTTGTTGCTGGCTGGCCTGGGTGGAATTATTGCCGCCATTTGGTACTTTTTTCAGCTCTGGCTGTAGTCGTATCAGCGAAGAATCCGGGCACGGTTGCTCTGCTGATGCAGTATTAATGTTTCATTAAAGTCATAATCGGATCGTGTTTGCCCCAGCATAAGACGCAAAAGTCACGCAGAGGGAAACCTCATTTTTTAGAATGCACCAGGACCGCCCCAACTCAACTTGACAGGCAAACCCAGGTTCACTATAGTTTCCGGTTTCGGACTACAGTCTGAAGTCAACAGTGCAACGCTTGGTGGGTTCTGTCGGTGTGGAGGCGTTGCCCGGCTGCAGTATTAGGCAGGCGGTTTGACAATTATTGTGGCGTAAGTTGCCTGCGAATCGACGGTTATCTTGATCGTTCCAACGCAGGCACGCGTGAAAGGCCGATTCATCGGCCTTCTCGTCCATTAAAATGCGACGCCACAGAAAAGTCGGCTTTAGGGAAGCCAAAATCCACGCCCGCCCCGTCGAACGTCGATGGCGTATTAGAACGTCCCTAATTTAAAGGTCAGACTATTTTCAACAGGGCAGCTCGCTTGCGCTGACTGCCGGACAAAACGGATTCCATCGTGGCCGCCGTTCCGGAAAGAGGCAGGCAACGGCCTTTTGCGCTTTGCGCCAGACAAAAGCCAGAACCGCGGTTGGAGCCGGGTGAACCGAAGGAAATAAAACGTGCCGACGATTAATCAGTTAGTTCGCAAGGGACGCCAGGCAGTCAAATATAAGACTGCCAGCCCCGCGTTGCAGAGTTCGCCGCAAAAGCGCGGTGTTTGCACACGCGTTTACACGCAAACCCCCAAGAAGCCGAATTCGGCTTTGCGCAAAGTCGCTCGGGTGCGCCTGACAAATGGAATTGAAGTAACAACCTATATTCCGGGCGTGGGACACAACCTTCAGGAGCACTCGATTGTGCTTATCCGCGGTGGTCGAGTTAAGGATTTACCAGGCGTGCGTTATCACGTTATTCGCGGCACCCTGGACTCGGTCGGCGTGGCTGACCGTAAGCAGGGACGTTCGAAGTATGGCGCCAAGCGACCGAAGGCGGCCGCAGGAAAATAGAATGTGGGATTTCGAATGCAGAACGAGCGATTTTCTAATCCGTAATCCGAAATTCGCAATCCGAGACCTGAAAAATTATGCCAAGACGAAGAGTTGCAGAAAGACGCGAAGTTCTTCCGGATCCGATTTACAACAGTCCGCTGGTGACGAAGTTTATTAACGGCGTCATGTGGGGCGGCAAGAAGTCGGTGGCGGAAATCATCTTTTACAGCGCCATGAAGCAGATTGGCGAGAAGACGAGCGACGAGCCGCTCAAAGTTTTCAAGCGCGCCATCGATAACGTGAAGCCCACGGTCGAAGTTAAGTCGCGTCGCGTCGGCGGTTCCACTTATCAGGTGCCGATTGAGGTTCATCAGGAACGACGCGGCGCTCTGGCGATTCGCTGGATTGTTTCCTACGCGCGCGGTCGTGGCGAAAAGACCATGACGGATCGGTTGGCCGGTGAAATTCTCGATGCGGCCAATAACCGCGGCAACTCGGTGAAGAAAAAGGAAGACACGCATCGCATGGCAGATGCAAACAAGGCGTTTGCGCATTACAAGTTCTAAGGCAATGGTTCGTGAAGCTAGCAGATGGCGAAAGGCAAGCAGATCTAAATCTAACGCGGAATATCGGCATCATGGCCCACATTGATGCCGGTAAGACCACCACCACCGAGCGCGTCCTCTATTACACCGGCATTACGCACAAGATTGGCGAAGTGCACGAGGGAACCGCGACGATGGACTGGATGGAGCAGGAACAGGAGCGCGGTATCACGATTACCAGCGCCGCGACCACCTGTTACTGGGAGCGCAATAGCGTCGATCATCGCATCAACATTATCGACACTCCGGGCCACGTGGATTTCACGATGGAAGTCGAACGTTCGCTCCGCGTGCTCGACGGTGCGGTTGCAGTGTTTGACGGCGTCGCCGGCGTTGAGCCGCAATCGGAAACTGTTTGGCGCCAGGCCGACAAATACGGCGTTCCGAGAATTTGCTTTATCAACAAGCTCGATCGCGCCGGCGCCTCGTTTGACCGTTCCTTCCAATCAATTATTGACCGCCTCGGCGCAAATCCTGTCGCCATCCAAATTCCCATCGGACTTGAAGATCAGCTCAAAGGCGTCGTCGATCTAATCTCGATGAAGGCATTGATCTGGAACGACGAAAGCAAGGGATCAGACTACGAGACTGTTGAGATTCCGGAAGATTTGAAGGACGAAGCGACCGCCGCGCGTGAAAAGCTGGTGGAAGCGGTATCGTCGGTCGACGATGGCTTGATGCACAAGTACATCGAAGGTGAAGAGATTTCCGAGGCTGAGATTCGCAAGGCTCTACGCAAAGGGAACGCTCGAATTGAAGCTGGTTCCCGTCGTCACCGGTTCGGCGTTCAAAAACAAAGGCGTGCAGACATTGCTCGACGCAGTTGTTGACTATCTGCCGTCGCCGCTCGATATTCCGCCGGTTGAAGGCATCAATCCGAAAACCGGAGAGACTGAGGCTCGTCCTCCCGAAGCCAGCGCACCTTTTTCCGGTCTGGTTTTCAAGATCATGGCCGACAAGCATCTCGGTCAGCTTTCTTTCGTGCGACTTTACAGCGGCACGATCAAGGCCGGCTCCTACGCCTACAATCCGATCAAGGAAACCAAGGAACGTGTCGGTCGCCTGATGCGCATGCATGCGAACAAGCGCGAAGACATTGAAGAGGCAAGCGCAGGCGAGATCATCGCCATCGGCGGCATGAAGCAGGTTACAACCGGCGACACCGTCTGCGATGAAAATAAGCCGATCATTCTCGAACGGATGGAGTTTCCCGCGCCGGTTATTCGCGTGGCAGTTGAGCCGAAGACGCGTCAGGATCAGGACAAGCTGGGCGTCGCGCTGAATCGGCTGGCACAGGAAGATCCATCGTTTAATGTTTCAACCGACCAGGAAACCGGGCAGACGATTATCGCCGGCATGGGCGAGCTTCATCTCGAAATTATTGTCGATCGCATGAAGCGCGAATTTGGCGTCGAAGCTAACGTCGGCAAGCCGCAGGTGGCGTATCGCGAGACGATTACGCAGGCAGCTCCGGGAAAAGAGATCTTCAAGAAGCAGACTGGCGGTCGCGGACAGTTTGGCCACGTCGAGATCGAGATCGAGCCGGCGCCCGGCGAGGGTTTTGTTTTCGAAAACAAGATTTCCGGCGGCGCGATCCCGCGCGAATACATCAAGCCGGTCGAACAGGGAATTCGAGACGCGATGGAGCGTGGGTTCCTCGCTGGTTACGAGTTGGTGGATATCCGCGTGCGTTTGGTTTTCGGTTCGTATCACGAAGTTGATTCCGACGAGCGTTCATTCCACATCGCAGGGTCGATGGCTTTCCAGGACGCAGTCAGAAAAGCCAAGCCCGTTTTGCTTGAGCCGATCATGCGAATCGAAGTTGTGACGCCCAACGACTACACCGGACCGGTAAACGGCGACTTGAGTTCACGCCGAGGCAAGATTGAGAGCATGGAGCCGCGGGTTGGTGGCGCCCAGGTTATTACTTCATTCGTTCCCCTTTCAGAAATGTTTGGTTACACGACGGACTTACGTTCGGCGACGCAGGGACGTGCTACTTCGACAATGCACTTCGAACGTTACGAGCAGGCACCCAAGAACATTGCGGAAGAAGTAATCGCGAAGGTTCAGGGCAACGGCGGCACCGGCACCGGACGAGTCTAGTGAATAGGCGAGGAAAATTCAGAGATGAGTAAAGAAAAATTCGACCGTAGTAAGCCACACGTCAACATCGGGACGATCGGACACGTGGATCATGGTAAGACGACGTTGACGGCGGCGATCACGAAGGTGTTGGGGAAGAACAATCCGAAGGTGCAGTTTATCGCCTTCGATCAGATTGACAAGGCGCCTGAGGAAAAAGCACGAGGGATCACGATCGCCACGGCGCACGTGGAGTATGAGACGAAGGCGCGACACTACGCGCACGTGGACTGTCCTGGTCACGCCGACTATGTGAAGAACATGATCACGGGCGCGGCGCAGATGGACGGAGCGATTCTCGTAGTCGCGGCCACTGATGGTCCGATGCCGCAAACGCGTGAGCACATTCTGCTGGCCCGTCAGGTAGGCGTGCCGGCGATGGTCGTGTTCATGAACAAGGCCGACGCGGTGGACGATGCCGAGTTGCTGGAGCTGGTGGAGTTGGAAGTTCGCGAACTGCTTAGCGCTTATGAGTTTCCCGGCGACGACATACCGGTGATCAAGGGTTCAGCGTTGAAGGCTTTGGAAGGCGATCCGGAATGGGAAAAGACAGTCGAAGAGCTGATGGATGCGGTTGATAGTTATATCCCGACGCCGGCGCGCGACATTGAGAAGCCGTTTTTGATGCCGGTGGAAGACATCTTCACGATTCAGGGCCGGGGCACGGTGGCCACGGGCCGAGTGGAACGCGGCAAGGTGAAGGTCAACGAAACGGTGGAGATCATCGGAATTCGTCCGACACGTTCGACCGTGTGCACGGGCGTCGAGATGTTCAAGAAGCTGCTGGATGAAGGCGTGGCGGGAGACAACGTTGGGTTGTTGCTGCGCGGAGTTGAGCGCAAGGACATCGAGCGCGGGCAGGTAATAGCCAAGCCGGGTTCGATTACGCCGCACACAAAGTTTAAGGCCGAAGCATACGTCCTGACGAAAGAAGAAGGCGGACGACACACGCCGTTTTTCACCGGGTATAGGCCGCAGTTTTACTTCCGCACGACGGACGTGACGGGGGTGGCGAGTTTGCCTGAAGGCGTGGAGATGGTGATGCCGGGCGACAACGTGGCGATGGAGATCGAGCTAATCGCGCCGATTGCCATGGAGAAGGGCCTGCGCTTCGCCATTCGTGAAGGCGGCCGCACGGTCGGAGCCGGCACGGTTTCGGATATTGTTGAATAGTAGTTGTCCGGCAAACTTTAGTTTGTCGTTGAGTGAACCAGATGTTGGGAGCGACAAACTGAAGTTTGTCGGACAAACAAAATGCTGAACGAAAAGATCAGAATCAGATTGAAAGCCTACGATCACCGCGTACTCGATCAGTCGACTGCCGAGATTGTGGAGACCGCGAAGCGGACCGGCGCGCGTGTAGCGGGCCCGATTCCTTTACCGACGGTAAAGAATAAGTGGACCGTGCTTCGTTCGCCCCACGTCGACAAGAAGTCGCGTGAGCAGTTTGAAATCAGAACGCACAAGCGCCTGATGGATATTCTGGATCCTACGCCGCAGACGGTAGATGCGCTGATGAAGTTGGATTTACCAGCCGGCGTAGACGTGGAAATCAAGGCTTTCGGCCGGCAATAGCAGCATAGCGGCGTTGCCTGAGCGACATGTTGTCGGATTGAAGATTTGAAATCGGCAATTGGCAATCGGAAATAGACAAATGATTAACGGAATCATCGGAAGAAAAATTGGGATGACGCAGCTTTTCGCGGCAGACGGCAAGGTAACGCCGGTGACCGTGATTAAAGCCGGGCCATGCGTGGTGGTGCAAAAGAAATCCGCCGCCGGAGCCGACGGGTACGACGCCGTACAGGTCGGACTGGTTGATGAACGCCCGCCCAAGTTGAAAAACGTAACCAAGCCTATGCGGGGACACTTTGAGAAGACCGGCGGTGGCGTGCCGCCGACGCGGATCCTCAAGGAGTTTCGTTTGCAGGAGTCTTCGAGCGAAACCAATGTCGGCGACAAGGTTCTGGTGGATCAGTTTGCCGCAGGCGACGTGGTCCACGTGGTTGGTAAATCAAAGGGTCGCGGGTTTGCCGGCACAGTCAAGCGACACCATTTCAATCGCGGACCGGAATCGCATGGTTCGATGAACGTGCGCGCGCCGGGTTCGATTGGCCAGTCAGCATATCCTTCGCGAGTTATTAAAGGTATGCGGTCGTCGGGTCACATGGGCGACGCTCGAATTACCATCAAGGGGCTGACGATTGCCCAGGTGGATACGGAAAATAATCTGTTGATGATCAGGGGCGCGGTGCCCGGCGCAAATGGAAGCGTTGTGATTGTCAGCAAGGCTGATAGACAAAGAAAAAAATGACCGACGACAGATGGCCGATGATCAGAGATTCTTCTCGGTTGACGGTCGCCGGTCCAGGGTCGGTTTGGAGTTTAATATGCCTACCGTTAAGGTGCGCAACTTAAAAAACGAAGAGGTTGGCGAAGTCGAGTTATCTGACGCCGTCTTTGATGCGCCTTTGAATGAAGCGCTGATTCACGCGGCCGTTCGGAATTACATGGCCAACGCGCGTCAGGGAACCTCGGCCACCAAAACGCGTGGCGATGTCTCCGGTTCGGGTCGCAAGCTCTGGAAACAGAAGGGTACCGGACGTGCCCGAATCGCCTCGATTCGTTCACCACTTTGGAAGGGTGGCGGCAACGTCCACGGCCCACAGCCGCGCGACTGGTCCTACAACATGCCCAAGAAGATGCGCCAGGGCGCATTGCGTTCTGCGCTTTCAGAGCGCGTCCGCGAAGGCCGGGTGAGCGTGGTGGATGGCTGGACGATCGACAAGCCGAAGACCAAAGATTTTGTGGCGTCGTTGAAGGGGTTGGGCCACGAGGGCAAAACGCTCATCGTTGATTCCCGGGACAATGAAAACCTGCTGCTTTCGACCAGAAACGTGCGCACTACGAAAGTAGTTAATAGTTTTGCTTTAAATATTTACGACTTGCTCTACCACGAAAAGTTGATCATTTCCGAGTCGGCCGTGAAAGAACTCGAACAACTGCTGGGGCCACGGAAAGACGCAGACGCTCCAGACGCTGGTGCCGAGACGGAAGAAAAGATTGAGACTGCGCCGGCCGCGGCTGCGCCGACAAAGCCAAAACGTCCGCGCAAGCCAAAAGCCGAGGCGGCCGAACCGGCTGCAACTGAGGATGAAGGATCGGAAGGAGGCGACGAATAATGAGAACAGTTTGGGACATCATCAGGTCGCCGGTAATTACCGAGAAGGCTTTGGTTGCAAAGGAAGAGACGCAGGATACCGGCCAGCTTTTGACCTTCCGAGTGGATCGTCGGGCCACAAAGCCGGAGATCAAGTCAGCAATCGAATCGATCTTCCAGGTGAAGGTCGACCGCGTGCGCACCATCAATTTCATGGGCAAGATGGCCCGGCGGGGACGCCACGAAGGTCGTAAGCCGTCGTGGAAGAAAGCTTACGTGACGCTCAAGCAGGGCGAGAATCCGGTGGACTACGGCGAAAGCATTTGACATTGCCAATTTGCCGATTTCCGATTGGCGTTTGGTCGAGGAGTTTTTCAATCGGTAATCAATTGAAAATCGAAAATAAATAAGATGGGAATTAAGAAGCTAAAACCAACTTCTCCGGCGCGCCGCTATCAAACTTATCTTACCCGGGATGAGCTGACGGCAGGCGCAGTGCCTGAGAAGTCGCTGCTGGAACCGAAGAAGCGCATTTCGGGACGCAACAATGATGGCCGCATTACCGTCAGGCGACGTGGCGGCGGTCACAAGCGCTTCTACCGCATTGTCGATTTCAAGCGCGACAAGGAAGGCGTGCCGGGCCGGATCACGCAGATTGAATACGATCCGAATCGTTCAGCGCACATCGCTCTGATCACTTATCTCGACGGAGAGAAGCGTTACATCATTGCCGCCAGCGGTTTGGAAGTTGGCAAGACGATCATGAGCGGCCCCGAAGCAGATATTCTCCCGGGCAATTCGTTGCCGTTGATCAATATTCCGCTGGGAACGCAGATTCACAACATTGAATTGCGCCCCGGCAAGGGTGGACAGATGGCCCGATCGGCAGGGGCGTTTGCGCAGTTAGTTGCCAAGGAAGGCGATTACGCACAGCTCCGCATGCCGTCAGGGGAGGTTCGGCGGGTGCCTTTAGTTTGCCGAGCTACCATCGGTCAGGTTGGCAACATCGAGCACGAAAACGTCTCGCTGGGTAAAGCCGGGCGCTCGCGCTGGAAGGGTTTACGACCCAAGGTGCGCGGGGTGGCAATGAACCCGGTGGACCATCCGCATGGTGGCGGTGAAGGCAAGACCTCGGGTGGCCGCAATCCGGTAACCCCTTGGGGCCAACCGACCCGCGGGTACAAGACGAGAAGTAACAAGCGAACGCAGAGAATGATTCTGCGCGATCGAAGAACCAAGTAGAAACGATGAACAATGAACGCTGAACGATGAAGTGTTCAGCACTCATCAATCGGAATTCATCATTTGGAGAGCTATGGCACGTTCAGTTAAAAAGGGACCCTTCATTGACGGCAGTGTTCAGAAAGCGGTTGACCGCGCTCGGGCAAGCGATCAGCGCCCGCCGGTGATCAAGACCTGGTCGCGGCGTTCTACGATTTCGCCGGACATGGTTGGGCTGACGTTTGGGGTTCACAATGGCAAGCGCCATCTCCCGGTGTATGTCACCGAAAACATGGTTGGGCATAAGCTCGGCGAGTTTGCTCCCACGCGCACGTTTAAGGGGCATTCCGGCACCAAGGTGGAGAAGGCGACCAAAATATCGAAGTAGTGGTATCGAAGTAGTTTCGAATCGCGAAACTTGAGGACAGTATGGAATCGACAGCAAGTGCAAAGTATCTTCGAGGGTCTGCGCAAAAAGCGCGGCTGGTTGTAGATATGATTCGCGGCAAGGACGTAAACCAGGCTCTGGCAATCCTGCGCTACGCCAATAAGCGTGCCGCCACCGGGATTGAAAAGTGCGTCCGTTCGGCAATTGCTAATGCAAATGAGGCCGCCGAAAAAGCAAACATCGCGATCGATCCGGACGATCTCTGGGTAAAGACCGCGTTCGTGGATCGTGGTCCGACCAAGAATCGCCGTCGCGTGCGACCCGCTCCGCAGGGACGCGCCTACCGCGAGCAGCGCCATTTCTGTCACATAACGATTCTGCTTTCGAACGACGATAGACCTGCGCCCAAAGCGGCGCGTCACGGCGACGGCAAAGCCGCGGCTGCCAGGGCGGTGGAGCCGAAGCCCGCCAAGCTGGCTGAGAGCAAAGGCCGCAAACGCGGTGGAGCTGCCGCGGCGCCGAGGGCAAAGAAAGTTGCGCCAAAAACCGAAGGCCGCAAGAACAAGAACGCGGATGCTAAGGACGGCGAGAAGAAGACGACTGAGTAGTCAAAATTTGAGATTTGAGATCTCAAAGAGAGATTCTGAAAACTACCGAAAGGAACCCCCAGGGTTTCACGCAAAAAGAACTGGAGAAAATTGTGGGTCAGAAAGTTCATCCATACGGATTCCGCCTCGGCTACAACAAGGACTGGCATTCGCATTGGTTCGCGAAGAAGCAGTATGGCGAATACTTGTTAGAGGATCTGAAGCTTAAGGCCAACTTGAAGTTTCGCTTTGCCGGCGCCGGCGTTTCACATGTCGATATCGAGCGCGCCGCAAACCGCCTCAAGATCATTATCTACACGTCGCGTCCAGGCATCATCATCGGTCGCAAGGGCGCTGAGATCGACAAGCTGAAGAGCGATCTCTCAGCGAAGACGGGCCGGGAAGTTTTGGTTTCGATTCAGGAAATTCACAAGCCGGAGCTCAATGCGCAGTTGCAGGCTGAGAAGATTGCCGCGCAACTCGAGAAGCGTATTGCGTTTCGCCGGGCGATGCGTAAGGCAGTCGAAGAGTCGCTCAGATTTGGCGCGCAGGGAATCAAGGTGAAGGTCAGCGGCCGTCTTAACGGCGCGGAAATCGCTCGTAGTGAGTGGCACCTTCAAGGCCGATTGCCTTTGCACACGCTCAGAGCCGACATCGATTACGGCCTCGCCGAAGCGAAGACCACCTTTGGCCAGATTGGCGTGAAGGTCTGGATTTACCGCGGCGAAATTCTGGACGCGAAGGCGGCCATGGCTCGCGGAACCGGATCGGATCCAATCAACGAAACCCGGATGGGCGAACGTGAGCGTCGCCCGCGCACGCGACGTGAACGGGAAGGTGGCGGTGGTTCAGACGGACGACGGCCGCGCGGAGAAAACGGTTAGCATTGGCGATTGCCAATTGCCGATTGCCAATTGAAGGCAATGAATCGGCAATCGAAAATCGGCAATTGGAAATGGTGAAAACGCTATGTTGATGCCGAAGAAAGTTAAGCACCGAAAGCAGATGCGCGGACGCATGACTGGTCTCGCGACTCGTGGCAGCGAGGTCAGCTTTGGTGAGTACGGGCTGAAGTGTCTGGAGCCCGCGTGGATCACGGATCGTCAGATTGAAGCTGCACGTATTGCGATGACTCGTCATATCAAGCGCGGCGGCAAGGTCTGGATTCGGATGTTCCCCGACAAACCCGTGACCAAGAAGCCGGCGGAAACCCGCATGGGCAAAGGCAAGGGTGCTCCCGAATACTGGGTGGCGGTGGTTAAACCGGGCCGGATTCTTTACGAGATTGAGGGAGTGGACGAAAAGACGGCACGCGATGCTATGCGACTGGCGGCCGCCAAGCTTCCCATTAAGACAAAGTTTGTGACCCGCGCGGATCAAGAAGGGGGCGCGATCTAGATATGAAACGGCGCGAAGAGTTAGACAAGTATCGCGAGTTTTCAGCCGAAGAGTTGAGCGGGGAAACCGCCCGTCTGAAAGAATCGCTTTTTCGTTTGAAGTTTAAACTTGCACTCGGCGAAGTTGACGCGGTGAAACGCATTCGCGACGAGAAGAAATCGCTGGCGCGTCTTCACACGTTGAAGAAGCAGCAGGAATCGCAAGCTAAGTAGTTGTGTGGCCGCGGCCAGATCGCAAAATAGGCGCGGATTAATGACAGGATTACAGACCCGGTCTGTCTTAGAGTGAAAAGCATGGAAGAAGAGAGCAACATCGAAGCAGCAGAGACGGTGAGCGGGGTCGAGGCCGGCAGCGCGAATGGCGCCGGGGCTGAAGTTAAGCGCGCGCATCGTTCGCAGAAAGTCGGCGTGATTACGTCAGACAAAATGCAAAAGACCGTAGTCGTCCGGGTTGACCGGTTGGTGCGCCACACCAAATACCGTCGTTATGTGCGTCGCACCTCGAAGTTTATGGCCCATGATGAACTCGGCGCGACCATTGGCGACAAGGTGCGAATTGTGGAAACGCGACCAATGTCGGCGCGCAAGCGCTGGCGCGTAATTGAGATTGTCCAGAAGGCCGCGAAGTAAATATTTGAGATTCGAATTTCGAGATTCGAATTTCTGAGGACCTAGCAATGATACAGATGCAGACATCCCTGGATGTCGCCGACAATTCAGGAGCGAGGCGAGTTGAGATGATCATGCCGATCGGCGGTTCCACCGGCAAGATTGCCCGGCTTGGTGATCGGATTAAGGTGACGGTCAAGGAAGCATCGCCCGATGGCACGATCAAAAAAGGAACGGTGCAGGACGCCGTGATCGTGCGCACCCGCAAGGAAACGCGCCGCAAGGATGGAACTTATATCCGTTTCGACCAGAACGCTGCGGTGTTGATAAAGGAAGACGGTACTCCGATCGGGACGCGCGTGTTTGGTCCGGTGGCCCGTGAACTGCGCGATAAGAACTTTATGAAAATCGTTTCACTCGCGCCGGAGGTTATTTAAGTAATGGCGACGACAAAGCGGCCGAAGATAAAGAAAAACGACCAGGTGGCGGTGATTGCCGGACGCGATAAAGGCAAGCGAGGCCGGGTGTTGGAGGTGTCTCCGGCGACCGGCAAAGTGAAAGTTGAAGGCGCCGGCATCATCAAGCGCCACCAAAAGGCGAACCCGCAGAGCAATCGCGGCGGTGGCATCATTGAAAAAGAGGCGTTCATCAATATCTCCAACGTGCAGCTAATCGATCCGCAGTCGGGCAAGCCCACGCGCGTTCGTTACCAGATCGAGGGTGATGGCAGCAAGATTCGGGTGGCCTCGGGCAGCGGACATTCGGTGGAGAAATAGAAACGGTTAATAGTGAAGAGTAAATAGTGAAAACCCGGCGAGGGCCAATGATTCACTATTTGCGATTTACGAGGGTTGAGAGATGGCAAGATTAAAAGAGCGGTATCAAAAAGAAGTGGCGCCGGCGGTGGCGAAAGAATTTGGGATTACTAATCCCATGGCGATACCGCGGGTGACGAAGGTCGTCTTGAATATGGGTATGGGCGAAGCAATCGCCAACGCCAAGATACTTGATACGGCTGCCGACGAGCTGCGCGCCATCACCGGTCAAAAGCCAGTGGTCACCAAGGCCAAGAAATCCATTGCTTCGTTTAAGCTGCGCCAGGGGATGCCGATTGGCGTGATGGTTACTTTGCGCGGCGATCGCATGTATGAGTTTCTCGACCGCCTGGTCTCAATAGCTTTGCCCCGTGTCAGAGACTTTCGCGGCATCTCGCCCAAGGCTTTTGATGGTCGCGGCAATTACACAATCGGCGTGCGCGAGCAATTGATTTTCCCGGAAATTGATTTCAACAAAGTAGACAAGTTGCGCGGCATGAACATTACCATTATTACGAGCGCCCGAGACGATGAACAGGCTCGCGCACTCTTGAAGGGATTGGGAATGCCCTTTAGACAGTAAAAACCGGAAGTCAGAAATCAGGGGTCAGGATCTGGCCATCTGCTAGCTGACATCTGTTCTCTGACCATCTGATTATCTGGATTGTTATGGCAAAGAAATCATTAATTGCGAAATCTGAGCGCAAACCGAAATTTGCGGTAAGGGCTTACACCCGTTGCAAGCGATGCGGCAGGTCGCGGGCCTATCTGCGTAAGTTTAATTTGTGCCGTATCTGTTTTCGCGAGTTGGCGCTACAGGGGCAAATTCCCGGCGTCGTTAAGTCTAGTTGGTAAGAGCATTGCCGATTTTCAATTGCCGATTTCCAATTTTGGATTTTAACCGGCAATTGGCAAGTGGCAATCGAATATGGAGTTCTATAGATGACTGATCCAATCGCCGATATGTTGACGCGAATCCGCAATGCGATTACGGCAAAGCACACCCGCGCGGATATCCCGGCATCGAGGTTGAAGCTCGAGATTGCCCGCATCCTTAAAGAAGAGGGCTATATCAATAACTTCGTCATCAAAGGCGAAGGCATCAAGCGCACCATTCGCATTTTTCTTCGCTACGACGCGCGCGGCACTTCTTCGATCACCAAGCTCGAAAGGGTTTCGCGCCCGGGCCGCCGCGTTTATGTCGGCTCAAGCGAGATTCCGAAAGTGCTCAATGGCTATGGCGTTAACATTGTTTCCACTTCCAAAGGATTGATGAGCGGAAAGGCCGCGAAGCGTGAAAACGTGGGCGGCGAATTGTTGGCGCAGATTTATTAAGGGATGAAGGATGAAGGATGAGGGATGAACCAGACGCGTTTCTTCCAATTCATCCCTCATCCCTCTGCCCTCATCCTTAGAGGTTTATTATGTCGCGGATAGGCAAGAAAATAATCACGCTACCCAAGGGCGTCTCGGTAACCATCCAGGAGCGCGAGCTCGAAGTGAAGGGACCGAAGGGTAAGTTAACGACTCCAATTCCCGAGGGTATTAGTTTCAAGCTCGAAGGTGATGAGCTTCGCGCAGAACGAACCTCCGACCATCTGGCGCCGCTGCACGGGCTGGCCCGGGCGCTCGCCAACAACGCCATCGTCGGTGTCACTGAAGGCTTCACGCGGCAGATGGACGTGGTGGGTGTCGGTTACAAGGCCGATGTGCAGGCCAAGCGCATAGTTTTTTCTCTCGGCTACTCGCACCCGATTGAGTTTCCATTGCCTGAAGGCGTGGAAGCGAAGGCCGAAAAGATGACGACCAAGGCCAGCATTCAGCAGTATCAAACCACCTTGACCCTGACGAGCATCGACAAGCAGACGCTGGGACAGGTGGCGGCGGAAATGTTCCGGCTGCGCAAGCCTGACGCTTACAAAGGCAAAGGCATTCGTTACGCGGATCGGCCAATGAAGTTGAAACCTGGAAAGACCGGCAAATAGTAAATCGTAAATGGTCGACCTAAGATCACCATTGACCGTTGACGGATAAAAGAAATGGCAAACACGAACAGAGCAATAGTGCGCGAAGCGATTCATCGCAGAATTCGTCGCAAAGTGAAAGGCAGCAGTGAGCGGCCGCGGTTGGCCATCTATCGCAGTCTGAATCATATTTCCGCGCAGGTGATTGACGACGAACTGGGTCGCACGATCGCTTCGGCCTCAACCACCGAGAAAGACTTGAGGGGAACGACGGGCGGCAACATCGAAGCAGCACGCCGGATCGGCAAGGCGATTGCTGAACGCGCCCTGGAGAAAGGTATCGAGAGCGTGGTGTTCGACCGCGGCGGTTACCTGTACCACGGCCGCATCAAAGCCCTGACTGAAGCGGCGCGCGAGGCGGGTCTTAATAAGAACGAGTTGGTCGCGCAGCCTGAGGAGGCGGTCGCGGCGGATGAGAATGCGGCGACCGAGGTCGAGCCGGCGGAAGAGAAGAAGCCGCGTAAGAAAAAAGCAAAGCAATGAGACAACCTAAGCAACGCATAATGGCCGCAGGCCTGGATCTTAAAGATCAAGTTATCTCCATTAATCGTGTCACCAAGGTGGTAAAGGGCGGCAAGAACATGTCGTTCGCGGCTCTCGTCGTCGTGGGCGATGCTGGTGGTCATGTTGGTTTCGGCACCGGCAAAGCGCGCGAAGTGCCCCTGGCGATCAAAAAGGGGATTGAAGCCGCGAAGAAAAACCTGATCCGCGTGCCGCTAATCAAAAATACCCTGCCGCACCAACTGATCGGGAAGTTTGGCGCCGGCCGGGTGTTGGTTAAGCCGGCTTCCGAAGGTACTGGGGTTATTGCTGGTGGCGTAGTGAGAGCGGTAATGCAGGCTGTTGGCGTACACGACGTGCGCACCAAGGTGCTCGGATCTACCAATCCTCACAATGTGGTGCGGGCCACGTTTGACGCGCTCCTGCGTATGAAAGATCCGATGGAGCTGGCGCGTTTGCGCGGTAAACAGGTCGAAGAAATCTAAGCACGGTGAAAAAGAGGGGATAGTTAATCGAAACTGTTCGCGCTCTCGAGGTTGAAGTATGGCGGAGAAGAAAACAAAGAAAAGCGATCAGGCAGATCCGGGGAAGATTCGCATTCAGTACTATCGAAGTTTCATCGCGACACCCAAGACGCACAAACAGATGGTGCGCAGTCTCGGCCTGACGAAACTCAACCAGATTGTGGAGCGGCCCGACAACGATTCAACTCGTGGCGCCGTTGCGCGCATTCCGCACCTGCTGCGAATTGTCGAGTAGTGAAATTTGCACCGGAGAGCAAAGGCAAACTGTCATGGCATTAAGTCTTAATTCTATCAAGCCCGCTAAGGGTTCGACTCATAAAAAGAAACGAGTGGGCCGCGGTCCGGGCTCAGGTCTGGGCAAAACCGCCGGACGCGGTGAAAAGGGTCAGAAGTCTCGCTCAGGCTATTCGGCAAAGATCGGTTTCGAGGGTGGACAGATGCCTCTCCATCGACGACTGCCAAAGCGCGGGTTCACCAACATCTTCAAGAAGCGCTGGCTGGAAGTAAGTCTCGGCGCCCTGGATAAGGCGTTTAAGGAAAACGAAGAAATCACTCCGGAGCTTCTGCACGATCGCGGAATTATCAAGAAGGCGAAACATGACGTGGTGGTGCTCGGGAATGGCGAATTGTCGAAGCCGCTACGTATTTCCGCCCACCGTTTCACCAGGAGCGCGCGTGAGAAGATCGAAAAAGCCGGCGGCGCGATTACCGAGATTGCCGGCAAGGCTCCGTTCACCAGACCGGTAAAGTAAGTAGATAGGCTCGCGAGAGGGATAAATGGAAAAGTTTTTCGCGGCTGTTCGCAATATGTTCAATGTGCCGGACCTGCGCCGGCGCATTTTGTTTACCCTCGGGATGCTCGCGGTCTATCGATTGGGCGCGCACATCGCCGCGCCGGGAATTAATAAAGACAGGCTCGATCAGGTTTGGCAGGACGTTGCCGGCACGCTCCTCGGCGTGCTGGATCTTTTCTCCGGCGGCAACTTCCGCACGATTTCTATCTTCGCGCTCGGCGTCACCCCCTACATTACCGCCTCGATTATTTTGCAGCTCATGACTGTCGTCTCGCCGCAGTTGAAAAAATTGCAGGAAGAGGGCCAGATGGGCCGGCAGAAGATCAATCAATGGACCAGGTATCTGACGGTCCTGTTGGCGTGTATTCAGACCGGATTCGTAGCGCACTGGTTGCAAGTCAACGGCGTCGGCGCACCTACCTGGGGCTTCCTGCTGACCACTATCCTCACGCTGACGACCGGCACGATATTCGTGATGTGGTTGGGAGAGCAGATTACGGAACGCGGCGTAGGCAATGGAATTTCCCTGCTCATCTTCGCTGGTATCGTCATCGGATTGCCGAATGGGGTGCAGCAGGTTTTTGGGAAAGTGCGTGGCGGCGACACAATGGAAATCATCGGCGTGATTGCCCTGGTCGCGGCTATCGTTTTGATCATTGCTTTCATCGTTTTCGTGGAAGCTGCCCGGCGCAAGGTGCCGGTTAGCTATGCGAAACGCCATGTCGGCCGGCAACTGGTAGGTGGCCAGCAGACCACGATGCCGCTCAAGATCAACATGGGTGGCGTTATACCCGTCATTTTTGCGTCTTCAGTGCTCTCGATGCCGCAGAGTCTGTTTGCGGCGTTTCCGCCTGATCCAGCGAATCCGAACACTGCCTGGGGCAAGGTTTGGACGTTTTTCCAAACTTTCCATGCCAGCGATCCCTACTACGAATTGATTTTTCTTTCACTGATTATGTTCTTCACGTTCTTCTACGTGTCGATCGTCTTCAACGTTGAAGAAGTTGCAGATAATCTTCGTAAGCACGGCGGTTTTATGCCGGGCATTCGTCCGGGTCGCGCAACCGCCGAGTATCTCAACGGGATTTTGACGCGCTTAACTGTAGTCGGCGCTCTCTATCTGGCCGCAGTAGCATTCTTTCCCCAGTTCATGTTGAGCGGATTTAAGGTCGCGCGCCTTCCGTTGGTCGGAACGTGGTTGGATACTTTCGTCAGCGGTACGCCGGGTTTAGCGTGGATTCCGACCGGTATGGGCTACCAGTTTTACTTCGGCGGAACCTCTCTATTGATTCTGGTGGGTGTGGCGATGGACACCGTAGCCCAGATCGAGGCTCAACTCGTGATGCGAAATTACGAGGGTTTTCTCGGCGGGGGCGGGCGTCTGCGGGGTCGCCGAGCCTGACCACTGTCGATTGTCGATTGCTAATTCTCGATTTCGAAGTCCAGACTCAAAGTGAAAGACGACGGCAATTGACAATCGGCAATTGAAAAGTTTCTATGTCGAAGATAATCGTCTTGATGGGGGCGCCTGGTGCTGGAAAAGGCACGCAGGCGCGTTTGCTTCAGCGACGTCTGAATCTGCCGCAGATTTCCACCGGCGACATGTTTCGGGCGCTGAAGGACGCTAATACTCCACTGGCGGATGAGGTCCGCGCTTTGATGAAGGCAGGCCAATTGGTGCCTGACGATTTGACGATTCAGGTGGTGCGCGAGCGCACCGGGCGCGACGATTGCCGCCACGGTTACATCCTTGACGGCTATCCGCGTACCCCGGCGCAGGCTGCTATGCTTGAGACGTTGGCCGCCGAGCAGGGCAAGAAAATTCAAGCGATTGAAATTGAAGTCCCGCTTGAGTTTTTGTCTAAACGCATGGTGGGACGTCGAAACTGTCCGGTCTGTGGCGAGATCTACAATCTTTATTTCAAGCCACCTAAGAATGATAGTGTTTGCGATTTGCACCCGGACACGCAGCTCAATCATCGCTCTGACGACAATCTTGATACGGTTCAGGCACGGCTGACTACTTACGAAGAGCAGACGCGTCCGTTGCTCGACTATTACAAGGGCGCCAACCTTTTGCACGTGGTTGATGGCACGCGAGAGGCCGAGGATATCTACGCGGATATCGAAAAGATCGTGACCAGCGCAGCAAGTTAGCGGTATCGAGTAGCGAGTTACTTCCGCCAGACACTCATCGATGATTATCGGCAAGTCAAAAAGAGAATTGGAGAAAATGCGAGCCGCAGGACAACTGGTCGGCCGTGTGCTCCAGGAGTTGCGGAAGATGATTCAACCCGGCGTGGCCACGATTGAAGTGGATCGGGCGGCCGAAAAAATGATTCGTGACGGTGGCGCGCTGCCCACGTTCAAGGGGTACCACGGTTTCCCATATTCCATCTGCGCTTCAGTGAACGAACAGGTGGTCCACGGGTTCCCGTCAGCCTATGAGTTGAAGGAGGGCGACATTTTTTCCGTCGATTGCGGGGCGACCCTGGAAGGCTTCGTCGGCGATAGCGCCATCACCGTGCCCGTGGGGAGGGTTGACCGCACCTGGCTGGATTTGGTTCGGGTGACGGAGGAGTGCCTGGATCTGGCGATCGAAGAGTGCCGGCCTGGGAAGCATTTGGGAGATATCGGGGCGGCCGTACAGCAACATGCGCAGGCCCACGGGTATTCAATTGTGCGTGATTACGTTGGCCACGGAATCGGCCGCCGGATGCACGAAGACCCGCAAATCCCGAATTATGGAAAACCGGGGCAGGGCGTCAAAATTAAAGCTGGATATGTGTTTGCGGTCGAGCCGATGATCAATCTGGGAGCACATCACACCAAAGTTCTGGCGGACGGCTGGACGGTGGTAACCCTCGACGGGCAGCCCAGCGCCCACGTTGAGCACACCATCGCCATAACCGAAGAAGGGCCTGAAGTTTTGACCAGAATTGCCCAAAAAGAGTCCGATACGGGGAGCGTGGCGGCCTCCAATTGAATCCGTAACCTCAACACCGAGCGCGGCTTGGCAAAGGCAGATGAGCGTGTTACTATTTGCAGTTTGTCGGTACAGTCAAATCCATTTCTGAGCGGAGATGGCGAGGAAAGAAGCTGTAGCAGCTACGGCCAAAGTCCTGGAGACTTTACCTAATGCGATGTTTCGCGTCGAGTTGGAGGGAAGTCAACCTCAGGTCCTCGCGCACATTTCGGGAAAGATGCGCAAATATTTCATTCGCATTCTTCCTGGCGCTCGGGTCCTGGTAGAGCTGTCACCCTACGATTTGAACCGCGGAAGAATAACTTACCGCTATAAATAACAGCTGCCGAGTGTGGCTGAGAAGTTTGAGGGTTGTCCGAAAATGAAAGTCCGTGCTTCGGTAAAGAAAATGTGTGACAAGTGCAAGGTTATCCACCGCAAAGGCGTGGTGCGGGTAATTTGCGTCAACCCAAAACACAAACAGCGCCAGGGTTAAGGCGTCTGACACTGCTCAACTGCTGAGACCGCCGGGTTCGCGTAGTCGAGTGTTACAAGCTTAAAGTTGAAGAGAGAGTAAGAGAATGGCACGAATCGCTGGCGTCGATCTTCCACCTAATAAACGGGCTGAAGTCGGGCTGACTTACATCTATGGCATCGGTCGTTCGCGCGCAAGTTCGGTATTAACCGAAGCTGCGGTGAGCCTCGACACACGAGTCAAGGATCTTAACGAGGACGAGCTGAGCCGGATCAGGGCCATCCTGGAATCGCAGGGTGAAATTGAAGGCGACTTGCGCAAGCGGATCCAAATGGACATCAAGCGATTGATGGATATTGGCTGCTATCGCGGCCTGCGTCATCGCCGAGCGTTGCCGGTGCGCGGCCAACGCACCCACACAAATGCTCGTACGCGTAAGGGCCCAAGGCGCGCCACCATCGCGAAGAAGAAGGCGCCAGGCAAGAAATAGTTCGTCGTCAGTGGACCGCGGATCAGTGTCCCGGCCTTCCGATGAACTGCCAGCTACTGACAAGCAACTACTGACCACGACCAAATTTTTATGGCAAAAGCTACTGGAAAGAAAAAAGTTTTTCGCAAGAAAGAGAAGAAGCATATCCCTGTGGGCATTGCCCATGTGGCCGCGTCTTTCAATAACACAATGATCTCGATTACCGACCTGGCGGGTAATCTGATTGCTCAGTCGTCGGCGGGTGCGCGCGGTTTCCGTGGTTCACGTAAGGGGACACCGTTCGCTGCACAGCAGGCGGCCTATGAGGCTGCCAAGAAAGCCCATGAAGCCGGCATGCAGCAGTGTGAGGTTCGTGTTAAGGGGCCAGGTGGCGGCCGCGAATCTGCGATTCGCGCGATCGCCAATGCAGGAATTCGAGTGACGACGATTCGTGATTCGACACCCATTCCACACAATGGTTGTCGGCCGCCGAAGCGCCGCCGAGTTTAAGTTTGGATTTGAATTAACCTAAAGGACGAAGGGCCAGCGTGAAACGCAGCCTGTAAACTTTTCCGTCGTAATTAAGACTGGAGGCAGAAAAAGTTGGCTAGGTATAGAGATGCGGTGTGCCGTTTGTGCCGCCGTGAAGGTGCAAAGCTTTTCCTCAAAGGTGACAGGTGTTACAAGCCGTCTTGTCCGATCGAGAAGCGCGGTACGCAACCGCCCGGGCAGCACGGCAACTCCATGCGTCGCGGCAAGGCGCTCGTAGGTTACGGCCTACAGCTTCGCGAAAAGCAAAAAGTTAAACGTATCTATTTCGTCCTTGAAGGGCAGTTCCGCAACTACTTCGAGCGCGCCGCCCGCATGAAGGGCATTACGGGTGAGAACCTTCTGTTTTTGCTTGAACGGCGCCTCGATAACGCGGTATACCGCGCGGGATTTTCGACTTCTCGCCGACAGGCTCGGCAACTGGTGAATCACGGCCACGTCCAGGTGAACGGACGTAAGGTCGATATTCCCTCGTATCAGGTGAGAGCCGGCGAACATGATCGATATCAAAGAAGGCAGTCGCAAAAACCCACACATCGAAAGCGCATGGCAGACAGCTTCCGGCCGCGGACGTCCGTCCTGGATTTCGCAGGGCGGCACCGACATGTCGGCGCAGATTAGTGGTTTGCCTTCGCGTGAAGACATCGATCGCTCAATTAACGAACAGCTCATCGTCGAGCTTTATAGCAAGTAATGTGACCCGCGGCTGTGCCTTGCGCGCAGCCCGCGGATAACCGCTTTTCTAAGGACCGGGACTCTAACGCTATGGCTATGGATCAAAATAATCTTTGGACCGGATTTCAGATGCCGCGCCGTCTGGCAGCGGATACGGAGACACTCACAGAACGTTACGGCAGGTTTTCAGCGCAGCCTTTTGAGCGTGGCTTTGGCACCACCGTCGGTAATTCACTGCGCCGCGCGCTGTTATCTTCGATTGAAGGCGCCGCAGTGACGGCAGTGAAAATTGAGGGCGTCGAGCATGAATTCTCGTCGATCAAGGGCGTGGTCGAAGACGCTACCGACGTGATTCTGAATCTCAAGCAGGTGCCGTTTAAGTTGCATGGTAGCGAACCGAAGACGCTGAGGATTTCAAAAGAGTCAGCCGGTGAAGTAACGGCCGCTGATATTGAGACCGATAGTGGCGTTGAGGTTCTCGATAGCACGGTCCACATCGCCACGGTAAGTGAGGGCGGTTCGTTGAAAGTTGAGATGCGTTTAAAGCGAGGCCGTGGTTACGTCTCGGCTGATCGCAATTTCGACGAAGACTTGTCGCTGGGCTATATCCCGATCGACGCGGTGCATACTCCGGTGAAGAAGGTTAATTACACGGTGGAAGCCGCCCGACTCGGTCAAAACACCGAATTCGACAAGCTGACGATTGAAGTCTGGACCGACGGTTCGGTTAAACCGGAAGACTCCATCGGCCTGGCGGCAAAGTTGATCAAAGACCACATGTCCATCTTCATTAACTTTGAAGAGGATACGGACGACTTCGCCTACTCGAAAATTGAACGGCCGCCGTTGCCACGCAACGATCAGCTCGATCGTTCGGTTGACGAGCTCGAGTTGTCCGTTCGTTCCTACAACTGTTTGAAGAACGCGGACATTCGCACGCTTCGTGATTTGGTCCAGCGCAGCGAGCGCGAAATGCTGGCCACCAAGAATTTCGGCAAGAAATCGCTGAATGAAATCAAGGAGATTCTGAATGGGATTGGCCTCGATTTCGGGATGGAATTTGACGAACAGGGAAATCCGATCCCCGGAACAGGTGGTCGCGACGGCGCCGACCTCAGCGACTTCGAAGGGGAAGACGGCGACGACGATCAGGATTAGGCCCAACGGCCCCCATACAGAATTAAGTTAGTCAATAAGTCATCAGGGTTCCAGAGTCATGCGGCATCAAAAAGCACATCGTAAACTTGGCCGAACGAGCGAGCATCGCATGTCGATGCTTCGTAACCTGGCCGTTTCTCTTATCAATTCCCGCTCGGAGCGGATTGTTACCACGCTGCCCAAAGCCAAAGAGCTACGGCCCTTCGTCGAGCGCGCCATAACGCTCTCACGCAAGGCCAGCAATCTCCAGGGCGACGATTCAGGGCCACGCGCTCTGCATCTTCGTCGTCAGGCCGCTGGGTTTTTCCACGCCGGCAACATGCAAATGTCGGCACTGACCGGAAAGCGAGGCCAGGTTCGCCCGGCGCGAACATCCGGCGTGGCGGCATTGAAACGTTTGTTTGACGAGCTGGGTGAGCGCTATAAGGATCGACCAGGTGGCTATACGCGAATCTTCAAGCTCGGACGTCGCGCCGGTGATAATGCCGAACTGGCCATCATCGAACTCGTAGATAATCCGCTCGAACTTGAAGCAATCGAATCCGCGAAGAAGCGAAAACAAACTACGACCAAGAAGAAAAAAACCGACGGCAAGGCAGCGTCTCCAAAGACCGCTTCAACCGGCCGCGCCAAGCAGGAGGTTGAAGCCACCAAGGCTGAGGCGAAAGCGCCGAAAGCGCCGGAAGCTGAGAAGGCAGTAGCTGATGTAGAGGCCGGTGACGCCGAGTCGTCGTCGGACGCCGATAAAGAGAGTTAGAGCAGTTGATTCAAATCTTGATAACGCCGGATTGCTGAAATCCATAAGCAACTCGGCAGGGAATGCCCCAATTGACCTTACCCGAGTCTGTTGGGGCTCATGCTTTGATAGAGTGTCATGGTTTCCTCCGCCAGCGCCACAGGAACTTTGAAAAAGATGGATGATCGCGAAAGCCCACAGGTCGAAGTCGACGCCCCATTAGAGAATGATAATCCGTCGGAGCGTGGTCGCGGACGGCGTCGTCGCGCAAAAGCTGCCGCTACCGATGCTTCAGTGAACATGGGTGAGTTGCGCGAGATCATTGAGTTGATCCGTGAAAACGATTTCACCGAGTTCGAACTCGAGCGTGAAGGATTCAGGGTTCGTTTTCGTCGCGGAGTTGAAGCCGAAACGGCCGAAGCTCCAATGAGCGATGCGCCGGCTAGAGTCGCTGCGGCTGGGGTTGCGAAATCCTCGACCACAGATTCGGCGGTTACACCTGGAGCCCCCGTGCATCCCGGAGCAAAAGCCGAGACAGCAGCTTCCGAAGATCAGGATCTCCACATTATTAACTCTCCAATCGTCGGCACCTTCTATCGTTCCGCATCTCCAAATGCGGACTCCTTTGTGAAAATCGGCAGCCGGGTTGAACCCGAGTCAGTCGTTTGCATCATTGAGGCCATGAAACTAATGAACGAGATTCAGGCTGAAACCAGTGGAGAAGTGGCGAAGATTTACGTGGAGAATGGCCAGCCGGTCGAATACGGACAACCGTTGTTCGGAATCAAGAAGTAGCCGTCTTAAATTCCAACGTCCAATGTCCAAAGTCCAGCGCGGGCTAACAGATGTTGGACGTTAGACTTTGGACCCTGAACAAAAATGACGGAAGCTCGCAAGTTCAAGAAAATATTAATCGCCAATCGTGGCGAGATTGCCTGCCGTATTATTTGGACCTGCAAGGAAATGGGGATCAAGACGGTCGCCGTTCACAGCGACGTTGATCGTGATTCACTCCACGTTCGCTACGCCGACGAAGCTGCCTGTATCGGACCCGCGCCATCGGCACAGAGTTACCTAAACATTCCGGCAATAATCAGCACTGCTGAGATCTTCAACGTCGATGCTATTCATCCTGGTTATGGCTTTCTCGCCGAGTCGTCCAAGTTCGCCGAGATTTGCGACGCTTGCAATATCAAGTTTATTGGTCCGCCGTCCAAGATGATCCGCTTGATGGGCGACAAGGTTGAAGCGCGTCGCGCGATGGCTGCGGCCGGTTTGCCGGTGCTGCCGGGCAGTCCTGATCCGATCACTTCGGAAGGCGAGGCGATTAAGCTTGCGCGCGAAATCGGTTTCCCGGTGATCGTTAAGGCATCGGCTGGTGGCGGCGGTCGCGGTATGCGTATCGTCCGCACTGAATCCGAACTTGGAAAGGCCCTGGAAACGGCTTCCAACGAAGCAGCGGCGGCGTTTAAGGATGGGAGCGTTTACATCGAGCGGTATCTGGAAGCCCCACGTCATATCGAAATTCAAGTGCTGGCCGATGAGCACGGTGATTGTATTCACCTCGGCGAGCGTGAATGTTCCATCCAAAGGCGCCATCAAAAGTTGTTGGAGGAGGCGCCTTCGCCGGTGCTTTCGCCGGAGCTGCGCAGCCAGATGGGCGATGCTGCCGTCGCCGCCTGTAAGGAGTTGGGTTACGCCAGCGCGGGCACCATCGAGTTCCTGCTCGACCAGGACAACCGGTTTTATTTCATGGAGATGAATACGCGTATCCAGGTGGAGCACGCTGTCACGGAGATGGTGACGCTGGCTGACATTGTGCGTAATCAAATCCGGATTGCGGAGGGCGAGCCGCTCGGGTTTGCTCAGGATGATTTGTTAATCGTCGGTCACGCGATTGAGTGCCGTATTAATGCTGAGAATCCCGAAACTTTTGCCCCGTCTCCCGGCAAGATAACGGCTTTCAATCTACCGGGCGGCCCGGGAGTTCGCGTTGATACCTATGTTTACTCGGGTTACTCAGTGCCACCCTTCTACGATTCGATGATCGCCAAGGTGATCGTGCACGCGCGCACTCGCGAACTGGCAATCGCGCGGATGAAGCGCGCCCTGGATGCAATGGTAATCGAGGGAATCAAGACGACCATTCCGCTCCATTTGAAAATCATGGACGATCCGAAATTCAAGGCCGGCGATGTCTCGACCAATTTTATGGAGCACTTTCTCACCCAAAACGGGGCAAAAGTGCCAAAGAATCCGGCCGCTAATCGGGACGGCGGCGAAGCTTAAAGGTCCAGGCAACGATCGAGCCGTTACTGGTGCAGTTTGGTTGATTCTTTGCTGCTCTTAGCGAGACCTTGGCGGCATTTGCGGTAAAACTGTGCGGTAAAACTAAGTCAGGACCGCAAAGTTCGCGAAGCATAAGACGCAAAGTCACGCGGAGTACTTCTCATTTTGCGAGTGCACCAGTACCGCTCTATCCACGAGCGTTTGCCGTTTGGGTGTGAGGGGCCTATAATATTCGACTTTTCTATGGCGAGTTGGCTTGTCTGAGAGGATAAGAGGATAACGAGATGTCATACGCAGTAATCAAAACCGGCGGCAAGCAGTTTGTCGTAAGCAAAGGCAACAAGATTCGGGTGCCATCCATCGAGGCAGAGGCCGGCAAGTCTATTGAGATAGCCGCGCTATTGACTGCCGGCGACGGTGCCGACGCAGTAGTGGGCGAAGCTACGGTGTCCGCGACGGTGGTCGATCACGGCCGCGGCGCCAAGATTGTTGTCTTCAAGAAGAAGCGTCGTAAACAGTACAAACGCAAACAGGGACACCGTCAGGGATATACGACCATAACGATTGATTCAATAGGATAAAGAGGATTGCCGTTTGCCAATTGCCAATTGCCGATTGAAAGCAACTTGATCAATCGGAAATTGGAAACTGGCAATCGCAAATGGACTTATGGCACATAAAAAGGGAGTCGGATCATCACGCAACGGCCGCGACTCGAATTCGCAGCGGCTGGGACTTAAGAAATTTGGTGGCGAGAATGTCCTGGGCGGTAACATTCTGGCGCGCCAACGCGGCACCAAGTGGAAGCCGGGGAAAAATGTCGGGCGCGGCAAGGACGACACGCTCTTTGCACTCATCTCGGGCGTGGTGAAGTTTGAAGATAAAGGGCGCAGCGGAAAGTTCATTAGTGTCTACGAGCAGGAGCAGGCGTCTTCAGCATAGACCAGTGCCAACTAAGCAGCGCTACCTGCGACGCCGCGCCCGGTCAATTACTCCGGCGTAAGGCGTCGCTTTCGATTTAGATGTTTATTGATCGGGCAAAAATTCGGATCCAGGGTGGCCATGGGGGCAACGGTGTAACAGCTTTTCGGCGGGAGAAGTTTGTGCCGCGCGGTGGCCCATCCGGAGGCGAAGGCGGGCGCGGAGGCGACGTTTGGATTGTGGCGGATTCCTCACTCAACACACTGCTCCACCTGCGTTATAACCCCGAACATATTGCCGAGCGGGGACGTCATGGAGAGGGATCGAATCGCACAGGTCGCGAAGGTGAGGACCTGACCGTTAGAGTGCCGGTTGGCACGCAGATATTTGATAGCACTTCAGGCGAGCTTTTGCAGGATTTGGCTGAGGATGGTTTCCGCTGGCGCGCTGCCAAAGGTGGACGTGGCGGATTTGGCAATTCTCACTTTGCCACTTCGACTAATCGCGCCCCTCGTTATCATCAAAGCGGAAGCGAAGGCGAAGAGTTGGAGTTGCAACTTGAACTAAAATTGTTGGCCGACGTAGGTCTGGTTGGATTTCCGAACGCCGGCAAGTCCACGCTGATTTCGACGGTCTCAGCAGCTAAACCAAAAATCGCGGATTACCCGTTCACAACTCTGGAGCCGCATCTCGGCGTAGTTGATCTGGGCGACTTTCGCACGTTTGTGATGGCCGACATCCCCGGGTTAATTGAAGGTGCTCACACTGGGGCGGGGTTAGGCGACCGTTTTTTGCGTCATATCGAGCGCACCAAGTTGTTGTTGCATCTCGTGGACGTTTCATCGTTCTCAGGTCGTGAACCGGTAGATGACTATTGGGCAGTTAATCGCGAGTTGCTGGCTTACAACCCGGATCTGGCGAGCCGGCCTCAGATTGTCGTGGCGACAAAAATTGACGCCCTGGACGATGCTGCTCGGCTTGCATCACTGAAGGAAGCAGTAGCCGTCGAAGGATTACCATTCTTCGAAATCTCGTCAGTGACCAACAAGGGAACGCGTGAACTTGTTGCCGCGATCGCGGTCCAGCTTGATGAGTTAACCGAAGCCGCTCGTCGGGCGGAACCGATCGAGTTGGCGTTTTAGGCAGCGACAAGACGTTTGCCTGTCACTGCCATACGCCTTTCAATGATGGACCGGCAAGCATACTTGTCCTACCAGGATGCAGAAGCGGATTGCAATCTACGGCGGGACGTTTGACCCGGTTCATGCTGGCCATCTCGAAATCGCCAGGACTGTCACCGAGTTATTTGACATAGACGAGTTTTTGTTTGTCCCGGCGCGACAGGCGCCGCACAAGCAGGCTGCGCAAGTGTCATCGGCCGTCGCTCGCTATGCGATGTTGGCGCTGGCGACGCAGCATGATGAGCGTTTGCAGGTTTCGACAATTGAACTTGAAGGTGAGGCGACCCAGTACACGATTGATACCATCAGTCACTTTCAAGCGAAATTTGAGAAAGCGAATCTATTTTTCGTGATGGGCGTCGATTCATGGGTGGACATCGCCAGTTGGCGGAAATGGGAACAACTGCTGACGTCGATTAACCATATCGTCGTAACCCGGCCCGGATACGCTTTCTCTGCCGACCATGTTAGTCCAGCAGTGGCCGATCGAGTTGTGGACTTGCGTGGTCAATTAAATCTGAATCTCGGCCAAACGATTGAGGCGGGATGCCCGAAGATTTTCGTGACCGATGCCGTGATGCGCGATGTTTCAGCCACGGCCGTGCGTCAGGCGGCGCGGGAAAATCGCATCGGAGATCTAAGCAAACTAACAACGCCCCCAGTGGCTGCTTACATAACCAAATACAGGCTCTACAGAAATTCGCATGAAGCATAATTCAACAGTCAAGGAACAATCATTACAGCCCGAGATCAGCGGAATTCAACTCAAGCCATTAACGAAAGAATCAGAACCTGGTGCGATTGACGAAAGAATTCTGATGGCGCTACATGCGGCCGCGGATAAGAAAGCCCTTGATATCGTAATGCTCGATTTGCGCGAGATTGCTTCGTTTACCGATCACTTTGTCATTGCCAGCGGCACAAACGAACGCCAGGTGCAGGCAATATCTGATGGAGTTGTAGATGCGTTGAAGAAAGCCGGCTCACCGGCCGCGCGTGTGGAAGGTTACAAAACCGCGGAGTGGATACTGCTCGACTACGGTGATTTCGTTGTCCATATCTTCGACGACAAGGCTCGAAAGTTTTACGACCTGGAAAGGCTCTGGCGTGAATCCAGGCGCGTGGAGTTGCCGGCCGACATCGCCGGCGCCGATGGTTCTTTGAGAACTGAATCGTGATTGAACTTGTGGCTCGTTCGGAAGCGATGCGTGAGGCAGTCAGTCTCGCTGAGCGTGTTGCTGCAACCGACGCCAACGTTTTGGTGACGGGAGAATCTGGCGCCGGAAAAGATGTGCTCGCGTTTCACATTCATTCGAAATCGAACCGGGCGAACGGTTCTTTCGTAAAGATCGACTGCGCCACCTTGCCATCGGGGCTGTTGGAAGCGGAGTTATTTGGATATGAACGTGGCGCATTCACCGGGGCGAGCGATGAGAAGCCGGGCAGACTGGAAGCTGCTAACCGTGGCACGTTGGTGCTCGACGAGATCGCTTACCTCTCTAACGACTCGCAGGCAAAACTGTTGCGCGTGATCGAGAATCGGGAGTTTGAAAGATTGGGCGGCAGGCGGACGATCAAAGTTGACGCCCGCCTGATTGCCCTGACGAATGTGGACCTGGGCGACGCGGTCAAAAGGCAGCACTTCCGTGAGGATTTGTATTACCGGCTCAACGTTGTTCACATTCAGGTGCCGCCGTTACGGGAGCGAAGTGAAGACCTGACCGAGTTGGCCCTTTCTTTTGTCGCCTCGTACGCGAGCAAACACGGACGAAGCGCTACGACTTTGTCGGCCGAAGCCTTAGCCCTGCTCAGCGAATATGAATTTCCTGGTAACGTCCGGGAATTGGCCAACACGATCGAAAGGGCGGTGATAGTTTCCACCGGCACGCGAGTTGAAGTTGACGAGTTGCCGGAGTCACTTCGCGCGGCAGCACGTTTGCACCGGCGGCGCACGCAGCCGCAATCGCTGGCTGAAGTCGAAGCGGAATATGTCGATGAAGTTTTGGCTGGGGCGAAAGGCAACAAGACGGAAGCCGCACGGATACTCGGTATTAGCCGCAAGAATCTTTACGAGAAGCTGGCGCGGAAAGAAAGGACGAAGGATGAAGTGTGAAGAGTGAAGAAAGCCTGACCATCCAAGCTTTCAATCACACTCGCCATCATCTGCGCGCACGATGCGCCTGCGAGTTATTTGGACGGGTAAAACGCGTGATGCGCATTTGCGGGCCCTGGCGGATGACTATCTCAACCGTCTGTCACGCTTTGTGAAGTGTGAGATTGCGGAGTTTGGGGATAGTCGAAGCGGCGACAAAAAGGTGGACATCGCCAGAGATTCCCGGCGCATCTCAGACGGGTTGCATGAAGGGGCGGTCAACGTCTTACTTGATCCTTTGGGAGTCGAGTGGAGCTCCGAGCAGTTAGCTGATGAGATGCAGCGATGGCAAGACGGCGGGACCAGGGAAGTAGCTTTTGTGATTGGTGGTCCAAATGGCGTGTCGACCGAGCTGGCGGCCAGCATGAGCAAACGATTGAGTCTCTCTCGTCTAACTTTGACTCATGAGATGGCGCGAGTAGTTTTGCTGGAGCAGTTGTATCGGGCCTACACGATCATTCACGGGTTGCCGTATCAGAAGTGACGAAATAACGTTGAACGATGATATTTCAAGTAGGGTGGAGGAAATTAACGCACGATGGATAAGAGACGAGTACGAGTTTTCCGCGACAAGCTAATGGACCGGCGCGAAAGCCTGGTTGGCCAGGTGCAACAGGCCGAACGCTACAGCCGCGAACGAGATGCCGAGGCCACTCAAGATCCCGCCGACATGGCGGCCAACGCCTACACCAAAGAGCTGTTGGTCTCGATGTCGGATAACGATCGGCAAATGCTTAACCTGATCGATGAGGCTCTCGTGCGCATGGACGATAGCGGTTACGGCAAATGTATTCGCTGTGGCCAGGCCGTGCCCGAAAAACGACTCGAAGCCGTGCCCTGGGCGCGCCACTGCGTCGGCTGTCAGGAGATGCAGGAACGAGGACTGCTGGTTGATGACGACGAATAGAAGTCCGTCGTGAACTAATGACATAATGCGGCCTCCTGAGATAAAGCTCAGGAGGCCTCTTTTTTTGTTCAATAAGAAACAGACAGCAGCGCCCATCCCGTGCCGGCGGGCCCAAATCTGTGCCGGACTTTCGATCTATAATGAACCTCACTCGCGTTGCCGACACTGTTTGCGATTCCATTCTGGCGCTGGTTTACCCGCAGTCGTGCACAGTTTGCGGCGCGAGTGTTGAGTCGCGCGCCTGTGGGGTCGCCTGCGCCGAGTGCTGGCAGCAGACGCGGATATTTACTGAAACCGAAAAAATCTGTTGGAAGTGTGGACTACCTTTACCGGGAAGTGTCCCCCGCGACGAACGCGAGGGGGTCAGCTGCCGGCGTTGCGATTCAGACTACTTCGGCGCGGCGAGGGCCTGCGGCATTTATGAGGGAGCCTTACGTGCGGCAGTTCTAGGTCTGAAACACACGCCGCATGTCTGCGCTCGTTTGCGTGATCTATTAAGTGAAGTTCAGTTGCGGGCGCCTCTTAACCGCGCAACTCGAATTATGCCCGTACCGCTTCATCCAGAGCGGGAGAAGGCTCGTGGATTCAATCAGGCAGCAATCATGGGCCGGGCGCTGGCGTTGAGATCCAAGTTGCCGTTTAACGAAGATTGCCTGGTCCGCTCGCGACATACCGAACGTCATCGAGCGGGAATGGATGCAAAGGATCGCCGGCTCACGGTCGAAGACGCCTTTCAGGTCTCGTATCCCGCCCTGATTACCGGCCATCGAATTCTCCTGATCGACGATGTGTTTACCACCGGCGCAACTGTTTCTTCCTGTGCGAAGAGTTTGCTGGCGGCGGGGGCTGCTGAAGTGCTTGTGCTCACGATTGCCAGGCCGGAAAGGTACTAACCGTCTAATTAATCAGTTAGTTCCACCCGCATGAGGACAGCCACATTCGCGCCGTTAAATACTTTTCTCGTATCATGCACCCATGAAAATTCTTTATCCCGCGATTGAGCCCTTTGATACGGGGCGGCTTAAGGTGTCGCCTATACACGAGCTTTATTACGAGCAGTGTGGCAACCCCGAGGGTAAACCAGTGGTGTTTCTTCACGGCGGTCCGGGCGGGGGAGTGTCACCCAACTATCGGCGCTACTTCGATCCGGCGGCTTATCGAGTGGTTCTCTTTGATCAGCGTGGCGCCGGTAAAAGCACTCCGCATGCGAGCATAGAAGAGAACACCACTTGGGACCTGGTCGCCGACATCGAGCGGCTTCGTGAACATCTCGCGATTCAGCGATGGCAAGTCTTCGGCGGCTCATGGGGCAGTACTCTGGCGCTGGCTTATGCGGAAACGCACCCACAGTGCGTAACCGAGCTCGTGATGCGCGGCATTTTTCTTTGCCGGCCACAGGAGATCAAGTGGTTTTATCAAGAAGGCGCCAGCGCTATCTTCGCGGATGTGTGGGAAGAATATTTGAAAGTCATCCCGGAAGCCGAGCGGGACGACATGGTGCGCGCCTACCACCGGCGGTTGACGAGCGACGATCTCGCTACCCGGGTTGAAGCTGCTCGGGCCTGGAGCATTTGGGAGGGCACCACTTCTAAGTTGTTATTTGACCCGGCATCGATTGAGAGATTTGCCGACACTGAGTTTGCCCTCGCCTTCGCGCGTATTGAGTGTCATTACTTTATGAACAACTCATTCTTTTCCACCGACAATTATTTGATTGAGAATGTCGGCAAGATTAGACATATTCCGGCGCGCATTGTGCAGGGTCGATACGACGTAGTTTGCCCGATGACCAGCGCCTGGGATCTTCACCGAGCCTGGCCGGAAGCTGACTTACGGATTATTCCGGACGCGGGACACTCGATCACGGAACCCGGGATTATCGACGGGCTCGTTGACGCCACGGACTTCTTTGGTCAACGAGCTCGGCCGCAGGAGCCCTAGCGGACGGGTACTGGCCCGGCAGGCCGTTGCCGCAAAGAGAGGCCCCATCGGACTGCAAATCCTCCGCTTTTAGCACCCTCGAACTATCTGGAGCTTGTCACTACCCGAATCGCTCGCGTAATATCAGGCTTAGTATGACCGGCCGAGTTCTCGTGCTAAATGCTTCGTTTGAGCCTATCAATGTGTGCAACGAAAGGCGCGCAGTGGTTATGATCTTTAAGGGCGTGGCGCGGGTTGAAGAGCACAATGGCCACATGTTGCATTCGGCAAAGTTAACGATCCATGCGCCCTCGGTTATCAGGCTAACTGAGTACATTCATATTCCGTTTGAGCGCCGTTCGCTTTCCCGCAAGAATATCCTGTTGCGCGACCATTCCACCTGCCAGTATTGCGGCCGACAGCATCCGCCGTCGGAATTGACATTGGATCATGTGCAACCGCGCTCACGGGGCGGCGAGTCTTCGTGGGATAATCTGGTGGCCTGCTGCAAGCGCTGCAATCATCGGAAAGGAAACCGGACTCCTGATGAATCCGGCATGCACTTGCTGCGAAGGCCACGCGGGTTTTCGTTGCATGTTAATCGACAAATCATGCGCTATCTGGGACGCGCCGATGAGACGTGGAGGAAGTATCTGTTCTACGAATCAAATAATGGAAACTGAGAAACGCAGGCAGATTCGTTAGTAGTGTTTGCCAGATTGAGAAAAGAGGAATAGTTATGACTGAAACATTTTTTGCCATCGCAAATTTAGGCCCAACCGAACTTTTAATCATTGCCGCCGTGGTCTTCCTGCTTTTCGGAGCAACCCGTTTGCCGCAGCTCGCCAAATCACTGGGACAGAGCAAGCGCGCATTTAAGGAAGGGTTGGACGAAGCAGAGCGCGATGCCCAGAAGGAAGTAAAGGAAAAGAACGCTTGATGCGAACGCGTCAGCGGTTCAGGACCTTCAATGATTCAGAGACTTTTTACCAATCACGAGGGTTGCTTTCAGGGTTAATGCAAACTCCGCCTCATGGCGCTCCTCACTAATTATCCTTTCCATTTCTGCAATTACGCGACTCCTCGCCGGCGCTGACAAAGATCCCAACCAGATGGGCATGAGAAAATTGACGATCAAGGGGTCGTTCAGAAATTTTTCCTCAGACTCGTAGTCGAATTCTTCAATCCGAGTCCAGCTCGAAACCTCTTCCAGGCCAGCTTGTTCGGCCATCTCTTCCAGGGCCGTGGTCGAGGGCAAGGTGGAGATCAGCCTCTCGACGTCGGCTTCGTGGTCCATCAGTTCGCAGTTGTGTAGCGCCTCCCAATAAATCGAAAAGAACTCCCCAAAACTGGAAAAGGTGGGCAGCACCAGGGCCACGGTTGCACCAGGCTTCGCAGCGTTTACCAATGCATTGAGCATCCTGGGAACGCGTTTCACATGCACCAGCGAAGCATCGCCCAGGACGACCTCGAATTCGTTAGCCGGTAAACCCATTTGATCCGGAGACCCGATGCGAAACTCGATTCCGTCTTTCACTACTGCCGCCTTCGCCCGGGCTAGTTCCAGGTACTCTTCGTTCTCATCGACACCCAGAAATTTCAGCTCATCGCCCGCCTTTTCCTGGAGGGCGATCGCATGGCCACCAGTACCAGCGCCGAGATAGAGCGCGCGCCCTTCTTTCGGCAATTTGACGTGCTGATCAAACAATTCGGCAAACCTTTCGCCCCAATCGGTAGCCACGAAAAGCTCATGTAAAAAGGCCAATTCCTTGTTCGTCTTAACCATAGCCAGCGTTAGTAGGACGGCATTCCGGCCCGCCATTTAGCTCATTGAATCGAAGACCGGGAATGATGGTCGTTACTTTTCTTTTTCAACGTACTTGCGCCCTCGCAACGACTCCGGCAAACACTCCATCTCTTCCCTGGCTTTCGGATCGTTATGCACGTAACGATAGCCTGCGCCATAACCTGCATGTTTCATCAACGGAGTAACAGCGTTGCGCAGATGGAGTGGCACTGGCTCGCGCGCAGTTTCAGCGGCGTCAGCTGCCGCAGCCTGATACGCGCTTTTTACTGCATTCGATTTGGGAGCTCGCGCCAGGTAAATTGTCGCTTGCGAAAGCGGAAACAAACCCTCCGGCAACCCTATCAACTGCACGATCTCCGCAGCCGCGGCTGCCTGGACCATAGCCTGTGGATCTGCCAGTCCAATATCTTCCGAGGCAAGAATACAGAGTCGGCGCGCGATAAAGATTGGATCGGCGCCGCCTTCAATCAATCGTGCCAGCCAATAGAGCGCGGCGTCGGCGTCTGAATTTCGCAACGACTTAATCAGCGCGGAAGCAAGGTTGTAATGCTCCTCGCCGCCTTTGTCGTATGCATAGCGCGCGCGCCCGAGCGCCTCGATCATCGTTTCGTCGGTAATAACTCGCGTGCCTGTTTCTCCCGGTGGAGTTGATTCCACCGCGGCTTCGATCGCCGCCAGGGCAACTCGTGCGTCACCAGCGGCCGAGGCAGCAACACGTTCTAGAACACTTTCAGAAATCTCGGGCTTGAGTGAGCTGAGTCCTCTTTCAGAGTCGGAGAGCGCGTGCTCCAAAATAGTCTTCACATCGTCCGGCGTCAGCGGGTTTAAGATCATGACGCGGCAACGCGAAAGGAGCGCGCCATTAACTTCGAAAGAAGGGTTCTCGGTGGTCGCTCCAATTAGCGTCACGGTGCCATCTTCCACTGCATGCAAGAGCGCGTCCTGCTGCCCCTTATTGAATCGATGAATTTCGTCGATGAAGAGGATCGTGCGTTTGCCGTACTGTCGTTCGTGGCGCGCCTCGGTAATTGCGGCGCGCAGATCCTTCACTCCGGAGAAGACAGCAGACAGGGCCACGAAACGGGCATTGGCCTTCTCGGCGAGCAAGCCGGCGAGTGTGGTTTTGCCAGTGCCTGGCGCGCCCCAAAGAATCAGCGAAGGAAGATTTCCGGCGCCGTCGATCAGCCTTCTCAGGATGCGCCCTGCGCCCACCAGGTGGCTCTGACCTACAAACTCCGACAACGAACGGGGTCGCATGCGTTCAGCCAACGGTGACGTTGCATCACCCCTGCCGCTGTCGGGCGCTGTCGTAAAGAGACTTCCTGTGGTTGAATACGTCATTGCAAAAAAGGAAATGGGATTATCGCCGAAAGCGAGGCGGCGCGCGACTGGCGGGTCCATTTGGTCAAAATTATTGGGAAAATCTTAGTGGGAACGACACCCTAAGGATGTTCGTATATTCAGCCGAGCACGAATAACCGCCTAAAGTTGAAAGTTCAGGGGAAGGGCAGGCGGGTACTCAGGAGTTGAAGATATGAAAGACGCGACAGACATTTTAAGAATAGTCGGAATTATCCTTTTAGGTATTTTTGTTTTTGCGGTTGGGATTCCCATCGTATTGACCGCCGCCGGTATCACGCTCGGCATCATTAAAATTCTTTTCGGTATCGCAGTACTGGTGATCAAACTGGCGGTTGTGATCGCTATTGCCTACTTGCTACTCGTTGGCATCCGCGCGTTGTTGCGTTAATCCCCAGCGCCAGACTTTCTGTAAAAATATTATGTCAAAAAGCGACGCCCCTGAATTTCAGGGGCGTCTTTTCTTGCTGGCCGAACTTTAGTGATCAACGGGTGCGGGCCGCCGCTTGTGCGGAGGGCTTCTGTTGCTTTTTCAGTTCTCCAGTTCCTCGTGATTTCGTCATACTCTTTCTTTGCGCTGCGATCGTGGATGTCTCGTTGAATATCTGCGTCCAGGGCGAACGACCGAATCGTTGGTGGCGAGACTTAGACATTGAAACGGAAATTGACCACATCGCCTTCCTGCATGAGGTAGTCTTTGCCTTCGAGGCGCGCCAAGCCCTGTTCGCGAGCGGCCACGCTTGATCCTGTCTTTAGTAGGTCTTCATAACCAACTATTTCCGCGCGAATAAAACCCCGTTCGATATCCGAGTGAATCGCGCCGGCCGCTTGTTGCGCGCGGGTGCCCTGGGGAATAGTCCAGGCACGCACTTCTTTTTCGCCGGCAGTCAGAAACGACATCAGACCCAGCAAGTGGTAAGCGTGTTTGATCAATCGATCGACGCCGCTGCCGGAAACACCCAGGCTCTGCAAATAGTCGCTTCGTTCTTCAGGCGACAAGGAAACGAGTTCCGCTTCGAGTTGCGCGCAAATTACCAGACACTCGGCTGCTTCCCGATCCGCGATTGCCTGAACCGCCTGAACGTGTACGTTTCCTGAAGGATTGGCGAGGGTCGCCTCGTCAACATTCGCCGCATAGATCGTCGGTTTCATCGTGAGCAGGAAAAAATCGCGGGCCACAATGCGTTCGTCGTCTGTCAAGGTCACGGTTCGCGCAGACTTCCCCTGTTCAAGCGCGGGCAACAACTTTTCGAGCACCGCCAGTTCAGCGCGCGCATTCTTGTCACCGCCCTTGATGTTTTTCTGCGCCTTGTCACGACGGCGTTCAGCGGTCGCCAGATCGGCAAGCGCCAGCTCAATTTGGATAGTTTCGATATCGCGCGCCGGATCTACAGATCCTTCGACGTGAATAATTCCTTCGTCTTCAAAACAACGAACCACCTGGACCACTGTATCCGTCTCACGGATGTTGGCCAGAAACTGGTTGCCGAGCCCCTCACCCTTCGACGCCCCGCGCACGAGGCCGGCGATGTCAAGAAACTCGACGGTAGCGGGCACTATGACGGTGGTCTTTACCAGTTTCGCCAGTGGCTCGAGGCGTTCATCAGGCACGGCCACCACCCCCACGTTTGGCTCGATGGTAGCGAAGGGATAGTTTGCCGCGAGTGCCGCTGTTTGTGCTGTGAGCGCGTTAAAAAGCGTAGACTTGCCGACATTCGGCAAGCCCACAATACCTGCACGTAACATTATTGTTGTTCCTCAACCCTGAAACTAACCGATAACTTTCAACCGCGCAAACGCGGAACTTGTGCCTTTCTGCTAACCAAAGTGGCAGGCTGCCAATTTCGTCATTCTTGCGTAACGCCGCTCTAAACCCTCCGGTTGCGCCGAGAATCTTAACCAGGTTACGGCTGGCACCTGACTGTTAGCCGTGGGCAGTTCGCGTATAATCCCGGAGACCTACTTAGCACCAGAAAAGGATCAGACGGAGAGACAACAGGATTCATGGGTAATCTTCCGTCATTCGTTGCTTGATTATCTCACTCGCGCTGGTGGCGCTTGTCGCCGCCAGCGGCACATTGGCCAGTTACCTTTACGACGAAGATGCTGCTTTCGCCGTCCGGCTTTGCAGCGGTGTCTGCGTCGGGATTACAACGCTCGGCCTGGTCACATTTGTTTTTGCGTCGTTCCTGGGTTTTACGCCCTGGGCCATCATTCTCTCGACGCTGGTGGTCGTCGTTTTACCGTCGTTAGCAGTTCTCAGAAATCCGAATCGGCGCCGCTTCGTGCGTGAGGATTTGCGCGCGGTGTCCCTCAGATTCCGGAATGGGCTTAGAGATCCGAGCACCTTGCCGGTGGGCTACATTGTTTTCTACACGATCGTGGCCATAGTGCTATGGCTCGTCTTTCGACGCGCCATGATTGTGGCTCCTGAAGGCATCTACACTGGCGTACTCAACAACTTCGGCGACCTCCCGTTTCACCTCAGCGTGATCACCAGCTTTGCCCTGGGAAATAATTTCCTGCCCGAGGATCCCACCTACGCCGGCGTTCGTTTTACCTATCCGTTTCTCACAGACTTTATTTCTGCGATCTTCGTTCGGTGCGGTGCTGATCTGCGGCAGTCGATGTTTATTGAAAACTTTCTGGTCGCGCTTGCCTTCGTGGGCTTGCTGCATCGCTGGGCCCTCGTGCTGTTGGGTGATCGATTAGCCGCAGTCATCACCCCATTACTGGTGATTCTCAACGGGGGGGTTGGGTGGATATTTCTGTGGAGACGAGCTAGCGAACACTTGGGAGATTTCGCCGGCTTCGTCCAAAGTCTGCCGCCATCGTTTACGGTGATTCCTGACACAACCTGGCGTTGGGGAAACGCGGTTTCGACGTTACTCATTCCGCAACGCGGTTTCTTGTTAGGGCTCCCGCTGGCTGTGATTGTGTTTACGCAATGGTGGCTGTCTCAGGAATTACGAGGTAAACCGGAAACAGGCAACAGCAGTGTCGAGAACAGCCGCACGCGAGGCAATAAACGCAAAAAGAAAAAATCGATAATCAAGGCTGCGACGATCGTGGCTCCGGGATCGCCTCCTACACTTTTTTCCTTTATGCGTTTTCCTGCGGACGTCAAGCGACTGATTGCGGCAGGTGTTATTGCCGGACTATTACCGTTGGTGCACGCTCACAGTTTTGTAGTTGTCATCATGGTGGCGGGTTGTATTGCGCTTGGAACCAACTGGCGTTCCTGGCTGGCGGCAGCTATTGGTGTCGTGCCCTTGGTCATGGTCACCGTCTACAGCTATCCGCAGCTCCCTCGTCTCAACGAAAATGTAGCCGGACTTTCTATTGCGTTGGTCGGCGCGCTAGTCGCCTTGATCCTTTTACCGCGCGCCCAACTCATTCGCTGGAGCGCCTTTTTCATTACCGTCATCGTAGTCGCGCTACCGCAGATGTGGTGGTCCACGCACGACAGCGCGGTAGATTCAAGCAAGTTTTTTGCCTGGCAGTTTGGGTGGGACCGCGGGAGGGAAAACGCGATCCTCTTTTGGCTAAAGAATACGGGATTGTTTATTCCGCTCACGCTGGTAGCAATATTTTGGCGTCGCCAAAAGGAATATCTGGTTTCTCGTCGGGTCGTGATTTTTCTCGCCCCGTTTAGTTTATGCTTCATCATCCCCAATGCCTTGAAGATGGCCCCGTGGATTTGGGATAACATAAAAGTGTTGTTCTACTGGTGGGTGGCGGCCGCGCCTTTGGTGGCGATTCTGCTGGCCCGTCTATGGCGAGCGGGTGGACCAAGGAAAGCTCTCGCCACGGTTTTGTTTGCTTGCGTTGTTACGGCAGGCGCGCTTGACGTCACAGCGATCGTGATTAGATCAAGCAGGTATCAGGTGTTTGACGCCGCGGGCATTCAGTTTGCCGAGGTTGTCAAACAACAAACCGCTCCCAGATCGCTGGTAATGCATGCTCCGGTTCACAATCATCCGGTATTTCTAACCGGAAGAAGATCCGTGATGGGGTATCCGGGACACATCTGGACACATGGTCTTGATTACGTACAGCGAGAGTCTGAGATCAAGAGAATCTATGCAGGTAGCCCGGAGACCATGGCGCTGCTGCAAAAATACGAGATCGAGTATGTGGTAGTTAGTCGGCTCGAACGCAATATCATGAGCGTAAACGATCAGTTTTTTACCAGATTTCAAATCGTGGGAGAAGTAGGTGAGTACCGCCTCTACAAGATCGGACAAAATTAAAGACGCCGGACGAGGTCCTGTGGGGTCGATCTTCGGGATGGGATCATTTAAGTCGGGTCCGGGTGATCCGCTGTCAACTGCGACCACCGGCAATCCTGATATTTCGAGACAGACCTGGGTGATTGCTTGCCTGGTGATTCTCGCCTTGGCTTCGTTTCTGCGATTCTACGATTTGGATCTGGTTCCGCTTCACCATGACGAAGGAGTAAATGGAAATTTTCTGGTGCGGCTCCTGCGTGAGGGTCACTACCGTTACGACCCGGGCAACTATCATGGCCCTACCGTCTACTATTTCGCCGCTCTATTTCCCGGCGTCCTCAGGCTCCTATTTGGAGCAAACGCGCAGAACAAGTATGGACTCACGACCGAGGCGATCAGGTTTGTGCCGGCCCTGTTTGGTCTGGGAACTATCGGATTAGTGTTAACTCTGCGTCGCAACCTGGGAACTATCGCCACCCTCGCCGCGGCCGGACTGCTGGCGATTTCCCCAGGCGCGGTCTATCTGTCGCGTTACTTTATCCACGAAACTCTGTTCGTTTTTTTCACGCTCGGCATAGTTGTCGCCCTCATTCGGTATTACGAGAGCGCACACCAGGTTTACCTCGTGCTCTTCGCGGTATCCGCAGCGCTTCTTTTCGCCACCAAGGAGACTGCGGTTATCTCAGTGATGGTGCTGGCAATCGCATTTGCCTGCACTCTTATCTATCGAGCTGGCCAGCGCTCATTGGGTATCGTTGAAGCTGAGCCGGCGACAGTTTCGCCCGGTAAAAAGAAGCGCCGCAACTCGAAGCCCGAGAGCGGCTGGAAAATGTTCCTCGAAAGTGCCGGCGGGCCAGGGAAAGTACTGTTTTGGTTGCTGGTAGCTCTGGCTGTTTTTTTGGTCGTGAATATTCTTTTCTACTCGTCCTTCTTCAGAAATTGGCCTCAGGGTGTAGTCGATTCGATTAAGACGTTTGAGTTTTGGACCAAAACCAGCGAGACGTCCCACTTGCACCCATTCCTGACTTACGTTTGGTGGTTGCTGCTACAGGAGTCGCCGGTATTGCTGCTTGGAATAGTCGGCGCAATTGTGGTGCTCCTCAAGCCAGTGAAGCCGACAATGTTGTTTGTCGCGTTCTGGGCTTTTGGCCTCATGGCTGCCTACTCCCTGATCAAATACAAGACGCCGTGGCTGGCATTGAACTTCGTCATTCCGCTTGCGTTGATTGGCGGCGTTGCGGTTCAGTGGTTTTACGATGAATTGGGCGAGTGGCAGATGAGCCAAAGCCGGCGCTTTGGTGTGATTGCTGTTGTGCTGCTCGTTCTCCTTGGGCCGATACCCTTCCTGGCTGGGCGATTTGAAAGGGTGATGCGAGGGGATAATTTGCAGGCTTCCGACGTCCTTAACACGCTAAAGGAAAATCCGCGATGGAAGACGCTGATTCCGGGCTATCAGGCAATAGATCTGAATTTCATAAACTACGACAATGACGATCGGTACTACGTTTACGTTTACGCCCACACGCGACGGGAGGCGCTCGCTCTCGTCGATCAGATTAATCAGTTGGCCACCCGGTCGAATCATGGCAGTCAAATGGGAATAACCATTGTGTCAGGAGATTATTGGCCCTTGCCCTGGTATTTCCGTGACTACAATCGAGTCGGTTATCACGGTCGCATAAGTCCCTCAACCGAGCCGGTGATCATTGCCTCGGCCGGACAGGCCGACGAAGTTCAATCCACCTACGGGGATCGATATAAACAAGTTCATTCAGGCTTCAATCTCGCCGGCAGTTTCCCGCTCCGGCCCGGCGTCGATCTACTCCTTTACACCCGTCGAGAATTGGTTCCGTAACTCAGGTTACAAAGCACCCCCGATTTTCCGCTCCGGCCTCTAAAGCCTCGCGCGATTGGAAACCTTCCGCCGAAAATCGTGGGTGCGTTGCGCTGAGCGGCGCCGACGGTTTTCCCTTCGATATTGTGGTCACCCTCATGATTTTCGCTGCGTGCCCGGACGATCTAACGACCGCGTCCACGCCGGCCCTTTAACCTCTCATCTTAAGCGCCGGTCTAACATTGCTGTCTGCATCACTAAAGTGAGCTAACCTCACGTTTTAGTTGACATTCTAAGCATGTCGCACTTATAGTGGCACACCCGTGCGCGCCTTCCGTGACTCTGGCTTTTGGGATCCAGGGAGCGGCCAAAATGCAGACGATTCACGCATGTTCAAACTGAAACGCCTCGAGATTACCGGTTTCAAATCCTTCGCGGACTACACAGAAATTCTCTTCACTGGAGACGGAATTACCGCCATTGTCGGTCCAAACGGCTGCGGCAAGAGCAACGTCGCGGATGCGATTGCCTGGGTTCTCGGCGAACAGAGGGTGAAACATCTGCGCGGCGGGGCCATGCAGGATGTCATTTTCCAGGGTTCGCGAAACCGCAAGCCGAGCGGCATGGCTGAAGTGGTCATGCACATGGTGCGCGACGAGGTTGCCGAGAGCGAGCCGGATATCGAAGATATCGACTCGACGCTTGAAGCAATTGACGACAATGTGATCGATATCGAGGTGGAAGAACTCAGAACCGGTAGCGACCGGCTAAGTGACCCATCTTCCATTGACGTTACCCAGCTTGAAGCCGAGGGCGACAATCCCACCGAGCCGGTCGAAGCCACAGAAGCAGTTGCGGCGCCCAAACATCACAAGCGACATTGGCGCAAGCGAAACCTGGCTCTCGAGTTTGCTCCAGGCGAAGCCGTTTCAGTGACTCGCCGTCTCTATCGTTCAGGCGAGAGTGAATATCTCCTAAACGACCGGCCCTGCCGCCTGCGCGACATTCAAGATCTGTTCTCCGGTACCGGACTCGCCGGTGGTCACTACGCAATTATCGAACAGGGACGAATCGGTCAAATTCTTTCGGCCAAGCCGATGGACCGTCGCACGATCATCGAAGAAGCGGCGGGGATTACCAAGTTTAGGGTGCGCCAACGAGCCACCGAAGCGCGTTTGGAATCGGCACGCTCAAATCTCTCTCGCATTTCCGACATAATTTCTGAAATCGATCGTCAGGTAAATAGTCTGCGGCGTCAGGCAGCCAAGGCTCGCCGTTATCGTGTGTCGCGCGAGGAACTGCGCGAGCTCCTGCGGCACGTTTATGTTGCCGAGGATCAAAAGCTCAATCTGCTGCTGACTGAAACTGAGACCAAGCTAAACGAAGCGAGCGCGCTCGAACGCAGCGTTGCCGAGGAACTGACTCAACAGGAAGAAGCAGCGCGCAACGCCACGCATCAGGCGCGCAAGACGGAAAACGATTTGGCCGAAGTGAGGGCCGCGGCTGCCCAAGCTGTGCTTCAGCGAGATCGCCAGGCGCGCGAACTTCAGTATCAGGAAGAGCAGGTGGTTTCGCTCGAGCATCGCAAGACCGATGTGGGCGCAGAGATCGATGCCTTGTCTGAACGGCTTGTCCTGGTTGAGGCTGAATGCAAACGATTACAAGAAGACGATGTCAGGCTCAGAAGCGAAGCCGATCTTAGCGCAGCCACACTGCGGACGGCGGAAGAGTCATACGCTGAAAAGCTGGCGATTGCTTCGTTAGCGGAAACCGAGATCGAAAGCGCGCGCGCAGATTTGTTGAATCACACTGCCGTCGCTGAGCGTCTCCGAGAGATTGCGCGGCAACTGGAAGGAACCCTTGAACGCCTGGCGGTACAGGCGGAAGGCCTGACCCGCGAAGGCGAACGAGCTGTAGCTCAACACGCCGAACGGCAAGCCGAAGCGAACGCGTTTGGCCAGGAAATTGATACCGCGCGCGAGCGTATTTCCACCTTGAATGCCGAACGCGAACAGGCCGTCGATGCGGTGGTCCAGGGACACGAAGCAGTTAGCGATACGGACGCCGAGCTGACCCGCGTGCGCGAAGAATTCTCGCGGACAAAGCATCGCCTCGAGAGTTTGCAAGAGCTTGACGAGCGACGCGCCTACTATTCCTCAGCCGTGCAAATGATGTATGCCGCGGACGGCCCGTCCCGCGATTTTCATGTAATCGGCACGCTGGCAGACGCGCTTAACGTCGAAGCCAAATGGGAACGCGCAGTTGAAGGCGTGCTGGGCGCTTCCTTGCAGTCGATAGTAGTGCCTACCCCGGATGACGCGGTGCGTGCGTCGCGTTGGCTGCGTGAGCACAATGGCGGTCGGGCTAGTTTCCTGGTCGCCGGTCTTCACGGTGGCAGTGATGAGATCAACACGCTTGCCTGCAAAGTGGAAGAGCGTCCCGCCCTTTCGATTTCCTTCGCTGGCGAAGAGATTTCTGCGAATCTAAAAATCTCGGATCTTTTGGGAGCGCCGCGCGAGCTCGTGGCCGTTTTGCAACGCACCTTGCCGGGAAAAATGAATGCCCGCTTGGCGTCCAATCTTGACGATGCCATGGCCCGGTCTTTGGCGACCGGCGAAGTATTTGTCACTCTCAACGGCGACTGGGTAGCCAGCGGACAATTCGTTAGCGCCGGCGACGCGCGTTCACTCGAAGAAGGCGCGAGCCTGCTGGCGTTTAAGCGTGAACTTCGCGAGCTGGAAACACGCGCGGAAGCGTTGAGGTCTGAATCCATAGTGGCGGAAGCGTCGGCTAAACAGGCAACGGCTCGTTTAGTCGAACTCGAAGACGCTGTGGTGATACTCAACGAGGCGATTGGGCGCGAAGAGCGGGAAGCCATGACCCGGGAGTTAACCGCCTCGGGACTGGCCCATGAGATAGAACGGGCCGAACGTCACCTGCGCGTGGTTAATGAAGATGCCTCGCGCGTAGAGCAGGAACGCAACGAGGTCGAACGCCGCCGCACTGGCTGCTATTACGGATGCGGGAGCCGCTGAAGCCGCGCGCCTGTCTGCGTCGGAAGCGGTCACCACGACCACAGCCATTCTGGCGGAAACACGCCGAGCAGCGGAAATTGAGAGCGATGAACTAGCGGGTCAACGCGCATCGGCCGCTGCGGCCGCTGAACGACGTCGGAGTACGGCCGGTGAACTGCGGCGGATGGAGGCTGAATTTGCCGATCTAGCGGCCCGTGTTGAACGTCATCGTTTGGAAATCGTGGAAATGACCGAGCGGATCGAGATTTTGCAGGAGTCGATTAACGACCTGGGATTCCGCGCCAGCACGGTAGAAGAGGAACGCACTCGCGAGGAGCAGCAGATCGCTTCGCTGACGTTGCAACTTGAGGAAGCTCGGCAACAAGCCGATGCGCTCGCAGTTAAGCTCTCGGAGCTGAACAAACATGCGGCTGAAGTTCGCGACCTGCGTGCGGCGATCGACGTGCAGCGGGCCGAAGCCCAGGCTCGCCTGACCTTCGTGCGCGAAAATTGCGCTGCCGAGCTCAATCAATCGCTCGAAGAACTGGCGCGTGAACAGCCGATCGAAGAAGGGTTCGATCTTGAATCGTCTCACGCTCGCGTGGAAGAGTTGCGCGCCCGGATTGAGGGCTTCGGCGCCGTAAACATGATGGCGCTCGAGGAACTTTCCGAATCGGAAGAACGGCTGCTGTTCCTCAGCACCCAACGACAGGACATCATCGACAGTATCAGTTCCACCGAAGAAGCCTTACGCGAGATCAAGCGTCGCTCGCGCGAACGCTTCCGCCACGCCTTTGAACAGATCAACAAAAACTTTGGCGAGCTGTTCCAGGAATTGTTTGGCGGTGGCAAAGGCGAGATGAGCTTGATCGAGGCCGACGACGTGCTCGAATCAGGCATCGACGTAATTGCGCAGCCGCCCGGCAAGCGCCTTCAGAACGTCCTGCTGCTGTCAGGCGGGGAAAAGGCCATGGCCGCCCTCGCTTTGATTCTGGGCATCTTCCATTATCGGCCCTCGCCTTTCTGTCTCCTGGACGAAGTTGACGCGCCGCTCGATGAGGCCAATGTTGGTCGGTTCACTGACAAGATTGTGCAAATGTCGACTGACACCCAGTTCATCGTCATAACTCACAACAAACGAACGATGGAACAGGCCCGTGCGCTTTATGGCGTGACCATGGAAGAGGTCGGCGTCTCCAAACTCGTCTCCGTAAAATTCGAATAGTCTCCCGACTGCTGAGACCGGGGGCGTCCCGCCCGCTATGAAGCGCAGCGGAAATTCCCTTCAGCGTTTCTTTCCCCTAGAATACGCATCTCAGACTCGCACATGAAAATACCGGTGTTCCCACATCTTAAGGCTACCGCCGCTGCGTTCGTTCTTCTGGGCGCGGCGGTTTTTGGTGTTGCTCAGCAGTCCAGCGGCGCCAAGCACAATACCCGTCCCGAAGTCGTCAACCCCGGCGCCCCCGTGCACCCAGTTCAAATGAAAAGATGGAGAACTCGCGAAATTTGTTTACGAGTTTTCACCAGCCTGAATTTTACGTGCGGCGCATCACTATCGAGCACGATGCTGCGGGCCAGGGCCGAATCACTTTCGAACGAATGCGGCAGGAAACGCCAATCGTTGAACCGCTCGCAATTCTCGCCGACTACGCTGCGCGCGCATCTCAGGTTTGTGGCGAAGCCTGAATTTTCTTGAGTCTCGTGAGGACTACCAATCAGAAAAGCAGTTTCCCCATCTCGGCCTCATGCGTTTGACCATGGATCAGAACGGCAGCAAGCGCACCGCAGAGTTTAACTGGAGCAAGAATAAGGACGCTTTCGATCTGGTCAGCGAGTATCGACGGATTGCCGATCAGGCGATTCTGCTGTTCGATATTTCGGTTGCTCGCGAAACGCAACCGCTGAATGGTCCCAAGCTGATGGAAGAGACTCGAAGCGCTACTCAAACGCAAAGGACTTGCCGACCCAAAACAACTTCTGCCTATTCTGCGCGACATTACCAGCGACGAACACCTTCCGCTCATCGCCCGCAACCACGCCGCGCGGTTGATCAAGACGATCGAGAAGGCAAAGTAAAAATGAGTGATTCGTGGAAACGGGCTATGCGCCGTGCGGAGGGCGAGCAATTAACTTACACAGCCTTCCTACTTCATTTGACACCCTAGCCTCACGAGCGCATCGTTTGGCGTCTGACTGCCGATTAATCCATGGTTCCCATTTCGATACTCGATCTCGTGCCTGTAGTTCTCGGCGAAACGCCTCGCGAAGCCCTCCACAAAAGTTTGGACCTTATTCAACGCGCTGAAAAATTTGGTTACACCCGCTATTGGGTCGCCGAACATCACAACATGAGCGGCATTGCCAGCGCCGCTACCTCCGTTGTTATCGGTTATCTCGCGGGCGGCACTTCGACAATCCGTGTCGGTTCAGGCGGCATCATGCTACCTAACCACTCTCCGCTCGTGATCGCTGAACAATTTGGCACGCTGGAATCGCTTCATCCGAAACGAATTGACTTGGGCCTTGGCCGCGCGCCCGGCACCGATCCATATACCGTCGCGAGCCCTCCGCCGCGCTCCAGGTCGCGCGGATAATTTTAGTGATGACGTGAGGGAATTGCAGTCGTATCTGTCAACGCCTGGGCCGGGCGCACCTCGTGCTGCGGTGCGCGCGGTTCCGGGTCGCGGCACCGAAGTCCCGATTTGGATTCTGGGATCGAGTGCTTTTGGCGCCGAACTGGCCGCCGCTTACGGACTACCCTACGCCTTCGCCTCACACTTCGCACCGGCATCTCTCTTCGAAGCGCTCGACGTCTATCGAAAACATTTTCGGCCCTCGAAACAACTGGATCGTCCATACGCAATGATTGGGGTGAATGTGGTCGCTGCTGAAAGCGTTGCGGAAGCGCGACGCCTATTTACCACCGTGCAGCAGTCGTTTACTAACCTGTTGCGCGGCAGTCCCGGGAAACTGCAACAACCCATCGACGACATTGAAGAGTATTGGACACCCGCAGAAAGGCATCAGGCCTCGCGCATGCTGGAGCATTCGTTTGTCGGTACACGCGAAAGTGTGCGAAAGGAATTGGAAGTGTTTTTGAGATTAACGAAGGCCGACGAGCTGATGGTCGCCACCAGTGTCTATGACCACCACGACCGCGTGCGCTCTTACGAGCTTCTTGCTGACCTGCTGCCAGATGGCCAATGAATAACCAAAGCCCACTACCGTGTGGCTGAGCCGTGCGACTCGAACCGCACCGCCGCTTCTTAAGCCAAATCGCATACCGCCCTGTGCGGCGGCCAGCCGCTTCAGCTAAACTCTCCCCGTCATACTTATCTAAACTCTTCAAAGCGGAGGCGACTTCGACGTGCGCTTACTTCAATCGCTCGCTCTCATTTTTACGCTTACCTATGGGGTTTCGCTGACTCCCCATAATCGCGCGAAGCAAAGTCCAACCCAGTCGCCGGCGGCGACGGCAAAACAGTCGCCGTCACCTACACCGACGCCAACTCCATCACCATCTCCGACGCCACTTCCGCGGCCGACCGTCAGGATTGACGCCTATCGCGCGTCTGCCGGACGAATTATCGGCGCTGCGCTCACGAGCCCCAAAGCGTATGAGCGTCTTAGTTATCTGACCGATCGCATCGGTCATCGACTCAGCGGCTCGGCGAGTTTGGAACGTGCCATAGCCTGGGCCCTCGCCGAGATGAAAAACGATGGGCTCGACAACGTGCGCGCCGAAAAGGTTATGGTGCCGCATTGGGTGCGCGGCGAAGAGAGTTTGGAGATGACCGGACCCGTTCCGCAGAAACTCGCAATGCTCGGCTTGGGAAACAGTGTCGGCACACCCGCGGAGGGCATCACGGCCGATGCAGTTGTGGTACGCAATTTCAACGAGCTCGACGCGCTCGGCGAAAAAGTGCGCGGGAAGATCGTCGTCTATAACGTGCCCTTTACCAGCTACGGCGCCACAGTTCGCTATCGTGGCGCGGGTGCATCACGCGCGGCCCGCTGGGGTGCTGTCGCCGCGCTCGTGCGCTCGATTACGCAAGTCAGTCTCCAAACGCCTCATACCGGTGCAATGAATTACGACGAGAAGCAACCGAAGATTCCCACGGCTGCGATCACTATCGAAGCCGCCGAAACGTTGCAACGTCTACACGATCGCGGCGAACGTGCCACGTTGCGCCTGAAGATGGAGGCGAAGTTTCTTCCCGACGCTGAATCGGCAAACGTAGTGGCGGAACTTAAAGGTACTGAGAAACCCGACGAGGTGGTGCTCGTCAGCGGCCACTTTGATTCATGGGACGTTGGCCAGGGCGCGCACGACGACGGAGGCGGCTGCATCATCGCCTGGGAAGCGGTGCGTCTGCTCAAGGAACTTGGCTTGCGACCTCGCCGCACGATTCGTGTTGTGCTGTACACAAACGAAGAGAATGGACTGCGCGGCGGCAACGCTTATCGGGATGCGCATCGCGCCGAGCTCGTGAAACATATCCTGGCGATTGAATCTGATTCAGGCGTTTACCGGCCCGAAGGTTTTGGTCTCGCCGCCACAGCTCCGCCGCAAGCGCGCGCCAACATGCAGGAAATTGCCAAGCTCCTCAGCGGGATTCGCGCGGACAGCATAGCTGCAGATGGCGGTGGCGCGGACATTGGGCCAATCATGCGCGAAGGGGTGATGGGCGCGAGTCTCGATGTAGATGGTTCACACTACTTCGACATTCACCATACCCATGCCGACACGCTCGACAAGATCAAACCTCACGATCTCGCGCTTTGCGTCGCCTCCATGGCGGTGATGGCCTACACTGTCGCGGACCTGCCGCAACGCTTGGATAAGTAGGACTCCAGACTTTGCAAACGGGATACGGTGTGGCTAAAGCCACAAAAGAGAGGGGTTTTTGCGAGCCTGATCCACTAGCTAAAGCTAGTGGCAATTCATATTTTTGCCACTGGTTTAAGCCTAGCCACTGGTTTAAGCCTAGCCACTGGTTTAAGCCTTGCCACTAGCTTCAGCTAGTGGATCGAAGGTCGCGTATAATCCTGGACATGGGCTTCATTGAAACACTCGCGGTCAGCATGGGCGCGTCGTGGGTATCGGGCATTAACCTTTATGCCGCGGTCGCCACGCTCGGCCTGTTGGGGCGGTTCGCGGATCTGAAGTTACCCGGCGAACTCGATGTCGTAACTAACTGGTGGGTAATTGGCGTGGCCCTTGTACTCTTTGTCATCGAGTTCATTGCCGACAAGATCCAGTTAGTCGACAGTCTCTGGGACATTGTCCACACCTTCATTCGGATTCCCGCAGGTGCGGTTTTGGCGGCGACCGCTTTCGGCGATTTTGATAGACGCGTTCAGGTGATTGCCTTCCTGGTGGGCGGCGGACTCGCGCTAAGTTCGCATGGAACCAAGGCAGCGACGCGAGCCCTGGTCAATACCAGTCCCGAACCCGTTTCAAATATTCTGGTTAGCTTGAGTGAAGATGTTCTGGCAGTGATAACTGTGATCGCAGCTGTGTTCCTGCCGATAGTTGTGTTCCTGATTGTGGCCGCGGGCTTGGCCTTTTCCTTCTGGCTTCTGCCTCGAGTAATACGATTCTTCCGCAAGGTCTATCAGAGTATCCGTGGATTCTTCCGCCCCGCCGTCAGACCCGCTTGATCTGCGTCCAACCCTCTTGCTGGAGTCCCGAGGAATACCCAGATTGCCTTCAGACCAAATGCAGCGCGGTGGCCGGAGCCGCAGGACGGCATCAGTCCTATAACAACTTTGGCATCAGGTGGACGAATAATTGTTATTAATGAACTTCGGCGGCGAGTGCGATCAGCGCCCCTCACTCATCAGGGGATGCGCCGAGTTCAAGGCCGGTAACTAATGTGGTGTGAGGCCGACGCGCTCGACGAGCGCCTTGTAGCGAGGTTCGTCACGCAGGTTTTCGAAGAGTGGATTTACTTTGATAAAGGCCATGAAGAAGTTATGCGAGTCTACCGCCTTCTCCAACCAGTTTAATGCCTGCTCGCGGTCGTCCAACAGAGCGTAGCCCTCAGCGATGCGATTAAAAGATTTGGGGTCGCCTGACTTGTTAGTCAGGAAATCAATGTCTTGAAGGAGGACGGCGCGCAAACCTGTTTGACCGTCCCTGTCCCTAACCTCAGAGCTCGCGGGAGGGTAATCTTTGATGAAACGCACGTACGAATCCACCGCTTCCGAATCGCGGCGGGCCTTCGCGTGGATGTAGAAGAGATAAAGAAGCGCGAAAGTGTGCTGCGGTTTCAACTCGAGTGCTTTTCGACTAGCTGCCTCGGCCCGCTCAAGATCGCCCGCAAAGAAATACATCTGGCCCAAATCTGCATTGATGGCTGGAGAGAGCGGATCCAGGTCGACAGCTTGCTGCATCCGGGCAACTGCTTCCGCCGTGCGACCGTTGCAGGCAAGGTAGAGCGCGTACCACTGGTGCGCGGTTGGGTAGCTTGGGTTCAGTTCCAACGCTCGCTTCAGCTCTTTGTCTGCATTTTCCCATTGCCAGTAAGAGAACATCTGCACAAACCCGAGTGTCGCGTGTGGTTCAGCAAGGCTCTCGTCAAGTCGCAAGGCCTCACGGGCGTGTTTTTCAGCCAGGGGCGCTTCGCTCAGACCGCCGAAAGCGTAAGTATCCGCCAACCCGGCGTGGGCCAGCGCGTAGGAAGGATCCAGGGCCAACGCCTGCTGATGATATCGCCGGCTCTTTTGTTGGTCTGTTCTCCAAAAATAGCGGCCCAACAAATACAGCCGGTAAGCGTCCGGGTTCTGTGTGTGACGCCTCGCCATTCTTTCGCGTTCGCCCTCTCCGAGTTTGATCGCAAGACCGGCGACTAACTGTTCCGAAATTGCACCCTGAATACGAAACACCTGTGCCGACTCCTCGTCGAAACTACCGGACCAAAGTTGCTTGCCGTCACTGACGCGTAATAGTTGGGCCGTGACCCGCACTTGATCTCCGATTCGCTGAACGCTGCCCTCCAACACCGCATCTGTGTGCAGGTCGCGACCGGTGGCCAACGGGTCATCGCCCGAATTGCGCAGCGCGCTTTCTACCGCGCTCATGGGGCGTACCGTCAGCGAGCTGATACCGCCGAGTTTCATTGCCACCGACTCCGCCAGTCCAAACTCCAGATATTCATTGCCGGCGGATGCACCGCGCATGCGGAAGGGGAGCACAGCGATCGACTTGATTTCGCTGGGAAGCGTTAGAGGTGCGGCGGGAGCATGGCTTTGCAAGACACGCGTCTTGTTTTGATATCGAATTAGTAGGACCGCGATTGTTAGCGCGCTACAGACCAGGATGATAGCGAGTAGCTTTCCGCGCGTGCCGAGCGTCAAGCGCGATGTGTGGGCTGGCGTTAAGGCTGCTACGAGGTCCGCGGGTTGGGACAGCGTCACAGTCTCAGCACTGCTGCGAGCGACGCGAATCGCCGTATGTTTTTGCAGTATGAGCGAAGCGGCGTTTGGTGGATCGAGAGTTTCCTCTGGCGGCGGTTCGTTTGTCGGATTCGTCTGGATCGTTTCTCCGCTTTCACCGTTTCGGGAGAGCGAGTGGACTGCGCGCACTGTGGCGATGAACTTGTAGCCGCGCGTCGCCACAGTCTCAATATATTTTTCGCCGCCGTTTCCGCCTTCAACATCGCCGAGTGTCTTCCGCAGGACCGAAACCTGCTGCGGCAAATTCGATTCCTCTCGCAGACTGCCGTCCCAGACCTCCCGCATGAAATAGTCCTTCTCGACGATGAACCCGCTCCGTTCGACCAGGGCCAGCAAGACTTTGTAGCCCTTTGGCTTCAAAGGCACAGGTTTGCCGCCGCGCAGTAAAACTTTCTCACGCGTATCGAGAAGGAAGGGGCCGAACTCGTAAAAAGGCTTATCCGGTTCGTTCATTTGAGTGAAAAGGTCCGTGCCTGAGCCGGGAGACCCGGAATTCAAGATGAATTCAGAACTTTTTGAAGATTTTCCCTGGCGGCTGCACTAACGTGCGCCGCATTGGGGCGGTCGCGAAGTCTGGCAGACCACTACTTGCCGTAGGCGGTCATTGTAAGCGAAGCGATCCGCCCCGACAACCTGATTGTGAAAGCAGGTAGTTTGACTGTCCTATGAGCATTACAGCTTGTCGGCTCCGGTTTCCCCTCTCCCTTATGGCAGAGGGGTTAGGGGAGAGGGCTTGACTAGCCCCCACCCCAACCCTTCCCCAAGCGGGGAGGGAGATAGAAGCACTTATTCGGAGTTTCCTTCAGCTTATCGTAACGGCGCGGCAAACTTCAGTTTGACTGACAATCGGAGCGAATACACTTGGCGCAACAATCACGAGCAGCACTTTCAAAAGCACTAATAAAAAAAACCGGCATAACTGTCGATCACCCGCCGCACGCCCCCGCTGCTGCTCCGGAGTTTCTGATTGAGATCAACCAGACAGTTGTCGTCAGCAAGATCGATTCGCTGGTGGAAGCATGGTGTTCAAGTTGTGCGGCGGAAGGCCAATGGGTGACCCCGGAGCACGCAGCCATCATTTCAAATACCGACACGCGCTCGATCTATCGCCGCATTGAAGTCGGCGAAGTGCACTTCACCGAATCGACAGACGGGCCGGCGCTCGTCTGTCTCAACTCACTGTTCGAGTAAATGAATATGAAGCCGCGCGCTGCCGCTGACAAACTGCGACCGAGTTGATTTCATCAGCCAACATAAAGGGAGAACTCCCATGCCCCGTAGTCCTAAACTCCTTTACCTTCTAATCCTTTCGATAGCTTTTGTCATCCCGACGTCATTCTGGCTTGGCGGCACGTCCGCCGCAGGCGATAAGGGGACGGGACCAAAAGCATCCTCCGCTTTGAACCCGACAAACAGCGTTGTGCCACGTAGTGCGTCCCTCCAGTCAGCGGCTGGCCAGCTTGATCCTTCGTTCGGCAGCGGAGGGACGCTGACGACTGACTTCGGCGGCTTCGAGACTACAAGCGACATCGCCCTCGCCCCCGACGGCACCAGCTACTACGTGGCCGGGCGCTCCTCCAGCAGCGGAGCCCCCAACGGGAAGATTTTCCTGGCGCGCTATAACTCGGATGGTAGCCTCAGCGCGAGCTTCGGCAGCAGCGGCAAGGTCACTCAGGCCATCGGCTCGCTCGGGTGGGTGAATCGCGTGGGCGAAATAGCGGTTCAGGCCGACGGCAAGATCGTCGTCGCCGGCACCTACATTCTCGATAATAACCAACGGTTCCTCGTCACCCGCTTCCTTGAAGACGGTAGCCTGGACACGAGCTTCAACTCGACCGGATACATCATCGACGACTTCGGCGCCAACGCATTCGGGCAAGACCTTCTCGAGACGGCGAACGCCGTCGCCATACAGACGGACGGCAGTATTGTCGTTGGCGGCGCCGCCGCACGCCCTAACAGCTCTTCGCACGTGGATTTTGCGCTTGCGCGGTACACGACCTCCGGCCAATCCGACACCTCTTTCGGCGCGGGCGGTCACGTCATCACCAGTCTCGGGCTTTCCAACTCGAACATCATCCGCGACATGGTCATCCAGCCTGACGACAAGATCGTGGTTGCGGGAGGCACTGGCGTGATGGCGAGGTATCACGTTAACGGCGCACTCGACAGCAACCAGGATAGCGACCCCGACGTCTCCTTCCGCAGCACGGGCATAGTGAACGACTACGGTCTAGGCGTCATTTCCGCTCTCGCGTTGCAACCTGACGGCAAGTTCGTGGTCGTGTCATCGAGTACCAAGCACTTCCGCGACAATACCATCTCGCGGAATTATTCCGGGGTTCGACGTGTTAATAGCGACGGTAGTCGTGATAACTCCTTCGGGGCGCTTAGAGGTGGCTTCCAATTTCCCGGGGAGAGCCAAAGCACTATCACCGACATTAACGATCTAGCGATCTACCCGAACGGCAAGATCGTCTTCGCGGGCTCATCGTCGCACGTTGACGAGCTGGGGTTTCCCATCTTCGACGGCTTTGCATTGGCGGTTCATAACTTCTTCGGAGGGCCCGATACGAGTTTCGGAAACGGCGGCCAGGTTATCACTCCCATCGAGGGCAGTGATTTCCCCTTCGAAGGCTTTGCGGCTGCTGTCGTGCAGGGCTACGACCGGGTCGTCGCCGCCGGCCGTACTACCGGCAGTGATGCGCTCGTAGCGGCGTATCATGCTCCGCACGAGAAATTCGCACTAAATCTCTTCGACACCGCCCTTAACGCCAGTGAGACTACCAGCACCCACCAGGTTGTCGTCACGTTGGAAGGCCCCACGGCGCAGACAGTGACGGTTGACTACGCAACCGGAGACGACACGGCGACGGCGGGCACGGACTATCAGGCCGTGAGCGGCACCCTGACTTTTGCCCCGGGCGAGACAAGAAAAACCTTCAACCTGGCGATCATCGGCGACACCATCGCTGAGCCGAGCGAGACCATGCTGTTGACCCTGAGTAACCCGGTGAACGCGGTGCTCGGCGCGCCCAACCGCTTCACGGTGATCATTCACGACAACCCTCAGGTTTCGTTTACCAAGCCCGCACCCGTCGTGCTGGAGAAGTCGGGCGCCGCAACAATCTCCGTCGCGGTGAACTTTGGTGGTCTTCCCATCACAGTGGATTACGCAGTCACTGCGGGGACAGCGACCGCGGGAAGCGATTTCACCCCCGTTAGCGGCACTCTCTCTTTCACCGGTGGCCAGCGAGTCAAGACGTTCGACGTGCCCATCGCCGCCGACTCTTTAGACGAGTCCAACGAGACCATCATCCTCACGCTCAGCAACCCGACAAACGCCGGCCTTGACGCGCCCAACCCGACGACGCTGACCATCATCAACGGCCCGGATTGCGTCGAGTGTCCCACCGTGAATGTTTCCGAGCGCGACGGGTTCGCGACCGTGGAGGTACATAGAGCGCTGACGACTGAAAGCATTTCGGTCAACTACACGACATGGGACGGTAAGGCTGAAGGGGGCGAAGACTACACTTCTGTAAGCGGCACCCTGGAATTCGCGGTGAACGAGGGAACCAAAAACATCATAGTCCCCATCCTCCGCGACGAAAGATACGACCCCGACGAGACTTTTTTTGTCACGTTGGAAAGCTCGGGGCTGACCCTGTCTGATTCGCTAATCATCGTGCGGATTCTCGATGCGAGCATCGTCGTTAACAGCACTAACTCGTCGAATCCCGGGCCGGACGACTGCACCCTCGTCCGCGCTATCGAGGCTGCTAACTCGGACGCTATCGTTGGCGGTTGTCAGGCCGGCTCCGGGGCAGACTCGATCTTCGTACCCGCTGGCACTTACCCTCTGACTCTCGCCGACAACACGTCGGGCGGGTGGGGCAGTAACGCCCTGCCCGTCATCACCACCCAGATCAACATCATCGGGGCGGGCGCCGGCGCGACCGTCATCGAGAGGGCCGCTGACGCCCCCGATATGAGGCTCTTCTACATCTGGCACCAAGTGCCCGCGAGCCTCACGCTCGACGGGCTGACCCTGCGCGGAGGGCGCGGCGGCGAGGGCGCGGCCATACGCTCATCCCTCTTCCTGACTATCAAGAACTGCGTCATCTCCCACAACGAGAGCGTCGGCAACGTCCGCGCGGGGGCCGTCTACCAGGATCAGACTCCGCTCACCATCACCGATAGCACCTTCGTCAACAACGTCTCGGCCTCCGGCGGCGGGGCCGTCGCCGCGAACGCGGGATTGACCCTCAGCGGCAGCACGTTCGTCAATAACAAGGCGCGGGCAGGTGAGGGCGGGGCCGTCATGGTCGGCGGCTCACCCGCGACCATCACGAACAGCCGATTCCTGAACAACTACGCGAATGCCGGAGGTGCGATCAAGGCGCTCACGACCTTGACGGTTAGCGACAGCCTAATCTCAGGCAACACAGCCTTCGAGAATACCGGTGGCGGCGGCATCCACCACACCGGGCGGACGCTCACGTTGATTCGCACTACGGTCTCAAATAACAAGGCGGTCCGGGCGGGCGGCGGAGGTATCAGCGGTTGTGGCAACAACTCGCCGCTCTTCGTCACCGACAGCACCATCTCAGGCAACCACGCAGTTGGCGACGGCGGCGGAATTTGCGGCAACCAAATGACGCTCGTGAACACGACAATCTCCGGCAATAGCACGACGGGCAACGGGGGCGGCATATCAATTCAGGGCGGCACTTTTGAATTTAACTCCGTGACAATCACTGATAACACCGCCGACTCCGACCGTAACAGCGACTCGCTGGGCGGCGGCGTGCGCGCCAACGCTGTGCCGGGCAGCCTGCGAAACACGATCATCGCCGGCAACCACGATTGGGTCGGCTACCCAGACATCTACACGGGGTCGACCCCAGCCACGTCGCGTGGCCACAACCTGGTAGGGAACATCGAAGGCTTCGCCATCGCGGCAGTCACAGGAGATCAGTTTGGCGCTCCGGCAAATCCAATCAATGCATTGCTGGGCCCGTTACAGAACAATGGCGGTTTGACCGCGACACACGCGTTGCTGCCCGGCAGTCCCGCTCTCGACGCTGCCGATCCCGCAGCGCCCGGCAGTGGTGGTAACTCTGCGCCCGCCACTGATCAACGCGGTCGGCCACGCGCGAGCGCGGGAAACACCCGCGCTGACATAGGGGCTTACGAAGTTGCGACGACTACGGCAGCGGATCTTTCGCTCGTCAAAACCGTCACGCCGCTCGTCGCTTACATCGGTCGTCCCGTTACCTACACGCTCCACGCAACCAACAGCGGCTCCGTGCCACTCGATTCAGTTTCAATCATTGATCAGCTCCCATCAGGGCTGAGCTATGCCTCCTCGTCTGTGACCCAGGGAAGTTGTAGCCAAAACGGGGGGCGCGTCACCTGCGACCTCGGAACCTTGGCGCCTGACACTACGGTTGTCATTACAGTCGTTACGTCGGCGACCGCTCAGGGCGTTCACGTAAACACGGCAAAGGCAACGACCAACACGCCCGAGTCGGACCTTTTGAACAACGCCGCGGTGGCGGTGTCGACGGTCAAGTTACCAATCACGGTCAACACGATTACGCAGGAATCGGGGTTTGCCACAGACTGCACCCTGAGCCAGGCCATCGAGGCGGCGAATTCTGACGAACCAGTCGGGGGTTGCATTGCCGGCAACGGGGCGGACATCATAATCCTCCCGGCCGGAACCTACACACTCAACTTTGCGCCCTATTCCGCCTTCGGCGCGCCGATCGGACTGCCTCTAATCGAGAGCGAGATCAGCATTGAGGGCGCGGGCGCTGCCACAACATTGATCAGCCGCGGCGCTGCCGCTCCCGACTTCCGGATCCTCTACCTCTACCATATCCCCCAGGGCACACTCACTCTGAGCAACCTAACGATCTCAAACGGGCGCGCGCCGAGCGGTCCCGGTGGAGCTATCGCCAACGCGAACGGCAGCGGTCCGCTCGCCATAAACGACTGCGTTTTGTCGAACAACACCACGGTGAACGGCGGCGGCGGGGCCATCAACATGGTAGGCGCGCCACTGACGATCAGTAACAGCACCTTCATGAACAATTCGACAGCAGGCAGTTTCCCTGGGGGAGCAATCAGCATGAGCGGGCAGCTCGCGAGCAGCGACACTCCTGTTCTCACGGTGACCGGCAGCACCTTCACGTCAAATTCCGCAGGCGGGAACGGCGGTGCGATCAGCGGCAACGTGATCGAAATAACGGGTTCTAGTTTCTCTGGTAATTCCGCTTCGTCAGGAGGCGCCGTCAGCGGCGTGTTTCTCAATCTTGTGAACGCGCTGGTAACGGGGAACCAGGCTACCCTGAGCAGCGACTCCAGCGGTGGTGGCGGCGGCCTTTCCTACCTAACCGTCTTCCTGACACGGAGCACAGTCTCGGGTAACCAGTCAGCCGGAGGCGGAGGCGGATTGAAGGGCACCTCAACTACGATCATCGACAGCACAGTTTCGGGCAACACGGCGGTTACCGACGGGGGCGGCATTGGCGGCGGCAACCACGTGACAGTTAACAACAGCACAATCTCGGGAAATTCGGCCCGAGCAAGCGGCGGTGGGATCAGGCTACAGGGAAGTCTGTTTCTTAACAACGCCACGATCACGAACAACACGGCTGACAGCACAAACAACGGTGCAGGTCACGCGGGGGGCGGCATTCGCGCCGACGGCAGCAGCGGCAGTATCCGAAACAGCATCATCGCCGGCAACCACGAATTTCGCGGCAGTGTCGACTTCTACACTGGAGCCACTTCGCTGATTTCACAGGGACACAACCTTATCGGCGACAACTCTGGCTGCAACATTGCTCCGGCCACGGGCGACCTGTTCGGCACTCAGTCTTCGCCGGTTAATCCGCTCCTTGGACCATTGCAAAACAATGGCGGTCCGACTCAAACTCACGCGCTTCTGACAAACAGTCCGGCGATTGACACAGCGAATTCGGCAACTCCGGACGGTACAGGCAACTCTTGTCTGCCAAATGATCAGCGTGGAGCCAACCGTCCGGAGGACGGCAACGGCGACAGCACGGTACGCTGCGACATCGGCGCGTTCGAGCTTGCCGCACCTGCGTCGCCCTCGGTTGATGTGGCTGTCTCCATCAGCGACGCTCCCGATCCCGCGACTGTCGGCTCGCCGCTTACATATACCATCACCATAGCCAACGCAGGGCCGTCAACGGCCACTGGCGTCAACGTCACTGATACGCTCGCCGCCGGTCTGTCTTTCGTCTCCGCCACGTCAAGCCAGGGTACTTTCATGCACCCCGGCAACACTTTGATCTTCAATCTCGGCTCGCTGGCGAAGGATGCCACCGCGACGATCACGATCATCGTGACGCCGACCGCGCCGGGTTCGTTCGATAATACGGCGACCGTGACTGCTATCGAGGGCGACGCAAACGGGGGCGACAACTCCGCGACTGCGAACACGACCGCGTCGCAGTCGGAAGTTCTGTCGATCACACGCGTCACACCCAACCGCGGCGGCAATGTCGGACCGGTAATCACGCGCGTGATCGGCGCGGGTATCGATCAGGGCGCGACAATGAAACTCGTTCGGGCAGGATACGCCGATATTCCTGGCGGTTCGGCGAGTGCGGCTGCTAATGGTTTAAGTATCGGCACGATTTTCGATCTCAGTGGTCAGGCGGCAGGCGCGTGGGACGTTTGGGTAGTTAATCCTGACGGTCAGACGGCAACACTCGAAGGCGCATTCACCATCGAGGTCGGGCATCAACCTAACATTTGGAGCGACATAGTTGGCCCAGCGGGCGTCAGGCCTGGGCGCGAGGCGACCTACAATATTGTTTACGGGAACGAAGGCAATGTTGATGCCTTCGGTGTGTTCCTCGAAGTCTCCTTTGCGAAAGGTGTGACTTACCGGCTTAACTTTGACACGCAAGAACCTACTCAGGTGCCCGGTAAGGAAATTGATCTCAGTCTCATACCGAATCATATCGAGGTTGGCGAACGAACGATCATTCCGCTCTATATTCCCTACGTTCGCAGCGCCGGCACTCATACCCTGCGGTTCGTGTTGACCGTGCCGCCCAACGTCGCATTGCCTGACGATCAAGTAAAATTGCAAGTTCGGCACACCGATCCGATCCTTGCCTATGTTCCTCCCGGCGGTTCTAGTGCATCTGCCGAAAGTTTGAAAGGGCCGAGGATTAGGCTAACACCAAATGATGGCGGAGGTTGCGGATCCATCGATCTTGGCTTTAGCCCGGACGCACAGGATTGCGTACTAAACTTTCTTGGTTCCCTGGTCGAATGCCTCGGGCTGCTTGCACCTCCGGGCACTCCGCCGAATTGCATCCTGGCGCTGGTATCGTACCTCGGCGGACTCGCTGGCGACGTCTGTCAATTCCTAAATAGTCCTAACACTCCGAAGATTGTCATTGCTTCCAAGCTGCTCTCCTCCGCGGTTAACTTTCTGCTCGACTGTTTCGGCGTCTCTGGCGGCTGGTTCGACGCCGACAAGGTGATAGCCTGCTTAGCCTCGATATACAACGTGTTTGACAGTTGCGCTAAGTTCTTCCACCCCGCAAGACGGGCTCTGGTCCATCTAATCTTTTCTTACGACCCGAATGACAAGGTTGGCGCAGCGGGGGTTGGCGCGGGCCGGTTCGTGCAGCAGCACCCGGTGCCCTACACGATTTTCTTCGAGAATCTGGCGACCGCCAGCGGGTCAGCGCAAGTGGTTACCATTACCGATCAACTCGATCCAGCAAAGCTTGCGCTCGCGACTTTTAGCTTTGGCCCTGTAACCTTCGGCGATCAATCCATCGACCCGCCTCCGGGCGTAACCGACTTCGTGACCGACGTAGATCTGCGGCCGCGGCACGATTTGATTCTCCGCGTCGAGGGACACCTGACCATGGGGACGGGGTTGGTGACCTGGACCTTTAGCTCGCTCGACCCTGCGACAGGCCAGATCACTAACGATCCATTTGAGGGGTTCCTGCCGCCAAACATTTCCGCGCCCGAGGGCGAGGGAAGTGTAAGTTTCTTCGTCCAGCCCGCGGACGGTCTCGCGACTGATACGCAGATCACAAACGGCGCGAGCATTGTTTTCGACACCAACGCGCCCATCAACACGCCCTCCTGGCTGAACACGATTGACAACGATGCGCCTGTGAGCCAGGTTTCGCCGCTGGCCGCGCAGCAGCTCGGCACCAGCTTCATGGTCCAGTGGATTGGTTCAGACGCAGGCTCCGGCGTGGCCGCCTTTACTGTATACGTCTCGGAGAACGGTGGACCGTATGACGTTTGGCTGACGACCACGCAAACGTCTGCCAATTTCTTCGGGCAGGGTAATAAGACCTATAGCTTCTATAGCGTCGCGGAAGACGCCGTTGGCAACGTCGAAGCCGTGCCCGCAACACCCGATACCGTTACGACCATTCCGGGGGGTCCGACGGCCGCTCCCGCAAGTATCAGCGGGCGGATAACTACTACTGAAGGCGTCCCGTTGGCGGGAGTGACAATCACTCTCAGCGGCGGGCAGGAAGGTTTCACAGTAACGGACAATCAGGGGAACTACTCATTCGCTAATGTCCGAACTGAAAATTTTTACGTGCTGACGCCTTCGCGGGTCAACTTCACGTTTACTCCGGCGTCTCGTTCCTTCTCGCTCATTGGTAACACAAGTGATGCCACCTTTAACGCTATTCCGAGTGCTGGGCAACAAGGCAATCCGCTCGACACGACAGAGTATTTCGTGCGGCAACACTATCTCGATTTCCTCGGGCGCGAACCCGATGCAGCAGGTTTGGTTTTCTGGAGTAATCAGATACACGAATGCGGCGCTGACGCGGAGTGCCTTGAACGGCGGCGCATCAATGTATCAGCAGCCTACTTCCTTTCGATCGAGTTTCAGGGGACCGGCGGGATTGTTGATGGCGTTTACCGAGCAAGTTATGGGCGGCGACCACTGTATGTGGAGTTCATGCCCGACGTAGCTGCGATGGCTGAGGGCGTCGAAGTGGGGAAGAGGGGTTGGGAGCAAAAACTGACTGCGAACAAGCGAGCGTTTATCGAGTCGTATGTAAATCGCGCGGCGTTCCGGGCGGCGTTTGACCATCAGTCCAATGAGACTTATGTCGACACGTTGATTAGCCACACGCGCAATAGCCTCAGCCAGGACGAACGCGAGGCGCTGGTTGCCAGTCTGCATAGCGGGACAGCGACGCGAGCAGATGTGTTATTGCGTGTTGTGGAAAACGCAGAGTTTGTCCGGGCAAGGCGCAACGAAGCGTTCGTGATGATGCAATACTTCGGCTATCTCCGGAGAGACCCGGACGAAAGTGGTTATCAGTTCTGGCTCGCGAAGCTCAATCAGTTCAATGGAAACTTTGAGCAGGCAGAGATGGTTAAGGCGTTCATTACCTCGGGAGAATACCGAGATCGGTTTCGCTAAAGTCGAGAGGGCGTACCGTCAATGCTCCTCTGCCAACTGGCAGAACTCGGTCGAATGGTTTCCGGCGTGAACCCGCTCCGTTCGACCAGAGCCAGCAAGACTTTGTAGCCCTTTAGCTTCAAAGGCACAGGTTTGCCGCCGCGCAGTAAAACTTTCTCACGCGTATCGAGAAGGAAGGGGCCGAACTCGTAAAAAGGCTTATCCGGTTCGTTCATTTGAGTGAAAAAGGTCCGTGCCTGAGCCGGGAGACCCGGAATTCAAGATGAATTCAGAACTTTTTGAAGATTTTCCCTGGCGGCTGCACTAACGTGCGCCGCATTGGGGCGGTCGCGAAGTCTGGCAGACCACTACTTGCCGTAGGCGGTCATTTGTAAGCGAAGCGATCCGCCCCGACAACCTGAACATTGAAGGTCCAGATCCCCCAATGCCTCAACAAAGAATAGCCGGCTTATTAAAAGCTCTTAGCGCAAACAGAACCCCGCAGGCCGACCCGGCGCCGTCCACCGCTCTTGCCGCATCCCCTGAGTTTGCAATCGAGATCAATCAAACAGTCGTCGTCAGCAAGATCGATTCGCTGATGCAAGCCTGGTGCGTGAGTTGTGGGGCTGAAGGACAGTGGGTCACACCCGAACACGCCGCCATCATTTCAAATACTGATACGCGATCAATCTACCGCCGTATTGAAGTCGGCGAAGTGCACTTTATCGACTCGACGGACGGTCCGGCGCTCGTCTGTCTTAACTCGTTGTTCGCATGAAAGGCAATGGTTGAGTGAGCCAGAACATCTCGCTGCAAATCGTAGCGTCCGCGCTGAAAACGGTGCTCTCGTTTACAGGGCATGCAATCACTGGCTCGCCGAACTATGCCGTTACCGTCACGGTTGCCGATGCGGCAGCCATCCTCTCAAATGTTGACACGGGCGCGATCTACAGACGGGTCGAAGCAGGTGCGATTCACTTCGCCGAGATGCCAAAAGGACTAGTGCTCATTTGCCTTAACTCATTACTAATTGCTTCTGATAGGGAGTCACTACGATGAAAACGCTACCCCTCCATTCACTCTTATGCCCGAAGATTATTTGGATCAATCTCTGCCGTCTGACGATAGGTATCGCATGTTTGGTCCTTCTCTGGATGATCGTTACTCCGAGAGCCGTTAGTTCTGGGTCGCCGCCGGATGATGCGCCCTTGGTGGCGATCCTCACGCCTCGCGATGACGCGAGGCTGAACGCCCACTTGCTTCGGGTGCAGACTCTGGTCGCGGCTTTTAAGTCTCACGCCAAAGAAACCTTCGTTTTCAACGGCCAATCGGTCGCTGGCAAAAACGAAGGCCGCGTCAGTCGCGTCGAGTTGATGATTGATGGCCTTTTCGCTCAGCGAATCGAAACGATAGACTATGGTCCCCAACTTCTGGCGGATTTCCGCGTTGACATCTCCAGACTGAGTGACGGTCTGCATGTGCTGACCGTCAATGCCTTCGGTGAACCTCACGCCACCGTCGCAAGTGTTAGCGCGATGTTTACCCTCGACCGCCGTCTGCCACGGCCCCAAGTCAATCGCGTCGAAGATGCCGCAACCCCCAAGCCGTTCAGTTCCCTAGTACTGAATCTTAAGCCTCCCAAGCCGATGAAACAGCTGGACCTGGACGGAGAAATCGTGCTTGGCAGTCAGAGCGATGGCCTTGACCTGAGCAAAGATCGCGTGGTCTTAGCCATCGGGTCCCAGATCTCTTCAATTGAGCCAGGTGCATTGAAGTGCAAGAAAGGACAGAACTGTAGTTTCAAGGATGACAAGCGCGCGCTCATCAAAGAATTGGAATTCGGGCTAAAGAAAGCCGGTATTTGGAAGTTCAAGCTGAAGGGGGGCACATTATCGTCCGGCGGCGCTCAGAGGTTCTACCTGAGGGTCGGCAATGATTGGGGCGGGTTGGACCTCGAAACAGGCGAGTTGCTCATCAGTTCGCGCCCCGCTTTAGATCAGGGTCGCATGATGCAATCTGTGATTGGCGCGGGTGGCGGTAGCATTGAGACATTTGATGCGGCGGGGGTGAGAATTATTCTCACAGTGCCTGCGGGCGCACTGACGCAGGATCAGTTGATTAAAGTCACGCCGCTGCAAAACTCTTCGCTCGTCAACTCTTCCAAGAGTTTGTTTCCCGGAGTGAAATTTGAACCTGAGGGCCTGCAGTTCGCTTCGCCAGCGACGCTCACGCTCGATTTAACGAACACAGATAAGACGATCACTGAAAAGCATTCCATATTCCTAATTACCTCGCCGATGACGATGCTGCCGGTCTATGGCAGCGTTAATCCTGCGAATAAGAAGCTGACAGCGCTGGTGGATCATTTCAGCGAGGTGCAGCCGAGCGAGGGCGAGCAGTCTTTCTCAGACCTTGCGGCATGGGCAAGTGCGGTTCTGTCATCGGGGCAGAACCTGACTTTGAGCGAGATTCAGTCGCTGGCTGCGGTGGCCGCCGTCCAATTACAGCAAGGGTGCGAGCAGAACTGCATTGACGTGGGGCAACTCACAGAGCGGGTGCGCCAGTCAATTAACGCGACGGTCTCAAGCCAGTGTCCGCTCGACACCGCCAACCCTTCAGACCAAGCTCTCGACCGTTATCTTCAGCTTGAGACGATTGCTCAACAGTTCGGTGTTGAAGTCACCGGAATAAGGGGCTGCATGGAGCAAATCTTGCGCGCGCTGATCGAGCGCGACGGCGCGGCAGCTATCGCCGACCCATCTTATAGCACGACGCTCCCGCGCATACTCGAACTTGCCAATCGCGCCCAGCAACTCGGCTTCGCGGAATTGGAGACGCTCGCGCTTCGGAAGGTGGACGCGGCGATGCGCGTGATCTCGCAACGGCTGCTCGGAAACGTCCAGCAGGCGCGCGGGACGGATCAGGAGCAAGCGGTCACGGATCAGTCTCGCACCGGACTTGAGGGCGCGCTCAGCTTCGTGCAGACAAGCGGCGCGGCGGTTCTGACCGTCGCCCCGACGTTGGACGATGATTTGCAAGCAGCGATTGAAAGCCTGAGCGCACCGGCGATGATCGTTGTCGTTAAGAGTGGCTTCCCATCACCTTCATCGGCGGGCGCCGGACAGCAGTTCAATATGCTGGATATAGATTCACCCCTCCCAGCCTCGGTCTCCGCGTCCGACGGAAATGCCCAAAGTCAGTGGACAATGCGCCGAATCAATAACAACTCATTCGCGTGGGACGTGGATAGCTCGACCGCGATCCAAACTTATTCATCTGCAATGGCTAGGGTCGAGCTTACCTTCACCAGAGCGGGCACCCTGACCTTCAATGCCAATCCCAACTGGCTGACTCGCGAGAGGGAGACCAATTTAGGATGTTATCCCATAAGCTGCGAAGGTGTATGGGTGTTTGGGCCCACCGGGGGGTTCTCCCCCTCGTTCCTGCTTTACTACCAATTTCGTGGTATCGGATTATTTGTTGGTGATCCATTCAGCAGCAACTCGCACACGCCGGGCACGATGGCAACCGTAGCGATTTCAGGCCCGACGACCCACACTTACCTGATGATGCTCCCAGCGCAATACGACGGAAGCGCGGGAACCGGTCGGCTGCTCACCGTCACCTTCACGCCGCAATAGTCGCGGTCAGATTAAGTCACAGCATGCGCGCCACAGTTAGGATACGTCACAACTGCGGCGCGTATTGCTGAGCCCTTCGGAGTCCGGGAGCGTCGTGTTAAGGAAGCGAGAATTAAAGCCATCTACGATCACAAAGTCGAGGCAGTGGAAGAAACGATCCGGCAGCTCTACAAGCTGCCGAAAAAGTCCCTTCTCGCTTTGGGAGAGGATTAGGGAGAGGTATTACGGAGCAGAACTAAAGATTCTTTCTTTTTTGTTTGTCGCTGGACCCTCACCCTGCCCTCTCCCAAGGGTAATTACATAGTTGACTCACCCAGCCCGCGGAGCGGGCGACAGCTGGTCGCGAATCACTCTTATGTTCAATCTCGTGACGCAAGAATGAAATACTCTTGGCTAAATGGAGCTATTGAGATTTGTCGCCCGCTACTCGGGCTTGGTAATTCTTGTGCCCTGCTCCCGGGGCTCACGCCCCGGGCTTTATGCTATCGCGCGCTCCGCGCGCTTTATCACACGTTCCGCCACGCTGGGTGAGTCAACTATGTAATTGCCCTCCCAAGGGAGAGGTAGTTTTTCAGCAAACGAACGACCTCGCTACGCCAATCAAAGCCGAACAGATTATCCAGGTCACGGTGGTGATTACCTTCTCGTAGCGCGAACAGCCATTTCATTCTCGCCGACTTCGACTACAGGATTTCGCGAGCTGCGCTCGCATTGCAGGCAGGATGCCTGCGCTCCCAGCGAAAGAGAGCCCTTGCTTACGCGCGGGCTTCTGTTTCGGAGCTCGCTAGTTTGCAGAAGTCGACGACGCGGTTTTCGGCCCAAAAGCGATCGGGGTCGCCATTTCGCTCAGCTTGAATAAAGGCGACGTGGCCGCCTTGCTTAGGAGCAATCAGCAGAACGTAGGGATTGTTGGTGACGGCCGGATCGCGCAGCGGAGCGAAGGGAATGAACGGATCGTCTTCGGCGTGGATGATGAGCGTGGGGATGCGAATCTGGTCGATAACGCGGAGCGAGCTGGCGCGACGGTAGTAATCATCAGCGTCGGCGAAGCCGTGAGCGCGCGAGGTGTAGCGATCGTCAAACTCCTTGATTGTACGCACAACCCTGAGCCCGCTGAGGTCGTAACGCTCCGGGAAAAGTTTGTGCTTGCTGCGCACGCGTTGTTTCAAACGGCGCACGAAGTCGCGATGATAGAGCCAGTTTGAGCGCTTCATGATCAGATCAGCGCTGGCGCTGAGATCGACTGATGGCGACACGGCGCAAACTCCCAGCAGCTGCGCAGGCGGCGATTCTCCATATTCACCCGCGAGCTTCAGCGCCTGATTTCCACCAAGAGAGAAACCTACGACGACGAGGCTGCTCACTTCATCACTCCTGATCAGTTGATCTACTACAACGCGCAAATCAGCGCTTAGTCCACCGTGATAGATGGTTGGCGTCAGATGATCTGTGCCGCCACACGAGCGCAGGTTCATGCGAACCACGTTGAAACCGGCTTGAAAAGCTTTGTGCGCAGTACTGAGCATGTAAGTGGAAGCGCTTGAGCCTTCTATGCCATGCCAGATCACAACGGTGAGATGTGTGCGCGGATTCGGCTGCCAACGGCAATGGGCCAGCACCTGGGCGTCGTCCGCGACCTGAAACAGTCGTTCTTCATCGCCAACCGAACGAAAGCGGCGACGTCTGGGCCAGGCGAAGGCGGCGAGTGTTTGCGCGTGTCCGTTTTGAAACCACGAGTGTGGCTTGAAGGGACGCGCCGCAAACGCGTTAGCGACCTGCGCCAGAAACGCTCGGGCAGTGGCGAGAGTGCCAGAAGTTTCGGTAAGAGTTTCCAAGATTGCGGTTTCGCAGGTTCAACAAACTTCAGTTTGTCATTGACTGGGCTTGCAAACTACAACGAGCGACAAACTGAAGTTTGTCGAACCAGGATTAGTTGGTCAGCTCGAGCGTCACGTCTACGGTTAGGGTTTCTCTTACCGCTTTGATATTCGTACCAAGTTTAGGTGGTTCCTTGCCACCACTCTGTCGCTCCTGCGAAAGCCGCAGCAGCGCTCTGCCCGCTTCACGTTTGAAATACTCATCCAGGTAACCCTGATCAAAGATGTCCCCACGCTTCATGCGCCAAACATCGCGAAGAGCTTTCGCATCTCGTTCGGACAAGCCCCTAAAGGTTAACCCGCCCATTCGATACTGTGGCCCTTCGAGAACATCGATCTTGTACAAAACTTTTCGCGAACTATCATCAAAATCAGGTGTCGGTTTCAAACGCGTTTCAATGTATCCCTGCCGCGCAAATGCTTTCTGTACATCCCGGAGACCCGAATCAAACTTTACGCCGTTGGCGAGGTCGCCGGGTTTGAAGCCTAACACCGAGTTGAGCTGATCAGCCGACAACGCGTTTGCTCCAGTCCACTCGATTCCCGCCCATGAATAGATTAGTCCCTCGTCAACCGGCAGCGTCACATCCACGCCATTAGATTTGCTGCACTTCGGATCAGGCTTGCCCACGGGAGGTGCAAACCTGGCCCGCAACTGTCCCACCTCGCGATAGGCCGCGATTAGTTTCATGCCGGCGAAGCCGCGCACCAGTTCGCTGGAGTAGTCTGTATCGAACATCTCTTTTGCGATTGCTGCCAGCTTGCCCTCCGGCAGGTTCTTCGCGCCCGGAAAACGAATCGTGCAGATTGGCATTTTGACGCCGCTCACATTGAACATGTGCGCGAGAATGCTGCGGCCGCCAAGATCCTGCGAGGCGACGTATTCGACGGTGCCGGAAATTTTGTGTTCGGTGAGGAGTTGTTGCAGGGCGCGAGTGATGGCTGCGGGCATCTTGCCAATGTTCGGAGCGCGGCCGTTGAACAAAGGAACTTCACGACGTACCGCATCAGTCAGTTGTTCTTCGGTGAACCAAATGAAGTTGTCGAAGACGACGGGTGCATCGCCACCGCCAGTTTCTTCCACTTGAAATGTGATGGTTACTTTGTTCCCGGCCGTGCGCGTACGATAACCAATCTGCTTAAAGAGACCGCTGTCGAGCATCTTTTGTGCAGCGGCGTCAACCGCTTCGATCTTAAATGGTTGCTCTTGCTTTAGTCCGCTGGTGGCGAGTGCCTCCTCAACCTTGACCTGTTGGAGGCCTTCAAACTCAATCTTTGAAATCACCCGCGTGTCTTGCGCGCTCGCCAGAGCAGCGGCAGTTGTGAATAGGAGTGCGAATAGCAAATGATTTGTCACGCGCTTCATGAGAGACTGAGTTTAACTTAAGAGTGGAGCTCGGCAGTAGCGAGACCGTTCAGGGAAGGCATTACAAATAGCTTTATGAGCGCACCCAAGTGGCGATCGCGAACAATTTCCGATTTGATCATAGAGGTTTGGGAAGCTCTCGACTGCGAATCAGTGGGGGCGCGGGAGCTCGGTCAGATTCAGCAGGCAATCGGAGATAAGTTTGGCGGCGGCGCGGTTCCCAGCCCCGCCACGATTGCGCGCGCGGTGGCTGACGAAGGCGCGGTCTTGAGACATCCTGAGGTTTTTGATTTTGATGCCGGGTGGCGCGAAGAAAAGTTGACTGAGTCGAGACTGCCGCCTGGAGTTTCTTTCGAGAACCTGAGAGAAGCCATTGACTCGTTTGTGAATCTGGATCGACAGCGCCAGAAACTTGCAGGCAAGAACGACGACGAGGCACTGAAGCGGCTGCGCGATTCAGTCGTCGTGGCGCGAAGTGAAGCTCAGCTGCGCGCCCAAAGTCGAATCATTCCCACGCGGGAGCGTGAGGAAGCAAGAGAGATTGCCAACGCCCTTCGAGTGTGGCTGCAAGCTCCCGAACTGTTTCTTGACTGGTTTGATCTGCGTCGGCGTGCGCCGGAGTTCGTGAAGAAGTTTCGCGATTAATTCATGCATCAGCGCCGAATAGACCCTCCCGGCATCAGCGTCGGACTGACTCAGATAGGGCTTCGGGCGTCGGCAGGTTTTGGAACTTTCTTCACTCCTCGCGCGAATTAACACTGAGCAGGTTCGGCGCAGTCCACGGGTAATAGCAGAGTTTCGGTGAGCGCATCCGAGATGAAACAGCACACAGACGCTAGCGACATCGAACTCCTCCAAAGAATGTCGGCTGGAGATGAAGAGGCGATGAGTGCGCTTTACCGTCGGCGCCAGAGTGGGGTCTATCGATTTGCGTTGCAGATGTGTGGCTCGAGGGCGTTGGCCGAAGACGTTACTCAAGAGGTTTTTATGCTTCTGATTCGTGATGGCCACAGGTTCGATCCGCTGCGTGGAGATTTGAGCACCTGGCTAGTCGGCGTCGCGCGCAATCTGCTCCTTCAACGCCTGCGGCGCGAACGCTTTTACGCGCCAATGCAGGAGAGTGCAGAAGAGCAGACAGCCGCGATTAGATCTCCATCAGCGGTACATGGACCATTGGAAGATTTCACGAGGATGCAATCCATCGACTCGTTGCGAAGGGCGGTGCTGGCGCTGCCAACCCGGTACCGCGAAGTGGTGGTACTTTGCGACTTGCAGGAGATGAGTTATGTCGAGGCCGCGGCAGCGCTGGATTGCGCTGTGGGGACGGTTCGTTCGCGGTTACATCGGGGCCGGGCATTACTGATTGAGAAGCTAAGGCCGGCTCGCGCAGAACAGGCCAGCGAGACTCCGGAAAAATCAGCGAGGTGTTTTGCATGAATTGCGTGAATTTTGAAAGCATTGTTGCCGACCTGGTTCGCAACCAAATGGCGGCGGCCGGAGCTCGCGAGCAGGCGCTGCTGCACAGTTCCTCTTGCCGCGCGTGTGCGACGAGGTTACAGGAAGAACAGGCGCTGACGCAGGGCTTCCAGAAGTTATCGAATGTGATGCGCGAAGAGTTCGCGTCTGGTGAGATAGAGGCGAGGCTGGCAGTTGCATTTCGTGAATATCACGCTGCGCCGATCCCGGTAGCACCGCTTCACTTCGGTCGAAGTCGGCGGCGTTATTGGCATTACGCTGTAGCGGCTGGAATTTTGTTGGCCATTACCCTGGGAATTACGGCGCGCTTTTGGGATTCGACACCTTCGGCAGATCCTGAGTTTAGTAAAGAGGCAAGTTCATCTTTGTCCACCGGGAGCGACACTGCGCTTCCAGACGATTTCGGGAGCGATCGACCTGCGACGGTAAAAGAGTCGAACTCGTCGCCACGCGTTCGTCCTGTGAAAAGAGCGGCAGGATTGAAAACGCGGGTTGCTAGATACAGGGTGACGGTGGAGAGCCTTAATGTCCTGACTCCAGCCATCGAAGTCACAACGGAGTTTATCCCGATCGGCTATGCGAACGCCGTGAATGTCCAGGAGGGTGGGCAAGTTGTGCGGCTGGAGATGCCGCGTTACGCGATGAGCCGGTTTGGCCTCCCGATCAACGAGGAGCGTTACGCGGAAATGGTTAAAGCAGATGTTTGGGTCGGCGCCGATGGATTAGCGCGCGCAATTCGTTTTGTGCAGTAGAAACCAGGGGTCAACTTCATCCGGTTTTGAACTCTCAACTGCTCCGCTCAGCGGACGTTGAGTAATCAGGTAAGCAACGGGCCGCAAGGTCTATTAGAAAAGGAAGATTGCCATGAAAAAAGAATTTCGACGACTAGGTGTGGTTGCCATGACAGTGATCATTGGATCAGGGGGAATGCCGGCCGCCGCGCAGCAACGACAAACTGAACAGCCTACGCGATCAGAGGAGAGGCGGGTAATGATTGAGCGCGGGCAGGCGGCGCAGGACAAGACGAGCGCTTCGGATATGGAGCGCCAGTATTTTGAGCGCGACGTCATGGTTCAGGCGCCGGCTCAGGGCGATTACGTTTTCCTCGCGACCGAAATGAGCTTCGGCGGGCTACTGGTAAAAGGCGCGCCTTATTCGGCCCAGGCCGTCACCGAAAGTACGCAGACGCTAACGGATGGCAATCGCATCGTTAACCGGTCGACCGCCGCGGTTTATCGCGACGGTGAAGGACGAACGCGTCGCGAGCAGACACTGAAAGCGATCGGGCCATATGCGAGCGCTGGACAACAGACGCAAACGGTTTTCATTAACGACCCGGTGGCGGGAACCAGTTACACGCTTGATCCGGTTGCGCAGACCGCTCGAAAAATGGCACCCTTGCGCTTCAAGGTTGTTGGGCCCAAGGCAAACGATCCACAGACCGGAGCGACCTCGCAATACAGAGTTGCCATCGAGGGAACTGGCGCCCAAGCGGATGGAAAACAGTATCGGGCGGTTACGCCGCCGGACCAGATCATGGAGAGACGGCAAATGGAGACCGGCATAGCCATGGGCTGGCTCGACTCAAAGAACCCAGCGGCTCGCACTGAAGCTCTGGGTAAACAAAACATAGAAGGGGTGGAAGCCGAAGGAACCCGCAGCACGGTTACCATTCCCGCCGGCAAGATTGGTAACGAGCTTCCTATTGATATCGTAAGTGAGCGCTGGTATTCGCCGGCCTTGCAGGTGATCGTCATGACACGCCACCTCGATCCGCGGTTTGGCGAAAACAGCTACAGGTTGACAAACATAAATCGAAGCGAGCCCGCCCGCGAATTATTCGAAGTGCCGGTTGGATATACGGTGAAGGAAGCTCCGACTTCATTCTCAAACACGTATGGGGTTGCCGTAGGCGCCGGAGGCGGAACCGGGGCAGGAGGAGGAGCCTCATCGAGGACCTACACCGGCTCGATCAGCGGCGGCCTGCTGAACGGTAAAGCGATCTCGTTACCGCTGCCTCCGTATCCCCCGATTGCGAAAGCGGCAATGGCCTCGGGTAGCGTGACCGTCCAAATCACGATTGATGAGGAAGGGAACGTCATTTCGGCTAACGCCGCCTCAGGTCACCCTCTGCTGCGCGCTGCCGCGGTCGCCGCTGCGAGGGAGGCAAAGTTTTCACCGACAAAACTGAACGGGCAGGCGGTCAAAGTTTCCGGAGCATTGCTCTACAATTTCATATCGCAGTAGACCCATTTGGGTTTCAGCATTTGCAGGAAAAGGGGTCACGAGTTTAGTTCGTGACCCCTATTCCTTCGCCAAAACAACCACTCTCGGGCAGCTTGGTCGCAACTCGAGGCGCTATCTCAGTCGTCGTCTTCGCCGCCGCGAATTCGTCCTTCCGCCCGCGACTGCTCAACCACCTTGTGCGACAAATTTCCGGGCAGTGGATCGTAATGTGAAAACTGCATGTGAAACGAACCGCGCGCGGCGGTGATTGAGTTGAGCGTCGATTGATAATTGAGCATCTCCGACATCGGCACCTGGGCCTTGATGACCTGGTCCTTGCCGCTAGTTTCCATGCCCTGCACGCGACCGCGTCGCGAATTGAGATCGCCCATGATGTCGCCGCTATTTTCCTGCGGCGCATGAATCTCGACATCCATGATCGGCTCCAGAATCGAAGGCTTCACTTTTTCCATGGCCGCGCGAAACGCCTTGCGACCGGCCGCGCGGAACGAATGCTCATCGGAGTCGACGTTGTGATATGAACCGTCGATCAACTGAACTTTGAAATCGACTAACGGGTAGCCGGCAATTGCGCCTGAGAGCGCGGCTTCGACGATGCCTTTCTCAATTGCCGGGCGAAATTGTTGCGGCACTGCGCCGCCGAAGATCTTATCCTCGAAAACAAATCCACCGCCGCGGGGCAGCGGCTCAAATACAACCTTGCAATCGCCAAACTGTCCGCGTCCGCCGGTCTGCTTCTTGTGACGGCCCTGAACTTCCGCCCGCTGCGTAATCGTTTCCTTGTAGGGAACCTTGGGCGGATGTAGCGTCACCTCCACCCCATAACGCTTCTTCAGTTTTTCAACCACGGTCTCAACGTGGACTTGTCCTGAACCTGACAGCAGAAACTCCTTGGTCTGCACGTCGCGGGTGAAGTGGAGCGCCTGATCTTCTTCTAGAATCTTGTGCAGCGCCACGCTGATTTTTTCTTCGTCCTGTCGTGACTTCGGCTCAATTGCAAAAGCGATAGCAGCCTCCGGATATTCAACTGCGCTAAGCACGATGGGTGATTGCTTGTCGCAAAGCGTGTCGCCGGTTTGAGTCTCTTTAAGCTTCACGCAGGCGACGATGTCTCCGGCGTGCGCTTCGGTAACCTTATCCAGCTGTTTACCCTGGACCACGTGCAAGGCTCCCAGGCGCTCCATGCTTCCCTTGGTGGAATTCAGCACGTTGGCGTCAGTCTGGATCTTGCCGCTGATGACCTTCATCACATTGATGCGACCTGCGAAAGGATCGGCGACCGTGCGAAAAACGTAGGCCGAAAATGGTTCACTATCGCTGTACTTGCGCGAAATCCTCTCTGCGTCCGGAGCAGCGTCAACCGGCAATCCCCATTCGGCCTCGTGATGGGCCGGGTCAGGCGCATAATCGAGAATGCCATTCATCAGCGCCTGGAGGCCGACCAGCGTAGCGCCGGAAGTGGCGAATACCGGACAAAGCTTACTCTGCGCAATCGCTTTATTGATGTTGGGAATGATGTCAGCTTCTTCAAGGGTGCCGTTCTCAAAATACTTTTCCATTAGCGCGTCGTCCGATTCGGCCACCAGCTCAATCAGCCGCTCACGGGTTTTGTCGACAAAGTCGCGGCCTTCGGCGGGAATCTCAACTTCCTTCGCCTGTCCGTCCGCGCCAAATTCATAAGCCTTCAAGTGAACGACATCCACTACTCCGCGAAAGTCTTTTTCTTTGCCAATGGGTAAAGTGAAAGGAATGATGGCGCGGCTGAAAGCTTTCTGCGCGCTCTCCACCGCCATGCCGAAGTCCGAATGTTCCTTATCCAGCTTGGTAACGACCATCATGCGGGGAACTATGAATTCGTTCGCGTAGGCCCAGGTCTTTTCAGTTTGCACTTCGACGCCCTTAACGCCATCGATGACGGCGAGCGCACAGTCAGCCACGCGCAGCGCGGGGCGCGCATGTGTAACGAAAGCGGCATATCCCGGTGTATCGATAAAATTGAATTTGGTATCTCGATGATCTAAATGGGCGAGTCCGATATTGAGGGTGATCTTGCGGGCGATCGAATCTTCTTCGTGATCGGTAACGGTGGTTCCTTCATCCACTTTACCCCAGCGGGGCGTTGCGCCGGCGACGTAGAGAAGAGAACTGATTAGTTGCGTCTTCCCGGCGTCGCCATGTCCAATGACCGCAAGGTTGCGAATAGATTCCGTAGCATAGGCTTTCATAAGGGCGGTTCCTTTCGAAGAGCGAATCTGAAACAGGCAGACAGTGGATCTGCCTTTCAGGAGACAGGCTCAGGAACGCCTGTTCTACTGTTTTTCGGTGACAGGTAATTTATCTGAGCGGGAAGGCGAATGGCAAGTTAGCCCGACTTGCCCTCGAAATAGATTTTCGCAACGACGCGTTCGCCTCGCCCCGTCAAGTTTTGCGGGCCTCCAGTCACTGAATAAGGGCGAAAACTCGGCCTGATCCATGCCGAAAATGCAGCCATCCAATGGCCGACTTTGCCTCATCTAACCGGCCAGCGAAACAAGAGATTTAGGGAGAAAAAACATGTTTTACCGAAAATTAGCCTTTTCCGCGGCCGCGTTAAGTTTGGCACTCCTGGCCAGCGTTAGCGCCTTCGCAACGAGTGGGACAAACTCAACTTTTACAAACTCAGGAGTTAACAATCGCAACCAGCGAGTGTTGCACCGGATCAACCTGGCCATCCTTATTCAGGACGACCTGACGTCGCAGGTCAGCAATGAAGTGCGAGCTACCGCTGACTTCATTCGATCGCTCCCCAAAGGTTCACAAGTAATGGTGGGCTACATCACTTCGAATACGCTCCAGGTTCGGCAGCCCTTCACGACTAACCTTGATGCCGCAGCGCGGTCGCTCCGCATCGTGAAGTCGAGCACCTCAGCGTCGCCTTTCAATCCTTATGTGGAAGTGGTCGAAGCACTACGTAGTTTTGATAACCTGATTGGCCAGAATGCTGTGCTGCTTATTTCCGATGGCCTTGATGCTTCACGCGGCTTGGACATCTCGAGTTCCGCCCGAACTGTGGATCTGGATCGCGCTATTAAGCATGCCAACCGGCGCAACGTGGCGGTTTACACTTTCTACGCTCCTTCGGTTGGGCTGACCGGCCGGAGCCGGGTAGCTGCGAGCTATGGTCAGAATTCACTAAACCGCCTGGCAGATGAAACGGGTGGTAGAGCATTTTTTCAGGGGCTTACCGGATTCGTAACGTTTGATGCCTATTTCAGGAATTTGACTCGGACCCTTAACGAACAGAATTCCAGCGCTTCCTAAAACAGTTAAGTCTGGTTGGTGACGCCGCTCGGGATTTTTAAACTCCGGCGGCGTTTCCGTTTGTGCAGTTTCGCGGCGACTCGACACCTTTGAAAACTACGGTTGGCGAAATTATTTGCTTGGTTTGGCAAGAACTGGAGTGATAAAGTTGGTACGCAACGCCGGACACCAAACCTACTTCAGAACGTGCGCGAATACTGTCTCATTGTTGAGGGTGCATATCTTTCGGAGCCCGAAGCTGAACATGCCTTGCGTGACCCTTTCATCGAGGATTGGGTCGAACAAACCGGTCACTTCAAAATCCACAACATGGACGAAATTCAAATTGCGCCTGGAGTCACGCTGGGCTCGCTCGGTGTCGTGATGATCGACGACCGGCTTTTCGAGATCGCCAGCACCGACCCGAGCCATCCCTTAACCGAACAGAAGGCCAAGGGAGTGGCAGAAGCGCTGCGTCGTCAGGATATGTTTGATGAGGTCGACGTGAAGCCGTGTGATGAGCTCGACGATGGAATCATGGGCGACGGTATCTCGGATCCAGCCCCCGCCTGAACGAGACACCTAATCAAAACGTTTTCCTCGTGCCTCTTGCCCCGAACCGGAAGTCAGCTCCCTTGTTAGAGAATTTAAAAACTTTTCTTGGCGGTCGCGTAGTCGTCATCGTGGGCGATATCACTAATCAGCGGGTTGACGCTATCGTAAACGCTGCCAACTCTTCACTACTCGGCGGTGGCGGAGTGGATGGCGCGATCCATCGCGAGGGTGGGCCTGCAATCCTCGAAGCTTGTGCGGAAATTAGGCGCACGAGCTATCCGCAAGGATTACCAACCGGAAACGCCGTCATCACTCCGGCGGGGAACCTGCCGGCGCAACTTGTGATTCATACGGTCGGCCCAGTTTACGGACGTCATGGGGGGAAGGAAGCTCAACTACTGGCAGCGTGCTACCAGAATTCGTTAGAACTTGCGGAGGCCCATTCCCTGAAATCAATCGCCTTTCCGGCAATCTCGACCGGGATTTACGGTTACCCTCAGAGAGAAGCAGCCACAGTCTCTTCGCGGGCGATCGCTGCTTTCCTCGCGACCAATCAAACGCTGGAGGAGGTGCGTCTAATCTTCTTCAAATCCAGCGATGCTGATACTTTCCTCAGATATCAGGAACTCGAGACACAATCAGGATAGTGTCAAATCACTACCAGGGCGTACGGACCCATTTTCAGGACTGATCCGAGCAGTCGGTAGTGGGTCTGCTTGGGGTTGAATGGTCGACTTCTTAAGGGATCGCTGGCGCCTCGCCAGCAGGTTGCATTGAAGTCATTTAGTGGAAAACGGTTCGTGTTTGCGGACCACGTACGGGCCAGGGCGCCCGCGGTCCCTGCCAGACATGATCTAAGTGCCCCAACCTTGAATTCCAAACTGACCCACCACTTCGGCAATCCGGTACTGGTTCAGGTTGATTCGATCAGACGCATTTCTTTGCGGAACTTTGTGTCTAGCTTTGCGACCTTTGCGGTTTCTGCTTGTCTTTAGACCTTTATCGCAAAGTACGCAAAGGTTTTCGCAAAGAGCGCAGAGCAAACTGAACCAGTACCAGCAATCGGCGTAATCTGCGAATGGATGTATTCTGTGCTATAAGAACCGCTTTGTTTTTAACCTGAGCCTGACTTCGTGGCCGGCGAATACCTGTCCTAACCTAAGCAATGATTGAATCGATTTCATCCTTCGGTGCGAAAACTTCCCTGGCGGCTCCCGTGCTTCCTTTCCCACTTCAACCACTCGCGCGACTTTCCTGGAACTACTGGTGGAGCTGGGCTCCCGATGGTGAGAGTTGCTTTCGAGACCTCGACCCGGTGACCTGGGAGGCATGTGAACACAATCCACGGCTCCTGCTGACGAGAATTTCGGAATACCGCCTGGCGGAAATGGCCACAGATCCCGTTTACCTCGAGCGAGTGGCGAAGCTGGCTAACGCTTTCGATCGCTACCTGGCCGAGGAAAAATCCTGGTCAAACGCTGCAGCGGACACCACGATTACGCGCGAGCATCCCGTAGCATATTTTTGTGCGGAATACGGGGTTCACAATTCACTCCCGGTGTATTCGGGAGGACTTGGAGTGCTCGCGGGAGACCACTTGAAATCGGCCAGCGATCTTAGTCTGCCGCTCGTCGCCGTCGGCCTTCTTTATCGCAAAGGTTATTTTCGGCAACGGCTCAGTCTCGAAGGGTGGCAGGAAGAGAATTACGTTGATACTGAGCCCTCAGAGTTGCCGCTAAATTTAGTCGAGGAACAAAGCGGAACTCCACTCCAGGTTGAAGTGCTGATTCGCGATCGGCGAGTGCGAGCGCAGGTTTGGCGCGCGGATGTGGGCCGGGTCGCGCTATATCTTCTCGATACTAACATTCCCGAAAATGCTGAAACAGATCGATGGGTGACCGGCCATCTCTATGGCGGTGATCGAGAAACACGAATTGTGCAGGAGATGCTGCTCGGCATCGGCGGCGTACGGTTGCTCAGGAAGCTGGGGGTCGAACCACACGTTTTTCATCTTAACGAAGGCCATTCCGCGTTTCTCACCCTCGAGCTTGCGCGCGAATTGATCCAATCTCAGGGACTGACTTTTGCAGCAGCGGCGGCGCGGGTGAAACAGCAAGCCGTTTTCACTACGCACACGCCGGTGGCGGCCGGAAACGATGAGTTTGATGTTGACCTGCTGACGCGAGCTGTGGGCCATGCCTACCAAGAAGAGTTGGGACTGGACCACGAAGAGTTTCTGGCGCTCGGCCGGATCAATTCTTCGAATCCGCGCGAGGCGTTTGGGCTAACACCTCTGGCCATCCGAATGTGCCGTTCGACGAACGGCGTCAGTCGTAAGCATGGCGAAGTTTCCCGAGCCCTCTGGCAGAAGTTAACGGGAGAGGCGGACGTGAATCGCGTGCCGATCACGCACATAACAAACGGGGTGCACGCGCCCACCTGGGCCTCGCCGCTAATTCGTTCGCTGTTTGAAACGCATGTGGGCTCCGACTGGTCGCGACAGCTGTTGCATCGGGCCCAATGGGAAGAGGGTATTGCCCGGATCTCCGATGGCGAGCTGTGGGTCGCTCATTCGTTGATGAAAGCTCGTCTGGTGGCCTTCATTCGCCAGCGTTCATTTGAAGCGCGCGCAACTCGTGGCGATTCCCTGGACCACACCGCGGCTGCGAAACAGATATTTGAACCTGAAGTGTTAACCATCGGCTTTGCCCGGCGCGTAGCTGGTTACAAACGCTGGAACCTATTGCTGAAAGATCCGGTTCGTTTGCGCCAAATCATTAATCACGCGCAAAGGCCGGTGCAGTTTGTGTTTGCCGGCAAGGCGCATCCCCAGGACGGTGAAGCGAAGCTGGTGCTGCAAGAAGTGGCCAAATGGAAGTATGACCTGCGTGTTCGCGACCGGGCTGTTTTCATTGAAGACTATGACCATCAAATCGCCCGGCAACTCGTGCAGTCAGTTGATGTTTGGCTCAATGTTCCGCGAAGACCGTTGGAAGCTTCCGGCACGAGCGGAGAAAAGGTTGCGATTAACGGTGGTCTGAATTTGTCTATACTCGACGGTTGGTGGCTCGAAGGTTACGACGGCACTAACGGATTTGCCGTAGGCGATGCAGGTGACGGCGATACGCCGCAAACAATCACCGCCGCTGGAAATCCCGAAGCTGACGCCGGGGATGCCGAATCGCTCTACCACTTATTGGAAAATGAAGTGGCGCCGCTTTATTACGATCGCGATGCTCATGGTCTGCCACGTAAATGGATTGCGATGATGAAACGATCGATAGCAACGCTCGGTCCGGAATTTAATAGTGATCGCATGGTCGAGGAATACGCTCACCGGATTTACTCCTAATAATACCACCCACAAAATAGCGCGAAATCCATGAAATTTACTTTGGGTTCGGGCGAGTTGTTTTACGAAATTTTGGGTTTTAGTCTCAGCACTCACGGGAAGAAGCAACGGGGCTTCGTGGAGATAATTGCCGGCCCTACCGTGTGTTAGACTAAGCGATTGCAGGTTACTCGCCCAGCTGGGATTTGCCGGTCGCAGCGGAGAATAACGCTTCAATATTTCGCTCGTTTTCGTTGTAACAAGCCCGCATGAAACACTGCACCATCTGCAAAGGCCAGTATGAAGACAGCATCAGCTTCTGCCCCCGCGATGGTGAGGTTTTGGAAGACGATCCTTCCTCACTCGTAGGCGCCGTCCTTGATGGCCAGTATCAAATTGAATCTTTACTAGGGAAAGGCGGGATGGGCGCAGTCTATCTGGCGCGTCATATTCTGCTGGGAGATCGCGTGGCAATCAAAATTTTGCCACCCGAAGTGCGAAACAATGCTGATTGGCTGCGTCGTTTCCGGCGAGAGGGCCAGGCTGCCCGCCGCCTTCGTCACCCCAACGCAGTAGCGGTTCACGATTTGAGAACTTCCAGTGATGGCACCATCTACATGGTCATGGAGTATGTGGAGGGTCAAACGCTGGATGCCGAGTTGAAGCAACGAGGCCGGTTCACGCCGGCAGAGGCTCTTGAAATTCTCGAACCGATCATGAGTGTCTTAAATACCGCTCATGCTATGGGCGTGGTCCATCGAGATCTAAAACCAGAGAACATCATGATCGCCAAAGCCACGGCTGGGCACGAGTCGTCAGTTAAGCTGCTCGATCTGGGGATTGCGAAGATGCGCGAGATCGCCGGTGACGCAGCCGGCACTACCGAACTTACGATGGCCGGACAAGTTCTCGGCACGCCTTATTACATGTCTCCAGAACAGTGGGGCGAGTTGTCGCGGGATGGTAATCCGGAGATAGATGGCCGCGCTGACATCTACAGTTTGGGTCTCGTGGCCTATCAGATGGTCAGCGGGGGACGCGCCTACTCGGGCACTACGCTTCACGAATTGCGACGCGAGCACATTCAGGTCACTCCGCCGCCGTTGCGCGAGAAGATGGCCGACGTCTCCGAGGGTTTCAGCAACGCGATTAATCGGGCGATTGCAAAAGATCGTGATGACCGGCAATCAACAGCCGGCGAGCTTGCCGCCCAGTTACGTTTGGCTCTGCTTGATGCAGGCGGCCACTCGGGCGTCGCGCGCACCATGCCAGATATTCCACGACCGCAGAGTTCGCAGGCGCACACGCGAGACATCCCCGGAGGCCCGGAAACCAAATCGGACGTAAACGCCGCGACAATTATCACAATTGATTCGGTTCCCACGTCCCCGCCCAGCACCGGATTGCCACCAAAGCTCTCACCTCCGAACCACGCAAACCAGGTTGCGGCTCAGGCACGAGTGCCCGACCTTGGATCAAGCGTCACCTTGCAGCGTGCGCCAGACATGCCGGTTGAGCCATCTGTGCAAAAAAAAGGGCAGGGGAAGTCTATAGCTATTATTGGTGCCGGAGTGCTCTTGCTGGTCCTGGTGGTGTCGGGCGTCGGCGGAATCTGGGCGCTTGGATGGTTGAAGGCAAAACCCGCTGAACCAGCCAACGATCCCGCGGCCGTTTCAAATCCGGGAGCCGTACCCACTTTGGAGATCGGTCGTTTCTGGCTCGAAGTTTTCCTGGACTCTTCCTCCCCCGCGCCCATGAAAGTTGTAGGCGCGACGGCGCCGCTCGCTTCGGGCCAAACCTTTAGATTTCGATTTGCATTTTTGGAAGATGGGTATCTATACATCGTTGGCCCTGGGGAGAAAAATGAGCCGGTCATGTTCCTGACCGCAAAGCCAGCGCCCGAGTCCGGACTGAGCACAAATGCGGTTGCCGCCGGCACGCCCTTGAGCTTTCCGTCCGGTTCATTCCCCGACGGAACGCCCCACTCGATCACGCTGGACCAGAAGCCTGGAACAGAGACATTCAAGATAATCTTTTCGAGAGTGCCTCTGGATTCACCGGCCTTTTTGATTGAACAGGCAACTGGAAAACCCCTAAGTGATTCAGAAAGGGCGGAACTCGCAAGTTTTTTGACAAAGAGCAAAACAATCGAACCGGTTACTGAGTTGAACGACACGGATGCGAATGCCCCTTTTATGGCGGTGAAGTTGCCGCCGGGCGGTGCGTCCAGAGAACCTGGCCCCATTGCATTTGAAGTTCGTATCCATCATAAGTAATCTCATGCCGGGTCTGAGTTGCAACGAAAGAGAGAGTATTGGCAATGAGATATAAGGCAATATTGTTGGGATTGTTGTTTTCTTTGGCCAGTTTTGCGACGCCGCTCAACTTGATGGCCCAGGACGAGGATGTACGTGGCGCCTTTCTCACCACCCGGCCAAAAGCATCGGCGAAAGGAAAAACGAGCAGCGCCGCCCCCAAGGCCAGCCGGCGTCGGCCCAAGGTGGTTCCCGACAAGGCTTCCAACCAGAGCAAGGTCGCTGCCGCCGACGCAAAAACTCCTGCTCAACTCCTCCGCCCCGAGTCCGCATGCCCAGCGCATGGGTCTCGGGCTCACGCTCTTCATGCGTGATTCGAATGGACTCTCAGTTCGGGTAGATCCCAGTCGTGAATTTCGCAAGGGCGATCATGTGAGAGTCTTGCTGGAGACAAACGCAGACGGTTACCTCTACATCTTCAACACAACCGACGGCGGCCCGCCGGTGATGATTTACCCGATGCGGAGCTTGACGAAGGCGGTAACTACATTCAGAGTCACGTGCCCGTAGAAATTCCGTCAAGTCTCGCTGCCGAAGAGCGTCTGAAGTGGTTCACTTTCGACGCGAATCCTGGGGTCGAAAAGCTGCATTTCGTATTCACTCGCGAACCGCTAGCCACCGTTCCCATCGAAGATGACTTGATTAGCTTTTGCCGATGCGAATGAAGGTAAGTGCCCATGGACTCCGGGCGCTGAAGTGTGGGCACGGATTCAGAAACAAGCAACCGAATCGGCTCAAGTGGCGAAACCTGACGGGGCCTCGGCAAAGCTCAGACGAGCGCTGAGCAGCAGGCGGCCACACGCGGAATTGGTCTCAACCGCGACGATGCCGAACCCTCGCTTAATCATGCTGACCGCCTCGACCAGTCAGGACATGTTGGTGGCCACCCTGGAGTTAGTTCACAAAGTGGCCAGCCTGGACAATGACGAGGAGAGGGACTCAACTGTGGTTACCGTCGAGGAACACTGAGCATTAGCCGCGAGGAGAATTCACAATGAACGCCAACTGGAAAGCAAAGCATCGCTTTCGTGTTATGTGCGAGTTTATTGCTTGCGCTCCGAGTCTCCTCGGCGATCACTTCGAGTCGGAGGCTGGGTTGTTGTTAACAATCCGGGCCGATCCTGCTGCGACCGCGCTCCGCGAAGGCACGACGACTACTCAAACGTGGCAAGGGCGACCAGGCCCTCGGCCAACTTCAGAACTGCTCTCAACCTCTACACCTCCGCTAACAATAAGCAAGGCATCGCTGCTGCACACAAAGAATTGGGCGATCTGTACCTGCGTCAGGGCCAGGACAAAACGGCGCTGGACCACTACAACCGGGCCCACGAATCACTAACCGGCGTGCTCACGAAGGAGCAACGGGATGCTGCCGCGAGTGGCGCTGCTGCCCGCATGGTCGATTCCAAAGCAGCGACGGTGGCCGACACTGCCGCGGGCGCCAGAGACAGCAGCTTCAATGCCAAGCTGTTACTGGCAAAGATAGGCGACACAAATTACCGTCTCGGACGAATGACTGAGGCGGCCACAGCCTATTCCCGCATGGATCCGAAAAAGCCTGAGAGTGCCGCCAAGAAAGCAGGTGGGATGTTTGGCAAGCTGGCGTCAGGCATTGCGATTGGCAGCGCTACAGACAGTATTGCCCTCGGTTCAGCCGCCGAGGCCGTGGGCAGCGCGCTGGTAGTTAAGAAGGAACTCGATCAGTATCGCACTGCGATTGTTTACATGACCTACGAAGTGGGCATGGGACGCATCGCATTCTCAAATAATGATCTTTTGACGGCGCAGACACACTTTAAAAATGCGGCTGAGGCCGGCAAAAGCGCCTTGCCAATGATAGCCAACCTGGGCCAAACGCGCAGGTTTCGTGCGGCTGCGCGGACCAGTCTCGCCGACGTTGTATGGCGGCAAGGCAACTACAAGGAAGCAAGCCAAGCAATACGAACAGGCCGCAAAAGGAGCAAAGGAAGACAAACAACTCGACTGAATGTGGCCGGCGCAGCGCGGACTTAGGCCGTAGTCTTTGGCCGCAAGCCGCTTTGGAGAAGGATCCGAAGAAGGCGACGAAGATTGCGGGAAACAGCTGTCGGCCACTACCGCGACGCGATCAATACGATCGAGGCGCTGCGGGCCGGCAGCCTGCGCGCAGACGAGGCTCGCACTACCTTCCTCGCCACCACTAAAGACGTTTTTGACGAAACCGCCACAGCTCTCGCGGAGATGGCACTGATCTCGACTGCACGCGGGCACGCCACTCGAAGGCAAAGGCCTTGAATATGCAGCTGAAGGGTTTCAAGGTCATCGAGCAATCTCGCGCCCGTTCGTTGTTGGATTTGCTTGAGCGAAACCGGAGCTTCCATCACCGAGGGTATCCCGTCCGATTTGTTGAAACGCAAGCAGGAAAATCTCGACCGGCAGCAGGAAATCGCAGAGGAGCTGATGGGAATAAATCTCAACTCCGACGAGAAGAAAACAAAACCTTCAGATCTGGAAAACCAACTCGACAAACTGCAGATCGAATTTGATGATCTCGAAAACAAAATTCGGCTGGCCGAGTCCTCGTTACGCCAGTCTGACGGCGGGCCAGCCGTTATCGCTGGCGGATGTGCAACAACAGGTGCTTGACGACAACACCGTGTTGCTCGAGTACAGCCTGGGAAGTGACGCTTCGTATCTCTGGGCAGTTTCAAAGTCAGGGGCGTCGATCTTCAAGCTCGCTCCGAGAGCCACAATCGAGAAGCTGGCCACCGATCTTCGCGCGCAATTAATTCCCACGAAACTTCAAAGACGAATAGTCGGCATCGATGTGATGGCCGACACCCGGGGAATAGGTGTCAGCGCAACTCCGTTTGCAGAAGATGCGGCGGGCTTCGTGGCTGCCTCCAGCGCGCTCTATAAGGCGGTGATCGAGCCGGCTGCTTCAGTCATTGGGGAGAAGCGTTTACTGGTGGTGGCCGATGGCGCGTTGAACTATGTTCCATTTGAGGCAATGGTTAAGTCTCCTGAAGCCGCTGACTATTCTTCGCTGCCTTATCTAATCAAGTCGAACGAGATTGTTTATGCCCCCTCGGCTTCGGTGATCGGCGCAATTCGAAAACAGCAGAAACCGGGAGCAGGTCGCTCGATGCTCGTAGTAGCCGATCCGGTGTTTAACTCAAACGACTCTCGCGCCGGTTCAGCCGCGACCGGATCAGAGACTCGCGGGTTGGGTATCGCCAGCGCGCTGACTGACGTGACCGGGAAGGATGCCGAGGCCACTGGGGGGAAGATGCAGGGTTTGCCGCTCGCCCGGCTCGGGGGCACAAAGCTGGAAGCTGACCAAATCGGAAGGCTCGTCAGGGCTTCGGGGTCGCATGCGGACCTTTGGGTTGACCTCGAAGCGAATGAAACCAACCTGGAAACGCGCGACATCAGTAAGTATCAGTTTCTGCACATCGCCACGCACGGGTTGTTGAATGCCGAGCGGCCGCAGTTTACCGGGCTCGTACTCTCGCTCGTGGGAAACAAGACCGATGACGGTTTTTTGCGCACCGATGAGGTCTTCAACCTGCGGCTCGGTTCGCCGCTCGTGATGCTCTCTGCTTGCGAAACGGGCTTAGGAAAAGAGAAGCGCGGCGAGGGCGTTATGGGTTTGACACGTGCTTTTATCTATGCCGGCGCGCCGACTGTCGGCGTGAGTTTGTGGTCAGTGGCCGACAAATCGACTGCTGACCTTATGACCGACTTCTATAAGCGTTTGCTGACGGCACCTGCGTCATCCCCGGGCGCTTCATCAACGTCCGGTGTCACGGCGTCAGCGGCGATGCGCGACGCACAGCTGGCGATGATTGCCGGCAAGAAATACAGCGCGCCATTCTATTGGGCTCCGTTTGTCCTCGTCGGCGACTGGCGTTAAGGGTGGGCTAAGCTTCGAGCCTCAGGTTTGAGTTTCACCAATGGGTCAGTTTGTCGCGTTACAGCCCGTAGGCTACTATCGAATCAAGCGAGGTTATCGAGCCTATGGGAAATCACTTTGTGCGCGTTAAAGAAACCGAATCAGTAGAACAATTGGCGGATCGTTCAAAGGAACAGCCCGTCGTGATCTTTAAACACAGCCTGACTTGCCCGATTAGTTCGGCCGCTTACGATCAGATGTCCGGCTACAACGGCGAGGTGGCACTGGTTGAAGTGCAGGTAGCGCGCCGGCTTTCAAACGAAATTGAAAGCAGGTTAGGCGTGCCGCATGAATCGCCTCAGGTCATCGTTTTGCATAAGGGCAAGGTGGCGTGGAATGCATCCCACTTTAAGATTACCGCCGAAGCAGTGGCCGAGGCGGTGCGTATGGCTGGGGGCAGTAAATAGGCCAGACATTCCTGTCATGGGTGATTCGCTGACGAGCGAACCCGCCGAGCGCCCACCCAATAAAGAAGAATGATTACTACGACTGAACGACGCGGGCCGGCGATTGAACCGCGGGAGATTAAGCAGGAAGGCGAATCGGGTCTGCGGATAACCTGGGGTGATGAATGTGTCTGCGTTTATTCTGCCGCGGAGCTACGAAGGGCGTGTCCCTGTGCGCAGTGTGTGAATGAGTGGACAGGCCAGCGGGTTCTGAAGCCGGAAGCGATCTCGGATGAACTGACAATCTCGGATCTCAGCGTTGTTGGACGTTATGCTCTCAACTTCCGTTGGAGCGATGGCCATGAGACGGGGATCTACAGTTTTCGCTACCTGCGGGAACTTGGTGATCGGTAGGAACGATGGACGACGGGTGACTGTATGAACGAACAAGACTTTTTTAACGAGAAGCAGGAATTGAAAAAGGCGACTTTCAGTTGTCCACACTGTCGCTCGCGCGACGAGTATGACGTGCGCTGGTTGAAACGAACGAAGAAAGCGGCGCCTCCGCGCGGGGGCAACGAACAGGATCGAATGCGTTTCCAGAAGTCGCGCGATTACATGGTGCGCATCGACGACATGCTCGCCTGCCGCAGCTGCCGGCGGCGATTCGATATTCCCAGTTCGCAGTCAGTAGTCTTTATTTAGCACCAATTCCCCCCTTAAACCTCACAGCCGCAAAAATGTTGCAGCTGATACGTTGACCGGACGAATGGTCCGGTCAGCAGTAGCCAATCGTTCAATGTTTACCCGGAATATGCGATACCGTGGTTTGGCTTAGGCCTTGCACTCCCAGCTTCGGCACATTCTTAAGTGAACTTCAAACGAACTGGAAACAGCAATGCATAACGACGAATTCGCCGGAGCCAGCAAGACAAACACCTCTTTCCTTTCACCACTCGAGCGCCGGTTGGCGCCCATAGTGTTGCCGCGAATTCCCAAATGGCTGGAAACCCATCATCTGACAATGCTTACCCTCGTCTGGTCGCTGCTAATCGCTCTGTTCAGCTACTTCGCGGCGGCAAACTTACGCTGGCTGTGGGCAGTTTCGGCGATGATAGCGTTACAGTGGGCAACCGATCATTACGATGGCAAGATTGGAAAATATCGCAACACCGGCCTCGTCCGATGGGGCTACTACATGGATCACCTGCTCGACTATGTCTTCCTCTGCTCGATCCTGATTGGCTACTCATTTATTCTTCCGGAAAGTTCTCGTTTCCAACTGCTCCTGATGCTGGCGCTCTTCGCTGCTTACGATTTCAGCACGTTTCTGGCCTTTGCGGCGATGGACAAACTTCAAATTAGTTATCTGAAGTTTGGACCCACCGAGTTTCGGCTGGCGCTGATTATCATTAACGGGCTGCTCGCGACATATGGCACGAAACACATGATCAACGGTTTGAAGTGGGTCAACGCCGGCGCGGCGGTTGGGTTGTGTTTTCTTGTCTATTCGACGCAGAAAAAGATCTGGCGACTTGATATGGGCGCCCGGAAGTCGGAGCAGTTGGTCGCGGTAAAACCGAGGGCCGAAAAATCGTACGGGGCGGCCGCCAAAGAGTGTACGTATTGATATCATTCGGCTGGCCTATTTTCGTCAACGAACAAATCCATTTTACCGATTTCAATCGTAAATTCCGTCAAAGCCCGCTTCGGAAAATGATATAGCAAGTCGGAAATTCGATAACCAAAAGCGGGCCGAAAGACTGGGGAACTAACCCTGGATTGAGATTCCCGGGGAGCCTGAAATTCGTGGCTTGAGTCTTGCAAGGTGACGAATGCCGGAAAAAATGCAAGACTGTAGGTAGCAAACGTTCCTTACAAGCGCAGCACAAGGCAAACAGAATCACGGAACTCTTCTTCAACGGAATCGTTTAATTGAAGCAACTTAAGTAAAGGGCCCAAGGTTGGGTGCAGAAATGTCAGAAAAGAAAACAATACGAGTAATCAAGAAAGACGAGCGGACACGCAAGCAAAAACCCGCTCCCAAAGAAGCCACGCCGCGCCAAACGGCGCGTGAAATGGTTCAAACCGTAACCAATTGGGTTAATGAGCTTCAGCAGAAGCGTCGCGTAGAAACGACCAACGCCCTCAAGCTGATGATGCCGGAAAACCCTCGCACCAGCGAGGTCTAAGTTTCATCAAGCGCTCAATCACAACTACAGGTGAATTCACCCGGGACAGCCTCGGAGCCGTTCAGCTGTTTTAGTGTGCCCCCACCAAGTCATTTGACACTAACTCGGTACTGACGATAGCTTTCCGCCATGACATCTCCTGACTTTGCTCCCGAGGGCAATGTTTCCCAGGCCTTCGTTGAGAATGCCCGCACGCTGCTGCGCGAAGAGTATCTGCCCAAGATAGAGCGTTGCCTTGAGCAGCTTAGCAATGAACAGATTTGGTGGCGGCCAAACCCCCAGTCGAACAGCATCGGGAACTTGATTCTTCATTTGTGCGGGAACGCCCGACAGTGGATTGTCTGCGGGTTAGGGAATGAAGCGGACAAACGCCAGCGCCAAACTGAGTTTGACAAACGTGGCGACCTCCCTCGGGAAGAGTTACTCAATCTTCTCAAAACCACGATCGCCGATGTGGATAGGATCTTGGCCGGGTTTGATGTGTGGCAACTGCTTGAGGTCTACCCAATTCAGGGAACGCAATCGACAGCCCTGGCGGCAATCTTTCACGTAACCGAGCACTTCTCAATGCACACCGGACAAATAATCATGGTCACGAAGATTCTGGCGAACCTGGATCTTGTCTTCTACGACTTTTCGAGTGGCAAACCAACCCACACCTGGCACGACCCAAAGGGTTAATTTTCAGCGGTTCAGAGTTCAAGCGAAATTTGCATCTTTCAAAACCGCGCCCTTAACGTTTAAGATAGACACTCGCGTTTAAGTAAGGGAATGCCAGGTACCTGATCCTACTTTGAAGCAGAGGAGAGCCCAAGCAGAATGACTTACGTCGTTGCTGAACCCTGTGTGAACTGTCGTTATACCGATTGCGCGCTCGTTTGTCCGGTCGAAGCCTTCCATTTGGACGACGACATGCTGCATATCAATCCGGAGACCTGCATCGACTGCGACGCGTGCGTGCCGGAGTGTCCCGTTGAGGCCGTTTTCGCGGAAGCGAATGTGCCGCCCGAGTGGGCTCACTTCACGCAGATGAACGCAGAGAAGGCCCTGAGCGGTTTACCGACGATAACCGCTCGCCTCGATCCGCTCTGCGAATCTGTGGCGCATTAGCATGGATTGAAAATGAAAAAAGGCACTAAGCGTTTGCTGGGCGGTCTCGCTTTGGCCGCCGGCGCGGTGGGCGCCGCCGGCGCCTTCATCAAGAAGAAGCAAAAAATGGGAACTCAAGCTCAACGAGCCGCCGCCAAGTCGGAAGACGTTTGGGCACGGCCTGGGATGACAGTTACATTTCGCGCGGAGTTAATGCCGGGCCGGGATAGGGAGGCGAGGACGGCGCGCATAAAGGAATTATTGCCTAGTGGTCGAGTTTTGCTGCACGAGGTAGCGGGAGAGCATGCGCAGAATGAATTTGACGCGATCAGATAGCGGGGAAGTCTCACAGAACCGAATAATTGTCCTGGCCCGAGAGCACTACCATTCATAAATCCTTCCAGGTTCCATTGCCCCCAGTCCCGGTATTTTCAGCGCCCTGAGTTCCTCAATCACAGTGGTCCGATAAGCGGGTTTTATGTGAACGGCGAGAATGTCGAGGCCATTATGATTAAGCTTACCGAGCTCGCGTTTGAGCGATGCAGGGGTGAAGTGCCGTGAAACCTCCGCTAGCTGGGCCATCGAGTCGGGGAAAGACGCTTCGATCAAGAGGGCCTGAAGTTTAGGTGCGCGATTTATGACTTCCCAGAACTCATCCGTTTCCGCAGTATCTGAGCTAAAGGCAACGGTGGTGCGGCCATCTGAAACAATCAATCCCACCGTAGGCACAATATGGTTCACCTCGACTGCGGTGACGGTGAGATGGGCCACCTTAAACTCCTCTCCGAGCGGTATGGAAACGTATTCCATTACTGGTCCAAAATCGTTTCTCAGTTCCGAAAATCGCGGGTAGACGTTCCAATTAAAAATGTCACGCTCCAGAGATGAAACCACCTCGGCAGTAGCGTAGACCCGCACCGGCGTTGTTAGAGTGGGAAACAGGTCATCGATGAAGATCGGCAGGCTGGCGATGTGGTCCATGTGCGGATGGGTAATGATGATATCCCGCACTTTCGCCCGCTGTACGCTGTTCAATGCCAGCGCAATACTGCCGGCGTCAACTGCGACACTTTCGTCGATCAGAAAACAAGTCAGACGTTGTTCGGGGGTTGCGTGGCCGTCGCTATCAAAGGTGCTGGGTAAGAGTTGAATTCTCACGGAGTTAGCTCAGGGCGAAGGCCAACGTTGCGAATGCCGCGGCAAGTATAAGTCAATAGCTTGAAAATGGGCGAACTTTGTTGGTCCGTCCGGCGGCATTTAACCGCTCCGCAGCTGCTTCAAAAGAGCCTCTAATGCTTGCCGGTAAGCCGTTTCGCGTTCGGCTGCATCGGCGGGCGAAATTCCGCGGGCCAACCTGCTGCGATGAAAGGCCAGCTCGCTTGCAGTCTGGTTAAGACGTCTTCGAGCCTGCCAGTGACTGAGTCCGCCGCGCGAGAACGCGGCATAGGACGCACCCATGCGGCCACGGATTGAACAAAGTTGGTTGTATTCCTCCTGCGTCAAGAGACCAACCTGATAATCGGGTGTCAGATATTCGCGAACCACGTTACCTTCGCGGCGTAAGGCGAGTGCGATCACTACAAACATAATGAAGAACGCCGGGATCATTATCAGCACGTACATGACGACGAATCCGACGTCCCCGAAGAAGACGGCCGAACCATTCCATATGCTGTGCATTGAAATTGCGGCGAGAAGTCCGATTACGGGCACGAACAATTTGACGAAAAGACTCCGGGATTGACGCGCCAAACCCAGACCGATTCCAGTGAGACTAGTGAACATAGGATGTGCGAAAGGCGCGAGCGCCCCGCGGATGAAGAACACCAGGGTCAGGGTGTCGCTGCCACCCAGCATCACGGCCTTTCCGTAATATTGAATGTTTTCGGTCATCGCAAAACCGAGCCCGACCATGGCGGAGTAAACGATCCCGTCGATCACGCCGTCAAACTCATCTTTTTTCCAAAAGAAAAAAATGAAGAGAATGATTGCCTTGGATATCTCTTCAACGATGGGAGCTGAGATGACGGCGCCAAATGTATTTCCGGCACTAATGTCATTTGTGATGATGGTTACGGCCAGTCCGCTTGCAGTGTTGATCAGGAAAGCAAAGAAGACAGCGACCAGCGCACCCCAGAAAAACGCGGTCGCCAGCATCCAAAACGGCTCGGATTCGTATCGATCGATCCAGATCACCAAAATCAGGTAGATCGGCACCGGCAATGTTGCGCATACCATTCCAATCAGAAACGCCACCGGACCTGTCTCGACGCCAATCAACAGCAGCACGATCAACCCAAGCAAGAGGGCAACCAGTGCTGCGATGACGCCAAAAATAATTTTGATGGCAGTTTGCCCGGAACTACCGACCTTTCGGGTCGCCGGGAAGTTGCGGTTCAGCGCGTGCGGAGGATAATTTTCTGGCATGGTTTGTCTACCGAATGGTCGAGCAGTTGAGATCGGCGATCGCTTTTTTTGCGGGCCGAGTATATCTGAAGAAAACCGGTAGAGTGAGATGAATTTCGCGCATCTGGGGGATTTCGATTTCAATGTCTACCGTGCGCAGGTCTGGGCCCGGCCTCCGTCGATGGAGTAGGTGGCCCCAGTGATCCAGGCAGCGCGCGCGGAAGCCAGGAAGAAAATCAGTTCTGCTATTTCGCTAGCCTCTCCTACCCGTCCAAGTGGATGGGTATCCTGCGAGTGCTTGAGGAACGCCGCGTACTGTTCTTCCGTCATGCCGCCGCGTTTATGAATTTCTGTTGCAACCACACCCGGATTGACTGCATTCACGCGGACTCCCTTACTCGCCAACTCAAGCGCCGCGCAGCGAGTCAACTGATCGAGGCCCGCTTTCGAAACACAGTAGGCCAGGACTCCGGGAAATGCGCGTAAACCGGTCACGCTCGAGACATTGACTATATTCCCGTGCCGCTCAATCAACGACGGCAGGGCTTGCTGCATCAGCAGGAAAACTGCTCGCAGGTTGATATCCAACATGCGGTCCCATGCTTCTTCAGAAGTGTTCTCGATCGTTCCAGACGAAATATGTCCGGCTGCGTTTACCAGGACATCGATACCGCCAAAATGATCGATCGTTGTGGCGATGACTGTGCCAATCGCGTCCGGTCGCGACAAATCTGCTGCGACGGCTTCGCAGCTTCCGCCGCCTAATTTCACCGCATCCTGTAGTTCGGTTAGCGCTGTTGCGTCCCTTCCTACAGCGGCCACGCCTGCCCCTGCCTGGGCAAAACGCAGCGCTGTTGCTTTTCCAATTCCCGAGGTGGCTCCGGTGACGAGCACAGTTTTGTTTGCAAACTCTTTATTCATTTTGTTCCTTTGTCGCGCGCGTTTCCGTCTGTTAACAGCAATGATATATTGACAGCATAATAGCCAAAAGCCGACTATGTGTAGGTCTTCCGCAATTTGTTCAGAATCATATAGCCCCCCGACGGCTTCCGGCATCCAGTAATATTATTTGTAGTTGAAGTATTCAGTAGTTCCCCTGAGAGAACAAAATTGGGTAATAACTCAACTGAAGATTTTTTCCCGAGGACTGCGAGGTCAAACCGGCAAAATTCCGGTGAACACCGCCGCCGTGCGCCGCGAGGTCGAATGCCTTCGAGCGTTGGATATCTGGTAGGCGCCTTTGTGGCTGCGATTGCCTTGTTTTTCGGACTTTGGTGGATGCTCGTCAGCGGCGGTGACGAGGCGCCCTGGATTCCGGCGGGACTTGCCGCCAGCGTGGTCTTGCTCGTCGCGCTCTCCGCCAGGGAAGTGATCATGCGCCGGGCCTGGACGCGCTATTTGCTGGACCAGGGTGGTGAGCGTTCAGCCAGAATGGGCAAAGAAGGAAAGAGTCATTCGCGCCGAGCGCAGTCATCGTCGTTACTTTCATCTGCATGGCGAGCCATCCAAAAACAGTCGTTGGAGGCTGATGCTGAATCCAACCCTGAAGCCCACTTCGATTTATTCCATCTTTGCAAGGATTATTTGACGAGCGCTGATGAATCGTTACGTGCCAATAATCTGCCGGCCGAAAAGAGAATTGCGATCAAGGCCGGACAAGAGCGCGTCAAGGCGCTGCAAAAGCATCACCTGCTGACATGGGCCCGGGATTCCTCCCGTTCCCTGACTTACGACGCTCAGCAACGGGCCCGAACTTCCGACAAAATAGAAGCCGCCAATCGCGCACTGCATTGCCTCGAGTCGGCTTTGAAGTTTTACCCGGATGAGGTGGAATTAAGGGAATCGAGTCTGGCAATCCAGGAGTTTGTCGGTTCGGTGAAAGTAGCCCACTGGGTAGAGCTCGCGGAGCGTTCGGCTTTCAAAGGGCACTACCGCCGAGCAATCGAACGCTACAAGGATGCGCTTTTCTATCTGAACCGCGAGACGGTGAAGGAAGAACTCAGAAAACCTGGAGTTGAGCGGATCAGCCGCGAGATTGCGGCGTTGCAGAGTCGGCTGGCTAACCAGACCAACGGTCGAAACGAGCCGGCGAATGGAACCAACCGGGAGGAAGAATGATTTCTCAACGTTGTCCGAAATGCCGCAGCTCTCGCATTAGAAAGGGCTATAAACCCACTCCGCTGCTCTATCGCGTGGTTGGCATTCATCACCTTTTGTGCAATCATTGCAACTTGCTTTTCACCGGTTTTGCGGTTCCCTGGACCCTCGAAAGCCCCAAAAAGAAGGGCCGAGATCAAAAGATAGCCGGCGACCGCAAGCGCGCCGATGTCTAAGAATTTTCCAGGTCGCCCGGATCGCCTGATGAGGCTCCGAACCAGGGCATCGATTCCATCCTCCCCGACATCTTTGAGAGGTCGCTTTTTTGGATTTAGAGCTTTTTTGAGGTTGAAATGAAAAGATATTTATTGCCGGTTGCGCTTCTCGTTAGTTTGACTCTTCCCACCATCGTTCTAACCCAGGATCAGCAGGCTCCAACTGCTTCGCCCAGCCAGGCGCCTGAGGGACTGGACGGCCATGGAGTTAAGAATTATCTCCTTGGTCCTGGAGACGTGCTGGACGTGCGGGTGTTCGGGCAGCCTGATCTGAACGCCACAGTAGAGATCGATAGCGACGGAAATGTTAGCTCGCTGCCATTTCTCGAAACCCCAATCCCGGCAAAATGCCGCACGGAAAAAGAAGTACAAAGAGAAATCGCCAAAGCCTACTCGAAATACATTAAGAGTGCCCAGGTGAGCGTGCGCACCACGGAGCGCAAGAGCCGTCAGCCAGCTACGGTCTTCGGCGCGGTCAGACAACCAACCCGAGTGCAGATGCAGCGCAAGGTGCGCCTGAACGAACTAATGACGGCCTCCGGCGGCTTCACCGAACGGGCCTCGGGAACAATTCAGATCTGGCACACCGAACCGGTAATGTGTCCCCAGCCCGGAGAAGAAGCCGACGCCGCCCCGATCGATGGCATCAATCTTCCTTTCCAGGTGATTAAGGTTGCCGACCTGCGTGCTGGCCTTCCGAAGGCCAATCCGGTTGTTCGTCCAGGAGACTACATCATCGTCACTGAGGCTGAACCCGTTTACATGATAGGCAGCGTAATGGCTCCGCAAGGAATTTATCTCCGCGATCAGCTAACGCTCAGTCGGGCTATCGCAATGGTTGGCGGCGTCAGGAAAGAGGCGAAGAGCAACGACGTGCGGGTGTATCGCCAGAAACAAGGCGCGCAGGATCAGGAAATTATTAGCGTCGATTACGCAGCAATCAAAAAGAACAAGAAGCCGGACTTTTTCTTGCAGGCATACGATGTGGTCGAGGTTGGAGAGGCCAGCTTTTTTTCGCCTGGCAGACTTGGACCAACAATCCTTGGCGCGGTCAGCGGCAGTATGGGAACTATCTTCTCCAGTGGTGGCACCAACATTGCCAACCGAGTCATTTACTAGAACGCTCGAATAAGTGCGCATCTGAAACCCCGTTAATTGAGTTCAGGAGTTTAGACAGTGAGAACTAAAAATGTATCCAACCTCAAGCGTCGCCGCCGAACGGCTGCGTTGTTGTGGTCAGCGGCTCTGGCGATTGTGACGATGACGCTGATCTACTTCGAACAGACGGCCTTGCTTTATATTTTGGCCACTCTGGGCGTTTCAGCGATCCTGATCGTCGTCGCTGCTTCAGATCTTGCGCGTGGCGAAACCCAACCGGGTGCGCTCACCAGCGCTGACGATTCCGCAGCAATTGGCAGCGGTATCGTCTCCACTTATGGCAGCAATAAAGCATAATTAACTCCGCAATGTTTTAGGGCTCCTTTCGCCTTTTGAAAGGCTTGTAACAAGTATTAACCTCATCGCTTACCACCCCTGCAAGATAAATCACGAGCACCGAAAAGCCGGTTGAAAGTTTAATCGGTCTGATGCATAATCCGCCTGCGTCCGCCTCCCCGGTGGGCGAAGTGGTCGCGTGGGGGTGAGGACACGTGGCCTTAGGGTGGGGGCTGTGGGAGGTCCCCGCCCGCTTATGTTTTAGGGCTAGGAGATTCGCCGCGACTCACACGACTTTGTTGACGTAACACCCAATCAGCGTAGAATTCGACGACTAAAACAAAGGGCAGACATCGGGGCTCGAAACCCCCAGCGTTGCGGTGAAACCGGAATGGTCCTCTCCGAGAGAACAAGGCGAAAGTTTAAGCTCTGGTTATTCAGAGGGGCGAAAGAATCGGGCTCGCAGGAGAGCGCGGGCGGCTCTGATTCAAGCCATAAGCAACATTCCTGGTGGAAGGTGATGTGTTTGACCGGCGTCGATTACTTTTCGACGCTCGGTTACCAACCCGGCATTGCCTTTATTGCTGCCGGGGCGCTTTCTCCAATCGCCACGCTGGTCCTCGTTCTGCTCACGCTATTTGGCGCCCTGCCAATGTATCGTCGCGTCGCTGAGGAAAGTCCGCACGGCGACGGCTCAATTTCGATGCTGGAGAATTTGCTTTCTCGCTGGAAGGGAAAGCTATTTGTCCTGGCCCTGCTCGGGTTTGTAGTAACCAGTTTCATCATCACGATCACACTCTCCGCCGCTGACGCTACGGCGCACATTATCGAGAACCCGTTCGTTATTGATCATCTTCAGTTCCTTCATCATCGCGTCATCGTCACGATAGTTCTGATCGCCGCTTTGGGCGCGGTGTTTCTCAGGGGCTTCAAGGAAGCAGTGGGGATCGCAGTGGTTTTGGTAGCCGTGTATCTGCTGCTTAACGTGGCTGTGCTGGTCACCTGCTTGTATGAGATCGCCACGCATGCGACGGTCATATGGAATTGGAAGTCGCTCCTGTTTCAGAGTTACCCCAATCCCTTCCTGATGATTGGCACAGCTCTAATCATCTTTCCCAAGCTGGCTCTTGGTCTGTCAGGTTTTGAAACCGGCGTGGTGGTGATGCCGCTGGTGCGTGGCGATCGAGATCTCAGCAAGGAAGACCTTGAGGCAATTCATACAACTCGAAGTGCCCGGACTCGGACAGCTTTTACAACTCAGGAGTTATTGCGTGGACGTATCCAGAATACGAAGAAGCTGCTGACCACCGCCGCGCTGATCATGAGCGTCCTCCTGGTAGCGAGCAGTATTTGCACCACCCTGCTGATTCCCGCGGAAGAATTCCTGCCCGAAACCGACCTCCACGAGGGCGGCAAAGCAAACGGGCGCGCGCTGGCATACCTGGCCCATCTTTATCTGGGAGATATTTTCGGGACCGCCTATGACATCAGCACGATTTCAATCCTTTGGTTTGCGGGTTCGTCGGCGCTAGCGGGATTATTGAATATCGTGCCGCGTTACCTCCCGCGTTATGGCATGGCCCCGGAGTGGGCGCGCGCAACGCGGCCTCTGGTAGTTGTGTTTATTGTTATCTGTTTCATTGTCACCATCCTCTTTCGTGCGGATGTTGACGCCCAGGGCGGCGCTTACGCCACCGGTGTCCTCGCATTGATGACCTCAGCGGCGATCGCTGTCACGCTATCCGCCCGAAGGCACGGCGAAAAGATTCAATGGGTCTTCGCGGTGATCTCCCTAATCTTTGCTTACACCACCGTAGTCAACATTATTGAGCAACCGGAAGGACTAAAGATCGCCGCGATATTCATCGTGGCGATCGTAATCAGTTCACTGTTCTCGCGCATCTGGCGCTCGACTGAATTGCGCGTTGAACGAGTGGAGCTTGACGATACCGCGCGCGAGTTCATTAGACATGCGGCGAAAGGAACGGTCAGGATCATTACGAACCGCTGCGATACAGGATCCGCGTGGGAGTATGAAATCAAGGAGAAAGAGAAACGCGACGATAATCATATTCCTGCGAGTGAGCCCATCCTCTTTTTCGAAGTAACGCCGGGCGACGCCTCGGAGTTTTCCGGAGTTTTAAGAATCTGCGGCGAGCGAGTAGATGGGTACAAGGTGTTGCGGACAGAATCACCGGCGGTGCCGAATGCGATTGCCGCGTTTCTCCTATATTTGCGTAACGAAACGGGGAAGTTGCCGCACGTGTACTTTGGTTGGAGCGAGGGCAACCCGATCTCGTATTTATTGAAGTACATCGCTTTTGGTGAAGGCGATACCGCGCCCGTTACTCACGAAGTGTTGCGCCAGGCTGAGAAAGATCCTGAACGCCGGCCAGTGGTCCACGTCGGCGGCTGACGCTTCCCGCCAAGCTTAAATCAACCTTGCGCTGTCGCGTTGCTATCTATGAGAACCCAATTGAAAGACTATTGATTTTGCCCGCGCGCGCGCAACAGGTAAAATTCGGGCGACCGCGAACGAAGGATGACACAGAAACCGGAGTGAGTGGTATCTGCTATCCGTTAACTATCGTTTCCGATTTTGTTTTAGGTTTGCTAAGCGTTGGCGGAGTTGGTTGTCTGGGACTTGCCGGCCAGAAAACAGCTACGGCAGAAAACTGGACGCCCTTGAGAAGGGTAGAAGGGCACTGTGGTTTGCTGTCCACATTGCGCGCACTGAACGGTAACCTCAATGCGCTGTCGAACGCCGGATGTTTGGGCCGCGGTGATGGCAGCGAGACGTTCGTTCTTGGCTTGCTTGCATGGCTTGCAACGCTTTGGCTCGTTCTTCAAGCCCTTATCGTGGAAAAAGGTCTGCTCACCAGAGGTCCAGATGAAGTTTTCATTGCAATCCACACACAGGATTGTGCGATCCGGATGCTCGACCTCTCCGCTTCCCGTAGGCTGATGGGTTTCTTCCCTCTCTGACATGACGGCTTCTCCCTGGATCGTCCCACTTGTGATCCGACTCTCGGCGGGGCCACTAACGAGCGGTACAGCCTGCTTAATGTGGTTCTTCCTGGCGAGAATCTGGTGAGAGTCGGCTTCCCTCGCTTAGGATTGCGGGTAAAAAAGTATATCTATGGCGAAATTGTGTCAAGGTAAAAACCGTCATATCCTAGGGGATGGATGGTAGGGACAAAATTCAGGGGAAGGGTAACTCCAAAACCAGCTATGAAGGTCTTAGTAATCGGTTCCGGAGGGCGGGAGCATGCGATTCTATGGACGCTGAAAAGAACGGCAAGAACGGGCCTAAAACTCTATTGCGCCCCCGGTAACGCAGGAATAGCTCAGCTTGCGGTATGTGTACCGGCGTCGGTAACTGACACTGGCGCTCTGGTGCAATTGGCAAAATCGTTAGAAGTGGACCTGACGATTGTTGGCCCGGAGGGCCCGCTGGCCGCCGGCCTGGTTGATGAATTCGAGCGCAATGGCTTACGAATTATGGGCCCCAGCCTCGCCGCGTCACGTCTGGAAGCGAGTAAGACTTTTGCAAAAGACTTCATGAAGAGGCATGACATTCCCACCGCCGACTATGCGGTCGCAGGTTCGGCCGCAGAAGCGATTGAACTACTGCGCAGCGGAAAGTTCGGCCAACCTGAATCTTCAGTGGTAATAAAGGCCGACGGGCTTGCTGCCGGTAAAGGGGTGGTGGTGGCTCAGTCCTGGGCTGAAGCGGAAAGGGCAGTGGCGGATATTACCGGCGGGGACCTGGTATCGGAAGAGGCAGCCCGCCAAATCCTGATTGAAGAAACCCTGGAAGGACGCGAGGTTTCGGTATTGTTGTTTTCCGATGGAACCAGCTATGCGCTGATGCCGCCGGCGCGTGACCATAAACGAATCGGAGAAAATGACACAGGACCAAACACCGGGGGCATGGGCGCGATCACAGACGACTCAGTCGTTGACCTGCAAACGCTTGCCCGCATCGTCACCGAAGTGGTGGAACCAACTCTGAAAGGGGCACGGGCGGAGGGCTTTCCGTTTCGGGGCGTGCTTTTTGTGGGCTTAATGCTGACTGCATCTGGTCCAAAAGTGCTTGAATACAATGTGCGCTTCGGCGATCCTGAAACTCAGGCGATTCTGGTCAGACTGGAATCGGATCTGTTCGATATTTTCCAAGCGGTTGTCGACGGTACGCTGGGAAACACAACGGTTGCCTGGAGTGAACAGCCTTCAGCATGCGTGGTCCTGGCTAGCGAGGGTTACCCCGGCGCCTACAAAACCGGCCAGACCATTCAGGGACTGGATGCGGTCGCTGAAAATGATTCTGAACCTCGTTTGCAGGTGTTTCATGCGGGAACCGCAGTTAACGATCAGTACGGTTTCGAAACTGCCGGCGGACGAGTGCTGGGGATAACGGCTACGGGCGAAACGCTGGAGACCGCACTGGAGCATTGCTACGCCGCTATCGAGAAAATAAGCTGGAAAGGTATCCAGTATCGCCGAGACATCGGACAGTTCAACCAGAATCTGCTGGGCGATAAAGTGAGTGGCACCACGCCGTAGCGGGTGGGTCGAGCAGGTCATAATTCACTGGCTCGGGCCCTGTACAGGCAACGGGATCCAAGCTGTACGCGTGGTGATCCCGACCTCAGCAGGGCTGTTCTGGAAGGGAGCGACTTGCTGTTATACTCCAATCCATATCGGCACTCGTATTTTGAACCCGCGCAAGTAATTCAACGTACAAACACATGCGCCAGAATAGAATTATCGTCGTGGGCGGCAGAGTTTTGGTCAGTCAGACCTGCTTTAAGGGTCGCTATCTACGCTAACTAAGGTCTAACATCCGATCCCTGGAGGATTGACGTTAAAATGGGACTAATGAGCAGAATCAGCCGTTCGTTGCGCGCGCTTTTTGGCGGAATTGTCGAGTCAACCGAAAATCCCGAACTCATTTTGCAGCAAACCATCCGTGACATGCGCGACCGCGTGCCGGAGCTGAACAACTCGGTGGCGCAGGTAATGGCAACCGAGAAGCTGCTGTTGAAAAGTAAAGAGCGTTTGGAGGGGCAGGTCGTCGACCTTGACTCTAAGATCAGGGCTTCGGTCAAGCTAAACCGCGACGACATTGCCACGGCCTATATTGGCCAGCTACAGCAGGCCCAAATGGATCTTCAGAAAACCTCGCAACAACTGGAACATGCAACGCTGGCCTCCAAACAGGCACTGAAAGCCCGCGACAATTATGTTTTGCAGATGCAGCGGCGCACGGCTGAGGCGATGCAGTTGATCAATCAGTCGAAGCAAGCGCGTTTGCAGGAGCAGCTGGCGCAAACGATGGAATCGTTTCAGATTGGAGACGATGCGTCGACCTTCAACGAGATGCGCGACAAGATCGATCGTCGCGCCGCCGCGGCCGAGGCAAAGTTACAGCTTGGTTCCGCATCTGTCGACAACCAAATGCAGGACATTGAGCGCGAAGCAATGGACATGCAACTTCAGGACAAACTGCTTGCATATAAGCAGGAAATGGGTCTTTTGCCTGCTTCAACCGGCGGCAGTCAGCAGGCTCTTCCCGGCTGCGGCCGAATCAGGTGTGAATGAAGAGAGCGGCGAAGTAATCGATCACGTGAATCGCACTAACTGATCAGGCATGTATGCCAAAAGGATTAACAGTTCAAGGCTATGCCTGTGTCCCAAAAGTTTGATTTTAAGTATCTAAAAGAGGCGTTCAACGAACCCCTAAACTTTTTGGGAATGCTGACCTTTGGCGTGGTGGGGGCATACACGCTTGCTTCCGCACAGGATGTAATCCCACTTGCCAGCAGGTCTTGCCGCTGAAACAGTCTACTCTAGCTACCGTGCCAGCCAGCTCCATCTATCGTCGACTCGTTGACCGCCGCGAAAAACAGCGTTTGCTCAAGCAGCGCGACCAGCAACGTGAAGCGGCCATCAAGTCGTTTGACCCGCGCGAGCGTGAGGCAGTCGAGTATCTGCGCTGGATGAAGAACCAGATCTACTCAAACTACAAGAAGTTTACCAACGCCAAGCAGATTCCTTCGAACATTCAGAGCCTTGATCAACGCTGGGAAGATTTCGTCGATTTGCTCGATGTCTACCGGCGACGCAAGCATCATCTGCGCTCGATAAATCGGCAGGCAGTGCAGAACCAATTGGTACAGGCTGAGCGTTCGGTCGAGCACTCCAGAGACGATCGCGAAAGACGAATTCAGCAGTCGAACGTAGAGATACTCCGGCGGCGGGTAGCAGCGTTCCAGGACATTGAGCGGTCGGTAAAACTCGTAGAAGGGCCAACTTCAATCAATCGAAAACTTCTTTGGCCTGGTCAACGACCAAGTAGTAACCCTGCCCACTCCCGAAAGAGTGTCCGCGCTTGATTTCGAGCAACTAAGCGACTCAATCGCCATGACCAAGCAGATGCTGGAAGAAACGTCAGACACCTTCGCCGCCCTCGACACTCACAACCGCGAGGTAGGGAAGTTTGAACTCCTTCTTGGCAACAGCTCGAAGTAATCTAAGTAGAACAGGCATTCCCGCCTGTCCCTGAAACTCAACCGCAAACAACGGAATGAGCGCCGCAGGCGCTAAGGAAGGTAGCCAGTGGCAAGCGCGTGAGCGCGCAGCCTCTGGATCCGGGATGAAAACGAGGCCTCGCGCGCTTGCGGCGCGCGAGGGAATCCCTGAGGGGATTGTCCCAGAGGCCGCGCGCTCACGCGCTTGCCACTGGCTACCTTCTTCCGCGCCTGCGGCGCTCATTCAGTCAACGGGATTTTTAAAAACTGTTTGCCTGCGAAATCTCTTTTAGCAGATGGCGGCTGTCCTATGGCCAGCAGGTTTATCTCCCGCTGCACCTCTCGAAACGACCGCTTATCAGTAGTTTACGACTTAACGTAGAGTCTCAATTAACACACTATAAGGCGTTGAAAAAAAAGATGACCACAAGATATTGACATTGGCTTGCCAAGGGAGTATATTGCGCTCCGCTTGAGACGAGACGGGTGAGTTGGAGCAGCGGCAGGCCCCCTGTGTTGCTCTTCACGTAGGTTTTTTCGCTTCGAAAAAAGCTAACCGAAGTTTCCGCTACACATGAAAAGAGACGGCGCGCCTACTATAATGTAGTTGCAAAACCGTCTTTGAAACCTCCCGACTTTAGACTCATGCCCCGGGCATGAGAAAGGTAAATACGATGAGCGCAGCCATAGGCAAAACGACCCCCGCAGCAAACGTATCTTCAGCCACGCCTGAAACCACCACTCCAAGTGTGCGTCGCAAGACACAGCCGATGGGTCTCAACGCCCAACGCGTGGTTAGCAAGCGTTACTCGCTGAAGGATGCGAAGGGGCGCGCGCTCGAGGAGTGGCCGGATATCGTTCGCCGGGTGGTGGGACATGTTTCGGCTGCGGAAAAGGATTCGCAAAAACGCGATCAGTTTTTCGACGCGATGAGTGAGGTAATGCTCGCGCGTGAATTTGTCCCCAACACACCCTGCCTGGTTAACGCCGGTAAAACTAACGGCCAACTCGCCGCCTGCTTTGTGCTCGAAGTGCCCGACTCAATTACCGGAATCATGGATCACGCCAAAGCTGCCGCGACTATTCATCAGACCGGCGGCGGCACGGGCATGACGTATGAATTCCTGCGTCCGCACGGTGCGCTGGTTGGTTCAACCCGAGGCGTGGCCTCCGGTCCAGTGTCGTTCATGAACATCGTCAATCAGGTGACTGACGTCGTGAAACAAGGCGGTGTGCGCCGCGGCGCCAACATGGGCATGATGCGCGTGACGCATCCCGATGTGCTGCGTTTCATTCACGCGAAAAACGATCAGCACTCGCTCACCAATTTCAATATCTCGGTCAACGTCACCGACAAGTTTCTGCAAGGCAGTCGACAACAACGAATGGTTCCAGCTCGACTTCATGGGCGAATCATGGACCGATCCGATCCACGATCCGGTGGTTGACGGTGAATACAGAGTTTACCGGCGCCCGGACGGTTCGACTGTGACCTTCTGCGATCGCCAGTCGTTCCTGGCGGCCGACCTTTCGAACACCACGGTCGAAGAGCCGCCGCGCCCGGGGATGGTTTACGCGCCCGACATCTGGAACCGCATCATTGCGAGCGCCCACAAGTATGCGGAGCCGGGAATTGCTTTCATCGATGAAGTTAATCGTCACAATCACATGATGAAGTCGATGGGGCCGATTTATTCGTGCAACCCCTGCGGCGAGCAGTTTCTCCACTTCTCAAATTCGTGCAACCTCGGTTCGATTGATCTGAACAAGTTTTACGACGCTGAAAACCGCGTCGATTGGGACCGCCTGCGCGAAGTGACGCATCTCTGCACGCGTTTCCTCGATAACGTGATCGATACCTGCGCCTGGCCGCTGCCGGAGATCAACGACGTGGTCACGCGCACGCGTCCCGTAGGGCTCGGCATCATGGGTTTTGCGGATCTCTGTCTGAATCTGAAAGTCACTTACGGGTCGCCGCAGTCAATCGATTTGATGGAAGAGATGATGGGCTTTATCCGTCGCGAGTCCTGGAACGCCAGCATCAAGATTGGCGCCGAGAAGGGAACCTTCCCCGAGTTTGAGCCGAACCGCGAGGCCTATGAAGATTTTCTTTACAACACGATTGGCATCTCGCGCGACGTGCCGCTCACTCCGCGCAATTATGAAGTGACGACGATTGCGCCGACCGGAACGATTTCGCTGGTGGCGGAAACGTCTTCAGGCATCGAGCCAAACTTCTCGTGGGCCTACGTTCGCAAGGACACGCTCGGCACGCGCACTTATGTGCACACCCTGGCCGCGCAGGCTCTGGGTTTAGACGTGGATCAGACGGATCAGGATTCGATCAATTCCGCGTCGGAATACGTCTGCGAGCATGAGAATGAGTTGCCGCAGTATTTCATCTCGGCCATGAACATCAGCGCCGACCAGCACGTGCACGTGCTTGCCGCCGCCCAGAAACACGTCGACAACAGCGTGTCCAAGACCTGCAACGGCGCGGTTGATGACACAATCGAGTCGGTTGATAGTCTTTACCGCCTTGGCCGTCAGCTTGGTTGCAAGGCCGTCAGTTACTATCGCGACGGCTCGCGCGACAATCAGGTGCTGACGTCGATGAAGGCTCATTCAACAGATGCGAAGCCGGAGGCAGTCGTCGAGCCGGTATTGAAGTAGTTGACGATCCGCCGGCGAGTCATGCTGATGCAGCGCACCTGGTTCCGTTCACGCCGATCCTGAAACTGAAGGACTCGCGCGCGCCGAAGCCGGCGCAGCGATTCGGGAACAGGCGGATGCGGAAGCCAAGCTGACTGCGCTACGCATTGAGCGTCCGCGTGAGTTGCGCGGCGCCACCTGGCAGATTCCGTTTGACGGTCAGAATCTTTACGTCACCGTCAATCATGATGGCCAGCATGATTCAGGAAGTGTTTGCCACCGGTCCAATCTCGTGGCGGCGTGGGACTGCTCGCTTCGAAGATGCTGCGCGGTGGGTTCGACGCGGCGGAAGTTGCTTACAGTTTGAACAAGGTGACGGGCACACACGCCGTCTGGTTCAACGAGCGTCTTGCTGACTTCGCCGGAACAGGCCGTGGCCGAGTGCATCATGATCACCAATCGCCGCGTGCAGAATTTGCCTGACTCGGCCCGCGCAGTGGCGAAACAGCATCTCGGCGCGCCGCAAATTCCGCTGAGCGATGCAAACGGCACTTCGGGAGTGTCGGGCGCGGCTGCGAAGGGAACTATCACGCCCGGCCTGACCGGCGTCACCGGCGCGATCATGTCCAACATGATCGGCATCTGCCCCGAATGCCACGGCCAACTCGAACACGCCAGCGGCTGCGACATGTGCCGGGACTGCGGCTACTCGAAGTGTAAATAGGCTGGAAACCCTTTCAGGGTTCAAAATAATCTTGTGGGGTTGGTGTTTCCCAGGGTAGCGCGCGACCCGTAACCCTGGGCTGAAGTTAGCGAACGCCATTGGCGTTCAGGCCCACCCGGTGATGCAGGTGGTCCCGACGAAGCGCGCAACGCGCAACCCTGGGCTGAAGTTAGCGAACGCCGTTGGCGTTCAGGGCCCACCCGGTGACGCAAGTGGTTCCGACAAAGCGCGCGGCGCGCAACCCTGGGCTGAAGTTAATGAACGCCGTTGGCGTTCTGCTTCACGCGTTAACGCAGCGACGTTTCAGCACCCGCTCGCTGCGGCTCGCGGTTCGGGTCCATTCAATTAATCACAACCCCTAGTCGTCAAGGCCGGCGATCAGCAGGCCTAACACCGCCAGCACTGCACCGACACCGACCACGACGCCGATGGTGACATTTCGCGCGGTGGAGTGACCACGGTTGCTATCAACCTTCGCTACATTGTCATAGCGAATCGTGGTAGGCGCGTCGGTCTTGCGGTCGCGCAGCACGAAGTCGTCGTCTCCGGCCTGGGCGATATAGCCCTTGATCTTGGTTCCGTCTTTCAGAAAGACAGTGGCCTTGGCCTTCTCACCGACGCCCAGCTTGGCGATCTTAATCTTGACCCTCTCGAGCGAGGTTTGTGTGTCGCCTTGCTTGGCGGACACTGGCAGCGCGAGGGTGGCGAGCACCAGCACACTTGCAATTAAACACGCTAAATACTTTTTCATGAATGATTCCTCAATTTCTGTCGCCGGCGTTATTCGTTGATGCGTCTTCCGGGTCGAAACGGCCGCCGCGGCTGATTTGTTAAAGCGTTGAGCCCAGGTGCAATGAGGGTGCCATCCGCCAGTACGCGAAATTCACAGCAGAAGAAGCAAATTAGCGGCGGGCAGGGAAGTAGGGCGGCAAGAATGTTTCTTATGCAGTAGGAATCCGGCAGTTCGACAAACTTGAGTTTGTTGAAGACCAACTAAAACTGTCCGTCAGACACACTATATCCTGCATTTGACATATAGGGGCGCAACGCGTAGGGTGGATGTCGAACCGAGTCCAGCTTACTCCGCTCTCAGCTCTTCTGGAATCTCCCAGACCACCTGAATTCCACAGCTCAAATCACTTAAGAAAATCAGGGCGTCATACGTTCCCCAACCAGTCTGTTAGGAAGAAATAGCAGACAGCAATCAGCCGGACGGCGATCCGGCGGCTTGCTGAATGAAGGTGAACCAGAGTTAGCCGATAAGGACGATCTAGATTATGAAGACGAATATCACACCACTACATGACCGCGTGATCGTGAAGCGCATTGACGAAGGCGAACAGGTGCGCGGCGGAATCATCATTCCGGACAGCGCCAAAGAGAAACCGCAGGAAGGCGAAGTGATCGCTGCCGGAGCCGGGAAGTACAAGGAAGACGGCACGCGCCAGCCGCTGGATGTTAAGACCGGCGACCGCATTCTGTTTGGCAAGTATGCCAGCTCGGAAATCAAGATCGACGGCGAAGAGCTTCTGATCATGCGCGAAGACGAAATCCTCGGAATCATCACTCGCGCAGGAGCAGCGGCGGGCGGCAAGAAGAAGTAAAAAGTGAAAAGTAAGAAGTGATGAGTTTATGAGTGATGAGGCGGAAACTGCGAGTCTTACTTCTCGCTCTTCACCTTGTCACTTTTCACTAAAACAGCAGTTTCTAGTAGGGAGACAATACAAATTAAATGGCAAAGCAAATAGTTCATGGCGAAGAATCTCGCGCGGCAATTCTGCGCGGAGTCAATCAACTGGCGGACGCAGTAAAAATCACGCTTGGTCCGAAAGGACGCAACGTGGTTCTCGGCCGCTCGTACGGCAGCCCGACGATTACCAAAGACGGTGTGACCGTGGCTAAAGAGATTGACCTCAAGGACTCGATGGAAAACATGGGCGCGCAGATGGTGCGCGAAGTGGCCTCCAAAACTTCCGATGTTGCCGGCGACGGCACCACCACCGCCACTGTGCTGGCCCAGGCGATCTACCGCGAAGGCGTTAAGACAGTTGCCGCCGGTGCGAATCCGATGGCCCTCAAGCGCGGCATCGACAAGGCAGTCGAACGCGCGACCGCCGCGATCAAGAAGATGTCGAAGCCCGTTGCCGGCGACATGATTGCGCAGGTCGGCACGATTTCCGCCAACGGCGACGCGGCAATTGGCGAATTGATCGCCGAAGCGATGGCCAAGGTTGGCAAGGATGGAGTAATCACAGTCGAAGACGCGAAGACGATGGAGACGGACCTGGAGTTTGTCGAAGGAATGCAGTTTGATCGCGGCTACCTGTCGCCTTACTTCATTACCGACGCCGAAAAGATGGAAGCCGTACTCGAAAATCCAGTAATTCTGTTGAGCGAAAAGAAGATTGCTTCGATGCGAGACCTTGCTGCCGATTCTGGAGCAGGTGGCCAAGTTGGGCAAACCAATTCTGATCATCGCTGAAGATGTTGAAGGCGAAGCACTGGCGACGCTCGTAGTTAACAAACTGCGCGGAACGATTAATGTGGCGGCCGTCAAGGCGCCGGGATTTGGCGATCGACGCAAGGAATTGCTTCAAGACATCGCCATTCTCACCGGGGGCAAGGTCATTAGTGAAGACCTCGGCATCAAGCTCGAGAACGTCAAGGTCGAAGACCTGGGCCGCGCCAAGAAGGTAACGATCAACAAGGACGATACCGTAATCATTGATGGCGCCGGCGAAACCGAAGCGTTGAAGGCACGCGTGAAAACGCTGAAGGCGCAGATTGAAGACACCTCGTCTGACTATGACCGCGAGAAGTTGCAGGAGCGCCTGGCGAAACTCGTCGGCGGCGTGGCAGTGATTCGCGTGGGCGCGGCCACTGAAACCGAGTTGAAAGAAAAGAAAGCGCGCGTTGAAGACGCCATGAACGCTACTCGCGCGGCGGTTGAAGAAGGGATTGTCGCCGGCGGGGGCGTGGCGCTGATTCGCGCAGCCAAGGCGCTCGACAAGTTCAAGGTCTTCGAAACGAATGCCGACGGTGAAACAACCGGCGACGAAGACGAACAGATTGGTGTCAGCATCATCAGGCGTGCGCTCGAAGAGCCGTTACGTCAGATTGTGCAAAACGCCGGTAAAGAAGGCGCGGTGATTGTAGAGAAGGTGCGGTCCAACAAAGACCCAAACTTCGGCTACAACGCCGCTACTGAAACTTTTGAGGACCTCGTGGCTGCCGGGATTATTGATCCCGCGAAAGTCACGCGTTGCGCGTTGCAGAACGCGGCATCGATTGCCGGCTTAATGCTGACAACCGAAGCCCTCATTTCTGAGCTACAGGAAGATGATAAGCCACGGGCAATGCCCGGCGGCATGGACATGTAATCCCAAACGTACCTTAGCAAATTGGGAAGCTACCATGTTCTGCATGCGGCTTCTGTTAAATCCCAAAAGGGGAAAAGGTAAGAAAAATTATGACTATGAAACTTTATGTTGGTAATCTCGCGTTCCAAACCACTAGCGAAGAGCTACAGACTTTGTTTGCTCAGGCAGGCACGGTCGAAAGCGTTTCCTTGATCGAAGATCGCGAAACAGGTCGCTCACGCGGCTTCGGCTTCGTTGAAATGTCGACGAAGGAAGAAGGCGCCGCCGCGATTAGCCAGTTTAATGGCCAGGACATGGGCGGCCGTGCGTTGAACGTCAACGAAGCCAAGCCACGCGAAGATCGCGGCGGCGGTGGCGGCGGTGGACGCAACGGCGGTTCGCGCTACTAGTCCCCGGTCAGTCCGACAGACTTACTTTGTCGATTAAAGAAGAAGCCCTCGGCGAGATTATCCGCCGGGGGCTTTTTGCGCCGGTCGGGTTTCGAACCGCCGCCCTCCTAAATTCAAATCCGATTCATTAGTTGGTTCGTAATTACTTCGACTAAACTATTCGAAGGATGGCGCAGAAATCATGAATCGTCGATATTTTCTTTCCTCAGCTATCGCAGCCGGATCAGTCGCTGCATTCGCCCGTTGGTCCGTCGGGGCAATACCAGCCGGACAGAAGGTCACTCAGGGTAAGCGGGGGAAACTGGTGAAGTTTGATGGAGTCAACAAAGTGATGAAAACAGATGCGGAATGGAAGAGTATGCTTACGCCTGACCAATATAGCGTGGCCCGGCAGAAGGGAACTGAGCGCCCCTTCTCGAGTCCGCTCAACGATAATTACAAGAAAGGCACTTTCGCGTGTGTCGCGTGCGGGCTGCCGTTGTTTAGTTCTGAAGCAAAATTTGACTCAGGCACGGGGTGGCCGAGCTTTTGGAAACCAATCGCTGCGGAAAATGTCCACGAGGAGATTGATAGCAGCTTGTCGGAAGTCCGCACCGAAGTGTTGTGTGCACGATGCGACTCTCATATTGGGCACGTGTTTCCTGATGGACCGAAACCTACCGGCCTGCGTTACTGCATGAATGGCGTGGCGTTGAAGTTTGTGAAGGAGTGATTTGACGGTCCGCTAAACCACAGGAAACGGCACATGAACAATTCGAGTTGTTCGGAACATAAAAGGCGCGAGCTGAATTGAGTATTCACTTCGCGCCTTCATTTTGATGGTTAAGAACAAGACACTAGCGGGTGACTTCAGCCTCCGCGAGGCTGGCAATCGCGGTTATCAGTTCGTGGGGCTCAATTGGTTTGGGCACGAACATGTTGAAGCCGGCAGCGAGTGCGCGAGCGCGATCCTCGACCCGCACATAAGACGTCATCGCCACCGCCGGAATTTCATTTCCATTGAACGACTTCAGGGCCCGAATCTTTGCCATCAGCGAGAAGCCATCTTCATTCGGCATTGCCAAATCCGAAACGACAACGTGTGGGCGATACCACTCAAGTAGGTCAACGGCCTGACTCACCGAAGCCGCAGTCTCCACTATTGCTTTCGATTCACCCAACATGACACTCAGGAATTGCAAGGTATCGGGATCATCGTCAACCACGAGCACTCGCACTTTGTCGAGTGTAGGTATGGTGGTGAAATGTCCGTGCGAAATTTCTTTCGCGCGCAGCGCTCCAGTGATCTTTCTCCGCCGGCTGCCATTTCTTGGCGCTAAACCCAAAGTAAGTGTGAACGTCGAACCGCGTCCCTCGCCTTCACTCTCGGCTGCAATTGAGCCTCCGTGAAGTTCAACCAGATGACGGACAATCGCGAGCCCTAGACCGAGTCCTCCATGTTGCCGCGTGATGGTGCCGTCGGCCTGACGAAACCGATCAAAAATGAATGGCAGAAAGCTCTCGCCGATGCCTTGCCCGGAGTCACTGACGCGGAGTTGTAAGTTGCCCTCGGCACGCTTGACCCTGATTGCAATGCGGCCGCCCGCAGGCGTGAACTTGATGGAATTTGCCAGCAGGTTCCAGACAATCTGTTGCAGGCGATTAGCGTCTCCAACCGTATGTCTTGCCGAAGGATCCAGGGTGACTTCGAGCTGCAGTTCTTTCGAATCAATTGCCAGTTGCACAGAGTCAATGGCTGCGTTAATGACAGAGGCGATGTCGACGGGCTCGCGGTTAAGCCGCAGCTTGCCGGTAATGATGCGCGAAACGTCCAGAATGTCTTCGATCAACTGGGCCTGCGACTTTGCATTCCGGTCGATTGTTTCGAGTGCGCGCGCGACCGAGGCTTCGTCGAGTCTGCCGCCGCGAAGCAGGTGAGCCCAGCCCATAATCGCGTTAAGCGGCGTACGAAGTTCGTGCGACACAGTCGCCAGAAATTCATCCTTTATCCGATTTGCAGTCTCCGCTTCGGCGCGGGCTATTTGTTCGCCGACCAGGGCTAGCCTGAGTTTCTCCTCGGCGCGCTGACGTTCCTCGATCTCGGCCTGGAGCGATGCAGCTTTCTGTTGCAGTTTCGCGATGGCCCGCAGACGTGCATCCTGATCATCCAGACCGGCGTAGCTTTCCGCAGGAATTACCCGTGAGTGGACCGTGCACACACCGCTGTGCGGTTCCATAAACTGCTGGCCGCTCAATCCATTCATGGGATAAGCGCAAAACAACGAAAATGTGTGCACCTTCTGAAGCTCATTCCACATCTCTTCGAGCCGAAGGGCCGCCTGATATTCGCCGTCCGCCCAAAGCAGCGCCACCATTTCTCCAAATGCGCGCACTCGCGGACGGCCGTCCGAGACAGTGGCGATTATTCCACCCACGACCTCATTGAAACGATCAAGCTGCGGCGAGCCGTCGACCATAAACCGGGAGAGCGTTTCGGCCGCGTCGATCGAAACAAACTGGCCGCGCGACTTCGCATAGGCTACATCGAGTCCGTTAGCCGTCAGGAGATCATCGAGACCGTCGCGATGCGCCTCCGTTGCCACCACGAGGGCGGCGTCGCCTGAGTTGATTGCTGAGCCGATGAATCCGCCCAGTGAGTTCAGAAGGAAACCGTCCGCTTCGTAAAACTGCACGAAGTGTTCGGTCTCGGTCATACCCGTCCAATCGGTGCGAGGCGCAATATTCCACTTTGCGGCGTCATCAGAGCTAAGCTGAGTCGGAATGCGCTTCGCGGTCGGGTTGCTGTTTTCTTTAATCAAAATTCCTCCATTAGTAAGTGCCCTTAAGGACAAACCAATGATTTGGACGAGGGCTCGACTCAGGATTTTGAATGGCTCATTCTAGCCTGCTGACCTCGCCCAGACTAGGGATTACTCGCCAGTAAGCACGCAAATTGTTCATATTTCTGTGTTCTCGAAAAGGACCCGCCTCAGTTTAGCGGCCTCGCGCTTAAGGATTCGTTCGTGATGATCTCATAACACTGACACGAGATCGCTTCCAGGCCTGGGCGATCAAGCACCCGGAGACTGCCGCGCCGATAGCTTATCAATCCTTGTTTCTGCAATTCACCGGCTGCCTTATTCACACCTTCGCGTCGCACACCCAGCATGTTTGACAGGAACTCCTGGGTCAGTTGAAATTCATCGGTTCCCATCCGGTCGTGCGTCATCAGCAGCCAGCGCGAGAGACGAGAATCCATAGAATGAAACTGATTGCAGACCGCGCACTGGGCAATCTGTGTCAGCATTGAATGAGAATAGCGTTGCAGCAGCTTCACCAAAACGCCGCCCTTCTTGCATTCCTTCCGTAGCGTTGCAGCTTTTAGTTTCATCGCGGATCCGACACCCTGAACCACCGCGTGATTGATTGAAGAGTCAACTCCCATCACGATACTCAGCCCAACCATACCTTCTTTGCCTACCATTCCCACTTCAAGCGTCGAACGCTCATTACTACCGGCAAGAAGAGACACGATCCCGCTATTTGGGAAATAGACATCACTTATCAGCACATTTGGGCGGTAGAGAAACTCCTCAAAGATGAGAGGGATTTCTTCCAGGTGGCGTTGGAGATCATAATATTCCTGCTTTGGTAAGGCCCCAAGCAGTTCATTCGCGATGGATCGACTTTTAACGGTGGACACTGGCGTCTCCTTGATTCGTTGCGTCGTGAAAAACACAGACGGCACAAGGAAGGTTTCTTAGACTGGTCCCGATGTCGAATGGGAGAGTAACTGCGGGAAAAACTGACCTTCGAAGATTACCACATGGCGTTTGTCATTGTCGCGTAATTGAGCGAGCATGCTCGCACCTAAAGCGGCTGCGGGAAGAGGCGATCATACTCGCTTCTGACGACCTGATAGCATTCGCAGACCTCGGCCTCTAACCCTTTACGATCCACTATCGTCATATCTCCGCGAACATACTTAATAAAACCGGCTTTCTGGAGACGCTTCGCGGCGTGAGTTATCCCTTCACGTCGCACACCCAGCATGTTGGCAATCAAATCCTGCGTCATGATTAATCTATTGGAGGGCAAGCGGTCGTGGCTCAGGAGGAGCCAACGGCAGAGTTGCTGGTCTACTGAGTGTAAGCGATTGCAAACCGCGGTCTGCGAAATCTGTGTGATCAAGGCTTGTGTGTAACGGAGGCAAAGATTATGGAAGCGAGCACCGCGCGTGAATTCATCTTTCATACTTGCTGACTTGATCTTGAAAGCAATACCCGCACTCTGCACCACCGCGCGGTTTGGAGTGGTGTTCCCGCCCATGAAAATCGCAATGCCTACCATTCCATCGTTCCCTACCACACCGATCTCAGCGGTCGACCCGTTTTCCATTATGTAGAGCAGGGAAACAATTGCAGTTGCTGGGAAGTAAACATAATCCATCTTTTCGCCGGATTCATAGAGAACCTGGCCCAGCGACAGAGAGACTGGTTGTAAATTGGGGAGAAGGCGTGACAGCTCCTCAGAATTAACGCCGGCGAGCAAGTGATTCTTAAGAACCTCTTTTTTGGTGGCGCTGGGGGTCATCAATACCTCCTACGGCGGACCGGCGAGCTTCATAAATAGGACAACTTACCCGTGATCGATCGAAGCAATGGCTAGTTTGAGGCAATAAGCTTGAAGATAGTATGCCCCGGCGATATGTGCGTCAACACACAGACACGGACCTGGGAATGGTCCAGCATAGGCTGACCCGTTGAATCCCCTATTCTGGAGGGCAACTCATGCCATTTCAAGCCCGATCCCGAGTGCTATTTGTTGACGACGACCCCGACGCTTGTGACATGTTCCCCGCACTCATGCTCCCGCTCGGAATTGACACTACTTGCGTCCTCTCCGTATCAGAAGCCTGGCGCGAGATTAACAAACGAAGCTTTGACCTGATGGTGGTCGACTGTTGGATGCCCCACCTGGACGGCTTCGAATTCTGTCGCCAGATTCGCGCAACTGATGCTAAAACGCCAATAATTCTCTATTCGGGCGCAGCTTACGAGGCAGACAGAATGAATGGAATGGCCGCAGGGGCAAATGCTTATATCACCAAACCGGACATTGAAGGATTGATTTCCGCAGTGTCAAACTTCATCGCCCAAGCGAAGGCATCAACGCTCGACCTCAACGCAGGCTCAGCCACGGAAATCCGCTGGGCGGTTTCCGGGTAAACTGGCCAGCGAAAAGTATGCGCTTGAAGCGAATCGAGCAATTAACCATCAACTACGAAAGAATCCGTTAATAAGTGTGCTAGCGCACATACAATGCCGTCCAGCCGTCCTAATGTTCGTCAAGAATCTTCAGTATTTGATTCCTGACGAAGAACTTGCTTACGAGAAACGCCCGAACGGCGAATCCGTCTAAGCGAGTTTTCACCGGGAATGGAGGGTGGACTTCAAGGGCGAGGCTCCACCCTTCATTTTTTTAAAACCCTCAACCCCCTCGTTCATCGCTTCTGAGAAAAGGAGACCCATGGGATTAGCGCAGCGGTCGGCGTTGAGAGATTTAAAAGCGCGGCCGGCAGATCCTGCGCCCGAGACGCTGCTCCGCGCCATTGCCGCCGGCGATAATACGGCGACTGCGCGCTTCACTGCCGCCACGAGCGGACTGCTGTTTGGATTGCTGCTGCGTATCCTGGGCGACACTGCCATTGCCGATCAGGTTCTGTTGAAGATCTACGACGAGGTAAGGCATCACGCGGCCAGCTTCGAGAAGAATAGCGACAGCTTATTGACCTGGCTGATCACGATTACTCACCGCCGGGCGCTTGAGCAACTCTGTTCGAGCAAGGAAGATCAGCTGTTCCTAATCTCAGTGGGACTGGCAACCGCACTGCGTTCAGGTCCAATCGATCAGATCGGAATCCGAAAGTCGGCCCATCGTCAACTGGTAGGCGCCACCCTAAGTTCGCTTTCGCCGCTGGAGAGTAAAATAGTCGAGCTGACTTACTTCTCGGGAATGACGCCCTTGGAAATTTCCGAGAAGCTTGGTCAATCGCCCGAGGTAGTAAAGACCGGCTTGCAGTGCGGAATTCAGGGCCTATACAACCTGTTCAGAAACTGTGGGTCGCTTAGCGAGGGTCGGGGTGATCGGGGGTACTAGATCCGGCTATTTGCTTCGAGGGCAGCCATCAGCTTCACTTTTTTGAGCTCCGGGCCTTTAACACCGAAGTAAGTCGCCATTTGCATAATCTGTTTTGGATCGACGAAATCTTTCGCATCGGCGCAAAATTTCTCCAACGTTGGTTCAAACTCGCGGCAGGTCATCGACTTTGGCAGAGAAAGACCAAGCCGGCAGATCCCATCTTCCTGAAAATTTACGCAGAACTCACAAATTTTCAATAGCCCGTCCTTCTTTCCAAAATGCGATCGCAGTTTACCTGAAAATTGGTAGGTAGTTCCGGTCAGCGGCACGCCCTGGGAAGGTTAATGTCCGACCGGAATCCTCTGAAAACGCGTCTTGCCTTCGGAATCCTGCCAGGAAATATCCAACACGTAAGGTTTCATTTCACCAGCTACAGTCATGAGCCGCCCCAGCAAATCTGCACCAGCATCGGCAATCTTTCCATTGATCCACGTCTGGTGAGTGAGGACTACGTTTTCCCGCGGGCGAAGGGCACCTACTGCCTCGAACCGGATGTGCGCTTGCGACGGGCCTCCGCCCGGAGTCTCAAGATCTTTAAGAAAAACGGTCAGGATCTCCACACACTTAAGGGCGTCGTCAGTTTGGTTGACCAGCTGCAAACGAACGTTCGCCTCGCCCTCAATAAAGCTGAAGCTCAGCGGTTTGGCTATGCTTGCGCTCATGTTATTTTTTCCTGACACCCGCTTTGGCAGCGCGTTTTCTGGGCGCTCTCTTACCGTTTCCCTTTTCGGTGTTCAACGACATCACATCCCCGGGCTGGCACTTAAGAGCTGCACACATCTTCTCGAGCGTCTCGAAGTTGATGCCCAATGCTTTCCCCTTCTTCAAACGCCACAGGGTTGTGTGACTAATACCGGTTTCCTTGGCCAACCAATAAAAGGTCTTGCCATGTTCAGCCAGCAATTGATCAACTCGAATCTCAATCATATTCATTTCCACGCGTACACTCTATTTACCATATGCGATAGATATTGTCCATCTGCTATATATCCCGCATTTGACATATAGTACCCACTGCCGTAGTGTCGAGTCGATGATAAACCTCTACATCAACGAACGCCGGGCCGGAGACGTCACTATTCTCGACGTGAAGGGGAAGTTAAGAATTGGGGGAAACTCGCTGGCGTTGCACAAGTCAACGCGCTCACTCCTTTCGGAACAGAAGAAGAAGATTATTCTGAATCTATCAGGAGTCACTTTCATCGACTCATGCGGTTTTGGCGAATTGGTGGCGAGCCGGATCTCGGTGGCAAATGCCGGCGGGGAACTAAAGATTGTTGGCTTGGCGGACATGCTTCATGAATTATTCGCTGCGACCAGGCTGTTGAAGGTCTTTGATATTTTCCAGAATGAAGCAGACGCAGTCGAAGATTTTGCCCAAGCTGCGGCTCCTCCGGAGAGACCCCAACTCGTCTTCGTTTAGCCTTGAAGGGAACCAAACGCGATGGATATTGTTGGCCAATCGGTCGCGCCGGATTCTTCAGTGCTCGAAATTCCGTTGAGTGACTTTGAAGATAAGGCGAGGTGGGCGTTCATAACTAAGTGGCGGGTCGAGCCACAGTCAGATGACCGACCGCCGATGTCGAGCAACGTGGCGTGCGGCCGCAGCTCGTTGTCGGCAGGTCGCTCCAGGGCGCGCCGGCAACACCAGGCAAGATTCAAAGTTTGGTCGCAGAGCCGTCATGATTAGGCGTATTCGCTGTGCCGGACTGCGAGCGCAGCTGAGGTGTGGTAAAGTCCAGGTAGTCTGTTCTTCGAAAATCCACTCTCGACATCGGGATTTGCTTGCGTCTCCTTGTGCCGTCTGTTTGTCCAGGCAGGAGTCGTAACAGAAAATTCTGATGGCCGCATTAACAATCAATCATTATCTCGTCCCCGCAACGTGTTACTCCAGCTCGGAACCTCCGTGTTGTTTGTGATCAGCGGTGCTATCTGCTCGGAATTGAGGAACAATGAAAACATTTTTTGCGATGCGGCGGGCGAATGGTGACTGGTTTGCTCTGGATGACGACGGGCAGTTTCGAGTGCCTGTGTTTCATAGTAGTGGCGCCGCGATGGTGGCCCGGTCGCGCGAGGCGGGCATGGAATGTTTCCGGCCGGTTGCCCTGGACGACACCGCATTCCGAAATCTAACGACTACGGATGAAGGCAAGGCGCGCTTCTGGTTGGTTGATGATCCGCTCATGAAACTCAGTCGAGGACGTTCGCTCGAAGGTAAAGATCTGGCGCAGCTCATGAAAAATGGCGTTGAAGAATTAAGCGCCGGGACGGGAACCAAATGATTTCTTCATGCGACCAGTGCGGCAGGATCTTGCCACTGTGGAGGATTCGTTGTGGCCATTGTAAAAAGTCGGCGTTGAATTGGCTTCAGATTCTGGGTATCGCCATTCTGGTAGTGCCTGCAATATTTGTTCTTTCGAAATTTCTTTAGCTTTCGGGGTAAAGCAAATGAGATTTCATTCAAACAGGGAGCTCTCGAAAATAGCATGACCGAAAAATCAAATGGCAACTCATCGGCCGGGGCAGCGACCGAAGGAACCTGGCCCGGAATCGATTCTCGTTTCCGGCTCATTATTGTGGCGGGTTTACGAACCAAGCAACTCCTGCACGGCTCAACTCCACGCATTGAAGTTGATGTAAAGCGACGCCGAAACACGAGCATCGCCATCGAGGAAGTCAAGAGAGGATTGATTCATTTCACTCGCTTTAACAAGGATGGTTCACCCTTTGCAGAAGGCGTTGCCGTCGAATCCGAGCCATAACTTGACGGAAACCAGATACCCCATGAATGGACTGCGCGTTTACATTAGGACTTTGGGTGCTGAGCCGTCCAGCGACGAAGTTGTTTTTTACAGCAGGCGCGGAGATGGCCCAATTTATTGCTGGCGATACGAACCCGCGATAAGCTACTGGCGGGTCGCGCGAATGCATTCAGCCGAGATCGCGCCTCGCGAGCTGAGTGTCGCGAGTTGGAAGTCGGTACCTGAGAAGTTACAAGCTCGACTTGGAGAACATTATCAAGACTAAACGACAGGAGCCGAACCCGGTAATGTGACGGTTGTTATTTAACTCCAAACGATAAGGCCTGCACTCGAAGATCTCGATTATGACCGAAAGAGGAATTGCACTAGGTATCGATCCTATACCCGATTCACATTTCCAGGTGAGTTGGTTCACTCAGCTAAACTTGACGCACAGCTTCCTGGTTGTGAGTCTCCATCTCTTCGGTCTGCTTGGCCTTTGGTTTTGGCCGAGACCTCTAGACCTCGCCTTGTTTCTGGGTCTTTACCTGGCCACGACTTTCGCGATTGGAATTGGTTATCACCGTCTGCTGACACACCGTGGCTTCATCTCACCGCGCTGGATGCGGAGAGGGCTCGCCTGGTTTGGAGCTGCCGCTCTTCAGGGTGGGCCGGCGCGTTGGGTAGCTATTCACCGGCGACACCACCAAATGGCCGACAAGGAAGGCGATCCCCATTCACCGCTGATGGGCTTTCTTCATGCCCACGTCGGCTGGATCTTGAAAAAAGACGCGAAGGAAGGCAGTGACTATCGCGAGCTGGTGCCGGACGTGTCGGGCGACGATCCTTGGCTGCGAGTTTTGGACTATAAAATCTTGTTTGTGATGCCCTGGGTCTTAACGGCCCTGTTTTCTTACGCCGTTGGTGGCTGGCGCGGTGTCTTATGGGGCACAGTCATTAGGACGCTCGCCCTCTGGCACTTCACGTGGTGCATAAATAGTGTTTGTCACGTAATCGGAAAACGTCCCAATCAGACTCGCGATGAAAGCCGCAACGTCTGGTGGTTAGGGTTACTGACGTTGGGTGAAGGCTGGCACAATAATCATCATGCGCGTCCTACGGCTGCCTGTCATGGCTGGCGTTGGTATGAAGTCGACTTCTCAGGATATGCAATTCGGCTGATGGCCCGCGTGGGACTGGTTCACAATGTTATTCGCGCGCCACGAACCTGGTGATGGTGGGCCGATATTGATCTCAGTCCTGGCTGGTTCGCTTTGGTTCCCTAGCTTTGGGGACCGTTTTCCTAGCTTTAGACCTTTGTGGAGAGGCTATTGCCTTGTAGAGCCTTGACGACGAACAAGGTTGAATATTCAGCGGAAACGTAGGAATCCTACACATATATACGGAGGCAGAGACTTGAAATGAGACACCTACCAGAGAGAATTATGCGTGCAGTTTTAGCGTCAGCGTTGCTGCTGGGCTTAGTCAGCGCTTTGAATGTTGACGTTCAGGCACAGCGCCGACCTTATCGAATTACCGACAGTCAGATGGCCCAAATAATAAGGCGGCTGGAAATCAACACCAATAGGTTCCGTAGCAGCATCGATGCGTCGCTGGACCGGGGCCGGCGCGATGGCACGCAGGCTGAAGATAACATCAACGCTTTTGTGCGTGATTTTGAAAACGCCACGGACCAGCTGCGCGAGCGTTTTGACGGCCGGCGCTCCGTTGCAGCCGATGTCGAAAACGTACTTCAGAAGGGTGCGGCGATTGATAATTTCATGAATCGTCGGCGGGCAGTCCCGGGCGCCCAGGACGAGTGGGCATTAGTAAGGACTGACTTGAACACTCTAGCGGGTGCTTACGGAGTTGGCTGGCGTTGGGATAATCAAATCGACTCCCCAATTGAACGTGTAGACAATAGCCGTCGTGGCCGCAACTGGGATCGTTACGAAAATTTCGGCGGCTCTTTTGATTTGCGCCAGACCGCCTTAAATGCCGGTTACAATGAAGGCATCAAGGTCGGCCAAAGCGACCGTAACCGAAACCGAACCAGCGATTACCGCAATTCGAGCGCATATCGACGGGCTACCACTGACTACAATTCCCGTTTCGGCGATCGTGAACTCTACCGGCGCTATTACCGGGCTGGCTTCGAAAATGGCTACAACGATGGTTACGGAACTCAAGTGGGTTATCCGCAGAACGACAATTGGCCAAATCCGGTCAACCCAAACAATGATCGACGCGGCCGCGACTGGGACCGTTATGGAACCTACGGTGGTTCGTTTCAGCTTCGGCAAACGGCTCTAAACGCCGGCTACAACGAAGGAATTAAGGTGGGCCGCGAAGACCGGGGTCGAAATCGAAATTTCGATTTTCGGAATTCGAGTTCATATCAGTCCGCAAGCAAGGATTACAGCTCGCGGCTGGGCGACCGTGAACTTTACCGGCGTTATTACCGCGAAGGATTTGAAAACGGATACAACGACGGTTACAACGGCCACTGAAGTTAATTGTTGAAGGTCGGGTCCTTGGGGGCAATTGGCAGTGGGCAGAAAAAACATTCTGTCCGCTGCTTTTCTTTTCGCCAACTATCGGGTGACGAGTAGAGTGTAATAGCCGCCTATTCCATTGAGGACATACTGAACGGCCAGGGCCGCCAGCACGATGCCCATCACCCGGGTAGCGATGTGGACTCCGCCTTCGCCCAGACGCGAAATCAGGCGGGCGCCGAAGTAAAGAGAGACGAAGGCGGTAATAAACACCAGCGTGATTGCCGCGGCAACCGCGCTCAACCGGCGCATATCACCCGCAGCCTGAGACGTGAGCAGTAGAATAGTTGCGATCAGGCCCGGGCCCGAAAGCATGGGAATCGCCAGCGGGAAAACTGAGATATCCTGGCCCACCGAACCGCGTTCCCGACGTTCCGGCGCCTGCATTCCGCCGCGCTGGCCGAAAAGCATAGGCATCGCCGTCGCGAAGAGAAGTATCCCGCCGCTGATAGAAAACGCGTGGACCGTGACCCCCAGATATGACAGCACTGCCCGCCCGGCAACCAGAAAGAACAGCGCTACGCCAAAGGCGATCACCACCGCCCGGGTGAGAATTGCCCGACGTCGAGCCGGGGCTTCATCTTGCGTTAACGCAACGAAAATCGGCACCACTCCTGGTGGGTCAACCACCACTAAAAGCGTGACAAAAGCTGCGAGCCCAAATCTAACGAAGTCGTGATCCACTGATTACTCCGATTATTCGGGAGGACAATAAGCTGAGGTGGTCCGCTATACAACCTGGAACGATACCCGCCCTCGGGTTAACCGTTATATTCTACTGACCCAACGACGCCGGATGATCAAGTAGAACCCTATGAGCGAGGATTGGCAAACACGTGAGACTACCACGCACCAGGACCATGTCATTGCTCATGTTCTCGGGGCCCGGGTTTTGGGTCACTTCATTCTAGACGAGACGCTTTACCTATTGCTGGACATCGGATTCGTGTGGATTATCTTCCTGGATGGCGAGATGGGCCTCTTGCCGCACCCGGTAGCCATTGGCGAACTCGAGGTTGGCGGCAAGATCAAAGACGATATCAAAGCGGACATAGATGTATTGCTCGCCGGTGGTTCGGTAGATGGCTCGTCAGGCGAACTGCGCCGATTGATTCGGACGACGGTTGAATGTCAAATTATCGACGTGAGTTTTTTTGAGCAAGGCGAGCTGAGGCGTCTGCTCCTAATTGGTGACGAGGCAAACCTGGCCATCGAAACTTCATTGAGCTTGGCGGAGATTAAAGTTTATGAGCACTAAAGAACCAAACGACGATAGCCTCGCAGACGGATCGGAACTGGGTGCTGTGGCAGAAACTGAGCATCAGTATTTACATGAACGTCTGCGTAAGGAGTTGGGCCGCGAACCAACTGAAGAGGAATTAGATCAATGGCTGCGCCAGCACACCGAAGGTTACTGAACATTAGCGACCAGTGACGGGTAAGCAGGGAAACGAATTATGGATCCGGGAAAGGGAAAGGCGCCGCGATGTAATTTATCGCGACGCCTAAAATGGGCAGGTGAGAGGCTTTCTGCTCACTCACAATTCATGACTCATTTCTGTTGCCTAGCCCATAGCAGCGATTTGATTATCGACCTGCTTCACGCCCTTGATTCCGCGAATCATTCGTTCGATCTGAGTCTTTAAGCTTTCGTTCTTCACAGACCCGGTCAAAGTCACCCTGCCGTCGAGAACCGTGGCGGTAATCCCCAAAGTTGAAAAAGTTGGATCGTCGCTGATTCTCTTATCAATCGCCGATTGAATTGCCCCATCGTCAGATCCGCTGGAAGGCGCGGTTCCTCCGCCGGGCGCGGGCTGATTGATAATTACCGGCGCCTGCTGCGGAGCCGTGGTTGCTGGTTGTTGAATGATTACCGGCGGTTGCTGTTGTGCCGGTTGCTGAATGATCACTGGCTGTTGCTGCGCCGGCTGCTGTTGGGCCACCAGGTTTTCGTTTGTCGTATCGGTGTTCTGACCGTTCATCAGAAAGAGGACGACAATTGTAATGAGCGCGATCGCTACCACTACGATTATTCCCACGGTCGCACCGGAAATTCCCCCTCGATCATTTCGCACGGCTTCGGTGTGGGTCACTTCGCGGCGCGTATTTGGCGTTTCCACCACGACCCTGCTTCGCCTTGCCTGCTCATCATCGTTTGCCATCTTGCTTCCTCCTGTAAGAGTTATCTGTGATTAAGACTGTCGAGCCGCCGGAATGGCGCCACGACCGATTAGGTGCAATCCCCATTCCTCGATGGTGACCCCTGTCTTTAGGCGGCTCAAGTGGCCCAACTGATTCTCGATTTCTGTGAAATTGACCGATTTTCGGATAAACCGGGATGATTCGGCGCGATGTTAGCGTACGCTTTTGAGTCTCGACGGTTGATGGTAAGGTGAGATTGAGACACAGGAAGCAGCGAGCATAAAACAGTCAGGAACCAGCATATTGGCGATTAGAGTATTTACAAATGCGAAACAGGTCAGAGCCGTTTTCCGCAAGCCCAGTCTCTATCGTGTCTCCTCTTTGCTATTATCTCCTGAATGACTACTGCCATCGTCCATCACCCAATTTTTGCAGAGCACGACACTGGTCCAGGCCATCCGGAATCACCTTCACGTTACAGCGTTGTGATGAAAGGTCTGCGTGAGGATTCGACGCTATGGCCCACGCTGGTTGAAGTGCAAGCGAAGGAAGCACCGCGCGGAGACATCCAGGCGTGTCATACCCCCCAACTCTACAAACAGATCGAGAAAGTGGTTAGCAGCGGCACTGGTTACCTCGATACGGACACGGTGGTGTCAATGCGCTCACTCGATGCGGCTTTGCACGGCGCCGGGGCAGCCTGTCAGGCAATAGATTTGGTCATGGCTGGGCAGGTCAGCAATGCGTTTGTGCCGGTGCGACCCCCCGGTCATCATGCAACTGCCGAGAACGCGATGGGGTTTTGCCTCTTCAATAATGTGGGAGTGGCCGCGCGTTATGCCCAAAACCACTTTCCTGAGATTGAACGCGTCGCCATTATTGATTGGGATGTCCATCATGGAAACGGGACGCAGGGCGTGTTCTACGACGATCCCACTGTCTTCTTTTTCTCAACGCACCAGTATCCGTGGTATCCAGGCACAGGTTCTCGCGGCGAAACCGGCGTCGGACGCGGGCTTGGTTCGACGTTGAATGTTCCCTTGCGGGCCAGCACGCCTGCGGTTGAGCAAAAGAGAATGTTTGAGGCCGCGCTCGACGAGATTAGCGCCCACTTCAAGCCCGACTTCATAATCATCTCTGCCGGGTTTGATTCTCACCGTGGCGATCCACTGGGCCAGTTGCGGCTGGAAGACGAAGATTTTGTGTCACTCACCCAGACAGTTCGCCAGTGGGCTGATAGCGCTTGTCAGGGCCGCCTGGTTTCCTGTCTCGAAGGTGGCTACAACCTGAAAACACTTGGCCAAACCGTGAATGCTCATGTAACCGAACTCGCTCGCTAAGTAACCTACACAGAAACGGATACTGGTCATAGTAAGAACTTCGCCTGAGGTTTGCATGATTCGTGTAATCAGCGCACACGTAGATGATCTGTCCCGCGCGGAAAGTTTTGCCGGCGCAGGATCGCTTGCGGTCGCTTTGTTTGAATAATCATTGAACCTTAAGTGGCGGTGGAGTAAACTCAGCGCCACTTAACCGGTTTGGAGCGTTGCACACCGTAGGCCTGGTCCATCAGAGGAAAAAAGCAGGCATTTAGCAGCTTTGGACCCACCAGCCAATCGAAGCGGGACAACTTGAATTTGCAACGTTCTGAAGACAAAGGAGGTGGAACGACCTCAATGCCACCTCATGGAGAACCAGCAACATGCCAGACATGGAGATCACCTGCGCGGAATGCGGCAACGCTTTCCCTTTCACTGAGCGCGAACAGGAATATTATCAGGAGCGCAATCTAACCCACCCTAAACGCTGCAAGCCCTGCCGGGATGCACGCCGGTCCAACTTTGGTGGTCCCAAAGGGGCCGGGGGCGAACGCGAACGATTCGAAATCACCTGCGATCAATGTGGGAAGAACGATACTGTGCCCTTCAAGCCTTCCAGCGGCAGGCCGGTCTTATGCGGGGAGTGCTTTGGGGCGAGTCGCGCAGCTCAACCGCGAACCTGACGGATCCAAGTTAGAGCTTGCGTGATAACTGCCGGACTTGGGCACTGGTGCAGTTTGGTCGATTCTTTGCACCGCTTCGAGAGATCTTGGTGGCTTTTGCGGTAAAACTAAGTCGGGACCACAAAAGTTCGCGAAGCATGAGACGCAAAGTGACGCAGAGGCATTCTCATTTTTCAAAATGAACCAGTACCCGGACCGCTCGCAATTGAGTATCTGACTGTTCTCCGTTAAAACTAAATCTTGAAAGATGCTCGCATGAATGCTCCCGGAGGAGTGCGTCCGTTTGAAGATCATGAGTTACGAAACTATTCAAGTTAAGATGCAGGGCAATGTGGCAGTGATCACGTTGAATCGTCCGGAATCCCTGAATGCATTGACTACCGAAGTGGGTCAGGATTTCCAGGCGGCGGTTACAGAGGTGCGCCGCGGCGGCGCGCGGGCGGTGGTCATCACAGGTGCGGGCCGGGCATTTTGTGCGGGTGGTGATTTGCGCGAGATGCGCAGCATTGCTGAACGCGACGGACGAGTAGACGCGTTTTTCGACGAGCCGCTGCGACTGCTAAACGAATGCATCCTCCTGATTCGCCAAACGCCGCTGCCGTTTATTGCCGCGGTGAATGGTGCGGCTTCAGGCGGCGGCTGCAATTTCGCCCTGGCTTGTGACCTGGTGATCGCGGGTGAAAGCGCTCGATTCAATCAGGCCTTCATTAAGATTGGACTGTCACCTGATTGCGGTGGGACGTTTGTATTGCCGCGTTTGGTTGGTTGGAAGCGCGCCACGCAATTGATGATGACGGGCGAGGTCACGAGCGCGGCCCAGGCCCTCGAGATGGGAATGATTAATTCGGTCGTCCCGGATGACCAACTGATGCTTGAGGCGATGGCTATGGCCGAGAGGCTGGCGGCAGCCCCGACTGAAGCCATCGGGCGAATTAAGGAATTGTTGGAAGCGAGCGCAAAGAATGATTACGCAGCGCAGCTTGAATTGGAAAGAAAGGCGCAAATCAAATCAGGGCAGACGAAAGATTTTAGAGAAGGCGTCGCAGCCTTTATCGAGAAGAGGCCGCCGAAGTTTGTGGGCGGTTAGATTGTGAAAGAGTTTGAAAGCTGCGAGCCGCTAGTCAGACTGGCGGCTCTTTTCATGAGTAAAGTGATGGGTGATGAGTTGGCACAGTGATGAAGAATGAAGCGTTGAGCCACACTGCACATCATTAACGATATGGAATCATTAACCTATCTTCAACTCCTGCGCACCAATCGCTCGTTTCGCCGGTTGTGGTGGGGACAGGTTGTTTCGGAGCTCGGCAATTGGTTCAACTTCATCGCCGGCCTGGGACTGGTGCGCCTGGTTTCAAACGGAGATGCGACCGCGACCGCGATCATTGTCATCGCTCGCATGGTTCCATTCACGCTTTTTGCTCCGCTCGCCGGAGCATTTGTCGATCGCTGGTCACGACGTGGCGTGATGATCGTTTGCGACCTCGCGCGAGTTGCAATCGCGCTCGGGTTTTTGTTCGTTCATGGCAAGCAGGATCTGTGGATAGCGTATCTATGCACGGCGCTGCTCGCCGTGTTTAGCGTTTTCTTTGAAGCGGCGAAAAACGCCACTGTTCCTAACATCACCGGTGAAAGAGATTTGCTGGCCGGAACGGCATTGATGTGGTCATCGCGTTTTCTGCTCATGTCTTTTGGCGCGGCCCTGGGCGGATGGACCGCAGCCACCGTCGGTTATCGAGCCGCATTCATCGTAAACGCGATCTCCTTCTTCGGATCGGCGTGGTCGGTTTGGCTTATTCCTGAGAACCAAACGCGTGCGCCTCAGTTGCAGTCCACTGCACCCCCAGCCGAAATCGCAAGCCGTAAGCCGAGCTATTGGTCAGACATTCGGGCAGGCTGGTCATACATAATCAGTCATCCGCCGGTGGCCGCGATCCTGATCGCCAACGTGCTTTGGGCCAGCGGCGGAGGTGCAATCAACCTGATCTCCGATCGGCTCGGAGGATTTGTGTTCGCCGGCGAACGCGGAATTAGTGGCGATTCCGCAGTCGCCGCGCTTTATTTCGCCGCCGGCCTGGGATTGTTTGTGGGAATGCTAATCGCCAGACGGGTGGGCTACTACTTTGAAGTAGCCGGGAAAATCCCTGGCTTCATTGGTTGGAGCCTGCTGTTTCAGGGTCTGTTGTTTGCGCTGATTGGCGTCATGCCCAACCTGTGGTTGGCTTGCGCGCTTCTGTTCCTGGGACGAATTCTATTAGGCGCCGAGTTTGCCGTTCAGGAGACGCTGCTGATGCGATTGGTGCCTGACCACCTTCGCGGCCGGGTTTCTACCACGGATCGCGCCCTGGAGCTCTTGATTTGGAGTCTCTCCACGGCACTGGCCGGATGGTCGTTGCGCGCAATTACTCCGCGAACGTTGACGGTCGTTGCCGGATTGCTTTCGGCAACGTCAGGTGTTGTTTGGTTGATATTGTTCGCAACTGGAAGGGTAAGGCTTCCGAGTAAATGGAGATCGCGAGGGACGAAAACCTCCGAGAAAAAACTGGTTACTAATGAGTCGCCACTCTAGCGGGCTGAGGCAACTCAAACTTCCTGACGGGAATGAATCAGCCGACGGATACGATCCGCAAAGAGTACATCGATCTTCCGGGGCTCGATCAGAGCGGTGACTTCACCAGAACCCCAAATCGGATGGCTCATCGTCTGACCTGTGCGATAGGTGCGAGTTCTGTCGTAAGGCTCGCTATTGACCGACTTCGAGCGTCCCTTGGTAAGCTTGGCGCCGTTTGAAAACGAACTGCGGGTGTTGCACTTAGGGCAGGTAACCCGGGAGATCAAACCGCGCTTCGTCACTGAAGCGACTACATGTCCGCGTTCTTCCTGGCAAGGAACGCACAGCTTTTCTACGCGGTCGCCCACGGCGTAGGTTTGTCGCTCCGGCTTGGGCGCCTTCACAGCTTTTTCTGCCTTTTCCATAAATCCCTTTCAGTAAATCGTAGATTGAATAGTGATTAGTTATAGGTGACGTAATCCCTGATGGTTCTTTCTGCCGAGCAAATTGGTAAGTGACTGAAAGCGTATTTCAATCACTTACCTTGCGTATTTCTCCGTTACCAACGAGACTCGCGGTCTCGTCCGCCACCGCCGCCGCGATTACCACCGAAACCGCCGCCGCGTGCTCCGCGATCTTCACGGGGTCGCGCTTCATTCACTGTCAACGCTCGGCCGGCAAACTCCTGACCGTTAAACTGCGCAATCGCGGCTTCGCCCTCTTCTTTGGTGGCCATTTCCACAAAGCCAAAACCGCGCGAGCGTCCGGTGTCGCGATCCTCGACTATCGAGGCCGACTCCACGGTGCCTGCCTGGGAAAAAAGTTGTTTCAGATCATCGTTACTTGTTTGGAAGGAAAGATTTCCTACGTAAAGTTTCATCGCCATATTGTAAGGATTCCTTGCCCGCCTGGGGCCTTAAGAGAAGCTCGAATCTAAGGCGGCTTCGGAGTAACGGTTCAGCAGCGAAGACTAGCGTTCGGGAGCTCAACTGAGCAGCTTCTACAAATTTCTATTGCCCACCCTTATGCCCTAAGGCGCCCCAGCCAACGAGGCTCGGCGCACCACCGTTAAATGCATAAGAGAGGAAGTATGCGGTGAATAATGCATCATCTGGGCCATTCTTGCAAGTTTGGAGGTCCCCCGACCGGGACACTCAAACCGCGGCTGAGGCGGCGCGTGAAGAGCCTTGGGCCGGGACCCTTGTTGCGATTAGATTGTGACCTGCGGCCCGGGCCTTCAGTTCAAGCATCAGTTCTTTGCAGCTTACATAACTATTACAAACGAAGGACTTCTGAATTGGTAGGATGACTTGTCCGTTCGCATCCTAGCGACGGGCAGAAAATTTCTAACTGGGAGTCATAATGGACCGGAACATTAAATCTGTAGGAAGTTCAGTATCTGGTAATGAGCAACGCGAGAGCCTTAACTGGATCACCGTCACCTTCATGGTGATCTTTCACGCCGGCGCAATCGCCGGACTATTCATGCTCAGCTGGAAGGCGGTTTTCATTAGCCTTGCGCTGTGGTGGGTGTCAGGCAGTCTGGGGATTGGCATGGGCTTCCACCGTTTGCTGACTCATCGCGGGTACAAGACGCCAAAGTTTGTTGAGTACTTTCTTACGTTCTGTGGCGCGCTGGCCCTGGAAGGGGGAGCGATCAACTGGGTTGTGACTCATCGCATTCATCACGCACACACCGATCACGAGGGCGATCCGCATACACCGCGTGATGGCCGCTGGTGGGCGCACATGGGTTGGATATTGCGCGGCACCGCGCAGCAGCACGAGGATAGCGTGATGAAACGCTACGCGCCCGACCTGATGAAAGATCCAGTTCATGTCTGGATGAATCGACTTTACTTCGTTCCTTTAATTCTATCCGGGATTGCGTTGCTGGCGATTGGTGGCTGGAGCCTGTTGTTTGTCGGAGTTTTCCTGCGCGTTACCGTCGGCCTGCACGCGACCTGGCTGGTTAATTCAGCGACTCATCTTTGGGGCACACGGCGTTTTCAGACCACCGATGACTCGACCAATAGCTGGTGGGTGGCTCTCCTCTCCTTCGGCGAAGGATGGCATAACAATCATCACGCACATCCCCGGGCTGCCAAACATGGGTTGACCTGGTATGAAATTGATGTCAATTGGTATGGCATCCGCACCCTTCAAGTTTTAGGACTGGCGAAAGATATCCGGCAGATAAGCAAGGAACAGATAGCCGAGGCCGGCAGGGTGCGTCTGCAGGAATTGCAGAAAGCAGCATAAAACTGGAAGACAAAGGTGGAGGGCAGTAGGCAGAACTTTCTGCTTGCTGCCTTTTCCATTTCCGTTTGGCGATAATGCCAAACTTCAGATTGCCGGCTCCCGAGCCCGCCCACTGCCGCTGCACCCGGCCCACTGTTACAATCGCGCCCATGTCCGTCAGCAGTCGTCGCAAATCCATAGCTTTCTTCATTACCCTGGGGGCGTGCCTCGTAGCGCTGGCCATCGCGCTCAACGTGGGCTGGATTTTGCTCAACTGGCGAGAGGTGGCTCTCCTCGTTTTCGGAATCATCTTTTTTCTGTTGATTATCGTCGGACTTGTACTCAACACTACGTTCCTGATTCGTGAAATAAGGCGCAACGAACAGCACGATGCTTTCATCAACGCCGTCACTCACGAATTGAAAACGCCGCTTGCTTCCATTCGCCTCTACCTTGAGACTTTGAAACAGCGCGAAATCAGTGAAGAGCAACAACAGAAGTTTTACGACATTATGCTGGCTGACAGTGATCGGCTTCTACAAACTGTCGAGCAGGTGTTGCGCGCCGGCAGCGTGGGCCAAAAGCGTCGCCGCCTTAATAGAACCATAATCGACTTGGGCGAATTGGTGGGCGAGTGTATAGCCCTGGCCCATACCCGCTACAACCTGGAGCCAGACTCCGTGGTTTATACCGAAACCCTTGATGGCCATCCGGCGCGGATAAAAGGCGATGCTGACGAGTTGCGCGCCGCCGTTTTAAATCTTCTGGACAACGCAGTGAAGTATTCCGACAAGGGTATTCGGCTTTCAGTTGAGGTGGCCGCGCTGGCGGACAAGAAAGTAGCGGTGCGGGTCGGAGACAGCGGTGTGGGAATCCCGCCAGCCCAGCTAAACCGTATCTTCAAGCGGTTTTATCGAGTACCGGGCCGGGTGATGGCCCGTGTGAAAGGCACGGGGCTCGGACTCTTCATTGTGCATTCAATAATTGAGAAGCACGGTGGCAAGGTTTTTGCGGAAAGCGATGGTCCAGGGCTGGGGGCCACCTTTACTATTCAACTTCCAAGAGTCTAAGAGTCTAACGAATCTTGAGTCGAGCTCTCTCTTGGATTCGCAGTTCTTTGGGGTGAACGTAACTGAGGGGAATTCACCCAGAGTCATCGAGAATCCTGGTTAGCACAGAGAAAAAGACAACACCGAAGTGAGATCCTGCAGATGAGCGCTGTTCTGGTTGTGGAAGACGAGCAACACCTGGCCGATGGCTTGCGGTTCAATCTCGAAGCCGAAGGCTACACGGTCAACACTTTGGGTGATGGCGAATCTGCGCTGGCCCTGCTCGTTGATGAGCAACAGAAATTCGACGCTCTGGTGCTCGATGTGATGCTTCCCGGCAAGGATGGATTTGCCGTAGCCAGCGAGCTGCGGGCGGCTGGCCTTTACGTGCCGATCCTCATGCTCACTGCCCGTGGTCGTCCCGAAGATGTGCTGAAAGGTTTCGAGTCCGGAGCCGACGATTATCTCCCTAAGCCTTTTGAGTTATCGGTATTGCTAGCGAGGCTGAACGGCCTACTCCGGCGGCGCGAATGGTTTCATCGAGATCAGACGCAGGTTCAAGCTAACGCGAGCGCGCCGGATGCGAATCCAGATGTCTCGTTCGAGGGTCGCGCCGCCGCCGAAGGTCCCAAAGAGTTTCGTTTTGCCGGACGCATAATCGACTTTGAAAATCTCAAACTGTCTACTCCCGAGCAAACGATTAGGTTGACCCTGATGGAAGCGCAACTCCTTCGTTATTTGATCATGCGTGCCGGCAAAGTGGTTTCGCGTAAGGCAATTCTGGAAGACGTTTGGGGTTTAAACGAAGACACAGACACGCGCGCGATCGATAACTTTATCGTCAGGTTAAGAAAATATCTTGAAGACGACCCGGCTAAACCGCAGCATTTGCTGACGGTGAGAGGGGTGGGTTACCGCTTCGTGGCCGAAGATAACGACTGAGGTCAGCTTTCCGCTGTAATGATCGCGGCGCGCACGCCGAGCAAATCAGAAAAATCTTTAGTGTAAATAACGTCGACTTTGCGGACCCGCTCAATAGTCTCCACTAACTCATCGTTGGAAATAAACCCATTCTCGGTTAGCGCGATGGCCCAGGAGGGGATGTGCGCGGCAGTGTGCAGGAGATCCTCGACGAAGCCCAGGTACTGCTGTTTACTCTGAACGCGAGAGCCCAGCCTTCCAGTTCGCGTCCGATGCAATTTCTCCCAGAAGTCATCACCGCCCTGCAACCATTCTTCGCGCCATCCCGCCAAACTCTGTTGCGGCGGTTGTAACTCAATCGGCGCAGGCAGGCGCAGAAACATCAGGTCAGTGTGACGTCGCTCAGCCACAAAAGCGCGCACATCCTGGTTGCTGGCACGGTTTTGCAGCGAGTTGTCAAACGTAGCAGGTAGGTTTTCCCAGAATTGGCGAAAGACCTTCGAGAGCGAAAGCGGTTCGCGAAGGTGGCGACTGTCCTCGCTGAAAGAACAAACGTAATCGCCGACCATCATGCCCAGGGTCAGGGCCAGGCTGCGCTTGTAGTTTGTATCAAGTCGTTCCGCGTTGAAGCGCACATTATCAAACCACCACGCGTCAGTTTCATTAAACCGGTTCAGCAGCGTGGGATTATCAAGTCGGTCACGTGGCACGTAAGCATCTTCCAGAAGTGTGTCGATCTCCTCTACGCCCAGCTGTTCCGAATTGTTCTCAACCATCGCTGTCGCTTTTGTAAACGACCAGGTCATCGGATCGTTTGCCGCGACGCGAACTTGCCAGCGTTTCAATTGCAGACCGAGACTCGGTTCGCCGGTGAAGGGAAGAGCAACGGAAGCAAACTTCAAGCGTCGCAAAACGCTAAGCTCAAAATTTAACCAGCCGTTTGGGAAGGTTGCTGACGCCATACTGTTTCGCTGCCGAGCTGCCGGCTGACCGGCGGATAAATGATTCTTTGTCGCCAATCCCCAGCGCGACCGTCAATGCTGACGGTTTCTGACAGTTCATTTCAGGAACGAAGAAAAAAGAGTTGGATCATCTTCTACTGGGATTGGTTCCACAACTAATTCCTGCCGTGACTTTGCAAACGAGCGCAGTTCAGGCAAATTTTCCAGCGCCAGAAATGCAGTAACCACCGCCGGATCGAATTCTATTCCGGCCCGCTCAATCAGAATTTCTCGGGCCTTGTCTTCACGCATAGCAGGTCGAAAGGGACGTTCATCCGTCAGTGCCGCATAGGAATCAGCAACGCGGAGGATCCGGGCTGCCAGCGGGATCTCTTCTTGTCGGAGGGCGTCGGGGTAGCCGCCGCCGTTCCACCATTCGTGATGCCATCTGACCAGCAGTTGCACCGCCCGATCCGCGCTGGCGCGAGCTGCCTCCTGTTCGCCAATTACCGGGTGACGTTCCAGGTCAGTGCGTTCCTCGTCCGTTAGCGAGCCCGCGCGCTGGATGTACTCACGCTCCATCGCGACTTCGCCGAAATCATGCATGCGCGCAGCAATACGCAAAGACTTACGGTCCTGCGGCGCCAGGTGGAACATTTCTCCCAGCACATCGGCGATCGCCGCGATTCGCACCGCATGCGGATTCGCATAGCGTTCGAATCGATCCGCCGCTTCGGCTAGATTCAGATAAGCCTCTCTGGCCTCGCGATCCTGATCGGCACTTAGGTAGGTGGCAGCCATCTCGGTTCTATTCTCATTAAGCCAAAATACGTTAGTTAGTGATCGCTATTGGACTTTGCTCAACTTCTTCATTTTACGCAAGAGCCGATGCGCGTTCGCGTGGTTTGGATCCAGCTCGAGGGCCCGGTCGAGTTCGGTTTGTGCTCGCCGGTGAAACTTGAGTTCGAAATAAAGCTCGGCCAGCATAGTTCGATAGAGAGCGCTGCCCGGCTCAAGTTTCACCGCCGCTTGAATTTCACTTTCAGCGAGCCGCCTGGAGTTTTTATTGCCGGCCAGCGCGCGTCCGTAATTGGCCCGATATTTCGCCTCTTGCGGGTTCAGTCGGGACGCCGCGGCGAGGTGAGTGATCGCCGCATTAAGTTGACCCTGTTGCAGGGCTGCGTAGCCTTCGTTGAAATATCTTTCTGCTTGAGCCGGTCCGGAATCGGTGGTGTCGAATTCATGCAAATCAACTGGGCTGACGCGAGCTGTCGATTGCGGAGCCTGGGACGCCGACTCGACAAACTTCTGCGACCCTTCGACAGTTGCGTTATACGCGGTGCGTAAGTTTATATCCACCAGCGTTTCATATGCCTGCGTAATTCTGGCGAAAGCCGAGCTAATCTGCTCATGTAAGCGAGTTCCCGATTTCAAGTGAAACCGGTCAGGGTGATAACGCCTGGCGAGAGCGTAATATGATTCTTTGATTTCGTTGGTGCCGGCGTTCCGGCTTACGTCGAGCACTTCGTAGTGATTTGTAGCCGCCCGTAGCCGTTCCAGAAATTCTCCCAGGTGATCTTCGCTGCTCGCTTCAGCGACCGGGGCCCAGCGATCTACAGACTTTGCTCTGACCTCCCGATCTGATTCCGGCGACTCAAAGTGCGCGGGGGCGCCAGGTTTGGGTGCTTCTGTTCGAAAAGCATTCTGCCAATATTCACGTTCTACGAATCCGCCGAGTGCCAACCCATAGATCGCTCGATAAGCATCGAGTTCTTTTAGTCCGCTTACTGCCACCAACTCCTCCAGCTTGGTAGGCTGATCGAGGCGCGAGAGAATGAAACTTTCCCCCGGCAAAAAATTGTAAGGCGCGGATGCATTGGTTGATCGGGCAATCGTTTCGCCCGGATTTCGAAAGCGGAAGGATACAAACTTCAACGGCAAACGCTGGGCGGCTTCCTTGAGCAGGCCGGCAGGGTTGAGATTCACCCGAGTAGGGTCACTCAGCCGAGCGCGTTCGTCGAACTCCCAGTTGCCTTCGGTCCACAGGAGAGGAACTCGCAGCACATCTGCGACTAGATCGAGAAAAAGGCTGTCGTACTCTTTCTGTGTCAGCTTACCTTGATCACGCATCGACAACGCCAGAGCAATGTCGGCGCGCGGGTTTGCCAAACCATCAAACTCCTGATCAGAGATAATGCCTTTCTTCTTCAGGTATTCCCGAAGTCGCAAGGTGCGAATATTCGAAGCTGCAAATACGATTCGCCCTTTCTCAAAATAGACCACCGTTTTGGCCAGCTCAAACTCAAGCCGCAAGGCGCCCGACAAGTGTTTGACGCCTATTTCGCGAATGAGTTCTGCCAGCGGCTGATCGTTGAGTTTTCCGTTCATGTCGTCTTTGAATGAATCGCTAACCGCGGTGTCAAGCAAACAACTAACACCCGAGCCCGAGCTCGTCTGCGCCGCGACACCGGTTTGGTTGGCGCGAGCTGCATCGCTTCTTAAGCTTAGTTCCGGCCGCAGACGCAAACTAACAGTTTGTGCTGCGTCAAGCATCATAGCGCACGCTTTAGTTAAAAAAGAAGCAAGGCTTTGACACTCTTCGGGGCCAGACTTATATTGAGTTCAACCAATAAATATGAGGTCACGGCGAGCCGCAGTCGTAGCTTTTGGATCGGCTCATCTTCGACATTTTTTCGGAGACGGAAACAAGTGAACGATAGTCCGAAAGCTACAAAGGAAAGCCCGGCAGAGTCCGAACAGAGGGTTTCAGATCTGGTCGAACAACTCCAGCAGCGCACCGTCGAACTTGAAGAAGCAAATCGAGAGCTGCGCTTTATTTCTCATTACCGTTCGTTGTTCCTGGCACGCATGTCGCACGAGTTACGAACTCCCTTAACGTCAATTCTAGGATTTACGGAAATTTTGATCGACCAGGAAAAGTTGACTGAGACGCAGCAGCGGTTTTGCGGACGGATTCAGAGTTCAGGCATGCAGCTCCTCACCAGTCTGAATCAGCTGGTGGATTTGTCCCGCCTGGAAGTGGAGGCGTCGCAGGTTTTCCCGCAGGAGTTCTCGTTAGGTGACACGCTTCGTGAGAGTTGCGGTGCAGTGGCACGACTTGTTCAGAAACAAGGCGTGGCCCTGGAATATGGCTTGTCGCCGGAAATTTTCACCGTTGTCACTGATCAGGGCCGGCTGCGACAGATACTCTATACTTTTCTGGCCTGGTCAATTAGCCGTAGCCGCGAAGGGCAAGCTGTGAAGATTCATGCCGAACAATTGGGCGACTCGATTCTGCGCATTCAGATTTGGGACGAGGGAGAACCAGTCACCGACGTATTGCGGGTATTCGATCCGGCAGATTCACCCCAACCAGGTAAGACTGATCTTAATGAGTTAGGAATTATCGTAGGCAAGCGATTGCTCGACGTCATTTCGGGAACAGTCAACCTGGGGAATTTAGAAGCAGGGTTGCTCACTACAATCCAGATACCGGTTGGACAGCCGAAGCAATGACGAAAGCCTGCGAAGATTTTCTCAAGAACGATCGATACTTAGTCTGCTTAAGGCTTTGCATCTATTAGAGATCAAGTCGAAAAATGAAAGACTTTCTGATCCGCGAATGCACCTCGCTTAGCGAACTCGACCACTGCGTTCGCTTGCAGCGTGAGGTTTTTGGTCTGCCGGACCTTGAGGTCTCGCCGCAGCGCCATTTGATCGTATCTCGTCATGCCGGAGGGTGGACCCTGGGCGCCTTTGTTCCCGGAGAATCTGAAGAACAGGATCGCTTGGTTGGATTCGTTCATCATCTGGCAGCGGTTAGCGGCCACGATATTTTCGGTTATTCACACATGATGGCGGTGGCCGTGGACTATCAGAACAAAGGCGTGGGAGCGCGACTAAAGTGGAGCCAGAGGGACCGGGCTATTGCGGAAGGCAGGTCGCGTATTAAGTGGACCTGGGATCCAATGCAGGCCCGGAATGCCCACTTTAATTTGAACCGCCTGGGCGTGACCGTCAGCAGTTATGCTGAAAACTTTTATGGCACCGACTATTCGGCGAATCGGACGGTGAATAGGGATGCGCCGCGAGGCATCGACAGCGATCGTCTGTTTGCTGATTGGCAACTGCGTTCCTCGCGAGTGCAGTCACTGGCGGCAGCCCAGGACGTGCCCGGGATCCCCGGTTCACCGGCGCTGGAAATCGTTATTCCTGCTGAATGGTCCGGGTTAGTGCGGCAGGATGCAGCGCGGGCGCGAGCGGAGCAATTGCGAGTCAGAAGGGAATTTCAGGAAGCATTTGCCGCAGGTTTAGTTGCCGCGGGCTTTGCGCGCTCCAGCGAACAGCCGCGGTATCTTCTCTACGAACCGAAAAACCTCGAAACTGCTCAAGATCACGATTAATGACGTTCACTCGTTTCGACCGGTATGTAGACCGTCACGCGCGCAGCTTCACTGAGCGGCTCCAGGCGCTTTGTCGAATGCCTTCCGTGGCCGCGCGCGGGACGGGCATGGCCGCGATAGCGCAAACGGTTGAGCAGATGATGCAGCGTGTTGGCATGGGCACGCGCGCCTTTCGCGTGGGCGGCGGCTATCCAATCTTCTATGGCGAATGCGGCGCGGGCTCCCAAAGCTACGTGGTCTATGGCCACTACGACGTGCAACCGGTCGGACAACTGAGCGAATGGTCCGCTGGTCCGTTTGCGGCCACGGTGGTCGACGGTAAGTTGTACGCGCGCGGGGCCTCGAATAGTAAGGGCGATCTGGCGGCGCGTCTTTCCGCGGTGGAGGCTTATCAAAAAACCTTTGGGAAACTTCCGGTTACGCTGCGATTTTTCGTCGAAGGCGAGGATGGGCTGGGAAGCCGAAGCTTGTATCGTTTTGCCGCCGAAAACCCTGACATGCTGGCAGCGCAAGGCTGCATTTGGGATGAAGGCTACAAAGATACGAAAGAGCGCCCGGTGATCAGTCTTGGTTTCAAGGGCATTCAATTTTTGGAGTTACGAGCTAACGGTGCCCGAACGGATCTCCATTCGAAGTGGGGAGCTATCGTCCCTAATCCGGCGTGGCGTCTGGTCCAGGCCCTGGCAACGATTACTTCGCCGAAGGGTGTGATAACAATCGACGGCTTTTCATCAAACATTGCTTCGGTCAGCGAAGAGGATCGGGAAGCGCTGAAAGCGATCGAACTGGATGAGGCAGGATTGAAACGGGAGTTTCACATCGGCAGTTGGGTGCGTTCAATGAAGGGCGCGGCGCTGGTGAAGGAACATATCTTCGGGCCGACCTGTACAATCTGTGGAATTCGCACCGGTCATACTGAAGCCGGCGCTAAGACAGTTCTTCCCAGCACTGCGATGGCCCGACTCGATTTTCGTCTCGTGCCCGACCTCACGCCGGAATTAGTGACAACACTGTTGCGCGAGCACCTGGACTTACGCGGGTTTAAGGATATCGAAATTGTTGAGCTGGGTAGTGCGCCATTGGCCAAGTCGTCGGCTACCTCGGTGGTGGCGCGCGCGGTGATCGGTTCAACAGCCGAAGTTTATGGCGTTGCCCCGCTGGTGTATCCGATGGATCCATCGAGTGGTCCGGTAGGCGCTGTGTGTGGTGCTTCTTCGCCACCCACTCCGGTTGCATCGTTTGGAACCAGCTATGCCGGATCAAATCCACACGGTCCTGATGAGAACATTCGCATCGATGACTTCCTCCAAAGCATCAAGTTTATCGGGCGGGTGATTCACAAGCTTGGTGACACGAAAACAAAGACCAGCGGTATTACTAAAGTGAGCGGCATTCGAGACGGGCGCCCGACAGTTTCAAAGAGCTGAGCACCGATCCGGCAGCGGGAGTTTTAGGGTTGGCAAAAGCAGCAGCAGTTGAACAACAGATTCGGAAACTGCGCGAAGAAATTCAGCGTCATGAGGAACTCTATTACCTTCACGATAATCCCGAGGTCTCCGATGCAGAATACGATGCGCTGCTCGAAAGCCTTCAGGAATTCGAACTCCAGCATCCCAAACTAATCACGCCTGATAGTCCCACCCAGCGAGTAGGTGGCCGCCCGGCCAAAGGATTCGCGGAAGTCGTGCACCGGCGCCCCATGCTCTCGCTCGACAACAGCTACAACATTGAAGAGCTGCGTGCCTTTGACCAACGCTGCCGGAAGCTGGCCGATGGTACGAAATCTGGAATACGTCGCCGAGTTGAAGATCGATGGCCTGTCTTTGTCTCTTCACTATGAGAACCAAATACTCGTGCGTGGAGTGACCCGTGGCGACGGTCGCATCGGCGAAGACGTAACTCAAAACGCTCGCACTATCCGCAGCGTCCCGCTAAAACTGCGTTCGAAAAAGTCGCTCGGCGATGAGCTTGAAATCCGAGGCGAAGCTTTCATTCCCCGCCAGGTTTTCGAGCGAACGAACGCGGAACGGGAGCAGCACGGCGAACCGCGATTTGCCAATCCCCGCAATGCGGCTGCGGGCACGATCCGACAACTCGATTCGCAGAATTGTCGCCACACGCAAGCTCGATATGTTTGCGTACGATCTGATGGTAGGCGACCGCAAGCCATTTGCAACGCATTGGGAAGCTCTGAATTGGATCGAAGAATCGGGTCTCAGAGTTAATCCTAATCGAAGGCTCTGCGCGTCGATTGACGAAGTAATCGAGTTTGCCAATCAAATGGAAGGGCAACGCGACGAGTTGGATTATGAGATTGACGGGCTCGTTGTCAAAGTAAATTCCACGGCACTGCAAGATGATTTCGGCACAACGAACAAAGCGCCTCGTTGGGCCATCGCCTACAAGTATGCCGCGCGACAGGCGACCACCCGGGTTGTTTCCATCGTGGTCCAGGTAGGCCGTACTGGAGCATTGACCCCGGTAGCAAACCTGGAACCGGTCAGTCTTGCCGGCACGACTGTTTCGCGCGCGACTTTGCACAACCCGGACGAAGTGAAGCGTTTGGGAATTCGAATCGGCGATTGGGTGCTGATCGAAAAGGGCGGCGACGTCATCCCAAAAGTTTGCAGTGTAATAACTTCGAAGCGCACCGGGGAGGAGAAAACCTTTCGCATGCCGAGGAAGTGCCCGGTTTGCGGCGGCGAGATTTCGCGTCCCGAGGGCGAGGTGGTTTCTCGTTGTGTGGCGGCAGATTGCCCCGCGCAGCTGAAAGGTAGATTGCTTCACTTCGCTTCGCGACGGGCGATGCGAATAGAGGGCCTCGGCGAATCACTTGTCGATCAGTTTGTGGATAGCGGCAAGGTGCGAGATGCCGGCGATCTTTATAATTTGACTACTCGACGACGTTGCGTCACTCGAGCGAATGGCCAGGAAGTCCGCGACAAACTTGATAACGCAGATTGAAGCGAGCAAGTCGCGCGATTTGTCGAACTTGATTTATGCGCTGGGATTGCGTCATGTTGGCGATCGCACGGCGAGTACGCTGGCCAGGCATTTTGGTTCGCTTGATACGTTAAGCAAAGCTTCGGTGGAAGAGTTGGACGATGTTCCGGAGATTGGGTTGACTGTGGCCGAGAGCGTTCACGATTGGTTTCACGACGAAGGCAATATTGAACTGTGCCGGCGTTTGGCAGCAGCGGGTGTAAGCACGACGAGCAAAAAAACCGCGGGCGCGACGGATGATCGTTTCGCCGGCAAGCAGTTTGTTCTGACGGGAACCCTCGAAAGCTTTAATCGCGATGAAGCGCGCGCCGCGATTGAATCCGGCGGCGGCCGGGTGAGTTCATCAGTCAGCAAGAAGACTGACTACGTGGTGGCGGGCAGCGAGGCAGGTTCAAAACTTGAGAAGGCCAACGCGCTCGGCGTGGTGGTGCTCGACGAGGAAGCATTCAAGAAGATGCTAGAGTAGGGATGCTATTGTCCTTGCCGCATTGGTGTTTAGCCCAGGTTGAGGGCAGTTACAAAGGAAAAGATCGGTTTTACTGAGGAGATAAAATGGCTGAGGCATTAAATAAAGATTCAAAACTGGAATTGCTTTACACGATGTTCTGCGACGACGTGCGACTCGAAGTGGGCAACAAGCTCTCATTCATGGGAGTTTTTCAGAACATCATGGTCCAGCAATTACCGGTGTCGCTAATCAAATTTGCCGTCGTCAACCACTGGCGCGGCGAAGGCACGCACCTTTCCGAAGTGCGAATCCTCACGCCCGATCGCCAGCATCCGGTAGTGGTTTCGCAACCCACGAGTTTCGAAATTACACCCGGCGGTTTCGCCGACAACATCAGTTTCTTTGTGAATGTTACTTTTCCCACCGCCGGACAGTATTGGGTTCAGACTCTGGTTGACTCCAACCTCTTCGATGAGCAGGAGCTGACGGTGTCCGATGGACGTGAGTTCAGTACCGAGAATGCCTCGCAAGCTGTCAACTAAGAAGTTTGATACATGTGTGATTGGAGGAAGTGACAACTAGTGAAATTGAGAACTTTATTGATCTCGCTGGGTGCGCTGGCTCTGCTTTTACCTTTTGCGGCGCGCACATTTGCTCAATCCAATAGTCGCCTTGGCGAAACGTGGCAGGGGCCAAACTCATCGCTAATCATGAATGTTCTGAAGGGCCCCAGGTCTAATCCTGCGCCGGGGGTTGCGAAACCGAAGGTTGAGGTTCTCACCTTTCGGCCGGCTGGAGATTCGGGTGTGGCAGTGTCTCTGGCCGAGGCGCTGGGACGAAACGCAGAGGAGAAGGCGGCGCTGATTGAAGCCTTTGGTCAGATCAAGCAGGCGTACGAGGCCGAAGTTAAGAAGGTGGGAAAGTCGAACAATCTGGCTGCGGCAATGACCTTCTTCGTAACGGCGAATGTGGCGACGTATCACCAGACCGAGATGCCAGGTGATGAGGCGGCAGAAGGGGTTTTCAGAGTTCTCGAAAATTCAATGGCTGGTGTTGCGGCAATCGCCCAGATGTCCAACGGCGAGAAACAGCAAATGCACGATTGGCTGGTAAGCATGGCGGGTTTTGTTACAGCGGGTTCGATGGAAGCCAGGAGGACGAATGATAAAGAAACATTGAAGAGTTTCAGCGAACTGGCGGCAGCCGCGCTCCGCCTCGTGTTAGGGGTCGATGCCGGCGAAATAAAGCTCGCGGGTAACACTCTGACCGTTGAAAGCTCTGGTGCTTCCCCGATCGCGACTAACTCGACGGAGAGTAAGATCGTTGGTGTTTGGGGCAAAAGCGCCAGTAGTCCGACTGGGCTCGCCGGCACAATCGACGGCACTCAAAAACTGGCGACTAATGCGGGGTATTACAAAGGCCAATACCAGTTCAATGCGGATGGCACATACAATTTCAAAGGAGAAAGTTGGGGCGGGTATCTTCGGTCAAACGAATTTTGGATCACCGAGGAGAGTGGCGGTTATTCGATTGACGGCGATAATTTGATTATCTCGCCGCGGGCGAGCAGAAAGATTCTACGCAATCGCGAAGGTGTGGTGCAAAAGTCGATGAACAATCAACTCGAGAAAGTCGCCTACAAATGGCGATTGCATTATTTCGAGGGGCTCAACGAAACTCAACTCGTGCTGCACACGGCGAAGGAAAACCTGCGCGATGGGAATTTTTCGGGAAACAGCAATTTTCCTAATTCATTTCTTTACAGCTCAAGTCGAAGTATGGAATGGAGATTCTAGAAACTTCGTTGGGCTGAGAGTTCTAACTATAAACGGCGAGCCCCTTAAAGCTCGCCGTTTTCTTTAGAAGCTGGTGCGGATGAGAGGACTTGAACCTCCACGATGTCACCATCACAGGCTTCTGAGACCTGCGCGTCTGCCAGTTCCGCCACATCCGCATGCGGGGAGATCATTATGCGAACGCGTTTGGAGAGTGTCAAATCCGCCCAACCTGCGGACATTGCCTGTCCGATTTACCGCCATCTGAATCCGCGAGCGATGAAACGCGTGACATTGCGAGAATTCCTTGCGTAGCTTTAGGTCGTAATTTTCGCGAACTTTGCGATCCTGACTTCGTTCTACCGCAAAGGCCGCAAAGGCCCTGCCAAGAGCCGCAAAGAATCAATCAACATGAGGAATTCCTTTGCGCAACTTTGCGTCTTATGCTTCGCGAACTTTGCGGTTCTGACTTCGTTTTACCGCAAAGGCCTCAAAGTTCTCAACAAGAGCCGCAAAGAATCAACCAAAGTGCACCACTACCCGATTTTGACATACGGTGCGCTTGCTTTAACGATCTGCTAAGGTGATCTGCCGGCGAGCAAATCCCGTGCGAGCAGACCGAGTTAAATTGCATCACGATACGTCCATGATGAGTGAACTTCAGGAAAGTTTGCGCGGGCAGACTGAATGCTGTCCGGACGAGAGTGGAGACGGCGGCACTGCGTGTCACAGCGGTCGCCGGATGCGATCAAGCTGATCGCAATCAGCAAGACACATCCTCCGGAAACGTTGCAGGCAGCGATTGATGCGGGTATTTCGGATCTGGGTGAAAATCGCGTGCAGGAAGCGGAAGAAAAGATTCTCAAGCTTGGCCGCACGCAGCGCGCTGGCATCTCGTCGGACACTTGCAGGAAAACAAAGCGCGGCGGGCCGTTAACTTTTCGATGTTATTCACTCCCTCGATTCGGTGTCTCTGGCAAAGCGGCTTGATCGTTTATGTGATTCCGAGGTTCGCAACGAACTCGAGGTACTCGTGCAAGTCAATCTCGGTGGCGAAGAAACCAAGACAGGAATTGACCAGAAAGACTTGACCTGCTTTGCTTGATGAAGTGGTCCGGTGTGAACATCTGCGTTTGATCGGATTGATGACCCTGCCGCCCTACTTTGAAAACGCCGAAGACGGACGTCCCTTTTTTTCCAGGCTGCGTGAACTGCGGGATCAATTTCAGCGCGAGGGTCGTTTTGGTGATCGTGCGGGAGAATTATCCATGGGCATGAGCCACGACTTTGAAGTAGCAATAGCCGAAGGAGCAACCATGGTGCGGGTTGGCACGGCAATCTTCGGCGAACGAAAGTGACGATTTTACGGCACCGCATTCTCCCGGACACTGGTTGGTATGCGCTCGGGGATGAGCTTCAGTGGAAATACGTGAGCTGAGCAGGTGTATGGATTAACCATGATTACTCTTGAACGCCTTTACTGGTTCCTGAACGCGGCCCTGATTGCCGCAATCGTTGCCATCATCGTGTTGCTAATGTTGCGGTTGATTGCTAATCAGCTGGATCTCAATCCTTTCAGCTGGAACTCGCGGACGATCCGGCGACTCACAGATCCGCTGATTGGACCAGTTCGCCGTGCGATTACTGGGGTGGGAGTGGATCAGAAATTCGCTCCGCTTATTGCAATTCTGTTGGTAGTGCTGGTGGGATGGATGGCCCTGCAATTGGCCACGAGCATTGCAAACACTTTGACGGGAGTGGTCCTGAGCATAGCGGCCGGGGCAGTTGCGCCGGCTGCGGGCTACGTACTTTATGGTCTGCTCAGCTTCTATTCGCTGCTGCTCTTCATTCGGATCATCTTTTCATGGGGTCGAGTGAGCTATGCGAACCGGTTGATGCGGTTTCTGCTCAACGCCACCGAACCACTGCTCGGTCCCCTCCGGCGCATTGTTCCCACGGTGGGAATGTTTGACATCTCCCCGATCGTGGCGTTTTTGATTGTCTGGTTATTTCAGGCGGCGGTTGTGGGTACGTTGCTGCGAGGGATGCGTACGGAATTTTTTCCGTAAGCAGCGATTCAGAGTCGCCCGTTGGCCTCAAGACGAGCGTTGATGATTCTGCACTCAGAAAAAGATGGGCGACTTACCTTCAAAGTGCGCGTGGTTCCGCGAGCTTCGCGCAGCGCAGTTGTAGGCGAACACGACGGCGCACTCCGGGTGCGCCTCGCCGCGCCTCCAGTCGACGGCGCCGCAAACGAGGAACTAGTAGAGTTACTTGCAAGCACGTTCTCCGTTTCGCGTAGTGCAATTGAAATCACTGCGGGGCACAGTTCAAAACTGAAGACCGTGCGGGTAGCTGGTCTCGACCCCGCGACCCTCGAAGAATTCGCTTAGAAAAGGTCGAAACGCATCGCGAAATATCATCGCGGCAGGGTTGGCGGCGCGGATGTTTCACCGCGTATCTTGTGATATATTGCGAAGCCTGCAAACACAGTCGAATAAATCGTAGAGGACCGTCAGCAAATGTCCGGACATTCAAAATGGCATAGTATTAAGCACAAAAAGGGCGCGCTCGATGCCAAGCGCGGCAAACTATTTACCAAATTCATCAAGGAAATAACTGTCGCCGCTCGCTCAGGTGGCGGCGATCCTGATGGCAATGCGCGCCTGCGAAAAGCGATCCTCGACGCGAAAGCCGGCAACATGCCGAACGAGACAATCGAACGCGCCGTGCGAAAAGGTACCGGTGAAGAAGAAGGCGTCAACTACGAAGAGATCACCTACGAGGGCTATGGACCGGGCGGAGTGGCGCTGTTGATCGAGTCGATGACCGACAATCGCAACCGCACGGTCGCGGAGATTCGGCACGCGTTTTCCAAGAATGGCGGCAACCTGGCGGCTGCGGGTGCAGTGGCCTGGATGTTTGAGAAGAAGGGCTACATCGTAGTCCCGAAAGCCGCGAAGTCTGAAGACGAGTTGTTTGAAATAGTGACCGATACGGGCGCCGAAGACTTGCGTGACGACGGAGACAACTTTGAAGTGATTACTTCACCCGCGGACTTCGAGGCCGTGCTGGAGGCTGTCAAAAAAGCGGGTATTGAACCGCAGGTGGCCGAAGTGGAGATGGTGGCAAAAGAGTACAAGAAACTCGAAGGCGCCGAAGCCAGACAGATGTTGAAGTTAATGGAAGTGCTTGAAGATCACGACGACGTGCAGAAGGTTTCGGCAAACTTCGACATCAGCGATGCCGATATGGCCGCCGCGTAGTAATTCGACAACAATCAGAAAACCTTCAGACGCTAATAGCCGGAACGTCATGAAAGACTGGTCCGGCTGTTTAATGTTCACTGACTGCTGTTTACTCTTTTAAGGTGTCAGCACCACTTTGATGCAGTCCTGCTCCTGATTCTTGAAAGTGGCATAAGCCTGCGGAGCGTCGGCCAGACGCAGGCGATGCGTAATTACAAACGATGGATCGATGTCGCCCGCCTCGATCTTCTCCAGCAGCGGTTGGAGGTATTTATGCACGTGCGTCTGGCCCATCTTGAAGGTTAGTCCCTTCGCAAAGGCCGCTCCCAGAGGGAACTTATCGAGAAAGCCACCGTAGACGCCGGGGATTGAAACGGTTCCTCCCTTGCGGCACGCATGGATCGCCTGCCTGAGAGCGTGGGAACGGTCGGTCGCCATCATGAGAGCAGCTTTCGCGCGATCATAAATCGCGTCGATAGTTGTGCCATGCGCTTCGAGACCAACCGCGTCAATGCACGAATCAGGACCGATTCCCCCAGTCATTTCTTTGAGACGATCGAAAACATCTTCTTCGTCAAAGTTTATTGTTTCCGCGCCCCCTGCTTCAGCCGCCATGCGCAGGCGCTCCGGCGAGTTATCAATGGCAATCACACGTTCGGCGCCGAGCATAAAAGCGCTCTTTATTGAAAACTGCCCAACTGGACCACAACCCCAAATTGCGATCGTATCCCCCCGCTTGATGTCGCAGTTTTCCGCGGCCATGTACCCTGTCGGAAAAATGTCGGACAGAAAGAGAACCTGCTCGTCCGTAAGGCCGTTCAGAATTTTCTTCGGACCGACGTCTGCGAAAGGAACGCGCACATATTCCGCTTGACCCCCTGCGTAACCACCCATCATGTGTGAGTAGCCAAACAGCCCTGAGCCCGAGTAGCCATATAACGCCTCAGCCATGCCGGCATTGGGATTCGTGTTGTCACACGCCGACCAACGCTCTTTCTTGCAGAAGAAACAATTACCGCAGGCGATAGTGAAGGGGACTACCACCCGGTCCCCCACCTTCAAATTTTTCACTGCCTTGCCAACTTCGACCACTTCCCCCATAAATTCATGGCCCAGGATGTCGCCCTTTTGCATCGTGGGAATGTAGCCGTCGTAAAGATGTAAATCGGAACCGCAGATCGCGGTGCTGGTAACCCTGATGATGGCGTCGTGTTGATTCAATATTTTCGGTTCAGGAACGTCGTAAACACGGACGTCATACTTCCCAAACCAGCAAAGTGCTTTCATGATCCATCCCTTCCTTGTTCGTTCTTCGGTGAAAATTCGCAGGCCTAGCCCAGACTAGTTGCAGCTCGGGTTCTCACCGGCTCATCCGCTTCGGCGATCGGCTTCGCCTCTGGATCGCGCCCTGAGGGCTGGCCCTCCACGCTCGCCACTTCTCCAGTTTCCAGGATCTGTTTCAAACGGCGCAGATCGTCTTCGATCATCTGACCAGGTTCGCCGCCGAGAAGTCTGGCTACGAAGGCGCTTATTCTTCCTCCCGGTGCATTGTAGTTGACCACTACGCGCACGATGGTGCCGCGTTCGCCGGCATCTTCGAAACGCACTGAGCCGGCATTGGTAACTTCACCCTCCAATGAACGCCAGGCGATCAACTCATTCGGTTTTTCGTTGTAAACCTCGGCGTCCCACTCAACGAGTTTGCCGGCCGGCCCTTTCGCGATCCAATGCGAACGGTTCGTGCTCACACACGTTACAGATTCCAGATGCGTCATAAACTTTGGCAGGTTCTCAAAATCACGCCAGAAGTTGTAAAGCTCCGCCGGCGACTTGCCGATGGTGATCGATTTCTCGACATGAACGTCCCTTGCGACCGGAGCCGACGCTCCATCCGCTGTGGCGTCGTTATTGGTCGTGATTCCCAGCCAGTCGTAGGTATTGCAATGCCCCGTGGCGCCCCGATGTAGCAACGCCGAACCGGCCAGGGTCAAAAGCAATCCCCTGGCTGTGCGACTTCGAAATCCGTAAACGGCCAGAGCGCCACCCGCGACTGCGCAGACCACGCGCTCGATCTCGCCGACGTTAATCTTGCCGGAGTCACCGCGGTCCGGACTATTTGTTGACAACAACTCTTGATTGAAACTCATTCTGGTTCTCCTTGCTATTAGTGCATGCGCTCGATTGCGCGTAAGTCAAACCTTCGGGATGAACCCCCGGCTTTCTTATTCCTCACTTGCCGGAGGCAAATCGCTGTTGGCCGGCCCCTGAAAAACCTTTCCCATGGCGTCATAACGCGAGCCGTGGCAAGGGCAGTCCCAGGTGTTTTCCGAAGTATTCCAGTTGACGATGCAGCCGAGGTGACGGCAGACCGCGGAACGTTCGTGAACTTCGCCTTTCGGATCTTTATACACCGCAACCTTGTGTAGTCCGCGGGAGATTACCGCCCCCGAACCGGCTTTGATTTCATCCGCTGATTCCACATCGCCCGCCACTACAACGTCGAGATATTGGCGGGCAACATTCAGATTCTCTTTGATAAAGTCAGGCAACGCACGCACGGTAATGCGCGAAGGGTCGTAAAGCGACTCCCAGGGGTTACGCCGGTCCATGATCAAGTCAGACAGGAGCAGTCCGGCGATCGTTCCGTGGGTCATTCCGTTTCCTGAATCGCCGGTGGCGACATAAACGTTGCTCTTGTCCATTGGATTGCGCCCTATGAAAGCGAGGCCGTCGACCGGTTCCATCACTTCTCCAGACCATCGATACTCGATGCCCTCAACGATCGGAAAGCGATGTCGCGTCCAGCGCTCGAGCGCTCCAAAGCGCTTGTTGGCATCATCTTCCTGGCCGGTCTTGTGGTCCTCGCCGCCCACAATCAGGAGGTCGTAAGCCTCTTTGCCTTTACCGATGGTTTCAATGCGCAGGTAATGATATGGATCGGGCGTGTCCCAGTAGAGCCCACGCGTAACCGAACCCAACGGGACTCGTGCTCCAATGACGTAGGTTTGATACGGGGCTTGTTTCGTGTGGATCGCCACGAGATCGTTGACCGGCGTGTTAGTGGCAACAACAACTGAGCTCGCAGTGACCACCCCTCCACTGCTCGTGTCTATGCGAGCTTGCTTGCCACCTTCGATCTCAGTGGCATGAGTTTGGGTGTAAATGCGTCCGCCATTTCCCTCGATCGCTTTGGCGAGTCCGGCAAGATATTTCAACGGATGAAACTGGGCCTGATTCGGAAAACGCAGAGCAGGGCCGGTATCGTAAGAATCCCAGGGAACTCGTTCAACTTTCTCGATGTCAGTCAACCCTGCTTTATGGGCCGCTTCGAGTTCATCGTCGAGCACCTGTTTTGATTCGCGCGGCGGGACAAATAGATAACCGTCAAGCCTTTCAAATTCGCAAGCGATTTTTTCCTGCTCAACGATAGCTTCAATAGCGTTGATTGCGGCGGCGTGACTTTCCGCAGCCAAACGCGCGCCATCTTCGCCATGCAATCGCTCCAATTCGAAATAGCGGTCGTCAAGCGCGGTCACAAGATGTGCCGTTGTTCTGGCTGTCATGCCTCCGCCGACGACTCCATCATCCAGCACCACCACCGATTTTCCTTCACGTGAAAGTAAGTACGCGGTGGTTAATCCCGCGATACCGGCGCCGACAATGCAAACATCGGCAGTGATTCGTTCCGCCAAAGGTGTTTGAGCGGGTGGTGTTTTTACCGTCTCCATCCATACGGATCTGCTTTGTGTGAAAGCTTTTTTCATCGTGACGGCTCCTGTGGTTGGTGGCACACTTCTGTAGCTATACGGTACAAATCGGACACCCGTATGTCTGTTTCCGGACCGGATGCGTTGTAATTTATGAGTTTTCGGAACCCCGCGACTTCATACGCAAACAAAGTACCCATGAATGAATGATGCCCGTTAACGGGAACAACCCAACTAACTCATTCGCTATGCAACCTCGGTCATTCGACTAGGCCAACCGCCAGCCTATCCGTTTATATCGGCGCTTTGCTGTGGTTAATCCCGCGGCGAACGCAACGGGGGCAAACGACTTTGTGATCTGGCGGGGAAAAATGAGTTATAAACCTTCCGCAGTGCGATGAGCCCAGAAAGCGAGCGATCAAAAGTATGAACTTGCCGATTAAGCCCGGGTATCCGCCGATGGAGGCGATGTTAGTCAACGAAATTCCGACTGGAGAGAATTGGCAGTATGAGCCAAAGTGGGACGGCTTTCGCTGTCTGGCTTTTCGAGACGGGGACACGGTCGAACTTCAATCGAAGTCGGGACAAGCGTTGGGTCGTTATTTTCCTGAGATCGTAACCGCTCTAGCCAAAGTGAAAGCCTCCAGATTCGTTATTGATGGCGAGTTGATTATTACACTCGACGGCGAGCCTTCATTCGACGCATTGCTCCAGCGAATTCATCCCGCCGCGAGTCGAGTCGCTAAGCTATCCAGGGAGACGCCGGCGAGGTTCGTCGTGTTTGATCTGTTAGCGGACGAGAAAGGTAACGAGGTTTTTTCCTTACCGTTGAAAAAGAGACGACATCAACTGGAGGCGTTTGCCAAAAAAGCCTTTGCGAAGAATCCGACTATCGAGCTATCGCCAAAAACTCTGGACGCGACGATCGCTCTCGAGTGGCTCAATGATCCGGGAGTGCGGCTCGACGGAGTAATTGCTAAGCGCCTCGAACTTCCTTACCGGTCGGGGCTGCGGGACGGCATGCAGAAGGTAAAGAAGTTACGTACGGCTGACGTTGTTGTCGGCGGATTTCGGTATGCATCGAAGGGGGAAATAGTGGGCTCGCTGCTACTTGGTTTGTATGACGACGAGGGGTTACTGCATCACGTCGGTTTTACTTCGAGCTTCAATGAGGCGGAGAAAAGGGAACTTACCAAAAAGCTCGAGCCCCTGATCAAGGCTCCTGGGTTTACCGGCAATAAGCCTGGAGGGCCAAGCAGGTGGAGCACAAAGAAAACCAGTGAGTGGGAACCGTTGGCGACGAAGTTGGTGATTGAAATTCAATTTGATCATTTCACCGGCGGTCGTTTTCGCCACGGGACGAGATTCCTGCGCTGGCGCCCAGACAAGAAGCCGAAGCAATGCGGTTTTGATCAAGTGCGGAAATAGAGCGAGAGTTTATTCGGCCGCGGTGCAAACTCTGGTACACGGGTTGACTATGTTTAGCAGTAGCGGCCCAGGAACTTTAAAAGAGAAAAGACTAACCTGCGGATTCATTAGCGTTGTAGTGACGGCGAGTCGAGGGTTTAGGCTGCTGAGATGGTTCCTTCCTGGGATGTTCGTACCGGACAGACACACGCATGTCCCGATTCCATGCGAGCGCGCGGGCACGGCAACAGGCCGCACCGGCGAACCGGAGGGGGCAGGCATCAGTTAAATGACTCAACCGATTAACCCGAGGAAACGAAAACTCCCACAGTCACCCCGCACAAAGCTCTTCGGCACCGGCGATCTGAATCCGATGCTGAAGTGTTCAATAATTGTGGCGCATCCGTCCGATGAAGTTGTAGGCGCGGGCTGCCTGATCTCAAAATTGGAGGATGTATCTATTCTTCACGTTACCGATGGCGCACCTTGTGACATGGCATACGCCAGGATTGCGGGGTTCGATGATCGGGCCAACTATGCGGCGGTGCGCAAAGTTGAATGCATTTCCGCATTGGCAATAGCCAATGTCCCGGCCCATCGAATTGTAGACCTTGAGTTTACCGATCAGTGCGCGTCTAAGTATCTGACCGAGTTATCGAAGAAAATCACGGCATTTCTTCAGGGGTCCGGCGCCGACATTGTGGTTACGCATCCCTACGAGGGCGGCCACCCCGATCACGACGCCACCGCATTTGCTACCCATGCAGCACTAAGGCTGATGAAGCGCAACGGTCTCAGGCCCCCGGCAGTATTTGAGATGGCTCTGCATCCGGGCAAAGATGGAAAAGCAAAAGTGCCTGAATTTCTCCCCGGCCAGGACGGTGAGACAACAACCTTGTTGCTTGATGAGCGCGCGACGGCTTTGAAACAGCGGATGTTTGAGTGTTTGCAATCACAGCGGGAGAGCCTTCGTGCGTCCCCCTTTGGCCCGGAAAAGTTTAGGCAACCGGAAGAGTACGACTTCACTGCGCCGCCGAACAGCGGCAATTTGTATTATGAGACTTTTGATTGGGCCCCGGGCTGGGATGACTGGCAATCACAAGCGCGGCAAGCGCTGGCGGATCTTTTTCCGCAAAACGTCATCCATTAGATCGAAAGCGACGCAGCTCGACCACCGTAGAAGATTCACGGCGCATCGGATATCGCCTGAGCCTGCCTGTTCTTCATTTGAGAATACCCAAGCCAATCGCCCGAGGCTATTAAGTTGGTGAGTTGATACGACTCAGCGGCCGGTTCGTACGTCCAACCGCTTTGCTCTGCCCCATTCACATTTACTTGAGCGCGTGAGCGTCTGTAGTTGCTTGATGATTCAAAGGAGTCCAATTCATTCAATGTCTCAGCATCAACTTCATAAACCTCGCCCACGACGACTGAATCAGAGTTGCTCAGCAGTAGACCTGGATATGGGCCCAGGTCGTACAGGCTACCATGCACGCTGGCCTCGTCAATAAACTTGGCGCGCGGGAATCTTTCCCGCATGGATCCGGCACTGCCTCGTCTTAAGGTGCCATAAACGAATATCAGGTGATTACTCATAAGACCTAACCGGCGCGAACGAAATCAATCATTAAGCGCCCTCCGGTGTTCATTTGGCGGCATTGTGGTATTAATCCCTCCAAAAGTTTGCTCCGTCAGGCCAGACAAATGGATCCACCGAGTGACCAGTGACCGAGCAGGGAAGCCGATCAACTGTTGGCAAGCTTAAGACGAAATGCCGCCATCTCCTCGCCGTTGCGGACGAGCAGCACGTCGCCGGCCAGTACCGGGTGGTTCCAGGTCTTGCCCGTGATCGCCGGGAATCGCGCGAGTTCGGTAAACTGACCCGGCGTCGCCCCGACCAGGACCAACTCACCCTTCTCGGAAAGCACGATCAGCAAATCCTGATCAGGCAACGCCACTAATTGCCCGTTGCCATAGCTGCCGCCCTTCCATTTGCGTTCGCCATTGTTCAGGTCGATACAGGCGATACCGCTGCCGGAAAATCCGAATGCATGACCTTTATGAACGATGAAGTCGTTGAAGTAGGGATTCAATCCGAACGATTCCCACCGTTCCTGGACGGTCCAACCTGACGGACCACTCGCGACCGCGAGGCGTCGCATTGCGTTACCTTCGCCGTCGTGCACCAGTACATCGCCTTCGGCAGTGATCGCCGGTTGGACGATGCGCGCGTTTTGCGACAATTGGTGTCGCCAGAGCACTTTGCCATCCGCCGGCGCGACGCTGACTGCTCCGGGTCCGCTCAACAGCAGTATCTGAGGCACACCATGAATAGTTACTAAATGGGGCGAGCTGTAACCGCTGCCGCCATCCGGACCGGCCCATCGAGGAGCGCCGGTCGCGCTATCGTAGGCGGCCAGCGTGCCGGCCGTGGCGACCACCACTACGTCTCCGACGACGAGTGGGGAACTCGAGAAGCCCCAACCCGGTACCTTGGCTTTTGTATCGTGCGCCGCATTGCGTGACCACAGGACAGCGCCGGTGCCGGCGTCGAGCGCATTCAAAATTCCGGTGGCTCCAAATGTGTACACTCGTTTGTTATTGAGCGTTGGCGTGCCGCGTGGCCCAGCTCCCGCATTCGACTCCCAGAAGCGAGCAGCGTCAAGGTGCTTCCAGACTGGTTTCCCGGTGTTGATGTTGTAGCAGGCGACGACTTCTTTATTGCCTCGTTGCTCCTGAGTGTAGAGCAGGTCACCATCTACTGCGAACGACGACCATCCCGGTCCGATTTGGCGGCGCCAGATCTCGACCGGCGGCGACTTCGACCAGTTTGTGTCAATCTGTGCACCGCGAACTACGCCATCGCGGTTAGGCCCACGAAAACCGGGCCAGTTGGTTCCCGCTCTAACCCCGGACGGATCTGACGGAGCACTGGCAAGGTTGGGCGCGATCCCAACGCCCTCCTGGGCGAGAAGTCGTTCTTCATGAGTCATAGACCAACGCCACGCGAAATCGTTATCGAAGTTAGCCGTGAAGCCACCAGTGCGCACGAGAGCCCACGCACCGCAGGCGAGGAAAATAGTTATCGCAATAATGGCCCGTCGCGTGGTGTTGCCGAGATGCCGAGTCGCTAACAGGGCCGTCACAAATGCCACCAGCAAGAGAGGGATGGCGACGACATAAAACAGGACGCCCATTGCGCCGGTGGCGATTGACACATGAATGATGCGTGAGGCTGCAAACAGCGCCACGATCATCAGGGCAAGGAAGCCGAGGCGCTCAGCCCACGAGGCACGGCTGAAGAAAAGCCACCAGACTAAGATCACCAGTACGAGCACCATTACGCCCATCAGGGCCAGCAGCGGCACCGGCGCGCCGAAAAGCTCCGCGTCAGGAAAGAGACGAGGTACTACGAATCTCAAGAGTAGTATGAGTGTGGCGGCAACCACACCCGGCCATAAACGCAGCGGCTTCTGAGCTGGTTCAACGGATGGAGGGATGTTCATGACAGACGATACGTTCTGCAACGGACCGTTTGTTCCTGATTTTTGGCGGTCCGTTTCTGGGATCTGACAAATATGGCTTTACCGCCCCGTGGAAGCGTGCGCAGTATTCCTGGTAGCTGATTGTGCCTTGACCATTTCTGCCCGTCGAAAGACGCCGGCAAACTGCTTGCGGAGGCAGCAGAGGGACAGTCTAGAGTTCTCAGATGCGTTCGTATCTACTCGAGCCGATAGTTAGGAGCTTCCTTGGTAATGATCACATCGTGCACGTGTGACTCGCGCAGGCCGGCTGAGGTGATGCGAATGAAGCGGCTGTTCTGCTGAAACTCTTTGATAGACCGGCAACCCGTATAACCCATGCCCGACCGCAAACCACCGACTAGTTGGGTGGTCATCTCCGCAATGGTTCCCTTATAAGCGACGCGGCCCTCGATTCCTTCGGGTACAAGTTTCGCTTCGCTTTCGGCCAGCTCCTGCGCATAACGATCGCGCGAGCCTTCGCGCATCGCGCCGAGTGAGCCCATCCCGCGATAAGTTTTGAATGAACGCCCCTGAAACAGGATTACTTCTCCCGGAGCTTCTTCGGTTCCCGCAAAGAGTGATCCGATCATCACGGTGTCAGCGCCCGAAGCAATTGCTTTCGCCACGTCGCCGGAAAACTTCACGCCGCCATCGGAGATAACGGGGACTCCGCTTGGCTGAGCGGCGTTGACACATTCTCTAATCGCTGTGATCTGCGGCACACCCGCGCCAGTGACCACCCGGGTGGTGCAAATCGAGCCGGGGCCAATGCCGACTTTGACGGCGTCAACTCCGGCGTCAACCAATTCCTTTGCCCCATCGCCGGTGCCGACGTTGCCTGCGATTAGATCCGTTTCCGGATGGCGCTGCTTGATCTCCCGCACCGCTTCGATCACACGCACTGAGTGTCCATGGGCCGTATCGATGACCAGACAATCGACACGCGCGTTCACCAGCGCCTCCGCTCGTTCCCGAAAGTCTCCGGTAGCTCCGATTGCCGCAGCCACGCGCAAACGTCCGAGATCGTCTTTCGCGGCGGTTGGATATTTGATGGCCTTCTGAATGTCCTTGACCGTGATCAACCCTTTAATCCGCTTATCACCGTCGATCACGAGAAGTTTTTCGATCCGGTGCTTTTGCAGCACAGCCTTGGCCTGCTCCAGCGTTGTCCCGACGGGAACTGTGACCAGCGGCTGCTTCGTCATTACTTCGGAAACCGGAATGTCAAAGCGAGTCTCAAAACGCAGGTCGCGGTTAGTGATGATTCCCACCAAATGGCCGTCTTCATCCACCACCGGCACGCCGCTGATCTTGAATCGCTCCATGACATTGAGCGCATCCCGAACGGGCCGGGTAGGAAGAATCGTGACTGGGTCAACTATCATTCCTGACTCGGAACGCTTTACCTTGTCCACTTCCTCAGCCTGGCGTTCGACGCTCATGTTCTTGTGAATGACGCCGATGCCGCCCTGCTGCGCAAGTGCGATTGCCAGGGCAGCTTCGGTCACCGTATCCATGGCGGCCGAGCACAGCGGGATCTGGAGTCGGATGTTACGCGTGAATTGGGTCGAGGTGTCAGTTTCCGACGGCAGCACGTCCGAACGAGCAGGAAGCAAGAGCACATCATCAAAGGTCAAACCTTCGGGAATTTCGGCTGAGATCATACCGTCGTTATTTCACTCCTCAAGACAAACAGAACATTAGGTCGTATCACTGTTTCCTTACTCGGCGATCAACTTTTCTGACGACTTCCTTTATCAGCGAGAGAACAGGAGAATGCGACCAGCCAGGTTCGAGGATCACTAAAAGAATCGCCCGCTATTTCGTAGCGGGCTGTCGCGAGCACATTAAAGCTGTCGGAAATCATTAGCGCTAACCCTTCTGCGCCCAGTTGAGCACCACCAGCACCACCGCTGTCAGAATCGCCAGGATCACAATTGCCAATACCACGGTCAAAACCGGAGAACGCGTGGCGGTGGCGTCGGTGTAGACCTTTGAATGATGTGGAGTAGTGGAAATGTCGTCGCCGGGCTCGCCCTTCTCGCGCATGTAATGCGCATAGCCTTCGAGGGCAGCTTTTTCGTCATATCCGACGCTCCGTGCGTAGGCCTTAACAAAGCTGCGATTGAAGATGCCTCCCGGCAACCGCTTGTAATCGTTGGTTTCGATTAGTTCCAGATAGCGGACAGAAATGCGTGTTTGATCAGAGATCTCACGCAGCGAAATCCCACGTTCCTCGCGTGCGAATCGCAACTGTTCACCAATCGTAGCTGCCATTACGAGTTGTCAGCCTTTACGTTTGCCATTTCGGCGGCTTTGCACCGGCGAGCGTTACCGGATGGAAGTAGACTGCGGCTCAACCTGTCTCGATTTCGTGTGCTCTCTGTCGCTGAGCAAGACCTAACCTAACTATTTGGCCGAATATAACTTGCACCGCTACGAGTGTCAAACTTTGATACCGGATGTGAGCGGTGAGAGGTTGGTGTCTTGATTCTTAGTCTCCGCGGTGATAGGTTGACGTCGGATTCCAAGCACCAACTTTATTTTCTACAACCAGACAAAGTGAGGATACATGAGATGCCCTTAGAAGCACTCGGAATGATCGAGACCAAAGGTTTCGTCGGGGCCGTGGAAGCGGCTGATGCAATGGTCAAGGCCGCTAACGTCCAGCTGCTGGGCAAGGAGTATATCGGCGCCGGTTACGTGACGATCTTTGTGCGCGGAGACGTGGGCGCAGTAAAGGCCGCCACTGATGCCGGTGCAGCCGCGGCGCGCCGGGTCGGCGAACTGATTAGCGTACACGTTATTCCTCGTCCCCATGCGGAAGTCGAACGGGTGTTGCCGGTTGATGGACGGACCGGTTTCAGTCCCGACGAAACGGCGCTCCAGGGCGGCGCAGCGCGTGGTCAGCTGGGCCAGGGCGATCAGGGACGTTCTCTTTCCGGCTCGCGTGAAGGCAGCAAGGAAAAAGCGAGATAGATAGTTGTCAGTGGTAGGTGGTCAGTGGCCAGTGGAAGGCGATCCACTGCCACTGACCACTGATCACTGACCCAGGCATGGAGGTAATCATGTCGTCCGATAAGGATCTGGTATCAGTTCAGCAGGCGCGCGATCTTGTCGACGCGGCGCACAAAGCTCAGACGGAACTCGCTCGTTTTGATCAAGCGAAGATCGATCGCATCTGCGAGACGATGTCCAAAGTTGCGCTGCGCGATGCCGCGCGACTAGGAGCGATGGCGGTTGAAGAAACTGGCTTTGGAATTCCCGACGACAAACGCGAGAAGAACCGTTTTGCGGCCGAAGATGTTTGGAACTACTTTCGCGGAATGCGCACGGTTGGGGTAGTTTCCGAGTCGAAAGATGTTGTAGAAATTGCCAGTCCGCGCGGCGTGGTCGCCGGAATCATTCCTTCCACGAATCCCACCTCAACCGCAATATTTAAGATTCTGATCGCGATCAAATCGAGAAACGCGATTGTCCTGTCTCCGCATCCTTCGGCCGCGAAGTGTATCAACGAAACGGTAAGGGTCATGCGCGAGGCCGGAGAAAAAGAAGGTCTGCCCGCGGGCGCAATCGCCTGCATGACGACCGCGACCATCGAAGGCACCGAAGCCCTGATGAAGCACAAGCAAACCGCAGTCATTCTGGCAACCGGCGGCATCGGTCTGGTGCGTGCGGCCTATTCATCAGGCAAGCCCGCGTTTGGAGTTGGGCCCGGAAATGTTCCAGTGTTCATTGAACGAACAGCAGACGTAGCCAAAGCCGTGCAGGACATTCTGACCAGCAAGACATTTGATAACGGTACGATCTGCGCTTCCGAACAAGCTGTTGTCTGTGACGCTCCGATCGAACAAGCGGTGCGCGAACAGTTTAAGGCTCAGGGAGCCTACTTTCTTTCCAGTGCCGAAGCGGAGCAACTCGGAAAGGTCGTAGCTACTCCGCAGCGTCACCTCAATCCGGCGATCGTTGGTAAGTCAGTGGAAGTAATTGCGAAGCTGGCGGGGCTCAGCGTGCCCCCCGGCACTCGATGTTTGATGGCCGATGTGGCGGGCGTGGGACGGGACTATCCGCTCTCAATGGAAAAGCTTTCGCCGATTCTCGCGTTCTATGTCGCCGATGGTGTGACGCGCGGAGCAGAGCGCAGTTACGAAATTCTGAAGTATGGCGGCATGGGCCACACGGCAGGTGTGCATACTCGTTCGCGCGAAGTTGCCGTCCGTTTTGGTTCGGAGATGCCGGCGTCGCGCATTACTGTGAACACGCCCACCACTCACGGAGCGATTGGTTTCTCAACTGCGCTGCCGCCGTCGATGACCTTGGGCTGTGGTTCGTGGGGCGGTAACGTGACTTCCGATAATGTTTCGCCGCTTCATCTGATGGACATCAAGCGAGTGGCATTTGAAACCAGACCGGTGAAGAGCAAACGACCGGCAGCAACCATTACAACTGTGGCGACTCCTCGTGCTGCCGCCCGGTCACCGCAGCCGCGAAACGCTCCGGCAATGGTGGGCTCCGGCCCGGGACAGATAAACCGGCAGGAGATTGCCGCGATCGTCGATCGCTTCCTGGCCGGCCGCCGGCCTGAAGAAGTTGAGACGGGCTCGAACCCTGAGACTCCGACGGCTGCGACCGCAACTGAAGCCGGCAGCATGTACACCGGATCCACTCAGGCATCGCCTGCCAACGGCGGGCGCAATACGCCGGCGTCGGGGAGTGGCGGCTCATCAGCATCATCGGGAAAACCGCTGTCTGCGAGCGCCAACGGACACCAGACCGTCGATTTTGTGAGCGAAGACGATGTGCGGCGAGCGATCCAAAAAGGCGAGAAAATCTATATCAACGCGAAGACGATCATCACCCCAGCCGCGCGCGATATGGCGGATCCCGCTGAAGTTTTTGCTAAAGGCTGAAGACGCAGCCGTCCGTGGTCCCGATTAACAGTAGATGATCCCAACTAACGATTCATTAATAACCCATTGATATGTTCTTAGCAAAAGTAGTCGGCACAGTTTGGTCCACCAAGAAGTCGCCTGATCTCGAGGGCATTCGGTTTCTGGTCGTGCACCCGTACGACCTGGAGAAGGAGCCGACGAGAAACATCGTGGTGGTGGCGGATCGACTGGGCGCCGGCACCGGTGAAATGGTGATTTGCGCTTTCGGAAAAGCAGCGCGCACGGCCATCGGCAATCAGGAGATGGCGATCGAGGCCGCCGTAGTGGGCATCGTGGATCGCGTGGACATCACGGATACCGTCTCTGCCGAGATGCGCGAAGCCGCCAGACAATTGCACGACAACGGCAGACTCTGAAAAACAGTGAAAAGTTAAGAGTGAGGAGTGAAGGTATTAACCTGTAGTTTTCACTTAATACTTTCACGCTTCACTTTTTACTTGTCACTAATTCAAAATGGCGAATGAAGATCTGATTTACCGGCTGACAAAAGCTGTGTACAACCGATTGGGAAGCACCGCAAACGAGCAAGCGGTCGAACAACTGGTCACCGAACTCTATCGCGAAGTTGAGCCTTTTATCAGAGGCAATGGCCTCGCCAACTCGTCTTTTCAATATCAAACATCAAGCAGTGCAGGGCCGGCGGAGCAGGGATCGGCCGACCGGATGGTGATTTCCGTTTTCGGCGTGGATCACCCGGGAATCGTGGCGGGTGTGGCCCAAATCCTGGCTGCCGCAGATTGCAGCATCGTAGATATTAATCAAACAGTTGTCCGCGGAAAATTTGCGATGGTGATCATTGCCGACACGTCACGCGCTCGCGAAAGCTCGACTGAACTAAAAGAGAGACTGCGGCGGGAAGGTGAGACACTTGGAGTGCGCATCTACGCTCAGCGGGAAGATCTTTTTAATGCAATGCACCGTGTTTGAGCATCGCCGTTAATAGCCGGCCAGCGGCAATCAAAAAAACGGAAAATCAGGGAATGTCTGAACCAGAAATCTCTCGGCGCTGTCATGCTTGTGGTGCGTCAATACGTGACCGGGCTGCTTTTTGTCCGCAGTGTGGCATAGAACTGAAAACTATCGCGGAGGAAGAATCAGGTTCGCCGGGGGGCACGGCTTCGACGGTAGTAGAGCCGGCCCCTCAGCCGTCGGTTTCTAACAGGCAAAAAAGGGAAGACCCGGTTGCAGTCGCTTCTGATCAGTCGTCACGGGTTAACACCAGCCTGGCCCAGCCAAAGCCGGCGTCATCTCAAGCGGCCAGCCGGCCCGGCCAGAAACCAGCCGGTACACCCGGAGCGCATATCATTGACGAGGCTCGCGATAAGGTGAAACGCGCTACCGGAATCGCGAGAAATGTCGGCGGCGACGTCGTCCACCGCGGGCAAAAACTTCGTGAAATGTCGAGCGTGGTGCTTGATGAGGCCAGCTACGATCCCAGCCTGCGGTTTGTGCTGGTGGCCGCAGTTTTGTTTTTCCTGTTTCTAATCATAGTTTTGCTTAGCCGGTTCATCGGTTAAATAAGCTTACCCGGTCGCTCCCGGTTCTGGTACACCTGACCCGCGACAGCTATTTCAATGGAATACTCGCAAGCCGAAATTCTGCAAACAGTCGCCATGACGGAGATGGAACATCTCGATGTTCGCACCGTCACGCTCTCGCTCAGCTTACGCGACTGCGCCAGCGAGTCGATCGAGCGCACCGCTGAACGCGCGGTCACCAAAATTCAGCGTTATGCCGACAATCTGGTGGCCACTGTCGATCAGATAGGCGATGAACTCGGAATCCGCGTAGCCAATAAGAGAATTGCAATCACTCCAGCCTCGATGATCACGGAGGGTGCCAGCGGTGATCCGGTGTATCTCGCGCGGGCTCTCGACGAAGCGGCCGTCGCCGTTGGGGTCGATTTCATGGGTGGCTACTCCGCGCTGGTTCACAAGGGCGCCACCGACTCTGAGACCCGCTTTCTCAATTCAATTCCCGAGGCATTGTCCACTACCAAACGTCTCTGTTCTTCCGTCAACGTTGCCACCACTCGGTCGGGCATCAACATGGATGCAGTCAGACAGGTGGGGATCTTGATTAAGGATGCGGCAGAGCGAACCCGCGAGAGGGCGGCACTCGCTTGCGCCAAGTTTGTCTGCTTTGCGAATGCCGTCGAAGACAATCCGTTCATGGCCGGCGCTTTTCATGGCGTGGGCGAGGCGGAGGCGGTCATCAATGTCGGCGTGTCCGGCCCCGGCGTAGTTAACTATGCGCTCGGCCGCGCGGGCAAAGATTTACCTTTGCAGGATCTCGCAGAAATCATTAAGAAGCTTTCGTTCAAACTTTCGCGCGCCGGCGAACTCGTGGGACGCGAAGCCGCGCGGAGGCTAGGCTTGCCATTCGGCATCATCGATCTCTCGCTTGCTCCCACTCCAGTTCCCGGCGACTCAGTGGCAAATATTATCGAAGCGATGGGATTTGAACGAGCCGGCACGCACGGCACCACTGCCGCGCTGGCTTTGCTTACTGACGCCGTCAAAAAGGGCGGGGCGATGGCCAGCGGCTGCGTGGGCGGAATGAGCGGCGCCTTCATTCCTGTTTCCGAAGACGCGGGCATGATCGAGGCCGCCAGATTAGGCGCGCTGTCGCTCGACAAACTCGAAGCCTGGACCAGCGTCTGCTCAGTTGGTATCGATATGGTGGCAGTTCCTGGTTCCACCTCGGCGGAAACGATCTCGGCAATCATCGCGGACGAAATGGCCATCGGCGTCATGAATAACAAGACTACCGCGGTGCGCATCATTCCGGTTCCTGGCCGTGAAGTTGGCGAGATGGTCGAGTTTGGCGGGTTGCTGGGCAGCGCGCCAATCATGGCGGTTAATGCGTTTTCGTCCGCCGATTTCATTCGTCGCGGCGGCCGCATTCCGGCGCCTATTCATTCGCTTCGAAATTGAAAAAAGGTTTTTGTTAACTCTGGACAATTTACCAGTCTGGCCTTAAGTTTTAGCAATTCCGCCGTTAGTGAAGGAGTTCATATGGCAGAAGCACTCGGCATGGTTGAATGCATGGGCCTGGTAGCGATGATCGAAGCTGCTGACGCGATGGTCAAAGCTGCGAACGTGCGGCTTGTTGGTTGGGAAAAGATCGACGCCGGGCTTGTTACAGCAATTGTGCGCGGCGATGTCGCGGCGGTGCGGGCGGCGGTGGACGCCGGGGCTGCTGCCGGTAGAAAAGTTGGCCAGGTAGTTTCCACTCATGTCATTCCTCAGCCACACGATGATGTAGACGCGGGCGTCCCGGTATTGAAAACAGGGAAGACGACTAAGAAAAAAATCAGCGGATCTGTCCGCGCCAAATAGAAATCCGGTATCATCTCCTCGATGGTTTCATCTCGCTCATCACTTTCTGGCGTCAGTGCAGCAATCCTGCCAGTGATCATTTTGTGGGGCTTTGTTGCTTGCCTCTCGCTGTGTTCAGACCATTGTGCAGAAATCGAAGACGGATTCGCCGATCTTTCCGTCCAGGCGGTCAATCAACCGCACGCGGAAGAACGCTGTCCGATTCCGGGAGCTTCTTTTCTGATCTCGCGGCGCGGCGACTTTGCAGTTCCGCAAGTGAACCCTGAGACGCCGGCGTTTGCTCGCTTACCCGGTATGATGCCTCAAACAATTAACCGGGAGCCGAACTCTTTGACGTCGATAGCGCATCTCCCCTCATTAACTGACCCACCATTTAAGCGTCTGGGCGCTCTACGCATCTAGACCCTTCAATAGACAGGAAGCTTACTTCGCGGGCGCGCGATTGAGTTTGCGCGCAAGCTATAGCACGCTCGACCCGGTCGCTACTGCCACCGGCTCTGACTTCAACGTCAGCGATGACCTACTTAACCATCGCCACGGAGTTTTATATGAAACGATTACTAGCAGGTTTGTTTCTATGTCTCTCTCTTGCGGTTACCGCCCTGGCGCAGGGCACGGCTGTCCAATTCGAAGGACAGGTTGTCTGCTGTGCTGAGTGCTGGGCGGAGGCGGATCGCACAAAAGTTGAATTCGGCACGGCGGAGGATTTGCTGAAAGCGCAATCGTGCGTAGCCGGCGGCGACCCGACGTTGCTTGCCGTGCGGGAGGGCGACAATTTCACGCTCTATCAACTCGCGCCGGCTAAGTTCTCGCCGGGAAAGAACTGGCTCGAGTTCATCGGCAAGCACGTTGCCGTGACCGGCACGGTGCAGAGAAGAAGAACGTAAGTGTGATTCGCGTCGATACGCTCAAAGTGCTGAAGGCGAGTCCGCGCCGAACAGGATGCGGCGAAAGTTGTCGGCACGGAAACGGATCTTACGCTCAAAGATCTGTTCGGCAACGCGCAGCGATTGAGCGCGCTCAAAGGACGCATCGTCGTGCTGAACTTTTGGGCGACCTACTGCATTCCGTGCCGGGCGGAGATGCCCGATCTTGCCGCAATTCAAAACGAATATGCCGCGCTGGGCGTGCAAGTGGTCGGGGCGTCAACTGACGAGCTGAAGGATCGCGCAAAGGTTCTACAGTTCGTTAAAGAAACGAAAGTCAACTTTCCGATCTGGGTGGGCGCTACCACGGCTGACATGATGCGCTTCGGGCTCGGCGGCGCCTTGCCGGGCACAGTGCGTCATCGGCCGGGATGGGCGGGTCGCGAAAGTAATATCGGGAATCGTCAATCCGGCTGATTTGCAGAAAGCAGATTGATGCCATGCTCGCCGCGGCGGAAAGACGGCGCGAAGAGGATGAGCCAAGCAGAGAACCTGAGCAAGCCGCTGGCGGTCAAGCAGAAACCGAGGAGGGGCATGCGGCCTCGTCGGTTCCGAGTTGACCGCTTTGACCTGGCGAGGGCCGCGCCGTGAGCGGGGCAGGACAACAAGAGCAAACATAAGTGGACGTATGGCGTGCGGTTGATTGCGAATCAGATTCGACCGAGCGAAGTGGCGCAACACCTTGACCTACAGATTTCATCCGCGACTTCACGGCTGGGGTGGAATACAACCCGCTGGCGAGAAAAGTGGCAGCCGCTTGCCAACCTCGTGGCTTTGACCGAAACTCCCCGGCGTCCGGCGTTGATTATCGGAACCAGCTCGGATCGGATTGGCACGCCGTTCGGGACAATCGTTCTACGCGACGTTCAGCAAGAACCTGAAGAAGGAAACCGGATTACCCATCGCCCCATATGTCGGCGTCGCCTATGGAACCTTTGACGACCGGTTGAGACCGGTAGCGGGGCTCAATGTTCAGCTACACAGAAAGATTTCGCTGCTGGCGACGTACAACGGCTATAACGTTCACCCGCTGTTGACGTTCTCCCATAAGCGTCACGCGCTTTCATTGGTGATGGTGAAGAGTCGCAACCCAGGGCTAAGTTACAGCATCACGTTCTAGTGCTGATAGGGTTTCCTTAGCTTGTTCCGGGGGCTGCGGTGACTCGCTGGTGAACAGTTGCACCCTGGACTCGCACGCCCCGGCACAGATAAATTGGGTTTCGTGCGAAAAAAAATTGTAGGAGAAAGCCGTCGGATGAAAAATTATCTTTTGTTTGGTGCGGTTCTAACTACGCTGGCGGTGACCGGCTGTAACAGTCAGTCGCCTCCGAAGTTGGCGAACAACTCGGGACCAATCGTCTTAGAATCTCCGGCGCCACCCGCCACACCGGCAACGCCAAATCTCGATGCGCACGGGCACGATCATTCCGTAGCTCGGGTCCCGGCGTTTCAAACCGACGAACTTAGTTTAAAAACTCTTGGGCCAACCCTGGCGCCGGAAAAATTTGTGGGCAAAACTCGTGAGGCCTACCTGGCCGTGAGGGCGATTCCGAAAACAATCGCTCAACTTCCATGCTACTGCGAGTGTGACCGAGGCTTCGGGCACAAGAGCCTTTACAGTTGTTACGAAGACGATCACGCTTCGCATTGCGCTGTGTGCGTTGACGAAGTGCTCCTGGCTTATCGATTACAGAAACAAGAGAAACTAACTCCCGAGCAGATCCGCGAGCGCATCATCGCGCAGTATTCTGCAGCACCGCAATAAGCTCCCGCTTCATAGTCATGAGTCGCAAATTTCTTTTGTTGCCCTCAGTCGTCAGTCTGACTATTGTGCCTGGCGGCTGCCTTTTTTCTGGACTGACTTAAAAAATCGCCGGCTGACGAAAAACTATCAAGCAATTTCAAAGATGGAAAGTCGTTTGCCGCGTTCGCCACCTCGAAGGCAGTGCTATCTTTACTTTGACTTCGAAGATTGAAACGCGCAAAGATTTAATCCCCTCTCGAGGCTCAACAACCGAACAAAACTTCAGCAGCAACAACACCGATGAGCCTGACTCTCTATTTCCTCCGTCACGGGCAAACCGAATTCAGTCGCCAAAACAGATTCTGTGGTTCAGGATTGGATCCTGCGCTAACGCCGGACGGTGAAGCCATGGCCGATGCCTTCGCGACCGCTTACCGTTCCAACGACTGGCAAGCGATCTACACCAGCAGCTTGCGGCGTACGATTGCTACCGCCGCTCCTCTTTGCAACGCGGTGGGGATGAAGTCTCGTGTCTGCGCTGATCTGAATGAGATTGGATACGGGAGTTGGGAGGGCCTTACCAAAGAAGAGGTCGACCTTGCTTATCACGACGATTACATTAGTTGGCTTGCAGATCCTGCATGGCATGCGCCAACGGACGGGGAACTGGCGGTGGAGATCGCTCGACGTGCCTTGCGTGTCCTGGAGGACATAGAGCGAGACCATGCTGATGGCGATGTGCTCGTCGTTTCACACAAAGCTACAATCAGAATCATGGTCTGTAGTCTGCTTGGAATTGATGTTGGGCGTTTCCGTTATCGGCTGGCATGTCCGGTCGGTTCGCTCAGCATCGTAGGATTCTCTTCAGCCGGTCCGTTGCTACACTCACTCGCCGATCGTTCTCACCTGAATGAATCCCTTCGATCGCTGCCGGGTACTTGATGAGGCCCATTGTCGAGGAACGCGCCTTGCACTGCAGTCCGTAAGCTCATATGGGCTGTATCATTATCATCAAGGGAAAGAAGGGGATTACATGTCAGCAACACAAACAGCATTCACGAAAACTCAGAACGCAACCGGCGAGAACGGCAGCCTGGAAACAACTCCAAAACGAGATGCAGCCGAGTCGATGTTGAAAACCGTCGATAAATCGACACAAAGGGCCACGGGCGTCAGTCTATTTCACATTCTGACGATTGGCTCCATTGGAGCGTCCATTGCCCTCTATTTGAGTGGCAAGGAAAAGGCCGGAATTTTTGTTGGGCTCTGGCCACCAACTTTTCAAGCGTTAAAGGCTGTGGTCGATAAAGGCAACGAAACAGCACAAACGTCTTAATCGAGTACAAATCTTTCCGGTAGAACTGGGGAGACAAGTAATGAAGGGGCTGCGTTTCTTGCGCAGCCCTTTTCATAGTGTGCCGAGCATGTTCGACACCTTGGAGGTGAAAGTCCTTTACCCAACCTAAGGGAAGTGAAGAGTTAGCGAAGCGCAAGTACGTCTTCGTGAGGCAGCGTCTGAAGGAAGTGTGAAGCAAAAGCGTGAGCCGATGAACGAGCACGCAGAAAGCAAACTACAATGCTGCACGGTTGGCGGATGCCTCAGAAGCAAAGCTACATTCACTGTTTGGCCCGAGATAAGGCCGATGGTAGTGGCGATCAAAAAAGATGAGGCAGTAGTCAAGGATAACGGAAGGTGCCGATTGTCCGGAGAACGTTCCCGCTACGCGTTGACTACCGCCGCCCGGGAAAACTTATTGACTGCTCTTCTCACGCTCCCAGTGGCGATGCTGCGAAATCGCTTTAATGAACTCCTTCGTGAAATTCGGAGTAACGTCTGCGCGACTGGTTACTACACCCGCATTTGCAACAATCAATTTCCCGGTAGTGTTCGGTTCACTAAACTTCTCCCCAAGGGACTTCGCCAGGAAACCTACACCCGCACCGCTGGCCGCTATTGGCTTGCAGTGTTTGAATGCCTCGGCTACAAACTCACGAGCTTCTTCAATTTGTTTTAACGATTCTACACTCACGTCGCCGCCAGGGATGTAGACTGCATCGAACAGGACGGAAGCGCCGGTGAGAAAACTGGAGTCGACTTTTAGTTCGAGCCCCTTCGCTCCTTTTACCACCCCAAGCCGCGGCGCGATTGTTTTTGTCGCTGCGCCCTCGGTAAGCAACGCTTTGCTCAATTGATCTACGGCTTCATCGTCGAATCCGTCTGCCAGCAACACAGCGATCTTTCGAGTCTTGATTGTGTGGTTCGGAAAATTCGGATTATCTACTTGTCTGAGCGTTGGCGATGTTTCGATTCCCTGGTCCACGCGCTTCGGTTGAAACTTTCTTGGGTCGCCGTCAGCCGGAACACTCATGTTCAGCGGTTTATCAAGCTTAGCCGGGCACCTTCATGCCCAAGACCTTCGGCTACGCTATTGGCCAAGTCCTTTGTCGACCTGGGCCAACAGTCCCAGCATGCGTTCTCTGATCGCCGGGGTTTCCAGTTTGCCCAGCTCAAATCGCAGCGCTCGAATGATGTGACCTTTTTCCGGCTCGCTCTGGCTGTTGATAGAACAGAGTCGCCTGGCTGAAATGATCGAAGAAGCTGGCACTGCGCGCGCGAATCTTGCGCGCGTCGATTCGCTCTGCAAAGCTGGTGAAACCGCCCATGTCTGCGCCGGCCTGGAAACGGGCAACCGCCGCGCAAGGTGTTTGGTTCGTAGCTGGTCTGTCCGCGATTCACCGTCTGGCGCATGAAACCGTCCCGCTGGTTGTTATGCACAGGCGCGACTGGTCGGTTGATGGGAATCTCGTGGAAGTTTGGACCACCCAGCCGAATTAGCTGCGTGTCGGTATAAGAGAAGAGACGACCCTGCATCAGCGGATCGTTGGTGAAATCAATACCCGGCACGATATTGCCGACGTGGAAAGCAACCTGTTCCGTTTCCGCAAAGAAGTTATCCGGATTGCGGTTCAAGGTCAGCTTGCCGATCCGTTGCACCGGAACGATCTCTTCGGGAATGACTTTGGTCGGATCCAGCAAGTCGAAATCAAAGTTGTGCTCATCCTTCTCCTCGACGATCTGCACGCCAAGTTCCCATTCCGGGAAATCGCCGTTTTCGATTGCTTCCCAAAGATCGCGCCGGTGAAAATCCGGATCTTTGCCGGAGATCTTCTGCGCCTCGTCCCAGACCACCGAGTGGAGACCCAACAGCGGTTTCCAGTGAAACTTAACGAAACGCGACTTGCCCCTTTCGTTAATGAAGCGGAAGGTGTGAACACCAAAACCTTCCATCATTCGAAGGCTGCGCGGAATGGCCCGGTCTGACATGACCCACATGATCATGTGCATCGATTCGGGCATCAGCGAAATGAAATCCCAGAAAGTATCGTGCGCCGAAGCTGCCTGCGGCATTTCGTTGTGCGGTTCCGGCTTGACGGCGTGAACCAGATCCGGAAACTTCATTGCATCCTGAATAAAGAAGACCGGGATATTGTTGCCGACAAGATCGAAATTGCCTTCCTGCGTATAAAACTTGACGGCGAAGCCGCGTACATCGCGGGCCAGATCGGTTGAGCCTCGTGAACCGGCGACGGTTGAGAAGCGCACAAAAACCGGAGTTTTCACTGACGGATCCTGCAAGAAACGCAGCTTTGGTATATTCAGCCATCGACTCGTAAACCTGAAACTACCATGCGCTCCCGAGCCGCGCGCATGGACTACTCGTTCCGGAATGCGTTCGTGGTCGAAATGAGTAATCTTCTCGCGCAGAATGAAATCTTCGAGCAGAGTCGCGCCGCGTTCTCCAGCTTTGAGCGAGTTTTGATTGTCGTTGATCCTCACGCCTTGATTGGTGGTGAGAAATTCGCCGCCGCTGTCTTCAGTATTCTTTTGCAGGTCGTTGATCTTGGTCGTCGTTATTTCGTGGATCGAGCCTGGCGGCCGCTCGCCCGCCGTCCTGAGGCGCTTTGGTCTTGCTGACAACTTTTTTCGCTATTTCTTTAGCTGGTTTGACTGATTTCCTCGTAGTCATCGTTTCTCCGTGGCTGGTGATTTTTTTGTGATGACGAACTTTACTCTTCTGAAGCCTGAGCGAAGTCGGCGTCTCAGCGGTAACTCCGTAACGACTCACCGCCGAGACGCACTGCGCCTAGTTCGACGCAGAGACTGTTTACGCTGGTGCTATGCCTTCGTCGCGCGTGACTTCTCAGCCTCGGCAGCTTCGATAGCAGTCCTGGACATCTTGCTCTTCTTCTGGTGGCGGCAAGACCGCGGGCATTCCCAATGATTCGATCCAGAGCTCACGCGTCCAGCCACTGGTGTGGTAGAGATGTTCGTCTTCCTCCGGCTCCACCTGGTCGTGAGCCTGCTGTAGCCTGGCCGCCGTGGTCCCCGGCCGAGTCCTTCGCAAGTTTCTCCAATCAGACTCCCAGTTGAGATGGTCCTTGGTTTCGGCCAGAGTGACGCATTCAGCGGCGACGATCTGCGCCGCTGCCAGATCGGGTCCGCGTAAGGCCATTTCCATTGCCTGAACCAAAGAATCGCCAATGTGCCGTACGATTTTCCGTCCCGGTGTTTCCACTTCGGGATCCAGATTCATTTCCTTCAGGAGTTCAGTCAGCACCTGCACATGGTTCTTGGTTTGTTCAAGGTACTTGGTCCATTCTTCCTTCAAATCCTTGTTCTGGGCGCAACGCAGTGCGGTCGTGTAAATTTGCACCCCGCCCTTTTCGGCTTCGAGCGCCTGGTAAATGAGTTCAGTAACCTGGTTGGCATTCAAATTGTTGTTGCTCATATTCCCCCTTGAAGGTTGACGAGTGTCAAATGCAGAGTATTTCCAATACAGCAACTTAAAGGCCGAGAATTTTTTCAGGAAAGTTGTCACTACCCGTCCGATAAGCGAACGTGCAAGGGCCCCCTGAAAAGAAGAAGCGTTCTAAAACACAACCAGGGAAACGGGTTCATCCTATGTCGTGATGTTAAGACGAATCTGTTTGCCTGGTGTCAGGTCACGCGCTATCCTCAGGTCCTACCCCAAAGCTCGATGGATCGGAAGTGCAGCGTGACTAAGTTGCCTTCGCGGTTTTTATGCCTTCTCGCAACTCAGCGATTTCAAAACAGCGCACGCTTACCGCTTCGTTACAGGAATACGGACGCGGAGTTGCCGGCGGGTTAATGTTCAGCCTTCCGCTGCTGTACACGATGGAAGTTTGGTGGACCGGCATAGTCGCTCACCCATTCCGGCTGATCATCTATGTCCTGGCGACTTTTGTTTTGTTGATTGGCTACAACCGCTATGCAGGTTTGAGGAGAGATTCCAGCATGCTGGAAGTGGCTGTCGACTCAGTGGAAGAGATAGGGATTGGTCTATTGGTCGCGGGAATTGTGCTTTTCTTATTGGGCCGAATTACCGCGGAGATGTCACCAATGGAGATAGCCGGAGTGGTTGTGCTGGAGGCAATGACGGTGGCCATTGGAGTATCAATCGGCACCGCACAGTTAGGCGCAGGCGGAAAAGAAGATGAGGGTCTCGGTGAGGGTACAAGCGAAAAGGGGATTAGTTTCCTCGGCCAGATGGTGATGGGTTTTTGCGGGGCCGTCCTTTTTGCGGCAAACGTGGCGCCGACCGAAGAGATAATTATTATCGCAATCGAAATATCATGGCTGAGATTATTGGGGTTAGTGTTTCTCTCGCTGCTGATAGCTTTCGTCGTTCTGCATTTTAGTGACTTCAGAGGGGCCGACCGGTTTGTTCGTGTCGATCACCCAGTCACTATTCTGTTCGGGACTTTCGCCACCTATTCAATCGCACTGATCGCTTCAGCCCTGATTCTCTGGTTCTTTGGACGCTTTGACGGGGTGGCCCTCTTTACCGGCTTGTCGCAAACCATAGTCCTTGCGGTGGCTGCAACGCTGGGCGCATCGGCGGGAAGGTTATTGCTGCAATGAAGAAGCTAAAAAAGAATTGGTTGGAGTGGGGTGTCTTTGCCGCCGGGCTGGTTTTGGTAATCTCCGTAGTCGGCTACCTCGCCTACAGCGGTGCTTCGCTGGGGAATCAACCGCCGGATATCGAAGTTCGCCTGGGGACCCCGGCACAGAAGCAATTCAATTTTGTGGTGCCTGTTACTGTCGTGAATCACGGCGACGAAACAGCAGCATCGCTCCGAATCGAGGTGGTGATGGAGGGAAACGGCCAGGAGCAAGCGCGGGGCGAACTTGATATCCCGTTCCTGCCGCGTCACGCAAAGCGTGAAGGATGGGTCACGTTTGATCGAGATCCCCGCACATCGCAACTCAAAGCCCACGTGTTGGGATATCAGAAACCTTGAGTCGCGTTCGTCACTTAACTTTGCTGTCCTCGCTTTTCGCCTCCGCCATTGCCTCAGGTTCCAGTTCCTCCGCGCTTTTGTTGAACTTGATGAACACGCCCCAGGCGGCCAGCAACACTCCGGCGGCAACGCCTATGGCGGCAGCCTGGGGAAGCCGGGATGGATCGTCGTGAGCGAGTTCGAAGACGGCCACCAGACATTCAATTGCCAAAGCGACCACTACCACCACCATGAACCTCGAGAGAAACCTGCGCACGCGTGTGGGCGAGCTGACCTGGACCTTGCGAAGCACCTCTTCTTCGAGAATCGTTTGGCCCAATTCCAGGGCAACTACCGCAATGGTCAACAGACCAATACTTTCCAACACTGAATTAAAACGGTCCCTTAGCGCGATGACTGCGTTGGGATTAAGTCCATGCCAAAGCTCCATGGCCGCGAAGACCGTCAAGGCGAGTCCACAGCAAATGAACAGAAATATAACGACTGCATAACTGACCGCGAATAGTTTCTTTATTAGTTCCAATCCAGACTCCTTAATGATTCTGCCCAGGCGTAGACATCTCCATCCTAACTCTGCGGGCGTTTATGAGTGACTAAGAGTAAGCCCTGGAGCTTGAAGTCGCAATTTATGGGTGTCTGCCAGGTTAATAGCTGCGGTCCAACACTTGCCAGCGTGAAATTAAAATGTGACTGAATCCTGAGTTCGCGGTGTTGATTTCCTATGGACCAACTACGTACAAAAGCCCGGGGCGGCACAGCTAGTTCCTGGCGGTTAGGTCGATGGTGGTTTTGACCGGGATTCTGCGCGCTAAGAGGCGCGAAGAACCCGAAGCCAGTCTGTACCTCGTCATGAAACTGGAGTGTAGTTTCATGAATGAGGGTTAGAGTCAGTTTAAAAAAAGGGAAGACACCAAGTCATGGTGATGCTCTCGCAGTTGCGCCGCTTCAAAGTGGCCGGTAGGCATAACGACGCTGCCCGACTCACCGACCTGAGTGTGGCCCTACTCGAAGGTGAGCATCCTCTGGTTACGCGTATCTATTTCCTTAACAACGAGAGATCGATCGAGTCGCTCCCCTGGGGCGAGGTAAAATCCATTGATTGGACCGCGCGCCTCATCCAGGTCAACGACCTTCAAAAATCCCGCAAGGAAGACAAAGACTCCATGGCCAGGCAGGTTCTGCTCGCCGGCGGAATTCTTGACGCGTTGATTCTGGATCTTGAAAACCGGCGGGCGACTCGCGCGAATGATCTTTGCCTGGAGGAAGATAACGGAAAGCTGGTATTGCAGTCCGCGGATACAAGCTTTGGCGCCCTGATCCGCCGGTTAACCGGAGCCCGGTTTGGGCGCGTATCAGAAAGCGCGCTGCTTGATTGGAAGTATGTCGAGTTTCTGCGCGGCGATCCTCAGGCGGTACGACGAGAGTCCGGGCGCGATTTGCGCATCGGCCGTTTACCCCCCGGTGAGATTGCAAGGCTGACCGATTCTTTGCCTTACCTCCACGCGGCTGAATTAATCACCCTGCTCGCCGATCCAAAAGCCGCCGATACCCTTGAGGCCATGAGGCCCGAAAGACAACTACAGGTATTCGAGGAGTTGGAAGAGGAGCAAGCGGTCAGGCTGCTCGTTTTGATGGCGCCTGATATCGCTACTGACCTGGTCGGCAGACTGCAAACCACTACCATGCGGTACTACCTTGAGCGGCTACCGAGGACACAAGCCGAGCGAATTCTTGATCTCTTACGTTATCCCGAAGACTGTGTCGGCGGCATCATGACCAACGATTTTGTGTACGCGCGCGGAAGTTTAACAGTTGCCGCGGCACGCGCGGCCCTGCGCGAACCATTGAAGGGCCCGGACTTTGTACTTCTGATCTATATCGTTGACGACGAAAGATCGCGCAGGCTACGGGGATTGATTTCATTACGCAATCTAATCACGGCAGATGATGACGAGCGTCTTGAAGAGATCATGGATCCTTACCTGACCACCCTCGATCCCCTTTCTCCCGCAGCTGAAGCCGCTTACAGAGTGATCGAAAGCCACCTGGCCGCGCTGCCAGTGGCGGGCGATGAAGGACAGCTCCTGGGAGTGGTGACCGTCGATGCGGCAGTAGCGCAAGTGGCGCCGCAAGCTTGGAGCACGCAGGCCCCGAGGGTTTTTTCATGACCAAACCTTCATCGCCTCAGGGGCTTGAGCCGCTGGACGCGCTCGATGCAAAGATTCTGCCATCCGCGCCGCGGCGGATCCCTGCCGGATTGAGGATCAACATACGGGGGCGCAGCGTGCAGTTGCAGGGCCTGCGGCGAAGTCCGACGGGAGTCTTGCGGTGGCTTGCCATTCTGGGTCCGGGCCTGATCGCAGCTTCCGCTGGAAATGATGCTGGAGGAATCGCCACTTACACCCAAGCGGGAGCGAAATATGGTTACGAGCTGATCTGGGTCATGGTGCTCCTGACGCTCTCGTTCGCCGTGGTTCAGGAGATGTGCGCGCGGCTCGGCGCTGCCACCGGACGCGGTCTACTTGATCTGATTCGTGAACGGTATGGCATCGCGTGGGCGCTGTTTGCGGTCGTTGTGATCCTGATCGCGAACGGCGGCGTAACGGTCAGCGAGTTTGTCGGCATTGGCGCGGCGATGGAGTTGATGGGGGTCAGTAAATATCTCTCGATTCCACTGGGAGCTTTATTGATTTGGTACCTGGTAATTTTTGGAACTTACGTCAAGGTTGAAAAGATATTGCTGCTGATGACTCTCGTCTTCTTTGCCTATCCAGTGGCTGCGTACATGGCCCATCCAAACTGGGGAGAGGTGGCGCGGGGAGCTTTTGTGCCTACCTTTCGCGCCGATCCCGCATTCATTTTCATCATGGTGGGATTACTTGGCACGACCATCACTCCCTACATACAAATCTTCCAGCAGAGCTCGCTCGTCGAGAAGGGAGTCGCCCGCCGTCACTACGGTCCGGAAAAAATCGACGCTTACGTTGGCGCTATTGTTTCGAATCTGATGTCGATCTCGATGATTGTCGCAGCCGCGGCCACGCTTTATGTTGCGGGGCGGCGAGACATTACGTCCGCAGCGGACGCGGCCAGCGCGCTCGAGCCCGTGGTCGGGAGCGCGGCAAAAATGCTGTTTGGCGTGGGCCTCCTGGGAGCCACTTTGCTCGCGGGCGCAGTGTTGCCGCTGGCAACGGCTTACGCTGTCAGTGAGGCCTTTGGTGCGCCTAAAGGAGTCAACCTGGACTTCCGGCGCGGGAAGGTTTTCTTCAGTCTGTTCACGGCGTTGATTGTGGTCGGCGCGGTTTTAGCCCTTATTCCCAGTGTGCCGGTAATGAGACTTCTGGTGGGTGTGCAGGTCCTCAACGGCATACTCCTCCCGATTGTCCTGGTCTTCATCCTGCTGCTTATCAACGACAAACATCTGACAGCGAACCTCAAGAACACGCGCAGAAATAATGTGCTCGGTATCGGCACCCTCATCCTGGTTACGACAGCGGTTTTGGTAATGCTGGGGAGTCAGTTGCTGGAAGCGTTGGGCGCTTACGCCGGGCAGTAGCGCGAATGCTGGAACCATTCCACCTTACGGTCGGGTTACTGCACCCGAAGTGGGTCTGGTCGAGGTTCGGGTCGGCGGAATTTTCGCCGGTGCAGGTTCGCCCTTCGGCGCAATGCGACCATTACGAGTAAGAGCTATGCGCTTGTCGCGACTTGATCCGTCTTCGACGGCAACCCTAATTGCGCGATAAGAACCGTCGCGCGCTTTATTGGTGGGATTATAAGTGACCACATATTGAGTGCGGAGGTCGCGGACAATCTCCGAAGCAATTTGCGGCATCTCGGAAATCGATTGCGGGAAGAAAGCCCGACCGCCGGTTTCAGTAGCGAGTTTGTTGATGAGGTTAATTGCTTTTTGCTGCTCGCTCTTACGAATTAATCCCTTATCCTTATCGAGCTCACCGACAAAGCCAATCACGTAAATCTGGACGTCCTCTTCGCGGAGCCGCGCGAAGAGTTTCTCCTGCGAGTAAAAACTCGCTCGATCTTCGCCGTCGGTGATCACGATCAAGGCCCGCCGGCGACGATCGCTGTCGTCACCTTTCTTATATTGAGCGACATGTTCTGAAGCGAGGTAGACGGCATCGATGATGGCCGTTTGGCCTCCCTCAACATAAAGATTATCAAGCCCGTCGATTAATAGATCACTGTTAGCCGTGAAGTCCTGAAGCGTTTCAATCTTATCGCTACTGATGAAGCGAACCAGAAAAGTTTCATCGCCCCGCTTGTTGCTGTTGACGATTGATTTGCCCGCATCAATTACACTCTGAAGTTGAAAACGCAGAGACTGAGACGTGTCGACCGCCAACCCATAACTAATGGGCACTTCTTCCCGGGTAAAACTTTCGATGGGTTGGACCACGCCGTTCTCAAATACACGAAACTCGCTTTCGCGCACGTTGTCGATAGGCCGATTGTTACGATCAATCACGCGTACGTTTAGCGTTACCAGTTCGGTGTTAACGCGCACGATGCTGCCTTCATCGATGTCGTCTTCAGTCGGCGTTGGTGTGGGTTTCGGTATCAGCACCGGCGGCGGCGGAGGCTCTGACAAGATTGGAATGGTCTGACCAGGCAATGGCCGCGGCGGAGTTGGGCTGGGGGCCACCGCCTGCGTCCGGGTCACGGTTTGCGTACGGGAAGGCGTCGGGGTCTGAACGGGCGCTGGGTTAATGCGTCGAACGGGCGTGGGACTCGGCGTAGCCGCTGCGGCGCTGCGACGCGGCCGCGAATCCTGATTGCCGGCGCTAAATCCTGCGAATGCCAAAGCGGAGCCCAAAGGTGCGCCCAGGGCCGCCAGGCAAAGTGTGGCTACAAACACGCCGGAAAGGACCAGTGTTTTTCGGGGCGTGCGCTCGCGGTTTTTGCTGTTCATTCGCTCGTTCACCAAACTCATTCCACTAGATATAAAGCCTTAATTTCCCACAATCCCAGGGAACTCGCCCCAAAGACCAAGTCTAACTCTTAATAGTCGGGGATGCGAAACCGAATTTAGCCGGCGACTCCAGGCTGTTGTGAAGATGCGTTGGAAGATGGAATGCGTTGCCGGTGAGGGCCCGAGCCAAAGTGTAGTCGAGCCTTTCAAGCATACAGAAGGAGCTCGGCGCCATGACAGGTCGACTATTAAAAGCAAGTCTCCAATCCACTTATCACGAACCGAAAAACGCATCGAATCTTGACGCAAATATAAGTCAAGAGCACGAGAACTGATGGAACAGATCGAGCAGACACTGGAAGGCTAAAGAGCGGCTTCGCATGAGTTAACTCACACCCACTACTATCCTATAAAATTCTTGACCGAGACCTTGCAAGATCGTAGGATGCGCCCCGTCGCCCAGCTTTACTCACCGCATCGTTACCAACTAACCAAGGTTCGCTGGCCGTTTTGAATCCTAGCCCTTACTTTCAGAGGAGAATGACGAAGATAGCGTCATGCCTTTTCCGCTAGCGACTCATGCTAAAGGTGCTGGCTCTTGTGTTCGCGCAGAGCACGTACGTCGCGCCTGTCCCCGCCCAAGGCCCAGGATGGGATAGGATGCCTCAATTGTCAGAGGGTGCTGTTCCGCCGAAACTTTGGGGTATTATTGGGCAGCTCCCGTCGGTGAATGCCACGCCATGTAGTTATGCCAACTCGACACTTATATATCGGTAGAGGCATCTTGCTGGAGTTGATCTGCATATCGCTACTGTGTTTATTGGTGCCTTCATCTCCGACCCTGGCGCAGAATCCCTCAGTCGAAACAACTCAAGCGAAGCAGAAAGAACAAAACACCATCAATCAGCCGAACCCGGTGGAAGACGAGCGCCGGGCCTTTGCCATTTCGCTCGTTATTTCGACTGCGGATGAAGCGCGCAGTGATTTCGATCTGGCGTTGAGGCCGCGTGTACTTGCGCGCAGCGCCGACGTCTTGTGGAATGCCGACAACGCAACAGCTCGAGCGCTGTTTCGCCGCGCCTGGGAAGCGGCGGAAAAGGGTGACGCGGAAGAACTAACCATAAAGACCAAAGACAGTCCGCCCCCGATGGTAATTGCCCTCAGGCGGGCGAGTGGACACGACTTGCGTTACGAGGTCATGAATCTGGCCGCGCGCCGGGACCGAGCACTCAGTGAAGAGTTTTTCGCAAAACTGACTAAAGAAACCGAGCGTGAGACCGAAGACGCCAAAGGCGGGCAATACAACGACGGTTGGTCAATCTCGGACGCAGTCACTAAGAGACTACTGGTTGCGCGCAAGTTGCTGGACGACGGGCAGGTTCAGCGGGCAATGGAATTTGCCGCGCCGGTGCTCGACCAGGTGAGTTATCATTCGATCGGCTTTCTTTCCGCTCTCCGCGCTAAGAATCCTGAGGCTGCGGACCAGAGATTTGCGTTGCTCCTGGCTCGTGCCCAATTCGATCCGTCCGCCGATGCGAACACCGTCTCGGGTTTGTCTTCCTATGCTTTCACTCCTGGCTTTTATGTGACGTTTAATGCTGATGGCGGGGGCAGATTTACAGGGCTGGAATCTTATGATTTTAATCTTCCCAATCTATCTCCGGCGCTGCTTAAAAGGTTCTTTGAAGTAAGCGGTACCATTCTGCTCAGGCCATCGCCACCCCCCGACCAGGACTTTACGTCTTCGGGGCTTCAAGGGCAGCGAAAGGTTATGGTCCGACTGCTTCCACTCTTCGATCGGCACGCGCCTGAAACAGCGGCTGCCCTGCGGGCACACTTCTCTGCTCTGGGCGGCCCCCCAAAAAATACGACCAGTTCCTTAATGACCGCCGGCCTTGTCCAGGAAGAAACGGGCAGCAAGGCTCTGGAAACAATGCAGAATCGCGTTGATCGCGCAAAGACTTCGAGCGAGCGCGATGCAATCTACGCTGATGCCGCTGTCGGCCTGGCGAGTCAAGGCGACATCCAGGCAAAGGATGTGGCGGACAAAATAGATGAGAGCGGTCTACGAGCCAAGGTGCGTCAATTCGTGGATTTTGAATCTGTGCGAATATCGCTTCGAAACAAAGAAGCGGCGGAAACGGTCCGGATGGCAAAGTCCGGGCAGTTGACTCACAGCCAACGCGCCTGGGCTTACACGGAGGCTGCGCGGCTACTAACGAAGTCCGATCGCCCGCGTTCTTTAGGATTATTGGAAGAGGCCGCAGTTGAGGCGCGACGCATTGATGCGAGCACGGCCGACCGGGGAATATTGCTAATCGGAGTGGCCACGCAGTTTCTTCTCGCCGATCGCAATCGCGCCTGGGAGCTGATGGACGAAGCAGTAAAAGCAGCCAACTCGACTGAAAAGTTTACCGGAGCCAGGGATGAGATCCCATTCATTCTGATGACGACTCGGCACAATAAATTGTTTGGCTTTGGCGGCAAGGACTACAGTGTTTCAAAAGCTTTCCGGTTGCTCTCCGAGGACGATTTTCATCGCTCAATCGATCTGGCGAAGAGCTTCAAAAACCGCGGACCGCGCGCCACTGCGACATTGGCAATCGCCGACGCTGTACTCGATAAGTAGGAGTCGCTATTCCGCACTGAAATCCCATGTCAAATACTCTCAGATCCAACATCGAGCTGGGAACGCAAATCCTTATCGCGGTCGCCGTCGTTATAGCCGCGGGAGTTCTCATCAAACGAAACATCTTTCCCGATCAACCAAGTCCTTACTGCCGCGCATTCAAGCGGGAGAAAAACTGAACGTTCCCAATGTCGATTGGGCGCAGAATCAAAAGAGCGAAACGTTGACGGATCAAAAGTTCGGTGTAATCGTTTGAAAGGTTTACGGACCAAGCGGCTCAAACCCGTTCACACAGGTGGTTCTGACCATCAGCGAGTGCTGGGAACTGCGTAATAGCCTTCTTTAGTTCTGACGAAGAGCTTGGGTAATCCACGCGGCGGAGTGACCTTCACCTTGACCTTATGCCAGCGGCCGTCGTTGACGAAATTCTCCGGCTTGTAACCAATCGAATATTGGTGTCGCAACTCGAGGGCGATCTGCTCGAAGATGTCGTCCATCTCGGCTGCGCTCCTGGGGAAGAAGGCTTTGCCGCCGGAAACGCTGGCGAGTTCATCGAGGATACCCTGACCCTCCATGCCCATCGAGCTGCCCGCATCGCTGCCGCTTAAGATTCCCACGCCGTAGAGAGTAACGTCCGACTCCTTGAGGAGCCGTCGCAGTTCATTGAAGGTGTAGCGCGAATTGTTGTCCTGACCATCGCTGATCAATAGCAGTGCGCGTTTGGGATGAGCGCCGCGCTGCACTTTTTCGACGCCGAGATAACAGGCATCGTATAAAGCAGTCTGGCTTCGAGTTTGCACAAACGTGAGTTTATCAAGCACGCTGTTCCCGTCGCGGGTCTTGTCGAGCAGTAACTGCGCCCGCGAGTTAAAAGCGATCAGAAAATACTCGTCTGAGTTATGACTGGTCTGAATAAACTTTGACAGAGCGTCGCGCGCTCGTTTCACCTTTTCGCCACTCATCGATCCGGAGAGATCGAAGATTACGCCTACTGAAACAGGCGAATCATCGTCGCTGAAGTAGGTGATTTCCTGCGGTTTTTTATCGTCCAGCACGGTGAAAGCGCTCTTGCCCAATCCCGAAACATAACGGCCATAAGTATCCGTGACGGTTACCGTCAGCGTAATCAGATCGGTGTGGACGATGACTGGCCCGTCGATTTCCGGCGGCACCGGTTTCTGATCGGGTGGTGTTGCCTGAGCTTTTGCTGCCGGCGTGTCTGTCCTGGTGGGCGTTTCCTCGGGCGCTGGCTGCCCGGTCTTGTCCTGAGCAGCTACGTTTACCGGAAAGCTGTCCGAAAAAATGGAGAACGTTAGCAGAATTGCCAGGCAGATAAAGAGCGAGGCCATTCCAACAGCGCGTCGTGTCGGCAGGTACATGTGATCTCGGGAGAGCGAAAGCGAATCCTTTTTATTGATCAAGAAGGGGCCATCAACACAGATGCGGTCGAGCCGACGACTGATGCCCCGAGACCTGTAATTCTGATCTTAAATTCAGGATGGGCTAACGCGGGAGACGTGGCCGTTGGTGTCCTGTCCAGATTGTGTTGACTGGCCGCATTGTAGGGCAGCGACTCGGAGGGCGCAAGACAAACGTTATCGAAAATGGATTGCCGGTGCGTTACGCCGCAATCCCGAGGTCAATTCGAAGAGATTGTTATTCCCAACGTTGAACTCGCCGCGGAAATGTTCGCCGCATCCCACAGCCCGACCCATGCCTTTTCGACTATTCCGTTATTCGAAACGATCAAAGTTAGAGGCGTGGGCGAAAGTTTATAGCTGCGCAGCACCTCGCCGGAAACGAGAACAACTCTAAGCGGGGTGGCGGATTCGGGTGAGCACTTCATCTCAGTCAGGAACCGCTGCAGCTTTGTGATGTCCTCAAGGTCAGTGACTAATCCAATCACCTCGAACTGCTCCGAGTTTGCCTGGCTGATGACTTCGCGCCAATAAGGAAATTGCTGGATGCAAAATTTGCAGGTGGGAGTGAAGTAGAGCAAGACCCTTTTAGGACCTCGACCCGAGTAGGTAATGGCCACGAGGTCGCCGCCGATATTCCTCGCAGTAAAAGCTGAAACTCGATCTCCTTCTTGCAAGACCTCTGGTACCACGCGTTTCAGTTGTTGCCTGATTGCTCCGTTTTGCCGGAGCAGAATCGAGTTGGTGATGCCAAGGACTACGACAAGAATCCACGGCGTGGCGCGACCTAGTCTATTCCAGGTTGATTCTTGCACTTGGCTTCTGGTTCATCACTATGGCATGGGACTGCTGATAATCCCGGCAGTCGCAGATGCCCTTAATTCGTCAAGGCGAATGTCTGCGGAAAGCGCCAGCGAAGCTCCGCGGTCATGCCTCGCAAGCGCTCGGAAAACTTTGATCACATCTCCCGCGAGCGGCAGCAATGATCCATAGGACTCCTTTTCAAGATTGCCACCCGGGGATGGCATTTTATTAATACTTGCCACGGCACTGCGAAATGCTGCCGGCGCGTTCAGCGGATCGAACTTTTGAAAAGCAGCAGCCAACGCCAACGATGCCTGAGCTTTGGCGATGCTATCTTGGGCCTCACCGAGAGACTTGGTGACCGCGGCCAACGTCTGCTGGCCACGAACAGTGTCAGCGAGCTCGTAGTAACGAACGGCTATGTCATGTAAGGCTTGGGAACGCTCGATTGGGCATTGCATTTTGGACGCGGCATACTCAGCGATTCCCATCTCCCGCTCGCGAAGTGTTGAGCCGATTATCTCGCCCAGAAATTCATCCCGCACGGAATGGACAGCGCATTCCTTCTTCGCGTCTTCATCCGAGTCTCTGGAAACCATCATCTCAATCGCTTGACGCCACTTTCCGGCCTTCTGCGCCATGCGCGCAGCTCTTTCGAATAAGTCGCGCTTAAAGAGTTTGTCGCTGGTCTCCTCGGCTTCGGCGATAAGTTGCTCTAAAGGTCGATCACTTTTGTTAATCCGATTCTCAACAGCTTGCCGGGTTCTGAAATCACTGAAAGTCGCCGAGTTTAGTTCCTGAAGCCGGCCGGCCGCCTCCGGATATTGACCTGGCGTCAGACGTTCGAGATGCGGTAATGATGCTGTTAAGAGTTCAATGGCTGGACCCCTCACCTCCGGGTTGTTAAAGGCAACTGGGTTAAGCTGAGTGGCTTTCACGCTGGCAGTCAAGAACCGAACTTGCAATTCAGTGGGCGTCGTGTTCTTGAGATATAGCACTCGAAACATATTGAGGAAGTGCAAGGGGAAAACGCCTGTTTGTTTTTCCTCGAGTGAAATCACCGCCGACAGCACTTGCTGGAGGTGCGGAGATTTGTTCCTGTCCAGCTGGAGCAATTCTCCGAACAGAGCTCCGGGTGACATTTTGGCATCGGAGAAAGTTTTCGTCGCCGACTCAATGGTCTGTGCGCTTGTCCTGGAACCGTCCAGGTTTGCGAGCGCGGACGTAAGTTCCCTGACTGGATTAGTCTTCACGTGTTGAGTGCGAAGTGGATACTTCAGAGCTAGCGCGGTCGCCTCGCTCGAGTCCCATCGAGTTGTGAAGCTAATCAGGCTTTCCCGAAACCAGTCGGCGGTTACATCTCCGATCTGTTCCTCGTGCGCTTTGATATCGGCCAGACCCTCTGACGCAACCAGGAGAACACTTTGCAGGCGAAGTTTGTCTGCATCAGGTCGGATCCAGTTCAAAATTCGAGCTCGTAAAAAGGCGCGAAATGTAGGATCTTCGAGGGTCCTGATTCTCTGCGCAAAAGTCGAAAAATCATCATCTGAAATCGATACGCTTTGTTGCGTGCTCGGCGTAGTTGCAGGTAGTGACTGCGGGAACATGGGATTGGAGAGCACAACCACCCCAGCCAGCAATAAGAGGAATCGTCTGCCGGGTTCCTTAACCCAAGCCGAGCACTGAGTTAATTGACGTGTGTTCCTCATAATTATGGCTCTGCTGCTCTGCTCCCTTCGCTGATAATCGGGGATGGACCACTGCCGCTACTCGCAGGCGTCTCGCGCATTAATTCCTATCTAATATGCGCTCTCCTCAATGGGCGGACCATCGTTGCAGAACTTTACCTCAACCGATCCGTCCTTTTTCGTGCAGGCACAGTAGCCAGTGCTGCCCGAAGTTGAGTCCTGAGACTGGCAACTAATTCCCGAACAGAATCGAATACTGTTGTCTCGACATTTTGCTGTGGCGTCTGCCGCAAAAGCGGTGACCGGGCTTACCGCAGCCCAAAGCGAAACCAGGGCGAGGACCAGGACAGCGAGGACCGACGCGATCTTACATGTAGCTTTTAACATTAACATTTCGGGGACTCCTTTGGGTTTTTGTTGACGTAACGGATTCGCATAGGTTCATAAGCGTCCGCATACTACACACCACCTGCTGCCGCGTCATTGCACTAGTTTAACCACGTTGCAGGCAATAGGTTCCCGAGACGCCGAAGCGCTCTCCAGTTTGGCGGAAAACATCAAGGAGCTGGCCTCCGGGAACTTTCAGACCTTCCAATCGTGTAGCAGGAGTTGCTCTCGGTCCGTACTCGTCAGTTTGGGTTGAATGGGCGACTTATTAAGGAGCCGCGCCGGCGGTTCCGGCCAGAGTTGATCTCAGCGCCCCAAACTTTGAATTCCAAATTGACCCGCCACTTCCCATTTGCAGCAGAGCAAACCGTGAAGGGGCGCATGTTATACTCTCGTGCTGGATTGAACCGACGGTCTTGATTAGATGGCTGAGTTTATTTGTCGATTAGGTACGCCCGCGGGCGAAGTGGTTACCAGGACGATCGAGGCCGTAGGTGTCAATGAAGCACGGGCCCGGCTCGAGCGCGAGGGTTTTCGGGTTTTCAATGTGACGCCACCGAAAACGTCCGGGGTTACAACCCTAACGCGCCTCGGCGGACGAGGCGGCCAGCCTAAAGTAAAAGCCAGCGACTTCCTCCTCTTCAACCAGCAGCTCGCCGCGCTCTTTCGCGCGGGCATTCCAATTCTTCAGGCCATCACGATGCTGCGAAAGCGGGCAGCTTCAGAGCGCCTACGCCGGGTGCTCGGAGAAGTCGAGGAACAAATCAAAGGCGGTGCGGCGCTCTCGACTGCTTTTGCTTCGCAGGGAAGTCTTTTCCCCAGAATTTACACCGCCTCGATTCTGGCAGGCGAACGTTCGGGAGCGCTCGACGAAGTCCTTAATCGTTACGTGACTTACATGCGCCGTAACGTGGCGTTGCGACGCAAAGATTCGCGGCGCGCTTGCCTATCCGCTGTTCCTGTTATTTGCCTCCGGCATCATGGTGACGTTTCTGACTGTCTACGTCGTGCCGCGCATGTCGGACCTCTTTTCCGGATTTGGCACTGAGTTGCCGATTGTCACGCAGATAGTGGTGGGGCTTTCGACGTGGCTTATCGTCAAACGTGCTCTGGTTTGGACCACTGTTCATCGGCGGCGGCGTCGCGCTATTTCTCTGGTCGCGCACGGCTGCCGGACGTATGAAAGTGGATGCGTTGATCCTAAAGATACCGCTCGCCGGCAGTCTGGTGATCCAACTTTCGGTGGCACAGGCTACGCGCTCGCTGGCGACGTTGCTGGCAGGCGGTATCACGCTTGTCGAATCGTGGGAGATTGCGGCGGAGTCGATCACAAACCGGGAACTGCGACGGCGCAGTTCAGAAATTCTGCCCATGATTCGTGAAGGTCGAACCTTCACCGAGAGTCTTGAAGCACGCCGAACTGGGTGCCGGCGCTGGCGATCGACATGATGGGAATTGGTGAACGATCCGGCAGTTTGCGAGAGATGCTCGACGAGGTAGCGGTGTTTTATGATGCCGAATCAGAGGTGCGTCTGGAACAGTTGACGACCACCCTTGAGCCTGCGATTCTGGTGGTAATGGGCGGCGTCGTGGTCACGATTCTGCTGGCGATCTATCTGCCCATCATTTCAGTCAATTTCAGGCGGCGCGGGCGTCACGGGACAGTCGCTGAGGCCGAACTATGTCCGCAATACTCAAGCGGGTCCCCAGGCGACCGATAACTCGACACCGCTAACTTGGCCCGACTATGCTAAGGGTAACCAATCGGCATGAAAGACATTAAGTAGATCCCCCATCGCCCCGACGGAAGACGAGTCATGAGCCACCCGAGGTGCGGAAGGCGCGTGAGTTCGCGCGGCGTTATCGACTCCCATTCGTCGAGCTTCTTGCCCGCCGACAGGGAATCCCCGGTCGACTACACACTCTTCAACGAAATTCCCGTCGACCTGATGGTGCGCCATCAGTTCCTGCCGCTCAAACGGGACGCAAAGGGACTGCACATCGCGATGGCGGATCCGGCGGACCTCGATCGGCCTGGATGAACTCGTCAAGCGCGCTGCGCGCTCGCATTGTTCCCCACGTTGCGACCGCCGGCGCCATCGAAGTCATCCTTGCGCCGCGGCGATGCGACCCAACGAGTCTTGCAGGAAGCCGCCTCGGGTTTCCGTATCTCGCTAGTTCGAGAGACGGAAACCGGCGAAGAAGTTCTCGATCTGGATCGCCTGGCGACCGACTCAGAAATGTCGCCGATCATCAAGCTGGTCGACACGATCATCTATAACGCCATGGAGTCGCGCGCTTCAGACATTCACATTGAAACTCGCGACACCGAAGTGCAGGTTAAGTACCGCATTGACGGCGCGCTCTACGCCAAAGTTGATCCGATCGATCTCGCCTATCATCAGACATTAATTTCGCGCATCAAGGTCATGTCGGAGCTGGACATCGCCGAGCGGCGCGTGCCGCAGGACGGTCGTTTTCGAGTTCGCTATAAAGGACGCAACGTCGATTTTCGTGTCTCGATCATGCCGACCATTCACGGCGAAGACGCGGTGATTCGTATTCTGGACAAGGAACAGATCAACGAAGAGTTTCGAGAATCTGAACCTTGATGTGGTGGGATTTGCCGCAGAGGACCTGCGGAAGTTTCGCCATTACATCGCTGAGCCTTACGGCATGGTGCTGGTGACCGGTCCGACCGGTTCCGGTAAAACGACTACGCTGTATGCAGCGCTGAACGAAATCAGAAACGAAGAAGACAAGATCGTCACGATTGAAGATCCGGTCGAGTATCAGTTGCACGGCATCACTCAGATTCCGGTCAACGAAAAGAAAGGGCTGACGTTCGATCGCGGTCTTCGTTCAATTCTGCGTCACGATCCGGACAAGATCATGGTCGGTGAAATTCGCGACACCGAGACGGCGCAGATTGCCATTCAGTCAGCGCTTGACTGGCCATCTGGTGTTCACCACTGTTCACGCCAACAATGTCATCGATGTCATCGGCCGGTTTCTGAATATGGGAGTTGAGCCGTACAACTTTGTTTCGTCGCTTGAACTGCGTCCTGGCGCAGCGGCTGATTCGAATGCTGTGTCCTTACTGCAAACGGCAATATCAGGCCGAAGATGATGAGCTGGCCGAATCCGGACTGCGGATCGAAGAGCATCGCCAGACTACGTTTCTACATGAATGTCGGTTGTGACGCGTGCAACCACACCGGCTATCGCGGCCGCACGGCGATTCATGAGCTGCTGGACTTGTCTGACAACATCCGCGAAATGATTGTCGAGCGACAGGCCCGGGTCAGAAGTGCGCCGAGCAGCTGAGGCAGAAGGGTTAACCAGTTTGCGCGAGTCGGCGCTGAAAGAAGGTGTTTGCAGGTGTTTCCACCCTGCACGAGATCAATCGTGTCACATTCGTTGAGGAAATTAGCGCCGGGAAGTCCCAATCCGGCTAAGTCAAAACATACGATGAACTTTCACTTTGCCGTAATGAGGCTGCGACCGGTAAGCTGCGGCGCAAACTGGTATCAGTTTGCCGGTCGCGCCATTTGGGAACCGAAACTTATCTAGTCCCGACGTGTAACAGAAACGGTGTCCGGAATGGTTGCATCCTAGGCTGCCTGACGGCATTATTAGATCCACTAAACCCGACCGCCTCCGCACTGAGAGAATATTATGAAATTCAAGACTACCACCCGAATCCGTTTCCTTGTTGCTCGCCTTCTGTCTGCTGGCGTTGCCGATCGCGCCTTCGCCAAAAAAGGCGACAAGAACTTCAAACAGGGAATGCACTACGAGCAGGCTCAGCAATGGGAAAAGGCAGCCCAGGAGTTTACCCTGGCGCTGGCGGCCGACCCGTCGAACATCGAGTACCAGCTCCATTTTCGACGCGCGACCTTTAATGCATCACAGGCGTTTATGCAGCAGGGACGCGCGCTCGCCGAACAGCGCGATTTCGTTGGAGCCTACAACGCCTTTCGGCAGGCGTACGGATACGACCCGGTAAACGAGCTGGCTGTGTCAGAGATGGAGCGGATGCTCCGCTTGCAAAGCGTTGTCGAAGGAAGGCAGATGGCCCGTTAGGATACCGGCCAAGACCGGGGAACCGCAGCAAGGGCCGCTCAGGTTCGCCGAATGGTCAGGCCCTGGAAGCCACGCGCCTCCGGCCACGATCGCCCGAAGTGTTGCGCGTCATTATCGTTACAGCGGCGATCTCAAGTCGTTTATCCGCAGCCTCGCCGAACAGCTGAACCTGAATGTGATTTTCGATCGACAGTCGTTTGCGCAACCGACGACCATCGACATCAACCTGCGCGACGTCACCACCGCGCAAGCGCTCGACTACATCTTTCTCCAGGAAGGTTTGTTTTTCCAGAAGCTGAGCCGGCGCACGATTGTCGTGGCCGACCAAACGCGACGTCCGCAGTATCAGCAACTCGTGCTGCGCACTTTCTTCCTCGCGAACTCGGAACCGGAAAAAGCAAAGGTTGCTCATCGACCAGGCAATTCCGCCGTCGGTAGGTCGCCCGCAGACGATCGTGGTGCCGGACAAGGACACGAACAGTTTGACTGTGCGCGATACGGCGGAAAACGTCCGGCTGATTGGCGAGCTGCTTCAGAGCATCGATAAGGACCGCGCCGAAGTGGTGATGGATGTCAACATCTACGAGGTTTCCAAGAGTGACTCTGCTGCAGTTTGGCAATCAATTTGGATCAGACGCGCACGCTTATCTAATCTTGGGAGGCTCTCGCTAGCGGGGATTCTCGCTGCTCGCCGGTGGGGCGCAGACAGTGGGTTTGCCCGTGTCGTTGGGGGCTGCGTTGATCATTCCCGTCTTCTCAGATCCAAGCTCTTCAGTCCAAGAACAACACAAAGCTCATCGCTTCAACTCAGGTCCATGCCTTCAATGGCGAGGAATCGACCGCCCGCATCGGACAACGCGTTCCGGTGCAAACAGCCCAGGCCTATCCCGTTCGGTGTTCAGACTGGGACCAGCACTAACACCAACACCGGCTTTCCCAGCGGAGGTTTTCCAGTAATCAACTACGAACCAACCGGATTGACTTTGAAGTTTACGCCGCAGGTATTTCCCAATCACGACGTGCAGGTGAAGATGTCGATTGAATCGAAAGACGTGCTGGGCGCTGGAACTCTGACGCCGACGTTTACGGAACGAACGATCACCGGAACCGCTCGCGTGCAGAACAATCGCACCATGATGCTGGCCAGTGTTTCTCAGGACGTCCATACCACTGGCCGGCGCGGTTTGCCGATTCTCGGTTTGATTCCCGTGTTAGGCCGCATATTTACCGCGCCGACGAGGGACGATCGCCGGATCGATATTGTGATTGCCGTAACGCCGCGCGTGTTGCGTGCGCCCGCTATCACGCCGCGCGATGAAGAGATGCGTCCCAGCGGAACGCTGCAATCGCCCACCACGGGTTCGCTCGAAGCGATGCTGCGTGAATCGGATCGTGAAGAGCAGTTGGCCGAGTGGCGTTTGCAACAGCAAAACGCGGCGGCGGCCAGGGCCGCCGCAGCGCAAGCAGCAGCAGTTCCAGCCCCGGCGCCAGTGGCGGTGAATCCTGGTCCGTTGCCGGTGCAAACTGTTTCAGCCGACGCTGGCGTAGCTAAGGTGGTCGCCAAAGAAGTAGCTGGGCCAACGTCGAACACGGCACCTCCGCAAGTGCAAACAATCGCGGCAACGCAGCCGACCGCAGTGAGTTCCGGCGCTGAGGAAGCTGCGTTTGTGCCGGCGGCGAAGTCGCTCGTCAGCAACCGCTCAGCCGCGGAAGTGGCCGCGGTAAACACCAACCCGAATATTAACGGTGAGGCTCGTGCGGTTTTGACGAGTTTGACGAATTTGACGAGTTCGCCAGGGTCGAGCGCGACACCTCCAGTTACAACAGTGGTAAAGAGCTCTATTGGCCGAGTCGCTCAACTGAGGTTGGCGCCAGGCGACGAAAGCCTGCCGGAACTCAAGGTGGGTGAAAAACGCCGGTTCGCAGTGGAACTCAAATCTGATGTTTCGCTGGCGATGGCTGTGCTGGCATTGCGATTTGATCCGAAGGTCGTAAAGATCAACTCGGTTACACCGGGAACGCTGCTGGCGAAGGCCGACGCCGGCAGTGCGTTGCCGAGTCTGGCCCAGTCGATCGATCCCACTGGAGTTTGTTTCATCTCGATATCGAGTTTGAACGGCGCTGCCGCTATGAAGGGCACCGGCACCCTCGTGTTCATCGAAATCGAAGGAGTTGGGGTGGGCGATGCCGCGCTCGCATTTGAGAATGGCGCCATGCATTTGGTGGCGACAGACGCGCGAGACGTGACGCTGGAAGCGGTAGCTGTTCGCGCCACTGTGAAACAGTAAGCACAGTGAATTACCTGAAAGCACCAGAACGTAAGAATCAGTCAGGACGCGGCGACACGGTGAAGGAATTGAATTTCCGGGTCGCCGCGTCACTCTGTCACGCTACCGGAGATCGAGGTGGATTCACACTGATCGAACTGGTGATCACCGTGACTATCATGACGATTCTGACGCTGGGTGTGGTGCCCTTGATGAAGCTGTCCGTCAAACGGCAAAAGGAAGAACAGCTTCGTGCTTCGCTGCGCCAGATGCGTTCCGCCATCGATGAGTTTCATCGCGACACTGCCCAGATGGTTTGCACCACCGCGGGTGGACGGGGTGCCACCGGGATATGTCGATCCCCGAAGCAAGGTGGTGATCTCAGATTGCACGATATTCGGCGTAGACAATGTCGATCGGTATCCGCCAGATCTGGACATTTTGGTCAGTGGGGTAAACGTGACCCGCGCATGCAGACGTACCGGGGGCGGGGGGCCATTGCCGCAACTATCAACCAAGAAGAAAGTCTACTTGCGCGCGATCCCGATCGATCCGATGACCGGCGAAGCTGAATGGGATTTTCGGTCCTGCTACGACGCCGCAGATTCCGGTTCGTGGGGCGGTGAAAATGTTTTTGACGTGCGTTCGAAGTCGAAAGACACAGCGCTGAATGGTGAAAAATACAGTGACTGGTAAACTGCAAAATGAAGAATGCGGAATGCAGAATGTGGAATTACGGCGCCCCCGACTGCCCACTACCGTCTGGCGACTGGTGTTAGGTTTTACTCTGCTTGAGTTGATGATTGTGATCACGATCATCATTATTCTGGCTGCCATTGCTCTGCCGCAATATCAAAGGACGATCCTGGTTACGCGGGAAGCCGTGCTGCGAGACGATCTGCACACGCTCCGCAAGCTGATTGATCAGTATGCGACCGATAAACAGAAGTTGCCGCAGTCGCTCGAAGATTTAGTCGCCGAAGGCTATATGCGCGAACTCCCCAAGGACCCAATGACAGGCAATGCGGACTGGGCGGTAACCACCGGCGAGGATCCCAATTCGAGTAAAGGAGAGCAGGGGGTCACCGATGTTCACAGCTCCTCTGCGGACACTTCATCGGAAGGAACGCCCTACTCTGAATGGTGAGATCATTTCCGATTGCCAGTTTAGTTGCTCTCTTCCAGTTGAACATATTTCAGATCCTGAAAGGTCATTTCAATCGGCAATCGGTAATTGAAAATAACCTAGATGCCTAGTCCGCTCTCAAAACTGATAAATCCCTGGTATCCAGCGACGGCTCTCGGATTCGAGAAGGGGCTCGCGACGATGGTCCAGCTCGAACGTCGTGGGACCGCGAGCAGCCTGCGTCGGGCTGCTACGCTGGCGCTATCGGAGTCGTTGATTACACCCGGCTTTGAAGAAAGCAACATTTCTGACCCGGTTGAATTACGGGCCGCCATCTCAGAGTTGGCGGCAAGCGCCGGCCTGTTGCAGCAAAAGCGTTGGTCGGTGGCCCTGCCAGACGGCGTGAGCCGCACCCTGATTTTGACCTTGGATTCCCAGCCGGCTTCGAAAGCTGAACTTGAGGAAGTGCTGCGATGGAAGGCCGAGCGAGGTTTCAGTGCATCGTTGGAAGAGCTTTCAATTTCCCGCGAACGGCTGTCGCCGGATAACCAGGGCAGGGACCGCTATCTGGTGGTTGCGGCTCGCTCTGCCGTTCTAAGTGAGTATCAGGATGTTTTGCATTCCCTTGGCTGGCGCGCGGGACTGATTCTTCCGCGGCACATGGGCGAAGGGCAATGGTTGACCACCAATGGCGATAAAGGCGATGCCTTGCTGATTAGCTCGTCAGCGGTGGGATTTACCGCGGTAGTGTTTCGCGGTAAGCAGCCGCTGATAATCCGTACAGTGTCCTGCGAAGGACCTGAATGTGAAGATGAGCTGTATCGTCTGCTGCTGTTCTATCGAGACCGGCGCAGTGGCGAAACCGAGAAGATGGGCCAAATCATGTCGCGCGTGTTGACCATTGGCGAGACGTTGAATAAGGAGCGTTCATGCCAGATCGTCAATGAAACGCTGGGTACGGACTTGCGTCCGCTGGCGGCCGCAGATTTGGGGCTTCAGCTTTCAAGCAATGAGTTAAGTTTTGACGCGATCGCTGCGCCGGCCGGGTTGGCAACATTATCCTGGCGTTAGCGCCGGGGCCGACGGCTTGAAACAACTTCAACCTCTGTTTCGTAACACCCGTGCATTATGAGTAGTTCGTTATCCCCCAATTATCCTGGTCTAAGCGCCGTCAATGACCGTGATCTGGTAGCCAGTGCGGTAACCGGCCTCGAAGGTGGCTTCGAAGAGCTGGTGAGACGCTATCAGCGACCCATCTCGGCCTACGTCTATCGCATGGTGGGCGACTATGAGACGGCGCTGGATCTGACCCAGGAAATCTTTATCAAGATTTACAACTCGCTCTCGCGGTATCGTCCGGAGTTTAAGTTTTCTACCTGGATTTACAAGATTGCGCATAACGCAGCCATCGATCACCTGCGACGCAGCTCTGGACGAGAACGGTCGCTCGTGTCCGGTAACGAGGCTGACTCATACGAGTTGCCGATCGAGAGCGAAGGATTAACTCCCGAGCAGCAGACTGAGCGAGAAGAACGACGAGTGGAAATTGAGCAAGTCGTGCGTTCGCTGCCGACCGCTTACCGTGAGTTGATTGTATTGCGCCATTCGCAAGATCTTACTTACGAAGAAATTGTTGAGGTCACTGGGTTACCCTTGGGAACTGTCAAGAATCGACTCTTCCGGGCTCGTGATCTAATGCGCCAGCAATTTCTGAATCGAGGCATCACCGGAATCTGAGTACGTCTGTGATTAACGCCATTCACACTTGCGAACCCGAGCGTATCGCTGCCTATATCGAAGGAGACCTCGACCCTGGCGCACGCATCGCTCTCGAGGCGCATTTGCAGCAGTGTGCTAACTGCGTTCTGGAGTTGCAGCAGCAACGCCAGTTCATGTGTGAACTTGATTCAGCGTTCAGCAATCCTTTCGAGCTGGCGGTACCGCCAAATTTCGCCCAGGTAGTCGCGGTGCATGCCGAAAGCGATATGAGCGGCGTCCGTAATTCGGCCGAACACAAGCGGGCTCTTCAATTTTGCGTCATTCTCGGTCTGGCCGCTTTTATCTTGCTCGGCGCCGCTGCCAGCAAGGCGGAACTTGCAGGAGCCGCCGCCGCAGTGAGCAAGGCAGCCGGAATTTTAAGTTTGATGGTTAGAACTGCTTACGATGCGGCGGTTGGCCTGGTGTCGATGGCCCGTCTTCTCAGTCGCAGCTTGATGGCCGCATCACCTCTCGCCAGCCTTGGCGCTTTAGTTATGATTGCGTTTGCGGTTCTCCTGCTCTCGCGACTGATCGTCCGCTATCACCGAACGCGCGTTGTCGAATAAGGCTGCCGCGCGATGAATACCAACCCCGCAGCAGGTGCGAGACTCTTTCAAATCCAGCAGCATCGACCCCTCCTGAAATTCAGTTTCCTGCTCATCGCATTTCAGTTGTTCCTCGGCCTAGTTGCCGGCCAGGAAATTCCGCAGACCAGGTCCCCTGAATCACCTACGGTGGTTGAAGGGTTCAGCGACGCTACCGCCTACAGCGTCGGCGGTTCGTTAAGAATCAACGGGACTGTAAAGGGCGCCATCGCCCTGGGTGGCGATGTGATCGTGAAGGGAATAGTGGAAGGGGATGTAGCCACTATTGGTGGTTCGGTGATTCAGCTCGAAGGTTCCCGCATTGACGGTGATGTCATGGTGCTGGGAGGTGCTTACCGGAACGAGGCAGGAGCCTCCGGTCGAAACCCTGCCTCCAAAACAGTGATGTATGCCGGATACGAAGACGAGTTGCGACAGATGATGCGTCACCCTTCCGGCCTGCTGACACCGAGATGGTCCGCCAGCTACATAGGACTGCGACTGGTAGCCATACTTTTTTGGTTCATAGTTTCTCTGGCACTGACCTCCGCAACGCCGGGAACGATTAGCCGCGGAATCGCCAGGCTCCAGTTAGGTCTTGGCAGAGTAGCGATAATCGGTTTTGTTTCGGCGGTGGTAATTGGCGCCGGAGTGCCGTTTGCCCTACGTTACCTACCCTTCGTCGTCGGGATTCTCGTAGGGCTGATGGCCTTGCTTTTGATCCTCATCGCCGGATTATTTGGACGCGTGATCATTTACGCCGCCACGGGTCGCTGGCTGCAAAGAAAGCTTTTTGGAGTTCGTAGTACCTCGGAATCGGTGGCGCTTCTGCTGGGCACGACCTTTTGGATAGCACTCTCATCCCTCCCATATATTTGGCCGATAGTCGTGGGGGTTGTTCTCGTCACCAGCCTTGGCCTTGCTCTCACTGCAAAATACCGTGTTGGATGGGCACGGCGTCAGGAAGCCAGGACCTAATCTGTCGGATATTTTTCCGAAAAAATACTTAGACAATATGAGTGCGTGGCGCATCAAATGCCTTTCCGTTTGGGATCGGGTGCCGAATTGCGCAACTTTTCCGAACAGAAGCCGTGAAAGCGATGCTTTAGCTCGTTCGCCTATTCGGGCATTTGCATCCGTAGAACATTAATTGGCATTTGCGCGTAACAAAAGGACATATTCGGGTAGTTCTGCGAGTCCAAGCAGTCGTCCCAACGTTAATAAGTTACTAGTCAGAATCGTTTCATACCTGACAGGAGGCGTAATGAAGGCGTTTTATCTTGCTTTGGCGGTAGGTTCAATTTTTACACTGTGGACCGACGGTGCTGTCGCTCAGCCAACGGCGGCCACCACGGGCTCTCAGCACAGTTCCGACCCTGCGATTACGCCCAATGGCGCAATTGGCGAGGTCAAGGTGATTGACGCGGCGGGGAAACAACTGATTATCAAGACTGACGCTGGCTCGCTGGTTACGGTCGTCTTGGGTGACGCCACGACATACATGCGGGTTGCCCCCGGTGAAACCACTTTGAACAAAGCTGCCAAGATTGCCTTTGGCGACGTGGGCGAAGGCGACCGCGTATTTGCTCGCGGCACGACTTCCGCTGATCGAAAAACGGTGCCCGCGCGAGTCGTGATCGTGATGAACAAAGTCGATATCGCGAAGAAGCAGGATCAGGAACGAGAAGAGTGGAAGAAGCGTGGACTCCTTGGTGTGATCACCGCTCTTAAACCCGAGACCAAAGAAATCACGATTTCAAGTCGCACAGCCGCAGGGCAGCAAGCGATCATTATTCCGGTTTCAGAAAAAGTGGAGATGCGCCGCTATGCGCCAGACTCGATTAAGTTTGCCGACGCCAAGACAGCGAAGTTTGAAGAGTTGAAGGTAGGCGATCAGCTTCGAGCTCTTGGTGATCGAAATCCGGAAGGGACGCAGTTCACCGCAGAAAAAGTCGTGACGGGCAGTTTCAAGAATGCAGCGGGTGTTGTCACGGCAATCGATGCGGCCACTGGTGAGGTAAAAATTAGCGATTTGCAGACGAAGCAGCCCCTGACGGTAATCGTTAAGGCTGACTCGGTATTGCGAAAGTTCCCGGCTGCCGATCAGATGGGCATGATGATGTCGCGAGGTGCTCAAACCGGTGGACCCGGAGGTGGAACCCCAGGTGCGTCGGGCCCGGGTTCAGGTTCGGGAGTTGGTGGACCAGGCGCCGGCGGAGCGCGAATGGGTGGCGGTGGCATGAACATGCAAGACATGCTCGAACGTCTGCCGACGATCGCTGTGGCTGACGTCAAAGTTGGCGACACCATCATCGTCTCCAGCACGCAAGGCGCAGACCCGACCCGGCTGACGGCAATCAGCTTGATCTCCGGGGCGGACACGCTGCTTAACTTAATTGCCGCCAGGCAGCAGCCGCAGGCCGGTCCGCGCGCTGCTCCTAATCCATCTGCCGGTCTGGGCGGAGTTCAATTCGGCATCGGGTTGCCATAACCAGTCTCCTTGAACCGCCTTGCGTTAGCGGGTGGGCCTCAACTCTTGGCAGAACGGACTGCGAGTAGCGTTGAGCTTTAATTATCAGTCTCTCCGAAAGTGATAGGGTTTGAGAAAATGAATGTCTCCAAAAGTGTTTTGCGAACGAGCTTGAGTATCGGCTTAATCGTAATGTTGTCGGTGGTAGCCACCCTGGCTCAGCAATCACGCGGTACGCTGCGCGGGCTGATCAAGGATGAATTTGGCGCCACGATTGTCGGGGCCACTGTCACTATCATTGATGCGGCTGGGGTTACGAAGGACGCCGTGACGAATAATGAGGGCGCTTATGTTTTCAGTGGCCTGGCTCCCGGCAAATATGTGGTGACGGCAGCAGCCGCGGGCTTTGCGGTTGCTGAGGAAACGGAAGTCGACATCGCGGCGGGCCAACGGCAAACCCTCGATCTCACTTTGCAGGTGACTATCGAAGAGCAGAAAGTGACGATCGCGGCAGAAACGCCGCTGAGCACCGAACCCACCAACAACGCCAACCAAACCTTGATCACCGGCAAGGATCTCGATGCCTTGCCGGACGATCCGGACGAATTAGCCGCCGCCCTTCAGGCCCTGGCTGGCCCGTCTATGGGTCCCAATGGGGGTCAGATTCTGGTCGATGGTTTTTCGGGCGGACGACTTCCGCCGAAGGAGTCAATCCGCGAAATCCGCATCAATCAAAATCCTTTTGCAGCGGAAAACGATCAAGCCTCGGGTCGAATTGAGATTCTCACCAGGCCCGGCACTGACAAACTCCGAGGCAGTGCGTTTTTCAACTTCGAAGACGAGAGTCTCAACTCGCGCAATCCGTTCGCGGATAAGCGCACGGCGTTTCAGGTGCGACAGTTTGGCGGCAACCTGGGCGGCCCGATCGTCCAAAAGAAGGCTTCTTTCTTTTTCGATTTTCAGCGTCGCGAGACGGATGATAATGAACTGGTGGTAGGCCGACGTCTCGATGGCAACTTGAGTCCTCAGGCTTTCGGTTTTGGGATCGTCGCGCCCCGGCGCAATCTGAATTTCAGTCCACGTTTTGATTATCAAATCAACGCCAGTAACACCATGATTGTGCGTTACAGCTACAGCCGTTCAAGCGCCGAGAATAGCGGCGTGAGCGGTTTCTCTTTGCCGGAGCGAGCTTTTGATACCGCTTCCACGCAACAGAGTTTTACGGTTACTGAAACGGCAATTCTCAATGCCTCGATGATCAACGAGACGCGATTTCAATTTAATCGCAATCGCAACGAGCTCTTCGGCGACAACACCCTTCCGGTTTTGAATGTCAGCGGGGCATTCATCGGCGGCGGTTCGCAAGTGGGTCAGGTTCGCAACAGCAATACGAGTTGGGAACTTCAGAACTTCCTCGCCTGGCAGAGAAATAATCACGCATTCAAGTTTGGTGGCCGCATTCGAGGCGTAAAGATCGACGACAGCAACCCAAACAATTTTGGCGGCACCTATGTGTTCACTGGCGGTCTGGTCCCGGTGCTGTTGCCTAACAACGAAATAGACAACACTCAACAGCCTTTCTTCGCGGATAGCCTCGAGCGTTATCGCCGTACCCTGGCTTTACAGCGCGCCGGTTTTAGTCCACTCGAGATTCGGAAACGCGGCGGCGGAGCTGCGCAGTTCAGCATTGCTACCGGTAATGCGTTGGCAGGAGTGAATCAGGTTGACGCCGGCATCTACGCGCAGGACGACTGGCGCGTCAGGCCTAATCTGACGCTTGGCCTCGGCCTACGTTACGAGAACCAAACAAATATCAACAGCAAGTTTAACTTCGCTCCACGAGTTTTCATGGCCTGGTCGCCCGGAGCCACTGATTCGGCGCGTCCACCCAACATGGTTATTCGCGCCGGCGCCGGAATCTTCTACAACCGGTTTAGCGAAGGCAACACGCTGAATGCGAATCGATTCAACGGAGTCAACCAGCAACAGTTTTCGGCGAGTGAAGTGCCACTCTACCGTACCGTGAATGGCGTGCCGACTTACGTCGCACCGACTGCACTGACGGCGGTCGATGCGTTTGATCCAAACGATCCGACCAAACTACCGGCATTGTCGGAGCTAACGGCGGCGCGACAGATTACCTGGCAAGTTGCCGACGACCTGAAAGCGCCCAGGGTTTACGTTACGGGAGTTCAGGTCGAGCGGCAGTTGCCGTACCGGTTCACCATGTTTGCCGGGTTCTATTCAGTCCATATCCGAAACGTTATCCGCGCGCGAGATATCAATGCTCCGCTACCTGGCACCATCACGCCTGCCCTTCCTGAGGGCACCCGCCCATTCGGGAATATCGGCGAGATTTACCAGTATGAGTCGACAGGAAAATTTGACCAGAACCAGTTTTTTGTCGGTTTCAATAACCGGCTGAATCGAGTGATTTCATTCTCTTCAAACTATTCGATGAGCAAGACAAAGAACGATACTGACGGACAGGGCGGTGGAATCTTCCCGGTCAACCATTACGATCTGAGCGGCGAATATGGTCGCGCAGGATTCGACGTTCGTCATCGCTTCAGTTTCTTTGGCACCATTAACCTGCCATGGCAGGTCAGCCTGAATCCGTTAGTGACCTTGAGTTCGGGCCGGCCGTTCAACATCATTACCGGTCAGGACACTAATCGCGATCGCTTGTTTACCGAACGTCCCTCATTTGCGCCTGACGGAGTCGATTGCAGTCTGCCGAACATCCGTTGCACTCGGTTTGGAAACTTCAATCTCACTCCCGCAGCAGGCGAGACGCTGATTCCACGAAACTTTGGCGAAGGTCCAGGATATTTTGGCGTCAACATGCGCGTTAGCAAGACCTGGAATTTCGGCAACATGCCATCAAGCCGAGCCGCTGCGCCGGCCGGACAGCAAGGGCAGTCGGGACGGACTGGCGGGGGCCCCGGTGGCGGTGGTGGGGTCCGAATCGTGCCGAACACTGGCGGCGGCCCCGGTGGGGGCGGACCACAGCGCGGAGGCGGCGGGATCCCCGGTGGCGGTATCCCGGGCGGAGGCGGCGGCAGCGAGGCCAAGCGATACAGCATGGTGTTTTCGGTTAACTTCAACAACTTGCTGAACAAAGTTAATTTGTCGAATCCCGTGGCGAATCTGTCCTCTCCATCCTTCGGCGAAAGCCAATCGCTGGGTGGCAACTTTGGTGGGTTCGGCGGATTCGGCGGTAGTTCGGGCGCGGGAAATCGCAGGGTCACCGCGCAGGTTCGATTTAGCTTCTAAGTTTCATGCCGAGCCGCGGGACACAATTGGTGGCGGAGTCTCAGAAATCTTAGTTGAAGAAAGGAATCGTCATGAAGAGAAATATTCTTCCGTCGCTGTGCGTAACTGCGTTAGTTCTAGGCGCCTCTATTGCCGCGATGGCCCAGGGCACCAGCAAGGCGGTGAGCGCCGGAGTTAACGATTCAACTCCCGCATCGGCGATCACGGCGAGCACCTCGCCGATTGACCTTGCGCGCGCGGCTCTGGCGGCTCAGGGCGGGGACAAGTACAAGGCGATCAAAAATATGATCCTGCGAGGCTCAGTGGATTTGTATGCACCGAATTCCACCCAGTCGATTCCCGGCGGTTTTGTTACCGTAATCGCGGGTGACAAATTGCGAAGTGAAGTTGACGCTCGTCCCGCGATCAGTTTCAAGCAGATCTACGATGGTCAGCAGTCATACAGCTCTCTGCCCGGTGTGGATCTGCCGCCTGTGACTAAGTTGGGCATGGGATTGCTGATGAAGTACGATCAGGCCGGGCACACCGTTAGCGCGATTCCTGATAAGAAGAAGTTGCGCGGATTTCGCATCGCCGATTCCGAAGGTCACGTGACAGATTTCTACCTGGATACCACAACCGCTCGAGTAATGTCCTACACAATTCCTTATGCCGGTTACACTTTCGCGACCGAGATCAAGAAGTTCAAAGAAATGGAAGGCGTATTAATTCCCGTGAACTTCACTCAGCGTCTCGAGATGCCGCAAGGTGCCTTCTTCGCGGATTACACGGTGAAGGACGTGAAACTTAATACGCCCATGGGCGACGATGTTTTCCAGATTCCCAACTAATCACGGAATTTGAGTTGATAGAAATGATAAGGCCGGCTTCGCGAGGAGTACGGCCTTATTCTTGCTTTTCATCGAGGGCGATTCTGGCGATCGGCTGAATATTCATTTCGGGAGATAGATCCTGAGATGACAAGACAGTCACACTCGGAAACTCGATTGCCATCCGCTCTCTAAAGACTCTACGAAAATCAACGTGGTCAGAACTGAGGACAGAGATTGCTTGATAGTGGTGACTACGTTGTAGTTGGTGTGGGCCAAAAGGAATACGGGGTATCACACACTCATGATCTCGTGCTCTTTTGATTTAGCCTGTTCGTCGATTTTGCCGATGTAGCTATTGGTGAGTTTCTGAACTTCTTCGAGTCCGTCTCGTTCGTTATCCTCGGAAATCAGTTTCTCCTTGAGCATCTTCTTCAGTCGCTCGTTTGAGTCGCGGCGAATATTGCGAACCGCCGTGCGGTGGTCCTCAGCGATCTCGTGAATTTGTTTCGCGAGCTGCTTGCGACGCTCCTCAGTGAGTGGCGGAATCGGAATCCTCACCAGCTTGCCGTCGTTTGACGGGTTGAGGCCCAGGTCGGCAGTGCGGATTGCCTTTTCAACAGCCGGGAGCTGAGTTTGGTCCCAGGGCTGAACGGTGAGCATCTGGGGCTCAGGTGCGTGCACTGAAGCCATCTGTCCCAGCGGCGTAGGGGTGCCGTAGTAATCGACCATAACTGAATCCAGCAAGGTGACCGCGGCCCGGCCCGTGCGCACGGTTGCCAGTTTGCGACGGAAGTCTTCAATGACCGTGTCCATGCGCGGTCGCGTATCCTTGATTACGTCTTTTTCGCTCATAGCCCTCTCCCAGGGTTGTAAGTTGCTCTCAAAACTATTTACCCATCCAAACTCTGGTGCCGACACCGGCCTCGCCCGTCACGACTCGCATGATATTGCCGGACTGGCGCATATTGAAAACAACGATCGGCAGGCTGTTATCCATGCAAAGTGAAATCGCTGAGGCGTCCATCACCTTGAGTTGTTGTTCCAGCACTTGTTGGTAAGTAATCGAATCGTATCGCACCGCGGTCGAATCCTGCATCGGGTCGGCGTTATAGATGCCTTCAACTTTTGTTGCCTTGAGAATTATGTCGGCCTTGATCTCAAGCGCGCGTAGGGCAGCCGCCGAATCCGTAGTGAAATAAGGATTGCCGGTGCCGGCGGCGAAAATCACTATGCGGCCCTTCTCCAGGTGTCGCACGGCGCGCCGCCTGATGAAGGGTTCGGCCAGCTGCGGGATGTCGATCGCCGACATCACCCGGGTGTTGACGTCGACTTTTTCCAGTGCGTCCTGAAGCACTACCGCGTTCATCACGGTAGCCAGCATGCCGATGTAGTCTGCGGCGGAACGATCCATGTTTCCGGCGCTCTTGGAAACGCCGCGAAAAATATTGCCGCCGCCAACCACGACTGCCACCTGAACGCCCAGGTCGTGAACCGCCTTAAGTTCTTCGGCCACACGCCGCGCCACATCGACGTCGATGCCGTAGTTCTGTTCGCCCATCAGGGCTTCACCGGAAATTTTGAGGAGGATGCGCCCGAACGATAGTTCAGGCCTTTCGGGAGTGGTTTCTTCGGACATTGAAAATGACTTTCTCAGCGTCTGTTGGCGAAGACCTTTATGAACTTTGCGGTTAGAAATTCCGCCTCCGGAAGTCCAAACCGCAAAGAGCACAAAAACTGTACGCAGGGGACCGCGAAGTTTCTCTGTAAGCACCCAGCCTGGTTAGCTCACCATTGAAGCTACTTCGCTGCCAAAGTCTTCTTCGCGTTTTTCGAGACCTTCGCCCATCTTATAGCGAGTAAAGCGTCGAATGGTAATCTTCTCGCCGGTCTTTGCGACTTTTTCAGTGACCATTTCGGCTACAGTCTTCGAAGGATCCTTGACGAACGGCTGGTCGAGCAACACTGATTCCTCGTAAAACTTATTTAGCCTGCCCTCAACGATCTTGTCGATTACCTGGTCTGGTTTCGAGGCGTTCTTGGGGTCGTTCTTTGCTTGCGCCCGAGCGATCTCGCGTTCTTTGTCGAGTTCAGCGGTGTCGACGTTTTCGCGCGAAACGTAACGGGGTTCAGCCGCGGCGACGTGCATGGCAATGTCTTTCACCAGCTGCTGAAACTCAGCGCCGCGAGCGACGAAGTCGGTCTCGCAGTTAACTTCTACCAGGACACCAACCTTGCCGCCCATATGGATGTAGGAGCCCACGATGCCTTCGGCGGCGATGCGCCCCTCACGTTTCTTGGCCGAGGCCATCCCGCGTTCTCGCAGAATTTGGATAGCGCGTTCCTCATTGCCCTCAGCGGCGACGAGAGCGTTTTTGCATTCCATCATTGCCGCTCCGGTTTTTTCGCGAAGACCTTTTACTGCTGCTGCTGTTATGTCTGCCATGATTCTGAAAACTCTCCGATTATTCCTAAGGTTCGACAAACCTTTGCTTGTCGTCTCTACGTTAATACCACTCGATCTTGCGCGGTGCTTATCTGGACGACAAACTGAAGTTTGTCGAACTTGATGCGCTAATGAAAAACGCAGCCGGGCGGAATACCGCTTGAAGGCTGCGCTCGCCGATCCCTAAAAGTCTCGAAATTACCTGGCTAGCTCGCCGCTACAACCGATTCAGCGTTTTCATCGGCGGTCTTATTAGCTTCGCCGGCTTCCGCAGGAGGTTCACTGCTGTTGCTTTCGGCGTTTGCCTCATCGCCACCAGCCTGGGTAGTGGCCTGCGCTTCCGCGACCGGTTCAGTAGTAACTGGCGCCGGCGTTGTTTCGGTGGCGGCTTCTGCCGTTTCACTCGCCGCAGGTGCTGCGGTTGAAGTTTCACCCTCGCCGCCTTCTTCACCCTGGGCCACAACGCCACCTTCGGTAGCGATATTCTGGCCGTCAAGAATTGAATCAGCAATGCGCGAAGCAAACAGCCTCACCGCCCGCAAGGCATCGTCGTTGCCAGGAATGACGTAATCAATTCCTTCAGGTGAACAATTAGTGTCGACGACCGCGACAATGGGGATGCCCAGTCGATTCGCTTCCGCAACCGCGATCTCTTCTTTTCGGACGTCGATGATGAAAACGATATCCGGAAGGCGAGTCATCGACTTGATGCCCGAAAGGTTCTTATTCAATCCTTCGCGCTCGCGATCGAGCTTGATGCGCTCTTTCTTCGTCAACTTTTCATAACGGCCATCAGTCTGCATCGCTCTCTAATTCCTTGAGACGCTTGATCGACTTCTGCACAGTTTGAAAGTTGGTCAGGAGACCCCCCAACCAGCGCTGGTTAACGTAGTACTGGCCGGCGCGCTCAGCTTCCTCACGCACCGCGTCTTGTGCCTGGCGTTTGGTGCCGACGAAGAGGACTGTCTTGCCACGATCTTCGGCGACTGCCTCAGTGACAAACGCGATTGCGTCGCGAAACATCCGCTGCGTTTTTTGCAGGTCAATAATGTAAATGCCATTGCGCTCACCAAAGATGTATTCCTTCATCTTTGGGTTCCAGCGTCTTACCTGGTGGCCGAAGTGTACGCCGGCCTCCAGCAATTCTTTCATCGTAACCGAAACCAAGTTAAGTCTCCTTTTCAGTGAATTGGTTTAATGTACTCACCCTGGTTCAACGGCTTTTCCTGAGGAAGAGCAACCAACTCGAGCTAGGGCAATGGATTTACGAAACTGCCGATTGCCGATTTCCAATTGCCAACTCAACAACAGGCAATTCCAAACTTCCAAATCGGCAAGCGACAAGCGGAAATCTGCTTAACGTTTTGAGAACTGGAAGCGCTTGCGGGCGCCTTTCTGCCCATACTTCTTACGTTCTTTAATGCGAGGATCGCGGGTCACCAGACCCGCTTCCTTGAGCGCGGGACGAAGGTCAGCGTTGTACTCCATCAGCGCGCGCGTGATGCCATGACGAATTGCGCCGGCCTGGCCCGCGGGACCGCCGCCGCGCACGTTAATCAGAACGTCAAACTTGGTGGTTGTCTCAGTCAACTTCATCGGTTGCTGAATAATCATCCGCAAAGTTTCGTTGGGGAAATACTGATCGAAAGCCTTGCGATTGATTTTGAACGTCACCAGCGCCGGCGCGTAAATAAACTCTGGCCGTAGAGGTTTTTCGTCGGCCCGTTCCGTAATATTGAATTTCAGCCACAGCTATATCGTCCTCTTAGCGATTCTTAGTCTATTCCTGATTTGGTTTGGATTCGTAACGGGCGGTGAGTTCGTAGGCTTGCGGGCGCTGGGCGCTGTGTCGGTGCTCGCCATCGGCGTAAACCTTCAGCTTCTTCGCCATGGCCTTGCCGAACTTGTTCTTAGGCAACATACCCTGCACTGCCAGCGAGATCACGCGATCAGGCCGCGTGGCAAACATCTCGGATGCCGAGACTTCGCGCAGGCCTCCGGGATAAAGCGTATGGCGACGGTACTTCTTCTGATCGGCTTTGGCGCCAGTGAGCACTGCCTGACGAGCATTAATCACGATCACGTGATCGCCCATATCCATAAAAGGCGTCCACGCAGGATTTCGTTTCCCACTCAGAATAGACGCGACCTCAGACGCCAGGTGACCAACGGTCTGACCTGCAGCATCCACAACGAACCACTTGCGTTTTCCAGCGAGATCTTTGCCGCTGGGAAAGTATGTTGACATGGTTAAGTATCTCTGTTTTCAGCGAGTAAAACGCGAACGGTTAGAATAACTAACGCCTCAAAAGGTGTCAAGTTGAGGACTTCGCGCGGGTACTGGTGCAGTTTGATTCGATCAGACGCATTTCTTTGCGGAACTTTGTGTCTAGCTTTGCGACCTTTGCGGTTTCTGCTTGTCTTTAGACCTTTACCGCGAAGTACGCAAAGGTTTTCGCAAAGAGCGCAAAGCAAACTGAACCAGTACCACTTCGCGAGTAGTGGGGTCAGATTTGGAATTCAAGGTTGGGTCGTTGAGATCGGCTCTGGCAGGGACCGCGGGCGCCCTCGCCCGCACGTCGGTGCTCAAACACGAACCGTTTTCACCAATGACTTTTCCGCCACATGCGGGCGAGGGCGCCCGCGGTCCCATCAAAAGTAGAGCATTCAAGCCAAACTGAACCCCCTCAGACTTCGTGAGGTCGCTACGCTCCGGTTGCCAATGGCAAATTAAAGGCCCCGGAGCATTTGCCCCGGAGCCCTGGTGATCAGCTCGCACCGGTCCTTACTCCGGCGGCGGCGGTTTCACTGATTCATTCTTTTTCAACGTCGGAGTTTCCTTCTTCTCGATCGGCTTAGACTCGATACCGTCCGGATTAGTTGTGGTTTCGTCCGGCGTCGGCACGCGTCGTTTTAGCGTAGGCCTTCCCGGAGCTCCCTCATCCGCACCCGGAAGGGCGCCTACAACCGAGGCCCGAGCGTTGGAAAGTCTTAGCAAACGACCCTTGACTCGCTGAAACTCGGAAGTACTGATTACATATTCTTCGTGCTCCGGAAACCTTGCGGCCAGGGCGAGAGCCGCGGCGCGCCTATCTGGCGGAGCCGGGTGCGTCGCAAAAGCTCGCGCAATCAGGCCTGGTTTCTTCTTGTTTTTCGCCTCGAGCTTCTCAAACATAGTGGACATCGCGCTCGGGTCGTAACCGGCCGCATACATATATTGAACGCCGAGTTTGTCAGCTTCGCTTTCCGCGCTGCGGCTGAACTTCATGAACGCGCCCAGCAATCCGAGTCCGGCGGTGTTCTGATAAATCATTCCCGGAATGCCGCCCAGGAAAATCGATGTGCCCATCGCCAGATATTCGAGCAGAGAGGATTTGGTTTGATTTTCAACTGAATGACGCGCGGCGACGTGGGCAATTTCATGAGCCATCACGCCGGCTACTTCAGCTTCATTGTCAGCGACCAGTAACAAACCTTTGTTTACATAGAAAAAACCTCCAGGCAGGGCAAACGCATTAACCTCGTCGGAGTCGATGACTTTAATGGTGAACGGGATTCGGGCGTCTGAGTGCAAGACAATATTCTGGCCAACCCGGTTCACGTACTCGGTGATCAGTGGGTCGTCGATAAATTTAGCCTGCCGGTCAACTTCCGCGGCGAGTTCGCGACCGATCTTAACTTCTTTCTCGGTGGAGCCGCTCATCTTGGCGATGATGCCCTTATTAATGTTGCGCTTGCCGATCATGTTCGGATCTTCGTTCACCGAAAGCGGCTTGTTGCTGGCCACCGGAGCAGGGGTAACTTTAGCGTCTTTCTTGCCGGCAGACTTGCTGTCCGATTTCGGTTGTGTTTTCGCGCTGGCAGGAGCGGGTGGCTGAGTTTGGGCCGACGCGGCGACTGAGTGGTCGTCGATTGCGTCGTCTGGGCCAGTCCGGCGATTGAGCCCGCAAACAGGGAAGTTGCCAAAGCAATGGCGGTGGTGGTGCGGGAGAAGCTATTCATCTTGAAAAACCTCCAGTGAACTACGAAACTCGAACTAAGCCGAAAGGAACCTTAACGGCAGCCCTTGCCGATGAGATTGTTGATCTCGCGCCGACGAAATTTGAATAGAAAACATCCCGTGAGCTTCAAACTGACAGGGGTGGTTTTCGCAATTTTCAAAGGCGCAGTCTATGATGCCCGGTGATACCTGCTTGGTTGTGCGGGCCTGGCACGGCTCAAGCGACTAAAAACGGCTTTTTCGGGAACAGATATCGAGTCTGGCTGTGCGATGGGGAAGCTGCGGCATTATAGCCTAACGCTCGCTTGGAAAGCTAAGAACTTGTTACAAGGTTCGACTTTGCGTTTGCGAACACTGCGTCGCCCCTGGCGTCCTCTGCGGATAACCGGTTCCCCTTACCGCCAAGACCGCGAATAAGCAGCAAAGCACGCAAAGCGTCCCAGGAAGCCTATGGCGAATCAGTCATTAATCAAGGGCAAGCGTCCGACAGTCTCGATCATCGGGGTGGGCCGCGTCGGCCGCACCCTGGCGAATGCCCTGCAATCGGCAGGATACCCAATCGTTGCGCTCGCATTTCACGATTCGGCCAGGGGTCGAAAGAGTCGGAAACTCTTCCCCCAACGCGCATTTCCTAATACATTACTGCTCGGTTCAGACCAACTCCCGCATTTGCCGGCCAGCGATGTCATTCTGATCACTACGCCGGATGACGCGATTGCGACCACGGCGGAGCAACTCGCGAAAGTGCGTTTCGGAGAAAAGCGCCGGGCGGTCATGCACACCAGTGGGGCACTTTCCTCGGAAGCCCTGGCGCCGCTCGCTGGGTTTTCTACCGCTTCGATTCACCCGCTCGTGGCCATAGACCCGGCTGATGGCGACTCAACCTTGCGCGACGCCTTTTATTGCATCGAAGGCGAGCAGGCAGCCGTAGCACATGCAAAGCGAATCGCTGTCGACCTGGGAGGGACGCCGGTCATCATTAAGTCTGAACACAAAGTGCTGTATCACGCGGCCGCCCTGATAGCTTCGCCTCATCTCGTTGCCCTGTTTGATTTAGCCCTCGAACTAATGGCCAACAGCGGGGTGAAATGGGACGACGCTCGCAAAATGCTCTTGCCTCTGGTCGAGGGCACAGTCAAGAATCTGCATGCACGTCCGCCATCAACTGCCTTAACCGGAACCTTTGCGCGCGGCGATCTTGGGACAGTTAAGCGCCACCTGAAAGCGTTGTCCGAAGGAAACCCGAAGGCTCCCCCCGAAGCGCTCGAGATCTACCGACTCCTTGGGCTTCGTTCGCTTGAGCTGGCGAAAAAGAATGGCCTTGACCCGAAAAAGATTAAACCGATTACGAAACTCCTTAAGGCGTAAGCTCCGGAGCTCTCTGAGATTTAGAAGATTCGCGAAAACAGGGTGGGTCACTCTGATTTCACTAAATTCGCTTGCAGTATTCTTATGGAACGTTCACCCAGCGATAGTTACAGCCTAACTCTGCGCGTCAAACTTTCTACTCGCGCGGGCACTCTCGGCGAAGTGACCACAGCCATTGGCAAGGCCGGCGGCGACATCGGGGCGATTGATATAGTCAGCGTCGGCCGCGATCACGTAATCCGCGACATCACCGTCAACACGGTCTCCAGCGAGCACGAAGATACGATCGTTGCCGCCGTCGAAACAGTTGAAGGCATTGAGGTGCTACAGGTCTCAGACCGCACCTTCCTCATGCACATTGGCGGGAAGATTGAAGTTGTCTCGAAGATGCCTTTGAAGACTCGCGCCGATCTCTCGATGGCCTACACCCCCGGTGTGGCGCGAGTGTGCGAAGCAATTCACGCCGACCCGGAAAAAGCTTTCACGCTAACTATCAAGAAAAACATGGTCGCGGTGGTGACGGATGGAACCGCCGTGCTCGGCCTCGGCGACATTGGGCCGGCCGCCGCACTGCCGGTGATGGAAGGGAAGGCGATGCTCTTCAAGGAGTTTGCCGGAGTGGATGCATTCCCAATTTGTCTGGACACGAAAGATCCAGACGAGATTGTGCGGGTCGTAAAGGCGATCGCTCCAGGCTTTGGGGGGATCAACCTGGAGGATATTTCCGCGCCGCGTTGTTTTGAAATTGAAGAACGGCTGAAGGGGAACTCGACATTCCCGTCTTTCACGATGACCAGCACGGCACCGCGGTCGTGGTCCTCGCCGCCTTAATTAATGCGCTCAAGATCGTCGGCAAGGAAATGAGCGAGATAAAAGTGGTGGTCAACGGCGTGGGCGCGGCGGGGGTGGCGTGTACAAAGATCGTGATGTCTGCCGGAGTTCGCAACGTGATCGGGTGCGATCAGAAGGGCGCAATTTATCGCGGACGGGTTGAGAACATGAACACGGTGAAGGAGTGGTACGCGGAGAATACCAATCCGAATGGAGAGCAGGGAACTCTTCGCGACGTGATCAAAGGCGCTGATGTGTTCTTTGGCTTGTCTGTGCCGGCGGTTCTGGGAATTGACGATGTGAAAGCGATGGCGACAGACCCGATTGTGTTTGCGATGGCTAATCCGACGCCGGAGATCATGCCGGAAGACGCCGCGCCTTACGTGGCCGTGATGGCCACCGGCCGCAGCGACTATCCCAACCAGATCAATAACGTGCTTTGCTTCCCGGGCATCTTTCGCGGCGCCCTCGCCTGCCGCGCCCGCGCGATCAATGAAGAAATGAAACTCGCCGCCGCTAACGCCATCGCCTCGCTGATTGGCGAGAATGAACTTCACCCCGAATACATCGTGCCGTCGGTGTTCGACAAGCGCATCGCCGAAGCCGTCGCTAATGCGGTGGAAGAAGCCGCCTACCAAACCGGCGTCGCGCGCCGGGATCGCGGCGGGCAAGACGAATGAAAAGAGATTATTAACACCGAAGGTGTTGGCTAACGTCAGCCCAGGGTTGCTTTGAAACCCTGGGTTCAAAAATGGCGGTGGAAAGTTGGCAACCCCGAAGGGTTTGCGTCGTGATCGACGGCGGTTGTCCTTCAACGCTTTCAGCGTTGAAAACAATATGGAAAGGTCGCGGTTCCCCAGGGTAGTCGCTGCGCTCCAACCCTGGGCTCAGATTAGCGAACGCTTTCAGCGTTACGCTATACTTCTTCGACCAAATAATCATTTTCAACAGGAGAAACCGATGTTTCCACGAAAGATGTTTTCTGGATTTGCCGCGCTGTCTCTCGCCATGCTGCTTATGTTTGCTCTTACTGCGTGCAGTTCCGGCGTCGACAATCGCTCTACTAACGAGCCGAACTCTAACGCCACCTCAAGCCTGAGTCCGGCAAACGCTCCCACAGCTGCGAACAACGCCACCGACGCCGGCAGTGCGACTGGGCCGAAGCTCAACATCAACACGGCTTCAGAAGCGGAGTTTATGGCGGCTATTCCAGGCTTCGGAAAACGCATGGCCCACGAATTCGATGAGTACCGGCCTTATAAAAGCATTCAGCAGTTTCGCAAAGAGATTGGAAAGTACGTAGACCAGAACCAGGTCGCCGAGTATGAGAAGTTTATCTTCGTTCCGATTGACGAGGGTCAGAGCGACGCGCCCACGTTGCAACAGATTCCCGGCCTCGATGCGAACGAAGCTCAGGCGTTGGTGGCTGGCCGGCCCTACGCTTCGCGCGACGCTTTTCTGACGAAGCTCGGAGAGAAGGTTTCGGCTGAAGAGTTAGCGATCGCCAAAACTTACCTGGTGCAACCATGAAAGTTTCAAATCAAGGCTGCAACCCTGTCGGACCTGACGCCGAAGACCCTGGCTAAACTAAGTCCTGGGTTTCTCACCCCGGGAATCAGATGAGGCTCGCAAGTCTTGAACTCGGAAAGAGTTCGCTGAGGGTCTGGTTTAGTCTGCCCTTTGCGCCCACTTTGCGTTCTTTGCGGTGCGGGTTCTGTGTAAGTAGGAGTTCAGACACGAGGTTTTATGAGCACGGCGAATGTTTCACCCACTAGCGCGGCGGAAGTTTTGAGACGTCTGCGCCGGTTCCTTTTAGTGCTCGCCATTTTTCTTTTTGGCGGAGCCCTCGTTGAACTATGGCTCGTTGGGCACACCAAGGACGTGATCCAGTTGCTCGCCTTCGCCTTCGCAGGTGCGGGAGCTTTGGTGGTGGTGCTGGTGGTGTTTCTTCCGAACGCCACCACTGTAGGCATCCTGCGCGCGTGCATGCTCGTGGTAGTGGCTGGGAGTCTCTTTGGGATCTTCGAACACGTTAACGGCAACGTCGCCTTTGCGCGCGAGGTCGAACCGGATTCGGCGACCACTCAACTTTTTTGGCGCGGCTTGATGGGTGCTAACCCTCTGCTCGCTCCCGGCATTCTCGTCGTCGCCGCGGCGTTGGCGTTAGGGGGAACCTATCGATACAAGGTCACCGATTAGGCCGAAGACTGGAACCACCGAAAACGCTCAAGAATGGTTAACACCGAAGGTGTTGGCTAATGTCAGCCAAGGGTTCGCTTTGAAACGCTGGGGTCCGAAAATGCCCGTGGAAATGTTCGCAACCCTGAAAGGGTTGCAGGATGGATTGTTCAACGCTTTCAGCGTTGAAGAAAATGGGACGGGTCGCGGTTTTCCCAGGCTGGAACTAACGCACGTTTCAGCGTTAGTTGGGCGTCGATTTCTTACCTAAAGGTGTTCCCTCGTTTTCAATCACCAAATGCACGGGTGTCTCGGGATCGCAGGATTTGACGCGAATCCGCGGCGCGTGCCATCGTCTGTCCACTTAGACCAGTACGCAAAATGTAGTTCGATGGCAATCAACAGTAAAAACAAAACACTCAAAAGGATCGTGCACGTTGGCGTTGATGTTGTGCTTATCGTCGCGGGCATCTTTTCCGCGGGCCTGGGTCTGAAAGGATTTCTTCTTTCCAGCCGGTTCATCGATGGAGGCGTCACCGGTGTTTCGATGCTCCTCTCGAACGTGCTCGGCTGGAAACTTTCGATTCTTATCCTCGCGATCAATCTTCCCTTCATCGTGCTCGGCTACAGACAGATTGGCAGGAAGTTTGCCATCAAGAGCATCCTCGCGATTGCCGGGCTGGCGCTGTGTCTCGCTTTCGTAAAATATCCCGAGGTTACGCCTGATAGGCTTCTGAACGCAGTCTTCGGCGGGTTCTTCATCGGCGCGGGTATTGGACTCGCGATTCGCGGTGGGGCTGTGCTCGATGGAACTGAAATCGCCGCTCTCCTGATCAGCAAGAGCAGTGGGTTGCTGAAAGTGGGCGACGTGATTCTGTTGCTGAATGTGGTGATCTTTTCCGCGGCAGCGTTCTTCCTGGGGATCGAGTCGGCGCTCTACTCCATGCTCACTTATTTTGCGGCGTCGAAGACGATCGACTTTCTTATCCACGGCGTGGACGAGCACACAGCCATCACGATCATCTCCGATCACAGTGACGAGATTAGGAAAGCTATTACGCGCGACCTCAAGCGAGGGGTGACGGTTTACAAAGGAGAAGGCGGACTTGATCGCGCTTCGCAGGATATTCTGTTTTGCGTGGTGACGCGTTTGGAGATTGGCGGTGTGAAAAGGGTGGTGCGCGATATTGATGCCTTAGCTTTCATTGTCGTTTACCCGCTCGCGGACGCTGAGGGTGGGGTGACTAAGAAGCTGGGCGCGCATGGGTAGAGGAGTTCAGCCTTCCTCAGAGCGGCAGCGTCCTGAGGTCAGTACCACCACGCGATAGCGGGTGGGTCTCCTGGCGTATTAATAATCCGCAAATTAGTTCTGCGACGAGCGACCCACCCGCTACCGCGTGGTGGTACTGACTTCAGGACCCGGCAGCCTCAAGTATTCATCGATGTGAGGCAACGCCAGAGAGTTCACACTATTTGCCAGCAGAATCTTTAGCGGCTTCCCTCACGGAAATAACGATCTGGCCCCTGAGGAGTTCATGAAGTTGGACTCCCTTGTCGGTCACCTGCCAGCGGTAACGCTTGTCTCCGAATTCTTCGATGCCCGTGAGCAATCCAATCTCCTGAAGCTTGTAGAGGTTTTCCTTAGTGACCTCCTCGCCGGTATAGGAAATGTCGTCCGTACCCGCAGCGTTGCTGCCGCGCTTTTTGCCCGCGATCAGAAAGAGTTGGAGTTGCTGATCGTTGAGCCCGGCCAGCCTGGCGAATTCAGGCGCGACGCCACGATTGACAGCAGCCTCTTGCAGTTCGATTTCAAACCCTCCGGCCTTAATCGATTTAGCGTTGGCTAGCAAATTCGACAGCTGTTTACGTCCACAGTAAGTGCCGATTGCCACCATAAAGGCTATCAAGAGGATCACGAGCGAGCGGTTTGCATGCTGGATGGTGGCGAGGGCAAGCTCGCTCCTGAAGGAAGCCCGAGGGCGAGCGGTTGATTCCGTTGATTCGCCCGCTGGCGTTTCCTCCGTTAATGCGACCGACGCAGGTCTGCGTTCTGTTGGCTTCGAGTCACTACCTGTTGTCGGGTTCTTATCGTCCATCGCCCTTCTCCTCAGTATCTTTTCGTAACTCGAAGTTAAAGACCTGCGCCTACAACACCCCCTGCGTATTTTGCGCAGCACGATATTGCCCGACTCGGCGAGTGTCAAGATGATTGTGAGCGTAAGACAATTGTAAAGTGCGGGTGAATTAATCCCAGGTAGCTTAACTAGGTCAGATTGGAAATCTAGACTCTTTCTTTGCAAGCTTCTTTTGGCTTTAACGCTAACTGCAAAGGAAGCAAAGCAAACCCGCAGTCTTAATCACTTCGCCGCGCCGGCGCGGAGGCTTTGCGCCATCAGGGGAACGATGCGGCGGGGAATGTCGATGGCTGCTTTAATGTGACGCGCGTGAGTAAAATGCCCAGCGACGTAAACTCCTGGCACGCTCGTCTCAAAAGTGACCGGATCGTAAGCCGGAACTTCAGTTAACTTTCCTGGCTCGGTCTTTACGCCGAGTTTCTTTAGCAACGTCAGATCGGCATCGCTGCCAATCAAAACAAACACCACATCGTTGGCAATGGTTAGCTGGTCGCCGGTTTCCCTCGTGATAGTCACGTCTGTTTCGCTAATTTCAACTATGTCCTTGTAGAGGATAACGCGCAGGTGTCCGGCGGCGATTTGCTCTTCGAGCGGCTTGCGCACCCAGTGTTTCATAGCGCCCGCTTTCGGATCGGTGTTCTCCCAATCAGCGCGCCAGATGGCGAGGGTGGTGCGAGCGCCTTCTTCGGCCAAAAACAATGCGGCTTCGGCGGCGCTGTTGCCGCCGCCCACGACTAACGCGTCGCGGCGAACGTAGGCATAAGGTTCGACGAACAGGTGATGCGTCTTAAGTAAGTCTTCGCCTGGAATACTTAACCGCCGCGGATGGGCCATGGCGCCAATAGCAAATAATATTCGCGCGGCCTGGTAGCTGTTCTTGTCAGTGGTAACCGTGAAACCGCTCTCGCCAAGGTTGTCAACGCCAATCACCGTTTCGCCGGCGTTGATCCGCAGATTATGATTGAGAACAAAGTGGACATAGTGTGAAAGCAATTCTTCGCGCGTAGGTTTGTCGCGGCAGGGTTTCAAGGCGCCTTCAGTCATCTCCAGCTCGTTGGGAGTTGAGAAGAGAGTGCGACCGACGGGATAACGACGAATGGTATCGGCGATGGTGCCTTTCTCAATCACGAGATAAGAAAGACCTTCGGCGGCGGCCGCGTGTGCGGCGGAAAGCCCGGCGGGTCCGGCGCCGATGATGATCAGATCGAAGAGTTCAGCCATTTTAAAAATCAGAAGTCAGGAGTTAAGAAGTCCAAAGTCCAAGGTTTCCAAGGTCCAAAGTTCAAGGTCAAAAATCCGACTTTTTGCTGCTTTATCGCAGGGTTTTCCGAGTCTTAGAAAGACATGTTGGACTTTTGGACCTTGGATGTTGGTTTTCTTAAACGAAAACTTCGCCGCGCGCGACAACGACGGACGGCCCACCAACGCGCACTTCGCTAACGGCTCCAGGCGCACCTTTGATGTCGATGTTGATCCGGCTGGGGCGATGAATGAAGTCGCCCTGCTCGATTACAAAACTAAACTTTCCATCAACCGGATCCACATTCTGGGCGCCGTGATGGACGAGGTAAGCGCCCAGCGCACCGGCCGCGCTGCCTGTTGCCGGATCTTCCGGAATATTGTCGCCCGGAGCGAACATGCGCGTGTGGGCGCGCGCCGCTCCCAACTCAATTGTTTCCCGGCTGAACGCCGAGCAACCGGTGGCGCCGGCGCGTTGATAAATTTCGGTCAGCAATGAGGAGTTAACTCGACAACGGCGCAGGTCTGCCAGGGAGCGAATCGGCACGGCGAGGAAGGATAGTCCGGTGGAAATGTTTTGAATCGGCAGGGTCTCATCGAGAGCTTCAATCGGGAGCCCGAGCGCTCTCATAAGATTTTCCTGTTCGCCACGGTCGTCCACTTCTGTTCCCATTTCGGGTTTGCCCTGGGTCATCACCACTTGAACGGGTTGGCCCCCTGCAAACTCAATATCAACCGGCAAAACTCCGATTCCGACCTCATGGTAAATACGCACCCAACCGTTGCCACTTTCCGGTCTTGGCACTACTCCTTCGCGCGCGAGTAGATTCCACGTGCCGACAATCGGGTGACCGGCGAAAGGGATCTCGCGCGCGGGCGTGAAGATGCGCAGCCGCCGCAGGACATCAGCTTGGCCCGTCGTCCGCCGCCGCTTCGGCTAACTGCTGATCTGCTGTTTGCTGATTGCTTATTTTCAGTTGTTTCACGGCTTCAACATAAACGGTCTCCGACAGATTCATCTCGCGAGCAATCTTCATCATCTGGTCGTCGGTCAGTCCTTCGGCCTCGGGAAACACCGCGAGCGAATTCCCCGCGAAGGGTTCGGTGGTGAACACGTCGAGCTGAGTGAAACGATAGCTGGTCATCGAAGTTAACTCCAGACTCATCAGTGCGCTTCGTCATGATCACGGCGCTTAGTGGGCTTGGTCAAGTGGAGTGGAAATTTGGGTCATCGCGGGCCAGAACCGGAGCCATGGCTTGATGGTTACGGTCATGTGCCTCGTCTATGCGACGCTCTAAGAGCTAAGGGCTAGTTTGATTGGATTGGCAACATCCGAGTGGATTTGTTTATAGATCAATGAAATGTTTTTTGACCTCAGAACATTACATTTAGAAGATGCCACTCAAAGTTTAGAATGCTTGCATCAGTTAGGTTGAATACTAGGTTTCCTTGGGCCGTTTCCACTTAGCTTGGTTTACGACCCTTCTCACGTTTTTACATTCAGTACTCGGCTTCATTGCAGATCACTTCACTCAAGCAGTCCAAAACAGGAGGATTCTAATGGCACACAAACGAATTACGCTGAAATCAACGGGCGGCCTCCCAACCGTTACGCTGGAGTTTGGACATCAGCTTTTCGCGAAATACGACATCTTTCTCTACGACCGCGACGGCGCCAATCCCCAGCCAATCGCAACAAACGAAATCAACAGCGATATGAAATCCGACACTTTTACCGTCGGTGCTACTCTTGCAGATCTCCACCAACGAGTTCTTTTTTGGCAGGCCGCCGTTTCAGTGCTAGACGACCGTCCCGGTCAGACCTACCTCATGATTGCAATCGTTAGTCAAGACGGCCGGGAGGTTGGCCGGTTTATCAAACCAGAATCCGGACCCGCACCCATAACCAACACGGTGATGGATCAAGACACTGTCAGATTCATTCTGGAGTAAGAATCATGAAACTAACAATCTTCGTTTGTTTGCTGCTCGCCTATTCGCTTTGTCTTCCAGCCCTGACTATTGCACAAGGGCGTCCGCCCCAGGGTAACCGCGAGATGCCCTCCGTTACTTTCACCTTTCCTGCGCCTTGCGAGGACTGTGCAACGCAAAATGGTGAGGCCGGCGATAACCGCTACTTCATAGATGTGCCAATTTCAAATAATCCGTCCCCAGCGAAAACCGGCGCGCTCGAGGATCTCAACCTGGAGGTGAAGGTTCGCGACAACCGGTTGGTCTACGCGATCGCTTTTCAGGCAGGCACTTCACCACGTGCTGTTTGGCGGAACAGTGGAAGAGTACTTCAAGTTTTCTTTCTTCCAGCTGGAGCAGCCTTGACGGCGGTCGCTCGTCGTGTCGAGTCACCACCGTCCGACTCAGTAACCGATGCGAATGCTCGAGGCTCAAACGTTGCTGCTCCTGCCAATCTCGGGGTGGATCCGCCCGCGGTTGTTCCCCGCTCACCAGCGCCAGCTCCATCGCCCGCAACTGTCAACAACCCGGTTAACAAAGACCAAGAGGGCTCTACCGCAGTTGCGGCGGTTGATATGTCAGTGCCCGAATCGCCCGCATTTACTGCGCTGGGACTTACGCCGCAAACGGTGACACGTCCGACCAGCCCCCGACAGTTCGCCACGTCGCTACTTAACGGAGTTGATACAAACGGAAATTTCCAATCCGGGCTGGCGCTGGATTTCGTCCCATATCTCATGCTCACGGGAAGCCAGTCCACGCTCCGTGAATATCAAACCCAGTACATCACTCGTTTGCTTTCACGCACTCAGCTTTCGTTTGCTACAACGAAGGGCGCCAGCGACGACGACAAGTCTATGCGTCTGGCCCTGGGCTTAAACATAACTCTGTGGGATCGGGGCGACCCCCGGACAGATGACCAGTTGATGACTTGTCTTAGCACAATGAAACTGCCTAATCCCCCCCTTCAACTTGAACCAGAACTACTTGAGGACCCACCAAGCTCTCAGGATTCGGCTATCTTTGCCGAACAGCAGAAGCGGTACAACGCAGCCGTAAAGAATTTTGCCGTGGCCAGCCAGAACTATGCCAAGGACCAGGCGCGGTATGAGAAGGAGAAGTTGGAGACCATCGAGTTCAATAACGCGGTTTCAAGCAAGTGTCGTGATGAGTCGCGTAAGCGAAACTGGAATCGCTCCAGTTGGACGATTGCTGCCGCACCGAGCTGGATTAGTACTACTGGTCAGACGAAAAACTTCGTTTGGAATGGGGGCGGTTTTTGGACGTCGCTTGCCTACGGCTTTGAGGGCATTGGCGGACTGAAGGATCGGTCTCAGCTCATTCTGCATGGCCGTTATCGCAACCGCGAGCAAGTACCTGATCCGGCCACGCCAGGCGCGTTCTTGAGTCAGAACTCGTCATTTTTTGGTAGCCGATTCCGCCACGGTAGCCCGACCTTTAATGGCTCTTTCGAATATACGTTTCTTCGTACGCGCCCCGCCGGCAAGGCCGTTGATAACTCAGCCCGCTTGTCTTTGGGATTCGAACGAAGAATAGCGGGCGATACCTGGTTTACCCTCGCGCTCGGTGGTGAGACAGGGCGCGCCGACGGGAAAAACAATGGCTTCGTTCTCTCATCCTTCAAGTGGGCATTTTCTGATAGAAAAGATCTAACTCCGCCCAGTCAATAGCTGCCGCTTCACTCGATAAACCTGAGCGGAACCGCGAGATGGGGCGTCTCCATCTCGCTGCCACTCGTCAATAATAAAGATGTAAGAAAGAGGTATCCGATGTTTAAGACTAAACGCAGTCCTGTGCTTGCGGTTCTACCCGCCCTCTTCATCTGCGCGCTAACGGCATCGTTGGCTCCGGGACAGACTAATCAACCCGTTAACAACTCACCCGATAAAGCAGCAGTAGAAGTTGTTGCCGACAAAGCCGCCGCAGATAAAGCAGCTGCTGACCAGGCCACAGCAGACAAAGCAGCGGTAGATATGGCCGCAGCTGACAAAGCCAAGTTGGCTCCTTTTGTTCCTGCACGCGGAGTCTACAAGTTTGGCCGAACTCCCGTTGCAGAAGGGTCGTCAGGCGGAGCAAATGATCCTGCGTTTCAAGCCGGCATGAATGACATCATTGTTGTCAAAGTGCGCAATCTTAAAAAGCTCCTGGATGAAGCGAAGTGTAAGACGGAATCCGGCGATCAAAAACCAAATTGCACCAAACATGAAATCGTTCTCTTTCTCGACGGTAGGGAGATAAAGGCACTAACGCCTGAATCAGGTGCCCCTATCGCTGAAGAAGAAACGTTGCGATTTCACATTCAGCGATCTCCTGAATCCGATGAGGCTTGGGCCGATCTATTGGGTGCTCCTCCAATATTCAGTCCCAGCGCGCGAGGCGGGACGCTGTTTATTTTGCCCGTTAAGGTTAGCGTGGGCCTCGATAACGGGCATGCCATACCATCAGAGGTAACACAGTTCTCATTTATAAGGGTTCGCGAGTGGTATTTCTGGTTCGCGCTCAGCGGTCTGATAGCGCTGCTGATTGCTGTTGTCGTACTGGCTCGAAAAACGAACCTGCTGCGGGATGACGGAGTGCCCATTGGCGAGAATCGACGAGGTCAGCAAACTGACCAGCTGGCCTATAGTCTGGGCCGTTGCCAGATGGCATTTTGGTTTTTTCTGGTCATCACCTCCTTTTGTTTTATCTTCGTCATTACCTGGCAATTCAACACTGTAACGGAGGAGGCTTTGGCACTGATGGGAATCAGTGCTGCCGACTGCTTTGGGAGCTGTGATCGTCAGTGCTCACAAGGAGGAGCAGTCGCACGAAACCTTACTTAGTGCGGCAGCCACCTACCCAGCGCTTAGGGATGAGAAGGATACGCTTGCGAATCGGGTCAAGGAGTTGTCTGCCAACGTTCAGCGACGCGTCATTACTAAGGCGGAACGAGAAGAGCTGAGGCAAGTGACAGCTAACCTTCGAAGTGTGAAAAAGGAAATCAGAGACATATCCACAGTTTCACAAGGATTCATCGATGATCTCCTCACCATTCTTCATGGCTACAGCTTTCATCGTTTTCAAATGTTCGTTTGGACCATCGTGCTTGGGTTCATATTCGTCCACGGTGTCTATAACCGATTGGCAATGCCGGCCTTCAGCCCTACTTTGCTGGCGCTCCTGGGCATTAGCGGCTTAACCTACATAGGATTTAAGATACCGGAGAAGCAAGAACCTGCGGTCCCAAGCGATCCCTTACCCGAGATTCCATTGGCTACTCCGGGGGCTGGAACTCCGGGTCTTGCAACGCCACCCGCGAGAATATAGCTCGAACATCGCGGCTCAAGCCAAACCGACAGTCTAACTTATGGGACCCATCGGCACTCTGGAGGAAACATCATGGCAGTACTAAAGCAAGGGTCGTCAGGACCGGAAGTAAAGGCCCTACAGACCAAACTCAAACAACTCGGTTTTGATCCCGACGGAGTGGACGGTACTTTTGGACCAGGCACTGAAATGGCGGTGATTGCCTTTCAGAAAAGTAAGGGGTTAACAGCGGACGGCAAGGCCGGACCGACAACGATGGCGGCCCTGCAATCAGCCGGTGGCGCCGAACAACCGAGCGCTGGCTCAACTGCAACGGGGCAGGCTCAACCGAGCGGGCTCGCAGCCGGAACATCGCCGGCGACGCCCCAAATCTAAACCTCGCTGCATTAATTGGTCTGCTTCCCGCAGCGGTGATTGCACAAATTCCGGAGACCGCGCAAAAGTTCGGAATCACCAGCAACCTGCGACTGGCCCATTTTCTGGCGCAATGCGCGCTTGAGTCGGTGGAATTTACTGCGACCGTCGAAAACCTGAACTATCGGGCCGCGCGCCTGTCGCAAATCTTTCCGAAGTATTTCAAGAACGTGGACATGAATCTCTACGCAAATAATCCCGCCAAGATCGCCAATCGTGTTTACGCCAACCGAATGGGCAATGGTGACGAAGCGTCTGGTGACGGTTTTAGATTCCGCGGACGCGGTTACATTCAATTAACCGGCAGAAACAATTACACCAGCTTCACCAATTTTATCGGCGAAGACTGCGTTGCCAATCCCGATCTGGTTGCCACCACCTACCCGTTGGCTTCGGCCGGGTTTTTTTTTAACTCAAACAAGATCTGGGCGGTTTGCGATCAGGGTTCAAGCGACGCCACAGTCCTGGCCGTCTCTACTCGGGTGAATGGTAACCCGCCGCATGCAGTGCCCGAAAGGACAAAGTACTTCCGGAAATTTTTTAAGGCCCTGACCTAGTCGCACCGCAATTTGGCGAAATTGCCACGCGTCGAAACGCCACCCTATAATGCGTTCTTGACCCTCAATCCAAACAGTCCGAGTCAATCGACTTCAGACGCCGCGCTTTCTCCCGGTGAACTGCGCGGCGTTTTATTGCCGCTGACCACACCATTCACTGCGAGCGGCGAAGTCGACGAAGTGGGGCTGCGTTCCAATATTCAAAAGTGGAACAACTCCGGTATCCACGGATACGTAATCCTCGGCTCCACCGGCGAGCGCGTGAATCTGGACGAAGGCGAGAGCCTTCGGATAATCGAAACACTTCGCTCTGAAATCCCTGATCAACCTGGCCGCTTGTCGTTCATCGTGGGGGCGGGGCAACAGAGCACCTTCAGCACAACCAAGGAAATCCAGCGCATCGCTCACGCGGCTGATGCAGTTTTAGTGATCACTCCTCATTTCTATCGGGCCGCAATTAATCAGCAATCACTTCTTGATCACTACCGCTCGGTTGCCGATGCGTCGCCCGTGCCGGTCATTCTCTACAGCATGCCGGCACTGACGGGCGTGAAAATCGAACCGGAAACCGCTGCGCGCCTGAGTACGCATGAAAACATCATCGGCATCAAGGATAGTTCGGCTGACATCGATGGATCGCAATCCACCTGCAATCCGTTAACGAAGACTTCGCGGTGTTTACCGGAAATGGAACAGTGTTCAGCGAAGGGCTGCAGGCAGGAGCACGAGGTGGAATTCTGGCGGTGGGTTGCGTGGCCCCCGGCCTTTGCCTCGCAATTTATGAGGCAGTGAGCTCAGGACAACCTGAATTGGCTAAGCGACTACAACTCGCACTTTCGCCGCTTGCGACTGCCGTAACCACCAAGTTTGGAATTGGCGGCTTGAAGGCAGCTCTGGAGATGCGAGGCTATGTCGGCGGCTCGCCGAGAGATCCACTACCAGCCCCGGATGAAACGGCCCTGGGTGAAATTAGACGGTGCTTGGAAGTCTCAGACTCCGCACTGGAAGTTGCGGCAATTGGAGTAGAGGCGTCTCACTAGTCTATCGCCAGCGTGTTGCAACTGGACAAGACGAACATAGCGCGTAGAATTGCGTTTGAGATGTTTACCTCGGGAGTACCTACACCTTGAGCACCGCGGAACCTGCATGTTACAGCACACCTGAAGAGTCTGGCCTGCGGGTGGAATCGCTTTCATTCGATCGGATTCCGCACCAGACACGGCTCTTTCTGGACTATCTGCGCGACCCCACTGCTTTGCGCGAGTTTTATCCTTCGGCCGTTCGTTTCCATCATGAATTGCAGTCACGAGCTCCGGAAGTTTTGTCTGCGTATCCCACCGACAGAAACGCACTATGCGACACACTTCTGGATTTGAACGCCACATGGGGCGCCGGGGAAGAGACCTTCAGGAACATTCAACTTCTGCGCGAACCGGATTCAGTGGCCGTAGTTTCAGGTCAGCAAGCCGGATTGTTTTCAGGACCTCTCTACACGATTTACAAAGCCCTGTCAGCGGTCAAGCTGGCCGGCTGCCTGACCCAACGCAAGACTAAGGCGGTGCCGGTTTTCTGGATTGCCACCGAAGATCACGACTTCGCGGAGGTCGCGAAAGCTGAGTTCATCGGTCGCGACTGCCGGCTCGCCGGTGTTGAAGTGGGTTCTCAGGTACATGAGGAAGGTCAGCCGGTGGGCCGCGTAGTTATCGATGATTCAATCACCGCCGTCCTTGACCAGCTGCTTGAGTTGCTTCCCACTTCTGAATTCACTCCGGACCTCGAAGCGTTGTTGCGTGACGCGTGGCGACCCGGGCGCGGATACGGCGAAGCGTTTGCTCGGATGATGACTTCGTTATTGGGCAGTCATGGTCTGGTGTTGCTCGATCCCCTGGATCCTCGGCTCAAGGCGCTGGCCGCCCCGCTCTATGCGCAAGCAGCGTTGCGCGCGCATGAGATTGCAAACGCAATCGAAGTCCGTAGCCGCAAGCTGGTAGAGACTGGCTATCATGCTCAGGTAACAGCTTCCGCAAATTCTTTTCCGTTGTTTCTCCACGACGAAGCGGGAGCCCGACATGCGGTCACCCGAACGGCCGAAGGAAAGTATGCGACCAAGCAAGATGCCCAGTCGTATACGGCCCAGGAACTCTCCGAAATGGCCCAGGCCAACCCCGACAGATTTAGTCCAAACGTGACCTTGCGCGCGGTGGTCCAGGATTTTCTCCTGCCGACGATTGCTTACTACGGCGGCGCGGCCGAAGTTGCTTACTTCGCGCAAACTGCCGAAGTCTACCGCCTGCTTGAGCGTCCGGTGACGCCCATTCTTCCGCGTTCGAGCCTAACAATGATTGAATCGCATACCGGCCGGGTATTGGAGCGCTATGGCCTTTCGGTCGAAGATCTTTTTGCCGGTCCGGAGAGCGTGCTGAAGCGCGTGGTCGAAGAACATCTGGGCGCCGATACTGCAAAGTCGTTTAGGGGCACGGAACAGGCGGTGAACAGTCAGCTGGATGAACTGCGCGAAAAACTACGCAGCGTTGATCCCACGCTGGCCGATGCGCTGGAGACAGGGCGCCGGAAGATCAATTATCAACTTGAGGGACTGCGCACCCGTTTTCATCGCGCACAGATGGCCCGAGATGAAGCTGCCCATCGGCAGTTGCAGCGCGCGTTTGAACAACTGTATCCGAACAAGAACCTCCAGGAGCGCCACATCAACATCACTTCACTGTTGGCTCGTCACGGCCGTTATGTAATCGAATGGATCTACAATGCGATCAATATCGGCTCTAACGAGCACCAGATAGTTTACCTGTAAGCGGAAGATGATAGACATCAGATGGTAGATGTTAGAAAGAACCGCGCCAGCAGAATTCGCAATTCGAAACCACGGAGATCCGATCGGGTGGCAAAAGTCGATGCGAGTCAGAATCCTCAAGCCTGACCGGCATGCCGAACTACAGCGTCAGCTCGACGAAGAGGGGCCCCTGCTTAACTGGTTGATGCGTTTAGTTGCTGACTCACCAAAATCTAACATCTAAACCCAGTACCTGTTTCCAATGTCCAGAATCCGACTGCTGCCTGACCACGTTGCTAACCAGATTGCTGCCGGTGAGGTAGTGGAGCGGCCGGCTTCCGTTGCCAAGGAACTGGTGGAAAACGCGGTCGATGCGGGGGCGAAACGAATCACCATTGAGGTTGAAGCCGGTGGGCGCCGTCTGTTGAAAGTTTCGGACGATGGCGAGGGAATGGTCAGAGACGATGCGGTGATGGCCTTCGAACGCCACGCAACCTCTAAGATCTCCAAGTCCGAAGATCTCAATTTGATCAGCACGCTCGGCTTTCGCGGCGAAGCCCTCGCCTCAATCGCCTCAGTTGCCCGGGTCGAACTTACGACCAATACCGAGGGCGGCGCAGCAACTCGTCTGGTGATCGAGGGCGGCAAGATGCGCGACGTTAAAGACGCTGCGCATCCGCGCGGCACTACCCTCACTATTCGCGATCTTTTTTTCAACGTCCCCGCCCGGCGTAAGTTTCTGCGTTCCGAGGCAACGGAAAGTTTTCATCTCACCAATCTCGTAACCCACTACGCGCTGGCCCATCCGGAAATCGCTTTCACCCTAACCAACAATGGTCGAGAGGTGCTGCGCGTGACATCTGCGAACGACTTGCGCGAACGTGCTTATCAAATTTTCGGCGCGGAATTTCTTGATAACCTGCTTGAAGTTGGCGGCGGACATTTGAACGTAGCGCTAGTCAGTGGTTTCGTTTCCGCGCCGCGCGATCGACGAACGTCTCGCGACGCGCAGTATTTGTTTGTCAACGGCAGATTTGTGCGAGACCGGCTGATTGCACGTGCGTTATCAGAAGGGTACCGCGCGGTCTTGCCGCACGGCGTTTATCCGGCGGCGCTCCTTTTCATCAAGACGCCGTTGGAGGAAGTGGATGTCAATGTGCATCCAGCCAAGACGGAAGTTCGCTTCCGTCGCTCGGCTGCGGTCGCCGATGCGGTGCGTGAATCAGTGCGCGCGGCATTGGCAAGCGCGGGATATGTCCGACGCGAAGCCCCCGAGCGGCAACCGCCCGCGGTTGATCAATTTGAATCGCCTGGCGAATCCCCCGACATGGCCAACACAATGTCGGCGACAGCTGAAGCGCCGGTTAACGCCACCCAGCCTCGCATCGAATTCAGTGCGCAATCAATTGGCGTCGAAACTAACAACGCGCCACAATCGCCAGAGTCAGAACCGCCGGCGTTAGTGGGCCGTGCAGCAGACAGCCAAAGTCCGCCTGGTGGTCAAACTCCATCTCTTCCCGGGACCGCGGGCGTCTCGCCCGCAATTAGCGCGCAGCGCGAACAATCAGAAACCAGTTTCCCAGACTTCAGCTCACCGATCATGCCACTGCCACGATCTTCAGCTGATGCGGTTCACTTGCCGCCGCTCAACTCGGCCGAAAAGTATGCTCGCGAAGTTCCCGTCGAATCTCTTTCGGCGGACATCCGCCCCCTGGGCCAACTGGACGAAAGCTTTATTATCGCCACTGACAATGAAGGCCTGTTGCTAATAGACCAGCATGTGGCCCACGAACGCATCCTTTTCGATAAGTATCGTGCGCTCGAGTCCACGCGAATCGCCGAATCGCAACACCTGTTGATTCCCGAAACCTTTGATCTGACTCCGGCGCAGGCGTCTGTGTTTGATTCAGTTGCGAAGGAACTGGAAAACTACGGCTTTGAACTAATGCGTTTGTCGGGCCGCACAGTGGCAATAAAAGCGACTCCGGCAGACCTGCCCGCGAGTGAAGCGCGCAACATGCTCGCCGAGATCCTGGATACGGTTGATGCGGAGAAGAAGGGAAGCGCGCGCGAAACCTTGCGCGATGACATTGCCGCTTCGCTTGCATGTCACGCGGCTATCAAAGTGAACATGCCGCTAACGCACGAGAAGATGCGCTGGCTGATTGATCGCCTGTTGCAAACGTCGTCACCAACCACTTGTCCGCACGGCCGTCCGGTAATTCTCCGTCTCGCGACGCGCGACATTCTTAAAGGTTTTCACCGGATCTAACGTTCGCCATACCTTTGTGCTAAATTGTCGGCACGAAGTACCAGTTCGGGAAGTCCACGGATGACCAATAGCGAGATCATTGATCAGTTCAAACAACTCACTACCGCGGAACGCCTTGCCGTGATAGAGGCCTCAACCCGGTTGATACGGGAAGATCTGTCGCAGCCTGAAGCCAACGAAACGCCAGACGAGAAGCAACTGGCCCAGGCGCAACCGCGCTCCTTGCAGATTACCAAGCAGACCGGAAACTGACGGCCTTCACTTCACTGGATGGGCGGGAAAGGTAACAGACGATGAAAGAGGGATTCACAGCGGCAGTATGGCAAGAGGGGGATTGGTACGTTGCGCAGTGCCGAGAGTTCGAGATCGCCAGCCAGGGCCGAACCAAAGATGAGGCGCTGGATAACCTCTCAGAGGCTATTGAAGTGCATTTTGAGCTTCCGGTTGCCACGACCTTACCCGAAGTGGTCGCTATTGAAGCAGAGGTTGAGCGTGGCGTCGCTTAGACCATCCTTACCGCCTAGTCAGACGCAAACTCGAAGCAGCCGGCTTTGAAGAACGGCCTGGCAGGGGAAGTCATCGAAAGTTCGTGAAGTTCACACCTCAAGGCGTTATTACTGCCATCGTCCCTGAGCATCGAGAGATAGCAATCGGAACACTCAGGAGCATCTTGCGACAAGCGATGTTAACCCACGACGAGTTCGAAGCGTAGTAGCAATTGCCGATCGGCTTCTCATCTATAGAGCGCCCAGAGCCCGGGCCGATGCACCAGCCCGAGTTTCCCATGCAATCCAATTAGCCTATGATGGCGTATATTCAAGCAAGGAGAATAACAAGATGTATACAACGCTATTCCTATGTTCAGCCATAGTTCTGATTGGTTTCTCTATGTCCTGTCAAATTGCCGGTGCTTCGGCCACAGCCATTCCGGATCCGGCCATCGATATGCCGCTCGCCATTGAAAAAAGCGAGCAAACGGCCGTGTTGGCAGGAGGGTGCTTCTGGGGTGTCGAAGCCGTTTTTGAGCACGTTAAGGGAGTTTCAAACGCGAAGTCGGGATACTCTGGCGGCACGGCATCAACTGCGAATTACGACAAAGTCAGTATGGGCCGGACTGGTCATGCGGAAGCTGTTCACGTGACTTACGACCCCTCGCAGGTTACCTACGGGCAACTGCTGAAAGTTTTCTTTTCGGTGGCCCACAATCCCACCGAATTAAATCGCCAGGGGCCAGACACCGGGCCACAGTATCGCTCGGCGATCTTCTACGCTAACGAAGATCAAAAGCGCATCGCAAATGCTTACATTGCGCAGTTGGATAAGGCGAAGGTGTTCGGACAAAAGATCGTAACTCAGGTGGTCGCGCTCGATGCCTTTCATGACGCTGAAGCTTATCACCAGGATTATCTCGTCAATCATCCCGATCAGCCTTACATCGTGATCAATGATTTGCCGAAGGTTGAGAATCTGAAGAAACAGCTCCCCGCGCTGTACAAAGAGAAGTAGTCCTAAGTCCTCTTTGCATCCTCAGTGTTCTCTGGGCCTCTGTGGTAAATCTGGCTAAACGGTTGGTCACCACGGAGGCACAGAGACCACTGAAGACGCACAGAGAATTCATATGGCTCATCGTCCTCTCAAGACAATTGCAATATTAGTTCTCATCGCTTGCGCGGGCGTCGAAAAGGCGTCTGCGCAAGGTCGTGCTGTCACTGAAGATCATCGACATTATCCGAAGTTCCATTCAAAGTTCCTCCCGAAGGATCGCGAAGTAGTTGTTTGGCTGCCTCCCAGGTACAAGAGTGAGACCAAGAGACGTTATCCGGTGCTTTATATGCACGATGGCATGGCGGCGTTCGTACACTGGCGGCTCGACGAGACTGCGGCGGCGCTAATAGCCAACAACCAATTGGACGACTTGTTAATCGTCTTCGTTGATAACGGCGGAACGAGCGGAGATCGTTTCAACGAATACACTCCAACTCACGACGCTGCATACGCAAGGAGTGGGAATGCAAATAACTACGGCCGCATGCTGGTTGAGGAATTGAAGCCCTTCATCGACGCTGAGTACCGTACGTTGACTGGTCCCGAAAACACAGCATTAGGTGGAGCGTCGCTGGGAGGTTTGGTCACGGCTTATCTTGGTTTCAAGTATCCCGGGACCTTTGGGCTGTTGGCGATAATGTCACCATCGGTATGGTGGGACAAAGGAATGATTTTCCGCAAGGTCAAATCTCTCTCAGCAAAATCTGGTCTGCGCATCTGGTTGGATGTGGGAACTGCCGAAGGCGAAGCCGTGAAGCAAACCCGTCTTTTTCGTGACGCGCTGAAAACTAAGGGCTGGGCGCAGGATTCGGACCTCAATTTCTTTGAGGCTAAGGACGCGAAGCACGATGATCAGGCCTTTGGCCGGCGCGCGTCGCTGTTTCTAAAATTTCTTTTTCCCAAACGCGATAGATAAGTTTCGAGTTGCGAGTTCAAAGTTTCGAGTTTACGAAACTAACTCGTAACTGGAAACTAAACCCATCAAAACTAAAACCAAAGACCAATACGCAAGTCTTCTCGGTTACAGCCTTCCCAGCGTTTCCATCACCTCTTCCAGGTTGGTGAAATCAGCCAGCAAGGCATCGGGATTATAGGCGAGGAGTTCGTCGCGCGAATAGAAGCGACCGGTGCCGACGACTAAAGTGCGCGCGCCGAAGTGTTTGCCGCAATCTATGTCATTGGTCGTGTCGCCGATAACGATAAACTGTTCGGGCGCCAAATCCATTTGCAGGTGATTGCGGATCCGGTCGGCTGCCAGCGTGGGCAGGTCGCGACGGTCGTGCGATTCATCGCCGAAGGCGCCGGGCAAGTTGAAGAATTCGGCAAGGCCTACGGCGCTCATCTTCAAGTGTGCCGCCGGCTCGATGTTGCCGGTAACCAAAGCAGAGTGGTAACGCGGATGAGCGGTTACTGCCTCGAGCACTTCTCGCACGCCCGGCAGCAGCTCAAAAACTTCCTCGCCGTTGCCGGCAAACTTGTGCATTGCTTTCATGTAACTCTCACGCAGCGCTGCGACGCGCTCGCGGATGTCTGCGTGGGTGAAGCCTTCGTGCTTCAGAGCCTCGCCGACAATCTGGAGGTCGGTCATGCCGGACACTTTCATTTGCGGCAGTTGTCCGGCGGTCCCGAAAACTTCTTCCAGCATGGGAATGGTGTAATCCTTGAATCCGCCCGCCCGCTTCGTGCGCATGAGCGTGCCGTCAATGTCCCAGAGAAGAATTCTCACGGATGAGTGAGGAAGGAGAGAAGGTGAAAGATGAGGGACCTCGTCCTTTGTGTAACTGAGGCCAACCCTCATCGTTTCGCCGTCATTCCTTGATCTTGATTTCATCCTTGCGCCTTAATCCTTAATCAATCATCGCCAGCACGTCTCCGGCGCTTACCGTGGCGCCGACTTCAGCGTTGATCGACGCAACGGTGCCGGCTTTTGGCGACTTCAGTTCGTTTTGCATTTTCATCGCTTCAACTACAACTATGCCCTGACCGGCCTCAACCTTAGCGCCAGACTCGACCAGAACTCGCACAACCTTTCCCGGCATCGGCGAAATAATTTGAGCGGCGCCGGCGCTGTGGGTGGATGCGCTGTCTCCAGTTCGAAGACGCTTCGGATCGATCACGACAACCTCAAACGAGTGGCCGCCTAACGTCACCTCAAACTGTCCGGTCGAGGATGAACCTTGCCGACTTTCAACTCTTACTTTGCTCACGCGTCCGCCCACGATCAGCCGGTATTGGCCATCGCCCAGTTTGCAAAAATCAACTTCATACGGGCGTCCATCGACATCCGCGGAGACCAGCGTGCCTTCGCCACTGATTGCGATAGAGACCTCGTGGTCCGAATTGGGTAACTGCACCTTGAGCTTCATGGTCTATTCGCGCACTCCTTTGCTTCGGGAGTGGGCACGGTTTCTCGCCTCATGAAGTGCGGCGCGCCCGGACATCTTCCAACGCGACGGCAGTTCTTTTTCCGGCGAAGAGCTGGTGGCTCGCTGGCGCAGTGAATAGTGAACAGCCGCAGCAATCATCGCGAGATCGTGTTGCTCGCCTGAGTCGTTATTCTCGCCGCTGTTTGCGCTGACCCGCTCCCGGCGATCGTTGAAACGTGAAATGAAACCGGTATCAAGGTTTCCCGATACGAATTCCTGGTCACGCACAATTGCACGGAAGAAGGGAAGCGTTGTCTTAATGCCGCCAACTTCGTATTCATCCAGGGCTCGTCGCAAACGATCGATGGCTTCTGCTCGGGTGCGTCCCCAGGCAGAAAGTTTTGAGATCAGGGGGTCGTAGTGAATAGAAACTTCAGAATGGGCTTCGACGCCGCTGTCGTCACGGATGCCGGGACCTGAAGGAACTTGCAGATGCGAAATGGTGCCGGGAGAAGGGAAGAAACTATTGTCCGGATCTTCGGCGTAAACTCGGCACTCGATGGCATGGCCGTGCCAGTGAACCTCTTCCTGAGAAAACGAGAGCGGGGCGCCGGCGGCCACGGTGATCTGTTCACGCACGAGATCGATGCCAGTTACTAATTCAGTAACCGGGTGTTCAACCTGGAGCCGCGTGTTCATCTCCAAAAAGTAGAATTCGCGACTTGCATCGGAGACGAGAAACTCAACTGTGCCGGCGCCCACGTAGTCGACCGCTCGCGCGAGCTTTACCGCTGCCTCGCCCATGCGTTCTCGAAGTCCAGCTTCGTTGATTGGCGATGGGCACTCTTCAATTACCTTCTGGTGGCGTCGCTGAATTGAACATTCGCGCTCGCCTAGATGAACGGTGTTGCCCCGCTTGTCAGCAAAGACTTGGATCTCAATGTGACGCGGACGTTCGACGGCTTTTTCCAGATAAACTGAATCATCGCCAAATGCCCCCGCCGCTTCTGACTTCGCGTTTTCAAATGCCGACCTCAACTCGTCCGCCGAGGTGACCAGACGCATGCCCTTCCCACCGCCGCCGGCGGAAGCTTTTAACATTACGGGATAACTAAACTCCTTGGCGGTGCGCTCGGCTTCGGCAAGTGAACGCAAGGCTTCGACGGTGCCTGGAACAATCGGCACTCCTGCTTCGATGGCGGCGCGGCGGGCGCTCGTCTTGGAACCCATGACGCGCATCGCCTCCGGGGCCGGACCGATTAAGGTCAACCCGGCATCCGCCACTGCCTGAGCGAAGTCAGCATTCTCGGCTAAAAACCCATAACCCGGATGGATAGCCTCAGCCCCGGTGCTTCTCGCAGCGCCAATGATTTTCTCGATGTTGAGATAACTTTGAATTGAGGCTGCTGGGCCAATGCAAACCGCTTCGTCGCACAGGCCAACATGGACGGCCATCGCATCTGCTTCGGAGTAGACAGCTACGGGTGAGATGCTCAGATCGCGGCAGGCCCGAATGATCCGAACAGCGATTTCACCCCGGTTGGCAATTAGGATTTTGCTGAACATCAGGCTGAGAGAAGGGATGGTCGCGAATAGTCAATCTGAGCTGTCATGAAACAGGGGGCAAAATAAGAACACCCTGCAGAAGTATACAGGGTGTTACTAAACGCAGAAACCAGCGCCTCCGGTTACGGTCGCCGTGGTTGTGCGACGCTCGTTGCCGCGCCTCGACGTGGCGCATCAGAGGCTCGCGAGATCACACCATCCTTAACGATCAAGTCGTCTTCGGTACCCAGAAGTTTGTCGGCGCCCGGAAGCGGGAGCACATAATTCGTAAAGGACAATGCTTCGTTCGGTATATCTTCGGTGATTGTCAGCGTGGCATTGCGAATAACGGCGCCACGCAGAGGCTGTGGCTTCTGTTGGACGGCCACTTCCGCACTGGGCTTGTAGGCCGAAACGTCAATGCTCTCCAGGGCGGCCCCCAAAGTTCCATCGGTGTCGGGCAGCCGGCGCAAATCTCTAAGCTCGCTGGGAAATGTTCCAAACTCTTCGCGATAATCTGTCAACGCGCGATCGATTCGGTATCCCTGCGCATACTGGCCGGCCCGTATTCCATCCTGACGATGGCGCAGGCGTTCCGGAACGGTGACTCCAATCAGAACCAGAATCAAGAGAGGAACTGCGGCTGAGGCCATCATCCCGCCGCGCGCGTAACGTGCGCCACAAAAACTCGACGGTGACTGGACGATCGAACGGTAAAGTTTGCGGCCAAAATAAAGAACAAAAAGCGTCGCGGGAATCATTACCCACTTTAGCCGCCACGCAGCCGTTTCCGCCGCCTCCACCCAGGACCAGAAATCAAGCGGCACCATGTAAAGAAATGCCAAACTCGACTTTGCTCCTCTTGACGAGCGTTCCGTTAAAGCGATGAAGGTCTGGCTTAGCAGCGCCAGCACCATCAGGGTCCCCGTTACTGCGAGCAGGAGTGAACGACCGTAGGCAGGGAGTTCGTTTGCCGGTCTGGGGAGTGGTTCGCCGACAGCGCGCGCGCCGCAGGCTATGCAACCGTTACTCAAATTGGCTTCGGACTTTACTCCGCAGCAAGGGCAGATTGTCACGTCGTTATAACCTCAACACTGAAAGCAGAAATTAATTGCACATGGCCGGGTCTAACCAGCTTTGTGGACCAGGGGCTGTTCCGTTCGTCGTTCCGGCCCGGGGTTTGATGCGGAAAGAGCGGGGCGCGTCTCTTCGTCAGTTTGTTCAGTCTGTTTTTTGTTCAACTCATACCACGTGTGATACATGCGATGAGCGAAGGTCCAGTAAGAACCCACCGCAAGTACCCACAAGACGGCCGGCATTCGATTGGCGAAGAAGTTTGTCGAATTCGGATGGGTACTTAGGGCGCCGATAATAAAAAGAACTACTCGCTCGGGGCGGCGCAGAAACCCTACATCACATTTCGGGATCAAACTCTCGGCCCGGGCGCTCGCGTAGCTTACCATAACTGACCCCATTAGTCCTGCGCCGGCGAGGAAAACGTTAAGGGTCGAGTGAAACTGCGTATCCCGGGCGTAAAAGACCATTAGTCCCACAAATACGACCATGTCGGAGAGCCGATCCAGAGATGAGTCCAGAAAACCGCCAAAACGAGTTACGCGGCCCGAAAGCCGGGCTACTTGCCCATCGAGCATGTCAAAAAGATTGGCAACGATCAGGACGATCCCGGCCCAGAAAAAATATCCAAAACCGAAGAGCAGCCCCGAACCGACGTTGATAGACACGCCGATGACGGTGAGAAAGTTTGGATTGATGTGACCGTAGGCAAGCCAGCGCACCATCGCGTCGATTATTCTTTGCGCCCCGCGGCCGATAGCACCTACAAACATTCCCTCTTATAGCACCCCTGTTTTGAATATTGAGACATTATGCCGAAAAACATCTGCACTTGACAGCCTTTTGGCATATTAAACGGCGAATTTTAGGTGGGATCGGGATGGTGGTCAAGGTTAGGAAACCCGAAACAGGGTGGGACGGTTTGAAGTTGTTCCCTTGTAATTCCAGGCCGTTCGCTAATTCACCCCCAGGGTTCCACTTCCCCAGCTATTCGCGACGCGCAGGCTCCACAGAGTCCACCTGACTAGCGAACCTGCTTTCGCCCAGAATGTTTGCCGGTCGCTCATGGCTGCCGAGTGCGGACAGACCACGGAGATTACCGTTCCGGTGCCGGCTTTGCCCGGAGCAGGGCCATAACCCGGTTCGGTTTTCACGATGACCATTTTGGTGATATTGCCCCTAATTACCGAGCCAGACGTGGTCACCGAACTCGCAACCAGCACTGTGATGTATTCCGGCACGCCCACAGGCGGTCCGGAACTGTTGCCCGGATTGCTCGTCCACGTGCCTCCGCAGTTTGGTTGATCGGCATCTGTCGAGTTCGCATAACCCTTGAAACTTGACGGGGCCGAGCCGCTGCTGAACGAATTCTCCTCCGCCCATTTTGCGCCCCAGTAGGTCACCTTCTGGCCCACTACAGCACTGAGATCGCCGACCAAACGTCGTTTGCATTGATGCCGTTCGCATCCGCGGCGACCAGGGTCGCGCCGTCACTCGCGAACTCCACTCGGAGCCCGTCAGCGCTGATCGCCGGGTAATAGGAAGAGCCAAATGTGGAGCCATTCCCGTCTGCTCCGAGGCTGACCAAAGGTCAATTCAAGTAATTCAGCTTCACCTCTGTTCTGGGTAGACCATCAATTTCCGAATCTCTGGCGATACTCGCGCGAGACCAGGAATGCCCTGACCATTTCAGCCTTCACGAAGTTGCCGTCGAACTGGTTAAGCTTCGTCAACCAAAAGTCGTAACCTGTGTAGTCGAGATCCTGAGGATCGTTTGGATTGCGCCGCAAGTACCCAAGGTATTGCATCAGAACAAAGGCGCGGTTGAATTCGCTGGCGTTCACTTTCTGGTGTTCACCCACTCTCCGCAGGACGCGTGCGCGAGCTGAGATATCCGCGGTTACCGGCGCTCCGCCAAACTCGTCAATTGCAGCGGCACCTTCCGCGGCCGTTGGGAGCACTCCCCCGTTCGAGAAAAGATTGTCGACGAATTCCGCCGGCGACAACTCACGAGGGAACAGGATGGTCAGCAAGGGCCGGTTGGCAAAGTCCTGAACAAAGGCCTCCTTGTTCAACTCAATTTTCTGTTCCCAGCCGGGTTCGCCCACGATGATGCCCTGAGCGATCCTGCGATTGTCTGCCAGCAATTGTTTAAAGCGCACCACCGGGACCGAAACTGACGATGAAGTGCCATTCAAAACGGAAACACCGTCGCTGTGGCCAAATGCAGCCAGCCAGATTCGTTCCACGAAGAATCCGGTTTGTTGAAATTCTATAGAGAGATAAAACGCTGCCGATACGTTGATCCGCTTCAACTCGATGCACTCCTGATCAGCACCGCAGGAGGTAATTTGATTGGTCCAGAAAGCCAGGCCTTCCGGATCCGGTTGGCGGTTCAGAAAGTCGTGGTAGTGCTGGCAGACATAAGTCGGCGCGTCATCGATGGCATTGGTCGGGGGCTCAGTGAGATCATCGATAATCCTTACGGTGGCGGTCGACGCCGCGCCCAGACCTGCTCCTGAAGCATCAATTAGATTGATTGCAAAAGCTTCGTCACCTTCAACATACGAATCTTCATTGATGAGCACCACCAGAGTTTTTTCGGTTTCGCCGGAAGCGAACTGGAGCGTGCCAATGGCTGTGGTGAAATCACCACGGTCGGTAGCGCTGATATTCAAGGTCGAGTAACCAACTTTTGCTGCCCCGGTTGTTACACCGGATCTGGTGACGGTGACCACCAGCGACGTGCAGTCCTCGTTAACGCTATAGACTGACGGGGAGAACTGAATCGTGCTCGTAGGTGTCGGCGTTGGCGTTGGCGGGAGTGGGAGTTGGGGATGGACTCGGCGTCGGCGTCCTGGAGTCGGAGTAGCAGTAGGTGTCGGGGTGGGAGTTGGCGTAGGCGTCGGGGTTGGTGTAGGTACAGCTAACGGCTTCGTCAGAATTCTTACGATGCCAAGATGCGTCGATTCGTTAACAATGTCGAAGTCTCCTCCTACTATCAAGCGCTCGTCTGGGAGAAGCAACATCGTATGGACGTGGCTGGTACGACTGTTGACATCCAACTCGACTTCACTATTTAGCGGCAGAGTCGAGTCGAGGGTTCCGTCCGAGTTTAGTCGGAAGATTGCGTTGGGCGGAGGTGGGGTGACATTGCTTGAAAAGCTGATGCCTCCGGCCAGGATCCTGCCGTCTGGTTGTAAGGCCAGTCCATGGATGTATCTCTGCGTTGGATTCGCCGGATTAAACGAAGTGTCAAGACTGCCTCCGGCTTCTATTCGAGCAATGCCGAATCGTGGCTGACCCGCAAAATTGAGGAAAGAGCCTCCGATCACAATTTTGCCATCCGGCTGAAGTATGACGGAAGCTACACCGCCATCGGGTCCGCTTCCGGGATGGAAGGACTCATCCAGGCTCCCGTCTGCATGCAATCGGGCAATGTTGTTTCTGGGCTCGCGATTCAAGCCGAGGAATGTTCCCGCCACGATAAACCGCCCGTCGGGATAAGGTGTGAGAGCGCTCACGACACCTCCGGAGCCACTACTGGCGAAGGTCGTGTCGGTGCTTCCGTTAGTGTTTAAACGTGCCAGGCGGGGCGTGCCTCCTCCATTTACGGAGGTGAAGTCACCGCCGATGATAATCTTGCCGTCGGACTGCATCAGAATTGACTGGACGTGTCCGCTGGCGGTTCCGGTAAACGTTTGATCAAGTGACCCATTCGCGTTCAAACGCGCCAAATAGATCTGCTCGGTTGAGCCGATGAGCCGAAAACTTCCGCCCACGACGATCTTACCGTCCGATTGCAGGCCGATAGCAAACACGCTTGAGAAGCCGCGGTCATCGAACGGAGAAGTGAAACTCGTGTCCGTAGTGCCATCAGGATTCAATCGTCCAATGCCGCCGGTGCGGTGCGCATTGAGTTTCATTACCGCGCTGCCTGAAAACAAGCTGAAGCCAACGAGAAGTTTTTCATCCGGTTGACGCACAACCGCCCAGACACTCGCGTTGTAACCAGGTCCATTAGAATCAAAAGTGGTATCGCGAGTTCCATCCAGATTGAGTCTGAGAATCTGTTGAGCGGAAAGGTTGTTGAAAAAATTAAACGTACCTCCGATGATGGCCTGGCCATTAGTTTGCAGCGCGACTGCATTCACGCGGTGTTGAGCAAACGCCGAGCCCGCCGGCGGCAGGGTCCCGGTGCCGGTATCGTAAGCGGTGTCGAGTGTTCCATCCGAATTAAGTCTGGCGACGAAATTTCGATTCGGTTGCGTTGTGACCCGAAACTCTCCACCGATGACCACTTTGCCGTCCGCTTGGATCTCGAGGGCGCGACCGCTAACAAAATTCACCCCGAGCACGGACCCGCTTTGGAAGGTCGTGTCGCGAGTGCCGTCGGTGTTCAGGCGAATCACGACCTCATTCAGTGTTTGAGTTCCGATGTCCCCCGTGATTAGCGCTTTTCCGTCGGGCTGGAGTCGGATTCCAAACACGTTTGAGTTATTCGCAAGGATATTCTGCGCGTTGTAGCCGGCATCCGTTGATCCGTCCTCATTTAATCTAGCCAGAGCGGTTCTCATAACATTCCCGCCCACGGATCTGAAATTACCGCCGATGAGAATCTTGCCATCCGCTTGCAGGGCCACAGCGTTGACCGCTCCATCCGGCCGAAACGAGTTCGCTGTCAAGCTGGTCCCGCCTGAAGCATTGAACGAGGTATCGAGACTCCCATCCTGGTTCAACCTGGCCACCCCGGCGAGCCCGCCGCTCGGGCCAAACGCTCCATTCGCGCCGAAGATAAAGTTGCCGACAATTATCACCTTGCCGTTTGGTTGCACCGCGATTCCGTAGACACTAGCCGAATAGGAAGCCTGGTTTCCGAGACCACTTAAACTGAATGTGGGGTCAACGCTGCCGTCAACATTAAGGCGCACGATCATTTTTCCAGGTTGTGCTCCACAACATCGCTCGTAACCAATCCCTGCCAGAATTTTACCGTCAGGTTGCAGGGCAATAGCTCTCACGCGTGGTTTGGTTCTCACCACGTGACCCGAATTGTCGAATTGCTTCACCGTGAAGACGAGACCGTGGTTAAAGGTTGTGTCGCAACTTCCGTCGGCGTTGATTCTCGCCAGCCCTTGTCGCGCACAGCCGGCAAAGGATTCAAACTCGCCTCCGACCAGTATCTTGCCGTCGGGTTGAGCGACGATGGCATGTACCTCTGTCGAAGTATTTCCCTGCACTGTGGCGTTGAAGGTTGGATCGGGGTCGCCTGGCCCAGGTTGACCACCCGGAAGCGGGGTGGGCGTCGCGGTTGGAGTCGGCGTCACACCAGGAGTCGGAGTGGGAATGGGCGTTGGAACCGGCTGACCTACAGTTATCAAATAAAGCAATGGTACGGGGTTAACGTTGCCATTACTGTCGGTCACGTTCAACTGCGCAAAGTACTCTCCAGGTGTGTTGTAGGTGTGACTGATTGCGGCGCCCGTTCCTGAGTTTCCGTCGCCAAAGTCCCATTCGTAACTGGCGATAGTGCCGGTTACCGCAACTGAAGCGCTGCCGTTGAAGTTTACGGTCAACGGGGCGGGCCCCTCGTCAGGGCCAATCGTAACGTTGTCCAGGGGTGCATTCAGATTTTCCTGGATCAGTGACGGAGGACTTTCCCCGGCCCTCTCGAATACCGACAACTCATCTTTTGGAGTTGTCGGCAAACTGAGTTCCGGATCGTCTGACAGCGCCGAGTTGCCAATAACACCGCCGCCAAGGAAATCAATGTTGGCCCAATCGTTAAAGCCACGGAGTTCGTTGGGTTGGGAGCTGCCGGGCGCCGCAAATTGGCGGTCCGTGTCTTCCGCCACCGTCTCACATTTGCGGTCACTACCGGCAACAATCCAGGAAAATCGGGCTTCATCATCGCATGCCGGATTTGTACTGCCGTTGCATGGAGCTGTTTCCAGAGTAAGCTCGGGTCCTGGGGTGACGCAGTTGCCATCGCTATTTAGGTCTGCCACAACCGGCTCAGTAGTTTTAGTTCCATCGCAGTTCCAGTCCAGGGCGGGGCTGGGAAGAAACAACTTGGGAAAGTTATCAATGTTGGTGGCGCATTTATTTGATCCGGGTGGAATGTTTTGATTCGTTCGAAGACTCCAACGCGTCAGTTGATTTGGTAAAGCTTGAATGCCGAGAAGTTCGTTGAGACTTAACTCGTTTAAGGTTGGTAACTCCGCACGGGAGAAGCCGAGCTTTCCTTTCTTATTAACTGATTGCAAGCCGGTTTCGTTGAAGAGGTAGTTCATAATGCTCAGGTAGTTCGGCTTTCGATTGGTCGCTTCAAAGCCTCCGTGGTTTAGTCCCAGCCCGTGACCCAACTCATGCATAAACGTGATCGCCTGGTGCAACGGATTATTATTGAACTCCTCACCCAGCGCGATGATGGAGTCGGCTGATGGAATACCACGATGCTTGCCAACATTGCGGTCTGCGGTTCGATTGGCAAACAGGACATAGCGGAACACCCCGGCGCGCCCGCTCGGTTCAAAGGCGTTCTGTTTGATCGAGTCAAGATCGGTCCAATCGAAATTGCCTGCTGCATCTACACTACCGACCTCATCTGCCGCGTCCACGCTCGCGGCCCGCGAAAGAGCGCCCCAGGTCTTTTTCCTGGTCATCTTGGTAGTGGGTCCGAAATCCACGTGAAGTTCGACGCCGTCTTTCCCGTCAGGATTCTTCACGGGTGCTTTGGCAAAGGCGTCTACCACCATGGCGATGGACCTTGGGTTAGGGAACTGTCCTTCCATGACGTCAGCGTGAATAAAGATGTCTTTGTGAAGCGGATTCGCCCCCATGCTCTTAAGATCGATAAATTGATCGCCAATGGTGACGCCATTAGTTTCCCAGTTGTCAGGCAATCCGTCCTGATCCGTATCACGTGTTTGGAAAACATATGCCTGACCCTGACCAGCGTTATTGCCGACATTATGCGTAGGCGAACCGACCACCACCGCTGCTCCATTCGTAGCTATGGCCATCCCGAAGTAGGCAAACGCATGCGGGTCACTTGGTAAGAGTCGTTGCTGCACCCATGATCCGTTCTGTCCGCGATCGAAAACATAAGCTCCGCCAGCGTAGGTTCCGTGCAGGCTGTCCCTAGCCACACCTACCACGGCGCGATCCCCGCTGATGTCAACCCGACTACCAAAGCGCTCGTTGTTCTCGAGCGTTCCCGGCGAAATCCTTTCTTTTTGTTCCCACGAGGACCCATTCTTTTCGAAGATGTACGCTGCGCCCCGTTGATTGGGCGCGCCGTCCTGGGCGCCGATAATCATCCGGGAACCGCTGATGGCTACCGCGGAACCAAAGAAGGCCGCGTCGGGAGATTCAACCCCTTCCTTAGGTAAAATTGATCGAGGTCCTGACCAATTACCATTAGTCCGCGTGAACATCAGGACGCCGAGCTGCGGGGAAGATCCTCCAACTATCAGGGTGTCGTCGCTAATCGCTAATGAGTATCCAAAGCCGTCCCAAGAATTTGGGGGCAGAATGTAGCCTGAGACCAGATTGGCTTGAGGTTCCCAAATGATTCCGGGGACATTATTGTTAACCACCTCTGTGCGCTCAAAAACGCTCACTTTGCTCGAGCGGTCCGGGTTTGCGCAGACTGAAGTGGCACTGATCGCGATTGTGTTTCCGCTAATTGCCACGCGATTGCCGAACAGGGTTGCGCCGGCTGGCTCAATCGGATCCAGCCGCCCCTGGTGAGTCCAGTGTTTGCCCTGACGAGTGAAAACGTAGGCGGTCCCGCGCCAGTTGTCCTGACATGGGCCTACCGGGTACGAAGGCGACCCAACAACGATCGTGTCTCCGCTGATGGCCACAGACAGTCCAAACTCGAACGCAAGATTACTGGCAGGTAGCGTGGTTTCGGGAGAAGTCAGTCGTGCCTGGATGTTCCAGCGTCCCAGTTGATCCCGGAATAGAACGTAGACGGCGCCGGATCGACCTGCAATGCCGGTGTCTTCGTATGGAGCGCCGATGACCATGGTGTTACTGGTCATATCAACGGACTGTCCATAACCTTGAAACGAGTGTCCGCTGTTAATGCCCTGAGCGTTCAAATTAATAATGGTTTCATGTAACGTCTCCGAGGTTACGGTGAGGGGAAAGATGGCGTCCTGAATCTCCACACTGAGGATGATTTCGCTTCCAGAGCCATTGGTGCTTAGGCGGATCGGAAGCTCTGATCCTTTCGCGTCAACTGCACTTTCATTTTTGTACTTGAGTTCGACTTCACCGCCGCCACTGACTAGTTCAACTTCCTGATTCCCGTTTACCCGCGCACGCAGATCTCCCTCTACTGCCACGACCGCACGAAGATTGCCGCTAGCGTGATGACTTCGGGGCTGAGCATGAAAAGTGAAGCCATGGCGAATACCCGAAGGCTTGTTTTCGAACCACTCGGATACTTGCTGGGTTCCCAGTTTGTGAGGAGGCTCTGCAAGCTTGTACTCAATGCGGTTCTCAACCACTTTCGTTTCTCGGAAAGCGGGCACACGATGTTCGCCAACTCGGTGAGTGTAAGATTTCAACCTTAACCTGGTTCGCCATTCTTCAGGGTTTCGCCTGCCGGGCACCGCGCCGGGAGTGATGGTTCCGCCGGCGCTATCAAACCAGCCTCTCAGTTGTTGTTTATGATTGACGCCGAGATATGTCGGCCTTGATTGCTGAGGAGCTCGTGGCCGGGGTGACTCACGAAGCCGGTAGCGTGCGGTTTCGATAGGGTTCACCAGCGCTTGGCCTTCCTCCAGGTCTGCGAAGCCACTTCGGATTTCACCCTCACCGCCTGTTGAGGTGGGGCGGATCCTATTCCCAGAATCACTTCTGGTCACTACGATGAGTGAAAGTCCTGATAGGGTAGTTACCAAACTCACGAGAAGAACCACTCGCCGAAATTTTGAGCTTAGCCTGAACATCGATTAAATCCTTTCTCCGCCCCCGTGGTCGAAAGCCGGCTCATCAGTGACGCCGGCTTGGAAATGCACCAAGTCCGCTCGTCGTCATTCTTTATGGTTGTGACTTACCCACTCGGATCAGTCCGCTCAACGCCGGGTTAACTTCTTCAGTAGTCTCAGGAGGGGGTTTTGAAGGCCGCCGGAATTAATCGTTGTCGCCGGCCCCAACTCGCCCTCCAGTTTCTGAAAATCGAACTCTGCGAGAGAGGTATCGTCGGCGTGGGGAACGCCCAACAAAGCATCGATAGCCTGCTCTGTGATCAGGTCATGTTCCAACGACTCTCCATCGCTGCTGATCGTGGAGCGGCGGGCGTATCTGATGACTTCTACTCGACGGGTTCGTTTCAAATTTTCCTCCTCTTGCCACGTGGCAAAGGCCCCGACCACGGGTCTATAATCCTGATCAGAATTTCCGATTGACTCACCGTGAGGTTAACTGCAAAGCGAGGTTTGGTAACGAAAGACAGCCGAAAAGAAACCGAAAGATGCGCGAAATTTCGCCTAAGAAGTGGTTCTGTAGCGATCGGAGTTGAATTTTGGTGGTTGAGAAATACGAGCGGGTGAAGCTATTCGACGGCTTCTCACTTGATCTGGGGCGAGGCTGCCTGAGTCGGGCGGGCGAGGAGGTTCATTTGCGACCGCAGACCTACGAAGTCCTCAAATACCTCGTCGAGCATCGGGGCTATCTCATCAGTAAAGACAGATTGATCGAAGCGGTGTGGCAAGGTCGTGCCGTCACCGACGGCTCGCTCGGCAAGTGCATCGAGGAACTGCGCGATGCGCTGGGGCCGAAGGCGAAGAAGTACATTCGCAATGTACGCGGCCGCGGCTACATTCTTGATACCGACAACGAGCACCCGGCAGGCGCGCCCAGCGTGATTAGATCGGATCAGGTTGATTTTGTAAGAGTGGTGGTTGAGGAGGAAGAAGAAGTTAGCGATCTTGAGTCGGTTGCTCCGGCAAATCTTCCTGAAGCGCTTTCGTTGCCGCGCCGGCGACGGTCAGCACAACCGACAATGGTAGTTGCGGCACTTGCACTTGGATTGGCCACCATCGTTCTGGGCGCCTACTGGCTTCTTTCCCTGCGCAAATCAAACCTTGAATCAATGGTGTTGCGGCCCTTTTCCAGAATTGAAATCACACGGCTTACCACTTCGGGAAAGATCACGCATGGCGCTATTTCGCCTGATGGTAATTACGTCGCATACGCGGCCACGGAGGTGGAAGGAAATAGCATCTGGGTAAGACACATCGCCGCTCCGAGTAGCGTGAGGGTCGCCGGGCCGGCAGCAACGGAATACGGCTCGGTTACTTTTGCGCCGGATGGCAACTCGATTTACTACGTTGCCCTGGATCGGGACAAAGGTGACACCACGCTCTATCGAGTGCCCGTCCTTGGTGGCCCGTCGACCAGGGCCGCGTATGACACCGGACCGGTAGATTTTTCTCCCGACGGAAAGCAGATCGCTTTTGTCAGACCTGACAAGACGGTTAGTCGCCTCCTGGTCGCGAATGCCGACGGCACGAACGAGCGGCCCCTCGCCACTCGTCAACTGCCGGATTTCTTTTGGGCAATCTGGCAATCGCCCGCGTGGTCGCCGGATGGGAAAACTATTGCCTGTAAAGTCAGGCTCAATGACGAGCGCGGACAATACGAAACGGTTATGGGCGTGACTGTGGCCGACGGTTCCCAAAAGCCCCTTTCCACGAAGCGTTGGCACTACACGGGGCAGCCCGCCTGGCTGGGGGATGGAAGGGGTCTGCTGGTAGCGGCGAGCGAGAGTTCCACCACTCCCGTGCAAGTCTGGTATGTCGCGCTCAAAAGTGGTGAGGCAACCCGAATCACCAACGATTTGAATGATTACCGCGATCTTAGTCTCACAGCTGATTCGAGCAAGTTGGTGGCGGTACAAGACCATTCCGTTTCCAGCATCTGGGTTGCGCCTGGAGGCGATTTGAGCCGGGCCCAGCAGGTTGCCACCGATGCCGGCTGGATAACCGAGATGGCCTGGACTCCGGATGGCCGGATTGTCTACCGCTCAAACGCAGGCGGCGGTGCAGACATCTGGCTGATGAATGCCGACGGCTCGAACGCCAAACAGCTAACAACTGATGCGCGCGCGAGCCGAGGTCTGACAGTTTCACCGGATGGCCGACACATCTTCTTCTCTTCAGACCGTACTGGGCATTTCAACATCTGGCGAGTGGACTCGGACGGTGCAAACCTTAAGCAGTTAACTACGGGCGAGAGCGAGTTTTACCCCGACGTTACTCCGGACGGACGGTGGGTCGTGTATCAAAGGGGAGAGTTGGAGCCGAGGCTTTGGAGAGTTTCTACTGACGGCGGCCAGGCGGTGCAGTTGACTGAAACGCGCGCTCAGCGTCCCGCAGTCTCGGCAGACGGCGAGCTAGTGGCCTATCACTATCTCGACCCCGATGTGGCCAGGTCGCGGTGGAGAATCGGGGTTGTGTCGTCAAAAGGGGGGCCGCGCTTGAAGCAATTCGATCTTCCGCCGACGGCAGTGTTAAGGGTTGTTCGCTGGTCTCCTGATCAGCAGGCAATCGTCTTCCCGAATACTGTCGGTGGCGTTTCCGATCTTTGGGTACAACCGCTCGCTGGACCTTTGCCAAACCAACTGACTAGTTTCAACGCTGAGCAAATCATTGCGTTTGATTGGTCTCGCGATGGGCGCTCACTCGCCTTCGTACGCGGGGTCGAGACCAGTGACGTGGTTTTGATTGCACAAGCTCCAACTGAAGGCTCAAGGTGAGGGGAAGCGGTTTACTGAACTAAGACTTTTCTGCGGCTGCATCGTGGATGGTAGTGAGCTTCCGAATCTCAAAGTTGCGCGCGCCGGCGGGGGTCCGCACGACAACTTCGTCGCCTTCTTCCTTGCCCATTAAACTTCGCCCAACCGGAGAAGTGGTCGAGATTAATCCACCCTGGGGATCACTTTCTTCCGGCGTAACCAGACGGTAAGTGACTTCCTCGTCGCGCTCAGCATCGTAAAGCACCAGGGTTGAACCGTAAGCAGCTTTGTCGTGGGCAATCTTTGATAGGTCAATTGACGCGACTTCGCCGATTCGCTTGCGCAGTTCCATAATCCGCGCTTTTACCATCCGCTGCCGATCGAGCGCCGCGTGATACTCGGCGTTTTCGCGCAGGTCTCCAAACTCAAGCGCGCGCTTGATTTCTTTGGGAAGATGTACACGCAGCTCGGATTCGAGCTCGTCGAGTTCGGCCTGAAGTCTGGCTTTGATCTCTGCTGACAACTGAATACCTTTCTTGTTTAGGAGTTGACTTGCCTGGTTGCGGCGGCCAAACGGAGAAAAGTCATGGCATTCCTAAACCGAACCTAATCGAAACCGATTGCATAAACTAAGGCTGACGGTGATGCCGGGCTTCGTCAGGAGCTCCAAAGGAAATTCCCGTATCGCGGGCCGTGCGTACCAATTGTCCGTCCGCCGGCACGGTCTTGATGTTTGCAATCGCCTGGCTAATGGGAACGGTAATTACATCACCCGCCTGAAGCGCAACCATCATACCGCGTTTCCCATCCACTAGCGCACGTACGGCGCACGAACCGTAGTTTGTCGCCAGCATGCGGTCAAATGCATTCGGCCGTCCGCCGCGCTGCAAGTGGCCCAGCACCACACAGCGAGCCTCTTTCCCGGTTAGTTTTTCAAGCTCTCGTTGGCAGTGTGCCCCGATGCCGCCAAGTCGGGGTGCATGTTGCTGATCGCCCGTGTCCTGGTAATGCAGCTCGTGGCCCGATTCCAGCGCTCCCTCAGCTGCTACGATGATGCTGAAATTCGAGCCGGCTTCGTCGCGCGCCCGTACCCGGTCAGCGACTGACTGCATAGTGAAGGGAATCTCCGGAATTAGGATCACATCCGCGCCGCCGGCCAGACCTGAATGCAACGCAATCCATCCGGTGTGACGGCCCATCACTTCCAGGATCATCACGCGGTCATGCGATTCCGCGGTAGTGTGCAATCTATCAAGCGCGTCAGTGGCGATATCGAGCGCCGTGATGAAACCAAAGGTGAGTTCAGTGCAGGCTAGATCGTTATCAATCGTTTTGGGAACGCCGACCACCGGAACTCCCATGCGATCAAACTCCGCCGCGATCGCCAGCGTGCCCTCGCCGCCCAACACCACCAGGGCGTCAACTCCCAGATGATGAATATTATCAAGCGCTTCCCGGTAAACTGGATCTGGTTTGGAAGCCACTCCGTCTGCGCTCAACTCTACAAACTTGCCGCGATTTCGCGTGCCAAGAATAGTTCCGCCGCGGGGTAGCAACCCCCGGACGTCAGCCTGAGTGAGTGGGCGTGTTTGCGTCTCGCCCAACAACCCCTCGAATCCGTCTTCGATACCTATGACCTTCAGGCTGTATTGGCCGGTGGCGGTAGTGACCACCGATCGAATCACCGCGTTGAGCCCCGGAGCGTCGCCGCCCCCTGTTAAGATTCCAATCGTTTTATACATGATTCGTCTAAGCTTAAATTGTTAAGTCGGTGCTTTAGAGTAATTGAAGCCGCGTTTGTAGTCCAACGAGTATTTCGCCCGTTAGCATACTTTATCGCTGTTGACCCTCCGCGAGGTGCTCGCGTAGCATGTGCGCGGACGCGCTAGCAGGAGAATTTACCCCCCGCGGACGAGTTTCGGAACAAAGGGAATTGGATTTTGGACATAGACGACGACGCTAAAGAAATCGTGCGTGATATCGGAACGGCGATCAACGAGTCTGTGGAAAACTCGTCGAAAGTGGCGGAGGCGATTGATCGACTGCGCGAAGCAGGCTATGAGATGGAGTTGACGTTGCGTCTGGAAATTGGTTTGCGTCCGCATGCCGGCGAAGAAGGTGAAGAATCCGATACCACCCTCGACCTCACTGACGAGGATGTGCAGGTTTTGCAACGCATGAAGATCAGGATCGACCCGGAAGACGACTAATCAGATTACCACCCTCTTAAAAGGAATTTGAGAGGCTGCCTATCGGTAAGGCCCTTCCCCTCATTCCCCTTCCCAAAGGGAAGGGGATGAAAGACGCACGCTTTTTCTCAAGGGGGAGCGGATAAGCCAGCCATCACCCTTTCCGTCCCAAAGAAAAGCGACGAAAAAACTATCAAGGTCCGAAGCGGAGACGATACTCGTCTGAGGTGATAAACGCTTTGACCAGTTCCGCCTCGATGTAGTTTCCATTGAACTGATTAAGCTTGCCTAACCAGAAGTTGTAACCCGCATAGTCGAGACCTGTTTCCGGAGGATCGTTTGGATTGCGCCGCAGGTAGCCAAAATACTGCATCAGCACAAACGCCTTCCTGAACTCCTGATTCGTCAGGATCGGGTTCTCGGCGACGAGCCGCAGCACCCGGGCGCGCGCCGCCGTATCCGCAGTGTTGACAGCGCCACCAAACTCATTGATTGCAGCCGTTCGATCGCCGGCCGCTGGAGTTACGCCGCCATTGGCAAACAAGGCGTCAACAAATTGCGTTGGGGTCAGGCTGGTTGGATGTTTAGTAACGAAGGCCGGCCGCGCCACAAAGTCTTGTGCGAAAGCGATCTTGTTGTTGTTAAGCTTCGTCTGCCAGTCGCCCTGACCAACGACCACTCCTCTCCCGATTTGCTGAGTGTCGGGTAAGAAATCAGCCAGTCTCACCGGCACGGGCTCGGTGCTGCTGTTCGCATCCCCGTAACCGGCTTTGTACATGCGATACACGAGATATCCCGTTTCCTGAAATTCGATGGAGACGTAGAAGGCCGCCGACACGTTGATTCGTTTCACCTCGATGCAGGCAGCATTTGCCCCACACGAGGTAATTTCATTTTTCCAAAACGCCAGCCCGCCTGAATCCGGTTCGCGATTGAAGAAGTCCAGGTACTGTTGGCGCACAAAGAAATCAGGATCGAGAAATGGATTCGGCGTACTCACCACATCATCGCTCGTAATTGTGACGGTGACTGACGGCGTCGCGCCGAGCGTGCAGCCGATTGGGCTACTCAAGGTGACATTAAATGTTTCGGCGTTTTCAACGTATGAGTCGTCCACGATGAAAACCGTAATGGTTTGCTGAGTTTCACCAGCGGCGAATTGCAGCGTACCGGCGGCTTTTTCATAGTCAGATCGTTCGCTGGCGGTGACGTCGCTAGTTGCGTACTTAACGCTGGCAGCGGCCGCTGTATTTCCGGTGCGGGTCACGAGTAAATCGATCTTGACCGTGGTGTTGGGCGCTTCGGTCACACCTGCGGTGCTCGAACTAAACTGGACTACCCCCGGGGTCGGCGTTGGCGTCGGCGTCGCGCCGCCCGGAAGATTCCAATTTAAGGTGACGCTGCCCTGATCGCCGCCGTAACCGTCTACTGCAATCTGATAGGTGGTGCCGCTAACCGCTGCGAATTGCACGCGGCTGGTCAGGATACCGCCAGGATTATTCTCATCGTCATTAGCAGCTATCGCAGTACCCAGAGCGCCGACGCTGGTGCCGCCGTAGACCGCCAGGAGCGTGTCGAAGTCACTGCCCGCTGTGGTCATCGTTACGGTTCCACTGTTGGGAGCGGTCCAGCGATACCAAATGGATTTGCCGCTCGGGAAGTTGTCAGGTGAGTGGTTTGGCTCGCCGGCTTCCTTCGTTGCAAAAGCGTTTGTGCCATTCACGGTTCCTGAATTTCCAGTGATGACCTGTGTGTTGGCAAAATTGTCATTGGGTGGCGCAACCGTCGGAGTAGTGGTGTAACCAAAACTGTCGATAGTGTTTTGATCGTTGACCGACATCACCTCCCGAACCCCGCGAGCTATGGTCGGATCCATAATGCCAATGAAGGTTCCGCTCTGTTCGTCTGCCTTCCAGTGAGCGGCCTGCTCTCCGTCTCCACCATTGCCATCGGGTTTGCCCGTCGAGAGTCCGAGTTCCGACCCGCCGCTAAACTGCACCTGGGTTCCTCCCGATGAGAGGATCCGTTGCGCTGCACCGAAATTACCGAGATTCGCCGTCCCCGGTCGGAAACGGAACAAGTCCCAGATGGTAACCGCCAGGTTGCTGCTGGGATCGAGTTCACGGCTTCCAACTTCAGAGTTGAAACCTAACACGTGGCCGAGTTCATGAACTGCCACTGCATCGAAGTCTGTCAGGCCGCTACTAATCGGCGGAGGGCCATCGTTGGGATTGAAGTCGAATCCAAAGTCTGAGTTGAAACCTATTCGTGGAGGACTAAGGGGAGGGGACGCATCATTATTGTAGTCCGCAGGCAGAAAGCCGAGGGCGCGGAGGTTTGGGCTGGTTACCAGTACCGTATTGACGTTGCCGATATCGGTGGGAACGGTACCCACCGGTAATGCATTCGCGAGGTCGCGTTCCGCAGAGCCTACGGGCGCACGACTTATTAGCCGGCTGCGAGCCTCGGAGTAGTTGTTGGTGAAAAAGAATTGTGGAGACTCGGTGGCGCCAATAATCTGGGGACCACCGAAGGGATCTCCGAAGAATGTAGTGCCGAAATCGACATCAACTGCGATGGTAATCGGATCCTGGATCAACGCCTCCCATTTTGCCGCGGCGGCTATGAACGCCTGCTTGGCGGTGGGGTTAGCGTCGAGCTGAGCGGTGGCGCGGAGAATGATTGTCAAACCTGCGTTTGCACCTTCGGCGCGCTCTTCGTGCTTTAAATGGTTGATCTGAATTAACCCGTTGCTCGAGCCGTCTCGCATTGACCGCGCTTCCTCCGGGGTCGCTGGCCGACAGAGCGTTTCGCCGTTTGGTCCCGCATAAAGAATGTAGGACCCCTTCCCGGGGGCGATGCTATAGGTTTTTGCCTTCTTCACCGGAACCGGGTCACCCTGTGCGAATGAATAGAAGGGCAGGCTGGAAACCAGGGCGATCAGCCCCAGCACTAAAGCCGCGCGCAGGTTTCGAGAAAACTGAACTTGTTGCTTAAGGAGGGCAGACGAGGGTAAACGGGAATTCTTCAAAACTCAAAATCTCCTGTGACGGCAAAAAGTAATGGAAAGAATCAGGTCGGTCGGAGCGACGCTGAAGAAGCGTATTGTTTCGAGCCGGAAAAGAAAAGCCGGCCAGTTAATGAACCTGCGGCAACGCAATCAGATGCAGGATTGTTAAAGCCGGATGCATGCGGCCGTGGATGGTCGCAAATATAAGCCTTCAGTGGTTCTCGAAAAATTCAGAGCGAGAGCGGTAGCGCGAGCCGAAACTGATTCAGCGTTGTTCCTCTTCCTTTCACGGTCCGAAGCGTTGCTGATACTCTCCCGAACTGATGAAGGCCTTCACCATTTCAGCTGCAATGTAATTGCCATTAAATTGATTGAGCTTGCCCAGCCAGAAGTTGTAACCATTAAAATCAAGGCCTGCTTCCGGTGGGTCATTTGGGTTGCGTCGCAAATAACCAAAATACTGCATTAGCACAAACGCCTTGTTGAACTGACGCGCACCAAAAACGGAGTTCTCCGAAATCGAACGAAGGACTTGCGCTCGCAAAGCCGTCGAAGCGGGATTAGCTGCTAACTGCGCCACGAGCGCATCGCGTTCACTTTGCGTCAGCGAGCCTGCGCCGGGATTGCGCGGATCCAAAGTATTCCCGTTTAGTTTGTCGACAAACTGCGCCGCTGTAATCGATGCCGGAAAGGCCCCGGCCGCTAAGAACTCGGGTCTCTGCACGAAGTCGTTGAAGAAGGCTGTCTTATTGGCCTCCAACTGTGCCTCCGCACCGGGTTGGCCGATCACCACGCCGCGACCAATCTCCTGTGTGTCGGGTAGGAAATCGCGCAGCTTTAGAAATTCCCCGGAATTGAACGCCGCCTGGTAGGTCTTATAGACGAGATATCCTGTCTCCTGAAACTCGATCGAGACGAAGAAAGCGGCGGAAACGTTGATTTTTCTGATGTCGCGGCAGGCCTGTGTTGTACACGAGTCAATCTCATTCTTCCAGAAGTTGAGACCGCCGGCATCGGCTTCGCGATTGAAGAAATCGATGTATTGCTGGCGCACAAAGAAGTCGGTATCAAAACCTGCGTCTTTCACCGGATTGGGTCCGTCGACTTGTTCGTTGCTGTTAATTGTAATCTGTAAGGTGGCCGGGGCGCCCAGATTTGAACCGACAGCGTTTGACAGGCTCACGTTAAAGGTTTCGGGGATCTCAACGAAGCGATCGTCCACAATGAATACGGAAATAGTTTTGGAAGTCTCTCCTGCCGCGAAGCGCAGCGTGCCCATTGACGCCAGGTAATCTGAACGGTCAATGGCTGAGCCATCGGTGGTGGCGTAGTCAACCGTTGCCGGCGCTGAGGTGTCGCCGGAGCGGATAACGGGAATGTCTATCCGGGTCGTGGTGTTTGCAGTTTCGCTAACAGTCACTGCACCACTCGCAAACTGGGTCGTGTTCGCCGGAGTCGCGTTCGGCAGCGGAATTTCCCACATGCCGCGTCCGTGGGTGGCCACCCGCAGAATTCGATTCGGGTTTTGAATCGCCACGCCGAAAACCGATGAGCGAGGTAGGCCGGTACCAAATGGATTCCAGCCGGCGCCGCCGTCGGTCGAGATGTAGACGCCAATATCTGTGCCCGCGTAGATGTGATTTGAGTTGGCGGGGTCGATTACCAGGGCGTTGATCGGTACGCTGGGAATTCCGGCGCCGGCGGCGGTCCAATTGGGCGCAACCGGCGAAGCACTCGCCGCGTTACCCAGATTGGTAATCTTCCAAACGCCCGTGCCGGAAGGCGAGAAAAACGAGAAGGCGACGTAGGCGATGTCCTTGTTATTGGGATCAATCACGGCCGCGCCCACAAACCTGTTCGTCACACTGCCGTTTGGATTGGCCGGGAACGCGCCACTGGTAATGTTCACCAGACTTGAGGAACCGTGGGAAGTGGCCCATACCTGGCCGTTCTGTAGACCTATTAACCGATAACTATCGTCCTGACGCGAGATAGCAATCGAACTTACCGGGGACGTTCCGGATATCGGCGCCTGGCTAACTATCTCGTGACTGGTTCCTCGATCGGTCGAGCGGTACAGTCGATCCGATCCGAGGTAGACGGTATTGGGAGTGCCAGGTCCCAGGGCCATCGGCGCGTAGAACAGGGTGGCGTCGCCGCAATTGATTCCGTTGGCAGGGTTGCCGCCGGTGCAGCCGATGTTGGTCCAGGAACCGGCCGCGGCAGCCGCCAACGTGGTAACGCGACGATACCGGATCTGAGTCGAGCTGAAGAAGAACGTGTGATACATCGTGGTGTTGGCGTTGTCAGTGGCGCTTTGATCGATGAGTGTGTAACCGCCATCACCACCGGCAGAGTTGGTCCAGACCTGGCTGACAGTTTGTTGAAGTTCGGTGCCATTGTCCTGCGTGCCGCCAAGAGTAATGTTGCGGTCGATCGGGTGGACTGCCAAACCTTCAAACTGAAGAGTGTTAAGCGGCGCGCCGTTGAGATTGGTCCACAGGCTTCCGGCTACCGCGTTAGCAGTGCGCTTCCAAACGCCGCCATCGTTTCCAGTGAACACCACCGAAGGGTTAGGAATCGAATCAAACCACAATGCATGCGAGTCAGCGTGGAGGCCGCCGGCATCGTTGTTGAAACTGACGCCATTGGTAGAGCGAAGCATCAAGCCCGAGCAACTAGCCTGAACATTGCCTCCCAGATATATGTTGTTGGCGTCCCTCGGATCGATTGCCACGACCACATTGTAGAAGCATTGGCCGCCACAATATCCCCCGGCCTCGGTGAGAATGCCCGCGGTGGTAGCCGTAGCATCAACCGCCGGGTCGCCCCAGCTAATACCTCCGTCCACCGACTGTCTTAAAACTCCTTGTTGGGTTGACGCCTGAGGGCAACTGGCAGTTGTCGGCGTTTCTGAGGTCGCGGCCAGGACCTTGGTGACGCCGGCGCCAAAATTTTTGTGAATCCCGAATTGAATTCTGGTCGCACTGATATTCAATACATTCGTGAACGTAGGCGAGGAGTCGAGCGCGTTAGTGGTGCGAAAAATTCCGCCATCGTTAAGACCAGGATTTCCGAAGACGCCGACGATGATCGTGTTGGGGTTTCCCGGTTCCATCACCATATCCGTTACGCGCCGATTGCCAGTGGCGGGAACGTCTACGCTAGCCCCGGCCGTTGCCACTGCCAACTTCTGAAAGCTGATCGCGCCGAGCGGGCCCGTGGCATTCGTTGACCTGTAGACGCCCAGCAAGGCCGTCAGGTTTGCGTTGAACGCGTTGGCGCCGCTGCCGCCAACTCCAGATGACGTGGAGACGAAAATTGTGCCCGGGTCGACCGGGTGGACGATGATCTGGCTAATGGAGCGTCCGGCAAACGTTGTCGTATTGACTGTCCCGCTGCCGTTGAAATAGGAAAACGACGGGTTGATCGGCCCAACCAGGTTGTAAGCAGGTGAATCGACGTTGTCGATGCGGTAGAGTCCAACGCCGAAAAATGAATCGCCACTGCGATTCGATTCGCCCGTGCCAACGTAGAGGATTGAGGGATTCGACGGCGCGACGGCCAACGACCCTATGGCCTGTGTTTCCGCGTTGTCAAAAATGCTTTCCCAGGTTGATCCGCCATTCAACGAACGCCACACCCCGCCCTGAGCAGTGCCCAAATAAACTTTGTTGGAGTTTGTAGGATCTACGACGACGGAGGTAACGCGACCCGTGAAGCCACCCACCGAACTGGGGAGCGGGGCTGGACCAAGTGGAACCCACACCGGAATGTCGTTATTCGCCATTCCAAAATATCCGGCGACCCCGCTTGCTGACAATTTCGACTTCTCAGCCTGGAGAGCTTCCTGGATCTGCATCTGCCGGATTGCCCGACTGCGAGCCAGCGGATCAAATGGCCGGCCCCGCTCAAGTCCGCGGCGCAAAGCAGTGTGGTCCTCGCGCCGGCGGATGTAGTCTTCTTTATTGATTCCTTTCGCGTCGTCCGGAAGATCGGGGTCGTATTGGTCGGCGCCGGACTGCTGCCTGACGTCATCGGGCGGCAGCATTGCGCCTTCGGTCAGCGAAGCGTCACCATCACCTATTTGAGCTGCTCCTTCTTTGGTGTTCTGAGTCGAGTTTGACGAGGCGGTGACTGCAAACATCGCGTAGAAAAACAGAGTCAACACGATGATGACGAACGCTAAACGTCTCATGGAACTATCCAGGTCGTTGGAAAAAACCCCGGGGCGTCCTCGGCCGGACGCCCCGTAGTTAGCGGAGAATCTTTTTAGGGCAACGCGCCCAAGCAGGACACCTCACAGTTTATCTCAAGGTCCGAAGCGTTGGCGATATTCGCTGGACACCAGGAATGATCTGACCATCTCCGCGTTGACGTAGTTGCCATTGAACTGGTTCAACTTCGTCAACCAGAAATTGTAGCCGCCGTAGTCGAGCGTCGGCTCCGGCGCGTCGTAAGGATTACGACGGAGATAACCGAAGTATTGCATCAGGACAAACGCCTTGTTGAATTCCTGATTCGAGAGCGTTGGATTCTCCGCGACCAGCCGCAACGCACGTCCGCGCGCCGCAGTGTTAACAGTATTTCCGGCGCCGCCAAATTCGGCGATGGCTGCGTCTCGCTCAGACGCTGTCGGGGTGACGGCCCCATTGGCAAACAGAGCGTCAACAAACTGCGCGGGCGTCAAGCTAATCGGATGCCTGGCAATGAAGGCCGCTCGCGAAACAAAGTCCTGAGCAAAGATGACCTTGTTGCTGTTGAGTCTCGTTTGCCAGTCGCCGACGCCCACAATCACGCCGTTGCCGATCTGCTGAGTGTCGGGGAGTAACTCGGCAAATCTGACCGGAACCGGGGCGGCGCCGTTATCCAGATTCCCGTAGCCCGCCTTATACATGCGGTAGACGAGATAACCCGTCTCCTGAAATTCAATCGACACGTAGAACGCTGCCGAGACGTTGGTCCGCTTCAGGTCGATGCACGCTGCGTTGTTGCCGCACGAGGTAATCTCGTTCGTCCAGAAAGCCAGGCCGCCCGCGTCAGGTTCTCGATTGAAGAAATCGATGTAGTGTTGGCGGACGAAAAACTGCGGAAGATCAATCGGGTTCGTTGTGGCCCACCCGAGGTCGCGGAAGAGTGGAGTCGTTAAGTCATACGGCGGAGTGACGAAATGCTTCAGATCGCCGGAGATATTTGGCTCCATCAACTGGTTGGGGTAGGTGCTCGTATCGAAATGGGAAACTGACGAACCGCTCTGGAATGGATTCGGGGTAAACATCAACGCGCGTCCCTGGGCGTCTGCGCCACCCGGCACTGAGCGATCAAGCAAAAGAGTAGCGTTAACGCCGCCGGCCAGTTGGGCCTTGATCGTGTTTCCATCATTCAGTGTGATTCGCACCGCAGGGATAGTGATGGTGGCATCCGAACCTCCTAACGACGGCGGCGGACTATCTTGCACATTGTCGACAATTACGACTGCGAGCGCGCCCGCATCTTGAGCATTTTTCACCTTCACGGTGAAATTGCATGAGCCACGGTCGATGAGCGCGATCTTTCCGGAAACTGCCGCGCCGTTTGTCAGCGCGGTGCAACCGTCTGCCGGCACTGATGCCACCAGGTTGGCGGTGGTGCCGGGGAAGGTAAGTGGGGGTCCAAAATTCGAGGTGCCAACCTGGTAATTGCCAGCCACCGGAGCAGGCGAGTTAACTCGGAGGCGAGGCGTGGCCAGAATCCCGCGCGCGTAATTCGTCACATGGGAGCCGGTCCAAACAAGATTGCCGGTGTTAATAGCCGACGCCTGGCGTTCGGCGTCTGTCATGTTGATCCAGATTTTTGCGGTTGTGTTGTCAAAAAGAAACCGATCGTAAATCGACGGGAATCCGCCGTTTTGCGCGCCGGTGCTGGAACTCGTAAATGTCTGAAATCCAAGGCCGTGACCAAATTCATGCAGCAGTACGCTTACCAGGTCCACGCCGGTACCGTGGTTCGCGTCCAGTCCCAGATAAAAAGGAGAACCATTGAGACAGTCAGGATTACCCAAATTGATATTGAAGCGCGCGTTGATTTCATGATTGCCGCTCAGGTCGACGCCGGTGATGGCATTAGCGAGTGCGCTTCCATACCACGTATCGTTAAATGGAACCTGGGCAAAATTGCGAAAAATGTTAGCCGCGCCCGCTGAACCGAGAACCGCAGTGTTGGCGGAACAAGTCAAAGGTTCCCAGGTTGCGCGCACAGTGATCGTCGAAGTGCTGACTAGGGTTGCGCCCCAAATATTCGCGGCATGCTGAAATGCGTTCAATCGCTGTTGACCCAGAGTAGTGCCCGGATTACCGCCAACGGGACTAACCGCGGTCGGATCATTGAAACCGACCCCTGCCGCGTCGCCATTAAGAATGACGATGGTAGCGGCCCCAAACGCCGGGGATGAAAAGAGCGCAATTGCTACCAGCGTCAGAAAGCCTGTTGAGAATTTGCGGACGACACCGCTTGAGACAATCATTGGCCCTGCCCTTTCTCAGGAAGCAATGCTTCGAGATGCCGGGCGGGTAATTTCGTCTCTCGGGACTTAACCCCATCGATCAGTTCGCGCCTGATACCCAGGAACGCAGCGGCCGCTTCGGGATTGTCGACGCATGATTGTGCGACATTGCCGCTATCTGATTTCTTTGCCAGCGCCACATTCTGAAATCGTCCTTGAAGATCCATCGAGACTGACCCATCGGCATGATGAACCTCCCTTAATCCTTCCGTGGATTGGTTCACCAGGGCCCTTAATCCTTCAGCCATCTGCTGGGCCTCTGCCTGAGTTAACGGTCTGATTTGGGCCTGGCTAAACTGGCCCTCCTGAGTGGATCGCAAGGGCAGTGAGTTACCGCGCGGGTTGCTTCCGGCACTCAGTGTTGCTGCGCCGCTTGAATTTTCACCTTTACTTGCATGCATCGAAATCGCCGTCGCAGCAATGGCGAAAACAATGACGATGGCAGCTAAACTCATGATCTGGAATCGTCGGGATCGGGCAGGTGCATCCGTTTTGATTTCCCTCACGTGCTTTCTCATTAGGCTCTCCTCAATTATTTAGATCGGTTATCACTAGACCCCCGAGGGTCGGCTATCAGAATTTTGGGTGATGTTATGTAGGGCGTGAAGGCCAAATTTACTGAGAACAGTGTTCGTAGGGTGAATACTGATCTATTTTCTCTCAACCTTGAACGGTAAGCCTGGTCAATTTCCCCCGGCTCAAGATGCCCATCATATCAGAAATGTTGCATCGTTTGTCGGCTTTACTCGGGGAATTTCACTAACTCAGATACTGCTTCTGGTGCAGTTTGATTAATTTCTTTGCGGCTCTTGGCGAGACCTTTGCGGCCTTGACAGTAAAACTAAGTCAGGACTCCAAAGTTCGCGGAGCATCAGACGCAAAGTCACGCAGAGGAATTCTCGTTTTTCAAAATGCACCAGTACACATTAACTGTCGCCTTTTGCTCAACTTTCGACCCTGTGTTATCTTGACTGGCTTTCAATCCTTCCAGATTTGATTCGCCATCATTGGCCGAAAGAGGAGTCGAGATAAAGTATGGCTACGTCCAACGGAAATGCGAGCACTAACGGGCAAGTAACGGGCCGCGTAGTGCAGATTATCGGACCGGTAGTTGACGTTGAATTTGCTGCCGAGCAGCTGCCCCCGATTTACCAGGCGTTGAGAATTGTTTCCGAGGGCTTCGACGTCCAAACCCCCATCGATTTGATTGCTGAAGTGCAACAGCATCTTGGTGAAGGACGGGTCCGCGCGGTCTCGATGTTGCCCACTGACGGCATGGTCCGCGGGATGAAAGCGATCGACACAGGCGGGCCAATTACGATGCCGGTAGGCGAGGGAACATTGGGCCGGGTGCTCAACGTGATCGGTCAGCCGGTGGACAATCTCGGCGACGTCAAACATACCGAGCGTTATCCCATCCATCGTCATGCTCCGACTTTCGATGAGCAGTCAACTGAATTGCAGATGTTCGAAACCGGAATCAAGGTTATCGACCTGATTCAGCCGTTTGTGCGCGGCGGCAAGATTGGTTTGTTCGGCGGCGCCGGCGTGGGCAAGACGGTAATCGTGATGGAGTTGATCAATAACATTGCGAAAGCGCGTTCGGGCTTTTCGGTTTTCGCCGGCGTCGGCGAGCGCACTCGCGAAGGAAACGATCTGCTGCGCGAAATGGTCGAGTCGCAGGTCATTCAGTTTGGCGAAAAGTTTAATAAGCATTTCCACGACACCGGCGAATTCGACATGACCAAGGTCGACATGGAAGCGATTGGCCAATCGAAGGTGGCACTGATCTACGGGCAGATGACTGAACCTCCCGGAGCGCGGCTGCGCGTGGCGCTTTCGGGCTTGACCGTCGCCGAGTATTTCCGTGACAAGGGCCTCGACGTACTGCTCTTCATCGACAATATTTTCCGTTTCACTCAGGCAGGATCGGAAGTGTCGGCGTTGCTCGGCCGCATGCCTTCCGCAGTGGGTTATCAACCAAACCTCGCGTCGGAAATGGGCGAGATGCAGGAGCGCATTACTTCAACCAAGACCGGATCGATTACTTCGATTCAAGCCGTTTACGTTCCGGCTGACGATTATACTGACCCGGCGCCGGCAACCACCTTCGCTCATCTCGATGCGGTCACCGCGCTTTCGCGACAGATTGTTGAGCTCGGAATTTATCCGGCCGTCGATCCGTTGTCTTCGTCGTCGCGCATTCTTGACCCGCGTATCATCGGCGAGGATCACTACAACACTGCGCAGGACGTGAAACGCGTGTTGCAACGTTACAAGGATCTACAGGACATCATCGCCATTCTTGGTCTCGACGAACTGTCTGATGAAGATAAACTAATCGTTTCGCGCGCCCGCAAGATTCAGCGTTTCTTTTCGCAGCCCTTCTTCGTCGCCGCGCAATTCACCGGCCTCGAAGGCAAGTATGTGAAGCTCGAAGACACGATTAAGGGTTTCAAGGAAATTATTGCCGGCGACCATGATGATTTACCGGAGCAGGCTTTCTACATGGTCGGCACGATTGAAGAAGCAGTCGCGAAAGGCAAGACCATCGCGCAGTAAATTATCAATGAAGAACGATGAATGATGAACGCGAAGTCCTGCGTTCTTCATTCTGAATTCATCGTTTCCTTATGGCTCAACTCAAACTTGAAGTAGTCACTCCTGAACGTCGCGTGCTCTCGGAAGCGGTTGACTCAGTTACCCTTCCGGGACTCGGCGGCGAGCTCGGCATCTTGCCGGGACACACTCCGTTAATCTCGCAACTACAGACAGGCATCTTGTCTTACACAGTTGGCGGCAAGACTCAACAGCTGCATGTGTCCGGCGGATTCATCGAAATTAAGGATGACGTGGTTTCGGTGTTGGCGGAAATTGCTGAGCGACCTGATGAGATTGACGCGGCGCGCGCTCGCCAGGAGCGCGAGCAAACGGAAAAGCAGTTGACCTCGTGGAGCGGCAGCGAAGAGGATCTGGAAGAAGCCCGCGTGAAGCTCGAGCGATCGCTGGTGCGCTTGCAATTGACGGGCGGCGCGCGCACGTAGCCAGGACCAGTCAAGGATCGGAAACTTTTGTCTTAAGCGCCGCTTCCCGCTCGGATCGCCTCGCGCATCTCACGCACCGCTCGCTCCAGTCCAACAAAAATTGAATGCGCGATAATATTATGGCCGATATTGAATTCGGTTATTTCTGAAAAAGCTGCCACCGCTCCCACGTTTCGGTAAGTAAGTCCGTGCCCCGCGGCGACCAGCAGGCCATATTGCGACGCCAGCGCAGCTCCTTCTCGCAATCTTCTCAGTTCCTGTCCAACTCGTAAGGCTCCTTCGCCGTGCATGCCGCGCGCGCCGACTGTAGATTCGGCATATGCCGCCGTGCACAACTCGATCTGTTGTGCGTTGATCTCGTGAGCCGCTTCGATCTGTTTTGGGTCCGGATCGATGAAGACGCTGGCGAGAATTCCCGATTGCCGCAGCCGATTTACGGTAGCCCGCACGATCGCGATGTTTCCCAACACATCGAGTCCGCCTTCGGTCGTGATTTCCTGTGAATTCTCCGGGACCAGGGTTACCGCGTCCGGCCTGGTATTCAGGGCGACCGTGAGCATCTCTTCAGTCGCCGCCATCTCGAGATTCAGATAAGTAGTGATTGTTCCACGCAATGCGGCAACATCAGCGTCTTGAATATGACGACGGTCGCCACGCAAATGAATAGTGATGCCGTCAGCGCCTGCCTGTTCGCAAAGCAAGGCAGCCGTCACCAGGTTTGGCTCGGGGGCGCGCCGTGCCTGGCGGACAGTGGCCACATGATCAATGTTGACGTTGAGTCGTGGTGTCATCTTCGGGGCGGTTCGAAACTCCAACTAATTCACATAGTCGCAAACTAATAGTTTGCTTTACAAGCCGGCGGCCCGGGCAGCTTTAATCGCGTGGTCGTACACGCCGCGACGCGCCTGTTGGCGAATCGTTCCCACTTCGCCGAGCATCTTGATGCTATCGCTGGCAAGGCTGATCTTGCTGCCGTCGGCGTGATCCCAACGCACCGGGATCTCGCAAAGCCGCAACCCGGCGCGATGCGCCACATACAAGAGTTCGACATCGAAACCGAAGCGGTCGATCGTCGCTCCTTCAACAATGGGTCGGCTTACACTCATGCGAAACGCTTTGAATCCACATTGAGTGTCCCAGAACGGGAGGCCGGTCGCCAACCTTACCGCGAGATTAAAAACCCGGCCGCCCTGTTCCCGACGCCACGGCTGGTGAACTCCAATCAAGCTCCGATCGAGCGCTCTCGATCCAAACGCCACGTCGCATTCACCGCGCACGATTGGCTCCAGCAACTTGGGCGTTTCGGTAATTGGGGTGGACAGATCAGCGTCGGTGAACAGTGCTATCTCTCCGCGTGAAGCCAGCAGGCCCAGTCTGACTGCGCGTCCTTTTCCGAGATTTGACTGGTAACTGATGACCGAGGTCCGAACCGTGGTGGCGTCTCCCAATGCTTCACGCGCAGCTTCGGCAGTGCCGTCCGTTGAGCCATCATCCACGACAATCAGCTCGGTTTCGCCGTCATACTGAGACAAGTAGTCAACGATCGCACGTAAACTCTTTCCTAAACGCGTGCCCTCGTTGTAAGCGGGGACAACAATTGATAGTGATTGACTCATCAGACTTTCCGGCGAATATAACACAGCAGCTAATCGAGTTCCTGCTGCACTCTGTTTTGTTCGCTCAGGCCCGCGGCCGCCGACGCGCCAGGTTGGTTTTGTCAACTGAGACCATTCGAGGTGGTCAATCTCAGCTCTTCGGGACGAAAGAGCTTGGTATGTTAATATTCACGGCAGTTGCGGCTTCGAAACTCTGGCCCAGCAACAGAGCCCAGCGTTAGATAATGACTAAGCGATTTATCATCACAGCCTGCGCCATAATCCTGGTGGCCGCCCTCGTCGGCGGCACGATTGGCCGCTCCCGGCGCTTTCGGCACAGTGTGCCCGCCAGCGGCGCCGCCTCGCGAACGCAGGCCGACGATATCGAGCAGGACTATAACGAAGCAGTTTCCGCTATTTCGGTTCAATATGCGGGTGAGATCGACTACGAAAAAGCCACCCAGGCTGCAATCCAGGGCATGCTTTCCACGCTCGATCCCCACTCGATGTATTTTCCTTACAGCGAATTCAAAAAGCTGAAAGAAGATCAAGACTCGCGGTTTTACGGCATCGGAGTAACGATCGTGCAGCATCGCGATGGGGTTTATATTTCTTCGGCAGTTGATGGAACGCCGGCGGGGAGGTTAGGGCTTCGCTACGGGGACCGTATCGTGGAGGTAGACGGGAGAGACGCGCGTCAGTGGACCAGTGAACAAGTTTCGAAGCGAGTCCGCGGCGGCAAGGGTGAAGCAGTCACTATTAAGGTGGAACGGGCCGGGGCTGAAGCGCCGCTGAGTTTCACGCTTATTCGCGATTCTGTACCGCTGCCGTCAATCCGAAACTCCTATATTCTCCGGCCAGGCACGGGCTATGTGGGACTCACGGGTGGATTTCAAAGCACCAGTGACGAAGAACTGCGCGCTGCGATCAAAAAATTAAAGGCCCAGGGCATGCGCCAACTCGTCCTGGACATGCGCGGCAACCCCGGGGGGCTGCTAAATCAGGCGATTGATGTATCCAGCGAGTTTTTGCCACGTGGGCAGGTGGTGGTGTCGGTAAAAGGCCGCACGGAATACAGCGATCCGATTGTTTACAAATCAAGTGGCGCCGATCCCGAAGATGTTCCGCTGGTGATCTTGATCAATCGAGGGTCTGCCTCAGCAACTGAAATTGTAGCCGGTGCGATTCAGGACCACGGCCGCGGGCTCGTCGTTGGGGAAACAAGTTTTGGTAAGGGACTCGTCCAGCATGTATTTCAATTGCCGTTCAATACGGGACTGACGCTGACTACCGCGCGTTATTACACGCCTTACGGACGCTCCCTCCAGCGCGACTACTCCAGTGGCTCGCTTTACGATTACTACACCGGCCACGACGCTGAAGTTGTGAGTCCGCAAATATCGCCGACGCAATCTGGTGGCTCCCCCAGGATCCGCAACGTTGAGGCGCTCGTTCCAAATGCTTCATCAACGCCCCCGGCTCAAAATGGACCAGCGGTAACGACCGCGGCCGGCAGAGTGTTTTACGGTGGGGGCGGCATCACGCCGGACATCGAAGTGAAACCACTTTCTTTTACACCAGTCAGAAATCGGATCGCGGAAGCGGCGTTTCAATTCACTCGTCAACTTGCCGCGGGACTTGTGACCGGCCTGGAAGGCTACAAAGTGGAGAAGGTGCAATACGGCAAGATCGCGAAGGCGACTGATTTCCCGATCACGGACCGAGTGCTCGAAGCCTTTCGCAGCTTTGTCCGTACCGACGTTCAGTCTCACCTGACGCCGGGACAACTCGAAGAAGATTTGGACTTTGTGAAGTTGCGGTTGCGCGAGGAAATTATAACCGCCGCCTTCTCCAGCGACGCCGGTGCGCGCGTGCTGCTCGACAGCGACCCGCAGGTCTTGCGCGCCCTCGAAGTGCTTCCTGACGCCAAGCGTTTGGCGGAGAGCGTACGCACGGGAGTGATTCAGAGTTAACCAAGTCAGACTAACCGCAAAGGTCGCAAACGCCTTCGCGTCCCTTTGCGGTTCACTGGCTAGTCAAGCACTCTTACAATCACGCACTTCAAGTAATAAGTCTCCGGCACCCCAAGATAGATTGGGTGGTCACTCGCCTGGATTCTCTTCTCAACCAATTGCAGCCGCCGGCGCGCGTCGCTTCCAGCCTCAGCAATCAACCCCAGAAATAAATCCTCCGGCATGTGGTAAGAGCAGGAACAGGTGATCAGCACGCCGCCCGGGTTGAGCAACTTAATTGCGCGCAGATTGATTTCCTTATAACCGCGCGCGGCGGCTTTAACGCTGGCGCGGTTCTTCGCAAAGGCCGGTGGGTCGAGCACGATGGTATCGAAGTGTTCACCCGTGGATTCCATGTCGCGCAACGTGTCAAAAACATTGGCCTCGCGAAATTCGACGTTCATGGCGCCATTGAGGGCCGCGTTTCGCTGAGCTGACTCAACCGCGTCAGCGGAGATATCGAGCCCGATTACGCTTTCGCAAGCGCGCGCGAGATGTAGTGCAAACCCGCCGGCAAAAGTGAAACAGTCGAGAGCACGTCCGTGGGCATAGGTGCGGGCAGCAACATGGTTTTCCCGCTGATCCAGAAATGAACCGGTCTTTTGACCAGATAGCGGGGACACCAGAAACCGAACGCCATCCTGAAGTATCTCGAATTCCCCCGGTGGCTCGCCATGCAGTACTCCAGTAGTTAGTTGCAGCCCTTCGTGCTGTCTGACCCTGACGTCATTTCGCTCCAGGATTGCGCGTGGGGAAAACTCTTCCTTCAACAATTCAACCAACATTGGCTTAATCGCTTCGCTTCCCTGCGACAGCGTTTGCAACACGAGCACGTCATCGTATCGATCGATGATTAGGGATGGGAGCAGATCGCCTTCGGAATAGACGAGACGGTAGGCATTGGTCGCTGAACTTATGATCCGGCGGCGTTCGGCGGATTGCCGGATTCGGTTTCGCCACCACTCCCGGTCGATCGTTTCACCCGACTGGGCCAGAAAGCGAAGTGCTATTTGTGAACTGTCGCTGTAGAAAGCCTGACCCACGAAATTGCGATTCGCATCGCTGACCCGGACGATAGATCCGCCCGCCGCTTCATTTGCCCTGGTAATATCGCTGCGGTAGATCCAGAGATGGCCGCGACGAATGCGATCTGCGCCGCGCTTGGTAACGGTTACTTCATTCATAACTGACTAAATTGCTAGGCTTCCAAGCCCGTGATAAGTTTTCCTATCTAGAGTAGTCTAATCGAGCTCTGAGACTAAATGCAGGCGCGCTACAGCAAGTGATGAAGGGATGCTCCCCACTCGGTAGAATTTCTTAAACACCCAATGGCAACCAAGTCACACGACGAACGCCGCAAGCGTTTCGAAACATCCTCCGGAATTGATCTCCCCGCCGATTTCAATCCCGCCAACATGGATCCGGTGGATTACGAAAAGGATCTGAACTCCCCCGGCGACTTTCCCTACACCCGCGGTATCTACCCCAACATGTATCGCGGCCGTTTATGGACCATGCGGCAGTATGCGGGCTACGCGACCGCCGAGGAATCAAACGCGCGCTACAAATACCTGCTGGCCCAGGGAACGACGGGGCTTTCGGTGGCCTTTGATCTGCCCACGCAGATTGGTTTGGATTCTGATGATCCGCTGGCCGCCGGTGAGGTTGGAAAAGTGGGCGTGGCCATCGATTCACTCGAAGACATGGAGCGGTTGTTTGAAGGAATCTCGCTAGGCAGCGTTTCGACTTCGATGACCATCAACGCGACCGCAGCGACCCTGCTCTGCCTTTATCTGGCCGTCGCTCGCAAACAGAATGTTCCGTTCACTCAACTTAAAGGCACGCTGCAAAACGATATTCTGAAAGAGTACATTGCGCGAGGCACCTACATTTATCCGCCGGCGCCGTCGCTTCGTTTGGTCACTGACATTTTCGCCTACTGCGCGCGTGAAGCGCCCAATTGGAACACCATCTCGATCAGCGGCTATCACATCCGTGAGGCAGGTTCCACAGCCGTTCAGGAAGTGGCTTTCACAATTGCCGATGGAATTACTTACGTGGAAGCGGCGCTCAAGGCCGGACTCGACGTGGATGATTTTGCGCCGCGCGTCTCTTTCTTCTTCAATGCCCACAACAATCTGCTCGAAGAGATCGCCAAGTTTCGCGCCGCACGGCGTCTCTGGGCTCGCATTATGCGGGACCGTTTCAAAGCGCGCGATCGACGTTCGCTGATGTTGCGCTTCCATACGCAAACAGCGGGTTCGTCATTGACTGCGCAACAGCCGGAAGTAAATGTGGTGCGCACCACTTTGCAGGCGCTGGCTGCTGTGCTCGGTGGCACACAGTCGCTTCATACAAACGCGATGGATGAAGCGCTTGCCTTGCCGTCTGAAGATGCTGCCCGGGTGGCCCTGCGCACGCAACAAGTGATAGCGCATGAATCTGGGGTGGCGGATATAGCTGATCCGCTGGCGGGGTCGTATGCGATTGAACAGCTCACCCGCGAGATCGAAGATCGCGCGCAGAGGTATTTGGAGAAGATCGATGCGCTGGGAGGAATGTTGCGCGCGATCGAAACGGGGTATGTGCAGCGTGAGATTCAGGAAGCCGCGTATCGGCATCAGCGCGCCGTAGAATCCGGTGACGCTATTGTAGTCGGCGTTAATCGATTTGAGAGTGATGAGAAATCGCGGGTGCCGACGTTAAGAGTCGATCCGGCGATCGAAGAGCAACAGGTTGAGCGCCTGCGCGCGATGCGCGACCGTCGTGATGCGGTGGCCGTCGAGACTGCTCTGAAGCAACTCGAAGCCGGAGCGGGTGGATCCGTAAACCTGGTGCCGCACATTCTTGAGTGCGTGGAGGCTTACGTCACCGTGGGAGAGATCAGCAACCGGTTGCGGCAAGTTTGGGGTGAGTACAAGGAAACGTCAACGGTTTGATCGCGACCGCGAGCGAGGAAGGAGCCGGATGAATCGTCGGGAATTTAGCCGCAGTCTCGGCATCGGCGCGATCGCGTTTGGTCTCGGGGGCTGGAAAGTTTCTGGTTTGCCTGATAAAAAACGCCAACCCCAAATCGCGATCACGATCGACGACTTCCATTGGGACCGTTCGCTGAAACTGACGCCTGACGAACGAAACCAGGCAATGCTAGCCGCGTTGCGCTCGCACGGCGGATTGAAAGCAGCGCTCTTTGTAGCCGCAAGAAATGCCGATAACGAAAAAGGGAAGAGCTTATTGAGCGAATGGGATCGGGCGGGCCATATGATCGGCAATCATTCCTATTCACACATGGAGCTTAATAATGGGAGAACCACCACCGAGCAATTTACTGCCGATATCCTCAAGGCCGAAGCGGTGCTCAAGGACATTCCGCGTTACCATAAGAGTTTTCGTTTTCCGTATCTCAAAGAGGGCGAGACCCAAATCAAACGAGATGAAGTGCGCAGGTTTCTCAAACAGCACGGATATCGTAACGGTCACGTCACTATCGATGCCTCTGATTGGGCTGTCGAGAATCGTTTGAGCGCCCGCTTGAAAAAGGATCCCGCGGCCGACACCAAGCCGTATCGCGATTTCTACCTGGATCACATGTGGGAACGCGCGCTTTACTACGATGACCTCGCGCGCCAGGTACTGAAACGAAACGTCGCACACACGATTTTGGTCCACTACAATTTGCTGAATGCTTTGTTTCTCGGCGACTTGCTGGACATGTTCAAGAAAAAAGGTTGGAAACCGATCGACGCAGTGGAGGCGTTTAAGGATCCCGTATTCACGGCCGAGCCCAAAATTGTGCCGGCGGGCGAGAGCGTCATCTGGGCGCTGGCGAAGGAAAGCGGAAAGTTTGAGTCGCTGCTTAGATATCCGGCCGAAGACAGCGCTTATGAGAACGCGAAGATGGATAAGCTGGGATTGTAATCGAGGAGACAATCAACCCGAGACATGAGATCATCCGCACCCATTCTGTTAAGTCTGTTGTTTATTGCCGGGATCATCGTTTTTGTGGTTGCGCTCACGGCTTACAACCGCAAGCGTGCGCGGGAACGAACCGAGCATCTGAGGGCGATCGCCAATTTTCTGGGCTGGGAGTTTGGCCAGGAAGCTCCGATGCACTGGATCCCCCGGATGGAACAGTTTGGGCTCTTTAACAGCGGTCACAGCAAACGGATCACTAACATCATGTATGGCCATACCAGGGGCGTGAAGGCTGCGCTGTTTGACTACACTTACGTCACTGGTTCTGGAAAGCATCAATCGACACACTACCAGTCAGTTGTTTATTTCGAGCCGGTTGATTTGAACCTTCCTTTTTTTTCCTTGCGGCCGGAGAACTTCCTGCACAAATTGATTGCGGCGCTGGGCTACCAGGATATCGACTTCGGCAATCGGCCAACATTTTCGAGTCAGTACTTGCTTCGTGGAAAAGACGAACCGGCAATTCGCAGTACTTTTGACGACGCCTTACTAGCCTTTTATGAAGCCACCCCGGGAATTTCCACTGACGGAGGAGGGAATCAGATTTTTATTTTCCGCGAGGGCAAGCACACACCGCCCGACCAAATTCGGCCGTTCATAGATTGGGCCGCAGCTCTTCAGAATTTGTTTCCCAGGCAACCGCAGGCTTTTCGATGAATCATTTGCTGGAAGTTAAAAATCTGAAAACGCACTTTCCGACGCGGGCCGGACTGGTGCGCGCGGTTGACGACGTTAGTTTTTTTCTCGACCCGGGCGAGCTCTTGGGTCTGGTCGGAGAATCGGGTTGCGGCAAGTCGATTACCGCGCTTTCCATCATGCGGCTGATCGCCCCGCCAGGAAAAATTATTGGCGGCGCTATCAGCTTCGACGGCAAGAATTTATTAACACTCTCGGATAGTGAAATGCGCGCGATTCGCGGCGATGACATTGCGATGATTTTTCAGGATCCGATGACTTCGCTCAATCCGGTTTACACGGTAGGCGAACAGATCGCGGAAGCGCTGCGGCTGCATCGGAACCTCTCGCGAAAAGACGCTCGTGCGGCTGCGATCGAAGCCATGCGCGAAGTTTCGATTCCTGATCCCGCGCGGCGCATTGACGATTATCCACATCAACTTTCCGGCGGAATGCGCCAGCGCGTGATGATTGCCATGGCCCTCGCTTGTGATCCGAAGTTACTAATCGCCGATGAGCCCACCACTGCGCTCGACGTAACCATCCAGGCCCAGATTCTCGAATTGTTGAATGAGCTTCGCAAGAATCGGGAACTGGCCGTGCTTCTGATCACCCACGATCTCGGCGTGGTCGCCGAAGTCGCAGATCGGGTTGCGGTGATGTACACGGGAAGAATTGTCGAGGAGTCGCCGGTCGATGAATTGTTTGCGCGGCCGCGACATCCTTACACCGAGGGTTTGCTGCGTTCGGTTCCCAAGCTCACGTTGGAGCATGTGGCGAAGAAAGAGCGACTGGAAACGATCGAAGGCACGGTGCCAAGCCCGACCAACCTGCCGCCAGGTTGTCACTTTGCTCCTCGTTGTCCACACCGAATGCCTCGTTGCACTGAAGAAGAGATTCCACTTTATGGGCTCGAAGGAAATGTGACGGTGCGTTGCGTGCTCTTCGATCTGGCGGCGGCGGTGGCCGCGGATCATCAGAGCGAATCCGCAGATTACGCAGATTCCACAGATTAAGACAGATGCGATAGACGGTGAGAGCAGAAGAATTCTCTAAAGATTAGCGGAAATCTGTGAAGCAAATCGACAACATCTTGTTTTCTTAGCAAGATTTCTGCAGAGCCTCGCCGCGTAGCGGCAGAAGGAAGGTAGCCAGGGGCCAGCGCGAAGCGCGCTGCCCCTGGTAATGTGAGTAACGAAGACTCAGCCCTGAAAGGGCGGCAGAGATTTGGTCATTGCCGTGCAAATAAACAGGTCCTCGCGCGCTTTCAGCGCGCGAACTGCCTGACTTTCTTCCAGGGGCCGCGCGCTCCGCTCCGCTTCGCGCTGGCCCCTGGCTACCATCTTTCGCGCCTTCGGCGCAGGTGATTATTTATGCAAATTGCGGCCCTGGGCCGCGCTATGTAATCTGCGAAATCTGTCGATCAGCTTTTTCAAATATGAGTAGTAGCAACCCAGATCAACTAGTCACTGTACGCGGCCTGGTAAAGCATTTTGCGGTTGAAGGCAGCGACGACGTGGTGAGGGCTGTCGACGGCGTTTCGTTTGATATTTTTCCGCGTGAAACTCTTGGACTCGTAGGTGAATCGGGTTGCGGGAAATCGACCGTCGGCCGTTGCTTGTTGCGTTTGATTGAACCGACTGCCGGAGAGATTGAATTTGAAGGACGCGATGTGCGCTCGTTGGGTAAGGCTGAGCTGCGAGCATTGCGCCGCGAGATGCAGATCGTTTTCCAGGATCCTTACGCATCACTCAATCCTCGCATGAAAGTAGGGGACATTGTCGGCGAACCTCTCGTAATTCATAAGATCGGCACGAAGAGTGAACAGCGAGACCGCGTGGCGGAATTGCTGAAACGAGTAGGACTCGATCCCAACTATCGCAATCGGTACAGTCACGAATTTTCAGGGGGGCAGCGGCAACGCATAGGAGTTGCACGCACGCTAGCCCTCAATCCTAAACTCATCGTCGCTGACGAGCCGGTATCGGCCCTCGATGTTTCCGTCCAGGCGCAGGTAGTGAATCTCCTCGAGGATCTTCAGGCGGAATACGGCCTCGCATACCTTTTCATTTCACACGGGTTAGCCGTCGTAGAACATATTTCGACGCGCGTGGCCGTGATGTATCTGGGTCGCATAGTTGAGGTAGCCACTGCGGCTGACCTCTATGCGCAACCATTGCACCCTTACACGAAGGCGCTGCTTTCCGCGATTCCAATTCCCGATCCAAAGCAAAAACGCGAACGCATCGTTTTGCAGGGCGATGTGCCGACCCCTATCAACCCGCCTTCGGGTTGTCGCTTTCGCACACGTTGCCCGATAGCTGTTGACGAGTGTGCGCGGATTGATCCGGAGTTGCGCGAAATTTTACCGGGTCACACTGCCGCGTGTATCCGCGTCCCTGGGTGGGAAGCAGCCAAGCCGGTGGAAACACTAGCCGATGGTAATTGAGAGAACGGGAGTTCACTTTTCATTACTGAAACATGACCATCGATTCAAGCGTATTAAACCCTTCACGCTTCAGGCCCGCGTCGGGCTACCGCCCCGGACGGATGCTTTTCTCACCGTCCTTTAGCACAGGAGGATAAACCACCATGAGCGATCCGGAGACTCCAGTACCTCGATTTAATCCCCAACCCGATCCGCCTAGTGAAATGACTACAGCGCAGACGTTAACCAGCATCTTTTTCGAACCCGGCGAGACCTTCCAGGCTCTGAAAGTGCGTCCGCGATTTCTGATCGCCGGCATCATTACGGTAGTAGTCTTCATGGCTTACTACACGACATTTGTGTCGCGCGTTGGCGCAGAGACCATGGCCCGCGCCCAGATTGAGTCGCGACAACCCGATGCGAGCCCCGAACAAATCGAACAGGGGCTGGCGATGCAGAACAATCCGATTATTAAAGTTATTACCTACACGTCATTCCCACTAGTTTTCGCATTCCTGTTTGCCGCCGGCGCCGGACTTTATCTGCTGGGCACGATGTTGATGGGCAAGTCCATGAGCTACAAACAGGCTCTGTCGGTTTGGGTGTATGCGAGCTATCCGCCCACAGTTGTGTTTGCGCTGATCAATATTGTGCTCTTGTTTTTAAAATCCACGGATGACATTGACCCTACAGCTATAAACAGCGGGCTGGCCCGGGCAAACCCAAGTATTCTGGTGGACACGAAGTCGCAGCCAATGCTGGGCACCTTGCTTGGCTCGTTTGATCTGATTCAGTTTTACGGGTTGTTCCTGGGCGCCGTCGGTCTGAAAATTATGGGCAAACTTTCTTCCGGTTCAGCCTGGGCGATCGTTTTGGGAATCTGGTTTATCGGATTACTGTTGCGCGTAGTAATGACGCTGATCATGGGCCAGGCGTTCTAAACAAAGTAGGACCGGCATTTCCGCCGGTCCTTCGCTGGGCTTTGACCAGGTGGAGAGTCGCTAGACTGCCACCTCGTTTTTATTTCCATTTAATGGACAGACAGGAATGTCTGTCTTACTCGTAGCGGAGCGATTCAATCGGATCAAGTCGCGCTGCTTTCCACGCCGGCCAAATACCGAAGACCAGACCAATACCGACGCTGGCAACAAAACCGCCGATAGGCGCCCAGAGGGGCACATAAGAAGGCAGCACTAAGCGCAACAGGAGCGTTAGCAACCACCCGATTGATAGCCCCACCAAGCCCCCGATACCGGTCAGCGTTGCCGCCTCGATCAGGAATTGCCACAGGATATCGCTTCTCTTCGCGCCGATCGCTTTACGCACCCCAATTTCTCGAGTGCGCTCGGTTACCGACACCAGCATGATGTTCATGACGCCGATGCCGCCCACCATCAATCCGACCGACGAAATCACCACCATCGCGATGGCCAGGCCGGCGGTTATCGAACGAAAGTTATCCAGGATGCTTTCCGCAGTCTCCATCCCAAAATTGTCAGGCGCAGCAAACGGCACCTGCCTTCTTACGCGCAGCAGGTCGCGGGTCTGGTCTTTGGCCTCTTCCATCATCCCGGCTCGGCCTACCGCGAGGATGAAGATATCATCGGCATTTGGCTTCAATTTCTTAGCCACTGAGAAGGGTAAGTAGATCACATTGTTCTGATCATCGCTGCCACCGCCGCTGAGAAACTGATCACGCTTTTGCAACACGCCGACGACCCGAAAGTCGTTTGCCCCGATTTTGATGGTCCGATCCACTGGAGAGCCAAAGGGAAAGAAATCGTCGGCCACTTTTGATCCGATAACTGCGACTTCCTGTTTCAGGTCATTCTCAGACTGATTGAAGAATCTTCCCTCGGTCACGATTTGTGTTCCCGCCCGTTCAAATTCCGGCAACGTACCCTGCAATGCGACGCTGGCCGTCGTCTTGCCATTACCGGAGACCAGAAGTTTTTGACCAAAGAAATTGTTGGTGATATCGAGGAAGGGAACTGAAATTTCAACGGCTGGCAAGTTAGAGAGCGCCATCGCGTCGTCAAAGGTAAGTTCCTTGCGCATCCGCTCTTCGCGGGACATCCGGCCGACGTGGATTCCGGGGTTGTACTTGCTGATGAAGATTGAGCGGGTGCCGAACGATTCGACTTCTTTTTTAACCGAGACGTCAATCCCGCTAATGATCGAGGCAATCAACATCACGGTGATCACCCCGATAACGACGCCAAACACAGTCAGAAATGAGCGCAGCTTGTTGCCGAGCAAGGTCGACATCGCCATCTTCAGGTTCTCGTAAATATCACCCCGAATAATGCTCATAACTAAAAAATCCCGCCTAATCTGCTCTCAATGCTTCAATGGGATCGAGCCGCGCAGCTTTCCACGCCGGAAACACGCCGGCCATCACTCCCACCAGCATGGAGATGCCCACCGCAATCACTACGGCGCCAATCGATAGAAACGTTGGGAAGAAAAGCGCAGTCAACACGCGCCCGATGATCCAGGCCATGGTGACACCCACAGCGCCTCCCATGGCCGAGAGCGTGACCGCCTCCACCAGAAACTGTTTCAGGATATCCATCTGACGCGCGCCGAGAGATTTCCGTATGCCGATTTCCTTAGTTCTTTCGGTAACGGAAACCAACATGATGTTCATGATCACGATCGCCCCGACCAGCAACGCGATACCAGGCACCGCAATGGCTACCAGAAAAATCGTTCCAAATAAGCGATCACGCAAACCGGTAATCGCATCCGGAGTAACAATGCCAAAATTGTCCTTCTCTTTTGCCCCCAGCTTTCGCCTGACCCGCATTAAAAATCGAGCCTCGTCAACCGCATCATTAAACTGATCATCTGTTTTTGAGGTGGCCACAAAGTAGAGCGATCGATTGCGAATCAAGCCGCCAAAGTTGTTAGCGTAGGTCTTTAGGGGCACTTGGATGAAATTGTCCTGCGGGATCCCGAATACAGTTCCGCGCGCAGCTTCGACACCTATGACGCGGTAGGGCAAACCGGCGATGCTGATTTCCTGGCCCACCGGGCTGCCCACCGGAAAGAGCTTGGTCGCTACGTCAGCACCCAGATAGGCCACTCGTTGAGCAGCATCGTTTTCCGGTTCGACGATAAACCTTCCCTCGGCAATGTCTCGATTCTCGATGTCGGCAATCAACGCCGTAGTGCCGGAAACCGGAACATCTTCGAGGACTTGATCGCCGCGCTTGATCTGCGACGAGTTGGCCCGCGCTCTCGCACCCAGCTTGCCGATCAGCGTCGACCGTTCTTTGAGGTACTCAAAGTCGTCGAGGGTGAGATCTTTATTTCGACGTTGAGCCGCCGCAATTGTGTCAGTGTCTTTGAAGTCTTCCAGCGGATTGAAGCGTTGCACGGTAAACGACTTGGCGCCGATGCCCGCAATCTTTTCGTCAACGTAGGTGTTGAATCCCTGAATCAGGGAGTAGACCACCACCACCGCCATCACGCCGATGATCATTCCCAGGAGGGTGAGCGCCGACCGCAGTTTGTGCGCCCAGATAGCGGCGATCGCCAGTTTCAAAGTCTCGATGAATTTCACGGTTTGGTTACTACGGAGAAAGAGTCAATTTGGTTGCACCGCTTCAACAATTCAGAGTCAACCTTGGTAAGAAGAAGTCAGAACCGGGAGCGGTAGCGACCGGGTAAACCTCGCGCAATCCTGGACGCTTAAGCAAGAACTGACCCGGTCGCTACCGCTCCCGGTTCTGACTTCTTCTAGCCGCAGGTTGAGTTCTAAGCTGTTGACGGTTACTCCCACCTTAAAGCTTCGATGGGATCCAGTCGGGCAGCCTTCCACGCGGGCCAAAGTCCAAAGACTATGCCGACCGCAGCCGAAACACCAATCCCCACGCCAATCGCCCACAATGGGACATAAGCCGGCAATGGGGAAAACTTGTTAATTACGAAAGCAAGAATCTCACCCACAATCAGGCCGGCTATTCCGCCGATCGCAGTTAATACTACGGCTTCGATCAGGAACTGCGACATGATGTTGAAGCGAGTAGCGCCGACAGCCTTGCGCACTCCGATCTCTTTGGTGCGCTCGGTGACCGAGACAAGCATGATATTCATTACGCCGATGCCGCCAATCATCAGGGCTACAAAAGAAATCGCGGTGAGCACGAGCGCGGTGGCCCCGGTGAGTTGATTGTAGATATCAAGCAACGAATCCTGGGAGGAAATGCCAAAATTATTCTTCTCGTTGAGCGGCACGCGTCTGCGGCGGCGCAGGATGTCGGTAATTTCGTCAATCGCTGATTTGACGTAAGCGCGCGATTGCGGCCGGACAATGATGAAGAATACAACGCCTGGAAACGGTCGGTCGGCGTAATACTTGTCGAAAGTGGTTATCGGGACAAAGATTGAATTGTCGCGCGACTGCCCAAAAAAGTTTCCCAGCGGTTCCATTACGCCGATAACGAAGTAAGGGGTGCCATCGATCCGGACCTCTTTGCCGATGGGGTCTTCGTAAGGGAAGAGGGCGCGCACCACATCCACTCCGACAATGCACACGTTTTCGCGATTATCCATATCGAGATCTTTGATGAAGCGTCCGCGGGCCACATACTGTGAATGAACAAACTCATAGTATGGCGTGACGCCTAGCAATATGGGCGTATCGGTTTGCTTGCTCTGAAATCGCGTGGTCACGGCGATCATTCGATGAATTGGTGAAACGCCGGCGATCGACGGTCCCTCGCGCAAAGCTTCAGCATCCTCCATCGTCAGATCTTTTCGGTGAATTTCTTCGGGGCCGGGCGGGCGACCAAAACCGGGATCGAATTTTGAGACGAAGATCGTGTTGGAGCCAAGCGACTCGACTTGATCCGCAAATGCCTTATTCAGACCCTGGATGATCGAGACCATGAAAATGATCGTGATCACCCCCACGCTGACGCCGAGAATGGTCAACGACGAGCGCAGCTTGTTTGCCCGCAAGGTGTCGATGGCCATCAGGGATGATTCTTTTATATCGTCAAATCGCATGATTTGTCCGACAAACTTCAGTTTGTCGAAGAGTCGGGGAAGCTACAAAGCGACAAACTAAAGTTTGTCGGACACCCTTCATTCGGCTCTTAATGCCTCAATCGGATCCAATCGTGCCGCGCGCCAGGCCGGCCACAGCCCGCTGACGATGCCCACCAACGATGACACTCCAACGCCCAACAAAGCCGAGCCAACGCTCATCAACAGCGGAAAGCCGATCAGCGCCGCAATCAGATATGCCAGGCCAAAACCCGTAAGCACTCCAATCCCACCGCCGATGGCGGTGACCGCGACGGCCTCAATCAGAAACTGCGTGAGGATGTCCTTTCTCCGGGCGCCCAGCGCCTTGCGGATGCCGATCTCCTTGGTTCGTTCCGTGACTGAAACCAGCATGATGTTCATCACCACAATTCCGCCCACTACGAGCGAGATTGCCGCAACCGCAATCGTGACGATGTAGATATTTGAGGTGGCCTTGCCATAAAGATCCAGAAAGACGTCCTGCGTCTCCAAAGAAAATCCCTCATCATCGACTTCGCCAAAGGTCAGTCCCCGCCGATTGCGCATGATAGTGCGCACCTGGTCCTGAGCCACCTCGAGTTGTTCGGCTGTCGGCACCTGAATCATCACGACAATCGAATCGCGAGCGCCGTAAAGCTTTTGGTAGGTCGAATAGGGAATGTAAGCGACGCTATCGCGGGAAGCTCCAAATATCGAACCGAGCGGCTCGAGCACGCCAACGATCTGAAATGGCCGCCCGGCGATTTTGATGTCGCGTCCCAAAACCTGATCGGCGGACACGCCGCCAAAAAGATTTGTTACCACGTCAGATCCCACGACGCAGATTTCACGCCCCGAGTCTCCTTCTTCGTCGGTCCAAATTCTTCCGACTTCCAGGCTGCGACCATCGATCTCAAACATTGTGGTGGGCGCAACTCCCCGGATCGTAAAGTTCTCCATCTTTTGATCACCCTGCTTGATCGTTTCCCTGGCGTTGGCGGCGATACCCACTCGCCAGCATGAGGTGCAAAGTCGGCCGATGGCCTCCGCATCTTCGTGAGTCACATCTTTGCGCTTGTTAAACTTGATGAATTCTTCACGCGAGCGAATGATTTGAGGGCGCTTTGAGATGGTGAAGACTGTCGATCCCTGGGAGGAGAATGTGCTGGCTACTTTATTATCAAGGCCCTGAATGATTGTTACCACGGCGATCACTGCGGCCACTCCAACTACAATCCCGACGAGGGTGAGGGCAGTGCGCATCTTGTTTGCGCGTAGACTGCCGACCGCCACCAGAAATGACTCCCAAAGCGGCGCCAGCCGCAGCAAACTCAATTTTCTAACCTGGGATTGGTTCTGCACATTAGTACCAAAGCAACTGGCGACCCAAATATTGATCGAAACGGCGGGGACAATTCAGAACCGGGAGTTCACTCTCTGCGACTGGCTCGCAAGCGCTATCGAAGCTTTTCGTCTTTTTCGATCAAGCCGTCGCGAATGGAAACTACCCGATGTGCGCGGGCGGCGACGTCGGGCTCATGGGTCACGACGATGATGGTATTACCTTCGCCGTGCAGCCGTTCGAAGAGATCCATGATTTCCATGCTGGTCTTGGAGTCGAGCGCACCGGTAGGTTCGTCAGCGAGAAGAATGGAGGGGTGGTTAACCAGGGCACGGGCTATGGCCACGCGTTGGCGTTGGCCGCCCGATAGTTCATTTGGCCGGTGCGTCATTCGATCCGCCAAATCCACGGAGGCTAACGCATTCTGGGCCATCTCATGCCGCTGCGCAGAGCTGACACCGCCATAGATCAGGGGCAGCTCCACATTGTGCAACGCCGTGGCCCGGGCCAGGAGATTAAAAGTTTGAAAAACAAAACCCACTTCCTGATTGCGAATTCGCGCGAGCTCATCGTCATCCATCTCCGAAACGTTTTTTCCGTTGAGCCAATACTCGCCCTGGCTCGGCGTGTCGAGACAGCCGATCAGATTCATCAACGTAGACTTTCCCGATCCGGATGGCCCAATGATCGCGATGTACTCACCCTTCGGAATGTCAAACGAGACTCCGTGCAGCGCATGCACTTTTTCGGAGCCCATCTCATAGGTTTTCCAGATGTTGCGCATCGATATGAGCGAGCCCGCATCGTGCGGAAGCGGTGCGTCAGGCGGCAGGCTCGACACGCCTGGAGATGAAAGTGTGGCGTCGCTCATCAACTGTTCTCGTTTCCGTTGTTGGTTCCGGTCTTCTTAGTCTGACGTTTGACGTTTGATCCGTCCTTAAGGGTCTTCAGCACGCGGCTGGGTCCACGTACGATCTCCATCCCATCGGTTAGGCCGGTAAGAATTTCGATATCGGCTTCACCGGTGATACCGGTGGTGACTTCGATGAACTTGACCTTGTTTCCTTCCAACAGGTAAACGCCCTTCACGCTTTTGGGCTTGTCACTCGAAACCGGGGTCGGCACGGAACCCGCGACGGTTGCCGCCGGCGAAGGAGCCGCCGTGGCGGCCTTCTCAACGATCGCTTCAAGCGGCACCGCAATCACATTGTTTCTGGTTTTGGTCGTGATCGTTGCGGTGGCACTCATGCCCGGACGCAATCCATTGCGAAGTTCATCCGGCATATCGCGCAACTCGACGGTGACCTTGAATTCCTTGGCCTCCTGAACGTTGACCCGATTGGAAAGACCGCCCTGGGTGTCCGACTTGGAAACCGCCAGCGGGTTTTTCTGAGTCACCACTGCGGTCAACTCTTTGTCGCCGAGCGCATCAACTTTCACTTTGGCCTGCTGTCCGACTTCAACATTTGAAATCTCAGTTTCGTCAACGTTCACTTCCACATTGATCGTTGACATATCGGCGATGGTCATCAGCGGCGTAGTAGAAAGACCGGCGACTGCATACTCACCGACGCGAGTGGGAATATCAGCCACGACTCCGTTGAGCGGAGAAAGTTGAGTGGCTTTGGAGCGCTGGCTCGACTGCCCGCGCAACAGCGCCTGTTGTTGATTCGCGCGCATCTCAGACGACCTGATTCCGATGCGCGCTTCCTGTACGGATAGTTTCTGTTGGTTGGCCCGCTCCTGCGCTTCCTTCACGGAAATTCGCTGCGACTCCAGATTAGCTCTGGCAGTTTGCACCGCAATTTTTGCCTGGTCGAAACGATCGCGCGCGGCATCGTATTCGGAACGCGATGACACCCCCGCTTCAATTAAATCTGCATTGCGTTTGAGTTCACGTTGGGCGGTGTTTAGATCCACCTGGGCGCGATCCACTTGCGTCTGAAGAGCTACCAGCTGCTGCCGGGCCGACGAAACTGATGATTCCGCGACTACCAGGCCCTGTTGGGCTGAGGCCACCGCGTTGCGGGCGCTTTGAATGTCGTTGAGCGAGGCTTGCGTTGACGCGAACTGCGCTTCCTGGCTCGATTGCAGCTGGGTTGGGTCGACCCGCACGAGCGGCTTTCCCTGCGTTACCTGATCGCCGGCGTTGACATAGATCTCCTCGATGCGACCCGGCACTTCGCTCGTCAGCTTGATGTAACGAATCGGTCTCACTTCGCCCGAGGCGGTCACTGTCTGCCGAAGCTCTGGTTTGATCGCGAGTTTGATTGTCGTCACTTCAGCTTCTTCTTTGCGGCTGGCATAGACGCTGATGATGATGATCAGCGCTATTGCCGCCACCGCCGACACCAGGATGATGATTTTCTTCTTTCGATTTAACGCCATGACTTAGCCCTTCGTTGGGGGATTCTGCCCTGATCAGTGCTATGGGTAATTATTCTGCACAAAAACGTGCATTTTTGGAAACCCGCGTGATTCGAGAAGTTCTTACGCGAAAATCTCGCAAACTGTTTCAAATAAAGGTAGGTATGGCCACGAGTTCCGGTCGTGGCAGCAAGATCAGATGGCAGAGCAGCTACGTTGGCGACGTGATTGGTTTCGCGCTAGAATGACTCGCCGTTCTTAGAGCCTGTTCGAATTTCAAAAAGTGTAGTTTTTCAGAATCGGGCGGGTAAAACAAACTTCCGAAAACGATGATTACGTGTGAAAGGTGCAAAGCCTCAAACCTTGACGGCGGCCAATATTGTGATGAATGCGGCGCCCCTCTCCGCCCCAATTCGCGTCAAAGTGTCGGTCCCCCATCGAGAGGAAATGGTGAGGTGAAGGGTCAGAATGGTTCACGTGCTCCTTCGGCAGTGCCGCAGCCGGAAATGGCCGGCAGTAAAGCAGCGGCGGGGGTGAATTTAACGTCATCAATTATCCCCCCCGACAAAGCACACGCGAAACTCGTAATCGAACGTGGCAAATCCGCCGGCAAACAGTTTTTGTTGAGCGCCGCGGAATCCCACATTGGACGTTGGGATGCGGACGGGGGAATTTTTCCCGATGTTGATCTGGATTCCGACGATCCGGAAGCCAAAGTTTCGCGGCGTCACGCGAGGATCAGTTTTCGTGACGGCAAGCATTCGCTTGAGGATCTCGGATCGACGAATGGCACATTCGTCAATCGAGGCAAACGACTGGCCGCCGGGGCACGCGAGCTTCTGAGTGACGGCGACGAAATTATTGTAGGCAAGACTTTTTTGCGCTTCTATTTGGTCAAGTAGCAAAAGGCTTGCGGCGCTGGAACTAAACTCGCAGTCTCACGATTTAGATTTGAACTTAGATGGCTGAATGTCTCGAATGTGGTAGGCCCGTGGTTCCGGGCGAATCCTTTTGCAGCAACTGCGGAACACAGCATCCCGTGGCTGGGCCTTCGACTGCCGGCCAGGCGGCTGAACAAGCAGGTGACCTTGCGAAAGGGAAAGCCACTGACGCGAAAAGCGCGGCAGTGGTAGCGCCCGCGCCGTCGTCTAGCCACAGATTCGCCCGCCGGTGAAGCTGATGGCCCGGGCAGCATCGGATCCGAATCTCTTGGTGGGGTCTCGACTGGCGACGTTAACGTTCAAGTCAAACACACGGTCAAGAAAGGAACGACCGGTGGCCATCAGCCGACTGTCAAGCAACTCGATTCCGGCAGCGTTTTAAACTCGCGATACGAAATTGTGCGCCGCATCGGCGGTGGCGGCATGGGCGCTGTTTACCTCGCCAAAGATCGCAATCTTGGTGACGCTCCGCGCGCGGTCAAGGAGATGGTGGAAGCTCATCTCGATCCGGCGCTTCATGAAAAGTCGATTGCCGACTTCAAACGCGAAGCTGTGTTGCTCACCGCTCTTGAGCACCCATCGATTCCCACAATCTACGATTATTTCTACGACGAAACGCTTTGCCGCTTCTATCTGGTGATGCGTTTTATCTCCGGCGGCGATCTGGCGTCGCGGCTGCGCGCGGCCCCTGGCGGGCGTATTGATGAGAAGACCGTTGCCGACTGGGGAATGCAAACCGCTGATGTTCTCGAATACCTGCACAGTCGTCCTAAGCCAATCATCTACCGTGATCTCAAGCCGGCAAATCTAATGATCGACGGCAATACCAGCCGCATCATGGTGATTGACTTCGGCATTGCCCGCTGGGTCAAACAAGAAGAGAAAGGCGTCACGGCAGTGGGCACAATGGGATATGCTCCCCCCGAACTGTTTGGCGGACGAGTGGAACCCCGCTCGGATGTCTATAGCCTGGGCGCCACGATGTTCCATTTGCTCACCGGCTCCGATCCGCAGGACAACCCACTGTTGATTTTTGATTTCAGCAAAAATCCGCGACCGCGCCAGATCACGCCGTCGATTTCAAGCGAGATGGAAACGATCCTGATGCGTTCAGTTGAGTACAAGCCTGAAGATCGGTTCCTTTCTGCCGGACAGATGCGCGATGCGTTGGCCAGTCATTTGGAAAAACTGATGACCGGGCAGGTCAGCTACGGCGCGCTGGCGGGCCAGGTAGGCAATGAGACAGTTCAGGTGCAAACGGTTTTTTGCGGATTCTGCGGTGGCCGGATCGCGGTCGACGATATTTTCTGCGCCCATTGCGGCGCGAAGCAGCCAATGAGCGGCCTGGGATCGAGTGCGACGTTGCGCGCCGCGCGACCAACGGCAAAACTTGTGGTCGCCGGAACGACGGAATTGGATGCCTCGTTCGTTTTACAGAAAGACAATAACTTGCTGGGCCGCACCGATCCGCATTCGAACGTTTTTCCGGAAGTGGATCTCTCGAGATTTGATTTGGAAACAAAAGTTTCGCGGCGTCACGCGCGCATCTGGCGCGAGGGCGAAACATTCCTGGTTGAAGATCTGGGTTCGGTTAATGGTACGGTGATCAACGATTCGGTCAGGCTCGCACCGCGCCAACCTCGGGTTTTGGACAGCGGCGACAAACTGCGCCTGGGCGAAACTACTCTGCACTTTCTTTTGGGGTAAGAGTGGTCAGTGATAGGAGCTGGTAGACACTGTTCTTCCGGTAAAAACCGCTTCAGAGTTTTCAACCAATGTGACGGCCCCCAATTAGTAACTGACAAGCGACCGCTGATCGACTCCCGATATTCAATGATTGCAACCCAGGTAGAAACATCGCCACGTCCGGGTTTGACTTCTCGTGGACCAGCTCAAAGATTCGCTCGATTTCGGGCGCCTTTTTCTCTCAGGTGTGGCGCGATCCTCATCGATTACGTGCTGATTGCTGCCGTAGTCGCGTTCAGCACCCTAATCAGCCGCCTGCAAGGTGGTGGCGCGCGCACGGCGGGCAGCTTGACGGAAACGTTTGGCCTCGTCCTCGCGCTCTTGGTCGCTGTTATGAATCTTGGCCTGCTTCCGGGGTTGACCGGATTAACCGCCGGCAAATGGGCGACCGGCTTGCGGTTGCTGCGAAGCGACGGCCGGCGGATTGGCATCGGCCGCGCGTTTCTACGGCACTTTATCGGGTATCCCGTTTCGTTTGCTCTCCTCGGCGTCGGCTTTGTTGTAGCGGCGCTGTCGGAAAGAGGGCGAGGTTTGCACGACGCTATCGCTGATACAATCGTCGTGCGTGAAGGACCGGTCATGGCGGTACGGGTGACAGGACCAAAAGCTACGACTTGATTTTTCAATTTCACATTTCACATCTGAAACCGCAAACGCAAAATGTCAGAGCTAATAGTTAAGTATCCCGACCGCGCGCCCGACCGGTTTCCCCTCGGACGGCTGCGCATCACCCTTGGCCGCTCAGCGCGCAACGATCTCTGTATTCCCGATCCGTTCGCATCACGCGTACATGCGGAAGTACGCCGCGAGGGAGAGGAGTATTTTTTACAGGATCTTGGTTCGGCAAACGGCACGCTTTATAACGGCGGCGTCGTAGAGGGAACTATTCCGTTAACTCCCGGCGGAAGAATTCAGATTGGCGAGACCGAAATTGTGTTTGACGATGGCACCTACCATTCGAGCATGGGCGCCACGATGATCACCGACAACTCGTCTCACTCACTGCCGGAAGCAACCATCGCACTTGCATCCGGTGACCGCACCACTTCGGGTTTGCTTGAGGCCATCGAAGGAGCGCGCTCGAAACCCGAGGAAAGCGTGGTGGCCAGAGTTGCGCGCGAAGGCGATCTGCTGGCCCTGATCAGTAAAGTGGGAATTACGCTGCTGAGTTCCTCGACCCTGGAACAAACGCTCGAACAAATTGTCTCGCTCGTGTTTGAAGCCGTGCCTGCCGATCGTTGCCTACTGATGATGCGCGATGAGGCCAATCAGGATTTGAAAGTCGCGGTGGCGCGTTTGCGCGATCGCGTCGGTGCAATTGGCGAGATACGTGTCAGCCGCAACGTGATGGATGAAGTTGTGATTCGTGGCAAGTCGGTACTGACATCCGATGCGCAACACGATCCGCGTTTTGCCAGTGGCACGGTGGTGCTTCAGGGGGTTCGATCAGTGCTGGCAGTTCCCCTGGGTGTAGCGGAGAAAGTTTTCGGAATTATTTATGCAGATTCACCGATCGCCGAAGGCAGGTTCACCGAAGATCATCTGAAAGTTTTGACTACGCTTGGCCTCGGTCGCAGCCATTCGGGTTGAGAATGCGCGGTTGGTGGAGGCACGCCTCCAGCAGGAACGTCTAGAGCGCGAGTTGCAACTGGCGATGGAAATTCAGCAGCGCTTTCAGCCGACCGCTCCGCCCGTGATCGCCGGCTATGAATTTCAGGGCATCAGCTTTCCCTGTTATGAGATTGGCGGTGATTACTACGATTTTATTTCTCGACCTGATGGCCGCATGGTGATCACACTTGGCGATGTGTCCGGCAAGGGAACTGCCGCGGCTTTATTGATGTCGTCACTTCATGCCGCAATACACGCCCAGACCGGCTCGCACGACTCGCTGGTGGAAACGATCTCGGCGGTCAATAAGTATTTGGCCGAGAACATCCCGCCAAACCGGTTTGTCACCCTCTTCTACGCCGAGCTCGATCCTGACGTCAGGTACGCTTTCGTTTCTCAACGCCGGCCACAATCCGCCGCTCATCGTTCACGCTGCGGGCACCGTCGAGCAGCTTGCCGCCGGCGGTCTGCCTTTGGGAATTAAGCCAAACGCCGAGTATCGGGAGGGTCGCACTCAACTACAACTGGGAGATGTGTTGGTTATTTATTCTGATGGCGTGACTGAAGCAGCCAGCCCGAGTGGTGAAGAATTTGGACCAACGCGGCTCTATGAAGTGGTGCAGCGCAATGTCGATGCTTCAGCCGCCGGCATTCGCGATCGCATCGAATCGGCGCTGACTAAGTTCTCGCAGGGCACTCAAGCGGCCGATGACATCACGCTCGTGATCGTCAAGCGGCAGTCTGAGGCCAGACAACTCACCATCAGTGGAGCCAGGTAGGTTGCGGCAGTGAATTCGCGTTCGGAATGGCAGACGGCGCCGGGCTGATTCCCGATTCATTAGTCAGTCGGCTTGCCCGGCAAAAGTCCTTCGCAGGGCAGCGTCTGCGGCCCTGAATCATTACACATCGCGTAATTTGGTCCCGTGTACATCGAAACGCCGGCAAACTGGCCTTTTGCGTTAATGATGTAGAAGGTGACGCCAAAGTTTGGATTGCCGGCGCTGTTTAGCAATCGCTTCTCGACAGTATTTGCTTTAATCCGGCGCAACGCTTCGAGTCCCGCGTCTTTCGGATGTTTGCCCCGCCGCATTTCTTCAACAATTAAGAATGAGCAGAGATTGTAAAGGTTAGCTTCGCCCCGTCCGGTTGAACCCGCGGCGCCAACCGCGCCATCAACATAAAGCCCGGCGCCGAGAATTGGTGAATCGCCCACGCGCCCGGGAATTTTCCAGGCAAGCCCGCTGGTGGTGGTGACTCCACAAATTTCTCCCCTGGCATTGATGCCGTTGCAGTTGATCGTGCCGTAGTAATGTTCGCGATCGACCAGCCCCTCCGCGACCATTTTTAAACCTTCGCGCTGCCAAACTTCAGCGCGAGTTTTCGGATCGAGGTAGTGAGAGGGATCAGTGCGTCGTTTCCATTCTAGCCAGAGTCCCCGCGAATGCTCGGTATTTAGATCGTCTTCAATTCTGAAGCCCATGTTACGCGCGAACATCTGCGCGCCTTTGCCAACCAGCAGATGGTGATCGGTAGTTTCCAACACCGCTTTCGCAATCAGGGAAGGCGTCCGCACGCCTTCGAGTGAGGCGACTGCCCCGGCGCGTTTCTTGGGCCCGTGCATGCAAGACGAATCAAGCTGAACTACACCGTCAGCATTCGGCAGGCCGCCATAGCCCACGCTGTCATCGAGCGGATCGAGTTCCACGATGTTCACCCCCGCAATAACTGCATCGAGCACATCTGCGCCCTGGGTCATCATGGTGAACGCTTTCTGCACGACCGTCACGCTCCCGCCATTCTTGAAGCGGTTGCCGTTTGCTGAGGAAACAACTACCGGCTTTGCGCCGCTTTGCACATGAATACTTGGAAACTGGCTCAGGGCTGATTTGGCGGAGGCCAGGGTCATTCCGGCAACCGCGCCAGTGCGTATGAAGTCACGACGTTTGATTCGTTTTGTCATTTGGGTCCTCTCGAAGATCAAGCTGGCAAAGCTTAGAGCAAACTTTCCTTGATTCTGCCGGCAGTCTTGGTTCCGATGCCATCAACCTGATCCAACCCGCCGCCGGCAACGAATTTTTTCAGATCTGCACGCGAAGATACTTTGAATCTCTGGTGTAAAAGCGCGGCTGTCTTTGGACCAATCCCGGGAACTTCCAACAAATCGAGCACGCTCTCGGGAGTCTCTGCGACCATGCGTTCCCAGGCATCGAAAGTGCCGCGTTCGATCAGGTCAACGATCTTGCCGGCGATTGCTTTACCCACTCCGGGAATTTCCAAGAGGCCGGCTAACCCATCCGCCTGGTAAATCTTCTCCAGAGACGTAGGCCATGTTTCCAGCGCCTCGGCGGCATTGCGATAAGAACGCAGACGGAAGGGATCGTCGCCGCGAATCTCCATCAGGGCGGCAAGACGGAAAAACCGCCGGGCTATCGACTCATTGTCCATGATGGCATTGCCGGCCAGCTGCAAAAACCTTTGCAAAAGAGTGTAGCAGCCGGCCGATCGGGATCTGCTTAAGTCAGGTTGTCCCTGGCAGTATACTGCACCTCCCACAATGCTTTGAACTCTAGCAAAGGAGCCTCATGACCATGTTTGAGATTGACGACGAACTCGACCAAACAAAACTCATCGAACAAATGCGCGCCGAAGTCAGGAAGCTGGGCGGAATTTTTGCAACCGACCTGGAATTGCCTTCAGATATGGAAGTGGCATTTCTCAGGCACGTACTGGAATATGAGCAGGCTCAGCCTGTTTCCCTGTTGCAGATCCTGCACGACTCGGATTTGAAGGTGCCTGCACCCGACGATCTTGATGACAGTGAACTGACAGCCAGGCTCTGGGAGATCATAGAGCGAATGTCTTCACTCGGCGCTTACCTGCTAAACACCAACCACCTCAGCGATCGCGAGCTTTATGAGTATCTCTATAACGATGGATTACGCGAACAGGCGACGCTGTTTCCCGAGGATCCGACCTACGCCTACACGCTCGATATTGTAGGCGGCGGCAGCGAAGAAGAACATGAGATATATCTTAAGTTTTACGCGGACGAGGCCTATCGAACGCGATGGCGGAGTTCCTGGCCGGAGGATTTAATGCCGGAGCACGAGGAACCTCGGTTTAATCGTGATGCGAAACTGCCTAAGTCTCCTCACGATTAGGCCGACGCTAGGCTACGATCATCGTGCCGGTTCCGCTGTCAGTAAAGATTTCGGAAAGTAGTGTGTTGCGTGCCGTGCCGTCAAGAATGTGCGCGCTGTGAACCCCTCGCCCCAGGAGTGCGACAATGCTCTGGAGCTTGGGAATCATACCGCCGGTGGCGCTGCCGTCCCTGATCAACGCTTCCGCCTCGGTCGCGGTGAGGCGAGAAACTTTTGTGCCCGGTTCGCCCGCGCGCAAATAGATTCCATCGACGTCTGTCAGCAGGATTAGTTTTTCGGCCTGTAACTGGATGGCAATCTCCGCCGCGATGGTGTCTGCGTTGATGTTGAAAACAGTGCCCTCCGCATCAGCGCCGAGTGACGAGATGACCGGCAGGTAACCGTGATCAAGTAATACCGTCAGCAACCGGGCATTAATTTCGATCACGTCGCCGACGTGACCAAAGTCCACCTGAGAACTCTCGCCGGTCTCGCGGTTCAACACCTCTTTGGGTGGGCGGCGTTCGGCGTGGACGATGTTGCCATCAACTCCGGAAAGACCGACGGCTTCAATCCCGCGGCTTCGCAGGGCGGCCAGAATGTCGGTATTTATCTTTCCGGCAAAAATCATCTTGGCCATTTCCAGGGTGGCGTCGTCAGTGACGCGGCGTCCTTCGATGATCGTTTGCTCGATACCCATGCGCCGCGCCAGTTCACTTAATTGCTTGCCCCCGCCATGGACCACGCAGATCTTGATGCCCACCTGATGCAACAGGGCCAACTCCTCGGCGAGCGAGCTCAGATTCTCATCATCTTCGGTAGCTTTGCCGGAAAGTTTGACGACGAATGTCTGACCCTGAAAACGCTGGATGTAAGGCAACGCCTCGCGCAAGAGATCGAGACGCAATTGATCGCCGACTTCGTTGGTGTTCCTCATCATATTGTTAAGCGTCACGGATTTATCCGGTTCAGAAATCCGGTTTTGCGACCTTAATGTCCTGAGCTGAATCTCTTTAGGGTTCAACGGTAGCTGTTCCAGCTTCCTAACAAACTTGTCATTATCGCTTTTTGCACATGCAGGCGATTCTCCGCTTCATCGATCACAACCGACTGGGGCGAATCGATCACGCCGTCAGTCACGATCACATTGCGTCGCACCGGAAGGCAGTGCATGAAGATCGCATCGTTGGTGCGTTGCATCTTCGCTTGATCCACAATCCACTTTGAGCGGTGAGCAATGCGATGCGCGAGGTCCTGCTCCGGCATTCCATAAAACTGTTTTGCACCCCAGCTCTTCGCGTAAATCGCTTCAGCGCCTGCGCAAGCCGCATCAATATTGTTTGTGATTTCGAAGCTTCCTCCGGCTGCTGCCGACCGCTGGCGAGCTGTCTCCATCAACTCATCATCGAGCTCGTAACCATCAGGATGAGCAATCACGACGTCGTGACCCAGCTGCGCCGCGGCGAGGGCGAAACTATTAGGCACCGCCATCGGCAATGGCTTGGGATGCCATGCCCAGGTCAGCACCACCCGCTTGCGGCCAGTGCCCAACTTTTCGCGGATGGTCATCATGTCTGCCGTTGCCTGACAAGGATGATGCATTGCTGATTCAAGATTAATGATCGGCACCTCGGAATAGGCGGCGAAAGCTCGCAGCACCGGATCAGTTCGCTCGTCCTGCCAGTTTTTGAGGGCCGCAAAAGTGCGCACGCCGATCGCTGCACAGTATCGACCCAGGACTCGAACAAACTCCGCCACGTGTTCCGTCTTGTCGCCATCCATGACCACGCCGTCGCGATGCTCGAGGGTCCAACTTGTGCCGCCCGGCTCAAGCACAACAGCGTTGCCCCCGAGTTCGTAAATTCCCACCTGCATCGAGGCGCGCGTGCGCAGACTCGGATTGAAAAACACGAGCGCGATGGATCTACCGGTTAGTGAGGCGCTCTTATCGGCGCCCGTCTTGAAACGCCGAGCTGACTCGATCAGCGATTCAATCTGGTCACGCGAGAAGTCTGCCGTGGTCAGAAAGTGTTTCATCCTAATTGCGTTTCCGTTATCTAAGCCGCTTTTGCTTTGCCAAAGAGCGGCTTGGCCAGTCCGAATAAACTGATTAGGAGCCAAAACACTTCCATCAGAAAGGCCGACAGATTGAAGTGAAAAATCAGTGATAGAATCACCAGCACCGCACCTACCGCATTCAGCAACAGATAGCTGACCGCCGAGCTGGAAATCTTCTCCAGCTGCAAGAGCAGATAAGCGATTACCATCATCAAGACCCCGATGTTGCCCGCCAAATCGTACCAACTATAAGTCAACGCTGATCCTCCGGTGTCTTCTCTTCTTTTGGCATCGCATCTGTCGGCAAATCAACCACAAATAGCCCGTAGCGAATCAACAAACAGATCAACTTCCGGTTCCTTCAGACACAAAGGCGGCAAGAGTCTGAGCACCTTCGGGTCACTCGAGGTTCCGGTAATAATCTTGCGATCGAGTAGTTGCTGATGTATAGGCGCGGCCTTCTCGCCAAACTCCAGGCCGAGCAGAAAACCCACTCCCCTGACTTGCACCACCGCGTTAACTTCCGCGAGTCGTTTCCGCAGATGCGCAGCGACAGTTTTAACGTTCGCCAGCATGCGGTCTGCCTCGATTGCTTCCAGGGTCGATGAGACTGCGGCCATTGCGATCATCCCGCCGCCAAACGTGGTGCCCAGATCATTCTCTTTGATGTGCGACGCGATCCGCTCAGTTACCAGACAAGCGCCGACGGGAACTCCACTGCCCAGGGCTTTGGCTAGCGTGATGATGTCAGGTAGCACGCTCCCGCCGGGTTCACTGCCGGCGAAAAACCACTCGCCGGTGCGGCCCACTCCCGTTTGCACTTCATCGTAAATCATTACGATGCCGCGGGCGTCACACAAATCTCGTAAGGCCCGGTAGAAGTCGGGCTCAGCCATGCGCACCCCGGCCATCGACTGAATCGGTTCAAGCATGATGGCAGCCACAGATTCATCCGCCCGGGCCTTCACCGACTCAAGGTTGCCCCACTCAGCCTCGAGATGGCCCGGCACATTTGGTTTCCCAATCTCACGATACTTGCCTAGAAACGTAGCGCTGATCGCATCAGCAGTGCGTCCGTGAAAGCCCCCGGAAAAGGTAATGATGTTTTCGCGGCCCGTCGCCAGGCGCGCCATGCGCATTGCATTTTCGTTAGCTTCCGTCCCGGAGTTACAAAAGAAGGCCCGGGCCAAACCATCAGGTGCGATTGAAATTAACTTCTCAGCAGCCTTTGCGCGCGCCTCGGAGTAAACCAGGTTTGAATAGAAAAGAAGTTTGGCCGCTTGCCGTTGGATGGCCGCCACCACCTGTGGATGCGAATGGCCGGTGGCGGCTACCGCATGTCCGCCATAGAGATCTAAATACCTTTCGCCATCACTCGTGTACAGCCAAACACCCTCACCGCGCTCAGCGGCAATCGGCATCTTCTTGTACGTCGCAAGCTGGTAGCGATCTTCCGAGGCCAACACCTGTGCCGAAGTGTAAGCGGTCATGGGTTTGTCCCCACCGACATCAGCCCGGTCGTTTCAGGTAATCCAAACATCAGGTTCATATTTTGCACCGCCTGGCCCGCAGCGCCTTTTACCAGATTGTCGAGCGCTGAAAACACAACTACCTGACGACCCCGAACTGCGAAGCCCAGGTCGCAAAAGTTTGTGGTCTTCACCCAGTTGATGTCCGGCGAGCCTGTCACGATTCTGACGAACTTAGAGTCTCGATAAAATTCAGCGAAGATTGTGCGTAGTTTGTCGTCCGTCAGTTCACCCTTCGTTTCAACGTAGATCGACGCGAAAATGCCACGCGCCACGGGCAGCGAATGAGTCATGAAAATAAATTCGTTGTCCCAGTGCCCGACGTTGCGCAACTCCTGTTCGATCTCGGGCACATGCTGATGCGTGAAAGGCTTGTAAGCGTAGAAGGAATTCATCCGCTGCGGATGATGTGTGTTGGCGGCGGCCTTTGCTCCCGAACCTGACGATCCGGTTTTCGCATCTACAATCACCCGGCCGGCGACCAACTGATTTGCCACGAGAGGCGCGAGCCCGAGCAGGGTAGCGGTCGCGAAACATCCTGGGTTGCTGATGAGCCTCGCCTTTCCCACGCGCTCGCGGTTCGTTTCGGTCAGGCCATAAACAAATTCACTCTGCGCTGCGATCGCCGTGTGTTCGCGTCCATAGTGTTGCTCAAATTCATCTTTGTCGTGCAGACGGAAATCGCCGGAAAGATCAATCACCTTTAGGTTCACCGGCAGCCGCGGGACTATATCCATTGCCTGACCATGAGGAAGCGCCAGAAACAAACAGTCGAGCCCGGCGAGAGTGTCCGAGTTATCAGGGGCCTTTTGAAAAATGAGATCAGTCAAGCCAAACAGATTTCGGTGGACATCGCCAACCGCTTTGCCGGCGTGTTCATTCGCAGTAACGATGGCTACATCTGCGTTGGGATGAGCAAGCAGAATACGCAGCAATTCAGAACCGCCATAGCCGGAGCCACCGAAGATCCCAATCCGTGTCTTTGCCGCCGTATCTGTCATGTTCGTTTCGCTTGTGTGCATTCGCGCGATGCCGCCGGCCAACACTGCGCAGAGAGACGTCGACTGTCTAACTAAATGCCGGCGCCGCCGCGTCTACCTTCGCCTTGATCAGCTGGTAAAGAACAGAGCCATGGCGCTTAGCGTTGGCGGCCGGGACGCCGAATTCCTGCTCGATATAGTCCTCGCCCATTTGCGAATCCGTAACTGATCCGGAAACTACGGCCACTTCAATTCCTCGTTTGCGCAGCAATTCAATCCCGCCCCAGGCGCCCACATAATCAGAGGCGCAAAAGATCAACGCAGCAGTAGCCTCGCGCAATTCGATGTCGTCAAAAACCGAGTCAACTGAATAGCCACCCAGAATGCCATCTCCTAACTCAATGACGATCAGGTCGGGTGAGCTTTCAGTGAGATGCGAAATGATGGCTTTCGCAATCGGCGCCAAATCACCGGCGTCTACAGTTGAAGGCAAACCGCAATCAAGAAAACTTGCAGTCGCCACTGCACCGTGATCCGCCATGTTGAGGGTGTCACGCAGGCAGGCGACGCCGGAAAGTTTTGCCGCGGCCACTCGCATTCCGGCGTGGGTAGCCTGCTTGATCAACTCGGTGGCAGCGTAGGTCTTGCCGCTGTTCATGCAGGTGCCGGCGACCAGCACGATTGGCGCCGTCTCGCCCAGGCGCGAGCGAGCGGGCAGCGCCACGTCACCGATATTGAGCACGCGTGCAGTCTCATCGCAGGCGACTCCAATTACCTCCACCTGAATCGCTTCGCTCAAGCTTGAATGATGTCCGGTGCAAAAACCAATCACTCCGCCCATATTGAGCAGGTGCAGACGATCGCCGGCGGCTACAGTTTCCGGAACGTCGCCTACGAATCCTTTCAGAGCGCGTCTCCTGCCGAGCACGCCGACAAGCAAATCGCCGGGGTTGATCTTGGCGAGCCGCCCGCTTGGCAGTTCAAGCATGTTGTAGGTCGCGCTATCGGTGAGAGCGCGCACCAGCACAACATCTCCGGCCCGCGGTTTCGCGCAGGCGCCGATCACTGAGATAGTTTTGACCAACCCCAGCGGTGAGGTAGCGGAACCGATCTTGTCAGTCGCGATGGTCTGGATGTTTTGGTCCATCTTACCCCCCTTAGCTTTGTCCGCTTCTTAATCTCAGCCGCAGCGCGTTTAGTTTGATGAAGCCTTCGGCATCACGCTGGTTATAAACTGTGTCGGCCTCAAACGTTGCCACGCTTTCATCGTAGAGCGAATGGGGCGAACGTCGACCAACCACGGTCGCATTGCCACGATATAGCTTTAGCCTTACATCACCCGTGACGTTGCGCTGAGTTTCGTCAACCATCTTGCGCAGCAATTCAAACTCTGGCGCAAACCAGAAACCGTAGTAGATGCTTTCCGCAAACTTCACGCCCAGCGAATCGCGCAAATGCATCACTTCCCGGTCCAGAGTGATCGACTCAAGGGCTCGATGCGCCGCCTGGAGAATCGTGACTCCCGGCGTTTCGTAAACTCCGCGCGACTTCATGCCGACGAAACGGTTCTCAACCAGGTCGACTCGACCAATACCGTGCGCGCCGCCGCGCTGGTTTAATCGTTCCAACAAAGCAACAGCGCCCAGGTTTTCCCCGTTGATAGCGACGGGCTCACCCTGGGCAAACGAAACTTCAAGGTACTCGGCCTCGGATTCCGCCGTTTCCGGTGAGCGCGTTAGTTGAAAAATGTCTTCGGGCGGTTCGGCCCAGGGGTCTTCAAGAATTCCGCCCTCATAGGAGATGTGCATGAGATTGGCATCGGTGGAATATGGCTTCGCGGCGGTGGCAGAAACGGGGATCTGGTGATCGCGCGCGTAGGCGATAAGATCGGCGCGGCCTTTAAACTCCCACTCCCGCCAGGGCGCAATCACTTTGATATCCGGCTGCAAGGCGTAGTAGGTCAACTCGAAACGCACCTGATCGTTACCCTTGCCGGTTGAACCGTGGGCCACAGCGTCCGCGCCTTCCTGGCGCGCGATTTCAATTTGCCGCTTAGCAATGACCGGACGGGCCAGGGAAGTCCCGAGCAGATACACCCCTTCATAAACTGCATTGGCTTTAACCGCAGTCCACACATACTCCCGCACAAACTCATCCCGGAGATCTTCGACGTAGAGTTTCGAGGCGCCGGTAGCCAGAGCTTTTTCCTCGAGACCCGTAAGTTCTTCACCCTGACCCACGTCGGCGCAATAACAAATTACCTCGCAGTTGTACCGCTCCTTGAGCCAGCGCAACATCACTGAGGTATCGAGCCCGCCGGAGTAAGCCAGTACTATTTTCTCAATCTTCTCTGTCACCGTAGGTTCCTCTATTCAGATCGCGAGTCGTCACTCCGCGAGTTTAATTGCGATTTCGTTCTTTGCTGACCGCTGAGTTACAACTCCGACCATCTATCCAAAAATCTCCCAAATCTTTTTCATCACCCCGCGCTGCGCCTTTTGATCTTTAACGGCTACAAAGATGGTATCTTCGCCTGCAAGCGTCCCGACGATGTCCGCAACGGCAGCGCCGTCGATTTCTACTGCCACGGCTGACGCTAATCCCGGTTCAGTTCTGGCAACTACCAGATTGTCGCCCGAAACATCGAGGCTCAGGAGCCCGCGAGCGGCGGCGCCGGTTGCGCGGGGCACCGCGTAGTGACCGCGATACTTAACGACGCCGAGCTCCTCCAGATCGCGCGATACGCTTGATTGGGTTGCCGGCACCCCGGCTCGCTCGAGGAGCGACTTAAGCTCGTCCTGCGTGGCAATCGGTTTTGCGCGGATCAGACTTAAGATTTTCTTTTGTCGTAGTTCCTTTTGCATGCTAAATCTATGCGTTGAACTTGCATAAACAATGCATAGATGCATAAACTAGCAGCCTGGATGCATTGAAGTCAACCCTGGAAGACCAGGATTTGCGGGCGTCGAAAAGCGGACGAGACAAGGTTGGAGGCGGACATGTCTGAGTCGAAAAATCTGTGGGGCGGCCGCTTTACCGGTGAAGGTGACCAGGCCTTTGTGGAGTTTAACCGCTCGTTCAGCTTCGACCGCCGGCTGCTGGCGTTGGACGTGCGAGGCAGCATCGCACATTGTCACGCGCTCCGCGAAGCAGGAATTCTCCTTGCCGAAGAGGCAGGCCAAATCGAACATGGGCTGCAACAGATACTCGAGCTAACGAGCGCGAATCCAGACTTCTACGCGGCTCCAGCCGAGGACGTGCATTCGTTTGTTGAAGCGCAGCTGGTTGCCTTGATTGGAGACCCTGGGCGCAAGCTTCACGCCGGACGCAGCCGCAACGATCAGGTAGCGACTGATCTGCGCCTGTGGTTAAGAGAAGCGATTGATGATCTCGCCGGGCGCTTACGTTCCCTTCAAAATGCCCTGCTTGATCTAGCGGAAGCAAACGTTCAGGCAGTTCTTCCGGGCTACACCCACCTACAGCGTGCTCAGCCCATTCTGTTTGCCCACTGGTGTCTGGCTTATTTTGAAATGCTGGAAAGGGATTACGAGCGGCTTAGGGATACGCGGGTGCGCGTAAACGTGCTGCCCCTCGGAGCGGCGGCGCTGGCTGGGACTTCGTTATCCAATTGACCGAGCAGCAGTTGCGCTCGAATTGGGATTCGACGGCGTGTGTCGCGAACAGTCTGGACGCAGTCAGTGATCGTGATTTTTGCGTCGAGTTTGTCAGCAACTGCTCGTTGGTGATGGTCCATCTCTCGCGTCTGGCCGAAGATATCATTCTCTACGCCACCGCTGAATTTGGTTTTTTTGCATTGAGCGACGCGGTAGCCACCGGCTCCAGTTTGATGCCGCAGAAAAAGAATCCAGATTCAATGGAACTGGTACGCGGAAAATCCGCGCGTGTTTTTGGCCACAACATCGCCCTCCTGACAATGCTCAAGGGCCTCCCGCTCGCTTACAACAAGGACATGCAGGAAGACAAAGAAGCGATCTTTGACTCGTTTGACACCGCTGCCGCCTGTCTTGATGTCAGTTCGCTCGTCTTGCGAAACATCACGGTCGACGAAACCCGCATGCGCGAAGCCGCTGCTCACGGTTACATGAACGCGACCGAACTCGCTGATTATCTGGTGCGCCAGGGAATGCCGTTTCGAGATGCCCACGACGCAGTGGGCAGAGTTGTGATGTTGGCCATCGAACGCAAAGTTGAACTTCAGGAACTACCCATCGAAGACTTAAGAAAAGTATCTAGCCTGATTGACGCGGATGTGTTTGCAGCTCTTTCTTTGGAAAAGACCCTGGCGACCAAGGCCCAACCTGGCGGGACGGCAGCGGAAAGAGTTAGCGAAGCCTTAGCGACGGCTCGCCGGGCGCTGGCAGGTTAAGTCGGCAGAGAAGGTCTCTTGACTCACGCAACCGAACACTAATTGCAGGTTAACTATTTGTTGACAATTCTTGACCCGGCAAGTTAAATCGTCCCGCCCTTTCAAATCAACCCACTAAGAGGTCAAGTTGATGACAACCTCTCGTCGCGATTTCATCAAGACCGCCGGTGTGGCTGCGGGCAGTGTTACTGTCTAGCGGCGCTTCCGTCCTGGATCAGCGATGTCGATGCGGCAGAGGCTGCGGCGGCCGCGGCAGTCGACAAGAACGCGCTGGCCGACATTGCGCTGAGCATGGCGCGCAAGCTCGGCGTCACCTACGCCGACATTCGCATCAATCGTTATCGCACCGAACAAATCGCGACCCGCGAGAAGCAGGTGCAGAATGTTTCGCGAAGCCAGAATTTTGGCTTTGGTGTGCGGGTGTTGTTCAAGGGGACGTGGGGTTTTGCTTCGAGCCGCGAAGTAACGCCCGGAAGAAGTGAGACGTATAACGCGCCAGGCTGTTGAGATAGCGCGCGCGAATTCGGTCTACCAGCGAAAACGCATCACGCTAACGCCGGCGCGCGAAGGTTGAGGCCAGCTGGAAGAGCGCCTTCGAGAAAGATCCTTTCGAGGTTTCGATCGACGACAAGATTCAGTTTCTGCTCAAGCTGAATGAGCGCGCGCTGAAGACCTCCGGGGTGAGTTTTGTTAACTCTTCGATGGGATTTGTGAACGAACAGAAGTTTTATGCTTCGACCGATGGTTCGCGCATCGATCAATACATCATTCGGGCCAATCCAAACTTCAATGTGACCGCGGTTAACCGCACAACTGGTGACTTTCAGTCGCGCAGCGCGCTCGGAGGCCCTCAGGGACTTGGTTACGAGTACATGGAAAAATATCCCTGGATGGCGGAAGCTGAGCAGGCAGGTGAAGAAGCCGTCATGAAGCTCAAAGCTAAGCCGGTCGAACCGGGAAAATATGATCTGGTACTGCACCCCTCGCATCTTTGGCTAACGATTCATGAATCAGTGGGCCACCCGACCGAACTGGACCGCTCGACTTGGTGGGAAGCGAACTACGCCGGGACCAGTTTTCTGACGCCCGACAAGACTGGCAAGCTGCAATTTGCCTCGAAGATGGTCAACTTTGTTGCCGACAGAACTCAGCCCGGAGCGCTGGCTACGATCGGATTACGACGACGAAGGCGTGCCGGGACAGCGTTGGCACCTCGTCAAAGACGGGCTCTTCGTTGATTGGCAGACCACACGCGATCTGGCCCGATGTCCCCGCGGAAAAAGTCCTATGGCTGCCTGCATTCGGACAGCTGGGGCAGCATCTCCTTTCCGCGCATGCCCAATGTTTCGCTGCAACCGTCAGCGGGAAACACCACCATGAATGATCTCGTGGCCGGCGTTGAGAAGGGAATACTAATTTACGGCGACGGCAGCTACTCAATAGATCAACAGCGGTACAACTTCCAGTTTGGCGGACAGACATTTTGGGAGATCAAAAACGGAAAAGTTGGCGGCATGTTACGCGACGTTGCTTACCAATCGCGCACCACGGATTTTTGGAACTCGTGCGACGGACTGGGCGGGCGCGGCACATATGAAATCGGCGGCAGCTTTAATGATGGCAAGGGCGAACCTGGCCAGTCGAATGCCGTCAGCCATGGATGTCCGGTAACGCGTTTCCGTCAGATAAATGTTCTGAACACTGCTGCGAAGTAGGACAGGCATTCCTGCCGGTCCATCTGCTGAGGCAAAGGCCCATCTGAGAATCAAAGATAGAGACAGAGAGTACGACTGTCCTAAACTGGAGACTTTGGAATGTTATTAAGCGAACAGGAAGCCCGCGCGCTCACCCAAAAGGTACTCGGTTACGTTAGCGCCGATGATGCGGTGGTAAATGTCGGCAGCGAGAAATACTCGCATCTACGGTTTGCCGCAAATAGCTTCACCACGAGCGGCGCGCGAGATAATGCGACCGTAAGCGTAACAGTCTGGATCGACAAGCGGCGGGGTTCCTCGTCGACTAATGAGACCGACGATGATTCGCTGCGGGCGGCGGTTACCCAGGCACAGGATTTGGCCCGCATCTCTCCAGTTGATCGTGAATATCTGCCAACGCTCGGTTCACAGGTGTATAAGCCGGTGAACAGTTACGCCGAAGCGACCTCCAATATTTCACTGCAAGCTCGCGCCGCAGCAATCAACGACGTGATCTCGAATTGTGAAAAAGCGCGAGTGATTGGCGCAGGCTTTCATCAGGCCCGCGGCAGTGCCGGGGCGTCGGCAACGAAGAACGGGAACTTCTCTTACGAACGTTCGAGCCTGGTTAGTCTATCGACAACTGCGCGCACGCCTGACGGCGGCAGTTCCGGCTATTTCCTCCGCAATCATTTCGACGTGGGAAAACTCGACGTTAAGCGAGTATCGCGTGAAGCAATACGCAAGGCGCTTGAATCTCGGCAACCGCGAACTCTCGAACCGGGAGTTTATCCGGCAATTCTCGAGCCTCAGGCGGTGGCCGATCTGTTCTCAAATTTTGCTTTCAGTTTTGACGCTCGCAGCGCGGATGAAGGACGCAGTCCTTTTTCGTTGCCGGGTGGCAAGACGAAAGTCGGTCAACAAATTTTCGATGACCGCATAAATGTCTATAGCGATCCGTGGCATCCGGAATTGCCGGGTTCCCAGGCGGCGCAGTCGGGCATTCCGGCGCAGCGAGTTCAACTGATCCGCCATGGAGTGCTGGAGAATTTGATTTACTCGCGCTTTTGGGCCAAAGCAAAAAGAGAAGCAACCCACTCCGGGGCCGGTTAACACGATCATGGAGAGCGCCGCAACGCCAGCGACAATGGAAGAGATGATTAAGTCGACCGCACGCGGAATTCTATTGGGCCGTTTCTGGTATATCCGGGGCGTCGATCCGCGTATTGCGTTGCAAACAGGACTCACGCGAGATGGCATTTGGTATATCGAGAAGGGAAAAATTCAATATCCGATCACCAACTTCCGTTTCAATCAAAGCCTCATGCAACTACTGGCCCCGGGCAACGTCGAGATGATCGGAATGCCGGAGCGCGTGGGTAGCGCCGAAGGCCAGGGGGGCAGCTCATCGTTATTGCCTGCGCTCAAGGTTAAAGAGTTTCACTTCACTTCGGCGTCAGAAGCTGTCTAAGCAAGTTGTTGATGTTCTGGAGTTCCATGAAGCGCTGCCCTTGGTGTGCGCTAGTCGGACCTTCCTTTGACGCCAACGTTAGCGACTCTAACGGCCTTAAAAAGCGCCGCAAAAATATTTGACATCCCGCTTCTGCTGGAATATCTTTCCGACCCTCGTAGTCTTAGCAACCTTTGCCTGACGGCTTTCCCTCGTCAGCGCCAAAGATCTCTCGAACCTCTCGTGCTTCTGTAATAGATCCAGGGAAAGAATCATTACCAATATTGGAGGCTTTGGATGAACGCCCTGTCCACAGTTCTGCGTTACGAATTATTGTTAATGCTAACTGCATTCATTTTAGTGATCTCTTACCGTCTGCTGACCCGGGGTATCAAAACTGATGGCATGCTGCGCGACAAGACCAATGGACGCGCTATGAGCCCCGGCCGCCTGCAGATGCTGGTAGTTACTTTAGGCATCGCCATCTACTACGTGGTCTCAGTAGCCCAACAGAAGAACTCGGGGAGTCTCCCCAAACTGCCTGGCGAATTCTTAATGGCGTTGGGCGGGAGCCACGGCATTTATCTCAGTGGAAAGCTCTACGGCATGCTTACGAGCAAGTTCCACCTCGCCGCAACCAAAATCGTGGAAGGAACTAAAACAAACTAACGGAGGATGAAAAATGACAAAGTACGAGATTCTCGGCCTGGCGATTGGATGGATAATTACCATCTTCATCGGCATGCTGGCATTCATCATCATAGTCAAGGTTTGGAAAGGAGACATCGACCTTAACTACCTCATCAGCGACGAACTAGGATATGCGAGTCTCTCGCGCTTCCAGTTTCTGGTCTTCACCTTCGTTGTGGCGATGAGTTTGTTTTATCTGATTGTGATCGGGACGCCCCCTAAGTATCCCAGCATTCCCAGTGAGATTCTCGCACTGCTCGGCATCAGCGGCGGATCCTATGTGCTTTCCAAGGGTATTCAGACCAGCCGAGATGTGGGCATTTCAGAAGCTACTAAAACACTACCCAGAGAGGCACCAGACAAGGTAACAAACACATCTGTGACAGACGACATTGACGTAGCTCCTAAAGGTTAGCCACCGCTGATTTGATCACACATTGCGGCGGAAGCCTTCCGCCGCAGCGGCTGGGCGCGACTCCATAGTTACGCGCTGACAACCTCTTTTTACCCCTCGGCCCCGGTCGACGTCTCAGAGTGGTTCGAGCGGGATCTCTCACGCCGCGTCCCAGGACACGCGGAAGATCCTTCATTGAATAGGAGGAACTCATGAGCACACGAGAACCTGTAAAAGGACCGATTACGATTAAACGAAGTAGCCAGAGCGTCTTCGGCAACGCGCTTCCCGGCATTGCTCTGGTCGTCGCCTCAGTGTTGCCGGCTGTGTTCAGTCCCAGCCAACCCGGGTCGAAAATCGCTGTGGAACCGATAATTGCGACTACGACCGGGCCCGGGGGAGCGGCCATTACCACCACTCCGGCTGCCGGCACGCTTCAAATTCATTTCATCGACGTCGGCCAGGGAGACGGTGCGATCCTCATCTCGCCGCAAGGGCAGACAGTCATGTTCGACAATGGTAAAAGAGGGAAATGCGATCTGCCGGTTTCATACCTGGAGCAACTCGGAATTGCCAAAATTGATTACATGGTCGCCAGCCATTACCACGACGATCACATCGGATGTACCCCTCAGGTGTTGACCCAATTTCCCTTACAGGTCAAGGCCTATGACCGCGGCGGAAGTTACAACTCCGCCACTTTCACGAAATATCTCAACGCGATCGGTCCCAAGCGTGAAACCGTTATGCCAGGGCAGAGCATCACGCTCGATCAGGGGTCGGCCAACCCCGTACGAATCGAGTTTGTGGCTGTGAACGCCGGCACTGCCGATGGGGAAATCGTTGACACCTCCAACGAGAACGACCTTAGCGTCGTAGCTGTAGTTCGCTTTGGAAATTTCGACGCTGTTATTGGCGGCGACTTGAGCGGCATCAAGACCGACTCTTACGAAGACATCGAGACGGCGGTCGGGCCGAAGATCGGAGCAGTGGAGGTCTACAAGGTAAACCATCACGGCAGCATGTATAGCTCAAACGATAACTGGCTCGCAGCGCTCAAACCTAAGGTGGGGATCATTTCCACCGGTGTGGGTAACCATTATGGTCATCCGACCCAGGAATGTCTCGACAGACTTCATTCGGTCGGCGTGAAAACGTATTGGACTCAAACCGGAGCGGGCGCCGAGCCTGATCCCGGGCTGGATATCGTGGGGAAGAACATCGTGGTGGGAATGGTTCCCGGTAGCTCCACCTTTACGGTGACCTACAATTTTCAGCAGGTGGATACGTATCCCTTGTGGGATGCAACACCGGGCACAGTGCCGGTAGCTACAACTTTTGCGTGGAGCAAAAACTCAAATTTCTACCACGTCACCAGTTGCTCATATGTGCAAAACATCAACCCGGTCAATCTGGTGAAGGCAGATACAGCGCCGACAGGCAAAACCTTGCACCCGGGTTGTCCCAGATAATCTATAACTTGCGAAAAGTTAGCGTGAATTCGAGGAGGCTGGCTCAGGCTGAATGGTTTCCTGGTAGATGTATGTGGTGTCCGAGAGCTTCAGGATCACCGCTGACTTCACGGCGTTTCGATCCCGATCCATGCTGATGCTTCCCGTGATCCCGTTGAAGTTTCTGGTTGCCGCCAGCGCGTCGCGAATCTTTGGTCCTTCATGTGATCCGGCTCGCTGCATGGCTTCAGCGAGAAAACGAAGCGCATCATAAGCCAGGGCCGCATGTGCGTCGGGCGTCAAGTTTCGGTATCGCTGCCGGTAGTCTTGCACAAACTTCTGAATGTTCGGCGCCGGATCGTCCGCTGAGTAGTGATTGGAAATGTAAGAATTATTGAGCGCATCGCCCCCGAGTCCCCAAACTTCCGGCGCATCCCATCCATCCGCACCCAACAAAGGGACATTCAGTCCTAATTGTCGCGCCTGCTTGGCAATCAAAGCTACATCCCCGTAATAGCCAGGGATATAAACCACGTCAGGTTCGGCTGCCTTGATGGCACTCAACTGCCCGCGGTAGTCAGCGTCGCCCTGTTTATATGATTGCTTAGCAACGATGTTACCGGCCAGGCGGGCGAAGCTATACTCGAAGAAATCCGTCAACCCGCGGCTGTAAGGCGAGTTGAAGTCGAGCATGACAGCCGCTTTGCGGGCCTTCAAAGTGTTGGCAGCAAACTTAGCCATAACTTCTCCCTGAAACGCATCGATATAGCAGGCACGGAAGATGAAATCGCCAACCTGGGTGACGTCTGGGTTGGTGGATGACGGAGCTATGAGGGGAACCTTCGCTGATTGCGCCTTGGGCGCGGCGGCCAGGCTATTTCCCGATGCCCCGGCGCCGATGATGGCCACGACTTTGTAGTTTTCGATCAACCGTCCGGTCAGTTGTGCGGCTGCCTCCGGGCTGCCTTTATCGTCTTCGAACACGACGTCGATCTGCTGACCGTTTATTCCCCCGGCCTGATTGATTTCGTCCGCCGCCATCAGGACGCCATTCTTTGCCGACTCACCGTAATTAAAAGTGGGCCCTGAGAGGTCGCCGAAAAAACCTATTTTGACGGGCGAGCGGAGGGGTGCGTCTGGCTGGGCGGAACAGGAAAAGGCGAGCGGAACCAAACAGATCGAGAGCAGAAAGGCGATCCAACTACGAAGCTTGCGGGATGTGCCGGGCTGGTGGCTGAAGCGCGAGATCCTCGCTCGGTTTGCCCGAGTGGGGCGCCGGTTTGTTTGCCACGAGGCGGCGCTCCCGGCTTCTCGACAACTCTGGGGAAGCGCAGAATCGCTTGCAGGTTCGTTTTCACTCACCAAGGTAGGCTTCTTTGATTCTCGGATCGGCGGCAAGCTCTTTGGAAGGTCCTTCCATGACGATTCTGCCCGTCTCCAAAACGTAAGCGCGGTCGGAATGGCCGAGGGCTGCGTGGGCGTTTTGTTCCACCAACAGGATCGTCGTTCCTTTGCCCCTGATCTCGTCAATAGCTTCAAAAATTGTATGCACCACCAACGGCGCCAGGCCGAGCGATGGTTCATCGAGAAGCAGCAAACGCGGATTTGACATAAGCGCCCGGCCGATGGCCAGCATCTGTTGTTCACCGCCCGAGAGCGTTCCCGCCTTCTGGGATTCGCGCTCCTTTAGTCGCGTAAACATCGTGAAGGCGCGCTCCATATCGGCCGCGACCTTTTTCTTGTTCTTGTTGAGATAGGCGCCCATCTGCAAATTTTCGCGCACTGAAAGATTTGCGAAAACACCTCGGCCTTCGGGAGACATCGAGATTCCGCGCGCCACTAACTTGTGCGTAGGCGTGCCGCTGATATCCTGGCCTTCGAAAATTACTTTGCCCTGCCGGGGTTCAAGTAATCCGGTAATAGTGCGGAGCGTAGTTGTCTTACCGGCGCCGTTTGCTCCGATGAGCGTTACCACTTCGCCTTCCTTAACGTGCATTGAGATGCCGGTTAAGGCTTCGATGGCGCCGTAGTTTACAGATACGTTTTCTAGAATGAGCATAAAACCGTCAGCAGTCAGGGGTCAGTTGTTCATGACCGGTGGTCAGCAAAAACAGGGGTCAGTTTTGAGAGCTACTTACACTACCAACAACTGACTACGGACACTAATCGCCAAGATACGCTTCAATAACCTTCGGATCGTTCTTAATCTGTTCCGGCAGTCCAAGGGCAATCGACTTCCCGTAGTCGACAACCTGAATTCTCTCGCAGACGCCCATTACGACCTTCATGTTGTGTTCCACCAACAGAATTGTCAGACCGAAGCGATCGCGGATTTGCTTGATGAGTTTCATCAAGTCTTCCTGTTCTGAAGGATTCATCCCCGCTGCCGGCTCATCGAGCAAGAGGAGCTGCGGACGCGTGGCGAGGGCGCGCACAATCTCCAGCCGCCGTTGCTTTCCGTAAGGCAAGCTCGTGCCGCCCTCATCCTTCAGTTCGTCAAGATCGAAGATAGCCAGGAGTTCCATGCAATAGTCGCGCGAGGTTTTCTCGCACCTTCGAAATCGCGAGGTACGCAGGATGACGTCAGCGAGCGTTTGATCTGTATGGATATGACAGGCAGTCATCACGTTGTCGAGCACGCTCATGCTGGGAAAGAGCCTGATGTTTTGAAATGTTCGGGATATCCCATGCGATGCGATTTCGTAAGGTCGCTTGCCGTCTATGCGCTTGCCTTCGAAGTGAATCTCTCCGGAAGTGGGTTGATAGACTCCGGTGAGCAAGTTAAAGATTGTGGTCTTGCCGGCGCCGTTGGGACCAATCAGCCCATAGATTTCACCCGGCTGCACCGCCATGTCTAATTCGCTTACGGCGACGAGCCCGCCGAAGCGAATAGTAGCCTTGTCCGTTTTGAGGATCGGGCTTCCTAATGGAGGCGCGGCGATCGGGCTACTGACCGAGTTGTATTCCGTACTCATCTCTTGTCCTTGTCTTCCTCTTTAGCGAGCGACGTTTCACTCGGCCGCTGGCCCAGCGTCGCTTTGCCGACGGAGACGTTGTCGCGATTATCCTCGGCCGTGATTTCCTCAACCTCGCTCCGCGTCTTTTTGTTTTTGCGCGCGCGCCATCCTTTGAATGTGGCAGTTGAACCCAGCAATCCCTGCGGACGCGTAATCATCAGGATGATCAGCAGCAGGGAATAAATCACCATCCGGTATTCAGCGAAGCCGCGCAAGGCTTCCGGCAGGACAGTCAACACGATTGCCCCCAGGATCGAACCAACGATTGAACCCAGACCACCGAGAATGATCATGATCAGGATTTCAAACGACTTGATAAACTCGAATGACTTCGGATTCAGATAACCGTCGAAGTGGGCCAGCAAAACGCCGCCGGCGCCGGCCATCGCCGACGAGATCACAAAGGCCATCACTTTGTAGCGGGTGGTGTTGACGCCCATGGCTTCCGCCGCGAGCTCGTCTTCGCGAATCGCCATCAGGGCGCGGCCAAACGCCGAATGGACCATGTTATAGACGACCACGATCGTCAGCACTGCAATCAGGAAAATCCAGAAGAAGCTCTTCACGATGGGAATCCCGGAATAACCGCGCGCTCCGCCCACCACCTCAATGTTATTGAGAAACACAACTATGATCTGGCCAAAGCCGAGGGTCACGATCGCCAGGTAGTCGCCCTTAAGACGAAGCGAAGGCACGCCGACGACCAGCCCCGCGACGCCGGCGAAAAATGCGCCGATCAGAGTCGCGGCAGCGAGCGCGATGGCCCAACCCAGTTTGCCGTTACCGAGTGCGGAGGCCAGATTGGCGCCGTAAGTTACTGAGAAATAGGCTGACGAATAGGCGCCCACCGCCATGAATCCGGCGTGCCCGATTGAAAACTGTCCGGTAAATCCATTGATCAGGTTAAGGGAGACAGCCAGCGTGATCGCGATTCCTGATAGCATCAGGATCCGGCTGAAATAAGGGCTAATCATCCGCCCCTGAAAAACGATGTCCAGCCCGTAAAGGACGGCGATCACTATCAGGGCGATAATCAGGTTGCGTAGGTAACGAGGCATAGGGCTCAACAAAAAAAAGGATGAAGGCTGAAGGATGAAGGCCAGAGCAGGATTGCTATTTATTCATCCTTCATGCTTCATCCTTCTTACTTGCGTTTAGACCTTCTCCTGCGCCACCGAGCCCAGCAGGCCCGAAGGGCGGAAAAGCAGAATCAAGATTAAAATTGCAAAGGCCACGGCGTCTTTGTAAGTGGGTGACAAATATCCAACCACCATAGTTTCGGTAATGCCGATAAGCAGTCCGCCTAACACCGCGCCAGGAATATTTCCAATGCCGCCAAGCACCGCCGCCACAAAGGCTTTCAATCCGACGAGGATTCCCATCAAAGGGTCAATGCGCGGGATCCGAATCGCCACCAAAACCCCTGCGGCAGCTGCGAGCGCAGAGCCCAGGGCGAAGGTGAACATGATGATTCGATCCGTGTTGATACCCATCAGTTTCGCCGATTGCAGGTTGAAAGAAACAGCGCGCATCGCGCGTCCGGTCTTGGTTCGAAAGACGACGATCTGCAAACCGATCATCAGAGCGATTGCGATCACCAAAACGATAATGTCGGCGCTGTTGATACTGGCGCCACCAAACAAGTCGATGTTTCGCTTCTTGAAAAGCTCCGGGAAAGAACTTGGGATCGGCGCCGAAAACTACCTGTCCGCCATTCTCCAGCAACAGAGAAACGCCAATCGCCGTAATCAGCGCGGTAAGACGTGAATACTTGCGAACCGGACGGTAAGCAAAGCGCTCGATAATTACACCGAGCGCCGCGCAAATGGCCATAGCCAGCAGCATCACCACCAGCGCGGTAATCAGCGAAGGTTCCATCGCGCCGCTACCCAGCAAGCCGCGCGCGATCAAACCATCGGCGCTCTGTCCAATTGCCTGCGCGCCGCGCGCGCCCAGGCCATTGGCCAGGTAGTAACCCATGAAGGCCCCAACCATATAGACGTCGCCGTGTGCAAAGTTGATCAACTTCAGCACGCCGTAGACCATCGTGTAGCCGAGCGCAATCAACGAGTAGATCGCGCCCAGTGAAATACCATTGATAAGCTGTTGGAGAAACGTACTCATACTTGTGACTTACGGTCCTGAGACCTGTTCAGAGTATTAACGATTTACGGAACCGCTTATGGAGTGGCTGTCGGCGACTTCTTCTCAGCCGGCGAGGTGGTCATCGCAGGACTGGTGCCGGCAGCCGGTGAACTATTGGCGGCCGGAGAAGCACCGGTTGCGGGGGCCGCTGGTGACACTGCGGCCGCGGGCGACGCACTGGTGGCCGGCATCGCTGCACCTTCGACTTGCACGCGTTCGGCCACCACAAATTTTCCACCCGGCTCAATCTTGACCATAACAATGGGCTTAACGGCGTCGCGGTTCTCGTTAAAGGTAACTTTTCCGGTCACGCCTGGAAAATCTTTGGTCGCAGCGAGGGCCTCGCGAATTGCAGGCCCTTCGAGAGAAGTGGAACGTTTGATGGCGTCAAACATGATGAGCGCGGCATCGTAAGCAGTCGCAGCCAGCGCATCGGGCACAGCGCCGTAACGCCCTTTATAGTCTGTGACAAACTTCTGAACCAGTGGGTCAGCATCATCCGGCGAATAGTGATTACTGAAATAACATCCGTCTAGCGCCGAGCCGCCGATCTGGTAAAGACTTGGCGAGTCCCAACCGTCGCCACCCACCAACGGAGCAGTGATGCCCTTGTCGCGGGCCTGCTTGGCAAACAAGCCAACGTCGCCGTAGTAGCCGGGGACAAAAATCACATCAGGGTTCGCGCCTTTGATTGAAGTGATCTGCGCGTTGAAATCCTGATCGCCGGCCTGGTATGACTGCGTCACGACGATCTGGCCGCCGAGACGCGTAAACACCTCACTGATGACCTTCTCCAAACCGGTAGAGTAATCGTTCTTGCGATCAACCATTAACGCGGCGCGTTTGGCATTGAGGCTCTTCGCGCCAAACTGTGCGATGGCCGCACCCTGTACCGGGTCGATGAAGCAACTGCGGAATATGTAGTCGCCCTTTCTGGTGACCTCGGGATTCGTTGACGACGGCGTCAACATCGGAATCTTTGCGTTTTGTGCGATGGGCGCCGCCGCGATAGAACGCGAGCTGGCCACTTCGCCAAGGACCGCATGCACCTGATCCTGAGTGACAAATTTGGTGACGATGGTCGCAGCCTCGGATGCGTCTGAGCGATCATCCTCAATCAGTAGTTCAACCTGTTTGCCGTTGATGCCGCCAGCCTTGTTCACTTCATCGGCCGCCATCTTGATGCCGTTAACTGAGGAGATGCCGAAGTTGGCGGTGTCTCCGGTGGTAGACATGAAAACTCCGATTCTAACTTTGTCACTGCCGCTCCCGGTGGGCTGGCAGGCGAGTGCAAATAAGAGGCTGGCAACAATTGTTAGACTAAGCAGGATGCGTTTCATATTGTCCTCACAAGGCGATTAGTTTAGGTAAGCCGGCGCTCGGATGCGAAGCGAACATTGCTACTTCCATCCGCAACCGTGACATTCAGACTGTAGGCTTTAAATCGAGGCTGAATAATACCTTCCCGAGCGTTAATGACGCAATCCTTAACTGGGGTGGGTGGTGAGTAAGTTTGGAATTCAAGTTTGGGGGCGTTGACATCAGCCTTGCAGGGACAGCGGGCTCCTTCGCCCGCACTGTGGGACGGAAACACGAACCGTTTTCCACCAATTGTTCTGTGCGAGATGCGGGCGAGGGCGAGGGCGGTCCCCGCAAGAAGTCGACCATGCAACCAATCTGACCCACTCCGCTGCGTTCAAACCCTAATCCCAATTAACTTCGAAAATCATGGAGTTTAGTTTCCACCTACTCTAGACTGCGCCTGATGACGAAAACTGAAGAAAGCCTGTCGCCCCCGCTGGGAGATATGAGCGCGGAAGAATTCCGTCGCTTCGGCCATGAACTGATCGACTGGATTTCGGAATACTTCGAGCGCATTGAGGAGCTTCCGGTGCTCTCGCAGATCGAGCCGGGCGACTTAAAAGCACAACTTCCCTCGTCGCCCCCGGCCTCCGGCGAACCAATGGAGCAGATTCTCGCCGACGTGGATCGGCTGATCGTTCCCGCCCTAACTCATTGGAGTCATCCCTCTTTCTTTGCTTACTTTGCCACTTCAACGTCGGCGCCGGGGATATTCGGCGAGCTGTTGAGCGCAGCGTTTGATAACAAGGCAATGCTGTGGCGAACTTCGCCGGCATCCACCGAACTTGAAGAAGTAACTTTGGATTGGTTACGCCAGATGATGGGGCTCGACGCGGGCTTTACCGGCATGATTTATGACACAGCTTCGGTCTCGAGCATGCACGCGATTGCCGCAGCGCGCGAGGGAGTTGAATTACGCATCCGCGAAGAGGGAATGAGCGGGCGCACCGATCTGCCGCTGCTGCGAGTCTATGTTTCTGAACAGGCCCACTCGTCGATCGAAAAGGGCGTGATCACCCTGGGGCTGGGCCAGCGCGGGCTGCGGAAGATTCCGACAGACGCCGAGTTTCGCATGGACGTCAATGCGCTCGTGGCCGCAATTGAGGAAGACAAGCAAAACGGATTCGTTCCGTTTTGCATTGTGGCGACGGTGGGCACCACCTCCACTTCGAGCATTGATCCGGTGGCCGAAATGATTCCCATCGGTGAGAAATACGCGATGTGGTTGCACGTAGATGCTGCATATGCCGGCTCTGCGGCCGTGGTGCCGGAACTGAGACATATACTCGACGGCTGCGAGCGCGCCGATTCAGTTGCAGTTAATCCGCACAAGTGGCTATTCACACCTTTCGACCTTTCCGTCCTCTATTGTCGACATATGGATTTGTTGCGCCGGGCTTTTTCGCTTGTGCCTCCGGTATACCTCACTACGCCCGAGCAGGAAAAGGTCCGCAGCGGATCTGATTATGGGATTCAACTGGGACGCCGCTTCCGCGCCTTGAAACTTTGGATGATTATTCGTTACTTCGGTCACGAAGGCCTGGCGGCGAGAATTCGTGAACACTGCCGGCTGGCGAAAATCTTTAGTTCGTGGGTCGACGAATCTTCACGGTGGGAAATGATGGCGCCGGCTCCCCTTGCGCTCATTTGCTTTCGAGCTTGTCCGGAGATCGAGGGAGTGGATGAAGCAACGCGCAATGCACGGCTGGATGTCTTAAACGAAGCCATCATGCACGGCGTCAGCGCGAGCGGGCGCGCCTTGCTGTCACACACCAGACTAAATGACAAGATTACCCTCCGCCTCTCCGTTGGAAACATTCGCACTACTGAGAAACACCTGCGGCAGGTTTGGGAATTATTGAATGAGCAATTAGAGTTGCTTACACCCTGACTTCGATTCGAGCAAGTGACGTCGAGAGAGTTTCTAGTGTTTTCTCGACTATCAATTTTGAAAGTCTGTCGGTTTTAAACGTAAGCAGCCGCAGCTCGATTCAATTGCTCACGAGCTGCGATTGTGATCAAACTTAGAGATGCAATTCATTAAGCAAAGTCTCATACGCACAACTCCTGAAAACTTGTTCGCATTTCATGAACAGCCCGACGTATTAACCCTGCTCTTGCCGCCGTGGGAAAGCGCCCGGGTGGTCCAGCCGGCGAAAATTTCTGAAGTTGGGTCGCAAGCGATAGTCGAGACCAGGATCTTTGGCCCGATATCGGTGCGTTGGGTCGCCGAGCACACGCGCTACGATCCGCCGCACATGTTTGAGGACATTCAGCTCAAAGGCCCTTTTCGAAGTTGGCGACATCGACACCTGGTTGAGCCTCATCCCGATGGAGCTCTGTTGCGAGATGAAATAGACTACGAACCCCCATTTGGTTTTCTGGGACGCAGCGTGGCGCCATGGTTGGTGGATCGACGCCTAACAAAACTGTTTGATTACCGCCATGCGGTTACACGTAAGTGGTGCGAAGGACCATGAGGCTGGCGTTTAGAGGCGGGTTTGACAAGAATCTGAACTCCTCAACCGGTTTTTCATTTATAAAGACATGCTGACACATATTGTTATCTGGAAGTATCGAGCCGACGTTGAACCCGAGGTGAGGGAAGAGCACGTGCGGCTGCTGAGCGGTTTGCCCTCGTTCATCAAGGAAATCGAAAGCCTGTCGGTTGGCTTTGATGTGCTGCGATTGCCGCGTTCTTACGACAGTGGCCTGGTGGCGACCTTCAAGGATCAGGCAGCGCTGAATGCGTACACGGTTCACCTCGAACACGTTAAAGCTGCTGAGTTTGGCCGAAAGATCAGTGAACACATAGCTTCGGTCGACTTTGAGAGTTGATTCGTGATGAAGCGTTGGAAGAAACTGGTCTTAGTTCTATTGCTGCTGCTTTTGGTTTCGCAAATCCCGTTTGCATATCGTCGTTATAAGCTGGGCCGTCTTCATGCTGCGGTCCAACAAGTCAATTCCCATCGTCACCCACTGCAAGAATCAACTTTTGTGGAATACAAAGGCGTGATGCACGTCCATTCTTTTTTGGGCGGGCACAGCACCGGGAACTTCGCAGAGATAATCGCGGCGGCCAGGGCAAACGATCTTAGCTTCGTAGTTATGACGGAGCATGCCTCGGACAAAATAAATACCGCCGCAATGACCTTAAAGGGATGGCAAGGTGGAGTGCTATTCGTAAACGGGAATGAAATTTTAGCTACGAATGGAGATCGGTTGCTGACCCTTCCCGGTGATGAGCAATCGACCGCAAGCAGCGGTCCTCCTTCAGTTGAAGATGTGATTGGGGACGCAAAACTTTCCGGACGTCTGGCGATTGTTGCCTACCCGCAGGAGTTTAAGAGTTGGTCGGCGAAAGGTTTTGACGGCGTTGAAATTTATAACGTTTACACGAACGCGTTAGAGATTAATCCCCTGGTGATGTTTTTCGATGGGCTGTGGTCGTATCGTAGTTATCCAGAGCTTTTGTTTGCAAATTTTTACCGCCGGCCGGATCAAAGCCTGAAGAAATGGGACGAAACGCAACGGGCGAGTGGCGTTAGGCTGGTGGCGACGGCCGGCAACGATGCTCATGCCAACGTCGGGTTCACTCTGAAGAGCTATGCGGGTAAGCCGCTCTTTGGCTTTAAGCTCGACCCTTATGAAAGGAGTTTTCGTCTTGTCCGACTTCATGTGTTAGTGCCCCGGGATCAAGTTCTTTCGAATGAGTCGTTGCTGTCAGCGGTGGCAGCTGGACATTGCTTCATCGGGTTTGACCTTTTCGGCGACACGTCTGGGTTTAGTTTTTCCGCAACTAACGGAGTTGAGAATAAAATCCAGGGTGACGAGATTGAGCTCGAAAAGGAAATTAGACTTTCGGTAAAAACGCCACAGGCTGGAGATGGGCGACTCCTCCTTTTTAGGGACGGCGCACAAGTGCGGGAAGAGTACGGGTCTGGCAGCAAAGAATTTGTGATTACCGAGAAGGGAAATTATCGGGTTGAGATCTATCTCCCGCAGCTTGGGAAGACGGTTAGTGATCAGCCGTGGATCATCTCGAACCCGATCTATGTAAGGTAGTGGTAACGAAGGCTGTGCGTTTGGGTTGCGGGGGGATTAATTTAGTTGACTGAACCGCAAGCTACAGTTTTACGTTATCTGAATACGACATCGCCCCACTGGGCGTTAACCCGGTGGGGCGAGAAACCGGAAAGCTCCGGTTCAATATCGTTGGAAGCAGTGCTTAAGACACTGTGGGCTACTGTAGAGAGCCACGTAAATTGACCCTTCACTCGCTCATTTCCCGAGTGTTAGGGAGGAGCGATTACAGCCTTCCTTATTCGGTTTTCAAGTGGGACTAGTCTAGGTCCGTGGCCGTATCCTGTCAAGAATCAGCTTGACCGATGCCGAAGCGTACAACTAATGTCGAGCCGGCCCTGACAAATCCCCTAGCTTCAACTCCGCCGGTGGAAAAGTATCTTTTTCGTAACCAAAATATGGAAATTACTATTCCGACTCCGCCAGAGTTCAGTTTCAAGCGCACAGCAATGAGTCACGGATGGTGTCAGTTGCTGCCATTCGAATTGGACGAGGAGCGCTGGATTCTTACACGCACCCTCGACCTGGCAAACAGCAAACCGGTAACGGTGGCGATCCGGGGTCTGAGGCGTTCGCTGAAGGTGAAGGTGCCGGGAGACCTTACCGACAGCGCCTGCGATCAGATAGTGCGCGATGTGCGCCACATGCTGCGGCTCGGCGAGGACATGGGAGAGTTTTATAGCCTCATAGCCAGTGATCTCGACTTCAAGTGGATCATTGAGCAGGGGGCCGGGCGATTGCTGCGCTCCCCCACCGTGTTTGAAGACCTGGTTAAAATGATCTGCACGACCAACTGCTCCTGGGCGCTGACCAAAATAATGGTAACCGGACTGGTTAAGAATCTTGGCCGCAAATCCGCTGACGGCAGGCGGACATTTCCCACCGCCAAAGCGATGGCCTTGATGCCGCTCAGTTTTTACCAGAATGAAGTGCGCGCAGGTTATCGATCGAGTTACTTAAAGGAGCTTGCGGAGCGAGTCGCCTCCGGCAAGCTCAATGTGGAAGAGTGGCGTACTAGTTCGCTAACTACGACTGATTTGATCAAAGAGATGCGCGGGGTAATGGGTGTGGGACCATACGCGGCGGAGAACCTCCTGAAACTTCTCGGCCGTTACGATGGTCTGGCGCTGGACTCCTGGACCAGAGCCAGATTCTTCACAATTAGAAACAACGGTCGCAAGGCTTCCGATCAGAAGATCGCTCGTTACTACTCGCGTTTCAAAGAGTGGCGGGGTCTGGTTTTATGGTGCGACGTGACTCAGGACTGGCTCGAGGTCGAATAGTTTTCTTCACCGCACGCTCACAATCGACGTCCGCTTTTTAGAACTCCATCCATTAAATCGGATACTGCATTTTCTTTCTCCTAAAATTTATTTTTGGGAACTTAGGTTGAGAATAGTCGTTCTACTCACCATGCTCCCCCAGGAGTGATTCACTAAAATGACAAGGAGTCCTAAAATGAAATCCATTATCAATCGCATTGCCTGCGCTCTATTAATCACTTCGCTCATGAGCGTGGCCGCCTTCGCCAAAACCAAAAAGGAAACCGTTACCTTTCCGACCGACATCAAGGTCAACGGCACCGTCCTCACTAAGGGCGTTTACGATCTTAAGTATGACGACGCTGCCGGCGAGATCACGATCGCCAGGAATGGCAAAGTCGTTGCTCGCGCCGCGGCCACCGTGGAGAAGCGCGATCAGAAAGCGAGGCAGTTTCAGTTTCGTTCGCTTGGAAGTGGCAATGAAACTGAGCTAATCGGTGTCACCTTTGCTGGCGCTGATCACAATGTCGTTGTGGGCAACGCAAACGCGAGTCGCTAAGTTTTCCATTAACGCAAACTGTTTCAAAGTCGCTCCCGGGTCGGTCCCGGGGGCGATTTTTCGATTTTGGAGGTTGTTTTTGTAAGAGGGGCGCCAGCTTTGATTCCTAAATTTAATGACGCGCAAATTCTGTTATGACACAATCTGGACAAACGTCAGGGTCAATCCATCAATAGTCAGAGGTTAGGATAGAAACCAACCATGTGGACAAATTATCGATTTTCCGTTCTCTGTTTACTTCTCTGCTGCACCGGGCTGATGTCACCGAACGAGACGAGTCAGGGAACAGGAGGCCAGCGGAAGTCAGCCTCGATTCAACTTGACCCTTGTGAACTCCCAACCGCGAGTGGCGATCAGAAGGAAACGGGGCGATGCGGATTCTATGAGGTTTTCGAGGACCGCTCGGCGAAAAGCGGTCGCAGAATTAAACTCAAAATCGTTATCTATCCCGCGACCGGTCCCGATAAGGCGGCGGATCCTTTATTTTACATCCCGGGCGGTCCAGGCTCATCAGCGACACAAGATGCGGCTTACGTCGCGCGTGAGATGGCGCAGATTCGCTTACGTCGCGACCTTGTGTTCCTGGACCAGCGCGGCACGGGCGGGTCAAATGGACTCGACTGCGAGCTCTTCAATTCTTCCTCGTTACAAAGCTACCTGGAGTCGTTCTTCCCGCTTGATGACGTACGAAAGTGTCGCGAACAACTTGAACCTCGCGCTAATCTCAAGCTCTATACCACGCCCATTGCGATGGATGACCTCGATGAAGTGCGCGGCGCGCTGGGCTACGAACAAATTAATATTAGTGGTGGGTCGTATGGCACGCGAGCAACGTTGGCGTATGTCAAAAAATATCCTCAGCGAGTGCGGGCGATGGTCCTGCAGGGAGTGTCGCCAACTAATCAACATATGCCGCGAGATTTTCCAGCGCATACTCAGCGCGCGCTCGATGGGGTTACAGATGAGTGCCTTAACAACGCTGATTGCCGTGCTGCGTTCCCCAATTTGAAAGGGGACGTGAAAGCCGTGTTGGCGAGGTTGCTGAAAGGGCCAATCGAAGTGGATATCAAACATCCACAGACCCGCCAGATCACGCGCGTCAAACTCTCACGAGATCTGGCGGCCGAGGCTGTGCGTTATATGCTTTACCAGTCAGGTGGCGCCAGTCGTCTCCCTTTGTTCATCCATTTAGCCGCAAGTGGCAACTTCACGCCGCTCGCCGAATCGGCTCTGGGTTTCCGCCAAAGGCTCGTGGCTACGGGCAGCAATGGAATGTATCTCTCGGTCAGCTGCGCTGAAGATCTGCCGTGGATAAAAGAAGGGGAAGGTGAACGCAATGGCGTTAACACATTTCTGGGCGACTACAGACTGCGCCAACAACGTGAGGCGTGCGCTTTGTGGCCTCGCGGGGAAATTGCTCGAAAGTACGCCGAACCCACTCGAGCCAAAGTGGCTGCATTAATTCTGACGGGCCAATGGGATCCGGTCACGCCGCCTGAGTACGGGGAGACAGCAGCAAAGTATTTGCCTAACAGTTTACATGTTGTCGTTCCTTCTGGAGGCCATGGCTTTGGTGGTCTCGAAGGGCTGGAGTGCATTCAGAAGCTCGTTGCAGACTTTGTGGATCGCGGAACTTCGAAGGGGCTCGATACAACCTGTGTGAACAGTATTCGGCGAAGAGGTTTTCAGCTTAAACTTCCTGAGCCAAGACCCTGAAGTAATCGGATTTGTTGCGGAGTGGTGCCTCTTCAGTTTTCTCTGATTGATCGACCTGGTTGCTTTAAGAGTGTTTGGGTACGGAACAGTCACCGTCACATTTAGTAGTGAAGACTGTCACTCCGTTAGGATTAAATATGATCGAGATCTAATGTTGACAACCGCGACAGCCGTCGGCGAATCTAAAGTCTCGCTTGCCCGCCCCTGCAAGTTTGCACAGTTTTTCAGCATCGGGATTTTATTTTTATGAAAAGATTTTTGTTTGCAGCCTTATTTACCGTGTTCGCGGTAGCATCTGCTCAAACCCAAACGCCCACGCCTTCGCCATTTTTTGAACCGCATCAGCGAACCACTTCGGCGGATGCTGAGCCTCGTAGTACTCCCGTCCCGCCGCGCACTTATCCGCCGGCGTCCCGTCCGGGCGATCCGATTCCTGTGGTCTCTCCTGCCATTGTGGGAACCGATCCCGACGGAGAGAGCGTCAGTCCAGTTGCCGGACCGGCCGCCACCGAACGGCGCGCTGAAGCTCCAGCCACAACCGCGCGCTTGATGGCTCCCTCCGTAATCCAATCGCGAATCGCCGAAGCGGAGAGATTCATGAAATCGCGTCCGATGCAGACAGCGATGGTGTCGCCTTCGCTTACCTATGTGACGCTCGCTGCGCTTGATCGCACCACCTCGCGCGTTCACATGATCACTCTTTCCAAGGAAACATTTTTGCGGAAGGGTGCGGAAGTGACGCTGACAAGCTCGCAAGGCACGCTACTAAACATTCGCATTCTCCGCGCCAACGGCGTCAATACGGCGGTGGCAGTTTTTGACCTGCAAGGAAATGCCCTCGCGCCCCTTGTCGTCGAGTTTCCGATTGAGAAACGGGGCATCTTCCGCGAGATGGCCTACTACACTTCGGCGCATCCGGCCCTGCTCTCGCCGGAGTTGACGCGTTCGGGCCGCGCCTATGTCCATCGCATGATCGATCTGGCGGCGAAGCGTTTGCGCGAGCGGGGAATGTTTATCTCTCCGCAGGTGCTCGACATCGCAGAGCGCCTCTGCCTGGTGGAACACGTCGATCACGAGCGCTTCCGGCGTGAAAATCGCAGTGCGTTGTTCGATGAAATTTATTCTCTCTATGCCCTCAACGAGTTGGATACTTACCGCTACTCGGTGAGTTCAGCAGGAGCCGGCGGAATGGTGCAAATGATTCCGTGGGCCTACAACCTCATGAGGCAACGTCATCCCGGCGTGGGCTTGACTCCGGACTTTGTTGCCGGCATGCGCAACCACGCGAATGCGCTCCAGGCGATGCTGCTTTACATGCAGGACACCTGGAATGATTTGGCCGCAAACGAAGATGTGCGATACGCATTACAAGCCAGGCTGGCGACGCAACCGGAATTGCTGGCCGCCGGTTACAATTCCAACGCCGCGCGCCTGCCGGGTTACATCCGTCGCGGAGGAGCGGGGTGGCGTACTCTGATTCCGCGCGAGACGCAAATCTACCTTCAGATATACAAGAACCTCGAAGCCACCTTGCCGCGAAAGCCCCAGGGCGCTGAGAACTAAAAGTAGCGGCGGCATTGCTGCCGGCCCTCGGTTTCCAACCTTTTTGAGCGATGGGACCGACCGGGCTTGTCTATCCTGCTCGTTTTTTAGTCGGAAGTTTTTCCGAAGAGGACATTGATCCAGTAGAAGGCGACTGTGCCGCTGCCTATCACCATGCAAGTGGCAACGGTTCGCCAGAGAATGTCGGCGCCCGCAAATTGCCAAATCGCCAGCAGAGACGCCAGGACGGCGACGAGAATGCACAGGCTGGTGATCCAGAAGGAAATACTGCGGACCATGGCTGGATCAAGAAAGCCGCGCCGCCTGCGAGTTGGTTGGGAGTCAGACATGTATTCGTTGTCGCTGATAAACCGCAAATTCTGCCGGGCTAAAGTTTGGAAGTTAGACTCCTGTATTCTACCTCAGAAGCAACGGCGGCCTTAGTTGAGTTCAGAGAACCATGAACAGGAAAGCTATGGCGCCGCATCACGTGCGGGCGAGGGCGCCCGCGGTCCTGCCAGAGCTGACCTCAACGCCCCGATCCCAGCGATGAATCGCTGGGCTATTTTCAGCCGTCCGCGGAGGCTGATCGAGTCGAGACCAGTTTTGATGCAAAGCCCAGTCTCGGACTTAGACTGTTGGCCGGTGCGGTGGCCACTTCCAGTTCTCATTCGTAGCGACTTCATCGCCATATGAACTTTCGATGACTACTCTGGTTTGGATTCGTCCTTCGGTTCGGGCGTGGTTGATTCGTGACCGTGATCAGTACCCAAGGTCCACGATGGCGGATCGCTTGCCGGAAACGTATCGGCCAGGTTCCGATCAATTTCGGCTTCCGTCATATCGCTCTGATTCGATTTCTCATCACGCGGATTCGCCGGCTCCGGTTTTTCTGCCACTAGATTCCTCCAAAGGTCAGACTGCGATTAACCACTTGTGGGGTTAGGAATAATTTCAGCGTCGGGCTCCGCATCGTTGTTTGCTTGTTCACCGAGAACGACGCGAACGAAATGGGGCTGGCGATCGTCTACGAGCGCAATTTCGCCGTCGATCTGAATGGCGCCATCCAGTTCCAGACTGGCCACACCGCGACTAATTCCTGAAGGGTTTTCCACCCGAATCCGATACAGCGTGGCCCCCCGCCGGTAATTGATTTCAAACTCGCGCCACCAACGCGGGATGCAGGGATCGATTCCCAATCTTGCCCCCCTCAATTTAAAACCGATGATGGATTCGAGACCAGCTCGATACATCCAACCGGCCGAACCGGTATACCAGGTCCAACCGCCGCGACCGGTATGCGGCGGGACTGCATATACATCACCTACTGCGACGTATGGTTCCACTTTGTACTTATGTAAACCGGCGCGGGTGGATGAATGGTTGACCGGGTTCAGGAGCGAGAATAATTCGCCGGCGCGTTCGCCGTCTCCCAACATCGCAAAGGCGATCAGCGTCCAGAGCGCCGCATGCGTGTATTGTCCGCCGTTCTCGCGCACACCTGGCACGTAACCTTTGATGTACCCGGGATCGAGCCGGCCTTTATCGAAGGGCGGGGTAAAAAGAATCACCAGACCATCGCCGCGACGGATCAAATACTCTTCAACGGCGGCCATCGCGCGCTGGGCGCGATAGTTTTCTGCGGCGCCGGAGATGACTGCCCAAGATTGGACAATTGAATCGATCCGGCATTCATCGTTTTGCACTGAACCCAGAGGCGTGCCGTCATCGAAGTAAGCTCGGCGATACCAGTCGCCATCCCACGCTTTCTCCGCCAGCGCGTTCTTTAGTTTTTCGGTAGCTACTCGATAGCGATCTGCGCTACCACCGCCTGCGCGACCCTCACAGAGCGGCGCAAACTTGATCAGGGTTGTGTAGAGAAACCAGCCGACCCAAACACTCTCGCCTTTCCCCATGTGGCCCACGCGGTTCATGCCGTCGTTCCAGTCGCCACCGCCCATCAGTGGCAAACCGTGCGCGCCCACCGCCAGGCTGCGATCGATTGCCCGAATGCAGTGTTCAAAGACGGAGGCCGACTCTTCTGAAATAGCAGGCTGCATGTAGGCTTCCTGCTCATCCGGCTTGAGCAATGGCTGCTCCAGGAAGGGGACCACTTCGTCCAGTACTGATAAGTCGCCGGTCACCTCCGTATAAAAGGCAGTGACAAACGGAAGCCACAGGAGATCATCTGAAAAACGCGTGCGCACTCCGCGACCACTTGGCGGATGCCACCAGTGCTGCACATCGCCTTCTTTGAATTGATGGGCGCTCGCCAACAGAATTTGTTGCCGCGCTATCGCCGGACTACTGTACACGAGGGCCATGACGTCCTGTAGTTGATCGCGAAATCCAAAGGCGCCGCCCGACTGGTAGAAAGCCGAACGAGCCCAGATGCGGCAGGCCAGCGTTTGATACAGCAGCCAGCGGTTCAGCATGGTGTCCATCGCGCCGTCTGGTGTTTTCACTTCCACCGTTCCCAGCAGTTCGTCCCAGTGGGCCAGCATTTTTTCAAACGCGTCATTAACCGCGGCTGGTTTTCGATAGGTATCTACTATCGTCTGCGCCTCATCTTTCGAACCTGCTTCGCCGAGCAGGAAGTTCACTTCGCGTGCTTCATAGGGGGCCAGGTCAACCGTGATGCGAAACGCGGCACAGGGATCGAGGCCCGCCCCATCGCGATTCGCTAGTTGAGATCTGCGCATTGCCGCCGGACTGCTAAGGGTGCCATTTCGGCCGATGAACTCTGTGCGATCACAGGTAGCGCTGGCAATCGTTTCGCTGGTGGCGGCAAAAGCCACGCGTTCCGCAAACTCGTTATTAAAGGGATTTTGCGCAAAGATCGTAGCTGCCGGCGCGTCAATACTGGTGATGACGTAGGGCGCTGAGGTAGTGCGTTGCACACCGAGAACCAATTCATTGTAGAGCGTTATCGTGATCCTTCTTTTGCGGTCGCTACGGTTGCGCAAACGAAGCAGGGATATCTTTACCGGAGCATCGAGCGGCGAGAAAAGCAGCAGTTCCTGAGAAATGCCGTGGCTCGTGTGTTCGAACACCGAATAGCCCTGACCATGACGGATAATGAACGGTTCCGGTTCGCGGATCGGTAGGGGCGTGGCCGACCAAACGGTGCCGCTGTCTTCGTCGCGCAGGTAAATAATCTCGCCGGGCGGGTCGCTGACGGCGTCATTGGACCATGGGGTCAGCCGGTTTTCGCGGCTGTTCACAGACCAGGTGTAACCCCCACCCGTTTCAGTCACCTGGAAACCAAACTCCTGGCGGTTTGCGATGATGTTGGACCAGGGGGCCGGCGTCCATTGATCGGCGCCCAGCAGGATCACATACTCGCGTCCGCCCTGGTGAAATCCGCCGAGTCCATTGAAGAAGGTTAGCTCGGGCGGCGCCACGGTTGGCTCCAGATAGGTCTGCGAAGGCAGCCGTGGAACGAACGCCGGGGGCAATGGCTCGGCTACGTGCGGACGTTCAAGTTGATCTTCCACCCGGCCACGCTCGGTGACAATCACGGCTCGGGCCACAGAATGGAGGAGGATGCGATCCACTTCGGGCATCTGGTCGGTGCGCCGCAAGAAGACTCCGCCCGGTTTATCCTGCAAACCTCCCAGGCCGCTGGTGCGGATCATGGTTTCCAATTCGCGCTGGAGCGACTGCAAATACGTGGTCGGGTTGTCGTTGAGAATCACGAGATCAACCTTCAACCCCTTGTAGTGCAGATACTCATGTCCTCTGACAACCTTGCGCACTATCGGCAAGTCTTCGGCCTTGTTGATCCGAACCACCAGGATGGGCAAATCGCCGCTGATACCATAGGCCCACAAACTCGATTGCGCTTTCGTGTTGAGAGCGAGCACGTGTGGCCGTGGGCGCAGAGAGGGATCCGAATAGACGAAGCGCGCGGCCAGCCGCTGAAACAGGTGGGCTTCTTCCGCATCAATGCGCAGATGACTCATTTCAACCTGGGCTTTGGTCCAGGCAAGCTGCGATTCGCGTTCAAAAATATTTGGATCGTGATACTTGTCGGCCAGAAGCAAGGCCTCTTCTCGCGAGTGTGCCACCAGGGTGCTGAATGAACAGCGAACTGTCTGATTGGGACGAATCCGCACCCGCCGTCGCAAACTAAAAACCGGATCAAGCACTGCGCCGGTAGTGTTTGAGAGTGGGCGATCCTCCATCACCGCAACCGGATCCGCCGGAGTGTGGCCGCGCCCCAAAAACCTTCCGCGATCAGTTTCGTATTGGACCGCGCCGACCAGATCACCCTCCACTACCACCACATGAATTCCCCATATCGGAGCATCGTCGACTGATCGCTGGCGGCGGTGCGCCAGGATCGCATTTTCCGCCGCGAAGAATTCCGTTTCGATAAACAGATTGCTAAAGGCCGGATGGGCCACATCTGCCTGGGGAGTTGCCAACACAACTTCAGCGTAGCTGGTTAGCTCCACCTCGCGCGTGCGAGTGGAGTTATTGGTGAGCGAAACGCGTCGCACTTCTGCGTTGTCTTCGGCCGACACGAGCACTTCCATGTGCGTTACGATCCCGGCGTCTGTACGCCAGAAGTCGGCCTTGTCCTCAGCGAATGAGACTTCAAACGATTGCGGACGCTTCAGAACCGGTTGATATCCGGCCGACCAGACCGCGCCGCTGCGCACATCACGAAGGTAGATAAACGTGCCCCAGTTGTCTCGCGTCACGTCTTCGCGCCAGCGAGTGACGGCGTTTGCCCCGCAGGTAGAGTAACCACCGCCGGCAGTGGTGATCATCACGTTGTAGGTGCCGTTTGAAAGTAGTTGAGTGCGGGGTGTCTCCAGATCAGGCGTTTTGTAGACGCGGGTGACAGGGTGGGCGAGAGGCTGCGAGATCCGGCCCAGCAACCCTTCCTCCTCAGTTGAGCGGGCTGGGGTAACTCCCACGGGGATGCGTTCCTGCAATAGCAATTCGGTAGCCTGCACCATGGGATCGGCGTGGAACCGCAACTCCATCCGATCCTGTTGGAGCACATTGCTCAGCGAAACGAGACTCATGCCCTGATGGTGAGTCATGAATGCCCGAATCACGACATGCTTTTGTCCGGCAGGCAAACGTTCGGCGGTGTAGTCGATTGATTCGTAATAACCAAAACGGCCGAGGGCGCCCTCCTGCTGCAAACGACGCAGGTTTTGCATCGCCGGCGCCGGATCGATCTCGGCGGCCAGCATCGTGGCATAGGGCGCGATCACAAGATCCTCAACCAGACCGCGCTTCAATCCCAACCCCGGAACTCCGAATGGCCCATACTGATAAGTCAGGTGAAGATCGCGCACGTTGTAGGCGGCCTCTGACACGCCCCAGGGCACGCCACGTTCCGCCCCATACTCGATCTGGCGCCTGACAATTGACCGGTAGGTTTCATCGAGCAACGTGCTCTCGTAATTTCGCATGATCAGCAGCGGCATCAGATATTCGAACATGGTGCCGGTCCACGAGATCAAGGCCCGGCCGCCATCGACACGGGTGAGCTGGCGTCCCATTCGAAACCAGTGCTCCATCGGCACATCGCCCTTGGCGATAGCGACGAAAGAAGCAAGTCTGGCTTCGGAAGCCAGCAGGTCATAAAAGGAATTGTCAGCGCTACTCGACGTCACGTTGTAGCCGATCGTGAAGACTTTGCGCTCGATATCGAAGAGGAATTTGAAGTCCATCTCTTCAAATGCCCGTTCAGACGTGCGCGCGACCAGGCTTAGACGTGACAAGGCTGCGCGGGCGTGTAGCGCTGATTCCTCGAGGCGCGTGATTACCCGGGATCGAGCGTCAGATGAAAGGAAACTGTCCGTTGGGAGCTCAGAGAGCTGGGCTAAAGCCGAGTCGCAGATTTCGGGGATTTCCGTCAGCGCAGGGACAGTATTGAGTAATTGCAATAGCGGAGCGCTGAGCCCATCGTTGTCGTTCGAGGAAAGAACCGCTTCATCGAAGCTTGCCGGCGCTGACTCGGCGCGACGCATGAGGTCGCGCCCCCAACCGGCGAGTGTGTCTCCATCGCGCAGCAACGCAGTAACCTGGCGCCCAAGCGCACCTACCCACCACCGCAACTCTTCGAAATTTGCTTCTCCATGTTCGTGGGCCAGCGCATTGATAATGTCTTCTATTTCCGAGGCACGTTTGGCCAGCTGGGTAAATAGCCGAAACCATGCCGCCAGGCTGGTGGCATCATTAAGTTCGAGCAGGGTTCGGCAAGCGTCCAGTTCGTCGCGCAATTGGCGGACAGTTACTACGTCCGTGCGCTGGCGGAAAGCGCCGAGGCCAGCCGCCTCTTCGGAAACTGCGCTGAGGGTGTCCGCCAGTCCTCTGATGATCCGATCGTCGAACAGCTTCGCGTCGGGTAGTTCGATGCAGGCCTGTTTGAAGGCAACGAGGTGACCCGCGAGATTGCCACTATCAACCGTGGAGATGTATGACGGTTGCATCGGCTCAAGCGTCTTGGTGTCATACCAGTTGAAAAGGTGCCCGCGAAATTTTTTGAGCTTTTTGAAGGTGGCGAGGGTGAGTTCTCCGCGTTCCAGGAATTCCAGCGAGGCGATATAACCCAGATCATGAGCCGAAGAATTTGCGAGCAGGAGCAGCCCGACATTCGTCGGCGAGGTGCGATGCGCTATGACCGGCGCGGGATCCTCCTGAAAGTTGTCGGGCGGCAACCAGTTGTCTTCAGGGCCGACGAAGGTTTCAAAGAAGCGCCAGGTACGGCGGGCGACCTGGCGAGCAAACCGCACATCATCCTCGCTCATTAAGTGGCGTTGAGTAACGCGGGCGGTGCTCACCAAATAAGCAACAAACGGAGCCGTCAGCCAGAGGAGTACAAAGGGCGCCATGGTCCAAAAGCCGGCCGGTCTGACACTGAACGTGAGAACCGCGGCTGCGAGCGCGAGCAATTCGGCCGGCAACATAAACCAGAAATAACCCACCAAATCGTGGCGTCCTGATTTTTCGGCGTCGGCGGCGGTAACCCATTCAAGCAACTTCTTCCGCGAAATTAGTTTGCGATAAATCGTGCGCGATATTGCGTCGCCCATCAGATATCCCTGATGCGGAAGCAGAATGAGCGACAGTGCCACCTGAGCTGAGTTGGTCCGCGCATCGCCCCAAACGCTCCAAAAATGGCTGGTCCACGGAATTCCGCGCGGGTGGATCAAAAGGCTGGTAGTTACATGAAGGTAAACGGGGAAGGCGATCGTCAGCACCACAAACAGACTCCAGATCGCGGGGGAACCCGGAAACAAAGTCCACGCAGCCAGCAACCATAGAAGCATCGAGGGCGCCACTAAACTTCGGCGCAGGTTGTCCAAAATCTTCCAGCGCGAGATGAAGGGCAGGGAATTGGAAGACGGTTGACGATTTCCATCCGGCACCGTGGGAAGCAGCCATCGCAAAATTTGCCAGTCGCCTCTGGTCCAGCGGTGCTGGCGTTTCGCATAGGCATCGTAGTAAGCGGGATACTCGTCAAGCAGTTCAATGTCGGTAATTAACGCGGTCCGCGCAAACAGCGATTCAAATAGGTCGTGGCTAAGGAGCGAGTTTTCCGGAACTCGATTATGCAGCGCGCCTTGAAAGGCATCCACGTCATACAGGCCCTTGCCGGTGAAGTTTCCCTCGCCGAAAAGATCCTGGTAAACATCTGAAACTGCGGTGGTGTAAGGATCGATGCCGGTGTTACCGGAAAAAATTCTGGCAAACCGGGAGCGCGATGCGCTGGCGAGCGAAATGCTGACTCGAGGTTGGAGAATGCCGTAACCACGAGTGACCCGTTTCGTGGTCGGATCGAGACTCGGCTGATTCAGAGGATGAATAGCGGCGCCGATGAGCTTGCGTGCTACGTCCCGCGGAAGTTGAGTGTCAGAATCGAGGGTAATCACATAACGCGTCCGACGAAGCAAATCGTCATCGGCCGAATTCTCAATAAATGAAGTATCATTGGCGCCGCGAAGCAGCCGGTTGAATTCTTCAAGTTTACCTCGCTTACGTTCCCATCCAATCCATTTGCGCTCACCGGCGTTCCACAGCCGCCGGCGGTGAAAAAGATGGAAACGATCTGAAGTCGTACTCCCGTTCTCGCTGATTGCTCCGTATTTGCGGTTAAGTTCAGCAATGCCTGATTTCGCGGCCGCCAGCAAAGCAGCATCGCCGGGGTCGTTTTCGACATCTGCATCTTTGAAGTCACCTAGTAATGCGAAATAGATGTTTGCGTCCTGGTTGGCGAGGTAGTGAACCTCCAGCTTCTCGACGAGTTCCTTCACGACCGGCCCGCTGGAAAAGATTGTCGGAACTACAACCATCGTAGAGGCGTCGCTGGGAATCCCCTTGATCGTTTCCATGCGAGGCAGCAGCCGTGGTGGAAAGAAATGGGTTACGTCCCAGTTCAAAACGCTTAAGGCCAAATCACTGGCGGGAATGAGTCCGAGCAAAACTGTTAGCGCCAGCAGGGGCCAGCCGGCGCCGGCGCGATACATGAAACTGACCAGCAGGACCAAGACGAGGGTGGTAAAAGCAGCCAGGCCCCCAAGGTATACAGCTGTGGCGTGTCGCAAACAGAAGCGCCGCAGTCTTTCGCCCAGCGGCGATCTGTATGCAAAGTCAGTTTCAAGCTGCTGCAGGCCCGCGTCGACCAGATAGTAGCCAACATGCGTTTTGGCGGCAGGCAGATCGTCGCCGGCGATTTCCTTAATTGCGTCCGCAGAGAGTTGAACAACGGCGCGAGCGACCTTCAACTCGTCTGAACGAGTTCGCTTGCTTATTCTTTCGATGACATGACGGTAGCGATCGCGCGTGGCAAACTCCATCGCGGAATATGCTCCGGCGGGATCCTGCCCCAGCACCGGCTCAATCAAGCTGACGCTTTCAAAAAAATCACGCCAGTCCAGCGTCGAGAGCAGACGCATGCTGGTAATGATGTTTCCGACGGTTACCTGGGTCGCCGCCTGACGCTGATGTTCCGCGTGAATGAGTTCCTCGATGTTGGTGTTGTGTTTTGAAAGCTGTCGTTCGAGCCAGTCTGTCACCGGCATCACTGCGGGATCTTGTTCACGCAGCCGTTGCGTGAGTTGGACCACCAGGGATTGTGGGAGCGGGTCGCGCTTGCCGAGTCGCTCGGAAATCGTGGGGATGAGCGCGGAGGGTTGGCGTTTTGCCAGTTCCAAAAGCTTGTCAGCCAGCCGGTCTGCAAGTTCGCGTTCGCCACGCCCTTTGACGATCAGCAGGGCAAGCCGGCGGAGATTTTCCACAAGGGCCAGACGTAACGTAATAGCGACCGCCCATAATTCGCCGATGGAAAGCGGCGAGACGGTTTGATAGGAAGCAATGAACCGGCGCAGAGTGTTGGTATCGAGTCGGCAATCCGTATGGGCGATCAGCGCCAGGGCGACGGCGTAGATTCGCGGCTGGTCTTTCAGTTCACCGTCGGCCAATTTCGGGAGCTCATAGTAATAGCCCTTCGGAAGGTCCTCGCGAATCTCGCGAAGCTGCTCTTCCACGATGTGAAAATTATCGATGAGCCACTCGGCGGCGGGCGAGATCGCATGACCACTGCGAACCGTCTCAACCAGCATGCGGTAGGCAGCTAAAAGTTTCCGGCCGTTGTCTTCGAGACGAGGTAGAAGTTCAGCGCGACCTTTCCTGGTTACGGTCCGGTGATCAGCGGCGAGAGTTTGAGCATATTGTTCAAGTCGCTCGACGCTGAATATTTCAGCCCGCACCGGTGGCTCATCTTCGTGGTTCGAATTGTGGCCGAGCTTGGCCGAAAGCGATCCGAGAAACTCACTCATAGGATTAAAAAGGTCACGTCACTCGCATTCTTTCGACCGCGCGCGAGGCTAAAACAATAAATCTATTCTGAATGTGTTCAGGATAACACGATTCGAATTGGCGTTCTTGCGCCCAAGCTGGCCGGCATCCTGAACTCAGGGCGCAAACTCAGAGAAGTTGCAACCAGAGGAAACCGCCCCACGCCCCTCCGCAGTGTAGTATTCTGTGGGCCCTTCTTCATGGGCCGTAGCGAATCACAAGTTCACGCTGAGTCGGACACCGTGCCTGCATCGGGGCGCTGGCGCACGCTCGTTTTGCTGTCGCTTGCGGAACTCCTCACGATGTCGCTCTGGTTCAGCGCCTCCGCGGTTGTTCCCGCGCTCAGTGCCGAATGGAATCTGAGCGACGCCAGTGTCAGTTGGCTGACAATTTCAGTCCAGCTCGGGTTTGTCTGCGGCACGTTACTGAGCGCCTTTTTCAACCTGCCAGACATCATCAACGTTCGCTACCTTCTGGCGCTTTGCGCATTTGCAGGGGCAATCTCCAATGGCGCCATTGGAGCCTACGCTTACGACATCAACACCGCGCTCGTCCTGCGGTTCCTGACTGGAATGTTTATTGCCGGAGTGTATCCGCCGGGGATGAAGATTTTGGCGACCTGGTTTCAGCGCGGACGTGGGTTGGCCCTGGGTGTGCTGGTAGGAGCATTGACGCTGGGAAAGGCCGCACCTTATCTGGTTAACGCATTGGGCAGCACGAACTGGCGCCAGAACATCCTCGCGATTTCCTTACTATCGCTATTTGGCGGAATCATCGTCCTCCTTTTTGTCAACGATGGACCATATGCGCTGACGGCCGCCAGATTTGACTGGCGCCAGGCATTTGCAGTTTTCAGTAATCGAGGGGTCCGGCTGGCCAGCTTCGGATATTTCGGTCACATGTGGGAGCTCTACGCGATGTGGGCGTGGTTGCCGGTGATGATTCGGGCGAGTATGGAAATCTCACAGTCTTCGTCAGTGTCAGCGGAGCTGGCATCCTTCCTCGTGATCGGATGCGGCGCGGCGGGCTGCGTGGCGGCCGGCTGGATAGCTGATCGGATCGGTCGCACGATTGTCACGTCATGGGCCATGGGACTCAGCGGCAGCTGTTGCCTGCTGATTGGATTTCTTTTTGGCGGTAATCCATTTCTGCTCCTGCTGGTTGCGGCAGTTTGGGGAGCAACCGTGGTCGCCGATTCAGCGCAGTTTTCAGCGTGCGTTACTGAGCTGGGGGATCCTCGATACCTGGGCACGGCCCTGACGATGCAGACGTGCATCGGATTTCTACTCACCACGGTCTCGATCGAGCTGGTGCCACATTTTGTGAAGCTAGTGGGGTGGCAATATGCATTTACAATCCTGGCGCCAGGTCCACTGTTAGGTGTCGCTGCGATGATCAGATTGCGCTCTTTGCCCGAAGCAGCGAAGATTGCGCAGGGAAGAAGATAAATGGGCCGCAGGTCAGGGAACAGAGAGAATCCAGTCAGCGGTTTCATTTGGTGTGCAATTATCTTGACTGACCACTGACCACTGACATCTTCAGAAGCATGGTTACCGAACTCAAACAACGGGTGCGCAAGATCATTCGCCTCCTGAAACGTGGCTATCCGGATGCGAAATGTTCACTAAATCACTCAAACGCGTTCGAGCTATTGATTGCGACGATCCTCTCGGCGCAATGCACTGACGCGCGCGTTAACATCGTCACTCAGAACTTATTTCGCAAGTATCGCAAGCCTGAAGACTATCTCAGGGTTTCGACTCGCGAACTTCAACAGGACATCCGCACCACCGGTTTCTTTCGTAACAAGACCACATCTATTCAAGGAACGGCCAAAGCTTTGACTGAAGCAGTATGGGGGCATGGTGCCGCAAACGATGCCGGAGCTGTTGGAGCTTCCGGGAGTAGCGCGCAAGACGGCGAACGTTGTGCTCGGTAATGCGTTCGGCATTCACGCCGGAGTAGTAGTTGACACTCACGTTACGCGTTTGTCGCACCGCCTCGGGCTGTCGAGTGAAAAGACGGCAGAAAAGATTGAACAGGACCTGATCGCAATCGTGCCGAAGAAAGAATGGGTGATCTTTCCACATCTCTTCATCGCCCACGGCCGCGCGATTTGTAAGGCACGAAGTCCTTTATGCGAAGAGTGTCTCCTGGAACAACTTTGTCCTTCCTCTTTTCTGAAAACCGGGGATGTTGCCCGGCAGCCTAAGCCCGCCGCATCAATCAACCCACAACCGAAGCCCGTTTCTCCTCGGCGTCTGCGGCCGAGGGCGCCTGCGGTCCGCAGCAACAGGAACCTGAGGCATGACCGCAACCTGAGATATTCAGAATCAGCCTGCGATTTATGGCCCCGCTAGCGCATCATCTCGAAGGCCGTTACAATGCCCGCGTTCCATCATTTTGTGTTCTCTGGTCCTCTAGCGAACCGGTTTTAGGGGTTCGGCTAATCACAATCCTGAGCTGAATGCTGTTTGTCATTAAAGTAAGCGAAGCTGCAAGAACGCTGGAATTTGCTGGGAAATGTGCGACTTTCCGGAGAGGCCCCGCTGCGTGAGCTACCGTTTCCCCTGGCATCGCCTCTCCGACGAGCACTTGCTCGACATGCGCATCTGCGACCTGCGCGCTCAAGATCAAGGGTTCCTTTCTCGAACCCCATATCAAACGTCTCTACAGTGAACTTGAACGATCGTGGCATCCGCTTCAAGCCCCACGTTTGGCTGTCGGAAGAGTGGTTTTCACCCGGACGGCGTTCCCGGAATCGCGATTCCTTTTTACCTCGCGCATCCGCGGCTGATGAAACTCGAACGCAAGCAAATGTTGGAAGTGGAAGGCGGCACGGACCCCGAATGCATGCGCATCCTTCGTCACGAAGCCGGTCACGCGCTTGATACAGCTTTTCGTCTTACACTTCAAACGTCAGTGGCGCGAGCTCTTTGGCTCTTTCGCGCTGCGCTATCCGGACTACTACAAACCAAAACCGAAGAGTCGCAATTACGTGTTGCACTTGCGTGCGTGGTATGCACAGGCCCACCCGGCGGAAGACTTTGCGGAGACGTTTGCAGTTTGGCTGACGCCGCGGTCTGCGTTGGCGGCGTCGATATAAAGGCTGGCCCGCATTGCGAAAGCTTGAGTATATTGACGAGCTGATGACCGAGATGGCGGGACCGAAACCACGAAATCGCACTGCGCACGAAAGTCGAACCACTCTCAGCATTACGCACCACCTTGCGCGAACACTACAAACCGAAGCGTGAAAAATACGACTTCGACTGGCCGGCAGTTTACGATCGAGATCTGCTCCGAATCTTCTCCGACGACCCGCGTCACCAGAAGCACGACCGAGTGCGGCCAGCTTCCTGCGTAGTGTGCGGCGTGAGGTGCGCCAGATAGTTGCTGAAGGAACTGGCGTTCACCAGTACACTATCGACCACGTGCTGGAGAACATGATCGACCGCTGCAAAGATCTGAAGCTGCGCGTGGCAACCCCGGAACGGGAAGCGCGCCGGCGGGTAATGATAGTCTTGACAGTGCAGGTTATGAACGTGCTCCATTCAGGGTATCATCGCATCGCCGTATGAGTCTCTATGACTTTTGAACCAAAAAAGAAACTGCGGATCATCGTTTTGGTTCATCAGGATCTCGTGCCTCCAGATTCGCTCGACGGCCTCACCGACAAAGAAAAGCTCGAAATCAAAACGGAATACGACGTGGTCTCAACTCTTAAGAAGATGGGCCACGATGTATATCCGATCGGTCTCTATAACCAGTTGAACGTTATCGGCGATGCGTTGATGGAGCACAAGCCACACATCGCCTTCAACCTTCTGGAAGAGTTTCACGGTTATCCGCTCTACGATCAGCACGTCGTCAGTTATCTCGAACTGATGAAGCAGGCGTATACCGGATGCAATCCCGCGAGGTATGACGCTGGCCCACGACAAGGCCCTGACCAAGATGATCCTCGCCTACCATCGCATTAATGGTTCCGAGCTTTGCGGTGTTTCCCATGAATCGAAAAGTGCAGGCGGCCCAAGCGTCTGAAGTTTCCGCTCCTGGTTAAATCGATCAGCGAAGAAGGATCGGTTGGTATTGCGCAGGCCTCGGTGGTCCACGATGACGAGAAAGCTCGCCCAGCGCGTGGAGTTTATCCACCGGCAGAACAAGACTGCCGCGATCGCCGAACAGTACATCAAGGGACGCGAGATTTACGTCGGCGTGATAGGGAACCAGAATGTTCAGACATACGCGCCCTGGGAGTTGGTGATGGAGAAGTTGCCCGAAGGGTCAGAAAACATAGCCACGCTGAAAGTGAAATGGGATCCCGCTTATCAGGAGAAGGTTGGAGTGAAGACCAGGGCCGCTGAACTCAGCCCTGAACATCACAAAACGCTCGAACGCCTCTCCAAACGCATCTATCGCTACCTCTTTCTCAATGGGTATGCGCGGTTGGATTACCGTCTGACTGAGGATGGCCAGTTTTACCTGCTCGAAGCGAATCCCAATCCGCAAATAGCGGAAGGTGAAGATTTTGCCGACTCAGCGGCCCACACTGGAGTGCCTTATGATCAATTGCTTCAGAAAATTATCACCGTGGGTCTCAACTACCAAGCGGCAAATCAGGCTCCCTAGCGAGTTCACATTGACTGATCGCGTTCTCAGATAAAACATTTTCACCATCAGCACCCTGTCCTGGTTACTTCTCGCCGCTAAAGTCGGGTGACCTCTTTTAGTGCAATCAGGATCAATCCTGTGTGATTCGTCACGAAACAGTCACATTGCGTGTTGTTCAGCGTGGCCTGGCCGCGTAGAATCCTTTTCGCTTTCGGGCGAATCACCCTCACGAAGCAATTATAAATTTTTAAGAAGGTAGACGAAACCCCTTTGGATTTGAAAAAACTGTTCCCCTATGCGCTAGTGGCCTGCTTTGCCCTGGGCATGTTCCCCAACTCGGTCGGAGCGCAGTCAGGCGATGCACGCGCACGACAGACGACGCCAACCCTTGAAACCATCAACCTTCCCGCTCCTGAACCCGACGACCCAGTTATCATCTCGCTCGCATCTGCGGAAGATATCAATCGTTCGCGGCCAACGCCGGAGAAGCAGGGTTCTACTTTTCAATTTAAGGAATTGATGAGTGCGGCAATCGACCAGCGTTTGGGCTCTCCTTATTCGTGGGGCGGAACCGGACCAAACGCCTTTGACTGTTCAGGTTTTGTTTGGAGCACATTCCGTTCGGCAGGAATTGACTTTGAACGCGCCAGCGCGCGCACGCTTTGGTCGCGCTTCGCGGCTCCGGCGCCGGATGATCAGTTCAAATACGGCACGCTGGTATTTTTCAGTAATCTCGCGCATGTGGGGATCGTGGTTGATGAAAACGGTTTCTATCATGCCTCGCGCAGCAAGGGCGTCATCTATTCGCCGTTCGATAAGTACTGGTCCTCGCGAATTGATGGCTTCCGCCAAGTGCCGAAACGCGCCCCGCTGGTCGCGGACGCTGCGGGTAAATAGGGAATTAAACTACCGATAATAGAAACGCCGGCGCTTCAAGTGCCGGCGTTTTGTTTTAGAGGGCCAGTCAAGGACTCCTCGTCTCTGCCCAGATCCAACAGAAATGTTTGTCCTACGTCGATTCTCTGAAGGTAATTTTCACCAGGGGAATTACGTCCGGGTCGTCCTGCTGTTTGCGCTCCCACTCAATTAAATCAAAATAGGCACACCGCGTATCGTCAGGAAACTCACGGCAAACATCCGGGCGGCCGTCGTAGATGGTGCACTTACGGGTGTCCTGATTCAGAAACATGCAGGCTTGACCAAAGAGACGATCAGCGCGCCGCCGCAGAATACGTTCCTTGCCGTTGAGTTTGGTAAAGCGTAAAGCAGCCACCTCCGGAGTGACCTCGAAATGGGCGGCCAGACGTCGCACGTCTTTCGGGGTTACCTGGACGCGTTCATAGATTGAGCAGCAATAAGCCACGCACTTGTCGCAGTCGTATTTAAGCGGTGGTTTGTTGAGTAATGTCCGCGCCATTTCGGGAATCGCCAATCATCGGGTCAGGTATTCCTGCCGGTCCGGTTCTTCGTTGCTTTTTTGGCGACAGGCAGGAATGCCTGTTTCTAGCTAGCGCCGTTTCGATTTCTGGTACTCAGACATCAAGAGATTCATTGATGCCTCTCGCCGGTCATAGAGCCTTTTGGGCTTGCGAGGTTTGTGCTTTGCCAACGCGTAAGCCGTAATGATCGGCAGCGCGACGGTCGAATCGACATAACAAACAACGGCATCGGGCAGCCGATCGGGATCCACTTTGCCCCACGAAACTGCTTCCCCCGGAGTCGCACCCGAAAGTCCGCCGGTGTCAGGTCGCGCGTCTGTAACCTGTAGGAAGTAATCGTGACCTCGCTCATCAATCCCCAGCACTTCCTGAATCTGAGGTTCAGTTTGCAGAAGAAAATTCTTGGGCGACCCGCCACCGAGAATGAAGCAGGCCGAAAGTCCGGGCTTGGGTTTGGCAACCTTGCCGGTTTTTGTCTGGCTCTTACTCCCACCGCCGCGTTTCGCCGCCAGCACGATCGCTGCTGTTTCATTCACGTCCAACGATGGATCGAAGGCGAGTTTGTTTCCCTGCAAAGCCTTGGCCGCGACGTTCATTCCGATCGACGAATCACCGGGCGACGAGGTGTAGATCGGTACTCCATATTCATAAGCCACTGCCAGCAGCGATTTTTCTTTCAAACCAAGTTTGCGTTCACGCTCATGAACGTAGCGCCCGCACAGATAATGAAACTCAGCAGTCGACATCGACTTCTGAAACTCTTTGCCTTCGATGATCTGGCGAAAGAAGGCATCCGTGTCGAGCAACACGGAATAGTCGAAGAAGATGTCGTAGATTCGCACTACTTCTTCTTCGCGCAGCACCACGTCGGAAATGTCAGACCGGCCTTCATGCATGCGCAATCCAATTCCGAAGTGCGTGTCGTGATATAGGTTGGCGCCGGTGGAAATGATCCAATCGATAAATCCGGCTTTAATCAAAGGAATCAAGGCCGAAATTCCCAATCCCGCGGGGGTGAGCGCGCCGGTCAGCGACATTCCAATCGTGACTTCGGGCTCAAGCATCTTTCGGGTGAACAGTTGGCATGCTTCACGCAGGCGCGCGCCGTTATAGGCGATGAAGGCGTCGTCAACTAATTCGGCCACCGTTGTGTTGCTGGTGATGGGTGGCGGATCTATTCGCCGGCCTTGCAGGAATTTGCTGGTTCGTTTGGCCATTATATTCTTCGTTGCTCGGGGAATCGTTGATTGTCGGGGGCCGGGAAAACAGTTTAAGACACTCGACCTATTTCAGTCTGGTCCAGCACTTCTGATCGTTTTATCAGCAAACGGCCAATCCGGCGGTGGTCGGCTTCCAGCACTTCAACATCAAGTCCGCGAAAAGTTAACCGCTCACCCGGCTGTGGCACCTTGCCGGCAGCGTTGATAACCAGACCGGCAATGGTCGTGAAATCGTCGGCTTCGATCTCCAAATCAAACAGATGTTCAATCTTTCCAATCTCGGTCGAGCCCTGAACCTGATACCAGCCGTTGTCGCGTTCGACAATATCATTCAACTCTTCGCCGCCAATATCTTCGTCTTCAATCTCGCCGACGATCTCTTCGAGAATATCTTCAACCGTGACGAATCCGGACACGCCGCCATATTCATCGATCACCATCGAGAGTTGAACGTGAGCCTTCTGCATTTCTTCGAGCAATTCGGCGACGGGCTTCGTCTCGGGAACAAAGTAGACCGCGCGGACAAGGGGAGCGACGGGTCCGTCCTCATCGCCCTCCGCCCATCGCTCGAGTAAATCACGCACGTAGATCAGCCCTTCCACGTTGTCGATCTGTTCCCGGTAAACGGGTAGACGCGAATACTTCGATTCAATCATCACATCTCGAGCGTCGCGCACCGACAACTCGATGGAGACCGCGACGATGTCGGGCCGCGGGGTCATTACTTCGCTAACCCGGGTATCGCCAAACTCGATTATCGAATGAATCAGTTCGCCCTCTTCTTCCTCCAGTATTCCTTCGGCTTCGCCGACATCGATCAGCGCCTGAATATCGTCAACACTATCCTGCTCCTCCTCGTCGTCGCCCCGATCAAGCTCACTGTCTTTCTTGCGTGAGCGGTCGAACAATCTATGAAAGGGATCCGCAGCAAACGCCATCACCGGTAGCAGACGGACGAATGACCGGCAGCAGGAAAAGGAGAGTCCCTTCGGGATCGCGCGTTGAGATGAAGAGGGGAACGAGTTGGCGAAACACGCCGGCAAAGAAGAGGCCGGTAAGAAGTCCCACCAGGACGAACCGGCGTTCCTGAAAAAGCGTTAGCGAGATCGAGGTGACGAGTACGGCCAGCGCCACCAGCAGAATCTGAATCGTTGCCGAAATTGCAAAACTAAAGCGCGGCCGGTTTTCCAGAACCTGCTTGAGAAACGCGGACGAGCGGAGTTTGGAACGCTCTTCGGCGCCGGTGATCAGGCGTCGCAGACCGACGTCGCTCAGTTGGCCGAATGCCATGTCGACCGTTGCGAGCAACGACAACAGAACCAAAAGGAGCAACGCCAGAATGATCTCAAGCTGCATCTAGTGGTGAATAGTAAAGGCTAAATGGGGAATAGTTAAATAGCTCGCAGCTTAAGAAATCAGATGACCCTTTGCGCTCTTTGCGGAAACCCTGGCGTCCTTTGCGGTTTAGATTAAAGAAAACCGCAAAGATCGCAAAGGGGAGCGCAAAGTTGCGCCAAGGCAGATTAGCTTGTCTACCAGCACAAATTTTCCAGATATCAACTTGCCATTTACTATTGTTCGTATTGGTTAAAGTTATTTCGTGGCGTCTGTTGTGAATGCGTTCGATACGATCCAGGAAATAACATGACGCGCTGCGACCAGGAAGTAGCTATGAAAATGACTAATGGAATCTGCCACTCTCTCAGATTTGCAGTTTCTTCCGCAACCGCAGTTCCAGCCGATTCATCTCCCCCTCATCAGTGGAGTGATCATAGCCACAGAGATGCAATCAGACCGTGCAGAATAAGTTGAGCGATCTCATCGTTCAGCGTCAACTTATTTTCTTTGGCCTGACGTTGCCGCCTGGTCCATCTGAAATCACCACATCTCCCAACGTTTTCCCGTCTGACTCTTCAAACTCATCCTGCTCAGCAGGAAACGAGAGCACGTCAGTGGTTCCCGTCTTTCCGCGCCAGCGCCGGTTTAGCTCGCGCATCACCCGATCGGAAACAAACGCGACTCGTGGCCCCCTGAGCGTCCCCAGGCAAAATCCGCAATGCCCTCGCCGCAAACGTCTCCCACCGCGGAAGATCGACTTTAACTTTGCGCTGACGGTTAACGACTTCAATCATGGCCTTATCCACAGATTACGCAGATTTCACAGATTACAACGATTCACCGTCACGATGATTTCGCCTGGATACTGCCTTTTCTTATGTTCTTCAATTCTGTGGAATCTGCGTAATCAGCGGATAGTTCTAAATGTGGTTCTTCCGCGAGGAATGTTCTTCGTAGGCCCTGATAATCATCTGGACCATCCGGTGGCGCACCACGTCTTTTTCAGTGAAGTTAATAAACTCGATGCCTTCAAGGTTCGCCAACACCCGCTGAGCTTCGATCAAACCGCTGCGTTTTCCTGCCGGCAGATCCACCTGCGTAACGTCGCCGGTGATCACCGCTTTCGAACCAAAACCAATGCGAGTCAGAAACATCTTCATCTGCTCGCTGGTCGTGTTCTGGGCTTCGTCGAGAATTATGAAGGCATCGGCAAGTGTGCGGCCGCGCATGAAGGCGAGCGGCGCGATCTCGATTACCTGTTTCTCCAGTAGCTTGGTGACGCGTTCGTAATCAATCAGATCAAATAAAGCGTCATAGAGCGGCCGCAGATAAGGATCTACTTTCTCCTGTAAATCGCCGGGCAGAAATCCCAGCTTTTCACCTGCTTCGACGGCCGGTCGCGCGAGCACGATCCGGTTCACCTGTTTTTGCATCAGCGCCTGAACAGCGAGCGCCACGGCCAGGTAAGTCTTTCCGGTTCCGGCTACGCCAATGCCGAACACCACATCGTTATCCTGAATTGCCTGGATGTATTTGCGTTGATTCGCCGACTTTGGCGCGACCTGTTTCTTTCCCGAAGGATTGAAACGCGCCTTGGTGAAATAGTCGCGCAAACTAAAGGCGCGGTCTTCGGCGATCTGCGCAAAAGCCTCGCGCAGCTCCTTATCGGTGAAGGCGCGGCCTTCGCGAAAGAGCTCGGAGAAGTCTTCGAGTATGCGTTCTGCCGTGGCGACATCCAGAGGCGTCGCCGTCAATGGAAACGTCCTGGCCGCGCGCATCAATCCGCACCGCAAGTAACGACTCCAGATATTTAATGTTTTGGTCGTGAACGCCGAAAAGCGTCTCCAACCCCCGGGGCGGAAGTTCGATTTGTTTCAACTGATGTGGGACTCGCTTTCTGCCGGTTGCGATGGAGAGAAGTGCACTGTTTCAAATGCTGTTCGTATTGGTGAGTCTCTGGCAATTGCTCGCATATCCTGTGAGTTTGACGCTACTACAGCGCCTGATAGCTGTCAAACTGTACAGTTCGCGGTTTGACACTCAACCGGACCATCTTTATACTCCTTCACTTGCGCACTGACCGCTATCAGGTACACTGATGGGCAACACCAGTAGCGAGTAGAGTTTATCGGAGAGAGATTGATGCCTAATCATAAATCAGCAGAGAAACGCATGCGCCAGAACGAAGCGCGCCGGAAGATCAACCGTGGCAATCGCAGCCGTTTGCGGACTTCCATCAAGAACTTGCGCGTAGCGATGAGCGCAGGCGACTCGGGGCAAATCAAGGAATTATTGCCGCAAACAATCTCGACGATTGATAAAGCGGTACAGAAAGGCGCGCTCCATAAGAATGCAGCAGCGCGCTACAAATCGCGTTTGACTATAAGGTCAAACGCAGCAGCGGCTAAATAATAGAGTTCATACATTGTCGCAGACGAGGCGGATCGAGTTTTCGGTCCGCCTCGTCTTTTGCTGTCTGGAAGGAGGGTTGAAAATGGTTTGCTATGAAACCGAGGCCGAGATTAAAGCCGTGGTTCACGGCTTCGAATCGTGTACCACTCCGAAAGAGAATTTTACCCACCGCAGCCACCTGACTGTGGCCGTCTGGTATCTGCTTCATTCAACTCCGGAAGAAGCGCTGGAGAAAATGCGAACGGCTCTGTTTCGCTTCCTCGCACATCACGGTGTCGGACGCGAGAAGTATCATGAAACGTTGACGATCTTTTGGATTCAGCTGGTGCAGAAGGCGATTATCGAAGTGGGGCAAAATTCGGTCGTTCTGACGACAAATGAACTATTGGAACGTTTGGCTGAGCCGCGGGTTATTTTTGAGTATTACAGTGATGCCTGTTTGAAAACTGACATAGCCAGAAGTGAATGGGTACAACCGGATCTTAAGCCGCTGAAGTCTGAGAAGCTTTAGCTTGTCGTTGCCCAGCGAAAAAGTGAACGTCGAACAATCTCACGCTGCCAGTTCACAAACCAGAAGCTCCAGTTGCAGCCGGGCTCCCTTTGGACCACCGCCTCCCTGGGAAGTCTTGATCGCCAGATCGGCACTAGCGATCAGTTGGATGCCGCGCGCAATTTTGGCGGCGTCACTTCGCTGGAGCGTCCTCATAAACGCGTCTCTCTTCGCCGGCGGTCCATATATTAATCGATTCACTTCATCTCGAGCGCCGCGTTTCAACAGCTCCTTCGCAAAAGCCAGACGGTGATAGTTGCTGGCAATCAGACCAACGAGCATTACGGGTGGAACGTCATCGTCCAAAAGGCGATGCAACGTCTCCAGCGCCTTCGCATGATCCCCGGCGACTAATTGATCTCCGAGATCGAAGTTTGAGAGCACGCGCGAACGCCCGATTAGATCGTCGACCATCGCATGGGTGATGCGCTGCGTGTCAATTGCCGCAGACGCTAGTTTTTCAAGTTCGGAATTGAGCGTTTGCAGGTCGCAGCCGACCAGCTTGACGATGTCAGACAAGACGCGCTCATCTGCCGTCGTGTTTAAGACTTTGAGACGACCTTTGGCCCAGGTTCTGGCCTCGGCCTCCTTCACTTCGGGAAATTCAACCACCGTGCAGTTGCTGAGCAACGACTTCGTCAGCTTCTTTCGTTTGTCCAGATCGTCGGCGACAAAGATCAGAACGGTTGTGTCAACTGGTCGCTCCAGATAACGAATGATGGTGTCTTCGTCAGCCTCCCTAAGTTTTGCAAAGTCTCTGATTTTTACCACGCGACGTTCCGACATCATCGGCAACTGTTCCGCGGCAGCAATTGCCGAGACCGGGTGATCGGAAAGCAAGCTGAAAGCGGATTCGTTAAATTCACGCAGGAGGGTGCCGCTCAGGGCAGCGTCGGCGATAGATCGCGCGGCCGCGTCGCGAAGATAACCTTCGCAACCGATCAGGAGATAGAGCGGTTGAACGCGACCGGCGGAGAGCGTCTTGTCGAGTTCAGTGCGGGAAATGGAGCTCATTTCTTGTCCATTTGAATGGCATTGGTTAGGGTGGAGACGATGCTCTCTGCGAAGTTGCGGGCCATGCGCTGCACGGCTGGGTCTTCTTCGTTGAAAAAATTGCGTGGGTCGTTGGCAAACTCATACTCGCCGCGGAACACAAAGTTTTGATTGTCGTAGAGCACGCGATTCTCCGTCTGATCACGGACAGTTACCGCCACTTCAATGGCCACCTCAAAAATTCGCGCGCGCCCTTTGTCGTCTAACAACACGCCGGAATAGTTGAAGCTCTTAATTACGCCTTCGATAACCGCGTCCGCGCCTTCGCGCTCACCTTGCACGCGCAAGCCCCGACCACGCCGGATAATTTCATTGACGACGGCTTCGGTGAAACGCGATTGAATCTTGAAACGCAGCGCCTGATTTTGAAAAGCGGGCACGGCAACCGTCTTGATGTGCTTGGGCAGTTGATTTTTCGTGACCGGCTTGTAGCACTCAGCGAAGCCGGTGACGAAGAACAGCATTGCCGTAAAGGCTACTACGCGGACGAGTTTTGGCATTAAGTCATCTTTCAGCGAACAGATAGGTGACCGACGATGTGTGATTCTCTCCCACGAGTTATCAGCTAAGCAAGCGACCCGCGAAAGTAGAAGTCAGAACCGGGAGCGATAGCGTCCGGGTGCAACTCTGGAACCTGAACCTTGAATGCCCAAAAGGCTCACGGCCCGGTGGTGAGTAGGTTTGGAATTCAAGGTTGGGGCGTTGCGGTCGGCTCTTGCTGAGACCGCCGGTCCCCGGCGGGCAGCCCCGCCGGGGTGGCTGACTCGCCCTCACGTGGTGCGCAAACACGAACCGTTTTCCCCGCAAATGACGCTGCGCCACATGCGGGCGAGGGCGCCCGCAGTCCCATAAGAAGTCGAGAATTCACCCCAAACTGACCCACTATCCACCGCCCAAAAAATTTCGCCGCAACCAAGCTCTTGTTATACTCGCACCCAATGCATCGATCCGTCGCTTTTCTATTCGGGCTCACGCTGCTGCTTGTTTGCGTGCCGGCACAGGCGCAACAAATCGAGCCAGCGAAGCTTGAAATGCCCTCTAGGCTTGAGATCGGCGCACAGTTTTCTTCGCTCACCCTGGCTGAGCCAGGCGTTAAAAGGGAAGTTGGAATCGGTGGTCGCCTTACTTACAACCTCACTGACAATCTCGCGATTGAAGCTGAGGGTAACTATTTCCCGAGTGGAAGCACGAGCGGCTTCGCACCTGGCGGCAGCATCCTGCAAGGTCAATTCGGGTTGAAGGCGGGAAAGCGTTGGGAGAAGTTTGGCGTATTCGCGAAGGCGCGCCCCGGGTTTGTCAGCTTTGACGGTACATATGCGCCGACGTTAACCGGCACGACGAGCTTTAACGGCATCCAGGTTTCCGTCTACGATTTCGACCGCATCATCAGAACCACTCATTTCTCAATGGACCTGGGCGGGGTTGTGGAAGCTTATCCATCGCGTCGGGTGATCGTGCGTTTCGACGCCGGCGATACGATGATCCGATACGGTGCGCATGATGAACTCGATTTTTCGCGAATCCCGGAATTCTTTCAGGCGCCTGCCCGCACGACTCATAACTTTCAATTCAGCGCCGGCGTCGGGTTCCGGTTGCTCGCGTCCAAGGATGATGGCAACAGCAGTACGCGCGGCCCGGCAGCGACTACGGGAGACGACTCAACGCCGAAGTTTGAGGTTGGCGCGCAGTTCACGTCTCTAACGTTGAATCCACCTCGCCAGTTGGCAGGCTCTCCCGTTATTTTTGGTGAGAATCGCCCACAGACGGAAAGCGGACTGGGTGGCAGGTTCACCTTCAATCTCGCCGACTCGATTGGTCTTGAATCCGTGATCAATTATTTCCCCACCAGCGAGGGCGTTGCTGCCGGCGCTACCGGACGCATTCTCCAGGGACAATTCGGTGTCAAAGCCGGCAAGCGATTCAAACGGTTCGGTATCTTCGGTAAGGCGCGACCCGGATTCGTCAGCTTTGACCGGTCAGTCAACCTTGTCGGCACCAGGCCTTTTAACTTTGGTGGCTTCACATTTATTGAAGGACTCTTCGAAACCGGGCGCAGAACCTTTTTTGCAAATGATCTTGGAGGCGTGCTGGAGTTTTACCCTTCAAGGCGCTGGGTAATGCGGTTTGACGTCGGAGACACCATGATTCACTACGGCGAGCGCAGCATCCGAACAATTTTCGTGAATCCAACCTTCGTCACTGCCCCGCCCGAGAAGCGTCACAACTTTCAATTCACTTCGGGTTTTTCATTCAGATTTTAGAATTGATGCCGATTGCTCCGGGCGTCGATGGAGCCCTCCCTCACGGTCGGGCTTCTGCATGGTTCATCGCATCGCAAACGCGAACTGTTTGAACCGCGGCTTTTACGTCATGAACGCGGACGATATGGGCACCCTTCAAAACTGCGGCAGTGGTTGAAGCCATGGTGCCGTGAAGGCGTTCTTCGACAGGAGCGGGTTCGCCGTCAGTGCCGGCCAGGATGCGACCGATGAAGGATTTTCGCGAAGTACCTATCAGGAGAGGGAACTCGGGGAAGGCAGCGATGATTTGGTCGAGTTTCGCGATTAGTTCGATGTTCTGTTCCTGGCTCTTGCCGAAGCCGATGCCCGGATCGATCACGATTGATTCGCGCTTCACGCCGCGACGCTCGGCCATGGCAATGCTGGCGTGGAGGCTGCTGGTCACTTCAGAGATTATGTTGGCAACGGGCGGCAGACGATGCATGGTGGCCGGAGTGCCGCGCGAGTGCATCAGCACCAGGCCAGCGCCGGATTTCGCCGCCTCGTCGGCGACACGAAAATCGAAACGTAGCGCCGAGATATCGTTGACAATCGAAGCTCCTGCGTCCAACGCAGCTCTCGCCACCTCAGCCTTGGTAGTGTCGATGGAGATTGGGAGGGTGGTGCGCGCGGCGAGCTGTTGGATGACGGGCACGACGCGCGTCAATCTCCTCTTCTGCAGTAACGATCGCTGCGCCGCCGGGTCGCGTGGATTCGCCGCCGATGTCAATGATGTCAGCGCCCTCGGCAATCATCTGTTCGGCGTGAGCGATGGCGCTTTATCAAGTGAATAGAAACTGGCCGCCGTCGCTGAAGCTGTCAGGGGTAACGTTGAGCACACCCATCACCAGCGTGCGTTCGCCGATGGGGAGCGTTTGGTTTCCGCCGATGTGCCAATGATGCATGCAAGCAATGATAGCTGAAAACTATCCGAAGATTACGTCGATTACACAAAGTTAGAAAGAGCCGTCAGCGAGTTTTTAGAACGAATCCTGTAATCTGCGCAATCTGCGGATACGAAACTGTGGATAAAGAAAAAGGGAATGAGCAAGAAGCCCATTCCCTTGTACATCTGTTGGCGCCCTCCCTTATGGTTGGGATACTGCCACGGCATTACGCCGGTGCGGGATTGCCACCGGTGATCGGCGGCAGGATCGGCTTCAGCGTCTTCGCAGGCTCTTTCAATTGCGGCTTGCCTTCGTCGCTGCCGGGATCGGGGACTGGCGGCACCTCATCCAGCGCAAGTCCAGCGACTATCCGCCGAATCTCAACCCCATCGAGCGTTTCGCGCTCGAGCAGGCATTCCGCCAGCCGCACCATCGTGTCGCGATTATCTTCGATAATCGCCACGGCGCGATCATACTGCGCGGTGACGATCTTCTTCACCTGCTGGTCAATGTGAATCGCAGTCTCTTCTGAGAAGTCGCGATGCTGGGAAATCTCGCGTCCCGAGGAAAATCTGCTCTTCCTTCTTGCCGAAGGTCAATGGTCCCATTTCGGACATGCCGTATTCGCAGACCATCGCGCGGGCGAGTTCCGTCGCGCGTTCGATGTCATTGGAAGCGCCGGTGGTGATGCTGCCGAGGAAAATGCTCTTCGGCAATCCGTCCGCCCATCAGAATTGCAATCTGGCCCAACAGGTACTCTTCGCTGTAGTTGTGACGATCGCCTTCCGGCAGTTGCTGAGTCACACCCAGCGCCATGCCGCGCGGAATAATCGTTACCTTGTGCACCGGATCAGCGTTCGGAACTTTCAAACCGACGAGCGTGTGTCCAGCTTCGTGATAAGCAGTGACGCGCTTCTCTTCGTTTGAGATCACCATGCTCTTGCGCTCCGCGCCCATCAGCACCTTGTCCTTGGCCAGTTCGAAGTCGGCCATGGCAACCAGCTTCTGGTTGTAACGGGCCGCATTTAGCGCCGCTTCGTTAACCAGGTTCGCCAGATCAGCACCGGTAAAGCCGGGCGTGCCGCGCGCGATCACGCTGATGTCAACATCTTCGCCGAGCGGAATCTTGCGCGTGTGAACTTTCAAAATGCCTTCGCGACCGCGCACATCAGGACGCGATACAACTACGCGACGATCAAAACGTCCGGGCCGGAGCAGCGCCGGATCCAGCACGTCCGGACGGTTGGTCGAAGCGATCAGGATCACGCCGTCATTAGACTCAAAGCCGTCCATCTCGACCAGCAACTGATTCAAGAGTCTGCTCGCGCTCGTCGTGTCCGCCGCCAAGTCCGGCGCCGCGATGACGACCAACCGCATCGATCTCGTCGATGAAGATGATGCACGGCGCATTCTTCTTGCCCTGTTCAAACAAATCGCGAACGCGCGAAGCGCCCACGCCCACGAACATCTCGACGAAGTCCGAACCGGAAATCGAGAAGAAGGGAACGTTTGCCTCACCGGCAATCGCGCGAGCCAGCAAGGTCTTGCCGGTTCCCGGGGGGCCCATCATGAGGACGCCCTTGGGAATGCGGCCGCCGAGTTTTTGAAACTTTTGCGGCTCCTTCAGAAACTCAATGATCTCCTGCAGCTCTTCCTTAGCTTCTTCAACTCCGGCGACGTCTTTAAACGTGACTCGCTTCTGCTGATTGTTCAGGAGTTTGGCACGGGATTTACCAAATGAGAGCGCTTTGTTCCCGCCCGACTGCATTTGCCGCAGCATGAAAATCCAAATACCGATGATGAACAGCAGCGGCGCCCAGGTAATCAGCATGGGCCAGAAATAGCTGCTGCTTCCGGACTCATCCTTAAAACTTGGCACCCTTGGTTTGCCGTCAACCTGCTCATTGGCTTTCTTGAACAGTTCATTCTTGATCTGATCGCTGGTGAGTTGAGCACGCAACTCCTGGTTCTGCACGTATCGATCGCGATGGCCTCACCCTGCTTCAGGGTCAACTGTTTAATTGCGCCCTGATCGATTCTAGCCGTCAGTGCTGTTAGGTCGACTGCCTGGATCTTGCCGGCGCCGGGATTTACCAGCTTGTAGAGCAGCAAAGCCCCCGCGATGATCAGAACCCAGAAAATGATTTGTCTAGCAGTGGAACTCAAAGTCATTAAAGCCTCCGGCGAAAATCATACCCCATCCCGCTACCCTTTGTCGCTTCAGCAGTCAAACGATTTCGGCCAAACTTGCGCTCCTGGGCGAAGCGCTTGGATGCCGCTTCTCGTCGGGCTGGTTGCGTAACCGCTCGAGTTGTTAGACCCTCGGAAGCCTATCAGGTTCCTGGGCTCGCAATTGGTCGCCCAAAAGGAAACCGCCGTGCAAGGTTATTGTCGAAAGTCCCCAATGCCCGGCGGTCAAACTCCGCAAATTCTAGACATCCACAACGGCTTTTTCAACCCTTTTATCCGAGCAACTCCAGCCATCCGCGCTTTCGGACGACCTTCATTCCTCCCGGCAACTCAGCCACCCGCCCACCACGGTCGCCGCTCAATAGCGCCTCAACCGCAAGCAAATGAACCATTTCAACCCTGCGCAGGTCACCGCGAGCGCATAAGATCCACTCCCGCAAGGCGCGACGGCGGACTGCGGAAGGGGCTTGCATGAGAATCTTTACGCTTAGCGAACCCCGATTGGTTTCATCCTCGTCGTCGTAACCTCGCCCGTTCCGAGCAGCGGCCGAAGCCAGGACGCTATTTGCGGCTGCCGCTAACGCCTCCGCGTCTTCGGTCAACAACGCAGCGGTTCGGCTTAACGCCTCGACGACCCGAGGGTTAAACGTCTTCAAAAGGGGCAACAACTGTTTGCGTATTTTCACACGCGAAAACGCCTCGTCATGATTCATCTTGTCGTTTCGAAAGACGACAGCGTTTCGGTCGCAGTACTCTTCGGTATCGGCGCGGTGCGCCCATGAGACTAAAGGCCTAATTAACTGAATTTCGGAGTTTGCTGCCAGGGGACGCACAGTGAGGATGCCACTCAACCCTTCCGCTGAGCTCCCCCGCACCAGGCGCATGAGAATTGTCTCGGCCTGATCGTCGAGTGTATGGGCAGTCAGAATGAGCCGCGCCTTATTTTTCTTCGCGGTCTTCTCCAGGAATTCGTAGCGGGCTTTCCTCGCCGCCTGTTCCAAATTGCCGGTTGGCCCCTCGCCGGCTGCCTTAGACTTTTTCAGATTCGCTTTGGCGCTTACTATCAATGGCTTGCACCTCAGCGAGCTCGACATTGCCTTCACCCAACGCGCATCCGCGGCGCTTTCCTTTCTTAGGCCATGATCCAGATGAGCGACAATTATTCTCAAGTCGATCTTCTTGGTTGTGACTAAATCATCCAGGCCGAGAAGCAGGGCGGTTGAGTCTGCACCGCCTGAGACTGCCACGACCACGGTCGCGTCCGCTTCAGGCAACTCGAGCCGGCGCCACTCCGCCAGCAGTTTGGTGGCGAAACCCGACCGCCGCGGCTTTCGGTTTGTTTTTCTTTAGTTACCACGTTGCCTGCCTGGTCATTCAATCTCTTCGCCGGGACCTGCGGGCTGGCGGGGTCCCCGGCGGGGCAGCCCCGCTGGGGTGCTCATCCCGCCCGCATTGAGCGCGAAAGCGGGAACAGTCCGACAAACTTCAGTTTGTCGCCAAGCAACGACAAGCTGAAGCTTGTCGAACATTACGGGCTAGCTTGACAATCCCTGGCCCAAAAGCTATTTAATCAACCACCCCTTGTACACCAAATTCTTTAATAGTTCCCCCAAAAACTCTGCGCGAGGTCACCGATGAAATCAAGACTATTCCTGTGTGCGCTGCTTGTCGCCGCTTTCACTTTCCAATCAATTCCCGTTGCTGCGGTTGACGAGGGCATGTGGACCTTCAACAACGTGCCCCGGGACGATATCAAACAGAAATACGGATTCGATGTTACTGACGAGTGGCTCAAGAAAGTCCAACTCGCCTCCGTCCGTTTTAACAATGGCGGTTCCGGTTCGTTTGTTTCGCCCGATGGCCTCGTACTCACAAATTATCACATCGTTGAAGACATTGTGGCGGAAGTCAGCACCCCGGAAAAGGATTACGCGAAGGAAGGCTTCGTCGCGCGTAACCGCGCTGCGGAAATCAAAGCTCCGGCGCTTGAGCTAAACGTGCTGATGAGTATCGAAGACGTTACCGATCGTGTTAACGGGGCCGCGAAGGTCGGCATGTCAGCCGCTGACGCAAACACCGCGCGCCGCGGCGCGATCACCGCCATTGAAACTGAATCCACCAACGCCACGGGTTTGCGCAGCGACGTCGTCACGCTTTACCAGGGCGGCCAATACAATCTCTATCGCTACAAGAAATACACCGACGTGCGCCTGGTGTTTGTGCCCGAGTTTCAGGCGGCCTTCTTCGGCGGCGACCCGGACAACTTCAACTTCCCGCGCTTCAACATCGATATGGCCCTCGTCCGCGTTTATGAAAACGATCAACCGGTGAAAGTGGACAACTATTTCAAGTGGTCTAAAACCGGCGTCAAGGATGGCGAACTAGTTTTCGTTACCGGCCATCCAGGATCCACTTCCCGACTTAACACGGTGGCCCATCTCGAGTCGTTGCGGGAGACGAGCATTCCCCTTCTGATTCGCATGCTCGAATCACGTCGCGCGATGCTCAAGCGCTATATGGCCCAGGGCGAAGAGCAGACGCGCCGCGCGCAGAGCGAACTCAACTCCATCGAGAACGGGCTTAAGGTTTACAAAGGACAGATTCAGGGTCTCAACGAACCGAGGATCATGAACAAGAAACGACTTGCCGAACAGGCGCTGAGACGTTCGGTGGAAGCCGATCCGGTGAAGCGGAAAGAGTATGGCGACGCGTGGGTAGCGATTGCCAAGGGCGCGCAAGGACCTCGCGCTTTATGAACGTGATCGTCGCTTCCTCGATCTCGCCGCCGGCTTCAACACCGTGCTCTTCGGCTACGCGCGCACGCTTGTTCGCCTCGCTGAAGAAAACGGGAAGCCAAACGCTAAGCGTCTGCCCGAGTATGCGGACACGCGTCGCGCCGCGCTCGAAGTCGGTCTCTATTCCACCGCGCCGATTTACGATGATTTCGAAAAGCTGAAGCTCGCGGATTCGCTCACGTTCATGCAGAAGGAGTACGGCGCGAATCATCCGCTGGTAAAGAAGGTGCTCAAAGGTAAGACGCCGGACGCGCGTGCTGCCGAGTTGATCAGCGGCACGAAGCTAAAGGACGTCGCCTATCGCAAACAGGTTGCCGCCGCCGGGGAACGCATGACGAACAGCGGTGACGATCCGATGATTGAGCTGGCTAAGGATATTGACGACGAAGCGCGCAAGGTGCGCAAGCGTTATGAAGAGGAAGTGGTGGCCGTGGAACGCGGCAACTACGCCAAGGTCGCGCGCGCGCTATTCGATCAGCAGGGAACTAAGATGTATCCCGATGCCACCTTCACGCTTCGCCTTTCTTACGGCGCCGTGAAGGGTTATCGCGAGAACGGAAAGTTTGTCGCGCCGTTCACCACGCTCGGCGGTTTGTATGCGCGCTCGGCCGCAATTCAATCGCGAGTTTCCCTACAACCTGCCGCCGCGTTGGACCGCGAAGAGAACGGCAGTCAACCTGCGCACGCCATTCAACTTTGTCTCGACCAACGACATCATCGGCGGCAATTCCGGCTCGCCGACGATTAATAAACGCGGCGAACTCGTCGGACTAATCTTCGACGGCAACATTCAATCCTTAGTGGGAAATTTTGACTATGACGAATCAGTCAACCGCGCTATTTCGGTTGACTCGCGCGGGATGATTGAAATCCTGCGCAAGATCTTCGGCGCCAACGAAGTCGCCAACGAACTCTTGCGCGGCTGAATAAAGAGTCCAAAGTCCAACGTCCAACGTCCAAAGTCCGATGTCCTCGAGGCGTAGCGTTCTCGATGATGTTTGCCGCTTGACGGGTGTGGCATGAGGTCAGTACCACCACGCGGTAGCGGGTGGGTTCCGCTCCGAGCGCGGGCACTGGGACCGCGGGCGTCCCGCCCGCAATTCTTTCTTCGCCGCGCGCAGCGCGTCGAGTCAACGCGCCGAAGGCGCACAATAAATTAGCCAGGGGAAATCTGGGGTCCGCATCGGGGCAGCCCCGATGGGGTGGTAGCGCCCCTGGTTTAGACCCTCCAAAAAGAATTCGCCGACCCTCGATGGGTCGGCGTTCTTTTTGTCTGCAACGTGACTCTGTCACTGCTTTTAATGCGCAGGATTTCCCTTCTTCGTGCCATGGAGTAATTCAGAACCGGGAGCGGTAGCGACCGGGTCAATCGCCATCCTGACCGACGGATCTCACCCGGTCGCTACCGCTCCCGGTTCTGATTTCTTCGTCCCACGCAGATTCATAGCGCTTACACGCTGCACAATTTACGCCGAACTCTGGCGTCCCGCGCTGCACATCGCGGCGTTCAGCTGGATCAGTGAAATCAAAACCTTCCTGCCGCGAACCTCGTATAGGCGCTTATGAAAAGTCTTATCCTCGTCACCCTGCTATGCGTTTTGCTCGCGTCAGTGCCGGCGCTCCACCAAACTGCTCTTGCCCAGACAGCCGAACAACAGTCTAGGCAGCAGCCCGACATTTGCGGTTCGGGAACGTTTCTGATGTCGCTGGGTTCGCAGCCCATTGGGCGTGAGACCTTTGAAATTAAATGCGTGGCAGCCTCGACAGACTCAAGCACATCGAGCAAGCCGGGGCGCGCGGTGACCGCGTCGGGCAACTCAAAGTTGGATGTTGCCGGTCCGCTCACGGACATGACCACTACCATTCAGACGGACGCCTTAGGTCGCCAGGTGGAATTACGTGTGAAAGGCACGGCCGCCGGTCAGGCATTAGATCAGGTGATCACTATCAAGAGGCCCATCGGGGCGCACATGGACGACCAGACCCCCGTTTTGGCGACGGTGGTAAACAACGGACAGACTAGTGAAGTTCCCATATAAAGGCGGCGTTCTCTTTCTTCCTAACGTCACCTTCAGTTATCAGTTTTTATTGGAGCGATATGATCACGCAAAAGGTGGCGCGCAAAAGATTCCGCTCTTTCCCCAAGGCGAGGTGACGCTCGAACGCAGCGCGATTGATGAAGTAGTGCCGGCAGGAATTGTTGCCGGTGCACCAGCGACGTTTAACCGCTATTCCCTACAACTTGGACCCGCCACTCTGATTTTGTGGACCGATGACAAGGGCCGCATCGCGCTGGTGAACTCACCAGCGCAAAACATCATGGTCCTGCGCGAAGGGCTCCAGGCGTTTGCCGGACCACTGCGCGCAAAATTGGCGTCGGTGAAAGGCTTGACGCCGGACTACAGCGCGCCGGCTGACGCTTCATTTACGGCGGAAGAAGTGAAAGTCAAAGCAAAGGACTTAACGCTTGCTGGAACTTTGCTGCTGCCGAAAAACGCTAAGGGACGTGTGCCGGCCATCGTGATGAGCACCGGATCCGGGCAGCAGACGCGCGACTCCGAATTGAACCTGCCGGGCCTTGAGAAGTACCGGCCATTCCGGCAAATCGCCGAGGCAGTTGCCGGCCGCGGTATTGCCGTGTTGCGCGCGGACGACCGCGGCGTCGGTGAATCAACCGGCCTTTCCACGCTATCGCACGCGACTACTTTAGATTTCGCGGATGACGTGCGCGCGCAAATTGCTTATTTGCGATCGCGGCCTGACATCGATCCCGATCGAATTGCGATCGTTGGCCATAGCGAAGGCGGCATTATCGCGCCGCTGGTGGCTGCGTCGGACAAACGCGTAAGGGCGATTGTGCTTTTGGCAGGCACAGCCAAGCGTGGGGAAGACGTGCTGCGCTTTCAATTAAACTACGAAGCCGACAACGATCCCAAATTGACTGGTGCGGCTCGCGAAAAGAAACATCAGGAGACGGAGGCTGCGCTGCGCGCGTTAAGTGAGGGCGGGTTTGACCACGCCAGGTATCCTCCGATTATTGGGATGCTTGATGCTCCCTGGACACGTTGGTTTCTCAAACACGACCCGCTGCCCGCAATTCGCCGCGTCAAGCGACCGATACTGGTTATCCAGGGAGCGGTGGATCAACAGGTATCCGCCGATCAGGCGACTATGCTGGCCGAGGCAGCCAGGGCCGCCGGCAACAAGGCTGTTTCGGTCAACGTGTTTCCGGGTCTCAATCACCTTTTTCTGCCGGCGAAGACCGGAGCTGAAAGGGAGTATGCGTCGCTCAACACGACTGCTATACCGGATGAAGTATTGACGGCGATTGCGAACTGGTTGGATCTGAGGATGAGGAAGTAGCGGGACTCTGTGGGACAGGGCATTTTGGGTTCGGTTAAGACCCTTGCGCTCGTTCCCCTCCTAAAGGGAAGGGGATGAAAAGACCAATCTTCGTCTAAGACCCATCGTTCACCCTTCCCTATCAATCTGATCGCAAAGACGATTGCTCGGGCTAAGGACTTTGTAATATGCTTGCGTGCGAACTTGGCCTGGCACGTCCCCGCTGGTATTCGAAACAACTTAAAGATTTTTGGGCGCTGTCTCACAAGTAGACAGGTGAACGAATCCTATGAACCTCAAAATTGCTGCCGTAGTTATGCTGGCTGCGCTAAGCGTTGCTTGTTCGCCAAAACTTAACTCGACGCTTTCCAGTGCCGATGATCTTAAGCCCCGTAATTCGCCGGTGGCGGTGGGCGAAATCGCACCCGACTTCACGCTGGAGAGCCAAAACAATCAAAAGATAACCCTGTCCTCCGGTCGCGGCAGTCGGCCCACTGTGCTCGTTTTCTACCGCGGCAACTGGTGACCATACTGTGCTCGGCAGTTGGCCGAATTGCGCACCCTGGTAAAAGGCGACGAGCAGGTTAACATTTACGCGATCAGCGTAGACAGTCCAACCGAAAGCAAACAATTTGCGGAAAAGATTTCAGCCGACGGCAAGGGCAACATCGGCTATCCGATTTTGTCTGACGCAAATCATATGGTGATCGATGCGTTTGGGATTCGTGACCAGGATTATAACGGCCAGAAGTTTGAGGGCATTCCTCACCCATCAGTTTACGTCATCGATAAGGATGGACGAGTTGTATGGTCCAGGGTCGAGAAAGACTACAAGGAGCGACCGATTAACGATGATGTGCGTGCGGTGCTCAAGGATTTGAAATTGATTTAGTCAAACCCTCTCGTGAATATCAGTCTCTGAAGATGTGGGTAAAGATATTTACGACAGCTCTCAGAGAGCACGGAGGTAGCGCAGAAATTCTGGTCTGATCCTGGTTTTCCTTCACTGTCGCTCACCGGAAGTTACTAATCAAAACCACGTCACTCGCCACCATGCCGCGAGCAACTAGTAGTTGTTTGCCGTCACGCGACCATTCAAACGAAAAAATGCGATCGGATTTGAAGCCAGTCACACTGTTTGAGCGGTCGCCATTAATAGGTTGCAGCCAGATGTCAGAGACGGCACCGCGGGTTACAACGTAGGTAAGCGCGCGGCCATCGGGGGTCCAGCGTGGCGGCGGCACCCGGGATACTTCCTCGGTGAAAACGGGTGTGTCAAAGACACGCGTGGGTTGTCCTCCTGCGAGCGGAAAGATTGCCAACTTGAGCGGTGAATTCGGTTGCTCTTCGCGATAGAGGCAGGCGATGGATTTCCCGTCAGGCGAAAAAACCGCAGCAGCGGTGTATTTATCAGTCAACTGTTGAGAAGCTCCGCCGTCAATCGAAACTCGCCAGAGCGTCGGCTTGCCGGCGCCGAGCAAAGTGTAGACAACCCACTTCCCGTCCGGCGAAAATTGCGGATGGTCTTCGCCGCTGCCACTGGTTAATTGGCTGGCGTTGCTGCCATCGAGATCCGTGCGCCAGATGTTTGGGGTCCCGGCGCGATCCGAGGTGAAGATAATGTAACGGTCATCGGGGGAGACCGCCGGGTGTTTGTTGATTCTTGAATTTTCGGTCAACTGCCTTGGTTGGCTGCCGTCAGCATTCATCATCCACAGGTCCAGATTGCCGCTGGCATTGGACGCGTAGACTATCTTCCGGTCGCGAGTCCAGGTGAGGCCATCGCGGCCGTCAATCTGGCCCGCACCGGAAGTAGTTCGGGTGGCCCGATTCGCGTCACCATTGGGTGCCAGCCAAATGCTGGAACTCGTCTCGGATTGCACTGTCACCAGTCGATTAGAGTCCGTCGTCAAACTAACCCCTGTGTAATTATTTAGGTCGTTTGTTACCCGTCGCGCTTCGCCCTCAGGGTAAGACAAATACCAAATCTGTTGCGCCTCGAAACTACCCGCCTCTTGTTCCGACGCACCGAGAATCAAAGCACGACCATCGGCGGCCCATGCCAGCTGGCCCATAAACATCCAGGTCTGAGTTCCAATCTGTTTCTCTTTGCCACTTTCAACTGCCAGCTCTATCACGTAGGTGTTATAGCTGGGAACAAAACTCCCGGCGCCACAGGCGATGGTTTTTCCATCCGGCGACCACGCGACTGAGCTCAAGAAATTTGGTAATTTGCGGATGGCGAGTTGGCGCTCGCCGCCGCCATTCGCGTCCGCGATCATCAGAACATCTTGTCCAGCGTCCGGAAGATTTCGAATGAAAGCCAACTGTTGCCCGTCAGGCGAGAAGGTAACAGCACTGCCCACATCTGAGATCAGTCGGCGGGGGTTGCCACCCAACCCGGGAATTTGATACAGGTTCGCGGTGGAGCCAGTTTTTTCCGCGGCCACGTAGTAAATAAAATCGCCATCGCGCGCAAAAGTCAGTCCCGCATAATTAACGTCCGACGGCGGCACGATCTGCACATCACTATTAGTGCTGACCTGACGTACGCGCAAGCTCTGCTGTCCGTTCTCGCTGGCCACATGGACCAGGTACTTGCCATCGGGGGAGATGGCGGCTTTGTCGGCTGTTCCTGTGCTGGTAAGCCGCGCAATCTTCATGCTGCGAGAGAGACCGACTGTTTTGGTCGTCGAAGGTTCCGCTGTTGACCAGCGATACGCAACTGTTAGTACGATGGCCAGGGCTACGACTCCGAAAGCTCCCACCATCAATGCGACCAGACCGCCATGAGACTTAATTTCACCAACGAGGTATTCCGCCGACGAAGTGGCTTTCGGCGTCGTAATCTCTGTGGTGGGCGAAGCAGAGGCTGCGTCTTTGACCCCTGACCGCATAGTACTAAGGCCGGACGCTGGCAATGCCGGCGACGACGTCTGCTGAGAAACTTCCAGTTGTGCATTAAAGTCTAACTCGCGGCGCAAAGTTTTGAGATCCAGGCCCAGCTCTTTGACTAACTGGTAGCGCTCCTCCGCGTCTTTGCGCAACGCCTTGCGTACGATTCGTTGAAGTTCTGACGGAATGTCAGGCGAATGTCGTTGCAGCGGTATCGGCTCGTTACTCAGTATCGACACTAAAACGTCGCCACCCGTCGGCCCGCCGAAAGGAACGCGCCCCGTTGCGAGTTCGTACAGCATCACTCCCAAACTCCATATGTCGGTTCGCGCATCTACCTCGAAACCTCGCGCCTGTTCAGGCGACATATAGTTGACCGTGCCCATGACCTTCCCGGGATCAGTTCTAACCATTTGCACTGTCGCCGCCGCGGAATCGCTGTGGCTGTCCTCGGTCTCAGTCAGCTTGGCGAGACCAAAGTCGAGCACCTTCACATAGCCGTCCCGACGAAGCATGACATTCTCCGGTTTGATGTCGCGATGCACGATGCCGGCGGCGTGGGCAGCCGCAAGTGCGGAAGCGATCTGACCCCCAATGTCCAGCAGCTGTTCGAGTGTCAGAGGCTCCTTTGCCATCCGCTCGCGCAACGAGAGGCCGTCGATGAATTCGGTGGCGATGAAGTAAACGTCTTCCTGAGAGCCGACTTCGTAAATTGTCAGAATGTTCGGATGATTTAAGGCGGAAGCGGCAAAAGCCTCCTGCTGGAAGCGGGCCAGGCGCTCGTCATTAAGCGTGAATTCCGGAGGCAACAGTTTTAGAGCAACGGGACGTCGCAGTTGCGTATCCTGGGCAAGATAAACCTCCCCCATGCCACCTACGCCGAGCAGCGAGCGGATCTCATAACGGCCAAGACGTTTGCCGATAGGGGCAGACATAGTTTTAGGAGGATTTATTTCCTAATTCTTCGCTTTGCGGTTTACGATCGCCTTAGCTTAACGCTTTCGCGACCCCGGTCTGGTTGTTTGAGCGCAATATTTTGCGAAACTACTGGAGATGTTTCGCCCCGGCAAGGCGTAGTTTACTTCAGTCAATAATTGACTCCGGTTCCTTGTAAGTTGGGTTCAATATTAACGACCCAGGCAAGACGGGTCAAACCCGTTGTCAGTAAAGCGGGTATCAACTCGGAGGAGTGTGAGTAAGAAGTGCTGAGTCTGAGTCTGAGTCCTAAGGGAGAAAAAGGAAGAAGGGCGAATGCTGAGTACTAACGAAGTGATGAGTGATGTGCGAGGATTTAGCACTTAGCACTCAGAAGTTTTTGATTAGGCTTTTTCTAGGCCGGCGTATTTTTGGACGAGTTTTTTCTGGCCGTAGCCGGGGAAGGTGACCGTCAGCTTCATCGAGTCGCCGACGCCTTCGCGGCGAAGCACCAGTCCACGTCCGTACTTTGCATGCATGACGTAGGAGCCTGGTGCGAAGTCGGAAGACTGACCGGAGACGGCCGGCGGAGAACCGCCGGATGAAGCCGGACTTTGGACGTTGGACTTTAGACGTTGGACCGGCTTTTCCGGTCGCGGGAAGCTGCCGCTGGTGTTTCCAAGCTGCGTGGTCCGTTGTTTGAAAAACTCCGCGATGGAATCGACGCTGTTGTAAGTTTTGCCGGCGTAGTTGGATTTGTCTTTGCGGGCGCTAAAGCTCGCGCCCCGAGCCGGATCGCTACCGCTGGTTCTGGCACCGGCACCCACCCCGCGACGATACTCACCATGCTCGTAGTCGATTGCGGATGAGCCACGCGCGAAGGAAAGCCACGAGTTTCCTCGCGACAGATCTTCGATCAGATCCAAAGGCATCTCATTGAGAAACTGGGACGGCTCAGAAGTCATCTCTTCACCATACACGCGGCGTTTCATGGCATGCGTGACGTAAAGGAATCTTTCGGCGCGAGTCATCGCCACGTAACAGAGCCGGCGTTCCTCTTCAAGCTCCGCTGGATCGGTGGCTGAACGCGAATGGGGAAGCAATCCATCTTCGAGTCCGACGATGAAAACCAGGGGAAACTCGAGACCCTTTGCGGAGTGGGCGGTCATCAGGGTCACCGGTGCGTCGCCCTTGTATTGATCGGTGTCGGAAACGAGTGCGGAATGATCGATAAACTCTCGCAATCCCTCGACGCCGAGCTCGTCGTAATCAACCGCGGCATTGACGAGTTCCTGGAGGTTCTCGAGTCGCGCATCGGCTTCATCGGTCTTCTCAGACTTCAATGCGTTTTCGTAGCCGGTATCGAAGATAGCGGCTTTGACGATGTCAGAAACAAAATTGACCGACGACGGTCGACCGTCGACCGACGCAGAGTTTCGTTCCTCCACAGTACCCTCAACCTCGTCCTGACCTTCGACGTTGAACGTTGGACTTTGGACATCGAGAGTTGAACTCGGAATACTGCCGGCGAGATCACCCAGGCGAAGAATAATGCGGCGGAAACTCTTGAGCGCTGAGACGGCGCGCAGGCTGAGACTATCGGGGCGTTCGATCACCAGCCGTATTGTTTCCCAAAGCGGCAGCTCATAGTCGCGCGCGCGACGATCAAGTTCTTCAAGTGTCTGTTTCCCGATGCCGCGCGGCGGACTGTTAATCACGCGCTGCAAGGCAATCGAATCGTTTGGATTCAGCGCCAGCTTCAGATACGCGATGATGTCGCGCACTTCCATGCGTTCGTAAAACGAAAAGCCACCGACGATGTTATAAGGCAGACCGGCGCGGCGCATAGCTTCTTCAAAAACGCGCGATTGGGAATTTGTGCGATACAAGACGGCGGCGCGCAGATCGTACTCATCGCGCCGGTGCTCCAGGATTTTGCCGGCCACAAAGCGCGCTTCTGATTCCGCGTCAAACGCTTGATAGTAACGAACCCGATCTCCCTTCGGATTCGAGGTCCAGAGATTCTTACCCTTGCGCTCGATGTTGTGTTTCACCACCGACCCGGCAACGTCGAGGATCGTTTGGGTTGAGCGATAGTTCTGTTCCAGCCGGATGGTCTTCGTGTTGGGAAAATGCTTTTCGAAGTTGAGGATGTTAGTGATGTCGGCCCCGCGCCATTTGTAGATCGACTGGTCCTCATCACCGACCACGCAAATGTTCTGTTGCTTCTCAGTCAACAAACTAATCAAGTTGAACTGGAGCGAGTTTGTATCCTGATATTCATCGACCAGAATGTAGCGAAACTTGTGGTTAAACTTTTCGCGCACGTCGGAAACTTCGCGCAGCAGACGCACCGTCTTGATCATCAGATCGTCGAAGTCGAGCGCGTTATTTGCATGTAGGCGTTCCTCATAAGTCGCATAGACGCGGGCCTGGGAGGCGCGTTTTTCATCAACGTACTCGGCACGGGCGGCAAACGCCGCCACATCCTCGCCACGGTTCTTGGCGGAGCTGATAGCGCCCTGCGTGGCGCGCAGGCCAAGATACTTTTCGTCGAAGCCAAGATCCTTCATGCAGTTTTTGATCAGTTTAAGCGAATCATCCTGATCGTAGATGGTGAAGGTGCGCGTGTATTTGTCGTTCAGTTTTTCGATGTCCTGGCGCAGGATGCGCACGCAGAGACTGTGAAACGTAGAGACCGTTGGCCAGCTCGAGAGTTGCTCGTCGCGCAGCAGCCTCTGCACACGGAGCTTCATTTCCTGCGACGCTTTGTTGGTGAAGGTAACCGCGAGGATGTTCCATGGCATCACGCCCTTTTCGGCGATCAGGTAAGCAATGCGATGGGCGATGACCCGCGTCTTGCCGGAACCAGCGCCGGCGAGGATCAATGCCGGACCCTCAGTGTTCTTAACGGCTTCGCGCTGTTGTTCGTTTAGGGAAGTAAGGAAATCAGTCATTGCAGTTGATTCGCGATTGATTTCATTTAACCACACGGATCAGTAAGCACAAAACGCGCGCCGGGAAAGAAAGTAATCCGCAGGTTACATAGATTTCGCAGATTCTAGTCGGACCGCAAAAACACCTTGCGGCGTTCTTGAATCGGCGTAATCGGCGAAATCTGTGGATTCGGTTTTGGGCGCAAGAAACGGATAGATGCGACGTCACAAACTCGCTAATATCGCGCGCAGTTGAGAACGAAACCGAGAGTCGCGGAGGTGTTATGATGAGTGCACTAATGAAGGAACAGCTCAATCTTATAACTGACGAAGAGGAGGTGAAGTGGCAAGCCGTGGTGGCGAAAGATGTTCGCTTCGACGGGCAATTTGTATTTGCCGTCAGCTCCACGAAGATCTATTGCCGTCCCTCGTGTCCTTCGCGCCGGCCGAAACGCGAGCGCGTTTCGTTTTTTGAGTCTGCTGACGCTGCCGAACAGGCAGGTTTTCGAGCGTGTTTGCGCTGCAAACCGCGCGAGATATTCGCAGATCCGCAGGTCGAATTAGTTCAGAGCGTTTGCCGGTTGCTGGATGATGCCGACGCCGAAATAACGACGCTCGCGGCACTGAGCAGGGCCACCGGCGTCAGTTCTTTTCACCTGCAACGTACGTTCAAAAAGGTGATGGGCGTGACGCCTCGAGAGTATGCCGAGAGTTCCCGCGTCAAACGATTCAAAAGCGGCGCGCGCGAAGGCAAATCAGTTTCGACGGCGATGTACGACGCGGGTTTCGGATCCAGCAGTCGGCTCTATGCGCAGGCAGGCTCACAATTGGGCATGACTCCGGGCACGTATGGCAAGGGCGGTCGCGGCGCGACTATCAGATTCGCTATCGTTGAATGCTCGCTCGGTAACTTGCTGGTGGCGACAACAGCCAAAGGCGTGTGTTCGGTGAAGCTGGGTGATTCTGAAGGACAGTTGACCGACGATCTAGCACGCGAGTTTCCTGCGGCCGAGTTAATGCGCGAGGATGAGCAGCTTAGCGAAGCCACTCGTGCAGTTGTCGAAAGCTTGGAAGGCATTAAGCCCAATATTAATCTTCCGCTCGATATTCAAGCGACCGCTTTTCAGAGGCAGGTCTGGGAACAGCTCCGGGCAATTCCATTGGGCCAGACTTTTTCATACAGCGAAGTGGCGCGGGCGATTGGGCAGGAGAAGGCAGTGCGCGCAGTGGCGCGTGCCTGCGCCACGAATCCGGTGGCACTGATAATTCCCTGTCACCGAGTTATTCGTGAAGACAAGAGCCTGGGCGGTTATCGTTGGGGAATCGAGCGCAAGAAGGAATTATTGAAACTGGAGAAGCAGCGCGCTGCGAGGACCGCACACGAATAACGAGTTACTTTCTAACTTTGTGTTGATGGAACGCGAAGCTACCGAGGTAGATTTTACGGTTCAGCGTTGAACCTGTCTGAGACGAAACGTTACTCAACAGTCACCGATTTAGCCAGGTTGCGCGGCTGATCGACGTCGCAACCGCGCCGCACCGCAATGTGATAAGCGAGCAGTTGAAGCGGAATAATCGAAAGTATTGGCGACAACAGATCGCTCGACGGCGGAATGCTGATCACATAGTCAGACATCGTGGCCGACATCTCGTCGCCTTCAGTCAAAACTGAAATCACGATCCCTTCGCGGGCTTTTACCTCGACAATGTTCGAATGCGTTTTTTCGTAACGCAACTCCGATGAGCGATTGCCTTCCTCGCGAGTGTTTATGAAAAGCACCGGCAGGCGTTCGTCAATGAGCGCATTGGGCCCGTGCTTCATTTCACCCGCCGGGTAGCCTTCCGCGTGAATATAGGAAATCTCTTTTAGTTTCAACGCCCCTTCGAGGGCCACCGGGAAGTTTATGCCGCGTCCTAAATAAAGAAAGTCCGTGACGCGGAAAAATTCCTTAGACAACTCCTCGATGTTGTCCGAATCGCTCAGCAAGTGTTCGAGTTTGACCGGCAACTCCGCAAGTTGTTGCGCGTGGTGCATCGCCTCATCTGCGGAGAGCGTGCCGCGCAGTTCGCCCAGATAGAGACCGAGCAAATAAAGCGCGATCATCTGGCAGGTAAAAGCTTTGGTGGAAGCCACCCCAATTTCAGGACCGGCGTGCGTCAGAATTGTGCCATCAGCTTCGCGTACGATCATGGAGCCCTGCACGTTGCAGATGGCTAAAGCCTTGGATCCCAGTTTCTGCGCCTCTCGCAGGGCGGCAATCGTATCGGCAGTCTCACCCGACTGCGAGATCACCAGCAGCAGAGTGTTTTCATCCATCACCGGCTCGCGGTAACGAAATTCCGAAGCGTAATCGACGTCCACCTGAACCCGCGCCAGTTGTTCAATCATGTATTTCCCGGCCAGTCCGGCGTGCCAGGAGGTGCCGCAGGCGGCAATCTTGATTGAAGTAAAGCGTTTGAAATCCGCTTCGGTGATGTTTTTCATCTCGTCGAGAAAAACTCGGCCGGTGTCGAGAGAAATACGCCCCTGCACCGTGTCGCGCACGGAGCGGGGCTGCTCATAGATTTCCTTGAGCATGAAATGCTTGAAGCCACCCTTCTCCGCCATGATCGGATCCCAGGTGATGCGTTGAATTGCTGGCTGGACGGAGTTGGCCTCAAAGTCGGTAACTCGCACTGCGTCGCGATTGATGACGGCCATCTCGCCATCACCGAGGAAGAAGACGTCGCGCGTATGTTGCAGGATCGGTGGAATGTCGGAAGCGACGAAAAACTCACCATCGCCTAAGCCGATTACGACAGGCGGTCCCTGTCTGACGGCAATGATGGTGTCAGGTTCATCTGAATTAATAATAGCGAGAGCGAAAATGCCTCTGAGATCCAGCATCGCCCGGCGCACGGCTTTCTCAAAATTCTGATCCTCTTTTATATATTCCTCGATCAGGTGAGCGATGATCTCCGTGTCGGTTTCCGTAACGAATTGATGGTCATTGTGTCTGAGTCGATCTTTGAGTTGCAGGTAATTCTCTATGATTCCGTTATGCACGACTACAATTCGGCCGGAACAGTCGCGGTGGGGATGCGCGTTTTCTTCGGTGGGGCGTCCGTGAGTGGCCCAGCGAGTGTGGCCGATTCCATAGGTGCCATCGAGCGGAGTGAGGCGAATCACTTCCTCGAGGTTTCGTAGCTTGCCCTCCGCGCGACGAATTTCGAGTTCGTGGCCTTCGTTAACCACGGCGATGCCCGCCGAGTCGTAACCGCGATACTCAAGCTTGCGCAACCCGTCAATGATGAGCGGCACCACCTGCTTGTTTCCAACGTAACCAACGATTCCACACATAAATGTTTACCTGATTCCGGTGATCCGTGATGAGTGCTGGAGAAGAAGCGATTGGTTCGGCTCAAAACTCACCAGACTCATGATCACTACTCGTTTAGTTTCTTTTTAACGACTGCCGGGACGCCCGCCACCAGCGTACCGGGCGGAACGTCCTTCGTAACTACAGACCCCGCCGCGGTCACTGAACCCTTTCCAACTGTAACCGGCGCCACCAGCATTGTGTCTGATCCTATCTTCACTTCATCTTCGATGATTGTTTCGTGTTTGCTCTTGCCATCGTAGTTACAGGTGATCGTACCCGCACCAATATTTGTGCGCTCGCCGATGGTTGCATCACCTAGATAGGTGAGGTGCATCGACTTTGAACCACGTCCCAACCGGGACTTTTTCATTTCGACAAAATTTCCTACGGCCGCCGTCTCTTCAATCACACTATTCATGCGCAGATGCGCAAACGGACCTACGGAACAGCCCGACTCAACGGTTGAGTCAACGATGACAGAATGATCCTTGATAATCACATTGTTTCCGACGCGAGAATCTGAAATGCGAGTGCCGGATCGAATCTCACAGTTTTCACCCACTGTAGAATTTCCTTCAATCGAAACTCCGGGATGGATCACACAGTCGCGGCCGATGCTTGCCTGCGCGCTGATGTACGCGTGCGAGGGATCGATGAACGTCACCCCCGCATCGATCATCAGACGGCGAATCGTGGCGCGACGCATCAAATTCTCAAACTCGGCAAGTTCAGCCCGGGTGTTGATGCCCGACACTTCCCTGGCGTCGGTGTGCAGATAGACGTTTACCTTTTCGCCGTCTGCCAATAGCACTTCCGGCGCATCGGTTAGATAAAACTCACCCTGATTGTTTCCCGGCGTAACTCGAGCCAGGGCCGGGAACAGTTTGCTAGTAGAGAAGCAGTAGATCCCCGAGTTGATTTCTTTTACCTTTTGTTCATCAGCCGTCGCATCCTTTTGCTCGACTATTTTGACGAATTGTTCGTTCTGATCGCGGATGATTCGTCCATATCCCGTCGGATTTTCGAGTCGCACACTCAGAATCGAACAAGTGGCCCCGGTCGAACGATGGTGATCGAGAAAGTGCTGCAAAGTCTCTGCGCGAATCATAGGCACATCGCCTGACAGAATCAGCACCACCGCATCGAGGTTTTCAAGTTGAGCGCGTGCTGCCATGACCGCATCGCCGGTGCCGCGTTGTTCAGTCTGGTTTACAAAGCCGGCAATCTCGGCGACTTCTTCCACAACGGCCTGCTTAACTTCTCTGGCCTGGTGGCCGACGACCACGTAGATATGTTGAGGCTTGAGTGATTGGGCTGCACGGCAGACGTAAGCGATCAATGGAGAGCCACCGAGTTTGTGCAGAACTTTGGCCCTCCCCGATTTCATTCTGGTGCCCAGTCCGGCGGCGAGAATAAGTATCTCAAGCGATTGATTGGTGTGACCGGGTAGGGGAGGCGTCTCCATGGGTTCAAGTGGCTCCATGGTTATGCGGGTACCACCGATTGCGCGCCGGCTTGTTGTCTACACTCGACGACGATGTCGGCGAGAAGTGCGGAGTCGTGCCTCACTTTTTCTCCATCCTCGAGGAGGTTGGCGCGAATAACGCGAGTTGACTGATCCAGCAGGTCGCCGATCGATTCGAGCAGATCATCATCATCAATGCCAATTTGATGCGCGCCCTCCAGCGCGTAACGCTCGACTTGTTCGGGAGTGATGCGTCGGTCGTTAACCACTACGAAATCAAAATGGATTTCTGGTGCATATTTCTTCACTGTTTCCAAATGCTGGCGGGCTGAGTAGTTGTCTGTCTCCCCGGGTTGAGTCATCAGATTGCAAATGAAAATCTTCGTCGCCTGGCTCTGGCCGATTGCCTGCGAAACTTTCGCCACCAGGAGATTCGGCAGAATGCTGGTGTAGAGCGATCCGGGACCAACTGTGATTACGTCGGCCGCGCGGATGGTGCGCAGAGCTTCGGGTAGTGGCAGGCAATGCTCAGGCTCGAGACGCAAACGACGGATAGGCGCCAGCGAAGCCGTGATGTGAGTTTCTCCGCGCACTTCAGTTCCGTCCGCGAGTTCGGCTACCAGCCTCACATCGCTGATGGTGGCAGGAAAAATGTGACCCTTGCTCGCAAGTACTTCCGATGACAATTTCACCGCTTCGGTGAAATCGCCGGTCACCTCCGTGAGCGCGGCCAGGAAAAGATTGCCAAAGCTATGTCCACCCAGTTCACCGCTGCCTCTGAAGCGATGGCGGAACAGCCTTGATAGCAGCGTAGAATCTTCAGAGAGCGCAATCATGCAGTTTCGGATGTCGCCCGGCGGCAGCATTTGCAACTCTTCTCGCAAACGCCCGGAACTACCACCATCGTCGGAAACCGTTACTATCGCCGAGAGATTCTGCAGCCATAACTCTCCGGGCTGTCGTTCGCCTACCAACCTCTTGAGGCCGGCCAGCAACGTCGAGAGTCCAGTGCCGCCCCCAAGGGCAACCAGATTGAGACCACGGTTTTCTGCAAACGAATTCAGCAATAAAGGTTCTCCTGAACGGTGCGCTGGATTAGCGCCCAACCCAGAATGATACCTAAAAGACGAAGGCTTTGAAACTAGATAGGCGTTGATAGTGCAAAAAGATTAGGCGCGGGTTGTTCCTAAACTAAGGGCGGGGTTGAAATACCAACCGATCAAAATCAGGATCGTTGCGCAAAGAAGTAAGGTCGTGATCGTGCTGAGCGCGAACGCGTAACGTGGGTTGCAGGTCGAGGGCGCGCTGTAAAGACTGAAGGGCCATATCAAGGGCGCCAAGTCGAGCTCGAGTTGCGGCCAAACCGTAATGAACGTGAGCCGCTTCCGGCTCTCGCTTCAGTGCTCGTTCAAACATTTCCTGCGCCGCTACATACTCGCCGCGGTTCAATTCGATCACCCCGCGATCGTAGAGTGAATCGGCATCACGCGGGAGCATGGTCTCGGTTCGCAAACGTGCTTCTGAAACTGAAAGATATGTTCGGGCGCGCGCCGCAACTTCCGAAACCTGGGAATATTTCTCCAGCAGCACGCGAAACTGATTGCGTGCTTCACTGAAACGGCCGTGCATGAATTCTTTATGTGCGCGCTCGAAAGCCTTTACGGCCGCCGACTCAGCAACGGTTGGCTGGCGAGTAGTCGCTGGAGCAACCGGCGCGGGTCGCTGAGCTCTAACCGCAGCCACCTTCTGCGTCTTTTTGACTCTGGGCGCAATGCGGTCTTTAGGTGGAGCCTTCCGGGCTACAGCCACAGACTTTCGAGCAACCTGGCCGCGTGACGGAGTCTTCGCTTTCGCCCGTTGGAGAGAAGCAGATTTGGATTTCGCGGTAGTTTTCTTAGCGACTTTTTTCTTAGCAGTTTTCTTAGGCGCAGGCTTCGCCTTGACGGACTTTTTGACGGCAGTTTTTTTGGCGACAGCCCGTTGCGCCTTCGGACGCTGTGCCTTTGGGCTGGTGGCACGTTTCTTGGCCGCGGCTTTAGGTGCGGGGCGACGACGGCTTGTGCGTGCCCCTGACCGGTTCAGACTTTTGGGTGCTGCGCTCATATTAAGACTTAAGAGAGAAAGGGTTAATGTGGACGCAAATCGCGCGAAGTAGCGAGCGGAGAGTAACATGGCCGGGCTTCTAATTCAACGCAAAAGAGGAGTTATGCCTACCTAAACCACCTCAGGAGTAGCGTTTTGACTCACGACATACAACATAGAAAAACACTTGAAGCACATTGTTGGCTATGCTACAGTGCCTTGCGGCTTTTGGGTAACCCTTACCTAGCCGCTGCCGGTTTCAGTCCCAGCTGATAAAGCGCTTTGTCTTCAGCGGGTTAAAACAATAAGCGCCCACCTAAGGTTCCGTTTCACTCCAAGTTTTGCTTGCCTTTCTAGTCTTCCGAAAGAACCGTATCAATGCCAGACACGCCCATACTGCTTCAAAAGCGTCAGTATCATAAGATCAAGGATGTTCTGGCCCGTCTCCAGTCTGACTCGGCTTCCCGGGTTGTTTTCTTAGTCGACAAAGACGGCCAGGAAATCGCGGTTCAGGGCGAAGTAGGAAACCTCGACACCACCAGTCTCTGTTCGTTGGCGGCGGGAAATGTTGCCGCAACCGGCGGAATGGCTGAGTTGATCGGCGAAAAAGAATTTCCGACCCTTTCTCACGAAGGCGAACACGAGAGTATTCACATTTCAGTCATTGGCCGGTTGCTGCTGATCGTTGTCTTTGATGAGCGATCCACACTAGGGCTGGTTAAGCTTCGCAGCCGCCAGGTTTCCCACCAATTGCTGGCTATGATCGACGAGATCACGAAGGTACAGAGTTCGGATGAAGCATCACCCTTCGCGGAGATCACGGATGAAGATATCGACAGCCTGTTCAACTAACCACAACCGAGTAAGTGCACCATGACGTTCATTAATTACGCTTCCAGAGAAATCAACTGCAAGATCGTTTACTACGGTCCGGGCCTTTGCGGTAAGACTACCAACCTACAACATATTTTTGAGGCCACGGCTCCACAATCTCGCGGTAAACTCATCAGCCTCGCGACTGAAACCGATCGCACTTTGTTTTTTGACTTCATGCCACTTGAGTTGGGCACTGTGCGCGGATTTAAAACCCGTTTTCACCTCTACACGGTTCCCGGTCAGGTATTTTACGACGCATCGCGCAAACTAATCTTAAAGGGCGTCGATGGAGTTGTCTTCGTCGCCGATTCGCAAGAAGAGCGTATGGACGCCAACATCGAGTCGCTCTACAACCTTGAAGAGAATCTTAAGACCCAGGGTTACGACCTGATGAAGATTCCTTATGTGCTGCAACTTAACAAGCGAGATCTTCCGAACGTGATTCCGGCTGCCGATCTCTCCGCCGAATTGATGAGACGGGAAGAACCCGTAGTCGAGGCGATTGCTTCCACCGGCGCCGGCGTCTTTGACACACTCAAAGCAGTAGCGAAACAGGTACTGACTGAGCTTCGCAAAAGCTAGTCGTCAGTTGAACTCAAACGATCCACGAAACCACACGAAATCGAGGCTTTAGATCGAGTGCCTTTCGTGTGATCTGATGGATCGTTTTTGTTTTGGTTTCTAGCTTGGTAAATCGCCCGGAAGTTAATCAATGGACTTAAGCATCAACAGGCCGTCGCCGCCGTTTGAGTAGTACTTCGGCAAACGTTGAGTGACCGCATAACCGAGCCTTTCGTAAAGCTTTTGGGCCGGAATATTGAGAGATCTGACTTCCAGGCGCACCAGACGGACGTTTCGTTGGCGAAAACCCTTCTCCACCTCGGCCATCAAACGTTTGGCCAGGTGACGGCGCCGATGATCGGGCGCCACTCCAACCGTAGTGATGTGCCCGGTGTGATCCGGCTCGATTAAGCCGATGACAAATCCGACCATCGTGCCCCCGGCCGTGGCCGCGCGAAATGAAACTGCTTCCGGAGCTGTTAACAGGTACTCGAAGGTTTCGCGGCTATACGCTTCGCCATCAACGAAGCATCGCTGATCCAGTCGCCAGCACTCGTCAAGATGAGCGATTGCCAACGGGCGAATGTCGTAACGAGTGCCTAACGATGCCGGCGCGATTGGCTCCGGCTCCAGCTCGAGCGGAAACTCTGGGGCCGGATGCGACCACCAGCGTGAACGAATTTTCTTTATTACGGCCATCTTGTGTTTAACGGGGAGATTAATGACAGTCTACCATCAACGATTCCTTGTTCACTAGATCACAAACATACAATCGCCGTAGCTATAAAATCGAAAGCGTTGCTCGACTGCCTGATGGTAAGCAGCCAGGGCAAAGTCGCGCCCAGCAAAAGCTGAAACCAGCAACAGCAAAGAGGAACGCGGCAAGTGAAAATTGGTGAGCAGGCAATCCACTGCGCGAAATTTGTAACCCGGCAGGATTGTAAGATTCGTTTCTCTTCTGCCGGGTGCGACTAATCCATCGGCACCAGCTGCCGACTCGAGCGCTCGCGTGGTGGTCGTTCCTATTGCGATAACACGGCCCCCGCGAGCGCGGTTCGCATTGATCACTGTCGCGGCTTCCTCGCTAATCTCAAAAACCTCAGACTCGACGCGATGGTCCTTGATGTTGTCGACGCGCACCGGTTCAAAGGTTCCGTAGCCGACATGCAGAGTGACCTCGACCACGTTCGCTCCGAGCGCAGTCAGCTTTGCAAGAATTTCCGGAGTGAAGTGGAGACCCGCAGTTGGAGCAGCAACGGCGCCTTTTTCTCGCGCGAACACGGTTTGATAGCGTTCGTCGTCTTCGCTGGTAGTTCCTTCCGGACGTCGAATGTAGGGTGGCAGAGGGGTTTGCCCAACACTCTGCATCAAATCTTCAATCGGTTGGTGGCCTGCGAATCGCACGCATCGCCTGCCGTTCGCGAGGGTTCCAACCACTTCTGCACACAAGCTGGTATCACCAAACCGAATCCGATCGCCGGACTTCAACCGATGGGCGGGTTTCAACAGAACTTCCCAGACAGATGCCTCAATTTCCCGCACCAGCAACACTTCCACGGAACCACCGGTAGGGTCGCGTCGCCCCAAAAGCCGCGCCGGAAAGACGCGAGTATTGTTGACCGCGAGCACGTCGCCGGGCCGCACCAAAGTGGGGAAATCAACGAAGGCGGCAGCTGTCAAACTTTCGTCATCGCGGTTTAGGATCAACATTCGCGACGCGTCGCGCCGTTCCGTCGGATGCTGGGCAATTAAATCTTCAGGGAGCTCGTAATCGAATTCAGAGATGCGCATCAAGACTCTGCGAAGAAATGATTTACGGATTAGGGGAGATGGAGAAATGCGGATGCTCGCGATGAAACACGGCGGTCAGTTGCGCGCCAAACAACAGGATCAAACTTGAAAAGTAGCTCCAGGTTAAAACTGCTACCACGGCGCCGACAGATCCATAGATTTGATCGTAATGGAAATAGTTTACGCTGAGCGCGAACAGGTATTTGGCAACTTCCCAAAGAATGCCGGCAAGAATTGCACCCGGCAATGTGTCACGCATCGTCACTTCAGCCTTGGGCATAAAGCGATAGATGATCACGAACAACACTACCGTAACCAGCAGGCTGAGAATTGCAAAAATTCCCTGCCAGAAAGCGCTTCCAACTGAAAGCAACGCCGGGTAGCGCGCTATTTGCCGCGGGGAAAGCCTGCCGGCAATCTCGCGCAACGACACGACGAAGGAAGTGATCATTACCGAGGTTGCCAGCAGCACTCCGATGATGCCGATCATGCCGATGGTCAGCGCTCGTCCGTGCCAGAAGGTGCGCGAAGTCGTCCCCCAGATCCGGTTAAGCGCCCGTTCAATAACCGCGAAAACCCACGAGCCCGCCCATAAGACCACGATCACGCAAGTGACAACTACCCCAGCGCTCACTGACGACAGCGAGCGGATTGTTTCACGCAGAAATTTGCCGGACCCTGGATAAACTTCGACCGCACGGGTCAACAATTCGGTGGCGGCAGTTATCTGGTTGCCGATGGCCAGCATTAGCAACAACGCGGGAAAAAGAGCCATCAGGCCGAAATAGCTCATCGCTGCGGCGGAAGTGAACAGGTCATTCTCGTCAAACTGGTGCAGCGTGTGCACGAGAATGGACCGCCACGGTCCGCGATTGCGAACGCCGAACGACTGACGCGAGAAGGAAGAAAGCTTTCTCATTAGTGACCGGGTTACAGGCCCACGCGTTAGCGAGGGCTCTTAGTTAACGTTGAGAACCCCGCGCCTGTTGCCGGCGCAAGTCGTAATCACACCCTAACAAATTCTTCATGGGGAATCGAACAGGCTGGGTTTCAACGAGCCGGGCACTGCAATCCCGAAGTGGTCGTAAGCCAATCGTGTCGCCATGCGACCTCGCGGCGTGCGATCGAGAAAGCCGATCTGAATAAGATAAGGTTCGATGATCTCTTCGATTGAGTCTTTTTCTTCATGAATTGACGCTGAGATTGTGCCCAGACCTACCGGACCGCCATTAAACTTCTCGATGATGGTGAATAGGAGTTTGCGATCCATTTCATCGAGCCCAAAAGTGTCTACTTCCATGCGGTTAAGCGCATCATTCGCAACTTCTCGCGTTATCTTTCCGTCGTAGTCAACCTCGGCATAGTCGCGGACTCGCCGCAGCAGACGATTGACGATGCGCGGTGTGCCTCGCGAGCGTCGAGCAATTTCCCGCGCCCCGTCGAGGTCAATCTCCACCCCGAGGATTTCGGCCGAACGGGTGCAGATAACTTCAAGATCTTTATGCGGGTAGAAATCGAGATGGAAGACAATGCCGAAACGGCCGCGCAGTGGGGCGGTAAGCAGGCCCGCGCGGGTGGTCGCGCCCACCAGCGTAAATTTTGGCAGCTCAAGTTTTATCGATCGTGCGCCGGCGCCCTGACCGATTAGCAGATCGAGTTGGTAGTCTTCCATCGCCGGATAAAGTTTTTCTTCCAGGGCCGGCAGAAGGCGGTGAATTTCGTCGATGAAAAGGACATCGCCTTCCTGAAGATTCGTGAGCAGGGCTGCGATGTCACCGGCTTTCTCGATTGCCGGGCCCGCAGTTGAACGAAGCTCGGCGCCCATTTCGTTGGCAATGATGTGCGCGAGGGTGGTTTTGCCTAAACCCGGAGGACCAGTGAGCAGCACATGATCAAGGGCTTCCTTTCGGCGCAGCGCGGCCTTCATGTAGACGCGCAGATTTTCTTTTACCTGCCCCTGGCCGATGTATTCCGCCAGCATTGACGGACGAACGGTAGACTCAAACTGCCGTTCGTCATCGCTTAGTGGCGTATCGCGTACGCGTGCGGGCTCTTCCGTAGACATAATCTGTAACGCAAACTGTTAGTTTACCTGGTCTGATTTTGCAACTAGCGAAACAGTGTATTCTCAAACGCAAACTAACAGTTTGAGTTACACCTTTGCCAGCTTGCGCAGGCTGCGTCGCAAAAGCAACTCAACCGAGATGTCTCCGCCTTCATCAACCGCGGCCGTCAACGCCTTCTCAGCCGAACTCCTTTGGTAGCCTAGATTCAAAAGGGCTGAAAGAACGTCGGCTCGCATCGAGTCTTCAGTTAGCACCGGGGCGCCCGCTGGAGTTTTTGCGCCCAGCTCTTCCTCTATTTCAGGCGACGAAAGCGAGGCGACTTTATCACGCAGTTCAACCACCAGGCGCTCTGCTGTTTTTCGGCCTACACCCGGAATCAGAGTCAGCCGAGCCAGATTATTGGTGCGGATGGAAGCGATGATCTCATCGGCGCCCATCCCCGAAAGTAACGTGATTCCCAACTTCGGTCCGATTCCGCTAACCGAGATCAGACGCAGAAAAAGTTCGCGTTCTCGCGCGGTCTTAAAACCGAAAAGCTGTAGCGCATCTTCGCGCACGTGCGTATAAATGCGAAGTTGTACATTGGACCCCGGTTCTTCCAGATCGTAAAACGTCGAAACCGGGATTGTTATCTCATACCCGACCCCATTGACATCGAGGATAACGGAGGTTGCCTGTTTGGAAAGAAGGGTGCCAGATAGGTGTGCAATCATTGGCGCTGGGTTTTAGTTTTGAAACCGACGGTTGAAACGGCGCGATTGTAGTTGATGGACGCTCAGTTGAGCAACGAATGCAGTTTTGGGTGGCGGCGCCCCTGAACCCTTTGAAACCAGCAAACTTACTATTTTGCCTTCCTGGCCGCTGAGAGTTTGTGTCGGAAGATGAAAGGGGGAGTTAGCACTTTCCGGTTGGAGCTAACCGCTTGCGTTACATTGAAATCGCATTCGATCTATACTGGAACCTCCGGAGCCCCCTAGAGATGAAGTCAGAAAAGATTTCAGAATTAACTACAAACCGTTTGAGCGTTTATCTTCGCTGTCTCAATACGCTTTCAGAAGCCGGCATTAAGAGTATTTCATCGCAGGCATTAGCCGAGCAGTTTAATTTGAATTCCGCTCAAATACGGAAAGACCTGGGCTACTTCGGTGAATTTGGTGTGCGCGGTGTTGGTTATTACGTTGAAGATTTGCGCGACCATATCACCAGAATTCTGGGTTTGGACAAGCCCCACCGGGTGGCGATTGTCGGCGCCGGACGACTGGGGACCGCGTTGGCAAACTACGGAGGATTCTCGCGTTCAAATTTTACGGTGGTAGCGCTCTTCGATAACGACGAGCAGAAGATTGGCGGCCGAATCGGCGAGGATAAGATTGCGGTTCTCGATGTAAAGACGATGCCGCGCGTAGTCAAGCAGGAATCGATCGACGTGATGGTGATCGCGGTCCCAGCGCGAGTCGCGCAAAGGGTACTCAATCAAATCATGTCCGCCGGCATCAAGGCCATTTTGAATTTTGCTCCGGCTTCACTAAGCGCGCGTTTGGATGTGAAAGTAAAAACCGTTGACCTAACCACCTCACTTGAATCGTTGTCGTATTTTCTGGCCCGCCCTCCGGTCAGCGCAGTTACTAAACCTAAGCGGGAAACGCGAACTGAAGATGTTTCGGAGCTTAGTGAGCAGGAGTTGTAAACGAACCAAATAATGGATGAGCAGACCGCCCGGCGTGAAATCGTAAATATTGGCCGCCTCCTGTATGAGCGTAGCTATGTTGTCTCGTCTGACGGCAATGTAAGCGTTCGACTTGACGACGGTAGGATTGTTGCGACGCCGACGATGACCTGCAAAGGTCGGATGACTGAAGACTCGCTCGCGATCACCGACGACACCGGCAAACCGCTGAGCAACACGAAAGCTTCCAGTGAACTGGCGATGCACCTTCTGATTTATCAGGAGCGTCCTGACGTTAAGGCAGTTTGCCACGCTCATCCTCCGCACGGTACGGCCTTCGCAGTTGCCGGGCTGGCCATTGACCAACCAATTCTTTCGGAAGTGATCCTGACCCTTGGCTGCGTGCCGTTGGCTGCCTACGGCACCCCATCGACAGATGAACTCAGCAACGCCATGCGGCCCCTAGTGAAACATCACAACGCCTTGCTGATGGCCAACCATGGCGCCGTCGCTTACGGCTCAGATCTCTGGCAGGCTTTTGATCGACTGGAGACTCTCGAACACACCGCGCGCATCGCAATCCTTTCACGCATGCTGGGGGGCTCAAAAAATCTTCCGGCCGACGCGATTGAGAAACTTATCAATGTGCGGGAGGCGGCCGGCTATCTTGGCGAAAGCGCTCGTTGCCAGGCCTGTGGTTATTTGCACGACACCCAGATGTCATGCGCGACCGGCGATCGACCTGCGCGATCCACTCAGAGCGACGCGATGTCTATTAACGGTTCAGGAAAGATCACTTTGACGAGAGAAGAACTGCTGGAACTGTTGGCACAGGCTGCACACACCGCGACTCCGGGCAACGTTTGGTGAGTTGAAAGTGTGGAGTGAATGCTGCATGGTAAATCAGGTCAAACTCGTCTACTATTCACCATTCAAGATTTACTATTCGATTACTAGGAGCAACTGAATGCAAGAAGCACTCGGCATGGTCGAAACCAAAGGCCTGGTGGCGATGATTGAAGCTGCCGACGCGATGGTCAAAGCTGCAAACGTCACCCTCGTGGGTTACGAAAAAATCGGCGCCGGATTTGTAACGGCGATTGTGCGCGGAGATGTGGCGGCGGTGAAAGCTGCGACCGATGCCGGCGCTGCTGCTGCCCGACGCGTAGGAGAGTTGGTGAGCGTGCACGTGATACCGCGTCCGCATGGCAGTGTTGACGATGCGCTTCCCATTGGCCTGACCCGCGGTTAAGCATGATCATCGCGCGCATCCTCGGCACTGTCGTTTCGACTCAAAAAGACGAACGGCTGATCGGTAAGAAGTTGTTGGTCGTTCGTCCCGTGAACGTCGACGGGAGCGACACTACAGGTTATGTGGTTGCCGTTGACACGGTCGGTGCGGGCTTTCATGAACGAGTTTTGGTCGTGGCCGGCTCGAGCGCGCGCCTGGCCCAGGGAATGAAAGACGCTCCGGTTGATGCGGCGATTGTCGGAATTATAGACACGGTGGACGTACCTGGTTCGTGAAAAGTAAAGAGTGAATACTGAAAAGTCAGACGCTCTAGGTTGTAGACTTTGGTTTACCTTTCACCTTTCACTTCACTAGTTACTTTTTATCATGCAACTGGCTCGCGTCATCGGCACGGTAGTGGCAACCGTAAAGAACGAATCGCTCGAAGGCCGCAAGCTCCTCGTAGTCCAAACCTTAAACAAAGATCTTGAACCGTCTGGTAAACCGCTGGTGGCTGTCGATTCAGTCGGAGCAGGAATCGGCGAATTAGTTTTCTGGTGCCGGGGAAAGGAAGCAAGTTTTCCTTTCAAGCGAGAAGACACGCCCACGGATTGCACGATCATCGGCATTGTTGATTCCGATGCGCACGTGACAAATGGAAAGCGTGCGAGATGGACGGGACGAACAAACGAGTAAATGCTTCTCGCACGAGTTATCGGCAACATCGTCGCCACCACAAAGAACCAGCGCTACGAGGGCGCGAGTGTGATGCTCTGCCAGCAAGTCACGCCCGAAGGCGAAGAGATGCCAAACACTCTTTTGGCGCTCAACGCAGTTGATGCAGGTGTTGGCGATCAGGTTTTGATTGTGCAGGAAGGCTGGGGCGCATCAACTGCGTCGACCGGGAAGCCGGGAGCCGCCATTGATTCGGCTATCGTCGGCGTAGTGGATTACGTCGAGTTGTTGAAGGACGAGTAGGACAGACATTGCTGTTTGTCCATAGATGTCAGGCAAGAATGCTTTACTACTTATGATGAGCACTGAATCGGATCATGCGCGGGAGATAGCCGAGCGAATAGCGCGGCGCGTCTCTGGCGGCGCGCCTGGTAACGCAAGCCGTCCTCAGGTTGGCGAAGTAAGCGCGGAGTTAGCGGCCGTGCGCGCCGGCCTCAGTGAACTTCAGCGTCAGATTTCACGGCTCGAAGCGAAGGTCGGTTCACAATCCGCCGGTTCGCCGAGCATCAGTTTGCCGGCTACCGCACCTTCGGCAAGTTCACCAAATCCTGTGCCTTCCACCCATTCGCCTTGGCTCGCCGGAATCAACTCTTCATACTCGCATCCGAGCCAGGAAAAATTTGGTGTCGAAGAGGCCACTGTGACTGAGTTGGTTGATTTCTTTGAGAAAGAGAAGCAGTGCACCATCGAGCCCGGCGGCAAGCCGTGTGACCACTGCGCGATGTGCAGCTCGCGCGGATTCTAAACAGCAAGTGTCTCCAAAAAGGGAAGGCCACTCATAACGAGCGGCCTCCTTTTCTTTTAACCTGCCGCATCTCCTGGATTCCGGAGGTGATCGGCAGGAATCCTGTCTACCTTTGTTCTACTTCGATGGCGCAGGTGCCGGTGATTGATTGTCCCGCAGACTGTTTGCATCGATCTTCGGCACCGTCGTGGCAGCCGGATCAGCTTTGAAGTAGGGCTCTTCCTTAAAGCCGTAGAGCTTCGCCGAAATCACGGTGGGGAAGCTCTTCATCGTGGTGTTGTAATCCTGAATCGCATCATTGTAGTCCTTCCGGGACACAGCGATGCGATTTTCAGTTCCGACCACTTCGTCCTGTGCCTTGAGGAAGTTTTCGTTTGAACGCAATTGCGGGTAAGCCTCCTGCAAAACCAGCAAACGGCCCACCGTACCACCAAAACTATTCGCTGCGTCAATCACCGCCTGCTTCTGTTCCGGACTCTTGTCGCCGCCTTCGCCTTGCGGCGCTTGCTGCGAAGCATTGAGTAATCTTGATCGTGCTTCGGCTATCTTGCCGAACACTTCCTGCTCCTGCACGCCCGCGAGTTTGGCAGTCTCAATAAGATTGTTCAGCAGGTCGGAGCGTCGCTGTAGCTGGGTTTCCACGTTTGCCCATTTGGCCTTCACGTTCTCATGTTTTGTGGTCAGCGTGTTATAACCGCAACCACTTCCGGTCACCGCTACAAATAAAACAACCGCAGCTAACGCCAATCGTCTTTTGATCATGGTCATCTCCTAAATCTTTCCTTGATCGAATTCGTCAACCGCCTGAATTACATGGTCAATCTGTTCCAGGTAAGCGGCAAAGATGTCGTTTGCATCTTTTTCTGAAGGGGGCTCAAGGTCACTCGTGCGGAACGCGAAGATCTTTTCAAAGGGTTCAGCTTCGAGGCCAAATCTGTTAATGGTGGCGCGAACGCAATCCGGTTTGCTCACCGGAGCCTGCTCCCCATGGAGCAACAGCACTGCGCGAAACAAAGAAGCAAAACTCGCCAGGCTGTCGCTCATTAAATCGCAGAGTTTCTCCGCTGAGATCGAAGCCGGAATGTAAAGACGCCGGAGTTGAATCAGCTTGGCGCGTAGTTCGTACTCGGTCTGATGGCGGAGGTTAACGTCGGAGAGGTGAACGAGCTCAAAGGGATCCTGTCCGAAAAGTACCGTACGGGCGTTTGCCATCTGGTGAAACTCGATGGGAAATACGTCGGCTGCGTCCGACAATTCCTCGACAGTGAAATAGACTGGAATTGGGTGTCCGAGCCTGCGCCATTCACGCATCGGCGCCTGTGAGAGGCGCAAATCTTCGGGAGTTATGCGGTGCAGGGTGATGAGCAAATTGTAGTCAGACCGCAATTCGATATGATCACCCGCTGCGGCTGACCCGTAGAGCACGACGGAAGCGAGATTGTCGCCGTGCGTCGCGCGCAGATCATTGACGAAAGTATTGAGTGCCTCGTGAACTATTGTCTTAGCCATCTTTGTGTTTCGGGGGCCCCGAATACTAACAGAATCCTGTAGTAAGCCACAGATTCGTCCGCCAATGAACCGAGCCCAAAATTCAAACTCAACAGTTCAGGGCGTCTAAGCGTCTATTCATTCACACGTCGGTCGCCATCATTCCGGCGCTACCAGCTGCCCCCGGCGCCGCCCCCGCCCGCACTACCACCGCCAAATCCGCCGCCAAATCCACCGCCGCCGCCAAATCCGCCTCCGCCCCAGCCGCTACTTGAACCTCCCCAGTTACTCCGGCTTCCGGAATTCAACAATGAACCGAGCAGCAGCCACCCCATCCAGCCACCGCCGCCACCGCCTCGTCCGCCGCCACCTTTTCGCATCGCCGAAAGCACCAGGATAATCAGCCCGAGGACGGCCAGCATCGTGCAGCAGCCGCTAGAGAGTCCTCCCGATCGGTTTCGGGTCCCGCGCGACCGCGGAGCTTCCCGAGACACGAAACGCTTGTCGATGCCTTCAATAGCAAATCCACGTTTCTCGCCGAGCGTCGCTACGTATGCCTGAACTGTGTCGTAAACCCCCTGACTGTAGTTAGCCTTCTTAAACTGCGGAACGAGGTACTGACGTTGGATCTGTCCAACCAAACCGTCATTCAAATCACCCTCAAGATGATAGCCAACTTCGGTGTAATACTTTCGATCCTGAACCGCGACGAGCAACAGAAACCCATCGTTCTCCTTCGTTCCAATTCCCCAACCGCGGTAGAGATCCAGCACATAGTCCTCAATCGGCCGGCCGCCGGTCGTGTCAATCGTCACCACGGCAAACTGAATCTTCGCGCGCACCATGAGATTCAAATAGATGGAGCCGAGCTTCGTTTCAGTCTCAGCGTCGAGGACATTCGCGTTGTCGACAATCGGCGTGAAGGGAGAGGGCAGCGGAATTGGCGGGGTGCCAGTTTGGCCCAGGGCCGCGACCTGAAATGCGTAGACCAGGATGAGGACCGCGAAGCACAGACCTGGCGCCCGATAAATCGAACGAGAAAGGGCCAACCGACGCTTGGTTATGGTTCTCAGCGCTGAGCTGTGGGAACGCGGCGAAATTTGAGACTGCGTCAAAACTACCCCTCGATCAATTTGTGCAACAAGTAAAAAAGTGCGACGCCAACAAAAACGACAATCGAGACGATGGGGTTTCGCTCTTCTTTATGGTTGACCTCCGGGATCAAGTCGCTGGCGGCCACGTAAAGAGTAACACCGGCAGAGAAGGGCAGGGCGTAACTCACGGCTGCCTCAATCCTGGAACTCACCAGAGCCACCACCACTACGCCCGCAAGCGTCGCAGCTCCGATAGCGGCAGTTGCCCAAAGCGCCGTTCGAGTTGAACGTCCCGCAGCCAGCATTATCGAAGCCACGGTAAATCCTTCAGGCATCTTATGCAGCAGGATAGCAATGAAAACCAACAAGCCAACTCTAAAGTCGACCAGAAAAGCGGCGGCAATCGAGACGCCATCAAAGAACGTATGAATCCAGAGACCTCCGACGGCAGCGTAAGCGGCAGAAGGTTTCATGAAAGATTCGGGATGGGTCTCCGCCCCGAAATGGAAGTGGGGAGCAATTGTGTGTTCGAAGAGCTGGATGAGGAGGTAGCCGGCAAGTAGCAGGGTCATAGCTCCGACTACAGATGCCGCAGCTCGTTCGCCCTCGAGATTTGCAGTCCAGAGCCGAACGCTCTCCGGAACGATCTCAATAAAGATGGCCGCCAGCATGAATCCGGCGCCCAAAGCAACCAGATACTTCAGGAAACGTTCACCCAGCCGGTGAGCTCCGGATCTAATAAGGACAAACCCACCGAGTAGATTCGCCCCAGCCGCGAGCAATCCAAAGAAAAGAAGTCCAGCAAATCCTCCGAGATTCAGCTCCATTCAGTTGTTGGCCAGATCCGCATTTCGACGTTTAGACATTGGCCGTCAATATACAACAAGGCCACGCGGCTGCCTATCGGGGGTACTGTTCAGTTTGCTTTGCGCTCTTCGCGAAACCCTTTGCGTACTTGGCGGTAAGGGTCTAAAGAACAAGCGAAACCGCAAAGGTCGCAAAGTCAGACGCAAAGTTCCGCAAAGAAATGGGTTTGATCGATCAAACTGCACCAGTACCCGTTTGGGTGAGTTTCAAGGGCTTCCTATGGAGTGCGGTGACGTGGCACCGCTTTTATCGCAGGGATTCCTCGTCTTGCCAGTGAACTTGACGAGGCCGTTCACTAATTGGGGACCAAAGCGGTGACAGGTCACCGCACTCCAAGGTTTGGCAGACAAGAGGCGAACGCAAACTTTACCCTCAGAGCCACAAACCCTTCAAAAGCTTAGGTTTTTCGGGAGTTATCTATTGACACTCAAAATGATGGGGCGTAGACTCCGCTTCGGGTGGTCAAAAGTGGTCGGAAGTGGGTCCAACCTCGTGACGACTGATCGCTGGTTTAACTTTTCCTAGGCCACCCACCAAATCTATTGACTGATCGAACTTTTATGTTGCGGGGAAACTACACGGCCCGGATAGACGTCAAGGGTCGGCTCAAAGTGCCGACGCCGTTTCGCCGCTTGATTGACGAAAAGCATGGCGGGGAATTCTACATAACCAGCCTGACTGGTGACAATGTCCGAATTTACCCTTTGCCGGAGTGGGAATCGATAGAACAGAGACTCTTGCTTTTGCCGACGATGGATCCGGCGCGACGCAAGTTCCTTGACAGAACGAACTACTACGGTCAGCAGTCCACGATCGATGGCCAGGGACGGCTCCTGATTCACCCGTTGTTGCGAAAGAGCGCAGGTGTGATGGGCGACGTCGCCGTGCTGGGCTACCTGACATATTTGGAAGTTTGGGAGTTGGATGTTTTCAAGTCGCGCATGCTTGCCGATCCATACACCGAAGACGACGAGGCGGCAATCGCGAAGCTGGGCATTTAGATCAAAAGGCGACCAGCAAAGAGCGAAAGTGACAAGCAAGACCAATACAACCGGTTCTGAGTCTTCACTTTTCACTCGTTACTCTTCACGCATTGGTTGTTCTTTGAACGAGATCACGGGGCGGTGGTGATGGCTGCGTCTTTGGGGGGCATTGACGCGCCCCATCGCCCCGTGCTGCTACGAGAAACGATTGACTTCCTCGCACCCGAGCGGGGAGGACTCTTCCTGGATTGCACACTTGGTCTCGGCGGACACTCTGAAGCGATCCTTGAATCTTCGAATGAAACCCGCGTTATCGGTATCGACCGAGACCAGGAAGCGTTACGCGCAGCATCCGAACGCTTAAACAAGTTTGGCCCGCGCTTTCAAGCTGTTCACGCAGACTACAAGAGTCTCGATCAAGTTTTGGCGGACATGGGTGAGAGCGAGTCCGGCAGGTGTGCTGGCCGACCTCGGAGTTTCGTCGCTCCAGTTTGATTCACCAGCAAGGGGGTTCAGTTTTAGGTTTGAGGCGCCGCTGGACATGCGGATGGATACCGAGAGCGGTGGCGCAACTGCCGCGGATCTTTTGCTCGAACTACCGGAAGAAGAGCTTGCCCGAATAATCTTTGAATACGGCGAAGAGCGAAACTCACGACGCATCGCCAAGTGGATAGTTGAGCATCGCGAACAAGGGGAGCCGATATCGACCACTACGCAGTTAGCTAACCTGGTGGCGCGAGCGGCGGGAAAAACGAAGCGCTGGCAAATTCATCCGGCAACGCGAACTTTCCAGGCACTACGCATCGCAGTCAATCAGGAGCTTGAAGGTCTTGAGCCAATTTTGTCGAGACAGCAGTTGATCTTTTACAACCCGACGGACGCTTCGTCGTTATCAGTTTCCATTCGCTTGAAGATCGGATCATAAAGCAGGAGCTTCGCCGATTGTCAGGCTACTGCCAGTGCCGGAGCCGCATGGACTTCTGCACTTGCGGAGCAAAACGCACCGTCGAATTGTTGACCAGACGTCCGATCTCTCCGGACAGACGGACGAGGTTAACAGCAACCCCCGGGCGCGCAGTGCGAAGTTGCGGGCCTGTCGGAAGTCAATCGAAATCTAAATTTTTTCTAGATCTTCATCCCCGGAGTTTCCTATGAAAAGAGTTCCCTCGATGCAGCGCAATGCCGCGATTCAACGTGAACGCGACGGCCGCGCTCTTTCCCGTCTCGCGATCCTGTTGGTTTGTGGCCTGGTTCTAGCCATCGGTTTTGTGTTTGCCGCGCGCCAACACTTTGCCGCAGTTCAGTTCGGTTACCAGAACGAATCGCTGCGGCAGGAACGCGCCAGGTTGGTTGAGGAGCAGCAACATTTGCTCCTCCAGAAGCAACAGGCTTATGCACCCGCCCGGCTTCAGTCTGAAGGAATCGGGTTAGGTCTAAAGCCGTTACTGGCGAATCAAATGGGAACCCACAAGGCCAATAAAAGGAGCCCGGCGCCGCTCGCCCCGGCTGTGCTCAATCCTGCAGCATCACTTCATCGGTCGAGCGCCGGCAATTAGCCGGGCTTTAAGATTTGAAAGCGCACGCGCAGGCTCTCAGGGTTGAAGGCATCAACTTTGAATCGCTGCTAGCCGGGGCGGGTGGTTGGCCCCAGATTTGTTGGTTTGAGAGAAGGGACACGGCCAGGGAATGATGGCACGCCGTACTGCTCAATCAGGTTCACACTCCGACCTTTCGATTCGCCGCACGCTTTTTGTTGCGGCTTTCGTTGTTTTCTGGATGCTCGCAATCAGCGCTCGGCTGGTCTACCTGCAAGTCTCGCGGCACGAGAGCCTCGTCGATCGGGCCCAACGACAGCAGCAGTCCGCCATCGAAACGGCCCCGGCGCGGGGTCTACTGCTCGATCGCCAGGGCCGAGAGCTGGCGCGGAGTATCGATACAACTTCAATCGCCTTTGATCCGGGCGACTTCGATCCGAAACCACTGAAGAAGGGCGAAAGTGAACCGACCGTTGCGGTGAAAACTGAAAAACTTCAATGTGCGGCAGGGCTGCTTTCGTCAGTGTTGAAGTCGGATACCAAAGCTCTTTTCAACCAGATGAATGAGGCGAAAGAGAAGGGACGCCGCTTCCTCTGGATCGCTCGTCGAATTGAACTTGATCGGGCGCGCGAAATTGAAGCGCTACAGTTGCCGGGAATACGTTTAATAAAGGAGCCGAAGCGTTACTACCCGAATGGATCGCTGGCGGCCCATGTCCTCGGCTTCGTGGGCCTGGATGGAACCGGGCCTCGCCGGCATTGAGCAGGTCTTATAACGAAAAGATTACCGGAGAACCCGGGCAAGCTCTTCGTCGAAAAAGATTCGCGCGGCGTCGCATATGAAAGCTCGGAAATTCCCGCCCAGCCCGGGCAGACTGTAGTGCTGACCATTGACCAGTCGATTCAGTATCACGCCGAGGCAGCGCTCACTTCGGCAATTGCCCAGTCAAACGCAAAATCGGGAACTGCGATTGTCCTGGACCCGAAGACCGGCGAGATTCTGGCCCTCGCGAATGCGCCTACATTCGATCCAAATGACGTGGGCGCGGCCGCTCCGGCGGCCCGATCGAATTGGGCTTTGCAAAATATTTACGAGCCGGGTTCGACTTTCAAGATCGTAGCTTTTTCGGCGGCAATCGAAAAAGGTCTGGCGAAGCCTGACGATCACATTGACTGTCAGATGGGGTCGATCACGGTCGCGAAGCGCGTCATACGCGATCACCACCAGTTTGGTGACCTCACCATTTCTGACGCGCTGGCGAAATCAAGCAACGTTGCGGCTATCAAGCTGGGCATTCGGGTTGGCGACCCGATCATGTACGACTACATCCGGAGTTTTGGCTTCGGGTCGCGCACCGGGGTTGAATTGCCGGGCGAAACGGCCGGCTTGCTACGTCCGGTTGCGCGGTGGCAGCCATCGTCGATTGGTTCGATCGCCATAGGTCAGGAGATTGGCGTCACACCGTTGCAAATGGCGGCGGCCTTCGGCGCACTGGCCAACGATGGCGTCAGAGTCGCCCCGCATCTGGTTCGCGAGATTAGAAACGCTGCCGGCACGTCTACATTTCGAAGTAATCCTGAACGGCGACCAGTGATCAGCAAAGAAACCGCGAGAGCCTTACGCGGGATGCTGGAAGAGGTGACGCTAAACGGCACCGCCAAAAAAGCGCAGCTCGATGGTTACACGGCAGCGGGAAAGACTGGAACGGCTCAAAAGATCGACCCGACAACAAAAGCATATTCAACCACCAAACACGTCGCATCTTTTGTCGGCTTCGCTCCGGTTAACAACCCGGCCGTGGTGATTGTGGTGGTTGTCGACGAACCGTCCGGCGCCTTTCACGGGGGTGATGTGGCAGCTCCAATTTTTCGAGAAATCGCCGAACGAATTCTGCCGGAGATGGGCGTGCTGCCCGACACGGATTTCAAAAACCCGGTCGAACTGATCGCGCGCGAAACCAAGACGCCTGAACAGATTGCCAGGGAACAGGAAATAGCGCGCGCGGAAGAAACGCGTGCTTCCACGATGCCGAGGGCGACGGCGCGCGACAGCCGCGGCGGCGAAATTGTTTATGCAGTGGCGACCAGCAGAGCGATCTTGATGCCGGATTTGCGAGGCCAGAGCGTGCGCGACGTGGCGAGAGCCTGCGCCCAACTTGGATTGCAAGTGGAGGCTCACGGCGAAGGGCGCGTGGTGCGGCAAACACCCGCGGTCGGCGCCGAGCTAAAACCAGGGCAGATGGTTTACGTAAACTTTGGCCGGTTAAATTAAGTTGCGTTAAATCAACAGGAGCAATCGAAATGATCCCCCATCGACTGCTAAGTAACGAGCTCTTGGTCCACGGTTTGAAGCAAAGGGTGACAGCTTGCCGGATGCGCCTGCGCGTTAACCGTCACCGACTTCATTCCCATGAGGGGCAAGCGCCAATGATTTCGAAACCAACTTCGGAAATAAGCGCCTCTTTTCCGGCTGAGTATCTCGACGTGCGAGAATCGTTAATCGAGGGCGGTGAAGCCTTCGAATTTCAACGGCGGGAACTTTGGCTGCGGCCGGAGCAAGAGGTTGGCACAACGTGAAGGTAAGAGACGCATCGATGCTGATGGGCGCTGACGCGGCCGCGCTGGGCGCTGAGTTGTTTGACAAGGAAATAAACGAGTTTTCAATCGATTCGAGGTCGGTCAAAGCGGGTGAGCTTTTTTTTGCCCTGTCGCAGGAAGACTACGCCCGCGCCGGCTTCAACGGGATTTTTGACGACGCGCATCAATATATAAAGGACGCGATTGGCAAAGGTGCGATTGCCGCAGTAGCGCGGGCTGAACGAGTGAAGGGCGATCCAGCGCTGATGGAGCTCAGTGATCGACTATTGCTCGTTGACGACGTAATTGCCGCTCTGCAACTCCTGGCGCATCGTGTTTACGCGGCCTGGGGGAAACCAGTTGTCGGTATCACGGGCAGTGCCGGCAAGACGACGGCGAAGGAACTAACGGCCCACTTGCTGAGGTGCAACGGCCATCGGGTGCTGAAGAGCGAACGGAACTACAACAACGGGTTGGGTTTACCGCTCTCGGTTTTGCGAATGGTGAGTGAAGGTCGATCTCCGGATCAATTTGATATTGCCGTGTTGGAAATGGGGATGTCGTCGCCGACACATGAGATTCAGCGCTTAACCCGAATCACCCCGCCGGATATCGGAGTCGAACTGATGATTGCGCCGGTCCATCTCGAACATCTGGGTTCGATTGAAAACATAGTTGCAGCCAAAGCAGAGCTGATTGAAGGACTGAAACCGGATGGCATCGCGGTGCTCAATGCAGACGACGAGCTGGTGATTGGGATGCGCAATAAGCATCACGGCCGGACGGTTACCTTTGGCATAGACCACCCGGCCGACGTCGCTGCCAAAGAGATTGATACGAGCCAGCTGGGGCATATTACCTTTCGATTACAGACCACGCTCGGCGAGGCGGTGGCTACGCTGCCGATGAGTGGGCGGCACAATTTGATGAATGCGCTGGCCGCCGCAGCAGTGGCCACTTGTTTGGATATTCAACCGGCTGCCATTGCCGAAGCGCTCAAAAGCGCAACGCCGCCGCGCATGCGCGGCGAGGTGTTGGATTTTGCCGCGGGATTCCGAGTTGTAGACGACTCTTACAACTCGAATCCGCGTTCGTTGCTCAATATGGTTCGCACGATTGCGGAAGCCAGCACAAACTTGAAACGCCGAATCGTGGTAGCCGGGGAGATGTTGGAATTGGGCCCGGAAGAGGCGGCGTTGCACCGCGAAGCCGGTCGCGAAATCGCCCGGGCGGGCATCGACGTTTTATGGGGAATCCGCGGTCTGGCCGCGGAGATGGTAGCGGGAGCGAGAGAGGCTGGATTGGCAGAATCAATTTTCTTTAAGAGTTCGGACGCAGCCGCACGCGTGGTTGTTGATGAGATCAGGGAAGGCGATCTGGTGTTGGTGAAAGGTTCACGTGGTGTCGCTACCGACAAGATCGTCAAGGCGCTTAGAGAACGGTTCCCTTTGGTCCGACAAACTTGAGTTTGTCGACCGGTTCGCCTTACTTAGCGGCAGAGCAGCAGTTCAAGTTTGGCAACAACGACAAACTAAAGTTTGTCGGACATTTAGCGAGAATCCCGAATGATCTATTACGTTTTATACGAACTGATTTTCAACCATTTCAAGGATAAGGAATGGTATCTGGTTAAGGCGCTCAATGTTTTCCAGTATGTCACTTTTCGCACCGCGTATGCCTCGATCACCGCTCTTCTGCTGTCACTGCTATTCGGCGGCACGCTGATTAGACGGCTCAAAACCTGGAATATCGGGCAGCAGATTCGCGAAGAGGGACCTGCAGGGTCACATGGCCAAACGCGGTACGCCCACGATGGGCGGCGTCCTGATTGTTGGTTCGGTAGTTATTTCAACATTGCTGTGGGCGCGACTGTCGAGCGTTTATGTGTGGACCGTGGTGATTGCCACGCTCGCTTTTGGAGCCATTGGTTTTCTTGACGACTATCTGAAGATGGCCAAACGCCGCAGCCTGGGATTGACGGGCCGGCAGAAAGCTGCTGGGACAGTTGCTGATCGCTCTCGGTGTTTGGGCGGTCCTGTTTGTCCTGACGAAATATTTTGCCAGCGACTATTCCTGGAACGTCAGCATTCCATTTTTCAAGGACACCGCGAATCCGGTTGGCATCAGTTTTATTGGACCGATTCTTTATCTGTTTTTCATCGTCGTAGTCCTGATGGGTTTTTCAAACGCGGTGAATTTGACCGACGGTCTGGATGGACTCGCGATCAGCGTCACCTTCATCGCGATGACTGCGCTGACTGCGTTGACTTATTTAAGCAGCGACCGGCGCTGGGCGACCTATCTGGAGTTGACGCATCGGCCGGAAGCAGCGGAGCTGACTGTTTTTTGCGGAGCTATGGCCGGAGCGAGCCTCGGATTCCTCTGGTACAACGCGCCGCCCGCGGAAGTTTTCATGGGCGACGTAGGGAGTCTGGCAATCGGTGGCGCCATGGGCACAGTGGCAGTGCTGACGAAACAGGAATTCATGTTGCTGATGATCGGCGGCGTATTTGTTATCGAAGCGCTTTCGGTGATGTTGCAGGTGAGCGTTTTCAAGATGACGAAGCGCACCACCGGGACCGGTCGGCGCATGTTTAAGATGACGCCGCTTCATCATCATTTTGAAATGCAGGATTGGAAGGAGTCGAAGATCGTCTTTCGTTTCCTGATCATTGCGATCCTGTTTGCCCTCTTGAGTCTGTCGACGTTGAAACTGAGATGAAGTCGCCAGTCAGGTACAGGTTCTGAGTTTTCGATAATGCTGAAAGAAGGTTCTGGTGATGGGCGCGGCGCGCAGTGGCATTGCCTGCGCAAAATTTCTGGTGGCGCGCGGCGCCACGGTCGCGCTGAACGATGCCAAGCCGTTTGAAAAATGGAGCGCAGAGGCCCTGGCGCTTAAAGGCGAAGGAGTTGGTTGTCTTGGCGGAGAAATCCCGGGTTGGTTGCTCGAGCAGATTGAGCTGCTGGTCATTAGCCCAGGCGTTCCCACGAAGGCGATTCCGATCAGATATGCGGAACGCGCGGGCGCCGAGGTGATTGGCGAAATCGAACTGGCTTCCAGATATTTGAAAGGGCGTATGGTTGGCATCACCGGGTCAAACGGGAAAACGACCACCACCCAGTTAACCGGAGAATTGCTGAGAAACGCGGGATTGCCGACTCAGGTTGGCGGGAACATCGGCACGCCGCTGATATCGCTGGTAGAAACTTCTCGCGATGACGGGTGGACGGTGGTGGAGTTGTCCAGTTTCCAGTTGGAAACGATCAAGGACTTTCATCCGGCGGTGGCTGCGGTTCTGAATGTCACGCCGAATCACATGGATCGTTACGAGTCATTTACTGATTACGCGGCTGCCAAGCACCGGATTTTCTTGAACCAAACGCCGGTAGATTTGGCAGTGCTGAATGCTGACGACGAGATTGTTTCGAGTTGGGCAAAGGGGTTGCGGGCGCACGTTTCATGTTTCAGCGTGCAACGAGAATTGAAAGAGGGTTTGTTCCTGCGCGGCCGGGAAATCGTGTCACGAGCCGGCGACGCCGAGCAGGTCTTGATGGATTCCACCGCGATGAAGCTGCGCGGCTTGCACAACGTTGAGAACGTTCTTACCGCGCTGTCAATCGGGCTTGCTTGTGGCGCCAGTCCGGAATCGATGCGCGAAACGATCGCGAGGTTTGAGCCGGTCGAACACCGGCTGGAGTTTGTTACCGAGATACGCGGGGTAAAGTTTTACAACGACTCGAAGGCGACTAGTGTGGACGCGGCGGTCAAAGCGCTTGAGGCATTTCGGAGCGACGAAGGGAAAGTGGTTCTGATACTTGGGGGACGAGGAAAGAAAGCTCCTTACGCCCCCCTCGCCTCGCTGGTGACCGAAAAAGCTCGCAAGTTAATTTTGATTGGAGAAGACGCGGAGACATTGGCCGTCGAATTAGGGGGTTACGCGCAGTTTGAAAAAGGAAGCGATATGCGCGATGCGGTAAAGCTCGCTTTTGCGGCTTCGGTCGCCGGCGACACGGTCTTGTTGGCGCCCGCGTGCGCCAGCTTCGATATGTTCGACACCTATGAGCACCGCGGACGGGTGTTTAAGGAAGAAGTGCTAAGTCTGAAGTCCAAGGTTCAAAGCCACACTTCGTAGCGTGGCGGGTCGTTAAATACTCGACCTCGGACTGATTAAGAGCGATGGCGAAGAAATTACAACCTGACAAGTGGCTGTTTGCGGCAACGGTAGGCCTCGCGCTGTTTGGCGTCGTGATGGTTTACAGTGCCTCGGCCGTCATGGCGCTGCGCGACAACGGCAATCAGTATCACTACGTTGTCAAGCAGGGCATATGGACGGCAATCGGATTAATCGTCATGGTCGCGGCCATGCAGTTTGATTACACGCGCCTAAAGGATCGGCGAATCGTTTTCGGGTTGCTCTGGTTGACGATATTGATGCTGGTAGCTGTCTTCGCCTTTTCTCCCATCAATGGCGCGCGACGCTGGATCAAGCTCCCAGGTTTTTCGATCCAGCCGTCGGAGCTGGCGAAACTGTCGCTGACTATTTTTCTGGCCTATTTCCTGGAGCGGCGAACCGGCGAGGAGCGATCCTTCTGGCGAACATTTGTTCCCTGCACTTTTATCACCGGGCTGCTCGCAGTCTTGATTGTGGCTGAACCGGATCTGGGAACGGCGCTGATGCTGGTGGTGATCTTCGGGGTGTTGGTCTACGCGGCGGGCGCGCGGCTGCTGCACCTGGGGATGGCTGCGTTGCCGGCGCTCATCGGTGTCGCCGGGCTGCTGATCTTCGTTCCATTTCGCATGAGGCGCATGGTGACCTTTCTGGATCCCTGGGCCGATCCACAGGGAAGCGGCTTTCAGGTTGTGCAGTCGCTCATTGCGATTGGTTCCGGTGGTCCAAATGGACTTGGTTTCGCGCAAGGCAAGCAGAAGATGCTGTTTCTGCCGTTTGCTCACTCGGATTTTATCTTTGCAGTCATCGGGGAAGAGTTGGGACTACTGGGAACGCTGGGCGTGCTGATGGTTTTTGGTTTGTTTTTATGGCGCGGCATTCGCACTTCGCTGCTGGCGCCGGATCGCTTTGCGAAATTGTTATCCCTTGGTTTGGTAACCGCAATCGTGGCTCAGGCCCTTTTCAATATTAGCGTGGTGCTTTCGCTGGTGCCGACGAAAGGAATTCCGTTGCCGTTCATTTCTTACGGCGGTTCGTCGCTGGTGCCGACGCTGGCAGCGGTCGGCATCTTGTTGAATATCTCTCAGCACACTAATGGCTCGCTCAGTCTGGCGCTGCTGAGCTCACTCGGTGCGCGTGGCGAAATGAGTCCGCGAAAGTTAAGCGTCGCGCAGCCGGGACGAATAGCTTCGCGCGTGGGTTAACTGAAATGCGCGTGCTTATCGCCGCCGGTGGAACGGGTGGCCACATTTATCCGGGCATCGCAGTCGCAAGTGAAGATGAAGCGACGCTGGCCCGACTCGGAAATTCGATTCGTCGGCACGGCCCGAGGACTTGAAAACAAGTTGGTGCCGCAAGCAGGGTTTCAACTCTCGCTCATTGAAAGCGTTGGTCTCAAGAATGTCGGCGCCATCGCGCGCGTGCGCGGGCTGCATGATTGTTCCGCGGAGTTTGTGGGCGGCGCGAGGTTTGATTAGGGATTTTCGCCCGGACATTGTCATTGGCGCGGGTGGTTACGTGTCAGGTCCGGTTTTGTTGGCGGCGTCGATAATGAACCTGCCGACGCTGGTGATGGAGTCAAACGCATTGCCGGGTTTCACTAATCGAAGGCTGGCGCGTTTTGTTGACAAAGCCGCGGTTTCATTTTCCGCCGCGTTGCCATTCTTCAGAGGCAAGGCGGTAGTCACCGGCAATCCGGTGCGGCGCGAGTTCTTTGAGATACCAGCGAGACAACGCGATGCCTCGCAGTTTTCAGTGCTGGTCTTCGGCGGTTCGCAGGGTGCCCGCGCGATCAACGAAGCGATGATTGCGGCGCTCCCCGCACTCGATGTTTTGCGGACTGTCCTGCGAATAACGCATCAGACGGGCGAAACGGATTTTGAAAGGGTGCGCGCCGGGTATCTCGACGCGGGTTGGACCGAGCGAGCGGACGTGCGGCGCTACATTGATGACATGGTGATTTCGTTTGGTAATGCGGACCTCGTCATTTCACGCGCGGGCGCGACGACGACCGCGGAACTGATAGCGGCGGGCAAAGCAGCCATTATGATTCCGTTCCCGCTGGCGGCAGACGACCATCAGCGCAAAAACGCCGAGGCACTGGTGGCGGCTGGCGCGGCGCGAATGATTTTGCAGCAAGACCTGACCGGTCAGACTTTGGCTGCGGAGTTAGCACAGCTGGTGCAGTCGCCGGATAAAGTGCGGGAAATGGAGCAGGCGAGCCGGAGTTTGGCGCGCGGCGATGCTGCGGCAGCGGTGGTGGATTTGATAGCCGAGCTGGTCGGAATTGCGACCGGCGACCGTCGAGGGTCGACGATCTAAAAATATGTTCAGAAGAATTCAGCACGTTCATTTTGTTGGTATCGGCGGCATCGGCATGTCGGGGATAGCCGAAGTGTTGGTCAATCTTGGTTTTCGCGTTTCCGGCTCGGACGCCAGGCAGTCCAACGTGACGGACCGTCTCCAGGCGATGGGAATTGAGTTTGCCGAAGGTCACGCCGCTGAAAATGTGGGCGACGCGCACGTCGTGGTTCGATCCACTGCCGTGCGCGATGACAATCCCGAAGTGATTGAAGCGCAGCGCCGATCGATTCCGGTGATTCCGCGCGCCGAGATGCTGGCGGAGTTGATGCGTTTGAAGCCGCACACGGTGGCGGTCGCCGGTTCGCACGGCAAAACCTCGACCACCTCAATGGTTGCGACTGTGCTGGGCCATGCGGGTCTGGATCCGACGATTGTGGTTGGCGGCGTGGTGGGCGCATTCGGGTCAAACGCGCACCTGGGAACCAGCGACTTGATGGTGGTCGAAGCGGACGAAAGCGATCGGTCATTTCTGATGCTGACGCCGACGATCGCAGTCGTCACCAATATCGATCGCGAGCACATGGACTACTACCACGACATGGACGATGTTCGTGCGTGCTTCACCAGTTTTGTAAACAAAGTCCCGTTCTATGGGGCGTCGGTTTTATGTCTCGACGATCCGAACGTGCAGGCGATCATTCCTTCCGTCGAACGGCGCCGCATCACCTTCGGCTTAAGTGCTCAGGCAGATATTTCTGCTCACAACATTCGCTTCGATCAGAATTTTGGATCGGAGTTTAGCGTCTGGCACGGGACGGATGTTGTTGGTGACATATCATTGCCGGTGCCGGGACTGCACAACGTTTATAACGCGCTGGCGGCGATCGCCGTCGGTTTTGAGCTCGACGTTCCGTTCGCGCAAATCTCGGAAGCGCTGAGCAGCTTTCACTGGAGCGGGACGGCGATTTCAATTCAAAGGTGAATCCGGCGGCGTGATGGTCGTGGACGACTACGGACATCATCCAACCGAAGTTAAGGCGACGCTGGCGGCGGCCAAGATCGGTTCCGGCGGCCGGCGAATCGTGGTTTTGTTTCAACCACATCGCTACAGCCGCACGCACGACCTGATGGAGGAGTTTGCGCGTTCCTTCAACAACGCCGACACGCTTTTTGTTACCGACATTTATGCGGCGAGCGAAGATCCGATTGAAGGCACCACGGCGGAATCGTTGACTGCCGCCATCAAGCGCTTCGGTCACAAGGATGTGCGTTATATCGGCCCGCTGGAAACGGCTGCCGAGGCTTTGCGCGATCACGTATTGCCTGGCGATTTGGTGTTGACATTGGGAGCGGGGACGGTCAATCGCGTCAGCGATCAATTATTGGCGTTGCTGCGCGAGCGAAGCGAAGCGAAGGGTGTTTAGTTTTCGGGCTGCGCACAGACTGATGCGCCGGAGTTTATGAGCGAAGCTGTTTTAGATCCAGACTTTCAGCAGCGCGACGTTCAATTGCAAGAGATTGCGACGCGGTTGGGCGTGCGTGCCGAACGCGGCCGGCGTTTTGCTGAGTTAACGAGTCTGCGAGTGGGTGGCGCTATCGACTGGGTGTTATCGCCGAAAACTGAAGCGCAGGCCGCCGCGCTCGTGCATGAGATGGACGCTGCGAATATCGGCTGGCGAGCGTTGGGATCCGGCAGCAATATTCTGGCCGACGACGGCGATCATCACTATGTCGTTTTGAGCCTGAAAGAACTGAAAGGCGAACTTGAATTTGATGGCGAACGCGTTTCAGTCCCGGCGGGATATTCGCTGCCGCGTCTTTGTGTCGATGTCGCTCGCGCAGGATTGTCAGGAATCGAGGGGCTGGGCGGCATCCCAGGAACGGTCGGAGGTGCGCTCTGGATGAACGCAGGCGCCTATGGCCATGAAATCGGCACCGTCACGGAATCAGTGCGCGTGGCTCGCGACGGAAAAGTGTTTGAGGTTCCCGGTGGTGATATTCAATGGAATTATCGCCACACATCGTTCACTGAAGGAGAATTATTACTCGGCGCCACGCTCCGTTTGACGCCGGACGACTCGGAAAAAATTCAGGCGCGCATGGAAGATGCGAAGTCGCGAAGGATGGCCACGCAACCACATGGTTCCCGATCCGCCGGCTGCTTCTTCAAGAATCCGCCATCCAGCGTTGTCGGCACCGGCAAGATGATCGACGAGATGGGCATGAAAGGCGCGCGCCGCGGCAGCGCGGTCGTTTCTCCGGTACATGCAAATTTCATAGTGACCGAAGGCGAAGGGGCTCGTGCGGAAGACGCCCTTGCGCTGGCCGAAGAGATTCGCGAACGAGTGAAACGCGAGCAGGGAATTGAGCTCGAGTATGAAGTGGAGCTCTGGCGCGCCCGGAAACCCGAGGCCCTCAACTCAACAACCATCGCTGCCGATGAAACCGCAGATAACGAATCAACTGAAAAGGAGCCGACGTGAGAGAACAAGTCATTGGACATAAAGTGGGCAATCGTAGCGGCGGCGCAGGCGCGCGGAGATCAGTTACCGCAGCCCAACGACCTCTGCGACGTGATCGCGACCACGATGGCGAAGGCCTGGCGGCGCGGTTGCGTGGCTTAGTTGGTTATTTGCCCTCATTCTTAAAATTAGCGTTGGGAATCGTGGCGTTAGTGTTGGGGTTTGCCGGTTACCGCGCAGCGGCGTCAGCAAGTTTTTTCCAGGTGCGCCACGTTGAGGTTCAGGGAACTTCCAGAGTTTCCTCGAGCGAAGTCCAGGCAATAGTCCGCCGCGACGTTGAGAAGAGCGGAGTCTGGAATGCTGACCTGGTGGCCGTAAGCGGCAAACTCGAGAAACTTCCGTGGGTGCGGAGTGTGGTGGTATCAAGAGTGTTGCCGGATGGAATCCGCGTGCGTATTTCGGAACGCGTACCCCGCGCGGTCGTGCGCACCGCCGCGGGCCGGTTCCGCTGGGTGGACGAAGATGCGGTGTTGTTGGGCGAGATGCTGCCTACCGACCAACTGCCGTCGTTCTTTCTCCGTGGGCTTAATGAGGATGATGCTGCCACCACCCGCACTGAGAACCGCGAACGAGTGCAAAAATTCATGGAGTTGCAACGAGACTGGGACGCCGCCGGTTTGTCAGAGCGCGTAAGCGAAGTGAATTTGATCGACGTACACGACATTCGAGCGCAGTTGGCGGGCGACAGTTCCCAGATCGAAGTCCGGCTTGGGTCGCAGGATCAGGGCACTCGTTTGAAGAAGGCACTGGAAGTCCTCGATAGCCAGCGGCAAGCGCCTCACGGCAGACAAATTAGTTATATCGATCTTAGTCAGGGCCGCAGAGCAATTATCGGGTTGGTGACAGGCGCGCAAGCGACATCGCTCGCTGAAAATGAGAGTGCGAGTGCTGTGGAACCTGCGATAGTTGCCCCGGAGCCAAAACCAGCGGCGGATAAAAAAACTGACACAGCCAAACCGGCCACGGTCCGCAACCTAGCCGCGGCAACGGCGCCCCCGCGAGCGACTGCATCATCTTCGGCGCCTGGCGGCAGAAATAAAAAGGAGCGCGACGTGAAGCCGCGTACCGTCGAGAAGAAGCAAGATAAAGCAATGAAGCCAGCCCGCCGCAATTGATTTGGGCGGCGATAACCCTCAACAACGAGCCCTTAAGGAGCACTAGTAAATGGCCAAGCGGACGCAACACACAATTGGACTGGATATCGGGACCAGTAGGGTGACGTGTATCGCTTGCGAGCCAGGCGAAGGGGGTCTGCTCAACATCGTCGGAATTGGCGAAGCCGAGGCGCGCGGTCTACGAAAGGGGGTCATCGTTAATCCGGAAGCGGCTGTGGATGCGATCAAGAAAGCTGTCGAAGACGCCGAGCGAATGAGCGGAATCCAGGCCGAAGAGGTAACGATCAATCTGGCTGGCTCGCACATACTTGGCTTCAATGGCCAGGCAATCGTGGCGGTTGCTGGTCGCGATCGAGAGATTACGGCGGAAGACGTTCGTCGGGCCATCGATTCGGCCTGCGCGATTCAACTTCCCGCCGGCCGGGAAATCGTCGATCGGCTGCCGCAGGAATTTATCGTTGACGATCAGGACGGCATCAACGATCCCGTCGGAATGATCGGCGCGCGGCTGGCGGTTAAGGTTCACATCGTCACCAGTCCGGTAACCGCCCGGCAAAACGCAATCAACGCAGTGAATCGCGCCGGGTTAATCGTGGCGGATATGGTGCTGGAGCAACTCGCCGCAGCCGAAGCTTCGTTAACTGAAGACGATCGAGAGTTTGGCGCCGCTTTAGTGGATATCGGGGCCGAAACCACGGGTTTGGTTATCTATCAGCGTGGCGCGGTGCAGCACACCGCGGTCTTCCCGCTGGGAGGTTCTCACTTCACCAACGACATCGCCTTCGGCTTGCGCACTCCGATTCCGGATGCCGAAAAAATCAAGCGGGCCGTGGGCTCGGCTTGCAGCACTTCACTCTCCGAGATGGAGCGAGGCGAACTAGTGGATGTTCCATCGGTGGGCGGTCGCGCCCCGCGACAGCTCTCACGACAGATTCTTTGCGACATTCTCCAGCCGCGGGCTGAAGAAGTGTTGATGCACGTTGCCGACGAGATCAAAGACGCCGGCTGGGAACGGCAACTATCGAGCGGAGTTGTCTTAACAGGGGGCGGGGCGTTGCTGAGCGGCATGACTGAAATTGCCGAACAGGTTTTCGATGCGCCGGTGCGGCTGGGCTTTCCTGAACGAGATCGCTTCGGCGGTTTAGTAGAGGATGTGCAGAGCCCGGCATGGGCCGCAGCCACCGGTTTGGCGCTGGTTGCCAGCCGCGCGCAGGCGACCGAACTGCGCACGGCGATGAGTCGCCGCGGCTCCACCGGAAAGCTCACTCATTTTGTTTCGAAGTTTCGAAATCGTTTCAGTAGTATTTTTTGACAAGTTGTTGTATGCTTTCGCCCCGATCGCACAAGATATAGTCCGCTATATATGGACGCCGATGGAGCGAGCAACCCAACATAGAAGGAAGAGGCCCTGGACGCCTTCCCGTTTTGGAAGAGAGGACATAACTATGGCAAAGGACGCTCGGCAACTCGGAGCCATTAACATTTTCATTGACGATGACCCGCCAATCAGCGGCGCCCGGATCAAAGTGATCGGTGTGGGCGGCGGCGGCAGCAATGCTGTTAATCGCATGATCGAAGCCGGTATTGAGGGAATTGAATTCCTCGTAGCCAATACCGATCTTGCAGGCGCTCAAACGTTCGAAAGCCCCGATTAAGATTCAGCTGGGCAGCAAACTCACCAAGGGACTGGGCGCCGGAGCCAACCCAAACGTCGGCAAAGAAGCCGCGTTGGAAGACACGGAAAAAATTATTGAAGTTCTGGAAGGCGCGGACATGGTCTTTGTGACCACCGGGCTGGGTGGCGGCACCGGGACGGGTGCTGCGCCAATTATTGCTTCATTAGCTACCGAGCTCGGCGCGCTAACCGTTGCGGTGGTAACCAAACCCTTCCAGTTTGAAGGCCGTCGCCGAATGAACCAGGCGGAACAGGGTTTACGTGAATTGCGCGAATGTGTGGACACCGTGATCACGATTCCTAACGAGCGCTTGCTGCATACGGTGGAAAAAACTTCTTCGTTGGCTGACTCATTCGGCGTTGCCGACGATGTGCTGCGCCAGGCGGTTCAGGGGATCAGCGATTTAATTACCGTTCCCGGGCTGATTAATCTCGACTTCGCCGACGTCAAATCGATCATGGAAGGAATGGGAATGGCGTTGATGGGCGCGGGCCGTGCGCGGGGCGAGAACCGCGCCGCCGAGGCTACGCAGCAGGCCATCTCCTCGCCATTGCTTGAAGAGGCCACGATTCAGGGAGCCAAGGGTGTGCTCATTAACATTACCGGCGGACCCGATCTGACGCTTTACGAAGTTAACGAAGCATCCACGATTATTCGCGAGGCAGCGGACGACGATGCAAACATTATCTTCGGCGCCGTCATCGATGAAAACCTGAAAGACGAAATGAAGATTACGGTCATCGCCACGGGTTTTGGCCAGGAGGCTTTGGCGGCTGCTTCGGCGGCAGCGGTCTCCACCCTGCCGGCCACCCCAACGCGTTACACTCAGCGCCCGACGGACGATCCCTTGCGACCGATGATGCAGGCACGTCCCGACGATCTTGACGTGCCCACGTTCATCCGGAAGAAAGCTGACTAAAAACAGAACCCGCTTCGCAGCGCGAGAAAGGAAGGCTCATGCAAGCGGCCTTCCTTTTTCACTGCTCGCGGAAACGTTAAATTCAAATCGGACACAGCCCGTTTCGAGTGGTGCTTAGCGGTGGCTTTCGTCTTTGCTTTTTGAGTCTTGGTTGTGTAGCATGCATCCATCCCTTGCAGGTTTTCCATTACGGGTTAACGCTTCGTCCCCTCTCCTTGAATGGCCGCAGCCTGCGAGAAGTTTAAATCCGCGACAGCTCATAACCCGCCAAATGTGAGTTCGCGCGATCAAAATTTTTGACCCGTCTTAATTTTGTGGAGGTAGAATAAGTGAGTAATCGTAAATTGATCAGACCGACGCTTGCCCAGGTAAAAGACAAGGAGCGCATAGTTCCGCAGCCGCGAGAACGCGTGAACGGAGGTTCACAGCGCGGGCCGAGTGGAGATGGCGGCGGACGGAGCGAGGGTGGACGAGAAACGAGTCACCGGCAACCACAGCGGCCGGCCCAGCAGGTCCGCAAACGAACGCCGCCGCCGATGGAGACCAATGCCGAGCTCTTCTACTACAAAAAGCAGATTGACTCCCATACGCCGATGGTAATTGTCTTGCAGGACGGTGAGGAAATCGAAGGCACCATCGAGTGGTACGACCGCGGAGCATTGAAAGTAAATCGCGCTGACGCGCCAAACCTTTTGCTCCTCAAGAGAAACATTAAATACATGTTCAAGGCTGAAGATCGAGTCGCAGCCCGCCGAAGCTTAATGGCGAGCCGGGTATCCGGTTTGATAGTTAAATCCCGCCGGTTCGAGTTGAGCCCCAGCTCAAAAAATGACGGAGTTTGCCCATAGCTCGGATTCGAACCCTCGATTCCGCAGAGCTCTGCCGCGAATCGCAATCACAATGGGCGATCCGGCGGGCATTGGTCCGGAAGTAGTTCTGAAGGCAGTTGCGGAAGCCGAGGTGCGGCGAGTTTGCATACCGGTAATTATCGGAGATGCGCAGTTACTCGCCCACACGGCTCGTAGGCTCGACCTGCAATCGGGTTACGACATCGTTCGCCAGGGCGAAGTGTTACCGGAAGAACTTTCCGAACCCATAATTTTCCATTTGGATAACCTCGGCGGATTTGTGGAGTCGGGGGTGGAGTCTGCCGCTGCCGGCAAGGCGGCGGGCGGATACATTGAAGCCGCGGTTGAGCTATGCGCCGCCGGCAGCGTAGATGCGATTGCCACTGCGCCGATTAACAAGCGCTCCTTCTTTCTTGGCGGTTATAGTTTTCCCGGCCACACCGAATTTCTCGCACACCTAACTCGCAGTGAAGAATATGCCATGGCCTTCGTGGCAGCGAATCTCCGGATTGTTCTGATCTCCACCCACGTACCTCTGGCAGAAGCGATCCGGCTAGTTGAGCGCGATCGCGTTATGCGAACCATCAACTTAACGCATCGCGAACTGAAGCGTTGGGGAATTGAACGTCCCCGGCTGGCCGTCGCGGCCCTCAATCCGCATGGAGCTGAAGGTGGGCTCTTTGGGATTGAAGAAGCCTCCGAGATCGCGCCGGCGATAGCTTCGTGTCACGGGGTTGACGGAATAAACGTGCAGGGTCCATTCTCGGCGGATACTGTTTTCCTGCGAGCCTCGCGTGGCGAATTTGACGCAGTAATAGCGTGTTATCACGATCAGGCGATGATCCCGGTCAAATGTCTTTCGTTCGGCGAGGCTGTGAATGTTACTCTGGGATTGCCGTTCATCCGCACATCGGTGGATCACGGGACTGCTTTTGACATCGCCGGCAAGGGTATAGCGGAACATTCCAGCATGTTGGCGGCGATCAAGCTCGCGGCCGAATTATCCACCAGTGCCGGCGAAAGTAACCACGCGGTGGAAGTGTAGAAGCTTTAAAAGATGGAAGCGTAAAAACCTCCTCGTGACTAAAGAAAAACACTTAGCAAACGAACCACGCGAACGACGCCACATTTTGGTGGCGGATGACGATCCGGCAATCCTGCGTCTGGTCTCTGCCATTCTGGAAAAGGAAAACTACGGCGTAGTGACGGCCCGCGACGGCCGCGAAGCCTACAAGATTCTTCAGGGCGAGCAGACTTTTACCGCGGCCATCTTTGACGTAGTGATGCCGCATATTTCCGGACCGGAGCTGGTTCGTTACATGAAAACGGAAAAGCGCCACATGAAGATCCCGGTGATGATGATGACCGCCGAACAGGATCCGAAGTTATCGTCAGACAGCTTTGCTGCGGGGGCGGTAGTGTTTCTGCCGAAGCCTTTCACCACTGCGCAACTCCACACCATGCTCCAGATGTTAATCGGTCGCGCCCTCGGCTAAACTTGCTCGATGTCTCTTAAGTCGCTAACTCGCAACCTTGCCGCCGCCCTCCTGGCTGTTGCCTGCTCTGCGAACGCTTCTGCACAGTTGGCAACCGTCACATTCGCGACTGTCCAGGTGCGGACTGCGCTGAAACCTAACCAGGTTCGCAAGCCTTTAACCCGCATGCCGGGCTTTGAGTTAACCAACGGAGCGGTGCGGGTGAAATCTGCGACCAGAACCGGCGACACCGCCGAAGCGACCGCCGAAATTCGCAGTGTGTTCCGGCTGGAAAGGGATGCGCAGGGAAACTGGCGCGTCGCAGAAATTCGCACGAAGCCCGATCGTTGGGAATACATCGAGTTTATCGCCCATGCGCTTAATGCGCCTTCGCCGATTACTTCTCCCAACCCCTGCGTTGCTCCTGATCCGCTATTCAAGAGCTCGTCGAGTATCCAACCGAGCATGAAGCGTACTCGTTGTCTGCTGGGAAATCTGTTGGGGATAGACGTCCCTTCTGACGCGATTCGGATTCAGGAGGTCGCGCCTTTGGAAATTCCCCTCGGAGATCGACCCTCGGCAAGCGTCGTCGCCTGGGTGCGCGTCGATGCTCTGCTAAGTAACGGTCCCAAAGGCTGGCAGGTAACAGAGCTGCGTACTGGAAACAAGAACTGGACAAACATTGCTGAGGTGATGCGCCGGCTGGACGACGTTAAGCGCGCACAGTCTCGAACAGAACTGGCTGCGATGGCGAAGGCGCTCGCGAAGTTTCGCAAAGAACGCGGATCTTACGTGGTCTCCAGCAGCCATACAACGCTGATCGACTATCTCAGCCCGAAATATCTCACCGTCGTAGTTCGCGTCGATCCCTGGAGCCAGCCTTATCTATACCAGGGCACCTCAGACCACTTCACCCTTCGCTCGGTCGGGGCCGACGGTCAGGAGAACACCGCTGACGATGTCGTTCTTAGCCTTTGACGTAATGCATTAATGCTGCCTTAAAAGGTTCAAAGGGGTTAGACTAAACTCATAGGAAAGGTAAGATTCTGTTGAGTAACGCTCCGAATTCTAATCCCTCTACCTTCCTGAAAATTTTGCAACTCTTGACGCGGCCCAAGCGCGGGTGATAGTTTCGAAATGCGATTCGACGTATTTGGGTCGCAACCGTAACCAAACACGCGGGGCCGACTGTCAGCACTTTTGAATCCCTCCAGTGGCTCCAGTTTTCCGCAGGTCACCAAGGTACTCAGTCAGGTAACCCAAGCATTGTTAGCTGGACGCAAACTCCTACTCGCCGACGATTCAATCACCATTCAAAAGGTCGTGGAACTCACCCTCGCCGACGAAGGCGTGGAAGTTTTATGTGTGAGCAATGGCCGCGATGCGATGGACCGCATAATTGATTTCCTGCCGGACATCGTGCTGGCAGACGTTTTCATGCCGCAAGCAAACGGGTATGAAGTCTGCGAATTCATAAAACAAAATGCGCAACTGAAGCCATATTCCTGTTATGCTTTTGGTCGGCTCATTCGAGCCTTTTGACGAAGCGGAGGCGCGCCGCGTGGGCGCGGACGACACTTTGACCAAACCATTTCAATCAATTCGAAATCTGATAGACAAAGTCAGCTCTCTCGTAAGTGGACGACCAGTCGAAGAGCAGATTCCCACTGCCCAATTGCCGCACCTTGAAGTGGAAGCGCGGAAAGTCGGATCCACCAAATCCTGCGGACGAGTCCGGCATCTTTCAGATGCGGAGACTTGATATTGTCACTGCCGACACGCAGCCGCTGCCCTCGGAGTTGAGGCACCTGGTCGGGGAATCGACCGCTCACGATTCGGTGACCTCAGAGACGTTTTTCGAATCCGAACGAAAGTGGACGACCGGGAGACGGAGACTGAAACTAGCGGCGACGAAGCGCTTGCTGGATCTCGGAAGTCTCGGCGCCGGATCCTCTCGCGGGGGATTGCCGAGGCTCATCTGGCCGATGATTTTGTGTTGGACGTAGATCTTGATGAGGCGCCGGAATCTTCAACTTATCAGCCGTCTGCATACGTTCGCCGGCCCAGCTACAAGTCGCCGCCAAAGGATTGGAAGAATTCCGTAAGTACCGCGAATACCGTCGTGGCGATCTCCGACCCGCTAGCGCGAACTCAGGAGTTTCCTTCATCCGTCAGCGAGGTAGGCCATGAGTCGCGAGGGAGTTTGGATTCAGGTCCGCTGACCACGGGCGCGTCGCTTACGTCGACACAGAAGCTCTCGACTGAGAATCTGTCGCCGGAAGTAATTGACGCTATCGCGCGTCGCGCGGTCGAGCACTTGTCAGACAAGGTCGTGCGAGAGATTGCCTGGGAGGTGGTTCCGGACCTCGCGGAGTTGTTGATAAAGCGTCAACTGGAAGAGAACAAGTCTTAGCAACTGCGAAGTATTTTGTGAGAAGCGGCAGGCCACTTTTGAAGTGGCCTGTTTTGTTTTCCGCGCTCCGCGCTCACTGCCGGCGCGACCCCGCGATCCACAGATTAAAGGGTGGGTCATCCGTTTGGCATTCAGGGTCGAATGTTGAGATCAGCTCCGGCAAGGAGTGTGGGTGCCCTCGCCCGCATGTGGTGCGCAGACGCGAACCGTTTTCCACGCAAATCACTTCTTCAAAACAGGCGGGCGAGGGCGTCCGCGATCGCTTAAGAAGTCGAACAATCACCCCACCCGAAGCCACTATCCCAGATTACGGTGAGTGGTTAAGGCGCGGCTGTTACTTTACAATGCCTTAACTCTATCAAAGACCGAGCTGGACGATGCTGAACACTGCAGAGTGCCGGCTGCCTTCTGTCGATTATGGAAATTCCTAAACAATACGACCCGAAACAAGCTGAACAGAATCACTACGAACGCTGGGAAACCCAGGGATGTTTTGCTCCCGAAATTAACCGTGATGAAAATGCGCCGGTATTTTCCATTGCCATCCCGCCACCAAACGTAACCGGCTCGCTCCACATGGGCCACGCGCTTCAGCACACCATGATGGACGTGCTGACGCGTTACAAGCGAATGTGCGGTTACCGCACCTTGTGGATGCCGGGCATGGACCATGCAGGGATTTCAACGCAGCTGATGGTCAGCCGGGAATTGAAGAAAGAAGGGTTGGATCGTCACGACCTGGGACGGGAGAAGTTCATTGAGCGGGTGTGGAAGTGGAAACACGAGTCAGGCGGACAGATCTCAAAACAGATGCGGCGCGAGGGCGTTTCAGTCGATTGGTCGCGCGAAAAATTTACGATGGACGAAGATTTGTCGCGGGCGGTGCGCGAAGTTTTCGTGCGGCTCTATGAGCAGGGGATGATCTATCGCGGCAACCGGATAGTTAACTGGTGTCCAAACGATCAAACGGTGCTCTCGGATCTTGAGGTGCAAAAGGATCCTCAGCCCGGCAAGCTTTACTACCTTCGTTACCCCTCGAAAGACGGAAGCGGCAGCGTGACCGTGGCCACTACCAGGCCAGAAACTATGCTGGGCGACACCGCGGTGGCCGTAAATCCTAATGATGAACGCTACCGAGATCTAGTGGGCAACACACTCCTTTTGCCGCTTACCGATCGCGAAATTCCGGTCGTGGCCGACGACTTTGTCGATCCTGAATTTGGCACCGGAGCCGTTAAGGTTACTCCCGCCCACGATCCAAACGATTACGAGATGGGTGTGCGTCACAATCTGGCGCAGATAGTGGTGATCGATTCTCACGCGAAGATGACGGAGGCGGCGGGCGCGGAGTTTGCCGGACTCGACCGGTACAAAGCCCGGGAGAAAGTGGTTGAAAAGTTTGAGGAGTTGGGCCTGCTTGAGAAAGTCGTAGATTACGAATTCTCGATTTCCAAATGCGAACGCTGCCGCACCGTAATAGAACCTTTGATTTCGATGCAGTGGTTTCTGCGCATGGATACATTGAGCGTCCAGGGTCTCGAGTTGTTGGAGGGTTTTAGGAAACCGCGGTTTGTGCCCGAAGTTCCTTACGAGAAGGTCTACTCAAACTGGCTCGAAAACCTGAGAGACTGGACCATCTCGCGCCAGCTCTGGTGGGGTCACCAAATTCCCGCCTGGTATACGGCTGAGGGGGACGTGATCGTGGCTCGCACCGAAGAGGAGGCCCGCGCTCAAGCCGGTACGGCAGAATTGACTCAGGATCCTGATGTGCTGGACACGTGGTTTTCCTCCGCGTTGTGGCCTTTTTCAACCTTGGGGTGGCCCAATGAGACGAATGATCTAAAGACGTTTTATCCCACCTCAGTGCTGGTCACGGCGCGCGATATCATCTTCCTTTGGGTTTCGCGAATGGTAATGATGGGCATGCAGTTCATCGGTGACCGGCCATTTGATGATGTGTTTGTTACCGGCACCATTCTCGACAAGCACGGCCAACGCATGTCGAAGACGAAGGGAAACGGCGTCGATCCGCTTGAGGTGTTTGACAAGTATGGGGTTGACGCCACCCGGCTCACGCTGGCCTCAGTTGGAGTCTCGGATACGCGCTGGAATGAGAAACAGGTTGAGTCGTATCGAAACTTTGCCAACAAGATTTGGAACGCCGCCCGGTTTTGTTTGATGAATTCCGACGGCGCTTTAGTCGATGTCCGAGGGCTTAACACCGGCAGCGCAGAATTAGCTTTGCACGATCGTTGGATCGTTTCGCGCCTGAACAAAACCGCGCGCGACGTTCGCAAAGCCATCGGCGAATATCAGTTTCACGAGGCAGTGCAAACGCTCTACCACTTCTTCTGGGACGACTTTTGCGATTGGTATATTGAGTTAAGCAAGAGTGAAGTGACCTCAGAAGAGCCTTCGGCGCAGCGCGATGCCGCGCGGACACGTCTGATCAGCGTTTTGGAGCAGGCGCTCCGGCTGCTTCATCCCTTCATGCCTTACATCACTGAAGAGCTCTGGCAGCAGCTTCCAGGCGTCAGTCAGGAGTTTCTGCATCCCGCGTATCGAGAGGCCAGTCCGACAATAATGTTAGCTGCGTACCCAGAGGGTAATGCAGACTTGATTAGCGACGACGTTGAGTGGGAAATGCAAGCGCTCATCGACTTAATTACCCGGGTGCGAAATATCCGTTCCGAGATGACTATCAAGCCAGGCGAGCCAGTGCGCGTTTTGATCGGCGCGCCAGACGAGAAACTGCGGAACGTGTTTTCAGCAAATTCGAGTCAAATCCAGCGACTGTTGCGAGCCTCTGAGGTGACCGTGAGCGAGAAGTTGGATGCGCCGCGGGCGTCCGCACGCGGGGTGCTGGTTGGTGGAGCTGAAGTAGCGGTACCGCTCGAAGGTTTGATCGACTTCGAGGCCGAACGCAACCGGCTTGCTAAAGAGAAGGAAAAGCTAGGCGCCGAAGCTGCAAAGCTCGAAGCGCAACTCGGGAACCCGCAGTTTGTCGAGCGCGCGCCGGTTGAGAAGGTGGAGGCGATTCGCGCACGGATTGCCGACATAGCGCAAAGAACGGTTCAGCTCGAGCAGACAATCGAGAATTTGAGGTAGTTTTGGTGCATGATAGACTTGGGCTCAGATCGTTGCAGTGAAGTCCCAAACCCGTAAGGAGTCAACGTAAATGCGTCGAACTTTCTTTTCATTTTTTATCCTGGCTCTTGTTCTGATGGTTGTCTTTGGATCGTTGTCTGTTCCAGACGGCAAGGCAAAAGGAAAACCTGCCGCTGAGCCTCAAATGCCGGGGGCCCGTTGCACTCGCCTGACATTTGGGCCACGGGAAAAGAAGAAGAAGCCGGCGACTTCGGTGGTTGCGGGTTCGGCAATGCCGGGCACGCGTTGCGCTCGTCTCTCCTCGGGAGGACGCCCGGGAACGATCCTGCCGAATGCCCCAACAAATGTTGGTCTTGCTAGTTCAACCTCCTATATCGCCGGCAAGGCCGACCCAAAAGTTAACTTGAAGACCATCGCCTGCGATCCAGACGGCGACAACGTCCTCTATACGTATTCCACCACCGGCGGCAGGATTGGCGGCGATGGCGCCGAGGCGGTTTGGGATTTAGGCGGCGCCCGGCCGGGCACATACACGGTCACAGTGGAGGTGGACGATGGTTGCGGTTGCATCTCCTTCTCCTCCTCCGTCGTAACGGTTGAATAGGTTTGGGGCGAAGTGCGCGTGCGCGGCCCAGATAGAGGAACAACCTGCCGTGGCTGCCGTTAAAATCGAAAGGCACCCCGCTCCCGCTTGAATGCATCTGCTAACCGGGCGTATCGTTAGATGTTTCCCGCGCACCAGTTTTGTTGAGGAGTTTGTATGCAAAGTCGAATTTGGCGTTTTCAAGGGTACATATCGTTTCTGATTGCCGTGGTTTTCGTGGTTGGGTTATGCGTAACAGACGCTGATGCCCAGCGACGCAGGAAGCGCAGGGTGCGCAGCGCGCCTCGTCCGGTGATTACAAACCCGGAGATCGCGCCGGCAGGGTCGGAGAGCATTGGGCCTGACGGCGAACGAATTATTAGCACTGTCGACGACGCTCCCAGCGATGGTGATCCTATTCCGCAAACCACCAGCGCTGCTAAGACGCGCGGGCAGACTACCGACGCTCAAGGAATGCAACGAACAATTAATTCGCTCTCCAGCGAGGTCAACAAGCTTAACGAGAAGCTCGATCAAATGCAGGAAAACGACCGGTCTCATCTTGACATGGAGCGGCTCACGCGCGCGGAGCAACGCGCTGAAAACGTGAGGGCGCAACTCCTCGACGTGGAAAGCAAACTTGCCGACCTGCAACCGAGGCTTGAGCAAATCGAGTACGGGTTGAAGCCGGAAGTTATTGAGCGCTCAGCTGCGGGTTTTGGAACTGTGCGTCCGGAAGAAGTGCGCGAAACGCGCCGGCGTCAGTTAGAAAGTGAGAAGGCGCGGGTGCAGGCCCAGGTTAGGTTGTTGGAGTCCAGCCGGACACGCCTCGAAGCGGCGATCTCTACAGCCGACGCCGAAGTAGATCGACTCCGCCGCCGGCTCGAGGCGCGCGAGATGCAGGAACAGGTTGCCCCTGCTACTCCGGAGAGCCGTCGCCCGGAGAATCCGACACCTCCTGAATAAGGCCGAAAAAACCTACGATGGGAACCATTGCAGCGCGCGATCTCTATCGCTTGATTGACGAAGCGAATGCGGAAGGCCAGCGGGTGGTCGTAGCTACGGTGGTCGAGACGCGCGGTTCCACGCCGCAGCAACGAGGCGCGAAGATGTTGTTTTTTGAGCACGGTAAGACAGCTGGAACTGTCGGTGGCGGGTGCATCGAAGCGGAGGTTTGGGCTGAAGCGCGTGAAGTCATGCGATCGGGAAAATCCGCTCTACACCATTTTTCTTTGACTGCGGAAGCCGCCAGCGAAGAAGGAATGGTTTGCGGCGGCACGATGGACATTTTTGTGGATGTGTGGGAGAGCATTAGGCCACAACCAGTAAACAGCAATCAATCGGCGTAGTCATAATCGTTACCTCGAAAGCCATACTGCTGACTGCTTTTCACGATGTCTGAATCCTTCATCGAAAACTACAAAGCGAAGCATCAGCACCCGCTGAATAAGTTGACGCACAGCATCGGCATTCCGATGATCGTAGTGTCGCTGCCGCTGTTTTTTTTCCACTGGCGTGGGGCGGCGGGTTTGTTCATAGTTGGATGGATTCTCCAATTTGTGGGCCATGCCATTGAGGGTAATCAACCTGCCTTTTTTAGAAATCCTGTTTATCTGATTGTTGGTCCATGGTGGTTAATTCGCCGGGCCGCCTCGGCAATCGGATTGTCCCGGCCGGCCTCCTTCAAGTAAGTCTTCTGCAATGCAATCCTCAAAGAGCAGCGATCATCTCCGAGCAACTTCCGCAGAGATTCCCAAAAAAATTGCCCGCATTCTTAGCGAAGGTACTGTCGCCGTCCTTGTCACTGTAGTTGAAACGCCTGCGGGGATGGGCCATGAAGGCGAAAAGCTCTTGATCGAAGGCCCGGGACCAACCGCGGGAACGCTCGGGATCGACGACGGTGGCGCCTTTGAGACGGCAGTCTCAGCCAGGGCGCTCAGTTTTCTCCAGTCAGCAGAAGATACGCGCGTATGTCGGGTTAAGGAGTTTGCGCCGGCTTTGGGGTCGCTGGGAGAAGCGAAGATTTTGTTTGAACGTCTGCAACCCGAGCCGCGTTTGGTCGTGTGCGGAGCGGGTCACGTAGGGGCTGCCCTCGCGCGTATCGCGGCCCTTCTGGGCTACCAAACTACCTTAATCGATGACCGGGTGGAGTTTTTGTCTGGCGACCAGTTTTCAGCCACCGACGTAGAGTTGGTTGCCGCAACTAGCTGGCGGGACTCAGTGCGATCGGCTCTGGGTAACGGTAAAGGAGTTGCGGTCGCCATCGTCACGCGCGGGCACAGTGAAGATGAGGAGTGTCTGCGCGCCGTGGTCGATCTGCATCCTGACTATATTGGTCTTATCGGGAGTAAACGTCGCACCAATATTGTGCTGGCGCGGTTGCGGGCGGACGGTGCTCCGGATGAGGTTCTCGAAGCTGTGCGCGCTCCCGTGGGTTTGGATATCGGCGCAGTCACGCCGGAAGAAGTTGCCCTGGCAATCATGGCCGAGATTGTCGCACTGCGACGCGGCGGAGGGGGCAACTCACTCTCAGCGTGGCGGCGAAGCAAATGAATCATAATAGTTTTTAAACCCGCAAATCGGTGCAATCCCGATGTTTTCAAGTTCTCCCTCCGATTGTTGTCCGGTTCTTTAAATTTACTCTTCAGAATCTCGCAAGACGCCGAGAATCGGGCGTTCTAACCTCTGACGGACGAAACGTCTGCCCTAACGTGAGGAGACCATGAAAATTTCAAGACTTCGCATACTGCTTCCATATATCTCAGCCCTTTTCCTACTGGCGTTTGTGTTTGTTCCCGGAGCATCGGCGCAGGGTGTGATCGTGCCTGGACCGTGTCATCGGTGCCCCCGGCCGCCGCGACCAATTCCCCCGATTACCTTGCCCCGCGCGCTCCCGGTTAAGTCGATCAAAATCGACACGAAGATCTCGTCCCAGGTGGCTACCACCCATATCGAGCAGGTCTTCCGGAATGACACTGACGCAACTCTGGAAGGGACCTATTTCTTTCCCATCCCGGAACAGGCTTCCATCACCGAGTTTGCGATTTGGGATGGTGATCGGCGGCTCGTAGGCGAGGTTAGGTCGCGTGAAGAAGCACGGCGGATTTACGACGAGATAGTCAGGCGTCAACGCGATCCAGGCTTGTTGGAATATGCCGGCAAAGATCTTTTTCAAGCCAGCATCTTCCCCATTGGTCCCCACTCTGACAAGAAGCTGGAGCTTACTTATACACAGATTCTGCGCGCTGAATCAGGCACGGTAGCCTACCGTTATCCATTAGGAACGGGGAGGAATGTTGCGCAAATCGGCACCGTCTCGGGGCGGATTGAACTCAACGCCACTGATCCTGTGCGAAATATTTATTCGCCGACTCACGCAATCGACGTTAAGCAAAGCGGCGAACGTCGTTCGACTATTAGTTTTGAGACTGAAGCCGGGAAGCAACCTGCGGATTTTCAGTTGTTCTACGCTCTCTCACGCGACGACTTTGGCATGACCCTGCTCACGCATCGCGAACCCGGCAAGGACGGATACTACCTCCTGATGATTTCGCCAAAGGATGATTTGTCGGATCAGGAGCTGAGCGCCAAAGATATCGTTTTTGTTTTGGACACTTCGGGATCGATGGCCGAAGCGGGCAAGATGGAGAAAGCCCGGTCAGCATTGCTGTATGGGATTCGAATCCTGCGGCCACAGGATCGGTTTAACGTCATCTCGTTTGCCGGTGAAGAGCGCCTGATGGAGACGGGTTTAATTCCGGCTGACGACGAAGGCCGCAAACGCGGTGAGTCCTTTACGCAATCGCTGCGACCCGTTGGCGGCACGAATATCAATCAATCGTTGCTTGCATCACTACGCCAGTTTTCCGTCGGGGATCGACCGAAGTTTCTCATCTTCCTGACAGACGGATTGCCCACCGTTGGTGAAACCAATGCGACGCGAATTGTCGACAATGCCAGGGCTGCGAGGATTCCGGGAGTGCGGATCTTCACTTTCGGCGTGGGCTACGACGTTAACACTCAGTTGTTGGATAAGCTCGCGGCGGAAAACGGAGGGGTGGCGGATTACGTCGAGCCCAGGGAGGATTTGGAAGTTAAAGTTTCAAACTTCTTCGCGAAAATAAATCACCCGGCACTCACCGAACTCCAGTTGGACATGGCCGGGGTTAACTTAGATTTAGTTTATCCCCGCACGCTCCCTGACATTTTCAAAGGTTCTCAACTCATTCTGATTGGCCGCTACAGCAACACTTCGGATTTGGATTCCGTGCGAATCCAGTTGACCGGCAGAAGCGGCACATCGTTTAAGACTTTCTTCTATGACAAACAGCGATTCCCATTGCGGTCTGAGTCGAACGACTTCTTGCCGCGTCTGTGGGCCACTCGCCGCGTTGGTTGGCTGATGGAGCAAATTCGTTCCCACGGTGAACAGAAGGAACTCCGCGATGAGGTGGTCGACCTGGGGACGCGCTATGGGATTGTGACGCCATATACGTCGTATCTGGCGCTGGAGCAAAATGCCAATTTGAATACCACAACCCAAAGAATCACGAGCCTGCCGAGCTTCAGCCGCGCGCCAGGTGGCGGAAATATGCAGGTCTCTCCGGCGCCGAAAGCTGCCGACGCGCGTGCAAGCACTGGAATGGCCGCCGTGCAGCAGAGCAAGAGGGCTCGGCAGCAGCAGGAAGTAACACGTGTTGAGTCGGCGGACATGGACGGGTCGGTGATGCGGACCGTGGGCGGCAAGACCTTTTACTTGCGCAACGAGGTTTGGACAGATTCCGAATTCAAAGTTGGCGCCAATACTGCCGGAAACGTCTGTGAAATTCGGGAGCGACGAGTATTTCGTGCTTTTGAAACAGAAACCAGAACTGGCCAGGTTCCTATCGTTGGGCGAAAAGGTAATCGTCGTTTTTGAGGGTAAAGTCTACCGAATTACTTCGGCGACGCCTTAGAGTGAGGTTGAGTCCTTAGGGTGAGGAGTGAAGTTGAGGGTCACGGCGGTTCGACATCGAAACGCCTGGCCCTTAATCTTGTTCCGATCCCCGATTTAAGGTACAACGTCAAAAAGTTTCGACAACCGAATCCCGTCACTTCAGGTCAACGATGATGAACTTTCGCCATAATAGAAGAGTAAACCAACTGCTCGTCTCTGCTCTCCTGCTGCTGGCAGTTGGCCTGCCGTGCATTGCACAGCAGGGTTGGATTGCTACCAAGGTGGGGACAGAGGGACTCGATTTAACGGCAGTCTTTTTTCTTGACGAAAAGCGTGGGTGGATTGGAGGCGACAAGGGTTTCCTGAGTCGCACCGAAGACGGTGGGCGCTCGTGGGTTAGGCAGTTAGTTGAAACCACCGGCGGCATCAATGACATTTACTTTCGCGACAAAGAGGCGGGGTTTTTGCTGGCCGGCGACACCATCTTCGCTACGCGCGATAACGGCGCGCGTTGGACCGAAGTTCGGCGCTTTCTGCCTCGAGAATTCGACGGAGCAGAGGTGGAACTTTATAGCGTTCGTTTTTCCAGCAAGAAGAAAGGCTGGGTGGTGGGTTCGGTCAGTAAAAAAGACGTCGTTGTTGACAGTATATTGCTTTTCACGGAAAACGGTGGCGAGACGTGGCTGCGACAACGAGCACCGAGCCGGCTGGAATTGATTCATATCGATTTCGACAACGATAAACGCGGCTGGATAGTTGGAACCGGGGGAACGATCCTCGCCACCGTTGATGCCGGAATAACCTGGACGAGACAGGAATCGAAGCTCACGGGGACGATTTACCACGTTGATTTCCGCAGTGAAAAGAAGGGTTTGGCGGTGGGCGATCGAGGAACGATCTTGCGGACTGCGGACGGTGGATTGACTTGGACGCAAGTCGAGGTGCAGAAGCGTTCGACGCTTTTGAACGTTCAGTTTGTCAACGACAAAGAGGGTTGGGCAGTGGGGCGCTCAGGCACTATCCTGCGCACCGATGATGGCGGCGCAACCTGGTTGGAGCAGGAGTCAGGCACCAAAGAGCATTTATATGGTTTGATTTTTGTGAAAAAGATCGGATGGGCCGTGGGCGGAGATGGAATGTTGTTGCGATATCAGCAATGAAGATAGAACAGATAGTTATTGGCGTTGGTTTATCAATTGTCTCCTAAGCGAACGGGCAGAATGCATGTTCACGTTGCGAGCAACGACGTGACCAGCCATAGACATCCAAGGTGCCGAGTGTATTTGGATTGTCGAAGGATATAGCGACCACCAATACATTCAGTTCCTCCTATGATTACGCCCGGCAGATTTGAGTCATGCCGGGCGGTTTTTTGTCTTATTGGCACCTGGATTAGGTTGCGTCTTCCGTTCTCGTGCCGGTGAAGGGCAAAGGCGGTGTATCGCTTAAAGTGATGTTGCCTTCCATTTGATTGCCCCTTAATTCACCCGCGATTTGGGCTTCCATCGTGTGACCCGCAATATCAAATGAAATAATCCCGGTGAAAGATTCTCCGTCCAACGTGGTCGAAACAATCTCGCCGTTGCCCATTTCAGATTCTACTTTTCCGGTGACGCCGTTAGGGCCGTTAACCAGTATCAAAGTAGCGGGAATTGCCTGACCAAGCGGAGTATCAATACTTACCGACCAATTGCCTGCCAGCGCTTTCGCCGCTTCAGGTGAATAGGCGGCCGACGTCGAGGGCTTGGCTTTTTTCTTCCCCGCAGTGCTGTAAAATTCAACCTCGTTGGCGTAGGGCTTCAATTGTTCCTCAAGTTGGGCGCCATCGCCCACGATGACGATCGCCGCTTGCTCAGGCTTCACATACCTCCGCGCAACATCCTGAATTTCTTCAAGCGTGACTGCTTGAATTTGGTCGCGATAGAGTTCGAGATAATTGTCTGGCAAATCAAACATCTTGATCTGCACGAGTTGATCGATCAACCCTTCCTGCGTCTCCAGCCGAATCGGATACACGCCGGTCAGATACGACTTGGCATCCGATATTTCTTTTTCGGAAACAGGTTCGCTGCGGATCTTATCCAGCTCGTAGAAAAACTCTTTCAGGGAATCGCCGGTTACCGGAGTCCTTACTTCGGCGGTCGCACGAAAAGTACCGGCTGTACGGCGAGCGTCGAGGCTCGAGTAAGCTCCGTATGTGTACCCCTTGTCTTCGCGCAGATTCATGAACAGACGCGACGAGGCATTTGCGCCGAGCACCGTATGCATCAGGAGCATGGGAAAGTAATCAGGGCTGGTGCGCTTGATTCCCGGATTGGCTATCACGATATTTGCCTGAGCTGAGCCGGGGCGGTCCACCAGGTATGCCCGCCGCGAGTTTCGCGTTGGGGGCGGAGGAAAGTTGTCACCCAACGCTTCACCCTGACCCCAATTCCCAAACAGCTTTTCCACCCGTTCGACAACGTTATCGTATTTGACGTCGCCTACCACCACCATCACCGCGTTGTTGGCAATGAAGGTTGAACGGTGAAATTTAATCAACCGATTGCGAGTCGTCGCGTCTACAGCCTCGGGAGTTGGCGAGGTGACGTGATACGGATGTTCACCAAACATGATCCGAGCCACCATCTCACTGGCCAGAAACGAGGGCTGGGCGCGCTGTTGTTTAAGACTTTCCTTGGTGTTCTGGCGCGTCAGATCTACTTCATTTTCAGGAAATGAAGGTCTAAGAACTACGTCAGCCATCAGCTCCAAAATATTGTCGCTGAAAGTAGCAAGGGATGAAGCCGCGATGGTGGTGTAATCAGAATTGGCGCCGGCCTGCAACGCCGCACCTAACCTGGCAACTTCGTCGGCGATTTCCCGGCTGCTTCTAGACTCGGTGCCTTCTGTCAGCAACCCGGTCATCATATCCATCAATCCAGGCAGCTCTTTCGGATCGTGAGCATCACCAGTCCGCAAGGCGAGACGAAAACTAACCAGCGGCAACCTTTGATCTTCGACCACGACCAGCGACAAACCATTCGCAAGAGTGGTTTCAGTGGCGGCCGGAACCTTGATAGGCCTTGGCGCGAGCGGAGGAGGAGGCTGGCGGAAAATGTTTTGTTCCTGATTCATGACTAAATTGTTCTGGCCGACTCTAGTTTAATTTGCTTTGGCGGGCTGCGGAGTTTCCAGAGGATGCGAAAGGGGACCACTGACCGCCGCGCCCGGACGTTCGGCGTCGTGCTCACCTTCCGAAACCGGAATTTGTGGCGGTGGCGCTGCCGGCTGAGTTGGTTCTCCCGGCGGTTGCGGCGAAGCAGGTTCAGCGGAAGCATCGGCGGCTGACGTGTCTGTTAAATCCGCTTCATCGGGTGACATTTGCGGAACTATATCTAAAACTACCCGGTTCTCAACATCGAGAAATTGTTGCACTGCCGAGCGGATTTGCTCTGGTGTTACCGCCAGATATTTATCCAGCTCTGAATCGAAGAGTGTGGGGTCGCCGTCGTAGAGCGCGTACTCGGAAAGCCTTTGTGCGCGGTACATGGTCGATTGCCGTCCACGAACCGTGTCGTTACAGAGTGAGTTACGAAGTTTCTCCATCTCGGCTGCCGTGGGGCCCGACGTTCCCAGCGCCCGGATCTCATCTACTATCTGCTGTCGAATCGCTGAGACTTCCTCGCCGGGTTTTGGTAACGCGAAAATGTACCAGGCTGAGGGACCACGTCGTTCATCGATTCCACCTTGAATCGAGACCACTGACTCATCGCCTTTGACCAGCTTTTGGTAGAGGCGAGAACTATCGCCTTCAAAAATGAGATCAGCCGCAAGTGAGAGCGCGTAATAATCCGGCGTTCGGCGGGGCGGGATCTTCCAACCCAGAACAAAAGCCGGCGCCGGAGCTAGTTTGTCGTAGAAAATCTCCTGGCTTTGGGCCACATCTTCGGGCTCACTTACGTCCACCGATGGAGGAGGCGGCTGGCTGGGGATATCTTCGAAGTAATGCTTAACGAGTGCGGTCGCTTCTTCCTCATCGAAGTCGCCGGCGATGGTGAGAACCGCGTTATTGGGCGCGTAGTAAATGCGGAAAAATTGCTGCACATCTTCGATCGTTGCCGCATCAAGATCTTCCATCGAGCCAATCGTCGAGTGAGCGTTGGCCGGATTCTTGAAAATCAACTCGTTAATCCGCAGAAAGGCATTCACATAAGGCTGATTGTCGTAGCGCAGCCGTTTCTCTTCCTGGACAGCGCTGCGTTGATTGTCGAGATTTTCCTGAGTGACCTTTAACGAGCGCATGCGATCGCTTTCCAGCCAGAGCGCCAATGGAAGGTGACTTGCCGGCAGGGTTTCAAAGTAGTTAGTCCGCTCGGTGGAGGTGGTGCCGTTCATCGTCCCGCCGGCGTTGAAGATGTATTGAAAATGGGCGGCTTTGGGGACGTTCTCCGAGCCTTGAAACATCATGTGCTCAAAGAGATGCGCAAATCCCGTGCGTCCCGTTTTTTCGTTGCGCGACCCTACATCGTAGTAAAGCGCGACCGAAACCACCGGGACAACGTGGTCTTCACACAGAATGACCCGCAGGCCATTCTGGAGATTAAATTGTTTGATTGCGGTGGGTGGGAGTTGGAATCTTTCAGACACGTTGTTCTCGATTCAACTTAACATTCCGGTTAAGTGAGTTTCTCCCACGACGGGATAATTTGCGAATGGAGCGTTTAGAGAGTGAACCCGGGGCCAGAAAGGCTAAGCCGGCTTCTCATTAATCATGCCGCGCAGCTCCGCGCGCAACCGCTCGATTTCGGCAAGTTTCTGCTCCACGCGATCGAATAAAGCCGACTGCGTTTTGATTCCTTCTTCAATCAGAAATCCGGCCGCTTCAGCCCGGCTCCGGAAAATTCCAGACTGCACCAGCTGCTCGAGTTTTTCCTGAGTTTCTGGTGAGACCTTGACGGCAACTACATAGTCGTCCTTCGCGTGCATGGCGCGCTCGATAGTCCGACTAATATCGCGCCCGATGGCGCTCAACGATTCCGGAATTCGCGAAGCGATATCCCTTACAGACGAAGCAGTCCGCGTGCGGTCCTCGGAATCGCCCTCGCCTTCGTCGTCTCTGATCATCAGGTCATCAACGGTCTCGGCAGATTTTTGCTCTTCCTTTTGAAAGGAACTGTTCTGATAAGAACTGGTCATAATAAAACTCCTTACGGCTGGCCTCATTCGTACGTCAGCGTTAAGTACGGCTTGTGGTTTCGATAAGTTCATTCTACGGACGCGCTGGAAGAGCCGTCAAGCGAGGCCGCTTTCCCGGCCAGCGCAGTGAAAATCGAACTTCTTAAGTGAGTTGAAAGCAAACAGACAGGGCCTTGCTCGACGCCGTGTGCTTTCGTTAGTATTGCGTTCAGGACCAACTCTCGACTCCCATGCTTTGGCGACGGGAGGTTTGCCCGCAACTATAGATTCAGGGGTTTAATTGTGAAAAGGATATTCTCACTGTCACTGCTCGCGCTCGTGGCGCTTTCGCTGGCTATGCAGCCAATTGTTTTTGCGCAACAGAAACCGCAAACGCAGTCCTCCACGGGCAGTAACACCGGAAGTAAGCCGAACACGGCTGCGAATGCTTCCGGGAGGCGCGTGCCGCGCGCAACTTCCGGCTCGATCCCGCCGATTGAACGAGATTTTGATGAAGCACTCCGCGTGATCCAGGAAAACTACGTCGAGGGCGCGAAGCTGGACTACAACGCAGTTTTCAAGTCGTCGATCATCGGAATGCTCCGCTCCCTTGATCCTCACTCGAACTATTATGACAAGGCCGAGTATGAAGAGCTCCGGACAGACCAGCGCTCGCAATACTTCGGTATCGGTGCCTCGATCCAAAATTATCTTTCAGGCAGGGATCCGGACACTTTTATCACCGCTACATTTGCAGGCTCGCCGGCAGCGCGCGCGGGACTCCGCTTTGGCGACCGAATAGTGGCAGTCGACGGTACCAAAATGACTGGGAAGACTTCCCTGGAAGTGCGCGACAAGATCCGCGGGCCGCGTGGGACTGCGGTAAAGATTACGCTGGAGCGCGCATCCGACAAACGCGTGGAAATTCTGGAACTCGTCCGAGACGCCGTGTCGCAGCCATCAATACCTGATGCTTACCTGATCAAACCGGGGGTCGGTTATGTAGACATGACCCGCGGATTCAACTACACCACGACCGATGAGCTGGAGGAAGCGCTCGCCCTCCTGCGTAATCAGGGTGCGACCTCACTGGTCCTCGATTTGCGAAATAACCCGGGAGGATTTCTGGACCAGGCAATTCATGTTGCGGAAGTCTTCTTGCCAAACGGTCAATTGATTCTTACCCAGAAGGGGCGAACGTCCCAGCGAGATAATGTTTACCATTCTCGAAACAGGTCTGCCGATAAAACTCCGCTCGTGATTTTGATCAATGAATTTTCGGCTTCAGCGTCGGAGATTGTTGCCGGGGCGATGCAGGATCACGACCGCGCATTGATCGTTGGCCAAACCAGCTTTGGCAAAGGTCTCGTACAGAGCATCATCCCCCTGGATTACGGTACCGGCTTAACTTTGACTTCGGCCAAATACTACACGCCGTCAGGTCGCTTGATTCAACGGGATTATTCCGATGGCGGGTTCTACGATTACTACACTCGCGGCGGCTCGCAGACTCTCGAACGAAGGGAAACACCCGTTAAGCCGACGGGCTCAGAATCCAGGACGGACGGAGGCCGCGCTGTTTATAGCGGCGGCGGCATCGTTCCCGACGAAGCGGTAGCCCGACGCACGATAACCAATACCCAACAGCGGTTGCGTAATCCGATGTTCTTTTTCGCTCGCGAGCTAATGAACGGACGTATTACGAACGAAGCAGGATTCAAAGTGGACCACTCATTGTTTGAGGCGGCAAGCACTCAAGCTGCCGGCCCGCCGTTTGGTCCATCGGTATACCAGGCTTTCAAGCGCTTCCTGGCTACCGATCCCTCGTGGTCAACGTTGAGCGCCGAGGTGGACCGCAATCGCTCATTCGTCGAAGTGGAATTGGGATACTTCTTGATAACGGCTGGTCACGGCACCACGAAGGGCGTTCAGTTCTTCATTCAAAATGATCCGCAGGTAGAACGGGCAATCGATGCCATCCCGCGGGCGCGCAAACTAGCCTCAGCAGCCACGCAGTATCGCGGGCATCCGTAGTCAAGCAACTTGTGCCGGCAGCTCCTGACTCTTCCGCTCATGATACGTTTCAACTATAAAACAAAGTCTTGCGCCTAAAACCTCGCTGTGTTATGGTGGCCCAGGTGAATACATTATGACCCGGGCCGCTAAATCATTAATCAATACTGAGGAACTGGGCCGGGCCATCCGACGTCGCCGCGAGGAGCTGGAATTGAGCCTGCGCGACGTGGCAGACCAAACTCAGGTCTCTGCCTCTACTTTGTCCCGCATCGAAAACGGCACCGGAAAACCCGATGCAGATAACATCGCCCGGCTCACCTCCTGGCTCGATATGCCTCTGGAACGAATTTTGACGGGCCGGCGAACCGACAGCGACGAACGCGAAGGCGGTGGTCTACTTCCCCAGCGAGTCAACGCCGGAAATAGTCGAAGCTCACCTGCGCGCCGACCGTAATCTCACTCGTGAAACCGCGGATGCCTTGTCTGAGTTGTTCCGCGTTGCCTACTCGCAGTTTAGTCGCAACGATTCTGGAAAAGCCGCCCGGAAACGGCGCTAACTCACCCGGCCACAAGCTGATTCCAAGTTATAATTTGGCGAATGAATCAAAACGAGTTACCTCCGGGTGATAAGTGGCGGCAATTCGAGTTGCGGGCGATTGGCTTCCGCAACTTTGCCGGCGTTCAGCGCTGATGCTCCCCTTGATCCTTTTCGCTTAGCTGCGTTCGCAAACTTGCTCGTGTTGGACTTCGAGCAAATCCACGGGCTTAGTGCGAAGACCAGGGAGCACTTACTCGGGAACTGCGTTCCGAAGCATGGTCCGGCGGCGCCACCTCGCGGACGCTGCCCGGATGGTCGCAAGATTGTTATTCTTAATCCCAGCCACGGGCGCCTTCGCACCAACGCCACCTTGATGGAGGAAATCTCTCACGTTTTCCTGGGTCATCGGGCGAATCGCCTGCACGTCGTCACTGAAGATGAGCATGGCCGCACGAGTGCGCGCGACTATCGTAAAGCTGACGAGGAGGCCGCCTACGGAACCGGAGCCGCGGCGCTGGTGCCCTACTCATCCTTACGTCGAGCGCTGCTCAAGGGCGAGACATCTGCACAAATTGCCAAACACTTTCGGGTTAGCAGAGAACTAGTCGAGTATCGGATGAAGGTGACGCGACTTTGGCACGCGTACCGCTCCGCTCACCCGCCGGAAGTGGTCTGATTGACTTGATCCGGTGGGGGTGTGGGTCAGTGGAATTCGAGGTAGGGGCGTTGAGATCGGCTCTGGCACGAACCGTGGGCGTCATCGCCCGGACAGCGTTAAGCCATCACTAACCATTTTCTTACCAAATGACTCCTGCGCAGGCAGCGGGCAAGGGGCGAGACCTTTGCGGTAAAACTAAGTCGGGACCGCAAAGTTCGCGAAGCATAAGACGCAAAGTTACGCAGAAGAATTCTATTTTCTAAAATGCACCAGTACCGGTTTGGGTTATTGCTTCGCGCTTTCGGCCTTAACGCTTATACTTAATGGTTCTTTCATTTCTGCACCCAATCGAGCAGCTAATTCATGAGTGACCATATCAGGGAGATGCCCTTGCCCGGATTAACTACTACGGACAAGCTGCGCATGCTGCTCGACATCACCAAGAAGATCAGCCGATCCCTCGACCTCCAGGAGGTCCTTAACCTGGTGATGGACACGCTCGATTCGCTCATTCCCTACGATGCCGCCGGAATCTTCGTAGTCAATTGCGATGAGAGCGTAACCAAAGGTGAAGAGCCGTGCGTTTTTCAGGCAGAAGCGATTCGTGGTTATGACATCGACGAACTGTCCAATCTTCATTTGAAACTCGGCGAAGGGCTGATTGGACACGTGGCGCTCACGGCCGAGCCGATCAGTTCACCAGACGTCCGACGCGAAGCAATGTATATCAATGCTCGCAAAGAAACCCGATCAGAAATGGTCGCTCCGATCATTTCCAATACCGAAGTGATCGGCGTCTTCGATCTCGAGAGCGATCAACTAAACGCGTATTCTGATGACGACTTGCAAGTCCTGATGCTGCTCGCGTCGCAAGTGGCGATCATCATCGAGAAGGTAATGCTGCATGAACAGTTGATCGAGAAGAAGCGTCTTGAAGGTCAACTGGAAGTGGCGCGTCAGGTTCAACTCGAATTGCTCCCCGCGAAAGACCCGCAGCTGAACGGCTACGACATCAGCGCTTACAACTTCCCCACTGAAGAGGTTTCTGGTGACTATTACGACTGGGTGCAGATCTACGAAGATCAAATCGGGTTGGTGGTAGCCGACGTCTCCGGCAAGGGTGTTCCAGCTGCGTTACTGATGGCGTTTCTGCGAGCCAGTTTGCGGGCGGCAACTCATATCGGCTACTCGCCGCACATCTCGATGGTGAAGGTGAACTATCTGCTTTGGGAGTCGATCGAGCGAAATCAGTTTGTTACCGCCTTTTACGGGATTCTTGACGTCACCAATCGGACCCTTGCGTACACTAACGCCGGTCACAATCCGCCGCTCTTGTTGGATAAGGACGGAAAATCACAGTTTTTGCATCGCGGCAGTTTCCCGCTCGGGATGTTTCGGGACACTCGTTATCACGAATACTACCTGACCACGGAGCCCGGAGACATTCTGGTGCTTTACACAGATGGAGTCACGGAAGCTCAAAATCTCAACGGCGAAGAATTTGGCAGGCAAAGGCTGGCGCGGGCTGCAGCTGCGCATCGGAAACTTCCCGCGAGGGAGATGATTAGCCAGATTCACCAGGAAGTAATTGCCTGGACCGAGGGGGCCGGCGCCACAGACGACGTCACTTTCTTTATCATCAAGGCCTTGTGAATCAACTTCAGTTAATGGGCAGTCAGCGAGCTGTGAGCGAGATCTCCACCTGGAGCCAATGGCGCGTGATAGTTTCCGAAGTGAAATCCGGCCTCCGGTTCGGAAAGCGCGTAAACGTCGAAGCCAAACGCATCCAGGTAGTCGGCGAGATCGTCGGGCGAAAGCAAATAGACAGCAGGCGAAAAGCCGGCTTCAGCGCGAATTTCGAGCAAGCGCTCCAGCACTTCAAATGGAGCGAAGCAGCTAATAGGATCCCTGAAAGTTGCCATTTCGTTTCGCGCCTCCCTAATAACTGGTCCTGGCTGATTTGCGACCGGTGCTTTGATGTACGGCGAACCGATCGCGTTCGTTTGACTGAAATAATCTTTTGCTGTTGAAAGTGTCAAAATCATCACGCCACAACCGAAGGAAAGTTTAACTAATCAATGAGCAACGAGAACGTTTTGGAACCCCAAACCACCCCTCCTCCTTTGAATTTTCTCGCCTTGCTGCGGCAAATGTTGAGAGCCTCGGACAGAGTCAGCGACTTGCTGTTCTCGCCCGGACGTCCGCCTCAGATCGAGCTGGCAGGCAAACTCGAGGGAGTGAAATTTCCCGGTCTTGAAAAATTGCTCCCTACTCACACCGTGAGTATCGCCAAGTTGATCATTGGTAACCACGAAACCGCTGCCGACAGCATCGAGAAGACAGGTTCCGCAGATCTTTCGTTCAGCGTCCCCGGGGAAGCCCGGTTCCGCGTCAATATTTTTAAGCAGCGCGGCACTTACGCGATCGTGATGCGGGTAATTCCCACCAATCCTCCCAGCTTCGCAGACTTCGCCTTGCCGCCGCAGTTAAAAGAGATTGTGGACATCAAGAATGGGATGGTGCTGGTAACTGGCCCAACCGGAAGCGGCAAGAGTTCGACCCTGGCCGCAATCATCGATTTGATTAACGAGACCAAGGCTTACCACATCGTCACGATTGAAGATCCAATCGAGTTTCTGCACACACACAAGAGTTCCACGGTGCATCAGCGTGAGCTGCATTCCGATACTCCAAACTTTGCAATCGCTCTCCGTGCCGCCTTGCGACAAGCGCCTAAAGTGATCCTGGTCGGGGAAATGCGTGACCGGGAAACAATTGAGGTGGCCTTGGAGGCCGCCGAAACCGGTCATCTGGTTTTGTCCACTCTTCATACAATTGATGCCTCGAAGACCGTAGACCGGATCATCGGTGTATTCCCGAAGAATGAAGAGCGCGCCATTCGCACGCGGATCGCGCAGTCTTTTCGTTACATCATTTCTCAGCGTTTGATACCGCGGCCGGATGGAATCGGTAGAGTTGCCGCGGTTGAGATACTCAAATCGACCATGCGCACGCGCGACTACATCGAAAAGGGTGAGTCGGATGGGAAGTCGCTGATTGATGCCATGGAACAGGGCGATCAGGAAGGCATGCAAACTTTTGATGGCGTGATTGAAAAGATGGTGCGCGCAGGAGTATTGACCCAAAGTGGCGCGATGCCCTACGCGTCAAATGCGAATAATCTGATGTTGCGGCTGGGTGACCTGGCGGCGCCTGTTCCCAAGCCCAGGGAAAGTGACATCTCAATGCTTGATATGCTCGAGAGATAGCCGTAGTCTTTCCCAGACAGTAAGTTCATACACTCTCCCCGACGCAGTTTTCGCTTTCTTCCAATACTCCTATGATATTGCGCTCGTTGATGAGTATGTCGTTGGCCTTGGCGCTTTTGCCTGCCGCGCTTGGCCCGTTATTGGCTCAAACCCCCGCCAGCAGTGTCTACCAAGGCATTCAGATTGACGCGCCCGTTGACGGTCGAATCCGGATCGAGAACCAATTTGGTGAAATTAAGGTAGAAGTCTGGAAAGAGAAATTCGTGTCGGTCTACGCGATAGTGGATCCCTCCGCGTCCTTCGCTCGCTCTCCGGTGGTTATCGAAAATAAACCTCGTCTTCTGGCGATCACAATTGTTCGTCGGCGGAGCGATCCAGCGGCCCAGATTGAATTGGCCGTGAAAGTCCCAATGGCGTCGAATCTGGACGTGATTACCGGCAAGCACGCTGTGAGCATGCAGGGACTTCCATTGTCAGCCACGCTTACTTCTTTGAGCGGGAGTGTTGGGGTTGAGTTGCCGGCCCCGATCAATGTCGACATCCGCGCAAAGTCAACCAGCGGCTCGATAAACTCCACCCTCGCGCAACTGCTGACTAGCGGCAGTAATGCGTTGCAGTCACGGATTGGCACCGGCGCACAGAAGTTGGCGATTGATACGCAGAGCGGAAACATCACCCTAACTGAAGCCCGACCCGTCATCAGCGGCCAGGATTCGCGAGGATCGAGATGACGCTCCGTCGCTGGTTGCTCCAACCAGAGCAGCGGGAATTCCCGCGCCACTATCAGACACACAGGAAATCGATGAGGGGGACGTCGTGCGGGTTGATTCGCAACTCGTAACCCTCAATATGAGCGTGATTGATCGAAACACAAATCGCGGGTTGATGGGACTCGGCCGTTCAGATTTCAAGCTTTTTGAAAATGGCGCTGAGCAGCAGATCCTTCAGTTCGAATCCTCCGCTGCTCCCTTCGATCTCCTTCTGTTAATTGATCTTTCAGGTTCAACCCGCGAAAAGGTTGCACTCATTCGCGCTGCGGCCCTGCGTTTTGTGAATGCCGCCCGACCCTTTGATCGCGTGGGCGTTGTTTCCTTTGCCGGCAAGCCAACGGTGGTTTCCCCGCCTACGCTTGACCGGCAAGTCCTGCGTGAACGGATTAGCGCAATTGACACGGCTGCTGCCGGCGACACGAAGCTTTACGATGCGACTGACTTCGCTGCGACCTTGCTGCTGCGCGAAAGCCAGAATAAGCGACGCACGGCAATCGTGTTGATGAGCGACGGACTCGACGGCAGCATCGAGGGCGTGCAGGGTGATGGCTCCCGGCTTCCTTACCAGGATCTGCTAAGTCGAGTCCAGGAGTTTGATGGCGTCCTTTACACGCTCTGGCTAAACACTCGATACGTGGCGTTGCACGAGCGAGACACTCAGCCCGAGGCCTTTGATGATGCCTACGATCAAATGCAGGAGCTGGCTAGTGTCGGTGGCGGTTTGTTCTACGAAGTGCAGCGCCTCGAAGACCTGGCGGGCGCTTATGAGCGCGTGGTGGCTGATCTGGGGACCGTTTATAGCCTCGCCTATCGGCCTTCAGACAAGGCCCGGGACGGGAAATGGCGAGCAATCAAGGTAACAGTTAATCGGCCCGCAGCCCTGGCACGAGGGAAACGCGGTTACTACGCAAACTAAGTCGAAGCTGACAAAAGCGCGCCAAAGTCTGAAATACTTGTAAATGTCTTCGGTAGGTCTATAATCGAGTTTCCCCAGATAGTTAGCCCGACGGATCTAACCAAAGGAAAATTTCATGAGAAAAGCAGACCTGGCGTTGATGCCTATGTTGTTTGTCGCCGCCTTGCTTTCGATCCTTCCTTCATCGACCACAGCGCAGAATCGCGAAAAGTTTCTGATCTCGGCGCGCGCGGGCGGTGTGAATGCGGTGACGGGGCGAGCGACTGTGCGCGGGCGCCGCAATGACGAGGGCCATCAACTCATGATTACCGAAAACCTGGAACGAGGTGATGTAGTTAAAACAGGTCACGACGGGCGAGTCGAAGTGCTCCTTAATCCTGGTTCCTATATGCGGCTGGCCGAGAACTCGGAGTTTGAGTTGTCGAATAATTCGCTCGAGAATCTGGAATTACGACTCATTCGCGGTACTGCGATCATGGAGGTGACGGGTGCTGACGATGCGGCATTGCTAATCAACATCGTGACGCCGCACACGCGGATGGCGATCGTTCGGCGTGGCCTCTACCGGGTAAACGTTGTGCCTGACGATACAACTGAATTGATTGTTCGAAAAGGTCGGGTCGTGCTCGAAGGGACCCAGACGAGAATCAAGGGTGGAAACAAAGTCGTATTCAGTGCTGGTCAAACCTTTTCCATTGCTAAACTCAACAAACTTGACCTTCGGAAGATCGACACGTTTGAGGAGTGGAGCAAAGAACGAGCGGACACCGTGGCCCAGGCGAACCGCAGGATCAAGAGCCGCGACGTCAGCATGTTGTTAGCTGAGTATTCCCGTTCATGGCCGGCGCGCCTGCGTTTTGGCGGGATGTGGGTCTACGATCCGGGTGCCCGCTGCCATACGTTTATGCCGTTTTACCCCGGATGGGGCTCTCCCTACGGCGGCTCATACTCAAGCGCGTTTTACGGTAGTTATTACGGGGGAAGTTATTGTTGTGGGCAGCGTGGTTATCCGGCAGTGGGCAACAGTTCAAATCCCGGATCAGGGCCGGCGACGGGTTCGCCGGCTTCAACACCGACTTATCGACCACCTGATGTGCCAATGCGAATCGAGAGCAGAGTAGAGCGTTTGAATGATCGTCTACCCAATCCTTAGTCCAGTTTTCACGGCTCCCTCACCAGCCCGTCGATTATCTCGTTAACTCGGGCGTTGACCTGAGCCCGAGTAAGTCCCGACAGCACAAGATCCGTGATAGCGGCCCGGAGTTGAATCTGCACCTGCTCGTCGGCTTTTTGGGCGGTCGGCCGCGAGGACACTTTGGCGCCCGACCCATGCTTGATCTTGATGAAGCCTTCAGCCTGCAAGACCCGATAAGAAGCCGCAACCGTGTTTAGATTGACTCCCAAATCTGCGGCCACCTGACGCACGGGCGGCAATGACGAACCTTCCTGAAGTTCTCCTCCAGCAATAAGGCCCTTTATTTCGTCCGCAACCTGCCGGTAAAGCGGCCTCCGGTCTCTTTCATCGATTGTTATATACATATTGTCTGTTGACTGTATACACCAGACAATACACTTTGTCCAGGTATTTTATTGGTTAACACCCAACAGTTATTCGTTTGTTAAGTGGTTCGCAAGAGCTAAAGCAGTTTGCGTTAGTCCGGCCAGGCCGCCGGGGGTTATGGTGTCGCTAATCAGGAAAGTATTTGGGAAGCAGGTGAGATAGCTCGATGATAACTCTGAGCGGCTGGCTGACGCAGCCGCCGGGCTTCCGACCATTCCCAGTCTCCGGCGGGTCAGTTCGTAGAAGGTTCGGGGCGTGGCGGTGTCAATGACCTCAATGGAGCTTCCCAGTTCCGGCATCGCCGCGTGTAGTCGCTGCCAGCTTTGTTCAAGCATCTCTTGATCTCTGACTTCAAGTTCAGTTTCATCTGTGTGGAAGGTAAACCAGTCGTCGGCGACGGTGAATGTGTGCACAGTGACGGCACGTTTTCCCGCAGGCGCCCGTGAGTCCCAGTGAGGAGCGGCCGAAAACATTAATTGATTTGCTTCCGGGTCATATGGATTATCGTCGGGCCACGCAGTTAAGTTGAGCAGGTGACTGGTCCTCAGGTTTCCGGCAGCTTCGTCGTCCAGAGAAAGATAGAGCAGGTAAGCACCCCAGCCCTGTACCGACTTTAGTTGGTGCCGAATGGCGAGCGGCGAACGATTAAGGCCAATCAGTTTTCCATAGGTATCCCAGATTGTGAGATTGCTGACGATAGCGCGCGAGGCCGCGACGGTTTCACCGCTGAGCAAATCAAGTCCGCGCGCCTTACCGGCGGAGTCGTAGGACATTCTCAACACCGGAGTATTCAGACGAATTTGCCCACCGCTTTTCATTATGGAATCGGCGAGCCGATTTGCCAGGGCTCCCGATCCGCCATGGATTGCAGACATACCGTTGAGCGGGGCTGTGAGAGCCATCACGGCGTGAGGATAAGCAACTAAACGGCTGGTGGAATTAAGCTGTGCTTGTAACTGAACGTCAATGAAACTTCGGAACCGACTAGAGACGCCATTTAACTGTTCCGAGATGACGTGCGGAAAGTCTCTGAAAAAGGAGGAAGTTTCCTGGCTGCGGTCACTGCTGGCGGGATCCGAGTGATACGCTTGAAGGAGACCGGGCGATTTTTGCAGCGCGTGGCGTAAAGCAACGCCTGCCGGGATCAGTTGTCGATAGAATTCGATCGCTGCGGCCGCACATTCCGGAAAAGCCTGCCTGAGATTCTCCTCGAAGCGGAGGAAGTTGGAGCTGAGTTCAACATCTGAATGGTCCGGCAGGCGCACCACGAGTCCCGGATCCAAAATGCGCGTCTCCGGGGCCGAGATTGGCAACTCCGAAAAAACACGATCATGAATTTCACCCGGTTGCCATGATGAATACAACCCGTATCCCTGCTCAAAAGTGTGGCCAAACTTTTCGAAGTTAGCCGCGCATCCGCCCACGCTCGACTCGCGTTCGAACAGACAAACATGCACACCTCGCTGCGCCAGCAAAGCTGCCACGGTCAGGCCGCCAATCCCGCTTCCCACTACTGCTACTTCGCAGTCCATCTTTTAGTTCATGAAGCCCATAAGCTGGATGATAGTCGCGGTTGGATCGGGTGGTGGTGTGGTTGTCGGTAGAAATTTGCGGGCATAGGGTTCGACCAGCAAAATAATCGCTTGTATTCCGTTGAAAACGAGGTGAATTGCAATGCAAGGCAGCAACTTTCCTGAAAAAGCGCGGATCAGGGTCAGCGCGACACTGAGGAGGCCGACTGCCGCGATGACGCCGAGATTTGGCCAATATTGAGGGATATGGATTGCAGTAAACAGCGCGAGCACCAGGATCACCGCACTCACCACTCCAAAGCGTTCCTTTGAGTTTGGGTCGAGACTTATGGCGAAGAGCCCCAGCACCCCGCCGATGAACCGTGCCATTCCTTGTCGCAGCGCCGAATAGAGAACCCCTCGGTAGACAAATTCTTCGACAAACGGCGCGGTAAACACCGCCAAAAACGAAATGGCGACCCGAGCTGCGTAGGAACTGTTAATGACTTGTTCAAGTTGCGTCGGTGTTTCCGCGCCTAACCACTTGGCAACAACGCTGGCCACAAAGAAAAGCAAAACTCCCAACCCGATGCTGGACCATAGTCCGAAATGTCTGGCCCAGCCCCAGCCCAGGGCTTTCCAGAATGACTGCTTGCCAAAACGGGTGACCACGGCCCAAACCAGCAGCAAGGTCAGGATGTGGATTGGCAGCAAGGCAAGCACTTGAATCAAGACCGCAGTCTTGTCGCTCATTGCGAACTCGACCAGTGCCGGTCCATAGTCTGAAGAACCTGACTTGATTCCACGGTAAGAAGCGTAGGGAACCAGAAAAATTACCGGGATGAAGAACGACAGGAATAAACTCGCGAACCAGACGAATAAAGCGGTCATCATTCCCCATGCGGGGCGATCAGGATCAGGATCGCGCGTACGGTCGGAAGGCTGAACGGGTTCGCGGACGTAAATTTCAGCCGCAGCGTCGGCGGACGGGAATTGGGGAGCTTCGTTGTGAACTATCACGATTGGTCGAGTGTATGAAGTTGTTCTGAGCGGGTCAAACGGAGTTTCGGAAACGCGGCGAAGGTTTTCAGACGGCTGGGTACTCAGCTTCCAACATTGCCGGACCAACTCTGGGCGCAGCCAGCATCACACCGATGATCGTCTTAGCGTCGTCGATTTCTCCGGTGGGAATCATGCTCAGTGCCTCAGAGAAGGGAACTCTGACGACTTCAACAATCTCATCGTCCTCAAGTCTTTGCTGAGTTTTTGTCATCTCCGTGGCCAGGTAAACCCACATTTTCTCTTCGCAAAATCCGGGTGAGACAAAAAACTCCGTCAACTTTTCCAGTCGCCCGGCCACATATCCCAACTCTTCTTCCAATTCGCGCCCGGCTCCTTTCTCCGGGGCTTCACCTGGGTTCAAGGTTCCCGCGGGCGCCTCCAGCAGGTAGCGCGCTGCCGGATGTCGGTATTGCCGAACCAACGCGATGGTGCCATCGTCGAAGACGGGTATGATTACGGCGCTACCAGGGTGATGGACCACTTCGCGCTCATAGGTCTGGTCGCCTTCCCGAATCGTATCAAGGCTCACTCCAAATACGCGCCCGCGAAAAATTTCTTTGCTCTCGATTAGCTGGGGTTGTTCTGTCATAACTATTCCTTCGCGCGTTTCCTGAAAACGCGCCCATTCCTAAAGCATTTAAATTTGAACTTCTTTTGCCCTCAATATCGCCATCACTTCCCCAACCAGATAGAGCGAGCCAGTCACACAGATGGTGCCGGAGACGGCGGTGAGGTTTTGCGCCTGGTCCATTGCCGCCTTGATTGACGGAGAACGGATTATCCGGTCAGGCGAAATCAAATGCCTGGCTAACTCGAACAGATCCGGCACAGCGGCCGATCTCGGATTAGATGGTTGCGTAAGAATCAATAAATCGGCAGCGGGAAACAAGGTTTCAGCAATCTCGTCGAGTCGTTTGTCGTTCATCGCGCCGAAAACAATAGTAAGTGGACGGTCTGCAAACTCGTTAAGAAAATCGAAAAGAGCCCTGGCGCCAGCTGGGTTGTGAGCTCCGTCCAACAGAATCTTCGTCTGACCCGGAAGTAGCTCCAGCCTGCCGGCGTGACGAGCATTCTCGATACCCTTCGAAATGGCTTCATTCGAAATATCAATTTCCAGTTTTCGAAGTGACTCCGCCAGCCGAATTGCGACCATCGCATTCGTTATCTGATGGCGGCCACGCAGTCCGATCTTAATGCGAGGGTGACGCATTTCGTTCGTCTCAAACGTAACCGTAGCGCGTCCATCGTTCGAAACTGAGTCTGTGGAGGCCGTGATGTCTGCGACCCGCGGCGCAACCTTAACCTCGCGGCATCTTTGCATAATGACCGCCATTGCTTCCGGTAGCTGGGGCGCTATGATCGCTTCTACGCCTTCCCGGATAATGGCCGCCTTTTCTGCCGCTATCTCGGCGAGGGTGTCACCCAGATATTCCTGGTGATCGAGGGCCAGAGGCGTAATCGCGATCACTTGAGCTCCCGCAACCGTGGTGGCATCAAGCCGACCACCAAGGCCCGTTTCGAGCACTGCCAGCTTCACGCCGGCCTCCTTGAAAGCCAGCAACGCGGTTGCCGTCACCTGTTCAAAAAAAGTCGGCAGCGTTTCCAGTTGCTGCAAATCTCGCAACCGCTCAGCCGTTGATCTCACCGTCGTAGCGTGTTTCGCAAATTCGGTTTCTGAAATTTGACTGCCGTTGATTTGAATTCTTTCGGTGATCGAAATCAGGTGAGGCGAGGTGTAGAGCCCGGTGGCAATTCCGGCGGCGCGGCAAATTGACTCCAGCATTACCGCCGTTGATCCCTTGCCGTTTGTCCCGGCGATTTGGACTGATTGAAAACTTTGCTGAGGGTTACCGAGGGTCTCAAGTAATACTTCCGTATTTCTCAGACCAAGTTTAATTGCAACGGTTTCATGCCCGAGACTTAGTAGGTATGCGATTGTCTCGGAGAAATTCATGAAGAACTAAGCATTTCACGTTGGGCGCGAAACCGCAAAGCATGGAGGTAAATTCGCAATTGCTCTATTTGATCTCTCTCGGTAATTTCTACAGAACTTTAAGAGTCAAAGCGCTGCCTGGCGACTCAGTAATCGGGCACTGAAAGCGGCGGGCGTTAGTTTCGGGAAGCCGCGCGCGAGCGCACCCGGCCCATTTCTGACTCGTTTGAAATCTCGGGGTTCATCATGAAATTAAGTAACTTAGTGAGGTAATCCTTCATCTCCCGCCGATCCACGATCGCATCGACCATTCCATGCTCGAGGAGAAATTCCGATCTTTGGAAGTCTTTGGGCAACTTTTGCCGGATTGTTTGTTCGATTACGCGTGGGCCGGCAAAACCGATCAGCGCCTTCGGCTCAGCGATGATAATGTCTCCCAGAGTTGCGAAGCTCGCAGTCACGCCGCCCGTGGTTGGATCAGTCAAAACTGAAACGAACGGGAGACGCGCTTCATCCAATTCTGCCAGCGCGGCCGCAATCTTGGCCATCTGCATTAACGAGAGGGCGCCTTCCTGCATGCGTGCGCCGCCAGACGCGGCGAAGATCACCACTGCGCCATGTTCGTCTATCCCGCGCTCGATCAGCCGGGTTACCTTTTCACCCACCGCTGATCCCATTGAGCCACCGATGAAAGACATATCCATGGCGGCCGCAAAGACTACATGATTTCCGATTTTGCCGCGTCCGTTGATTACTGCTTCCGGGAGGCCGGAACTCTTGGTGGCTTGTTTAAGCCGGTCCGGGTAGGGCTTGGTATCAGTAAACTCCAGCGGATCTATAGAGATGACGTCCGCGTCGAGCTCCTCAAATTTACCTTCATCGAAAATCATCGCCAGGCGCTCGCGTGCCCCCAGCCGGAAATGATACCCGCAGTGCGAACAAACCTGATGCGAATCCTCGAGCTCGCGTTTATAAAGATGGGCTTCGCAGCCGTCACATTTAACGAAGACATTCTCCGTCTTGACGACACGCTCCTCGATGGGCACCGTTTCAATTTGCTTACTTTTCTTGCTAAACCAGGGCATCGAGAGCTAACTGATCCTCAATAATAGTCTTTGAGCTGTGTTTGGGATGGGAAGAGCGTAGCATAAAAAAGGCGGGATACCCCACCAATTAAAACTCGATCCCCTGCTGGGCGCGGATACCGGCGGTAAAAGGGTGCTTGATCTCAGTCATTTCAGTAACCAGGTCCGCTGCTGCGATGAGGGCGGGCGGCGCATCGCGGCCGGTTACGACGATATGGAGCGCGGGCTGGCTGGCGCGAGCAGCGCGTATCTCCTCAAGCACCTCCTCGACGGGGAGCAAATCGTAACTGAGGACATAAACCAACTCGTCGAAGACCAGCAGGTCGTAGTCGCCACTCCGCAGCTTTTCCACGCAGAGGTTCCAGGTTTCCCTCGAAGTAGCGCGGTCCTGTTCCGGATTCTTGGTGTCCCAGGTAAACCCGTCGCCCATCGTGTGCACTTCGATCCCGAGCTTCTCCGCCGACTCATGCTCGCCATAGCGATCGTGGCGCGATTTCATAAACTGCACCATGCAACACTGCAAGCCACGACCGGCGGCGCGCATCATCAGACCGAGGGCGCAGGTAGTCTTGCCCTTGCCATGCCCGGTGTGAACCATCAATAGCCCGCGAGTGTTTTCCTGATAGTCCTCACGACGCCATTTGTATTTTTTCTCTTTGGAGGTCATTGAGGCAGTTTCAAGTTTCAAAATTTGAGTTCGAAGTTCACCACTCGAAACTCGGAACCAGGCACTCGAAACTATTGATCTGGGGTCTCGGTGGATCCGTTTGCGCGTTCCACCGCGTGTTGCAGCAGCCCGATGATTTTCTCTTCCGCTTCTTCCCAGGTGCCGCGCAAGGTGCATCCGGCAGCATTGCGATGTCCGCCCCCGCCAAATAGTTCGGCTACCTTAGCCACGTTCACTTCGCCCTTGGATCGCAGGCTCGTGCGATAGACGCCCGGCTCACACTCCTTCAACATCGCCACGGCCTCAACCTCCCCGACGGTTAATGGGTAGTTAACAAATCCGTCAGCGTCTTCGTCGGAGGCGGCGGCCGTTTGCTGCATCTCCAGACTGTGCCGGAGCAAGGCAACGTGTCCGGTCGCATCACGCCGAGCTGTGGACAGCACCGCGCCCATCAACTGAATTCTGCTCCAGGGATAACTGGCAAATACAGCTTCGGCGGTCTTGGCAGGTTTCACCCCGGTGCGCAAAAGCTCCGACGCTACTTTGAAGGTCCGTTCGGTGGTATTTGAGTAATGAAACGAGCCGGTATCGGTGATCAGTGCGGTGTAACAGCACTCAGCGATTTCCTTCGTCACGCGCACACCCAGGGCTTTGGCAAGGTTGTAAATCATCTCGCCACAGGCAGCGGCGGTGGAGTCTATCCAGTTGATCTTGCCGAAGTGCTCGGTAGTCGCATGATGGTCGATGTTGACCACGAATTGCTTTTCGAGATTGAGCAAACCCGGACGAGCAACGTCGGAACACTCGATCACGAATACTCCATCGTATGAATCATCGGCCGCAGCCGTCACTCTTACATCTTTGGCGCCAGGCAAATTCCGATAAGTGTGAGGCACCGGATCGCGCATGATGACCTCAACATCCTTGTCTAGAGCTCGTAGCAGCCAGTAAAGACCCAGAGAAGAACCCAGACTGTCGCCATCGGGTCGAAGGTGGGCGGTGATTCCAAACTTACTCTTCTCTTCAATTAACTCAACAACTTGACTAAGCATAATGGACAATGATGAGCGTGGAATGATGAACGATGAACTACCATATCGAGGCCCAGGTTCATCATTCAGAATTCATCACTCATCACTTACCCCTTCATCGTTCCGTTCTTGTTCAATTTGCCGCAGCAACTGTTCAACCCGCTCCGCTTTCTGTTCGACGCTGTCCCTCAGGAAATGAATTTCGGGGGTGCGGGGGAGATTAAGAGACAGGCCCAGTTGTTTGCGAACGTAAGGAGCTGCCTTACGCAAAGCCGCCAGCGCCAGCCGGTGTTCTTCTTCATTTCCGGCGACAGTGACGAAAACGTTGGCGTCCCGCAGATTCTCTGACATGCGAACGTCGGTCACGGTTACCATCGTCAGCCGCGGATCCTCAAGTTCGTATCCGACGATTTGCGAAATCTCCTCGCGAAGAATGTCTGCAACTCTTTCAGGACGACGCATCTGGGAAGGGATGACGGCGGCGAGATAAAGGATATAACCAACTCATCCTGTCGCCGTCTTCCTTCATCCTTTCTAAAGCTCGGTGGCGGCTACTTTCTCAACTATGTAAGCCTCAATTTGATCGCCGACCTTCAGGTCGTTAAAATTCTCGAGGCCGATGCCGCACTCAAAACCTTCCCGCACTTCACCGACGTCGTCCTTAAACCGGCGCAGGGAAGTGATGTTACCTTCCCAGCTCACCACGCCGTCGCGAATCAGCCGCGCGCGAGCGGTGCGACGAATGACGCCATCGACAACCATCGATCCACCCACCACACCGGCTTTGGGAACTCGGAAGACTTCGCGCACGTCCGCTTTGCCGAGAATCTTTTCCTTCTCGATTGCTTCCAGCATCCCGATCATGGCCGCGCGAATCTCTTCCTCGACCTTGTAAATAATCGAATGCAGGCGAATGTCGACTGCCTCCTGTTTCGCCAGGTCAGTGGCGCGCGAACCGGGTCGGACGTTGAATCCAATCACAACCACTGCCGAGATTGCTGAACCTGCCTGCGTGGCTGATGCCAGCAGCACGTCAGATTCCGTAATGGCGCCCACCCCGGAGCGGATGACTTTCACCTTCACCCGATCTGTCGACAGCTTCTGCAAAGTGGACTTCAACACTTCGACTGAACCCTGAACGTCGGCTTTGATAACCACCAGCAGTTCTTTAACTTCACTTTCTCCCAGGGCCTCAATACCACGCTTGGTTGACTGGAGCAGGGTAGCCTGCCGATTCAACATCGCACGATGACCGGAAATCTGCTGGGCGCGAGCGATATCAGCAACCACCTGAAAGCTTTCACCCGCCTGCGGCACGCCTTGCAACCCGAGCACTTCGACCGGAGTGGCTGGAGCCGCCTCCGTGATCGCTTCGCCCTTGTCGTTGAACATCGCGCGCACGCGTCCAAAGATTTGGCCGACGATAAACGGTTCGTGGACGTGCAGCGTGCCCTGTTGGACCAGAACTGTCGCCACCGCACCGCGACCTCGATCCAGTTTTGCCTCAAGGACCACGCCGGCAGCGAGTCTCGTTGCGCTGGCACGCAGGTTCAAAATGTCAGAGGTAAGCAGGATGGTTTCCAACAGAGTTTCAAGGTTCTCGCGTTTCTTCGCTGAGACTTGAACCATTTCAGTCTCGCCACCCCATTCAACCGGCGAAAGTCCGTGCTGCGAAAGCTCCTGGCGGACCCGGTCCGGGTTGGCATCGGGTTTATCTATCTTGTTAATCGCGACTACGATCGGAACGCCGGCGGCGCGGGAGTGTTCGATTGCCTCGATGGTTTGCGGCATGACGCCGTCGTCGGCGGCCACTACCAGCACCACTACGTCAGTGGCTTTAGCCCCGCGCGCACGCATGAGCGTAAACGCTTCGTGGCCGGGTGTGTCGAGGAACACCACGCGGCGAGTTTCACCCGGATGATCCGGACTCGGCACCTGGACACTGTAAGCGCCAATGTGCTGCGTAATGCCGCCGGCTTCTCCGGCGGCTACTTCGGTGGCTCGAATCGCGTCGAGCAATGAAGTCTTACCGTGATCGACGTGACCCATGACCGTAACCACCGGCGCTCGCGGCAGCTCAACGTCGTCAGCATCGGTGGCAATCAGATCTTCAAACTCTTCTTCCGCCACCATCTCTTCAAAGGGCACGAAAGTCACTTCGTATCCGAAGCGTTGGCCGAGTTCGATGGCCACATCGTCGTTTAGCGGTTGATTGATCGTGGCGAACACCCCGCGCTGAAGCAGAAGTGTCACTACGTCTTTTGGCTTAATGCCGAGCTTCTCCGCAAATTCCTTGACAGTCGATCCTTCAATCAAGCGCGCGGTCTTTAGTTCACCGATCGCTCCGGGCTCCAGTCGACCCGCGATCCGATCTTCCAGTGACAGAGCTTTTGGCGGCGGCACAAAATCGCCCTTGTCGAAGCGTCCGCCCTTGCCGTCGGCTTTGCGGCCGCCGCGCGTCGGGGTACGACGCGAGCGGCGCCGGCCCGCATCAGGAGGCGGAATATATGTGGTCTGCGGCGTGGCAGTTTCGCCCGGAGTGCCCAATCTTTCAGTCCGCGCCAACGGGGTGCGTTCGCGGACTCGACCGCGCTCAGCCCGTTCTCGCGGAGTTATTGTTGGCGGGGGCTCCGGCGTGGGCGCGCGCTCGCCTGGGCGAATACCGGCGTTGAGTGCCGCCATAGTTGGACGCAGGACTCTGATCTGACGCGAAGGCGGAGTGGCAGTTCCAGCCGGGGCCAGTCCTGAATCAGGCTCAGCGGCCGCAACGGGGGCGCTACCATTTGTCTCCGCAATTTCGATTTCGGTTTCGGCTTCGATTTCGGTTTCGGAAGCAGGCTGAGTTTCTGCGATCTCAGGCGCAGCCGCTCGCGTGGCGGGCTTCAGCTTGCGGACCAGCTTCGAAGTGACTGGTTGTTTGGCAGTTTCCTGGACTTCCGGAGCCGGAGCTAATGGAGCTTCGCTGACCGGGGCCACAGTTGAAGCAACTGGGGCGCTGACTTCAGGTTCAGGCGCTGTCACTTCCGCCGCCACTTCAACTTCCGCCGGCGGCTCTTCCACTGCGCGCTCGGCCCGCTTAACTACCTTGATGCCGCGTTTTACTGCCGTCTCTTTTTTAGGAAAGTACTTGGTGCGGATCTTTTCAGCCAGTTCTTTGGAAACGGAATTAGACGGCACGCTGACGTCGACGCCTTCGCGCCGCACCTCTTCAATCAGCCGCTTGGTGTCAAGCTTCAGTTCTTTGGCGAGATCGTAAATACGAATCTTTGAAGTAACGGTCATGCACTCCTTCTCAAACGCTAATGGGTTCCAGCGTTTGGTTTCTCAAGTGGTTTAAAGAACTCTCGCCCTTAAACCACTCTTGAAGCGTCAGAAGCGCGACGCGCAATAAGGGTAAGGGAACGAGCAGACCAGACAGCCGGATAGACCGGCGTACTGGTTGTTACTAATTTGCCGCATCGCCTGAGGAAGCATCCTGCTTCTCTTCGTCAGTGCCCTCGCCAGATGCAGCATCGTCTAAAACAGCGGGAGCAGAATTTTCAGCGTCGCCGGTCGGCGCTTCATCAACGTTGTCTGCGTTCATCGCGAACTCGTCAGCCAGTAACTCGGCAGTCTCTTCACCGGTGAAATGTTCTATTGCTTCCAGAGAAGCCGCTTCCGAAGCGGTTAGATCCGGCGAAGGCACTACCGTATCGGGCCGCAAATCCCTTCCCAACTCCTGAAGCACCAGTTCATCTCGAGTAAATGGTTCGGCCTCGGTTACCGCGACCGGATCGGCAGAATCCCTGGCGAGAATATTGGCTTCAGCGCCAAAAGGCTGACCGGCTTCAACTGCCTCGTCATAGCCTTCGGCGGTGGTGTCGTCTGCGGTCTCAACCCGGCCCGATGATGCGTCGGTGCCGGCTGAATCTGAAGCCTCAAGCTCAGCAGGATCCGCCGTCTCTTCACCGGTATCACCAGTTTCCTGATCGCCGGCTTCCAGCGTCTTGTCGCGCATGGAAATAACTGCGACGGCGGCATTCAGAATGGTTTCAGCTTCGTCAAGACTTAAATCAAGAAATTCAACCAGATCATCAACTGAGGTTTGCGCCAGGGCATCGATGTCGTTAATCCCGTGTTCAGCAAGGAGATCGGCCTGAGGCGCCGTGACACCTTCAATAACCGAAAGCGGCACCGAACCACCGGAAGCGATGAGCGCACCCATCTGTTCGGAAACTTCGCGTTTGATTTCTTCTTCGCTGCGGATGTCGATATTCCAACCCACCAGCTTGGTGGCGAGCCGCACATTCTGGCCGCGCTTACCAATGGCAAGCGAGAGTTGATCTTCGTTGACGATCACTTCCATCTGCCGGTTTTCGATATCAGTAATGCGAACCTGATTGACTTTGGCGGGTGAAAGAGCGTTGGCGGCAAATACAGACGGTTCATCCGACCACTCAATAATGTCAATTTTCTCGCCACGCAGTTCACGAATAATCGCCTGTACGCGCGAACCTTTCATGCCTACGCAAGCGCCCACCGGATCAACATCGCGTTCATTTGACGTGACCGCAATCTTCGCGCGCTCACCCGGCTCGCGCACGGCAGACTTGATAACTACAGTGTCGTCATAGATTTCCGGCACTTCCATTTCGAAAAGCCGCAGCAGCAATTCCGGAGAGGTGCGCGAGACCTCGACTTGTGGTCCCTTGGATTCCTTGGAAACGTTGTTGATGACTACGCGAATGCGTTCACCCTGATTCCACTGTTCGCCGCGCGATTGTTGGGAGCGAGGGAGAATTGCTTCCAGATTTCCCAGGTCGACGATGATGTTGCCGCGCTCAAAACGCTTGACGTAGCCATTGACCAGGTCGCCTATCTTGTCGACGTATTGCTCGTACACGTTGCTGCGCACGGCATCGCGTACCTTTTGAAACAAAATCTGTTTTGCCGTTTGTGCGGCAATGCGTCCGAGTTCTTCCATTGGCAAGGGCAGTAGCAACGCATCGCCTAACTCGATTTCGTCGCCCGCCAGCTCCCGCGCTTCATCGATCGAAAGCTCAGTCGCTGGGTTCGCCACTTCATCGACTACCACTTTGGTGGCCGAAAGTTCGATCCCGGTTTCCTGGTTCCAATCAACCTGGATGTCCTCGCCGGATCGGAACTGTTTCTTGGCTGCGGCCCGCACCGCTTCTTTCATGGCCTCGATGACGAGATCACGCTCAATACCTTGTTCCTGGCAGAGCGCCTCGATGTTTTGTGCGATGGATGAACTCATTTGAACCTTATACTCCGGTTGGCTCGACGCCCCTTTGCGCGCCGCTGAGCCTATTCAATTGTTATTCAGTTGTAACTGCTGCGGTAAGGCAAACTAATGGTTTGCTTTACTTAACCCGCTTTTCCTTTTGGCCGATGAAACTCTTTATCGACTTCCAGTTCCAGATTCGCCTTGGCGATGGAGCTAAAATCAATGCTCACCCGTCCACTGGTGCGGTCGTCGAGCAGCACCTGGTCGCCGTCGATTCCCACCAATCGGCCGCGAAAGTTGCGCTGCCCGTTGATTGGATTCCGGCTTTTCAGTTTCGCCAGACTCCCCGCGAAGCGCTCGTAATCCTTCAGCTTGTAGAGCCCGCGCTCCAAACCAGGGGAGGAAACCTCCAGCGTGTACGACGCATGAATGAAATCCTCCACGTCGAGAATTGTGCCAACGTAAAGGCTCACTTCGGAGCAATCCTTGTGAGTAACGCCTGATGGCTTGTCAATAAAGATGCGAACGATGGGCTTATTGTCAGGCCCGGCTACTTCGGCGTGTACAAGTTCCAACCCATGGTCAATGGCAACTCGTTCGGCGATTGCTTGCACGCGCTCCTCGATTGCAGACCCCATCGCCATCCTCCGAAAAACTGCCAGCCCAAAAGAAAAAGTGGGCGCGAACCCACCGGACAAGACAGCCGCGCTTCGAGCAAGTCGTGAATTATACGTAAAGGGCAGGGTAGAAGCAAACTGGCAGAAAGCGCGTTTATCGTCGGGAAATTGGCTGTGCGCATCGCGGAGGAACACGTCCAGCCTGGCCGCTTCGCTTCGGCACACGTCGAGTGCAGCTAAAATCCTTCAGCGAATCAATGTCGATGCTCTAGAATGAAAAATCATGGGTTCGCCCACTCACTTTCAGATTAAGTCCGGTTCACCCACGACGAGTTACAGAGCAGAACTGGAACAAGCATGATGATTCGCCGTGAAGTCACAGCCGATCACGCAGCCGTTCGCACAGTTAACGAACGAGCGTTTGAACGAAACGACGAAGCGGATCTGGTTGACGGCTTGCGAGCCAATGCGCGTCCATATATTTCCCTCGTAGCTGAAATCGATGGAAAGGTAGTCGGTCATATTTTGTTTAGTCCTGTAGAGATTGAATCCCTGGACGGAAACTTTACGGCTCTGGGGCTCGCGCCGATGGCAGTGCTTCCCGAGTCGCAGAATCAGGCCATCGGCTCAGCGCTCGTGAGACGAGGTTTGGAAGAGTGTCTGCATCTGGACCAAGAAGTGGTAGTAGTGCTGGGCCATCCAAACTATTATCCGCGCTTCGGATTTGTGCCGGCCAAAACAAAGGGGCTCAGCTCGGAGTATCCAGTCGCGGACAACGTTTTCATGGTAACGGAATTGCGCGCCGGCGCTCTTGCCGGCCGACATGGACTGGTGAAGTATCATCCGGAGTTTCGCAAATTGTAATGCGGCAACATGGGAGGGAACCGATGGAGTCAGTTGAGGACGCCAGCAACCTGTATGAGGTTGAGCGCCGAGTTCGTTACGGCGAGAGACCTAAATTTCGCATTAGCGAGCTCCAGATTTCAAAGACTCAGAAGGTGCCCTGGCATTGCCATAATCAGTCTCAAGACATTTTTTACGTGATCGAGGGGAGCATTCGACTTTTCCTGCGCGATCCCAAGCAGGAAATCAGGCTTGGCGTGGGCGAGATATTTGCAGTCCCTCCGCTCCGACCGCACCTGGTCACAAATGGGGGTGAGACTTCAGCGACCTTCCTGGTCATTCAGGCGGGCGAGTATGATTACGTTTCCTTGTAATGAAAGAGGCGCAAACAATTCTCTGGCGGCGACTCGATGAGCCAGGTCATGAATCTGCCCAAGTAATTCTTCGGGATCAGCGGTGGCGCCTGACCGGGGCGGCGGTCTTTCTTCACGAAGCAAAACCCTGCCGGCTAAGTTACACAATCGTCTGTGACGCTCAGTGGCGGACGTTGTCCGCAAACATAAGCGGTTGGATAGGCAATGAGGACGTTTCAGTGGATATTCTGGTTATGGCGAAAAGTCGGTGGACGCTGAACGAGAATGAAGTTAACGACGTGGCAGGCTGCATCGATCTCGATCTCAACTTTAGTCCGTTGACAAACCTGCTCCCGATCCGCCGCTTGAATTTGGCTGTCGGACAGGAAGTGACAGTGCGCGCGGCATGGCTGCGATTTCCGAGTTTCAGGCTTGAACGGCTTGAGCAGCTTTACCGGCGAATTGATAATTCCACTTACAGATACGAAAGCGCCGCTGGGGAATTCGTGACGGACCTGAGAGTGAACGAGTTTGGCCTGGTCACTAATTATCCGGAGCTATGGCGTGCCGAGGAGGCTCAGTAATGATTTTGATGTCCTATCTTTCCAGATCTTTGGTTGTCGTTTCGCTGCTTATCAGTCTTGCGCCAATGGCCACCGGCCAGGAATGGGGTCAATGGCGCGGACCCGGTCGCGACGGTCTGGTTCCTGCTTCCCAAGCGCCGAAGTCATGGCCGGCGTCTTTGAAACAGGCGTGGAGAGTGCCAATTGGTGAAGGCTATTCGTCGCCGCTCGTTTCGCAGGGCCGGGTGTTTGTTCACTCGAGACAAGATCCCGACGAAGTAGTAACGGCGATCGATTATGCAAAGGGTGCAGTGCTCTGGCAGAAGAAGTATCCGGCGTTGTTTCAAAAAAATCAGTACGCAGTGAAGATGGCAAAAGGACCCAATGCAACTCCGCTGGTTATCGGCAGCCGGCTGTTTACAGTGGGCGTAACGGCTGTGGTTAACGCATGGGACACGGCCACTGGGCGATTGCTATGGACCAGGGATTTTTCGAAGTCTATAGACACTTCAAAGATGTTCTGCGGCACGGCGGCCTCACCATTGCTGCTCAATGGTCAGGTCGTGATTCAGGTTGGCAGTGATATTCATGGCGGACAAATCCTGGCGCTTGATCCCGCTTCCGGCGAGACGCGCTGGGAATGGCGCGGAGCAGGGCCGGGCTATGCTTCCCCGGTGGTTATCAACGTGGGTGGTCAGACTCAACTCGTGACGATGACTAACAGCTCAATCGTTGGTCTCAATGCGAAGGGTGGCGTTGAACTTTGGTCGATACCCTTTCCGGATGAGTGGCACGAAAACATCATCACGCCTGTGTGGACCGGTACCCACTTGATCGTTTCCGGTACGCGACAGGGAACGCACGCCTTCGCGCTTCAGCAATCCGCAGGGAAATGGCAGGCCACTGAATCGTGGAAGAACGATGTATCGATGTACATGAGCTCTCCAGTTTACGGCGATGGCTTGATTTATGGATTTTCCGATAAACGTAAGGGGCAGTTTGTGGCGCTGGATGCGAAGACGGGTGTGGTTCGCTGGATAACTGAGGGGCGTGAAGGTGAACACGCGTCAGTCTTGCTCCTTCCGGCACATGTGGTTTACCTCACTAACAATGCTGACATGATTGTCACGCGGCGAGACACTCCCAAGTTTGAGATCGCGCAGCGCTATGATGTGGGAGAGGCTGCCACGTGGTCCATGCCGGTGTTTTTGGGAACTGACCTGCTGATCCGCGATGCGTCCGGCGTGACGCGTTTGACTCCGGGAAAGTAACGATCGAACCGTCTTAAGGCGTTAATCGAAATTTCCAGTCCTGGCCCTCGCGATGGGATGCTGCGCGGCAGTGAGTTGGTGAAAATGAGTTTCTATTACGTGACCGCGGCGGTTTTAACGTTCGGCGTCGGGGTGGCCCACTCATGGCTCGGCGAGCGTTACATCCTTTTGCGACTCTTTCGGCGCTCTGACATTCCGCACTTGTTCGGCAGCGATGATTTTACCAAGCGCACTTTGCGTTTTGCGTGGCACATCACCACTGTGGCGATGTTTGGCGCGGGGGCGTTGCTCTTAATGATTGCCGCTTTTCCCATTGACGCCTCGGCGCGGAGATTCTCAACGGCAATCGCCGCCACCTTCCTTATTAGCGCCGTCATAGCCCTGATCGGTTCGCGCGGCCGTCATCTTTCGTGGGTGGTCTTTCTGTTGATTACGATTTTAATTTGGGCCGGTATGCGATGAGTGAGATCAGCCAGAACGAAAAACAGGTTCTCTTAGATATTGGGCGGGAACTCTTCGCGGCGATCCAGCGAAAAGACGCGAAATTGTTCGGCCGTTTTCTTGCCGAAGACTTCGTTCACCGTGGTCGCGATGGTTCAGCGACTGGACGGACTGAATTCCTGCGAGGAATTACCGAACTGCCGGTGGAAATTATCTCGATCAGTGGCGAAAACGAACGCGTCGATGTTTTTGGCGATGTGGCGGTGATTACCGGGGTGCAGCGAGCCGAATGGCGGCAGGCGGATGGCACCCAAGGGGTAAGCTTGGGAGCGTTTGCCGACGTGTTTTCTCGTCGCGAGGGCAAGTGGAAGTTGGTGCTGGCTTACAACGTGGACCTCGACACTTGAGCGTTTTCCTTCGCAGGGCACTTACCGTTTACAAGTCGCGGCGTTTGCGATAAAGAGAAAGCGGCGTTCAGAATTTGGGATCAGAATTCGGTTGGCGGCGACACCGGCGCTTTCAATTCTTTTTTCCAACCCCTCACCTCCAAACAAAAGCAAAGTTGAACTAGCCGGCGCCCATGCCACCAAAGTGGGTAACATTTCTTCAAATCTTTCCAGCGCCCGGCAGGTGATAAATTCGACGTCGGGCGCAGCAATTGCTTCAAATCTTGCCGCCACTACCGAAGCTCGACTCGCCCGCGCCGGATGCTCAGGCTGAACAACTTCCCGGAGAGCTTCATTGAGAAACACGACTTTCTTTGGTGAAGCCTCGATCAGGACCGCCTGTAGGTCGGGTCTGGCGATGAGGCAGGGAATGATTGGGAGTCCTGCGCCTGATCCAATGTCTGCGACTCGTGCGCCGTTAGGCAGGTGGTTGAGCAACAGCAGCGATTCGAGAATATGTCTGGTTGAAAACTCGTGTGGGGAAGTGGGCGCAACTAAATGCAGTCGGGCGTTCCAGGCATTCAACAGTTCGTAATATTTTGACAAGCCGGCAAGAGCTTGCGCGTCGAGCGTGACGCCGTAAGCCGCGGAGTTGCTCTTCAGTCCTGCGTGGAACTCTTTCTTCTGCCCGCCGAAGTTCATAGCAACAAGTTTCAGGGAAAGCGAGTGACAATGCAAAACATCGCGAAACGCCACCCCGCACCGGCAGCTGCGTACTGATAGCTTGCGCGAACTATTCGACGACCTTTGCCCGTTCACGCTGCCGCGTGAGATTCTGTCTTTCATGTTCGACGACCTGGCCGAGGAACACGAGCGACTTGGACGAGCGGTGACTAAAATCGTGGCCGAGTACGCCGGTCGTTTAGATTCAATTCCCGTTGCCTCCAACGCCACTCCCCATCAGATCGAAGAATTATTTAATGAACCGTTTCCCGAAGAGGGATCCCCGGCCGACGCCATTATTGAGCGCGTGAAATTGGATGTGATCGCCCACGCGATGAATGTTCCGAGTCCGCGTTACTACGGACAGTTTAATCCGACTCCCTTGCCGATTGGTGTTTGGGCTGATGCCCTGGCGTCGTCGTTGAATCAGAATGCGGGCGCATGGCGCAATGGGCCCACGTCGGCGATCATCGAAGCGCGTGTGATTCGCTGGTTGTGCGAGCTGGTGGGCTATGACCAGGCTAGTTTCGGCACACTCGCGAGCGGGGGCACCGAAGCAAACTTGATCGCGCTCAAATGCGCACGCGATAAGATCCATGCGGGGGCAACTGAACGCGGCGTACGTTCGGCGCCAGGCGATCTCACCGTCTACGCGTCCGAACAAGCACATTTCTCAATCGAACGGAGTCTGGATATTCTCGGGCTGGGCCGCGGGAGTTTGCGCAAAATCGAGACTGACGACGGCTTCCACATTCGTCCTGATGCGCTAAGGAAGCGAATTCACGAAGATCGTGAATCCGGTTCTATTCCATGTTGCGTGGTTGGGATTGCCGGCACCACGTCCACCGGGGTAATCGATGGATTGCCGGAGTTAGCAGAGATCGCTCGTGAGAACAATTGCTGGTACCACATTGATGCCGCCTACGGCGGGACCATGGCGTTCTCCGAAAAACATCGGGCGAAGTTACTCGGCATCAAACTGGCCGACTCGATCACTTTCGATCCGCACAAATGGATGTTTGTCCCGTTTGCTTGTGGCGCAGTGTTGGTGCGTGAAGGCGGGGGAGTGTTGCGCGACGGCTTCGACATTACACCTGAATATTTAAACGAAGATCGCGGCGGAGCGGATGTGGAGTTTGATTTCTTCCGCTATGGACAATTGGGCACGCGCCGCTTTAATTCACTAAAACTCTGGATGGCGATCAAGTTTATGGGGCGCGCGGGTTATGCGAGGGTTATTGAGCATCAAATCGAGTTAACCGAATACCTGGCCAGTCGCATCGAAGCTCTGGAAGATTTTGAGACTGTCGGCAGAGTGGAAACTGCTGTTTGTTGTTTCAGATTCAGGCCTGAGGAAATAACGAGCATGGAGAGTAGCGAACAGGACCGGTTACAGCAGCGTTTGCAGCAGGAGATTGAAAAAAGCGGCGAGGCCTGGATTACGACGACTGTGCTTAAAGGCCGGCGAGTATTGCGGGCGAACATCAACAGTTTCCTGACCGAACGTCGTCACATCGATGATTTGATAGAATTGCTGGAACGCAAAAGCGCAACGCTTAAGTTAACTTGACCACTGGGATCGCGGGCGTCTCGCCCGCAAAGGATTTTACCAGTCTCAGTTTAGGAATCAGCATGGTTCGCGCTCCGCGCTCAATGCGGGCGGGACGCCCGCGGTCCCAGTACAGGAATTAATGACAATGCGACTGAGAAGTGATCGATACTTCGGACTTTTGGTTTTCTGTATCTGCGTCGGTGTTTCTTCCGACGTTGTTGCGCAAACCAACGCCCCGCGCTCGCTTAGCGTCATTCGATCGCAGTCCGAGTTTGACACCCTGGCGGTGACCTACGATCAGAACACTCCTTACGCGCTGCCGCATCTGCTGTTTGTGATCGATCGCCAGGACCAGAACAAGATCTATTACGTCAATACGAAAAAATACAGGTTCCATAAAGACTTTGTGAATGGAACGTACCTCTCGCTCGAGCGCGGTAAGGAGTTTTTCGAAAACAACTATCTGAAGGAAAACCGGCGGTTCATCCTGGGCTCGCTGGCCTATCAGACTCCGATCAAGCGTTGGACATTTGAATACTGGGAAGGAACATTGATTCCCCCGGATCAGGTAAAGCTGACGTCTGATGTGATCAACCGCAGTTTTTTCGCGGCTGTTGCTTACAAACCCAACTCGCTTCGCCAGGAGGACGAGTCGCGGAGTATCCCTGGACTTCAGCGGGTTTTGCAGAGCGATATTGCACGGGAACAATCGTATCAGGCGCTGAATGTGGCAAAAGGCATCGGACGGATTCACGTGATCACCAAACTCGACGATCACGTCGAGATCGGATTCAAACGAAATACTGGTACTGGACGAAGTGCCGATTCATCTACCACCCGTCGCGGGGATCATTACCTCGCAGCCTTCCACTCCGCTGTCGCACATAAATCTGCTGGCGAAAGGTTGGGGCGTGCCCAACGCTTACATCAAGAACGCGACCACCCTACTGAAGCAATACGACGGTTGGTGGGTGACTTTTGACGCGAGGCGCGACGCCTATGCGATCAAACGAGCTGACGTAGATCAATTGCGCGAGTATCAGCGCCGCCTGGCCCAACGACTCGACGTGATGAGGCCCAGGTTTGATTTGACGGAAATGCGTCTGCTTAGCCTGGCCCAACAACGTTCGCGTGCGAGTCTTGCTTTTGGCGGGAAGTCTGCAAATCTTGGCGAGGTGCTGAATGCACGACTCCCGGGGATTGCGGTGCCGGGTGGTTTCACCATCCCCTTCTACTATTACGATCAGTTCATCAAAGATAACCAGCTGGATGACACGATCTACACGCTGCTTAACGATCAGAAGTTTGTGCATGATCCCGCCTACCGGCGCGCGCGCCTGGTTGAGTTGCGCGGAAAAGTTCAGCAGGCGAAGTTTGACGACACCTTGCGCAAGCAGGTACTGCGGCGAGTTGCGCAGACCTTTGCCGGCAAGGGTCTTTTCGTTCGTAGTTCTTCAAATTCGGAAGATTTGCCGAAATTTAGCGGCGCGGGTTTATACACCACCGTTCCTAACGTGCGTGGCGACCAACAGCTGATTGACGCGATCAAAACCGTTTGGGCGTCGCTGTGGAATTTCGAGGCCTACGAAGCAAGGGAACGCGCGTCGGTAGACCACTCCAAGATTTTCATGGCGGTGCTAATCCAGGAGGGGATCAACTCTGAGAGTTCAGGTGTGATGATCACCGCGGATCCTTTTGACAAGGATAACAAGGAAGCGATTTACATCAGCGCCAAACGCGGTTTGGGCATTAAGGTCGTGGAAGGGAAGAGGGTCGCCGAGCAGATCATCTTCCGCCAACGCGCCAATGCGATTCAAGTGTTGACGCGTTCGGAGGAAGATAGCCTGCTGACCTTCGACGAGCGCGGAGGAGTAAAGGAAATAGCTATCACTGGAGAGCGAGTCGTGCTGAATGACGACGTGGTGCGAAGGCTGGTGCGCGCGGCCAATTCGATCAGGCGGGTCTTCAGCAATCGTGATCAGGATATTGAGTGGGCTTACATGAAGGGCCAGATTTATATTGTGCAGGCGCGCCCATTTATTGCAGGTGGTTAACGGTCAGCTTCAATGAGTCAGCTTAGCGTCTGGGAATCCGCAAACTGACAGGTTGCGTGACAAACTATGACCCAATCAATCTTCAGAGACGGAGTTCTTAACGGCTCCGTTGCTTTTGTAACGGGCGGCGGCACTGGGATCACTGGAGGCGTGGCCCGCGCGTTGCCGAAGCCGGCGCCAGCGTGGGCCTCGTTAGCCGCAAACTGGAACACCTTGAACCCGCGGCGGCAGCGATAAACGAGAATGGCGGCAAGGCCTTTGCGGTCGCCGCGGACGTGCGTAATCCTGAAGACGTTGAGCGAGCGATTGCTGCCGTCGTGACTCACTTCGGCAAAATCAATGTCATAGTCAATGGCGCCGCCGGAAATTTTCTGGCGCCTGCCGAACAATTATCTCCCAACGGTTTCGGGACCGTGGTTGATATCGATCTCAAGGGGACTTTCAACGTCTGCCGCGCCGCATTCGAGCAATTGAAAGAACATCAGGGTCAGATTCTCAACATCAGCGCCACCCTTCATTACCTGGGTACGCCTATGCAGCTCCACGTATCGGCTGCCAAAGCCGGCGTCGATGCGCTCACGCGAAATCTGGCGGTTGAGTGGGGACGATACGGTATTCGCGTGAATGCCATCGCCCCGGGTCCGATTGAAGACACGGAAGGTATGAAGCGTTTGGTTCCCGAGGTAGTTAAAGAGAAACTGCGCAAGAATATTCCACTCGGAAAGTTTGGTCGCATCAGCGACATTGAGAGCGCAGCAGTGTTCCTATGTTCTGACGCTGCCAGTTTCGTTAATGGCGCGATTTTGGTGGTCGACGGCGGGCAATGGTTGTCGGCCGCGCGAATGCTGTAGGGCAAATGAATACTTACCTGGTTAACTGTCAACGAATCTGTTTGATCGCGCTGGTAGGGTGCGTTGCGCTGGTTGGTTCCGCCGGCGCGCAGTCCGGTCAGCCCACCGATTCCGCAAAGAAAGCCAATGCTCGACCGCCTGCGGTTGCTCCGGCCACTGGTGAACCCTTTGACGGGGCCACGGTGGAAAAGATGGCCGGGCAGTGTGTGACACTGGAGACTGAAGCGGGAGTGATAGAAATAGAAATGATTCCCGAGGTAGCGCCGGAGGCGGTGCGAAACTTTCTCAACCTTGCTGTCACAGGCGCCCTTGATACCACCACCTTCAGTCGAACAGTCAAGGATTTTGTAATTCAGGGCGGAAATCTGGCCACCAGCGAACGATGGGGTGTCGAACTATCAAAACGCATGTCGCGCAAGCTGCCGGATGAGCCCGGACTGGTAAAACACGTTCGCGGCATCGTTTCAATGGCCCGCACGGACGAGCCCAACAGCGCGACTACCAATTTCTTCATTCTGGTAGGGGTGGGCCAACATCTCGACGGAAAGTTTTCGGCGTTTGGCCGGGTAACAAAAGGAATGGAAGTCGCCGACGCGATTAACCAGGCCGAGGCTGAAGCGGAAAAACCTGCGAAGCCCGTCGGGATTACACGTGCGCTGGTGGCTCCATGTGCTAAGTAAATAAATTTATGCAGCCCGTCAGTCATCTAAAGCATAAAGCCGGCCTGATCTTTGGGCTTTGTTTTCTGTTAACTCTGGGCGCATGTGCCCCACAACGAGCTGAGAAACCGACGCCGGACCAGGCTAAGGGTGTCTTAAAATTGCGCGGCTACGATTTCGATCAGGCTTCATTTGCCAGAGCGGCAGCAGCCAGCGACGAAGTCGCAGTTAATCTCTTTCTTGCGGCCGGCATAAATCCAAATACGAGTGAGGCCACTACGTCGCCGCTGATTGCGGCGGCATCACGAGGCGATCTAGAAATGGTCAAAGCCCTCGTTCAGGGCGGTGCGCTCGTCAATCAACGGGACGAGAAGGACTTCACTGCCCTGCTGCGCGCGCTTCAGAAGAAGGATGAGGCGGTGGCTGAGGTCTTGTTAGCGCAACCCGGCATCAATCTCAATGCGCAAGGCTCCACCGGCGTGACCGCCTTGATGAGTTATGTGAACCTGCGTCGCGAAGAGGTAGTCGAGAAGCTGCTGTCGGGCGGAGCTGATGTCAATCTCCAAGATGCCGACGGCGACACAGCCCTGCATTACGCGTCGCAAACCGGCAACCTAAACATTTTGAGAATGATTTTGAAAAAACGCCCTGACGTAAACGCAAAGAACAGTGTAGGCGGGACACCTTTGATGTGGACTGCCGTTTTCGGTCACCAGGAAGCGATGCAATTGCTGCTGGAAAATGGCGCAGACCCTTCGCTCAAAGACAACAAGGGCCGGACGGCTCAGGCGTGGGCGTTGGAAAACAAACAAGACGAGGCCGCTGAGGTTCTTAAGCTTGCGGAATCGAAGAAGTAGTGATCACTCAGGTCTTTCTTTAATATCACCAAAGCTTCGGAGGAAATGAATATGCGAAGTATTTACCCTCAAAGTGTATCTGCGCGTTTGTTATTTGCAGTTCTTTTCGTTGCCCTTCCCGTCAGCGCCCACGCCCAGGATGCGTGGACGCCCGAGCAGGAATTGAAAGTGAAAACAATTGGCGCCGTGCGTGTCTCTCCTGATGGGAAGAGAGTCGCATATACCGTGAGTAATGCCGTGATGGGTCCGGACAAGAGCGAGTATGTATCCCAGATTTGGGTGGCCCATACCGAGCCAGACAAACGGACAAATCCGATGCAACTCACCTATGCAGAGAAATCTTCTGATAATCCGCGTTGGTCGCCGGACGGCTCCATGCTGGCGTTCACCTCCAGTCGCAGCGGCAAGAGCAACCTATATGTGCTGCGTCTGATTGGGGGCGAAGCCGAACAGCTCACGGACGTAAAAAGCGGAGTGGCTAACTTTGCGTGGTCACCCGATGGAAAACAGATCGCGTTCCTGCTGCGCGATGCACCAAGTGACGACGAAGAGAAAAACACCAAAGGGAAAAACGACTGGCGTTGGGTCGATGAAGCGTTGAAACTCAACCGGCTTAACGTTATCAACCTGGACAAAGACGTAAACGGCAAACGTGAGCCGCGGCGATTAACCGGCGAGGCCAATGTCGAACCCGATTTCAAATGGTCGCCAGATGGCAAGACCATTGTCTTTACCAGAACCAAGGCGCCGAAAGTCGATTATTGGCCCACCGCAGACCTGTTGGCGGTAGACGTAGCAAGTGGTGAAGTGAAAACGCTGGCCGCCTCTAACGCTGCCGAAGGAGGGCCCGCCTATTCGCCCGATGGCAAATGGATAACATTTTCCATTTCAGATGACCCTCCCCGATGGGCTGGATATCAAAGGTTGGCCGTGATCCCAGCCGCAGGTGGCACAGCGAAAATGCTGGCCGAAACTTTTGACGCGCAACCGGGCGTCGTGGATTGGTCCGGCGACGGCAGGCACATCTACTTCGTTGAGACGCGGGGAACTGTAAGCCGGATCTCAGCCCTGGAGGTGGCGACTGGGAACATCACGGAAATCAACAAAGGAAACGAAGTGCTCGGCAGTTTTTCGACCTCTCGCAACGGCACCATAATTGGTTTCACCATGCAATCATCGGACAAGGCTCCGGAAGTTTTTGTCAGCAGCACCAGCAACTTCGTCCCCATTCAAATTAGTCGAGTCAATGCAGACTTGCCGGCGCTGCCGGTTGGGAAAACCGAAGTGTTGAGATGGAAAAGCACTGACGGACTCGAGGTGGAAGGTTTGTTGACCTATCCCGTCAATCAGAAAGCCGGGACGCGAGTGCCGCTGCTGCTGGTAATCCATGGAGGCCCGGCGGGTGTCTTTACTCAGAGCTATCTCGCGAGCCGTGGACCGTATCCCCTGGCCACCTTCTCCGCGCGAGGCTTCGCCATACTGCGCGTGAATCCGCGCGGATCTTCGGGCTACGGGCAGAAATTTCGTTACGCGAACATCAAGGACTGGGGTGGCGGGGATTATCAGGATCTGGTGACCGGCGTAGATCGAGTGGTGCAGATGGGGGTTGCCGACCCTGAGCGTTTGGGTGTGATGGGCTGGAGCTATGGTGGCTTCATGACCTCCTGGACCATCACTCAAACCCATCGCTTCAAAGCCGCGTCAGTCGGCGCTGCCGTGACGAATCTGATGAGCTTTATCGGCACCGCGGATATCCCCAGTTTCATCCCTGACTATTTTGGAGCTCAACCATGGGAAAATCTTGAGATCTATCGCGCTCACTCGGCGATGTTTAATGCCAAGGGAGTCAAAACCCCCACGTTGATTCAACACGGCGAAGCGGATGAGCGCGTGCCTATCTCCCAAGGATACGAGTTTTACAACGCGCTTAAAGTGCAAGGTGTCCCGGTGCGCATGATAGTGCTGCCTCGAATGCCGCATGGACCAAACGAACCAAAAATGGCTTTGAAAGCCAAGCAGACGAATCTTGAATGGTTTGAAAAACATCTGGGCATGGCGGGGAGTGCGGCCAATACCGGTCGAAACTAGTCATGGCCTGATTTACGGAAACTCTTGCATTCACCTGCAATGGGATTGGCGCCGCTGGCTATTGCCAGAGATTTGAGGAGGAGCCTAAGGTAGCCGGTGATGGAACAGCTATCGCGGACTGAAGGTTGAATAAATTGAAGGATGTTCCAGAGGGCAGTTTGGGAATTCAGCCGGGGGTGGCAGTTCTAGTTGTTCTGCATGCTCCACGCGAGAAATGCTGGGGCATACTCGGCGAAGTAAATCACGCCGGGGTATTCGTTCGCGGCGTCGACTTGAATTCGTTTGATGAGTGGCTGCATGCGATTGTGCACAACGAGCCTTTCATCGGATTCGGTGACCTGTTCTTTCCAATGTGGCGCGTTGAACGAATCTCGCGAGACGAGAGCTCCGGCGGTATTCCATCGCTGCGCGAACAAGTGGAACAACGCACTGGTCGCACCTTGGAAGAGATGATCAAGGTTGGGTAAATTGGGGTTCTGACGCCCTTAGAGGGCTGCGTCAATAAACGAGCGTTAAGTAGAGAGCGGGCTGCTCCAGGGGCAAAACGCTCTAAAATTAAAAATGTTGTTGCAAGTGTGAAACACTGTTCCATTCTCGCGTTTCATGTGTTATGCTTCTCGCCCAACACGGCGGAAGTGAAGCGTTCTGTCACAGACTCACGAGAAGAGGAGCGAGAAAGAGATGCAATTTATGGCTGAGGATCGAATCGGTTTGGATCGCGGTAAGGCTGTCGAGGCCGCGCTGCTGAATATCGAAAAGAAATTTGGCAAGGGCTCGATCATGCGTTTGGGTGAGCGCGAGGTCTCTGATATTCCGGCTATTTCCACCACTTCGTTAAGTCTGGATGTGGCGGTAGGAATTGGCGGAGTGCCGCGAGGCAGAATTATTGAGATCTATGGTCCTGAAAGCTCAGGCAAAACTACTCTGGCCCTGCACATCGTGGCCGAGGCCCAAAAGGCCGGTGGAGTCGCAGCCTATATCGACGCCGAACATGCGATGGACGCTGAATATGCCGGCAAGCTCGGGGTCAGCATCGATCAACTGTTGATTTCTCAACCGGATTCAGGCGAGCAGGCCCTCGAAATTGCGGAAGCTCTCGTAAGGTCAAATGGAATCGATGTGATTGTGATCGACTCCGTAGCCGCGTTGGTCCCCCGGGCTGAGTTGGATGGTGAGATGGGCGACTCCTTGCCGGGTCTGCAAGCGCGTTTGATGTCGCAGGCTTTGCGCAAACTGACCGCTATCGTGGCCCAGTCAAACACCTGTTTTATTTTCATTAACCAAATCCGCGAAAAGATTGGCGTGATGTTTGGCAGTCCGGAAACCACCACCGGGGGTCGCGCACTCAAGTTCTACGCTTCCATGCGGCTGGATATCAGGCGGATCGGCGCCATCAAAGACGCAGACCGCGTAGTCGGAAACCGGACTCGGGTAAAGGTTGCCAAAAACAAAGTGGCGCCGCCTTTCCGAGAATGTGAATTCGACATCATGTACGGCGAAGGCATCTCGCGTGAAGGTGATGTTCTGGATCTGGCCGTAACCCAACGCGTGGTTGATAAGAGCGGCGCCTGGTTTTCCTACAAAGGTGATCGGCTCGGACAGGGACGTGAAAATTCAAAAACCTCGCTGAAGGAAAATCCTGAGTTGCTGCGAAAAATTGAGCGGGAAGTGAAGGTCAAACTCGGACTGCCGGTTCGTGAAGAGCCGGTGGCAACTGCTTCCAACGCCAAAGCCGCTGGAGCCGAGAAGAAGTAAAGGATTCAGCAGATAATCAGCGTCCGGTCGTCGGGGTTTGTGGTCCCCATGGCCGGACGCTATTTTGTCTGGCAAGGCGCTTTACAGAGTGTGCTTCAAACCTGATAATCCGCGCGGCGGTGGGACCATCCACTTTGTGTCGACCTGATGAGTTTAGTTTGAGCGATATGACGGCCGTGAGATCCCGGTCCTAATCATGAAATCCATTCTGATCAAAAACGGCACCCTCGTCACGATGGACCAGCAAGATTCCGTCGTTCGCGGTGATTTGCTGATCCGCGATGGGCGCATTGCCGGCGTAGGGGAAGCCGGACAAACGGCTGACATCGTGATCGACGCGTCAGGCGGCGCCGTGTTGCCGGGTTTTGTTCAGACTCATATTCATCTCTGCCAGACCATCTTTCGAGGCTCGGCTGACGATCTCTCACTGCTCGATTGGCTCAAGAAGCGAGTCTGGCCCATGGAGGCTGCTCACAATGCTTCATCCATCAGGGCCTCGGCGCGCCTGGGGATTGCCGAACTAATCAAGGGCGGCACTACCTGCGCTCTTACCATGGAGACGGTGAACCACACTGAAGAAGTGTTTAAGGTGGTGGAAGAGACCGGCTTTCGGGCAACTGTCGGGAAATGCATGATGGACAAGGGCGGCGACGTTCCGCCGGAGCTTCATGAAGATACGGGTGCGTCGCTGGAGGAATCACTTCGATTGCTGGAGAAGTGGAATCAAAAAGCAAAAGGTCGAATTCGCTATTGCTTCGCCCCGCGCTTCGCGCTGAGTTGTACAAGCGAGCTGCTTGCCGAAGTGGCGCGGCTGGCAGAGGAGCGCGGCGTGATGATTCATACCCACGCCTCAGAAAACAAAAGCGAGTGTGCCGTGGTTGAAGAGGAGACCGGGTTGCGGAATGTTGCCTACCTTGCGTCGCTTGGGATCAGTGGTCCGCGAACCGTCCTCGCGCACTGCGTTCATTTGGACGAATCCGAATTTGCCAACCTGGCTAACCAGAAAACAAACGTGGCGCACTGTCCGTCGTCAAATTTGAAACTCGGATCCGGAATCGCCGAAGTCTCAAAGATGCTGGAGCAGGGAATCTCAGTTTCGCTTGGCGCCGACGGCGCCGCTTGCAATAACCGCCTCGACATGTTTACCGAAATGCGCACGATGGCTTTGCTGCAAAAGGCCATGCACGGACCCGAAGCGGTTCCGGCGAAACAGGCGTTGCGAATTGCCACGATGGGAGGCGCGACGGCTTTGGGACTGGAAAGCCAGATCGGGAGCCTGGAAGTGGGGAAGCAGGCCGATGTAATCGTGGTCAATCTGGACTCTCTGCACGCCATCCCTGGTTCTCGCGATCCGGTCTCATCGCTGGTCTACTCGGCGCAGCCCGGTGATGTTCAGCACGTCGTGATCGATGGCGACATCGTCATGAAAAATGGTGAATTGTTGACTCTGGACGAGGAATCGGTTCGCCAGGATGCCAAACGCGAAAGCGATCAACTACTCAACCGCGCCGGGCTGCGAACTTAATCAAACCGGAAAATTTTGGAAAGAGTGGGCTGGAAATAGCTGTGCCAGCTCGGAGGTAGCGACTGCGGGGGGCGCGATCGGCGGCCGAGCTGGCACTGGCGGGCATCGATTTTGAATCGGATGTTGTCTTTCAACCGGACTGACGTTTGGGCGCCAACCCCATCCTCAACGAACCGGATTATACACCTAACCAGGAATCCGTCAACGAGTTTTGTGACTAATTAGACAAAATCGAAGTTTTTGGAACAAAGTTGCAGATCCTCCGACAACTCCCTATACTACGCGGTCTTTCCTACCTGTTGGCCAGGTAGCTCAGTTGGTAGAGCGCGGCCCTGAAAAGGCCGGCGTCGGCGGTTCGAATCCGTCCCTGGCCACCACAAAACCTGCAAAATTGAACCATTAAAATTGGAGAGTCGAGGCCTGAGGGCTGAGATTTGTCCGAGAATCTAGCTTTTCCAATAACTTTTGATTCGTTCCTCGAGCATCGGAAAGGGGACGTATTCGGCGTTTCGCCCGGCCCGACGCAACTCCTCAACCATGCGCATGGCGCCGTCGGCGTTTCTGGTGTGAACCATGATGGTTGAAGCGCGCTGAAGTTGGGGATTTGCTGCGAGCCAGGAGGCAATCGCATACCCGGTGCGCTCATCATCATGGCTTGAATTGTTGTAGTGCTCCGGATGCAGGTCGTGATCCAGAAAGATCGCGTCGTAAGGGTTAGCGCTCAGCAGTTCCTGAGCTTGTTCGACGTCAACCGCGACATCGAGGAAATCCCCTTTGAAACGGGAGGTAAACCAACGGTGCCGTCTGCGATCGTCGTCCAGCAGAAACACTCGAATTGGATGTCGCTCAGCCTTTACCTGACTGAGTCCCAATTTACTCAATAGTGAATGTAACAAAGGCATTTCGGTCTCGATAAAAGTTCCGTTCATAATAAACAATAATGCACCTTCTCTGAATTTGAAACCGAACGTCAGGATACTGTTGAGTTATCACGTTACTTTGGCGGTGGCACCCCAGGGCGGAAATAACAGCTCTGCGGAAGCCGATTCGTTGCGCTCGTTTAGTGCGATGCTATAATTCGCGTTTCAAACCCACAACCTTAGTCTGCGAGGTCGTCGCCAGTAGCCAGCATGAAGATACTTCACGAAGTTCGAAACTCGGGGGAAAGTGATGCCACTCCCGCTAAAGTCGTTTGCGAATTTTGCAACGGTACCGGGACGCGAATAGAACCGGGTCGCGGCGCGAAGGTCTGCGATTGTCGGCGAACGAACAGCGGCTCCCGGCTTCTCGATGCGGCGCGAATTCCTCCTCGCTTTCGCCAATGCGATTTTCATAACTACTATCCGAAGAACGATTCACAATTTTTCGCACACAGTTTCGCTTCCCGGCTGGTTGAGGAGTACCCGGCGGTTGATTCAGGACTACTATTCATGGGGCCGGTAGGCGTTGGAAAAACACATCTGGCAATAGCTGTGTTGAAGGAACTGATTACCAGGAAGGGAGTGACCAGTCTCTTTTACGAATCTGGTTCACTGCTGAAAGCAATTCAGGATTCTTACAACCCCATCTCTCAAAATTCAGAGATGCGCGTTTTGGCTCCTGTCTTTCAAGCCGAAGTGTTGGTGCTGGATGAGCTAGGCGCTTCGGTGCCGACCAATTGGGTGCGCGACACGCTCTACCAGGTCATCAACACCCGCTACAACAATCAGAAGCTGACCATCTTTACTACCAACTATTTTGATGAACCGCGCGCCGTAGCTGAGGAACTCCGAAACCCCTGCACGCCGCACTCGCAGTTTTGCATCAGAACGAATTCAGGACTTGACCACTCTCGAAGAGCGGATTGGAACACCGTTGCGCAGCCGCCTGTTTGAGATGTGCAAGAAGGTGTTGATTGAGGGTGACGACTATCGCAGGCGGCTGGATCAGCGGAGAATTGACCCGCCCGCAATTTGAATTATCCGAGCCGCGCGCCCCGCCGTGATCGCTGGCCCACCTCACCAATTATGGCGCTTCGGTGTTGAGCCGCTCTAAAAACCTCTCAAAAGTTTTCCGCAAATCAGGCTCCAGCTTAAACGCAGTTTTCGAAATCAGCATACGGCGGACGCCTTCTTTCCTTGCAGCGTTTCCACTACACCTCGATTGGCATACGCGCCGGCCATCACTCGGATTGAGTTCGGTTGCCTTTGAATATCGGCGGCGGCGTCAACCGGATCTTTTTTCGCTTGCTTCGCTGTGGCGCTGGCGCAATAGCGCGAGTCCAGTTTCGGAGTTTATACGTTGGCGTTGTTGGTGGCTGATTTCATCTGTCCAAGACGCCTATGTATAATGCTTCGACTCCACTACCGGTCAATTTCGCAGTTGCACTAGTCTTAATGCCCAAACGCACCGACATCCACAAAATTCTAATCATTGGGTCTGGTCCAATCGTTATTGGACAGGCTTGCGAATTTGACTACTCAGGCACGCAGGCTTGCAGGGCACTGCGTCAGGAGGGTTATCAGGTCGTGCTGGTCAACTCGAATCCGGCAACAATCATGACTGACCCCGAAACCGCGGACATCACGTACATTGAACCGCTCACCGTCGAATCCGTCAGCGCCATCATCCGCAAAGAAAGACCAGACGCCCTGCTGCCGACAGTTGGGGGTCAGACCGCTTTGAACGTCGCGATTGCGCTAGCGGATTCCGGGGTACTTGAGGAATGCGGGGTCGAGATGATCGGCGCCCAGCGAGAAGCGATCAAGGTCGCTGAAGACCGCATGTTGTTCAAGCAGGCGATGGACGAAGTAGGACTACTGATGCCGCGCGGAGGTTTCGCGAAATCGTGGTCTGAAGCTCAGGAAATTGTAGAACGAACCGGATACCCGGCTATCGTGCGGCCCTCGTTTACCCTCGGCGGCACCGGCGGCGGCATCGCTTACAACCCGGAAGAGTTTGAAACGATTGTGGCCGCTGGTCTGGCTGCGTCGCCGATGCATGAGGTGCTGGTTGAAGAGTCGATTCTTGGTTGGAAAGAATTTGAGTTGGAGGTGATGCGCGACATTGCCGACAACGTGGTGATCATTTGTTCAATTGAAAACTTCGATCCGATGGGCGTGCACACCGGCGACTCGATCACTGTAGCGCCCGCGCAAACGCTTGACTGACCGCGAGTATCAGCAATTGCGCGACATGTCAGTAACGATCATTCGCAAGGTCGGCGTGGAAACAGGCGGCTCGAATATTCAGTTTGCCGTGAATCCCGAGGATGGCGAAATCCGCATCATTGAGATGAATCCGCGCGTTTCGCGTTCGTCAGCGTTGGCCTCGAAAGCAACCGGTTTTCCCATCGCGAAGATCGCTGCGAAGCTGGCTGTGGGTTACCGGCTCGACGAAATACCTAACGACATCACGCAAAAGACACCGGCTTCATTTGAACCAACGATTGATTACGTTGTGGCCAAGATTCCCAAGTGGGACTTCGAAAAATTTCGCGGAGCCGAGGACGTGCTCGGCACGCAAATGAAATCAGTCGGCGAAGTGATGGCCATTGGCCGCACGTTTAAGGAGGCGCTCTTCAAAGGACTTGCGCTCGCTTGAAGCGTCGAAGCCACTCCGGCTTGAAGACATTTCCGATGATGAGTTACAGCGCAAACTTGCGCGGCCAAACTCGCAACGCTTTTCCTACATCACCTACGCACTGCAACACGGCTGGTCGATCGCCGGAGATATACCGGCTGTCGCGCGTGGATCCCTGGTTTCTCGATCAACTTCAAGAGGTGATGGAAATCCAGCGGGATATTGAAGGCCGCACGCTGGCAGAGATTTCGCCGGAGCTATTGCGTTCATTCAAGGAAGTGCGGCCTCTCGGATCGCCGCCTCGCCTATCTCACGGAGAAGTCAGAAGACGAAGTGCGTCGAATATCGCAAGAAGTTCGGCGTCGATTCCGGTTTACAAACGCGTAGACACTTGTGGCGCTGAGTTTGAGTCGTTCACGCCCTATCTTTATTCGACCTACGAAACCGAAAGCGAGGCGGAGCCTACAGACCGGCGCAAGATCATGATCCTGGGTTCCGGCCCAAATCGTATCGGGCAGGGAATCGAGTTTGATTACTGCTGTTGCCACGCATCGTTTGCGCTGCGCGATGCCGGGTTCGAAACGATCATGGTCAACTGCAATCCGGAAACCGTTTCAACTGACTACGACACGTCCGATCGTCTCTATTTCGAGCCGCTGACGTTTGAAGATGTGATGAACATCGTCGACGTCGAGAAACCCGAGGGCGTGATTGTCCAGTTTGGCGGGCAGACGCCGTTGAATCTGGCGATGCGTTTGCACCAGGCCGGAGTGCCCATTATCGGCACGGCTGCCGATTCAATCGATCTCGCTGAAGATCGAAAACGTTTCGGCGCGCTGCTGAATGAACTCGGCATTCCGCAACCTGCAAACGGGATGGCGGCGACCGGCGAAGAGGCAAAGAAGATTGCTGAGCAGATTGGTTATCCGGTGCTGGTCCGACCCAGTTATGTTTTGGGCGGCCGCGCGATGGCGATCGTTTACGACGAAGAGAGTCTGGACGAATACGTGCGCACCGCCGTTGGTTTCACGCCTGATCGCCCGGTGCTGATCGATAAGTTTCTCGAGCGCGCGGCTGAGTTTGACGTTGACGCTCTGGCCGACGAAAACACTTGTGTGATCGCGGCAATTCAGGAGCACATCGAGGAGGCTGGCATTCATTCAGGCGATTCATCCTGTGTCTTGCCGCCAGTTCGCATCGATCCGGAACATATCGAAACGATGCGTCACTACACGCGCCTGCTGGCGACGGCGCTATAAGTCCGCGGGCTGATGAATATTCAGTTTGCGATCAAGGATCATCGCGTTTATGTGCTCGAGGTTAATCCGCGCGCATCGCGCACGGTGCCCTTTGTGTCAAAGGCGACAGGCGTTCCGATCGCCCGCATTGCGGCGCTGGTAATGGCCGGCCAACCGCTCGCTGGTTTTGACCTGCCGGAGAACCTTTCGGTCAATCGCTTTTTTATCAAGTCGCCAGTGTTTCCGTTTGCGAAGTTTCCCGGAGTTGATCCGATCCTGAGTCCGGAGATGCATTCGACCGGCGAGGTGATGGGCGTCGGCGAAACATTTGGCGAAGCCTACGGCAAAGCCATGACGGGAGCCGGGCTCACGCTTCCGCGAGCAGGTACGGCGTTCATTAGTGTGAATGAGGCCGACAAAGGCCAGGCGGTGGTCCTCGCGCGCAAACTCGCGCAGACTCGGTTTTGAGATCATGGCGACGCTGGGAACCGCTGATCGTTTGCGAGAAGTTGGCTTGAGAGCAGAAACGGTTTTCAAGGTTAACGAAGGGCGGCCGAATATCGTTGACCACATCAAGACCGGTTCAATAGCCCTCGTGATCAATACGCCTTTAGGCCGCGCCTCTCACTTCGACGAGCAGGCAATTCGCCGCGCGGCGCTGCAATACAACGTTCCCTGCGTAACGACGATGACTGGCGCGCAGGCGCTAGTTGAAGCAATCACCGCCCGTGAAAATGACGGCACAATCAACGTTAATTCGTTGCAGGAACTGCATGCGCTGAGTGCAGCTGTTCCGTAAGGTTTCGCTAAAGGCGGGACGCAGTGGCCAGGGACAAAAGAATCGCCCCCGGGTCACGTCTCACAAAATTTCCCGTCGGAGACGCGAAAGAAGTTACGAGCGGGGCTCGAACATTGAAGTAAGCCTACTCAGGACTTCGGGCGTCAGCAGGTGGTCAGCGAAAACATGGGAGAGTAGGCAGTGCCAGTGGAGATTCGCGAACTAGTTATCCGCGCCGTCGTTATCACAGTCAGCGACGCCTGTTCCCGTGGCGAGCGCGCGGATGCTTCCGGAACAGCGCTCGTTAAACTGCTGCAGGACCTTGATGCCGAGATCGTGGCCACCAAAATAGTTGCCGATGATTCGGAGCCGCTCATCGCCACATTGCGCGAATTCGCTGATCGCACCGATGTGAACCTAATCATCACCACCGGCGGCACGGGTTTTTCACCACGCGACAATACGCCCGAAGCGACCCTCGCGGTCATCGAGCGCGCGGCCCCCGGCCTGTCAGAAGCCATGCGGTTGGAGACGCAGAAGCAAACGCCGATGGCCATGATCTCGCGAGGCGTATGCGGCATTCGCAACAGCACCTTGATCATTAACCTCCCCGGCTCGCCCAAAGGCGTCCGCGAAAGCTTCTTAGTGATTGCGCCCGTGCTTAACCACGCCATTGCTCTGCTCACCGGTTCTCCCGGCGGCGGCTTGCATTGATTTTCTCGCTTGAGGGAGATTGAGCGAACCGTGTTGACCCACTGAAGTTTGTCGGACAGCCAATCCAAACATTCGTTGACAAGCACCGTTTGCGCGCTTAAGATTTTCAAGATCTCCAGAATTCGCATTCGCATTCATTCTTAACAACTTGTTTCGCATCACGATGCTGTTCCAGACAACGACAGAACTAGCAACCACTACGACTGCGAATGTCGGCGCTCCAATCACGGCTTACTGGCCGGTGATGATCTTCTTCGTGGTGGCGGTGGCTTTTCCAATTCTGCCCTTGGTGCTCGGCAGGTTTTTGCGACCGGCGGTGTGGGGAAAAGGGAAAATGAGGCCTTACGAGTGTGGCATCGACCCGAAGACTGACGCCCACTCGCGGTTTACTGTTCGCTACTACATCGTGGCAATGTTGTTTTTGATTTTCGATGTGGAGACGATCTTTCTCTTGCCCTGGGCCATCATATTCATGGGCGACGATTTCTCGTTCACGAAGTTTGCGCTGATTGAGATGTTTGTCTTCATCGGCATCCTGATTGTTGGTTACTACTACGCCTGGCGCAAAGGCGCGCTGGAATGGGCGTGATGCGGAGGGATGAAGGCGGAGGGATGAGGGATGAAAGCTGAGGGCCGCCAGGATCTGAGAAAGCGAACCAAGGAATTTTCCCTTCGAGTAATCAAGCTATTCACGGCTCTCCCCAAAACCACCGAAGCTCAAGTCTTAGGCAAGCAAATTCTGAGCTCGGAACGTCAGTCGGCGCGCATTATCGAGAAGCTTGTCGCGCAAAATCTAACGCGGACTTCATCAGCAAGATTGAAGGGGGACTGCAAGAACTCGACGAAACACTTTATTGGCTCGAGCTGCTTGCCGACGCGGGGATTGTTTCCGCTACTCGACTCGAACCGCTAAGACAATAAACGAATGAATTGATCGCAATGTTTGTTAGCATGGCAAAGGGCGTAAAGCAGAAAAGAGCGGGAGTGGTCATCCCTCATCCCTCCGCTCTCATCCCTTAACACTATGGCTGAACACGAAGACGGCTTTTTATTAACCAGATTTGACACGCTAATGAATGCGGTGCGCCGAAGTGTGGGCGCGAAGGCGATCGACATGGCGGCGCCGGTGGTCAACTGGGCGCGCAAGTCGGCGCTGTGGCCGATGACGTTCGGGCTCGCATGTTGCGCTATCGAGATGATGGCTACCGGCGCCGGACGTTTTGATATCGATCGGTTTGGCGCCGGCGTGTTTCGTCCCAGCCCGCGACAAAGTGATCTGATTATCATCGCCGGAACGGTCACCTTGAAGATGGGCCCGGTGGTGCGGCGAGTTTACGAACAGATGCCTGAACCTAAATGGACAATTGCCATGGGCGCCTGTGCTTCGACGGGTGGACCATTCGATTCTTACTCCACCATGCAGGGCGTGGATCGTTGTATTCCGGTCGACGTTTACATTCCCGGCTGCCCGCCGCGTCCCGAAGCGCTGCTCTACGGCTTGATGCGGCTTCAGGACATCATCATGCGCGAAGCGCCCTCCGCATACATTTTCGACTCCGATGGGACGGTCCGTCGTCAGCAGGCACTTGTTGACGATGATGCGTTGCCCCCGGCTTCTGATCCGGACAAAGTGGTAGTCAGCGCTTAGCATCCGTTCCGACCCAAAGCATTCCCACCCACCTGTTAAACGACACTTATCGTGTCTTCCAGCTATTTTCGCACTTGATTGCTCGCTGAACATTCACCTAAACCTATGTGCTCCGGGGTTCCTGGATATTTTGTATGGAAGAAAGTGCCGAACCACACCGTCTAACGTTTGATAGCTCAAGACGGAGGAGCGGATGGAGCAGCGCGCGGTGATGGCCGAACCAGGGATAGAAGAGCGCGTTATCGAAGCCTGCCGGCGAGGCGATCGCGACGCCTTTCGTGAGCTCTTTGAGACCTACAAAGACCGCGTGTTCTCGATCGCTATGTATTCGTTTGGTGGGGACCGGGCAGTTGCCAGCGATGTATCACAACAGATCTTCCTCAAGCTGATTACGTCGATTTGCCAGTTTCGCGGTGACTCGGCGTTCACAACCTGGTTGTATCGCATGGTGGTGAATGCCTGTGTCGATGAGCAACGGAAACGCGGCAAACTACTCCAGTTCGCCGACGTCCCGGCAGAAAGAATTGAAGACAGGCGACCGCAGGAGCGGCAGTTTGCGAAGCTCGAGGTGTCAGTTCAGGTGCAAGCGGCTATCAATCAGCTAACACCAAAACTGCGGCTACCCATCATGTTGAAGTATGGCGAGGGACTTTCATACGAGGAGATTGCTGAGGTGCTGGAGTGTTCGATTGGCACAGTTTCCTCGCGGCTTAATCGTGGCCACCAAAGTTTGGCGACAAAGCTTTCGCACCTGCGCGGCGAAGTTTGATAGGTAGCTTGGGCCGGAAAGTGTCCCGCTGAACGCGGGCTTTTTGGAGATTGAGATGTTTTCGAATCACGTTAACGAAGAGTTATCGGCCTATTGCAATGGCGAACTGCCGTCGGCCGAGTCTCAGCGGGTCGCCGAACATTTGATTGGCTGCCCTCAGTGTCGCGCGGAATTCGAAGAGATTAAACTGGGACTAAAGCTCGCCGAACAAATGCCGCGGTTTGCGGCGCCACCGGAACTCTGGGCCAATATCGAGGTGCAACTTAATGCGCAACTCAATGCCCAAAACAATACTCCGCCTGCCGCGGTTCCGCAGCTTGTAAATCAGACATCGACCAGCTCTTTTTCAGAAGAGGTGGCTGGTCGCTGTTGCTGCGGGACTGATGATGGTAATTGGCATCAGCGCGTGGTGGATCTACACCCGCGAGACGCGGTCGGGCTGGGAAGTGGCGCGACTTGATGGTGCGCCCATGATCGGCTCTGCGCGCATGAATGCAAAAGGTCAACTGGAAGAAGGACAGTGGCTGGAGACAGATGGCTCGTCACGCGCTCAAATCTCGGTTGGCACAATTGGCCACGTTGACGTTGATCAAAACACGCGCGTTCGGCTGGTGACAACAAAACCTACGGAACATCGACTTGAACTCGCTCGCGGCCGCATGAGCGCAAGAATATGGGCGCCGCCCCGACTCTTCTTTGTTGACACCCCATCTGGCAGTAGCCGCCGACCTGGGTTGTGCATACACGCTCGAAGTGGACGACAGGGCGCGAGTCTGCTGCATGTCACCTCCGGTGGGTGGCGTTGCAACTGCGAGATATCGAATCGATAGTTCCCGGCCGGAGCCTCTTGTGCGACGCGGCCTGGAATTGGTCCGGGCACGCCGTATTTTGACGACGCTACGCCGAGCCTTAAGTCCGCTCTGTCCGAAGCTTGACTTCGAGAATGACAAAGCTCTCGAAGCAGAGGCGATGGCAACAATGATCGCAGACGCACGACGCCGCGACACCCTGACGCTCTGGCATTTGATATACCGGGTCGAGGGACTGCAACGTGAAGCGCGTATTTGAACGAATGGCGCTCCTCTCGCCGCCGCCGAAAGAGGTCACTCGAGATGGCTGCCTCCAGCTCGACGAGAAGATGCTGCATCTGTGGAAAGGTTACCTGGAGAACAGCTGGAGTGGCGATGCGGGATTTAAGAAGGCGGGCATCGACCCAGTGGGCGAGGGTAGTAAGCCCTGGACATTCGGCAATGATCAGTGAGCCACGGTCTTGTGGTGAGTGGCAGAGTTATGGAAGGAGCAAAGGTAATGGCAGACGAATTTCGGCAATCATGCACAATGGTTTCTCGCACGAAGGTCGGTGGTCGCGATTGTTCTGGCGGCCGCAATGTCGTTGAGTTGCAGTCAGCAGGGCCGTTCCCTCGCCAAGTCGAACAATCCAGTTTCGTCTGGAAACTGTGCCGGCTAGGATTTCCATCGTATCGAACCAGGAACCCGGCGAACCGATGATTGTTTCCGGAACGATCTACGCGCCTGACGGACGCACGCCGATGGCCGGAATCAATCTGTTCGTCTATCAAACTGACGCCACCGGGGTTTACTCGACAGAGGGTAACAACGGCAACAATCGGGACACGCGCATTCACGGTGTGGTACGCAGCGGCGCTGATGGACGGTATGAGTTCCGGACCGTCAAACCAGGATCTTATCCCGGAAGCAGAAATCCGGCGCACATCCATGCCTACATTTCCGGCCCCGGTTATCCTGAATACTGGATTGATGAATATCATTTCAGCGACGACCCGTTTGTGTCTGAACGAGATGCGCAGCAGAGCAGGCACTGGAAGCTTTTCGTCGATAATTAAACTCACCCGCGGCGCGGACGGAATTTTGCGGGGAGTGCGCGACATCAAAATCGAGCGCTGCTCCCGTAATTGCACCGGGTAATAATCGCCGGTGTGTTGGCGGCTGAGACGACCATTCGATAGTTAATGAACCGTCGAGTTTGGACGTTACATGATTAAGACGGACGTTTGCATGCAGACAATCACAGCTCTATTTTTTCTGGCCGGGGCGTTGCTGTTCGCCGCGACTGCTAGTGCACATCCAGCCACTGGTATCGTTGTCGATCGCGCCGGAAACGTTTATTTCAGCGATCTGGAAACGATTTGGAAAATTGATCCTGGTGGCAAGAAAACCGTCTTTCGTGCGGGTGTGAACGGCAGGCATGTGCACGAGCTGGCGATTGATGATGAAGGAAACGTCTACGGCGCAGATCTCAGTTACAACCCGGCGACGCAGATCTGGCCGAGCGCAATCTGGAAAATGACGCCGGATGGAAAGTCTTCCTTTTTGCTCGAAACGACTGAGACGCCGCCGCGCGGCATGAGCGTGTGCCGCGATCGCGCCGGCAACATGTATCTGATCGATCAGAATAACAACCTGAGGAAGCAGACGCTGCTGCTGCGGCGCGATCCTGAAGGCGGGGTGACTACGCTGGCGGGCAGCGCTTATGGTCACAAAGACGGGAGCGGCACCGCAGCCCAGTTTGGCAGTGTGGGGGCGATGGTATTTGGCCCCGACGGCCGCCTGTATCTCACTGATGGAGACTCAGTCCGCCGCGTGACGATGGAGGGAATGGTCACAACGGTAGCAAAAAATCTGAATTTCAAGACAAGCGACAATCGCGCGAGAACAGGTGACACGAAAGGAAGTTTTACCGGGTTATCGGTCGATGCAAGCGGCAACGTTTTTGTTGCGGATGCAGGCAATCGCCGGTTGCTAAAGATTACGAACGGAAGAACGGTAGAAGTAGTTTATCGAGTCGATCCTCCATTCTTCCCAAACGGCGTTTTCGCAACGTCGACGGGCGACGTGTTTGTGATGGAGGTCGGATTTACGCCGCCAAACGTGATGAGTGGACCCCGCATCCGCAGAGTCTCAAAGGGCAAAAATGAACTTCTGGCTGCCGGAACAGAATCATCAGGTGAGCAGCGATCCGTTGGTCAACCTGAAGGAGCGCCGGCTGGAACGCGGGAGTCGCAGGTGGGCAGCCTCAAAAGGAATATCATTCTATTGTTGATCGCAGTCCTGGCCACTTTATCACTGATAGCGATTTGGCAGAGCATACGCTTGCGACAAGCCGAAAAAACATGAAAACACTTTGCAAAGTTTTGAAATGGATCGTCATCGTGCTGGCCAGCGCTTTCGCGATAGCGCAATTCTGGCGACCGGCCCGGACCAATCCAGCCTTTGATCCTACCCAGACGATGCAGGCACAGTTGCAGGCACCGCCGCACATTGCCGGAATTTTGGATCGGTCATGCCAGGACTGTCATTCGAATGCCACGCGATGGCCATGGTACACAAACGTCACGCCGGTCTCATGGTTCGTAGTTGATCACGTGCAACACGGTCGCGAGCACCTGAATTTTTCGGAGTGGGGAAGCCTGGAGGCGCGACGCAAAGATAAGAACCTTGACGAGATTTGCGAACAGGTGGAGATGGGCGCGATGCCGCTCGCCAGTTACACGCCTTTGCATCCCGGCTCGACGCTGTCGCCGGAGGATGTGAAGGCGCTGTGTGACTGGGCGAATGCTGAGCGCGCCAAAATTACCCTGAAGTAACAGCGTGGACTTATGAGAGCCCGGTGAGATGGCGGGTATCGTTTATAGCCAGCACACGGACGAAGCCGTCAGCGCGCAAATCAAAACGGGCGAAGCCGCAGTTTTGTGTGGCAATCCAAACTGGCTTTAAGTCAGGAGCGTTCAGCGCGCCCATCAGATGAAGAATCAGAATGCAGATGGTGCCGGTGTGGGTAAACAGTGCAATGCGGCCGCCGCGATGTTTCTCAATTGCTGCGTCGAGCTTACCCGCAGCCCGATCCAACATCTGCCGATAACTCTCGCCGCCTAACAATACGTGTTCAAAATCACGCCGCAGTAATGCCTGATACTGTTCTGGATGTTGGGCCGCCGCTTCGGCGAAAGTGAGACCTTCCATCACGCCCACGCTTCGTTCGCGCAAAGCTTCAGTGGTGATTAGTGGTGCGCCGGAAAGCCTGGCCAGCGGAGTTGCAGTTTCAATCGCCCGCCGCAGATCGCTGGCATAGATAGCAGTTAACTTTTCTGAAACCAGCGCCCCAGCGGTCGCAGCTGCCTGTTTCTGTCCCAGCGGGGAGAGCGGCGTAGCCGTGTGTCCACCGAATCGCCCTTCAGCGTTTCCCTGCGATTGGCCGTGGCGGATGAGAATGACGTGGGTGTTCTGAGACATAGTTTTCGAGCTTGGAGTTCAAGTTCCACGTATCCAAAACGAATCTTGAAACTCGGAATTCGAAACTATCTACGCGGCGATTGCTTCGGCCTTCATTTTTTCGGCCTGATCGTGGGACACGAGGGCCTGGATGATTTCGTCGATATTTCCCTGCATCACCAGATCGAGCTGATGGATGGTCAAACCGATGCGGTGATCGGTGACACGATTTTCCTTGAAGTTGTAAGTCCGAATCTTTTCCGAACGGTCGCCTGAACCGACCATCGAACGTCGCTCGCTGGCTAGCGCATCGTGTTGCTCACGTTCTGCCATCTCCTGCAAACGCGCACGCAAAACGCGCATCGCCTTCTCACGGTTTTTGATCTGCGATTTTTCGTCCTGCATCGAGACGACTGTGTTCGTGGGCAGGTGAGTGATGCGCACCGCGGAATAGGTGGTGTTCACTGACTGTCCGCCTGGACCCGGAGGAGCAGAAGGTGTCGATGCGCAGTTCCTTGGGATCGATCTTCACGTCAACTTCTTCCGCCTCGGGAAGCACGGCGACAGTGATCGCGGAAGTGTGAATGCGCCCGCTGGCTTCCGTTTGCGGCACGCGCTGAACGCGGTGTACGCCCGATTCATGCTTTAGTTTCGAATAAACCTTTTCGCCTTCGATCAGAGCGATCGCTTCTTTAAAACCGCCGATTCCTGATTCCGAGGCGTCGAGCACTTCAAACTTCCAACCCTGTCGTTCGGCATATCGTCCATACATTCGCAGCATTTCGGCCGCGAAGAGAGTGGCTTCGTCGCCCCCGGTGCCGGCGCGAATTTCCACGATCACGTTCTTCTCGTCGTTAGGATCGGAAGGCACAAGCAGCAGTTTCAATTCGATTTCGCTCGTTTCCAGCTTTTGTTGCAGCGTCTCCACTTCCAGCCGCGCCATGTCGCGCATCTCGTCGTCGTCCGCAATCTCAGCCAGTTCGCGGGCGCCGGCCAACTCCGCTTTTAGCGCTTTCCACGCGTGATACTTTTCGACGATTTCGCCGAGCGAGCGGTGTTGCCGCGCAGCTTTGGTGTAAGCAGCCTGATCCGAGAGCAACTCGGGAGCGGAGAGCTCGTTAGCGAGCTCTTCGTAACGCGCTTCGATCTGTTCAAGTCGTTCTAGCATGGCTCTTTTCCCAGGCATCCGAACCTGAAACGACTTACGACAACGGCGCCAGCGCAGGCTCACCAGTTGTGCGGTTCCAGCTTTAGCGATTCCTTCAATGCTTCGAGGGCAACCTCGAGCTGCTGATCATCCGGTTCCTGCGTGGTGATGTTCTGGAGCCAAACGCCTGGCCTCGTCATCAACTTTGAAAAACCAACCGCTCTCCTTCTTCGCAGAAAGCCGAATGATCTCGTACGAAAGACCCGCAACCAACGGCATCAACGCCAGGCGCACGAGGAAATTAAACAACAACGAGTCAAACTTGATGACTGAAAACAGCAATATCGAAACCAGCATCACGACCATCAGGAAACTGGTGCCGCAACGCGGATGCTGCCGCGGTTGCGGGCGCGCATTCTCGACCGTCAATGGCAACCCGCTTCCCATGTGAACACCGTCTTATGTTCTGCGCCGTGATATTCGAAGACACGCCTGATGTCCTTTATCAGCGAAAAGCTGAGGATCATGATCAGAAAGAAGCTCATGCGAATCACACCGTCGATCAGGTTAAAAGAGATCGATGGGCGTACGGGATGCAGATAACTTCGAACAGAGGTCCAGGCTTTCGAATACCAGGCGGGCTCTGCGGCCGGCGCGGCAGTGGTTGTCTCCGCGATTGAAGTTGAGCTGGTATTGGTATCGGCAGGCGCGGTAGTCTGCACAGCCGGCGGCGTGGCCCAACCGGCGCCGATGAACAGGGCATTCGTTAGCAGCAGAGGAGCAGCTACGAAAAGCAAGATGTTAAAAATGATCGCAATGACAATCGATCCGGCTGCCGCTGCGGTGCCGCCTTGTTTCAATTCATCTTTAGGTCGCTTTTCGGTGGGGATCGGAAACAGGCCTGGCATCGCACCGGTAATCCCGGCGAAGTCTCCTTCGCCTTCGATCACCGCAGGCGTTAGCGCAACGCGGACATCTTTTGCCTCGGCTTCCTGAGCGTCGCCAAACGCTTCATTAGCTGAATAATTCAAGGCCTTGATACCCAATCCCATCGACTGGATCAGCACGGCGCTGCCGCGCAGCACAGGAAGATTGAGCAGTGGATACTTGTCGCTCCACTTCGGCAAACGCGCTGAAATGTTAACAATCGTCCCGTCTGCTTTTCTCACGGCCACCGCGTAGGCGTTAGGCGTTCGCATCATCACGCCTTCAATTACCGCCTGCCCGCCGACTATTAGATCTCTTTCGTTGGTGCTCAATGGTTTCTTCCTCGTAGGACCGGCATTTTTGCCGTCCTTTGATTCGGCTATCAAGAAGGGACAGACAGGAATGTCTGTCCTGCATAAAACTTACGCCGGCGTTTGATCTCGGTCGCAACGTGTGTGATGCACGAATAGCGACCGACGATTTCTCGCCGGCGTTTGATATCGGAAGTTTAGCTAGTGCCTAAAACCCAAGCGGTGTCCTTACTGTGTTGCGGTAGTCTCCGCAGTTTTCTTGCCGTAGCGTTTGTTGAAGCGATCAACGCGTCCAGCAGTGTCTACGAGCTTCTGCTTGCCTGTAAAAAACGGATGACAGGCCGAGCAAATTTCAACGTGAAGATCGGTGCCCTTGGTGGAGCGAGTTTGAAAAGTCTCGCCGCACGCGCAGGTCACCGTGATTTCCTGATATTGCGGATGAATTTCTGGTTTCATGATTCTCTTTAATCCTTAACTCTAGACGGCAAAAGGCCGCCTCGTGAAAACGAACTATCATAGAGTCACCGGTCGAGCAGCGTCAAGCTGAGCCCTCTAAACGGTAGTGTCCTAATTTGAAATCTCGGGTTTCTCAGCCTTGAGTGTCTGCCTTACGTGGTCATGTACCGCTTCCCTAAGCATAAGCGCGCCTGTGGCATAAAAGACTGGGAGCACATAAATCGAGTAAAGGATTACCCAGTTAGAAACGCGTCCCTGAATAGAGACACTAAGATAAGGCACCAGAACAATGCCAATAAACATCAATATGAGAGTGGTTTTATCCTTTGTCCATAAATGCTTGAGCAGCCACCGCCCCGAGAAGGTGCTTTCGGCGCTGTCCCTCTCAGCCGCGTCGGGACTGGTCTTGGCCCTTTCGATTCTAGCTCTTTGCAAGTTTAATCCTGCCGCAATCAGTCCTATAATCGCGCCAGTTAGCGCGATAACTGCTGTAATTAACACAATAACGCTTTTGATAGTCTCCATTACTAAAAGCCTCCTATCCCGCCCAAAGTAATTCCCGTAGTACGCAAATGGTATATTGACGGATTACTGTTTCCGTAGTACAGTAATCGGCATGGCAAACCAACTTCCAAAGGACAAACAGATTGCAGTTATTGCGGCCCTAGCTGAAGGTTCGAGTATTCGTTCGGTTGAGCGTGTGACTGGGATTCACCGAGACACGATCATGCGCTTGGGCGTGAAGATTGGTCAAGGTTGCGCCCGATTGCTTGACGCCAAAATGCGCGGTCTGGATTGTCACCGTTTGGAGATTGACGAGATTTGGGGATTCGTTGGCAAAAAGATGCGCCACGTCAAACCAGAGGATGATCAGACCTTTGGTGATGTTTGGACGTATTGCGCTCTGGATGCTGAGACAAAGCTAGTCCCCTCGTATCGCGTTTCCAGTACACGCGACATCTACAACACTTCAGAATTTATCAGTGACTTGGCCTCGCGGCTTAACAACCGCGTCCAGATTTCAACGGATGCGATGGTTGCATATCCCGAAGCGATTGAGCGCGCCTTTGGTCGGGAAGTGGACTATGCGCAGATTGTAAAGTCCTACTCGTCGGAGGATGGTAAGTACAACAATCAAGAGCGCAAGTACTAGCCAGCCGCGCATCCGTTCAAGCGAGAAGATTTGGATCATGGGAACACCAAACCCGAAAGAGCGTTTCAACTTCTTACGTTGAACGGCTGAACGCTTCGACTCGTTTGCATGTGAAACGTCTTAACCGTCTGACGCTGGCGTTCTCAAAGAAGCTGGAAAACTTTGAAGCGGCGGTTGCCCTCAATTTCGCCAGCCACAATTTCGTCAAAACACATCGCACATTGAAGATGACGCCAGCAATGGCAGCGGGTGTCGAACGCAAGTTTTGGTCTTACGGCGATCTAGTGGAGGCGGTGAGCTAATGGACTACATCGCAGAGCTACAAGCCGCCTTGCTCAACCTTCACGGCGTGAGTTCAACCTACGTTGAAAGTGTGCCGGTAACAGAAGAGTTTCACGGCGAAACCCTTTGGCAGGGTGAAGTCGAGGTCTTTGATATTCGCGGCCATCCAAAAGCGAAACGGGCCTACGCATGGAGCCACGCCACCGGAGAAGATGATCAAGCGCGAAACTACATAACCGTTCTGGAATTACCGCCCGTTGATTCGCCTCAGTCTGCGGTCAAGGTGGCGGTAGCTGCGGAGATTAAGAATGCGAGACAAAAAACCAAAAGTAGGTAGACCAAAACTGGCGAAGGGCGAAGCGCGAGGGAAGATGACACAGTTTCGCTTGCAGCCTGACGAAAAGAAGATGCTTGAGGCAGAAGCAAAAAACCAAGGCCTGACGCTGTCCGATTGGATACGCCAGACCTTGAAAGCAGCCACCGCTAAGTGATACGGTACAGCTAGCACAATGGAGAGCGCGGGAATCGAACCCCACGCTTGCGCGGCCCTCGGGATGTAACGGCCTTCAAGTCCACCAGGACACGGGACGCCCTCCAAAAACTGAATAAGGTGCTCGCCACGGCCCACTCTGACGATCCGCCAAGATCATCTTAGAGTGGGCCTTGCTGTATCTGCCCTCTGCATCGGCAAGCGCGATTGAATGCAGGAGCTTCTGTTCTTCTCATAGCATCACACCCTTTGCGTTAATCGTTCACGTCGAGCGAGAGTTTCAAAAGCGCCAGAAGCTTTCGCGCATCGTTGTTACTCCAGTCCTTCGGCAATTCGACGTACGCGGTCCGATCTGGCGACAGTGGAATTGGCATCCTGAGCACGTCAGGATTCGGCAGGTGCTGGACTTGGTTTCCGGTTTCACCTGTGGCTGCGGCTGCTTTCGGAGTGGCAGCCTTCTTTGCTCCGCCGCTCTTTCGATTGCGAGTTATCTTGGTTAGGTTCGGATGTACGGTGAGCCCAGCGTATTGAGCAGCCTTGAGCAAAAAGGTCTTGGCTTTTTTCTTTGTTTCCCCGCTGATGTTGTAGCGTTCGCCGGAGAGCTTGTCATCGAGTTGATTAGCCGTAATCTTGGCGAAATCGAGTGCGACAATGTCGGGGTAATGTTTCTCAATTAACTTTTTAACAACCTTCTTGCGTTCGGCCTCGTTCTCAACGAGAGCATACAGAATCAGGTTGGGGAGTGCCACCATCGTTAATCAAACCCAAAAATTTGAACGCACTAATAATCTGATTTCGTGCCTGACCGGATAGACTGCGAAACGTTCCGGCCTCAATCTCATTCGGAACTGTAACGGCCTTGAGATGGTCGAGGGCTGTTAAAAGCGTTGAAAACGGCAAATAGGCGGCACTTGTTTTGGGCTGCGCCTTGGGTGAACTATCTTCCATTAGGACTCCTTCCGTCATACCGTAGCGGCTAGAGGCTCTACTATAAGCCCGTGCGGCGTCTCATGTCTACTACTGTTTCTCATGTTTGCTAGATTATTTTTGGTGGCTGCCTAGCCGTGGCTGTAGAATCGCTCCACAAAGGAGGTATTATGCAACTAAAACCATGGGATCGGGTTATCGTACGGGGCTACGGCGGCAGGGAGGTTGAGGGCGTGGTTGTGAGTCTCGACGGTAAATTAGTGGGTATTACCACTCCTGCAGAGCGTGACAAGGCCGCAAAGGCAGATCGCGACCCTGTAGTTATCTGTTTTCCGGCGAAGGATGTCAGGCCGTTAGTAGCGTCTTAATTTGAAATGCCAAAGGGCGTCACCGCCTAGGTTATGGCCGGCGCGGAGGGCGGTTTACTTCATCCCAAGCCCGCGCTAGCACGTAAGGAAGCACGGCTAGGACTAACGATTCTGCGGCGAGCGCCGCCAGTTGTGGAGCACTTACTTCTAACGCGGTAAAACGTGTTACGTAGTTTAATGCTCCTAAGATCGTTCCTATAATCACCCCTACCCATAGAACCCGACCAATAACGTCCGTTGTGTCGCCTCCAGTTTTAACTTCCTGCTGATTGGGATTGAGACTGTCCATGGTTTGCCTTTCAGGTTTAGTGGGATGGTCGGCTTATATCACCGTTCAGAGCGTGAGACAATGGCTAGCTGGACAAGCAACGTGCCATAGACTACGCGGCCAGCTTTCAAATTAGGACACTACCCCTCTAAACCGGAGTGGTTTAAAGGCTGAATCACCAGACCGAATCCGGTACTGGTGCAGTTTAATTGATTCTTTGCAGCTCTTGGCGAGATCTTGGCGGCCTTGGCGGTAAAACATAAGTCAGGACCGCAAAGTTCACGAAGCATAAGTCGCAAATTTAGGCAAAGGAATTCTCGATTTTCAGAATGCACCAGTACCCCGAATCCAGGTTGTTCGTGAATTGGGTTAGCTCGTCGCAAACTAACAATTTACGTTCCGAGAAATCCCGACAACAAGTTTGTTGACAGCAATTTGACGCCATGCTTAAATCCATTTCTGCCGACCTTTTGTAATAGCTTTTACACAACAGTCCGAAACCCTGGCGCGATTCCCTAAGCGAACGCACGATGGTGAGAGTGTGGTTGTAAGAACCGAAAGCTGATGGCGGACGACAAAGACAAACCGTCGGATCCTGCGCCGCAAGGGCCGGGCGTCACCGTGCCGCCGGATGCTGAGGGCACCCCGCCACCTGCCGCGATTCCGGATGCCGGGGGAGGTGCCGGGGCGGACGCGGAAAAGGCCGCAATGGTCGAGCAAGCGAAGTCGCGCGTTGCGGCGGTCAAAGATTCACTGGCCGAAAAGGCTGACGCCACGACCGGCGCTCCCAAACCACCCGTTAAGAAGAAGGAAGAGGGTCCCAAGCCCGTCGATGCTTCCGGCCATCCGCTCGTAAAAAAACTCAAGGCAAACTTTGACGGCGCGATTCTCGAGGCAGTTGAGTTTCTTGGACAGATCTCGATCCGCGTTGAAGCCGCGCGCGTGGTCGAGGTTTGCGATTTTTTACGTCGCGATTCGGATACGCCGTTTAATTATCTTTCTGATTTGACCTGCGTTCATTATCCGATGAATCGCGAAGCGCAGCTTGAGGTCGTCTACAACCTGCTGTCGATTAAGAAGAATGAACGCGTGAGACTGAAGGTGGGCACGAGCGAGAAGGACCATGTCGGCAGCGTGACCGGGGTTTGGCCCTCGGCAAACTGGATGGAGCGCGAGGTTTACGATCTGTTCGGCGTCACGTTTTCCAACCATCCGGACCTCCGGCGAATTTTGCTGCCGCCGGATTGGGTGGGCCACCCGCTGCGCAAAGACTACGCCCTGGAGTTCATCGAAAACGAATGGACCGAGCGGCACCTGCCGGAGATGACCGAAGTGCAGCGGGAGCAACTTGGAGCAACGCCGCGCTTACGGTTTAGAAATTCTGTCGGTGCCCCAGGAACGAATGATGCGCGAGATTTTCCAGGGCGACAAAGAAGTGATGCCGAAAGATAAGTAGATCGTGAATGGTCGATAGTGAATGGAGAAGTGGAATTGTGGGATGCTTCCAGCCATTCCGATTTATCATTTTCAGGTAGCCATGACACCCAAAGAGATCGCCGCTCAATATGAAGCGAAAGTGTTTGAGACGCCCGAGGCGGCGAAGGTCGCCGGATTTGTGCTGACCGAAACGATGAAGCCGCGGAACGTTTGGAACAAAGCTAGCGCGGCGCAAGCGATCGTCACGAAACTTTTTGACAAACGGACCGCGGGCGAGGCGACGGAAATTGGTTTGATAATCGAACCGTGGAGCGTGACCGGGTGCTATGTTCCGGCAGAGCCCGCGCCCGCGGCAGCCTAGCGAGGTCCGACAAACTTTGGTTGATGTTCGAATAATATTGAAGCGACGCGCGACAAACGAAGTTTGTCGAACAATTTTATGCATCAGGTAGAGATCGCCACCACTCGTGAGACCCTCCTGGACAGTCCGGAGATGGTGCTCAACATGGGCCCGCAGCATCCGTCAACGCACGGCGTGCTGCGCGATCATCCTGAAGCTCGACGGCGAAACTGTGATCGATCTCGATTGCGACGTCGGCTATCTACATCGCGGGATGGAAAAGATTGCCGAGAATCGCATGTACACGATGATCGCCCCTTACTGGGACCGGCTCGATTACATCGCCGCAGTCTCCAATGGACTGGTTTGGGTGGAAACTGTCGAGCAGATGATGGGTCTGGTGGTTCCGCCCCGCGCCCATTACCTGCGTACGATCCTCACGGAGTTGAATCGCATCGCATCGCATTTGTTATGGCTGGCGACCCACGCCCTCGACATCGGTGCAGTCACAGTTTTGCTGTGGGCGTTTCGCGAGCGCGAAGAGATCCTTAAAATTTTTGAACGACAGTTTGGCGCGCGCTTGACGTGTCATGCCTGGCGAGTCGGCGGGATGCCGAATGACGCTTACGACGATTTCGAAGCTGATGTGCGACGGTTCGTCGGCAATTTTCCGAAGCGGCTCGACGAATATGAAACCGTGCTTTCGGAGAATCGAATCTGGTTGAGCCGCACCGTCGGCATCGGCGTGATCTCCGGCGAAGAAGCGGTGGCGATTGGCTTGTCAGGACCGGCCTTGCGTGGCTCGGGCGTGGCGTGGGACGTGCGCAAGTCGCGGCCGTACGCTGCGTACGCCGACATGGATTTTGATATTCCGCTGGGCGAGAACGGCGACACGTACGATCGGTATCTTGTCCGCCTCGAGGAGATGAGACAGTCGCGTCGGATCATCGATCAGGCGATGGATAAACTCCCGGATGGGCCGGTCAACGCGAAGATTCCCGAAGATCGTTAAGCCGCCGGTCGGCGACTATTATCATTCGATCGAAGGCCCGAAAGGTGAGATCGGTTGTTATCTGGTTTCAGATGGCACTGCGCAGCCATGGCGCGTGCGCGTGCGGCCGCCGTCGTTCATTAACCTTCAGGCGTTGAAACAGATGTGCATCGGCCATCTGGTGGCCGATGTAGTCGCAATTATTGGAACGTTGGATATCGTGCTTGGTGAGATTGACCGGTAATGTCTCTGCAGTTTCAGCGTCCTAGGTCGCGGCCGTGAATGTTATTGATCACTGATTCACCGCCGCGGCGACGAGAACGCCGAAAGATCGTAGCGAAGGTTAAAATTGCGAGGACATTTGTGCTTCTGTTTCTGCCAATTGATTTCGTCGACGATCTGCTGCTGGGTTTTTCAGCGCTAACACGGTGAACCATGTCGTGTGGCCGTTCATTCAGATCGGCACTGGTCGTGTACGATGGTGGCCGGTTGGGTCGCCTACGCCACCTATCTCGAACGAAAAATTTCCGCCTTCATGCAGGCGCGTCTTGGGTCCGATGCGCGTTGGGCCATGGGGACTGCTGCAGCCGATCGCGGATGGTATCAAACTGCTGACCAAGGAAGACTTCGTCCCCGACAAAGCGGATCGCTGGATTTTCTTCATTGCTCCCTACATCGCGGTCGCCGCTGCTTTCATCGTTTTCGTAGTCATTCCGTTTGGTCCGGACTGGGCTGTGATTGCCGACATCAACATCGGCCTGCTTTTTGTGTTGGCGGTTTCAAGCGTGGGCGTACTGGCGCTGATCCTCGCCGGGTGGTCGTCAAACTCGAAATACGCATTGCTTGGTGCGTTGCGTTCGAGCGCGCAAATGGTTTCATACGAAGTGGCGATGGGGCTGTCGCTAATCGGCGCGTTGATGTTTGCGCGCACACTTTCGCTTTCCGGCATAGTCAACGCGCAGGCGTCGCGACTCGATCTGGTTTCTTCTTTACCAACCGCTCGGCTTTCTCATCTTTCTGGTCAGCGGCATCGCCGAGAACAATCGCGCGCCGTTTGATTTGCCTGAAGCAGAGTCGGAGTTGGTCGCGGGCTTTCATACTGAGTATTCCGGCTTTCGCTGGTCGCTCTTCTTCATGGCTGAGTATGCGGCGATGGTCGTCGTGTCTCGGCAGTCGCGGTAACTGTTTATCTCGGTGGCTGGTATTTTCCGTTCGTTTACGAGCTGACCGAAGCGAAGGGTTATCACAATCTCTATGTTATAGTCAGCCTGCTCGTCTTTATCGTTAAGCTGCTCGGCCATTCTTTATCTGTACTTCTGGTTGCGCTGGACGTTGCCGCGCTTTCGTTACGACCAACTGATGGACATCGGTTGGAAGTGGTTGATTCCATCCGCGCTGATCAACATCGGTACTGTCAGCGATTGCGATCTTCGTGGTCCAGGCGCTTGATGGTTGGCGCGGAATCAAAACCATTGAGTCGCTGTCCGGCGGATTGAATCTCACCGCCACCGGGAAGGGAGTAATGATCGTGTTGGGAGCTGATCGGGTTGGTGATCACCGGCGGCTCTGCTGTCGAAGAATCAACTGGCGCTCGCGAGATTTTAATCTCGAAAGTGCAGCGGCGAAATATTAAGCCTGGTGAATATTGCCGCAGGGTAAACCGGCAGTTCCGGTGGTGCGAGTCAACGAAGGCTGAATCATCGCCTGCTGTGGCAATTGCCGATGAAGTTGATCAGCGCCGGAGGTAGTGGCCGACTTGAGGTCGGCAATCGAAAATCGGCAGTTGGAAATGTCCAATTATGCCTTTAGTAAAAGTTCCAAAACTCAAGTTCATCGAGAAGGTCAAACGCTTTTTCATGGTCGACCTGCTGCGAGGGACTGCGGCTGACGCTGAAGTACAACATCGGAGCGCTGACCGAGAGCGATTCGGTGGCCGGCAAAGGAATCTACACCGAGCAGTATCCGAAGGTGCGACCTGACGTGGCGCCGCGTTTCCACGGTGCGCCGCGGCTGAACATGGATCCGGAAACACACGACACCTTTGCATCGCGTGTAATCTCTGCGCGCTCGCCTGTCCGGAAGACTGCATCGATGTGATCGCCGTTGGACGTTGAAGTGATGGTGGCCGGCAAGGCGCGCAAGAAGAAGGTGCTCGATGAGTTTATCTTCGACACGTCGCGCTGCATGTTTTGCGCGCTCTGCCAGGAAGCCTGTCCGACTTCTGTCTGGAGTTAACTCAGGATTTTGAACTGGCGACCTACTCGCGCGCCGGTTTTGTTTGGAATCGCGAAATGCTCGAACAGGGCCGCGAAACGGTGAAGTACACAAGGTAATGATGAATGATGAACGATGAGTGATGAACGATGAAGGCGGAGAGGTGGGCGAAGCAAAGACAACCCGATCTTCGACTACGAACGCGCTCGTTCGCTCTTAGAATAGTTCGGCTTTACACATCATTACCTATAACGGCCGAAGCTCAGGTTCTGGGAAAGCAGCTGCTTCGAAGTGGAACGTCAGTCGGCGCTCACTATCATGAGGCGACCAGAGCGAGATCCAATGCTGAGTTCATCAGTAAGATTCAGGGTGGCCAACCTTTTGATTGATAGCGGAATTGTCATCAATGAGCGACTTTCGGATTTGTGCCAGGAAGCAGACGAACTAGCGGCGATTTTTGTAGCGTCCGTCAAAACCGTCAAGAAACGAAATTAGCAATTCATCGTTCAGCGTTCACCATTCATCATTATGGTCCTGTCCGGTTGGGAAGCAGTCTTTTTCTGGGTTTTCTCCATCGCCGCCATCTTCGCAGCGCTGCTGACTGTGATGGCGCGAAACACAATTCATAGCGCGCTGTTTTTAATATCGTCTCTCATCTCCGTGGCCGCGCTCTTCATCCTCCTGCATGCAGAATTTCTCGCTGGAGTGCAGATACTCGTTTACGTCGGCGGCGTTATGGTGCTGTTCCTGTTTGTGATCATGCTGGTCAACGTCGGTGAGGAAGAGAGCGGACGCGAAGAGATTTTCAATCGCACGCGCCAGGTTACGACCGCGATTATTTTCTGTGGACTGCTGGTAGCGGGACTAATTTACGCGCTTAACGTCGGTTACGAAGGGATTGAAAAGCGTGACGCGGCAAAGATCGCGCAAACCAGGGCAGATCGGCAGGCGGCCGACCAGAATCTGGCGTCTTCCGCAACCGGCGCCTCGAAGATAACCAGAGGCACGGAGTGGGTGGGCAACGGTCTCTACCGGTTTGGTTCGTTACCTTTCGAAGTGGCGAGCGTGCTTCTGCTAGTGGCGATCATCGGTTCGGTGATGCTCGCGCGCACGCTGAAACAAGAAGCAGCGGTTGACGACGTGGCGCCCGATGTCCTGGCAGAAGAACGCGCAACGAACCGAGCTGGCGGATGTTCGCGCGACTGTTGAATAAACTGATGCACTTATTCCTCTTCAAGGTTTTCACTCCGGTGTTTGGCTTCCTGTTTCAGGATGGAGCCCAGGGGCGCATGTCTTTGGTTTGGGAGAAAGCGCAAAACCCCGACCTCTCGAAGTTTTTGATCATCGGCGCCCTGCTTTTCATCATCGGCGTGGCCGGAGTGCTGACGCGGCGAAACATCATCGTCATCTTCATGTCGATCGAATTGATTCTGAATGCCGCAAATCTGAACTTCATCGCGATGTCTCGCTACCTTCAGGAGACAGGTAATCTCAACGCTGTAGCCGGACAGATCTTTGCGGTTTTCGTGATCGTGGTAGCGGCGGCAGAAGCTGCCATTGGGTTAGGAATTGTGATTGCGCTCTATCGAAACAAGGAAACGATCTGGGTAGACGAGATTGATATCCTGAAATGGTAGTCCAAATTCCAACGTCCAAAGTCCAAAGTCAATCTTGACTCGCGGACCTTGGACTTTGGACAGTGGACTTTGGACTTATGTATCGATTCATCTGGCTAGTTCCACTGCTTCCCTCTCGCCGGTGCGGCCATCAATGGCTTGCTCGGACGGGCGACTTCGTTTTTCCGAAACGCCTCATCGGCGGCATCGCGGTCGGCTCAATCGCGCTCGCTTTCTTAATTACCCTAGCCTCAGTTTATTCATACGCGTTTGGCAGTCATGCTATTTGGCCCAACGTTTACGTCACGAGCCAGGACGGGAATTCTTACTCATGGATTCCGGGCGGCGCGGTGCGGTTTACGCAGGGCGGAAACGCACGCACCGTAGCCGCAGTTCAGGAAGAAGCGCGAAAAGAATTCGCTGAACTATCAACCGAGCAGCGCGAAGGCCAGGCGACGGTGTCGGTTTTGAGGGGAGTGAACGAAGTTGAAGGCGCATCGCTCCTCGACGTGGAATGGAGTTACCAACTCGACGCGTTGTCATCGATCTTCATGCTGGTAGTTACGGGCGTCGGTCTCTGTATCTTCGTCTTCGCTACCGGCTACATGCACGGGGAAGCGGGGTTCTACCGTTTCTTCGCCTACATGGGCCTTTTCATGTTTTCGATGCTCGTGCTCGTGATGGGCTCGAATTTCCTGATGATGTTCGTCGGTTGGGAAGGGGTGGGTCTCTGTTCATACCTGCTCATTGGCTACTACTTTGACCGTCAGGAAGCGGCTAATGCTTCGCGCAAAGCGTTTATCACAAATCGCGTCGGCGACTTTGGCTTCGCGCTCGCTATTTTCGGGGTGATTGCAACTTTCGGCACCACGCAATACACCGATGTCTTCTCACAAGCTGCCAACTTCCCGCTCGAACCTCTCGGTCAGTGGGGAATTCTCTCCTGGATCGCGCTGGGGCTTTTTATCGGCGCCTGCGGCAAGTCGGCACAATTGCCACTGCATGTGTGGTTGCCTGACGCGATGGCTGGACCCACTCCAGTCTCAGCATTAATTCACGCCGCCACGATGGTAACTGCCGGTCTCTACATGCTGACGCGCACAAACGTCATCTTTCAGCACTCGCAAACGATGATGACTGGTCGTCGCCGTGGTCGGCGCAGCGACCGCGCTGTTTGCAGCCACGATTGGCATTACTCAAAACGACATCAAGAAAGTGCTGGCGTATTCAACAGTTTCGCAGCTCGGCTTCATGTTCATGGCCTGCGGCGTCGGCGCATTTGCAATCGGAATTTTTCACGTGGTGACGCACGCGTTTTTCAAAGCGCTCATGTTTCTCGGCGCCGGCAGCGTGATCCACGGTATGCATCACGAGCAGGACATGCAGACGCATGGGCGGGCTCAGGAAGTACATGCCCTACACCTACCTGACGTTTCTCGCCGGTTGGTTGGCCATTTGCGGCATCATTCCATTTAGTGGGTTCTGGTCGAAAGATGAAATTCTTTGGAGTGCTGCTTCCACGAGATACGTACCGGTAGGTTGGATCGATCTGGATTGTCGGCACGATCGCAGCGACCTGCACGGCGTTTTACATGACACGTCTGATGGCGCTGACCTTCTGGGGGAAAGAACGATTTCTCGATAATCAGCACGAGCACAGTGACGGGCACGAGGTTCATGATAAAGATCACGAAACTGCTGCGCACCACACGCACATCCCCCACGAATCGCCCGCGTCGATGTGGGTGCCGCTAGCTGTGCTTGCAGTGCTGGCAACGATTGGCGGCTTTGTAGGAATTAGTCCGGCGTTTACTGGCGGTCATCATGTCGGCGGCCGGATGAATATCGTTAACTTTCTCGATCCGATCATCTGGAATCCCACCACGCGACTCTTTGGTACGCATGAAATGGTTGACAGTTTCGGGAGGCCGCTGGAGTTGGTTGAGAAACACGCCACCGCGTCGGTGTTAACCACCGAGCCGCACGCTGAGCCGCCCCCACCATACGGGCAGGAGGGTTTCAATCTTGCCCATGCCGTCGACAACGTTATTCACAACCACACGCTCACGGAGTGGGTTTTCATCATCATTTCGTTGCTGGTCGCCGGATTAGGAATGTTCCTGGGTTGGCTGTTCTATTTGAAGAACCCGAGGCTGCCGGAAATTTGGGCCGCGCGGCTGCGACCGCTTTATCTGGCCAGCTACCACAAGTATTGGGTCGACGAGTTTTTCGGCTGGGCAGTTACGCGTCGCACGATGGACGCAGCCCGCGCAGTGTTTGCCTTTGATTCAAAAGTCGTCGATGGCGCTGTCAACGGATCAGCTGCCATCACCAGGATTACGTCCCGTGTGACTGGTCTGACCGATCGATATTTTGTCGATGGCCTGGTGAATGCGATTGCCGCTTTCGTCGTTCGCTTGATGTCGCCGCTTCTGCGCGCGGCCCAGACGGGCTTTACGCAAAACTATGCTTTGGTGATGGTTTTGGGGCTGGTCCTGGCCGTGATCCTGTTCTTTGGCGCCGATATTACGAAGGCCTTCAGGGCCGCATTCGCGATCGGTTTTTGAAGGGTAGTCACGTAGAACAGACATTCGTGTCTGTCCAGAACACGGACAGCCGAGACTGCCTGTCTGACTCTGATCACTGACTACGGACTAAAACTTATGAAAAGTCTTCCGATACTTTCAATCGTTACCTGGCTTCCGATGATCGGCGCCATCATCATCCTGGCGCTGTTTAAGAAGACCCAAGCGGCCAGTATCAAGAAGTTTGCCACAGCCTGGTTTGGACTGGCGTTTGTGGCGTCACTATTGCTGCTAGCTTACAACCGTGGCATCGGCGGCATGCAGTTTCTCGAAGACCGCGAGTGGATTCCTTCGATTGGCGCGCGCTATCAAATGGGTGTTGACGGCACCGCAGTGTTGTTAATTGTTCTTACCACGGTGCTCGGCATCATCGCCGCGTTGTCTTCCTGGAAATATATCGAGAAGCGCGAAAAGGAATACTATATCCTGCTGCTCCTCTTGCAGTCGGCCGTAGTCGGTGTATTCACATCGATGGACCTATTCCTGTTCTACCTGTTCTTCGAAGTTTCCCTGGTGCCAATGTACTTTTTAATCGGCATCTGGGGCGGCGAGAACCGTTTGTATGCGGCCATCAAGTTTTTCCTCTACACGCTCGTCGGGTCAGTCGTCATGTTGCTCGGCGTGTTGAAGATGTACTTTCTGACGCAGGACGTCGCGCTGACCTCGCAGATTACCCAGGCCACGGTCGACTTGCTCGCCGGAAACGCCGAAGCCGCGACGATGGTTGCCAACACTTTGCAGGCGGCGGCGGCAAACGGAACCGGAACTTTCAATATTCTCTACATGCAATCGCTCGGTTCGGTGCTGCCGATGGGCACGATGCAGGTGTTGTTGTTCTTTGCGTTTGCGCTCGGCTTTGCGATCAAGGTTCCGATGTTTCCGTTTCACACCTGGCTTCCCGACGCTCACGTCGAAGCGCCCACGGCCGGCTCAGTTATCCTTGCCGGCATCCTGCTCAAACTCGGAACTTACGGCTTCTTCCGCTTCAACCTGCCGATGTTTCCCGCCGCCTCAGCTGACGAATCGTTCTTTGGGTCGTTTGGCGTGCGCAGCGTAATGATCTTCCTCGCGATCGTCGGAATAATTTACGGCGCTCTCGCGGCGATGTATTTCGTGGTTAAGAAAGACGGCGACGTAAAGAAATTGGTCGCGTATTCGTCGGTTTCGTCGATGGGCATTGTGATGCTGGGATTGTTTTCGCTTAACCCCAACGGAGTTAACGGCGCCGTGTTACACATGATCAATCACGGCATCTACTCCGCCGCCCTCTTCCTTTTAGTGGGAATTATTTACGAGCGTCGGCACACCCGCAATGTGGCTGAGTTTGGCGGACTTTCCCATGTGATGCCCGGCTACGCCGCCATCTTCCTGTCGATGGTGATGACTGCGATCGGACTGCCACTGCTTTGCGTTTTCATTTCAGAGTTTCTGGCGCTGCGCGGCGCGTTTGAAGCGAACCCCTATTGGGCTGCCTGGGGGGCGCTAGGAATCATCCTCAATGCTGGTTACATGCTCTGGCTTTACCAGCGAATGTTTTTCGGCACTATCGACAATCCGAAAAATGAAAAGCTCTCTGACATGAGTTCCCGCGAGTGGATCTATATGACGCCCCTGGTGATCATGTCTCTGTGGATTGGTGTCTATCCGAAACCCTTCTTGCAATTCATCGAGCGGCCCGTCAACGCGGTGGTTCGTCAGATTCGTCCAAACTATCCGATACAGGGTCTACCCGCGGCAGCCCCAACCCCGGCAAGGGCCGCAGTCACGAGTGAAAAGTAATGAGAACACCCCCGCGAACTGACAAGGAGGATTCATGAAGTTAATAACGCGAATGGTTTTATTTATCAGCTTGGCGTCCTTGACTGCGCTGACGGTGCTGCCGCAAAAAATGCCGCCGGTTCGTATTGAGGGCACTTATGAAAATCTGACAGTGGGAAAAGAATCCGGGGACCTGGTGGGCATGAGGGTAATGCTGATAGACGGTGGTGGCGGGATCCATGCAATCGTTCAGGAAGCCGGCGGCGGCGTTGAACTGCCCGATCCGGCGACGGCGAAGGTCGAGGTAAAAGGCGCGAAGATCACTTTTACCATCAGGCTTGCCCGTAGTGACGAAGAGGAAAAGTTTTCAGGGACGGTTACCAACACCGGGCTGAGACTTCAACGAAATGGCGAAAAGCCGGTTCTTCTGAAACGCAAACGCTGTTAGGCCTAATCCCACTGACAACCGATCACTGACCAGATGCTTCTATTTCAAGCCGATACCACCGCCTTATTCCGCGCAGCCGACCTCCAGTTGATTGCGCCGGAATTGATCCTGACGCTCTGCGCCTGCGTGGCGTTGGTGATGGAAGTGGTCCTACCCTATCGGAAGAGTAAACTCACCGCTTACTTTTCGCTCCTCGGCATTGCCCTCGCTGCGTCATCGCTCGGAGTGCAATGGTGGTACAGCAGTCTGCCTTTGTCCGGCTTCTACGGTATGGTGCGAATTGATGGCTTCGCGCTGATATTTAAGGCCATTTTTCTCCTGGCCGCCGCCCTGGCGATTGCCATCTCCACGCGTTATCTCGACATTGAGGGTGAACAGCATGGGGAGTATTACGCCCTGGTTCTGTTTGCGACTGTCGGCATGATGTTTCTGGGCTGCGGGTACGACTTGATTCTGCTTTACGTCAGTTTGGAATTGATGGCCCTCACGTTTTACATCCTGGTCGCTTTTACAAAACGCGAGAAGCGTTCGAATGAAGCGGCGATGAAGTATTTTCTGCTGGGGGCATTCTCATCGGGCGTTCTGCTCTACGGCATGTCACTGCTGTTTGGCGTTGCCGGTTCGACAAACCTGGGTGAGATTGGCCAGGCGCTGGGTCAGGTATTCAGCTCGGTTCCGGCAGACCCGGAGAGTTATCAGACGAAGCTCCGGCCCGTGCTGGTGCTCGCCATGATCGCGCTCGCGGCCGGACTATTTTTCAAGATTGCTGCCGTGCCTTTTCACATGTGGGCGCCCGACGCTTATGAAGGCGCGCCAACTTCAGTCACTGCGTTTCTGTCCACCGGCTCGAAAGCCGCGAGCTTCGCGCTCTTCGCGCGAATCTTGTTTGAAGCTTTGCCTTCAATGCGCGCAGACTGGGCGCCATTGCTGGGTCTGGTCGCCGCGATCACTATCATGGTGGGAAACTGGGCCGCGGTAACCCAGGAAAACTCAAAACGGCTGCTGGCCTATTCGTCGATCTCAAATGCCGGTTACTTGTTGCTCGGCCTGGTCGCCGGCAATAGTTATGGTTACACCGGCCTGATGATCTACCTGCTCGTCTATACGCTGATGAACATGGGCGCATTTGGCATCATCATCAGTTTGCGCCGGCGCGGAATCATCGGCGACCACGTTGACGATTTGACCGGGCTGGCGCAAAAAGCGCCGGGCATGGCCGCAATGATGGGAATTTTCATGCTGTCACTCGGCGGGCTGCCGATGACCGGCGGTTTCATCGGCAAATACTTTCTTTTTGGTGGACTGCTTGAGCGCGGGAAAGCGGACGGTAAGACGTGGTACTACTGGCTTGCCGGGTGGGCCATCATCAACACGGTAGTTTCCTTCTACTACTACGTGCGCTTCATCCGCGTGATGTATCTTGGCGATCGCATTGCTGACGATCAGCCCTTATCGCTTTCTCCGGCGCTGCAAACGGCGCTCGTGGCTTCACTCGTCGGCATCATCTTTATCGGTGTTTATCCTCAACCGCTGATCAAGCTTGTCCAGAAATTAGTTGCGCCGTAAGCCCTCGGCCTCTCATCTCCTAATGCTGGTCTTCTATTTTTTCGCTCTCATTGTCATATGGCTCGGAGTTCTTTCGCTTCGCAGCGGTTTCAGTTTTGCTGCTTATGTGCGACGAGAACTCGCGCGCCCCCTGCCTGATTTCACTCCATTTGTTTCCGTAATCGCTCCTTGTCGCGGACTTGACGAGGGTCTTCGAGAGAACCTCGTAGCTCTCTTCGACCAGAACTACCCGGCGTACGAAATAGTATTCGTGACAGATCGAGCGGACGACCCATCGCTCAGTGTGATAGAAGGGCTGATCGCGGGTGGTGAGAAACGAAACAATGTCTCTGCCTCCGTTGCAATCGCAGGGCAGGCAACTGATAGCGGACAGAAAGTTCACAACCTGCGCGCGGCTGTAACAGCAATTGATGAACGCAGCGAGGTCATAGTTCTCGTTGACACCGACGGCCGGCCACACCGTCAATGGTTGGTTTCCCTCGTCTCGCCCTTGGGGAACGAAGCTATCGGAGCAACAACCGGCTATCGCTGGTTTGTTCCGTTTAGAGGTGGACTTGCCACGCATTTGCGCTCGGTTTGGAACGCTTCCATAGCCTCGGCTCTCGGTGAGAGGGGCGCTAAGAATTTCTGCTGGGGTGGTTCAACCGCAATTCTCAAATCAACATTTCGGAAACTGGAGATGGCTGAGCACTGGCGCGGATCAGTGTCAGACGACTTTACGATGACGCGTGTCTTGCAGAGGGCCGCTTTGCCGATTCATTTTGTGCCGGCCTGCCTGGTTGCGTCGGTGGATCCGACCACGGCAAGGGAACTGCTTGAGTTTACGAACCGTCAGTTGAAGATCACCCGAGTCTACGCCGCGCACTTATGGACACCGCTATTGATTGGAAGCCTGCTATTCAGCGTAGTATTCTTCGGCGGAATTGCTCTGGTCATCGCCCGCGCGCTCACGGGACACCCATACATAGCTCCACTGCTGCTGCTAATAGTGATTTATTCCCTGGGCTTAGCGAAGTCGCATGTCAGATTGCGGGCGGTGACAGGTGCCATGAGTGGTTACGAAAGGGCTGTCTCTCGAAGTTGGCCGGCGCATTTATTCCTTTGGCCCATTTCATCCGCGTTGTTTCTATGGAATGCGATCGTCTCTGCGTTTTCGCGCCGGATCCAATGGCGCGGGATCACCTACGATTTGAAATCACCTACCGAAGCTGTCATCATCGCCCGCGATGATCAGGACGGACATTCTTGTCTGTCCAGTTGAAACAGACAGGCACGAATGCCGGTCCTACCAAATGCCAAACAAAGCAGTCCAACTAATTCAACTCCTGCGCAGTACGAGTCGCGAAAAGCGACTCGGCACGGTGATTCTGTTCGTTACTTCGCGATGTAATGCGTTCTGCAAGACCTGTTTCTATCACGAGGAATTGAATCAACCGGGCGACATGACGTTTGCGCAGATCGAAAAGATTTCGCAAACAATGCCGGCCATCACGGATCTTTGGCTGTCGGGAGGGGAACCGACGCTCCGCCGCGATTGCTCCGAGATCATTGAGACATTCGTCGCCAACAATCAGGTCAACCGCGTCATTATTCCCACCAACGGCCTGATCAAGACGCGCGTTTTCGAGATAGTTGACCGCGCGCTCAGTTGCAGCCCAACGCTTCATCTCTATCTGAACATCGCGCTCGACGGTTACGGAAAAACTCACGATCAGATTCGCGGTGTGCCGGGCAATTGGGAAAAGGCACTTGAGTGCATCGAGTTTCTCTATCCGCTTAAGGCGAAGTTTCGGGATCGATTTCGGCTCAACGTAAACACCGTGGTCTGCGCCGACAACTACAACGAGATGCAGCAGCTCGGCGAGTTCTTGTGGAAAAATTACGAACTCGACGGCCAGTATTTCAACATCGTTCGCGGCGAAACCCTGGTGGGAGACGACATTAAGCAAGTGCCGGCGGCAGTGTTGCCGGGGATGTACGAATACATCTCGACGCTGACGAAGCGTTACGGCGATCGCATGTTTGCCGAAGACGACGCCGGCAAGCGTTTCGTGAAAAACGTTGCCTACGTGGGAGCGATCACCACTCATTACCGCACTCAACACGCCAACTTTCAGACACCGACCGCTTGGCCTTTTCCTTGTACGGCAGGCGAGACAACTGCGGTGGTTGACTACAACGGCGACGTGCGCGCGTGCGAGTTGCGCGAGAAGTTTGCCACGCTGACTGACTTTGATTTCGATTTTGGCGCCCTCTGGGCGGCGCATGAACGTGAAATTGAATTGGCCGCGATTGACGGTGGCAAAGCTTGTTGGTGCACGCATGTTTGTTTCATCCACGACTCAATGCGGCATTCAAGTCGAGCGATGTTGTACGAACTGCCAAAAAATTATCTCAGGCGCGAGAGTTGGTAGATCTAAGATGACCATCGAAGACCAGGAAGAGAATAGGAAGAGCGGTTTCGCCTATGCTGCCGGGTTGACGCTGTTTGCAGCGGTCATCGGGCTAGGCGGTGTCGGCTGGATGCTTGATCGCTGGTTCGAGACTGCCCCGTGGCTGCTGGTGGCCGGGCTCGTTCTGGGAGCCATCGTTGGCTTTTATCAGTTCATTCGGTTGACTTCGAAACTTTCTGACTAGATCAGCATCGCTCGCCATCACTACTCAAGAACTTGAAGCTGGACAAAAGAATTTCAGGTTGGCGCCCAATGCCGGGCATGCATCCTCGACATTAACGCGATTTCCCGTGTAAAATCCCCAGCTTTGGTAATGAAACATACTCCAGACGATGCAGGCGGCGTTGTGCTTGCAGAAATGCGCAGCCACAACATTGACGGCCGGATTTTCCGCACTATGGCCCTTGCGGCCATAGTTGCGGTAGTTGCCAGCTTACCGTTTGCCGCCTGGCGCGTTACGACCGGATTGCTGTTGGGCGGAGTTCTTTCAATATTGAATCATTATTGGTTGATTAGCTCGACTACAGCCGCGTTTAAAGTGGTGGCCCACGGCGCAAAGCCACGCTTAACGCTCTTCAATTACATCCTGCGATATTTGGTGATTGCGGCGACCGTATTGATAGCCTACAAGTTGAATCTAGTGTCGTTAGTGGCAACGATCGCCGGGCTTTGCAGTTTTGTGGTGGCGTTGTTTGTGGAAGCTTTTCGAGAATTTTATTTCGCAATTATCCATCGAGAGGAAATTAGTTAATGTACTGGTTCCTGGAAAGCGCTAAGGGTGCCGAGCACGGGGCGAAGGCGCCTGAGCATGCCGAACAGGCCGCCCATCACACGCCGCTGGTTGTTGAGTGGGTTAATCACTACTTCGGCGAGTATGCGTACCGGTTTGAGATGGCCTACACCTACCCGATTTGGAGTAAGTTCTTTGCCAAGTTTCACACGACGCCTGAAGCTGTGTTTGGCCCATACACACCCGAGACAGCAATTCCCTGGTACACAGTGATGTTTGTAATCGCGTGCATTCTTAGCGTGGTGATCGTCTGGATTTTTAAGGGCCAGCTTTCAACTGAAGAACCTGGACATGGTCAACAAACACTCGAAGTCGGTGTCCTGGCCGTACGTGGGATGATTGAGGACATTATTGGACCCCAGGGATTGAAGTACTTTCCGGTCGTGCTGACCTTCGCGGTTCTCATTCTGGTTTCCAATCTCATGGGCCAGTTCCCTTTATTCATGTCTCCGACAGCGGCTACCAGTGTCACGTTTGCTCTCGGGCTTGCCTCCTTCCTTTACTACAACTGGATCGGCATAAAAGAGAATGGAATCGGGGGACATCTCAAGCATATGGCGGGACCAATCTGGTGGATTGCGCCCCTGATTTTCCCGATCGAGTTGATTAGTAACTTTATTCGTCCATTTGCGCTGGGCATTCGTCTCTTCGGTAACATTTTTGCGGACGAGCAGGTAGTCGCCACGGTGGCAGGGCTCTATCCGGATGTAACTCATTGGGTGGTTCCAGTTCTGCTGATGCCATTGGGGATTTTTGTGGCGTTCATCCAGACGTTCGTCTTCATTCTGCTGTCGCAGCTTTATTTGAGCGAAGTTTCGCACGCTCCGCATGACGAAGCAGGGCACCACGGCGAGCATGGCGAACACGTGGCGGATGAGGCTCATGCAGCTGCGCTGCCGGGAAGCGCAGTGCCAGGTTTGGCAACGTAATTTGTTTTTATTACAAGCGCGCGTTTGAGCGGCGCCGGCATTCGCGCCGGGTACGTTGACGCGCAAGGTTATTTGGAATGGGATCGAGGGCAAGAGGAACTGCTACATACTTGGCTTCGCTCGGGAAGCGATTGTCTGTCTCGCTGGCGCACCGTTGTAAGAGGGGCGGTGAATACCGGATTCGGGCGAAATAATACAGGTAGCCATTCTTCTGATACTTCTTCCAACGATTTCGGGGATAGAGGCACGCGCCACCCGTTTACTCAGGGTGGTTCGACCGTTAGCCTTGGAGGAGAAACTGAATGAGAAAACTTAATTTGCTGTTTATGGCCGTGGTTGGCGTTCTGATCAGCGCGATGCCGGTACTGGCGCAAGCTGGTGCAGAACCGGCTGCCGATCATAATGTAGGGCTGAAGGCCATCGCTGCCGGCGTTGGCTTTGCTATCGCAGTGGTTGGTGGGGCCTTAGGACAGTCGCGCATCGGCGCGGCGGCGTGCGAAGGCGCGGCGCGTAATCCGGGTGCGGCGGCGAAGATTCAGACAATGATGATCCTGGGTCTGGCGCTGATCGAATCGCTGGTTCTTTTTGCGCTCGTGATCGTGTTCGTCAAAACCTAGTTCGCGATTTGATGCGGATGTTTAGCAATTTGCGGGCGGGACTTCCGGGTCTCGCTCGCATTTGTTTTTTGCCCAGGCGGACTTGGTGCGCCCGCGGTTCCAATTAGACGGCGACGATTCAATCCAAACTGAGCCGCTACTCTCAACTGCTGGTGCTGGTTCAGTTTGATTCGATCAGACGCATTTCTTTGCGGAACTTTGTGTCCAGCTTTGCGACCTTTGCGGTTTCTGCTTGTCTTTAGAACTTTACCGCAAAGTACGCAAAGGTTTTCGCAAAGAGCGCAAAGCAAACTGAACCAGTCCCCAATTGCTGCATCTTTGCCGCTCTTCAAAAGTATGTGATACGCTGACTCTATTCTCCCAAGGTAAAGAAATTTCGAGTGGGGACCGGCTGCGCGTCTCCGTGATCTTGGAATCTGATAGTCAGATAACGCTGGTCTGAGCGCGAGGCCTTACAGCTAAATGAAAAAGTGTCCGAAGTGTGGATCAGAATATCCAGACACAAACACCTTGTGTCCCTCTGACGGTATCGCTCTGGAAAAGACGGACGACGCGTTGCTGGGCAAAACCCTTGCCGGAAAATATCGCATCGAAGGCCGGCTCAGTGAAGGCGGCATGGGAACTGTCTATCGGGGCACTCACGTCCTGATGGACAAGACTGTGGCGGTAAAAGTATTGCGCCCGTCGTTGGCAGCCGACGAAAAAATTGTGGCGCGCTTTTCCAGGGAAGCGCGGGCAGCTTCGCGAATCTCTCATCCTCACGCGCTGAGCGTTACCGACTTCGGGGAAGCCGAAGACGGCGTTGTCTTTCTGGTAATGGAATATCTTGATGGCAAGACCCTCAAGGAGCTCATTCGCCAGGACGGGCCGATGGCCTTGCTCCGCGCGGTCGAGATCCTGCGGCAGGTTGGCGGCGCGCTCGATGCAGCTCATAACGAGGGTGTGGTCCATCGTGATCTGAAGAGCGACAACATCATGTTGTTGAGTAGCTCAGGGACTGATTACGCGAAGGTGCTTGACTTCGGAATCGCGAAGATCAAGGAGGCGGATGGCGCTTATGATCCGGGATTAACCGCACCCGATCTGGTGATCGGCACGCCGCAGTACATGTCTCCCGAGCAGTGTTCACAGTCGCCGGACATCGATGCGCGTTCCGATATCTATTCGCTGGGAGTGATTTTGTATGAGTTGCTGGTCGGGCATGTCCCGTTTACCGGTGAATCGCCGACTGCGATCATGTTGAAGCACTTGCAAGAGCCGGCTCCTTCTGTGTTGGACGAACGCAGCGATGTTCCCGGGCCGGTCGCGAGTGTGATTTCTCGCGCGCTCGCCAAGAAGCCCGAGGATCGATACCAAACAGTCAACGAGCTGGTCGAAGACTTTACAATTGCCGCGGGGATGACGCCGGCATCGGAGTCGCCATCCGCAAGTCACAAGCGAGTTGTAGTGCCTGTCGAGTCCGACTCCGGACAGTTTGATGGTTCTGATGAGGAGACTCTGGTTCGCAAGCGGCTGACTACTCCGATGGCTCCGGCCATCGAGCCGCCGCCGCCGCCGCCGATGCACCCCAACATGCCTCCCGCGGTTGCGAATTTTTCTCCGGCTAAAATTTTGATTCCGTCGGTAGTTGGGTTGTTGCTGATCTTTGGTGTGATTTACGCGTTCACGCGCAACTCACAATCACCCGGCGAGGTGCAGCCAGGTTCCACTCTAGCCGCGGACCCGAATAGTCAGCCCGTGGAAGTCGCCTCGCCGGCAACTGGGCAAAGCGAAGCGGGCATTCCTTTAGGTGGAGTAACAAATCCAGATGCCACGCCAGTCGTCAGTCCGGATGCTGCGCCGTCTCCGACTCCTGTCAACGAGGCAGCCGGCGAGTTGATTGACCCTGAGCCTACCCCGTCGGCAACCGAATCGCCACGCAAGAATCCAACTGTCCCAACTCCAGCGCCAACTCGCACGCCGACGGATGAGCCGCCGGCGCCCTCGCCGGCAGCCACCCGGCCTCCCGCACCCAAGCCCTCGGTGCCTTCCCCGAGCGGAACACCTCCTGGCGATAACTGATTAATTTCTTTGGTTGCCTTCGTTTGAGATTGCGTTTCGAATTAATTCTACCAACCCATCATCATCTTCGATTGCAATCTCAATTTCGTTAACGTAGCAGGGAATTTCAACGGCAAGGCTTGCGTAACCTAACTGCATCCTTCGCCGTTGTGATCAGGCCGAGCGCGCCCTCAGTTTTCGCGGTTTGCACGAGTGAATCAATGTCGGACTGTTTGTATTGGTAATGATCGGGAAACGATTGCGAGAATATCAGCTGAAATCCATCGCGACGCAGGTGCTCGAAGAAGGCATCAGCGTTTCCGATGCCGCAGAAAGCCGCGACTGCAACGCCGGGAGATCCCGCCGGCCGGCCGTCGAGCTTCAGTGTGTTAGACGTCACCATGCTGGATTTGAAAACGGGAATGGCGCCGGCTATCTTTTGAATTTCGGCTGAGATCGAGTCCGAAGTGTTTGATAGATCAGTTCGCGTCACTACTGCACAATCAGCGCGCGCTAAACTGCGCTTTGGTTCACGCAATCGGCCTCGCGGCAAGAGGTGGCTGCCTCCCCACGGTTCGGTGGCATCGACGACGACGATATTTAGATCGCGGCTAAGTTTCAAGTGCTGAAAACCATCGTCGAGGACAAACACTTCCGCTCCCAAATTTTCTATGGCCCATCGTCCCGCGGCCACGCGATTTTGGTTGCAAATCACCGCGGCCCTTCCCAGAAGATTTTCTGCCAGCAGAAAAGGCTCGTCTCCTGACTCAACCTCGTTTGAAAGAATCCGCTTACCATCTGAAACCACAACCTGCGCCGTGGGATTGCGACGTCCGTAGCCTCTCGTGAGGACACAAACTCGACGTCCATCAGCGGCAAGCTTGCGACAAATCCATTCGACCAGCGGTGTCTTTCCGGTTCCCCCCGTTGTGAGGTTGCCCACACTGATCACCGTGGCGGGAAGCTTCATGGTTGAAAGCCAGCCCGAATGATAAGCCCGCAATCGTGCGCGGGTGACGACGCCATAGATAATGCTAATTGGAAAAAGCATTTTCAACCTGAGATACCAATTACCGAACTCAGCAGATCCAAAGTTCGGCCGGTTGCTCCCCGGTTCTGGCTAACCAGGGTCCGGGCGCGTCTCCCAAGCTCAGCAGCCTCGCTCGGGTTCGCCAGGAGACGTTGAATGATATTGCCAAGTTCAACCGCAACGTTCTGGTCTGACAGCTGCCCGAGTTGAATGACAGCTTTGGCTTCAACGAAGGATTCGACGATCTGTTTGAAGTTGAAAGTATTTGGGCCGGTAATTATTGCGGCGCCGGCAGCCGCGGGTTCCAGGATGTTGTGGCCACCAGTATTTGCAATGCTGCCTCCAACGAAAACAACCGCCGCCAGAGCGTACACTGACTCCAGCTCTCCAATGCTATCCAGCAAAATAACGTCGCAGCGTCCGTCGGTTGGATGGGGCGCGTCAGTTCGCTTCGTTGCGCTGAGGCCCGAGCTCCTAATGAGATCTGTCACTTCTCGAAATCGCTCAGGATGACGAGGAGCAATTAGCAAGCGTGGCTTGAGACTCGAAGAGGAGCGCACCCGGGCGAGTGCGTTCAGTAAGATTTGCTCCTCGTTCGAATGCGTACTAGCCGCGACAATTAACGGAGACGTTTTGTCAATTTTGAACCGCTCGCGAAACTCGGCGGTCAGTTGATCTCCCGCAGCTGAAGTGTTGAAACCGGCGTCGAACTTAATATTGCCGGTGACAAACAATCTCGATGGATCGAGTCCCAACCCTGCTAATCGCCGGCCATCAAGTTCTGTCTGCATGAAAGCAGCGCTGAGGCCACTGAGAACTCTCGACATGAAGCCCTTAATGATCCGATAGCGGCGGAATGATTGCTCTGACAGACGCCCATTTACGATGGCCACCGGAATTTTACGGCGTTGACATTCGCCCAGGAAGCTGGGCCAAAGCTCCGTTTCCATGATGAGCACGGCGGCCGGGTTTACGGCATTCAGTGTACGCTGAACAATCCATCGCCAGTCGAAAGGGAAGTAGAAAATTCGTTCTACGTCTGCCTTAAAGACGTCGCGAGCGACGTTCTGACCAGTTAGAGTGGTCGTTGATATCGCGAGCGAGTAATTCGGAAATTTTTGTTTTAATCCTTGAACCAAAGGGCGCGCAGCCAGAGTTTCGCCAACCGAGACGCAGTGGATCCAGATGACGGGCTTGGTCCCGGGTGCGGCCGGAGTTAGCAGGCCCAGGCGTTCGCGAAATCCAGCGACATATTTGCCGTGATTAAGGGCGTCGAATAGGAATCGGGGCAGGAGAATTACAAACCCGAGAGCCAGGAGCAGGCTGTAGATGAAGTACATAGGTAGGACAGGCTTGTTGCCTATCTTGGCGTAGCCGAAAGGATAGCCCTCGCGACCTTAATTCGTAATAGCTGTCTTACCCAGAGACAGACCAGCGTGTTTGTCAAACGCCACTTACTTGGCTCGTTCTATGTAGCGTCCTTCAGAAGGATCGACTCGAATGCGATCACCTTCGTTAATGAAAGGAGGGACCGTGACCGTAACGCCGTTTTCCAGCGTCGCGGGTTTATTTACGTTCGAGACCGTGGCGCCTTTGAGAGTTGGGTCAGTGCGGGTAACCGTCAACTCCATCGAGGGAGGCAAGTCGATTCCAATGGGCGCCGATTCATAAAACTCTGCCTGAATCTTTAACCCGGGAGTTAGCCATTGAGCTGCGTCGCCCAACTCCTCCTCGCTAAGAGCGACTTGCTCATAGTTCTCCGTGTTCATGAAGTGATGATGCGAGCCATCCGAGTACATATACTCCATTTCATGCTGCTCGAGACTCGCTTTTTCGACGGAATCAGCAGACCGGAAACGGTGCTCAAATGAAGATCCGGTCTTGATGTTTCTCAGTTTCGCCTGAACCATCGCGCGCAGGTTTCCCGGCGTGTGGTGGCGAAATTCCATTACTTTGCACAATTCTCCATTGAACAGTATTACCATTCCGCGTCGAATCTGAGTGGCAGAAATAGCCATAAACTAATTACGTCTCCATCCGGAACATTGAAGTTGATACCGAATTACTGGTGAGCACTTGGGCGAATTTACGAACGCGTAGTCTAGCGAGGGGTGAGGGGCTTTGTCCAGCCAGACCATTGATCGGTACTGGTGCAGTTTGATTGATTCTTTCAGCTCTTGGCGATACTTTTAGGCCTTTGCGGCAAAACTAACTCAGGACTGACAAGTTCGCGAAGCGTAAGACCAAAGTTGCGAGTGGAATGCTAATTTTTCAAAACGCACCAGTAGCCATTGAACCCTAAACGCGAAAAAGGCGATCTCGCCGAAATCATGTTCTGACTCGGATTGACCGCCTTTTTTTTGAGGAGCCCACCTACCTCGATTGTGAGAACGTTTCGAGGCCGGAAAGGTTCCATTTAGATTCTAAGCCGCTCGTGTCCTGGGAACGCGGCGCTGCCGTGCTATCTGCTCCAGCCAGCGCTGGGCTTCATCGTACTTGGCAAACCGACGTTCGTCCGCGCGAAACGCTGAGGTGTGATAGTAGCGCCTTCCTTTAATCATGCGGGCCGCATGCCTGATATGAAGCATTTCATGGTAGAGGATAAACTCCACAAACCATTCAGGCACTTGAGTTGAATCTAAAGACTTGCTGATGGTAATTGTCTCGTAGACGCGATCGTGATGACCCAGGATCGTTCGAGTCTTGCGTTGCGACCAGGTGATGGTCGGCTTCGCCAGATTGGAATCGAAGTAACGTCGATTCACTTTAGCAAACAGCTTATCCAGGTCATATACCTCACCCTGCGCGCTGGAGATCCGCTTGTAACCACGTCGCCGGCGCGCGATGTCCGACGCGCGCATCACTTCCGGCGCCAATGAATAGTCGCGATATGTTCGTTCGTGGATCGCCGGTACTCGTTTGCCCAGCAGCCTGGAGACTAAGACAAAGGCCAGAGCCCTCATTACTTCGGGAGGACTGTCTTTGCAAATATCGGATAGACGCACGTAGACGTGGCCTGAGCGCAGACGGATTGTATGTCGTAAGCCAGCGTAGGGGTAGAAACGCACGTCGATGCCACCGATTCCTCGACTACTGCCAAGGTGGTGAAACGCGTCAGTGAAAAATTTCGTCACTTCGTTCATGCCCGTTGCTCCCGACAACAGCTTAAGTTTAACTCTCCAATATTGAACCCGTCTGAGGAAGTGGGGAAACTGCTTTTCTGATCCGTTCGCTGACCCAACGGGGCATTGGGCTGAAATCTAAGCGGACCCGTTCATCTTACGGAGAAGTCTCCGCGACCGTCAATTGATCTCCGGAAATCAACAAAAAGTACAGTAAAAGCGAGGTTTTGTACTCGTTTGCCAGTTTTGTTGCAGCGGCGGAAGTGTGGCGACCAGTTCATCCTAAACTCGGGGTCGAGTGTCAGCCGGGCTAGCCGACTAAGTGTTTGAACGAGTGGGGATTAGGGCCTGCTGAGGATAAGTTGAAACCGTCTCGGCGGAAGAGGTTTGCAGCGTAGAGAATCATTCCTTATACTGCGTAAGGTGGTGATTTTACTGCCCTTGATGCCTTTTTCGTTGACTTGGGCGCGATCCGCTCTCCAGGTCGCAGATCCTGACACAATTCTCAGCAGGTGATTGATGCCGCGACGTAGTTCAACCTCTCAGGCGACGGATGAAACGATGCCAGACGCGCGGGGAGAGGCCGTGCTCGCAGCTGTGATCAAGGAACATCTCGTCACCGGCGAAGCCGTCGGCTCTCGGGTGCTCTCCGACCGCTTTTCAAATAGTGGTGGTTGGAGTTCTGCAACCATCCGCAATGTTATGGCCGAACTGGAAGAAGCCGGACTGGTGGAGCAGCCGCACACGTCCGCGGGTCGTGTGCCGACCGACAAGGGCTACCGTTACTACGTAGACAATCTGCTGGAAGAAGGACGATTATCGCGAGCGGATTTTAGGGCGATCGAGCGCGTCTTTCCGTACCGAGACCTGGACTCGGCGACATCGTCTGAACGGATAATGGCGCAGATGTCTCACGCACTTTCGGAACTCACCGACAACGTGGGAATCGTGATCTCGCCTTCGCTGGCGGATAACCGGTTGAATCATATTGAGTTTATTCAACTATCTGAGAAGCGAATTCTGGTGGTCCTGGTCACGACCTCTAATACGATTCACAACAAAATTATTCGATTGGAGGACAACCTCTCACAGGAGGAGCTGGAGCGCACGGCGCGTTACCTCAACACCGAGTTTTGCGGCAAGAGTCTGGTTTCGATTCGCGCGGAAATCCTGGAGATGATGAGTGAAGAGAAAGCGCTGTACGACCGTCTGCTAAGGAATGCGATTCTCCTTTGTGATATGAGCCTCGATGGTGAAGCGTCGTCCAATGGCGATGTCTATGTTGACGGGGCCTCGAATATTCTCAGTAAACCTGACTTTGTTGATGTCGACCGAATGCGTGAATTGTTTCGCACCTTTGAGGCGAAGTCTCGACTTATAAAAATCCTGAACGAATGTGTAGCGAAGGATAATTATGCGCATGCTGGAGACGTTCATGTCTTGATTGGTCGTGAGCATGCAATCGACTCCATGCGTAACTGCGCCCTAATCACCGCGCCTTACCGGCTGGGTTCAAACGAGCAACCTGGCACTCTCGGTGTCGTCGGTCCCATGAGGATTGAGTATTCGCGCATAATGGCTATGGTAAACTACATGGCGCGTCTGATTGAGCGACGGCTAAGCGAAGAGGCGCGGGTCTGAGCCCAGCCAAAATTTCGAACCAAAGAATAACAAATGCCTCCTGACAAAAAAGGAAACTCCTCTAATCGCATTCCGGTGAATTTTTTTGATTCGGATAGCGCTGACGATCCGGATGCATTAGAAGGGCCCTCTTCAGCAGAGGAGTTCACTGACCATATGGACGACGAACTCGACATTACAAATGAAGGCACTCAGGCCTTCGATCTCGATACCTCGCCTATTCAACCTTCCCCACAAGCCGATGGGTCACCAGCTGAAGCGCCGCCCCCTTCCGGCGGCCCGGAGGTGGCGGAGCTGGTGGCAACTCGGGCGGAGCTAAAGCGTCTCGAAGCCGAGGTCAAGGACCTGCGCGAAAGTCTGGCCCGCCGGCAGGCCGACTTTGAGAATTACCGCAAACGCGTAGATCGAGAACGGGCCACGACTTATGATCGCGTGGTCGCGGATATCGCGGCGAAGCTACTTCCGGTGCTCGATAATCTGAAACGAGCGTTGGAAACCGAAGCTTCGCTGGAAGCCAGCGAGTCTGACGAGTTTCGTCATTTTCTCAGTGGTGTGGACCTGATTTACAAACAACTTGGCGGCGTGCTTGATGCGCTTGGAGTTAAACCGATTTTGGCTGAGGGCGAGCCTTTTAATCCACATCTTCACGAAGCAGTGGTCACCGAACCTTCTGACGAACATGAACCGGATACGGTGATTCAGGAAATCGTCAGAGGATTTACCCTCGGGGATAAGTTGATGCGACCGTCCCTGGTCAAGGTCGCGAGTAGGAAATGAATACCAGCTCTGATTAGGATTCGCTGAAATGGGAAAAGCTATCGGCATAGATTTGGGTACTACGAACTGCTGCGTCGTCGGTTCTTGAAGGCGGCGCGGTGCAGATCGTTCCCAATAAGGAAGGTGGCCGAACGACGCCAAGCGTCGTTGGTTTCACTGACAAAGGTGAGCGCCTGGTAGGCCAGATTGCGAAACGCCAGGCAGTGACCAACGCGGCCAATACGGTCTACGCGGTCAAGCGATTGATCGGACGCAAGTACAACGCTCCCGAAGTGCAGCGCATGCGTGAAACTGCCGCTTTCGAGATCGTTGATTCGCCAAACGGTGATGCGCGGGTACGCGTTCAAGGCCGCAGTTACAGTCCGCCCGAGTTGTCCGGGATTCTGCTACAACGTTTAAAGGCGGCGGCCGAGGATTTTTTGGGCGAGCCGGTCACCGACGCGATCATTACCGTGCCGGCTTATTTCGACGATTCGCAGCGTCAGGCGACGAAAGACGCCGGAAAGATCGCCGGCCTGACAATCGAGAGAATTATCAACGAACCCACCGCCGCCGCCCTCGCCTACGGGTTGGGTAAGTCCGGAGTTGAGCGCTTAGCGGTTTACGACCTGGGCGGTGGCACCTTCGATATCTCAATTCTGGCAATGAGCGATGGTGTTTTCGAAGTGCTTTCAACTTCGGGGAACACGTTTCTCGGCGGCGAGGATATCGACGAAAAAATCATGAACTGGATGGCCGACCAGTTCCTGTCAGACACCGGAATTGACTTACGCAAAGATCGACTCGCATTGCAGCGCCTGAAGGAAGTTGCTGAACGCGCCAAATGTGAACTTTCATCGGCCACGGAAACCAACATCAACTTGCCCTTTATTGCCGCCGACGCTACCGGACCAAAGCACTTTAATAAAACGCTCACGCGCTCGGAATTCGAGGATCTGATCGTCAGTTTGATTGACCAGACCGTCGAACCCTGCGAAAAGGCTTTGGCCGATGCAAAGCTGCAGCCTCATGAAATCGACAAAGTGATCCTCGTTGGTGGGCAAACACGCTCACCGATTGTCGAACGCACCGTCGAAAAGATTTTTGGCAAGAAGCCTTCCGCTGAGATCAATCCTGACGAAGTAGTCGCGATGGGCGCGGCAATCCAGGGCGGTGTGTTAACCGGTGAAGTGAAAGACATCGTACTGCTGGACGTCCTGCCCCTGAGTCTTGGTTTAGAAACACGCGGCGGATTGTTTACCAAGATTATCGATCGGAATTCCACCATTCCATTGCGCAACAGCCTGACGTTTACCACGGTCGTGGATAATCAGACCTCAGTTGAGATTCACATCCTTCAGGGTGAGCGTGAAGTGGCGTCAGGAAATCGGTCCCTGGGTAAGTTCGAGCTGGTGGGGATTCCTCCTAACCCGCGTGGCGTGCCGCAGATCGATGTCTCGTTTGAGGTTGATGCAAATGGGATCGTTTCCGTCTCGGCTCAGGACAAGTCGACTGGTCGTGAACAGCAAATGCGCATCACCCCGACGTCCGGACTTGCCCCTGACGAAATTCAGCAGTTACTCAAAGAGGCTGAAGGTTACGCGAGTTCCGATCGACAGGCCAAGGAAATAGTAGTGTTGAGGAATAAACTCGAATCTCTCCTCCGCAATACTCAGAAATCATTTGCCAAGTTTGGGGGAATGCTATCGACAAATGATCAGGAGATCGCCGAGCGCGTTTTTGAAGAATCTGATGCGGCCGCTAAGACTGAAGATAGCGAAGCGATCAATAAAGCGCTGACCGCGCTGGAACGAGCGGCTGCGCAGATTACCGCCGCAATGATGAGCCCCACTAACGATACTGCGTCGGAAGAAGCCGAAGCGCCTGCCAATGAATTCACAAAGTTCTAAGTTTTCATTTATTAGATTAAGTACGAGAGGCTTTGGACAGTCTGAATGAGTAAACGAGATTACTACGATGTGTTGGGTGTTAACCGCACAGCTACCGATCAGGAAATTAAGAGTGCCTATCGCCGGCTGGCGCTGTTACATCATCCGGACAAGAATCCGAATGACCCCGGAGCCGAAGCGAAGTTTAAGGAAGCTGCGGAAGCTTACGGAGTGTTGGCCGATAACGAGCAGCGCCAGCGCTACGATCGGTTTGGACATGCGGGAGTTTCCAGTGGCGCCGGCCAAAGCTGGGGCGCTCCAGGCTTTGGCGGTATCGAGGATATCCTCGGCGATCTGTTTGGCTTTGGTGACGTCTTCAGTGGCGGTCGCTCAGGAGCTCGTCGATCGGCTGCTCAACGCGGCGCTGATCTTCGCTACGATCTTGAGATCACGCTCGAGGACGCTTACAACGGAATGACGGCGCAACTGCGGATTCCGCGACTCGAGACGTGCGAAAACTGCAAGGGAAACGGCGCGGCCGCCGGCACCCAGCCGGAAAACTGCAACAACTGCGGTGGCACCGGCCAGGTGCGCTATCAGCAGGGCTTCTTTTCTGTGGCCCGCACCTGCCAACCGTGTCGCGGAGCTGGGCGAGTGGTCAAGAATCCGTGCCCGGATTGCCGGGGAGCCGGCCGAATTGAGCGCGAAAAGCAGATGGAGGTCAAAATCCCCGCCGGAGTGGAAACTGGCTCACGACTGCGCGTGCAGGGTGAAGGCGAAGACGGCACTCAGGGTGGTCCATCAGGCGATCTTTACGTGGTCATCCATCTTGCGGAACACGAGCGCTTCGAACGACAGGGCAATAATCTTTACGCCTCACTGCCGATTACTTTCGGCCAGGCTGCCTTGGGTTCAGATGTTTACGTGGGCACGATTGAGGGAGAAGAGAAGATAAAGGTGCCCTCGGGAACTCAGACGGGCACAGTCTTCCGCCTCAAGGGCAAAGGCATGCCGGTACTGGGGAGTCGCGGGCGCGGCGATTTGTTTGTAGCGGTCAGCGTGGTGACGCCGACTTCGCTTACGCGCGAACAGCGAAAACTGCTCGAACAACTTTCAGTGGTGGAAAACAAGGACCTTGAAGACAAGGGACTGGTCGACAAAGTGCGCGATATCTTCGGCTAGCCTTCAAACAATCCTGAGAGCGCGCCGGCGAACCCAATAACGGAGCTCAATATGAAGTCGTTCCCCCAACTTCGCTTTTCGATTCTGGCGCTGGCAACGCTCTTGCTGGCGTGTGCCTTGAACGTGCCGGCGCAGGACATGAATCGTTGGTCCAATTTTGATTTCTCAAAATCAGCGCTCAAGACGGCTGAGGCCAACAAACTCGAGCTGTACCAGCTCAAGCTCCTGCGTGGGATCGTCTTCGGCCGTCATGGACGTATCTTCAAAGACGCCGAGATCCGGCTCTTCCTGCAAGACCAAGCCTGGTATAAGCCAAACTCCGACTTCAAAAATTCCATGCTGAGCGACACGGAGCGGCGAAATCTGGACGTGATTCGCATTGCCGAAGCAAGTAAGCACGACACAGTGCAGCCCGGGGATATGCGTTACTGGCAAACACGACCGTTGACGGCCAGGAAGTTGGGAACGCATAGCGGAGCAGAATGGCGCGTGTTGCGCTCTGAAGTGGAAGCGATACACGGCAAGCGTTTCAGCGAAGCGTGGTTGCAGCAATATTTTGAAGAGCGTTACTGGTACCAGGCGAGCGCTAACTACGATCCCAAAAAACTAACGGCGCTCGAGCAGAAAAATCTTATCGTTATCGCCGACGCGCAAAAGAAATCACGAAAGATTGCACTTGCGCCTGGTGACATGGAGCTCTTTGAGGACAAGCTGATCTCCGAACGCATGCTGAACGGTTTGAGTCTTAATGAGCTTCGGCTGCTACGGAATGAGATTTATGCGCGCCATGGCCGTCAGTTTCAGGCTCCCTGGCTGTCACAGTATTTCTACGCGCAGCCATGGTATCAACCGGTTGAGACTTTTAAAGACGAGGACGTGTCCGGTTCAGACAAGCAAAACGTGGAAACGATCGTGACTTATGAAAATAAGATTCACGACAACCTGGGCCGTCAGCCGATAACCAAAAGTTTGCTCGAGGGATTGTTTATCGAGGACGCCGCCAAGATGCGAAATGAGATCTATGCGCGGCGCGGAAAGGTGTTCACCAAAGAGCCCTGGTTTCAAACTTACTTTGAGAGCTTTGCCTGGTATCGTCCCAACCCTGAATTTACCGATGCTCAACTAACTCCACTGGAGAAACGCAATATCGCGGCTATCACTGCCTACGAGAAAAGGGCGGTGAGCGCGATGAGCGTCATCGAAGGTTGATAAGGCCAACCTCGGTCTCGCGTGTCGAGACCAAAACCAAACCTAAGCGATGTCCGGCAAACCTTCAGTTTGGCGGACATTCTTATTTACAGCCGGTACCGCACTTTCGCCTTCCGTAGTTGGTCGTCAACGTTGTCCAGGTTTTGCAGGCGCAACGTTACATCCGCATTTAAATCAAAACCTGCTCGTTCCCCGGCCTGAAGTTTCGAAGTTCCCGCTGCGGCAATCATCGCGGCGTTGTCGGTTGAGAGATGCGGCGAAGGAAAGTAAACAGGTATTCCCATCTGTTCAGCTGCGACGGCAGACGCAGCCTTCAACGCACCGTTGCAGGCGACGCCGCCGGCGACTATCAGTGTTCTGGGTCCATAGTCTGCCGCCACGCGCTCCGTTGTCCCCACCAGGGAGCGCACCACGGTACTTTGAAAACTTGCAGCGAGATCCTTGATCGCCTGCGACGGTTCCTCCCCGTCGTGGACCGGCCGCAATCCGCTCTCGCGCACATGTTTGGTGACCGCGGTCTTCAAACCGCTAAAACTGAAATCGGGTGAACCGTCGCCCATCCGGGGCACTGAAAACTTCACTGCCTTCGGATTCCCGTCGCGTGCGAGCCGCTCAATGATCGGGCCGCCGGGATACCCGAGACCCACCATTTTTGCCACCTTATCAAACGCTTCGCCGGCGGCGTCGTCGCGTGTTCTCGCGATAATCTTGTATTTCCCAGGCTCGGGAATGAAGAAGAGATTGGTATGCCCACCGGAAACTACCAACGCCAGGGCAGGATATTCGACCGGTGGATTCTCGAAGGCCACCGAATAAACATGACCCTCGATGTGATTCACTCCAACCAAGGGCTTCTTCAGAGCGAAGGCCATGGCTTTTGCATACGACACGCCAACCAGCAGAGAACCGACCAGTCCGGGGCCTACGGTAACTGCCAGGCCATCAACCTCGCCGGGTCCAATGGTCGCCCGCGAAAGGGCCTCGTTAACAATCGGAACAATCTTGTCGAGATGTTCGCGCGAAGCGATTTCGGGCACGACCCCGCCATAGCGTTTATGGGTTTCGATCTGAGAGGCGATGACAGACGAAAGGATGTGACGACCATCACGCACTACTGCGGCCGCAGTTTCATCGCATGATGTTTCGATACCGAGAACGAGCATGACAAGATTCTAACAATGATTGCGGGAGGCGGCGACCTTGCTCGTCTCATAAAAGCTCAGAGCCGAGTCGCCCTGCTTGAGGAGACGCGAGCGGCGCAGCGTCCCGAGTTCATCAGGCAATAGGTTCTTATGATGATGTTCGACGATCAGCAGTCCTGATTCGGCCAAGAGATTCGAGCCTGGGTTGACGAACAATTCCATTACCTGAAGGTGATCGTGAGCGTAGGGCGGATCGAAGAAAACGATATCCCATGGCTCGGATTTCACGTTGCGAATCTGTCGCGCGGCCTGTTTTAGAAACTCGGTCGCCTCAGCACTGATCAATGATCCTTCTTCTTTCGCAATCTGACACAAATCCATGTTCGCTTTGATCAATGCAAACATAGCTCGCGACTGGTCGACAAAGGTGGTGTGGGCCGCGCCGCGCGAGAGGGCTTCAATCCCTACCGCTCCCGAGCCGGCGCACAAATCGAGAAATCGACTACTCGCGATCCGTGGCGCGATTATGTTGAAGAGTGTTTCGCGCAGTCGATCAGATGTGGGCCGCACATCGAGTGACGGTGGGCTCTTCAGATTTCGTCCACGAAATTTTCCAGCGATTATTCGCAAGGGTTGCCCCAAAAGATTCCCGCAGTTTATCGGCCGCTGCACAGAGTTAGCGAAGCGTGATTGGCTTCGCCAGCGACAGGTTTTTGCCGGGAGTTCCCAGTGTCCGCTAGAACCAGCTCGCCTGATTACCCAACTGCGGCCAGCCCGAAGCGGGAGTCGGCGCGAACTCGTTCGATCATCTTCGCTGTTTCAATTGACTGCTCACCTTTTGCCAGAAAGAACTCTGCTTCCTTGCGGGCGACTTCGAGAAACTTCTGATCGCGCACGAGATTGGCGACTCGAAACTCGGGTAACCCGGATTGCCGGGTGCCCAAAAGTTCACCGGGCCCACGTAGTTCAAGGTCCTTTTCGGCAATGATGAAACCATTATTAGTCTTAGCCATAATGCCCAGCCGCTCTTCAGCAACGCTCGTCTTCTTGTCTGAGGTCAGCAGGATGCAGTAACTCTTCTCGGAGCCCCGGCCCACGCGGCCACGCAATTGATGAAGTTGTGATAAACCAAACCGCTCCGCATGTTCTACGATCATAACTGAGGCATTGGGGACATCGACCCCAACTTCGATCACCGTGGTAGAAACGAGGATCTGAATTTCGCCGGCTACAAATCGACGCATGACCGCTTCCTTCTCAGCGGGTTTCATCTTTCCGTGCACGAGTCCCACAGAACATCGAGGGAAAACCTTGTCGCGCAAGTATTCGTAGCGGCGGGTCGCGTCTTTAAGATCCATCTTCTCCGACTCTTCAACCAGTGGATAAATAACATAAACCTGCCGGCCGGCTCGCACTTCTGAGTTGATCAGTTTTTTTGCGTCCCCACGTTGCTCTTCGCCCATAACGATGGTCTCGATTGGAGTTCTACCCGGGGGCAGTTCGTCGATCTGCGAAACTTCCAGGTCACCGTAAATCGTCATCGTGAGCGACCGCGGGATCGGCGTTGCAGTCATAACCAGAACATCCGGATTAAACCCGCGGGCACGCAATTCAGCGCGCTGCATGACGCCAAAGCGGTGTTGCTCATCGATAACTGCGAGTCCCAGGTTCTTAAAGGCAACCGACTCCTGAATGAGCGCCTGGGTGCCGATGCAGGCATGAATTTCACCGGCAGCCAGCAAAGCGTGCAGGTCTCGCTTGTGCGCCGCGCGCAAGCCACCGGTGAGAAGTTCAACTCGATAGGGCGTCGGGGCCAGCAGCCGCTTAATATTCCGGGCGTGCTGTTCCGCAAGAATCTCTGTGGGCGCCATGAGAGCGGTTTGGTACCCGTTTTCCATCGCGGCCAGCATCGCGATGACCGCCACGATCGTTTTTCCACTCCCGACGTCCCCTTGCAGCAAGCGATTCATCGGCGCATCTGACTTCAAGTCCCTGAATATTTCTTTTATGACTCGTCGCTGCGCCTCAGTGAGTTTGAATGGCAAGACCGATCCAATGCGCACCTTCGTGGCCGCATCGATCTTGATCACCGAACCCTTGGTTTCTTTAAGCGCCGCCCGCGTTTCATGCCAATGCCCAGCGCGATCCAGAACAGATCCTCAAAGATAAGACGCAGATGCGCGGGGCTGCGCGCCTGTTCGTAAAGTTCGAGCGAAGTGTTTCTCGGGAGGGAAGTGGATCTGACGAAGCGCTTCGGCACGGCCGATGAGCTTGCGCCGGCGCAATAATTCTTCGGGCAAGGTCTCGACAATTGCCGTATCCGGCAGGTGAGCGAGTGTGGCGTGGATAACTTCGCGGATATGTTTGGAACTGAACTCTCCCAGTTTGCGGTAAATCGGAACGTAGCGACCGACATGAATCATCGCGAGGGCCGGATCGCCTCTTTCTTCTTCTTCCAGGCTATCCCTATTTGTTTCCACCTCCGCGCTCGCTGATTCCCGGTGTTCGGAGCTCGGCAGCATTTCGAGCTCATCGGCGGGCTTGCTTAGTTTCAAGCTGAATGTGGCGCGACGCTTATCCCATTCCCAGGTGCCGAAGGTGGTAAACCGCGCGCCGCGCGCAAACCGCTTGGTGTAGTAAGCGATTATGTCGTGAGCATGGGCGCCGGACACGAACCACCAGACAACGACCGGTCTGCCGGTTCGATCTGGATCCGTCGCGGTCACTTCAAAGATGAACAGGCTGGATCGTCCGTGAGTCCGACGATTCTTTACCTGAAATCCTCCGGCGATTTTAACGATTAATTCCAGCGAGGCTTCCATGCCTTCGCTTAAATCCGCGATACGTGATGGATTTGACCGATCTTCATAGCGCATTGGTAGATAGTTGAGCAGATCTTCTACCGTAGCCTGGTGCGAATTCGGCCGGTTGAAATGAGTGGCGAGTGACTGAGCAAGTTTGTGCGACAGAGTCGGGCCCAAACGAGCGAGTCGGTATTGGTACAACTCGTCGATGGAAATATTGAGGTTGAAAGGAGGCGGCATTGTGCGGATCATAGCATAGGAACTTGCAGAGAATTGGGGTTAGGATATTGAGACCTGGGACCGCTGGGGTCATCACCAGCGTTGTATTGAGTTGCTATCTTCTGTCCTATGTTTGAGGTGAATATGTCCGCTGAAAATGAGTTGACTGAAAAAACGCGCGCGCAGCTGCGTAGTGTGCGAGGTGCTTTACTGAGCTTTGCACAAGACGTTGCTCGATTTTGAGCGTGAAGCTTATGAACGCGAGCAGGGCAAAATCAGCAATAGCTATGAGTTTCTTAACCTGGTGATGAGCGATCCCTGGTTCGCCTGGTTGCGGCGTTTGTCGGAACTGATTGTTGAAATGGATGAGCTGCTCGCTGATCGCGAATCGCGCCGGCGGAATCTACCGGGGCGGCCCTGATTAGCCAGGCGAGAATACTGTTAACGCCGCTCGAGTCGGGTAAAGATTTTCAGCGAAAGTATTTCGATGCGATGCAGCAGTCGCCGGAGGTGGTGCTGGCTCACGGAGAATTTGCGAAGACCCTAGGCCCAGCGAGACTATCGAAGGAAGTGCACTAGCCATTAGATAACAAGGCCACAGAAAAGCACGGATAAGAACTGAAAGAGCTCTGTGTTTATCCGTGCCGATCTGTGGTTGGTTATCAAGACTTAGTTGGTGGTGGCTTCAGCTTTGGCGCAGTGCTGATCAAAGGCTGTGGTCAACTCTTGCGCAACCTGGTAAGCATCGCGTCCCTCAATCTGCCGGCGCTCCAGCATATAAACAATCTGGCCGTCTTTCAAAAGGGCGATCGACGGTGACGAGGGCTCGTAGCCGGTAAAATAGCTGCGGGCCTTTTCCGTGGCTTCAATATCAGCACCCGCGAAAACGGTCGCCACGCGGTCCGGACGCACACTGTGTTGCAAGCGCAAGAGGCGATTCCCGGCCGCGCTTTTCCTGCCGCGCATCCACAAACCGAATTCACTACCACCATTACCGTGCCCTTTGTGTTAGCAATAATTTCGTCGACCTGCTCCGGAGTGCGGAGTTCCTCAACGCCGATACGTGTCAATTCCTCACGCATTGGTCGAATCATTAGTTCTGGATAAGGCATATCTAATTTCTCCTGCTGTAAAAAGTTAGGGTTGGATTATAACAGTTCGTTGAGCTGCCGTCGCGCCGGGCGATATCGCCGCAGCAGACACCCGCTAACCCAGAGCGTGCTGGAATGTGTATCGCCGAGATATGGGAATGAAGGATTAACGTAAAACTGGCCCGATCGAAATCGTGCGCCGCGTCTCACCATCGCCAACGATAGAAATTTGCCAGACGTTGTTGGGTAGTGGGTATCGACCCAGCCGTTCAGCCCATTCAATCACGACTATGGCGCGCTCGTCGTTGAGCAGTTCATCCAGATCGACAGCATGGGCCGCGCCCGGGCCTTCATCGAGGCGGTAAAGGTCGATATGGAAGATGGGAAATTTTCCGGCGTAAGGATTTACCAGGGTAAAAGAAGGACTACTGACTTCGTCCGGGTCGATCCCCAGCGCGGCAGTAATTCCTTTAACGAAGACGGTTTTACCTGCCCCGAGTGGACCACTCAGCAGAAGAATCTCCCCACCCTGGAGTTGCTCGCCAAGTTGCTCGCCGAGCTTAAAGGTGTCGTTTGCACTGCTACACACAAAGTCGCCAATTAAATTGATTGCCATCGCTGGAGATGATTAGGTGTGGGCAGCGCGCTCTCGCCCGCCCAACGTTAGGGTGCTTCTCCTTCAGGATCCAATGAGCAGAAGGCTTCACTGAGATATGCGCAAATGTCCGAAGCGACCATTGCCCGCATGCCAAGATCGCGCGCCGCGAAGTCGCCGGCCAAGCCGCCGATGTATAGCGCGGCAATTACGGCGAAGAGGGCATCAGCCTCATCAAAGCCAGCTGAACGGCTGGCAACATCCTGTGCAATAAATCCGGAGATGATCCCGGTCAGGGTGTCTCCACTGCCGGCGGTTCCAAGTCCGGCGTTCCCGGTCGGATTAATGAACACTCGGCCGTCAGGCGCGGCGATTAAACTTCGCGAACCCTTCAACACCACTATCAACTTGTTTTTCCTGGCAAACTCTCGAATCGCTGCCCCACCATCATCGAGCACTGACTTGTCAGTCGCTCCCAGCAAACGGAGCATCTCGCCCCGATGCGGGGTGATAATAATCGGGAGCGATGCCGAACCCTTCAGTTCAGTTGGCCAAGGGGATAAGCAGTTCAAACCATCCGCGTCGATCACTACGGTCGTCTTGCGTTGTTTCACTACTTCGCAAACAAAACGCCGGGTGCGCTCATCTTCAGATGAAAGCCCCGGACCAATTCCGATGACGGTCGCTTTTCCGGCGAGCGTCAGCACATGTTCAATCGCCTGATCACTGATTGCGCCGCGATCTGTTTCGGCGAGCTCAACCGTCATCACCTCAGGCATGAGTCTGGCCGCCACCGCAGGCTGCGCTGAGGACGACGTAGCGACAGTGACCAATCCGGCACCGGATTGCATTGCAGCGTTGCCGGACAGCGCGGCCGCGCCGGTGTATCCTCGCGAGCCGGCGACCATGAGCACATGGCCATGTGAATTCTTAAACGATTCAGGAGTGTAGCGCGTTTTCTCCAACCATCTCCGCGCGTCAGTTTCCTCGATCACGAACAATTGGGAAGCTACTGAATCGATCAATGTGGATGGTGAACCAATATCAGAGACGACGAGCTTCCCATTTAGATATGACGCGGGGGGCAACACGTTTGCCGGCTTTGGACTGGTGAATGTGACGGTGAGATCTGCCTCCACCGCAGGGCCGATTGGCACGGCCAAGTCTGCGTTGAGACCCGAAGGAAGATCGATCGAAAGGATTAAAGGCTTTGCCGCGGACGTTTCGATGCGATTCGCCCGGATAGTTGCCAAATGGTTTGCAACCTCTTCGAATACTCCCTGGAGCGGCCGATTGAGGCCAGTTCCGAATAACGCGTCGACAATCATGTCGAAGTCGCCTTGCGATGTTGCCAAAGCTGCCCAATGAGCAGCGTCATGGCACTCAACGAAGCTCAAAGTCTTGGGATCGTCTTGGGAAGCCGCGAGGTCGCGAACGCGTTCAAAGTTTGAGCGCGCATCGCCGCGACTCTTCGCGACGCTTCCAAAAACAACGACTTCAACCAGGAAGCCCGCACTGTCAAGCTCCCGCGCGAGCGCGGCGCCATCGCCACCGTTGTTTCCCGGCCCGCAGAGAATCCGGATTCTCTTACCGGCTACGGCTTCGGCAAAGTGGGCAGCGATGACTTCAAAGCAGGCGTGCGCCGCACGCTGCATAAGTTGGAGTGATGTTATTTCCGAACTTTCAACCGTCAGGCGGTCGATGGTCCGCATTTGTTCGGCTGAAATAACTGGCTGCACGTTTGGATGATAGGGACGCGCGGTTTCGCGGTCAATCAGCGAGCCGATTTCTGTGATTAGCTATCCGCAGATTACGCAGATTAAGTGGATTCAATTCGCAGAGATTCAGTCCGGCAGCAGCGCTAGCCTATTGCTTCTCTATTAGCTTATCGATCGGTGTAATCAGCGTAATCTGCGGAAAGATTCCTTCTTTTGTTTTGTTATTGAAACGATCGTGAGATGTTTTCAGGAATGCGAAAACTGGAAACCAGAATACTTGATCCAAAAATAAAAAGAGCGACCCCAGGGGGGCCGCTCGCCCGCCTATTGCCGCTGCACCAACCGTCCGTTTTCCAGGATAACTTACTAAAGAATCAATAGGCTCGAGTCTCCAGAAAGTTTCGGAAAAAATTTTAAGAGAAAAGCCCGAGCCGTTTTTCCGGTTCGGGCTTCGACAGAAAAGGAACTAAAGGATAACTACTCAGACTTAGCAGCGTTACGGCGCTTGCGAACAGCACCAGCGACTCCTGCCAGTCCGGTACCCAACAACAACATCGTCGTCGGTTCGGGAATCTCAGGTGGCGGAGCGCAACCCGTACATTTCGCAACGTCGCTGCCGCCGCCCATGTTTACGTCCTGAAATCGGAGAAACATCCCGAGAGCGATTGCCTGCTGACTGAATCCCGAAAAATTCCCTGAAATTGTAAACGTAGCGCTTGCACCTTCCACTATTCCGAGGTTGGGATTCCCCCCACCGTTGAAATTTGGCCCGGTGAGCAAGGCGAACTCGAAAGTGCGTCCAATTCCGGCGGCATTGCCCGCGATATTGGTGCCCAGCGTGTAGTTGGGATTGCTGGCAGTCACGAGGGTGAAGCTACCCGAGTTAGTGCCGGGAAGGTCAAACCCCATGCTCGTCATCTTACCGGTCACCATGCCAGTTGAAGTATTGGTAACCGTTATCGACAACAAGTTATTAGAGAGTTGGGTAATGTTTAAGGTACCCGATACCCCAGTGTTAATGCCCGAAAAAGAAAAAGTGTCAGCTTTCGCGCTGGTGCTTGCGCCGGCCAATATCAGGGCGCAGGCAAACAATGTAATTTTGGAGAAAATCCTCTTCATATTAGTCTCGTCCTTTTCATCCGTAAGCGATTCCACCTTCGAAACTCACGCTCGCAAGAGCGGTGACTGTCTCTTGTCTTAGAAAAGGGACAATTCCGACGGATTTCCATTGTTTTCAGCGGTTTATACACACTTTCAGGCTATCGCCCTATCTTGAGGATTCGCAGAATTCTGCCGATGACGGCGCGCGATTCGGTGATGCCTGCGGCGTATGTGAGAACGAAGTAAGTGACGCCGTAGCCGCCCAGCACTATTACCGCGAGCGGGATGGGGTGTAAAGAATCAAACGACAGTTTCAACGCCCAACCGACGCCCGCGCTTACAAACGCAGCGCTCCAGAGCTTGAATAAGTAAGCGACCGGCAGGCCGGTGCGACCTATCCGCTGGTTTAGAGTTCTTCTTAGAAGAAAGTACTCAATCGAGGCGGCGATGCTGGCTGAGAGGGTGAGCCCCACTACGCCCCATTTTGGAGCGATGCCGAAGTAACGCGGAATTGGGAGGGCGAAGAGGTAGCCCAAGACAATAGCGAGCAGCACGTGGATCACAGCGTACATCAGCGGAGTGCGCGTATCTTTAAGCGCGTAATAGGTGGACGAATAAAGGCGTCCGAGGGTTGACGCGAGCAGCCCCACACTCGAACCCGCTAGAATTCCCCAAACGTAGATTTTTGCCTCGTCCTGAAATCTCCCGCCCTGATAAAGAGCTCCGGCCATGATGTCGCCTAACGCCAGAAAAGCGATTGCTGAAGGAACAATGAAGAAAGCGATGCGTTGCAAACCCGCGTCCAGTCGCTTCCGCAGAATTTCAGCAACCTCCTCGTTAGTTCCCAGAGCCCGAGACATTGCTGGTAGTTCGGCAGCCGAAACCGACATTCCGAAAAGACTCACGGGCAAGGTGTACAGGCTTTGCGAATACCCGAGGGCTACGATCGCACCGTACGGAAGGAAGCTGGCTATTATTTCGTCGACGAAGGCGCTGATTTGAATTACGCCGCGGCTCATAAACACCGGAAAGAAATTTCTTACGACCTGGCGCACGTGGGTGTTTGCGATATCGATTATCGGCCAGATGCGATCGACTAGCTTGAAGACGGTTGGTAGTTGAACCGCAAACTGCAGCGCACTGCCGACCACAGCTCCTATGGCCATTATTTCCGCGAGCCGGAAATCTGTTACGTGGCCACCGAATAGAATTAGCGAAGTGATGATGGCCAGGTTCCAGACGACCGGCGCGGAGTAGGAGATGAAGAAGCGATGATGGCTATTGAGGATGCCGAGGCACCAGGCCGAAAGCACCAGCAATCCAGCGCCGGGGAAGAGTATCTGAACTATCCGGATAGTCAGTTCGCGTCGTTCAGCTTCGAACCCCGGCGCTATCGCGTCAATGAGAAACGGCGCTGCGAAAACTCCAAACAACACCAAAACTGAAGTTATCAGCGCCAGCAATCCCAGAACGGCGCGCGCCACATGAGAAGCTTCCTCCTCGTTATCTTCGGCCAGCAGCTTTGAGTAGATGGGGATGAACGACGCGGATAGAGCGCCTTCCCCAAAAACATTCTGAAGGAAATTAGGGATCCTGAATGCTGCCGCAAACGCGTCTCCGGCAGCTGAGGTTCCGAAGTAGTGAGCAAATACGCGCTGCCTTACCAATCCGATGACGCGGCTGAACAGGATGCCGGCTCCGACAAGTACGGCGGATTTACCGCTTGTACGGGTCGCCGCCGCATCGGTTTTTGACTCCGGTGGTCCAGCGGTGCCGGGTTGAGCTACTGTCTCTCCGGCAATTGATCCAGCCTCGTCGTGGGCGGCGACTGAAGGGCGAGGCGTTGCTGATGACAAATCTTCAGCTGAGAGAGACTTTGGAGCTTCAGGGTGGGAAGGATCCTTCATCAGTTTCCGAGGCCGTAGTCTTTGATTTTAGTCAGTAGGGTTTTGTAGCTGACTCCGAGGTCCTCAGCAGCCCGGCCTTTGTTTCCCGCGGCTTCCTTCAGAGCTTCGCGAATTTTATTGCGCTCAACGAAGCGCAGAGCGCGCTGGCCTACATCTGAGAGCGTGCCTGACAGGTCGAAGAGATTGATATCGTCGGGACTTTCGCCGCGACCGCCGAGCCCGAGATCTTTCGGTTCGAGCACCATCGAGTCAGATAGAATACACGCCCGCTCGATGGCGTTTTCCAGTTCGCGCACATTGCCCGGCCAACTATGTGCTCGCAGGGCTGCGCACGCTTCCGGGCTTAGCGTTGCTTCCCGCTTGCGCAGGTCCTTTCCAAGTTGAGCCGCAAAGTGTTTGGCCAGCATGAGAATGTCACTTCCGCGTTCACGTAAGGGCGGAATCTCGAGGGGAAAAACAGCCAGGCGGAAAAACAGGTCACGACGAAACTCGCCGTTATCGACCGCTGTCTTCAAATCCTTGTTGGTTGCCGCTACCACCCTTACGTCAACCGGGACCGGAGCGCGGCCGCCAATTCGATCGACAACTTTCTCCTCGATCGCCCGCAAAAGTTTGCCCTGCACCGCGAGCGGAAGCTCTCCAATCTCATCAAGGAAGACTGTGCCGCTCGACGCGAGCTCAAACTTTCCCAGCCGGCGATCATTAGCTCCGGTAAACGCACCGCGCTCATGGCCAAACAGTTCGTTCTCGATCAATGTCTCAGGAATTGCCGCGCAGTTGACGGCAACAAATGGTTTGTCGCGTCGATCAGATAAATGATGAACAGCCCGCGCGAAGAGTTCCTTGCCGGTGCCAGACTCACCGAGTAGTAGTACTGTGGCTTCTGTCTGTGCTACCCGTTGAATTTCGGCCACGGCCTGCTTGATAGCGTCCGACTCGCCGATGATGCGTGGGAAGCCATAGCGTCGCGACCATTCTTCTCGCAGAAGGATGTTCTCGGTTCGTAGCCGCGCCTGCTCAAGCGCGCGTTCAACGATCAGAAGCAGGTGATTTGAGTCGACGGGTTTTTGCAGAAAGTCGTGCGCGCCATCTTTCATCGCCTGGACGGCTTCATCGATCGAGCCGAAGGCGGTCATGACGATAACGGGCATACCACCATCGGCGGCGCGGGCTGCGCGTAACACATCGAGGCCCGATCCATTCGGCATGCGCAGATCTGTGAGAACTAGTTTATGCGGAGCATCGGCGATTTCGTTGAGGGCGATGCGTGCGTCCGCGGCTTCAGTAACACTATATCCGGCCGCTTCGAGCGTCAGGCGTAGCACACGGCGCAAGCTGTCTTTGTCTTCAACGAGGAGGATGTCAGGCATTGTTATGGGTCTAACGTGCGAGCGGCAACGACGGGAATTGTACAACAGGTGAGGGGAGTGTGCGGCTTAATGTCGGTCGGACTCGTACACATCAGTCATCAGTCCCGGCGGCGGACAATCCTTCACCGCGCACCGCAGGTGCAGCAGAGGGTGTGTAATGGAAAAACGGTGGCGCCCTGCAAGGGCGCGGCGGTACTGAATTGAATGCAGGCGTACCAATAGTTGAGTGGATCCGAGCGCCCCTGCGGTGCGCGTTTCGCTTTAATCGGTTCTCCAGTGGCCGCGCGGTACGCGCTTGCCACTGGCTACCCTCTGCCGCACCTGCGGTGCGCGTTCGTCGGGGCGCGTTTCGCTTTAATCGGTTCTCCAGTGGCCGCGCGGTACGCGCTTGCCACTGGCTACCTTCTGCCGCACCTGCGGTGCGCGTTCGTCGGGGCGCGTTTCGCTGTAAATGGTTCTCCAGTGGCCGCGCGCTACGCGCTTGCCACTGGCTACCTTCTGCCGCACCTGCGGTGCGCGTTCGTCGGATTGTCCGCCGAGAGCACTGCTGGGCCGCATAAACCGAAAGGCGCGAATGGCTGTTTACCATTCGCGCCTATTCAGTTGCAGGAAGTGTCTGGAAGAAAACGTCTACAGGGGTCTGGCCGGATTCTGACTTAAGCTTCGATCGTTCCCTGCTTGCGACGGCGACGTTTCAGATATAGACCGCCGAGTCCTGTTCCGAGCAATGCCAGGGTCATGGGCTCGGGAACGGGATCACAGGTTGTAACCTCAAAGATGATGCCGTTGTTCCAAAAATGGCAATCGGGATCTAAACCAAACGCCACGTTGTTGCCGTTGTTGACATACGCTGTCAGCGCCTGAAGTTGAGAAGCCGTGAAGTGGTAGACAAAGTCCCGGGGATTGGTCGTAAAGCTCTGCATCGTCAGGAACGTGTTTCCCGTTCCGGGATTCACAAGCGGGTTGCTGTTGTAAAGCGAGCCGGCGAAGTTGTCGATGATTTGACTGGATGGCACTGGCACTCCGGTCGCGTCCTGAAAGGAAGCGATGCCGGCATTTCTGGCCGAGTCAAGCAAATGGATGAAAAGCATGTTGGGATTTCGATCCCAGTTGGCGATGTTTTTGAAAGTGATCTTAGCGCCGGTGATTTCTTTGCCCCGGAGGCCCGTGTTATCGATTCTCCAGGTGTAGGCACGGTGATGATCGAGGTCTACCTGGTTGGGCCCACCGCGACCGGCGTTAGGGGCGGTTGCCGGGGCCCGAAACGTGACAGTGTCGGCCAGGGCCGAAGCCGGCAATGCAAAAAGGGCTATTGCGGCGAGTATTAGTAACTTTCTCTTCAAGGCAGTCCTCCTGATGTTTCCAAATATCGTCCTACCCTTTAAGAATAAGCGGGATAGGAGGGGTTTTCCGGAAACTGAGGCTAAAAGTTTAGCGGGTTTCTGAAAGGGAAGACGGGCCAACCCGATCGCACATTACGCAATTCGGAGGGTTGCGCAATCAGGATAATTTACCGAAATTTGTGGTTTGTTTTTAAGTGTTAGGCTGCCCGATTGGCTTGTTTGCCCACACTGCGGCGAGCGAGAAAGCTGTTGCCGTCGTCCCTCGAGACTACCCCTTTGCGGATAAGGTCATTAATCGCGGTTTCAAACGTTATCATGCCGTGTGCCTGGCCGGTCTGCATTGAGGAATGTAGCTGAAAGGTTTTTCCTTCGCGGATGAGATTTGCTACGGCTGGAACGTTTACCAAAACCTCGACAACTGCCGAGCGTCCCTTCCCGTCCCGGCAAGGAATCAACGATTGGGCAATCACTCCACGTAGACTCTCCGAAAGCATTACTCGAATCTGGGCCTGCTGATTCTCAGGAAATGCATCGATGATGCGATCCACAGTCTTGGTCGCGCTGTTTGTGTGCAAGGTGGCAAACACCAGATGCCCTGTTTCGGCCGCGGTGAGCGCCAGGGAGATCGTTTCGAGATCGCGCATTTCGCCAACCAGAATCACATCGGGATCTTCGCGCAGGGCGGCCCTTAGTGCCTGGTGAAAACTTTGCGTATGGCTGGAAACCTCTCGTTGATTAATAAGCGACTTGTCGTTGTGATGGACAAACTCAATGGGATCTTCAATCGTGATTATGTGCGCGCGCTGATTGGCATTGATCGAATGGATCAATGAAGCGAGAGTGGTACTTTTGCCCGAACCGGTCGGGCCAGTCACAAGGATGAGCCCTTCCGAGACGTTCAACAGACTAAGCAGGCTCTCGGGCAAACCGAGTTCTTGCACAGTCTGAATCCGCTCAGGGATTCGTCGAAAGACGGCGCCGACGCCCTTTCGTTGATTGAAGACGTTGACGCGGAAACGGCCGGCGCCCGCGAGGGCATAGCTGCAATCCAGATCAAAAGTCTCCAGGTAGATGTCGCGGTGCTTTTGAGACAGCACTTCGAAAATCAAGGCCTGGCAAACGTCGGGAGTCAGCTCTTTGTAGTTCAGTTTGACCATCTCGCCATGGATGCGGAAATAAGGGGCCGAACCGCTGGCGACGTGAAGGTCGGAAGCGTTGCGGTCAACCATTTGTCTAAGGATATCGTCGATACGTGCCATTTGTTTTACCTGTAAGAGTCGATTTGAAGTTGAGGGGGTTGGTTAGAGAATTTGCCGGAACGCAGTTGGCTGTATGTATTGGAACTGTGGAGTGGACGGAGGTAGTTTATTGGGATCCAGGAATGACGTGTCGAAGGCCCAGTTTCTGATCGGCGCGCCATAGATGGTCGAATTCGCGTTGTACTGGCCCATGGCTTGCGACGAATTGTAGAGCGGGATGAGCGCGCCGATAAAATTCCAGCGCGCGTTCCATCTCTCGAGGAAGCGAGGGAAGTTGTGCATACCACCGTTGAGTCGCGACTCACCCCCGGCGGAGTTTCCGGCGTCGGGAGCACCAGCCAGGGCCCCGAGGTTATTGCCGGCAATCAATCCGGCGCGAACCGAAGTTTCAGCACTGACCCCCGGAAGGTTTTGATCGGCTAAGCGGCGTACCGTAAGTTCGGGATACATCGCACCGGCGCTGTCGGCCCAGGTCTTGGAAAGCGGGAAGAATGCATCACAAACTAGCGAGGCAGGCACCTGATCGCCAAGATAATGGAAAGGACCAGTCATATCAGCCAGCGAGGAGATACCGGCGGGAGGCGCCAAATTGATGCCGATGGTGTTGTAGTTTCCCCAGCTATAAAGCAGATTTTCGGTTGAGACGGATACTCCCTGCGTATCGGACAACTTGCCGGCTGCACCCGTAAGTAGCAGATCTTCACCGTTGAACAATCGAACTGAACGGCGGAAGTAGTTATTGGGATTGTTCCATGCAGCCACTGTCAATGCCTGCATCGTGCGATCGGCGCCAGGCACAAGGGCAAGCGCGGCCGGATCGGGTAGTTCGGTAATATCTTTATCCAGAGTGTTGTTCGGCTGCACGTCTTCACCGGGATCAAGCGCGCCGTTGGGTCCATAAATGTCTTCGTTATCCACCATGCCGTTAGTGCTGTTAACCACCACGCCGGCAAGATTCACTGTCGGCTTTACCTTGTCCCCCCGGCGATCGGAAACGTAAACGGTAAATCCACCCGGATTTGCGATGTTGGTGCTGAGGGCGCTGGTGCCCGCCAGGAGATTGCCGTCGTAGACGCCATCAAGCCAACGCGCTATGTTGCGCATGTTGAGTTCGACGACATTCGTAATTCCGCGCTCGTAAATAACTGCGCAATTCACCCCGTTGATACAACCCTCGCGAACATTGTAAATGTTGATGGGTACGATAGCATTCCATTCCCGATTGTTGGTCCAGTTTGCCGTCGCCCAGTCCGCGACGTTCATCGCGGGCGCCGTGTCCGATCGTTGCGGCTGACCAGCGCCGCCATCGTCGAGGATGCCGGTGAGATAACCATAAGTGGCATTCTGAGCAGGGGCCGGTGAGGTCTGAATTTCCCCATCAGCAGCGATGTTTGTTCTGGTAGTGATGTCAACCAGATGGTTGGAATAGGCTGTACCATCAGGCGCATTGTTCACACTGTTGGTAGCGTCCCGGCTGCCTTGAGTAAAGGCGGCCCACAAAGGCCGTTGCAGAGTCACGATGGAGTTAGGTTCCCCAACCGTCACGCCCATACTTAAGATCTCTCTGGTGACGTCGAAAGTATTGCCGGCATCATCAACTATCTGGACCAGTATCCGGCCGGAGAGATTCGCGCCCGAGGGAATTGTGGTGGCCGTGCCATTGAGACTGGTGGCCACCGAAGCTCCTTTGACTCCACGCACCGTGAGCGCCTGGCCTGGAGTTCCGCCTTGTTCCTGTAGCACACAAGTTGCCGCTGAATCCTGATAAGTGCCGTCGTCTCTGATGCGCCACAAGGCTCTTCCGCCACTTGCCGCCACGGCGAGGTTGGGGAGGGGAATCGGATCAAATTGCGACAAGGCTACACCCTGGCCCACTGGAATTCCCTGATCGTCCGCGGTCGATGGACTCTCGTCGTCAATTAAAATCCGAATCTGGGCCTTTGAGTGGTAACGCGAATCTCTGACCACCTGCGGATCCGCCGATGTCCGGCGCTTGATTATTTCCCAGGTAGCGTTCCCGTTTAGTTGAAGCGGGAGGAGCAAAGGAGCCGCGCCCGTAGAGCGGGTCTGCAATTGACCGCCAAACTGATTCGGAACGCCGGGGGTTGCCGGACCGACCGAAGTCGAATCCCAGGAGTTATTGATCGTCCCGTCAGGCGCAGTTGGAAAATAACCCCGTTGTCCAGGTGTCGAGCCCACAATATTCGGACCGGAAAACATACTCCCCATTGTCAGCGGGACGATAACGTTTCCCACCGTCATCGAGACATTGGCTCCGGCGCGTGCCGTGCCATTGCGCACTACGTCATAAACAAGTTCATTAGCGGAAGTCACCTTGGCCAGAAAACTCACATTTCCATTGACATAAATATTCCCGTTGGCATGGACGCGACCATTGAATGAAAAAGGCGGGCCGGGATGCAGTTCAATATCAGCGTTGCTGAACATGCCAAACTGGAAAATCGGAATCAGGTAATTGTTCATTTGTCGCGTCAGTGCGACTTCGGTGCCGTCCACTCCGGTGGCCATGCTGTTTAGCAAGTAAGGTGCGACGCTGGCCGACAGCCCGTTGAAGGGTCCTCCCGGAATAGTAACTCGCGGAAATGAGCCGTCGGTGATTCCCTGGGTTTGGCGCATTGCCGCCAGCGAGGTGTTATCGAGTCCGATGAGCTGGCTCATGGTGTAGCCTTCGGTTAGCAGTTCGGGCGGCGGAGAGTTCTGAATTCGCAGCAGTTGGGCAGCAGTGGGCCGTGAGGTAACTTGAAAGAGCGCGCTAAAGTCTGTCGTCATCTTTTCGATGCCGGCGGCAGCCGCGTAAAAGGTCTGCGTCTTCCTGAGATCGCTTCCGGCGATCTGAGACTCCTTGGTGACTACTGCCAGCACGGTTAGAGCCACTGCGCTCAACATCCCCAGAATTAGAATCGAGGTGACGAGTGCAGCCCCGCGCTCTGATGCTCGCGCGCGGCAGGGAACCGTTCCTGAATGTGGGGCTTTTAATGAGATTGGCAATGACATGGTGTTTTTTGAGTCAGGGGCTTAAGTGGTCGGCTGAAGGCTTTGCCGGAATTGCATGTTGCGAACGCTCGTGCTCGTGGTCATCGACATTTGCTGGCGTTGGCCATTCTGCAAGGCGTGCGCGGTTTCTACGGTCAGGGTTGTTTCGACCTGGCGTGTTTCCACCTGTTGTTGCGAGGTTGTCAGCCGGGTCTGAGGCTGCACGACATTGCCGTTGGCATCTCGCATGTTAAGGAAGTAACGAAACTGAAGGCTGACCACGTGTTCGGCGATCATGCTTTCGTTGAACGATGAGTTGCGGACGCCAAAGACCCGGCGCATGAGCAATCCATTTTCATTGACGTAATAATGGATCACTTTCATCCGCGAGAGGGAAACCGGGATGGTGGCTCCGGCGGAAACAAAATCAAGCTGACCCCCTGCGCCAACGCTGTTTAGTCCGAATGCGTCGCCGCTGAAGACCAAACCGGGCGTGGGTGAGCCGACGTTGGTGCGGTCAGTAATGGTTGCGAATATGCTCCCCACCGAGGAGGTGAGAAAGTAGATTTCTCCGACGCGAAACCGATTGATGTCGGCCGGTGAAACTGTTACCAAGCCGGAAGGGACGTTAATGTCGGCCGCATTGACCGTGATGGGGACAAACGTCTGGTCGGCTTGCAGTATTGTTATTCGATCATTCAACACCGGTGTAGACCGCACTGAAACTACCGGCGCGGTGCCGGCGACGTTCGTGTTGGCGGGAACGTCATTGTCTGAGGTGATCAGCGCCAGATTGATGAAGCCGGGAGTTGCAGGATTAGTAACCGGATTGAGGGCCAGATAGGTGGTGACGAAATTTTCCGGCACGCGAATGTTGCTGATGCTGTTTAGGCCGTCGCCGGCATTCATGAGGTCGCGATTAATGTATTCCTGAGCTGTGCGCGAGGACTGTTGGCCATCGCTCATTTCCATGCTCGATCTACTCGTGATTACCGAATCGCGCATGAGTGCGAAAACCGCGCCGGTAATAACGGCCATCACCGCCATCGCCACGATCATTTCGAGGATGGAAAATCCCTGCTCGCTGGTTTTAGAGTTAGGTTTGGTCAAGTGTTTGATCTCCATGAATCCGGAGAAAAGAAGTTAGGGGATAAAAATACTGCGCGAGTTATCATTCAGGTAACAAACTGCTACGAGCTGCTTCATTGATCCATTAACCGGATAACTAACCGTTACCGTGACTTTCTTTAAATAAGAGTTGAGCGACGTGATTTGAATCTCGCGCGTGTATCCAACCACGGCGAAGTTTGGATTAACGAAGTCGTCACCGGTCCCGAAGATGGCGTCAGGGCCGGCGTCGATCAAATCGTCGCCGGTGCCAAACATTCCGTCAGGGCCGGGGTTAGTGGATATCTGTTGGAAGCCGGTTTGAAAGCCGACAAAGTTTCGAGGCGCTCCGGTGTTGTCTACCTGACCCACATTGGATATCTGCCCGAAGGTTAGGTTGCCGGTGTTTCGCAACGTTTCCATCTGCTCGAGGATCGACACCACCAGAAGCTTGGTATTGGTCACCGCGCGTCCGTGATTGCTGGCCACCATCGCATAACCAATCGACGAAGCGACCGCAAGTAGGCCGATCGTGAGAATCGTGGCGGCGACGACGAGCTCGAGGAGTGAAAACCCCGCCTCAGACTTATTATTCGTTTTTGGAGGCCGGCTATTCGGCATACAAGTTTGCAATGCGGTCATACCTCCAAATCTTGACGCGGCCCGAGGCGCCGACTACTGAGATAGCCGAGGCGGTTTCGCGGGCTGCGCGGCTGTTGTAAAGAAAGAGGGCGTGTCCGGTTGGATTGCCGTTTAGATCAATAACCGAACCATCGGGCTGGAAGGTGATATTGAGCTGGCTGTTTGTCAGCGCGCTTATTGAAATCCCATCTCCCAGGGCCACGTTTGGAACGCCGGCCGGGATCCCGACAGTTATTTCTGAGCTATCGAGTCCGCCGGTGGCGAGTGGAGTCCGGCTGACGACTACTCTGCCGGCGTTGTTGGGATAAGACGCGTCGTTAAGTAGAGCCGCTCCGACATTACTGTTGTGGTCAATGATCACAATCTCCTTGGTGAGATTGTCGTATTGAAACGTGAACGACTGGCGTTGAGACATTGCGAGTTGGCGAGCCTGGCGAAGCTGGCTCAGCATTTCGCGGGTAACGCCGATTGACCGCGAAAGGCGACGTTCGGCAATTAATTGCGGCACTGCAAAAGCGCTGAGCACGGCAATCATGGTTACCACGATAAGAGTTTCGACCAGTGAAAATCCGTTGGGCACAACTCGTGGCCTCGCGCCTGCGGCACGGGCTCAGGCTGCGAGTGGCGGCGAAACTATTCGAGTTTAAATCCAGCGTAGTCAAAGCAGGTTCCTTGGTTGAAAAATACGGGTCGGGTGGGGGCTTCTTAGGAAGCCGGTAACTTCACTGCGGGAATTACGACGGCTTGTCCTGTTTCAGACAATTTCACCGCACTATTTCCCGAAGTATCACTGAGAATCAAAGGCTGGAAGGGAACCGGGCGATTGTTCAGGTCAACGTTTCGTCCCTGTCCATCGAAGATAAAGGTTTTAGGAAATGGACCCTGAAACTCAACCCCCTGTTCAGGTGGAAAACTCATTACCAATGGAATGTCGAGATGTCCATCACCATTGGCATCGAGGGCAACGCTATAGAATTTCCGGTTGAAGATCTTTACCTGGGCCATGTCGTTGATCTCTGTGGCTTTTCGCCTCATCGAATCACTTCTGGCTTTTTCCAGGTAAGCGGCGAGGTCTCGGGATACGCTGGCCCTGGATTCAGCCTTAGGGCTGCGGATTATCTTGAAGAAAACAAAACCGGCAACGACGGAGAGCATCGCGATCGCGATCAGAATCTCGATCTTCGTTACTCCCGCGTCAGCCGAAAGTTTGTTTGGAGTGAGAGGGGCTTTCATTTCTGGTTAACCTCATGTAAATCAATGGTATTCGCGGACTCCGGCGATGGCGATCCCGAGAGTATCGATAGCTTTCTTGATCCATGCTGAATCGTAAGCCACCGTGCTGTTGCCGCCGCCGTTGATGGAGAAACTTGGGCTACCGAAGCCCGTTCCGGCAGCGCCATTGGGATCGAAGTTGGCAACCATGATTGCCCCTCGCATTAGGCCATTGCCGCCACCACTCCTGCTTACATTGCCTCGGCCCAACACCAGGATGACGCCCTCGAAAGAGGTGTTGCCGTGCGTTTGAAGTTCGCCAGTGACGATGAGCAGCCCGCTGCCGGCATGACCGTTTCCGATGTCTGCAGGCGCTCCGTCGTAGTTGTCAATGAAAGTAAATTTTGGACTGGATGTGGTACCGAGGCCGCCGGCCGCATTCGCCGCAGCTACGGTAGAGAACACGCGTCCGGCGCCGGTCGCATTTGCTCTCATTAAGGTGAGAAAGCCCCGTGCGGCATCGGCGGACTGGAGAAAGCTGGGGGAATTGGCGGCGCCAAGTATGCCCGCAGTGTTGGGTTGAACCTGAGAAGGATCGTTCATGCCGTTGATCGCGCTCTGGGCCGTACCCTGTTGACCGGGTGAAACTGTGACTGCCGGGACAGGCGGACTGGCCGGTGTTCCCATGTCGTTTCCGGTGTAGCTAACAACGGAAGAATCACCCAGATTGAGATTTATTGGACTTCCGGCAAGCGTGATCGTGCCGGGAGCTCTTATATCGGCATCAACGCCAGTTACTATCATTTCAAGCCGTTTGATGGCCCCCTTGGGACCATATCCTTCAGCGCGAAGCAGGATACGCGTGGGTTCGTAAGAGGCGTCAGTCATAATGCGGCGGCTGGCAATTGGTCCGGAGTCGTCAGGATCGCTAACTTCGATCTTGTAAGCGATGCCTGTGCGAGGCGCATATGAAGCAGTAAGCGGTACCCGCCAATCGGTCGCCGTTCCCTGATATGAATAGGTTAACCAGCCGGACAGGCGGGCCGTTGCCGACGTGCCGGTCGCTAATGAGTCGCCGTTCTTGTTTGAAAGTGAAGGATGCGCCGCGGTCCTGAAGTTCATCTTGGTTCCGGCTAGAGATGCATCGGGGGCCACATTGCCACGGATCACATTCAACGCCGCGTCGAGACCGGCTTCTGCCGCGGAATAAGCTTGCATCTCCGCGGTCGCGTCGATAGAGGTGGTTCGTGACAGCGATGTCGAAGTCACCAGAGCCATCCCGGCTGCCAGGATGAGTATCGATATCAGAAGAGTCGTAAGGAGCGCAGCTCCTCGTTCGCCGTTGCGGTCAACGGGTTGCGGATGAGTTTTCATTTTGGATTTCATAGGCCTCCTCAAAAGGTTTCCTTTTAGTAGGTCGTCAGATTCTGACTCTTGTTACGCAGAGTCACATCCGACGTAAGTCGCATGATGGTTTCCGGTTGGTAGCCCGGAGAACCGGGCACTCCGACCGCAGGAAGGTCAACGGCAACCGTGATCCGCACACCGATTGCGTTGGCCACTTGAGATGGATCAGCAGCTACATCGAGCGCCGTATTGGTGGGACTCCAATAGACGACATCCAGATCGTCGATTCGGTTTGCCAGGACCGTCGCTTGCGCCCCAGTGGCGAATCTGTCGTACCGAACCAGATAATTCTGGTCATTCGTGGTGTCGACGAAATACTTAACGTCCTCGTTCTCGCTTTCTATTGTCAACGAGCCAGCGCTATATCGATTTAGATTTGAACGCACGCGGATACTGGAACCGTCGGAGTCTCCGACGACCAGGCCATTGCTCGCCGGATCGAAGCCATAACCGCCGATCGCAAGCTCGCGAGCCATAATATTTAGTCCGCGCTGTACGTCTGCGATCGAGTCCGTCCTTGCATTTTCACGGCTGCGAACCTTGAAAGAGGTAGCAAGTAGGGTGCTGGCAACGCCGAGGATGACGAGGGAGATCGACATGGCGATCAAAAGTTCAACCAGGGAAAATCCGCCCTCGGGTCTTTTGTTCGCAGGTTTCGAATCAGGCATGGGGATTAGTTCCTTCAAGAATCGCATTATCGTTTCGGAGAAAGCTCCTAACCACGGTTTGGACCAAGGGTCGTGTTAGATCGCAGGGTGACCAGTCTGACGCCCCCGAACACGCGTTGCACCGCTGTTAATCCGTTGACATTGGTGCTTCGCGGCGTTACCTCAATCGTGATTGTTTTTTGATTAGCGTTACCGGTAACCGTGTCTGCGATTGTGGTGACAACTGAGTAAGAGCGGTCGCCACTGGTGACAGTTTTGTCTGCTCCGCCGGTGGCTGTAACAGTGGTGGTCAAGTCCGCAAACCTGGTGTTCCGCAGACGTTCCATCTGCTGTTGGGCTACGGCCATCGACAACTCACGGTCGCGAGCGCTGTTGTTAGTGCCAAGGGCAAAAACAAACAGGGACGCCGCACCGAGACCGACAATCATCATCACCACCATCGAAACAGCCGTCTCGATAAGAGTGAAGCCTTGCTGACCCTTCGCCTGTTGTCTCGTAAAGTGTTGCTCGTGCTTATTCATGTCTCTGCTCATTTTTCTGAGGTCGTGATGACCTAGTTAATCGTCACCGGAATAGACTTGTTGCCGCAGACGGAGGTCAGGGTTATCGTCCCCGTCCCATTTCCGCTGCCGTAGGTCACGGTGTAGAGCACTGTTCCGGCGCCTGTTACCGTGGTTGAAGCAGGTGTGATTCCCGTCACTTTGCCGGCTTTTCCGGCGGTGATAACGCTCGCGTTTCCATTCGCAACGCTAATCGAGAATGTCTTCGGGCTGCCGTTCCTCGGGAAAGTCAGTGTTGAGGGCGCCGTAATAGAACATGGGATTGGCGTCGGTGCGGGAGTAGGGGTTGGCGTAGGAGTCGCCGTTGGATAAGGCGTTGGGGTTGCGGTCGGGTTAGGAGTTGGGGTGGCTGTAGGTTGCGGCGTTGGCGTTGCACTCGGCGACGATTGCGGAGTCGGAGTCGCTGTCGGCGAGGACTGTGGAGTTGGCGTTGCCGTCGGATAAGGAGTGGCTCCCGGGCTCCCGGAAGGCGTGGGCGAAGCAACTGTGTCGGGAGCGTTGGTATTCAGCGTGATATCGCCGATTTGGCCGTCCTGGAAGATTTCGTTATCGAGGGTGACGTCACCAGCGCCGGATAAGTTGATGCTGCTGCTCGCGCCCCGATCATTTCTCAAGATGATTCCCAACTGGTTTGGCACGCGACCGCGCCAGTCGAAGACCGCTGAGGTGCCGATAGAGCCGTTATCAAACGTGACGCCGTCCTGAAGCGTGATGGTGCGCGTTTCCACGGTCCCATCTCCGTCGGAATCCATGGTCACGGTGTAGCTGGTGGCGTTGACGATGCTGACGGTGGCGGTATTGTTTCGCCGAATTGCATTGGAACGCGCCTTTTCCAGAAAGCCTGCCAACTCACGCGAAGAACCACTCAAACGAAATGAAGCCCGCGCAGAGCCAATTGCCATAACTCCAAAGGTGGAGACGATGGCGACCAGCGACACAGTGATCAGCACCTGAATCATAGTGAAACCACGTTCGCCCTTAACTCTTTTTCGGCTCTTTGATCTGTAGATGGACATCGCTCCTCCGGCTCTCGAAAGTCGCCAGGTTCGGGACCTGGGCTCACCCAAGTTGGGCAACAGTCATGCCAACCAGCTTTTTGTGGAAATCCGGGGGTTTCGCAGGGTTATCTCTAATTTCGGAGCGGAGGGTTGTTACCTTAAGTAACGCTAACGGAAGGGAGTTTCCTAAGTTTGGAGTGATTCACCTCTGATCACTATTTGTGCATGCAGGAAAGCGCGAGGTCTTCAGACTTTACTTAGAGAGGCTCGTTGCGCCTCAGGAGGGCAACAACGAAATCGTCCGTCTCGTGTGAGGTGCCGCACACCTCGCGCGCAGGTTGGACGGTAAACGCCCCGTCGGTCTTAACGATCGACGGGGCGCATTGCTGTGGTTTAGAGACTGTCAGGGGCCGGAAGTCTTCAGGTTTGGCTCAGATATTAAGCCCGGTGAACCCGAAATGCTCTCCGTGTCTGCAAGCTTCATCGGTAGAATCAAAGGCTTGTATTGGAAAGGTTTTGGTCCGCCACGGCTGTTCTGGATTTGCATGACCAGCAAATCCTGATTCTGCCGAAACCGCACGACGCTGCCTCGCTGGTTCATGATAACGAAGAGCAACACGTCTCCGCTGACTGTTCTCATTTGCCCAACCAGAGCGCTGGCGCCGCCATCAGTGCGAATCAGGGTGCCGGTTTTGGCGATCACGCTACCCTGCCATGCTGATCCGGTAAACCTGTCCTCCAAAGTGCCGGGATCGATTCCGGCAACCGGCATGATGTCAGAAGGCGAGAGCCGGTGTTTGAGAAGTTCAGTTCGAAGCCCCCGAAGTATCTTCATCATGGCTCGAGGTGTGACGCGATTAACCCCCAGCCCGCTCAATGAAGCAAAGTACATCTCCTCAGCTGCGATCCCCAATCTGGCGCGGAGTTGATTCTCTACCGCCTGTGTTCCTCCAAGACTGTCTCCAATTCTTTCCGCCATGAAATTGTTTGAATAGCAGAGCAGAACCTTGAGGACATCAGTGAGCTTGCTCGATTTGTGAGTTATCAGCAGTCGAGCGCCCGGCGCTACCGAGCCCAGCCCGACTTCGCCCATGACCGCCACGCTCGGATTGCCTTGAAGACTCTGCAAGTCCTTCAGGCTGGTTCTTTCATATGTCCACGCGCGCACCGCTTCGGTCGATCGCAGAGTTGAGTCGAGAGTGTCGTAAAGCGTTTCGCCGGAGCGACGCGCCGAAGCGCCGAAGTTCATCGTAAATCCCGGAGCAATTACCATGTTTCCGGTAATCTTGCGTATGCCCAGATTGTTCAGCTGGCGCGCCACCATGACCGCATGCTCATAGTGAAACGAAGGATCGCGTCCGGTGACGTAGAGGTTTCCCTGAATTTCGCCAGTGGCGGGATTGAACGCCCCGTCGGTCCAAAACCCTGTGGTAAAGCGGTGACTCGGCCCGAAATTCTGGAGGGCAACCAAAGCGGTGGCTAACTTAATGGCCGACGCTGGATTGAATGTCTGGTCAACCGACTGAGCTGAAACTACTTTGCCCTCCGCAGTTTCAACCAGCACACCCTGAAAACCGTAAACCACAGCAGCTTCGTCATTTCTGGCCGGTGGCTGCTGATAAGGATTCAGCGAGACAGATTGAGCCGGTTGTAAGGTCGGCGAACTTGTCGAGGTACCTGATTGGGCAAGCGCGCTGACGCTGAGCGTCGCCACAAAAACACTAGCTGCCAGGGAAACAACTACAAAACCTTTTACTTTTTTTGCGAGTGTCATTATCGAATTCACTGCTCGTTCTCCGATCAACCTGGAAATATTAGCATGAACGGAGAGAAGCCGGCGGGAAGAGGCTTTTATGATGCGGCTTTCCTCTATTGAGATGTAGCGCGGTGTGAGCCTTTGCCGCAGGCTTGCGAGCAGCACGAAAACTCGTAATTGCCTGAAGCTTTGCCGGGTTTCGCTCGTGGGTCAGTTTGGACTGAAGGTCAACTAGAGGACCGCGAGCGTCATCGCCCGCGTGTTGCGTAGAAGTCACTTGGTGGAATTTCAATTGCGTTGACAACGCAAAAGTGCAAACCTAGAATCTGAACATTGACAGTCCCATTAAGAAGTAATCATCAGCCGGTAGTAATCGACGACATCCGCGCCGCGCACGCGAAGCGAAAGAAAGAAATTCGTACTCGCCTAAACGAGTTTCGCCGTCTTTGGCGGAGCGGATCTGATCTTCAACTTTGGGAAGAACTTGTCTACTGTATTTTCACTGCGGGCGCCTCCGCGCGCATGGGGCTCAAAGCGGTCGATGCAGTTCGGCCCCTGCTGATGGACGGCAACGCTAGTGAAATGACCAGGGCGCTAGTGGCCGCCGGAGCACATCGCTTTCCAGTGGCTCGGCCTGGATACATCGTCGTGACGCGAACATATCTGCGCGCAAATTGCGAGATGTCTTTGCGTCAGAAGTTAAGAACTTTTAAGGATCCATTTAAACGCCGGGACTGGTTGGCCCAGGAGAAACAGGTGAAAGGCCTCGGTTACAAGGAAGCCAGTCATTATCTGCGAAACATAGGATTTAGCGGTTACGCCATTCTTGATAAGCATGTGCTGAGCTGTCTTTGCGATCTAAAGGTGATTGAGTCAGCCAAGCCCCCAACGGGCCGCTCGCGTTATCTTGAAATAGAGGACAAGCTTCGATCGTTTGCTCGAGACGTTAAAATCGACTTCGACGAACTCGATCTGGTGCTCTGGTCCATGAAAACGGGCGAAGTGTTGAAATAGGTCAAAGTTTCCGTCTCCCCGGTTGTGTTGCAATAACGCTTGCCAAAGGTACAAACATGCACACGCTGGACACAGTTAACCCTCGACGCCGGGTCATTGCCGGAGCAATGGCCGGGCTGTTTGCTGCTTCAATTGGCTTCGCCGCGCCCGGCTCCTCCGCAACTCAGAGCGATGCAAAACCCCGTCAACGAGCGGAGCGCTTCTTAAAAGATGGTGACTTTGAGAGCGCTGAGAAGGCCTTCCGCGCGTTGGTGGCGAAGAACCCACAGGATCATCAGGCACGGCTGGGATTAAGTTTCGCGCTGCTGAAGCAGCGACACCTTCAAGCTGCTTATGATCATGCGGCCCGAGTGCTCATGGCGGATCCTTTATCTGCGCGGGCACACGCTTTGTTGGGTTCAGCCGTGCTCGCCTCCGGCGATTTTCGCAGCTCAGTCGAAGAGTTTCGTACCGCTTTAAGCATCCAGAACAACGAAGCGCTGGCCATTGCCGGGTTGGCGATGGTGGATTTCTATGAGAATCGACTTGAATCGTCAATCAAAGGGCTCCGACGAGCGGTGGAGATTGATTCCGACGAGCCCGATTACGTCTTCAATCTCGGCCAGGCGACGGCGCGAACTGAACGCTACAAGGAAGCTGCCGATTCCTATGAGCGCTTTCTGATTATCGCGCCGCGCACCGATTCTGATCGTCGAGACCGGATCCGTGGGCTAATCGACTTCCTTCGCTACTTGGGAAAGCAAAGTTCGCTGTATGAACTGCGTTCCAGCAATACGACCAGCATACCTTTCGAGTCAGTTGATGGAAGACCCATCCTGAAAGTCAAAGTTAACGGCGGCAAAGATCAGCTGCGGTTCGTGCTCGACACCGGATCCGGGATGTCAGTAATCTCTGAAGAGACCGCGAAGAAGCTTGGTGTAGGCGCCGTCGCCAGAGGTGGGCTGGCCCGCGCGGTGGGTGGCGGCGGCAAGTTTGAAATAGTTTACGGTTTTCTGTCGTCGCTTGAAGTTGGGGAAGTGAAAGTTGAACGGGTTCCGGTTTACATCCGCCGTTTTTACGATGAGAGGAATCCGGTAGACGGATACCTGGGACTGGCAGTGATCTCCAGGTTTGTGGCGTTGGTCGACTACGGCGACAACACCTTTAGCTTGCGCCGTGAGCCGGGAGGCGCGAAAAAAGAAGATTCATTCGCATTTGGCGAGGGCGTATTCTCGCTGCGGCGTCCCGATCCGGTGCGAAAGGAGCCCGCCGCAATTGCGACGGCATCGAATGCTCTGGAAATTCCAGTGCGTACAACTTCAAGTGGTTTTCTCAGCGGTGAAGTTCAACTCGAGGGAGTTGACCGGACGCTGAATTTCATCATTGATACAGGCGCCAGCATTACCGTCGTCTCAGAAAAACTAGTGCAGCAGGAAGACCTGGCAAGTTACATTGAACCCACTCGAATGCGAGTCTTTGGCGCTGCGGGCGTATCCGAAGATGTGAAACGTCTTTCATTACCGAAGGTATCGTTGGGCACACTCGTCCGTGAACAAGTCAGCGCGGCGGTGCTCGATTTGGAATCGCTGAATGAGACCTCAGGGTTTATGCAAAGCGGAATTCTTGGGGGAAACTTTCTTCGACACTTTCGCCTGGCATTTGACTTCCAGCGTGGTGTGATAAGGCTCGAGCCGCTTGCGAAAACAGCAAGCACGGGCGGTGTCGGCAGCGTCGAGCGCTGATCACCTAAGATAATAGGAAATGAAGCAAAGTCTTTATCTCGAAACTTCGGTAATCGGCGCCTATCTTGACAATGGCGAGCCTTTTCGCCGCGATCTCACAATTCGCTGGTGGGAACATGAAATGCCCGACTACCGGGCCGTGATTTCTCCCCTCGTGCCGCGCGAACTTGAACGCGTGGCTGAACCGCACCGCTCGTCATACTTGAATTTGATCGCTAATCTGGAACAGGTGGAGCTGACGGAAGAAGCTTCGATACTTGCCGACGGATATATTTCGCGAGGTATCTTTCATCGCAAGTACATTGCCGATGCTTTGCATGTGGCAATTGCGTCGTATCATAAGATCGATTATTTGGTGACATGGAACTTTGGTCACCTGGCAAATGTCCGACGCCAGGCGCGCATCCGGCTCTTTAACACGGCGGCCGGGTTTTATGTTCCGATGATCGTAACGCCCGAGTTTCTGGTTTCGGAGGCGACGGAGAAGGCTCGCTAGCCGGCAATAGGGACCGGCCCGAGGTTTGAGTTTGAGAATAAATTGAATTGAGAGTCTGGAACTGAATGTATCGACGTCCAAAATTTCTCGAAGTATTGCACGCGATTCGCGAAGACATGTCTCGCGAAGTAGATTACGATGTCGACCTCTTTGCGGAGATGGTTCGTTCGGGAGTGAGACCAGCGTACGGTCCGGAGCGGATCATCCGGGGCATGCGAACGCGCGCCTTGCGTGATGAAGTAGAAACTGAACAGGACGTCGCGCAGGATCGGCCCAGAAAGCGGGCAGGCAAATCCAGATAGCAATGATGAACGCCACTTTTGAAACCATCGGTCTGGAAGTTCCCAGCGAGAAGGCATTCAACTATCTTGCCGAGCGAGCCGGCGATCAGGGTGAACCGACGCAGGTCGCCCGTCGGGGCGCTGTCCTTCATGGTCGTTGCTGGAAACTTGGTGAGGGACTGGAAGTCTGGACAGTGTTATATGAATCAGACTGCGGCGACGTTTTTTATGCAGATTGCCGGCCGGGCTTCCGAGCTCGTTACATTCAGACGATTAGTCCATGGGCATTGACCGAATATGACGAAGAGGGCGAAGCCGTCGTTCATGGATATCGGGACGGCACCGACTCCGAGGTGCTCTTCGAACTGCAAAACCTGACCGAAGTTGGTCACGGAGGTTTCGGGGCTCACGAACTTCATGTTGGTCTTTGTGGTTTGGCTTATCGCGCCCGAGTGCGTAGCGCACCTGGACAAATCAGATGGATGCCGCTCGACAAGGCAGCGCCCTCGCGCGCCGCGCATGAGAACGATTGGAGCCTTTCAGGCCGCGTCATAGCCTTCAAACCACTAAAGAATCCGCTTTCGGGCAGCGACTTATACTGGATACATCTCGATCTGGAAAAGATGAACCTTGAAATTCTTGTGAATCAGCGTTCACTGCGCGGTGATAAGCTGGCTCCCGGCGTAACGCTCGACGCGGAGATCTGGTTGCAGGGCCATGTGCTCGACGAGGTAGCGCTGCGCTCGCGCTATGAAGGCGTGGACTTGTCATCATCTGCCGCAGACTTCTGGGCGAAATTGAAACGTAGAAATTAAAACCGCCTCCAATCACACTTGATGAAGCGTCTTGCTGGTCTTGCCCTCCTGCTCCTCACACTTGCGGTGGGTGCTTATTTTTTCAACCAATACTGGATTCATCGGTATGACAGTCTGATAGCCAGACAGGCCGGAGTCTATAGGCTTGATCCTGATCTGGTTTGGAGTGTTATTTACGAAGAGACTTATTTCCGTCCCTGGATGATTGGACAGGCCGGTGAGATAGGCTTGATGCAGATAACTCCGGCGGTTGGCCGCGAGTGGGCCGCGGAGACTGGATTACCCGAGCTGCAAAAGGAGATGGGTCAGGATCCACAACGACTGTTGAGAGATCCTGAACGCAATATTCAAATCGGCTCCTGGTATCTGGAAAAAATTCGCGAGCAGTATCGTGATACACCGGATTCGGAAGCTCGCATCATTGCCGGCTACAACGCGGGGCCGAGCCGGGCGGCTGAATGGAACAAAGCGGGCGAAGGACGAGCAGCGCTGTCGCGTGATGAGTTTGTCAGCAGGATCGATATCGCTTCTACGCGCGCGTATGTCAGCTCAATACTGGCGCGCTACGACGAGCTGAAGGGCCGCACCCGACGTGTGGCTGCACCTTTTCCGTTGGCAACGCCCTCGCCGGGACCGAGGCCCTAGCGCTCCGACTCACCGCGAACCAACCGAATAAACCACATCGATGCCCACACTCTATTCAGCTGATTGGTTGTTGCCGATTTCATCGCCGAAGATTGCCGGGGGAGCGATAGTAATTGAGGGCGAAACGATTATTGCCCTGGGCCGGCGCGCGGACCTGGGGTCACAGTTTCCTGATGCCGTTGTGCGCGACTTTGGCGCCGCAGCGATTATTCCGGGTTTGATCAATGCGCATTCACATCTTGAACTCACGGTCATGCGTGGCTTTTTGGAAGACGAGGAGTCAGACTTTTTTGCGTGGTTGAAAAAGCTCACGAAGGCCCGGCTCGAGCGGCTGACGGACGATGACCTTTACGTCTCCAGTTCGTGGGGTGCTTGTGAGGCTGCACGGGCCGGCGTCACCTGCGTTGGTGACGCGAGCGACTCGGCGTTTGCAAGCATGAACGCGCTGCGGGACGTTGGGTTAAGAGGCATCGTATTTCAGGAATCGTTTGGCCCGGACCCGCGACTAGCTGCGGAAAATTTTTCCAACCTCAAAACCAGGATTGAGCGACTGCGCCAACTCGAAACACGGTTGGTGAAGTGTGGAGTGTCGCCGCACGCGCCGTATACAGTTTGCGCGCCACAGCTCGAGTTGATTGCTGAATTTGCAATCGCTGAACGGTTGCCGCTGATGATGCACGCCGCGGAGACGAGGATGGAATATTCCCTCCTGCACGACGGTTCAGGCCCGTTTGCGGAAGGCCTTCGCAAGCGGGGTATTGAATGGCAGGCGCCGGGCGTTTCCACGATTCAATACCTCAAGGCTCGCGGCATCCTTGAAACCCGTCCGCTTTTGGCCCATTGCATCACCGTTGACGAGGCGGACATCGAAACGATCCGACAGACAGGCTCGCGGGTCGCTCATTGTCCGAAGTCGAACGCAAAACTGGGTCATGACGTCGCGCCATTTGCGAAGTTTCTAGATGCCGGAATTGAGATGGGGCTGGGCAGTGATTCAGTAGCCAGCAATAACACCTGTGACCTGATCGAGGAAGCTCGGTTCGCCTTCTTGACTGCGCGTTCCGCAGCGGCGGATAGCCCGAGACAAGTATCCGTAATGGAAACACTACAGACAGCTACCCTGGGTGGCGCTCTGGCGATGGGCCTGAAAGGTGAGATTGGGGAGTTAAGCCAGGGCTTGCAAGCAGACTTTGCGGTAGTTTCGCTGGACGGCGCGCATCAGATTCCATCCTATGAACCGGAGAGCACACTGGTGCTGGCCTCAACCGGAAGGGATGTAGTTCTAACGGTTGTAGCCGGCCGGGAAGTTTTTCGCGACGGCCGCGTCGCGACAGTGGATGAAGAGAGGTTGCGCGCGCGTATGAACGAGATTGCAGAAAAGCTCGCCGGCTAATCCAGAAGGTAGTGTCCCCCGGGACACTACCAATCCAGAACGCTTGATTGACTGAGGTTGGTTTCGGCGGGCGTCGGAATCGCTCGATTCTACCGCCCGGAAAATTGCCTGAAGTCTCCGCTGACTAAATCGACGCAGCAATTGCTTCGTCAAAAATCTCCAGGGCAACGTCAACGTTTTCTTTTGAGAGGATTAGTGGCGGTGACCAGCGAATGCTGTTGGCTCCGGCGCCCAAAATAATCAGGCCGCGCTCAAAGCAGGCAATCTCAACCCGATCCCTCAACTCAGGGGCGGGCTTGTTCGAGGCTCTACTCTCCACAAACTCGACGCCGAGCATCATGCCCATGCCACGAACATCACCTATGCAGTCATGCTTTTCCATCAGCCGTTGCAGACCTGATTTCAGGTACTGACCCACCTCTGCTGAATTTGCAACCAGGCCGCCTTCGAGAAGTTCAATGGTTTTCAGCGCAGCTGCTATGCAGACAGGATTACCACCGAAGGTTGACGCATGCGCGCCTGGTTTCCAGTTCATTAAATCAGCCCGGGCCACGCAGGCGCCGATAGGTAAACCCGAGCCAATGCCCTTGGCAATCGTGACGATGTCTGCCTTGACGTCGTAATGATTCGCCGCAAACATTTTTCCAGTACGGCCCATTCCCGATTGCACTTCATCAATAATTAACATGATCCCGTGTTCATCGCAGATTCGCCGCAAGCCTTTGAGAAAACCCGGCGGCGCGGGCACATAGCCGCCCTCGCCCTGGACTGCCTCGACCACGATGCCCGCCACTTCTTCCGGCGGTGTGGTGGTCTTGAAGAGTCGCTCTTCAATCCAATTTAGAGCCCCCTGGCTCGCTCCGCCGTCGCCGCAATCCGCATCATTAAATGGATTGCGAAACTCGTTGGGATATGGAAGATGCACGACGTCTAACGCCTGGCGTTTGAATCCGAGTCGTTGCGCTGCTCTCGATGAAGTCAACGAAAGCGAACCCAAGGTGCGTCCGTGAAAGCTATTGAAGAAGGCGATGAACTTCTCCCGCCCGGTGGCGTGCATTGCGAGTTTTAAAGCAGTCTCAACAGCTTCGGTGCCGCTATTGGCGAAGTGGGTGCGGGTGGGCCGCTCGACTGGAACGATCTCATCGAGTTTTTGCGCGAGCGCGGGCATGTGGCGGTAGTAGTAGTCGGTGCCGCACATGTGGATCAGTTGCTCGGCCTGCTCTTGAATCGCGCGCACCACTTCGGGATGGCAATGCCCGGTTGAGCAAACCGCGACGCCGGCGTTGCAATCGAGAAAGATGTTGCCGTCCACATCTTCAACCCAAACACCCTGGGCCCGCTCAGCCACCAGCTTGAAAGAAGGACGCGGATAGGACGGGGTAACAAATTGAGCGTCGGCCGCGATGATCTCCTGACCTTTTGGACCGGGCAGGGCCGTCTTGATTTCCGGTCTCTTTGCGCGCGCCATAGTTGTTGTTGACATGTTGCTGACTCCTTTGAAACTGAAGAACCGATTTCGGAAAAACGGACGACGAGTCGAACCTCAGTCGAACCGCTGAAGGGCGCAAAATTAGGACGAGCAAACAGTTAGTCGGCGAAGAGGTTTGACCGGCTATCGAGGGGACGATGATGTAGCGTATTCCACATGGCTTTAAGAGAACTTATTTCGGGTTGGCGACGTCGATATTACCACGCAGATTGGAAAATTCGCGACTCCCGGATTGTCCGGTAGCACCCGTTGTCAGGACTTTTGAAACGAAATCTTGCCCAAACGATTCGCGAATCAGTTCTTTAGGCCGTGGCTGAGGCCATATTGAGAGCCGCTTGCCCAGTGGGTGGGTTAGCACCCGGGATCGGAAATACTGCTCGTGTTCCCACTCAACTTCGGCCATTCCCAACAGACAATCAACAAACTTTTCCCTTCCACAGGCGCGCGCGTGTCCGGCAGCGATCTCATATTCAACGATATTGCCGCTTTCCAACCTCCCGGCGCCATACATCGGTGCGAGCCATCCAGTGAAATGACAAAGCAGACCGAGAGTTCTGCCGACTATTCTGGCGCGCAGTTCACCAAACCGCTTTGGCGATGCGTTGAGTTCAGTCAACATTTCTCCCACCAGCTGCCGATGATGCCACTCTTCGTTTTCGATTTGTTCAATGCGAGAGCGTTCCTGTTCGTCCCGAACCGAACGCCAATGCCCTCGATAGGCGTAGGCAGCAGCGAGCTCAGCGGAGTAAGCAAGCTGAAGAATTCGAATCAGTTTTTGGCGACTGTCGTCTGCCGTCATAAATGGATTTGACTAACCAAAGGCGGGTCTGGGGTGGCGCACAGCGTTTTATGGTTTCGCATACCAGAGTACAGCAAAGAAGTGACATGTGGTGCCAAGGATCACAAACAGGTGCCAGATGAAATGGTTGTAACGGAGCCGGTGCGCCGCAAAAAAAACCAGACCACCGGTGTAAGCGATTCCCCCGGCAGCCACCAGCAGGATACCGGGGAGAGGAACCGTAAGCAGGATTGGCTTAGCCGCAATCAATGCCAGCCAACCCATGCCAATATACAGCGACATCGTGACCCACTTGTATCGGGTGCCGAAGATTGCTTTCATCGTTAGACCGACCGTCGCCAAAGTCCAGACCAGAACCAGCAACGTCCAGCCCCAAGGACCACGCAACACACCCAGCGTGAACGGTGTGTAAGTGCCCGCAATCAACAGGAAGATCGCACTGTGATCCAGGAGCCTAAAGAGGCGTTTAGTCGCTTCATGGTTGACCGAGTGATACAGCGTCGAAGCCAGGTATAACAGAACCATTGATCCGGCGAAGACGCTGGCGCCCACCACGAATGAAGCATCGCCATCTCGCGTGGCAGTAACGACTAGTATTGGCACGGCCGCAATAGCAGCCACGAGTCCTAATCCATGGCTTATGCTATTAGCAGTTTCTTCGGAGCGGGTGGTGGACGGCAGAAGGGCCGCGTCGGGTCGAATCATCAACGCGTATTGTACACGGATTAGCGGTCAGTCGGTTGGACGCGTGGTGCAGCCCAGCAGTTCCATGAGGCGCGAGCGATTTTTGCAATCACGGCGTCGCGAATTGGAGCGTCCGCTTTCGTATCTGAAACGAAAACAGCTACTGCCAAATGTTTGCCGTGGGGCAAGGTGATTAGGCCGACGTCGTTGGTAGCTCGGGTCAATCCATCTTTGGTTCCCGAAGATCCTGTCTTGTGAGCTACCACGGTTCCCGGCGGCATTTGGCCCTTTAGACGTCCGGGAAAAGTTGGCGTCTTGATCATGAAGTCCAGCAACAGTTCGCGATGGGCCGCGGAAATTCCCCGGCCTTCGCTTAGCATCTTCAGCAAAACGGCCATCGCCTCCGGAGTGGACGAGTTGCGATATTGCACGTCATCGTTCTCGGACATTTCCTTCTCCGAAGTTGCGATGACGATTTCTGCCAACCCAAGATCACGAAGGTACTGCATGGCCTTTTCAGGTCCGCCGATCGACTTCAAGAGTACATCGCAAGCTGACCCGTCGCTGTCGACCATCATGTACTCGAGCAAATCGTGCACGCTTAGTTCGACGCCGCGGGGATGCTTATCACGAATAGGACTGCGGAGGCCCTGAGGCACGAGGTCGGCAGGCTCGACTTTTACTTTCTGATCGAGTTTCAAGGCGCCTCGGTGTACCCGGTCCAACACGGCCATTGCAATAGGAAGTTTGTAAACACTCTGCATCGGGTATCTAAGTTTGCCGTTCAGAGAGATTACTTCGCCGGTCTCGACCAGCATGGCGGCCGCTCCGACTGGGCCTTTGGTTACAGCTGCGATTTCTGCGAACTGCTGTTGCAGACTGTCGGGCGTACAACCCTGGTGACTCGCGATAGACGCTGCGGAATTTCCGCGTGGACTTGCTGACGATGCGACCTCAACCGACGATCCGGATGAACCGCAAGCCGAAAGAAGGGAACCAACGACGGTTAGTGACATCGCCAACCGGATAATGTTAGTAGCTAACAACTTCGTCACTCACAGATTATTTTGATAAGCGAAGGCGCCGGGCTAACCAGTCGGCGCGATCCTTACGGACGGAGTCTAGATTCATCGCGTGATCAGTTTCATACCAATGGATTTGTTTGGGACGACTCGCCGCATCGTAATACGCCAGAGCGGTTGTCCTGGAAATATATTTGTCAGCATTGGAAAACTGAAACATCAGACTGGCTGGCGCTGCCCGACCTACATAGCCAATCGGGTCAACTGTCTTCATGCCCCGCCGATAAGCCTCCACTCCATTCGTGCCCGGTTCCTGCCAATACTTGAGCGACCAGGGAGCAAAATCTCCCATACCGGCAACGAACACGAAGGCCTTCACGCGCCGATCGATGCCTGAAAGAATTGAGCCATACATGGCTCCATAGTCATGACCGACATAGCCAATACGCTTGGGATCAACCATCTTTTGACTCAATAACAGATCAAGAGCCCGGCGCACTTCAATTGTTTCGTCGATTACTCGCTGTCGATCGGTTTCTCCATTAGAGGGTTGAACTTTCCATGGGAAATGGCCCTGGATTAACACCGAAACCGTGCCTTTCTTCGCAAGGTCAATTGCTTCATTCAGAAACTCATTGCGATCACCATTTGGTTCGCCCAACCAGTGGAAAAAGAGGATACCGGCAAAATTGCCTGTTCCTCCCACAGGGCTGATCACGTATGCCTGGATTCGTCCCCTCTCCTTCGTATAGGCGGCATAGCTAACGTCGCGGACTTGAACGCCATCTTTTAGGGTTACGGACTCCTCTTTGAAATCGAGCGTCGCAGCTTTGTTGTAACTAAACCAGGACCTGGTGCGGATACGGCGAGTTTGAGCAAAAGCTATGCTGCCGAAACTAGAAATCACCGCCACTACGAAACAAACGATGATCGCCGTATGAGGACCGCGCCGGTTGCGTTGACGAGATGAGTTTTCTGTCGTGTGATTCATAAAATCGTTCTCCGTGACGAAATTTTTTAAGAGATCTTCGGCGGTCGATTTCTTTTAGACCATCGTATGATTTCGGTCAATCGAAGTGTGACAGAAGGGCCCAATCGTGCAACGTGGGGCACGATCTCCCTTAGCTATAATCTCGCCCCCGATACGCGTTCACTTTCTTCTACTGTATAATCCTCATCATGAACAAGATGAATAAGCGCGCGAAGAAGCGATTAAAAGAGTCTATCGAGAAGGACCGCCAGGAGCGCGTTAAACCGACTCAGGATCAGAACGCTGCAACGTCAAAGGATCCACTAAAGCTGCGGGGGTTTCTGCCAAAACCGGCCAAGAAACGCGGCTAACTAATTTCGTCGATAGGTCACCACGACGGAGAACTTTTCATGAGTGCACCGATAAACATGCATGCGGCGAGATCGGCAATGAACAACGACTCTACTTTGCGCAAGTGGGCGGAGCAGTGGTTGAAGGCGAAGGAGCGCGCTGCGCAGCCTTCGCTCAGTGACGAAGAGTTTGAAAAGCACTGGCTCTACGTTCGTCCGGAGCGAATGCACGAAGGAGCCATCGAGGCCGTCTCCGCATACCGGCAGCGCGCCTAACCTTTCGGGTTTCCGCGCGATTGTTTCCTCAAACCCTCGCTTCAGGCAACCTCGTTTTGATTGCTTTCATCGAGCACGAAAGTAATCATCAGGTTTACCTGATACTCAACAATACTTCCATTATCAATCTTGATTTGTTGTTCCTTGACCCACGCGCTGCGTACATTGCGTAGGGTTTCAGTGGCGCGCTTCACCGCATTTTGGATGGCGTCTTCAAAACTTCTGGTGGACGTAGAACTGATTTCGGTCACACGTGCAATAGACATAATTAATCCTCCCGGATCGTTCGGTGTGCTGGTTATGAATTAAAGGGGGTATGCGAACAGGTTAACCCGAATTGGACTGTATCCCAAAAGGTACGTTGAGGAGTTAACGTCACACGGTATCGTTCGCCACTCGCAGCAGATCTAGGGCAACCTGAGCACCCCAACCACAAAACACTTCAAATTGCGGGCAATATCTTCGCGGCTGATTCGTGGCATACCCGTTGCCAAAAGAGACCGCGGAGGATAGCAATGAAAAAACTTATCGCCACTGTCATCAGTCTTACAATTCTGGCCATGATGGCGCTGCCCGCAGCGGCGCAGACGCGAAGTCGCACTAATGACCGAACGTATTACGGCAATCGTTATGACCGGCGAATTGATCGACGCAGCGAACGGCGCGCTCAACGCGTCAACCGAAACAACGTTTATTACGATGAGAATTACGATTACCGCTATGGTCGCGAACGCTCAGTTTGGGAGAAGCATCGTGACAAGATCACCACTGCGGGGGGCGCAGCTGGGGGCGCGGTACTCGGCGGGCTGATCGGCGGCAAGAAGGGCGCAATCATCGGCGCCATCACCGGTGGAGCCGGCGCGGCAATCTACACGTATAAGATTCGCGATAAGAATCGACGTTATTAAGACAAACGCCCTGCCGAGGGCGGCTTCATAAAGAATTGACCTTGGTCGAAGTCTAAACAACTACGACCTTGATAGGGCCCGGATGTGAAGGGGAGAGCACATCCGGGCCTCAAATTTTTGTGACCACTTGACGGCCAACTTCACCTGCCAGCCCATCCGCTCGGAGTTTCCAGGCTCAAGTTCCTTTGGACAAAAACAAAGCCATTCGCTTAAGGTTATTGCTTTTCGAGTCCATCACTCTCCGCGAAGCTCTCGGTTTGTAATCGATTGCTTCTTAATGACCCCGATGACTTTAAAAGCAAAGCGTTCTCGACGCATTTTTGCGAAGTTGCTGCTCATACTGGTCGGATTCTGCTTTGGCGCTATCGTCGCGGAAATTGGATTAAGGATCGTCGGTTACTCGTATCCGGAGTTCTACATCATCGATCAGGCGAGAGGTTACGCGTTGCGCCCGGCTGCGGAAGGCTGGTATCGCAAAGAGGGCGAGGCTTACGTCCGCATCAACGCGGATGGGCTTCGAGATCGCGAACACTCATTAATCAAATCTCCAAACTCGATTCGGATTGCGGTTGTTGGTGATTCCTATCCTGAAGCCCTGTCAGTTTCGGAGCCGGAAGCATTTTGGTCGGTTATGGAGAAGGGTCTACAGGAATGTAGTCTGTTAGCCGGCAAGACAGTTGAGGTGATCAACTTTGGAGTTTCAGGTTATGGAACTGCGCAGGAACTGTTGACGCTTCGAGAAAAGGTTTGGAAATACTCGCCGGACGTTGTGATGCTCACCGTTACCACCAACAACGACATCACGGACAATTCGCGCGCGCTGAAAAAGACTGACGAGATCCCTTACTTTATTTACCGGAATAACCGTTTGGTGCTCGACGATTCATTCAAAGACTCCCGTACTTTCCGCTGGCGGCAGAAAGCGATTAGCAGGTTGGGGCGTTGGCTTCGAGATCATTCGCGGTTAGTTCAAGCAACTATTGAAGGGCATCACGCTTTGAAGATTCGTAGCGCAACCTGGCGGGCTCAGAAGTCGCAAAACGCAAACGCGACGCCGGCAGCCACGTCCCAGGCAACGCCCCAGCCGCTGTCCCAAGGAGCGTCCCAGGGAACGCCATCGGCGACCTTCGGTCAAACAACCCAAACTAAGGAGCAACTCGCTAACGCAAGTGAATTGGGAGTGGACAACCTGGTTTATCTCGAACCAGGAAATGCGGACTGGATCGAGGCCTGGCGGGTGACGGAGGGTCTGATTGCGGCCATGCGCGATGAAGTTAAGGCTCACGGCGCCAGTTTTGTGGTGGTGACCCTGAGCAATGGAATACAGGTGGTTCCAAATCCACAAGTGCGCGAGGCATTCACGAAGAGACTCGGCATATCGGATATTTTTTATCCCGATAACCGCATCAAGGCCACCTGCGACCGCGAGGGGATTCCGTTGATCACCCTCGCTCCGGAGTTGCAGCGGATAGCCGAAAGCAACAACGCTTTTCTTCATGGATTCGGAGCAAACATCGGCAACGGCCACTGGAACGGAGCCGGTCATCGCGCTGCGGGCGAGCTGCTTGCGAAAAAACTTTGCGACGGAGTGCTTTCCAAATAGCGTGCACAGTTAAGTTCTGTTAAAAATAGACCAATCAATTTCCAACAAAATGAGAGCTTCGGAGACGGGAATGCACTACTACGACAACGTGCTGGGATTAATTGGGCGAACGCCTTTGGTGAAGCTCAACCGAATGAACCGCGGCCTGAAGGCCACGGTGCTGGCAAAGATGGAGAACCTCAACCCCGGGTATTCGGTGAAAGACCGCATCGGCATATCGATGATCGAAGCCGCCGAACGGGAAGGGAAGCTCAAGCCCGGCGGCACAATCGTCGAAGCAACTTCCGGCAATACGGGCATTGGTCTCGCGCTAGCCGCGGCGGTCAAAGGTTATAAATGCATCTTTGTCATGACCGACAAAGCGTCGGTGGAGAAATCACGATACTTGAAAGCGCTGGGCGCGGACGTCGTGATCACGCCAGTCTCAGCGAAACCCGGCACGCCGGACCACTACGTCTCGACCGCCCAAAGAATCGCCAAAGAAACACCAAACTCTTTTTATCCCGATCAGTATTCTCATCCGGCAAATCCGGAAGCCCACTACCGCACTACCGGACCTGAAATCTGGGAACAGACTGAAGGCAAGATCACTCACTTCGTGGCGGGAATCGGGACGGGTGGAACCATTTCCGGCACCGGACGCTATTTGAAAGAAAAGAACTCGAAAATAAAAGTGGTGGGGGCCGATCCGTATGGTTCGATTTTCAAAACTTTTAAAGAGACGGGGAAGTTGGTAGAAACCACTCCTTATCTCGTGGAAGGGATTGGCCAGGAGGTTGTGCCGCCAAACGTGCACATCAAGTATGTTGATGAGGTCGTCAATGTGACGGACGGCGAGTCGTTTGAAATGTCGCGACAGCTGGGCCGCACCGAAGGCATTTTCTGTGGCGGTTCGAGTGGCACGAATCTGGCGGCTGCGCTGCGGGTGGCAAAAGATTTGGATGAAGATGCGGTGGTGGTTTTCATAATTTGCGACACGGGCGAGCACTATCTGACGAAGCATCATTCGGACGAGTGGTTAAAGGAGAAGCGCTTGCTCGAACCGCAGAAGATGACCGCCGGCTTGATCAGCGACACTAAGGGTCTGAATGCGCCTGACTCGCTCGTCTCGGTTGGCCCACAGGATAAGGTAAGCGAAGCTCTGGCCAGGATGAATGAGTTGGGCCTGACGCAGATTCCGGTGCTGGAGGAAGGCCGGCCCATCGGCTCGCTGAGCGAGAATCGCGTGTTGGCAAAGGTCGTGCGCGATCGCCAGCTGCTGGATGCCGCGGTGAACGACGTGATGGAAACCAGTTTTCCCACGGTTGACGTAGACGCCAGCGCTGAGGCGGTAACCAAACGATTGCAGTCGAGCCCGGCGGTTCTGGTTGAGGAATATGGCCGCATCGTGGGAATAATCACGCGGCATGACGTGCTTGATTTGAAACTCGGGATTACGGGGCCGTTGAGTTAAGGTCCGGCGTTTACGGGCGTAAGCGGTCGTAGGTGCGGACTATCAAATTCTCCTCAAGCTCTCGAGCGCCTGAAACTTTGAAACCCTCAAGATAGTCCGGCGGAACAAACGTGTCAGCGCCTTCAATCGTCAATGGGACTTCGGTCACGAGCCAGCGATCGATGTGAGGGAGAAACGCGCGATAGATCTGCTCACCACCAATAACGAATAGATCGCCTTTCAATCCGTTCACCATCTCGAGGACTGACTCCAGATCTCGCATCAGGACCACTGAATCCTGAGGCTCGATCTCCGACTGCCTGCTCAAGACGATATTGACACGATTCGGCAAGGGCCGTTTCAGCGTCAGCCACGTCTTGTAACCCATCACGCATGAGTTACCGGTGGTGGTTTCTTTAAAAAACTTCATGTCGGCGGAGTAGTGCCAGGGGAGCTTGCCTCCCTTGCCGATCGCCCCTTGCTGGTCTACTGCCACAATTCCAATGATCATAAGACGACTCCGACAAACTTTAATTTGTCGTTAAACTTTTCAGGAAATACATAGTCGACAAACTGAAGTTTGTCGGACGGCAAGGTTCACACCGCAACCGCAGCGGCAATCTTGCCGTGGGATTGATAGCCAACGAGCTTCAGATCGTTATAACTCATCGCCAAAAGTCCTTCGAGGCCTTGCTTGGGTTCACCTTCCCCCGAAACTTCCAAACGCGGCAACGGAAAAGGTTCGCGCGCCAACAGTTGATTAACCTGCTCCAGATGATTTTGATAGATGTGATAGTCGCCGAGAGTGTAGACAAACTCCCCCACCTCAAGCGCACACACATGAGCCACCAGATGCACGAGCAAGGCGTACGAACTGATATTGAATGGGACGCCCAGAAAGGCATCGGCGGAACGCTGATAGAGTTGGCAATGCAGAATGCGTTCGTTTTCCACCTTAAACTGAAACAGGGTGTGGCAGGGTGGCAGGTCTACGTTATCGGCCTGGCGCGGGTCCCATCCGGTTACGATCAGCCGTCGTGAGTTTGGCTTCTTTTGAATTTCGGAGAGGAGATTAGCGATTTGGTCCACGCCATTTCGCTGCGGATAATCGCCGCCAAACGAACGCCAAAGGTAACCATACACCGGGCCCAGGTCTCCGGGTTCTCTTCCAAATCGTCCAGTGTGCTCTTCGTCGGCCCATTCGGCCCAAATATCGACACCCCTGGCCCGCAAGTTTGCTTCACTTGTATCGCCGGAGAGAAACCAGAACAATTCTTCGGCTACCCAGCGAAATGGAATTTTTTTCGTGGTTACGATCGGGAAGCCTTCGCGCAGATCAAATCGCGTTTGGTAGCCGAAGTGGGAGATAGTGCCCACGCCGGTGCGGTCCTGGTGTTCATGACCATTTGCCAGAATTGATCGGAGCAGATCGTGATATTGTTTCATAATTGAATTGGACAGGATTGGCAGAATTTACAAGATACGATCAGAAGAGTTCAAACGGGGTTTGACTGCCAGGATTGTTTTAAAATTTTTCTCACCCCAAGATCTTCTTTGAATCTTTATAAATTGTGTAAATCCTGTCGAACTGTTGTTCTCCAAATAATACGACGCGCGAATCGGAAAGACGAATGAAACTTTACAACGTCGCGTTTCTCGGCTTCGGCAATGTCGGACGTGCACTCGCGCGTCTGCTCGCTGCCAAAGCCGGTGAACTGCGTGAGCAATATGGCATTAAAATCTGCATCACCGGCGTTGCCAGTCGCCGGCTCGGTTGGCTGGCGAAAGACGCTGCGAATCCAACAGATGCATTTGATGTGGTGACGCTATTTTCAGAAGAATCACTGAAAGAAGTCGCTGTGTCCTCCAGCAATGTCGCGGCGTGGCTTCAGCTGGCTCGTCCGGACGTCGTTTTTGAGACAACCTCGCTCAATCCCGAAACCGGCCAGCCTGCGATTGACTATTTGCGCGCAGCCCTCGAAGCCGGAGCTCATGCGATCACCGCGAACAAGGGAGTAATTGTTTATGGGTTTTCCGCTCTCAATGATCTTGCCCGAGCTGCGGGAAAACAACTGCTGTTTGAATCTACAGTTTTGGACAGCGCGCCCGTGTTTTCGCTTTTCCGCGAAACCCTGCCGGCGGCGAAGCTGCGAGGATTCAGCGGCGCTTTCAGTTCAACCACCAATGTGATTCTCGAAACTATGGAAGGCGGGCGGTCGTTTGACGAAGGACTAAAAACTGCACAGGACCTCGGAGTAGCTGAAACTGATCCGAGTCATGATATCGACGGTTGGGATGCAACTGTGAAGGTTTGCGCGCTCGCAAATGTGCTGATGGGCGTTCCACTAAGACCGGCAGATGTTTCGAGAGAGGGGATCCGCGGGCTCAGCGCGGGAAAGTTGCAGTCGGCGCGCGCGGCCGGAACTCCATACAAGCTGATGGCCCGCGCCAGAATGGGGAATGCGGGAAAGCTGGTTGCGACCGTCAGGCCGGAACAAGTTCCGGTGACCGATCCCCTGGGAAATATTCGAGGCACTTCACTGGGAGTTCATTTCGAACTGGACATGATGCCTGGTTTGACGATCACTTCGCATCGACCGAATCTTCAAAGCACTGCCTACGGAATGTTGGCCGACTTTATCAACGCTGTTCGGCGATAGACGTCAACAGTCCAAAGTCCAAAGTCCAAAGTCCAACGTTCGGGGGTCAGATGCCAGGTTTCAGGTTTCAAGTCTTAAGCCTCACAACTCACATGCGAGCTCAGGAACTAGAGTCAATCATCGGAAGGGAGACTTTGGACTTTGGACCCTTGGACGTTGGACTATTCTTTCGCAATCTCCGACACGCCCTCAATTAACCGCTCGATTTCATCCTCAGTTGTGTAGCAGGCACACCCGGCGCGAACCAGGCCTTCATCGCCCAGTTCCAGCCGCTCGGTAACCGTAGACGCGTAAAAATCGCCATGCGAAAGAAAGAGTCCGCGCCTTGCCAGGGTGCGCGCAACTTCGGTTGAAGCTATACCCTCAACAGTGAAGGATACAGTCGGCGTTCGCGGTTGATCTGGCGTTGGGCCAAAGATTCTCACCTTGTGAAGACCGCTCAATCCTTCCCAAAGCCGGCGGATCAGCCTTGAACTCCGTGAATGTAATTCGTCATACGTTCTACACAATCGCGCGCGACGATCTTCGCCGCTGATTCCTGCGAGGGAAGCAAGGAATTCTATCGCCGCTGCGGCTCCAACGATCCCTTCGTGGTTCTGCGTGCCGGTCTCTACATTCTCCGGTGCCTGGTCCGGCGCCGGTATCAACTTGGGAAAATTTATCGATTCGAGGAGGTCACGTTTGCCGAAGAGTGCGCCGACGTGCGGCCCATAAAACTTGTAGGCGGACATCGCGAGAAAGTCGCAATCAAGAGCCCGGACGTCTGCCAGCTCGTGTGGCACATAATGCACCGCGTCAACGAACGCGAGCGCACCCACCGAGTGCGCGAGCTGGACCGCACGTTCGAGGTCATTGATCGTTCCCAGTGCATTCGAGGCTGCCCCAACCGCAACCACTTTGGTGTTCTGATTAACTGCCTGTTCGAAGCTCTGCCAGTCGAGCTGCCCACTCAGCAAATCCATTTTTACGACCTTCACTCGAACTCCCCGTTCAACTTCGAGGCGTCGCCAGGGGGCGATGTTCGCATGATGGTCCAATTCTGTGATCACCACTTCATCTCCCACCCCAAATTGCGTGCCCAGCGCCCTGGCGAGGTGAAAGGTGAGGGTGGTCATGTTTGACCCAAAGGCTATCTCGCCGGGCGAAGCGTTTAAGAAGTCAGCACAAACCTGCCGGGCGTTCTCCAGGGCCGCATCGGTCTCGGAGCTCGTCGGATAGGCCCAATGCGTGTTGGCGTTGTGATGGAAAAGGTAATCGGACATCGCCTCAACGACCTGGCGTGGGACTTGAGTGCCGCCCGGACCGTCGAAAAAAGCCACGGGCTTGCCCTCGTGCACCCGACTCAAAGCCGGGAACATGCCCCGAACTTCATCGGTTGAGGCGACCTGAACTGGAGTTTGGACCGTTTGTGTCATGACCGGATTGTAACGGAAGCCACCAGGACGCGGAGAGAATTCCCCGTCTATTCCGCGTTTACCGAAAAAACTGAAACTCAACGAAGCTGAAGCTCTCGGCTCCAGAAAACGGAATCGTCTCCCGATTACCCCTTTAAATCAAATGGTAGCCGTTGTTTATGAACATACAAAAACCACGCAAATCGGAATCGCCCCAGATCTCTGCACGCGATGTGGCCGGCATTTTTTTCCGTCACAAACTACTGATCTGCTCGACATTTCTCACAGTGGTGCTGGGAATGGCTGTCGTGACCTTTCTCATGCCGAACGAATACGAGTCGCGCATGAAGATACTTGTGAAAAACACCAGGTCCGACGTTCCCATCACTCCCGGCGCCACGATGGGCACCACCGGCAACTATCTCGACAATGAAGTCTCAGAAAATCAGATCAACTCAGAAGTTGCCTTGCTTACCAGTGGGGATCTGCTGAACCAGGTGGTCACGGAAGTGGGGTTGTACCAGCGGAAATCGGGACTGACCGAGCGTCTTGGTTTGAAGCAAGCGGCAGGCTCACAGGCCGGCCAGGTGGAACAAGCCAGCGCGCAACTAGCGAAGGATCTTTCGATCACTCCGGTTAAGAAAGCCAACATCATCGAGGTCAAATACACTTCTGGCTCGCCGGAAACCGCGGCGGCGGTTTTGCGGAAGGTCCAGGATCTCTATCTCGAAAAGCACCTGAAACTGCATCGCCCTCCCGGCACCTACGAATTTTTCAAAGGCCAGGCCGATACCAACGAAGCCCAACTCCGTGAAGCCGAGGTGCACCTGTCGAGCTTTCAGCAGTCGATGAACGTTGTCTCGCTCACCCAGCAGAAAGAACAAACAGTTCAAAAGCTTACTGAAGCCAAATCGAAGTTGCTGGAAACGAATGCGTTTCTCCGCGAAGTGAATGAACGCATCGCCAAAGTTCAGCAACAGTTGGAAACAATTCAGCCGCGGATCGTGACGCAGAGTCGCGCGCTGCCGAATCAATACTCGGTTGAACGACTGAATACAATGATTGTGGAACTTCAGAATCGCAGAACTCAGCTGTTGACGAAGTTCCGTCCGGAAGATCGCCTGGTTAAGGAAGCGGATCAACAGATCAGCACCACTCGGGCGGCGTTGGAAAAAGCCAGGGGGGAAACGGTTACCGAGCAGTCGACGGATCTCAACCCACTGCGACAAACGCTTGAAACGGAACGCGCGCGGGCACGAGTCGATCAGGCGGGCGCGCTGGGTCGTCAGGAAATGTTGGCCTCGCAAGTTTCGCAATACGAAAGTCAGCTTTCGCGTCTCGAAGGAATCACTGCCCAATACGAAGACCTCAACCGCAAGGTAAAACAGAGCGCGGACAACTTCCAACTGTACAAGCAGAAAGAAGAAGAAGCCCGGATCACGGACGAACTGGATCAGAACAAGATCACCAACGTCTCGATCGCCGAGGCGCCGGTTCAATCGCAATTGCCCGTAAGTCCAAACCGTCCTTTGAATTTGATCATGGGCCTATTCCTGGGCGCATTGCTCGCCGCCGGAAGCGTGGTCATTGCCGAATTCATGCGCGACACGGTGCTGAGTCCTCGTGAGCTTGAGGCTTTGACCGGCGTCAAGGTGCTGGCCTCGGTGCCGAAAGAAAGCCGGTTTAGAGCATTGGCCGGGCCCGCACGACGCGCACGACCAGCGGTTCAAAGTCCGGCAAAGTATGCGAAACCGAAAGAGATACGCGTGGTCAAGCCGAACAATCACGAGCCGGCTAAACCGAAAACGTCCGAACCAAGGCTTTCCCAGCCGAAAATTGTCCACGAGCCCCAATTCGACTGGGCCTCAGGTGAGTAGAACAGACTTAGGAGCGCAGGCGCGATCATGAAAGCCGGATTCTATCTTGAACTCATACGCACGGTGTTTCAGGCCGTTGACGATGAAGGAAAACTGCGTAACCGCGTTGTGGCCTTTACGTCCGCGACATCCGGCGAGGGAGTCAGTCATGTAGTGAACATCATCGCGCGCGAGCTAGCCTCGCAAGCTAAGAAAAGAGTGTTAGTGATGGACGCAGCTGTGTTTCAAATGCTGGATCTGTCCCATCCGAAGGCTGTCGCGCTTCATTGTGAAGAAACTGAAATTGAGAATCTGCTTACTCTGTCGATGGCCTCTTCAGTGTCAGCCGGTCAGACGTCAAGACTTGCGGCGATTGCCATGGCCGGAACTACCGATTGGGACAGAGTGCCCGAGTATCGCAAGGAATGCCTGAGCGCGCTGCGCTGGAACTTCGATTACGTCCTGATTGACTGCCCGCCACCAGCTGTCTCCTCCGACGTCGGAACTCTGGCCCCGCTGGTCGATGGCGTTTCGGTGGTTGTGAAGGCCGCGCAAACGCGGCGCGGACAAATTCAGCGTGTGCAGCAATTGATCGAAACCGCGGGAGGCACGTTGCTGGGCTTTGTTCTCAACCAGAGACGTTATGCGGTCCCGGGATGGTTATATCGCAGGCTGTAGCACCGGAAACTGCTGGAAGTTTTTTTTGAAAGGTTAGGACCTTGAAGATTAAAAGGTTGATGTTAATTAGTTTGGTGCTGGTCAGCGCCGTGGGCGCCGGCAACGTCGTCGGTCAAGCTCAGGAAAGATCGCGCACCCAGCCGCCACGGCTCGGCGTTTTCGGAACCGAGGTGCGCTATGTGCTCGTACCGGGTGACGTCTTCGAAATTCAATATCGCTACACGCCGGAGTTTAATCAGACGGTGACCGTACAGCCCGATGGTTATGTCTCCCTCGAAATCGGCGGCGACGTGAAAGTCGCAGGTCGCAACCTTGATCAGGTCCGCAAAATTATTCTGGGCCACGCCGGCAGGCGACTGGCGTCACCTGAAGTAATCGTAGTGCTGAAGGAGTTTCAGAAGCCTTATGTCGTGGTTGCCGGCGAGGTAGTGCAGCCGGGTAAGTTTGAGTTGCGCGAAAAGGTAACCGCGATTCAGGCGGTGCTTCTCGCGGGTGGTTTCAGGGACAGCGCGAAATCGTCTCAGATTCTGGTATTCAGAAAACTCAACGGCGAAACCGCCGAGGTGAGAGTGCTGAATTTCAAGACGCTAAAACGCACCAGCGACCTGGAAAACGATCTGACCCTTGCAGCCGGGAGACATGATTCTGGTGCCGAGAAACAGAATCAGCAAGATTGAACGCTATGTGCGGCTAGCGAGCCTGGCCACTTTTCTAAACCCGTTGATTCGCTAATAACACACCAATCACCGCTAACCCCGATCATTTTTGAAACGCTATGATTGCGCGCTACGGACAACTTGCCAACCTCTTTCTGAAGGGCTCTGACCTGCTCTTGATGCTGGCGGCCCTTTCGGTGGCGATTCTCCTCAACTATGCGCCGGAGGCCCGGGTTCCCGTTTCTGACTACGCGATCGAATTCCTGTCGACGCGCGTAAAGGTGACTAACGCGCTGCTCGGGGCGGCGATGTTATTTGCCTGGTATCTGGTCTTCAACCTTCAGGGCATTTACCGATCGCACCGGCTGAGCCGGTTTATTGAAGAGGTAAGGGAAATTGGTCGCGCCGTATTTCTCGCTACGCTCATGTTGTTAATGGTGGCGCAGGTTGGCCAATGGAGAATTATTACGCTCTGGACGGCAGCGTGTGTGGGGGCTATCGGGTTTGTCCTGGTGGTCAGCATGCGGGTCCTCTTGCGGCTCAACCTGCGACGCTTGCGACTCCACGGTCACAACATCAAAACGCTATTGATTGTCGGCGGCGGTCCGCGCGCGCGTTGGTTTGCAAACGAAATCGGCGAACGCACCGACCTCGGCTATCGCATCATTGGTTACGTCGACGATGAGACAAACTTTAATGGGCATGGGGTGAAGGGCATCCCGAGGCTCGGAGATGTGAGTGATCTCCCCCGGATCATCGCGAATGACGTGGTCGATGAGGTCTTTGTGGCCCTGCCGATCAAGTCGCAGTATTCGCAGATTGAAAAAACAATCACGCTCCTGGAGGAGCAGGGCATCATGGTGCACCTGTTCACCGATCATTTTCCCCACCGCCTGGCTCGCTCGCATCCGTCAGAGTTTGAAGGCTCGCCGCTGTTGTCTCTCCACAGTGCGCCGCCGGTTACCTGGCGAACCGAGTTAAAACGGATGCTCGATATCGCGGTGGCGCTAGCACTGCTGTTATTGTCGGCGCCCCTGCTGGCGATTGTTGCCTTGATTATCAAACTGGATTCGCCGGGGCCCGTGTTCTTCGTGCAGGAGCGGGTTGGTTTTAACAAGCGGCGCTTTCGCATGATCAAGTTTCGCACCATGTGTATCGACGCTGAGGCACGCATGGCCGAATTCGAACACCTCAATGAAAAGACTGGGCCAATCTTCAAGATAACTAACGATCCGCGGACCACTCGGGTCGGAAAGTGGCTGCGCAAGGCGAGTATCGATGAGCTGCCACAACTTATTAACGTGTTGCTGGGTGACATGAGCATCGTTGGTCCACGACCGCTTTCGGTTCGCGACGCGTTGCGCATGGAAGTGGCATGGCAAAAGCGCCGATATAGTGTGAAGCCTGGGTTGACTTGCCTCTGGCAGGTTTCGGGCAGGAGCAATCTGTCATTCGAGGAGTGGATGCAGCTCGACCTGGAATATATCGATCGGTGGTCGCTGGGGCTCGATGGCTTAATTCTCTTGCGCACCATTCCCGCGATTTTGTTGACCCGCGGAGCAAGCTGATCTCTCTGCGCCTCGTGGTAATAACCTCAGAATAACGCCATCAGCGTATGTCCTGACAGCCGACGTGCGTCCATAACTCACCGCAGTTACTTTTCCCACACCTTTCCTTAATTCCTTCCAAACTGAAAAGTTGCCTCAATTCCCAGTCTTATAAAGAGGTAACAGAAAGGTCAAAAACATTGTCAAAGATCGCACTCGTTCACGATTACTTCATTCAAATGGGTGGCGCCGAACGTGTCGCTGCCGCACTGCACGACTCTTTCCCCAAAGCGCCGATGTTCACCACCGTGGCCCTGCCGCACCGTTTGCCTAAAGAACTGCGGGGCGCCGACATTCGCACCTCGCCGATGCAAAGGTTGCCCGGCATGGAGCAACGCTTTCGGCAATACTTCATGCTTTACCCCTTTGCGGTCGAAAACTTTGATCTCTCAGAGTTTGACCTGATCTTCAGCAGCAGTTCGGGATACGCGAAGGGTGTGCGACGGCGCAGCAACGCAGTGCACGTTTGCTATTGCCACACGCCGATGCGCTGGGTCTGGCGCTATGACGATTACGTAGCGCGTGAAAGCTTCGGACGCGTGGCGCGCTCGCTGTTGCCGATCTCGATGTGGGGTTTGAAAAAGTGGGACCTGCGCGCGGCCCGGCAGCCGAACTACTACATCGCAAACTCGCGGTTGGTGGCGCAACGAATAAAACAAGTTTACGGTCGCGAGGCGATTGTTATCCCTCCGCCGATCGACGTCGATCGCTTCTCCATGTCATCAGAGATTGATGACTATTATCTCGTCTTGTCACGACTGGTCCCCTACAAGCGGATCGACCTCGCGATCGAAGCGTGTAATCGTCTCGGCCGCAGGCTCTTGATTATTGGCGATGGTCCTGACCGGCAGCGTTTGGAAAAGTTGGCGGGACCCACCATCGAATTCCTGGGTCGCCAATCCGACAGCCGCGTGAATTACTACGCTAGCCGCTGCCAGGCACTTCTGTTTTCCGGTGAGGAGGATTTCGGGATGGTGCCGCTTGAAGTTAACGCGGCGGGAAGACCGGTGATCGCATTTCAGGGCGGAGGAGCTGTTGAAACCGTGGTTGACGGTCTGACCGGTGTTTTCTTTAAAAACCCGACCAGCGCTTCCTTAATTGAGGCGATTGAACGGTTTGAAAGTAGCACCTGGGATCAACAGTCATTGCGGAAGCACGCTCAGAAATTTGATCGCAGTGTATTCGCGTTTCGAGTGTTGCAATTCCTCGGTTCGGTTGCGCCGGCCTCGTGTTCAGCGGATCTGACCGCGGGCGCGCGTTTGCTTTCCGGAAATGTGGCTAGACGCGCGTGGCCCAGATTGGCTGTAGCCAGGTAAAGATTTAGTACCGGACCGGGAACAACGAATGAGTAGCGTGCTTTTGGAAGAAATAAATGGCCACGACGGCGCTCGCCGGCCGCTGAAGCTGTGGCCGGTGGTTACTTTCCCCATTTCGACGTTGGCCATTTGGGCGGTAAACGCCGGCGGCGAGGCCCTTCGTTGGCTGGGACTCGGCGTGGTTGCCTGGTCTTTGGCCCTGCCGCTCTTTATCAGTCTTGAAGCCGGACTCTTTGCCATGATGCTTTTTGAGCCCATGCGAGGTTTTCTCCGGCGCGCGCAATATCTCTTCCTGCCTTATTCCGCAACCGATCCCATTCACATAGTTACGCCGCTGGTGACGCTGCTGGCGTTTGGCATGCTGCTGCAACGCCGAAAGCTCGGGATATTTCGCGAGAGTCCACTCGCAACGCCGGTCACGATTCTTTGTGTGATTTATTTCCTTGAGATCTTCAACCCGCTGCAAGGCGGCCTGACTGTCGGTCTTTCCGGGGCGATGTTCATGTTGGTGCCCGTTGCGTGGTTCTATTTCGGTCAGGACTTGAAGCCGACTTTCATGGAAACTGCGCTGCGCCTGATGGTGGTTCTGGGTATCCTCACTTCGCTTTACGGTCTTTATCAACTCTCGTTTGGTTTCCCCTCGTTTGAACAGTACTGGTTAGACAATACAGAATTTTACGATTCGATCTCAGTGGGTAATGTTAAGCGGGCGCTCGCAACGTATAGCAGTGCGGAAGAGTGGGGACGATATATTGAGATCGGCGCAATCATCGCTTTCGGATTGGCCACTTGTGCCGGCAGTTTGTGGCGGCGCACGCTCTGGTTTCTGAGTGGCGCCGGGTTGACGGTAATGCTACTGCTGACCGGACAGCGCACCGCGATGTTTGGGTTGATCTTCGGATGTTTCCTCTTGATGGTGTTGGGCGCACGAAGCTGGCGCAGCGTGGTAGGCCGCGTGTCACTCGCGGTCGCTCCGATGTTACTGGTCGGATTCCTGGTTCAGGCGCCTACCAGCGAAGACATGCTCAGTCACGGCGAAGACGAGCGAGTTGGCGCCGTGCTCTCGCACACAACCCGCGGCACCCTTAACCCCACCAAAGAAGATAGTCTTCAGGAACGGTTGAAGAACTGGACCTATCTCGCCACTGAATTAGTTCCATACCGGCCACTGGGCATCGGCTTGGGAGGTACGTCGCTGGGCGCCTACCGCTTTAATGAAGATACGGATCTGCCACCAATTGATAGTTATTTCATCTCGACGGTCATAACCTGCGGTTTGCCTACCGCGTTACTGTTCATTTGGATACTCATGCGGGCAACGCGGCTGAGCTGGCGAGTGTTTCGCAGCTCGGAGCCTGGGTCGCGCGAAGCCCGTGTCTGGCGAATCACTACCACGCTCTTGCCGGTGTTGATCCTGAACAGCTTTTTTGGCAACACTTTTACGCTCTACTCAGTGGCGCCGGTAGGCTGGCTATTGGTCGGCTGGATTAGCGCTGGAGCCCTGCGACAGGCTTCAGTCGAGCCATCTGCTGAATTAATCGACTCTCCCACACTCGATCCTTTCCAGGCAGAACGCGCCGCATAGGTGTCGCCACGCATTTCTGACCTGTCATCTCTCCCTTCCTGATACTCCGTAATGATTGAAAAAGGCGGTTGATTCGGCGTTTAAGACCTTTGGAGTGCTTTCTTAGAGATCAAGTCCGCGACCCGGGCTCCTGCCGGCGAAAAAGTTGGCGATTACCCCAAAAGCTTATGTCATCAGTTCTTGTTTATCACACGATTAGTTCACCACTGGAACCCCTGGTGGCCGATGCGGATATCTCACCTGAGAAATTCACGAGTCATCTGCAATGGCTGGCGCGCTGGCGCCGTGTCGTAACGCTTGATGAGACGCTGCAAACCCCGCGTCGAAATGCGGTGGCGCTTACATTTGACGACGGGTATCGGGATAACCTGACCGTCGCGCTGCCTCTCCTGGAGAAGTATCAACTGCCGATGACCATCTTCGTCACCGCCGGCTTTCTTGATAGCGAACCCTATCTCTCAAAAAGCGAGCTACGGGAACTGTCTCGTCATCCGTTGGTAACAGTCGGCGCGCATGGCCTTTGGCATCAGCACTTCAATCTTCTCAGCAGGAAGGAAGCGCGACATGAACTAATAGAGTCGCGACGGTTGTTGACTGAGATCACCGGGAAGCGAGTTGACCTGATGGCCTGGCCCTTTGGCGAATGCAATGAGGAACTCGAAATGTTGAGCGCCGAGTGCGGTTATCGAGCGTCGTGGTCGGTCTGGAAGGGAAGCAATAGTCAGCACTCGCGACACCGTGTGCCACTGGGCCGCCGCGACAACCTGGCGAGGTTCGTAATTAAGTCGTCCGGAATTTATGCGCTTACCAAAGCGCGCTGGCATCGGTTTAAACAGAAGGACGAGAGCGCCGCGCAGAAATCCGGCAGGGTCGAGCAGTTAGTCACGGACAACTAAGATCGTCTCGCGAGTTTACGATGAAGATTCTCTTCTACAACCACACCGGGCAGGTCAGCGGGGCTGAACGCATGCTGCTGATGATCCTTTCGCGGATGGATCGGAAGACATTTGCATCATGCCTGGTCTGTCCAGCCGAGGGCGATCTCGGGAAGATGGCCGCCGACCTGGGAGTGGAAGTAGAGCCGCTGAAAGGACTCGAGGCCAGATTTACCTGGCGGGTGGATCATCTGTTGGTCTATGCCGTCTCGTTTGTGCGCGTGATGCGCGAGCTCCGCAGAAGAGTGATCACGCATCGGCCAAATCTGGTTCATGCAAATAGTATCCGTGCCGGGTTGGTTGCCACCGCCGCGACGATTGGATTAAAGCACCGCGTCGTTTGGCATTTACACGACTTGCTCCCCCGTCATCCCATGAGCTCGTTGATTCGTCTTTTCGCCGCCTTGTCGAAACGGACGGTGATGATTGCCGTGTCTGAAGCCGTTGGCAGAAATTTTCGCGGCCGATGGAACTCACTACTCCGTAACCGGGTGAGCGTGATACTCAACGCGATCGACCTTGATGAGTTTCAGCCGGACCAATTTGCGCGGCGCCGCATACGCAAGGAACTACGTTTTAGCGAAGCTGATTTTATCGTCGGCACGGTGGGGCAGGTGACTCCACGCAAGGGCCAACTTGAGTTAATACGAGCGTTCAGTCAGGTAGTGAACCAGTCTCCGAACATGGTCCTGATGATCGCTGGTGCGCCCCTGTTCAACCGCGACCACGAATACTTTGACACGCTCAAACGCACCGCGACCAAGTTAGGAATTAGTAACAAGGTTCGGTTCCTGGGAGCTCGAAGCGACATCGGAGCGATCATGCAGACTCTGGATCTACTGGTGGTAAATTCGAAGGCCGAGCCCTTCGGTCTCGTAGTGGTTGAAGCCATGGCTTGCGGCACGCCAGTATTGGCCGCAAGTGTCGATGGAATCCCAGAAATAATCGAACACAATGAAAATGGCTGGCTCGTTTCGCCGGGGGATGAGACCGCGCTGACTGAAAGCATTTTGAGTCTCAGCCGGCGTCCCAAACATCGGGCGCGCCTGGCGAATCGTGGAAGGCAACACGCAGGAGCGTATTTTTCCGCCGAGCGTTACCTGGTTGATCTTGATGCTTTCTATCGGTCAGACATCGAGACGTTGAGACCAAGATCCGATGAATCGGCAACCACCGTGGCGGGGGTTGCGGAGGTGGCCTGACTTAAGGAGTCAATAGCACGAAATGGAAGAGTCATTCATCCTACAGGTCTCCATGGAGATAGGCCTCGCCGGCGGCAGCGAGTGTGTGGCCTATGAACTTCATCGCGCATGGCTGGCGCTTGGATTTGACGCGCGAGTACAGACCAGCATGGCCACTGAAGCCGAGCCCCAGCAGGGGATTAGTTTCGTGGCCCCCTGGCTGACGGCCCTGGGCCTACGCGCGCGTTGGCCGCACCTCGCCGCACTGATCACTGTGCCGTTATTTACGCTTCTAGCCACGCTCAGTGTTTATCGAACTCGCGGCCCGAAGATAATTCTGAGTCACGGCGATTCATTGATTGGAGATGTCTGCGTAATGCACGCAGTTAACCGCGCCTCGCTGTCCGAAAAACGGCGCGGCGGCCACTACGCGTGGCTCATCAACCCCACGAATTTGTGGGTGACGTGGCGCGATTGGTGGATGCTCAAACGCGGTCGTTACCGGCGTATCGTGGCGATTTCGGAACGCGTTAGAGCTGACCTTAAGGACTACTATCACGTGGCAGACGAGAGAATCGTGACTATTCCAAACGGGATCAACCTGACTCGCTTCACCCCGGCAAACGTTAGGCACCGAGCATCGATGCGGGCGAGTTTCGGGGTTCCGGACGACGTCCCACTATTACTTTTTGTCGGTAGCCAGTTTCGCTTGAAGGGTTTGGAGTTTGTCATCCGCGCGCTGCCGCAGATGGAAACAAAGGCAATTCTGCTGGTCGTCGGCGGCGATTCCGCCGCGCAGTTCAAGCGACTCGCGGAACAATTGAATGTCAGCGATCGCGTTATCTTCGCGGGCGCCCGCAGAGATCTTCCCGAAATCTATCCGGCGGCTGACGCATTCGTGTTTCCCACTATGTACGAAACGTTTGCGCTCGTATGTCTCGAGGCCATGGCTTCCGGCCTGCCGGTGTTGGCCTCGCCAGTCGGGGGAATCGAAGACTACCTGGTAGACAACCAAAACGGTTTTCACATCGAGCGCGATTCCAGTCTGATAGCGAGCAGGTTGGATCAACTCCTAAGCGATCCCAATCTTCAAAGCCGGTTTCGCGAAGGCGGCTTGGCCACTGTCAAGAACTACTCCTGGGAAAAAATTGCCGGACGGTACGTGAATCTCTTCGATGAACTGATCGGGGAACGATCGCATAATTTGCGCGGGCTGACCATGCCTGCCCCAACTTCGATCTAGAGGAAACAAGTATGAGAACTACAGACTCAGAACCGGGCGCGGAAAGAATGCGCGTCTTGCGTATTGCCCACTCGAGCTTGACACCCGCATTGCGTCAGCGCGAACGCGCGTTTGCCCGGCGCTTTCCTAACGTCGATCTGCAAGTGCTCACCACCGACCCGTTGGCGGGAGGCTGAAATGGAGGTCGACGCTACGCCGGACGATCTGTTTCCCGTCAGAACCGCGAGCAGTCACTTTTCCAAGCACATTCAGTTGTTTGCCTACGATCCGCGGCCAATCGTCAAAGCGTTGCGTGAGCACCGGCCACACTTGATCGACATGGGCCACGAGCCGTACAGCATCGCCGGGGCCGAGATCCTGACGCTGTGTCGCTGGTTCGCGCCCAAAGTGCCCATTGTGATGCAGACAAACCAAAACATCCTTCATAACTATCCGTTCCCATTCAGCTGGTTGGAGCAGCGCGCATTCAAACGCGTCGCCGCAGCCTATGCGTGCAGCGAAACGGTGGTTGAAGTCTTGCGAGCGAAAGGATTCGATAAACCTGCGCCGATCGTGACGTTTGGAGTTGATACCGAGGCCTTTCGCCTGCCGGAGGCAAATGAGAAACGAGCGGAAGGGCCCTTGACGATCGGTTTCATCGGACGAATGTTGCCGGGCAAGGGTCTCAACGTGCTGGCCGATGCGCTCAAACAACTTGCTTCGGAAGACTGGCGTTTGCTGGTCGTCGGCGAAGGATCGGAACGTGAAGGTTTTGAGCAACGCCTGTCGGCTTACGGCATTCGAGATCGCGCCACCTTTACCGGAGCCATCGATTTCGCTCTGGTCCCTGACTACTTTCACAAGCTGGATGTCATGGTCATTCCGACCGAAACCACGAAACGCATTCGCGAACAGTTTGGGCGAGTAATAGTTGAAGCGATGGCCAGTGGCGTACCCGTTATCGGATCAACCTGCGGGGCAATTCCAGAAGTGATTGGTGATGCCGGCCTGGTTTTCACCGAAGGAGATCCCGACCGCGCTGGCTCATTGTCTGCGACAAACCCTGGGCGATGAAGGGCTTCGTCAACGAATGAAAAAAACGGCGCTGGCCAGAGTGCAACAGTATTCCTGGGAGCGTGTTGCGGAAGCTACCTACGAACTCTTTCAACAAGTGATGAGAACCAACTGCGAGCCAGTGCGTGGTCGAAAGTTTGGAACTCGCAACCTGAACCAGGCGGGCAGTCAGTTTGTAATGCCGTCAGAGTGATCAACTGAATGTTGAAACGAAACATCAAGCTGGTTTTTAGCACGAACGCCCTGATGCTGTGTTCGGGGGTTGTGACGAGTCTACTCAGCTCCTGGGCTCTGGGGCCGGAGGGCCGCGGCGATCTGATGATCGTGCTGACGTGGCCGGCGGTTTTTTCCATGGTCATGTTGCTCGGTTTGCCGCAGGCATACCGGTTTTGGACGGCAAAGCGTCACGACGCTGTCTCGCATCTTTTTTCGAACGCGCTCCTGTATTCCCTGGCAGTCGGCTTCCTGGCGCTTGCGTTGGGCGAATTGCTGATTCCTCGATTGGTGGGAGCGCGAAGTCCGGAAGTAATGCGGCTCGTCCGGATCTATGCGCTGATCATTCCGATGGGCATGGTGACTGACCTGATGCGCGGACTGCTCGAAGGAATGCGACGTTTTGCCTGGGTCGGCGCGCTCCGGCTGGTGCTCTTTTTCGTGCAGGCTGGGGGTTACATTAGTCTCTGGTTTATGGGCAGGCTGTCGGTCGCCACTGCCACCTATACCATGCTGGCCGCCATTGCCGCGTCAATGATCCTGTCACTCATCGCTGTTTGGCGATGAACTGGCCCCGGGTTGGAAACCGAAGCTCGCGGAGTTTCGAACCTCCCTGCAATACGGTTTAAGAGACTACCCGGGAATTCTAACTGAGTTTGCAAACTGGCGGCTCGATTCGCTGATGTTGGTGGGTTTTGCCTCGAGCACAGCAATCGGACTTTATTCAATCGCGGTCCGACTATCGGACATCACCACCATGCTGGCTTCGTCGGTGGGCGACGCCTTGATGCCGGAAGTGGCGGCGTCAAAGAAAGCGGAAGAGGCAACTGAGATGGTCACCAGAAGTTTGCGTCTGACGTTGATGGCCCACCTGGTCCTGCTGATTCCACTTTGGATCGCCGCGCCACACATTCTGCGCTTTGCCTACGGCGAAGATTTTGTTCCGGTCACCAGCGTTTTGCGACTCCTGATGATCGCTTCAGTAATCTGGAGTGCCGGCGCCATTATAATTAGCGGTCTAAACGGTCTGGGGCATCCTGGGCTGAGTACCATCGCGCGGATTGCCGCCGCCTCGGTGATGATCGTAGCGCTGCTGGTATGGCTGCCTCGCTGGGGAATTCGAGGCGCAGCGCTGGCATCAATCAGCGGTTACAGCGTGATGTTTGTGGTGGCGCTATTTTGGTTTCTGAGACAGCAAAAGATAACCCTTATTCAATGCCTGCGGCCGCGGTGGGATGATGTGCCGCCGGTTTTCATTCCCGCGGCTTTGCGCAGTGTGGTTTCGCCGCGGGTAATGTCCACCGCCGAGACGATAGAACACGTAAGTTAGAAAGAAGCATGGTTACCTGGCAACTCATAAGCAATGAGGTCGCGCTGAAGACCTGGGACGAAGGAGTTTTGCGGCTCGCAGACTATTCGCCATTTCAGTCGTATGCCTGGGGTGAATATCAACGGGCGCTGGGTTGGCGGCCATATCATTGGATTGCGCTCAATGAACAGGGCGAGATAGTGGCGATGATGCTCGGTTTGATGCGACGCTATCCGCTCAACATCGGCTTGATTTGGTGCGAGGGCGGACCTATTGGCGATCTATCGGCGTGCGGACCAGGTCTTCAGGCTGCGATCAAGGAAACGACCAGGCTAAAGCGTATCTACTGCCGTTTCCGCTGCGATCGGGAAAGACACACCGAAGATGCCTTGCGACTTACCGCCCAGGGTTGGCGACGATCGTGGTTTAACCTTACCACCTGCTACTCAATGAAACTGAATTTAGCCCATGACGAGAACGGTGTGCTGGCAGGGTGTGAACGAAATTGGCGACGGAACCTTAACCGAGCCGAAGCGAGCAACCTCAGGATTGAGGAGTGGAACAACCCGAGCGTTGACGAGATCGTTTCGACCTACGAATCGATGCAATCGTTAAAAGGTCTGGATGAGCAGCATTCGAGGGAAGAGTTTGAGCAACTCCTAAACAAGCTAAGAAACTACCTAGTCGTCTATCGTTGCATCGATGCGCTGGGCCAGGTGGTCAGTCTACATGGATGGCTGATTTTTGGTAAACGCGCTACTGCGGTGCTGTCAGCAACCACTGAATCCGGACGCGAGCTACGGGCATCATATTCGGTGGTTTGGGCCTTGATCCGACACTGCTTGAACCTCAAAGTGCAGTCGTGTGACCTGGCTGGGATCGATCCGGTGGTAAATCCCGGAGTCTTCCGATTCAAAAAGGGAACCGGCGCGGTGGCGATGGAATACCTGGGCGAATGGGACTGGGCCAGCCGACCCTGGTTGCAGTGGTTTGGGAACTGGGCCATCAGCCGCCGTCACCGTCTGAAGAGTGCAGAAGTCGCTCTGAATGCTAAGGCCCAAAAATCGCAGCCCAAGACAGTTTTCGCTGACGAACGCACCGGAACAGAACTATCACAAGTCACCACTGTCTTCCGTCGTTATCATCGCACCGCGTAATTTCTCCCGAAAGTAAGCGGAATGAGACTTCTATTCCAAACAGCCGTCTCGCTCCTCATATTGCCGGCGATACTTGCTTGCCTTAGTTGCGGGGGACGGGTCGACGGCAAGTTTCGGCGCGAGCCCGCCGCTCGTGTTTCACCGATCCCCGACGGGTTCGGAGTCAACATCCATTTCACAGACGCGCGTCCCGGCGAGATGAAGATGCTGGCCGGATCCGGCGTCAAATGGGTACGCATGGACTTCAAATGGGACGAAACTGAGCGCGAGGCGGGGAAGTATGACTTCAGCGCTTATGATCGGTTGATGGACTCGCTCAAGCCCTTTGATATCCGGGCACTGTTTATCCTCGACTACGGTAACCCACTCTATGACGATGGGCGTCCACCACGCGCTGACGCTACTCGCCTTGCCTTTGCTCGATGGGCGGTGGCGGCTGCGAGACACTTCAGCGGACGTGGCATCATTTGGGAAACCTACAACGAACCCAATAATCAAATGTTTTGGCAGCCGCGGACCGACGTAAACGAGTATGCCGCTCTGGCGTTAGTGGTCGCGCGTGCTTTTCGCGCTTCCGTTCCAAATGAGGTCCTGATTGGACCAGCAGTTGGTGAAATGGATTTTGCATTTCTGGAAGGATGCTTCAAGGCCGGACTTCTCGAGTACTGGCCCGCAGTTTCAGTTCACCCCTACCTTCGTTCTAACCCTGAACCTGTGGCGGATGACTACCGGCGCCTGCGCGCTTTACTCCAGACCTACTCGCCGGCGGGCAAGCATGTTGAAATCTATTCCGGCGAGTGGGGCTATTCTTCCGCCTGGCAGGACATGAATGATGAGAAGCAAGGCCAGTATCTTGCTCGGCAGTGGCTGATCAACATCGCTAACGACATTCCGCTTTCAATTTGGTACGACTGGCGCGACGATGGTGCGGACCCTAAGAATCCCGAACATCACTTCGGCATGGTTTCTCATGTTTATCATGAAGGACGCGAAGAGGTTTACGATCCGAAGGCGACGTATTATGCGGCAAAGACGTTGACCTCGGTTTTCAGTGGCTATCGATATGAGACTCGTCTCGATTCCGGGAGCCCGGAGGTTTACCTACTGGCTTTTAGGAAGGGAAACGAGCAGCGTTTTGCCGCCTGGACCACGGCCAGCAAGCCGATGAGTGTTGTCCTGCCACTTAACGCCGGACGTTACTCGATCCGCACGCACCTTGGCCGCGATGCAGGTAACCTGGCGGGAGAAGGGAAAGGACTCTTGGTCTCCTTAACGGGAGGACCGGTCTATCTCAGCCGAATGAATTAGCAAGCGGTTCAATCCCCGAAAGCCGGCCGTCGTATCGGGATGGATGTTCAGTTTCTAAAATCCTGTTTGGAAAAAAAGTGATAGCTTGCCGGCCGCTAATCCGGCGCTGCTTCTGCTTCTTCTTTTTTCGATCTCCACATCCCGGCAATTTGGTTGGCTTCGGCCAGTGTCATGTTGTCGTAAATGTCCGCGCTGTTTTTGATCTCCCCATCTTCCAACTCCAGAACTTCCCAATCCGGCGCTTCGGGATCAGTTCCCGCGCGACCAGGTTTTACCCGCACTTCAAATGAAATTTCAGGGCTCTTCGTTTCGTTATCCATCAGCAAGTCCTCGGTTTTTCCTCAGTGGGTTGAGCGATGTCAATCTACCATATCTTCGGAAACGAATCTCAGTTTGTGATTAGTGAAGCGCCGACTCTGACTGATATTTTGAGAAATGAGTTGCGTCAGTTAGCATTGCCCCAAGCAATTAACCTGAATCGACTTACTTTAACCAATATGTGCACAGATAGAAGAGATTTCCTGCGCCTTTCCATGGGTCTTGCAGGCGCTGCCCTTGCCGGCGGCGCCAGCACTCCGATCTTCGGGTCGACTATCGATGAATTGGAAAGCGCTGCATCCTTTCAGCAACGCGACACTCCCGACGCGATTCGTAAGCTGCGCAAGATGACTGACGGCGTGGTTCCCATTTCGCTAAACGAACGGCGCACGCGAATTGAAAAGGCGCAAAGGTTGATGCGCGAAAACCGCATCAGCGCAATCTACCTCGAACCCGGATCGAGCATGTTCTATTTCACCGGCATGCGTTGGGGCTTGAGTGAGCGAATGTTTGGTCTGGTGATCCCGGTGCGTGGCGAAGTGGCCTGGATTTGTCCGAAGTTTGAGGAAGAACGCGCGCGCGAGTTGATCAAGATCGGCACTGACATCCGCACCTGGGAAGAAGATGAGAGCCCTTTCAAACGGGTGGCTGAAATTCTTCGTGACCGCCAACTGCGCGGTGGGCGAATCGGCATGGAAGAACGCGTGCGGTTTTTCCTGTTTGATGGAATTCGCAAGGCGGCGCCGGGTTACCAGTACGTCAGCGCTGATCCAATCACGGCCGGCTGCCGGATGTATAAATCGCCGTCTGAGTTGGCGCTCATGCAACGGGCTAACGATATTGCGATAGTCGCTTATAAAGCGACTGTCGATAGCATGCGCGAGGGCATGACGCAGGATGAATTTTCCGGTAACTGTAGTGCCGCGTTTCGCGCGCTCGGTGTTGGCGGCGGCGTGTTTTGTAGCTTTGGAAAGTACACGGCGTTTCCGCATGGCAGCAGCACCCCGCAGAAATTGCGCGAAGGCGACGTGGTGTTAATGGATGGCGGCTGTAGTGTTGATGGTTATCAGTCTGACATCACTCGCACTTTCGTCTTCGGCAAGCCGACTCAACGACAAAGAGATATCTGGAATCTCGAACGGCGCGCCCAGGACGCGGGTTTCGCCGCCGCGCAAGTAGGCGCTCCGTGTGAGGCGGTGGACGCAGCGGCTCGGAAGGTAATCGTTGACGCAGGGTTTGGACCGGATTACAAAGTGCCGGGGTTGCCGCATCGTACCGGCCACGGTATCGGCCTTGACGGTCATGAGTGGACCAACTTTGTGCGCGGCAACAAAACGCCGCTGGCGCCGGGGATGTGTTTTAGTGACGAGCCTACAGTCGTGATCTATGGCGAGTTTGGAATTCGCCTGGAAGATTGCCTCTATATCACTGAACAGGGCCCGAAGTTCTTCACCAGGCAGAGCCCGTCAATCGAGGAACCCTTCGGCTGATGCGGTGCGTTCGTTTTAGAATTCGCGCTCGAAGGTGCGGAAGTCTTCCTCGAGTTGCCATTGCAGTCTTGCCTTATCGCTGCTGGAAACATGTGCCTTGCAGGTAGCTGTGGTGAGTGTCATCCGAGCGACGTCTTGAGCACATTGGGCCACCGGCGTAAAATTCCGAGCATCTTGCCGCAAGCTGTCCCTCGAGATAAATGCGTAATGCAAACTGTTCCGCGCCATCTCCGAACGTGACACCCCTTCATCATCCGTAGCCAGCGCAACGGCACGACACGACACGACACGACACGACACGACACGACACGACACGACACGACACGACACGACACGAACTATCTTGCCGACGCCTGCGGATTAAGTTCCTCGTGCATAATGCTTAACTCTTTCAGATCCAACTCGCCGGCGGCTGAAATGTCAGCCTTCAAGACCTTCTCCATTTGCCGGAGCGCGTACTCATTTTCGTGTTCAGTCTCAGAAACTACGCAGTCAGCCGGAACGAACAGCTTGAAGTCGCGCATGTAAGCGTCATTGGCAGTAAACAACACACAGTTGTTGCCGGCTATACCTGCCACTATCAAATGTTGGGCGCCAATATGGGCCAACAGCAGGTCAAGACTGGTGCAGTAAAAACCCGAATGCTTTGGTTTGAGAACAAAATAGTCATCGTGGTCCGGCAGAAGCATTCTGACGAAAGGCCTGCCGCGCACGCTGTCTTTGAGACAGTGGGAAACAATCTTGTTGAGGTCCGATTGCCATTTACCGAAGTTGTCATTTACGTAGATTACCGGGATACCAATCTGCTTAGCGGTCGCCTTTAATTCGGCAATCCGCTTGCCGACGGGCATCGCCAACTTGAGCAGGCGCTCGCCGCCCTCAAACTCAAAGTCGTTAATTACGTCGATCAAGAGCAGCGCTGCAACCGCGGTGTCCGGGACGCTGCCGTGCAAATCCTCGCTCTTAATTGGCATGAATAACACCCCCTTGGATGGGAAATATGAGGATCAAACTATAACTTGCCGAACGAGAATAATCATCCCCCGCTGCGTAGTCCGCTGATTTTGCTCCGGCGTTAGAAGGCCCAACGTCCCCAGACGAAAAGGCTGGCGAAGAAACCCAGGTAGAGAATCGACCAGAAACTGATCGACGCCAGCCAGAACCTGCGCGCCGCGAGCATCGCGAAAAGAATGAAGATGGGAAACATTGTGATGGTATAGCGCGGTACGCTGAGGACAAACGTCACACTCGTGAAGAGCAGCCAGTTTACCGTCATCCAGACACTGTAAATTGGGCGCAGCTTAATCCAACTCGCAATCGTGCACAGCAGTCCCAGCAGAATGAATAAAAGTTCCTGAAGGCCGATCATCTGCGCGTCGGCAGCGTCACGGCTCAAGGCTTCCCACGAACTGAGGATGCCGACCCAGGGCCAGGCGAGTGACTTATGAAAGTTTTCTCGCATGAGCGACGTGAAGGCGAAGGGATCGCCCGTCACCTGGTGATTGAGCAATAAGTAGCCACCGAAGCCGAGAACGATGATGAAGATCGCGAGCCACTGCCATTGCCAGCGGCGGGTGGTCCAGTATTGATGGCCGGCCTCAATAAATAAAGCGGGAACCAGTACCAGTCCGTTGACTCGTGTGAGGCAGGTGAGTGCGCCCAACGCACCGGCGAGTAACCAAAGCCGTTTGCGCGCCGAGAGCATTGCGCCCAGGGCCAACATCAGGAAAAGGCTCTCCGTGTAACCGATGTGCAGGAAATAGCTGGTAGGAAAAATAAACAGGAACCAGACAGCGCGCTGGGCCATCTCTTTCGAATACTCGAGTGTTACGAGGCGGTAAAACAAGATTGCCGTTACCAGTGAAGCAATGGTGGAGACTATGAAGGCGCTCATTAAATAGTCGTCAGTGAGGTATGAGAAAAGCCTGACGGTCCATGGGTATAACGGATAGAAGACGAGGCGCGGCCGCATTTCATCAGTTGCGCTGTAGCCAAACTCGGCCAGCTTCTGATAATTGATCGAATCCCAGCGGTTCCAGATTTCAAACCAGGCGCGGAGTCCGGTGAGGCGTTGATTCTGTAACACCTGATAGCTCTGGCCGGCGAACAAGAAAAGTAGCGCTTTGAAGGCGACCACCATCCCGATTAAACGAAATTCTTCCCGCTCGATTCCCCAAACCGAACTCTTCCCTTCAACGTTTTGCTGGTTGATGTTCCGCTTTGACATGTGTAAAAGGGAATTAACGTAAATCAATCACTGCCGCTTAGCAACCGCAAAATCTTATCGGCAGTGTCGGTTAGTTAGGTAGGAAAGGCGAAGAAGCGTAAGATGAAGTCCGCATTACGGACGCGGCAAAAAGCCACGACAATTTTTTGAATTCAACAACGCCATCGGGAGTTGCCAAGCAACACTCCTTCCGACGTCTGCTGTGTTCACACACGCGACCGAAGCTCTGAAGGAGTCTAACGATGGAATCCCCCCTAGCAAAATTTTCCCGTAATAAGATTCTCGCAGCCTTGCCAGCAGATGCGCTTCAGCGTCTTTTACCTCACCTTGAGCCGGTCGACCTTGAGCAGGGCAAAATCATTTACGAGATCGATCAACCTATCGACGATCTTTACTTTCCGTTCGACGCCATGATTTCGCTCGTCACGCAAATGGCAGACGGGAAGATCGTCGAGGTTGGGCTGGTGGGTAACGACGGGATGTCAGGAATTGCAAGTTTGATGGGACGTAAAACTTCCTTCGAGCGGGCGTTGGTGCAGATCCCAAACGGTGGCGCGCGGATCGATGTGACCGTGGTTCAAAAAGAGTTTAAAAAGGGCGGCGCGCTCCAGGCTCTCTTGCTTGGTTACATGGCCGGACTGATGCGGCAGGTTTCTCAAACTGCGGCCTGCAATGCTTCACACACAACCGAAGAGCGCCTCTCAAGATGGCTGTTGATGTGTCAGGACCGAACCGCCTCGGAGGAACTGAATCTTACGCAGGAATTTCTGGCCGAGATGCTCGGTACGCGCAGGGGCACCGTCAACGTTGCTGCGGTCACGCTACAGTCCGCTGGGTTGATCAACTACAGGCGTGGACACATAACTATTGTTGACCGGGAAGGATTGGAAGCCTTCTCCTGTGAGTGCTATAGCAATCTCAGCGACAGCAACGGAGTTTGATTTCCACAGGGCTCAAGGGCATTCAAAAATGCCCGTCGCAAAAAGTGCTTTCCGTTGCTAAGGGTTGACCTGGGCGAACGAAGGCGGGCGGGGCGTCGGTGGTCTGACAGGGTAGTTAGGGTTTTGTCCGGCCGGTAGAGTTTCGCGAAACATCGTTTGGTAAAATGCTCCCGGCATCTGGCAAGACAGGAATTGCGTGCACCTCGCGTCGGTGCTTCAGCGCATACTTCAGCGTTTTGATCGTGCCGCCGCCTTTGCTCGACCAAAAAGCAAAGACCACTTCGGCCAGGTCTACCATGTGACGATTTCTGATGGCACTTGCGGTTTTGCGTTTTGGAAGTTGCAATTCCACCACCCGATCCATCTCGTCGAGTAATGGTTGAACCCATTGGTGCTGCTTGAAACGCGTGTAGGGAACCACTGCCCAACACGTTTCGCCGTTCTCCAGAATCCACTCCAACGCCCAATGGTCCAATCCCTGCGAAGTTCCCACGATCCAGGTTCGGCCTTGTGAAAGAAATGGCGAGAGACGCTGCTCGAATAACGTGCGGGCTGTGTCGCGATCGACGTCACGCGATCCGGTGATCATTATGGATCCGTTGATGCTCATAGGAGTCGCAGGTAATTCGGAGTCGTTTATACCTCGATGCCTTTCGAGACGCTAATCGGGGTGAGCTAAGAAAAAGCAGTCCCGTTAGGACTGCCTCCTCCGGTATGCGGATCATGGAAGAGTCTGTAGCGAGGGGTCGCCGGGGGGGGCGACTAAAGCTCGACATGTTCCACGAAGACCATTCGCCGACCTTTTGCTTTCAAATTAGGATCGTAGGCATCATCCGGATGGTCGACGAGGTATTCCTCATATTCGGCAATTGTCAGGCGATGGCGTCGCTGGATGCCGCTGGCTGGAACAATCGGGAGAGTTACACTGCCGGACCAAAGTGTCGGGGTCACGAAGACTTGCGGGATCAAATTCTCCACGACCAAAGCTTCAAACTCGCGATGTATTAACAGTTCGTTGGCCCGCGTGCGCGCCCGCCGGATCGAAGCATTGGTGGTGAGCCGCGGATCGTCAGGTGGTTCCGGCACGAGACGATTGTTGACAATCGCCCCAGCTTCGCGTTTCCACCCAAAGTCTTCGCCGAGACTTTGATCCAGATACTCAACCCATACCTCAACCACGCTGGACGGAGCTACTTTGGGTGAGTTCTTTGCTTCCTGATGTGAACTCGAGTTGGAATATGTGTTTCCGAAAACTCTGACGTTGCGCGTCCGCGGACTGCTGGTATGGGTCACGTTTAACCATCGATCGGGTATCAACTGCATAAAGTCGGCCAGGACCACGTTTGATAAGTGTGCCTGAGCGAGCGCCTCCGGTTGATAGCGAGCTAGGGCTAACCGAATGAAGGGGAAATATGCCGCCCCCCAGGTAACTTCGATGTCGCAGTACCAAAGCTGGCGTTCCGAGTCATAGAAAACGTCGTGTGGGGCTATGTCCACCTTCGACTCAGCGGGTGGGTTGGGGAAATCAGGGTGATCCAGCGCGGTGGTTCTGAAATTACCCGGCCGCTGATCCGCCTCTTCGATAGGCGCAAACGTGGGCAGCCATTTTCCGTCGAGATCGCGCTTGGTGCGCGCCAGCGGGAAGTTTGCGAGCCTGGGAGCTACACCCGGGACAAAAGAACTTACCCAGATTGGATCATTTCCCCACTGCGTCACATAGTTTTTCATCGGTCTCGAGGGCGGTACTTCATTTGGTTCTCCGTTAAAACTCGCTCGCGGCATAACTACCGCCAGCATTTCGCCATAACCGGATACGTTCCATGGGCGATTAAGGTAAACCCGCAACCCGCCTCCGCGTCGCCAACTCTTGCTGCCGCTATCGTCGGCTGATCTGACCCATCCGAAAGTCGGTACTACGTAGAGAACCTCCGGCGCCGGCGGAGGGGCTGAGGCAGGGATCCATGTGCGGACCTTGGGACCAACTACGCGGATGTGCTCTTCGGTTGGCTTTCCCTCCTCCAACAGCAAGCCCGGCGACAAAAACTCTCTGAATTTCGATGTCGCTTCCAGCCAATACTCAACCCGGCGGTAGCGCGTGTCATGAAACTCGTGTGACTTGCCGGTGCGCGGTGCGGCCAGGATACCGACGGGAGCGTTTGGATTGTTGCTGTTGGCGATCAAATCCGTCCCGGCCGGAGTGAAATCGGGAGCTGCGTTGTAGGATTTTTCATCGGTGATCTTCATCGAAAATGCATGATCGATGCGGGGGTGGTTGCCCAGGTCTTTTTCGACACCGTCGTCAAAAGGTTCATTCCAGTTTGCACGCAGATCAACCCGATCAGTGCTGGCGATACTACAGGGAGAATTGAAGATTGGCTGGGCGAAAGTCTGGTTGGCTAGGCGAAAGATCTCCAGGTTTTTCACTTCGGGGGTAATGAGCGGGCGTTGTACGGCGTGGACCAGTTCAACATTGCGCCAGGGCGTGAGCATCCAGTGTTGACCATTACGCGCTAATCGTTCCCGAGTGATTGTTTGACCACCGACCGTGATCGGTTGCATTTGCTGAACGGGGGTGAGCCAGTTCCAAACGCCGAGGAGGCTGAGCGCCCCGCGGCTCGGCATTACGCTAAGACGCAGCGTAACGCGTGCCGCCTTGGGAAGTGGAATCAGCAGCACCCGCAAGTCGGCATCGAAGCGCGGAATATCCGTCGCGCTTTCATAGATTTCTATTTTGAATGGAAGAGCCCTGGGCCAATTAGTATCCCGGTAGAAGTGAATCGAGATAATCTCGCGCGAGGAAAAGGTCGGATGATCAAAAATGCGCGCCGCAATCGCTCCAGCCAGTGGGTCGGGAAGATATGGGAGCGGGCTACCATCAAGGAGCACCGCGTAACTGGTTTGGGCGGAAGCGCCCACACTCTGAGGCACTAGGAAGTCGTCACCCGAAACTGGCTCAATGGTTGGTTCAGATCCGTTGCCCGCACCCGTTTCGGTGAGTGGTCCGGCAGTTTCGACCTTCTCCGTCTGCAGCGAGTTGTCCTGCGCTGCCAGAGCAGAGTAAGACGAAGAGTCAACTATGCCATTGCGATCCAACATTCCGTGGTGTTCCGCTTCGCGGTGCGTGGTGCGGCTCGGCACCGCGAAGCGACGAGTCCGCTGAGTAGTTGGGACCGTATTCAGGTCCGGAGTGTCGTTCCAACTGCGGATAGCCATCCTTTCCATCGACTCGCCTTCAGCCGGTATTTCCGTTGAGTCCGGTGTTGGTTTCACCAAAGCGATAGACGGGGCAGAAATCGGATCGAAACGCAGGTAAGGTCGCGCGTTGGACGCAGGCCCTTCGGAGCCGAAATCAGTCAGCTGAGGGGCCAGCGAGTTTCCGGCTAGGTCTACGGCGCGGGCGCGCAAACGATAACTGCGGCCGTAGCGCAGCCTGGGCAGCGTTCCGGGCAAAGCTTTAAATGAACTTTGTAAGCGCAAGCCGGGAGGCACTTCGGCTTCCGAGTCTCCCACCGGATCTTCATGAACCACTATTTCGCTGGAAGGATCATCCGGATCAGGGGCAGACGCTCGATGATGTATTGTTCTGCCCGGCGGTGGAGCACATAGGCTCCATCCGGCCCATGAAACCAGTGTTTCGTGCAGCCAGATGATGTCAGGATTGCTGGTCTGGTCGCGCGACGTAGTTGCCGCCAGCCGGACAGTGCCTTCCTCGGAGGGCACATCGACGATCACCGCGCCGCTGGCGATGTCATAGATTGCCTCGCGCAGGCAGAGTGAATGCCATTCCCGTGTTTTGTCGTCCCAAATATCGATGCGATACCCGCGGATCAAGTCCTGAGTGAACATGATGGGTTTAGCCGGCAGCGCGTCGTTGAAATCGTTCTGCCGCTTTATCGTCGCCTCCAGCAGATCGCCGCGTCTCTTTTGAACCAGCATGAGCCCGGCGTTTCGAAGTGAAGGCGCTCCCATGTCGCGCGGTTTCCTGGTGACGGGTTCGATTTGGTGAACGGCCCGCGAACCGTCGAGCATGAGCAGGGATTCGGCGAAGCTCATGACTTTGAAACCAGAACCATCCACATCGGCCTGGAGCAGAGTGAAATTTTGATCGATATCAAGCAATCCGTTTACTACGCGGAACCCAGGCTGGTTTGCAGGAATAACTCGCGCAACAGATTGAAAATGCGTCGCGCTCAGCCGGGTACGAGTGCGCGGCGAGGCGTCTGGCTGTCGGGCCACGTCTTCCGCAGCCGCCGGAAGCTCAACCTCAACCGAGAGCAACTCATCCGCTGCATGCGCAAACGCGTCCCTACGCACAAGCAAATCAATAACCAGACCCAACCTGCGCAAGAGAGTAGGATATTGATTCATGGCCGCGACGATCTTATGAAAGTGAAACTCGCTCTCGAGATCGACTGGCTTAGGCATAGGCACTTGTTCGTAACCCAGCCATTGAGCCGCCCGCTTTGGATCCCCGGGCCGGACCTTATCTGTCTTCGGCTTCGCCTTCGAAGCCGGCGTATGAAAGAGCTGGAACCGCGCCAGGTTTGAACCCAGCGAATTACTTTTAAAAGAACCGCTCTTGAAAGCGGCAAATTGTTGCTTGGTTTGCCGGATTCCAGTCAGGCGATCTCGAAACGCGTGATCGTTTTCGCTGAGTGCACTAAGCAACTCCCGCCATTTCCAATCATCCAAAAACGTCGCCGCCGTTGGCAACTGATCTGACGCAGTCGCGGCCAGGCGGGAATAGAGGTCACGCACCAGGTTGTCCATCTCGGCGGCCGGATATGAGAGCACCTTGTGATTTGTAAGGTCCCGCCATTGGAATGGCTGGACCGGGGTATCTTCAGGGAAAAGCGCTCGCCACAGTCTCGAATCGGCCAATCCGATTCTGCCGTCAACGCAGGTGGATCCGTCCGTGTCATTCCCGGCAATCCTGGTTACAGGACCAGCGCCATAACGAACGACGAAGGTGGTTTGCGCCAGAGTCGCGGGCCAATCCACGAAGTCTGGGAAACTCTTCAAACGTTGATCAGCGTCTGGTTCGAGTCTGGGGGAGACCAGAACTGAAATGCGCAACGATCTTCCGTCCTCGCTATAACCGTTTGGCAACGCTGTCCAATTGATTGTCTGTTTCGCCATGTTAGGCAGCCTCCGCCGCGAAAGCTCCGCAATAGTCGTCCCAGATGGTTTGATCGGGAATCAATTCTTTGAACTTTGGATCTCCGTCGGAGCCGCCGAATTCGCGGCGGCAACTCACCGAAACGCTGAAACTGAGGAACAGTATGTCGATCTCGACCTCAATGCTTGCCTCACCCCAAACCACCGATCGGCCGTTCTCCTTAAGGTATGCCAACTGCAGATTGAAAGTCAGCGAAGCAGAGATGAGTCCCAGGACTGAAAGCTCACCATGCAGCCTCACGTAGCCGGCAAGTTCCACCGTTGCTGTTTTCCAGTGGAAATAGATCCCGGCTTTGATCTCGACACTGCCGCTCGCAACGCCGAGATTAATGGAAAGCGCCGCGCCAAATTCCAGCGCTGCTTCGATCTCGCGCACGCCCTCTGTGCCCAGACCAATGGCAAAGAATCCCCCGCCGCCGAGAAGAGAGACTGTGAGACTGAAAGGCCGCTGGCGCTCAGCAAAGTTAAAGCGGACTTCGGCCGGGCGGGCATCAAAGGGCAATAAGAAGCCGGCGCCGATGGATAAATGTTCAATGGCTAAAATTCCCACCGCCAGCGAGGGGATGCTGACTGAATAGCTGGCGCTGATGCCGCTGGGCGTGACTGAGAGCGACGGCGGATCGCTGAATCCGTTTGAGGGAATAATCTTTCGCAGTTCGTTCACAAACTCGAGCGGTCCGCCAAATTCAATCATGCGATCTCCGGGATGAAGATCGACAGAGACATCAGGCTTGGCCCCGCTCTGAGCTGCAAACTTCAGCCGGTCGAACCAGAGGGTGACAAAGCCGAAGAGATTTACTCGGAAGTGTTCGAGCGTCGCGTTGACATTGAAGGTTGGCGCCGCCGAGCCGTCGAGCGGGGCACTGACTACCCCCCGCATTGTTAACTTCGTTTGCGCCTGATAGTGGGGCACGAACAACCCGGCCGGGTCGCCTTTTACTTCTGTGGTCGTCCAATCAAAGCTGGCCTCTACGCGATCGCCGACCTCTCGGCTAAGGAGTTTTGGCACGCTTGGCCCAGCCAGCCCGGTAGTGACTTTTGTCAGCACGTCCTTGAGGTTGACGCCGCCGAGGATCTTCGCGTCGGGGAAAAAGTCGGTCGGGTCAAACACGTTATCGACAATCTTTTGGATTTTGGAATCTACTGTCTCAGAACCGGTCGGGGCTTTTGCGGACACAGGGCCCATGACGCGCGAGAGGCCCAGGATAGTCATGGACGGTGTGGCAATTCCCCCAATTGCATCGCTCTTCAGTTGATCACCAAACTCAAGCTTCAGAGGAGTTTTCAGTGTCAAAAAAACTTCGCCCGGATTGGCGCCTCCGAAACCGCCCGGCTGCTTCACGTAAGCCTCCGCATACTTGACGGATACGGAGACATCCGGTTTTTGCAATAGCCTGCGCATCGCGGTGATGCCGACGTCAGCACCCTCAGCCTCCGGATAAAACTGAGGTTGCTCCTTGAAATTTGCCTTGAACCAGCCCGAGACTCGTGCGGCGCGAAATATCAGGTGGGTGGTCGGACAGCGAGTGTCGCCCTTGGCGTCGGGATCGATAGGCGCGTAACAGACCGAAGCGCCGCCGATGAAGGCAAACCGGCGAGGATTCGGAGGCTCGGCGTCATAACGCGAAATGATCTGCTGCATGATCTGCGCCCGCGAGTGCTCGTTAGCCTCAACGCCGACAAAAAGAAGTGGCGTGGCAAATGTGACACAGTCGCCGGCCCGATCGGTGGCTGTGATCTGAAACATAAAGTTGTTAGTCGCATTAATCATCGGCCAGAAGCAGGCGCGGCGAGGGATGCCCAGCGGGTCGCCCGAAGGGGAGGTCCCGCCGTTGTAAATGATGTTGCCCGGGTCAGACAGTTTGGATTCGGGTTTGTCGGGCGCCACCAGGCTGGGCGTTACGCGGGTGAGAATTTCAGCCGACGTAAACGGGAAGTTTCGCCCGCCAAATTCATGCCCGGCGCCGGTGTAGCTCTTCACTCGCTCGCGAACGATGATGTAAAAGCGCTGCCTCAAAACCGCCACGCGTTCGTTGGTAGGATTGCCCTGGGCATTTAGCAGAAACTCAAACTTGCGCTCCGTGACTTTCACCAGCGAAGCAGCGTGGCCTAGCGGCATCAGGAAGCCGCGATAAACGACGCGCACGTAATGGTCACGACCAAGGGTGGCGAGGTGTCGCCACTGCTCCAATCCCACGGCGTCAGGTACAGGCGGCGCCCAACCGCCCTCGGCATCCAGCAACGCGCCCAATGAGGATAGGGAGAGTCGCTGCGCGCCGGCCGTGAGCGGCCGGTAGGGCGCCGGCGGATTGCCCGCCTCCTCCTGAAAGCCCGCCGTAAGGCGCACCAGCATTTTGCGATCGAGCGGATCAAGACTCATTCGATACGGCAGATTATTGTTTACCTTGTCGATGATGTCGGGAACGGTGTAGTCAGGTGACCACAGCGCACGGATTCTCGTTGGTCCATCGGGACCCCGATCATAGTTATTGCTGGTGAGTCGCGTATGCCAAAGTTCGGTACGTCCATTATGAACTACCGGCAACGTGTCGTGATGCCAGCGGGAACTTGGCACCGGAGAAATGATTAGACGGTAGGGAAGTTCCAGGGCAGTGACATTCGCAGGTGGCTCATGAGGAGCGAATAACATCGGCAGGAAAGGAAGTTTATCAAAGACATCGAAGACAGCATGGTCCAAGCTGAAACCCGTTAAGGCCTCAGTTGTCATCATTGCCAGGGCGGCCCCTGCCATCTCACGTCGACCAGGTTCACTTAAGGTCTTCGATCTCTGTGCCAGAATGTCCAACTCTGCGTCAAAGGAGCGACGCAAGGCTTTTCTGGTTGCCGCGGTTGGTCGGGATCGAATCGCGTCGATGGTTTGGCGAGCCAGGCGACGCGCGGCGCCGGCAATCGATCGCTGGTGATGCTCACCTATTGCTGCTAACAGTCCCTGCCCGGTCCGCGACCAGCTTTCTGACGCTACCACGCCGGAAAGCCAGCGATCGCGGCGACCGAATTCCGTCAAGAGTTCCTGGCGAAGCGGATCGCCTACGGCGTTCACGCTGAACCTCATGGGCCATTTTCGGCACGCATCAAGGATTGCTTCGATGGTGAAGGGAAGCTCAGTTGTCGCGGGCATGGAAAAGGCGACACGGCTCCGACCTGACATCCGAATTTTAGCGCTCGGCATTGGCGGCAGCTTTTGGGCTGCGTCTCCCGGCGGTGGCACGTTTTGCGGATCGATGTCGTCGGATTTCTCAGGAAATGTTTCGGGCGGAGTGCTCGGTATACTTTCGCCTGTCTTGTCGAGAAACGCTTGTTCGCCGAAGCTCTGCGGCGGGAACTCAACGATTAACGTGGCAGCCGCATTGGGATTTGAGCGAACTAACTTTGGCGCGCCTTCACCTTCGCGTTCCACCACCACATTTTCAAAAACAAAATCGCAAACCAGGAGATCGTCGGGGCGCACACAGGAGACGCGCAACCTGGGCTTGGCGAGTTTGTCCACCTCCACCCAAATGTGGCCGAGACTACCAACGGTCCCCATGTCGAGTTGAGCCCCACTTGCGGCAAGATCAGTTACCGTCTCTTTTTGCCCACGTCTCGACTTGGCGGATGAGGCAGCCGCATTCTTCTTAGCTCCGCTTGGAAAAGTCTTTAGTCGAGGGGTCTTCGCGCCTTTAGCGCTTGCACTCGGGATCTTCTTGTTCGGCATTTGATCTCCCTGAATTCCTGGTTAGCTCTGGTTGTGAATACCAAAGAAGGCTAACAGATCGGGATTTACGTCGACGGCTGCGCATCTGTCACAGCTTTTGCGGCCCGCCTTCACAGGCGATTGCGGCACAGTTGGGGGGGATCGAGATTAAAGATTACTTCCTGAGCCACGGCTCGACTTGCGGTAAGTGCCTGAAATCGCGCCGGAGGAGTGCGCTTTTATCACGATTGGGGGAACGCTGTCGAGAAAAAATACGCCGGACCGGCTCGTCGTTACGTCAGGGCCGGGTAACCCTTGCAGCACCAGACCTCGCCGCAAAATAGCTTTGCGGTAGTGCTTCGTCAAACACCTGACTCGACAGACTCAGAGGATCTTTCTCTGTACGCTGTTGCTGGTCTGGAGCATGTTCTTCCATTCACTCTTGGTGCTGTCGCGGTAGAGACGAATCGTTACCGTTCGCGCGATTCGTTCCTTGCCGCCAACATCGTTCGTGCGCTCCGTGTAGACCGCGGTTACGTTGAACGAAACTGAATTGGGGGTGTGCCATTCAAACTGCGGATCGCCGGCCAGGCCGATGGATTCGACCTTGCCAATAACGCGATCGAAGTAGCTGTCTAAAAATTTGGCGACGCTGAACTTGTTGATTAGCGCCTGCACCTCCGCGGCCGTCGGATTGGCTATACCTTCGTAGCTGTTTGAGGTGGTGAACGTGCGCCAAAACGCATGACGACCACCGATGAGGTCGTACGAAGCGTAGCCTTTTACGATCACGAATACCTCCGGATCATCTGTCTTCAGCTTCGCGGTGAAGTGGCGGTTCCAAACCCATTTCTTGTATGTGCTGCTCCACTCGCGCGTGCCCGGTTTGCCGAGTGTGACCGAGACTGTCTTCGGATGGGTCAACTGTTTCTTAAGTTCTGCATCGGTGGGCTGGGCGGCCACTTCACTAGCCAAACCAGCGCCGCCAAAAAACAAGCACCCCGCGAGAACGCGAAACGCAATCTGTTTTCTGCTTAACATTCTAGGGGACCTCCTTATGGGTAATTCCTGGAGACTCACCGAGCTAGCGGTTGAATTTTGGGCGGAATGTCGCCGGTGCGAGTATCGCAAACCGGTGCGCTGTCATTTCATGCTTGAATGACTGCCCATCAACTTCCTGAATGTTGTTCTATTTCGCAAACCGCGACGCGGTTAGCGCTACATCCGCGCGCGCCCAGGCTTTCTTCAAACGAGTTTCGACCAACCCCGCGTCTTCGCTCTTGCCCTGTGCTTTCAGCGCCTGCATCAAGCCGTACAGCGCCCAGCCGTTTTCGCGATTACGCCGCAGGTCTTCCCAGTAGACAGTCTCGGCCTCCGGAGCTCGGTTGGCAGTCAGGAGCACCGCACCCAGCGCGTGCCGCGGCGGATAGTGAAACTCGGATGGCTCGGTATAAACCAAAGCGTCTTCCAGCCTCACGGCGCGCTCAAGATGAGACACCGCCTCGTCGTAATCCTGTTTGGAGGCAGCAATCTCGCCGGCCAAAACTTCCTGCGCGATCGAAAGGATCGCATGACCGGTGTTCGGCGAGAATAACGGTTGTTCCAGTGACTTGTCCGACATCAGCTCGTTCAATTTGGCAAATTCCTGTTCGGCCGCTTTAGGGTTGCCCTTCCCGAGAAACGCGGTGCCGCGTGCGTAATGCCACTGACCACGCAGGTAGGCGCTCGACGCGGGCGGCTCGGGCTCGCGCAACATCTCGTCCCACTTGGCGAAACGCGTTAAAGCAAAGTAGGGCACCACCCGAAAACCTGCCAGTAGCGGCACGGCCTTCATAGTTTCATCATCAACTCGCGAAGCCGTTTTCCGGGCTGCGTCAATTGCCACCTTGCTGCGGCCATCAGCGGTCGCGGCGAACCAGAGAAAATGCAGATTGTGTGGATAGTAGGCCATCGGATAGAGACCCTGCGCCTGACACTGCGAGATGTAGTCTTCGTCAGCGGCAATCGCCAGTTCATTGCTGCGGGCGGCGTCGGCATAACGCCCCACGCGCTGATAGATATGCGCCGGCATGTGGACCATGTGGCCCGCGGCGGGCATCAGCGTGAGCAGCCGATCGGCGGCTGGTTCAGCTTTGAACGGTTCGTAGGCTTCCATCAGGTGAATGTAAAGATGAAGCGCGCCGGGATGATTCTGATTCTGGGCCATCACTTTTTCCGTGAGGCTCACTATTTCCGTGGTTCGTTCATAAGGCGTGCCGTCGCGCGTCCAGTAGCCCCAGGGCCGCAGGTCCATCACGGATTCAACGTAGAGCATGGCGATGTCATGATCGTTAGGAAATTGGAGATGCACCTTGCGCATCGCGTCGGCATAAGCAACATCGCGTGCTCTGCGATCTTCCGCGCGCCCGGAATAACGTTGCGCCAGGGCATCGATCAGGGCGCGCTCGCGGGGAGCAGCTTTCGCTTTGAGCGAAGTGGCTTTCTGAATTGCCTCCAGGGCTTTTGGCTCGCTGGCCGGATCCATCGGCGCGTTAATGTTTGGTCCGAGGGCCAGCGCTTCGCCCCAATAGGCCATCGCCAGATTTTTGTCGAGTCGGGCTGCTTCGCGGTAAGCGCGTCCCGCCTCGGCGTGATTAAACGCGTAGGAAAGATTCAACCCCTGGTTCATGAAGAGCTGCGCTCGCGGGTTTCTGGTGGAAACCGGAAAAACGTGCTTTCCCAGCTTTTGCAGCCGCGGCGCGATGGCCCCGGTTGGGGAAAGAACCTGCTGCGTGGGTTCCTTGTAGTGAACGTGGCCCGCCGCTGACTGCTTCTTATGAAGCTTGTCCTGCGCGAAAGTGTTTTGTGGATTTACTACCGGAGCGAGGCAGGCTACCAACATCGCCAGGATGAGGCGAATGAATTTCAGGGTGAATTTCATGGACTTCTCCTCCCTAGACTAACTTTGGGGGTTGTTAATTGTTACTTTGCTTCGGAAAATGAATTCTAGCGCAACGCTCGGCTCCACACAAAAAAAATCGGCGAAAAGCAGGCTTCTATTCGGGACCGCCGGGGTGGGTGCGTTAGAGGAAAAAGTTATTGGGAAGAAAAAAGATCCAGCGCGCTCTCGGAATCACACCTCCGACAGTCAGTTCGCCTTGGTTAACGGGGCGCGAATTACTTCCACCGAGCAATGTGCTCGTCCTGCCACTGCTGCCGACACGCTCCCTACAAGGAGGCGTTCGATCGGATTGCTGAAACCGGTGGCGCCAGTAAAGATGCAGTCGGCACCGAACTCTTCGGCGTGTCGGACAAGCAACTGTTTCGGATCGCCGGTGAGAACTGCCGATGACACGGTCACACCTTTATCGTCTAGCGATGTGCGCAGGTCCTCTACCGCAGTCGCTACAATTCGTTCCGCTTCGGTGCGTTCGGTTTTATTAACATCCTCTACGAATTCATCCACAGGCGGGATTAAACGGTACACCGAGTTGGCCATTAGCAAATCGTCCGCGACGACGACCCTCACTTCGCTACCCGGCGTCCAACCGCGAGCCGCAACAGCCTGCACCGCCTCCTGGGCTCCGGCGGAACCGTCAACGCCGACGACGATTCGGGCCGCAGATGCTCCGGTTCCAGTTGTCGGCCGTGCCACACGCACTGAAGTTTGGGCTTCAGTTAAAACCTTCTGGGAAACGCTGCCCAATACAAACCTCCCCAGAGCCGAGCGGCCATGCGAGCCTACGACGACGAGATGCGGCTGCCATTCTCGGGCCCGATTCAACAACTCATGTGCAGCCGAGCCGTTCAGGGCCTCATGACTTATTGTCCAGCGTGGAAAGATGTGCTGCACACGTTTGCTTCCGCGCTCTGCTAACTCTTGAGCCTCTTTTACGATCTTGGCCGCATGGGCGCGCGCTTGTTTGAGGCCGGCAGGAATCTGAAGCGGAAAAGTATCGTCAAAATCACCTCCTGGCGGCGGGAGCCACACTTCCGCGACCGAGACAACCAGCGCGTCGACTTCCACTGGTAGTCCTGCGCGACTTAGAGCATCAATCCCTTTATCCGCGGGTTCCGAACCGTCGTAAGCGATAAGAATTTTCATCTCTTTTGTTTACCTCAATCCAGAAGGAGCATATCATGTCTCAACATTGATTTTCGATTGCCATCGGCTACACCCCTCTAGCCGCGGTACATTGCCTTGGGGTTTAGCGTTACGGCCGCAATATAATCAGTCCAACGCGTCAGCGCCGCTTCAATTTGTGAATCTCTAAAATGATCCAAAGAGTACCCGGCGTTTGCGAACTCGCAACGGATCTTCGAGAGTAAGCGCCTGCTGACAGATCTCATAGTTCGAGGACATACGCTGTCTCTCCTCCCGATTTCGCCTCAGCGCCGGGCGGTGGGCAGCGGATAGCGGCTGAAAATAACCAACTCTGCCTCATCAACACGAAGTTTTTAATGCTCCACGACGGGCAAGCAATCTTCGATGGCCCTGACGAACAGTTGTGGCAATCAACAGACCCCATCCTCCGTAGGTTTCTTACGGACGAAGGCGACTTGGCAATAAGTGAATAGGTGTACTCGAAATGAAAATCGCAATCGGATCAGACCACGCCGGATTTAAGTACAAGGAGAAGATCAAGGAATTCCTCATAGCCCTGGGACATGAGGTCGATGATTTTGGCACCAGCTCGGAGGAGCCCGTCGATTATCCTCTGTTCATCCGTCCGGTCGCTCTTGCGGTGGCTCGTGGCGAGGCTGAACGAGGAGTAGTGCTCGGCGGCTCGGGCAATGGTGAAGCTATGTCTGCCAATCGCGTCAAAAGAGTGCGTTGTGCTTTATGCTGGAATGTTGAGACAGCGCAGCTGGCGCGCCAGCACAATGACGCCAACATGATCTCACTTGGAGAGCGAGTGGTGACGGAGAGTGACGCTTTGGCGATTGTGCGCACCTGGCTCGAAACGCCTTTCGAAGGCGGACGACACCTGCGTCGGATTCAATTGCTCGATCTGGACTAGCGACCTAGTGAACAGAAACGAATCGCCCGCCTGAGACGGTTAAAACTTCAGCCTGTGGCCCGGCTTTCTTTCTGGTCGTGCGGGGACCGCGCACGACCACAACCGAGCAATGCGCGTTCATCGCGACCGCATCAGAGACGCTCCCCAACAGAAATCGTTTGAAACCGCGCCAGCCATGTGAGCCAACGACGATCAGATCGGAGGGCCATTTTTTCGATTCTTCTAAAATGACGTCTTTCGTGCTTCCGGAGAGTACCGCCCCGCTCGCTCTCAACCCTGCGGAAGCCAGCACTCGTTCAGCGCTGCTGACCGCCTCCTGAGCCTGCTCATTGTCTCTCCCGCTGGAGCGTTTGAGCGCCCACGGCTCCTCTACGCTTCCGATTCTGAACTCGCTCCCTTCGGGCCAGGGTCTTCGGGCAAGGGCGTGGGCCGCCGACATCGAAGTCTCCGAACCGCCAGTTGCGAGTAGCACTCTTCTCGCGCTGGCCAATGTTTGAGCGTGGTCTTTCGTTTGGTTACGCACGTAGGTCGAACGCTATCCCAAATTGCTAACGCAATCCACCAGCGAATTGCTCGATCAGTGAAATGACTGCGCCCGGCTAGGCCGCTCGCAACCTAAGCGGTTTCACTTGGGCCGGGGGTCTTGCGTTCGCTCTCCGGGTTGAGGGAATTTCCCGTCACGCGCCAGCCTCACTGCCTCCATTAAGATTTTCGCGGCGTTGCGCACCTCCGTGTGCAATGCTTCGTCACGGTCGAGCGCATCGTGGCTGGTGGCGTAAGGCTCGTAGTAGCCGATATAGCGATCAATCGTCGCGGCGTGACCCGCTTGAATTAGATTCATATCAAGAAGCCAGTCCGTGAGCGAGCGGCGCAGCACCTCCGCGCCGGCTGCGTCTCCATGTACGACAAGTGAAAAGAGGCGGCCCGCTAAATGTCGCGGATAGTCCCATCCCCGAAGTTCTATCGCCTTCGCCTCCTCGGGCTTCTTGCCGTGCGTTGTTGTCGGGTCGGGGTTGCCGCCGTCGGCGCAGACCAGCCGATCCATCATCAGCTTGAGAACGCTCGGCGCCTGATACCAGTAGACCGGGGTGATAATCATCACGCCGTGGGCGGCTACCCAGCGCGGGTAGATTTCGTTCATCCAGTCGTTCACCTGGCCCATCGCGTGATTCGGGTAACACGAGCATGGCCAGTGGCAGAGTGGCATGGCTGTCGAGACGCACGCCTTGCACGGCAAGATCTGGCGACCGTACTGCGCCGTCAGCATCGACAGGTCAAGCAAGTCGCACTCGAAGCCTTCGACGCTCTCGATCTCCTGACGTGACATTTGGGCCAGTCGGAACGTCTTAGACGTCTCGCCAGGGCACGTCTGGTCGTGTCGCGCGGAGCCGCACACTAACAGTATGCGTGACGGGCTTGCAGGGTCACGGTGGCGCTTTTCGGCCAACAAGATTTGTTCCCGCGCTTCGAGCCACTCCACGGGCAGTTCGAAATCCGGATCATGGAAGCCGGGGCCCGCTTTTCGCTTGCGCGGGCTCTTGTGATATTCGTCGTAAGCCGTCCAGGCAACTTCGATCACGCGGTCAATCTCAGGCCGGACTGCGTCGAACGCCGGGTCGTAGAATCTTTCGGACAGATGGCGGGTAAATTCCTCCCGCGTGAGCTTAACGTCGCCCTGCCCCTTACGCGGTTGCGCGATGGGTATTGAATTATTCGTCATGGAAGTGTCGAGAGCTTACCAAATGAACCTATCGCAGGGAGAATTGCCACAAATTTACCACAACAGAAATGCGGCTAGCTTCGCAGCCAGCCGCATCTAGTGTTTTTGGTTAGTAAAGTGGTGAGCCGAGCAGGACTCGAACCTGCGACCCACTGGTTAAAAGCCAGTTGCTCTACCGACTGAGCTATCGGCCCACTTAAAGACACGGTGACGGCATTCTACCGATTGAAAGTCCAATGTCCAAATGTCCAATGTCCAAAGTCGAAAAGAAAGAAGCACCAAGCGACTTTGGACGTTGGACTTGGGGCCTTGGACTAGTTTTCCAGCCAGCGGCCCAGCGCAGAATCTTTGACGACGATTGTTTGCGAACGTTCCGGGCCCGTGGATACCAATCCGATTTCCACACCGATCTTCTCCGATAGAAACTCGACATAGCGACGCGCATTGGGCGGCAGGGAACTCATCTCCGTCGTGCCCACTGTCGAGGTCTTGCCAGCCCGGCAATGTTTCATAGACCGGCTCAATGCGTCGCATCTCCTGTGCGACCGCCGGAAGCGATTCACACATTCGGCCATCGAGTTTATAGCCGACGCAGACCTTTATTTCCTCGAGGGCGTCCAGCACGTCGAGCTTGGTTAACGCAACCGAAGTGAAGCCATTGATCTCGGCTGCATAACGCGTGGCGAAGGCATCGAACCAACCGCAACGACGCGGGCGGCCAGTTGATGCTCCGTATTCCCGCCCACGTTCACGAATCAACTGCCCCAGCTCGGCTTCGCCTTCCAACATTTCGGTCGGGAAAGGTCCTTCGCCAACGCGCGTGGTGTAGGTGCGCACAATTCCCAGCACACCGGTCAGCCGATTCGGCGCCAGGCCCGTGCCGATAATCGCTCCGCCGGCGACGGTGTTCGACGAAGTTACGAACGGGTAGGTTCCGTGATCGACATCCAGCAATGTCGCCTGCGCGCCTTCCAGCAGGATAGACTTTCCCTCCTGCGCGGCCACATTTAGATAGTGGGTGGTATCGCCGACAAAAGCGCCGAGCCGTTCGGTCAGTCGCGACATCTCATTGAAAATCTCATCGGCGTCGAGTGGGTCTCCGCCGTAAGCCTGAATGATCCGGTTTGCATCTTCGAGGTTTCGTTCAATCCGGGATCGCAAAACGTCAGGCACGAGGGCGTCGGCGGTTCGAATCCCGCGGCGACCGGCTTTATCTTCATAAGCGGGGCCAATACCTCGCAGCGTCGTCCCAACTTTTTCATTCCCGAGCCGTTCCTCGCTCGTGTGGTCCAGCGCGCGGTGGTAGGGAAGGATGAGATGAGCACGGGAACTAATCTTGACGCGCTCGGGTGAAACCTCGATGCCTTGTTCGGTTAACCGATCCACCTCCACAAAAAACGCCTTCGGATCGATGACCATGCCGTTACCCAGCACGCAGATCTTTCCGCGGTGCACAATTCCGGACGGCAGCAGGTGGAGGACAAACGACTGATCGCCAACCTGGACCGAATGGCCGGCGTTATGTCCGCCCTGATAGCGGGTGACGATATCGAAGTGTTCGGCGAGCAAATCGACAATCTTGCCTTTGCCTTCGTCTCCCCATTGGGCGCCTATGACTACAATAATTTTGGACATGGAAAACAGAGATCCGATTTCATGTTTCAGCGAACAGAAAGCGACTGCAACACACGAGTGGCGCGAACTAACTTGAGCGTTCACTCACCGTTCGCGCCACATTTGTCATTCGGTTTTACGCCGAGGCGGCGCTGGCGACGTGTTTCTCGATCATTCGCGAGATGGCTTCCTTGGAGGTGGCGCCTACCACCCGTTCCTCTTCCTGGCCGGCCTTGAATAGAATCAAGGTCGGAATACCTTTGATTCCGTAACGCTGGGAAATTCCCGGATTGTCGTCAACGTTTACTTTTACCACCCGCGCATTGTTTGCAAATTTTTCAGCCACCGCCGCTACCGTCGGCTCTAACATTCGACAGGGAGCGCACCAGGTGGCCCAAAAATCAACGAGCACCGGACGGTCTGACTGCAATACGTCTTTATCAAAGCTGCTGTCGCTCACTTCCTTAACGTATTCGCCCATTTCGAATTCCTCCCTTTTCTTTCGAGGTTGCCACCCGCTGCCGAGTGAAGGCCTGATCTTATACCGACTCCAGCGCAATTATCTCTTCGTAAAGCTTGATGTAGTTTTGAGCGGCTGCTTCCCATGAGTTGTCCATGGCCATGCCGTTCAATTGTATCTTTCGCCAGTCGTCCGGGTGATTGTAAAAATAAAGTGCTTCCCGGATTTTATCAAGCATCGCGCCGGCATGATACTCGCGAAACTTGAAGCCATTCCCGTTGCCGCGCACCGCGTCGTAATTTGAAACTGTGTCGTCGAGTCCTCCCGTAGCCCGGACGATGGGCACGTTCGCATAGCGCATGCTGTACATCTGATTCAAGCCACACGGCTCATAATTCGAGGGCATGAGAAACATGTCGGCGCCGGCCTCAATCTGATGGGCGAGAGGTTCGCCGGCGTAACCTTTATAGATTCCCACTCGATTCGTAGCGCCATCATGCCAGCGTTGGAGGAAGTCTTCATACTCTTTGGCGCCCGCACCAAGGGCAATAAAAAATGCGCCGGTCTCGAGGATCGCTCCGGCGGATTGGCGAATCAGGTCGTAGCCCTTCTGCGCGACCAGGCGGGAAATGATCGCGATGATTGGGCGCTCCGGTTCCAGCGGTAAACCAAAACGGCGCAGCAGATCGAGCTTGCACTCGCGTTTACCCGTGAGGTCAGACGCAGAGAAGTTGGCAGCGATGTATGGATCGGTCTCGGGGTTCCAGAGTTCATAGTCAACGCCATTGGTGATACCCGCGAGCCGGTTTCGCCGGGCGCGCAAAATCCAATCAAGTCCCGCGCCCTGTTCTGAAGTTTGAATCTCCTGCGCGTAACGGCGGCTGACTGTAGACAAGGCATCAGCAGTTATCAATCCAGCCTTTAGCGCAGAAGCATTTCCTGCGAGCAGGAAATCGTCCTTCTCGGGACTCTCGCCAAAGCCGAGCCACCATAAATCGCGGGAGCTGAACAAACCCTGATAGGCGAGATTGTGAATCGAGAAAAGCGTCTTTACATTTTTAAAGAATTCGTCGTAACGGCGACGCGCGCGGAGTTCCGCCATCGCGAAACCGCAGGGCCAGTCGTTGCCATGAACAACATCAGGCTGCCAGTCGAGATGTTTAACCAGCGCGAGGGCGGCCCGGGAAAAAAAAGCGAAGCGCTCATGATCGTTTGCGTGGCCGTAAATTGCGTGCTCGGAGAAGAAATCCGGGGCCTCGATTAAATAGGCAGGCGCGCCCGCGACGTCACTCTGGAAAGCGCGGATGGGCCGAATCTGGCCACGCCATTGCACCGGAACGTCTTCAATAATCTCTTCTGTCAACAGCGCGCGGTCAATCTGGCTGTAGAGTGGGAGAATGACGCGGCAATCAACATTGTGCTTGCCCAATGCCTTCGGCAAAGCACCCGCCACGTCCGCGAGCCCGCCGGTCTTGGCAAAAGGCACAACTTCAGATGAAAGAAGGGCGATGCGCATAAACTAAAAGGATGAAGAGGGAAGGATGAGGGATGAAGGTGCGGAGATCAAGTTCAAAAAGCGATGATCGGTTGTCAACACACAAAAAAGGCGGAAGCACGAAGTATCCTTCATCCTCCCGCCTTCATCCCTAATTTGCTTAACTCTGCATTGAAGCTAAAAACTCAGCGTTTGTCTTGGCCTTCTCGAGCCGCTCGAGTACCACTTCCATTTGCTCAACAGGCGAAAGGGGATTCAGCACGCGTCGCATTACCCAAATACGACTGAGGTCTTCTTTGCTGAGGAGCAATTCCTCCTTGCGCGTGCCGGAACGTTGAAGGTCGATGGCGGGGAACAAGCGCTTGTCGCTTAACCTGCGGTCGAGGTGAATTTCCGAGTTACCGGTGCCCTTGAATTCTTCAAAGATTACGTCGTCCATGCGCGAACCGGTATCAATCAGCGCCGTTGCGATAATTGTTAGCGAGCCGCCCTCTTCGATGTTGCGAGCCGCGCCAAAGAAGCGCTTCGGTCGTTGCAGGGCATTGGAATCGATACCGCCGGAAAGAATCTTGCCGCTGGGCGGGACCACAGCGTTATGAGCTCGGGCCAGACGGGTAATCGAATCCAGCAGAATTACCACGTCGCGCTTGTGCTCGACGAGGCGTTTTGCCTTCTCAATCACCATGTCCGCAACCTGAACGTGACGGGTCGGCGGTTCGTCAAAGGTCGACGAAATCACTTCACCGTTAACCGAACGCTGCATGTCGGTGACTTCTTCCGGGCGCTCGTCAATCAGCAAAACAATCAGAGTCACTTCCGGATGATTTTGCGTAACTGAATTCGCAATCGTCTGGAGCAACATAGTCTTGCCGGTGCGCGGCGGAGCCACGATCAATCCGCGCTGTCCCTTGCCGAGCGGAGTGACCAGGTCAATCACGCGCGCCGAGAGATTTTCAGGAGTGACTTCCATCCGCAGCATTTCGTCGGGATAGAGCGGCGTCAGGTTGTCGAAGAAGACTTTTTCACGTGCCTGGTCAGGAGACTCGAAATTGATGGCCTCAACCTTGATTAGCGCGAAATAGCGTTCACCTTCTTTCGGCGGACGAATCTGGCCGCTGACCGTGTCGCCGGTGCGCAAATCAAACTTGCGAATCTGAGACGGCGAAACATAAATGTCATCCGGACCGGGAAGGTAGTTGTATTCAGGCGCGCGCAAGAAGCCGAAGCCGTCCGGGCAGCGTTTCCAAAACACCTTCGGAAAATATCAGACCACTTTTTTCGGTTTGGGCCGCCAGCACCTTGAAGATCAACTCCTGCTTGCGCATGCCCGTCGCGCCCGGCACATCCATGCCCTTGGCGATGCTCGTGAGCTTGGAGATCGACATCTCCTTGAGGTCGGCGAGGTTGAGGAAACCTTCTCCCTGCGACCGGCCTTCTCTGCCTTCCGTCTCGGGAGCTTCCGCAGTCGCTACGCTGGCGCCGCCGTTGTCACCGTCGCCGTCGCTATCTTCTGTGTTAGCGCCGGAAGCGCGTGAACGTGTTCTCTGTGCCATATCATTCTTTCCTAATTAATTGTCCTAAACGACCTGCTGAATTGATGTGCGGTCGAAATTTTGGCTGATTGGAGGTTCGGAAACAGGGAAAGGTTGCGGGGTGAACAACCGACTTCGGCGGATCCGCGAAGCCTCTCCATTAATACGCGAGGCTAAAACACGCTTCTCTTCAAGGATGTTCAGCAATTTACAATTCGATGCCAAGCAGGAATATCAATCTGACGTGTGATTACCCCACCTCCGAGAAAAAACGTAGCTTAACAAAGGGGGCTTTGAGAATTGATACTCGACGCTCGACGTTGATTTGCGGAAGTGTTCAATCTATCCGAAACTTCTAATCAAGTCTAGTGGTTGAAACCGGCCAGCGCTGTTTCGATCGTGCGCCAAACCTCGTCGCGTCCGGTTCCAGTTTTGGCCGAAAAAGCCACCACGCGATCATCGCTGAACACGCCCTTAGCGCGGCCCAAACTTATCTTCAACTCGTTGTTAGACAGCTTATCGGATTTTGTGGCAACAATTAAGCGTGGCTTGGCGCTGTGCTCAAGCCATTCGTGAAGCTGCAAATCCAATTTTGTGGGTTCGTGGCGCGAATCTACGATGTGAATTGATAGCACAAGCTGCGATCTCTTTGCAAGGTAGCTCGAAACCATTTCGCCCCAGGTTGATTTAATCGCTTTCGGGACCCGAGCGTAACCGAATCCCGGCAGATCGACAAACCGAAACTTGTTGTTGATCAGAAAGAAATTCAAAGCCTGGGTGCGGCCCGGAGTGGAGGAAGTGCGCGCTAGTCCCCTCACTCCGAGCAGGGAATTGATCAAACTTGACTTGCCGACATTCGAGCGGCCCATAAAAGCAATCTCAGGTAGGTTTCCGGTGGCCCAGTCCTGATCCGTGAAACTACTCTTCAGGAATTCGGTGCTCGTTACTTTCATGCTGTGCCTGAGCCGGACGAAGTCCCAAATGAAATCATGGGCTGTCGGTATGCTTATCGGCTTCCGATTACTATCCCGCCGACTGGCCCTTTGCTGCCCGGTCAGCGCTCATCTCTGCAAACTTCTTCATCCGCTCACGCATCGCGGCGATCTTTTGTTCGCTTTCGGGAATCCGTTTCACCAGAGTCTCGAGATTGAGCAGGAATTCGGGACTGCCGAACAATGCGCGGATTTCGCCGATGATGGGTTCAATCTTAGCGTAGACGAAAATGTGCTCGCCGTTTGACTCATTGAACAATTTCTCGTCGATAGCGCCATTGTTGACCATCGCTGCCGCCATCTCCCAATACGACAGGACCATTCGGTAGTGGCCACTATGGTCGCCCAGAAGCGTGTCGATAACGTCCTGCACGCTGGTGGGATTGAAGCTCAACATCCAATTACGAGCGTCGCGCATCACCGCTTCGCGCCTGAGGTCATAAAGTTTTAAGATCAAGTCTGCGTCTTGTTGTTTACTCATTTCGTCCTCCTCGGGGTTAATTGATGGAATAGGCATGCGAGATCCGGATCTAACTAGTGGGCGACGCACACGCGAACGCTTACACCAGATGAAACTGACCCGCGGGAAGTAAATACTGGGACGTAGGTATTAGTTAGCTTGTTTGGATGCCGTGCGAAGGCGGCTCGGTCGTCCAAATCGGAGGCGCCTTGGCGTCTTCGGGCGATGCGGCCACGGCCGGCAATGCATCCTCGAGCGCAAGCGCCAACACTTCATCAATCGTTTCGACCAGATTGATGCAGAGCGCATTGCGAACTTCCTCGGGCACGTCCGGCAGATCCTTCTCGTTTTCTTTCGGCAAAATAATCGTATCGATCCCGAAGCGATGGGCCGCCAGCAGTTTTTCCTTCACGCCGCCGATCGGGAGCACCCGACCACGCAACGTGATCTCGCCCGGTCATGGCGACATTCTTTCTCACTGCCGCGCGCGTCAGCGCTGAAGCCATCGCCGTTGCCATGGTGATGCCGGCCGATGGGCCATCCTTGGGAATCGCGCCCTCGGGCACGTGAATGTGCAGGTCGCGCTTGCGAATAAAATCCAGATTGATTGACAGGCGTTCGGCGCGCGCTTTTATGCAGGTTAGTGCCGCCTGCGCCGATTCCTGCATTACGTCGCCGAGTTTGCCGGTCAGCATGACGCCACCACGGCCTTTCGTAAGCGTTGCTTCGATCTGCAATACTTCGCCGCCAATTTCGGTCCACGCCAGGCCGGTCGCCAAGGCCGACTTCGCTTTCGGCCGCAACCACCTGCTGCCGAAACTTGATCGGTCCGAGCATCTCGCGTACGCGGGCTCGCGTCAATCGTATCTTTGAAGTCTGCGGGCAACAGTCTCTGAAACGAACCGGCGCGCCAGTTTGCGGAAACAAGATCCAATCTCACGTTCGAGATTTCGAACGCCGGCTTCGCGCGTGTAATGGCGGATTAGCTCGACTAAGCCTTCGTCCGTGAAATCAACCTGTTCAGGTTTCAGGCCATTGCCCTCAGCTTGCTTCGGCACCAGATGTCGCTTCGCGATTTCCAGCTTTTCCGTTTCGGTGTAACCGGAAAGTCGCAAAATCTCCAGTCGATCCTGCAGCGCCGGTGGAATTGTATGCAGCACGTTTGAAGTGGCAATAAAGAAAACCTTCGAAAGGTCGTACTCGACGTCGAGATAGTGGTCCTGGAAAGTATGGTTCTGTTCAGGATCAAGAACTTCGAGGAGCGCCGAGCTTGGGTCGCCTCTGAAGTCCGCTCCAAGTTTGTCCACTTCATCCAACAACACTACGGGATTTATCGTTCCCGCTTTCTTCATCATCTGAATGATCTGGCCGGGCAGCGCGCCGATATAGGTCCTACGGTGGCCGCGAATCTCAGCTTCGTCGCGTACGCCGCCAAGCGAAAGCCGGACAAATTTCCTGCCGGTGGCACGGGCGATCGACTTTCCTAAACTCGTTTTGCCTACTCCGGGAGGTCCAACAAAACAGAGAATCGAACCCTTTGGATTTTTAACTAACTGGCGAACGGCAAGATACTCGAGGATGCGTTCCTTAATCTTCTCCAGACCAAAATGATCTTCGTTGAGTACTTCCTCCGCTTTCGCGAGATCCTTGATCTCTTTGCTCTTTTGTTTCCAGGGCACATTTACTAACCAATCTATGTAGGTCCGGGAAACGGTGCCCTCAGCAGACATGGGCGGCATGGCTTCCAGCCGATGCAGTTCCTGAAGGGCCTTTTGTTTGGCCTCTTCGGTCATGCCTGCTTCTTCGATCTTTTTCTTCAGTTCTTCAAGCTCAGCTTTTTCGTCTTTGCGGCCCAACTCCTTGTGGATCGCTTTGATTTGCTCGTTGAGGTAATACTCTTTTTGCGCCTTTTCCATCTGGCGCTTAACGCGCGTTTGAATCGAACGATCCAGTTGGCGCTTCTCAATCTCAACTTCCAGCAGCTCAATCAAACGGGCAAGACGGGCCTGAGCCGAGAACAATTCGAGGATGCCTTGTTTGTCTTCGACGGTGATGCGTAATTGCGAAGCCAGCGCATCGGCCAGGTGCGACGGGTTCTGATTGCGCAGCGCTGTTTGCAACGCGTCAGTTTGGGTCTCGGGTGCCAGCCGCAAATGCTGTTCGATCAGTTGACCAATCTTTTGCACCAGGGCGTCCAGACGAGCGCCTTCCTCGTTAACTACCGGCGCGCGTTTGACGAGAGCCATGAAAGCCCCGTCAGTGTTTTCAACCCGCACCGTCGTGGCGCGTTCGCGGCCTTCCACAACAACTTTGATCTGACCATTATCCTGCTTCTGCGATTGCAGGATGCGGCCGAGGGTTCCTACGCCATAAATCTGATCCGGTGTCGGCTCATCAACGGTTGCATCGTGTTGAGTGGCCAGGAAGATCGTGCGATCCGCGGCCAGCGCCTGCTCGAGCGCGCGCACCGAACCCTGACGACCAATTTTGAAAGCGACTTTAGTGAACGGGAAAATCACGACGTCGCGGATAGGAACCATTGGGTACCATGCAACGTCGGCGGGCGCGCGATCTGAATATTCTTCCATGATTATGACTTAGCTATTTATTCCGAATTGTAAGCGAAGGGCGAGCCGCCTGGATTAACGTCTCGCCCTTTGTTATACGGCTAATTGTAAGTTATTTCCGCGGTGTGCGCTACCACGCCTTGCAGGAAACAATGAAAGCCAAATGGTTTGGAAAAACTGGCGGGTAGTCAGTTAGCTCTCCCGCCTCACTTTTCATGCGTCAAATCAGCGAAACTCGATCTTGATGTGCCGAACGACGCTCTGCTGGTCCTTACCCATCTCCCTAACCTGAAACTGGAAGGTGCGGCCATCCGTCAGCGTCCCGCGCGCCGTAATCTCGACCTTCCCGTTGCCTGCGCCTTGCGGTCGTTCATAGCCTGGGTGCTGTGTCTCTTTGTAGAAGCTGGCCAATCCCATCCGCAGCGAAGGCAGCGACAGCAGTTCCGGAACAGTCAACACGTCGTCGGCGAGCGCAGCTTGCATCTCTGGCCAACTGACGAACCATACGGGAAGCGCGCCCAGGCCGTGCAGGTTCGCCTGGATGGGTGCGCTGTCCACCGGCGGCGGTGCGTTCTTGTAGATCAGATGACCCTGGACCGTGAGCGGGCAGCCGAAAGCGGTGGGCACGTCAATCAAATCCAGCAGGTTGAAATCGTCGGGGACACAGCCCGGCTGGCGCACGAAAGCAATTGCAGCCCACTCGTCCGTGTGCGGCACGAACGCGCGCTCGAGTGAGGCGTAGAAAGGCGGGCCGGGATCCTCTTCCGGCACCGTGACACGAACCTGTGCGTGGGCCGTGACGGCCAGCAGTGCAGTCATTAACAGTGTGATGGAAAGCTTGCGTTTGAACATGATGTTTTCTCCTTTGATAACTAATCTGCGAAGTTGACTCGGCTCTCTGCGACACCATCTTTAAGTCAGCGGTGGCGAGCTCACCTCATATGGCGAGAATCAGTGACAAATCCCTCCACTCTTTCGAAAAATTCTTCAGTGATGGTTCGTGCCAGAGCTTTGCCCTTTACACGCGAAGCCGATTGCACTGTCGGAGGCTGAATGTTGGAATAAAGATTTGTTGGAGAGGCAAACAAGTGAGGAGTGCGGATATGCGGCCAGAGCCTGACGGCGTTGTCGGTGACCGCACTGCACCAATCAACTTGCAAACGTTTGTGAAAGTCAGGGCGACGACGAAACTATCTCGAGAAGTTCTTTCAGATGTTGTTCCGGCAAATGGCGATGTTCGCTAGGTGGTGCAACCCGAGCATCCTTACCTGACGCCCCCGTGCACGTTCGAACGCGCGATCAAATCGGCGCGGACTTCGGCGAGTGCCTGGGCCAGATTCGGGCCGTCGAGCAGTTCTTTCAGACGGTCCTTGAATTCCGCGAGGCGGTGGTGGGTTTGTTCGTTGACAGAGCCTTGATCGAGGTTGGGGAGGTAATCGCGCAATTTCGGATCTGACAGCGCCAGCCGGCAGAGGGCCTGCGCGAGGTCGTAGCCGGAGAGCGGCCGCATGGCGAATGTGACGTGTAGCGAACGTCCGCGCGGTGTCGTGGCCATGTGAAACTGGCCGCGTGGGATGTAGACCACGTCGCCCGGCTTGACGGTGAAGGTCATTGCGACGCTGGCGAGAGCTTTTTCGCGCATGGCCTCAATCGCAACTTCAGCTGTGGGGCGCATCTCTGGAACGTCGAGTGGGCGGTCGGCTCGTAAACTGGAGATGCGCCAATCCTTCTCGCCTTCGACCTGCACAACCAGAACGTCGTGCAGGTCGAAGTGGATGTTGAGAGGCGCTCCTGCAGTGCCCGTGGCATAAACGTTAGGCCAGACGTGGGCTTGCAGTTCTCGGCCCAGGTCGGTACAGATGCGGTCTATTTCACTACTCGCGCCGCGCGGCGAGTTCAGGATCACCGGGTAGCCGGCGTCGATGTAGGCGGTGTAGGCGGCGACCGGGTCCTCCGCCGCGCCCTCAGTGGAGAGCGGAAAACTGATGACGCTTCCGCTCGCCTCGTCGCCGTCCCGGAGCAGGCTGGCGATCCGCTCGTGTGTCAACAAGCTGCGGGAGCGCTCCGGCGAGCCCGGCAAATGGACGGGCCGCCGGTCGTAGTATTCGCCGAGAAACTCGTCGAGCGATAGAGGCTCGACGAGCTTGGCGAGGGTGGCAAACGCGGTCATACCTTCTCCTGTCAATCATGCCCAGCAGACCATCAGTTGTTACTGGGGGGTGGTGTCGGGCTGATCTGCGGTCATAGTCTGCGGCACGCGGAGCGATCTCGACGCGATGACGGCCCGCACCTCGCCGCTCGCCGTGTCGATAATCTCCATCGAGCCGAGGATCGCCTCGCTGCAACGCCCCTCTTGCACCAGAAGTTCACCGCGCAGCCCCTGAATCCGGGCGGGCGTTGTGTCGGGGGGGTTCTGTTCGGACGTTCTGCCGCGGGAATCAGTCGTGCCGGGCCTTGTGTCGGGGGAATCCTGAGTAAGCTGGGTCGTCTCGCCCGCTGCGAGCATGGAGGTTGCGGTGGCGACGACGCGCCCCTCGCTGTCGAAAAGCCGGTACAGCACGCGGCACGGCTGGCCCTTAGCGTCCGGCGGGTCCTGTGTGTCGGGCGCGTCATTCGTGTCGGGCTGGTCTGCGAGAACGTTGGCTACGTTCAGGTGCATCCTCTGTGAGCGTGTGAGCGTCGTGAACGGGAAGTGGGTGGCGCTCGCCCGCTTATTGTTATCTTCGCGTTGTGCGGTTGCGCCCGTCAGTGCCGCCCCCGTCAGCGTCGCGCCCAGCAACGCGCCGGTCACGCCCAACGTTCTCTTAATTCGCCGGTTTCGTTTCTCGTGTTTTTGCATAATGTCTCTCCTTTTAGACTGGTCCTCGTTTTCTCATGTCGATCATCCCCGGCAGACATCGGTGTTACCGGGCGTTGCGTCGGGCGGTGCGAAGTGTCCTAATTCAATAGGCGAGAAGCGTCGAAAAATCCCTCCACCCCGTCGAAAAGATTTTTCATATATCGATCCCGACGGATGGCTATGCCGCGAAAAGTGATAGAATCCGGACGACCTTCCCCGACAAGCGGTACCCCGACCAAGCCTTCAAATGACAAAACCTGCGCCTGAAGAAATGAGCCAGTTGCTGAGGGATTGGAGCAACGGGGACCAGGCCGCATTGGACAAGGTAATGCCGGTCGTCTATCAGGAACTGCGCCGGTTGGCTCATCACTACATGCGAAGAGAGCGGCCGGGACACACTTTGCAAACCACGGCCCTGGTTAACGAAGCGTACCTGCGGCTGGCCGACTACAAAAAAATGCGCTGGCAGAGCCGTTCGCACTTTTTCGCCGTCGCCGCACAGGTCATGCGCCGCATCCTCGTCGAACAAGCCCGCAGCAAAAACTATGCGAAGCGCGGTGGTGGTGCGGAAAAAATCTCCCTGGACGAAACCGCCATCGTCTCCGCAGGGCGGTCGGCGGAAGTGATTGCAGTTGATGACGCACTGACTGAACTCGAATCCTGGGACGCGCGCAAAGGCAGGATTGTTGAGCTGCGTTTCTTCGGCGGGCTGAGCATTGAGGAGACCGCCGACGTTATGAAGGTTTCGCCGACAACGGTCCAACGCGAGTGGAGGTCGGCCAAAGCGTGGCTGCACAAAGCGATCAGCGATGGGGGCCGCGTTGAAGCCTGAACGCAACAGGCAGATAGACAAAGCCTTTCAGGAGGCGCTTGCGCGCGACGCGGCTGAGCGCGCCGCCTTCCTCGACGAAGCCTGCGCCGGCGACCCCGCTTTGCGGAGACATGTTGAAGCACTGCTAGCTTCGGACGCTCAGGCCGGCGAATTCATTGAATCACCCGCTCTTGAGATCGCGCCCGAGTTAGTCGCTGATGATCACCCTACCTTGGTCACCGGGAAAACCATTGGTCAATACCGAGTTGAGTCCCAGCTTGGAGTTGGGGGAATGGGCACAGTCTATCTGGCCCAGGACCAAAGGCTGGGCCGCAAAGTCGCTTTGAAACTTGCTCGATCCCCGCCTAGCCGGCGATAGCGAGCAGCGCGCGCGCTTTGTCCGAGAAGCACGCCTGGCAGCCTCACTTGATCATCCCAACATCTGTACGATCCATGAAGTGGGGGAGGCGGCGGGCCGCCCGTTCATAGCAATGCAGTACGTTGAGGGTGAGACGTTGCGGCGCGAGATCAACGGCCGACCCTTAAAACTTGACTCCCTTCTTTCCATCAGCCTGCAAGTGGCCGACGCGTTGGCCGAGGCCCACACGCGAGGGATCATCCACCGCGACATCAAGGCCGGCAACATCATGATCACTCCCCGCGGTCAGGCAAAGGTGCTCGACTTCGGCCTCGCCAAACTTCTGGAGAGAACTGAAGGCGAGGAGGAAAGTCACCTGACGATGACAGGTGCGGTTATGGGGACGCCCGCGTCGATGTCGCCGGAACAGGCGCGGGGCGAACGTGCGGATCACCGCAGCGACATTTTCGCGTTCGGCGGCGTGCTCTATGAAATGGCGACCGGGCACACTCCTTTTAGCGGAAGGTCCAAGGCCGATGTAATCAGCGCACTGCTGACCCAGCCGCACACGTCGGCCGCGGAGTGGAACAAAGAAGTACCCGCGCACCTATCGGCAATGATTGACCGGGCGCTCGCTAAAGAGCCGGCAGATCGCTACCAATCCATGTCCGAAATAATCGCCGACTTGCGACTCGTGGTGGCCGAGGCGGGTGGCCTCGACCATCTCTTTAGCTCGTCCGACTCCCGCGTTGGCGTACTGACGCCCTACATTCCAACACGATCGCGGATTAGGAACAGAAGATCTTTGGCGGTTAGCTCTCTCGCTATCGGCATGACATTGGTGATTCTGGGGCTTGCAGCCGTCTATTTTTGGCCAAGATCGCCAACGCCCCGCGCACTGGCCCAGCAACGCCTGATCTCAACGTTTCCCGGTTCGCACCGTAAGGCGAGCTTTTCGCCGGACGGTCAGAAGATCGCTTTCACGAACACGGTGGACGGCGTGCCGCAGGTCTGGGTTAAAAACCTCGTTCAAGGCGAGCCGACACAAATTACCTCTGGCGAAGACGCGGCCAACCGTCCGCGATGGTCTCCGAGGGATGATCAGATCATTTACACACGGCGGTCGCAAGGTACGGACAGCATCTGGTCTGTGCCACCTACAGGCGGGACTCCGCATAAGGTGATCGAAGGGGGCCGGAACCCCAACTGGTCCTGGGATGGTGCCCAGCTAGTGTTTGAGCGTGGGTACGACGTCTGGACGTCGAACGCTGACGGCGGCGCGCAGCGCAAAGTCGATGACGTGCCGCCGACCGACTACCACCTGCTGGCCGATCGGATGCCCGCGTTTTCACCTGACGGTGCGCTGATCGCGCTCTTCCAAACATCAAAAGGGCCGCACGGCGATTACTGGGTAGTCCCTGCGGAGGGCGGACAAGCGCGCCGCCTGACCTTCGACGACTCCTTCGGCGGGGCGCCGGCCTGGACGCCTGACGGCGGGTTCATCGTTTTTCCTTCACAGCGCGCCGGGAGCCTGACGCTGTGGAAAGTTCCCGCTGCGGGCGGGGAGCCTGAACCGATCCTGATGGGCACGGGCGAAGACACTGAGCCCGAGATCTCGCGCGACGGTCGGCGCCTCATTTACACCAACACGCGGAACAACTACATGCTCACAATCACCGATCCGGCCACAGGGCAGCAGCAGGAGCTACATCAGACGCGCAGTGATATGGTAAATCCCTCCTTCTCCCCGCAAGGGGACAAAATCCTTTTCTTCGGGTTCGCGGAGGGAGGGGGCCTACATCTCTACACAGTCAACGCGGATGGGACCGACCTTAATCAGTTAACGCGAGGAAAGGGTGAGCAGAATGTTCACCCGCAATGGTCCGCGGACGGCTCGGCTGTCTATTTCTACCAGCACCGCCCCACTTCATCCTTTCGTAAGATTTCGCTTCATGATGGCGCCATCACGGAACTGGCTCGCGGGTGGGACTGGGGCACACACAATCACGCACGCGTTGACCCTGAAGGCAGGCGGATAATTTACACACGGTTGGACAAAGGTCAGCCGGCCGCCACAATGATCCGCGATGTGACAACAGGCGGCGAGGCCGCTTTCACGCAACTCCTGCGCTTAGTCCGATGGTCCCACGACGGCAAGTTTATCGCCGGCACAAAAGTTAAGGGAGAGTGGGCGGAATCCGAGATCATGGTGTGCCCAGCTGATGGCGGGGTGTGCCGCACACTGACGCGGGGCTACTACCCGCTCTGGTCCAGCGACGGCACAATGATCTATTTCTACAAAATCGGCCGCATAAGGGACGGCGAGCAGCTCTGGGCCATCTCGCCTGACGGCGTGGGTGAAAGAAAGATCGTCGACCTTCGTCCAACACACCCGATTGGCGAGTTCTTCGATGTCTCTTCAACAGGACAAGTCGTGTGGGTTCAATATCGCGCAGGCAGAGACAAGAACTCTGGCTTCTGGATCTCCCTGCCCCCTGATTCATCAAAACCGCGATTTCAAGAAACCGCCGGAGCCGGACAGCAAAAAGGGTGAAAGCCTGGAGCTTCCACCCTTCTCCTTTAATCATCATCCTGTCGTTAAGCAGCCGCGCCATCAACGCCGCTCAAACCCTCGCCGGGGATTGCGCGCTTGCGTTCGACCATCTCGCTGGTAATCGTAAATTCCTTGACGCGTTTTTGCGAAGGCAAGGTATACATCGCGTCCAGCAGCAACTCTTCGAGGATCATCATCAGTCCGCGCGCGCCAACTTTTCTTTCCACTGCCTGTCGCGCCACAGCTTTCAACGAATCTTCGGTGAATTTTAACTTCACGTTATCGAAGTCAAACTTCTTCTGATACTGACGAACCAGAGCGTTTTTCGGCTCCGTCAGAATCTTGATCAAAGCCGCCTCGTCGAGCTCATGCAACACGCCGCAAACCGGCAAGCGGCCGACAAACTCCGGAATCAGTCCGAATCGAATCAGATCTTCCGGCTGGACAGCGCCCAGCGCTTCAGCGTGACGATGCCGAACCACTCTTAACTTCGGCCTGGAACCCGAGCGACTTGTTACGCAGCCGGCGGCCGATAACTTTTTCCAGACCGACAAAAGCGCCACCGCAGATAAAAAGAATGTTCGCCGTATCAATCGGGAAAAATTCCTGATGCGGATGCTTGCGGCCGCCCTGTGGCGGCACATTGGCGACGGTGCCTTCGAGGATCTTTAAAAGCGCCTGCTGCACACCTTCACCTGAAACGTCGCGCGTGATCGAAGGGTTCTCATCCTTGCGACAAATCTTATCGATCTCGTCGATATAGATAATGCCTTGCTGGGCGCGTTCCACATCGCCGTTTGCGGCCTGTAGCAATTTCAGGATTATGTTTTCAACGTCTTCGCCGACGTAGCCGGCTTCGGTCAGCGTCGTGGCATCGACGATGGTGAAGGGAACACTGAGCATGCGCGCCAACGTCTGCGCCAGTAGAGTCTTGCCCGTCCCGGTCGGGCCAATCAGAAGAATGTTCGCCTTTTGAATCTCGACGTCGGAACGCCGGCGGCCAACTTCGATTCTCTTGTAGTGTTGATAGACAGCGACGGCCAGACGTTTCTTGGTTTCGTCCTGGCCGATCACATACTCGTCGAGAAAGGTCTTGATCTCGCCCGGCTTCGGCAGCGGCGGACGAGTCGCCACAGATTCGGCCTGCTGATCGTCGGTGATAATCTCATTGCAGATGTCGATGCATTCATTACAAATGTAAACGGTTGGACCCGCAATGAGTTTCTTAACTTCATTCTGCGACTTGCCACAAAATGAACATCGCAGCGTGTCGTCGGTTCGTCTAACCATATGTTTAGGGGATCTCCTTCGAGCTTCGATCGAACCTACTTAGTGAGAACCGGGGCTTGCTGTGGCACTTCCGGATTTGCGACCATCTGGTGATAGCGCTCTACGCACTCGTTACAGATAAACGCACTCTTGCCGATCATTTGTTTGGGAACACCGGGACCGCGTTGTGGCGTTCCGGAAACGATGTTGGCAACCTCACCCTTCGAGCGCCCGCAAAAAGAGCAGCTAAATCCGCGGGCCTTCATTTTTGCAATCATCGAAGCATCTCCGATGTTGGGTACGCCGCGTTATTCGCGGTGCGCGATCACTTCGTCTATTAAACCATAATCCTTGGCTTGCGCAGCAGACATTATTTTGTCGCGCTCGACATCGCGTTCGACGGTTTCAAACGATTGTCCGGTGTGCTTGGCTATGATTTGAGAGGTCAATTCGCGCATGCGAAGAATTTCTTCCGCTTGAATGCGAATGTCGGTGGCCTGTCCCTGCGAACCGCCCGATGGCTGATGGATGAGGATACGTGAATTAGGCAACGCGAAGCGTTTTCCCTTGGCGCCGGCCGTCAAGCAGCAGCGCGCCCATCGAAGCGCATTGTCCGACGCAGATGGTAGTGACGTCGGGACGGATAAATTGCATGGTGTCGTAAATTGCCATGCCTGCCGTGATCGAACCACCGGGGGAGTTGATGTAAATATTGATGTCCTTCTCCGGATCTTCGGCTTCCAGAAAGAGAAGCTGCGCGACGATCAAATTCGCAATTTGATCATCGATGGGAGTGCCGAGGAAAATGATGTTGTCTTTGAGCAGTCGAGAGAAAATATCGAACGCGCGTTCACCACGTGACGTTTGTTCGACCACCATCGGGACTAGAGCCATATAGCTGGGTAACCTCTTCTGAAGAACCTGTTGAATACAGAAATCAGGATGAAGGTTGAATTATGAAGGATGAATAAGTTAGGAGCCGAGCCTCTTTCTTATTCATCCTTCAGCCTCTCAGCCTTCTCCTTCTGTCCCTTCTTCTCGCCACTCTTCATCGGTAACACTGGCGTTTTCAACAAGAAGATCAAGCGCCTTACGATTGCGCAATCTGTCGGCGATGCTACGTTCGCCCCCATCCTTTGTCAAGACGCTACGCACCTGCGCTAGCGGCTGTTTTGAGCTGCGGGCGACTGCCTGAATCTCTTCCTCAATCTCTTCGGCGGACACGTCAATCTTCTCTTCGTCGGCGATGCGTTCGAGCAACAGTGAGCCGCGCACATCCGCCTCCGCCTGCGCCTTCAACTCTTCCCGCGCGCCTTCCCAATTCATTTCCTGACTGCGCGGATCCACGCCCTTTGCTGATCATGTCGCGCACCACGCTTTCCAACCGGCGATTCGTCTGGTGGTCCACCATGCTGGGTGGCACTTCAAATGGATTGCTTTCCAGCAGCCTGGCCATCAGATCCGCTCGCGCAGGCGATGGTCGGCTTCAATCCCGGCGCCTATTCTTCATGTCTTCGCGGATCTTGGTCTTCAAACTCTCGATTGAATCGAAATCTTCTCCCAAACTCTTTGCCCATTCATCATCAACTTCGGGCAGCTCCTTGATCCGGACCGCGGATACTTTAGTTGTGTACTCAACCTTTTTCCCGGCCAGTTCCTTGGACGAAAAGTCGTCGGGGTAATTAACTGTAAAAGTCTTTTCGTCGTCGGCTTTCACGCCGATTAAATTGTCGTTGAATTCCTGTTGCACGCCCGGGCCGCCTAGAGTCACCTCAACGTCTTCGGCCTTGATCTGTTCGGCTTCAGGCTCGTCGAGAAACGTTCCCTCAACACTGACAGTAACCGTATCGCCCAGCTGCGAAGGTCGATCTTCGACGGGTTGCATGGCCGCCGAGGTTTCTCGCAACGCTTCCAGCATTTCATTCACATTGTCGTCGGTAATCGGGCGCACCCGGCGCGAGGCCGCCAGACCTTTGTAAGCTTTCAACTCAATCTTGGGCAGCACCTCGAGATTAACCTTGACGCCAATTGCTTGTGCACCAAACTTCTCCAGGGCTTCGGCGTTATCAAGCTGAACGTCGGGTTCCCCTATCGCATCCAGTTCATGTTTCCTGATCGCCTCGTTTACGGCTGAGGGAATAAGTTCCTGCAACACTTCACCCCGGATCTCGCTCTTGAAACGAGTGCGCACCACGGAGCGCGGGGCATGACCGGGTCGAAAGCCCGGAACCTTTGCCTGTTTGGCGTAGCGATCGCTGACGCGATCGTAGCTTTCGCGCACGGCCGCGGTGTCAATCTCAATCTTGATCTCTTTGTGAGTTGGGGAGACGTCTATCAATTCTGTCTTCATTTGTTTCAGGAAGTCACTTTCTAATAGTCGAGCAAACTGCAAACTGCAAACACCAATCAGCAATCAGCAATCATTAAGTTATGCTAGTCAGGTTATGACGGTACTCTCTAATTAGTTAGCCGACGCTCGCTGTCTCTGGGCGCCGGCTGTTTACTGACTGCGGTACTTTCTGTTGGTGCGAAAGGGGGGACTCGAACCCCCACACCTTTCGGTACCAGATCCTAAGTCTGGCGCGTCTGCCAATTCCGCCACTTTCGCGTTGGCGCTTTCCGCGGGCAATTTTTTGAAGCGCGAAAAAGCATATCACGCACCAAGTCATTAAGTCACAAACGCAGAGAAAACGCTGGATCCCGGCTTAGTCAAACCGCGGTGGCAGTGGGGGAGTGGTGGTGGTCGGTGGCGTCCGCCGGAAGAGAGATATTACGACGTAGAATAAACCTGAGAGAATCGTGACGTTGGTGATGGGTCCGACAGCCAACGAAAGCATTCTCCCTGGATAGGGGATTCCGGCCTTTGAGATGAGCAGGTTGGGCCAGATAAGCATCCAGGTGATCGCCGACAACATCCACGTCGGGCTGTTCAAGAGCTTATAAGCGAAGAAGAGGAGTAAAACGCCAAACGCGAAAAAGAAGAGACTTGCTCCTACCGCCAGAAGAAGCTTCTTGCCATTGCTCATCGGATGAACCAGCTGACGCTAGGTGACGCGATAGGTGGTTTTCGCGTGGCCGAGAAAGTCCTTGCCCGTTTCCCGCTTGAGCGCGCCTGACTGCTCGAGTTCAAAATAAGCGCGTTGAATCTCTCCCTTGTCTACCGAGAGCTTCCGAGCGAGCGAAGCGGGCGAGGGAAGTGTTTCTCCTGCCGGAATGGTTTGGCTGGAAATTAGATTTTGGATCTGTTCGCGAACCTGCAAATAGACAGGCCCTTCAGACAGTTCCTTGAGTTCGATGTTCATAGTGGGAGTCTTAAACTATACCGCGATTTGTTAGTTTGCGACCGCTCTTTAATCAACAACCTAAGCTAACAGTTTGCGTTACCACGTTCAAAGGGTCCGGGTAACTTTCGAAAGCGATCGCGGCTGGTCAGGATCCAGGCCCTTAGCCTCGGCCAAAAGCGCAGCAAACAATTGTCCCGGAATTATATAGGGAATTGGCGCACAATACTCATCAATTTCCTTAGGCATCAGGATCGCCCGCGAACAATTTCGGGCCGCCTCCAGATCGCTGGTGATCACCAGCGTGTCGGCGCGCAGTTCTTTTAACCGGTTGATCAAGCCCAGGACGCCGGAAAACATGACTCCCGGTGGGCCAAACATTATGACGGGAAAATGACGTTCGACCATTGCCACTGGTCCATGAAGAAAATCTGCCGAGGAAAACCGCTCCGCCACCACGTAGCAGGTTTCCATTAACTTCAGAGCCAGCTCGTAGGCGTTTGCGTATGCCAGTCCCCGACCAACGACCACGCAGTTTTCCATGAACACATATCGCTGAACCAGCTCGCGGATCGCCGGTTGTTGTTCCAGCGCGCGAGCAGCAAATTGCGGAATTGCCTCATAGGACCATGGCGGAGTGCTCTGGGCGAGTTCGGTTGCCAGCATGTAGAAGAGCATCATCTGGCCGGTGAAAGTTTTGGTGGCGGCGACAGAGTGTTCACGTCCGCCATGCATCAACAGGGTTTCGTCCACCCGGCCCACCATCGACGACGATGGTTCATTCGTGATGCCGACGGTGTAGGCGCCGCCGGCGCGCGCGTTTTCCAGCACCTGATTTATGTCCTCGCCCTCGCCTGACTGCGAAACCCCGATCACCAGCGCGTGCTTCAGGTTGAGCTTGGCGCCATAGAGAGTGTGCACGGAGGGCGCTGATAATGACACGGGGATGCCGGTGGTAATCTCCAGCAGGTAACGGCCGAAGAGCGCGGCGTTATCGGAACTACCGCGAGCGACAAGGACGATGAGATCGATATCGCGCGACTGGAGAAAATTCCCCAGGCGCGAGATCTTTTGTCGCTCGGCCTCTATCGTGCGCGCTAGTGCCGCCGGCTGTTCGGCTATTTCTTGTAGCATCAACGACAAGTCGAATGTTCCTCCGCGATCCTTTGTCCAGGCAAACTTTGTCTTTGCGTTCTTTGCGACTCCTTTGCGCTCTTTGCGGTAAAACCAACAATCGAAACCGCAAAGGGCGCAAAGTTAGTCGCAAAGAAACGCAAAGGAGAGGGCGAATAGCAAACTACCCAGGTATCGCAATCCCACTCTATTGTGTTCGGTCTCGATTTCGGTTAAATACTCGTCCGATATTTAAACCGCAGATCGTAGTAGGACAGACATTCCTGTCTGTCCATTTCCGGCTGCAAAAAGGCAGGACTGCCTGTCCTGCGCCAGGACGCGACTCTTTCATTACTACTATGCAGACCACTTTAACACGAAGCGCAAATCATCCCAGCCTCCTGCTTTTATTTTTATTCCTGATTGTCTTCGCAGCCGCGCCTGAAGTTGTTCGAGCCCAGGACCAGCTTGCGAAGTCTGCAATCCAGGTCATTCCAAAACCAAGAGAACTAAAGCCGACGGACGCGAGGTTTCATTTCACCAAGGACGTGCGCGTGGTGCTCGCTGATCCTCGCTCAGTTGACGATCGGTTCGCTGCAGAGGACTTCATTGCCGACGCGCGCGAGGTTGCCAAAGTCGATTTACGAATTGCGGCCAGCGGTAGCCGGTCAATTATTGTGGGCAGAATAGATTTGCCACGGATTTCTTCCGCCCTTCGAAACGCAGGCCTTGCCCCGCCTGCGAAGCTCGATGAGGAGGGATATCTTCTTGCGGTTAACGACCGCCAGATCATCGTGGCCGGTAAAACTGAAGCAGGGACCTTCTACGGTTTGCAAACCCTTAAGCATCTTGTGCGCGGCGAAGGCGCAGAGCGCGTTCGTGCCTGGGAGTGCAAATAAAAGATTGGCCGGCGATGCGCTGGCGCGCCGTCTCCGATGACATCAGTCGCGGCCCCGTTCCAACCGTGGACTACATTAAACGCCAGTTGCGCACTTTCGCCGCGTTCAAGCTCAACATGCACTCCTTTTATATGGAGCACACCTTCGCCAGCGAAAGCCATCCTCTAATTGGTCCAGCCGGCGGATCGCTCACGCCCGCGGAAATTCGCGAACTGGTCGGTTATGCGAAGCGGTATCACATCGAACTCGTGCCGGAGCAACAGACCTTTGGACATCTGCACAAAGCTCTAAAGCTGGAAAAGTATAACGAGCTCGCCGAAGTGCCCTATGGTGATGTGCTCTCGCCGCAGCAACCGGGCTCTTACAAAATTGTCGCCGACTGGTATCGCGAGTTAGACCAACTCTTTCCCGGAAAATTTTTTCACATCGGCGCCGACGAAACGTTTGAGTTGGGTGAAGGTCAAAGCAGGGAAGTGGCGAAAACGCGCGGAGTGGGCGCGATCTATTTCGAGCATCTCGATCGCGTGCGCGATGTGCTCAAGCCTTACAACCGGCGGCTGATGTTCTGGGGCGACATCGCGCTCAATCATCCCGAACTCATCGGCAATGTTCCCAAAGACATGATCGTGATGAATTGGAACTACGGCCCGCGCGATAGTTTTGAATCCCGCATTAAGCCGTTTAAGGATGCGGGACTCGATCAGTTCGTTTGTCCGGGGGTCGGCAATTGGAACCAGATATTTCCCAACGTCGATTCCGCGTCGAAGAATATTGTGAACTTTGTGCGCGACGGCCAGGCCGCCGAGGCAATGGGAATGATGAATACGACCTGGGACGACGACGGCGAAGTCGCTTTTCGAGATGACCTGGCACGGCATGGTCCTCGGGGCGGCAGCGTCATGGCAGGAATCCACGGACGTGAACGAGTTTGATAAAAATTTTGACTGGGCTTTCTTCCGTAACGATGGCAATCAGTTTGTGACCGCCGTGCGCGCGCTGGGTAGCGTGAATACGCAGCTAGGAATAAATCAAACCGACGAGCACTTCTGGCGCGATCCTTTCACTTCCAGTTTCCAGGTACAGGCGCGCGAGCTGCGCGAGAAGTCGAAGCAGATGCGGCTCGCGGTAGAAGATGCCGACGAGTCGTTGCTCAGAAACGAATCTCGCGCGCGCCGCAATCGTTCGATGATTCCGGTAATGCGTTTTGCCGCGCAGCGTTTGGACCATCTCGGCCGCCGGCTACAGGTGATCGACAAGATGAGCCAGGAATATTGGGACGCGTATTTGAATCTTGGCGACCGGCGCAAGGTCGGCCGGCTGAGAAATTACTGGGGAAACATTTACAACTGGCAACGGGAAATGGCCGAAGAGCTGACCGTTTTGAAAGAAGGCTACCGGCGCGCGTGGTTGGCTGAGAACCGGCCGTATTGGCTGGACAGCATAACCGCACGTTATGACCGCGCGATCATGATGTGGCTTAACAAGAGCAAGGAGCTGGAAGAAGCGGTGCGGGTTTATAACTCGACTTCGGTGTTACCGAATCCTGAGGAGTTTGGCCTCGGACCACGACCGACGCCGTCTCCCACGCCAACGCCGAGATAAAAAGTCCAATGTCCAACGTCCAAGGTCCAACGTGGGAGCTCAATGTTCAACGTCAGGATAGACCGCCGCTCCAATAAAACCTTACCCCTCATTCCTTACACCTGAAGGAGGCGATTATGGCGAAGATCCAGAAGTTCGAGGATATAGAATCCTGGAAGAAGGCGCGAAGATTAACTAATGAAATATATCGAGCAACGGCGATTGGCGACTTTGCTCGAGACTTTGGTTTGAAGGATCAACTACGTCGAGCGACAGTCTCGATCCTCTCGAATATTGCCGAAGGTTTTGAAAGGGGCGGCGACAAGGAGTTCTCGCAGTTCCTGTCTATTGCGAAGGGTTCCTGCGGTGAAGTCAGGGCACAACTCTACGTCGCATTAGATCAAGGATATTTTTCCACGAAGGTCTTCGATCGCCTCTCAAAGAACGCGATCGAAATCAGTGAGCTAGTGGCCGGACTAATGCGGTACCTCAAGAGTTCCGATCTCCGCGGGAATAGGTATCGCTAGCTGAAATAACTCGAACGTCCCGTGTCGAAAGGACCCCGAGTTCAAGACACTGCGAGTTTCGTTGGACATTGGACGATTGGACAGTGGACTAAATAAAGCATGCCCAGCTCCCGAAAACCCACCGAGATCGTGAACGATCGTCTGATTTCGTTAGACGTCTTCCGCGGCATCACCATCGCCGGCATGGTTCTGGTTAATAACCCGGGCACCTGGGGACACATCTATTGGCCCCTCGCCCATGCCGCGTGGCACGGCTGGACGCCAACGGATTTGGTTTTTCCATTTTTTCTGTTCATTGTGGGCGTTGCTATCCCACTCGCGTTTGGAAAGCGGATGGAACAGGGCGGCAGCAAACGCGATCTCTACCTCAAGATCGCGCGCCGCACGCTGATCATCTTCGCACTCGGAATTTTTCTGGCCGGGTTTCCTTATTTTCAGTTTTCCACGATTCGAATTCCCGGCGTCCTGCAACGCATCGCGGTTTGTTATCTCTTCGCTTCCATAATTTTCCTCAACACTAAAGTCAGAACGCAGCTCGCCATTACGATCGCGTTGTGCCTGATCTATTGGGCCTTAATGACGCTGCTGTCCGCGCCCGGTTTTCCGGCGGGCGATCTCAGCAAAGAAGGAAGTCTCGCTTCATTCATCGATCGCAAAGTGCTCGGGGCCCACATCTGGAAGGCTGGAAAAGTTTTTGATCCCGAAGGAATACTCAGCACCATTCCGGCAGTTGCCACCACGTTGCTTGGCGTGCTCACCGGGCAGTGGCTACGCACTGACAAAACCCAGTTTGAAAAAGTTGCCGGGATGTTTGCCGCCGGTGTGGTGTGCGTAGTGATTGGCTGGAGCTGGAATCCATTCTTTCCGATTAATAAATCGCTCTGGACCAGCTCATACGTCTTTTTCACCGGCGGCCTGGCCCTCGCGTTTCTCGGCTTTTGCTATTGGCTGATCGACATCAAGAAGTATCAACGCTGGACTAAACCCTTTGTCGTCTTCGGGGTGAACGCGATCGTGCTGTTCGTCGGGACCGGATTGATGGCGAAAGTGATGGGACTGATCAAATTGCCCTGGGGCGCCGGGCAGATTTCATTGCAAGGATGGATCTTCCAAAAACTTTTTCTTCCCTGGGCCTCGCCAATTAATGCCTCGCTGGCTTACGCCCTCGTGTTCATTCTGCTGTGGCTCGGATTGATGTGGATTCTTTACCGGCGCAAGATTTTCATAAAGATCTAAATTCCTATCCGCAGATTACATAGCGCGGCCCAAGGCCGCAATTTGCATAAATAATCACCTGCGCCGAAGGCGCGAAAGATGGTAGCCAGGGGCCAGCGCGAAGCGGAGCGGAGCGCGCGGCCCCTGGAAGAACGTCAGGCAGTTCGCGCGCTGAAAGCGCGCGAGGACCTGTTTATTTGCACGGTAATGACCAAATCTCTGCCGCCCTTTCAGGGCTGAGTCTTCGTTACTCACGTTACCAGGGGGCAGCGCGCTTCGCGCTGGCCCCTGGCTACCTTCCTTCTGCCGCTACGCGGCGAGGCTCTGCAGAATTCTTGCTAAGAAAACACGAAGTTGTCGGTTTGCTTCACAGATTACGCGGCGGAGAAGCAGTCGGAACCGGGAGCGGTAGCGACCGGACTAGACGCACGATGGAAGAGACCCCCAGGAAACTTGAACTCGTGGGAATGAATGTTATCCAGTTTGGTGGGCAAGGCTTACCCGGTCGCTACCGCTCCCGGTTCTGACTTCTTCTTCGCCATTCTTGGACTTTGAACCATTCGAAAGGAGTATTTCAAATGCCAACCTATATAACTCTGCTTCGTTACACGCAACAGGGTGCGGCTAAAGTGAAAGATAGTCCGAAGCGTCTGGATGCGGGACGCAAAGCTTTCAAGAAGCTCGGCGTGGAAATCAAGGATACGTATCTGCTGATGGGCCGCTACGATCTACTTTGTGTTATCGAAGGACCTGATGAAGAGACGGTTGCGAAATGCCTTTTGACACTTGGATCACAAGGCAATGTTCAAACTGAGACGATGAGAGCCTGGAATGAAGACGAGTTTCGCAAGATAGTGAAGTCGATCTAAGAAGACTAGTCCAATCTCCAAAGTTCAAGGTCTGCCATTCCTCGTAAGTTGCCGCGCTGGACTGCTGCACTTCGAAAGCGCCGATATCTGCGCCGTTGCCGCCGGTGGTGTTTGCAATCGAGGGATCATCAACCGGGCGCGTCAGCCCCCGCTGGTCAACTGTGGAGCCGAAGCTTTCACCTTTATCAATCGCCGGGCTGCCGGAAAGCAAAGCGTGAGTGAGAGTAGCGCCGCCGTTGTTAGCCAACGGTCCGAGGTTCGGATCGACGCCGGTAAGATTGCCCGTTGTCGTTCCGGTAATTGTTGTGCCGGTGATGTTCTTGATCAGGTTAAAGCCTGAGGAGTTGACCGTGCCTCTGAAATCAGGCGCGGTGCCGTCGTCCGAGTTGTTAGCGATGATCGTGTTGCGGACGGTGAAGGTGTTTCCCGTATCGCGCCAGACGCCGCCACCGTCGCGCGTCGCGGTGTTATTTGCGACGGTTGAGTTGGTGAGGGTAACCGTATTGTTGCCTTTATAGATGCCGCCACCGTCTAAGCCTGACGAATTACCACTGATGGTTGAGTTGTTGATAGTGAGTGGTCCAAAAGAAGTAACTCCGCCACCGCCACTGGCACTTCCACCTACGGAATTACCGGTGATTGTGGAATTGGTGATGGTCATGACACCGCCGGTCGTGCTGTAGAGTCCGCCGCCGCCGGTGCCGCTGCCCGCATTGTCTGAATCGGCGACGTTGTTCGAGATCGTACAGTTGATCACGTTCAGCGTGTCGCTGGTGCTGTTGTAGATGCCGCCGCCGTCTATAGTCGCCTTGTTGTTAGTGACGACAAGATTCGTGACAGTTAGTGTGCCCTGGTTGTAGATGCCGCCGCCGAAACCGGGAAAGGCGCCTGTTGCTCCATTGCCCTGTGTGATAGTCATCCCAGTAATTGATGCCGTCACTGAAGGGCTAATAGCGAAGATACGGACGGCGTTGTTGCCACTGACGGTTACCAGATTTGCGCCTGGCCCATTAATAGTCAACGTATCGGTGACTGTGAGAACCGTTCCAGCCAGCACGATGGTTCGCGGCGTGTTGAAGAATGACGGGTCGAACGTAATCGTGTTGGCGCCTGAGGCGGCGTTCGTATTGAGGATCGCCTGCCGAAGACTTCCAGCGCCGTTGTCGTTCGCGTTCGTCACGACAAATGATCCGGGCGTGGGCGTCGGTGTCGGCGATGGACTTGGAGTCGGTGATGCAGTCGGCGTCGGTGACGGTGATGCAGTCGGCGTCGGAGTTGGTGTCGGTGTTGGCGAAGATGACCCGCCGCCGAACCTTTCGCGATACTCACTGGAGGTGATGAAAGCCTTCACCATTTCGGCATCGTGGTAATTGCCGTTGAATTGATCCATCTTCGTCAACCAAAAGTCATATCCTGAGTGGTCAATGTCCTGCGGGTCGTTTGGATTGCGCCGCAAGTAGCCAAGGTATTGCATCAAGACAAACGCCTGGTTCGATTCAGCGATTTGCAAATCCTGATCTTCTGCCACTTGGCGCAATGCCTGCGCCCTCGCTGTAGTGTTTGTCGTATCGATTGCTCCTAAAAACAAGTTGATTACATTCGTGCGCTCGCTCGTGGAGAGAACATCGCCAGCGTTAGCATTCAACAGATCCACAAATTGTGTAGGTGTCAGCGATGTCGGCAACGCGGTGGAGAAACGGGTGCGCTGCACAAACTCTGTAAAGAAGCCTAGAGTGTTGTTTTCCAGTTGTTGTTCCCAAGCTGGTTGCAGGACGATTACGCCATGCGTAATTTTCTGAGTATCTTCCAGGAGCTCATAGAACCGAACGATGGGCACGGGTAGCGTATGTGGTGCGCCAACTGTGGAATTACCTGTGGCATTGCCGTAAGCAACCTTGTAAGCCCGCTCGACCACGTAGCCTGTTTGCTGGAATTCAATTGAAAGGAAGAACGCGGCTGAGACGTTGATGCGCCGGTCCTCAATACACGCTTGATCATTGCCACAAGAAGTTATTTCGTTTGTCCAAAAGTCCCAGCCGGCCGCGTCCGGTTGTCGATTTAGGAAGTCGTGGTAGTTCTGACAGACGTAATTCCGCGGGTCGTCGATGACATTCGTGGCGGGTTCAGACGAATCGTCAGTGATTGTGACACTGGCGTTTGCCGGCACACCCAGACTAACGCCTGACGGATTGTTTAAGGTGAGAGTGAGATTTTCATTTCCTTCGACATAAGAATCTTCGTTAATCAGCACTTCGAAAGTCTTAGAGGTTTCGCCGGCGCCAAACTGAAGTTTACCGAGAGCCGTGATGTAATCGCGACGCTCGGATGCGGTCCCGTCGGACGAGCTGTAATCAACGCTGGCGGCGGCGGAAGCATCACCAGTGCGGTTAACCGTAATGATCACCGACGTGCAGTCTTCCTGGGAATTGTAGTTGGAGGCACTGAACTGCACTGTGTTGGTGACCGGAGATGGACTCGGTGATGGCGTCGGTGTTGGCGTGGGAGTAGGCGTGGGTGTAGGTGTCGGTCCGGAACATACCCCGACGTAGCGAGCCAGTGCGAAGTCGTAATTGACGCCCGACACAATCAGGTCGGCGTGGCCAACGGCGACGATACGGCCGTCCGGCTGGATGGCGACTGCGTTCGCCATCTCCTCTTCGACGTTGTTGAAATCGGTCGTCACGCGACCGCCGGGCGCGAAGGACACGTCGCGCGAGCCGTCCGGGTTGAGGCGGACCAGCGCGAAGTCCTCCTGGTTGCTGCCTGTGTCCGCAAAGCCGGCGGCGACGATCTTCCCGTCTGGCTGGACTAGGACGGCGTATGCACGGTCGTTGTTAGCGCTGAACACGATCGTCAACTTGCCGTCGGTGTCGAACGTGGTGTCGAGCGAGCCGTCCGCGTTGTAGCGCGCCAGCGCGAAGTCCGGTTGGTTGAAGGTGGGGTCGCCGGCGCCGCCCGCGACCACGATCTTCCCGTCCGGCTGGATGGCGAGGCCGGATACTGTGTCGTGGCCTGGGCCGACGTTAGTCGTCACCTTGCCGTCCGAGTCGAACGTGGTGTCGAGCGAGCCGTCCGCGTTGTAGCGGGCAAGCGCGAACTCGTCAAAGCTGCCGACGCGGGCGAACCCCGCGACGATGATCTTCCCGTCGGGCCGGAGCGCGACGGCGGCGATGCGTTCGTTACCCGTGCCGAAGCTGGTCGTAACCCTCCCGTCCGAGTCGAAGGTAGTGTCGAGCGATCCGTTCGCGTTGTAGCGCGCGAGCGCGAAGTCTTCCGTGCTGCCAACGCGGGCGTACCCGGCGGCGATGAGCTTGCCGTCCGGCTGAACGACCACGCCGAAAGCTTCGTCGAAGCCCGCGCCGAAGTGAGTCGTGACCTTCCCGTCCGAGTCGAACGTGGTGTCGGGCGAGCCGTCCGCGTTGTAGCGGACAAGCGCAAAGTCGTACTGCGTGCCGCCACTAATGAAGGCGTGTCCTGCGGCGACCACTCGTCCGTCCTGCTGAAGGGCGACGGCGAAAGCGATATCGTCAGAGCCGAAAGTGGTCGTAACCCTCCCGTCGGTGTCGAACGTGGCGTCGAGCGAGCCGTTCGCGTTGTATCGCGCCAGCCCGAAGTCCTCATCGGACGTGCTGCCGAACGTACCGGCGGCGACGATCTTCCCATCCGGCTGGACGACGACGGCGCGCGCTTGGTCGTTGTTGCCGACGTCGGTTGTCACGCGACCGTCTGTGTCGAAAGTTGTGTCGAGGACGCCGGCGAGGCAGTTGACAGGCGGCGGCGTACCGCTTGGCGTAGGACAGCTTACGGCCTCGACGCTGTGCAGATAACGGGCCAGGCCGGCGCTACCGCCCCAGACGATCTTACCGTCCGGCTGGACGGCAAGGCTGTCGACGGCACTGAAGTCGGTCGTGATGCGGCCCCCGCTGCCGAACGAGTTATCGAGCATCCCGTCGCCGTTGAGACGGGCGAGGAAGCCACTCGACGGGGCTCCACTTGAGAAGGTAATCCCGCCGATCAGCACCTTGCAGTTGCTCAGCAGGACGAGGCTGCTGAAGACCTCATCGAAGCCAAAGTCGATTACAAGTTCACCGTCGCCGTCGAACGAAGTGTCGAGCGAGCCGTCGGTGTTGTAGCGCGCCAGCGCGATATCACGAGGGCCAGCGCCGAAGGCGGTCCCGGCGACAACGAACCTGCCATCGGGCAGCACGGCGATGGCGTCGGGCACCACGGCGGTGCCAGCGAAGTCGGTCCGCACCACGCCGTCAAGGCCAAAGCCCGGGTCTAGCGTCAGGTCGAGGTGATATTTCTCCACACGGAACTCGTTGCTGTACGCGTCGATGGCAAGAATGCTGCCGTCCGGCAGTGCCGCGAGCCCGTTGATATGCGAAAATTCGGCGGTGTTAACCCCCGCGGAGTTGCCGTTCACGTCGAAGCGCCGGATGAACGATCTGTCGTCGAGCGGGACGGAGAACGCGACGCGGAACCCGCCACCGACGATGATTGAGCCGTCGGGAAACGCGTCCATTGCCTGCAGCCCCTCGAAACTGCTTCCGAAGCTGTCGGAGCCGGCAATCAGAAACTGCACCAGCCCATCGCCGCTGAAGCTGTTGTCAGGCAAGCCGTTCGGGTTGAAGCGAGCTATCAGGCCATACTTGTCTGGTCCTAAGCTGGTGCCGTAACCCGTGCCGCCCGCGACGGCAATGTTTCCGTTGGGCAGCAATTCGATGGCGACCAAATCAACCTGATGATCAAGCAGGTGATCGAAGCTGTTGCCGCCTGAGGCTCCAAGGTAGTTGTCGAACGACGCGGTGGCTGCGCCACTCACGCCGAACGAAGTGTCGAGCGAGCCGTCCGGGTTGAAGCGCATCAGCAGGAACCCGCTGCCATATTCCGTTCCCGCGAGAATCTTGCCGTCCGGTTGGACGGCGATGTCGCGTACGTTCATTGCGCTCAAGCGGCTCGTCAACGCGGTGACAGCGCGCCCCCCTACGCCAAACGAATCGCCCGGCGTCGCGTCGTTAGCGGTGCCGTCGTCCAGACTGCCGTTCAAGTTATACCGTGCGATTGCAAAGTCGCGCCCCGTGCCGGGCACGGTCGTCACACCCGCCGCCACGATGCGCCCGTCCGCTTGCAGCAGTAGGGCGTTGGCCCAGTCGCGACGGCCTGCGCCGAAGTCCGTGCTGACGATGCCGCTTGTACCGAAGTTCGGGTCAAGCGCGCCGTTCGGTAGGTAGCGCATAACGAGAAAATCGTCCATGCCCGTGTAGAGATCCTTCACGCCCGCGGCGACGATTGAGCCGTCCGGTTGCAGCGCAATGCGGTTAATCTCGCTGTAGCCTCCGCTATCTGTCGTTAACTTGCCGTCGCCGTCGAAAGAGGTGTCCGGCGTGCCGTCCGCGTTGAAGCGTGCGAGCGCGCTGACCTTGGGACTGCCGGGGCCGCCGGTCGCGTTTGAGAAAGCGTACCCGGCCAAGAGGATGCGCCCGTCCGGCTGAATCAGCACGTCGCGGGCGGTCGCTTCCAAAACGCTGAAGAAGTAGGCGAAGGCGAGGCTGCCCACCCCGCCCGTGATCTCGCTGGTGTCGCCGTCGCCGGGATACCAGGCGATCAGTCCGCCGGGCGGCTCGACGCAACCGGGCACGGGCGACCCCGGTTTGCATTTGCCGGCGCTGCCCGCGTTGAAGATTGATTGAATCTGCGCCTGCGTCAGCGCGCCACCATAGACGTCCAACTCGTCAACCAGGCCAAGGAAGCTGCCTTGGAAAGCGCCGCCTTCTGCGCCGATGGCGGCGTTGCTGCTGCTGCCGAAATCGAAGACGGGGTTGTAGTGGCGTGGCGTGTCCGCCACCCCGTCCACGTAAAAATTCACACCGTTGTTTTGCGGAAGGCAGGTAACGGCGACGTGGTGAAAGTTCGTGTCGCTGACAACCACGGAGCTTGAAACCGTCTCGCTGCCGTCGTCGTTCTTCCTCAGGAAGAGATGTCCGTCCGGCTTGATGCCGAAGACGTAGCCTTCCGGCCCCCACCCGAAAACCACCCCGTCGCCGCTGGACGAGATCGAAGTGGTGCTGGAGCGCTTGACCCAAGCGTCAATCGTAAAGTTCAGTGTTTGCAAAACGGGCGGGTTGCCGATGGGGACGGCGTCGCCGTCCCCGTCAAAGCTGAAAGCCTGACCGACTACGCCGGGCGCAAAGGCGGCGTTGCCCCGAGTGGAACTCCTGTTAAACGATGTGTCTATCGTCCCGTTCGAGTTAAGCCGCCGCACATACATCGGATGTGAATCACCGACGGATGTGCGGGTGGTGACGAGCTGATACGCGGGGCCGCTCGCAATCACGATCTTGCCGTCCGGCTGTAGCGCCAGCGCGTCGCCTCCCATTTTAACGACGCCGCCCGCGCCGAATGAGTCGCCGAGCGTCGTATCGTTGGCCGTGCCGTCGTCGAGGCTGCCGTTACTGTTGTAGCGCACCGTGGCGGGGCTGCCACTTTGGGTAGCCACTGTGCTTTCGATGTGCTGGCCCCCGACAGCCACAATTTTGCCGTCGGGCTGAATGGCGATGTCGCGCAAATAATTCACGCGGCGGTCAAAGCTGCTGGTGTCGCCGCTGTCTATGTCCGTCGTGACCAGGCCGTTCGTGCCGAAAAAGGTGTCGCTCGTGCCGTCGGAGTCAAAGCGCATGAGGCCAAAGTCGGTGCCTGCACCAACGCCGCCGGTAACCGTGCCGCCGACGACGATCTTCCCGTCCGGCTGCAAAGCAAGGGCGAGGCGCTCGCCCTTGCGCCCGGTGCTATCAAAGCCGGAGGATGGCACCCAGCCCGGCGTCGGTACGCTGACCACGCCACCCGTGCCGAACGTGGGATCGAGTCGCCCGTCGGCGTCGTAGCGCGCCAGCACAAAAGACAAATCGCTCTCGCCCGCCACGACAATCTTGCCGTCCGGCTGCAAAACCGTGTCGTAGATCGAGTCGAAGCCGGAGAACTGCCCCGGTGCCACACGGCCGCCGACACCGAACGATGGGTCGAGTTCGCCCTCCGCCAGACTCGCCTCCACGGCCCGCCACGTCGCCACTAGGCAGGCAATTGCAACGAAAGCGATAAGACTAAATCGCTTAAGCGTCAGGCTTGGTTGGCTTGGAGACGAGGGGGCTGATGCTGCTTGAGGCATCGTTGGGCGTCGATTAATTCTCAATTAGTTTGACTCCTTGGCGGATTTCACAGCACCGAACACGAAATTTGACTTGCTGGGTTTTTCGGTTTCTATTGTGAAATCTTAGTTATCTGGCTTTCATAACCATATGCGTGAAAACTAGCCAGACACAGCCAACTTTCTTGAAATTTTCTTCTGAGCGGGAAAAAGCTAAACTCAAGTCAATAGACATTCTTAACGACTAAGGTTTATGGGCGACAAACAAGCGTCAGAGATAACGCAGATTCTGCAGGACTGGAACGACGGCAATGTGGAGGCTAAGGAGCGTCTGCTTCCTTTCGTCTATGACGAACTGAAAAGGCAGGCGAGCAGCTTGATGTCGAGGGAACGCTCCAACCACACCTTGCAGCCGACTGCGCTAGTGCACGAAGCATTTCTGAGGTTAAGCGACCAAACAGGCATAGATTGGCAGAATCGAGGCCATTTCTACGGCATCGCTTCACGCCTGATGCGGCAAATTCTGGTTGATCATGCCCGGCTGCACGCGACAGAGAAGCGCGGCCATCATCCGATTCACTTTTCGATTGACGACTTGCAGATTCCAGTTGAAGAACGCGCCGGTTCAATTCTTGTGTTGGATGAAGTGCTTGAGCAGTTGGAAAAATTTGACGAAACCCAGGCGCGGATCGTTGAGATGAAGTTTTTCGGGGGCATGAACAATCAGGAGATCGCTGAGAGTCTGGACGTCTCCGAGCGTACCGTTGGGCGCGAGTGGCAAGCCGCGCGTTTATGGCTCTACCGCGAATTAAACCAAAAGTAGATGACAGTGCGTGTAATTCTGCCGCGTAGCGGCGAGATGAATTTAGCCCGGCGTTTCAACGCCGGGGTGAGGAGCGTCACCAGAAAGCGGCGTCGCGTCAGCGACGATTGAAAAAACTCAACCGTCGGTGACGCAACGCGGTCACACCATTGTCCCGTCCCCGGCCTTGAAAGGCCGGGCTAAAATCATTCGCCGCTACGCGGCGAGAGTGTCCGCCCACTCTTCAAAATATATCTGTCGGCTCAAAACTTTTCTGTCTGAATCCGTTGAGAGTTTTCGCATATCAAAGAGAAGAGCCCTGTTCGCTCAAGTAAATCAGAATATGCACTCGGAAAACTGGAAAGCAATCAAGGATACGTTGCTGGAAGCCCTCAAACTGGATCCGGCTGAGCGGCGGAGGTATTTGAACGGACCAGACATCACCGCCGAGACTCGTAAGGAAGTCGAATCACTTTTGACTTTGGAAAGTGAAGCTGCGGATTTCATGTCTCTTACGGTCGGCGATTTTTCAAGCGACTTTTTCGACTCCGACGACTACCGTTCCATCTCCATCATCAAACAGAAAATCGGCAGTTATGAAGTCGTCTCGGAACTCGGCTTTGGCGGGATGGGCGCCGTCTATCTGGCGCGGCGCGTGGACGGAAAGTTTGAGCAGCGGGTGGCGATCAAGATGCTCAAACGCGAATTCAACACCGAAACGATGCGCCGCACTTTCAAACGCGAAAAAGAGATACTGGCGACGCTCGCTCATCCGAACGTTGCTAGCCTGCTCGATGCCGGCACGACCGAAGACGGCATTCCTTATCTGGTCATGGAATACATCGACGGCGAGCCGATTGATAGTTTTTGCCAAAGTCAAAAACTCTCCTTGAATTCCCGGCTGAAACTTTTTAATAGAATTTGCGAGACCGTGGCCTTTGCGCACCGCAGTTTGATAGTTCACCGGGATTTGAAGCCTTCGAACATCCTGGTTACCAAAGACGGCGAACCGAAACTGCTGGATTTCGGCATCGCTAAGTTGCTCGACGCCGAAGCGGATTCCGGGAATATCACACACCTGGGAGCGATGACTCCGCATTATGCCAGCCCCGAACAAATCAAAGGCGAGCCGGTCACAACCGCCACCGACGTTTACAGCCTCGGTGTGGTGTTATTCAAAATTCTCAGTGGGAGTCTTCCGCATACGCTCGAGAAAAGCGCTAACGGAAATCTTCTCAGGGAAACGACGGCACCGACGCTTCCGAGTGAAGTCGCTCGACGGTCATCCGTCGGACAAGGCTCGTCCGCGGTCACAAGCAGGTCTGACCGGGGCCTCATCTCGCCTTCAGAATTAAAAGGCGATTTGGATAACATCGTTCTCAAAGCGCTTCGCAACGAACCAGACAGGCGTTATCAAACCGTCGAGCAATTTTCGGCCGACATATGGCGATACGTTGACGGCCTGCCGGTGTTGGCACGGCCCGCAACCTTCTCATACCGGGCGAACAAATTCTACGGGCGCAACAAAGTATCAGTTTTGGCTGCGGCGTTTATTCTGATCAGTTTGGTTACTGGAATCGGTATTGCTGTTTCACAGGCAAAGGCGGCCAAAGCGCAGGCGAGAATCGCATCAGAGGCCCAGCGTAAAGCAGAACTCGAAACCGAACGCGCAAAAGCGGAAGAAACAAAAGCCGAACGGACGAGCCGTTTCATGCAGAGTTTCCTCGAATACGCGAACCCACGTTGGTACGGTCGGGGCAAAGGCAGGTTGGATGTTACCGTGCGCGAAGCGATAGACGATGCTGTCGCGCGCATCGACACGGAACTGGCGGACCTGCCGGAGGTTCGAGCGGACCTTCACTACACCATTGGACAGGTTTATGCCACCCACGGCGAGAAGGAACTCTACCTTCGCCACATGCGCCAATCGCACGAACTGTATCGTCAGGCCTTCGGTGAGCAGCATCCGAAAGTCGCGCGAGCGATTTATTACCTTTCCATGGCTATGAGCGGAAGCGGTGCGGAGGTGGGAGAGGTCAAGACGTTCTTGCGGGAGGGCATCGCCATGATGCGCCAGACTGAGCCGGATAACGTCAATTTGCCATACATGCTGCAACAGTTGGCCCCCTGGATCATGTCAGGCGAACAACACGAGCGGAACGAAAGCCGACTGGCGGAAGCCGAGCGTCTGATTCTGGAAGCGAAAACTTTGTTCATCCGTCATTACGGCGAAACCCACGGCTCAACGGTTTCCGCCGACGGCAGTCTGGCCAAGCTCGCGCTCGCGCGGGGCGACCTGGCTTGGGCGGAAAGCATGAGGGAAGAAATTCTCAGACGCTACCGGCAAGCGGAAGAAGGCGGTTATAACCACATCTGGAGCCTCTTCTATTTGGCCGAAGTCAAACTCGCACTTGGAAAAGGGACGGAAGCCGAAGCGCTCTTCGAGCAAGCCCTGGAGTTGGGTCGCAAGCAATGGGACGTTAACGACTTGCGGTTTGAGACACTGCTCGGACGCGTCACTAAAGCTCGTGCCGCCGCACGTCGCTGAGAGTCCAAGGTCTAAAAGTCCAAGGTCCAAGGTCTGCCATTCGCCGGTTGACCTTGGACTTTGGACTGTGGACGGTCCGTCAGGGTCCAAAGCGCCCGCGATATTCGCCCGCTACGATAAACGCGCGGACCATCTCGGCCCGATGTATCCGCCCCAGCGCCACCGATTCAATGCGCACATCCTCTCCGGCGACGCTGAACTGATTCATCTTCGTGAGCCAGAAGTCGAAGCCAGCGAAGTCCGCGTCGGGCAAGTCGTCGGGATTTCTTTGCAAGTAACCGAAGTACTGCATCAACACGAAGGCTCGATTGAACTCGGCCCGCACAAAGTCTGCGTCCTCGGCCACTGCCCGAAGTACCTGCGCGCGCGTCCTGATGTTCCCACTCAAGTCGTTGACAAGCGTATCGCGCTCGGGGATTGAGAGCGCTCCGCCCGCATTCGCGTTCAATGTATCCACGAAATGTTCTGCTGTCATCCCCTGCGGGTACAACGCGGTGAATCGCGCGCTCCCCGCCAGCGCGTCGAAGTAGGCGCGTTTATTGCCCTCCAATTGCGCCTCCCAGTCGCCGACGTTGACACGTACGCCAAATCCTATCTGCCGCGAGTCGAAGAGAAGCGTCTCGCGCCTGAGAGGAACGGGCATGCCCGAAAGGTTGCCGAAAGCCGCCTTGCGTGCGCGGTAGCCGAGGTAGCCCGTCTCCTGAAATTCTATCGAAAGGAAAAAGGCCGCCGAGACGTTCGTGCGCTGCTGGTCAACGCAAACAACATTCGTACCGCACGAGGCAATCTGGGATGTCCAAAAGTCGAAGCCCGCCGCGTCTGGGTCCCGGTTAAGGAAGTCTCGATAGTGTTGCAGGACGAAGTACGCCGGGTCGTCAACCGCGTTGGTGACGACGTTAGGCGTCGTGGTCGAAGCCTCTGCCGTAGTCTTAATGTTCTCCTCGTTGCCCGCCTTGTCGCGAGCTATCGTATGGAAGGAGTAGGACTTGCCGGGTTGCCCGGCGAAGATGCCGGAGGTCGCGGTGGTGTCGGATATCCAGGAGACGTAGGGGCCGCCGTTCTCGGAGAAGAAGACGGTGTAGTCCCGGATGCCGGAGCCGGTGTCTGAGCCTGCCCAGTTAACGTAGAAGACGATGTACGGATTGGTCGCGCCGAGCGGCGAAACCTTGCTCGTCGGGAGAGAGTTGTCAATCGTGTTGAGCCAGACGGCGGTATCAATGGGAGGGTTGACATCAAAAACGATGCGCGCGTCATTAGGTACTTCCGTGCCGGATTGAAGCTCTGCTTTCGGCATGACGGTAAAGAAGACACTGCCCTCGCCCTCGGGCGGCTTCTTGTTGGGGGAGGAATCCGGCGAGCGGGTCGTCTGTCGGCAGCATAGTCGCCGGGTCGAGCGAAATGAACTTCCACGTGACAAGACCCGTTGCCTTATCCAGCTTGGCGTTGATGCGAGTGATAAGGTTTACATCGGGCCGCAGGTCAACGTCCGTGGTCCACTCGCTGAAGCCAGGAGGCGGAGTGATCACGCGGTCACCGAAGGACACGGGACCTAAGCTGAAGGTCGAAAGATCAAACTTGGTTACGTCGAGTTGGTCTGTGACGACGACCTCTTGTGCGGGCGCTGTGGCGTCCTGCTTGTTCTCGAAGAAAATAGTGTATCGGAGCGGCTCGGCGCCGGTGAGATAGCGCGGCAGGCCGATGCCGAGTGATCCGATCTTCTCGTTCGGGTCCCACCCGAAGACCGGTTTGATTAGCTTCTCCCAGATTGCCGGGATGCAGTCCTTGATAATTTGGACACCCGACAGAATGCAGCCAAGTAGATCCAGTATCTTGGCTAGAGGGGTGGCATCACCTATGCAATTAGCTCCGTGAATTACTGCAGCGGCTGCTCCTCCAATGACCTGGCCCAACCCTATCATGGCATCGCCACCGTCAAATTTCGACTTAGTGGCTAAACCGTAGACGGTCTTCACCAACAAAGCAGTTTCCTTCGCGGCCTTTGCGCAGTCTTTGACAAATGGAATCAAGCTTAGGAAGCAATCGAAACCGTTACTCAATAGTGAGTCGAGGCAGTTTTTGCCGGTATCCTCGGCGACCACGAGGCGTGGCGGGCGAGGCGCTTCCTTCGCGTTGCGCCGCGCGCCGGCCTTGCCGCTTGGCGGCGGGTCTTGGCTGTCAATGAGTTTGAGAAGAGGATCGAAGGCGTATGTTTTGAGCGAGAAGTTCGGCTGGCCGAACGGTACTCCCACCGTGAACCGGATGGTCGCCACACCCCCGCCCGGGATAATCGGGACGATGAGCGGGATCATCTGCTCAGACCCCGTATCAAAGACCACGGGAATATCGTTAGGATCGAAATTCGCGGGCATTTCAGGCGTCTTATCCACGGGTAAAATTTCGAAGTAGAGCTTCACCACGGCATCTTTAGGTATCCCGGCGATGAACAGCGGGACTCCGTAGGCGTCCGTATTTCCGCGGTTGCCCACGAGCACCGTGTAAGCGGCGGGGTTACCAACCCCGTACCTGATCACGTCGCGCCCGAGAACGTCCACCCAAATTTTTGGGTCCCGCCCTTCCACGACGGTGAAGGCGTCAGCAATGGTCGCAGACATGCCGTTTGGGTTGGTGACGACGACAGACCACTGGCCGCGTGCCTTGCCCGTGAGGTCGAAGGCGGCGGTCACGAATGTACCATCCGGATTGACCGTCACGAGTCCACCGATGATGTCGGGCTGGCCTGAGCGGGTAAGCTTCACAGCTGCTCCCGTTTGAAATCCCTGACCGCTAATTCGGACTGTGGCTCCGCCGGTATCTCCGCCACGGATCGGCGCGACCGCAAATATTTGCATCGGTGCCGGCGTTGGAGTCGGCATCGGTGTAGGGGTTGGGGTCGGAGTGGGCGTCGGCGTAGCCGCCGGGCTTGGTGTCGGCGCGGCATCGTTGTCAGAGATCGTCAACGTCGCCGTCTGCTGCGTGCCTAAGCCAGCGCCGCCTGTCGGGTTGCTCAAGATGAGGTTGACTGTTTCACTCTGCTCCGTCAGAGCATCGTCGCAGACCGAAACACTGAAGCTTTGCTGCGTGATGCCGTTTGCGAAGGTGACCGTGCCGGAGGTGTTGACGTAGTCCGTGCCTGCTGTGTTGCAACTTGCGCCTCCCGTTGCAGTGCCGTTCGCGGTTGAGTAATTGACGCTCACTGTGCCGTCGCTGCCTGACGTGCGCGTGACGGTGATCGTGGCGCTCGAGCTCCCTTCATTAACCGCGTATGAACTGGAATTGAACTGCACCGTGCCGGGCTGCGGAACGGCTACGGAGCCGGAGAACTCGGAGGAGTAGAGTATGTTGGGCTGACTTGCCTGAACCGCGCCAACCGCGACCGCGCTGATGAAGCTTCCGGGCTCAACGGCGGGCGTGATCGTGACGCTGAAGGACACCGCGGCGTTCGAGCCTGCGCTCACCGTTGTTTGTCCGATCAAGGTCTGGCCTTCCCCGTGACCTGACGGGTCAGGACTTGAATTTGCAAAGAACTGAATCGTATGTGGCGTGTTGCCGCCCTCGGTCCAAGTGCGGAGGGTGCCGGTGATGATCGTCTCGGAACCGGAGGTGCTGACGGAAGTGAGCACCGGATATTGGGCATAATTTGTCACCTGGAAAGAAGTGACGCCGTCATTGCCACGGTCGATGCCAAGCCCCGCATTGGAGAAGATGGAGTTTGAGAGGATTGTCCCGGCGATCCCAAATCCACCGTCGTTCGAGGCGATGCCATCGCCGCCGTTGTGCGCGATGACGTTGCCCGCGCCAGCGCTAGTCCCGCCGACAGTATCATTCGCTTGATTACTGAAGAAGACGCCGTGCTGCCTGTTGCCGAGCGGGCCCGCGCCGAAGCGATTCAGCCCGATGTAATTGCCCTCCACCCGATTCGGATTGCTTTCGCCTGAAGTCAGACGAATGCCATTCTGGTTGTTGCCAGAGATGACATTGCGCGCCGACGCGCTCGTTCCGCCGATGAGGTTCCCGCGCGTCCTCGAGGTAATCTCGATGCCGTCGCCGAAGTTCGGAATAGCGACCGTGCCGGTGATGTCTGTGCCGATCAAGTTGCCCTGGACGACGTTGCTTCCTCCCGCGGAGGAACCGCCGATAATGATGGCGTCGTCGCCGTTGCCCGAAATGAGGTTGCCCGCGCCGCTGGCAGCGCCCCCGGCCACGGCGTTGCTGGTTTCAAGAAGGACCCCGAAGCCGAGATTGGGCAGCGCGCCAGTGCCTTCGGCATTCGTCCCGATGAAGTTTCCCTGCACGTGAATGCTGCCAGAGCCGGATTGGCTGAGTCGGATTCCCCTGCTACTGGCAGAGATCACATTGCGGGCGGCTTCAGTAGTGCCACCAATTGTTAGCGCTTTGTTGTCGTTGCTACTCATTTCAACGGCGGATCCGCCGTTCGCGAGCGACTGCATTCCATCAGCTGTAGTGCCGATGAGGTTCCCCTGAATGAGGGCGGCGGACCCGATAAGCGAGATTGCGGTGTGCACCCCGTTGCCCGAGATGAGATTGCCCGCGCCGGCGGTGGTTCCGCCAATAGTCACATCCGATTCGCTGATGGAAAAAGCTCGGAGATTCGGCAACGCCGCAGTGCCATTTACATTCGTGCCGATGTAGTTGCCGCGAAAAACATTCCCTGGGGCGCCTTGCAAGCTCAGCGCCGTCTCGCAGTTTGAAATAACATTGCGCGCCTGTGCGGTCGTCCCGCCGATCAAGCTGTTCGTGCCGGCGAAAGCAGAGTTGGATCCGCCGCGAAAAGTGATGCCGCTGCCACCAGGGCCGAAGCCGGTCGGCTTGCTGCCGTCCGCCCGGAATCCGATATAGTTGCCCTCGATAACATTCCCGGCACTGCCGAGAACAATCGCATAGCCACTCCCGTAGGTCGCGATGCCGCGCAGCACGCTGTTGCCGCCGAAAAATATGAGAGGGAAATAGCCGTTCGCGACAATTTCCACTCGGCCGCCCGGCTGCGTCGTGCCGTCAATCGTCACGACATCGTCAAGACTCTGGCCGAAGTTGGGTGAGATGGTGTGCGGTCCGGCGCCCGGAATATTAAAGTTGATCGTGTCCGCGCCCGCGTGAGCATTTGATTCCTGAATTGCCGCGCTGAACGTGCAATTGCCGGCGGCGTCTTTGCATTCGCCGTTACCCGGGTTCATATCACTTGTGTTTCCCGTCGCGTTCACGACATAAACACCGACGCTCTGCGACCTGATTACCACCGGCGAGCCGCCCTTGCTGGTTACGAGCACCAGGTCCTTCAAGGCATCACCGCTCAGGCGCATCGGCAGTACTGCTGTCACTTCATTCTCCGCCGCGAGTGACGCCGCAATGTTCATGCGGTCATTTCCGGTCGTCCCCAGCTTGGCCGATTCGCCCGGGACATCGGGCGCGCGAGTCGTGATGATCCGGACGTGATTTGATCCGCCGAAGACGAGCAAGTCGTCTTTTGGCAGAGCCGACACCTTCGCGGCCAGCAGCAGACGCGGCGAGCTTCCAACTTCCGCGCTTTCGAGAGCCAGCGTCATCGTTTCGCTGGCGCGGAACACAGTCGTGGTCGCACTCTCCGCTGTTTTGTGGATCTCGCTATGGCGCTCGAACACACGTACGCTCCCGTCCGCAGTGAGCGCGGCGAGTTCCTGCCGGCCGTCGCCTGAGAAATCGCCGATGGCGAGAGAAGCAATCGCAGACTCGCACACGCTCCGGCTCACACGCGCCTCCGGCACACCGGCGCGGCTGGTCTCGTCCACCGACAGCCGACGGTCCCGCCCATGCACGATGAGCAGTTCGTTGCCCGCCGCAATCGCCAGATCATCCGCCGCCGGGTCGGCGTCCAACGCCCCCAACGCCAAACTGCTCGCTGTTGCCGGTAAGGGAAGCGTCTCCGGCTGTTCGCGCAAGGCTCCGGCGGGCGATTCAAAGACGAGTACGCCCGCCCCCGCGTCGCCGGCAATGGCGACGACAATATCCGTTAATCCGTCGCGGCGATTCATCTCGCCCGTTACCAGCGCCATCACTGCGCCCGGTAGTTCAATCCGTTCGGCTTCGGCTAAGTGACCGCGCCCGTCGCCGCGCAGCAAGTAAAGTGCGCGTCCGTCCCGCCGCGCCGCCACCACGTCCCAGTGGCCGTCGGCGTCGAAGTCGCCTGCGCCTACGAAGTGCGCCGGTTCCGGCACACTGTAGGCCCGTGCCTTCGCATGAAACGGAGCATCGGTAAACTCGCCCCGCTCGCGCCGTTCGCGTGCACCCGGGCTGTTTGGGTAGATCGCATCCACATTGCCGCGTTGCAGCGTGACGACGCCGACGCCTGACGCGCCCGTGTAACCGCCGACCGCGTCGGGTACGCCGTCCTCGTCAAAGTCAGCGGCGGCCAAAGCGTGCGCTCGCGTGTTGCCCACGAGTTCTGCGACGCCCGTGCCTGCCGCGTACTCGGCTGACACTGCCTCCGCCTCGTTTTTGAGGCTGAGGTAAGGCGTTTGCTGCTCGGCCTTGTGCAGCGTGACACGCTCACCCGTCGCTCTCACATGACCGGCCGCGCTCGCGGCGGTTGCGGGGATGATCTTGGCTATTAGGTCGCGCACTCGCGAGGCAAAAGAGGTGGATCCTTCACCTGAAGCGACGGCGGGAGCAGTGACGATTAATCCGGCTACGATGGAGAGCGCCAAAACGCGGACGATGTGTATTTTTTTCATGGCCTTACTTACTCAGAATGGCTAACGACAAGCCTCGGCGACCCCGGTTCTGGTTGCGCACAACACCGCTCCCATTTGCTAACACGGTGACGCCGCCGCTTCCGACATGGTTAGAAGATGTTGAGCCTACCAAAACGGAAATGCGTTGCCGCGGCCTGCAAATAGACCGCGCCGAGATCAGCAAGCGTCTGCATTGTTCAAATCTTTCCTGCTAACCTATAAGGCGAAAACCGGAGACGAAACAGCCAGCGGGGAAATTTTTGGATTGCCACTTTCCCAGATATACTTCGCGCGGAGTTGAACTATGACGCCACCGGAAGAACTCACCAGGTTGCTCAACGCGGCCAGCGCTGGGGAGGAGCGCGCGCCCGATAAACTGCTGGCACTCGTCTATGACGAGTTGCGAAGACTCGCCGCTGGCTATCTGCAAAACGAGAGCAACGCGCAAACGCTCCAGGCCACGGCCCTCGTCCATGAGGCTTACCTACGTCTGGCGGACTGGAAGAACGTCAGTTGGGAAGGCCGCGCACACTTCTTCGCCGTCGCCGCGCAGGTGATGCGGCGCGTGCTGGTTGACCACGCTCGCGCCAAACAAGCGCGGAAGCGCGACTTCGGGCAAAGAATCGCGCTCGACGCCGCCGTCAACTTTCCTGCCGAGAGAGAGGTTGATCTGCTCCCGCTGGAAGAAGCTTTGATGAGTCTGGAGAAAATCGATGCGCGGCAGGCCAGGATCGTCGAGCTGCGCTTCTTCGGCGGACTCACCATCAAAGAGACGGCCCACGTTCTGAGCGTGTCCGAGTCCACCGTCAAGGACGAGTGGGATTTCGCAAAGGCGTGGCTGAAGCGCCAACTGAAGAGACACTGAAGATGAACGCGCCGGACTGGCACAGCGTCAAAGATATGTTCGCGCTCGCCCGCAAGCAGCCGAGGGAGCGGCGATCCGATTTCCTGAGCGCGGCTTGCGCCGGCAACCCGGCGTTGCGCGCGGAGGTCGAATCACTGCTCGAAGCAGACGACGCGCCGGAGTCTCTGTTTGATAACGGCAATTTCGGCGTAGCCGCGCTCTTCCACGCCGAAGATGGGGGCTATGAGGGGAAGGAGTTCGGGCGCTATCAGAGTGATTCGGGAGATCGGGCGCGGCGGAATGGGCGCGGTCTACTTAGCCGCGCGCGCCGACGACGAGTATCAGAAGCAAGTCGCGGTCAAGATCATCAAGCGCGGACTTGACACGGACGAGGTGCGCCGTCGCTTTCGCAACGAGCGGCAGATACTCGCCCGTCTTGAACACCCGAACATCGCGCGCCTGTTAGATGGCGGCACGACCGAGGACGGCTTGTCCTACTTCGTCATGGAGTACGTCGAAGGACAAGCCCTCAACGAATATTCCGACGGGCACAAGCTTCTGACCGCCGAGCGCCTCAAGCTCTTCCGCACGATCTGCTCGGCGGTCGTCTACGCGCACCAGAACCTCGTCGTCCATCGCGACCTCAAGCCCTCGAACATCCTCGTCACTGCTGACGGCACGCCAAAACTCCTCGACTTCGGCATCGCCAAGCTCCTGCACGGTGACGGGCAGCCGGAAGCTGACCCTGTGACGGTGACGGCCTTGCGCGTGCTGACGCCGGAATATGCCTCGCCGGAACAGATTCGCGGGCTGCCGGCCACGACCGCCACGGATGTTTACAGCCTCGGCGTGGTGCTTTACGAGCTGTTGACCGGCCACCGCCCGCACCGTTTGCAAAGTCGCAATCCCGCAGAGATCGCGCGCGTCATCTGCGAAGAGGAACCTGTAAGGCCGAGCGAATCAATTGCAGCTCGCCGATTGCGGATTGCTGAGGCAAAGCACACATCTTCCAATTCGGAACCTGCCTTCCACAATTGGCAATCGTTAAGGGGCGACCTCGATAACATAGTGTTGATGGCGATGCGAAAAGAACCCGCGCGTCGTTACTCCTCAGTCGCGCAGCTTTCCGACGACGTTCGCCGTCATCTCGAAGGGCTTCCCGTCAGCGCGCGCAAAGACACCTTCACTTATCGCGCCTCGAAGTTTGTGCGGCGGCATCGGGCGGGAGCGGCGACCATCCTTTTAGTCGGGCTCTCACTCATCGTCGGCATTGTCGCCACGGCCTGGCAAGCTCGCCGCGCGGAACGCGAACGCGCCCGCGCCGAGCAGAGATTCAATGACGTCCGCCGTCTCGCCAATTCGTTCATGTTCGAGTTTCACGACGCGATTCAAAACCTCCCCGGCTCGACCCCGGCGCGCGAACTCGTTGTCAGCCGTGCGCTCGAATATCTCGATTCTTTAGCGAGCGAGGCCGGTGACGATCCCGCTTTGCGGCGGGAGTTGGCCACCGCGTATCGAAAACTCGGCAACGTGCAGGGCAACCCCGCGGTTCCAAACCTGGGCGACACGGCGGGCGCGATTGCGAGTTATCGTAAGGCTCTCCAAATTCGTGAAGCTCTAGTCGCGTCGACTCCGGAGGCTCGCCGCGAGATGGCGGACCTGCTCAACGGCTTTGGCGATTTGCTCTGGTGGGCGGGTGATCTGGCGGGGGCGTCCACGGCGTATCGCCGCGCGCTCTCGTTACGCGAAGAATTGTTGGCAGGAGACGAAGAAAACAGTGCGCTCCGGCATGAAGTGGCGGCGAGTCGTCTGGGTCTTGCCCAGGTGCATTTTTGGAACAGCGAAACCGCCGCGGCTTTAGAGGAGAATTATCGCGCGCTCGCAATGCTTGAAGGCCTCGTCGCACGTCACCCGCAATCAATCGAGTACCGCCGCGACGTGGGCGTCGCTTACACCAGGATCGGCGACACGCTCTTTTGGGACGGCAAGAGCGACCAAGCGCATGAGAATCTGCGCCGCGCCATCTCGATTCTAGAGCCGCTCGCGCGCGAGCACCCGGCCGACGCGCGCCTGAGCCGCCACTTGATGACCGCTTACACCAAACTCGGCGACAGTTTCAACGAAACGAACATGGCGGAGGCGACGGCTGCATACCGCCGCGCGCTCTCGATTAACGAAGCGATTGAACGCGCCGACCCCTTGGACGCGCAGGCGCGGCGCAATACCGCGACCTTGCTCGGCAAAATCGGTGAAGTATTCATCCATGAGAAGCGCATCCCGGAAGCAATCGAAAAGTTTCGCCGCTCGCTTTCCATCCGTGAGCGCCTCGCCGCCGACAACCCCCGCAACGCGACGGCGCGGGAAGACCTTTCAAACGCTTACGTCCAGATCGGTCAAGCGCTGGAGAGCCGCAACGACTTGGCAGGAGCGCTTGAAAACTACCATCGCGCGCTCGATCTTCGTGAAGTGTTGGTGGGGGAAGACCCGCACAACGCTGCCACCCGTAGCTATGTGGCCGATGTCAAGCTGTACATTGCCGACGCACACGCGCGCGCGGCGCGATGGCGCGAAGCGCGCTCTTGGTACGAGCAAAGTTTGAGCGGCTGGCGTGAGTTGCTAAATCAAGGGCAATTAGGGGGCGCAAATACTGACAAGTTGGAGGCTGCGGCTCGCGGCCTCGCCCGGAGTGACGCCGCGCTCGCGGGTCTGTGAGCCTAGTCCTGAACGCCGTCAACTTCAGCGCACGACTTTAACGAGCGGCACCAAGAGCATGCGCGAACGCCAGTCTTGGTTGAGACGCAGAAACTCTCTCGCAGCCTTCCAGTCTTTTACCTGGATGCGCAATTGGATCAGGCCTCGCATGCAGAATCCGGACAAAGATCGAAAGCGTGGCTAACTTCAGCCCATGGTTGCAGGAACGCTTGGGTCATGATCTCCGATAACCATAACGCTGAAAGCGTTGGCGAATTCCAGCCCAGAAACTATGAAGCCGGTCTCCCCGGAGAGGTCTGACTGGGCTGGAATTAGCGAACGCTTTCAGCGTAATTTGCCGGAATCTCCAAACCCATCGGCGTAATCTGCCGAGAGTTTGAAATGCGCCCCTTAGCTAATTCTGAAATCGAGCGCGGTACTCGCCCGACTCCAGAAACGCTTTGACCATCTCAGCCTTAGCAAAGTCGCCGCCAAACTGGTTCAACTTGTTGAGCCAGAACTCAAATCCAGTTTCATCCGGATCACGGCGCAGGTAACCGAAGTATTGCATCATTACAAACGCGTCGTTGAACTTTGCCGCAGTAAAGCGCTTGTCTTCAGCAATATGGCGGAGCACAGCCGCGCGGGTTTGCGTGCCGGCGGCCAGTCCACTAACAAGCGCAGCGCGTTCGCTCTGATCGAAGTTTACTCCCGTGTGGGAGATCAGTGTGTTTACGAATGCTTCGTTAGTGAGACCGCTGAACGCGCTGATGAATTCCGGCCGGTCGATGAACCTCTGAAGAAGAGATTCCTTGTTTGCATCGAGCTTTGTTTCCCATCCGGGCCTTCCCACTACCACATCACGCGCGACGTTGTGGATGTCGCGCATGAAGCCGGCAAAGTTTGGTCGGGTTCCAAAACTGGCCCGATAGAGTCCATCCACAAATCCTCCAGTCGCCTGGAACTCAATTGAGAGGAAGTAAGCCGCCGAGACATTCATCCGCCTGCGCTCCACACAGCCGGCATCGTCGCCGCATTCAATTATCTGGTCGCTCCAGAAGTTGAATCCGCTTTCATCGGGCTCGCGTCCCAGGAAATCGAGATAGTGCTGGCGCACGAAATACTCCGGGGTGTCGATCGCGTTAAGCGCCGACACAGTGTTTGGCGCGGCGGTAAACACGGCTTCAGTCCGGTGGCCCAAAGAAGAGAAGGCTCGGTTAGCGGGCGTGAAGGTGTAGTTAACCCTGGTGGGGGCGACGGTGTAGAAGCCGGTCGTCTCAACCTCGGTAAAATGGTAACGACCATTGCCATCGGTGATGGTGCGACGGTTCTGGGTGCCGCTGAGGTTAATAACGACGGCATGTACGGGCGCACCGTTAGCGTCGACGATCTGCCCTTCAATTACGGCCGTGGCTGCGGTTGGCCCGCTGACGGTTCCAACATTAGTGCCGGTGAATTCGGAGGTATTGCCGTCAGCGTCGGTGGCAGTGGCGACTATCCTGTCTCCTAATGCAATCTCCAACGTAGCTGCATTGCCCGCGTTAAAGGTAACCGAGCCGGGACTGCCGTTGCCGTAGTTCGTCTCGGTGTAGTGCGTGCTACCGAGGAAGGTCTGGCCCTCGAGCCCCGCATCGGCTTCGAAGAATTCGATGTAGAGACCATCAGTGCCGTAGTCGGAATTTCCTGGGGCTGAGTCAACTTTGAATTTAAGTATCAGGTCGCCGCCGACAATAGTTGCGCTGGTAAACTCAGGGTAGTTCTGGACATTGTTTGGGCCAACATCTGCGTCGCCGGGATCGTTGGAAGTGGTGCCCATCAAATCCAGATCGATGCCGAGGCCGGCATTCGCATGGATCACGTTTGGATCGATGACGTTACCGGTGCCGCCTGTTTCCGTTATGCGGACCCCCGCGCCGTCGTTCCCGGTGATGGTGTTACCGGAGTTTTCTGCCGTGCCGCCAATGGTGTTATCGCTGGCGCCGTTTGAAATATGGACGCCGTCGCCTCCGTTGTTGCCAATCTTGTTGCCGATAATCTGGTTGCCCTGATCGCCGGAACCAACCAGTTGTATTCCGTTTTCCGAGTTGCCCAAGTTGTTCAAATCGAGGTCGCCGATGCGGTTAAAGCCGAGAATGTTGTTCTCATTGTTGCCTGCGACCGATGCGACTCCGTGCCGGTTGCAGACGATGCGATTGCCGTAATCTTCGGCGCTGGATTCTTCGGTGGCGCCGATAAGGTTGTCCCTGGTGTTCGCCAAACCGATCCCAATTGTGTTAGGCAGGCATCTGTCTTCGGTCGCCCACGCTCCGATGCGGTTGCCTTGGATCACATTCCCACTCGCCGTTTCCGTGGCGGCGCCTTCCTCAAAAACGCCGATGAAGAGGCCGGTATTTGTCTCACCGGGTGCGTGCCCGGAAATGACGTTGCCCTGCCCCGCGGTACTCGAGCCACCAATCTGGTTGTTTCGAGCGTTCGCGCCGACAATCAGTCCGAGCTCTTCGTTTGGAATGGCAGCGTTGCCGGCGGCGTTGGTGCCGATGCGGTTGCCCTGCACAATATTGTTCTCTGCGTAAGCGAAACCGTCGCCGCTAATGGTGATACCTTCGACAGGCGCCAGACCTTCGCCGAGCGATATACCCACTTTGTTGCCGGAGACGAGGTTTTCGATAACCGAGTTAGCTGAGGTGCGCACAACAAGAACCCCGAAGTGATTTGGAATAGCTGCCGTGCCTGAGTTGTTGGTGCCGATCCGATTCCGGTAGATGGTGTTACCCGTCGGACCGGAATTGAAGAAGACTCCGACCAACTCGTTGCCGGAGATTGTGTTCTCCGAGATGTTCGTGGCTTGCACGTTGGCCGCGAGGACGATTCCGAATTTTTGCCCACTGGTTGGCAGCTTGGCCGTGCCGTCGGGGTTTGTCCCGATGCGGTTGTGGCTAATCGTGACGCCGCTAACAGAATCTCCAGCAGCGCCGCCTGCGCCAAGACTGATGCCGGTTTCATTGCCAGAAATCACGTTAGGCGCGGCTGTGTTCCCACCGATGACCGTGCCGCTACCGATCCCGGCTTCGACGAAAATCCCCTCATGCTGATTGGGCAACGCCGATGTGCCGTGCTTGCTCGTGCCGATGTAGTTGCCGGAGATTCGGGTGCCGCTCGCGCCCGTACTTATGCGGACGCCGGCGAACCTGAAGCCGCCGATGACGTTCCGCGAGGCAGTGCTGCCGCCGATGATGTTGTTTTGCGCTCCGTCGGAGAGAGAAATTCCGGTCTCGTTGCTGAACACTGGCACGCTCAGGGTCGCGTCGCCGGCGGCGTTTGTCCCGATAAGGTTGCCGGAGACACGATTGTTGTGCGCTCCCTTGATGCTAATGCTGATGAAGCCGCTGATGAGATTGCCAGTGTCGCCCAGCAACCCACCGATGACGTTTCCGCTCGTGCCGTCGGCAAGTTCGACGCCGACTGCGCTCCCGATCTCCGCCGTACCGTCCTTATTCGTTCCGATCTTGTTGTTGAAGACTTTATTGCTTTGCGAGTTCTGGTTGAGGATCAAAACGTTCGCCGTTTTGCACCCGGCGATGACGTTGCCGTTCGCGGCGGACGCGCCGCCGATGGTGTTGCTATTGGCATTCCCTCCGATGACGACCCCATAGCTTTCGGTGACCGGATTGGGTCTCGTCATCCCGTCCGGATTGATGCCGAGGAAACAGCTCTCGATCGCGTTGCGTTGAGCGAAGATGTCGGGTGACTCGGAGCCGATAGTAATCTGGGCGAAGGCGAAGCGGTTGACGACGAGACCGTTGATCGTCGAATCGCTGGTGTGAATCAACAGTCCGATCCCCGTCGTGCCGAGTTGATCGCCGCGCAGTTCGATGACGGGCGCCCCCGGCGCGTAGCCGGTCTGCGCGGTGCCGTCGAGATAAAACTCCTCGATGAGCGGCGGGAGTTGGGTCGCGGGCGTGATGGTCTGCACTCCGCCGCCGCCGGGAATCTGGAAACCGATGTAGTCGAAGCCGGGGCGGGCGTTGGACTCTTCGATGGCGGCGCGCAAAGAGCACTGCTCGCCGGTGTTGCTCGTGTTGATGTCGCAGACGCCGTCGGCCGTGTCGGCATCGGGCTCGTCCGAGGTGATGTTGACGTAGATGGGGAGCGAGCAGGTCGCAGCCTCAAGCCGGGCGAGTTTTTCTTTAACGGAACCTCCAGGCTCAGGTTGGGTGCAGACGCCGGCTGCGCAGGAAAACTCAGAAGTATTGCCTCCGGCGTCGGTGGCCGTCGCCGTGATCACGCTCTCGGCGGCGACCGTAGCCGTCGAGGTGAAGGTGATCTCGATGAAGCCGTTGCCGTTGGTGCGGACGCCCTGCGAGCCGAGGTGCGTCTCGCCCTCGCCGTAGGTGGTGGGGTCGGCCGCCTGGCTAACGTAGAAATCAATGGTGAAGTCGCGCGCGGGCGTGCTCCGCAGGAAACCTGTGACGGTGACGGTGCCATTCGCGTTAAACGTGGGGGCGAACAGCTCGGGGAAGTTCTGCTTGCGGTTCGCGCCTTCGTCGCGGTCGAAGCAGTCGTTCTCGGTCACGCCGTCAGCCTCTATGTACCCGCCGGCGGTCGTGGTCAGATCAATGCCCAGCCCTCCGTTGTTGGCGATTGAGTTGCCGACAATAGGCACGTCTTTGTTCGTGTCGGGCGCAGTCCCGAACTGACAGTTTCGAGTACCGGTAGAATCCAAGGTCAGAAGGAGTCCGGCCCCGCCGTTGTTCTTGATGACGTTGCCTTCGTTCGCGCCCCTCCCGCCAATCTGAGTGGGTAGTGGAGGATCGTCTTCGGGGCAGGCCGGGAAGCCGCGAACGTGGACGCCGCTGCCGCCGTTGCCGAGCGGCCCGCCCTCCCGGTTCACGCCGATGTGGTTATTCAGAACCGCGAAGCCGAAAGCGTTGGAGAGGGTCATGCCGTGGCCCGTGTTGCCGGCGATGACATTTCGCTGAAGCAGGCTCGTCCCGCCGATGGCCCCTTGAGAGAACAGACTGTCAACGATCAGCCCCTCCCCCGCGTTGGGGATGGCGCTCAGGCCGTCGGCCGAAGTGCCGACCAGGTTGCCGACGATGGCGCTGCCGTAGAATGTCCCGAACACCCCGGCGCCATCATTCCCGGAGATCATGTTGCCGCCGCGAATTTGATTGCCGCCGTCGTCCGTAAAGACCGCGCCGACGGAGGTGTCGCCGAAATAGTTGAGCAGCCCGCCCGAGCGGTTCGGCAAGGCCGCGGTGCCGGCGCGGTTCGTCCCGACATAGTTGTTGGCGACGAGCGCGCTACCTTCGCCAATTCTGGAGATGCCCGTGAAGGCATCGTTGCCGGAGACGAGGTTGCAGAAGCCGGTGCAGGGGCCACCCGGCGTCGTGCCGCCAGGCGCGCCGACGACGGCTAAATCTTGTCCGAACAAATCTAACCAAATCGCACCGGCCGAGTGGAATATGCCGATCTGCTCCGTGTAGACGGGGTTGTCGAAGTTGTTCGGGATGGCCTGCGTGCCGGTGGGATCGGTGCCGACGTTGTTGCCGGCGATGGTGCACTGGCCGAAGTTCGCCTCGCCGCCGGGGTAGCCGAAGCTCGAGCGGCAGTGAATCCCGTAATAGGTGTTGCCGGAGACTGTGTTGCGCCCGCCTTCCGTGATCGAGCCGACGACTGTGTTGGTCAGCGCGGGGAAAACGATACCCTCCGAACAATTGCCGAGCGGCGCGGTTCCGTCCGGGGTTGTGCCGATTTTGTTTCCCTTGAAAACATTGTCATATGTTAGGAATTCGCCGGTCTGTGTGTTAGTCAACACCTCGACGCTCACCCCTCCGCCGATGCAGTAGTCGGGACTGTTGGGGGGGATAGGCCTCGTATCTCCGTTGCCGGAGATGGTGTTGCCTGCGCCCGCCTCGTCGCCGCCGACGAGGTTGTTTTTGCCGGAGAGGAAAACGCCGTCGCTGTTGTTGATCCTGGACGTGCCCGCCGCGTTCGTGCCGATGTAGTTGCCTTTGATCAGGGTGTTGTTCCCGACGGTGATGGCTAAACCGACGCCGGGTTTGTTCCCCGATTCCTCAAGCGCAACGTTCAACTCGCCTCGGCCGTTGCCCGACATCACGTTGCGCGCCGCTGGCGTAGTGCCGCCGACGGTGTTGCCGTCCGAGTCGAAGATGAGTAGGCCCACCGCGTTGCCCTTGTCCTGCGTGCCCGTTATGTCCGTGCCGAGGTAGTTTCCTTCGATGATGTTATTACCGGCGAACGACTGGCCGGCGAAGTTGAAGATGGTGATGCCGTTGCCGCCGACCTGGCTGAAGCCGTTCTCGTGGAGCGCGCTCACAAACTCGTTGACGACGAGGCCGCGCACGACGCAGTTACTCGCGTTGATGCGCAACCCGTCTTTGCCGGCGGGGACGTTGACGCCTTTGATTTCTATAAGCGGCGCCCCGTTGAAGCCGGGTTGCGTCGTGCCGTCAATCGTAACGGCTTCACGGATGTCGGGCAGTGGCGAGGCGGGTGCGATAGTCTGCGCGCCGCTACCAATGTTGAATGTGATGAGGTCGGCGCCGGCCGTCGTGTTCGCGTCACTAATTGCCTGCCGCAGCGAGCCTTCGCCAACGTCTGCCGTCGTCGTAACGACGAACGTATTGGCGGCCTGGGACTGGACCAGGGCAGGGTGGGGGGAGCCTGCGCGCAAGATCACCAAATCGTTACGCGCGTCAGAGTTAAGGCGCATGGCTAAGACTGCGATCGGTGCTGAACCGGCATCGAGGGCAACCTTCTCGGATTGCTGACTGTTCAATACTGAATGGTGTTTGCCGGACGCGGGCGATGTTGTCACGACCTGAAGTTGATGATTTGTAGAGTCGATTAGGATCAGGTCGTCGGTACTTGAATTGGAGACGCGCGCCTTGACGAGGCTGGGGCGGCTGAAGCCCTGTCCGCGACTCAATCGCGCGTCGCCGTCAAGGATGCGGAGGCTGAAGCTTGCGAGTTGGGCGGGTCGCGGGGCGAGCATTCGCATAAACTCCGCCTTCGCAAGTTCGCGTTTTGCTTTCGCCTGTTGCTTCTCTGCGGCGCGCACTTTCGCACGTTCATTAGCAGGAAGTTTGGACAACTCAGCGCCGGACTTCGCAATTTTCTCCGCCCGCTCGGTGAAGAATTCTTCCTGCCAGGCCTGGCCGTTGAGCGAACGATTACTCGATGTCAGTCCCAGCTTCTGTTCCGTATGGTTGGGCGTCGGTTTTTGTTCAATTAGCAAGAGACTGCGAGCGTCAATTCCCGCTGGTAGAAACTTCGTAGCGGCCGACTGAACTTGTCCCTCTTCAGAATTAGGACGCGAGGTGGTAGCAGAAGAGCTTGTGGGCAAGGAGCTCTCGCCCGCTATTGCCACTGGTCGGGTTTCTGACATTTCAAGCACGTGTAGACTTCCGTCTTCGGACTGAATCGCCAGCCCGTCGCCGTGTTGCGGTCCGAATTTACCCGCAACAAGTGATGAGATTCTGAAGCCTAGTCGACGCGTCTGCGTGTAAGCCGCCGGCCGCTTGATGCCAGACTCCGCCATCATGTCCCACGGATAAGCCTGGCCGCGCCCATGAACGACGACGACGGACTCATCCACCGCTAGTGCGACATCTCGGAAAGAGTCCTGGTCCAGACTGCCCAGGGCGATATCACTTGCCGGGGCCGGCAAAGGAAAAATTTGAGGCTTATGTTTGAAGGCGCCTTCCGGGTGCTCGAAAACGAGTAGCTGCGATCCACGCTTCGTGGTTACAGAAATGGCGAGATCAGTTTGTCCGTCAGGGCGTCCGATTTCGTCTGCTGCCGCCGACGTGATGGTGCCGCCGAGAGGGATTTTTATTTCGGGCGCAAAGTGTCCCGCTCCGTCGCCAGCCAGGAAGTGTAGAGAGTTTCCGCTCCGCGCGGCAGCCACTATGTCTTGGTGCCCGTCGGCATTGAAATCGCCTGAAAATAGAAAATTGGTCAAGGTCGAAACAACAGCTGTGTTACCGGTGTTATGGAATGGTTCGGTGTCGATTGCCGCTGCGGGTTGAGCGTCGGGTTGGTCCGCTTGTGTCGGGGGCATTGGGGAGTGGAGATATTTGCTGTTGCCGCGGTAAATATTCAAACCGCCGTTGACGTCAGCGGTCACGAGATCAGCAACGCCGTCGGAATCGAAGTCTGCTGAAACCAAGGTTGTTGGCTGTTGGCCCGGACTCTGTGATGTTGTTAGCTCTTTGACGTCGGCGAAATTAAAGAGTTGATTGCCCGCGCCGTTAGCGCTCGCGTTGACTGATGTTTCCGTCTCCTGGCTTGCGGATGAAGCTGAGGTGAGTTGCGGCCAGCGATCACTAAAGGCGAAGCTGACCAGCACTAGCAACGCCACACTCAAAATTGTCAGGCGCGGGCGGTGATTCATCTGTTGATCCCCCTGATGGTGGTCGGATGACGGCGTGCTCATTGGCCGTGTCTCTTTCGTTGTTTTCGCTGGCGCCGATACACGAGAACCGGCGGCGCAGCATTTCTTGGCGGTGTTTTTCAGTAATACTTACGGAGCAGGCGGCCCCCCCCCGGTCAGCCAGAGGAGGACAGCGGCCCCGCGGCATTCAATCCGTCGAGGCCGCTGATGAGTTCAGGACGTCAATCATGGACCGAAGCGGGCGCGATACTCGGACGCGAGAATGAACGCCCGCACCATCTCCGCGCGTTGCGCACGGCGGCGCGCCACTTCTTCGTTTCTTACGTCTTCTCCGGCAACGCTGAAGCTATTCATCTTGCCGAGCCAGAAGTCGAAGCCGCCATAGTTGTTGTCCGGCGCGTCGTTTGGATTCCGGCGCAGATAGCCGATGTACTGCATAAGCACAAAGGCCGCGTTGTACTGTTTGTTGTAAACCGAACCCGAGTCGGCCACGCTGCGCAACGCCGCTGCACGTCCATTCGTGTCTCCTGCGCCGAAAGCCGCGATGGCTGCGTTGCGCTCCGTTGCCGAGGGCGTGACTTCTGATTGAAGGAACAACTTATCGACGAACTGCGCCGCCGTCATGGTTGTGGGAAACGCCCCGAGAAACTCGGCGCGCTGGACCCACGCACGAGCAAAGTCCTGCTGATTTTGCGCGAGCTGCGCTTCCCAGTTTCCCTGGCCAACAATCACGCCCTCGCCCACGGTGCGCGTGTCGTTCAGAAACTCATTCATTCTCGGCATACCGCGGGGCCGGGCGAGAGAATCGACGAAGGTGGATTTGTAGAAGCGGAAGACGAGATAGCCTGTCTGTTGAAATTCGATCGACAGGAAGAAGGCCTGCGAGACATTCGTCCGTTTATTGTCGATACAGGCGGTGTTTGAGCCGCAGGAGGTTATCTCAGCAGTCCAGAAGGCTAGACCTGAAGGGTCGGCCTCGCGGTTGAGGAAGTCGTAGTACTGGACGGAAGTGAAGGTTTGCGGATCATCAATCGGGTTCTGTGCGCCGGTAGAAGTGTTCTGCGAAACGACGGCGCGGCCAATCCCAAACGTGAAATCCCCGATTCGACCGATTAGATTGATTCTGCCGTTTGGACGCACGAGGATATGTGCGGTGTCGAGCAAGATCAGCTGGCCGTTGGGGTGTGGCACATTAAGTCTTAGCCTGCCGCGCGGCAGCGCACTGGAGTCGTCAATGCTCACGTTGCCGAAAGATTGGTCGCTTGAGCCGTCAGGATTAAAACGAACTACGTTGCCGTTAATGAAGACTTGGTCAGTGCCGATGATTTTGCCGTCCGGCTGAATCGCTTTGATGTGTAAGGTCGAGCCGTCAGAATTATCGCTTGCTCTGTTGTATTGGACCATCCCGCCGTTTCCGAAAGACGTGTCGAGTGATAAATCGCCGAGGTTCAAACGCATCATCGTCGCCTTTTGTCGTCCCGCCGGAGTGCCGCTCACGTTCCGGTAAGCACCGGAGACGAGAATCTTGTTCGCATCTCTGGTGAAGTGAACCGACGTAGCGCGTTCGTCCTGAAAATTGAAAGTCGTGTTGTTATCGAAATGGCGCACGGTTTCAAGCTGACCGGCGGCAGTCCAGCGCGTGACGACAAAACGATTCCCCGAGGCATTCGATCCACTGCAGTCGTGTGTGCTGTTGTATCCGACAGCGATAATTCGCCCGTCCGGTTGCAGGCGCATGGCTAAGAAATTCCTGGGCTGATAATTGGCAGGATAGGTAGAGCAGCCCGGAAAAGCGTCCGGAGCAGACCAACGGGCGATGCCGTTCGTGCCGAAGGTTGTGTCGAGTGAACCGTTCGGGTTGAGCCGCACGATGATTGCGCCCCGTCTGATTGATGGCTCACCAAATTGCCCGTAAGGCGCAATTTCGTCTCGCGTTTCCCCGATGAGGACGATTCTGCCGTCGGGCTGAATCGCCATATCGTAATAAACACCGCCGGTCGCGCCGAACAGTCCGTTGCCTCTAATTCCCGTTTGGAATATCACTTTGCCCTGGTCAATCGGAACCTGATGAGTCTGACTCGGTCCGTTGCTCACAGCAACCGCAAAGCCGCCGAAAGAAGTGTCGAGCGTGCCGTTCGCGTTGTAGCGGACGACGCAAGCATCCTGTCCAAACTCCACCACCGACCCAAACACGTAGCATTGCCCGGCAAAGACGATTTTGCCGTCCGGCTGCACTTTCAAAATTTGCGGCGTGTCGTTGCCGTCAACGCCGTCGTTTCGGAGGTGGAAATTGGTGCGGACAAATCCGTTCGTCCCGAAAGAAGTGTCAACCGCGCCCGACGCGGTAAATTTTCTGAGATAAAAATCTCCGCGCAACGCTGTGTTAACGTGCCGCCCTCCGGCGATAATTGAGCCGTCCGCCAGAAGCTCGCCCGTGTAAAAATGCGTGTCATTAGTGTCAGTAGCCGGAGGAACCGGATTTTGCGGGTCAAGGTAATAGCCAAGCGGCGAGGCGAAGCTGGTGTCGTAGGCGCCGACGAAGGTTGATTGTGCAGACGCTGGCCTTACGCTCCCGATCATAGCCAGCGAGAGCGAGGCCGCCGTCAGGGCAGCGACGAGGCTATTTCTCGTTGATGTCTTCGCAAGTTTCATGGTCTTAAACATCTCCTTTTGATCTGTAGGGCAGTTACGGTTGGCCCCCACGCAAATCCGTTTAGTTAACCGGAGCGCAAATCCGTGGCCAAAGACGTGGTGACTGGAGAAAATTTTTCAATCTCACCGATTCCATCTATAATCCGCGCGCACTCCGGCTTTCTGGTTTGAAGCAGTGGTGAACTCTGCCGCTCGAATTTTTCGCTTCATCCACACACGCGGAAAGCGCGAGGCAAAACTCCCATTCCCTGAAAGATTTTTTCACTGTCCGTTTTGTTGAGTTGAATCCGCGTGAGAGAGGTGAGTAGTTGGATCAATCCTCGCATGAAGTGACTCAGATACTCCGCGATTGGAGCGGAGGCGACGCGAGCGCAGCCGAGCGACTGATGCCGCTCGTTTACGATGAACTGCGGCGGCTTGCTCGCAGCTATTTGAGGCGCGAGCGTTCAGATCACACGTTGCAGCCGACGGCGCTGGTTAATGAGGCTTATCTGAAGCTGGTTGATCAGAGCCGCGTGAGCTGGCAGGACCGTCATCACTTTTTCGGTATCGCCGCGCAGATGATGCGGCGGGTGCTGGTGGATCACGCGCGCGCGAACGCCGCGGAGAAACGTGGTGGGCAGCGAGATAAAGTGCCGCTCGACGAAGCAATCGTCCCGACCAGAGAGCGCGCAGCGGAACTGGTTGAACTCGACGATGCGTTGCAGAGGCTCACTGACGTTTTCCCGCGCAAGGGCAAAGTGGTTGAGCTGAGGTTCTTCGGTGGCTTTAGCGTTGAGGAGAGCGCCGAAATTCTTGGTGTCTCGGACAAGACCGTAATGCGCGAGTGGGAGTCGGCAAAGCTTTGGCTCTACCGCGAGATGGATGAAGGGGGCGCCTGAATTGAAGCAATTGAAGCCAGTGAAGGCCTTGAACACTGAGGCTGAGGTTGAGCGGCTGCGACGAGCGGATGAGATCGTCCAGTCGGCGTTGGAATCCTGGGGAAGCGAACAAGGCGCATTGCTTGATGAGGCTTGCGCGGGTGATACGCAATTGCGCGCCGAGGTTGAATCGCTACTGAACTATCGCGAGCAGGCTAAGGATTTCATTGAGACGCCGGCCTTCGTGTATGGCGCTGAATGGTTGGGGAATGGATATGACGGCATAAGTAACATTGGTCAGCGGGTCGGCGCGTATCAGTTAGTGCGCGAGATCGGACGCGGCGGGATGGGTGTGGTCTACCTGGCCCAGCGCGTTGATGGCGAGTTTGAACAGCAGGTGGCGCTGAAAGTCGTACGCCGCAGCTTCGCCGACTCGGAACTCGCGCGTCGCTTTCGTCGCGAGCGGCAGATACTCGCCTCACTAAATCATCCAAACATTGCGCGCCTGTTAGACGGGGGAGTTAGCGCCGAAGGCGAACCCTATATCGTGATGGAGTGCGTCGAGGGCCAGCGCATCGATGACTACTGCGACAAAAAAAGTTTCTCGACCGATGGACGCCTGCGGCTGTTTCTGGGCGTATGCCGCGGCATTTCATACGCGCACCAGAATCTCGTTGTCCACCGCGACATTAAGCCATCAAACATACTGGTTACCGGCGACGGCACGCCCAAGCTGCTGGACTTTGGTATTGCCAAGCTACTTGACCCCACCCAAGTCGGTGGCGAACATACGCGCACCGAAATGCGCGCGTTCACACCGGAATACGCTTCGCCCGAACAAAAAAGTGGCGGACAGATAACGACGGCTTCAGACGTTTACTCGTTAGGCGTTTTGCTTCGCAGTGTGCTTGCCGGTCATAAACTCTCAAGGTCCCACGAACGTCCTGCCCGTGATCACGCGCCAGATGCGAGTGCCATCGCAAGCCTGGCGGAGGATCGGGAACAGAGAACGAACGCGGATAATCCGCCGACGGATGCGGAGAGTGCAGACCGAACAGCTCAAACCCGCGTGCGGGAATTCGCCGGAGCGGAATTGGAAAACATCGTTGCGATGGCGATGCATGAAGACCCCGCGCGGCGTTACGCCTCCGCAGCGCAGCTCGGGGAAGATATTCAGAATTATCTCGAGGGACGGCCAGTCCGGGCACAGAAGGACTCGTTCACCTACCGCGCGGGTAAGTTCATCAGCCGAAACAAAGTCGGCGTGGCGGCGACGGCTCTCGTTTTGTTGACGCTCATGGGCGGCATCGTCGCTACTTTTTGGCAGGCGCGACGTGCCACTGCTGAGCGCGATAGGGCGCGAATCGAAGCGGCCAAATCAGCGCGCATCAATGAATTTTTACAGCACGTGCTCGGCTTCTCGCAGGTGAGCTGGCTCTCACCGAACCCGCAAAAGAAAAATATCTCGACCATTGCCGAAGCGCTCGACGAAGCGAGCCGTCGCGCCGAGCGTGAGTTGGCCGACCAGCCCGAAATCCTCGCCGCCGTGCAGTTTTCTCTGGGTCAGTCGTACTCCGGGCAAGGAAAGTTGGACGTTGCCGCACAGCATTTGCGGTGGTCAATGGAAAATCGTCGCAAAGTTCTTGGCCCCGATCATCTCGACACGGCTCAGAGCACTACTGCCTTAGCGGAACAGCTAGTTTTTCAAGGTAAGTTTGCGGAGGCGGAGACTCTTTCGCAGGAGGCGGTGGAAGTTTATCGGCGTGCGCGCCAACGCGGCGAAGTTAACGCGAGGTGGTTTGCCGTCGCGCTTAACGTTCTGGGAGTTTCGGTTGGCTACAAAGGCGAGGCCGCAGCCAGCCAGGCATTACTCCTCGAGGCGGTAAAGGTGGGCGCAAATCTTACCGGCGAAGATCGCGGCATGATCGCCGTCATATATGCAAATGTCGGGATTCAGCGCGGCAATCAGGGCGATGTAGATGGAGCGGTCGACTACCTGGAAAAGTCTATCGAAGAGATGCGGCGCTTGCCGGAGCAGCCGATTTCCAATTTAGCTAATAACCTCAGCAACCTCGGCAGCTTCATGATTATTAAGGGCGAGTACGCGAGGGCTGAGTCTCTCTTGCGCGAAGCAAAGGAATTGAACCTGCAGACGGTGGGCGAAAAGCATCTCTTCACCGTCATGTCGACTATTTACCTCGCCGACAACTACTGTGAGCAGGGCGACTACAACCGCGCGCTCATAGAAATTAACCGGGCGCTGGCAATTCAGCGCGAAACCCTTCAGGCCGGACACATTGACTTCGCCCGTTCGTGGACCATTCTTGGAAAAATTTTGACCCGCAAAGGCGAACCCGCGAGCGGCGAACAACACCTGCGCAACGCGCTTGCGCTGCGCGTCAAAGCCCTCAAGCCGGGGCACTCGGCCATTGCCGGGACGCAGGGTGCGCTCGGCGAATGTTTGACAACGCAAAGACGATACGCCGATGCGGAGCCGCTGCTCTCCGCCAGTCACAACGCACTTGAAGCGAATCTGGGCGCCCGCGATCCGAGGACGCAGAAGGCCCAACGCCGTCTCGCAGCACTCTATGAGGCATGGCAGAAGCCGGCGCCAACGAGCTAAGCCGTACAAAGTTCAAAGTCCAGAGTCCAGAGTCCAAAGTGTCTCCTGGCCGCGGCACGTGTGGTGTCGTCGCGGCAGTGGGACAGTCATCGTTGACCGCGAAGACATTGGATCTGGACTTTGGACATTGGACGTTTCCCTATTCCAAAAATTCCGTTGCCAAGTCGACCTTCTGGTAATAGAATCCGCCCGCACCAACCGTCTTATCATTCCACAACTAAATAGGAGGAGATATGAAAGTAAGAGTGATCCTGCTTACGTTGGCCGTCTTGTTTGCCAGCGCGGCTGTTTGTCTGGCCCAAAGCCCGCACATGGGCACCTGGAAGCTGAACGAGGCCAAGTCGAAGTTTGCTCCGGGAGCGCCTAAGAATCATACGGTGGTCTACGAGGCGGCGGGCGATGACATAAAGGTTATCGTGGATGGCACGGACGGCGCCGGCAATGCGACCCACAACGAGTGGACCGGAAAGTTTGACCGGAAATTCTATCCGGTAATCGGCGATCCAACCTCAGACATACGTGCATACAGGAAGGTAAACAAGCGGACCATGACGTTAACCGGCAAGAAGGCTGGCAAGGTCAGCTTAACCGGTCGAATCGTCGTGTCGGCCAACGGCCGGACGCGCGTCATTACCACTACCGCAACTGGCGCCGCGGGTAAGAGGGTCAGCAACCGAGCAGTCTACGAAAAAGAGTAGGGACTACAACTGGGCTAGCTAACAAGCGGATCCACGAACTACACGAACAAACACGAGTCTTTGCCGACCACACTTCGTCTCGGTTCGTGTGAATTCGTGGATCGCTCCACTTCAGCCTTGTCTCCACGCCTCCTCCAATCAGTGTAATCTGCGGATTGCTTAAATCCGATTACCGTCACGATCGCACGCTTGCTAAAAGCGGGGCAACAGCTTTTGGACTTAGGACTCGGGACTTACGAATGGAACATTTCGACGTGATAATCGTCGGCGCGGGTCTCTCCGGAGTTGGTGCGGCGTGTCAGCTGCGGCAGCGCCAACCAGGCAAGAGTTTCGCCATCCTTGAAGGCCGAAACGCGATGGGTGGCACCTGGGATCTGTTTCGCTATCCCGGCGTCCGTTCAGATTCGGACATGTACACGCTTGGCTACCGCTTTCGTCCCTGGCGCAACGCCAAGGCCATCGCCGACGCGCCCTCGATCCTCAACTACATACGCGAGACGGCTGCTGAGTTCAAGGTTGATAAACAAATTCGCTACGACCATCGGGTGAAGCATGCTTCGTGGTCCACCGCCGACGCGCTCTGGACCGTTAAGGTAGAGACCGATTTTGAGCAGTCCCTTAAGACGTTCACGTGCAACTTTCTTTACCTCTGCACCGGTTACTACGACTATGAGGCCGGCTACACGCCGGAGTGGCCCGGTGTCGAAAAATTTCGTGGCCGGATGGTGCACCCGCAGAAATGGCCGGAAGATCTCGACTACGCAGGCAAGCGCGTGGTGGTAATCGGCAGCGGCGCCACCGCGGTCACCCTCGTGCCGGCGATGGCCGAACACGCCGCGCACGTCACCATGCTTCAGCGTTCACCCACCTACGTTGTCTCGCGGCCCGCGGAAGACAAGATCGCAAACACGCTGCGCAGCATCATGCCGGCGGGTGCGGCCTACGCGCTTACGCGTTGGAAGAATGTGTTGATGCAGCTGTTCTTTTATAACCTGGCGCGGCGGCGGCCCAATCTCTTTAAGTGGATGCTGGCAAGGGGAGTGCGCAACCAGCTCGGTGAGCAATACGACCTCAAACACTTCACCCCAAAATATAACCCCTGGGATCAGCGTCTGTGCCTGGTCCCTGACTCCGATCTCTTCAACGCGATAAAGAACAACCGCGCCGCCGTCGTAACCGATCAGATCGAAACCTTCACCGAACGCGGCCTACAGCTCGAGTCTGGCGAGCATCTCGACGCCGACATCATCGTGACTGCCACCGGGCTCGTGCTCAGGCTCATGAGCGGACTACAACTCAACGTGGACGGCACGCCGGTAAAATTGTCAAAGACGCTTACCTACAAGGGAATGATGTATAGCGATGTCCCGAATCTGGCGTCTGCTTTTGGATATACGAATGCGTCGTGGACCTTAAAGTGCGACCTCACCGCGGAATACGTCTGCCGGTTGCTGAAGCACATGGACCAGAGGGGATATGCGCAGTGCACCCCACGCGTAAATGACGCTGAGGTCATGCGCGAGCCCGCGATTGATTTCAACTCGACCTATGTGTTGCGCGCGCTCCACACCCTGCCGCAGCAGGGGACTAAGACTCCCTGGCGGGTCCATCAAAACTACGTGAAGGATTTGTCGATGCTGCGCTTCGGCCGCGTGGATGACGGGACGATGGAGTTTAAAGAGGTAGGGCAAAGTAACGCTGCCCGCCTGGTCCAGCATTCGTGAGCCGCGCCCCAACGCTTTCAGCATCGTGATGAGGCGGTCTGATTTCCCCGTCCTGCCAGTTGTTGTATGCGAATCAAAACGAATTCGGCGGGCTTGAGGGGCGCGAAACCTACGATGATGTTGACTAATCCCGAGTCGATGTCAGCCTGACTGGTAGTTGTTTCGTCGCACTTGATGAAGAAAGCGTCGCCCGGTTTCGTTCCCTGGAATGCTCCCTGACGAAACAAACTATTCATAAAGGCGCCGAAGCTCGAACGAATCTGTACCCAAAGCAGATCATCGTTGGGCTCGAAGACCGTCCACTTCGATCCCCGATCGAGACTCTCTTGGAGATAAATCGCCAGGCGCCGGATGGGCACGTATTTCCACTCATTCGCATCCTGATCTGAACCCGCGAGCGTGCGCGCGCCCCAGACGACATTGCCGATTTGCGGAAAAGTTCGTAGCGCGTTTATGCCAAGCTTATTCAGTTCATCGTTTTCCTGATTAGTTAGTTGGACCGGAATGTTTGCTCCGCGTAAGTCTGCCTCCGCTCCGGCGGGCGCTTTCCACACGCCCTGCGTTTGATCTGTTCGCGCATAGACGCCGGCGAGCGTACCCGCTGCGCCGACTCTTCGAGACTGGTTTCCATTAAGAGGATCCGGAATTTCGAGTCCGGGAAAATAGATTGCCGCGTTGCCAGTCCGCAAGTCGTCGTTAGATTGCATCCAGCAAACCATCTCGTCCTTCGTTTTGATTGCGAACGGAGGGTCGATGATCAGAAATGCGCGTTTGTCGGAGCAGTATTTTTCGGCGGCTGTGATGACGGTAGCAAAATCCTTCTCGTCGAGGTTGGCGGCCGCGGGAATGCACAAAATGTTGAAGATGTCTGGCGCAACTCCCTCAAGCGCGTACATGCCGGTCTGGGCCGCGGGATCTCCTGTGAGTTTCCCGGGCGAAAGATCGTCTACTCGAACTACCCACGCGACGCGCCCGCCATTTAAGTAATATTGCCGGATGGCGTAGCTGGCTTCGCTGCGCGAGTGCAACCCGCCAAACACGCGCTCGAAATCGGCATAGCTGTCTATCTTCACTGCCTTACCAATTGGTCCTTGCTCAAAAATGTCTATGAAGGCCGCAGTGGAAGTGGGCACTCCTGGGATGGGATGACTCTTGAAGGGAACTTCCTCAATGTATACGCCTGGAGCTAGATATTCAGTCATGGGTTTCGGACTCTCTTCTGAGGTTTCCGACAGATTTACATAGCCGCCAAATTCATTCCAAAGGCGAACTTCCACGTGTCGCCGTCCTTAACAAAAATTGACACGCCCCAGATAGGAATCCCTCCGACATTCTGACCGCCGCAAGTGCCGTCGGCGGTCCCTTTGCGCGTCAGCATCTCGACTGTCGGCGAGAGAGCCGTGGCGAAACCATCGGTAACGCCGACGCTTTTGATGTCGCAACCGTTCCCGGTCCAGTCCTTCAACGCGTCGGCTTTTGTTCCGAGATACGTGCCGAAAATATTTACAAAGGAAACGTCCCTGGTCATCAAAGCGTCGAGCTTTTTCGCGTCGTGTTCCTTCCATGCCTCCCATAAGGCGAGTTCGACCTTGACGAGAGCGTCGGTGTTGGCGCCCGGTGTGGCCCTGGCCGTAGCAGCCGGGCTGGAAGCCGAATTTGAATTAGCCGCAGCCTTGTCGTCCTGCTTCGGCTCTTCCTTTTTAGCTACCGGTGCGGGCGGCGCAGGCGGCGCAGGCGGGGGTGGCGGCGGAGCTTTCGGATCGACGATCAAATTCTCACCGTGGAAAACTGACTGCCATTTGGCGCCGCTGCGGACCCAGATGCTGGCCGAACGGACCGGGCTCGGCATCTTCACCGGCTTGCCGTCCGGCCCGTTGCAGGTGCCGTTCCAGCTAGCCTTGTAACTGAGAGCATACGTGTCCGCGTCAATCATCGACATCGCGGGCTCGGTCAGGTCCATCGACTTGATGTCGCACTTGACGCCGGAGATCATCCCCACGGTTGTGGCCTTGTCCATCCGCTGGCCGCCGCTCAGAATGACGAACTTGTCGCTTAGCATTTCCTCAAAAAACTTCGCATCGCCTTTTGCATAAGCTTCATTGGCCTGTCTATCGAGGGCCATCAACGCGTCGACTGTTGGTGCGGTCGCAACCGGTTTGGTCGTATATGCGTTTGCGTTATTTGCTACCGTGTTAGTGGCCGGGGCTCCGCATGCCACGAACAACATTGACGCAGCGGTCAATAGGATAGACAAAACATTCTTCATAACAATTCTCCAGGGGAACTATTTTGGACTCATTCTGATCGAATGGTCTTAACACTACGACCAGATATCGTCAATCTAATGTTTGAAACGACGAATGAATCGATGCCGACCGAACTCGCGCTAATCGATTGAAAGGTGAGGGGAGATTTAGTTATGGCCCAGAGCGATGACGGTACTCGTATGAGGTCAGTACCACCACGCGGTAGCGGGTGGGTCACCTTGCCTAAGAGCGCCGTGGTTTACGCCTGTATCCCGATGAGTCCTGTGGCGAATGGGTTGCGACTACTCATCAAAATCCGCCAAGTCATCTCCCTGGCCGTTCATCACATAGTCAATCGCTCGCGCGACGCTTTGCTCATTCCACAACCTTTTCTTGCTACCTTCATCCGCCCACGGACTAAAGGTGTGCCTCCAAAGGCCGCTCTCTCTCAATCGTCTCGTCGCGTTTGCTTTGAACGCCCCTAAAACTTGAGCCGGTTTCTTTTGGCTTGCCGACACCACTGTATGGACGTGGTTAGTGCGCACGTTGAGTGCCTGTAGAAACCACTTCCGAATTGTGCACGTCTCGCGAATGGCCGCTTCGACAGCTTTTCGGTGCCTCGCGTTCAAGATCAAAGGCTGGGCTTTGAGAAGCTCATGATTGTGTGCCAGCCACTTTTCATTTGGCGGTAGCGTAGGGTGAGCGGAAACGATTATGAAAGCGATCTATCGAACCGCGTTTGTCACCATGTAACCATGTGCCATAGGTGCGGAACGAAATGAAGTAGGCAAGCGGAGTATCGGTGTCATTCCACATGAGCGCCGATAATCCTGCAGGCCACCCGAAGACTCGTCAAAGCGCAATGGGATGACAGCTCCGGCAAGCTCGTACCGACTCTCTTGTATCGAAACTACGAGTCGACCCACCCGCTACCGCGTGGTGGTACTGACCTCATAGCCACATTGAGTGACGTAGTTGAGCGACCCGGTGGTTTAAGGGCTGATGTGTAAGGAGTCTAGGCCTTTATGCGGTGAGTCAGGCGGTGCATTGAGTCAGCGCGAGCGATGAGGTCAGTACCACCACGCGGTAGCGGGTGGGTCCGCACGATGCTAGGCTCTGATGCCCAAGCGAAAACTATCCGTCGCTCTCACCAGTGCATCGACGATGCCAGGCTCGAGCGAAGCATGACCAGCGTCGGGAATGATCTCTAGTCGCGCTTCCGGCCAGGCGCGATGCAGATCCCAGGCATTCGTCATCGGACAGATAATGTCGTAACGACCCTGCACAATCACTCCCGGAATGTTTCGAATCCTGTCGACGTGTTCAATCAAATAGTTGTCAGTCTCGAAGAAACAATTATTCATGAAGTAGTGACACTCGATTCGCGCGAGGGCGATCGCGGTTTCCGGTTCACTAAACTCGTCGATCAACTTCTGATCCGGGATTAGTTTCAGCGCACTCGATTCCCAGATGGACCACGCCTCAGCGGCTTCTGCCCGCACTGATGCGTTCTCATCGGTTAAGAGTCGGTAGTAAGCGCGAATCATGTCGTGGCGTTCATCTTCAGGCACGAGTCGCACAAAAACTTCCCAACCCTCCGGGAAGATCGCGCTCGCGCCCTGACTATCTTCATAAAACCATCGCGTCTCATTTTCCCGGCCGAGAAAGATCCCACGCAGCACCAGACCGGTCACTCTTTCGGGATGAGTTTCGGCGTAAGCTAACGCGAGGGTGCTGCCCCATGAGCCGCCAAACACCAGCCACTGCTCTATCCCAAGGTGCGCGCGCAGTTGCTCAATGTCGGCAACGAGATGCCAGGTAGTGTTGTCTTCGAGAGAGGCGTGAGGAGTGCTCTTGCCCGAGCCACGCTGATCAAAAAGAATTACGCGGTAGGCCGCCCCTTCGAAGAAGCGTCGATAGTCAGGAACCAGACCCGCGCCTGGTCCACCGTGGAGAAAAATGACTGGCTGCCCCTGAGGATTTCCACACTGTTCGTAATAGAGTTCATGAACGGGGGAGACTTTCAAACGTCCAGTGTCGAAAGGCTCAATCTCGGGGTACAGGGTTCGAAGTTCGCTCATTGTGTCCAAAGTTGCTTTGGGAGTAGACGTTTGTCTGGAACAACAGAGGGTTTAGGGATCACTTTTAGGGAGGTCATCGATCGCCTCCGCTGATACGGATTGGAAGTAGAGCCCACCCTTATGATTGTTGGGCCATGTATTTATATCAAGCTCATTTCAGAGTCAACCAGAATCCCTACTCGGAGCCGACTCGCGAGTCGCCGGCAGGAACCAAATGGCCGAAGGCCTCAAAGTCCAAATTCCAAAGTCCAAAGTGGGAAAGTCCAACATGGGGTATGAGGTCAGTACCACCACGCGGTAGCGGGTGGGTCTTGGAGATTGAGGATTGATGAATTCGGGTTACTGATTGCTTCTGGCTAAGGACCATCCAAAGTCAAAGATCATAATTCCGCAATCGGTCCACCCACCCGCTACCGCGTGGTGGTACTGACCTCATGTCCGACCTTTAAGACGGGTTCAGTGGATGCTGAATCCGTTTCGCGCCGCCATCCACTCCTATCATGAATATTCTGATGGATGGGGTACGTTGCTGATTGCTTCTGGCTAAGGACCATCCAAAGTCAAAGATCATAATTCCGCAATCGGTCCACCCACCCGCTACCGCGTGGTGGTACTGACCTCATGTCCGACCCTGGAGACGGGTCAATCATGGATAAGTCGGGGTCAGGCTTGCGATTTTGCGATTTTCTCAACCCGCCGCCGATTCGGCAAACGACGGCGCTTAGTTCCTGAAGTTCTCCGGTTGCGTTCCTGGAGAATCGCAAAATCGCAAGCCTGACCCCCGATCTCCGATCCGATCTTTATGTTATGTATTTTCTTGATGATGTTCGCTCGCGGCCTTTGATCATGTATTCCAGGTACTTGTCTTACCCGCAAATCTCGTCGGCTTTTTCCGGCGGCCAAACGCAGAGCGTCGTGTTGGTTATTAAGCCTGAACAAGTAGATGCCGCAAAGGTTGGTGGACTGGTGTTGTCCGATGATCGAAAGATAGCGTTAGAGATTATTTTCGAGGGTCCCGACTTTCTCCTGATTACGCCTCCAACAGGATCGGCTAATACTCCGAACGTCAAAGCCATTCGAGTACGCAAGGACTTGATTGATGCCGTGCTCTATCTGGATCGTGTGGCCAATTGACCGTTGCTGTGTTGAGTAACTCAATCTCGCGCTGGTACGGTTTCTCGATCAGAGTGCCTAGCGATGGTTTTGAACCTGCGCCTGAGCTTGTTGTGCGGCTACGGCAGGGGAGACCAGTCGACGCGCTGAAGGCGCGGAATAAGGTAGCCAGGGGCAAGCGCGTTTCGCGCGACGCCCCTGGAGTAAGTCTCCCCAATCAAGTTCGCCGACCCTCGATGGGTCGGCGTTCTTCTTTGTTCACTTCTGTTTCGCCCCGCTGGGGCTAAAAGGAATTGAGGGGCGGTGATCCAGGGGTGGCGCGCGAAGCGCGCTTACCCCTGGCTACTTTCTTCCGCGCCTACGGCGCTCGCGTCTCGATGACATCGGAACTTACCTCTCGCACCCCACGCGGGCTGCGGCGCTCCCCGCCCTGGCTACTTTATGTAACGCCTTCGGCGTTGGCCCGCGCGCTATGCTTCGCACCCTCTCCCTACCCTCTTCAAAGGAGAAGGACAGCAGGCGGTTCTGACAAGACCGCTTCGGCGCTCGGGTCGGGATCGTTGTGTGGGTTCTGACGACCAGGTCATTCGCTGTACTCGTCCGAACCCTGCACCCAGAGAAACGATTGGATGTCGATCATGTCGCGGGCACGCAGATCGCGCTGATCGCGACGGACTACTTCGGCAAACTCCAGCAGGCTCGCATAGGTCTCCCAGGACGGCCGCGAGTGATAGCGGAAATCGAAACCATATTCGCGCGCGGCACTGCGCGTGACGGTCGGCTTGAGAAACATGTGAAGCTCCGGCTGCGCGATAAAGCCGAAGACCGTCACGAGGGGCCACGTCAGCACCCGAGTCTGTTTGCGCGGCAATTCGGAAACAACCTTAACCCAGCTTTCAAACCGGCCTTCCAATGTCTCCGGGCCATGCAGAAACCGGAAGAGACCTTCAGCAAAAGCGCGCGCGCCTTCCTCCGACTTGACGGCATCACGCAGGGCCATTTTTTCGAATGAGAAGATCATACTGTGGCGCGACTGTTGTTCGACGCGCACTGCGCGGGCAGCGATTTCGCCAAACGCTTTTTGTCGCAGCAGCCGGCGAAACTCAGCGCGCGAGAGCGCCTGCCGCCAGCGCTCGTGCGTCTCGACTTTGTATTCGCGTTCCCAGGAAAGGTAGGTCTCGTCACGAAATCCACCCGGGAAGAAATGTAGAAATTTGCGCCGGCACCTGGAGGCGCCTGGCGAAAGTGTTTTGCTTTTCATGTCACTGAACTCTGAGGGAGGATGGGCGTGTCTCTACTCAAATTCGTCACGAAATTGAGTAATTTCATATGTTCACGGTAAGGCAAGCCTTACCGCACTGTGCGGCGGCGAGCCGCAGATCACCCAGTTAATTCAAGGTACGACCTACCCGGTCGCTACCGCTCGCGGTACTGACTTCATGTGCAGCGGGCTTGAGGATGTTGGTTAGCGCCTGAACTGAGTGAGGGTGCGGCTTTGCCGCCGCACAGTGCGGAAAGCCTATGGCTTTCAGTCAGGCACCACCTGGAATTTTTCTGAGGCTGAGCCTCAGAAAAGAAATCGTAATCAGTCGGCAACGGTAAGGCGGAGCCTTACCGGACTGTGCGGCGGCGCAGCCGCAGCCGTGGGGTTTGAGGTGCGCGGGGGCGCGTTGAGTGGAAGTCCCGACTTGTCGGGACGGAATAAAATAGCCAGGGGCAAGTCCCGATCAAATCGGGACGACGCCCCTGGATCAGGCCCTCAGACAGCACTTCGCCGACCCTCGATGGGTCGGCGTTCCTGTTTTGATTACGTCTGTTCGCTCCGCTGGCGAAAGGGATTTTAGGGGGTTGATCCAGGGGTGGCGCGCTGCGCGCTTACCCCTGGCTACTTTCTTCCGCGCCGTTGGCGCTGTGACTCGACGCGCTCCGCGCGGCAGTAATCCAGATGCGGGTGCGCGCCGCCCGCGGTTCCAGTAAAAGAGAGTCTGCTCGATCAGCCAGCCTGCGCTTTGGCCAGTTCGTAGGCGCCGTTCCAGGTGGCCTCGACCTCAGTCTCCAATTTTGTCACGGTCTTGAACGTGCCATCGCCAGTGATGCCGCTATACTGACCATCCCCGCCGGTGAATTTGAAAGTGCCTTCGACGGTAATCGTGCCATCTGCCGTGGAGACTTTGCCCTCAAATGTTCCAAAGTCTCTGCCACCGTCAGGATGCACGTTGTTGAAGTAACCGGATTGCCGGCCCTCGCCATTGATCAAGTCGTTACTGCCCCAATAACTAATCTTTGAGTTGTCCCACAACGGATCAGGCGAGCGCTGCGTACCGTTAACCTCGGCAATAGCGAGTAGGTGGTTGGACTGGTCATTCAGCGGTAGTCCAAACTGTTGAGTGACTTTTCCCGAAAAAGATCCTGAGATAGAAGGCATGATGTCTCTCCTTTGTTTTCTTAGGCTGGTTGGCGCGCGAGGTTGGTGCATCTTGAACCCTCAGTTTGGAGCGTGTCAATGAAACGGTGGGCGGTGAGCAGAGCCTGGCTGATCGCTGGCTCACGGTCGGGATTCCTGCTCGAACTATTGATGGGCCATTTAACGAGCCATTGACGAGCCATTGACGTGTATGGGGAACTTCCTGTACAAGCAGCGGGTCTTTCCAAATCTTCCTGGCGATTCTCTCCGGCCCTTTGAAAGGAAATCCAAAATGAAACGCACAATTTTGATTGCGGCGATGCTCCTCGCCGCTTCCAGTTTTAGTTTCGGTCAAGCGAATGACGAGCAGGTTATCAGAAAAACACTAACTGACTTAATGAACGCTTTGAGCCGCAACGACGTTGACACGGCAGGGCGCATCTATGCCGACGATTACGTGATCGGTCTCGCCGATGGCAGCAGCACGACCAAAGCCCAACGACTCAATGCAATCAAATCGGGCGATCTTAGATACCAATCGCTGGTGTTTGACGCGTTGAAGGTTCGGCAATACGGAAACACGGCGGTGGCGAATTATCACGTGAAGGGCAAGACAGTCACCCGAGCCGGAGAACAACCGGTTAATTCACAGGCAATGGTTGTGCTGGTCAAAAACGGCGGACGCTGGCAAGTCGTCTCGTCTCAACTGACGGACCTCGTCGTGAGTCCATCCAGTCCACCTGACGACAAAACATTGAACCAATTCATGGACGACTACTTCGCGGCGCTGAAGAAGAACTCTGCGGATGCAGTTGATCCTTTCTTTGCAGCTGAATACCTTCGTGTCGGACCCGACGGCTCAACCCTTACTAAAGAACAAGCGGTCGGGGCGATGCGTTCCGGCGACTTGAAATACGAGTCGGTCGTCGCCGAGGGAAGAACATGGCGGACATTCGGTAACGACACCGCAATCGTAACCTCGCAGGCCACGGTCAAAGCCAGCCTTAAAGGGCAAGACATGAGCGGCACTTACCGGGCTACTACCGTGTTAAGAAAAGTAGGAGACCGTTGGGTCATCATCTCAACACAACTCAGCCCTCTTGCAGCAAAGTAGGCTCTTCGGTACTCGAGTACGCGAAGCGGACGGAAGCATGAAGGGTTCCACTCCGGGCAGAGATGCGCTGCTGGGGTGGGTGGTCCCGGCTGTCGTCGGCTGCATTCGCCCCTGCGGTATCGCCCTGGATCAAGTCATCAACAAATCTTCGCCGAACCTCGATGGGTCGGCGTTCATTTTTTTCACGTCGATTCGCCCCGTTGGGGCGAAAAGACTTGAAGGGGGGCGGTGATCCAGGGGTGGCGTCCCGATGCATCGGGACTTGTCTCTCGCACCCCACGCGGGCTGCGGCGCTCCCCGCCCTGGCTACCTTCTGCCGCGCCTTCGGCGCTCGGGTCAAAGGAATGTATTAACAGTGTGGGTCGAAGAATTCGGAACCGGGAGCCGTAGCGACCGGGTAATCGCTAGCCCAATGTCGAGTTGGGGGAATATTACCCGGTCGCAACCACCACCCCAGCCGGGCTGCCCGGCAGGGGACCCGGTCGCTACTGCTCCCGGTTCTGACTTCATGTGATGGCGCGTTTGCGGATATTGGCTCACTAACGTGACGGTCGTACGATTTTAATCACGGGTGGCTTGGGATCTGTTCACGGTCTTGCAAAGCGAGGTAAACTGCCAAGCACAAGCAATCAGTAATCAGTGACCAGCAATCGGTGATCGGCAATCCGCTGCATGCCGCTATGCCGTCAGTTAACATTTCCGCTGCGAGGCGAATATTCCCATGTGAGGCCATAGAAATGCACCCCCCCAAATTATCAGAACGAAACACAGCAACCCGAATCGCAAACCTCCGATCGAAGACAGCAAGTGAAGTCGCAAAATTCTGCTCGTGCGTCGCCTTGGCGGTTCTGTTTGCCGCCTTCCCGGCTAGCGCCCAGAATAGCGCCCAGAATAGCGCCCAGAATGGCGCCCAGAATTCGAAACGTTCCACATCGCCGCCCGCCGCTTCGTCGGCGATCTCCGGCAAGGCCACCCCCGCCACAAACGACTGGCTGCAATTCCGCGGGCCTAATGGCACAGGCGTAGCGGAGGGCGCCTCGTTGCCGACGCAGTTTGGCGCTACGAAGAATCTCGCCTGGAAAGCATCGGTACCGTTTGGAAGATCATCGCCGGTGGTCACGGCTGATCGCGTTTTCTTGTCGGCGAGCGAAGGCGACAAACTCGTTACCCTCGCCCTCGATCGGAAAACCGGAAAGATGTTGTGGCGGCGTGACGTTGTCCGCGCGCGTCACATGCCCATCTACAAGGCGAACGATGCAGCCTCACCAACTCCGGTGAGCGACGGGAAAAACATCTTCGTCTTTTTTGCCGAGTTAGGCCTGATCAGTTATGACCCAGACGGGCGCGAGCGTTGGCGTCTGCCGTTAGGACCATTCAGGAGTTTCTACGGTATGTCTGGCTCGCCAGTGCTCGCGGGAAACACCCTCGTGTTGGTGGCCGACCAAAGTGCGAACTCATTCCTCCTTGCCGTTGATGCGCGAAACGGAAAGATGCTTTGGAAGAAAGACCGTGCGAATTACGAAGCCTGGTCCACTCCGGTTGTCTACACGCCCAAAAACGCGCCGGCACAGGTCGTGGTGCTGGGTTCAAAAACACTGGATGCCTATTCGCTCGATAAAGGAGTGCGATTGTGGTGGGTGATGAAAGTAGGAACATATCCTAAGGGCGTGCCCGCGCTTAAAGGCGACATGGTTTATGTAAACGGCGAAGGCGGCGATGAACCGTTCTTACCTTCCTACGAAGACAGCCTGAAGAAACACGATAAGGACAACGATAAACGAATCCAGAATAAGGAGATGAAGGGTGACCCGTTTGAGGAACACTTCGGCTGGCTCGATGCCAATGGGGATGGCTATATCGATCGAGCGGAGTACGACTCCATTCGCGACGGCACGAGCAACTCGGGACATGGGATTACCGCTATCCGCCTGGGAGACATCGGTGGGAGCGGTGGCCGCGGTGATCTCACGCCGACGAGTGTTGTCTGGACTCTGAAGAAATCCTATCCGAATATTCCCGCGCCCCTCGTCTATCGTGATGTGATGTACTTAATGAAAGAAGGAGGCATAGTCACGAGTTTGAATCCCGCGACTGGCGAGGTTTTCAAGATGGGCCGCACGCCTGAGGCGCTCGAGGAATACTACGCATCGCCGGTGGCGGCCGATGGAAAGATCTTTATGGTAAGTGGGAGTTGCAAGGTGACGGTGCTGAAAGCGGGCGCGCAATGGGAAATCCTGGCAACGAACGACCTTGACGAAGAGTGCTGGGCCACCCCGGCAATCGCCGGCACCAGTCTGATTATCCGCACGCGAGGCGCGTTGTATTCGTTCGCGGATGGCGCGAAGTAGCCGTGGGCCAGATTAGGGTCTGTACTCCGGAACATCCCGCGCCTTCGTCGCTTCGACTCGTCGCGACTACCGCTCGCGGTTCTGACTTCATGTGGTGGCGCGCGTTTGCTGATTTTGGTTATCTCACCTGAAGTGAACGAACTGTGGCTCAGCCGCCGCACAGGGCGGAAAGCCTCTGGCTTTCCGATTAGGTTACCCATCTCTAGTCTTTTTCAAGATAGTCACCGCGGTAAGGCAAGCCTTACCGCACTGTGCGGCGGCAGAGGCGCGGACCAAATAAAACCGGGAAATACTCAATGCCGTAACAATCAAGTAGATTTTGTTAATGCATTACTTCCTTCATGAGTCTGTATAGGTAGTGAGGAAAACCCTATGACTAGAAAAACCTTCTTACTCGTTTTCGCTGTGGTTGCGTTTCTTTCAACTGCAACCTGGGCTCAGGTTTCCAACAAAGACGTTCCCAACAAAGAGAAAACTGTCGCCGGCAGTGAACGAGCGTTCGAGAAATATACCAGGGCGTATGTCGCACCGGCGCCTGGTTGTGCCGCGGCGGTGTCACTTAATGGAGAGCTGGTGTTTGAAAAGGCATTCGGTCTCGCCGATCTTGAACACAACGTCCCGAACACGCCGCAAACAATTTTTGAGTCAGGCTCAGTTGCGAAACAGTTCACCGCCGCTGCGGTCGTACTGCTTCAGCAGGACGGAAAGCTCAGCCTCGACGATCCAGTCAGGAAATACATTCCCGAACTTCCCGATTACGGTGCGCCGCTGACGATCCGTCATCTTTTGAATCACACTTCCGGCCTGCGCGACTGGGGCACAGTTTTGAGTTTGACCGGCGTCGGCCGCGGCGATCGAGTCATTTCTCAGGATCTCGCCTTTGACCTGATCATTCATCAGCGCGCACAGACTTCACGCCGGGCGCGGAATTCTCTTATTCAAACAGCGGATACAATCTGGCGGCGATAATCGTCGAGCGGGTTTCGAAACAGAAGTTTCCGGCCTTCGTCGAGGAGCGGTTATTCAAACCGCTCGGGATGAAGAACAGTTCGTGGAGAGACGACTACCAGCGAGTAGTTCCAGGCCGCGCGCAGGCGTATGCGCGGCAAGGCACCGGTCCCTGGAAACACAATATGCCTTTCATGAATGTCTATGGAAACGGCGGAATGCTCACGACAGTCGCCGATTGGATGAAATGGAATGCGATGCTTGACTCGAATTCGCTCGGTGCGCCTCTGGTTAATGCGCTCGAGACTCGAGGAGTGTTGAATGATGGACGGAAGATAGCGTATGCGCTCGGGCTCACTGTCGGGACTTACAAGGGGCTGAAGGATGTTTCGCATGGCGGCGCGACGGCCGGCTATCAAACTTTTCTGGCGCGTTACCCTGACCACAAGATCTCAATCGGTGTCATGTGTAACGGCACTTCACCGTTTGCGGGAGGAATCGCCGCGAGCATAACTGATGAGATTTTCGGACCATATCCCGAAACTGCCAGGACCGAACCCGCCAAAGTTTCAGAGGATGAACTGAAGAAATTTGTCGGTATCTGGAGGAGTGAAAAGACGCATGCTCCCGCACGTTTCGTTATCGAAAACGACGTGGCGCGCTGGAGCGGCGCGCGGCTCGTGCCCTTGGGCGGCGGACAGTTTACTGCCGGCGGCAACCAATTGAAATTTACCTTAGATAAGGACGGAAAGCCGATCTCTGCTGAGACCGTCGATTCCGATGGTGAAATCAGACGCTTCGTTCTCGAGCAGGAGTGGAAGCCTACGCCTGAGGACCTGGGATCATTCAAGGGAGTTTGGTTTAGCGAAGAGGCTGGGGCAACCGCCACTTTCGCAGTCGACGGTGACAAGGCATTCATCAAACAACGACCGGCCATGAGTTTAGCGGCGCAGCCTCTCTATAAGGATCATTTTCAGGTGCCAGGATTCGTGGTCTGGTTCACACGAGATAAGCAGGGAAAGGTCAATGGCATGCATGTGGGCGCTCCACGAATGCGCGACATGCCGTTCGTCCGAGTGAAGTAGACTAAATCCCGCCCCACGCAGAGTTCAATCCGAATGCGGGCTGGGTCCCGGTGTTCGGTTGGAGTTTAGCGTGATGTTTACGCTGCGAAGCGAGGTCTGGCTGATCGTCGTTTGAATCGGTAAACTACCCGCCACATGTCATCCTATAAAATCATGACCTTCGACGGCGGCGGGGTCCGCGGATCGTTGATGGCCACCCTCGTCAAGCGTTTGTCAGATCAGTTTCCAAACTTACTCGATCGCACGGATCTCTTTGCCGGCACCTCCACAGGTTCTGTCGTAGCGTTAACCCTTGCCTCTGGCCGGTCGGCTGATACGCTCGTCGATTTCTACTCGATCGAAAATCTGAAGTATGCTTTTTCCCCTTCGCGGCTGCCGATTTTTCGGCCCAAGTATAACAACGCGCATTTCAAAGAACTGCTGGAATCACATTTTCCCGACAACCCTCGGCTGGGAGACCTGAAACACAGATTCCTTGCGCCTTCGTTCAAGCTTGACGACGCTGATGTTAACGACTGGAGCCCCGTCTTCTTTCATAATTATCCCGACTCGCATCATCTCGACCAGTGTGTAGTTGACGTGGCGCTGCGCAGCGCGGCCGCGCCTACAGTGTTCCCATCGCACAATGGTTACATCGACGGCGGAGTGGTGGCTAACAATCCGAGCACGGCGGCGATCGCCTATGCCCTCGGCCATGCAGAGCCGCGTCCAACCTTGAATGACATCTCAGTCCTATCGCTCGGCACCGGGCTTAGTCCTTCGATCATCAATTACGACACGGAGGGCTGGGGAGTGGTTCAGTGGATGCTGAATCCGTTTCGAACGCCATCCACTCCGATCATGAATATTCTGATGGATGGGGTAGTTGAAGCCGACGCCATGATGAGCGAGCGGCTCGTCGCACCGCGATACTTTCGACTCAATCCGCCTTTGGCGCGTCCCACTCCGCTCGATGATTGGAAAGCAATTCCGCAACTGATCAAGACTGCTGAGGACTTTGATCTCGATCCCACTTTTGCATGGATTGAAAATGAGTGGCAGTAGGGCTCGTCGCCAGGGTTGTCTTGGGTGTTCTAAATATCACGCTCCTGACGGAGCGTATCCTGACGGAGCGCGTCGAGTCGAAGCGCTGAAGGCGCGAAACAAGGTAGCCAGGGGCAAGCGCGTTTCGCGCGACGCCCCTGGATCAGGTTCTCAAACAATACTTCGCCGACCCTCAATGGGTCGGCGTTCCTCTTTGTTCACCTCGCGTTCGCCCCGTTGGGGCGAAAAGGATTTAGGGGGGCTATGTCCAGGGGTGGCGCGCGAAACGCGCTTACCCCTGGCTACCTTCTTCCGCGCCTTTGGCGCTCGCTTCTCGATCACATCGGGACTTACGTCTTGCACCCAAGGCGGGCTGCGTCGTGCTCCGCCCTGACTACTTCCTCCGCGCCGTAGGGGGCGTGGCCCGCCCGCTATGCTTCGCACCATCTCCCTCCCTCGAGTAACGCTTTCAGCGTCACGGTCGAGCATCACTTAAACAGGCAATCCAACGCGACGCACCAAATCCTGGAACCGACGATCCGAGCGTAGCGGATCCAGATGCGACTCGATGTTGAGGGTCATCAGCAAAACATCTCGTTCCTGAAAAGCTTTTTCCAACCAGACGAAGGCCTGCTCGTTTTCTCCTAACCCGACGTAAAGCGCGGCAATGAGACATGGCGCCACGTAACGTGTCTTTGCTTCCTCTTCCAGCTCGCGCAGAATGCGTCTCGCTTCCGCGGTCTTGCCAATTTTTGCATAAGCCCAGCCGAGCCGCGCTCGCATTACCGGGCTGCCGCCTGAATGCTCCACGGCCTTATAAAATGTGGCCATGGCTTCATCGTCCATTCCCTTGGCCTGGTATGAACGAGCCAGATAGTTCAGTGCCGGAGCAAAGGTTGGCTCAAGCTCAAGGGCCTTCTTAAACTCGACAATCGCCTCGTCATACTGCCTCGCGCAGTAGTATGGATAGCCCACCTGCGTATTGATGATGGGCGAAAGCGGGTCGAGTTCCTTCGCCCGCCGCAGAGCTTTCACGCTTTCCTCAGTGCGCCCCATGAAGACCAGAAATTCTCCGTACCATTGATGCGCCGTGGCGTAATTCGGATTCAGTTTGAGCGCTTCGCGGAATTCGCGTTCGGCGCCAATCCAGTCCCAGTCGTGTTGCTCCTTTATTAATGCGAGGGCGACGTGTGGTCCAGCCAAAGTCACATCCAACACCATGGCCTTCTCCGCTGCATCTCTGGCTTTTGCGTTTGACTCGCGGCTCGGCGTGTTGCCCCAGAGACTTTGCAAGACGTAAGACTCCGCCAGCGCCCCGTAAGCCATGGCATATTTTTGATCGCGAGCAATCGCCTGATTGAAAAAGTCGATCGACTTCGCAATTCCATCCTGCGTGCGCTTAGTCCAAAAGAAACGACCTTTGAGGTACAACTGATAAGCGGTCGGGTCGCGTGAATGGCGCGGCGTCGAGGTGTGTTCAGGGCGTCCCAGCAACCGGGCCTGGAGTCGAGTGGCCAACTGGCCGGCGATCTCGTCTTGCAAGGTTGAGAGATCATCGAGTGAACGCTCATAAGTTTCACCCGCCCATAGAATAGTGCCGTCTTGCGTCCTGACCAGTCGCACACTGACGTGAACGCGGTCGTCAGCTCGCCGGACGCTACCCTCCAGAATCGAAGCGACGCCAAGTTGCCGGCCAACTTCCCTGGGATCGGCATCTTTGTGTTTGAAGCGCGACACTGAACCGTGCGAGATGACCTTCAGATCCTCAATCTGCGATAGCGAGGTGATCAGACTCTCAGTGATCCCATCGCTGAGATACTCGTAGTTGGAATCATCAGGCACGTTTTTAAGTGGCAGCACCGCCACCGAACGGATCGTGGCTATCGACTCAGGCGGTGCGGGACGCAATCTATACGCCAGCAGCGTCGCGCCAATGAGAAGAGCGGCTGTCACACCAACCGCTATCAACATTCGTCGTAAGCCTTTGCCATGCACACCCCGCGCAACTTCCACAGGCTGATCAAGAGTTTCTCCTGGTCCATGAATCTCGGCGAACGGTTCGGCAGGGGCTCGGCTTTCAATCTCTTGCAGTGGTCCGATGTAACGATAACCTTCAGCCCAGCGAGTCTCGATGAACCGCGGCGTTTCCTTGGTGTCTCCCAGCGCTTTCCGAATCGCGCCGACGCACTTCGTCAGGGTGACGTCATACACGTCGCGGCCGTCCCAAAACTGGTCCAACAACTCCTGCCGGGTGACGATCCGCTCGCGGTTCTGGATGAAGTAAAGCAGAACCTGAAAAGGCTTGTGCGAAAGGTGCAGCGCCCTACCGTCCTCACTTTTTAGCAGGCGTTTATTGGGGTCGAGCTCGAATTCCTCAAGCCGGTAGATTTTGTGAATCTGCACTGTCATCAACCACTTAGCCGGTTGGTAGTTTTTCTTCCCATCTTTTTCGCAATCTGTTCAGGACTTGCAGAAGGAAACGCCTGTATTGGTTGACCCTATTGGTTCACCTTAGAAGGTGGACTTCCCACCCAAACAGTAGGCTTAGCATATTACTGCCAACTGTGGCGGGCGAGGAAATTTCTTGACCTTCAGGAGTGAGGCGGTTTGAAACCGTACTGAACCTTCAGATTGGTGAAAGAGAGCAAATGATTCCTTTGGCAAGAACTGCCCTGCTGGTCGTCATTATCTTAGCCGTTCTTGCTGCTCGACCAGATCCGGTTCGCGGCGTTAGCGCGAATGGTACCGAGACGAGTTGGCCGGGGAGCGCTGCGGACCTACGCATCCGCGAGTTTGTTTTCCCGGCGGACAACGGCAAGCGAGTACGAGTTGACATCGTGAACACGGGAAGCACTGTTTCGGTGCTCTGCATCCTCCGTCTCACGGTGCGCAAGATCGACGGGGTTCCGGTCGGCCGGGTTGTGGAAGTCAAACTACCACCGCTCGCTGCCGGCAAAAATATATGGCTGGTCATCAACGCCAAGAGCATTCTCCCAAACCATATTTCTCTCCAATCCACCACCTTCAAGCTGAACGCCGACGCAACTTCAATTTTACCGGAGTCAAACGAAGCTGATAACGAAGTTTGGCACAACTTGTGAGCCAACAGGAGCTAGGAAAAGTAAAATGAAAAAACCAGAAGCAAAATCGAATCATTTTTTGATCATCGCGGTCGTGGCCTTCGCGCTGGTCTCCGCCGCCGCGGTAGTCTACGCCAAGTTCGAACTCCAACCTGGAGCTGCGATTTCGCAAACGAATGCTGCTGCGGTCATTAAAGTCAGCGCTGTGGGGAGAGACGACTTGTACGACACGGTTGCCTCGCAGGGAAATCTGGACTTTCACGTTAAGGTGCGCGGAAGTTGTGATTCAAGCTTTAAGCTTCAGTACGCTGCCGTGAGAATCCAAGGGGAAAACAAAGCAAACGAAAAGGATGATTACCTCGAGGTTAACAACACTCTCAGAACCATTGGGGCCGACGATGGATCCAAATGGAGTTTCCAGGTGGTCACAATTCCTTATATTTCTCCAACCACCCAGTCCCCGCCTGTAGCTATGTGTAATGCGGAACTTGAGCGCCGGCTCGCGCGCGGAGACTCTAAAAGTGAAGTGCTGAGTCAGGGATTTGAAATGACCGCCCCGCACGGATATTTCGCCGCGCTCTCGGTCGTGTGTACCAGAAAAAAACTTGGTTTCGTCGAATACGATAAACACTACGCCGACACGAAACTGCCCGTGACCATTAGTTGCCAGCCCACTCACTACAAAGCGGAACGTACGCCGGGCGCGCCCAAACGAACGCCGGGTGCACCCAAGCGTACGCCGCTACCTCCGGGACGTCTGCCAACGCCTGACCCGCCAATCCAATCAGTAAGCTTGATTGCCGATCCAACGGCTACAACAGGTCGTCAGTGTCCGGTCTACGTCAATTTCAGAGGCAAGATTCGGGCTGGCGAAAACAGCGCTTACCAAACCTTCAACACGAAGTATCGCTTCGTGGGCGACCATGGTTATGAAACTCCCTGGACCTCCGTAGCCATCAATCTCGGCGAACCGAGAACCGTGAACGGCCGCCGGTTCATTGAGGCGCCCGCTTATGATCGCGGCGGCACGCTCGTCGCTCCGGGTCAAAAGCCAAGGATCCCTCTTTACCGGGGCTGGTCGGAATTAGAGGTAATGTTGCCAAACGGTTCAATTCGATCCGAACGAACAAACTTCACAGTCGATTGCAATGTCACTCCAGCAAGGCCAAGAATCAGGGCATCGAATGACACCGCACAGTGAAGCAACTGACATCATTCAAACTGTTCCCGGCATGCTCAAGCGGCTAGAGGAGTTTAGAAAGGTAAAGGTATGACTAAAAAAATTGCCAGCATCGCACTCCTAATCGTTATCACTGCCCTCACCGCGGCTTTCGCTCTTGCGCAAACGCGGAGCTCCCGTGCGGCGGAGCTTGAGAGCCTCGTCCTTCAATTAAATTTCGTCGATAAGGAAACAGACGATGCGGGATGGACTAAATTCAAACTGGCGGTCACGAACCGCACCAGTATTCCTGATTCTCTCTGGCAAACGATTTCCACGCCCTGCGGAAAGAATCAGACGTCGTCGCGCACCTGGGTTGAGATCTTCGGGTCGCCCGACGACAAACGGTTGGGCGGCTTCTGTGGTTTTCGCAGGTCGGAGGATTTGGGCCACCTCTGGTTTGCGGTGCGTCCAGGTGAGAAAGGACCACCCTGCGCTTACCTGGTAATGACCGATCTTCAAACCGGGAGAAAATACATTTCCAACCGTGTTTGCTCTCGAAGCTTTACCGTGGTGAGGGGCTTGAAGGCTGGCGACTCGTCATCAGCTGTGGTCAAACACAAACATGAAGAGTGGATAGAAATCTCGAGTGTTAACAACCAATCGGGAAGGGCGAATACGCGAAATGGTGATGTGGTTTTTAATTCCTCTCGCGGACAAACGCTGCCAAGCGGCGATTCAGGTGGGCCGAGCACAAGTCTGAAAGGCGACTCCGGCAACCCAGGTGTTTCGCGCGACCAGATGGCTGCCCTGATCCTGCGAGCAATGGGAGAAACCAATCCGCCTCGGCCGTCGAGCCAACGTTTCGCGGATGTGCCGCCGACTAGTCCCTTTTATGCGACTATCGATCGGGTGGCCGCATTGGGCATAGTCGAAGGGTGCAGGCGCAACAAATTTTGCCCTGCGGAACAAGTTGCGCGCGAGCAGTTGGCCGCAGTAATCGTCCGAGCTATGGGAACAACCAATCCGCCCGCCCCTGCCACGCAGCGCTTTGCGGATGTCCCGCCCGAAAGTCCTTTCTATGCGTTCATTGATCTGGCATCCGGACGCGAACTGATGTCTGGTTGTAGCCGCAACAACTTTTGTCCGAAGAAATCAGTGACGCGCGAGGAGGCAGCCGCAGCTTTGCGGAAGGCGTTGTCGGTGAAATCTAATTAAATGGCCCGGGCCGAAACACTATCGCTCTCCCGTTGCGGGAGGGTTGGGGTGGGGGATTGCGGGAGCGTAAAGCCCTCTCCCTGATTTCTTTCTTCCCCGGGAGCGGGCAATCAAGTTCTGACGAAACTCACTAAAAAGCGAGCGTCTATTTCCCGTAACCCGGTCCGCGCAAAGGTCGGCCGGCAAGAGCTGGGGTTCGTTTGCCGTCATCCACGCTGAGCTGACCATTCACAATTACATACTTCACGCCGTCGGGATATTGGTTCGGCACTTCAAATGTGGCCCGGTCGATCACGCGGCGCGGATCGAAGATGGCGATGTCAGCAAACATTCCTTCGCGCAGGAAGCCGCGGTCGCGCAGGCCGACACGCTTCGCCGGCATGCCGGTCATCTTGGCAATCGCTTTCTCAAGCGTTAACAGCTTTTCCTCGCGAACATACTTCCCAAGAATTCTCGGATAGCTGCCCCAGCCGCGCGGGTGCGACTTGGCGCGAGAGAGTGGTCCATCGGTGGCCCGCGCGCCGCTGTCAGTGCAGAAGCTGACGAACGGGGCGCGCATCGCCGCTCGCAAATCGGCTTCGTTCATCATGAAATAGATCGCGCCGGTTTGACCGTTGTCGGCAACGATCAAATCAAAGGCTGCTTCAAGTTCTTCCTTGTTTTGCTCAACCGCAATTTGCGAGAGGCGTTTGCCCAGCAAAGGTTCCAGCTCGCGATTTACGACGGAACTGATCAGTACTCCGGGCGCGCCGCCGCTACCGAGATAGATGTTTTCCCAATCTTTGGAGTCAGCCGGGATTTCCTTTTTCAGCTGCTGGCGGATGCGTGTGTCGCGCAAACGCTTGAGCATTTGTTCAGTGCCGCCTTCGAGCACCCATGGCGGGAGAATCGAGGTGAGCGAGGTGCTGGCGGCGATGTAGGGATAAACATCGGCAGTGATATCAAGCCCTTCCGCGCGCGCTCTCCGAATCTTCGCGAGTACTTCGGGCATGCGACCCCAGTTCTTCTTGTAAGCAGTCTTCAAATGCCAAATCTCGGTCGGAATACGCGCCTCCCGAGCGATCTGAAAAACTTCGGCGAGGGAGGAATCGAGCGCGTTGGCTTCGCTGCGTTGATGGGTGGCGTAAATCCCGCCGTACTGGCGGGCAACTTTCGCGAGCTCGACAATCTCACCTGTTTTAGCGAAACGTGCCGGGACGTATTGCAGCGAAGTTGAAAGACCCAGCGCGCCATCCTTCATTGCTTCGGCCACCAGCACCTTCATCTTGTTTAGTTCTGCCGGGGTCGGTTCGCGATTGTCGAACCCGATAACGTATTCGCGAATCTGGGTGGCGCCGACGAAAGTCGCCATGTTCACGCCCGAGCCCTGCTTCTCAAGGCGGGCGAAATATTGATCCAGCGTTTGCCAGTCGACCGTGAGGTTGTAACGCCGGTTGAAGTCTTCCTGCTCTTTAATTAGTCGATCATTTACTGGGGCAATCGATTCACCTTCGCCGGTGACCTCAGTAGTGACACCCATCATCACCTTGCTCATTGCTCGCGGGTCGATTAGCACGTATGTTTCCGACTGACCGAGCATGTCAATAAAGCCGGGAGCGACGACCAGGCCGCGCGCGTCAATCACGCGGGTGGCGTTGACTCCGGAGATCTTTCCAATTCGTACGATGCGATCGCCTTTGATGGCAAGGTCGGCAGGGTAGCCGGCGCGGCCCGAGCCATCAATGATGCGACCGTTTTTGATTAGCAGATCGAAGTCAACAACGGGTGGTGTTGGGGCAGTGGCCCGATGATTCAAGGGGCCGAAGGAAGACAGCAGCATGGCGATTAGGATCGAGGAGAAGGAAACTCTGGTTATCATTATTCACCGGCGCGGTTAGAATCGTGGAGCGCTGCATCGTAATCGGTGGCAAGTCCAAAGTCCAAGGTCCAAAGTCCAAAGTCCAAAGTCCAAAGTCCTTCTGTGCCAGAGTCATCGCTAAAACTCGGAGTCGGGTAACGAATCGAAGATTTTGGACTTTGGACCTTGGACTTTCTCCCTCATGTGACTTTCATTAAGCGGCTGCGTAGAATTCCAACTGTGACTAGGCAATCAGTAACACTAAAACGAATTGCGGAAGTAACCGGTGGAAAACTGTCCGGCGACGAGAATATGGTCGTCACCGACATTTCCCATGATTCCCGACGCGTGGGCCCGGGAATGTTATTCGTGGCCGTGCGTGGCGGGTTATTCGACGCGCACAAGTTTGTCCCCCAGGTGATGGCCCAGGGCGCGCTCGGTGTTATTTCAGAACTGGAAAGACCCTCCGAATTCGCAGGCGCATGGCTTCAGGTTGAAAACGTGCGCCGCGCCATGGCCCAGGCCGCGGCGGAGGTCCAACATCATCCGTCGCGCGAGATCCAACTGGTGGGCATCACCGGCACAAACGGCAAAACCACCACGGCCTATCTCATAGCCTCGATCCCGGAGGCCGCCGGCGAACCTGTGGCTATGACGGGCACAGTCGAATACCGGCTCGGTCCGGAACGTCGCAAGGCCGACCGCACCACGCCCGAGGCTACGGATATGCAGCGCATGCTGCGCGAAGCGGTTGAGCTTGGTTGCAAAACGGCGGTGATGGAGGCTTCGTCCCAAGCAATGGATTTCCACCGTTGCGATGGACTCGAATACGCCGTGGCGGTGTTTTCAAATCTCACCCGCGACCATCTCGATTATCACAAGACGATGGAGAACTATTGGTACGCAAAGCAGCGGCTATTTGATGGGAGGCTGGGTACGAAACCAAGGGTTTCGGTTATTAATGTTGATGATCCTTATGGATTGGAGCTTGTCGAGCGTCTCAGGAGAGACGGGTTGAAAGTTGTTACCTATGCCGTGAACGCAGCAGCTGACGTGACGGCGCGCGACGCGGAGTTTTCGCTCGCCGGCATGAAGTTTAACTTGCACACACCCGCCGGAGAACGCGCGTTTCATTCGCCGCTGGTCGGTCCGCCGCACATCTACAATACGCTGGCGGCGGTCGCCAGTGGGTTAGCGCTTGGCTATGACCTTGATGTGATTACCCGGGCCCTCGAGAAATGCAACGGCGCCCCGGGCCGTTTTGAACGGGTCGAGCACGATGGCGATTTCGCCGTCGTGGTTGATTATGCGCACAGCGACGATGCCCTGCTGAATGTTCTGCGCACTGCAAAAGACGTTACTAAGGGAAAGATCATTACGGTGTTTGGCTGCGGCGGCGACCGCGATGGTTCGAAGCGGGCGCCCATGGGCGAGGCGGCAGGAAGTTTGAGTGATGTGGTTATCCTGACTTCCGATAATCCGAGGACTGAAGACCCGGAAAAGATTTTGGGTGACGTGGAAGTGGGCATCAAATTAAGCGGCAAGCCCTATCGCAAAATTGCGGACCGGCGCGAAGCGATTCACCAGGCGATATCCGAGGCGACTACCGACGATCTGGTCCTGATTGCCGGTAAGGGCCACGAGGACTACCAAATCCTCGGACGCGAAGTTGTTCACTTCGATGATAAGGAAGTAGCCCGCGAAGCTCTTGCGGCTCGTGGCAGTATTTCAACTAAATGAATTCAAGTCCCCTCAGAGTGATAGCGATCGCATCTTTGCTGCTGCTATCGACAGCCTGCCATCAGGTGGCAGTTTCGGAAAACGCGGGCAATCGAGATCGCGGGGCGCGGAAGGCCACAGCAAGTGCTGATGAGGCGCGGAACGGTGACGTTTATCGAACGCCCAACCGACTGGGCGCGCTCGCGAACAAAGAAATTACCGAGAGCAGCGGGATCGCTTCCTCGCGCACATCCCCGGGGCTTTACTGGACTCACAACGATTCCGGCGATGGTCCGTTTATCTATGCAATCGACGGGAAGGGAATGCACAAGGGTGTCTGGCGCGTCACCGGCGCGACGGCGCGCGACTGGGAAGATATTGCCGCGGGGCCGGGGCCCGAATCCTCGACCAGCTATTTATACCTTGGAGACATCGGGGACAACCGCCGCACGCGCACCGAGATAAGAATCTATCGGGTGACGGAACCCTTGATCGCGTCTGGCGACGCGAGCTCAACCAGGGTGAAACCAGTTGCAACCAGTAATGCGGAAATCATTCGGCTCCGTTATCCAAATGGCGCGCACGACGCCGAGACTTTGTTGGTTCACCCGCAAACCGGGAACATCTACATCGTCACTAAAGTGCCCCTGGGAAATCCCGCGGTCTATGAGGCGAAGGCGCCTTTGAACACTCGTGAAACAGTGATGTTGACGCGTGTCGGCGAAGTTAGTTTGCCTGTTTTATTTGGAGGGTTGGTAACCGGTGGCGACATCTCGCCGGATGGCTTGCGTGTGGCGCTCTGCGATTATGACCAGGGATACGAGCTGGAAGTGCCCGTTTCCGGTCGAGCCTTTAATGATGTTTGGAAGCAAACCCTCACGGTCATCGATCTTGGCGATCGAAAACAGGGAGAGGCGATTGGTTATCGGCTCGACGGACGCGCTTTGCTGGCGACCAGCGAAGGCAGACGCGCGCCGTTAATACAGGTTGTGCGCCGCTAGTCGCGAATCGAATCGGGACCGACTCCCGGCTTTTCAGGTGGAAGTGCCGGGCCAGGCGTTGGGCTCTCCGGATTCTTACTCGAGAAATACCAGTACACGGGCAGGCCGGCCGCGATAACAACTAACCCGAGAAACGAGAGCAGTGGCGCGTTGTAAAGCGTGAATCCGATCAAATAGATGGTGACCAGCACAAACAATCCGGGCACCACGGGATAGCCCCAGGTTCTATATGGGCGGGGCGCGTCCGGCTCGCGCCGGCGAAAGATAAAGACTGAAAAAGTTACCATCCCGTAAAACAACCAGAAGGCGAAGATCGCCAGGTCAGTGAGTTGGTCAAACTTACCCGAAATTGCCAGCACGCCTGCCCACACCCCCTGAACAATCAGAGCGATAACTGGAACTCGATTCTTCTTTGAAACGCGCGCCAGGCTCTGGAAGAACACGCCGTCGCGAGCCATCGCATAGGGAATTCGCGCCGTCCCCAGGATCGAAGTTTGCAGCGAACCCCATGATGAGAGCAGCATCACGGCGGCCATCAAAGTTACTGCCAAAGGACCAAGCACCCGCCCAATGGATTCGGCTGCCACGGACGAAGTTGCGGAAACACTCGCGACTTCCGTGGGAGTCATTACGTAGTAGTAGCTCACATTAACAATGACATAGAGCGTGATGATGATAATCATGCTGCCGATTAACGCTATCGGGAGATTGCGGTCTGGGTTCTTCACCTCGCCGGCCATGTACGAAACATTATTCCAGCCATCATAAGCCCAGAGCGCGCCAAGCATGGCCGCCGCAAAGCCGGCAAAGCCGCCGCTGGTAACTGTCACGTCTTCGCAGGCGCCGCCGACGTTGGCCATTCCCATGTGACCCCAACTACCGTCCTGGTAATAGAAGGCGGCGATGCCAACACCCAGCACCACCATCACCTTAAGAATGGTGACGAAGGAAGCGATGTGACCGGTCGCGCCGACTGCGAGACAATTGATCAGGGTAGTGACCAGAAGCGTAATCAGGGCGACGACCTGAATGTGACCAAAGGGAATGTCGATTCCAAAGACGGGAATTGGAACGGTGAAGTAGACCGCCTTAAGCCCACCGCGGGTGAGATCGTTCATGAAGATTGCGAACCCGACAGCGAGCGCTGCGGCCGAGGCGGTGCGTGAAATGAGGAACTGCGACCAGCCATTGAGAAATCCCCACACTCGTCCATACGCATCCTTGGTAATGACGTATTCGGCGCCGGCTCGAGGGCGCATGGTCGTCAATTCGGCGTAGGTGAGCGCACCCGCCAAAGCCAATAGACCGGCCGCAATCCAAACCAGGATCACGCGCATGGGCGTGCCGACGTTGCATGTCATGACCCGGGCCTTAAGAAAGATGCCGGTGCCGATGATATTGCCGACGTTGATGGAGATCGCAGCGATGGGTCCAAGGCCGCGGACTAATTCATGATGATTGGTTGACATGGCTTTTTCCGGTCCGCCTGCGGCTTGCCGCCGCACAGTGCGGAAAGCCTATGGCTTTCCGTCCGTCGTGTGATTTTGTCTTTCCTGAGGCTCAGCCTCAGAAAAGGATTGAAGAGTTTGCCCACGGAAAGGCTGAGCCTTGCCGCACTGTGCGGCGGCAGAGCCGCGCCTCACCAGACGTCGTTAGTGACCAGGTCTTCGTAAGTATCGCGCCGGCGGATCAAATCTACTTTTCCGCCTGCGCGAATCATCACCGCTGCCGGCAGCGGCCGTCCGTTGTAGTGAAACATTTGGGCGAGTGAGTAGGCGCCGCTATTGAGCAGCGCCAACACTTCGCCGGGCTGTACTTTCGGCGGCAGGAAACGATAGTCAGGCAAGCGGCCGCCTCGTTCTATATCGAAATACACGTCCCCGGAATCGCAGAGTGGCCCGGCGACTTTATATTGCGCGTCGGCAGTCGCAACTGCGTTACTGGCGGAAATGAGATGGTAATACCACTTATAGTTATTCATCGAGAGCATCAGGTTGTAACCTGCGTCGGTGAGCAGCCAAATGTCACCAGTCTCGGGCCGTTCCTTGATGTTGTTTACAGTGGTGAGCACGAGTCCCGCATCGGCGATAACGCTGCGTCCCGGTTCGAGCAGAATTTCCACGCCATCCAGTAGGTGCTCCGCGCTGGCTTCCCGGGCCGCCTCGCGGGCGATGCGCAACGCTGCTCGCAAAACTGCTGCAGGTTCGAGATCGGCGCCCAACATATCGCGCTCGTGTTCCGGCATCTGGTCGGCTTGTGATCGATCGCGCAGGTAGTTGACCGGGATGCCGCCGCCCAAATTGATGTGTTCGAGCGTGTGGCCTGTTTCCCGATGAATCGCCACCAGATGTTCCCACATGCTCCGGAAAGCTTCCGCGAAAGGTTCAACGTCTGGTGTTTGCGAGCCGACGTGAATATGAATGCCGCAAACGTGAACCAGGTCGGGATTTTGCAAGCCCCGCCGGAACGCTTCGAGAACTTCCGAAGACGAGATCCCAAACTTGGAAGTTAACAAAGCCGTCTGGAGCCCCAGGTGGGATCGGGTCCCAATTTCGGGTACGAGACGAAGGGTAATCCGGGCCGGCTTTGATGCGCCACCGGTTTCTCCAGCTACGCGCCTGACGGCATCTTCGACCAACCCAATCTCGTAAATTGAATCAACATTAATGGCGTAGATTCCGGCGCGCACGGCTTCGTCTAACTCGGCGTCGCTTTTGCTGGTGCCGTTGAAGATTATTTGATCGGGCCGAAATCCCACGCGCAGAGCTTTGTAAAGTTCACCACCACTGTTCACCTCCAAATCAATTCCCGAAGCGCGCACTGTTTCAAGCACCGCCATGTTCGAATTTGCCTTCGAGGCATAGAAGAAACGAATCGGATGCTCGACCGCTTCGGCCGCAGCGCGCAGTCGATTTATGTTGGCTCTGATTCGTGGGTCGGAGAAAACGAAAAGTGGTGATCCGTGCTCAGCCACGAGTTCAAGCGCATCTACGCCGTTGATGGCGAGATGGCCGTTGCTCACTTCGAGGTAATCGGCGATAGCCCAGGCAGGGGCGGACGATAGAACAGTAGAAGACATTCTTTAGTTTTCCATTAAAGATCGCTTGGATTATGAATTCGAGCGAAGATAGACCGGCGATGCGTATGCGTCAAGCTGGATCATCCGCAAGGAAAATCCGCACAGCTTCGGGCGATCAACGCAGACAGGAGAGCGGGTCGGCCTTCGTCTGATCCGTGTGGATCAGGTAAAGCTGTAGCTAGTTCATTTCGGGAAAACAAAGCTACGGCTGCTTCACAAAGTTGTAAGTGATGACGCCGGAAACCTTCACCGGTTCGCCCATCAATGACGTCGGAGAAAATCTGGCCTGGTTGGCAGCGTTGACCGCAGCTTGCCGTAATGCCGGATGACCCGAAATGGCACGGGCCGAAATCACCATTCCCGATTCATCAATCGTGACTTGCACCACCACGGTGCCCGCCGCACCCGCTGCGTGTGCTTCGGCCGGATAGTCCGGTTTTGGAAGAACCATCGCCTTACCGTTCAGCACTCCACCGGAGATTGGCGCCCGCTTAGCTTTCGGGTCGCCGCCGGCGCCAGTCTCGGCAGGCGCATCATCGTTGCTCTTGGGCAGGTCGTCGCCGGCATGTTTCCTCACTTCCGCGCTTTCCTCGGTAGCCGGAGAGCCAACGCGTGGCCGAGCCGGGACCTTTTCTGTCACTACCGGCGCGGGCGGATCAACTGGCTGTAGTCGTTCGGGAATCACAAATGAGCTTAAAAATTCTTCCTCGAGCGCCTCATCTTTCTTTTCATTCAAGTAGACCAGCGCATAAAACCTGCGGCTGGTGGCATAGACATGAGCTGTACCGATGAGTTTTCCGACAGTGAGCCGGTATTCGCGTCCGGGATTTCCGTGCAAAGATCTCTCGCGCAGATAAGTTAGTTTTGCCAGTCCAACCTTGTCTCGAATCTTTGGGATGAAGAGGGTCTTGAACGCATCAACGTAAGAGTTGACTCGTTGCATTTCCGTATACGCCGCCGGATTTGCTTTGATCCCGCTCAGGGAAACGACGGCAAACACCGGGCCGCCGCCTTCTTTCTTTGAAACATAGAAACGCGTGTTCAATTCCATCTTGTGATATGGAACCTTGCTCGCCTCTTCATAGGTTGAGCCTTTGGGGAGCCGGACCGCAAACATTTCCTTCTCGGGACGAAGCAGCTCCCAATCCGGTGTTTGGGCAGTGGCGAGACTCGTGAATCCCAGCATGAACGCGAGCAGAAGGCCGAAAAGTTTGACGTTGGGCGATTGCATTGCCGTCTTAACTCCTTGTAAATCCTGAACCATAACCATTTATTCAGCGTGATCTGCGGGTGGTAATCAACCCTGAATATACCCCACCTTTATTCGCGCGTTAAAGTTGCGCGACCATCTCCGCCGGGTTCCAGTAAGCCTCCACCGCCTGAATCTTTCCCGCCGCGTTTATCGTGAAGACATCGATGCCTTCGAAGCGCACTTTATTTCCTTTTTTGCTGACGCCCGTCCCGGTCCATTTCACCGCGGCCTGATTGCCCGCTACGAAAACGTGATCTTCCGTTAGTCCCACTTCCTTAAACGCCGCCGTGATCGATTGGAAAAACTCACCTAATTTCTGATGACCCTCAATTCCCGGCGCGCCGACGGGGTCGTGGCTTACGGCATCTTCAGCGAAGGTGTTTACCCAGGCGTTCTGATTCATCTCTCGAATTGCGGCAAAGTAATTTTTAACTGCTCTGGAAATAATCTCAGGCGACATTTGCTTTCTTCCTTTCACGTTCGGCTTGAACCAGGACGCGACGCAGGATTTTCCCCGACGCCGACTTCGGAATCTGGTCAATGAACTCCACGCTGCGAAGTTTTTTGTGGGGGGCCACGCGCGTGTTTACGAAGCTCATGATCTCTTCGGCGCTGGCGTTGCCTTTCAGAACGACGAAGGCCTTTGGCACCTCGCCGGCTTCGTCATCCGGGCAGGGAATTACGGCCGCATCGCCAATGGCCGGGTGGGTCAACAAGACGCCTTCCAACTCCGCCGGCGGCACCTGAAACCCTTTATACTTGATCAACTCCTTCGCGCGATCGACGATGAAGAAATGACCATCGGCGTCCGCATAGCCAATGTCTCCGGTATGCAGCCAACTTTCAGCGTCGATCGTCGCGGCGGTTGCGTCGGGACGATTCAAGTAACCCTTCATTATTTGTGGACCACGGACACAGACCTCGCCTTCCTGATTGGGACCGAGCGGCGCTCCTGTTTCCAGATGAACAATCTGGCATTCCGTATTTGGGGCGGCCACGCCTACTGAGCCAAATTTAACCTGGGCTGGATCCACGGGTGAGGAATGGGTGACTGGACTGGTTTCAGTCATGCCATATCCCTGCCGAATATCGCAGCCGAGCCGTTCCATGCAAGCGCGCGTCAGATTCTCATCGAGCGGAGCCGCGCCGCAGAAGATGGTTCTCACTTTCGGTATCGGATATTTATCAACGATCGGATGTTTGCTGAGAGCCAATACAATCGGCGGCACCAGATGAGCCAAAGTCACTTCAAACTTCTGAAGCGTTTGCAGAAATGGCTCGAGCTCGAAACGAGGCAGGGTGACGATCGTAGCGCCTTGCCGCAGGCCGAGATTCAGGATAACTACCAGTCCGTAAATGTGGAACATCGGAAGTACGGCGATCAACGTGTCTGCCTCAGTGAAATAGCTCAGCCCTTCCATCTGGCACATGTTAGATACCAGATTGTGATGGGTGAGCATTACACCTTTGGGGAGTCCGGTGGTGCCGCTTGAGTAGGGGAGTGCGACCAGATCTTCGCGGGGATTGATTTCAACTTCCGGATACTTTCCATCACTTTCCAGGAGTGACGAAAACGGAGTGGCCGTCGCGTCTATCGCTTCATTGTCAAACTTGTCAAAGACAAACAATTCCTCGATGCCGGTGTTGGTCGCGGCGGCCTTTGCTTTATTGAGACACGGCGAAACTGTAATCAGAAAACGCGCACCGGAGTCTTTAAGTTGATGTTCGATTTCCTGTTCCGTGTATAGCGGGTTCACCGTACAGGTGATTCCGCCGAGCGAAGCCACTGCGTGGAGTGCAGTCGCATATTCCGGAACATTAGGGCTCAGGATTGCGAGAACGTCGCCTTTTTTGAATCCGCGCCGGTGCAGACTGGCCGCTACTCGCTTAATCGAGTCCCTGAGTTCTTCATAGGTGACCACTCTGCCGCTCAGGCCATCAATGAGCGCAGGCTTGTCGCCCAGGTTCTTCGCCTTTTCAAAAACAAACGGCGTGATTGCAATCTCGGGGATAGTTACGTCTGAAAAGGGTCCGCGAAAGATCATAGGATTTAGTTGTAACGCAAACTGTTCAGTTTTCGGTGCGGTTCTGATTCCGGGTTGTGGAAGTCCGCCGCGCTGGTTCCGCAAACTAACAGTTTGCGTTACGTTAGGCCCACTGGGCAGTTTTCGCAGAAAGACGGTTAAGATGTGCTTGCCTACATTATCAGGTGACCGCGAATCCGTAAAAGGTTTATATTCTTCTGTCACGCCAAAACTGAATCACACCACAATTTTATGTCCCACTCGCCCGCAAGTTCCTTAAACATCATCTGCCTGGCGACCTACTTTAAAGGCGTTGACTTCATTCGCGAATGCAAAAGGCTTGGTGCGAATGTGATCCTGATTACGAAAGAGAAAATGCTCAAGGAAGATTGGCCGCGGGAGAGTCTTGATGAAGTGTTTGGGTTGCCAAACGATGCCGGTCCGCCGCTGTTCATCGACCTCGTGAGTTTCCTGGCTCAGACGCGTAAACCCGACCGAATCGTCGCCCTCGAAGAATTTGACGTGATGACCGCGGCGCTCGTGCGCGAACATTTTTGTTTGCCCGGCATGAGCAGTTCAACTGCCAAGACGTTCCGCGACAAGATGGCGATGGCTATCGGCGCTGGGGCTGCGGGGGTGACGGTTCCTGAATTCGTTCCGCTCATCAATCGCGAGGAAGTCGCCGAATTCATGCAGCGCGTTCCACCTCCATGGATTATTAAGCCCCGCTCGGATGTTTCGGCAATCGGGATCAAGAAGGTGGAAGGGCCGGACGAGGTTTGGGCTGTAATCGAAGAGCGCAATGCGCGCGAGAATCTACGCGAACGGGCGTCCTACTATTTGCTCGCACAGTTTATCCCCGGCGAGGTGTTTCACGTTGATTCGATTGTTGATGAAGGTCGAGTGCAATTTGTTGGAGCAAATCGCTATGGACGTCCGCCGTTGGAAGTCGCCCATGGGGGTGGCGCTTACGTTTCTCGAACTGTGGTTCGCGGATCTGACAACGAAAAGAAACTGCTGGCGAACAATCGAAAGTTAATCAAAGCGTTGAACCTGGAGCGAGGCGCTGCGCACGCAGAATTTATCAAGAGCGACGTCGATGGCGAATTTTACTTTCTGGAGATCGCCGCGCGCGTAGGTGGAGCATACATCGCTGAAGTGTTGGAGGCCGCTACCGGCATAAATCTCTGGCGCGAGTGGGCGAGAATGGAAGCGGGTGCCAGCCGCCCGGAGCAGACGGCTGACCCAGGGCAGAGGCCCGACCGTCAGGGAGGGCGTGCTCGCAAACTTAAACAAGCCCGAAGAGAATATGCCGGGATTGTCTTGTCGCTTGCCAAGCAGGAATCCCCCGACACGTCTGCTTTCGACGAAGCCGAAATAGTCTATCGTGTGAAGAAGCACCACCACGCCGGTTTGATCGTGCGTTCGCCAAAACTTGAACGAGTTGAGGAACTGCTGACGCAATATGCAGCGCGGTTCGCCGATGATTTCATTGCGGTCGTCCCGCCGCTTGAGAAGGCCGACTAGCCTGGCTCTATGATTTATCGCAGATATCTGGGGCTTCTGGCCGCCGTAACTTTCCAGAAATCAGTTTCATCTTCATTTCATTTTCTTAAGCGGCCATATATCAACGCTCAAGCTTTCCGCGTAATGAAGCACGGGATCTCCTTTAACCGGAGGCAGGCCGTGACATTCAATCATGGTTGAATTAAACGCAAGGAGTTTGGCGTCTTGTAATGGCCACGGTTGGTGATGAATGTCCGCGCGATGAATTTCCCGGTGATGGTTACTGTAGAGGCAATACCGCTCGGTGAGAAAGAAGGCCAGCGAACCGGGCTGAGATTGAGGCAGCGGATCGCCGATGGTCCAAGTGGTTTGCAACGAGGCAGGTGCGCCGCGGTTATCTCTCCGCACTGACGCGTAGTTAATTGCGGCGCCGTCCTGCCGTAGCGACATATCCGCATTGAAGTAAGGAAGACTGTAAAACTTTCGCGCCCCCCAAACCGCGAGACGGTTCGCCGCGTCAAGGGAAAAAAACCAAACCCCAGGAACTCCGTTAAAGCTAACGTAGGTGCGCACATTCAACTCGTGAAACGCGCTTGTGCCCGGTACGGGGGGTAAGAAGAAAGCGCGAATTCCCCACATCGTGAAAGGAATTATTCCGATCCATGCCGACCCGTCGAAGGATTCTATTTCGAGCTGCGCGGGAATGAGAGGCCGGAGCAACTGCTCGTCGATGCGCCAATGCATGAAGAGCAGCTTGCCCCAATGCTGGCGCATGATGGGAAAGCCCGCCGGCCGAGTGTTGATTTTCGGTTGATTCACGCAAAGAGGGGTCGGCCACAGATGGACACGGATGACCACAGATCTGAAAACCTTCGATTGGTCTTCACTATCCGTGCAAATCTGTGTTCATCTGTGGCTAATTCGGGTTTACTTCAAATACTTATCCAGCCAACCGAGCACCGTGTGATGCCATAGTTGCGAATTTTGCGGCTTGAGTACCCAGTGGCCTTCGTCCGGAAAGACGAGCAACTTCGAAGGGACGCCCATTCGCTGGAGCGCGGTAAAAACCTGGAGCCCTTCGCCGATTGGCACGCGATAATCCAGTTCACCATGGATCACCAGCATTGGCGTCTTGAAATTTCGGACGAAGTTGTGGGGCGACCAGCGTTCATACATCGCCTTGTTGGTCCATGGCTGGCCCTTAAACTCCCAATCAGTAAACCAGAGTTCTTCAGTTGCGCCATACATGCTCGTCAGGTTGAAAACGCCATCGTGATTTACCAGCACTTTGAAATGGGCGCGCGGATCATTGTTATGGCCTTCAATCCAATTGATCATGTAACCGCCGTAAGACGCGCCCGCCGCCCCAATCCGATTCTTGTCAATCGACTTATTACGACGCACAACCTCAGCGACGCCGTTCATCAGGTCCGTGTAAACTTTGCCGGCCCAGTCTCCGCTGATTTCGTTGACGAATTGCTGACCGTAGCCGGTCGAGCCGCGCGGATTCGGTGAGAAGACGATGTAGCCGGCGTTGGCAAACATCTGCGGGTTCCAACGATAGCTCCAACTGTCGTTCCAGGCTCCCTGCGGACCGCCATGGATGAGAACGACGAGCGGGTAGGTTTTGCTGGCGTCGAAGTCCGTCGGTCTCACCACGAAGCCGTGAATCTTCTTGCCGAACGCTCCGGTCCATTCCATCTCTTCAGCGCTCTTCAACTTGTATGGTTCGATTAGCTCCTTGTTGATTCTGGTTAACTGGATGACGCTGCCGGCATTGCCGCGATAGATCTCCGCCGGAGCTGCGATGGAGCTACTCGAAAATACCAGGGTTTCATCAGTCGCCACCTGCAAGCCGGTCGCGTAAACATCCCCGATGATCTTCTCGGCTGGTCCACCACTGAGGGCGACTTTGAAAATTGGATGGCGGCCTCGTTCGCCGGCCGTAAAGTAGACCGAGTTGCCGTCGGGAGATAAAGCGAACTCGTCTACCTGCTGATCAAAGGCACGAGGTATTTCGGTGCTCGTGCCGGTTGCACGGTTGTAGTTCATGAGCCGCCAGCGGTCCGCCTCGAAGCCCGCAGTCATCTGCGAACGATAGAGAATCGACTTGCCGTCGGGTGTATAGAACGGGCTGGCGTCGTAACCCTTGTTGCGAATGGTTATGTTCCTTGGCACTCCGCCGCTCACGGGGACTACATAAATATCGCTGTTCGTGGAGATGGCTTCCACTTTGTCAGGATTGCGAAGGAAGGCGATCTCGTTGCCGTCAGGTGAAAAGGCATAGTCCACGCCGGAAGCAGCAGCGTAAGGTGGCGAGTCAAAATCCCCGGAGGTAATTGCCCGGGATGCGCCACCGGTGCTCGCCACTACAAATAAGTGCGTGCGCTTTACGTCGCGCCATTCATCCCAGTGTTTGAAGAGCAACCGCTCGGTGATGTGCGCTTTGACTTTGCTTGCTTCGGCCGCTTCGTCTTTGCGCTTATTGCAGGCGTCGTCTTTGCAATCGGGGTAAACCTCGGAGGTGAAGGCAATCCATTTGCCGTCCGGCGACCAAACTGGTCCGCCGGCGCCGGTTGAAATCGTCGTCACCTGCTTTTTATCATCGCCGTCGTGGTCCATCACCCAAATCTGACTGCCGGTCACGAACGCAATCTTTTTTCCGTCCGGCGACCAGCGGGGCGAAGAGGATGACTTGTCGCCCCCGGTAAGGCGCTTGATCTCTGAACCGCCGGCGATTGAGGTTACGTAAATCTGATTGACCACGCGGTTGCCGTCGAAATTCACATCGCCGATAGTGAATGCTACCCACTTGCCGTCGGGTGACACGCGCGGATCAGCCACTCGCCGGACTTTCATCATTTCTTCGATGGTGAAACGTCCCTGGCCACTAACGGCGGCGACGGAAGTAAGCGATAGGAGAGCAACAGTCAGAGCAATGACGAAGCGTTTCATGGAATACCCTCAAAAGTTAATAAATTTTTGGGAAAGCAAGAGCATTATTGCACGTAGGCAAAAACTGCGGTAGCGAGGATCGGCAGAGGGCGCTATCCGCAGACTACGCCGATTGCACAGATTATGAGTCGCCTGACCCTTTGGTACGCATTCCGGCTCAGTTCGTAATCTGTGAAACAAACCAGCAACTTCTTGTTTCTTGCCAGGAAACTTCGGCAAAGTTGCTGGCCGCGTTCACGCGGCAGAGAAGCGATTGAGTAATGGATTCTGGGGTTGGTTCTAGGTTGCGGCCTGAGCCGCGCAATGCAATCTAATAGTTTCCCATCAAATCTCACCCCATCCTTCGCTAATAGATTAGAATCTCTGCCTTCGAATAAGACCAGAATGACCCGCCGCATCATCGTTGCCCTCGTCAGATTTGCCATGCGCATCTATTTTCGGCGCACGGAGGTGATCGGCATCGAACACGTGCCGCTGACCACACCGGTAATCTTCGTGCTGAACCATCCAAACGCGCTGGTTGATCCCGCTTTTCTGCTGGGACTGGCGCCGCGTCGAGTTTCGTTTCTGGCCAAAGCGCCGTTGTTCAGAATGCCGGTGCTGAGTTTCTTTGTGAAGGCAGTTGAGGCGATTCCCGTATATCGCCGCCAGGACGACGACGGCGATGTGTCGAAGAATCAGGAAACCTTCGCCGCGGCGCGCAAGCTGCTTGCCAGTGGCGGCACGATTGGAATTTGTCCGGAAGGGGTGTCACACAACGAGCCGCGGCTGCGACCTATCAAGACAGGCGCGGCGCGCATCGCGCTCGCCGCGCTTTCCACAGGCGAGGTTAAGGAACTGAAGATCGTACCGGCAGGACTTTACTACACCTCGAAAACGAAGTTTCGCAGTTCAGTCCTGCTCTATTTTGGAAAGCCGGTTGAGGTGACCCCAGTCGAACTCGAGCCGGATGGCAACCCGCCGCGCACTGCCGTGCGGGCGTTGTCGACCCAAATCGAGGCGGCACTGCGCGAAGTGATGCTTGACGCCGAACATGAAGACGCACGGCAAACAATCGCCCGGGCGGAAAAGATCTTTTCATCGGTTCCGAGCGAGAACCGGGAAGAGACCCTGGCCGAGGAGCTCCAGCTTCAACAACGCTTCGTCAAGGCTTACGCAGTTTTGCGTGAACACGCACCGGTGCGCCTCGAAAGTCTTGAAGCCCGGATGAGACGTTTTGAGGAAGAGTCTGGCGCAGGCCGGGGTCGATCCGGATAATTTGTCACCCCCGAAATCAACGTCTGATGTCTTCCGGCATCTGATTTCCCACATTGCGCTACTTTCTCTTGCTCGGTGGGACCAGCCACTGTGGGCGCTTTGTTGCATTACCCAGCGTACCGTTTGGGAGGTTACGTTGCGACCACATTCTCCAAGCAGGAAGAAGACGTAATTTCAACCATCAAGATTCTATCCGCCATGTTGCTCTTCCCTCTGACGTGGCTGGCAGCCGGCATCGTGAGTTATCTCTGGTTGGGGTGGAAATTTTCGCTCGGCGGTGACGTTCTGCTTCCGGTTGCGGGCTACCTGGCCATCCGGTTTTTCGAAGGAATTGACAGCTTTTTGGGCGGATTGCGCGCCCTCGCGTTTTTCCTTGTGAGGCGACGGTTCTTCGTGAGGTTGCTGGCAGAGCGCCGTGCAATTCGAGACGAAATCCTCTCACTGGGAAGGGAAGCGATAGCTCTGAGTCAGGAATCGAGCCCGGGGGTTAGATGAGGGGGGAAGGTGGCTCTCGCCACCACCTACTTCTTGCGTGCTTTGGCGCTCGACGCAGTCCTGGCGCCACTCTTGGTCGCGCCGGCGCGCTTCTTGCCGCCCGCAGCTCTCACTGTGCGACCCTTTCGACCTTCGCTTTGCACCCGTCCGGCCTTAATTAGATTCTCATAACTGCCACGCACGACGTTGCGCGCGACCTTTAGTGAGTTCGCGAGCTCACGCTCGCTCGGCAAATAACTGCCGATACCCATCGCCCCTGATTCAATGAGACCGGTTAGCTGGTCCGTGATCTGCTTGGTCATCGACTCCGGGCGTTTGCGATTGACACGAATAGTTGTTTTCACTATCTGACCCCTCCTCGTTAATTGTTAAATTGCTGGTTCCGGGAATTTTATGCAGGGCCTACCGGCGTGTCAACAGAATAGGACCATGAGGTCCAGCCCAAGGCAAATCGTTATCTAGCTGAAACATTTTCGCCACGATTGATCAACAGCAGAACCCAAGTCAATCATTGCAGATTCTCTGCTGACGCCGACAGTGGGCGAGATATGATCGAACGAGCTCAGCTTATGATCCAGCAAAACTTGGAAATCGGTGAAGGAGGTTGAGTTCAATTGGCGAGGTAGGCGATGAGCGCGGGAATCGTTAGCCAGAGAAGTCCCTTGACCAGAAAAAACATGAATCCCCAGAAGCCAAGTTTTTTAATCCAGCGCTTTACGTCCATTTGGGTCCCCGGTCGGATCTTCGCAGGTGATAATTGCGGTCCGCGATTTGAACGCCCGATGATACGCTCTGCGGAAATAAAATTCACCCCGACTGCCGCCTTTGCTCGGCCGGATGAAAGGTTTGCCCAATGTTGCACGGACCAGCTTAACGGTTCAAACTTCTGGACTTCCGCGCCGGCGGTTTAGCGACTCGAAGACGATCGTTGTATTTAAGTAATCCGATAGCATCCATCGCCTGGGGAACCTCACGATTTTGCATAAACCAGCGCCAGACGTTCCCAGTTCGTAGATTTTCAGCGCTCAATAAAATGATCCCGACATTGATGCCAATCGCATCACTATCCACCCAACCGGTGTTTGGATTGAAAGCATCAACGAAACCATAGACCCCGTAGATGCGCGAACCGTATTTTTCTCGCATTGTTTTTAACGCGGCGATTGAGATTTCAGGTGTGAGCATTAACGAACCCCCGGCAGCCGAAGGAACGACTGTGCCGTCTATCGCGGGGTCGCGGGGCGGGCCGCCCCAGGCCAGATAACCCCTGGCGCTATCTGAAGCGGTTATGCCCCAAACATTTTGCTCAAATCCGGGAAACTCTCTCGAGAGCGTCAGGCAGAAAGCGCGATGTGCGAGAGTTGCGTTTATTGAATTTTGAAAGTAATCGATTCTATCGCCTCGCGTTTCGCGCCGGTTACGATAGTCGACCCAGGCATGAGCATACTGGTGCATGAAAAGGGGCACGCCGATCGATGTGAAATATGAGAAGCCTTCGTAGCGGTAACGATCGCGCCAAAGCGCGTACCAGGATTTTGGCGAAATCGCATGCGTCGGCGACCCGATTGCCAGCAGGTAGAGGATCGAGTCTTCGCTGTAGGTGTCCCAACGTGGTTTTAGAAAGCCGGTCTCCGGTTTCCAGCCATGCGATAGCAGGAGCGGATGTCCAGCGAGCATCCATTTAAAATCGACGCGACGATAAATCTCAGTGGCAAGGCGAACGATTTCAGGATCCTCGTGAAAATACTGACGGCTCGTCAATATGCCTGCCAGCAACAGGGCAGTATCAATAGACGAAACTTCACTCTGCCATCGTCTTTCTCCGGTCGCCGCGTCCATCCAATGAAAAAACCAACCGTGTTCATGGTGAGCCTGGTGCCTAAAAAAGCGCAGCGTGTTACGAGTGCGCTCACGGGCTGCTTCCGGAGTGATCCATTTTCGTTCGGCAGCAATGCAGAGAGCGGTCAAGCCGAAGCCGGTGGCGGCGATACTGGCAACGTTGCGATGGCTCTCGGCCAACCGTGAACGATCCATGCGCGCCCGATCGGGCACGAGGCCTGTTCGCGGATCGGCTTGCTCCCAAAAATATTGAAACGATCGGCGCGAAAGATCTTCAAGAAAAACATCATCGCTTTGGCTGAGGCGAACCACCTGGATTGGCTCGGCAACGCGACCTATTGAGCCGCGCGGCTGTGCTAAGCCGGCTTGAGTTGGAAAGCTCAGCAGCAGACAAAGTGCTAACAACCGGTGAGCAAAATTTGTGCAACTTAACATATCGCGCAGCCACTATAGCGGACATACCGAGGAGACATTCGGATGTCGGCTCTGAGTCAAACTCACTTCCGCGAGCGTCTCACCGGAGCGTGAATTGAAGCTTTTAAATTCCAAAGTGTTCGAGATGATGACAGCTTGCTTGCCCGCGCCGGGACAGCGCAAGTCCCCCCGGTGGCGCCGGGCAAGATCAGCCTTTAATTAAGGGATTTTACCTCTGGTCGATGGATGGTTAGGATCAAGACTCCCGCGCCTAACCGTTGAAACATGGATTTCAACGGTAATTATATAATTGACTCACCCAGCCCGCGGAGAGGGCGACAGCATAAAGCCTGGGGCGTTAGCCCCAGGATCCAAAGCAACGAATGTTTCGAGCCCGCGGAGCGGGCGACAGCTGGTCGCGTATCACTCTTATGTTCAATCTCGTGACGCAAGAATGAAATACTCTCGGCTGAATGGAGCTATTGAGATCTGTCGCCCGCTACTCGGGCTTGGTAATTCTTGTGCCCTGCTCCCGGGGCTCACGCCCCGGGCTTTATGCTATCGCGCGCTCCGCGCGCTTTATCACACGTTCCGCCACGCTGGGTGAGTCATCTATGTAATTGCCATTTCAGCGCATCGTGACTTCAAACCTGGTCTCGAGAACATCCTGCGAGTTTGGTCCGACCATAACCTTAAACTCGCCTGGCTCTACTGCAAACCTCATCGCCCGATTGTAAAACCCGAGGTGTTCCGGGCCGAGTGAGAACTGCACTCGCCTTCGCTCGCCCGGTTGGAGCGTGATCCGCTGAAATCCTTTCAATTCCTTCACGGGGCGCGTAACACTTGCGGCAACATCGCGAATGTAGAGCTGTACAACTTCGTCGCCGACGCGCTTGCCGGTGTTCTCCACTTCCACAGTTACGGTCAGACTACCATCAGGTCGGATACGCTGGGCGCTCAACGAGCGGCGCGTGAATTTGAATTTTGTGTAGCTGAGACCATAGCCGAAAGGGAAGAAGTGGTGTCCAGGCCACGTCAAGATACTTGGAAGTGTATTTGTTCTTCGCGTCGGGCGGCCGGCCGGTGGTTTTGTGATTGTAGTAGAGCGGCACTTGACCGACGGAGCGCGGAAAAGTTACCGGCAACTTCCCGCCGGGGTTCACATCACCAAACAAAACATCGGCAATTGCGTTGCCCGCCTGCGTCCCGGCGAACCATGTCTCCAGTATCGCCGGAAGAGTCTCGGCCGCCCAGTTGATCGTGAGCGGCCGGCCATTCATTAAAACCACGACGATCGGTTTGCCGGTGGCATGCAGCGCCTTCAGGAGATCCTGCTGCCGGCCCGGTAGATCCAGCGAAGTCCTGGACGCGGCCTCGCCACTCATCTCCGCGGATTCCCCGACGGCGACGATTACTACGTCGGAGTCGCGAGCGATGCGAACGGCTTCATCGAATGCACTCGCATTGTCGTCGTTGATCTCGGAACCCTTGGCGTACCTCACGACGGTCTGCGGTGATACTTTTGACTTTATGCCGGCCAGCAGCGTAACCGCGTCCTCCGGTTTGCCGTCGCCGGTCCACGATCCGATCACATCTTTCTGGTTATCCGCCAAAGGGCCGACGACGGCAATTGACTTCAGAGACTGCGAAAGCGGCAGTAAGTCGTTTTCATTTTTCAGAAGCACCAATGAACGAGCAGCAGTGGCGCGGGCTGCGTCGAGATGTGGCTTAGTGAAAATCGAATTCGATTCGCGCGCCTCATCGGCGTATGGTTTCTCGAAGAGGCCAAGGCGAAACTTGATGCGCAGGATTCGTCGCACCGCTTCATTAATTGTCGCGACGGAGAGCTTGCGATCTTTGAGCAGTTCCTCACCATGCTTGTTATACAAACGGCTCACCATTTCCATATCCACGCCGGCGTTAAGCCCGGCCGCGGCGGCGTCTTTCTCATTGGCTGCAAGTCCGTGATTGATCAGCTCCTTGACGGATTCATAGTCGCTGACCACGATGCCATCAAACTTCCATTCGTCTCGAAGGACCGCAGTAAGCGTAAACGGGTTGGCTGAGGTAGGGACACCGTTCAGATCATTAAACGCACTCATGAATGTTCCCACGCCCGCATCGTGCGCCGCCTTGAAGGGAGGGAAGTAGACCTCGCGTAGGGTTCTTTCGGAGATGTCGGTGGTGTTGTAGTCGCGCCCGCCCTCGGCCGCGCCATACGCCACCCAGTGCTTCGCGCAAGCCACGACCTTGTCGCCGGCGCTGTAGTCACGCCTTGAAATCCCACGACGCGAGCTCGGGCCATTGCCGCGCCCAGAAACGGATCCTCTCCGGAGCCCTCGGCAATTCTCCCCCAGCGGGCGTCGCGAGCAATGTCAACCATGGGCGCAAAAGTCCAGTGAACCCCGGCGGCTCTCGATTCCTTCGCGGCAATCGCAGCGCTCTGCTCCACCGCGGCCGGATCCCAGGTCGCAGCTTCGCCCAGTGGAATGGGAAAGACTGTGCGGTAACCATGAATTACGTCGAATCCAAACAAGAGCGGAATCTTCAGTCGCGACTCGTTCATCGCTACTCGCTGAAGTTGGTTGGTCCGCGCGGCGCCGCGCACGTTGAGAGTGGATCCCAGCAGTCCCTTGCGGACCAGATCAAGGTGTTCTGGTCGAAAATTTCCGTTGGCTTCGCCATCGAGTTGCTGGAGTTGGCCCAACTTCTCGGCGAGGGTCATCCGCGCGAGAAGATCAGTGATCTTTCTTTCAGCGCGGGCCTGTGCGAGTTTTTGATCCGAAGGCCGACGTGGGTTAAGTCTTCGCTGCGGTGATGCGGTGGGGCTCACGGGAAAAGCGGCAGCAATCATCAACGTCAGCAAAGCGAGTAGTAATGCTAGACTTAGTGTGCTTCATGGCCGCAGGTCCCTACAAAGTCGGTCTCGACAGTTTAAATCTCCACCCAGTTACACGTGCAAAGCTATGTGAGGTCAGTACCACCACGCGGTAGCGGGTGGGTCAGTGGCGCAGTTCCACGATCTTAATGCGCAACAAACCCACCCGCTACCGCGTGGTGGTACTGACTTCACTGCCCACTTGAACGACCGCTCAAACCAGCGTGGCCTCGCGTCTAGAACCTGAACCTTGCCTGAAGTTCAACGACCCGCCCGGACAGGCCGCGCAACGAACGTCCAAAGTTTGGGTCAGTGATTATGGAGCCGGCGTCAAAAAAGCGAATCGGCGCGAGGTTGACCATATTAAAGACATTGAAGAAATTCGCGCGTAGTTCCAGATTCGTTTCTTCATTCACGAAGGGCATCGCTATTTTCTTCGCCACGCTCATGTCGATGTTGAAATAGCCGGGGCCGCGAAAAGAATTACGTTCGATACCGGGCTGCGCATTCGGCGTCAGGGTAAAGTATCTGGCGCCGCCGCCGGGAAAGTTCCCGCCCGCCCGAATGAATGCATCATCCGAGGTGTCGTCAAGCGCACCGCCAAGATACGCTGATGGCCGAATCGGTCCAAAGAAGCGTCCACTTGGTTGCCGCAAATCCGAGAAAAACTTCGGTGTAAACGGAAAGCCGGTGCTCTTCGTCACAATGGCGTTAATCTGAAACCCATCGAAGATTGCGCGCATTGCCGAATTTCCACCGCGGAAGAAGTTGGTCTCGTAGGTCCCTGACCCGGAGAAGTGGTGGCGGACGTCGAAATCCGAGAAGCCATACTCGGAGTCAATGTCGCCCGGATTGGTTTGGTTGGTTTCCGCGCCGGGTCCCTCGTAGGAAATGTTGTCCCGGCTCTTGCTGAAGCGATAGTTGGCGTCAAATTGAAAGCTGTTGGCAAACCGTCTGCCGAGCCCGGCGTTTAGTCCGTCGTATCGTGAGTTGACGTCAGGTTGCGGGAAGAAAACTGCCTGGAAGTTTGCTCCATTGATTGGGGTGATGAGGGTTTGATCCACGAGCCGAATCAAGCGGCGTCCCGTGCTGCCCTGGTAGGCGAGCGAGCCCACTAAATTCCAGGGCATTTCATACTGACCTTCGAATGAATAGCCATAAACGTGCGAGTTTGGCGTGTCCTGGAAGGCCCCGTAAATTTCGACGGGCGCTCCGCGCACGCCACCAGTAACCGGATCAATACCCTGCGCTAGTGCCGGATTGATAGGGAAGCTGTTTGGCGAACTGCTGCTGCCGACGCCGAAGCGAATCAGGCCGCCCGCAAACGGTGACCCGAAGTCAGTCGCAGCCGTGCCGCAACAGATGTTGAACCGGGCGAAGTATGGCGGATTGCCGCGCGTGTTAGTGAAAAGGACGTTCGGAATGCGGTTGTAGCTGATACCAAAACCCCCACGCAGGACCAGACGCGAATGAGGGCTGTAAGCAAAGCCGACGCGGGGAGCAAAGTTGTTACGGTCTGTTGCGAAAAGCTTATCGACCGTCACCACGCGCCCGCCTGAAGCGGTTCCGGGTTGGATGATGAAATTTGTGAGACGATCTGCGGTTTCAGTGGGCGGCGTAAATAGTTCATAACGCAGCCCGAGGTTAATCATCAGATTGGGCCGCACCTTCCAGTTGTCCTGAATGAAGGCGGCATAGTCGCCGGTACGGAAGAAGCGCTGCGCGTCGGCGGGTCCGCCATTGCGCGGGTCGGCGTTGATCGCTTCGAAGATAGGCGTTTCATTCGCCAGGTTGAAGAGCCCGACGAACGAATAGACCGGCCGGGCGCCGCCACTCAAATCATTGTCGTCATGCTCAAGGCGAATCTGTCCACCGAAAGACAGCCCGTGATTACCCACGTTCGTGCGTAGCGTGTCGCGGAACTCATAAGTGCTTTGGGCGAAAATTGCCGGAGTAGTTTCAGCGCGCTCGGCGCCAAAGCGAATGCGGTCAAAGGGTAAGCCCTCAACCTCGATGCGTGGAATGCCGAAGTTAGTTTCTGACGAAGCCTGGACCTGATTACTGGCGAACCGTGTGAAACTGAAGCGCGCTTCGTTAACTGTATTCTCCGACAAGGGTTGAATATAGGCAGCAGTTAACGAGGTATTGCGCGGCTTGTTTCTAATGTCGGATGAGGGACGTGCTTTGGATCCGAAATCACCGACGAGGTCATCGCGCCCGGTGGAGAAACCACTAAACATGAGTTGGCCTGTCCCAACCAGGAAATCAAGCCGCAGATTGTATTGCTGTCCCTTCTCGCTGCGCGGGAGAGCCAGCACGGCTTGTTGAACGTCGGGAATATTGTCAAAGCCGCCACCCGTCGGATTGCCGAGACTAACGTATTGGCCGGTGGCGCCGGTGGGCGAACCGAGATCCAATCCGCTTCCAACCACTCGGCAGCGAGTAGGATCATTTCCGAACGCCGCACAACTGGGCGTTACTAATCCGGCGATGCGCGGAGTGATACCCGGAGTGTTGAAGATTCGAGCGATAAGACTGCCCGGTCGTTGGGTGGTGATGAGTTGCCGATACTCGGGAGTTTCTACATATTCCGTAAAGGTATCAGTCGTATTATTTCGCAAGCCCTCAGTAGAGAAAAAGAAGAAAGCACGTTTACGAATGGTTGAGGGGCCGCCCTCGCCAAACCGCGGCAGAATTAGCGGACCGCCGATCGAGCCGCCAAATTGTCTGAACCGACTGTTTACCCGTTGCCGCGGAAGATTGATCCCGCCGTAAGGATTAAACGCGTTCCACTTCGGGTCATTCGCTTTGAGAAAAGCGCTGCCGTGGAAATCCTTCGAGCCGTTCTGCGAAACTATTTCAACTTGGGCACCTGAGTTGCGACCCAGTTCAGCCGAATAGTTTGAAGAGGTGACGCGCACCTCTTTCACCGATTCCTGATTTGGCGTTACCACCGCAGCCCCACCGAACTGAAGACTGTTGACGCTCACGCCGTCGATCTGAAAATTGTTGTTGGAGACGCGCTGGCCGTTGGCCGAGATTGGTACCTGATTCTCAGTTTGAAAAATCGATGAGTTTGAACCGCCAGGGCCGGTAGTGTTGGGTAGACCAACTGCTTGCCCGCTGCCGCTTCGGGCGCCGAGGCCAATTATGCCGGGTGTCAGTCGGACGAGCTCGTAAGGGTCGCGTCCCACCTGTGGGAGGTTGCGAATTTCTGCGGTTGTAATCGCGCCGGAAACACTGGCGTTCTCGGTCTCGAGGATTGCCGCCGAGTCCGGATCGATCGTCACGCTTGCGGTAACCTCGCCAATTTCCATCACCACATCGAGTCCCTGGACGGATTCAGCATTGATGGCGAGGTCGTCGAGTAGACTCTTCTTGTACCCTGCCTTTTCGATCGTGAGCAAGTATTTGCCCGGAGCCAGCGAGGAGAATCTGTAGAAGCCTTCCGAGTTGGTGTTTGCTTCCTGGCTCCTACTGGTTTCCGAATTGGTTAAGGTTACCTTCGCATCGGGTACCAGACCTCCAGAGGAGTCCGTAACGGTGCCCTGAACTCCTGCTTTGAATTGCGCGTTGACCACTCCGGTCGCCAGCAAAATAAAGACGCCGCAGATCGCGACGCGGATAAAACTGGACATAGAACGGTTCATTGAAAGGCCTCCTGAGTTAACCTGTGATTGTTAAGATTCCGGCGCTGGCACCCGAAACCATTGGAAGCAAGATCACCCTTGAAAAATTTATTTCAGGGAGAGCCGGGGGCTCTTACTTCCGGGGGGCAGCGGAGTCAGTACGCGCGCGCGAATTGTACATGGGGGGAAGTTAGTTGTAAGTGTGCCAGCGCACTTACAAGGCTAGTTAATACACCTAGAGTATAAAAACTTCAATATATTTCCCCGATAGACTCTGTTAAGCTGACCTATCGATCAGACAGTTTGCGATACAACTTCGAGCAGTCGGGGTAACCGATCGCTGCTTTCTTGAATGTCGGGTAGGTGCCATGGCTCGCCCCGGCGACAGTTTTGGTCATCTATTGGCTGCATCGGTTAAGGATGCTTCAGTTGTCAGATTGAAAGTAAGGGAAGGAAAAAGCTCAAATGCGATATCGACCTTTAACAGTCTGTTTAATCCTCCTGGCGCTGGTGGCTGGCGGTTGCGTCTCCAGCAACCGACCAACAAATACCGGAGCGGTCCGCGCGAAGAAAGGGCCCAACGATCCCATTAAGATTGGCTTTTCGATGGACACTTTGAAAGAGGAACGCTGGCAGCGCGACAAGGATCTGTTTGAAAAATACGCGAAAGAAAAAGGCATCGAGCTGAACATTCAAGTCGCAAACGGAAGCGACAGTGAACAGATCAAGCAGGCCGAGAATATGCTGACGCAGGGCGTGGACGTTTTGGTCGTTGCTCCGCACAATAGCGAAATCGCCGCATCGATCGTCGAGTCAGCTCATCGACAGGGCGTCCCGGTGATTGCCTACGATCGCTTGATTAAAAATGCCGACGTTGATCTCTATATATCTCATCAGGTGGTGAAGATGGGCGAGATGCAGGCCAAGTATCTGCTCGATCACGTTAACAAGAAGCCGGCGAATTTTGTGATCGTGGGGGGCTCACCCACTGACAACAATGCGATTCTTTTGCACGAAGGGCAGATGAATATTCTGAAACCGGCCATTGACCGTGGCGATGTCAAGATAGTCGCCGATCAGTATGCCAAGGAATGGCAGGCCAGCGCGGCGCTGAACATTGTCGAGAACGCGTTGACACAATCCAACAACCAGGTTGATGCCGTCGTTTGTTCGAATGATGGAACGGCGCGCGGCGCGGTGCAAGCGTTGGATGCACAGGGTTTGACCGGCAAGGTTTTGGTGTCAGGCCAGGATGCGGACCTTGCTTCGCTCAAACTGATTGTTGAAGGTAAGCAGACGATGACCGTTTACAAGTCGCTACAGCCGCTCGCGTATGGAGCGCTCGACGCTGCGGTAAAACTAGCGCGTGGCGAAAAGTTAGACACCACGGACACTATCGATAACGGGTTCAAGAAAGTCCCCGCAATTTTGCTCGAGCCGGTTGCGGTTGACCGGAATACTTTGTTGAGTACCGTAGTTAAGGATGGCTACCGCACGCTGGAAGAAATATGTGCCGGCCTGCCGCCGGAGAAGTGTCCCAAGGAATAATTAGTCCAAGGTCCAACGTCCAAAGTCCGACGTCCAAGGTCCCAAGTCGGAAAGCGTGGGGACTCTGGGACTCTGGACATTGGACTTTGGACATTGGACCTTGGACAGTTGAATCGTCATGAGTCCTGACACTCAAGCCGCATTTCTGGAGATGCGCGGCATCACCAAAGTCTTCCCCGGTGTTCGCGCGCTCGATGGAGTTTCCTTCAACCTGCATTCCGGTGAGATTCACGCTCTCGTCGGTGAGAACGGCGCCGGAAAATCCACCCTCATCAAAATTCTGGCGGGGGTGTATCCCTATCCCGAATACGGCGGCGAGATCCTGGTTGACGGAACAACGAAGCGCTTCGCCGGCATTCGCGATGCCGAGAAGCTCGGGATTGCGGTCATCTACCAGGAACTCTCGCTCGTCAAGGAGATGACAGTCGGGGAAAACATTTTTCTCGGACGCGAACCGCGAACGCTCGGCGTAATTCGCTGGGAAGAATTGTATCGTCGGGCTCATCGGTTGCTTGACGATCTTAATCTCGGGATTGATCCCCGCACTCCCGTCCGCAACCTGGGAATTGGCCAACAGCAGTTAGTTGAAATTGCCAAGGCGCTTTCGCACGAAGCTCGCATCCTGATCCTGGATGAACCCACCGCTGCACTTACGCAAACAGAAGTCGAATCCCTGTTTCATATTCTTGATCAACTGCGCGAGCGTGGCGCCGGGATGATCTATATCTCCCACAAGCTTAACGAAGTGTTTCAAATCAGCGATCGGATTACAGTCCTGCGTGACGGCAAAACGGTCGGGGCAAATCCTACCGAAAAGTGGAACGAAGCGAGCGTAATCGCGCGCATGGTTGGTCGCGAGGTTGGCAACATCTTCCCCCACGCTGAGATCGAAGGGAATCAAATTCAGGACGACGTGGTGCTCGAAGTGCAGGACATTTCGGTTAAGGATCCGGTCGTTCGCGGGAAGATGCTGGTAGAGAAGGTGAGTTTTTCGGTGCGTCGCGGAGAAGTATTGGGGATTGCGGGTTTAATGGGAGCGGGGCGCAGCGATCTGTTGATGGCGATTTTCGGGGCGCACCAGGGCGCGGTTGCTGGTGAGGTCAGGGTCAACGGCCAGACAGTTGATCTGAGGAGCCCGGCCGCAGCAATCAAGCATGGAATTGGATTCGTCACTGAGGATCGCAAGCGCTTCGGGCTACTGCTCGATCAGACGGTCCTGAACAACATGACCCTGGCGGGGCTGCAACGCATCTCCGGCAGATTCGTGACGAATGTTGACGCTGAAGCCGCGGCCGCCGAGAGCGCGATGAAAGAGTTACGCGTGAAGGCCAGATCGATTATGACCATTGCCGGAACTTTGTCCGGCGGCAATCAGCAAAAAGTAGTGCTAGCAAAATGGCTATTGACGAACCCGAGCGTGCTGTTTCTCGATGAACCGACGCGCGGGATCGATGTAGGCGCTAAGCAGGAAATCTATGCGCAGATAAACAAACTGGCTCAGGCAGGCTTGGCCATCGTTTTAGTGTCGTCTGAATTACCCGAGGTGCTCGGCCTGGCGGACAGAATATTAGTGCTCCACGAAGGCCGCGCCACCGGCGAATTTACGCGCGCGACTGCCACCCCGGAAGCGGTGATGGCGTGTGCCACGGGATCAGCGCAACGCGCGGCGTGATGGCACAACGTGGCAGATCAGTTTCTGGTTGGTTTCGAAGTTCGTGACAACTTTTGTTCAGAATCCTTTTTGAGGTTTGAATGAGCGAACCACACACACCCGGCGCCGATCGTCCACCGGCGACGTCCGATCTTGTCGTTGCCGAAACGACTGAGGCGGACGGGGATCGGTGGCTTCAAAATTCCGACCGAACTCCTGCGCGCCTACACGATGGTCTTCGCCCTGATCGCGATCTGGGTCTTTTTTCATTACTCAACCGATAACCAGATATTTCTCGATCCGCGTAACTTCTCCAACCTCATGCGTCAGACTGCGGTTACCGGAGTGCTGGCAGTCGGAATGTTGATGGTAATCATCACGGGCCAGATCGATCTCTCGGTTGGTTCTGTGGTTGGACTCGCCGGCGGCGTCGCCGCGATTGCCCAGGGATGGATGGGTTGGGGACTGATCCCCTCGTTGTCTGCGGGCATCGCCGTAGCGCTCGCCATCGGGGCATTCCAGGGTGGGCTCACAGCTTATCTAAATATCCCCGCCTTCATCGTTACCCTGGGAGGATTGCTCGCCTGGCGCGGCGTGATTCTTGGATCGAGCAGAGGCGAAACCATTCCTATACGCCTTCCGGGGTTTAAATCAATCGGCCAGGATTACGTTGGACCAACAGTTGGATGGACCATCGCGGCGATCGTTGTGGCCCTCATTATTTTCATGACGATATCGCGCAACCGTGCGCGCAAACGCCACGGGTTGGGGACGCCCTCACTCGCGATGACACTTGCCCGCGTACTCGCACCGGTCGCGGTAGTCGTCGGATTCGTCTACATGATGAATTCCTACGAGCTTTCCCCGGGAGTAAAAGCGGGAATTCCAGTGCCGGTGATTATCTTTCTGGCGATCGCTCTGGCCGGCGCGTTTGTAACTCAGAACACCACGTTTGGCAGATATCTCTACGCAATTGGTGGCAACCCGGATGCGGCTCGTCTTTCGGGAATCAATATCCGCAAACATATTCTGGCGGTGTTTTGCATCATGGGCGGGCTGGCCGGTCTCGCCTCGATCATCTATACGGCGCGAGTCGGGAGCGCCTCGCCTGATGCGGGACAACTTCTGGAGCTCGACGCCATTGCCGCTTGCGTCATTGGCGGCACAAGTTTGATGGGCGGCCGCGGGACTGTCTTCGGGGCAATCCTGGGGGCGCTAATCATGTCCAGCCTGGATAACGGAATGTCTTTAATGAGGGTGGAGCCTTACTCGCAAATGGTAATCAAGGGCGCGATTCTGGTGGCTGCTGTCGGTCTCGATATGGCAGGAAGAAAGCGAAGCTAGCCGCATGGTATCTGACTCACTAACGTCCCCTTAATGCTAACTTTTGTTGAGCGCCGTCCGCGCCCCCAAATTAGTTCTGACACGATGACCTCTCTAATAATTCACGGACATTTTTACCAGCCGCCGCGGGAGAATCCGTGGACCGGCGAAGTGGATGCTGAACCGAGCGCCCAACCCTTTCACGATTGGAACGATCGCATTGCGGCCGAATGCTACGCTGCCAACGCGGCCGCGAGCCTGGGCAGCCTGGTGGCCAACAATTACGAAAAGATTAGTTTTAACTTCGGTCCAACCCTGCTTAGTTGGCTGGAAGATCATCATCCCAAAACATATGAATTGATTTTGAGAGCAGATCGATCAAGTGCTCATGAGCGGGCGGGCCACGGAAACGCAATTGCGCAGGCCTATGGGCATGCGATTCTGCCGCTCTGCAATGCGCGCGATCGACTAACTCAGATTTTGTGGGGCTTGGACGATTTCCGACATCGTTTTAAACGAGAACCTGAATCTTTGTGGTTACCTGAAACCGCCGCCGATGACCAAACTCTTTCGCTGCTTATCGAAGCGCGGCTCCGGTACGTGATTCTCGCGCCTGGTCAGGCCGAGCGGTATCGACCACTAGACACCACTGAATGGCATTCGACCGTTGATGGCGGTATTGATGTTTCTCGGGGCTATAAATACTTTCATCGAGATGGATCGGGGCGTTCGATAGCGATATTTTTTTACGACGGACAGCTTGCCCGCAGTATTGCGTTTGAGAAGGCGCTGGCCTCGAGTACAGTCCTGGTAAAAATGTTTCAGGACTCGGCGCGCGCCGTCGGACGATCAGGGGGGTTGGTCAACGTGGCAGTTGACGGCGAAACTTTTGGACATCATTTCAAGTTTGGCGACCTTTGCCTCGCCCATACTCTCGAAGTGGTCGCGCCGGCGGCGGGATTTCAGATTACTAACTATGGTCACTATCTGGATCGGTTCCCACCGGAGGCTGAAGTGGAGATTAACCACGGACCTCTCGGAGAAGGGTCATCCTGGAGCTGCGCCCATGGTGTATCGCGCTGGAGCCGCGATTGCGGTTGTCACACGGGAGGCGGCGCGGGTTGGGATCAGAAATGGCGTGGGCCGCTGCGCGAGGCGTTGAATTTTCTCCGCGATGCAGCGGCGCGCGAATTTGAAGCAGCGGGCAGCGAGCTCTTTCGCGATGTTTGGGAAGCCCGCAACTCTTACGTGCGTCTGATGCTTAGCAAGGGTTCTGCTCGACAGATTTTTTTTCACCATCAGGCGAAAAGAGCATTGTCGCCTCGCGAAGAGAGTCGCGCGTTGTTGCTGCTTGAAATGCAGCGCGCTTCATTGTTGATGTTCACCAGTTGCGGCTGGTTCTTCAGTGATATCTCGGGGCTGGAACCAATGCAGGTATTGAAATATGCGAGCCGGGTGATTGATCTGATGAACGAGCTTGGGCTTCCTTCGGCGCGTCAAGGATTTCTGGAGATCCTTTCAGCAGCGAAGAGCAACCGGCTCGAGCTTGGCAGTGGCGCTGATATTTATCGGACGATTGTCGAGCGAGCGAATCCGTCGTTTGATTCCGAAGTTGAAGAACTGGCCGGCGAACGCAGATGACGAAGAAAAGGCAAACAGGGTGCGAAACCGCCTGAACCAATCGCCGACTCGCGTGGCCGCAATGGCTCCGTAGAAGTGCCGCCGACGAAGAAGAACAAGGCTACGCTTAAAGGCTCAGGAAAGAAAAGGGCGCCCGTGCCAGCAAAGAATCGGGCAGCAGCCGCTAATGACTTTTCGCCGACTCTGGGAGAGATCGACCTACATTTGTTTGGCGAAGGCCGCCACGAATTGGTTTACGCAAAACTTGGCGCGCACCCTATTATTCACGAAGGCCAGGCAGGCGTTTCGTTCGCGGTCTGGGCGCCAAGCGCCGAACGGGTGAGCGTGGTCGGAAATTTTAACGCCTGGGACGGGACCAAAAATCCCATGCGTGCACTCGGCTCATCCGGCGTTTGGGAAGTATTCATCCCCAGCCTTCAGGCCGGCGAGCTGTATAAATACGAGATTAAGTCGCCCGGCCTGCCCCTGTTTCTTAAAGCCGATCCCTACTCGTTTTATGCCGAGATCCCGCCCGCCACTTCCTCTGTGGTCTACGAATCAAACTATCGGTTTCGTGATGCGCGCTGGATGAAGAAGCGTGCCGGCCGTGAACATTTTCGGCAGCCCCTTTCGATTTATGAAGTGCATTTCGGATCTTGGCGGCGAGTGGCAGAAGCGGGTAACCGCCCATTTGGTTACCGTGAGATGGCGGAACCGCTGGCCAACTACGTAAAGCAGTTGAAGTTTACTCATGTTGAGTTTTTGCCGTTGAAGGAGCATCCGTACGGCCCATCGTGGGGTTATCAGGTCAGTAACTACTATGCCGCCTTCTGCTCGTTACGGCGCGCCTGACGATTTTCGGTTTCTAATCGACTACCTGCATCAGCAGGGGATTGGCGTCATCATGGACTGGGTGCCGGCACACTTTCCCAAAGACGCTTTTGCCCTCGCCCGGTTCGATGGTTCCGCCCTTTACGAACATCTGGATCCGCGCAAGGGTGAACATCCTGACTGGGGCACTTACATCTTCAACTATGGTCGCCACGAGGTGAGAAATTTTTTGCTCGCCAATGCGCTCTATTGGCTAAAAGAATTTCACCTTGATGGACTACGAGTGGACGCCGTCGCGTCGATGCTTTATCTGGACTACAGCCGCAACGAAGGCGAGTGGGTGCCGAATCAGTTTGGCGGGCGCGAAAATCTGGAAGCGATTTCGCTGATGAAAGAGTTGAACGAAGTCACGCATCGTGAGTGTCCCGGAGCGATGATCATTGCCGAGGAGTCGACCGCGTGGCCCATGGTTAGCCATCCGGTCTACTCGGGAGGTCTCGGTTTTGATTTCAAGTGGAACATGGGCTGGATGCACGACACTCTGAAATACTTTCAAACCGATCCACTGTTTCGTGGGGGCAACCATAACTCCCTCACCTTTGGCTTACTCTACGCCTGGAGCGAAAACTTTATTCTGCCGTTATCGCATGATGAGGTAGTTCACCTGAAGGGGTCCTTGCTGAGCAGGATGCCCGGCGAGGATTGGCAGAAGTTTGCCAACCTGCGCGCGCTGTTTGGTTACATGTGGGCCCATCCGGGAAAGAAAATGTTGTTCATGGGCGGTGAATTCGGGCAATGGCGCGAGTGGAATGAAGAAGAGAGTCTTGACTGGCATTTGCTGCAAAAGCCAACCCATGCGGGCATCCAGAGCCTGGTTGGTGAACTCAACAAACTGTATCTGAAGAAACCGGCGTTATGGGAAGTGGACGGCGAACCCGCGGGCTTTCAATGGATTGATGCCGACAATGCCGCCCAGAATGTCGTGTCATTCATGCGCCGTTCGTCAAAGGGGGGCCGTGAACTAATCTGCGTCGGAAATTTTTCACCGCTGGTTTACGAAAACCATCGCCTTGGTTTACCTCGGGCGGGTAAATACAAACAGATTTTGAATACGGATTCCGAGGATTACTGCGGTGGCGGGTTTGGGGTCGTTAAGAGCGTTACGGCTGAGCAGGTTCCGGTAAACGGTCTGGAGTATTCGGCGGCAATCACCTTGCCACCGCTGGCTACGATCTGGTTTGAAGCTCCCGATCGGCCGAGCGGTTTCAACACATCGGTCTAGTGATCTTAACGCCTATTGAGAGTCATTTCTTCAGTCACACGACGGAAAAATCCACGCGTCTGGCAGCCATGCAATGGAAGAACTTTGGCTTGATACGCACCCTACCCTGCCCACGACTCATCGTGTATCTTCGGCATCAACATGATCAATTGGGACGAAATCCGTAAGCAGTTTCCGGTAATCGAAACTTCGACTTATCTGAATGCCGCCGCCGCTGGTCCACTGGCGCGCGCCTACCAGCAATGCAGCGCTGGGTACTATCGCCAGATGATGGAAGACGGCGACACCCACTGGGACGAGTGGCTCGAACAGCGCGAGGAGGCTAGAAGAAAAGTCGCCGCATTAATCAACGCCGAGGCAGATGAAATCGCTTTCACTACCAACACCTCGAGCGGGATGAACGTCATAGTCGATGCGCTGGAAGGGCGCGGCGAGGTCATCTCATGCGACCTGGAGTTTCCTGTTTCCACATTGCCGTGGATGCATCGCGGGGTTTCGGTCCACCTGCTCAAGTCGGTTGAGGGAGTGCTGCGATTGGAAGATATTCGCGGCGCGATGAGCACGCGCACCGGAGTAATCTCACTGAGTCACGTTCAGTTTTCGAATGGCCTTAGAATTGACCTTGATGAGTTGGGAAACGCGAAGGGCGATCATGCACTGGTGGTGAATGCAGCACAGTCTGCCGGAGCTTTTGAAATTGATGTAAAACGCATGAAGATCGACGCACTTTGCGCGACCGGCCACAAGTGGATGCTGTCGGGCTATGGCAGCGGGTTTGTTTTCGTTTCCCGCGAACTGCTGGCTAATTCAAGTCCTCGCGCGATTGGCTGGCTGAGCGTCGCGGAACCTTACGCGCTCGAGAATGCGAAAGCGGATTTGCGAAATGATGCGGCCGCGCGCACGGAGCTTGGTTGTCCGCATTTCTCCGGCATCTTCGCGATGGCCGCGGCGACTGATATGTTTGCAGGCATTGGAACCCTAAACATCCAGGAGCGGTTGATCAAATTAAATCGATATCTGACGGATCGATTGATTGAGTCAGGCTGGAAAGTGTTGTCACCGCTCGGCGAGGAAAGCTGGCGTTCGGCTGAAACGCTGGTGGCTGTCGACGACCCAGGGGGCGTGGTAGCGCATTTGGCAGCGCAAAAGGTAATCGTCACCGAGAAGCCTCAGGGGATCCGGGTTGCCACTCATCTTTTTAATAATGAAGATGATGTCGAACGCTTGATTCAAGCGTTGCGAGTCTAAGTGAGAATGACAGAGAAATAGCGACCGGGAAATTAGTAGTCGGAGTGGTTCTTTCTCGGACGCTGAAACTCGGGCTGGGCCGTCTTCCGCAGCGGCGCTGTCTTATTTTCTGGCGCGCTTTTTTGCCGGGGTGGATCGCGTTTTCCGCCCACCGGCGGCTTTCGCAGCCTTTGTGAAAAATTCACGCGAAAGTTTGATAAAGGTCTGAGCAATGGGCGACTCATAGCCGCCCGCGAGCCGCGCCAGGCCCATTTCCCAATTAATTTGGGCCCCTTCGATCCACCAGCGCACCAATCGACCTCGCTCGACCTCGTCGCGCACAGTTTGCAAAGGCACAATTCCCACGCCCATGTCTTCTTCAACCATGCGCCGGATGGCAGCCTGGCGGCTTAATTCCATCGATACGTGGAGCGAAACACCGGCTTGCGCAAAAAAGAGATCAATCAAGCGACGCGTGTTACCTCCGCGCTCGCCCAAAATGAGTTTTTCACCTGCGAGAGTGTAAGCGCTGATTGTTTTCTGTTTCGCCAGCCGGTGACGGGGTGAAGCAACGGCGACGAGTTGATCCTGGGCCAGGCGCTCGGTATTAATCCCGCGCGCTTCGACCGGCAACGATACAAACGCTATATCAATCTCGCCGGACAGAATCTGTTGCACCAGGGCTTCGCTGGTGCCCGAAGCCACAGTTACCTCCGCGCGCGAATGCTTGCGCCGAACTTCCTTGAGCAGTTTGGGTAGAACGTCGGTGGTGACCATGGCCGAAGCACTTCCCACCCGCAGTCGACCGCGTTCAGCTCCGGCCAGCTCAGCAATTTCATCGAGAGCCGCGTCGTGATCGCGAATGATCTGGCGGGCGCGCTGCAACAATTGCTCGCCGGCCTCGGTCAACATCACTCGGCGCGGGGCGCGTACAAACAATTTCGCGCCGAGTTCATTCTCCAATTGACGAATCTGCATGCTGATCGCCGCCTGAGTGACGTGCACCCGCAAGGCGCCCGCGGTAAAAGTGCCCAGTTCGGCAATCGCTATGAATGCTCTCAGTTGTCGGATTTCCATAATTACCTGGCTGCGAAGTGGATTTGAGCTGTCATCACGGACCGTTATTGTAATAATAAAATCTTTTAGTTTCCATTATAAATCTCGGTTACCTAGAATGAGCAAGTTGGACCATCCCATTTAACTGTTGGTTGTCCCCGACCTATGGTCACCAATGACAGAAGCCAGGCAGGTTTTCTGAATCCTCGCAGATCCGTGGTCCGAAGGGCAGTTGTCGGCGTTGACGGCGGGGGAACGAAAACGCATGCGGTCATCCTCGATTCCGATCTTGGCGTTCTCGGTGAAGGCTGGTCGGGAGCGTCAAACCCTTTACGAGTCGGCATAGGAAAGGGGGCGGCGGCGATTCGCGAAGCAATAGATCAGGCTTGCGAGACTGCGCGGTTGAGGCGGGCGGATCTGATTGCGGCCGAGGTTGGCCTCGCCGGCGCCCGCCGGAAAGAATTAAACGCGCGCATGCGCGAAGCTCTGCTGGGGTTGGGAATTGATGAAATCGTAGTTGTGGGCGATGCGGACATAGCACTCTACGGCGCCACCGAAGGCGCGCCTGGGTTGATCATCATTGCCGGCACCGGCTCGATTTGCTGCGGGATCAATGCGCGTGGAAAAACAATGTGTGCGGGCGGATGGGGCCCGATTGCCGGTGACGAGGGCGCCGGGGCTTGGATTGCGCGACGCGCGTTGAGAGCCATCGCCCGCGCGGTTGACGGTCGTGGTCCTGCAACTTCACTCACAACCCTGGCCTGTTCCTATTTTCATGTTTCCGATCCGAACGATCTCTCCACCGCCATCTACGCACCAACGATAACCAACGAACGTCTTGCAGGTTTTGGCAAGGATGTCGTCGAAGCGGCCAAAGCAAAGGATGTGACGGCGCGCGATATCATTATCGAAGGCGGAGGTGAGCTGGGCATCGCCGCTTCAGCCGTGATTCGTAATTTGAAGATGGAGGGTGAAACGTTCCAGGTGGCTTATGTGGGCGGTATTTTCAAAGCCGCCGGCGAAATGGTATTGGGTCCGATTCGAAAGGAAATCCGCCACGTAGCCCCGAATGCGTACCTGGGTCCGCCACGGTTTTCTCCGGCCGAGGCTGCGGCGCGAATGGCCTGGGAGCATGTGCATCAATTGGCTCTCGCGGTATGAATCCAAAATCTCAACGTCAGCTTCCATCGATTGTAACCAGATGAACTCTGAAAATCCCGCCGGGCTCCCAATCACCGAACAGGAAAATCCGAGGACGAGCAACCTAAGTTTGCTCAGTGTGCGGGAGATCGTGAAGGTGATGAACGAAGAAGACTCGTTGGTTGCGGCAGCGATCGGACTAGTGCTGCCCGATGTTGAGCGGGCTGTTAGTTTGATTGTTAACCGGCTCCAGCATGGTGGCCGGCTTTTCTATATCGGCACGGGAACCTCTGGCCGTTTAGGTGTGCTTGATGCTTCGGAGTGTCCGCCGACGTTTGGAGTTTCGCCGGACCTGGTGCAAGCAATCATCGCTGGCGGATATGAAGCGTGTTATCGTGCGGTCGAAGCTTCTGAGGATGATGCCGGCGCCGCTCCGAACGATTTAAGCGCTCGCGGTTTCACAGCCCAAGATGCGTTGGTCGGAATAGCTGCTTCGGGCGGAACGCCCTACACGGTTGGCGCGGTCGAGTTTGCGAGGACACTCGGCGCTTTCACAGTTGGGTTGACCTGCGTTCCGGGTTCACCAATTACCAAAGCGGCTGAAGTGAGCATTGTTCCGGTGGTTGGCCCGGAGGTGTTGGCAGGTTCGACCCGTCTCAAAGCCGGCACCGCGCAAAAGCTGGTGCTCAACATGCTGTCAACCGCGACGATGGTGAAACTCGGCTACGTCACCGGCAACCGGATGACCAACGTGCAAACGCGCAACACTAAACTACGCGCGCGCGCCGTGCGAATCATCATGACTGAGACCGGAATCGATGAACGCGCCGCCGAACAGCACCTGGAAAAAGCCGACGGCAAGTTGCCAATCGCACTGCTCACGGCGAAGACGGGCTGCGGGCTTGACGAGGCTGAACGCGCCTTAGCGGCGGCAAATGGGGTAGTTCAGCACGCCGAAGAATTGCTGGCTAAGTAGTAATAATTTCGAATCAATAAAAAATGCTGCGACCGATCTATCGATTCAGCAGTTTTGTTCTTCTGTTCGTCGCGTTTGCGATTGGCTCGGCTCAGTCAAGTCCTCCGCCGGTCAACACGGCGCTCGATCAGCGCGTGCGCGCCGAAGTGGCGCATTTCAAAGGCAAAGTTAGTTTGTTTGCCCGAAATCTCGACACCGGCGCCATTTACGATTTGGGTGGCGACGATCGCGTGCCCACTGCCAGCACCATAAAGATTGCTGTCATGATTGAAGCCTTCGCGCGCGTAGCCGAAGGCAAAGCGAAGTGGACCGATGAACTGGTCCTCACAAAAGATAAGAAGGTGGGCGGCGCCGGGATCCTCCCGGAGTTTGCCGATGGGTTGCGATTAACGCTGCGCGACGCCGTGGCGTTGATGATGGTCATGAGCGACAACACTGCCACGAATCTGGTGATCGATCATTTGTCTGCTGACGCGATCAATCAGCGGATGGATGTGCTCGGCTTTAAAGAGACGCGCTTGATGCGCCGCGTCTTCGGCGGCGGCGAGAGTGCCGAAGGACGCAAAGAGGAGAACAAGCGATTCGGGCTGGGCCGCACCACTCCGCGCGAAATGATTTTGATAATGGAGAAGCTTGAGCGCGGCGATATCATTAACCCGGCAGCCGGGAAAGAAATGATTGAACTGATGAAACGCGAGCAGGGCACTAACGGAATCTGGCGAAACCAATGGCGCGTGCCCAAGGCGACGAAGTCAGGCGCGCTTGATGCGCTGAGAAGCAACGTCGGCATCCTTTATCATCCGCGCGGCCGCATCGCGCTCGCAATCACCTGCCACGGCATGCCGGAGCCAAACTGGACTGTGGACAACCCGGCCCTGGTGCTGATGTCGCGAATATCCGATATCGTGGTTGATGAGTTAGGGAAGAAATGAAGCCAATTGATCTGGTCATCATCTTCGGGTATTTGATTGGCATCACGCTTTTTGGCGTTTGGTTTTCGCGCAAGCAGCAAACGACCCGCGACTACTTTCTCGGCGATCGCACCGTGCCCTGGTGGGCCATCGCCGCCTCCATCGTCGCTACCGAAACTTCGACCATCACTTTTATCTCCGTGCCGGGAGTCGCCTTTGCGCGCGGCGGCAATTTTCAGTTTCTCCAACTCGTTTTCGGATACATGATCGGCCGCGTGGTTATCTCGCTGCTGTTTATCCCATCTTACTTTCGCGGCGAGCTGATGACGGTTTACCAGCTGCTCGAACGCCGCTTTGGCCTGCGCATCAAGATGCTGGCGGCGTCGCTTTTCGTGGTGATGCGCAACATTGCCGACGGCATTAGACTGTTGCTGACCGCGTTTGTTCTGGCCGCTGTCTACACGGCCTTCCAACCGGAGGCAAACGCCGAAACGATTGTGATTACGTCGATCGTGCTGCTGGGCGTGGTCATGATCATCTTCACTTACTTCGGCGGGATGGAAGCGGTGATCTGGGTTGAGGTGGTCCAACTGGGAATCTACCTGGTGGGGGCAGCAATGGCTGCGGTGGTGCTGACCTCAGCTATCAGCGGTGGTTGGGGTCAGGCGATGAGTCTTGGCGCTGCGTATAACAAGTTCAGCGTGATTGATCTTGGCTTCCGAGAAACGGCTTATGCTTTCGCGGCGCCTTTTTCATCTCGCACGTTTAGTTTCACTCTGCCAATCGACTTCACCAAGACTTACACGCTCTGGGCCGGGCTGCTCGGCGGTTGTTTCCTCACCATGAGCACGCATGGAACAGACCAGTATCTCGTGCAACGGTATCTTTGCACCGATAAACCGCGCCACGCCGCGGCGGCGCTGCTATCGAGCGGCGGCGTTGTGTTGGGACAGTTCATCGGGTTTCTGTTCATCGGCGTTCTCCTGTTCGCTTTCTATGGCCCACACACTGATCCTGCCTATGGAACGTTGGCCAACGGAGTGGCGACGCTGCCGGTTAACGGTGTCTTCAAGACTGTTGGCGGCGACCGGGTGTTTCCGGATTTCATTACCAAGTTTATGCCTTCCGGGTTATCGGGATTGGTGGTGGCAGCTATCTTCGCAGCGGCTTTGTCGTCATCGCTTAACTCGATCGCGGCGACCGCAGTTAATGATCTTTATAAGCCCTTCAGACCCAGGCGCGATGACAAGCACTACCTGCGCGTTTCGCGTTGGCTGACGTTGGTGTGGGGCGTGGTCCAAATCGGGGTGGCGCTCTTCCTGATGCGCAAGAATCGTTCGGCTCTGGACCAGGCCTTGTCAGTGGCTTCGTTAATAAACGGCCCGGTGCTGGGCGTGTTTCTGGTAGGCACGTTTTTGCGGCGCGTCAGTGAGCCGCCCGCGTTGATCGGAATGCTGGCCAGTATTCTGGTCATGCTCTACGTGCGCTTCTTCACGCCGATTGGCTGGACCTGGTATGTGCTGATCGGCAGTATTGTAACTTTTGTGGTGGCGTGGCTGGCCGGGTTTGCGTTTGCGCCGGCTCCGCCAGAGCGGCGCGATGAGCTTTCTGCAAGCTCCTGAATCGCATATTTCGGTTTAGCTACAAACAAATCTAATGAACCAAAAACTTTTCGCACCCCGAACACCGACCTTGGCCCGTATTTCTCTGTGCGTCCTCTGTGTTCTCTGTGTCTCTGTGGTGAGTGTTTCTCACGGCAGATTCATTACAGAGACACAGAGAACATCAAGGACGCACAGAGGCTTGAATCTCGTCCCTCGGGATTCCAGGAACGATCCGACTCCCCCGGCTGCGCCAGACGCAAAGGGTGTTAGGCCATATTCTGCATCGCCCAGCAAGGACGCCCTGAAGTGGGCCGACCAGCAGCTGAAGAAAATGACGCTTGAAGAAAAAGTGGGCCAGCTGATTTCGGTAGGTGTGAACGCTACGTATTTGAATCAGGATAGCGAAGCGTTCAAGGCCTTGCGCCGCCAGGTGGTGGAGAATCATATCGGCGGCATCATCTTGTTTCGTGGTCCGGTTTATGAGTCGCTGGTGTTGATGAATCGGATGCAGCAGCTCGCCAAGTATCCGCTTCTGATCTCAGCCGATCTTGAAGCCGGGGCCGGGATGCGTTTTGACGACACGGTAAATTTCCCCTGGAACATGGCGGTTGGCGCAACCGGCAATCCCGAATTCGCACGACGCCAGGGCGCGATTACTGCTCGCGAAGCACGTGCGATTGGCGTGCAACAGATTTTCGCACCGGTGGTGGATGTGAACAATAATGCGGCCAACCCGGTTATTAATGTTCGCTCTTATGGCGAAGACCCGGCGGAGGTTGCCCGCTTTGGAGCGGCGTTTACCGAAGGCGCGCAAAACGCCGGCGTGATTGCGACCGCCAAACACTTCCCTGGGCACGGCGATACTGCGATTGACTCGCATCGCGGGTTGCCCGAGATCAATGTGTCGCGTGCGCGCCTGGATGCGGTGGAGTTGACGCCTTTCCGTGCTTCGATCGCGGCCGGCGTCGGTTCGGTCATGGTGGCCCACATCGGACTGCCTCAGATCGATCCGACCAAAGTGAAACCGCTGCCCAAAGACGAAAAGATTGGACCGACCGATACTGACGAAGCCGGCGAGATCGTCGCAGAAAGCGCGTCGATTCCGGCGACGGTTTCACCAGTCGTAGGCCGGTTGTTAAAAAGTGAGTTGAACTTTCGCGGTTTGGTAGTGACCGATGCGCTCAGCATGAGCGGCCTGACGATCTATTTTAACCAGGAAGAAGCGGCCGTGCGCGCGCTTGAAGCCGGGGCGGACATGTTGCTCAAGCCCGCCGACAATGACGCTGCTTTTCGCGGAGTGGTCCAGGCAGTCCGTAGTGGGCGTGTGACTGAGAAACGAGTTGAAGAGTCAACGCGAAAAATACTGGCGGCCAAGTTTGACCTTGGGCTCGTGAAGCAACGCATCACGCCCGTCGAGAATGTTGACCGCATCGTGGGAAGCGCCGATGTTGGTTTGCTGGCGCGTGAAATCTCAGAGCGCGCCATCACGCTGGTTAAAAACGATGGCAACCTCGTCCCGCTAACTGGGTTGAAACCAGGAGCGCGCATTTTCAATCTGGCGATCACCAACGGCGATGATCGCCTATCCGTCGCCGGACCGTTTGCGGGTGCGATGACGCGCCTGGGCCATAAACTGGAGACGGTGGTGCTTGACGATCGTTCGTCAGAAAAGGATGTGCAAAACGCGCTTGAGCGGGGGCGCGGAGCTGACCTGGTGATAGCGTCTTTGTATGGACGGGTTCGGAGCGGGCAGGCGCGCAGTGTGGGGTTGCCTGAACCCGGCGCGAAAGCGCTGTCCGCATTAATATCCGCGAAGGCGCCGGTGGTTGGGATCAGTTTTGGCAACCCGTATCTGCTTCAGAGTTTCCCTAAGCTGCGAACCTATCTGGTCGCGTACGGCGACATGCCGAGTTTGCAACATGCTGTCGCCCGCGCACTCACCGGACAGATCGACATCACGGGCAGGTTGCCGATCTCGCTGCCCGGGTTGTATCCGCGCGGCACGGGAATTCAGATCAAGCGGGCGCAATGAATCCGGTCCACATTTCCTAACGATTTCCTTGACGGATTAAAGAAGCCTTCTCAGGCGCCGAAACGCGCTGCGAGGCGGCGACCAACGATAAACAAACGCTTGGCTATGATCCTCTCGGTCATCTGACAGATCGCACCAGCTATAATTGGACCGACTTCGTCTCAATGCCTCCAGACTCTTGAAGGTATTCGCAACAGATCGAAACGGAAATCCGTCATCCGTCGCGCAACTAATGTCGCAACAAACGAGCTGCATCAGTCACCGCTGAATCTAATTTTGCTAACCTCCGGAAAGGTGAGGACGGCTATAATCGAGTTGAATTCATGATGACAAAGAACTACATGTGCTCTATCTTGGGTGGTACAAATTATGAAGAAAGCTGAAGACAGACTCGATCGGTTGGAGCGCATTGCCAAATTACTGGTCCGCGCCGGACTGCGGGCGCGACGCGAGATGCGCTCGCAGGACGATAAGATCACAATCATGATCGATGCGCAGATAAAAAACGAAGAGCGTTTTGCAAAATTGGCCGAAGCGCAGACTGAGCTGTCCGAAGCACAAATGCACACCGACCGTCGCCTTGATGCATTGAGCGAGATCGTCAAAGAAGGTCGCAACGGCAAATCAAAGTGAAAACCATCGGTTAGTCTTCCCATCGCGGTAAAATCCCATCTTGAACAACTTGTCTCTGATTACTTTCCGTCGCCCTCGATTTGAGTCTGGTAGATTTCTTGCCTTACTCCTTCTGTTCTCAATAGCGCTTACGGGTTCTGCGTTTCAAACTAAACGCTCGCGCGAAACCGCACGCCCCGCTGGCGTTTCACTACAAAAACTTCAGTCGATTGACACGGAAGTCGAGCGGGAGATTGATCAGAAGCGTTTGCCCGGCGCAGTGGTGCTGGTGGGACGCAACGGCGCAATCGCCTGGCAAAAGGCTTACGGCGCTCGGACCATTGAACCGGCGCGCGAACCGATGACCGTGGATACGATCTTCGACGTCGCCAGTCTGACGAAAGTAGTCGCGACCGCGACCAGTATCATGATGCTGGTAGAGCGCGGCAAGGTGCGCTTGAGTGATCCGCTCTCGAATTACATTCCCGAGATCAAAGGCGAGGGCAGGGAACGGATTACCATCGAACTATTGCTGACTCATCGCTCGGGTTACGCGCCTGACTTTGATCTGCGTGAACGCTGGACCAGTCATGCCGAAGCAATGAAGCGATTAGTGGGCGAGCCGCTGCGAAGTGCGCCCGGGGCCAGGTTTGTTTATAGCGACATCGGTTTCATCGCGCTCGGCGAAGTTGTTCATCGTGCCAGTGGGCTTCCCCTGGACGAGTTTGCGCGGCGAAATATTTTCGCGCCGCTGGGTATGCGCGACACGGGCTTTCGGCCCGCGGCGGCATTACGCGCGCGCATTGCGCCTACGGAGAAGCGGCGCGGGCAGATGAGTTATCTGGGAGATTCATCAGAAAACGCCGGCGCGGATGCCGACAAGTGGCTGCGCGGCGAAGTCCACGATCCAACTTCGTATCGCATGAATGGCGTCGCCGGGCACGCCGGGCTTTTCTCGACGGCCCGCGATCTCGCAATTTACACGCAAATGATCCTCGGTAATGGATCACACGGTGGGCGGCAGATTCTCAGCCCGCTGACCGTTGCAGAAATGACCCGGCCGCGTCTGGTAAACGACAACGGCTGGTCGCGCGGCCTCGGTTGGGATATCAACACAAGTTTTTCAACCAATCGCGGCGAGTTGTTTCCCCTTGGTTCGTTTGGCCACACAGGTTTTACCGGCACCTCGATCTGGGTTGATCCGGCAAGCCGGATATTCGTGATCTTTCTGAGCAACCGCGTACATCCTGACGGCAAGGGAGATGTGGCCGCGCTGCGCGGCCGCGTGGCGTCCATCGCCGCCGGAGCGATAACTGACACCGCTGCGGTGGAGCGCGCGCGGGCACAAGTTTCCGGCTATTACTCGGAACTGGTGAAGAACCAGGCTGAGTTTAGTTCAGCCCAGGCGTTTGATACGCCGGTGTTGACCGGCATTGATGTTTTGGAGCGCGATGGCTTCAAACAACTGGCGGGGATGCGCGTGGGGTTAGTTACCAATCACACCGGACGTAACCGCTCTGGGCGCGCGACTATCGATGTGTTGCACAAAGCGCAGGACGTAAAAGTGGTTGCGCTTTTTTCACCGGAGCATGGTATTCGCGGTCAGGCAGACGAAAAAATTTCGGATTCGAAGGACGAACAAACGGGTCTGCCAATCTTTTCATTGTATGGCGAAACGCGCCGGCCCAAACCGGAACACCTGAAAGATCTCGACGCGATAGTTTTTGACATTCAGGACATCGGCACACGTTTCTACACTTACATCTCAACTCTGGGAAATGTGATGGAAGAAGCGGCGAAAGCCGGCAAGCCGGTGTTTGTCCTTGATCGGCCCAACCCGATTAATGGAGTTGCCGTTGATGGTCCAGTGGGTGACGCTGATAAGCCGTCGTTTACTGCGTATCACCCGATCCCGGTTCGGCACGGCATGACCATCGGTGAGATGGGCCAACTGTTTAATCGGGAAAGAAAAATTGGCTGCGATCTGCGCGTGATCAAGATGGATGGTTGGCAACGCGCAATGTGGCTCGACGAAACAAATCTTACCTGGGTGAATCCGTCGCCAAACATGCGCAGTCTCACGCAGGCCACCCTGTATCCCGGTATAGGTTTACTGGAGACTACTAACGTCTCGGTTGGGCGGGGCACTGACACGCCTTTCGAAGTGATAGGCGCGCCGTGGATTGATGGACAGAAATTGGCTGCTTATCTGAATACCCGCAGGATTGGCGGTGTGCGGTTTGTGCCCGTTCGCTTTACGCCGAGCACTTCTGTTTTCAAGGGTGAAACGTGCAATGGCATCAATGCAATCATTACTGATCGCTCCCGGTTTCGACCGGTCGCAAACGGCATTGAGATCGCCGCCGCCCTGCGCAAGCTTTATCCGTCAGACTGGAAAGTCGACAGCTATGCGCGGTTGTTGGTAAATGCCGATACGCTGTCGCGGGTGAAGAGTGGGCAGACACCGGAAGAAATCATGCGGTCCTGGTCGCCAAAGCTCGAAGAGTTTCGGCGGGTGCGCGCTAAGGCGCTGATTTACAACTGAAATCCATTTCACGCGGAGACTACAACATCGTGAAGCACTCAAGAAACTTTAAACTCATCGCGGTGTGCCTAATCTTTTTGGGTGCTTTCTCGGCAACAGGTTCGCTGCCGTCAACGGCCGCTGACAATTCTTACGATTTCATCATCACCAATGCTCGCATCGTCGATGGCACGGGAAACCCATGGTTTCGCGCTGACCTCGGAATTCGTAATGGACGCATCGCGCGCATTGGGAAACTCACCACGGCAACGGCCACAAATCGGATTGATGCGCAGAACCGCATTGTGGCGCCGGGATTCATTGATGTACACACTCATGTTGAATCACTTTTTAATCTCCCCGCCGCGGAAAACTTCGTCCGGATGGGCGTGACTACTTTGGTCACGGGAAACTGTGGCAGTTCAGCCACCAACGTAGCCGAGTTTCTTGGTCGGGTGAAGACCACCCCGATCGCGGTGAACATTTCAACCCTGGTAGGCCATGGATCGGTGCGGCGAAAAGTAATGAAAGCCGACGACCGTCCGCCGACTGCGCACGAATTGACCGAGATGGAGGCCATCGTTGATCAGGCGATGAAAGACGGTGCAGTCGGTCTTTCAACCGGACTAATTTACGTTCCCGGTACCTACGCCAAGACGGATGAAATTGTCAGTCTGGCGAAAATCTCGGCGCGCCATGGGGGCCTTTACGCCACGCATATGCGGAGCGAGGGTGACAAAGTAGTGGAAGCGATTCGTGAAAGCATTCAGATAGGAGAAGTAGCCGGTCTGCCTATCCAGATTTCGCATTTCAAGATCAGCAACAAGAAGCTCTGGGGTCAAACCCCCACTACTCTTGGCCTGGTGCGCGAAGCGCGCGGGCGCGGAGTCCTGGTGACGGTAGATCAGTATGCCTACACCGCAAGCTCCACTTCGCTGGATGCGCGCTTACCGACCTGGCTGCTTGCCGGCGGATTTGAAGAGGCGAAAAAACGCCTGAGCGACAAGGCCACGCGCGAGCGCGTCAGGGAAGATATGAAGGATGCTCTTAAGCGCAGCGGATTCAAAGATTATTCGTATGCGATGGTCGCTAACTATGAAGCGGACAAATCCTTCAACGGTAAATCCATTGCTGAGATCACGAAAATTGTTCGCGGTAAGAACGACATCAAGAACCAGATCGAACAGATCCTGGCGATCTATGAAGCAGGCGGCGCCGGCATGATTTACCACGGCATGAATGAAGAAGACGTGCAGCGGATAATGCGCGAGCCATTTACGATGATTGCCTCAGATAGCGGAGTGCGCCGCAATGACGAGAGCGTTCCCCATCCGCGCGGCTACGGAAACAACGCTCGGGTGCTGGGCCATTATGTGCGGGAATTGAAGTTAATCAGCCTCGAGGATGCGATCCGAAAAATGACGTCGTTACCGGCGCAAACTTTTGGATTTCGGGATCGAGGACTTTTGCGCGAAGGGTTTGCAGCCGATCTGGTGATCTTTGATGAGCACACCATTGGTGATCAGGCCACTTTCACTGCGCCTCACCAGTTCCCGACAGGCATTTCCCATGTAGTGGTTAACGGGCAGACAGTCTTTGCGGAGGGAAAGATGACCGGCTTGCGACCGGGAGCGAGTCTTCGCGGCAACGCATCCGTCGCCGGGCTGGTTTCGCCGGCCGGGAATTAGAGCCGGTTCAAGTTTCAGACACGGCCTGGGGAAGTTCCGGTAGTCATAAGATTATTCAGCGGCTATAATTACGCGCTCAGAAAACAGAAGCATTCATTAACCGGAGGACAGTAAATGGCACACGCGCACGTTCACGCAACCGACTCGCAGTTTGAAACCAGCTTGCTTGATGCGGTGATGGAATATTCAATGCTCAAGCATCCTTTCTATCAGGCCTGGAGCGAGGGGAAGCTGAGCCAGCCGGTACTGGCGGAGTATGCTAAACAATACTATGCCCACGTTAGCGCCTTTCCGACCTATGTGAGCGCGGTGCATTCGCGGTGCGAAGATTTGGAAACGCGCCAGCTCCTTTTGGAGAACCTGGTCGAAGAGGAACAGGGCGATGAGAATCATCCCGAGCTCTGGTTGCGTTTCGCTGAGAGTGTCGGCGTCGCACGCGAAGATGTGAAAAATGCCGCCTTGCTCGACTCGACGAAGGCTTCGGTCGCAAGTTTAAAGGCTTTGACGCAATCCACTGATTATCGCCAAGGACTGGCGGCCTTACTGGCTTATGAAGCGCAGATTCCGGAAGTAGCAAAGACCAAACGTGAAGGTCTGAAGAGCTTTTACGGAATTGATGAGGAACGTGCTGTCTCGTTCTTCCGCGTTCACGAGGACATTGACGTGCTACACCAGCAAGTCGAACGGCAGATTCTCAACCAGAAGTGTGGAACGGCGGATGAACAACGACGAGCAATCAACACGGCCAGGGAGTCGGCCAAAGCGCTCTGGAGTTTTCTTGACGGCGTCTCCGCAGCCTATCTGACGCCCAGCCTGGAACAATAATCAGCGACGGCCCAGCGGGCCAAGCTTGTAACAGTTGAATGGGCTTGTAACAGTTGAATGATCGTCAGAATCCGGAGATCTTGAACGACTCCGGATCGATTGGTTCGTTGAAGGTAAATCGGGTCAACTTTATTTCCCAATCAGCCAGGAAGGTTCCGGCTTTTGAATCGACCAGCAACTTGATCTTATATACGTGAGGCAGAGTTAGCCCGGCTTCATCTTTAAAGTCTGAAAATTCCTCGACCATCTTATAGCGAATTTCTCTTTCCTCTATATTTGAATAAGCAATGTTGCCAGTGGGGGCCGCAATGACGCGCTCATATTCCGTCCGCACATGTTGGTAGTTCGCCTGATCAAAGAAAAGCTTGACCTTCAGATCGGAACCTCCACGCGCTAAGTATCTCAATTCATGCAGCATGCGCTGGTCCACCTTCTTTTGGCCGGCGGATTCCAGCTGCGGGTTGCGGCTCTTCAAGTCTAATAGCGGCCACGCTGACGACAATGTTCCCCCCATCAACCCTTGTCTAAAAATTTGTGCGTGAGTCATCAGGAAGGTGCCGAGCATCGAGCGAACGCCCGGCGTCACGAACGCCGCCATAAAACCATCGCCGTCAAATCCGAATTGTTCGCGCGGGTACACTGGGCTCGGGAAGCTCATGCCAACCAAATTCTTAATGCCGTCCGATGCCAGGACAGCTCGCCCGGTGGCTTGACCTTTTGGTTCAGTGCGGAAAATTACGAGACTCGTTCCGGCAATCACCCGGCTCTTCGCAGTCGCACGCGCTTGAGTAGTCCCGATTGATTCAAGATGCCTGGCAATCAGTTCTTCAGGGGTCAGGTTGTCGGAGGCGGATGAGGAGGGGGCTGGTAAAACGAACAATGACAGTAGGACTAAGCAAACAAGGAGAGGTGCGCTTCGTCGCGGCATTCTTGACGTTACGATCATAACAGCACGCCTGTCCCATAGACAGAAATAGCGAGACATCACGGGGATGCCTCGCTGTTTTCTGATAACTCAATTCTAGAACTGAAGCTTTAAGGCAAACTGGATTACCCGCGCGGATTCACCCGTCTGCACAATTGTTTGTGTCGAAGGAGGCGCCACCGTTGCACAACAGACCTGAGCGAAAACACTGGACCGGATGCTGGGTGAACCGACGGACGCATCGCGTGGATTGTCAAAGTTTGCGTGGTTGAGAGCGTTAAACATCTCAGTGCGAAACTGTAGCTTAAACCGCTCGCTAATCTGGAACGTCTTAATAAATCCAAGGTCCAGATTCCAGTAACCCGGCGCTACGAAGATATTGCGACCGGCGCCGTTCTGCCCTGGGGCCGGCAGGCAAAAAGCCTGTGTCAGATCTACGCCGCAGGTAAGGGCATTGACCGGCTTAAACAAGACGGGTCCGGAGAAAGTTTGTCCCGGAAGAAACTGGAGCTGCGCCTGAACCGGCGCTTGGACGCCAGCCCGTGATTCGTGATTTCCGTTGGCCGAGAACGAACCACTACGCACGGCAAATGGCTCACCGGTCTGGTACGCGAAAATGCTGTTGACGGTCCAGCCGCCGAAAATCTGATTGACTATCCCGCGAGACGAGCCCAGGAAGCGGCGTCCTTTGCCCACCGGAAGCTCCCACACTGAGGATGCTTGAAACACTTGGGTGCGGTCGAAATCAGAGCGGGCGCGCTCCTCACGAAAGTTGCGAATGTCGGTCGGGGTCCGCGAGTTGGTAGTGGATAGCCCGCCACCGGACGCTGCGCCTACCGGATCGACAGATTGATTGTCGATTGATTTACCAAACGTATAGGCCATGCCTAACCCTAGACCGTCGCTGAAACGGCGTCGCAGTGTGAATTGGGCGGCGTGATAGTTTGAGTCACCGCTGTTGTCGATATAAGTAATTGCGCCAAATTGCTGATTCGGTCTCAGCTTCATGACCAGCGTAGTGTCTTCGATGCGTCGGGCGAAATTGCCGGCACTGTTGATGTCCAGTTCACCGGCCGTCGTCGTGGAATTGAGAAACGTGGTTGTCTGAGCGGTCGTGAGGCCACCCGGCGCGGTTAGCTGCGCAACCAGTGGAGGAGTAACCCCCGTTACTCCCGCTGGGCATCCGGTTCCGGAAGCAGTACAACCTTTGGCGCGATTCTGCTGCATGATCAGAAACGAGGGGACGATTCTATCGGAGTTGATCTGATTGATGTCGTAGGCCATGAACAGATGCGAACCGCGACGGCCGATGTAGCCGGCTTGCATTACGAAGCCACCCGGCAACTCGCGTTGTAGGCTAAGATTCCACTGATGCACCGTAGGCAGTTGCATGTGTGGTGCGAAGACCGTGATTGGCGGTGAATTCGTTCTCAGCTGCTGCGGCGGGGTCAGCAATGTTGCCGGCTTAACGGAGGGGGCAGGTAATAGTTGCGGGAAACCGCCTGCGACTGTCTTGTTCACATCCGGCGAATTGACGCACCCGGCGGTAATCGTCGTGAACGGGAAAGTACTGACGCAGCTTTGCACTAGTCCGGGGATTCTTCCCGCCGCTGCGGTGACCTGGAATGAAGAGATGGTGTCAAAAGCTATACCATAACCAACGCGAATGACGCTCTGGCTATTGCCTCCAAAAAGCCGGCGCATGAAGCCCGTTTTGAAGTCAGGGCTGTAAGCTAAACCGAGACGCGGCCCAATCGCCCCATTGAAGCTACCTTCATACCAGTGTTTGGCCGGAGCGAAAGTCACGACGCCAGGCTGATTGACGACTGGGGCCGCGGGGAGTGGGGTGCCGGCTATCGGCGAAGTAGCCACGAAGACACTGCTCTCCGGCGATGTGTTCGCCGGCGGATTGATTTCCCATCGCAGGCCGTAGTTCAAGGTTAGGTTGTGACGAACCTTCCATTCATCCTGAAAGTAGAAGTTGTACTGATCCAGGTTGTGCTTCTCCGCATAGAGCGTAATGGCGTCCCCTGTCTTGAATGGCAGAAACACGTTATGGAAAAGGTTAGAAATAAAAACCTGTTGGATCCTCGCCGGCATGCCAAATTGGTTATTGATGAGTCCGCCCAGGGTGGTGGCGTCAGTAGAGTTAATGCCGGGTGCGGTCGCGAAACCGGCTGTAGTAAATGGGTCGCGGTTTGCCGACGCGAAGGTTACTGAAGGCGTGACGTTGATGCCACCCGGCTGGCCGCGTTGATCGACATGCCGGTAGTAGCGAAAGTTTACGCCAACGCGGAAGACGTGAGCTCCCTGAACGATACTTAAGTTGTTAAGGAACTGCGGCGTCGTCACCACGCGTGCGGTTCTGGGCGTGTTGATGTAGGGCTCACTCACGTTGTTGAAATCAAATGGCGGCACGTTGGGCCACAAGGGGTTGGCTTCACCCTGACTAAAAAGGAAACCGAAGCGCGCAAACCCGACCGTGAATTCGTTGACAATACGCGGTGAGATCACTCTGCGCCAGCTAATCGCCAGGTTAGATGTATTGCGAAACACTTCACCAAGCGGTGGTCCGCCGGGATGAACCTGCGGCCGGCTGTTGAGCGGATCGCCTTTTAAAGTGTCATATCTGGATCTGAGGTATCGTCCAAATACACTGTTGTTTTCGTTGAAATTGTGATCGATGCGGGCGGAGATGGCAGGCCCTCTGACCGCCGTGGGCGGGTTCCAAAGGAAACCTGCGGTGTTGAGCCCGTCGCCGGAAGCGAAGCTGTTCGGCAGCGGGTAGGGAGTCAGGATCGCGGCTACTGCGGAATCGACTGGCCTCCCCGCTGTATTGTTCGTCGCCGATCGGCTGTCATAGGTTCGCACGCAGCGAAGCGAAGTGGGCGTCGCGCAAAGCGGAACATTCAAGGCGCCGGTGGTGGGGTTAACTAGCAGCGTCGAATTTCGCAGAATCGTCGAACCGTTAATCACCAGTGGGTTGGCCGGATCCGGCACAAAGTAACGGAAAATTCCGCTGCGCGCTTGAGCCGTATAAACGATGGGAATCCCAAAAGTCTGATCTATTGGCTGCGTGAAGTCGATGCGGTTTGCCTGATAGCTGCCAAAGAAGAAGGTCTTGTTTTTCTTGATGGGGCCGCCCATCTCGAAGCCATACTGACCCATTCTAATTAGAGGCTTGGGAAGATTCTGCGCGTTAGCGAAATACTCGTTTGAATTAAGAGCTTCGTTGCGCAGGAAAAAGAATCCGGTGCCGTGAAATTCGCTGGTTCCGCTTCGAGTGGCAATCGAGATCGACGCCCCACTGTTGCGACCTTCCTCCGCCGTGGCGTTGTTTGTTGTAACTTTGAATTCCTGGACGTTGTCCGGATTGATGCGATAAAGATTGCTGACCGGGTTGGGCACCGACGACTCGTTCGCTTCGATACCATCGATGGTAACGTTGTAGGCGCGATCGCGCGCCCCATTCACATGGACGCCCGAACCGGCGGCCCCGGCTGATCTCTGGACGACGCCGGGCTCAAGCAGCAAAAGAGTTAACGGATTACGCCCATTCAGCGGCAACGCCTCGATGGTCTTTTGGTCGACAACATTTGAAATCGATGCATTGGCTGTCTGAAGTTGCTCATCTCCTCCCTGGACCGTAACTGTTTCGGTGACCTGACCCACCTCCATCGCCGCGTCGACCGTGAGTGGCGTGCCAACTGTCAACACGTTCCCTGTCTTCAGAAACTTTTTGAAACCTGGCTGCTCCACCGAAACGGTATAGGCCCCGACCGGCAACGAGTCGAACGAGAAGACCCCGGCATCAGTCGTCGTCTGCGTCTGGCTCACACCGGTCGCTTCATTGATGACAGTGACGCTCGCACCGGGAATGGTGGCTCCCTTGGCATCACCAATTCGACCGGTGATGCGGGAAGTGCCGGTTTGGGCGGCGGCTGATAAAGCCGTAACGGAGATCAGAAAGAAAAGAGCAAAAATCAGGCGCACGGATTTCAACATTGGGGGCCTCCGGGAAGATCAGGTTTGAGTAAATCGGTTTCATTTACTCGAGACCTGCAAATTGTTTTACGGCCGAAAAGGTGAGTGGATTCAGTGTCCACCATTGCGTGATGGTTACCAGGATTGCGTGATGGTTACCAGCGAATGCTGAACGTCGAATCCAAGAATTCAACTACTGCGCTACCAGACCTGAATGAGCGGAGTATATAACGGGCGGGATATGAGTCAAGGTTTTTCTGAAGTATTTTCTGGCTCAGATTTATCTGGCGCCTCACCCTGGCGGAAGCCAAAGTATCGGATCCGAGCGTCCAACTGGTATCAGCACCCCTTATCCCAACAATAAGAATCTTTAGTTTTTCTTATTTGGCGAAGGACGTATAATGGGCGCGTTTCAGCAATTCGCGGGCGTCCGAATTCTTTGGACGCTGTTCAAGGACAACCACAGGATCTTAACGGCCGGTTCGGTCTGGCGATCAGCCCTTTTGATTCTCCTGTCGCTACCAGGAAGGTCGATTTCGATAATCGAATATCGGTCTTCGTGATTCCAGGTCTGCGCAGTTTCCCAAGAAAGGAGCTTTCATGCATAAGTTGAGTCCCCCAAGAGCGCTTGTTATCGTTGCGATCCTTTTGACCGTTTGCTCGTTTTCCTTCGCCCAGGAAACAACGGGCAGTATTGAAGGCACCGTTAAGGACACGGCAGGAGCCCTGGTGCCCAACGTTACCCTGACAATTTCGAGCGCGGGTGGTTCGTCAGCAGGTACCACTACCACTGGTTCGGGGAGCGCGTTCAGACGCACGATCACGGCCAATGGCGAAGGCTTCTTCCGCGTGCTCCAGGTGCCGCCCGGAAACTACGACGTGGTGACCACGCCAGGAAGCGGCTTCGGTGAAGCTCGGTACGAAAACGTTACGGTGGCCATCGGCCAAAACACTCAGTTGCCGATTACGTTAACTCCAGGGAGCAGTGTGACGACGGTCGATATCGTGGCCTCCGACGTGTTGCCGGTTGATACTTCCAATAATGCGATTCAGACGACCATCAACGCGCAGAAGATTGAGTTGATTCCGAAAAGCACCGGGTTCACCGGCCTGCTGAAGACCGTACCCGGCACCCGTCCCGAAAGCCGATCGGGAGGATTTTCGGTTGACGGCGCGTCCGGAGCTGAAAATGTTTTCGTTATCGACGGACAGGAGGTAACAAACTATCGTACGGGCGCTCTCAATGAGACTTACAACGTTCCCACTCAGTTGGTCCAGGAGGTCCAGGTTAAGTCGAGTGGCTTCGATGCATTATACGGCGGCGCCACCGGCGGCGTTGTCAGCGTTGTCACCCGCGGCGGAGGCAATGATTTTCACGGCGAGTTCGGCATGCAGTTTGAAGTGCCGAAATTCAATGGTAGCGAGCCTCAACTTCTTAATCGATTCACTTCAGGAACGGTGGCGGCGGGCACTTTCGTGCAGACCGCCGAGTATTTTAATCCGGCGAAAGCATCAGGTACTAACGTTTTCCCTACCGCTAACCTGAGCGGAAGGATCATCAAGGACCGGCTGTGGTTTTTCGCCAGCTACACGCCGCAGATTTTTCATACAAATGTCGACACGCAATATTTTACCAACCTGCCGGCAGCACAACGGACCTTCATCACAACGGAAAACTACCGGCGAACCAGAACCTACGAATATGCGTTCGCCCGCCTGGACGCGAATCCGTTGAGTAAGTTGAGGGTTACCAGCACCTTCCTTTGGAACCCCGTCATTGACCGGGGCAGCATTCCTGCTAACAGCTTTACCAATGTAACCGGCTCGGTTTTGAATTTTGGCAATGTGAATACCGCTAACTTTGGGGGGGCCATTGGAACCTTGAGAGAGCCTGAATATAGACCCAAGCAGGGCGGGCGTCAGACCTCGAACCTGGTGACACTGTCGGGCGTGTTCACAGCGACCAGCAATCTGATAATCGACGGGCGATACAGTCGCGGTTTTCTAAACGAAAAGAACGGCAACTATTTTATCCCGACCAGCACGCAAATTTTCGCCTGCACTAACACCACCGCCGCGCACCCGATTTTCCCTTGTTCAACGACGGGTGCAAACACCATCACCCGCAAAGACGTTTCCATCCGTCAGTCCTACGACTTTTCGGCTGCCTACATCTTTAGCGCCGCCGGACAGCATGAAGTGAGAGGCGGGTATCAGCGGTTCACGATCTTTAATGATGTTCAATCCGGTAATAATGCGATCGGACGTATTTCCTTCAATTATGGAACTCCCATCGATACCTTGATCGGCGGGAACGTAACAGCAACGCCCGGAAATATCGGATCAGCTACTTTTCGGCGTACCGGAACCAATGGACAAGGTTCCAACCTAAGCCAGGGCATCTTTATTCAGGACAAGTATCAGCCCTTTCGACGGTTGACGCTTAACCTCGGAGTTCGTATCGAGAAGGAGGATCTGCCATCGTTCAACAGCTTCCCAAGTGCAGTAAATTTTGGTTGGGGCGATAAGATTGCTCCCAGACTCGGGTTCGCTTACGACATTACCGGGGCTGGGAAAACCAAAATTTTTGCGAGTTACGGAAGGTTTTTTGACCGAGTGAAATTTGCGCTTCCGCGAGGTTTGTTTGGTGGCGATATTCTCCTCGAGGATTATTTTGAGCTGTTTCCGGGCGATACCGCTACCGGCTTCAACATTGGAAATATCGTTGGCGGTTTTACCGGTCCCAGCGTTTGTCCGACGGCAGGTTTTATCGCCCCAGGCGCTCGCAGCCGGTGTCAAAAAAACCTGCGCGTGAACGCAAACGAGCCGGGTGCGTCGGCGTTTCTCAATGGCGCCGTGGATCCTAATTTGAAACCGTTCCGGCAGACAGAGTTTACGGTAGGGGCGGAACGGCAATTAAGTAGAGAGTACGTGTTGCGTGTCCGCTATACGTATAAGAACGTCGATGAGGCCGTTGAGGATGCGGGCATCATTAACGCGGCGGGCAGCGAGGCTTATATCATCGGCAACCCCGGCAGTGGGCTTCATTTGCAAACTCTACAAACGCTCGGATATGCCAAGTCGACAAGACCACAGCGCCGCTACGACGGCTTGGAATTCGTATTGGATAAACGACTGTCGAATTCCTGGTACTTTAACGCCAACTACACTTATAGCCGGTTGTTTGGTAACTATTCCGGACTAGCCAGTTCGGATGAACCTCACCTGGTTAACGGCCGCCTGGCTCCCGGTGTAAGTCGTGCGTTTGATTTACCGTTCATCGGCTTTACCGCCACAGGTGCCAAGGACAACGGACGCCTCCAGACAGACAGGCCTCACGTTTTCAATGTCTTCGGCGCTTATATTCTGGATTGGTTCAAGCAGGGGACCAATTCAACCGAGATATCGGCCTTCCAGACCATCACTTCGGGACAGCCGCAAACCACCACTATCTTCGGCGCTTCGACCCTAACGCCTCAGATCCTCCTGGGTCGTGGTGATCTGGGTCGTAGCCCGGTCTTTACTCAGACGGACTTAAGTCTAACCCATCGCTATAAGTTGGGTGGGGACAACCGGATCACGACGGCTTTCGACGTCAACTTTTTGAACCTTTTCAATCAATCAACGGTGACGGCCATTTACACCGTGTTGAATCCATCTAGTGCTCCGGTGAACGCTGCGGCTCTGGGATTAAGCCAGGTGAATTATGCCAACGGCTTAACCGGCGGAACGCTGTTACCGTTAATCTATGCTCGCATTGCTTCGCAGCCAGACCGAAGCGACGTCCGTTACCGGCAGCCATACTTGTATCAGTCACCTAGAACGGTGAGGTTTGGGTTCCGGATCCTGTTCTAAGGGATTGCAGTCTTAAACTGAGGACCGAAAGGTCTTTATATGGCTTGAAATGCAATTTGGAAAGCGCTGGATCGGGCCGGCCAGAACCCAGCGCACTGATTGAGAATTGCCCTTGTTGCGCGCCCAAATAGAGTTGTAAGAGTTACACCTCTGTTTGGGCCGTAACGCGCCATTTTGGGGTTGGCTAAGAATGCTCAGCACTTAGTCGCCCCTCCACTGCTGGGTGCTCAGTTTGCGTTCGGCATTCGAACCCTTCAGCTTTCAGGTCTGTTTACGCTTTCTCCGGAAAAACGAGAGGACAAACCCCCATGAAGCAGCATTTCAAGATCGCGTTTCGCTTATTGTATGTGGCCCTGGCAACTGTCGGTTTCTCAGTTGCGATTTCCGCTCAAACTGTTACCGGCACCCTTCAGGGTACGGTGTCTGACATTAAGGGAGCGGTTGTGCCCGGCGCTGATATTGTCGTGCGAAACGTTGATACGGGGCAGGAGCGCAACCTGGCTACCAATAGCGAGGGATCATATTCCGCTGCATTCCTGCCCATCGGCCGTTATACAGTCACCGCTTCAGGCACGGGTTTTGGCAAGGTGCTGCAGGAGAATGTTGAGGTCACTCTGAACCGCACCCGGGTGATCGATTTCACTCTCAGTCCGGTCGGCACCAGTGCTGCCGTCACCATCACTGCTGAGCAGGCGCCTATTAATACGACCAATGCAGAAATCAAAGGCTCGCTCAATAGCCAGGAGATATTGGATAAGCCCACGGCCAATCAAGGCAGCTTCCTGACCCTGGCAGAAACCTTCACCGGATTCCAGGAGAATCCTACCTCAGGACAAAATAATCCTACCGCCTCCTCAGGTTCGTCGATTAATTTCAACGGCACCGGTACTCGTGGCGCCACTTTTCAGATCAACGGTGTGAACAACGACGACTCGTCTGAGAATCAGAATCGCCAGGGTGCATCGCTTTCAACCATCAAGGAATTTCAGGTAATCACAAACAATTTCACGGCTGAGTTTGGTCGCGGTTACGGAGCTGTGGTGTTGGTCCAGACGAAATCAGGCACAAACAATTTGCACGGCGACGTTTACTGGTATCACAACGACAGCGCTTTGAACGCCACCAACAATGTATTCAATCCAATTGCAATCAAGGGCGTGACCCGCCGCAACCAGTTTGGTTTCACCTCCGGATTCCCGATTTTCCAGAACCGGCTCTTCGGCTTTGTCAGTGCCGATCACACGGAGAACTCAGGCGCCAACAATCTCTCGCGCGACGTGTTCACCCTCGCCGAGCGCAATCCAGCAAACTGGTTCCTCCAGACTCCGGCCAACGACACTCCGGCCAACCGCGCCTTCATCCAGTCCGTCATGGATCGCTTCAAGAACGTTGTGCCGAACGACCCGGTCAGCCCGCGCACGTGGCGCGGCCAGCAAGGCTTCAACTTTCCCGCGCGCGACTATTCAGGACGCTTCGACTGGATCCCGCGCGAGGCTGACACTATCTTTGGACGTTGGCACTACACGCGGCAGCGCTTCACGGCCGACGACATCATTCCCGGCGAGCGGGCCGATCAAAACCATAAGCAGCAGAACCTGGGTCTGACGTGGACGCATCTCTTTTCTCCCGCAGTAGTCGGCGAATTCCGTTTCGGGCTCGGTCTGCGGACTACGCTCGTTAACATCGCCGCGGGAAACGACACGCCAGTCCTTCGTTTCACTAACCCCGCACCTGTCGGAACTCAATCGACCATCGGCAGCGCCGGCAACTTTCCCATCCAGCGTTACCAGACCGACAAACAATATGTCTACAACCTCTCAGTTGACGGCGGTAAGACATCGCTGGAAGGTCGGCACAGACATCCGCCGCCAGCGCCTCGACGATCTCGCAGACAACTTTTCTCGCGGCTTCTACCAGTTCAACAGCACAGTTTGCAACGGCTTTACCTATAGAGATCCGAACATCACGAACGCCGCGAACCCGACGGGCATACCTTCAGCCTTCTACTCATTCCTGAATGGCTGCGTCAACAACTTCCAAAAAGGCTACGGGCCGTTTTTCCTTGAGAACCGGATCAACGAGGCCAACTTCTACGGAGAAGACAACTGGAGCGTCCGCCCCAATCTCACAGTCAACCTCGGGCTGCGTTACGAGTACGTCTCGGCCCCGCAGGAAGCCGCCGGCCGTCTCGACTACCAATTCGGTTCCGACAAGGACAACATCCAGCCGCGCATCGGTTTCGCCTACAGCCCAGACTTTAAAGACGGTTTCTTCCGCAGGCTTTTCGGCGCCGGTCGGCAACTCCTCAATCCGCGGCGGCTACGGTATCTACCACGGGCGGCTTTTCCAGTCAGTTTTCTCACAGGGCGGCGCGACCGTTCGCTTCAACCCGCCGAACGCTTTCTTCTTCAACCAGACCGCGCCTTCAAACAATGCCTTCAACGCGACGAACTTTGCCGACCCGACCCGAGGCTTTGTCTTCGTGCCCGGCCCGCAGACCACGCGCCACACATTGACGGCGATTGATCCCGGCCTCGAGATGCCCTACACGCAGCAGTGGAATCTGAGCTACGAGCGACAGTTGCCCTTCGCATACTGCACTGCGTGTGAGCTACACCGGGAACCGCGGCATCGGGCTGCTGCGCTACTCGCTCCAGAATCTGCCGCTTAACGATCCCAGCGGAGTGCTGGTCACCAACCATCCGAACAATGCACCCGCAGTGCTCTACACGGCGGCGCAAAGGACGGCTGGAGATCCGCGCGGCGTCGACGTGCGTGGGCAAACGCTTCGACCCGCCGCAGATGTAGTTTGCGCCGGAACCGGACTGCCCGGAATCGCAACATCGACCACCTGCCCGGTCGCCGTGCCGCTCGGCGCTCTTGAATACAGCCGGCTCGTCCCGCGCACTAACGAGCGTCGCCCGAACGGGCTCTATACAACCAACGTGCAGGTCAGCAACGCCTCCTGGAGCTACTACCACGGATTCCAGGCCGAGTTGACCAAACGCCTGAGTCACAACATCAACTTCCAGGCTTCGTACACATTCAGCCGGTCGATTGACACTACTTCCGAAGCGACCTTCGTCGGAGCAGGTGACTCCAATCAGACCGGGAATAACGCGCGTAACGCGCGCGGCCTCTCTCGCTTCCATACTCCGCACCGGTTTACTTTTTACGGCACCGTCCGCATGCCCTGGTTCAAAGGCGATCGCGGGGTGCTCGGAAACGTGATTGGTGGATGGCAGTTATCCGCAGTGGTGAAGCTCGCCAAGGGCACGCCCTTCACCATCACCAGCCCGACGCAGGATTTGGACTTTGATGGTTTTGCTGAGGGGCGTCCGGTCCTTCTGAATCCGTCCGTGCTGGGGAATAGCGTCAACCATCCGTCATCTTCTCAGGCAGCGCTGCCCGCTTCGGCGTTCCGCGCGCTGACGATAGCCGACGTTGGGAGGAATCTTTCGCTTGTCGGCCGCAACACTTTCTTCCTCGACGGCGTGAAGAATGTTGACCTCGCCATCGCCAAGGCTTTCAATATGCCATGGGCGGAGAGCCACCGGTTTCATGTCAGGGCCGATCTTTTCAATGCTTTCAATCACGTGCAGTACGGCTTCCCGTCAAGCGTCGATGTGACCAGCATCAACTTCGGTCGCATTACGTCCACGGCCACCAGTTACCTACCGCGTAGCATCCAGATCTCACTGCGGTATCAATACTAAGTGAGACTCAAACCGAGGGCGGGACGCATACTCCCGCCCTTTTTCATTGTTCGATTAAAGGTGCTTTCAGAAATCGATTAGCGGATTTTGAGATACCGGAAACCCATAGCACGCGCTGCGAGTGCATTTCTTCTCGTCTCTCTAGCTTTCATCTCGGCAGGTCCAGTGCGCTCGGCTTTGGCGCAGGGCCAGACCGCGAAACCAGCGAGCGAAGTGAGAGCGTTGTGGGTAGTGCGCACTACCCTCACCTCGCCCGAAAAGATTCGCGCGATGGTGCAGGCCGCGAAGAATAACGGTTTCAACACTCTGATTGTTCAGGTGCGTGGGCGAGGCGACGCTTACTACCGTTCGCGGCACGAACCGCGCGCCCCCGAGTTGAAGGACCAGCCCGCGCTCTTTGATCCTTTAGCGCTAACCCTGGTCGAGGCAAAAAAATTCGGACTGGAAGTTCATGCCTGGCTGAATACGAGTTTGCTCGCAAACCTTGATGCGCTGCCCACGGATCCCAGGCACGTCTATAACCGGCATCCCGAGTGGCTCGCAGTGCCAAAGCCGGTCGCCTCAGAGCTCTACAAAATGTCGCCACGCGATCCGCGATATCGCGCGCGCATTGTTGAGTGGTCGAAGGCGAATCGCGGGGAGTTGGAAGGTATCTACACTGGACCGGCAAATCCCAAGGTTCGCGAGCACATCCTGAATATCTGGATGGATGTACTGAAAAACTATGAAGTCGATGGGCTTCATTTCGATTATGTCCGGCTTGCCAGTCCCGACTTTGATTACAGTCACACGTCTCTCAATAACTTTAAAAAATGGTTAGAGCCCAGTCTGACCAGAGAGCAGCGGGGTCAACTTAAACGCGGATTAGAGTTAAACGCCCTGGCCGCGGCAGAGTCCCATGCGGAAAAGTTTGGTGAGTTTCAGCGCGCGCAGATCACAATGCTGGTCCAACGCATCTATCGCGAGGTTAAGAAGCGCAAACCCCAGGTAACGGTTTCGGCGGCGGTCTTCGCGAATGATCAAAACGCCTACGACCGCCGGTTTCAGGATTGGCGTCGCTGGCTGGCAATGGGAATATTAGACGTTGTCTGTCCCATGGCTTATTCCACCGATACAGCCGTCTTTCGAAAGCAAATAGAAATCGCCACGACCAGCGCGCATGCAGGGGGCCGGAGTGTTTGGGCGGGAATTGGGGCCTACCGCATTCCGTCTGAATCCACGGTTGAAAAGATTAATGTGGCCCGCACACTGGGGGCGGACGGAATAGTTCTTTTTTCCTACGACTTTACAGTCAGGCCCAGCGAGCTGAACCCTGATGGCAAATACCTGGAGCGAGTGCGGCGCGATGCGTTCGAGAAAATTCGGCCGTGATCAAGAGAACGAGCCCGATCAGCCGAGGCCGGAGAGTTTGATAATAACGATGGAAGACTATTCGTAAAAAACGCTTGTTCAACGCGCGGCGCCAGTGTATAAATTTATTTCTCCGTAAGCATTAGCCGACTTCAGTTTTCATTTCCAGCTAGATCGACATTTCCACTTCGACGAGAGGAACTCCATGAAGCACTTCAGCAACCCCCTGCGACTACTATCCATGTCTGCGATTTTGGTTATTTGCCTGAGCGGTCTCACCTTCGGCCAAGAGGTCACCGGTAGCATCGTTGGCTCTGTAAAAGATTCCAACGGAGCGGCAGTGCCAAACGCCACCGTAACCTTGACGGACGCTGCCAAGAAAATAGTAGCGCGCACGGTGCAGTCGAATGACGACGGAGAATTCTCGGTGCCGAACCTGCCTCCTGGTATCTATGACGTCAGCGTTGAAGCACCCACCTTCAAAAAGCATGTTGAAAGCAAGGTCACGCTTAATGTAGGCGATCGCCGATCGGTAAACATCGCGCTTGAGATCGGAAGTATTTCGGAAGTGGTAACGGTCGAAGCAGACCCGGTGGCGGTGGACACGACCTCCGCTACCAGCGGCACCGTTATCAACGGTGAACAGGTTCGCGAGTTGTCGATTAATAACCGCAATTTCACTCAGCTCGTTACCCTGGCTCCGGGCGTATCAAACGACTTGTCCGACCAGGTCTACGTCGGCACAACGGCTACGGCCAACGAGAACAACAACACCGGCGCTCAGGCGAATCAGCCGAACACGGTAAACATCTCGGTCAACGGGGCGCGCAGCAGCCAGAACACTTTCACGGTCGACGGCGCAGACATTACCGACCGCGGCTCGAATATCACCATCCAGGCCTATCCCAGCATCGACTCGATCGGCGAAGTGCGTGTCTTGCGCAGTCTTTACCCGGCTGAATCCGGGCGCAGCGGCGGTGGCCAGGTGAATGTGGTGACCCGCTCCGGCGGCAAGAGTTTCCACGGCAGTGCTTTTGAGTTCATTCGTAATGAAGCTCTGAATGCAAACGACTTCTTCAGTAATCAACTCGCGCCGATTGGTCGTGATGCCGAGGGCAAGGCGAAACGCCGGCCCTTCCGCTACAACAACTACGGCTGGACCTTTGGCGGCCCGATGTACTTTTTCAATTTCGGTGAGGGCAACGGTCCCATCGTGCGCAAGCTCGAAAAGACTTTCTTCTTCTTCTCGCAGGAGTTTCGCAAGGACAGGCGTTTCCCGACTCTTACGTCCACCGTGCCTGACGCGCAACTTCAGCAGGGAATTTTCCCCGTTAACATCTGTTTACAGGCGAGTGGCACCACCTGCACGCTAACCTTGCCGGCCGGAACACCTCTCTCGACTCTGCGCCCGGTTAATACCGTGTCGCAGCAGTACATCAACTTTATTTACAGCAAACTGCCGGCTCCCACTTCACCGGCGACCTACGGCCTGATTGCGCCGGCGTTGAATATCGCGGAATTCAGGCAGGAAGTCCTAAAGTTTGATCACAGTTTCTCGACTAAGTGGGCAGCCTCTTACCGCTACCAGAGCGATAAGATACCCACCTTTGATGCCAACGCAATTTTTTCGTCCGGTTCGAACTTGCCGGGAGTTTCGACTACCAGCACTAACTCTCCAGGCAGGACGCACACAGTCCAGACGACCTATACCATTAGCCCCAGCACGATTCTGGAAGGACGCTTCACGTATGGTTATGGCGCAATCCTGAGTAATAACGTTGGCACTCTGGCGTTAGTAAATTCACCAATCACTCCGCCGCTGCCTTACCAAAGCACTCGTGACCGCGTCCCGACCCTTAGCGGAAATGGATTTACCGGCCTCTCTGGGTTTGGTCCTTATGATAATTTTTCGTGGAAGAAAAATTGGAGCAGCAGCCTAACGCACATTCGTGGAAGCCATACGATGAAGGTGGGTGGCGTGTTTTCTATGTACCGCAAGAACGAGAACGCGCTGGCCGGCAGCAACGAAGGCGCCTATAGCGCGTTCAACACTCCCGGAGCTACTGCCAACGTCCTGGCCACTGGGGTTACCGGGACTCTTAACCAAAACCGGCAACTGTGGGCCAACTTCCTCCAGGGAACCAACGCAACCTTTACCCAGGCGAGTTTTGATTACACCGCCGACCTGCGACAGAAAGCGATTGAAGGGTTTGTCCAGGACGAATGGCGTGCTCGCCGCAACCTGACTTTGTATCTAGGCGTGCGTTACTCCTACTTCGGGTCGCCGTATGACAAGAACGGCCGTTTGACCAACTTCGTGCCGGAGCTTTTCACGGCGGCGGCACGCCCCCAGGTAACCGGCGCGGGCAATCGCGTGGCCGGCACTGGAAACAATTGCAACGGATTTATTGTTAACGCACAGAATTTCACCACCGGCCCGGCGGCATTCAATTGCACACCCACGGCTTCGCCCTGGGGCAAATATGTCATCGACGTTCCCAAGACAGATTTCGCGCCGCGCGTCGGAATGGCGTGGGACCCGTGGGGTGACGGCAAGACCGCTATTCGGACTGGCTATGGCATGTACCACGACCAGGTCCTGAACGGTAACTTCCTGTCGATTATTGGACTCAATCAACCCTATCAACAAACGGTCACGATCTCCGGCACTCGCATTGATCAACCGCTGGCTCCCGGCTCCCCGATCAGCGTGGTGGCGGCAGCGACCGCACCCAACGTTCGTGGCATCCAGGCGAATTGGAACACTCCATATCAGCAGCATTGGTCTCTTGACGTTCAGCGACAGTTGACCGATAAGACAGTGGCGACGATTGGCTATTACGGTTCGAAGGGCGTTCACCTGATCGGAGCCTACGAATACAACGAGTTGCCGCCGGGATTCGCAATCAGCCGTGGAGCTACCGGTTGCGCGGTTGGCGCGTCAACTACTCCCACTGCGCCTTGCCAGGTAGCAGGCACCTTTTTTGGCGCAGCGCCGGCTACTAATATTCTCGACCAGATTCGGCCCTACCGGGGCTTTCGCTCGATCAATATCATCACGCCGCAATTCAACGCCAACTACCACAGCATGCAGCTATCTGCACAGCACCGGTTTACCGCGGTTTCGCAGATTAATTTAGCCTACACCTGGGCCAAGAATTTGACGGACAATCAAACGGATCGTTCCACGGCCCCGCAGAATTCCTATAACATTCGTCAGGACTATGGCCGGGCGACGCTCGATCGCCGCCACGTGATGTCTATAAACTACGTTTATGAATTGCCTTTCCTGAGGAATCGCAGTGATTTCATCGGCAAAGCTTTTGGCGGTTGGCAGGTTTCAGGCATTGCAACCTTCAACACCGGATTACCACTGACGGCGACGACGTCAAACTTCGACGCCGCGGGCCTTGGCAATAATCCCGCGATAGTTTCGGGGAACAGACCAAACGTTACCTGCGACCCGAACCAGGGTGGCGCGCGGACACAGTTTCAGTGGTTCAACACCACCTGTTTTACTCCTAACCCGGTGGCGGGATCTACCAATGTTCCCAATGTGGTGGGCAACGCGGGCCGCGGCATCATCAACGGACCGGGAACCCAGCGCTTCGATTTCACCATGTCAAAGAGTATCCGCTTTGGTGAATTCACCCGGCTGCAACTGCGTGGCGAAGCGTTCAATATCTTCAACCACACAAACTTCCGGGCCATCAGCACTAACGTCACCGCGGCAAACTTCGGACAAGTGCTCAGCGTTCGCGATCCGCGAACACTGCAACTGGGTGCGAAGTTTATCTTCTAGTCGGGACACATTGCCCAACTACCGTGTGCCCGCAGGAATTCAAGATCCTGCGGGCACAATGGTTTTAACGTTCGAATTGCATAGTTGAGCCGGCAAGCAGCTCATTAGTTGAGACTCACCGTGACCGCTACCAGAAGATCAATTCTCCTCCGCAATGTTCGGGCTGTCTTGCCAGACCGCGTGAACGAGAAAACAGACCTGCTCATCGAGGGTGGACTAATACAGCGCGTCTATTCTCAACCTCAACAAGATTCCGAAGCAGATCTTATCCCATCGACTTCTTCCAACCTCGATCTCGGAGGTCTTACGCTTTTCCCCGGGTTCATCGATGTCCATATCCACGGCGCCGTCGGCGTAGACACCATGAACGCTGACACCGAAGATCTCGAACGCTTATCAAAGTTTCTATCTACCCAGGGTGTAACCGGCTGGCTGCCAACGCTCGTTCCCGGCCCGGAGGCGGAATACGCTCGGGCGATTAGCGCAGTAAATGGGGCAAAGCAAAAGCAGGAGGAGGGATATCCAGGGTTTGAGCGCGGCGCGCGTGTGCTCGGAGTTCATTACGAAGGACCTTTCGTTAACTCGACGCAGTGCGGCGCCCTCCACGAAGCTTACTTCAAGAAATATTCGAGCCCCGAGGATATTGCCCAGCTACCGCTTCCGTCCGACGGCTCTCTGGCGAAGATGATCACCCTTGCTCCCGAGGTAGACGGAGGAGTGGATCTGGTTCGCGAGTTGAAGCGGCTTGGCTGGGTGGTTTCAATTGGCCATACGCGGGCAAGCTTCGAGTTGCTGGAACAGGCCTTGGCAGCAGGTGCTCGACACATGACTCACTTCATGAATGCCATGGCCCCACTGCATCACCGATCACCCGGGCCAATTGTCTGGGGTCTCGCGCAGGACGAGGTAACCTGCGATCTGATCGCCGACGGCATTCATCTCGATTCCCACGTGCTCCGGCTCCTGTGCAAGCTCAAAGGTGCCAACCGGTTAATGTTGATTAGCGATTCAATCGCGGCAGCCGGACAGGGCGATGGCGACTACGAAATTTGGGGCGAAACAATATCGGTGAAAGGCCGGCGGACTAGCAATGCGCATGGGAGCATCGCCGGCTCCGTGATTACTATGCTCGACGCGGTGCGGTTGATGAAGTCACTCGAGGTGCCGGAAGTTGATTTGGCGCAAATGGCTTCGTCCAATCCGGCGCGACTGTTGCGACTTGATCACGAGTGCGGGACGATTGAGGAAGGGAAGCGAGCCGATCTGGTTGCGCTCAACCAAGACGGCGATGTGGTCCTGACAATTGTCGGCGGCGAGATTGCGTACAAGAGAGGTGATAAGTGAAGAGTCCTGACTAATGACGGTTGACTCTTCACTTTTCACGTGTCACCAGCTTCGTACAGACCTGCGCGGGCGTACGCTAGATCCAACAACTCCACTGGATGACAAACCGTTAAGTCCATTCCCGCAAGAAGTGCGCCGGCGCCAATCTGCATCTGGCAGCCAGGATTCCCGGTGGCCAGGATTCTAGCTCCGGTCCTTTCCACGTGTGCCAGTTTTTCCTTCAGGACTTCCCGCGAGAGTTCGGGCTCGAGAATATTGTAGATACCCGCGCCGCCACAGCATCTCTCCGAACCTTCCAGGCGCGCGAAGTTTAGCTCTGAAATGGAGCCCAACATTGCCAGCGGCGCTTCGCCCGCATGTTGACCGTAAAGAAGGTGGCACGATGAGTCGTAGGTTACTTTTGCGGTTTCCCCGGCGCCCGTTTTTAGTCTCACGGTCTCCAGCTGCTGGCTGACATCGCGCACGCGCGCGCTAAATGCCTGCGCTTCATCAGCGCATGAAGCATCTGCTGAAAGCAGGTGCCCATAAGAGGCGAGCATCGCGCCACAGCCACCTGCGTTGGTGACAATTGGCGGAGTGAAACCGTCCGATTTGAAGGCTCCGATATTCCGTCGCGCGAGTTTCCGCGCGCCTTCCAGGTCTCCGGCGTGAGCATGGAGGGCGCCGCAGCAAACCTGTTCACGCGGGAGCTCTATCTGAAAGCCATTGACTTGCAGGACGCGAGTCGTCGCCTGGTTTACCCGCGCGAAGAGTCCCTCGCCGACGCATCCCTGGAAAAGCATCGCCGCGTTAGGTTTAGTCAGGCCACCCCCTGCCTCTTCGCGCCCTCGTTCTGACAAAGCGTTTGCATTTGGCAGCTTCAGCGTTTGTCCCAACTTGTGCGCGGAACTTTCCAGTAGCGCCAAACTAAACTGAATGCGTCGCGGTAGTCGCTTCGCCAGGCCTGACTTAAGCATCACGCGCGGCAGCCCCGTATCCCGGAAAAGTCGCGACATCGCGAAAACAAATTTCAAGCGAGCGGGCTGCAACCAGACGTGTTTCAGCAACAGGCGCAACACTGAATAACTAAAGCCACGCGTTTTCGCGGAAGTAAACAATTCCCCGCGAGCGGCTTCAAGCAGTTGCCCATACTCAACTCCAGCCGGACACACTTGTTCGCAGGCGCGACAGCCCAGACAGCGATCGATATGACGCTCGAAGCTGGACGAGTCGCTGCGGAGCCGGCCTTCGCCGACGGCTCGCATCAGATAAAGACGTCCGCGAGGCCCATCGTTTTCGTCACCGGTTATGGTGTAGGTTGGGCAGGCTTCGAGACAGAGCCCACAATGAATGCACGCGAGCAGTTTCTGCTCTTCGCTTGCGAGGGTTGATACTAATGACGATGACAAAGTTTGATTACGACCCCGGTCTGTTCTGTAACTGTTGTTGGTTGGCCGGCTCATCCGCACTCATCTCAATTCCGGCGGACGTTTTTTTGATTCGCATTCCCACTTTTGCGCGCTCGTAGTTGTCGCGATCGATGGCTACAGTTAACGTCTGCGATCCGTCGGTTTCTATTACCAACCTGAAATAGGGAAACGAACCTTGATCCGTATCACTATATCCGGCCCACTTATCGACAATCCTTCCCTCATACGCGTGCGGGTTCACTCTGTTCCCTGCTTTGTAGACGAAGGCGAGCAGCCCCGCAAAGAGGGTCACGATCAATAAGCCCCAGGCGACGGTTCGCCAGATCCCCTTGCGATCCGCATTCAGGGGCTCATCCGAAACGTTTCGTTTCTTCTTGACGCGTTTTGCGCTCATTGGAATTAGTAACCTACTGCCGGTCCATCGCTGCGACGCGGATCAGTTGCGCCGAGTCGCACCCCCGTCTTCTCTTCGATCATTATTCCTTCGGCATCTCCGAGGTAGCGCGGCCTCGCCAGCTTGTGCCCGAGCGATTGCAGCGCCTTCTGCGTGTCGCCCGAGAGTCCATAAGGCTCCGAGACAAGTTCATCCGGCAGCCATTGATGGTGAATACGTGGAAAGTCGATGGCCTGTTGAATGTTCATGCCGTAGTCAACGACGTTTGTGATCACGCAGAATGCGGTGTTGATAATTGTCGGACCGCCGGGACTGCCGACGGTGAACCAGAGACTGCCGTCCTTGCGCAGAACGAAGGTAGGCGTCATCGCGGAAAGCGGACGCTTGCGCGGCGCCACCGCATTGCGCTCGCCCTGAATGAGACCATACATGTTTGGCGTGCCCGGCTTAGCGGCGAAGTCATCCATTTCATCGTTCAGGATGATCCCGGTTCCTTTGGCGACCGCCGCCGAGCCGTAGGAGTTGTTCAGGGTGTAGGTGTTCGCAACTGCATTTCCGTCTGCGTCAACGACCGTGAAATGAGTAGTGTCTTCCGACTCATAACCTGCGGGCTGTCCGGCGTGAACTTCAACACTCGGCGTTGCTCGATCGAGCCTGATCGTGTCGCGGAGTTTCGTCGCATAAGACTTGTCAATCAGTCCGGCAATCGGCACCTTAACAAAATCTGAATCACCCATAAACTCAGCTCGGTCTGCAAACGCACGGCGCATCGCTTCGGTCATCAAGTGGTAACGTTCTGAGGAAGACGCCTCCATTTTGCTTAGGTCATAGCCTTCCAGAATGTTGAGCATTTGAATCAGCACCGCACCGCCGGATGAAGGCGGCGGCATGGAAATAACTTCATAGCCGCGATACTTTCCGCGCACAGGCTCGCGCTCTTTGGCTTCATAGCCTGCCAGGTCGGCCATAGTCATTAAGCCATTGTTGCGTTTCATGTCTGCGATAATCAGTCGCGCCGTCTGGCCGCCGTAGAATTCGTTTGGGCCTGATCGCTCAAGTCTGGCAAAAGTCGCCGCTAGATCAGGCTGGCGAAAGAGTTCGCCCTCCTCGTAAAACCTACCGCCCCTAAGGTAGATCCGTTTGGTCTCTGCATATTGAGAGAGGTACTCATTGCTGGAACGCAACGAACGTGCGAGCGCCCGGTTCACGACAAAGCCATCGCGGGCCAAAAGCACTGCCGGATGCACGAGTTGCGACCACTGAAATTTTCCTGAGCCGTATTTCTGCAAGGCCATGGCCATGCCGCGCACCGTTCCGGGAACACCGGCAGCGCGATAGCCAACCAGTGAACCACCTTCGCCTTCGATCAGGTTTCCATTTTTGTCGAGATAGATGTTGCGTGTGGCCGCCGCCGGCGCCATCTCACGATAGTCGATGGCGGTGGTTTTCCCATTTTTCAGTCGAATCATCATGAAGCCACCGCCCCCGAGATTGCCGGCCGCCGGATGCGTAACCGCGAGGGCAAACGCGACCGCGATCGCCGCGTCAACTGCATTGCCACCGCGCTTCATGATGTCTACGCCCACTTGCGAAGCGATCACATTTGTCGAGGCGACCATGCCACGCCGCGCGCGTACGGGCTCGCGGGACGCGGCGTGAGCAGCGGGCGCGATAACCGACAGCCGAGAACCTGGGAGGGCTGCGAAGGTGAAAATTAGGACGATGAGTGTTGATAGACGTGTGGTGGTTCGCATTGATGTTCTCATGGTGGTTTTCATACCAGTCTCTGAGTGCACTATCCGGTGTCAGCGCGGGGAACTCGGCGTCTCTGAGCGAGTGTCCATCGTTCAGCTAAAGGCAAAACTTCCTGGCGAAAGAAGTCCTCGAGGATCGAGCTCTGCCTTTACTCGCTGCATGAGCCCTTCAGCGCCGCCGAGATCGCCTGACTCATTGTTCATTTGTTTCAGTTCAGCGGGCGCATGTTCAATGAATAAGCGTCCGCCCAAGCTCTTCGCCGTGCCGGAAAGTTCTTCCATTCGCGTTAAGACTTCGTGCCCTAAATCAACAGCGTCATTATCCGTTCGCCGCGATCGTTCCACAATGCGCACGCGGCCATCACCCACGCCCGCATGCCAGATTGGCTCGAGTCCATTTCCCCGGCAGACGTGAGTGAGAAAAGACTTCAAGTCGCCCGGACGCAACCCAACTCTCCAAACCAGAGTATTGGAGGCGTGCAGCGGAACAGCTGCCACCGAACTCCAGATTTCTGAATCGTCGGCTTCCACCTGGGTTACGCGTAGGTCAGGTGCTGCTTCAAGCAGGTCTTTGGCGCCGGTGGCTTGTTGCATCACCGCGCCGGCAGATCCAGCGAATCGAACGAGCAGCAGGTGGTCGCTGTTATCCGACCAATTTAGTGCCTTTGCCAGCGCTGGGGAAAGAAGCTCCACTGCGACGGGGAAGAGAGGAGTGGCGATAATCTTTTGCGCCCGAGTCAAGAGATCTTCGCGGGAACCACGCGCCACTACGGTGACGGTCTCACCAGGAAGGGGCCGCAGTTTGAAATTGACTTCGACGATGATCCCCAGTGTCCCATAGCTTCCGGTGAACAGTTTGCAGAGGTCGTAGCCGGCCACATTCTTCACCACGCGTCCGCCTGCCTTGATCAATCTGCCGTCGGCCATCACCACTTTCATGCCAATCACATGTTTGCGAGGCGGACCGTATCCATATTGTTGCGCGCCGGCGAGACCCGTTGCGATCACCCCTCCGACTGTGGCTCGTCCATCATCAGGCGGGTCAATCGCCAGCCATTGACCTTTTTGAGACAGCGCCCCGTTGAAGCCGTTGAGTGTGACTCCTGCTTCAGTAATCGCGACGAGGTCCGCAGGCTCGTGCTCAATCATGCGATTCAACCGTTGGGTGCTGACGATAATGTTGGCATTTTGCAAAGGCTGCCCTGCATCCAGCCAGGTCATCGCCCCCGCCGGTACGACCGCCCAACCTTCGCTCGACGCGAGTTTCATTACTTCGCAGACTTCATTAATCGACCCTGGGTGAACTACTAATGAAGTAGAACTATTATCACGCGCCTGAATGTTCGACTCACCGACAATTCCACTGAATTGCCGATGAGCATGATTGGGATCAAACTTCGAACGCGTGCGATTGTCCGGCAAACTTAAGTTTGTCGAACTCTGCTGCGGCGCTCCCGCTACCAGCATTCCGGGTCGGACCTCTTGCGACCCCAATAAGACATTAGACATTGGACTTTCGACATTGGACTTGGTTGCGCGCGCCTCGCCGCAGCCACGCAACATCGGGATAATTTTGCCGGGATTGCATAGACCGGTCGGGTCGAAAGCAGCCCGCACCCCCAACATCACATCCATGTCAGCTTCCGAAAATATCAAAGACAAGAGCTCTCGCTTGTCGTAGCCAACCCCGTGCTCACCGGTAATACTCCCGCCGGCGCGCACACAGGTTTCCATCAATTCGCGGCCGGCTTCCTTCACGTTGTGAACCTCCACGGCCGATCGCGAGTCGAAACAGATCAAGGGATGAAGGTTGCCATCGCCGGCGTGAAAGACGTTCGCGATGCGGAGTTGATACTTCGAGGCGATCCGGTAGGCGGCGTCAAGAACTTCAGGTAGACGCGAACGCGGCACCACCGCGTCCTGAATCATCGAATCGGGAGAGATGCGGCCGATCGCTCCAAAAGCGCCCTTTCTTGCCGCCCACAGTTTTTTCCGTTCGTTTTCGTCACGCGCAGACCGGCAGCTACGCGCTCCATATCGAAGGCAAACGCTTCTGACGCGTTCCGCTTCGTCATCGATCCCGGCTTCAATTCCATCCAGTTCAATCAGCAACGCCGCGCCGACGTCGAGCGGCAAACCCGCAGCAAAAACACTGGCTTCCACCGCGCGGATAATTTCCTGGTCCATCATCTCAAGCGCTGCCGGCATTACCCCCGAGGCAATGATTGCCGAAACGGCGTGACTCGCCGCGTTAACTTCCGCGAATTCTGCGAGCATCGTGCGCACGGCCGGAGGAATAGGCACCAGCCGCAGCGTTGCTTCAGTGGTGATCCCAAATGTGCCTTCGGATCCGATAAAGGCGCCAAGGAGATCGTAGCCGGATAATTCCAGGCCCGAGCCGCCAAGTTCTACGATTTCACCTCCCGCCAGCACTACACGAACGCCGAGTACATGGTCAGTCGTAGTCCCATATTTCAAACAGTGAATGCCGCCGGCGTTTTCGGCAATGTTGCCGCCGATTGTGCAGGTAGGCTGGCTGGACGGATCCGGAACGTAATGCAATCCGAGGTGTGCGACGGCCCGGGAAACCTGCAAGTTAATCACTCCAGGTTGGACCACTGCGGTTCGATTTAACTCGTCAATCTTCAAAATCCGGCGCATGCGCGCCATCTCTATGACGACGCCTTGATTCAGCGCCAGTGCCCCACCGGAAAGCCCGGTTCCAGCCCCACGCGGCGTGAAAGGCACCCGCGCCCGGGCCAGCACCCGCATGACTTCTGAAGTCTCTTCAGTCGATGAAGGGAAGACCACTGCGCTGGGCCGATGTTTGTGATGCGGCAGCCCATCACATTCGTAAACCAGCAGTTCGTCAGGCTCCGATAAGACGTTATCGCGCCCAACAATGGTTCGTAGGTCTTCGACGATTTTGTTCAGGTGTTTTGCGGCTCCTGTCTGGCCTGGAACAGCAATGATACATCACCTTCGTGCCAACGTGATCAAAGCGCGGCCGCCGGCGCCTCGTCTTAAGCGTCAGGCCTGTTTGCGCGCGCCGCGCGGTTAGCGTTAAGATTCGGTCATAGTTAACCCCCGCCGATAAACCCTGATTGCCGTTTGGATTTTCCCTCAGATCCGGAATCGCGCTGATCCATTCAAACCTGAACGGAGTTGCTAAATGTCCAAACAAAAACCGCATCTGGTGCAGTTCATTGCTGCCCTCGCTCTGCTCCTCGTCCAATACTCTGCCGCTGAGGCGCAGAAAACAAAGAAAATTCCGCGGGGCGTGCCGGTCTTCTGGAATGCCCCCGGCGATATTGGAACGCGCAACCTCTTTCTCGGCCCGGGCGGTGCGGCGATGAAGCCTGACCTGAGCCACGTCACTTTTCTCGAGGAGGAGAAAGGCGGTTACTCAGGAACTAAGTACCGAATTCGCGATGGCGCCGGACGCGAGTGGGTGGCAAAAGTCAGCAAAGAATCTCAGTCGGAAGTAGCGGCGGTCAGGCTGGTGTGGGCTGCTGGGTTTGAAACCGAAATCAATTACCTGGTTCCGCGGCTGACGATTCCGGGGAAAGGCACCTTCGAAGACGTCAGGCTTGAAGGCAGACCGGCGAGCGAAAAGCGTCTAGACGAATGGAAATGGGAGCAGAATCCGTTCATAGGCAGACGAGAATTCCAGGCATTCAAGATCATGATGTTGCTGCTCGAAAACTGGGACATCAAGGATTCCAATAATAAAATCATCCAGGTGAAGGGAACTAACCGGCTCCGCTACGTGGTTAGTGATCTTGGAGCCACTTTCGGCAAGACGGGCGGAGGTTTACCGCTCATTTGGACTATCACGCGCAGTCGGAATAATCCGGACGACTATGAAAAAGCGAAGTTTGTCGAAGGAGTCGAGGGCAACATCGTCAAGTTTCGCTACAGCGGAAAGAAGAAAAAGATCTTTGACGACATTACCGTCGGTCAAGCGCGGTGGTTAGGTGGTTGGCTTTCGCGTTTGAGTCAAGGCCAAATTCGAGACGCGTTTCGGGCTGCAAATTATAGTGCTGACGAAATTGAAACCCTGACCGGAGCAGTGGTTGACAGGATCGAACAATTGCAATCGGTGCGACGAGAGAGACGCCGGCGGAGGTAGCTTTAGTCAATGGGCGCCGCAGTTGTCCGGTTCCGATTCAGCGTGCGGTAGATGAGGTAGATCACGATGCCGGCCGCAATGGCTATGGCCGAATCGCGAGCCTCGACAAACGTGCTATTTGACAGCAGCCACATCGAAAGCAGGACTGCGACGACGCTGATTATTGATCCGCCCGGCACAATGAAATGCGCAGGTGGCGCATCGCGTTTGTGCCGCAAAGTCGGCAGAGCGAGGCAAGTGGCCGCATACGCGAGCAGGCGAGCAATAGTGCTCACTGTGAGGGCGTAAATAAGTGAGCTCGAAAGCGTCAGGACCAGCATCAATATTCCCGACAACACTATGGCGACATGCGGTGTCCGGAACCTCGAGTGAACCGCAGAGAGAACCTGGGGAAGCTCACCGCGCGTAGACATGGCGAAGGGAATTCGCGGCGAGGTGAGCAGGTTGACGTTTAAATTGCCGATAATTGAAGTGATGGCGCCGGCTGCGATTATTGAAGCGCCGATAGGGCCGAGGAAAATCGCCGCTGCGTCCGCCAGCGGCCGTTCAGTGCCTCCCAAATTTGGCAGTGTGCCGATCGAGACTGCCTGAATAAGAATGTAGATCACGGTGACGATTGCAATGGCTATCAGAATTGCGATCGGAAGGTTGCGCCGGGGATTCACAATCTCGCCGGTCGGTACCGTGGCATTCTCAAACCCAGTAAAGGCATAAACCAGCAGCAGCACCGCGGTCGAGAATGAGCCATAAGTAGGGGCGGCTTCCAGGGTGAAGTTTGCGGGCGTCAGGAAGAATAGGCCTGCGCCGATGAACAGGATTAACGGCAAGAGCTTGGCAACCATAAAGAAGTTGCTGGTAAGCGCAGCATCTCTGACACCAACGTAGTTAATAACCGTCAGGACTAAGGTCAGTCCTGTGATCACTGCCGCACGTCGAATTCCAGAGCCGCCGGCTGGCCAGAAAAAGCTAAGGTAAACGACCAGTAGATTACAGTTAGTCGCGTAGGCGCTGATTCTCGCCAACCAATTCATCCAACCAACCTGAAATCCGATCGCAGGGCCGAAGGCAGTTCGGGCGTAGAGATAAGGCCCGCCCGTCTCAGTGAACCGGCTGCTCACTTCGGTAAAACAGAGAATGATCAGAAACACGACCAGGGCGCAGACGATAATCGCAATGAGGCTGTAGCTATCAATTAGTTTGAATGACCGTGCCGGGAGCACAAATATTCCCGCGCCGATCACACTGTTGATGACTACGCCCACCAGGTCCCAGCGCCGGATGCCTCTGACTAAGCCTTCTTCAGATACTTTGTCCGCGTTTTCCATTGTCCTGCCTTATAATCCATATGAACGTTTGACACAACAATTGACTTCAATCGGCCAGCTCAAAACACCGCCCTCGGATTAGTCGGGGTCAGCGTCGGTTCACGTTTAGTCAATATCCAATCGGAAGCGAGTGAAAAGGAATGAAAGCAAATCAGCATCGTCCACGAGGTCTGTTCAGTGTCTGTCTTATCCTCTGTGTGTTTTGTTGGGCTGCCACCCCGGCATCTACATTGGGAAAGAGTCGGGCGCCGGCACGAAACCTGCAGTCGTTGGTTGATGAGGTAGCGAAGGCAACGTTGGTAAAGTTTGCCGGCCAGAAGCTGGAAGAAAAGCATCTGTCATTTACCTTGATTGACCTGCGCAACGCCCGGCGGCCTCTGACCGCAAGCTTCAGAGGAAATGAGCGCGTTTATCCGGCCAGCGTTGTGAAGCTGTTCTTTCTGGCGGCCACCCATAGTTGGCTCGAGGACAAGAAAATCGAGGATACGCCGGAACTCCGCCGCGCGTTGAAGGACATGATCGTTGATTCTTCAAACGACGCTACGCATTACATCGTTGATGTTCTTTCCAGCGCGCCTGGAGGCTTTGAATTGCCGCCTGAGGAAATGAAGGGATGGCAACACCAGCGTGATGCCGTCAATCGCTACTTCACGTCGCTTGGCTATACCAATATCAATACCAACCAAAAAACATTTTGTGAGGATGCCTATGGCCGTGAAAAAGTTTCGCGCGGTAAGGATGGGGAAAACAGAAACAAGCTGACGACGGACGCCACCGCGCGGTTGTTAATGGAAATTGCGACCGGAAAATCGGTGACGCCGCATCGCAGTGCGCTCATGATGGATCTTCTGAAACGTGATTACACGGGAACTAGCGCCGACGCCGATGATCAGGCCCATGGATTTACCGGGATGGCGCTCGCCGGAGACAAGGGTGCCCGGCTGTGGTCGAAAGCCGGATGGACCAGCACTACCAGGCATGACGTGGCTTACGTTGAGTTGCCGGACGGAGGAAAATTTGTTCTGGCGACATTTACCACAGATCACGCTCGCCAGCGCGAGATCATTCCCACCGTAGCGCGTCTGCTGATGGATGGGCTAAAAACAATGAAATGATGGTAGCGGACCCCTTCCTCACGAGCTTCCGTGAAACGTTTGTCCGGCGCGCGAGCGCGCCCGCGGTCCCATAACATGGTTGAGGATCTTTCAAACCATCATGGCCCGGTTAGCGACCTTCTGGCTGAGTCTCCCGGCGCAGGAAAGGTAGCTCGCTACCAACTAAGTGCCGAGCAGGTCGAGTTCTACAAAACGCATGGATATGTTGCCGGCATCCGTTTGTTAAGCGACAATCAGGTCGCTGTTCTAAGATCCGAACTTGACGAACTCGCCAACCCAGGGCATCCCGCGAGGCAGCTCTTCTACGAATACAACTCCAACGAGAGTTCGGATCCCGCACGCAAGCTCTTTCACGCGCTGGGCGCCTGGCGAGTTGCGCCCGGATTCCACGACCTGCTGTGGAATCCGAGGTTTACGGCGACCGCGTCGCAATTGCTCGGTGGACCGGTGCGCTTCTGGCACGATCAGATCTTCTACAAACCTGCGCGGCACGGAGGAGTAGTGGCGTGGCACCAGGACTACTCCTACTGGACCAGGACTTCGCCGATGGCCCACCTGTCGTGCTGGATTGGGCTCGACGATGCAACCCGCGAAAATGGTTGTCTTTATTATGTTCCGGGAAGCCACCGCTGGAACCTGCTGCCGGTAACGGGTTTGGCCGATGAGATGGACGCGATTCAAGCTGTGCTCACCGAGCAGCAGAAGGTGAAGTTTAAGCCCGTGGCTATCGAACTGAAGCAGGGCGAGGCAGCTTTTCATCATCCGCTAATGGTGCACGGATCTTTTGCGAACATTACCGACCGGCCGCGACGGGCAACAGTGATCAATGTTTTTCGCGACGGAGTGCGTTCAGCTTCTGATGAGCCTCTGCTCGAAGGTGTGCCGCCGATCTCAAACGGCTCAAAGATTGAAGGACAGTTCTTCCCCCTACTGTTCGACCCCGCTGCCTTCAAAAACGCCAACCGGTGATTCGTCAGGAACCTGAGCTTCTCACCGGCGTCTAAATACGCGCATCGGGTTAAACCAAAAAGAATTACCAGCTAAGTTTGCCATCGCAAACAGGAGGGGCCGCTATGTCTAGTCGTAGTCATTCGCAAAGCAAACCGTTCATTAATGTCACGCCCTTGATTGATGTATTGCTGGTTGTACTCATCATATTCATGGTCGCATCGCCACTAAAGCCCCACAGCTTCGCTACTAAGTTGCCGTCCAAACCGGATGACTTAAAAGGTCTCGCTCCGGATGAGCGGACGCTGGTCGTCACCATCGAGGCCGACCGCACTCTCAAGCTGAACGCTTTGACTAACCTGGGAACCGTTGACGACACCAGCGCCCTCAGCAGCAGACTCGTCACCCTGTTTCAGGAGCGGAAGCAAAACCACGTCTATAGCGACAGTATGATGTCTCGTTCTGATCTTCCTGAAGAACGAAGGATCGAGAAAACGGTCTTCATCAAGGCTCCGCGATCGATGAGCTATGGCGATGTCGCGAAAGTGATCGACGGGATCAAAGGCGCCGGCGCTAGCCCGGTTGGGTTACAGCTAGACGGCTTGAACTAAAACGCACCGGAGTAGAAGCCTGATGATCGGATAACTCGAGGCAGCTCGGAGTCGGTTCCGCCCATCGGGCTTTGCTATTTTCCAGCCAACCGATTCACTCTATTCTCCATCTTTAGGTAGTGGGTCAGTTTGGGTTTAATGGTCTATGTTTTTTTGGCGGCCCTGCAAGTGCTGATCTCAACCATCGAAACTAACCCACTACCCAAGTTCTATTGATCCGTTACGGCATCCATTCTTTCGGGTTAAAATTTCTGGGGGATGCTATAAGGTGGTAGCGGAAGGATAAGGAGCCGACCTCGTAATGATGAAAACTTTTGCCCGGACCATAGTGTTTTCACTGGTTGCTGCGCTGGGGGCTACGGTCGCGAGCCACGCGGTATTGGGGCAGGCAGGCGGCGGTTCGCTGCCGGGCGACACAATGGGTGGAGCCGCACTGGTTTTTCGCAAGCCAGGCAATCCCGCCACGTCTCGCAGCGGCGGCGGCCGCTTGCCGGTGACTACTAAGGCACGCAAGGAGGTGGTCCAGGAACGGACAATTGCCAGGGCAAACGCGGCGAGAAGCGCGCCGACACCTCGTTACTCTGAAGCCGAGCAGCAATACCGGCTGGCCACCCGACAGGATCCGACTGATGCCCGCGGGCATGAAGGCCTGGGCAATGTCTATCTCGACCAGGCAAAGTTTGCAGAAGCCGTATCCGCTTATCAGCAGGCGATCAAGGTCAAGCCGGAACACCTGCCTGCGTATCAACCGCTCGGTTATGCGCTCGTGCGAATGAATCGCCACTCAGAAGCGATTGAAACGCTCGTTAAATCGCTTAAGTATGACGCAAACAACGCCGAGGTCCATAACAACCTAAGCTACATGTACGTTCACACCGGGAGATTTCAGGAAGCGGTTGAAGCGGCGAATCAGGCGATCACGTTGCTGGGCCAGACCGGCCAGGCTTACCAGCAGGGGTTGCAGCGCAAGCAGGAAGTGTTGTCGCACGCTTACAAGAATCTCGGCAACGCCTTCGACGGTCTGAAGCAATACAAAAACGCCGCGGATGCGCTTAGACGCGCCATAGAAATTGAACCGGGTAACGCATCGGCACACTTCAATCTTGGACTCGCTCTTTACAATGGAAAGCGTTACACGGATGCGATCGAGTCGTATAAGACGGTGATCAAACTCAGACCCCAACTGGCCGTTGCTCACTTTAATTTAGGTCTCACGTACGTTGCTACCAACGACAAAACGAGTGCGCGTGAAGAGGTGGCGGTTTTACAAAAACTCAACCCTGCGATGGCGGCGGAACTACAAAAGCTGATTAGAAATTAGAGGGCAACCGGATTTATTTGTGGTCCCGGTGCTAAAGGCGATCGGAAGCGGTTTTCAACTCACGGAACAAGCGCGCGAGGTCCTTTGCCTGATAGTGAGCATTGAGTCCGCTGGGATTCGGTAATACCCAAATCAGCGTCTGGCCGATCGTTTCGGCCTGCCGCCCAATCACCGCTTTGGGTTTGCCAAATGCGACTCGATAAACGCCCAGACCCAGGATTGCCAGAATTCGCGGGCGATAGCGTCTCACCCTAGCGGCTAGTTGTTTACCACCTTCCCGAATCTCATCAGCCGACAGCTGATCAGCTGTGGCAGTAGTGCGCATGACCACATTCGTGATCCCATAACCGCTCTCCAATAACACCTGTTCATCGAACGGTGAAACAATTCCTGTGGTGAAGCCACCGGCGCTGAGTGCCGGCCAAAAGCGATTGCCCGGTCGAGCGAAGTGGTGCCCGACGGCGGCCGTGTACAAGCCTGGGTTGATTCCGCAGAAGAGGACTCGCAAGCGCGGCGCAATAACGTCCGGAACGGTTTTTCCAACTGCTTCGAGGAGTTGTTGCTTGGTTGGTTTCCAGGGTGCGTTCACGAGGTCTTATTAATATCACTGAATCTCGAATCGCGTCTGCTGGGAAGCAGTAGTTTTACTGAGCCGGTCCACGGCGGTGATTTTTAAGAGGTAGCGACCAGCGGGCAGTCCGGCGAGCGAAACTTCAGCCGCATAGGGAATTCGGGCTAGATCAGTGGTGGCATCAGGCGTGATTTTCTTGAGCGGCGTAGTGACCACCGGTTGTCCATCCCGGATTATCTGAAGTTGAATAGCCACATCCGGCTGCCCATCTCCAGATGCACGCGCGGCGTTGTAAGCAAATATAAGAAAGCGCAAGTAATCGCCGGTTGAGAAACGGTTATTCACGCTCATTCGCACCGAGTCCTGCAACTCCCCGCTACCGTTTGCAGATACACCTTCAACTGCCGGACGCGCGCCCGTAATCACGCTGCTCAAGGCCAGTTGCCCTTTTGAGAGATCAGGAATGTCAATCCATCCGTGCGCGCTTCCGGTACGTCCGCTTCTCTCGTCGCGTGCCGCAACTCTGACGTGATATAGGCCTGGAGTTAGAAAAATGGGATGGCCATAAGCGAGATCCTGCTCCTTTTCACCGGGAGCTGGCGGCGTAATGGTGATCCGGTTACTAAACTTGGCGCCCGGCTGTCCCTTGGCGTCGAAGAAGGTCCCTGCTACATCAACCACCGCAGTGGGTTTTCCATTGACCTCCGCAAAGGAAAAGAATTCACGCGGCACCTGCATGGTGGCGGAAAGCATCGAGCCTTTCTCAAGGTTTAAGTAGTTCAAACTCAAAGAAACGGGAATGTTGCGTTCCGGGAAAGGCGTGCTAATCACTTTCCCTAACAGGGACTGGGGTGGGCCTGGTTGAGGCAGTGGATTGTTGTTACGTTTTGGACTACCGGCTGCTGGACCAGGTTCAATGTCGAAGTAACCTCTTCTGACCTGAAGGGTAAGTCTTTGCCTCCCGATCACATTCACTTCAATCCGATGAAACTTTTTCGTCTCCCTGGCCTCCGGTTCGGGTTTCCAGGCAAGCAGGTAATACGTTGACGTTTCTTGCAAAGCGCGCTTGACCTGAGGCCCAAGCGCGTTGGAGTTGAAAAAGGCCCTGCCACCGGTATCGAGCGCCAGCGCTGTCATAGCGTCCTGAGACGCGGATAATTCTCCCATTGAGGATCTGAGCACTCGACCCGTGGGATCAAACTGAGTGGGACTGCTGGCGTCAGTTAAGCTGGCCACCAAACCGCGCGCATCGATCGAATAAATGACCACACCGCTCTTCGCAGCGAGGCTGGTGATGCGTTGCAGCTTGCCGTATGAGTCGGAGTTTTTAACGTCAAGAAAGAAACCATCAGAGATAAAAAAGATTAGTTTTCGGCCGGGAAGCGACTTGGCAGCTTTCACGAGGCTCTCGAGTCCGGCCAAACTATTGCTCGTGACGCGCGCGGCCTGCGCCAGCAGAGCATGAGCCCGACCCTGGACCGTCGTGATGGCATGGTCAGCTGTCATCCCCGGGTTGGCCTTCATCGTTTCTTCAACCAGGTACTCGGTAATGTCGCGATCGAAGCTTTCCACCCGCAGCGCCTGATATTCACTCATGAGGGGTCGTTCCATGTCTCTGACGCTGTAGGGGCGGTGATTTAGTTTCGCGACTGCGGCGCGGAGCACCGTTTTGTTATCCGTGAGCTGTTGAAAGAAACCGATTTGGCCGCTGGCCGATGCGATGGCGGCTTCGTCGTTTTGGCCCATCTCGTTGTCAATAAACCTGGTGAGCAGTTGGCGCGTCCGGACGAGGCTGGACTGGTCGAGATGAAGATCGTCAACGTAGAAGAAGACGGGTCGACCGCGGTCGAGTGGCGCCGCACCAGGAGATCCTGAGTCGCCGCGGGTATTTGCTGCACCGCGCGCGGCCACCAATTGTTGCTCCTCATTCGGGCTCCCGGCGGTGATTCGTTCAAAAAACTCAATCGACCGCGGTTTGCCGTCAATTCGCAGTTCAAATTCTTCGCGCTTGAGATCATCTACGAAGCGTCCATCCCGATCGAAGACCATCACGTCGGTCTGAATCAGTTCGGTGGAGACACGCACTACTTCAGGTTGGTCTTGTCGTCCCGGCGGCTTAGGTTGTTGGCTCAGTGCGAGGGGGGTTGAAATAATGGCGGCGATCAGACCGCAGTCGAGCGCACGTCGAAGCACGATTTTCTTTGCCAATCGGATCGCGCAAAACGAGAGCATACTCGAATAACTAACGGGCAAGTTTCGGGGAGACGCTTGCTTGGTGGTTTGCGGGCGCGGCTGGAAAATCTGACTCGTGGCCTGCACTTTCGGTCCATCTTCGAGTTGCCCGCGTGCCAACTATGTATCAGAGCCACGCCTTCGTGCAACACTAAAAACCCTGACAACCGTTTCCTCGTAGTAGCCTATGAAAAAATGGCACGACACTTACTGCCCTTACGTCGCAGCGAGAGAGAGAATCTGGAAATGAGTAATCCTTCCGTTGTTTTGAGTCACGTCTTCAAAAGTTTTGGAGAGTTTATCGCGGTTAATGATCTTAGCCTGGCAGTTACGGCCGGTCGCATTTTCGGCTTGCTGGGGCCAAACGGCGCCGGGAAAACAACAACGATCCGAATGATCGTCAATATCACCGCTCCCGATTCAGGGCGGATTGAATTGTTTGGACAGCAAGTCAGTCCGGCGCTCCAGGACCGGATAGGCTACCTGCCCGAAGAGCGCGGGCTTTATAAGAAGATGAAGGTTGGCGATCAGCTCAGATTTTTTGCTGAACTTAAAAGCATCAACGGCAAAGAGGCCGACCGGCGCGTTGATCGGTGGTTGGAGCGTTTGCGGCTCAGCGAATGGAAAGGCAAGAAAGCCACCGAGCTCTCAAAGGGAATGCAACAGAAAATTCAATTCATTACGGCGGTGATTCACGAGCCAGAACTGGTAATCCTTGACGAGCCTTTCTCCGGTTTGGATCCCGTGAACGGGGACCTGCTGGAGAAATTATTCTCGAACTGAAAGCGGCGGGCAAGACCATCATCTTTTCCACCCATCAGATGGAAGTGGCGGAAAAAATCTGCGACGACATCTGTTTGCTCAATCGTTCACGAAAGGTTTTGGCGGGCAGCATTCGCGAAGTGAAGCGTGGCTTCAGCCGCAACGCGGTGGCTTTGCGTCTAGTTGGAGGCGAATCCGTGCTGGAGCGTCGCGAGTTGATTAGCCATGTGCAACGTCATAGCGATGGGCTTGAGGTGTTGCTCGCCGAAGGCACCGATCCGCAATCGCTCTTAAAGGAACTTTTGGCCGCCGGAACGACCATAGAGAGATTTGAAATGATCGAGCCGAGCCTGCATGACATCTTCGTCGAGAAAGTTACAGAAACTGCATGAACAAATTAATCGCAATCATTAGACGGGAATACTTACAGAAGGTACGAACGAAGTTTTTTGTGATCATGACGATCCTGGGACCAGTGATGTTCGTGGTCGTAACGGTCGTGCCGGGACTGCTGCTGAGCATAAAGACCGGTGGCGACACTCGGCTGGCAGTATCTCGATCAGACAGAGGGAGCCAGGCTATACGCACCGATTCGAGACTCCCTGATTGCCGCCCAACCGGCGGATGATGACAGCGACCGAGCGCCCATTGCCGAGGCTGCAAATTCCAATTCGAAAGACCGGTTTGAGAAGGCAGGCAGATCGGCAGTCGGCAGCTTCCGCGTCGAGCAGATTAATGCCAATGGACGTTCGTTAGAAGAAATCAGACGCGAATTAAATGCGCGCATCGGACGCGGAGATTTGGATGGTTACCTGGTAATTCCTTCCGACATCCTGAATAACAGCGACAGCAAGAGCTCCTATTACGGGCGCAACGTTGGCGACGTCTTCACCCGCGGTCAGATCGAGAAGAACGACTTAACAGCGCGGTGCGGCGGCAAAGATTGATTAGTCAGGGAGTGAAAGAAGCGGACGTGGAGGCGCTTTCCAAGTCAGTTGATCTGGCCACCTTTCCGGTGAATGAAAAAGGCGAGGAAGGGGCCGAGGACTCCGGCGCGGGCTTCGTGATGGTCTTCATAATCGCATTTCTGATCTACATGACGATTCTGCTTTACGGACAGGTTGTCCTGGGCGCGATTATCGAAGAGAAGGAAACACGGATCTCGGAGATCCTTTTTTCTTCGGTGCGGCCGATCCATATCATGTTTGGGAAGTTGATTGGCGTTTCCCTCATGGCTGTGACGCAACTGGGAATTTGGGCCGCTGGCATTTGCAGTTATTGGTCCTATTTGCGGTGCCCGCCATGGCGGCGCGAGGGTTCACCGGGATTAATCTTCCCGAACTACCGCCGTTTTTCGCAGTTTACTTCTTCCTTTTTTTCCTGCTCGGGTATTTCATTTATTCGACGCTCTACGTGCTGATTGGTTCAATGGTGACCACAGCCCAGGAGGGCGGGCAAATGGCGATGCCCATAATTTTTCTACTGATGGCCGGACTCTACCTGGCTTTTGCAGTGATCCGCGCGCCGAATTCTTCGTTCGCTTTCTGGGTTTCGATGTTTCCATTCTTTGCTCCGATCACGATGATGGTCCGCATCGTTTCCCAAACACCGCCTGTTCTGGCAGATCGCTTTGTCGCTCGTTATTGGCTTCCTGACCGTGTTGCTATTGCTCTGGCTAGCGTCGAGAATCTATCGCATCGGTATGTTGATGTATGGGAAGAAAGCTTCGATACCGGAAGTAATACGCTGGGCGCGCCAAGCCTAGAACGCACTACTGGGACGAAGAAGTCAGAAACGAGAGCGTGAGCGACCGGGTGAAGCATCTCCGAATGCACGTCGAAATCGAGAAAAAGTATCGTCTGAGTCCGCGACAACGCGCAGAAGTGTTGGCGCGTCTGCCGCAAATCGGCGCGAAACTGAAAGGCCAGGAGGTTGAGGTGAACACGCTCTACGCGGGTGAAAATCTTGAAATGGGCAGGAGCGTCTTACGACTGCGTCGCATCGGCAAACGGGGAATTCTCACCTACAAACAAAGGTTACATTCAAACTCCGACATTAAGCACCAAAGCGAAGAGGAAACACGCGTGGGCAATCCGGATGCGATGGAAGCCATTCTGGAGGCGCTGGGATTTGAACCAACTCTAGTTTACGAGAAGCGCCGCGAAACCTGGACGTTGGGTAAGACAGAAATCGTAATTGACCAGTTACCGTTTGGACTTTTCATGGAAATTGAGGGAGGCGAGCAGGACATCCGCGACATCGAAAAGAAGCTCGCGATTAAGCGTCTGAGAACCGAACTCGCCACCTACCCGCAGCTAACAGAGCAACATGGAGTTGATCGCAATGGCGTAATCGAGGCGCGTTTTCGGAGTAGTTAAAGCCAACTGTTAATTTTGCGGCTCGCCGCCACCTCCTTCCATCCACGACGCAAACCAAAGTGGCATTGTACAAAAAGGCGCTCGCTTCTTTTGAAAGCGGGGCCTCTGGTTTGGGCAGTGAAGAGAACTGAATAGCTTCCCGTTCACGAGATTACATTCCCATGCCACTCATGCCGCCCATGCCACCCGGCATCGCCGGACTTCCCTTGTCGTCCTCGGGAATCTCGGAAACCATTGCTTCCGTGGTGAGCATAAGACCTGCAATCGAAGCAGCGTTCTGCAGGGCCGTGCGGGTGACCTTGGCGGGATCGATAACTCCAGCCTTCACCAGGTCCTCGTAGGTTTCAGTCTGCGCGTTGAAACCGAAGCTGTCGTTCTTTTCTAACGAACGCGTTCGACAACCACTGCACCTTCCTTGCCGGCATTCTGAACGATCTGACGAAGCGGCTCTTCGAGCGCGCGACGGACGATGTTAACGCCAATCTGCTCATCAGGATCGCCTTCGCCTTCTTTGTTGATCTGGAACTTCTCGAGCGCCTTGGCCGCGCGAACCAAAGCCACGCCGCCGCCCGGAACGATTCCTTCTTCAACCGCCGCGCGGGTCGCATGCATTGCATCTTCCACGCGAGCTTTCTTTTCTTTCATTTCCGTCTCGGTGGCTGCACCGACTTTAATTACGGCCACGCCGCCAACCAGCTTCGCAAGACGCTCTTGCAGTTTCTCGCGATCGTAGTCTGAAGAGGTTTCTTCAATCTGCGCGCGCAGAGTCTTGACGCGTCCTTCGATGTCGCTCTGTTTGCCGTTGCCTTCGACGATCGTCGTGTTGTCTTTGTCGATGGTGATCTTCTTGGCGCGACCGAGATCTTCAAGCTTGACGTTCTCGAGCTTGATGCCGAGGTCTTCGCTGATGACCTTGCCGCCGGTCAGGATCGCGATGTCTTCAAGCATCGCCTTACGACGATCGCCAAAGCCGGGAGCCTTGACGGCTGCGATGTTCAGCGTGCCGCGCAGTTTGTTGACCACGAGAGTTGCCAGGGCTTCGCCTTCAACGTCTTCAGCGATGATCAGCATCGGCTTGCCCAGCTTGGCAACCTGCTCGAGCAGGGGCAGCAGATCCTTCATCGAGCTGATCTTCTTTTCGTGGATCAGGATCAACGGATTCTCGAGGGCCGCTTCCATGCGCTCCGGATCGGTCACGAAGTAAGGGCTGAGGTAACCGCGGTCAAACTGCATGCCCTCAACAACCTCGAGCGACGTTTCCATCGTCTTCGACTCTTCAACAGTGATGACGCCGTCTTTGCCGACTTTGTTCATCGCTTCGGCAATGATGTTGCCGATCGTTGCATCGCCATTCGCTGAAACGGTGCCGACCTGAGCAATCATGTCGCCCTTGACCGGCTTTGCGAGACGCTTGATTTCTTCAGTAGCGCGCTCGACAGCCTTGTCGATGCCGCGCTTGAGGGCCATCGGATTGGCGCCGGCAGCAACCGTCTTCACGCCTTCGCGGAAGATCGCCTGGGCCAAAACGGTTGCGGTCGTGGTGCCGTCGCCGGCCACGTCAGACGTTTTGGAAGCGACTTCGCGAACCATCTGGGCGCCCATGTTCTCGAGCGCGTCCTTCAGTTCAATTTCCTTCGCGACCGTCACGCCGTCTTTGGTGATCGTGGGCGAACCAAATTTCTTGTCGATAACAACATTGCGGCCTTTGGGGCCGAGCGTGATCTTCACCGCGTCGGCGAGTTGATTGATGCCGCGCAGAATCGCTGCGCGTGACTCCTCGCCATGAACTACTTGCTTTGCCATTTCTGTCTTCTCCTACTGAATTTGTGTGTCTAGAAACGAAAAAAGGGCCGCGTCTGAGGCTGGACTACTTGCCCTTCTTATGCCGGTTGCCGCACCTGCGCGTGAGATGATCCCGAGGATTTCATCTTCGCGCATGATCAGCAGTTCTTCACCGTCTATCTTGATTTCTGAGCCGCTGTACTTGCCAAAGAGGACGCGATCGCCCGTTTTGACATCGAGGGGCTGGCGTGAGCCGTCTTCCTTGTACTTACCTTCGCCGGCGGCGACCACTTCGCCTTCCTGCGGTTTTTCCTTGGCCGAATCGGGAATGATGATCCCTCCGCGTACCTGTTCTCCCTCTTCAATTCGTCGCAGAATAACGCGATCGTGCAAGGGTGTAATGTTTGTTGCCATACCTGCTAAATCTCCTTTCAGTTTCCCTGTTTAAATTTAAGATTGCTTTCTCTTGAATTTTGAGGCCTCGGCCTGCCGGGCTTAGCACTCTCTCAGGATGAGTGCTAAGGATAGCTGCATGGAGTAAACCTTGTCAACTTCAGGGCTTAACCGGTGGCTGAAGGCTTACGGGTAGGGCGGAAAACGGGACTAGCGACCGCCGGCTTTGGCGTTTTGATCAACGGCTTGGTGAGGCGGTCATGCTTTTGATAGGAAGCGACGCGTTTTGACAGAGTGTTTCGGTGGATTCCTAACGTTTCGGCGGTCTTGAGGTAGTGGTTCTTGTTCCGGGAAAGGGCTTTTCTAATATAGAGCTTCTCAAATTCACTCATTGCTTCGGCCAGGAGAATTCGGCCATCAAGCATTTCTTCAACCAGGGCTTCGAGTCGGGCACGCATGTCGTTGTCACTCGCGGGGATAGTCGGTAGATCAGAGGCTCTTTCCAGTCAGAAGTCGATAGGCTTCGAGATAGCGTTCAGTTGTAGCCTCAGCTACAGCCTCTGGAAGCGGTGGAGCCGGCGCCATTTTGTTCCAATCCAGGGTTTCCAAATAGTCCCGTACAAATTGTTTATCAAAGGAGGGCTGGGATTTTCCGGGCTGGTAGCTATCAGCGGGCCAGAACCGGGAAGAATCTGGAGTCAACACCTCGTCCACCAGAGTTATCTGTCCGTCGCGGTCGCGACCGAACTCAAACTTCGTGTCGGCAATGATGATTCCCCGACTGCGAGCGTAGTTGCGGGCTTCGGAGTAGAGCCGGATCGAAGTGTCGCGCAGGATTTCAGTTACTTCGGCGCCGAGAGTATCTCGAACTTGCGCTTCACTAATATTCTCGTCGTGTCCTTCTTCAGCCTTGGTGGAAGGAGTGAAAATTGCTTCCGGAAGTTCGGCTGATTCCAGCAGATTTTCCGGGAGTTTGTGGCCACACACCTCACCGGTGCGGAGATAATCCTTCCAGCCTGATCCCACCAGGTATCCGCGTACCACACATTCAACCGGAAAAACGTCTGCGCGTTTCACCAGCATCGAGCGGCCCTCAAGTTCCGGGTGAGAGCTAATCGGTGACGGCATCTTGGCGAGCCCAGTAGTTACCAGGTGGTTGGGAACAACGTCGGCCAACTTTTCAAACCAGAATTCCGAAAGAGCAGTCAGCACCTCCCCTTTGCGAGGAATCGCGGTTGGGAGGATGCAATCAAACGCTGAGATCCGATCCGTTGCCACGATGAGAAAATGCTCGTCGTCGACGGCGTAGACGTCGCGAACCTTACCGCGACGAAAGAGCTTCAGGTCAGAAAGCGATGATTGCAAGAGCGATGTTGCAGCATTCGGCATAGTTGAGCTTGGGTTCGAAACCGGAAATTATTGTTTGACGGCGAGCGCGATTTTGCTCGTGAGCCAAAGCTTTGTCAACACAGCCTTAGTTTTAATTTTGAATCGGTGTGTCTTTGGAGATGACCGCGCGTGCTTGTATGAAGTGGACTAATGAGAAGGTGAGATTCTTGTGCGAGCACACATCTCAAACCGCAGTTCTTAGGAACCACAGGCCCTCAACCAGGACACTCTTCGCCGATGAACTGGTCTGCCCGATGAGGGAGTTCTCGTGGTTTTCGGTCTCGACTCACCGGTTCCTGGCCGCGGCGCACCCGTTTGCAGGCGCCACCCTCCTTAGTGAAGCATTGGTGGAGGTCAGCGTCCTAAATCGAGTCATTGCCTTAGTTAGACTGCCCGCGCTCGCGGTTCGGTCCGACCGTACCTTTCAGGTTGGCCAAAACTTATTGCTTGAGTTTCATAGACTTGTCCTGTAGTATTCTTCTGCCCGAGGGCGCCTCCCAAAGGCGTCCAACCTCCGAATCCCCTGCTTGTCAGTTTCGACAGAGTCATTCGAATGACAATAACAGCTGCTGACAGACAGAAATCACCCAAGGAAACACACCAAACGACCGAGCCTAGCGAGAGAAAGACTTCTCTGCTGGTGGTCGAAGACGACGAAAACATTTCGAGCGCGATTAGCGAATACTTTTCTCGTGCGGGGTATAACGTGACGACCGTTCAAGATGGCGTAATGGGCGTGAAAGCGGCTCTGGAGGATCCTCCAGACGCTGTGGTTCTCGATCTCATGTTGCCAAAGATGGACGGGCTGGCAGTGTGCAGGGAACTTCGAGAGAAGGTTAACTACATGCCGATTCTCATGCTCACCGCAAAAGACGATGTGGTTGATCGAGTACTTGGCCTCGAGATGGGCGCGGATGATTACATCACCAAGCCGTTTAGCCTGCGCGAACTCGAAGCGCGCATTAAGTCGGTTCTGCGGCGCAGTCGAACAGCTTCATCCGGCGATGGCGCCAAGGATGAAGCGCCGATAGTGCGTGGAAGATTGAGAATTGACCCAGCCAGGCGTGAAGTTACCATCGGGGAGCGCCAGGTGGATTTAACTCCAAAAGAGTTTGATTTGCTGAGGCTCTTCGCATCGAACCCGGGGAGGGTTTTTCCGCGCAAGTATCTGCTTGAAAAGATCTGGGACTACTCTTACGAGGGCTACGATCGGACGATTGATTCGCACATCAACCGGTTGCGCGCCAAGATCGAAGAGAATCCGGAAAACCCGCAAATGGTTCTCACCGTTTGGGGAATTGGCTACAAGTTCAGCGACGAACAATAACAGGTTCGCCGTCTCGCCAAACATCACCTGGTTTTACTACCAAATCAGTTTCTATCCATCGAACTGAACTTTGGTTCCCTCCGCTGCCGGCTGCCTTAGAGCTTCCAAGCCCGGCCAATAACAAAATGAAGAATCTTTTCAAATCAAATCAATATCTTGGTGGGCGCAACCCAAAGCCTGGTTTCGTGTTTGTCGGGTTTCAGGTCGCGATCCCCGCGTTGGCATTTTGCGCACTTGCGGTCTTTCTACTTCAGTTTTCCGCTCAGGCTCAGAGGGCGCAAACAAGCATTACCAACATCTCCGCCACCTCGGCGGCGGGTGGAACTACGATTTCCATCGCGGCCGACGGTTCACTGGCGAGAGCCCAGACCTGGCAGGACGCTGAGGGATATCACGTAGTGATCCCGAACTCAGTCGTCTCCGACTCGATGAAGACTGCAAAGGGCGTCAAAGTGCGTCGCGTGGGAACCTCGCTCGAGATCGTAGCCCAGACCAGACCGGGCGTTGCCGTTAACGTGTATTCCTCCGACAACAAACTGAATCTTGTGATTGGGGGCAAATTGGAACCAAGGGGCGGCGACCATGTCCCCGCTGCTACATCGTTCTCACCCGAGGAATCAGGTACTTATCGACCGCCGCAATACTGGGTGCCACCTCAATCAGGCTCGCAGCGCAGCTCTTCCACGGCCGGCGGCTTGGCGCCGAAGCCAGTAACCTCCGGTGCCGAAACGGCGCACAACTCCAGCAATTGGAAACCGCAAATGGGTCCCCAGGCCAGCGCTCCCGTTTCCTCTCAGCCGGCGGAAGCGCTTGATACTTCGCTGGCGCCGTCCTCGATAGAAATTGAACCCGAAGAGGATGGCATGGTCGCTTCCATTTTTTCCGGATCCAGCGTTCTGATTGTCATGTTTCTCGGTTTATTCGGACTGTTCGTCTCCAGAAAGCTTCGTTCTCGCCAAGTCGTGGTCGATTCGAAAAGCAGCGAAGATGCCGAACAACTTGAAGTCGACGAGCTATTGGAAACGAGTGCTGGTAATCAATCGTTAGTCCCAACTCCGGCCGGTGCCTCTGCGAACAGCGCAAACGGCTCAACGGCTTTGTCTCGTCCAGCGTCGAATCGGATGCAGGTGGCAGGTCCAACCTCGCTCTTTGGTGCATATAGGATCGATCAGGAAGTTGGGAAGCTTGTCTATGGTCAGCCGCACCGGATAGATGTGATGTCGTCTCGTGCTATTGATGATCGGCGGGCCATTGAAACCTCTCTGATAAAGAGCGTCAACTCCACCGAGCTTGAGGAAAGCGGTCGCCGGAAGGCGCGTGAAGCACTGGAAGAGTACGGTTTTGTGGCGCGTCAGTGTGCCGCACTTCTTTTGGCGTCAGATGCCTTCGAGCGAACCTCTGCCGCGCGTTTACTCGGCGAAATGAGGTCGGCGACATCCCTGCCGTTCCTGCTCGAGGCTCTCTACGACTCTGAATCAATTGTTCGGAATCAGGCGGTCATGAGCATCGGTGAATTGAAACTCCCGGCAGCCATCGGAGCGCTTTTGGATATGGCCAGAACGCACCCGGACGTCCCCAGTAGCTTGTTGAGCCGCACCCTGAGTTCTTGCTCAGTTGAAGGATTAAACTTCTTCGATGCAGTGATGCCGGACCCGGCATTGCTGGGAAGCGGTGTCAACGACGACATCGTTGAACAGATCACGCATCTTGAACCCACGAGCTCTGTCGAGGAACTGCCGGAGTCGTCTGACGACGAACGGCTGGCGGAGAGCCTGGCGCTTGTTGCCAGCGAGGACGTTCATGAACGCTCCGAAGGCCTGAAGGCTCTGGTTCAATTTCGCGTCAAAAGCGCCGTTGAAGCCATGGCCATCGTGGCTCGTAACGACGCCGAACCAAATCTCCGTTCCCTGGCCATAACCAGCCTCGGAACAATCAACCATGAAACAGGGTTCCCATCAATCCTGATCGGGATGGCTGATGAGGCCCGCGAGGTTAGAGCCGCATCAGCGCGTTCCTTAACTCGCTTAAGTTTCGATCGATCCGAGGCTTATGTGCGGGTAATAGAAAACAGCGACGAAGAAACAATCACGCTGGTGGCTAAAGCTTGTGTACAGGCCGGAATCGTCTCGCAAAATCTTGACCGTCTGGCCTCGAGCGATCATCGCCAGGCCTATGAGACTTTTTCGTTAATCTGCCTCCTGGCGAAGGCGAAAATGAACCAGCCGGTACTCGACGCCATTTCAGATCATGCAAATGCCGATGTCCGCATCAAAGCGGTGCACCTGTTGGCTTGCACCGGCCAACCTGAAGTTGCAGATCAGTTGCGCGAATTGGCCGTGAAGGATGGAATGCGAGAGGACGTAAAAACCGCCTTGTTGGAAGCCCTTTATAAGTTGGAACAAGCGCGCACGCAGGAAGAGGAAACGGCGACTCCGGTTGCGGCCGATACCGACGCCTTTGAACCTCCAGTCGAGACTGGGCTAGATGAAATGACGTCCGACTTCGAAGTCTCGACCCCAACTGAGGTGGTATTTGAGGTAGAGACCGTAGATGACCCTGAGGTCAGCAATCAGTTTGAATTCCAGCCTACGATCGAACCACAAACGCTGGAAGAAGTTGAAGAATGATTTTCTGGACTCCGGAGCGGCCCTGAACGCATAATGATAGACGGCCGCTCTCCCCACCACTGCCCCAATGAAAACGAGTTTACATCAGTTAACGGCTAACGGAATCCGATGGCGCAGCCTGGCCATCCTGTTGGCGTTTGTCTGCCTCATCTCCTTCGCCACCGCCATAGGATTGTCCCAGGTCAGGAGTCAAAAGCGCGTGACGGCCCTTCAGCTTGGTGATAGTGCTGAGGGCGCTCGGGTCACAATTGTGTCTGACTCGGCATTGAATGACTACGAGGCTTTCCGGCGTGGCGACCGGTTTTACGTAAAGATTCCCCAGGCAGACTTCTCCGCTGGAAATCCAACCTTCCGTGGCAATGGGTTTGAAGACGTTCGGGTGCAAGAGGTCGGAGACAGCGTGATCGTTTCTTTCAAGCTCCAGCCCGGAGCAACGGCGCGAGTCGATCAGCGCTCCAACCGGCTCGACGTTATTTTCTCCGCGGTCGGAACCTCGCGGAGTGTTGTTCCAGTGAATGTAGCGAAGAGTTACCCGACCAGTCGCAATCGTCGCAATGCAAGTGACTCGGAAGCGTCAGCGGGTCCGGCGCCGCCGATTTCGTCCACTCCGTCTCGCGAATCGCGATCCAGCGATTACACAGAGGTCGAAACTTACTCGGGCACGAGTTATCGTGATGCCGCGCGCGCGTCGACTTCAAATCGAAATCGAAGAGCTGTAACCCAATCCGGCGCCGCTCAGGAAAATCGGCGCGGAAATACCGGCGCCAACTCCGCGAGCACAAACTCAACCTCGCCCACTTCGCCGCCCACAACAACTACCCCGCAGCCGACGCCTTACGGCTCGAATACTGCGGCCACCGAATGCGGCGACTCCGGCCGCCGCCAACTCAAATCCTTACGGAGTTCCTGTATCGGCAACTTCCAAGCCGCCGGAAGCTTCGAGCTGGGACAGCCGAATCAAATTTCTCAAGGCATGGGCAAAGCTCAACCAATCAGCGCTGATAATCGGCGGCATTGTGGCGTTGCTCTTACTCGTCGGCCTCCTCTTCTGGCTACGCAAAGGCCGCGGAACTGCCAAGGCTAACCCCACCGTCAAAGAAGTGAAGAAAGCGAAGTCCGAGAAAGTAGGTGGCCGAACTGTCGTCGAGACTCCGGCGCCAGTGGCCCCGAGACCGAAGGCTCCAGCAGCCGGCGCTCCCCTGCGCTCTCCGCAAGTATGGAGGCCGCAGCCGGCTGGAGCAGGATTTCCAAAGGCCGCGCTGCGTGATCACAGGGAGCCAGATCAAGATCGGGAGGTTTTTGAATTATGAAGGTGGAAGCCCTTATTGAAAGTTGCGCGCAACTTGGAATCGAGCTGGCGTTGGCCGGCGAGTACAACGACCGTCTGAAAGTGGACGCTCCCAAAGGCGCGTTGACGGCCGAGCTGCGCGAAGCGCTTTCCTCACGCAAACCCGAATTGATCGCATTTCTCGCTGCAAAACAAGAAGCCGAATCACGAAACGATACCGTAACTGAATCTCCGTCGGCGCCGGCCACGCAGACAATTGTTAATGAGATTCCCGCCCCAGTGGCGCAAAGGCGCAGACTTGCGAAAGCAAAGAAATCAGCAGCAGAAGCGCCGGCGCCGGTTTCGGCCACTCGAACCGAAAACTCAAATAGTGAAGTTGGAAAACTTCTGGCGGGCCGTGAGTATGACCTGGACGCCATTGCCACCAAGGATCGCGCGGCGAGAAAAGTTGTCGCCGCGGAATTATTGACAGCTCTTTCCAGTCGGAACGTCGACCAGCATGAACGAGCGCGTAGCGCTTTCATCGACCATGGATTTTTCGACGATGCCACGAGGGATTTGCGAACTGCCGACTCGCCTGCGGAGCGTGCGGCCGCGGCCCGTAAACTTGGCGTGGTCGGCGATTCGATGGCGACCCCGCACCTCATCGGAGCGCTCTCGGACAGCGCGCCGGAAGTTAGGCGAGCATCAGTAGAATCGCTTGGTCAGATTGGCGATCCGCTCGCGATTGCGCCGCTCAATGAACTTCTCATGAGCGAGACCAGCCGCCAGTTGCCGGAGGCTGTTATTCGACACGCCATTAATTCGATAGCCGTAACTGAGGCTAAGAACCCGCCAGTGAAAAACAAACCCACACTCCACATCGTTGAGAAAAGCGCTCCGGCTCCTGAAGTCCAGGCGCCTAAACGCGAAATATTCGCAGAGTACCTTAGCGCTTTTGAGCAGAAAGAGCGCCAAGCCCTACAGAACAAAGCCATGCCAGTGAACCCTACCCCAACACCGACCGACAATCTGGAGAGTGCCGAGCACAAACTCCTTCGTGAAGAAGAGGCCTTGAGAAATGCGGCTGACGCCCTCGACCGCAAGCGCCTGGAAGCGCAAGTCTCGCGTCAAAAAGCCGAGGACGAGGCGCGTCTGACGGCGGAGAGGGAAGTTCAGGCCCGGATGGAAATGGAGGTTCGCATCCGCGCTGAAGCGGAAGCACGTCGGCGAGCTGAGGAGGCCGCGCAGCAAAAGGCGGAAGAGGAAAGCAGATTGAGAGCCGAACTTCTGGCGCGCTCGCGCGCCGAAGAAGAAGCGCGCCGCCGGGCTGACGAAGAAGCACAGTTTCGTTTAGAGGCCGAGACGCTGCGTCAGGCCGCCGAGGAGCTCGCGCGAAAACGCGCCGAGGCTGAAGCTATACGCAAACAGGCTGAACTCGAAGCTCGTCGTCTGGCTGAAGAAGAGGCCAGACGGAAAGCCGAAGAGGAGGAACGCGCTCGCGTGTTGGCTGAAGCCCGACGTCAGGCTGAAGAGGACATGCGTCGGCGCGTTGAAGAAGAAATGCGCCGCCGCGCCGAAGAGGAAGCGCGAGTTCGGGCCGCTGAAGAAGCTCGGTTGCGAGCCGAAGTGGAAATGCGCCTGCAAATGGAGGCCGAAGCCAAGCGCCGGGTTGAGGAAGAAATAAAACGACGAACGGAAGAAGAATTGCGCCGGCGTGCCGAAGAAGAAGCCCAGGCTCGGGCAGCCGAGGAAGCCAGACTGAAGGCTGAGGTGGAAGCGCGGATTCGGGCTGAGCAGGAAGCAAAACGTCAGGCCGAAGAAGAAGCACGACGGAAGGTCGAAGAAGAAGCAAAACGAAAAGCTGAGGAAGAAGCGAAGCGCCGCTTGGAAGAGGAAATTCGGGTGCGCGCGGCTGCGGAAGCTCAACGTCGCGCACAAGAGGAGCGTCTGCGTGTCGAGGCTGAAGAACGCCAGCGCGCCGAAGCCGCGCAGTTTCAGCTGGAGCAGGAAACTCTGATGCAAGTCGCCGCGGAGCTCTCGCGTCGCCGCGCTGAGTTGGAAAACGCCAGACAGCAGGCCGAACTGGAAGCACGGTTGCTGTTCGACGCTGAACAGCGCGCCAGGGCTGAAGAAGAGGCACGGCGACACGAAGCCGAGCGGCAGGAGCTTGAGTTGGAAGCTCAACGGCAGGTTGAAAGGGAACGACAAACCGAGGCCCAACGCCGCCGCGAGGAAGAACAAGCTCGGGTTGCCGAACAGGCCAGGCTGGAAGCTCAAGAAGCTGAGCGTCGACTGCTCGAACTCGAAACTGTCAAGGCAAAGGCTGAAGCGGAATCGCGCAGCCGCGCTGAAAAAGAGCAGATCCTGAAATCCGAAATTTTCGCTTTAGTTCAGGCTGAGGAAGAGCAACGGAATCGAATTGAGGCCGAAATCAAACGCCGTCAGGAAGCCGAAGCTCGTCTCGATGAGCAGGAATCCAAGGCCGAAGAGGAAGCCTTGCGCGTGTCCGAAGAACTTCGGCTAAAAGCTGAAGAGCAGGCTCGTCGCCGGGCAGAGTATGAAGCTCGTTTGCGGGCGGAAGAGGCTACGCTTCGAACCGAAGCCGAAGCACACGCGAAGGCGAAAGAAGAAGCTCGTCGCCTGGCGGAAGCAGCGCGCCGGCAAGCTGAGGAAGAGGCCAGCCAACGCGCCGACGCTGAGGCCCGCTTGAAGCAGGAAGAAGAGTTGCTGGCAGTCGAACAGGAAGCACGCCTCCGGGCTGAAGAAGAGGCTAATCGACTGACCGTCGAAACTCGCGCGAAGTCTGAAGAGGAGGCTCACCTCCGCTCTGAGGCCGAGGCCCGACTCAAGGAAGAGCAAAACCGGCTTCAGTTCCAGCAACAGGGTCGTCTCCAAGCCGAAGCAGAAGCGGAACGGCTGATGGCCGAAGCCTATGCACAAGCTGAAGAAGAAGTTCGGCTGCGCGCCGAAGCCGAAGCCCGATTGAAGGCTGAAGAAGCGCGTCGCGAACGCGAGCAGCAGGCTCGTCTCCAGGCGGAAGCAGAAGCGGAACGGATGATGGCCGAAGCCCATGCGCAAGCTGAAGAAGAAGCCCACCTGCGCGCCGAAGCCGAAGCCCGATTGAAGGCTGAAGAAGCACGTCGCGAACACTGAGCAGCAGGCTCGTCTCCAGGCGGAAGCAGAAGCGGAACGGATGATGGCCGAAGCCCATGCGCAAACTGAAGAAGAAATTCGGCTGCGCGCCGAAGCCGAAGCCCGATTGAAGGCTGAAGAAGCACGTCGCGAAACCGAGCAACAGGCTCGTCTCCAGGCTGAAGCAGAAGCGGAACGGCTGATGGCCGAAGCCCACGCGCAAGCTGAAGAAGAAGCCCGCCAGCGCGCCGAAGCCGAAGCCCGATTGAAGGCTGAAGAAGCACGTCGCGAAACCGAGCAACAGGCTCGTCTCCAGGCTGAAGCGGAAGCGGAACGGCTGATGGCCGAAGCCCATGCGCAAGCTGAAGAAGAAGCCCGCCTGCGTGCCGAAGCCGAAGCCCGAGTTAAGGTTGAAGAGGCCCGTTTCGAGACCGAGCAAGAGGCTCGCCGCCAGGCGGAAGCGGAAGCCGAACGATTGATGGCCGAAGCCCATGCGCAAGCTGAAGAAGAAGCCCGCCTGCGTGCCGAAGCCGAAGCCCGATTGAAGGCTGAAGAAGCACGTCGCGAAACCGAGCAACAGGCTCGTCTCCAGGCTGAAGCCGAAGCGGAACGGCTGATGGCCGAAGCCCATGCAGAAGCTGAAGAAGAAGCCCGCCTGCGCGCCGAAGCCGAAGCCCGAGTTAAGGTTGAAGAGGCCCGTCTCGAGACCGAGCAAGAGGCTCGCCGCCAAGCCGAAGCCGAAGCGGAACGGCTGATGGCGGAAGCCCATGCAGAAGCTGAAGAAGAAGCCCGCCTGCGCGCCGAAGCCCGATTCAAGGCTGAAGAGGCCCGTCTCGAGACCGAGCAAGAGGCTCGCCGCCAGGCGGAAGCGGAAGCCGAACGATTGATGGCCGAAGCCCATGCGCTGGCAGAAGAAGAAGCCCGCCGCCTAGCCGAGGCCGAAGCGTTAAAGGTTGAAGCCGCGCACCAGGAAGTGGAGGTGGAAACCTCACCGCAGGTATTCCAGTTTGAAGGCTCAACCACCGACTTGTCGGACGCTGACGTTTCCTGGATTGAAGTTGACGTTGATAGCGCCGGCATGGCAGACGATCTGGCAATCGTAGTCGCGGAGCCGGAGAGTTCACTTGAGAATATTTCATTTAGCTTAGAGCCGCTCGGAGTGTCGGAAAACGAACCCGTCAAGGGTCTCGATGTCGTCTTTGCTGAAAAGGGAATCGTCTCTTCCGACGATGATGGAGGCATTCCTGCGGATATTCTGAATCGACTCAACAGCGCCAATCCAGACGACCGGATGACTGGTCTATCGGAAGTAGTGCGAGTTGGTGGCGACGATGCGTTTCGCTTCATAACGAAAGCGTTTGACGACGAATCAGCTGATGTACGCAACACCGCTGCTCGCTCCTTGTTTGATCTCCAGCCCGAGCGCGCAGACTCGTTTACGCGAGCATTGCGTGAAGGATCGCCGGAACGTCGGCGCAAGATCGGACAAGCATTGGCCGCGTCCGGATTGGCGTCTGAGGCAGTAGGAAACCTGACCGGCGAGAGCCGCGAAAAAACCTACGACGCCTTCTCGTTGTTGTTTCTGATGGCCAAAGCCGGCGAGATCAAACCGCTGATGCAGGCAATCGAAGACTACCCGAATGCAGAAGTTCGCATCGCGGTGGTTAAGCTGCTGGCGCTCAGTGGACAGCCCGAAATCGTCCCGGCATTTCGTCGCCTGGCGGTGAGAGGATCGTTGCCTTCGGAAGTCCGCTCGGCAGTGATGGAAGCCATTTACCAGATCAGCAGCCAGGCTCGCGAAAGCGCGTCGTCGGCAGCGTAGGGACAGGTAAATCGTGAGTAGTAGATAGTCAATATTTCAAGATATAAACGAAGGCCGCGTTGAGATTCATGAGTTTCATCGCGGCCTTTCCGCGTTTGCAGTGTGGCTGCGTCACTGCTTCTCCCGGGCGGCCATCGTGCCGCGGCCGTGGGGTGAATACTCGCGGGTCACAGGCAGCCGCTCTCCACCTCACCGAACGCTAACGACCGCCGCTTTTCACTATTCGCCCCTAACGATTTACTATTTACCAGAAACATGGCATTCAAACTTCATTCAACATACCAGCCCAAAGGGGACCAGCCGCAGGCGATCGAGGCACTCGTGCGCGGGCTAAGCGATGGTCTCAAGGACCAGGTGTTGCTCGGCATCACCGGTAGCGGCAAGACTTACACTATCGCCAGCGTCATTGAGCGCACGCAGCGCCCGACGTTGGTGCTGGCACACAACAAGACTCTCGCTGCTCAGCTCTACCAGGAATTCAAGTCGCTTTTTCCGGAGAACGCGGTCGAATATTTTGTTTCCTATTACGACTACTACCAGCCCGAAGCCTACATGCCGGCCGGCGATGTCTATATCGAAAAGGAAGCGATCGTTAACGAAGAAATCGATCGGCTAAGAATGTCGGCAACCCGGGCGCTGTTTGAGCGCCGCGACGTGATCGTGGTGGCCAGCGTTTCCTGTATCTATGGGCTTGGCGATCCAGATGCTTACTATGGCATGTTGCTGTTTCTGGAGCCGGGCACGCGCACGACGCGGGAAGCGCTGCTACAGCGATTGGTGGAACTGCAATACGAACGCTCCGACGTTAACTTCCAGCGTGGCACGTTTCGCGTGCGCGGCGACGTGGTCGAGCTGTTTCCCAGTTATCAGGACCAGGCGTATCGCATTGAGCTTTGGGGCGACGAGGTGGACTCAATTTCTACGATCGATCCACTGCTGGGCGAAGTGATCACCCGACATTCGGCGCGCGTTCCGATTTATCCAAAGAGCCACTATGTGATGTCGAAGCCGACGATCAAACGCGCGCTGAAAACTATCAAGGATGAGCTTGAGTGGTGGGAACCCAAGCTAATCGCCGAAGGTAAGCTCCTGGAGGCGCAACGGCTGCATCAGCGCACGATGTTTGATATGGAACTGATCAAGGAAATGGGCTTCTGTCGGGGCATCGAAAACTATTCTCGCCATCTCACCGGCAAGAAGATGGGCGAGCCCCCGCCGACGTTGCTTGATTACCTGCCGCGCGACACGATGATGGTGATTGACGAATCGCATCAATCAATTCCCCAGGTGCGCGGAATGTTTGAAGGAGATCAATCGCGCAAGCGGACCCTGGTTGACTATGGGTTTCGCCTGCCTTCGGCGCTCGATAATCGTCCTCTGAACTTTGCGGAATTCGAGAACCGGATCGGCCAGACAATCTACGTTTCGGCAACCCCGGCGGCTTTTGAGTTGACGAAAACTGCGGGCGAGGTGATTGAGCAGATTATTCGTCCTACCGGCTTGCTCGATCCTGAAGTTGAAGTGCGTCCGGTGAAGGGTCAGATAGATCATTTACTGGAGCAGTGTCGTCAGCGCGCTGAGCGGAAAGAACGAGTGCTGGTTACCACGCTCACCAAGCGCATGGCGGAAGATCTCACCGAGTACTTCACAGAAGTGGGCGTGCGGGTCCGCTACCTGCATTCGGACATCGAGACGCTTGAACGCATAAAAATCCTGCGCGACCTGCGACGCGGCGAGTTTGACGTGCTGGTTGGGATCAACCTGTTGCGTGAAGGGCTGGATCTGCCGGAAGTTTCCCTGGTGGCGATTCTTGATGCCGATAAGGAAGGCTTCCTGCGTTCCGAGCAATCGTTGATTCAAACCATCGGTCGCACCGCGCGCAATTCGCGCGGCAAGGCAATCCTGTATGCGGATCGGATTACCGATTCGATGAAGCGCGCGATTGACGAGACGGAGCGCCGCCGGAACATTCAGCGGGCCTACAATCTTGAACACGGGATTACACCGCAGACGATCATCAAACCGATTGAGTCTACATTGATCACTGCGTCCGAAGCTGATTACTTCAAGATGCCCAGCGAGCTGGACGACATCGAAGATTATTCGGCGGCGAATATCGAAGCAACGATTGCGAGGCTGGAACTGGAAATGCGCGGGGCTGCGAAGCGATTTGAGTTTGAGAAAGCCGCGGAGCTGCGCGACCGGATTAAGGTGTTGCGAGAGCGCGAGCTCCAGCTGGCCTGACGACACGCAATGCGCAGCGCCTCTGAGGATGTTCGCGAAAAGTCTAATGCTAATTAAGGCCAATCCCGATGCGATTCAGTCCTATCTCTCCGACGCAAGTCACATGTTGGAGGGTCAGGCGACGCGGGTCTTGGTTCCCGAGAATGCTGACGAGGTGGCCGAGATCCTACGGGAAGCCACGGCTGCCAGAACCCCCGTCACAATCTCCGGGGCCGGCACGGGTACGGTTGGCGGGCGCATCGCCTTCGAGGGCATCGTGCTGGCGACTGACAGGCTTAATCAAATAAAAAGTTTTATTCGTAACGAACAGGGGAGTGGCAGCGCCGTGGTTGAAGCAGGCGTCAGGCTTGAAGATTTCCAGAGCTTTGTCGAAGCGAAGGGAATGTTTTATCCGCCCGACCCGACTGAGCGCAGTTGTTTTATCGGAGGCACGGTGGCTACCAACGCGTCGGGCGCGCGTACCTTTAAGTATGGCCCCACGAGAAACTACGTCGAGCGGTTGAGAGTGGCCCTGGCAACCGGCGAGGTGATCGATATGCGCCGGGGAGAATTGCGTGCGGATTCGAATGGCCTGGTCAGAATACCACTGGCATTAGCGGACTCTTCTGTCCCGCCAACTCGGGGATCGAAGCGGACCATTGAGGCTCAGTTGCCGTCGTATAAGATGCCGCAAACGCGAAAGCATGCCGCCGGTTACTACGTGGAACCTGGCATGGACCTGGTGGATCTTTTCATCGGCAGCGAAGGAACGCTGGGCGTGATCCTTGAAGCCGAACTGAGGTTGCTGCCCAGGCCTGAAGGCTTATTGACTGGAGTGATCTTCTTCAGTTCGGACGAGAACTTGCTGGACTTTGTAGCCGCCGCGCGATCACTGTCTCTTTCGAATAAGAATCGGAATGGGGAAGTTGCGGCGCAGTTCGTGCCCATGGTCGAGACAACGTTTGAAGCACCCGCGTGGCCACCGGTTTCGGCGGCGGAGGTTAGCAATGTGGTCGCAGCGATTGATGCCCGGGCCCTGGAATATTTTGACCGCGAGTCGCTTGGATTCCTGCGCCAGAAGTATCCGGCAATCCCGGCAAATGCGGTGGGGGCAATCCTATTTGAGCAGGAGATACAGTCGATCAAGCGAAGACGAGGTCATGCAAGGTTGGCTTACGTTGTTGGAAGCTCACGAAGCGCTTATCGATCATTCGTGGTTTGCAACTAACGAACAAGATCAGGCCGGGTTGCGTGAGTTTAGGCACGCCTTGCCGGTGCTGATGAACGAATGGTTTGCGCGCCATCGCCAGCGAAAAGTCTCGACTGACATGTCCGTCCCCGACGAGTCATTTGCGGAGATGCTGAAGTTTTACCAGGACACGCTCATGGCGAGTGGGCTGCGTTACACAATCTTTGGGCACATCGGCGACAATCACGTTCACGTAAATATTCTCCCGCGCAATGACGAAGAAGCAGCGACGGCAAGAGAAATTTATTTGCGTTTTGTAAAACAGGCAGTGGAGGTCGGCGGGACTATTTCGGCAGAACATGGCATCGGAAAGCTGAAGCGCGATTACTTGCGTTTGCTTTACCGCGACGAGCACCTGCGCGAGATGGCGGCGCTGAAGCGGGCGTTTGATCCTGCTTGCATCCTTGGGCGTGGGAATATTTTTGCAGAGTCGTTGTTATTGGAATCGGATTTAGGTATATCAACTTCTGACGCCTGACTCTTTCACTGTGCGCGTCACCGCAGATACGCAGAGGGTGCGGAGGACGCGCAGAGAGGAGTTAGCACGACTGTTCATGTTGACCAGAACACAGGGGATGTTATTGGGGCGGCTAGTGCTGCAAGCTTAATCTCTCAGGGTTAACTCTGAGCTCCCTGCAAGGACGAATATGTTTCGATTCACAACAGCTGGAGAGTCACACGGTCGCGCGCTCATTGCGATCCTCGAAGGTCTGCCTGCGGGCATGCCGGTTGACGTTGAGCTGATTAATCGTGAACTCGAACGACGCCAGTGGGGCTACGGCCGTGGCGGGCGGATGAAGATCGAGAAGGACGAAGTCCAAATCCTCAGCGGAGTGCGTCATGGCCTGACACTCGGGTCGCCCATCGCGGTCATGGTTGAGAACAAGGACTGGCCCAGTTGGACCGAAGTGATGTCGTCCGCGCCCAGTGAAACCCCGATCGAGAGAACACGAGAGTTGAAGCGACCGCGTCCGGGACACGCGGACCTTTCGGGCGGACAAAAGTTTGCTGCGCGCGACCTCAGAAACATCCTTGAACGAGCCTCAGCCCGCGAAACGGCATCTCGAGTAGCCTGCGGCGCGCTCGCGAAACAGTTGTTGGCTTCGTTTGGCGCCGAGGTTCGTAGTCACGTGATTCAGCTTGGGGGAATTCCGGAAAAGGCGCTGGAACTACCGTGGGATACGATTGCTGCAATTCGTGATGATGCTCCACTACACTGCGCAGATACAAAACTCCAAGAGCAAATGGTCCAGCTCATCGATGCCAGGCGCGAAGCAGGCGACACCCTTGGTGGAATTTTTGAAGTAGTTGCCCGGGGAATCGTGCCCGGTGTCGGTTCGCACACTGCCTGGGACCTCAAGCTCGACGGGCGTTTGGCGCAGGCCATCATGTCGATTCCTGCGGTGAAAGCTGTTTCGATTGGCGCCGGCACTGAGGCTAGTGCCTTGCCCGGCTCCGAAGTACACGACGAGATTGCTTACCACAACGAAACGAAACAGTTCATTCGCGAAACGAATCGGGCCGGCGGCCTCGAAGGGGGAATTACGAACGGCGAAGAGATACGAGTGCGCGGCCACATGAAACCGCTTTCAACTCTGCGGCGGCCGCTGCGTTCAGTCGACATCGATACGAAGCAAGAGGATCTGGCCGCGTTTGAACGGTCTGATATCACCGCAGTTCCCGCGGCGGGAGTTATCGGTGAAGCCATGGTCGCCCTAACGCTCGCCGCGGCCCTGCGCGAGAAGTTTGGTGGTGATAGTTTGGGCGAGATGAAGCGCAACTTTGAAGGTTATCGGCAGCAGTTGCGGGGATATTAGTTAAACAGATTAGGCTTTTTCTACCCGGACAGCGGGGACACGGTCAATGATCAGGGAACCGGAGGTGGTCTGCTCCCCGAGAGCGGTAGCGGGCTAAGCATCGTTGATCGTAGAATCGACATCGAACGCTGCTTGATACGTTTTGGTCGAAGGGAATTGGAATCAGTAAATGGCATTGATGGAAGTAGTAACGTGGCCGAATCCGGTGCTCGACAACCCAGGCGAGCCGGTGACGGAATTCGACGACAGTCTGAAGAAGCTCGTCGGCGATATGTTTGAGACGATGTATGCGGCTCCGGGGGTTGGACTTGCAGCGGTGCAGGTCGGAGTTGCCAAGCGTCTGTTTGTGATGGATTGCTCGGGCGGCAAGGATCCGGATCAGCGGGTGGTGATGATCAATCCGGAAGTGATTCATGTTGAAGGCGAACAGAACGGAGAAGAAGGTTGCCTTTCGTTTCCCGGTATCTTCACGCCAGTTGAGCGTAGTTTGCGGGCCGTAGTGCGCGCGCACGATATCAACGGAAACGAGTTTGAACTTGACGACACCGAACTGACAGCCCGCTGCATGCTGCACGAAACTGATCATTGCGACGGCATCGTTTTTCTCGACAAGATGAGCTCGCTTAAACGCGAGCTGGTAAAACGAAAGATCAAGAAGCTGCAAAGAGCAGGGAATTGGTAACTGAGTGGTCAGTGGCCAGTTGAGCGACGGACGGTGACGAGTACTGAAGAGGATCTTCGGTGCTCGTTTGATTTTATTGCATCCCAGATGAGATCTGTTTTGCTGTGCCATTGACCCACTGAGGCCGCTTGCCTTCCGCCTTCTCCTTTCCTCCGTGATACTATTTGGAAAAATTTTCATTGGAGCCAGACATGCCTACAGAATTCCGTAACGAACCGTTTACCGATTTCAGTAAAGAAGAAAATGCAGCGGCAATGCGTGCCGCCCTCGAAAAGGTTGGAGCCGAACTGGGCCGCGAGTATCCCCTCGTGATTGGCGGTGAACGCATTAACACTGACGCCAAACTCGAAAGCATTAACCCCGCCAACCGGACGCAAGTTGTTGGTCGTTTTCAAAAAGCCACTAAAGAGCTTGCCCATCGAGCGGTCGAATCAGCTTACGAGACATTTCAAACCTGGCGTAACACCAGCGCCGCAGAGCGCGCCGATTTCCTGTTTCGCGCGGCCGCGATCCTGCGTGAGCGTAAACACGAGATGTCCGCCTGGATGGTTCATGAGGTCGCCAAGACGTGGGCCGAAGCTGATGGAGATACGGCCGAGGCAATCGACTTCCTTGAGTTTTATGGCCGCGAAATGCTGCGGTACGCCGAAGGCCAGCCGCTCGTGCAGCTGGAAGGCGAAGATAACCGCATGGAGTATGTTCCGCTTGGCGTAGTGGCCGTAATTCCGCCCTGGAATTTTCCGCTCGCGATTATGGCGGGAATGACCGCCGCGGCTTTTGTGACCGGCAACACGGTGGTCCTGAAGCCCTCCTCCGATGCGCCGACCATCGCCTATAAGTTTTTCGAAGTTTTGGAAGAAGTTGGTTTGCCGGCTGGAGTGGTGAATTTCATGACCGGCTCCGGCGCTGAAGTCGGTGATGTGGTGGTCGATCATCCGAAGACCAGGTTTGTGGCTTTCACTGGTTCGAAGGAGATTGGGCTCCGCATAAACGAACGCGCGGCGAAGGTCCACGAGGGGCAAATCTGGATCAAGCGCGTGATTGCTGAAATGGGTGGCAAGGACGCCATCATCGTCGCTGACGATGCAAATCTCGACGATGCGGCGACCGGCGTGGTTCAGGCTGCGTTTGGATTTCAAGGTCAGAAGTGTTCGGCATGTTCGCGCGCGATCATCGACGCCAGCGTCTACGATACGATGGTGGAAAAGATTGCCGATCGGACGGCGAAGATCAAGACCGGGGACCCTGCCGACGGCGCCACCAACATGAGCGCCGTGATCAATGAAAAGGCTTTCAAGACGATCAACGGTTACATCGAAAAGGGGAAGGCTGAGGGTGGCCGGGTGATTGCCGGCGGCGGTTCGGACGGCGAAGAGGGGTTCTTTATCGAGCCAACTGTGATTGCCGATGTGAAGCCGGGCGCGACGATCGAGCAGGAAGAAATCTTCGGACCGGTGTTGGCGATCATCAAGGCCAACGACTATGACGACGCGCTTAACATCGCCAACGACACGCAGTATGGATTGACCGGCGCAGTTTACAGCACTGACGCCGCCAAGCTTGAGCGAGCCCGGCGCGAATTTCATGTCGGTAATCTTTATCTAAACCGAAAGTGCACCGGTGCGTTGGTTGGTGTTCATCCGTTTGGCGGATTCAATATGTCCGGCACAGATTCTAAAGCCGGTGGACGCGACTATCTTTTGCTCTTCATGCAAGCCAAGGTGGCGGCGGAAAAGATTGGCGCTACAAAGTTGGCCGGTCAGCGAGCGGCAAGCTGAAATCCCGACAAAACCACTAGGCTGATGGACCAGCGACGCAAGCCCGCCTTCCGATCTTCGATGGACTATTTTGAATCGTCCGCTGAATGAGGACCCGGAAAGTAGACTTTTGAGGCAAAGCCGCCGGCCTTCTTTCTCTCCAGGTTATTCAGGGCAGAGGACTTCTCTGGATCTCATCAGGTCAGGTGTGGCTCTTGACCCCCGCTGTTACTGCCCATAATTAAAATGCGCATAGTTTTCATGGGAACACCGCAGGCTGCCGTGCCATCGTTGCAGCGCTTGTTGACGGATGGCCACGAAGTTGTAGCGGTTTGGACGCAACCTGATAAGCCCGCGGGACGTGGTGAGCAGATGCGCGTCTCACCGGTGAAGGCCTTTGCCCTCGATCATGACCTCAAGATCGAACAGCCGCGCAAGATTAAAACCGGCGAAGCAAAGGAACTGTTTGCCTCCTACAAAGCTGATGCGGGAGTGGTGGTCGCCTACGGCAGGATTCTGCCGGTCGAATATTTAACGGCGCCCCGGCGCGGATGCATCAACGTCCACTTTTCACTTCTGCCGCTTTATCGCGGCGCTGCTCCCGCTAACTGGGCTATTGTAAATGGTGATCTGAAGACCGGGGTCACGACGATGTTTATCGAGGAGGAGTTGGATTCCGGCCCAATTCTGCTCCAACGCGAGACGGTCATCGGTAAAGCGGAAACCGCACCGGAATTGATGGGACGTCTGGCGGCCACTGGCGCCGAACTGTTGAGTGAAACCATCGCGCAAATTGACAGGATCACCCCTCGCCCGCAACGAGATCACGAAGCGACCTTCGCGCCCATCCTTACTAAAGCCGATGGCTTGATCGATTGGTCGAAGCCGGCTGCGGCCATCGAACAATGCGTGCGAGGATTTCAGCCCTGGCCCACCGCCTATACGCACCACTCCGGCCGCCGACTGATTATCTGGAAAGCCATCGTCGCAGAAGCCGCCGGCGCTGGAGGTTCACCACCACCCGGCGCTGTGATCGCAGCCGACGGCGACCATCTGGTACTGAGTTGCGGTGATGGAAGTTGCTTGCAGTTGTTGGAGGTTCAGCCCGAGGCTAAACGTCGCATGAGCATCCGGGATTTTCTCAACGGTACCCGCTTGAAAGTTGGCGAACGCTTTGGCGAAGTCTAATTCCATCTCACCGGCTCGACTATCAGCGTTTGACATTCTGCGACGCGTGGAAGAAGGCGCCTACGCCTCGGTTCTGCTGGCCGCAAAAGAAGCTGATCTTACGCCCCGCGACCGAGGGCTCTGTCACGAACTGGTTATGGGCGTTCTTCGCCGACAGTTGTGGCTGGATCGCCTGGCCGAGGTCTATGCCAACCGCAAAGTTTCCGATCTCGACCTTGCCGTTCGCTTAGCGTTACGGCTGGGTCTCTACCAGTTGAGATTTCTGGAACGGGTTCCGCCATCTGCTGCGGTAAACGAATCAGTCAACCTCGTTTACCTTGCCCGGGTGCGTTCTGCGGCAGGACTGGTGAATGCGGTACTGCGGCGCGCGACTCGAGAACCGACCGTTGATCCGGCAGCGATGATTGACGAACCGGTTGAGAAGCTGGCTGTTTCCACGTCGCATCCCGCCTGGCTGATCAAGCGCTGGATTGCAGCCATGGGCCTTGAAGAAGCGTCAGCGTTTGCACACGCAAACAATGAAGCAGCGCCGGTCGCTTTCAGGGTCGTTACGAATCGAGCAGACGAGCAGGAGGTGTGCGACCAACTTCGAACAATCGGCGCGACGTTAGTTCCTTCAAAGATTGCGAATGGCGCGTGGCGCGTTGCCGGAGCCGGAAGCTTGTGTGCAGAGTTGACGGCTGCGGGGAAGATTTACATTCAGGATGAGGCCTCGCAACTTGTGGCTGCTTCGCTGGATGTTCAGCCGGGCGATCGAGTGCTGGACTTGTGCGCTGCGCCCGGCAGTAAGACAACCGGGATGGCGGATCAGGCACGCGACTCTGCACGCATCATAGCCGCCGACATCCATGGCCATCGCCTCCGGGCGCTAATCCAGACCGCACGATTACATGGGCTGACGAGTATCAACTGCATTGTGTTGGACGGCACTCAGCAATTGCCCTTCAAAGATCGCATATTCGATCGGGTCCTGGTTGATGCGCCCTGCTCCGGAACGGGAACGCTGAGGCGCAACCCCGAAATACGCTGGCGCATCTCACCCGCGGCCATTGACGACTTGTCGAAACTCCAGCAGCAATTGCTTCGCAATGCTTCGAACTTTGTGAAGCCCGGTGGAAAGTTAATCTATTCGACCTGTTCAGTTGAAACCGACGAAAACGAACGCGTCAGGCAATCGTTCCTTGAAAATTGCGAAGACTTCACTCCGTCGCCGATTACTTCAGATCCGTCGTTAGTTACCGGTGCCGGCCAGGCGCGAACCTGGCCGCAGCGAGATAACGTGGACGGGTTTTTTATCTGCGCCTTTAAACGAAAGTCTGACTTGATATCTGTATAACGTCGCTGAAACAGCGGTGATCTACGGTGCAGTTGAAACCGCTCGCCGTGCGGCTGGCGCTGTCTTTAACGCCAGATGGTTGCTTTGCGACAGTGTGTGCCGAATGTTAGACTTCGCAGCTTGGTTCAGCCCCAATCTTAGAGGTTGATGTTAATAGAGGTAAGCGCGTGAACATGGCCACTGGGGCACTCTCAGCAATTCGCAGACTGAGTATCGTGATCGCAATCGCGATCGTTTTTGTGTTTGGTCTGGCCACGACGGTTTACCTTTCGTTACGCAGCCCTGAAGTTAAAGTTCCGGACGTGGTCGGCAAGAGTCGTTTGGAAGCTGAAAATATTTTGGACGACGCCGGGTTAAACTTCAGAGTGCGTGCTTATCGGCCCAGTAGCGAAGTGAGCGCGGAGACGGTTATGTTCCAACTGCCGCGACCCGGGGAAGTAGTGAAGGCAGGTCAAACCGTGGCCATGGACGTGAGCCGGGGCGTTAAGGAAGGCGAATCGTCGGAAGCGGTGGTGCCGGAAAAAACTTCCGACAAAGCCGGTGAGACGGCCAGTCGAAATGCCAACGACAACTCAAACGAAAACAAGCCAAGACGCAAAGTTACAAACAAGAACGCAAACGAAAACTCAAATACCAAAAACGCTAATTCAAACCTGGCAAACCGGAACGCAAACGCCAACCGGCAACCATCGAATCGAAACGCGAACGTTGGTAACGCAAATTCGGCCGCTAACGCAACTTCGAATAGACCGCGCTTGACTACAAACACGAATCGCACCACCAACCAGAATGCAAATCGGCGCCCACCGGTGCCGAGGGCAAGTCCGGCTGCGCGTCCGAACCGGTAAGATTTAACGACTTGGCACTTGACGTCTTAACAATGAACGGCACAGTCGATATAGCCCCATCGATCTTATCAGCAGACTTCTCGCGTCTGGGTGAAGAGATCGCGGCCGTGGAACGCGGCGGGGCCACAATTCTCCATGTGGACGTGATGGACGGGCATTTTGTGCCGAACATTACGATCGGTTTGCCGGTAGTTAAGTCGATTGCCGCTGCGACGAGGTTGCCGATTGATGCGCACCTGATGATTGCCGAGCCGGGCAGGTACGCAGAGCAGTTTGTAAAGGCCGGGGCAAAAATGGTTTCGGTCCACGCCGAAGCTGATGACCATCTTCACCGGACGTTGATGGCAATCAAAGGAGCCGGGGCGGCCGCGGGTATTGTGATCAACCCGGCGACGCCGGTGGAAATGCTCGCCGATGCTCTGCCTTTTGCAGATTATGTGCTCCTGATGTCCGTCAACCCAGGCTTCGGCGGCCAGAGTTTTATTCCTACTTCAATTGATAAATTGCGACGTTTGAAGCGAATGATTCAGGAGCGGCAGCTAAAAACGCGGATTGAGATTGATGGCGGAATTGACCTCGACAACATCGCATCCGTAGTTTCAGCGGGCGCAGAGATTATCGTTGCCGGCTCCGCAGTTTTTGGTTCGGCTGACCCGGAAGCGGCTGTTAGAGGGTTGCGCGAAGCAACTGTCCAGTTGGTTTAGAGATTCCAACCGTCATCAGAATTCGTCCTTTGGTAGAAGTTTTGGAGGTTTTTGTTATGCATGCTCGCTTTAGCGCTCGCTTGGTAATTTGCGCTGTCCTGATTTTAAGTCTTAACAGCTTTGCGTTTTCGCAGGAAGCCGGTTCTCAAAGCGGCCTCACGCCCCTTCAGCGAATGGACGTTATGCGATCGAAGCTGGAATCCCTGCGACGCTCGCTCAATAGCGCCAGCTCCGGCATCGCCGCAAACAAGCGACAAAGACAGCAAAAACCCGGACGATCCGCGACAAAGGTTGCGCGGGTTGGACAAGGAAGTAGGATCATTGCTCTCGGAGATCAACGATCTGCGTGGAAAACAAGAGCGCGCTGAACGTTATGACCAAACGGCCCTTGATCGCTTGGAAGTCTCAGTTGCGGAGCTCGACAAGCGAGTGCAGGCTGCATTGCAATCAACTGCCAGTGTGAGAACCAGTGCCACCAATTCCGGTTCATCCAAAGGCAAGAAGAAAAAGGGAAAGTTCTTCGGTCTTTTCGGTGGCGGCGACGGTAATAAATACGAGGAACTGACCGGTACTGTTGCGCCTGGCCGGGATCGCGTTTTGTTTGAAGAGGCGGCAAAAGAAGTCAGAAAAGGCAACCACGAAGTTGGCCGCCTTCTTTTTCCACGATCATCAATACCTATCCTGACTCGGCGTTTCTCCCGCTAGCGAAACTCGCGATCGCCGATTCGTTTTACCTTGAAGGAACTACGGCGGCACTGGTGCAGGCCGCCCAGGCTTATCTGGATTGGTTGACGTTTTTCCCGACTGACCCACTTGCCGACGATGCGATGTTGAAGGTCGCGGAGGCGGAGATGAGACAGACGGGCTTGTCCGACCGCGACATTACGCACGCGCGAAAAGCAGAGCAACGTCTCAAGTCTTTGTTACAGCAATATCCGCAGACCAATCTAAGAAGCATCGTCGAAGATGATCTGCGCGAGACGCAGGAGATTCTGGCGATGCACAGTTATGGGATCGGCAATTTTTATCTGGATGCCCGCTATAAAGGACACAAGGGCGGTCTCAAAGGAGCGCAGTCACGTTATAAAGAGGTCATTGATAAATATCCGAATTTCTCGTTAAGAGATGGCGTGCTTTTCCGTCTGGCGTTCACTTACCAGCAGGAAGAAGAGCCGGACGAAGCGGCTCGATACTATCAGGACCTGTTGAGAAATTTTCCCAATAGCGACTATGCCGAGAAAGCCAAGGAGCAACTTAGTATTATTGGCATCGAGATTCCTGCGGCTGACCCTTCCCGAAAGAATGTGCCCGCACCCGAACGTCCGGGATTTATGGGCAGTATCATGAAGGAAGTGCTGGGCAAGGCTGATATCACGGTCGACAAGAATGGCATTCTGATCAGCAAGGATTCCAAAGAAGGCCGCTCTGATTTAATTGACGAGGCGATCAAATACAATGGAACGTTGCCGACCAACGTTACTCCGATCGCTCCCGTTCAACGTCGCACCACCAACCCGGCTCCGGCAATCCAACAGGCTCCGCCATCGGCTCCTGCGACCACGGTTCCCGGAGGAATCAAGCCGTAACCTTTGCAGGTCTTGGATCTAGTCTTGAAGGCTCGTTGTTCCACAGCGGGCCTTTCTTCATTTCAGATCGAGCTCGCGGCCTACTTGCTGAACCAGTCGACTTAAAGGATGATATTGGGAATTATGGCAACCTCCACCAGGACAGATCCAAAGGTGTTGACGGAACTGGCGAGCCGGCACAAAAGCGCAACCACGACGGTCTTATCCTTGCTGATTGCTGTGGTTCTGCTCTCGGTGGTGGCGGTGGTGGGCAAGAAATTTCTCACGCCGCGAGCTAATCCCTCGCTCGATATTGCCGTAAGAATCACCATTCTCATTTTTGGATTAGGGGCCATCACCTGGCGAAGAACCAAGTTCTCTCCGATGCGCCTCCAGGATATCGGCGCTCTCAAGGGAGCTTCCGGACTGCTTGCTACTTTGCAACGGACCACGGTGCAGGTGGCGCTCATCGGAACTTTGATCGGAAGCATTGGATTCGCTGCGACTTTGTTTACGGCAAGCGAGTATTACTCTTTCGTGGCCGGAATAGTCGGAGCCGTCGTTATCCTGTATGGGTATCCAGTCCGAAGTGCATGGGAACGTGCAGTCCAGCGCTTCGCGCCCTCAAGCGGCGAGTAAATCCATTGCGAAAAGCCCTCTAATCCTGCTTGTCCGGAAATCGCTACTCTCCGAAAATAGTGTGTTGATCTTCGTTTAGCACTTTGCTAGAGTGGCTAAGTTCGCTCAGCCTTGCCTGCCCCGGTAAGGTCAATTAATCAAAATCGCCTACCTCAAGGCCCAAAGCTTGGCGCCATGCCGAGCGGTATCCCCCACAATGTTGCCATATTTCGTTTTTCCTTCTTCAGGTTCACTAGTCTCTTTCGCAATCACAAGAGCACCCCTGATCATGCTGCTGGTTTTAGGATTCGGCCCTTCAGCCGCCGCCCAGAATCCAGAAACCGGGCTGTCTGCTCGACTAATCTCCGAGCCTAACTTAACTGCTTCAAGGCCACGATCCGTAGCTGCAGCAAGTCAGTCGGAGAGTGCGACTGTCGTCGCACCCGTCGCACCTTCATTTGAAGACGCTACGGAGATTGAGCGGCGTGCTTTTGAGCGAACTAACGACGAGCGTCTTAACGCTGGTCTCACTCCGTTAACCTGGGACGCAGACCTCGGACGGCTGGCTAGAATTCATTCCGAGAGCATGGCCCGACTCAATTTCTTTGGCCACGAAACTCCGGATGGGATGCGCTTGAAGGAACGTGCGCGCGCGCATGGAGTTCTTCGTTTTAGAGTTATCGCAGAGAACATCGCGTATAATAAAGGCTACGCCGATCCAGGAGCGTTTGCAGTTGAGCGGTGGATGATTTCCGCCGGACACCGCGCGAATATTCTTTCCGTCGGGTTTCAAAGTTCTGCCATCGGCAGCTTTGTGGCAAGAGACGGAAGCGTCTACCTGACACAAGTTTTTATCAACCGCTAGTCTTGGTACTCCGCGAGTTTGCAGCGGCGGCTAGCGAAGTTTAGCCGCCACCGTGAATTCCCAGTCTCTAACGCTTCCTTCATTCGCCAAGATAAACTGGAATATCCGCGTGCTCGGTAAACGAGCTGACGGATATCATGAAATTGCGACTACGCTGCAAACAATTTCTCTCCACGACGAGTTGGTGTTTGAACTCACTTCAGATGGAATAATTCACTTCACCTGCGACGATCCGCACATTCCGGCCGACAACAGAAACCTCGTGGTTCGGGCAGCAGATGCCTTGAAGCGTCGGTATGGAGTGAAATGCGGTGCGCGTATCCATCTCCAAAAAAAAATTCCGACTCAGGCAGGTTTGGGCGGCGGGTCGTCGAATGCTGCGATCTCCCTGGTGGCTTTGGTTTACCTCTGGGAGATCTCTCCGGCGCACGCGGATGTGCTGAAAATCGCAGCCGGGTTAGGGGCCGATGTTCCATTTTTTCTGTATGGAGGACGCGCCCGGGGAACCGGCACCGGGGCGACGATTTCGCCACGGCCGTTGAGCGTGGAAGACCACTCGCAGCACCTCATAGTGGTTACGCCAAACGCTTTGGTTTCAACCGCAACGGCCTACGCAGCCCTCAATTTGCCAGCCTTGACAACCTTACACGACGACCCTATTCTTTCTAGTTTGCATGACAAGCCAAATTCAGATGATTCGCGCGCCGGGTCGATGAGCGAACCATTTGTGAACGACTTGCATAATGATTTTGAAGCGGTGATCTTTGATATCGAGCCTGAAATTAAACGAGCAAAGGACACGTTATGTGAGTCTGGCGCACTCGGCGCGTTGTTAGCTGGGAGCGGTTCGAGTGTGTTTGGTGTCTTTGCCGATAGGGACGCACAACGGCGCGCGCTTAAGATAATGCGCGCCAAAAGCGGCTGGCGCATTTTTCCCTGTGTTACCCTTTCGCGCGAAAGCTACCGTCAACAGGTTGGTCCGGAGTTATTTCACTTTTTCGAGCAAGGTCAATGATACTGGGGCGTCGCCAAGTGGTAAGGCACCGGCCTTTGAAGCCGGCATTCGTAGGTTCGAATCCTCCCGCCCCAGCCACTTTTAAAAAACAACCGATGACCGACGACTGCCGACCGAACCACACGTCGCATTGTCCACGGTCGTCCGTCCTCGGTCACTCCTAACTTATGGGCACAACTGGCGGCATAAAAGTATTTTCCGGAAATGCAAACCTGGAATTGGCGGAAGAGATAGCACGTCATCTGGGATGTGACATGGGACGTGCCATTACGGAACGTTTCTCCGACGGCGAGTTTAATTTTCAAATCGACGAAAACGTCCGCGGTGGCGACGTTTTTATTGTTCAACCAACTTGCCCGCCCACTGACGAGCATTTGATGGAGCTGCTGATTATGCTCGACGCTTTTCGTCGATCGTCAGCGGAACGAATCACGGCGGTGATTCCTTATTACGGCTACGGTCGTTCCGACAAGAAAGATCGTCCACGCGTCCCCATCTCAGCCCGCCTGGTGGCGAATTTGATTACGGTGGCTGGCGCCGATCGGTTGTTGACGATCGATTTGCATGCGGCGCAAATTCAGGGATTCTTTGATATTCCCGTCGACCACCTTTACTCGGCCCCGGTCATGATTGGCCACTATCAGGACAATCCGCTGCCGAATCTGACGGTAGTTGCGCCTGACACGGGCGGCGCTGAACGCGCTCGCGCTTATGCCAAACGGCTCGATGCCGAGCTTGCGCTGTGCGACAAACGACGTGAAAAGGCCAATGTTGCCGAGGTAATGAACGTGGTTGGCGACGTGCGCGGTCGCAGTTGTTTGATTGTCGACGACATGTGCGACACCGGTGGCTCCTTGACGAAAGTAGCCAAAGCATTGAAGAATGCAGGGGCCGAAAGAATTCACGCATGCTTTACGCACGCTGTTTTGTCGGGAAAAGCCGTGCAGCAGCTTGATGAATCGGAAATCGAGCAGATAATTATTACCAACTACGATTCCGCTACGCGATCACGCGTGCGAGTTGAAAAAGATCAAAGTACTTAGTATCGCGCCACTTCTGGCGAAGGCGATCAAGTCGATCCATGAGGAAACGAGCGTTTCCTCGCTCTTCGTTTAGCGAAGGGCAAACACTGATGGCTGAATAGAAGTCCATCAGCGATCGGTCAACATTTCCGATTGCCAATTGCCAATTGTCGATTTGAAAGAAGTCTCAGTTGAGACCTCTGGCGGGCCCGGGAGATCTGAGCCTGCCTCCAAATCGGCAATCGGAAATCGGCAATTAAAATGCTGAAGCGATCGCTGAACGCATGTAAAGAGGAGCAGTCATGGCAGAACATAAAGAAATTACGGTTAACGCAAAGCCGAGAGAAGGCCGCGGCAAAAACGATGCGCGCCGCGCGCGTGTCGCCGGCATGGTGCCGGTGGTGGTCTATGGCGGCGAGGGTGGCAGCGTTTCAGCGCTCGCGCCTTTGCGCGACTTGGCAGCGATTCTGCGGTCTGAGTCGGGCCGTAACACGATTTTCACCCTCAACATCGAGGGCGGCGGCGTGAGCGAAGTGATGTTTCACGATCGCCAGGTCGACCCGGTTCGCGGGCGTCTCCTGCATGCCGATCTCACCAGATTGGTAAAGGGACAGAAAATTGAAGTTACTGTTCCCCTTCATTTGACCGGTGAACCGGTCGGCGTTCGAGATGAACAAGGCGTGCTCGAGCAGATCATCCGCGAACTGGAAATCCGCTGCGAACCACGTGAGATACCTGACGTGATTAACGTTGACGTATCTAATCTAGGTGTTCACGACGTGTTACACGTGAGCGACATCCAGGTCGACGAGAAGATTGAAATCCTCACCGATGCTGAAACCGTGGTTGCCACTGTCGGCATTGTGAAGGAGGAGCCGGTTGCTGCGGTTGCCGTTGAAGCCGAAGAAGGCGCTGAGCCTGAAGTTATTGGCAAGGGTAAGAAAGAGGATGAGGGCGAAGAAGAGAAATAGCGACTTCGTGCTCCTTGCAATGAGATGCGCCTGATTGTTGGCCTGGGTAATCCGGGCAATGAGTATGAATGGTCACGGCACAATCTCGGTTTCATGTTGATTGACAAATTGAGTTCCGGCGCCGGGATTGAGCTGGCTCAACGCGTCTGCCAGTCGAGCGTCGGACGCGGAGAAATTGAAGGCTGCGCGGTGAAGTTGGTTAAGCCGCAAACCTTCATGAACCTGAGCGGTGAAGCTGTCGCGTGTCTGGCGGCTAAGCACCTGATGGACCCAACCGCAGACCAGGAATTTTCCGGCGATCAGTTGATTGTCATTTCGGATGATTTGGCGTTGCCCTTTGGCACGATTCGGATCCGAGCTCGCGGTTCAGCCGGCGGTCACAATGGTCTGAAGTCGATCATCGAAAGGCTGGGAACCAACGAATTTACGAGATTGCGAATCGGTATCCAGCCGGAGCATCCGATCAGCGACACTAAACGCTTCGTATTGGATTCATTTTCACGGAGCGCCCGGTTGGAAGTTGAAAAGGTTTTGGAGAGAAGTGCCGAGGCGGTTAGGGCCATCCTTCGAGATGGCGTGCTGAAAGCCATGACCGCATATAACAGTAATGAGTGACGGGTGTGAAGGAGAAGATTTTGGAAACTAAAAGACAATACGAAGTGGTATTCATCGTCGATCCCACTGCGGACGACGATGAGGTTACGCGCCTGAGCGAAGGTTTCAAGCAAATCGTGACGGATCAGGGCGGCACTATTACCAAACACGAGAGCATGGGTAAGCGGCAGCTGGCTTACGAGATCCTGCACAAGACCGAAGGTCACTTCATCTTGCTTGAGATCGAAGGATCCGGTCGCGAAATCGCCGAGCTTGAGCGTCGGATGCGCGTTAATGACCGCATCATCCGCTACATCACCGTGCGAGTTGATGAGGACCGTCGCCGGGCCGAAAAGTTTAAGGCCAAGCGCGAGCGCAAAGCGGCCAAGCGACCAGGCGGTTCGGACCAGCAGCGTCGCGGGGCGGCCGACAATGATTCAAGCAGCGACGAAGCAGACGAAGAGGCCGCTTAAAGAATTGGCCATCAGAGAAGTGAATCGGCGGCCGGGTGTGGACGGAGTTAGCCGCTATTTGATTGCCGATTTACTAATTCACGACTGAGCTTTAGAAGAGGAAACTATGTCATCAAATTACGAAGACCGTGGACGTCGCTACAATGGCGATGATGATTTTGACCGGGGTCGTCCCCGTCAGGACCGTGGCGGCCGCTTTCGCCGGCGTCGCCGAGTTTGCCGTTTTTGCATGGAAAAAACCGATATCCTTGATTTCAAGGACTCCAGGTTCCTGTCAAACTACACCCCTGAGCGTGGCAAGATCATTCCCCGGCGAATCACCGGCAATTGCGCCATTCACCAGCGCATGCTGGCAGAGGCAATCAAGCGTGCGCGCAACATCGCGTTGCTGCCCTACACGACAGACTAAACACACGGGAAGAGGAGCTGCGGAAATGGCGCACACTAAAATACTTTTACGAGAAGACGTTGATGATCTCGGCGCGCGCGGAGAAATCGTGCGGGTGAGAGCCGGCTATGCGCGCAACTATCTTTTACCGCGCAAGCTGGCGGTTGAGGCAACCAACAGCAATGTGAAACAAATTGAACAGGAACGCGCGGCGCTCCTGAAAAAAGAGGCCACTGAACGCTCGACTGCTGAGGGTCAGGCCGAACAGCTCCGAGCTCTGGTTTTCGAATTCAAACGTAAAGCCGGCGAACAGGGCGCCCTCTATGGCTCGGTGACGTCCATGGACATCGCCGAAGCTTTGAAAGAGCGTGGCTACGAGATCGATCGCCATCGCCTGCACTTGCGTGAACCGATCAAGCGTTTGGGCGATTCGACAGTTCCGCTGCGGTTGCATCGCGAAGTAACGGTTGACCTCCAGGTAAAAGTCAGTGCTGAAGGCGAAGTCATCGCCGGACAGATGACACCTGAACAGGAAGCTGAACTCGCAAAGCAGTCTGCTGAACCTGCCGAAGCCGAAGCAATCGACGCTGTAGAATAAAACAGGTCAAATGATCGCGTTAATCTGGCAACGACGTTGCAAGTTTGGTAACTTGCAACGTCGTTTCTTTTCGAGTAGTCAAAGCCACCCACGAACGACAGTTCCGGAAAGTTTTAGGTCATAGAGCGGATAGCATCTGCGTCCGGATAATCTTCAATAAACGAATCCATTCCATGGCAGCACCAGATCCCATTCGTGAACAGTCGCTCGAACGTTCTCTGCCGCATAGCGCAGAAGCCGAGCGCGCCATTCTCGGCGGAATTCTGCTGGATAACGCCCTCGTCAGCCAGGCCATAGAATTGCTGCGCCCGGCGGATTTCTACACACCTTCGCATCGTCGTATCTATACCGCGATGATTGCGCTGTTCGAACGGGGCGGCGAAATCGATCCGATTCTGATCGGCGAAGAACTGAAGAAAGAGAATGCGCTGGACTCAGCCGGCGGGATTAGCTTCATCACCAATCTCACTTACGGTCTGCCCCACTCAACCAACATTGCACACTACGCCAAAGTTGTGCGCGGCAAGTCGATGTTGCGACAGTTGATCCGGACCGCAAACAAGATCACGCAGGAAGCGCTCGAGCAGGAAGATGAGCCGGAGCTGATTCTCGATCATGCCGAACACGCCATTTTTCAATTGGCGGACGAACGCGTGCGACAGGGGTTTGTCCACGTCGAGCCGGTAGCCCGCACTCTCCTGGAGAAGATTCAAGAGATGGAAGGTCGCACGTCGGTCCTTACCGGATTGACGACGGGCTTTGCGGACCTGGACAAATTGACTTCGGGACTTCAACCGCAGGACCTGGTGATTCTCGCGGCGCGACCCTCAATGGGAAAAACGAGCTTTGCCTTGATGCTGGCAGAGAACGCCGCCATACACGTTCCCGGCGCGGTGGTGGGAATGTTTTCACTCGAAATGTCGAAAGAGGCCCTCGTCATGCGCATGTTGTGTTCGCAGGCAAACATTGATGCGCAGCGCTTTCGTAATGGATTTCTTTCGCGGCCTGAATGGACCCAGATAGGAAAGTCGCTTAGCACCCTCGCGGCGGCAAAGATTTTTCTCGACGATACTGCGGGCATCACGGTCCTGGAGATGCGCGCCAAGTGCCGCAGGCTGATTGCCGAACAGAAACGGTTAGATCTAATCGTGGTTGACTACCTGCAACTGATGAGCGGTTCCGCAAAGCGGGTTGAGTCGCGTCAGCAGGAAGTCTCACAAATCTCCCGTGAGCTGAAAGGTCTGGCGAAGGAACTCAACGTGCCCCTGGTTGCGTTGTCTCAACTCTCGCGCGCACCCGAAGCGCGTTCTGATCACCGTCCGCAGCTGGCAGACTTACGCGAGTCTGGAGCGTTGGAACAAGACGCCGATCTCGTCGCCTTTATATACCGTCCCGAGGTTTACAAAACCCCGGAGGAGCGCGAGAACATGCCTGACGACGAGAAGAACATAGCCGAACTTATTGTTGCCAAGCAGCGTAATGGTCCAACCGACACTGTGCGGCTCCGCTTCACACCTTCAAGCATGCGTTTCGACAACCTTTACCGAGAGGGTTAGGAACGAGCGCTTTTGATATGAAGCGAGTCGACGAAACCAGGGCATGGACTCCCGTCGGGGTGCTCATAGGCCAGCCAAAGTGGCGCCCCGCTGAAAAGTAGATGAAAGGTATATTTTCACCTAAGCCCCTGCCGTGGCGGTTAGGGCTTTTGTTTTTTGGTGTAACTTCAGTCGCTCTGCCGTTACATACGGAGTCTTAAAGTTGGGGAGTAATCGAGTCTGCTCTACTGATGCGGGAAATTCAATCACCAAATATTGCTGGACAACGTCCCACGTGGGCCGAGATTGATCTTAGAGCCCTCGTTACCAACTTTCAAATTGTGAAAGCGCAGGTGGGCGCCGGAGTCAGAGTAATGGCAGTCGTGAAAGCGAATGCCTACGGCCACGGGGCGGTGGGCTGCGCACAACGACTCGCAGCCGCAGGCGCCGACTGGTTTGGCGTGGCGTTGCCGGAGGAGGGAATCGAGCTCCGAGACGCAGGCATCACGCAACCAATTCTTTGCCTGGCAGGCTTTTGGGAAGGACAGGCTGCCGCATGTCTCAAATACAAGCTGGTTCCGGCGGTTTATCGCCATGACAACATAGCTGCCCTTGATGCCGCCGCGCGCGAACGCGGAGAAGTTGCCGATGTTCACGTCAAAATCGACACCGGCATGGGCCGGCTGGGAGTGCGTTTTGACGAAGTAAACGAGTTTGCCGAGGCGCTTAAATCGTTCAAAAATATTCGCGTAGACGGTGTGATGACCCACTTTGCCGCGGCTGATGAACCATCGTGCGGTCCGCTAACGAAGGAACAAATTGCGAGATTTGAGGTCGCCGTAGCGTCGTTTCGTGAGCACGGATTCAACCCGACGCATCGTCATCTCTCTAACTCACCCGGCATTTTTTCTCAACCAGTCGCCTCGGGAAAAAATGACGGAGAAACCGGCGGGAACATGGTGCGACCCGGGGGCGTCTTATACGGACTGTGGCGCGACATCCTTGACCCAGCCCAACAGGACCCGGGATTTCAACCCGTGATGTCGCTACACTCTCGCATTACGTTGTTGAAGTGGGTGCCGGCAGGCGAAACGGTTGGATACGGATGCACGTTTGAAGCATCGCGCAAAACGCTGGTCGCCACCGTGCCAATTGGTTATGACGACGGTTACCGGCGCGCACTGTCTAATCGAGGCCGTGCGATTATTCGTGGTGGTTTTGCCACCGTCATCGGCCGAATTTCCATGGACCTCACTCTGATCGACGTGACTAATGTTTCTGGTGTGCAGCTGGATGACGAGGTTGTATTGCTGGGCTCAGTTGGCGGGCTTTTGATCACGGCCGAGGAAATTGGGAAGATTGCAGGCACATTGTCATATGAGGTCACTTGCGGAATCGGCGCCCGCGTGCCGCGGCTGCTTCGTGACGCTGGGGAACAAATCTGATGGTCAGGACCACCGGTCCGAGGTGATCAATTTCGCGGTGGGTACTGGTGCAGTTTAGTTGATTCTGTGTGGCTCTTGGCGGGACCTTTGCGGCCATTCCAACTGTTAAAGGTTTCAAACGTCCACGAGATTCCAATTTGGTATGAATAAACCAAAGCCTAATCAAACCGGAGTTGCCGAACCTGCGGAGCTGACAATTCGCGTCAATGAGCGCGACAGCATCACGGCGATGTGGTATCCGGCGCTCAAAAGCAAACGCACGGGGGTTACGCTAATCCTGGGCCACGGGGCCGGCGCGAATCAGCTTCACCCATTCATGAAGCTATTCGCAAAAGGACTGGCCGCGCGCGGTCTCGACGTTTTGACGTTCAACTTTATCTATATGGAACAGGGTCGCCGTGTTCCTGACCCGAAAGCAAAACTCGAGACCTGTTACCTCGCTGTCATTGAGGCGGCGTGGCAGCAGGCAAAGTTGAAGGGTAATCAAATTGTGATCGGCGGTAAGTCAATGGGGGGACGCATCGCTTCCCAAGTCGCGGCGGAAATCCAAGGCTCTCAGTCAACCTCGGCCGCCTCAATTGCCGGCCTGGTTTTTCTCGGATACCCATTGCATCCGCCGGGCAATCCGCAAAAGACGCGCGATGCGCATCTCGATCAGATCAAGCTACCGATGCTTTTCGTTCAGGGTTCGAGAGATGCCTTTGGAACTCGCGACGAAATTCAAGATGTGATCAAGAAACTCAAGCTGCCGGCCACAATCCACGCCATTGAAGGCGGGGATCATTCGCTCAAAGCCCCAAAAAGCGCAGGCCTCACCCAGGAGCAAGTTTACGAATCGGCCATGGATCGAATCACGGACACGATTGCCAGCTGGTAGAATCCCAACGGCCTTGAGATCAGCTCTCGCAGGCACCCTCGCCCGCACGTGTCGCGCACACACGAACTGTTTTCGACGAAATGACTTCTAAACAACATGCGGGCGATGGCGCCCTCGGTCGTCCTTTAATCGGCCATTCAGCCAGAATTGACCCGCTACCCTCCCCGAAAAGGCACTTGCCAGCGCTCCCCCGATTTATGCTAAGCTGGAATTCCCCGCGAACGCTCTGCCCCGGTATCTCACTTTCAAACAATGACTACGTCAGACGGCTATTCATCGCCGAGTGAGGTAACTTTATGAGCGCTACTTCCAGTTCTTTTGCCGTGCGAGCCTTTTCAACCGACTCGGATCCCGTTCACTCCGAATCGACACACACTATTCTTATCATTGAAGACTATTCAGATACGCGCGAACTACTCTCTGCTTTGCTGCGCAGTCACGGTTACCGCGTGGTCGAAGCTGAAGACGGAATTGAAGGGGTCTTAAAGGCAGGTTGGCTTTATCCCGATCTGATCTTAATGGATCTGTCGTTACCCGAGATGGACGGCGTGGAAGCTGCTGCGCGCATCCACGCGCAGGCAAAACTGTCGCGAATTCCGATCTTCGTCATTAGCGCTTACTTGACTGAGAGCGTGGAGAAGGCCGTTCGCGAAGCGGGTTGCGTCGAAGTGTTTGGAAAGCCTTTCGATCCGCTGGTGCTGCTGGAAAGGATTGATGCGAATCTCGGAGACAAATAATTACGAGTGGTTGCGAATTGTGTTTGTTCCGCGTGATTCTTAAAGCACAGCTGTTTCTTCCAGCAGTTTCCCGGTTGCGAATCGGTCGGCAGACAGTTGAGCTGCGTCCACCAGATCGGCAGATGCCTTTCAGGATCAGGTCGGCGGTGACACGACCCGAGGCCGGAGAATGCATTACTCCGTGACCGCTGAAACCGTTAACAAAAAATAGCCCCGCGAGCCCGGGGGCCGGACCAATAATCGCGTGATGGTCCGGAGTCATTTCGTATAGACCCGCCCAGGCGCGACGCGGGTTAACTTCCGCTTCCGCCAGGCCCGGCACGCGATCGGCAGCATGCGTCAAAATCTTTTCTACAAAAGTCGGATCAAAATCCATTTTGAACCCGGGCGTCTCGTGAGGGTCGTTCCAGGCGAGCAAAATCCCTTTGCCCTCGCGACGGAAATGGAAACCGGTCGACATGTCGATGACCATAGGAAATCTTTGTGGCAAACCATCAAAAGGTTCGGTCGGGACCAACTGCCGGCGAAGCGGTTTCACGGGAAGCTCGACGCCGGCCATCCGCGCAACTTCCGCTGCCCATGGACCAGCGGCGTTAACCACGATGCGAGTTGAAACGAATCCGCGGCTGGTTATCACACCCGAGATTCGACGAGACGAGAGGGCCTCCTCGTCGGCCTTATTGCCATCAGCGGCCGGGACATCCGCGGTGAAGCTTAGCGCAGGTTCCACTTCAAAACCGGTTACGGCCGTATCAAGCCAAAGGCGAACGCCGCTGGCGCGGGCCTTCAGCATGAACCCCATCATCACGCTATGTGGATCGACAAACCCATCAGTTTGGCAAAAGGTCCCACCGATGATGTCGTCAACTCGAAGCTGCGGCACAAACTTGCGAACGTCCTCCGGGGAGACTATTTCTACATTATTTACTCCCAGCGCCAGTTGACGTTCGCGATTCGCCTTCAGGTACTTGAACTGGGTTTCGTTGGTAGCGCAGAAGAGGTAACCGTGCGGACGGTAGTCGCCTGGATGTCCAACCGTGTCATCGAAACGCGAAAAAAAATCGATGGAATAACGCGACATCTCAATGTTGATTGCCGTCGCAAACTGCGCTCGCACGCCTCCCATGCTCTTCCCCGTGGAGCCCTTCCCCTGGTGCGCTTCGCGTTCGAGGACGAGCACGTTCGTGCATCCCTGTTCAGCTAAGTGGTAGGCAACACTCGAACCCACTATCCCGCTGCCGATGATTACTACATCTGCCGTTTCAGTCATATTTGTCGCGATGAAAGATCAGACTATAGAATAGTCGCGCGAGAATAAGCCGAACACCGCCACAGTTACAATAGGAGCCTGGAGCATGGACCTGCGTTACCCGGTTGGTAAGTTTGAGTTTGAGGAAACTCTTTCAGAAGACAAACGCCGCATTCTGATTGACGAAATAGCCGCCACCCCTGAAAACCTGCGCGCTGCGGTTGCCGGACTCAATGACGATCGATTGAACACTCAATATCGTCCCGAGGGTTGGACTGTCCGCCAGGTGGTCCATCACGTTCCCGAGAGCCACCTTAATTCCTACACTCGATTCAAGCTGGCAATCACCGAAGACGAACCAGTAATAAAGACCTATTTTGAAGACCGCTGGGCCAAACTTGACGATGCCCGCACGGCGCCAGTCTCACTTTCCCTGGACTTGCTTGAGGCCCTCCACCGCCGCTGGGTATGGTTTCTCCGTTCACTAAACGCATCGGATTTCCAGCGTACGTTCCGTCATCCCGAACTGGGTGTGGTCAGTCTCGACCAGAATGTAGCGCTCTATGCCTGGCACGGCCGCCATCACGTTGCGCACATCACCTCGCTGCGTAAGCGCATGGGGTGGTGAGAAACTGAATAATTAAGATGCTTAAAACATTTGACTGTCCGAAATGCGGAGCTCCGGTGAACTACGAAACAGACGTCGTGGGTGCAAATCTTACTGCCCGGTGCTCCTACTGCAATAGTCAGCTGTCAGTCCCCGACGAAATGCGTGGCCGGCCCGCACACGTGTTGTCCCACGTCAGTATTGACCTGCGAAACACAGGAGCGCGGGCCACCAAATGGATCGCCCTGATCGTCCTGATTCCGGTGGTTGGATTGCTCATTGGCATCGTCGCGCTCGGTGGTTTTCTCTCTCCGCTGCTGCGGGGCGGGTCCACGACCACGAGTGAGAAGAAACCTGTCATTCCAAACTTTCCCTGGCCCACTAGTCCCGTAACGAAGGAAAAGGTCAATGAAGGACCCAAACCACTGCTCAGCTTTGGTTCTGAAGGAATTGGACCGGGAATGTTTAAGGATGCACGCAGCATCGCTGTAGATGGGGCAGGGAAGATCTATGTAGCCGAGTATCTCGGCGGACGCATTCAGGTCTTCGATCCCGATGGAAAATTTCTAACGCAGTGGACAGTTGATCCGAAGATGCCGCTGCGCGGGATGGCAGCTGACAGGAAGGGCACGGTTTTCGTTGTTCAACGAGGAACGATTACGAAATATGAGGGGGAGACGGGAAAAGAGGTGGGCGAATTGTCCCATGCAGGCGGAAGGGGCTTCGATGACCTCACGGCTACCCCTGATGGCGGGTTCGTTGCCGCGTGGTACAGCAATCGCGACGATATTGTGCGGTTTAACTCCTCCGGTGAAGTGACGCGAACAATACGCGCGGCCATTAGTTCAACCAGCGGCGATTCTGAGTTGAACACGCGAGTAGCGATCGATGGGTTGGGAAATATTTATGCCCTTGGCACCTTCAACAATGCGGTCTTCAAGTTTGGGCCTGATGGAAAATTTCTGACGCGTTTCGGGGATGCCGGTAACGAAGCGGGACAGTTTCGCGCTGCTTTCGCCATCGCCGTCGACGGCAAGGGTCGTGTCTATGTGAGCGACATCAAAGGAATTCAAGTCTTCGACTCAAACGGTCGGTACCTGAAGCTGATGAAACCCGATGGACCGGTGTTTGACATGGAAATTAACGACAACAACGAGATGTTTATCGCGGCACGAAACAAGGTGCATAAATACTCGGTAGCAGAATAGCCGTAGGGAAAATTATTTGTGTGCTTCCGACGCCACAAACTTCCTCTTCGCACTAGAACGCAAGCCAACTGTTTGCTTCAGAGGTAACGGGAGCATCCGGCGAACCAATGAGTGACAGTCTCACAGTTCATTATCGACGGTGGCTTGCTTACGAGCGCGATAGCCACGCGAAGACGTTAGACTCGCTCAACTCTGTAGCCGAAGGCTTAAGAGATACGGAAGGATTCCGGAACGCCGTTTACTTGATGCGCCACATCGTCGCTGCCCGTCGAATGTGGCTTTTTCGACTGGGTTTTGTTAGCCACGATACCGATCTCTTTACGCGGGAGATAAGCCTGGCGGAACTGCCCGCAAACGTTGCTGAGATGGAAGCATTGTGGTCGGAATATCTCGAACAACTGAGCGATGAAGAGCTGCGGCGAGTGTTTGAATATAGGAGCCACGAGGGACAGCGATTTCGAAACACAATCGAAGACATCCTCACGCAGTTGTTTGGCCATTCCTGGTATCACCGCGGACAAATCGCAATGCTTTTGAGGTCCATTGGGGCCGAGCCGGCCGTCACCGATCTTGTGTTCTGGAGCCGGGAACCGGTTGAGCCTTCCTAAATTTATTGACTGGATGATCGATGTTCGGTCGGCGGAGGTAAATGGGAGTGAATAGAGAACATTAGTAGATGCAAGTTGGGGACACACTAACCTGGTCGCGCACGTTTAGCGAAGATGAGATTCGGCTCTTTGCCAAACTGTCCGGCGACGAGGGTCAGCATCATCTGGTCCCGGATGAGCACGGTCGATTGATGGCCCATGGCCTGCTCACGGCGACGCTGCCAACCAAGATCGGAGGGGACCTGAATTTCATTGCTCGCGAAATTACTTTCCAGTTTCTGCGCCCGGTGTTTGCAGGTGACACGATCGAGTGTGTGGTGACACTTATAGAGCTTGAGCCCGGTGATCAGTTAACCCGAATGAGTTCGACGTGGGTTTGTCGGAATCAATACTCAAAAGAAGTGATGACCGGCGAGGCGCGCGGCGTGATCAGAGTTAAAGCTTAAGAGCGGCTGAAGTTTAGTGGGTCACTGTCCGGATTTCACATCCGCAGCCAGTCTTCATTCCCAATCCTCAGGCGGGCGCGCGATAATGAAGGAAGCGTTCGTTCATTCCCCCTGGCTCTGACCATTTCGAACCGATGGAATCGGATGGCGGGAGAGGTACGCGTACTAGTTAGGCAGCGTACCTCTTTGTTTCGGTAGGTAACTGTGTAAGCAAACGAACAGTCAGGCCCTTATTGCAGCACGAAGTTGTAAGTGATCACGCCCGAAACTTTCACCGGTTGATCACCGAGCATCGTAGGGGAAAAGCGTGCCTGCGTCGCAGCCTGCTGGGCAGCCGTTTTCAAAAAGACATTTCCGGAAATTGCCTTGGCAGAAATCACTCGGCCGGTTTCGTCAATCAAGATCTGGACGCTGACCGAGCCTTGCGCGCCGACTTGTTTTGCCATCGCCGGATAAGGCGGTTTAGGTAGCGATAGCGCCTCGCTATTGAGTACACGAGTTGCGGTAACAGTTCTCCTGGGCTGCGGCACCGGTGTGGGGGCTGGCGGTGGCTCCGAAACTTTCACGGCCACAGAGTTGTCGTTTCCAGTTGTTGAATGACCTCCGCTGTCCCGGCCCCCCGGTCCTGCCGGCTCAATTACGCCTTGTCCAATCTCGGTGTTTGCATGAGCGGATGGAATGGTCGAGGCAATGGCCGATGCCTGCTTGGGCACGTTCAGCGGATTGTTAGTGTGGTCTATCAGCACGGGCCGCACCGATCTGTTTCCCTGAGAAGCGCCCGAGGGAGGACTGGATCGGCGAACTCTTGCAACCTCAGGAGCCACTTCTGGCGTTACCGGCGGCACCATGCTGATCAACTGAAGTTCAGTGCTGGGATCACTCAAGCTGGCGTCGTAAGCGTAGATACTAATGACGCCGGCCGTCACGAAGAGCAGAAAGTAGGTGACCGCTGTAAAGAGCATGAATGATCCTCGTCGTTTGAGCTCGCGCGCGTGCGAACTAGACTCGATTAGGTTATTAAACATCTGATCCTCCCTGTGCCGGTGCCCTCGGGTCGCAGGAGTTACACGCCGGGTTAGACTCCGCCGCCGCCCAACATGTTCCAGAGCGAAGGTGTTCCGGGCCTAATCCTTGGAACTTCAAACCTACGGCTGATAGGATTGCGCCAGCTCTCCAATACCCCCGTTAGGAGTTCACGCGATGGCAACTAAAGAAGCCTTTAACGAAGAACTGAACCCATTTGAGATTGCCAAGGCGCAGTTTAATCGCGCGGCTGACTACCTCAACCTCGACGATTCGTTGCGGAATGTCCTACAGAGTCCCAAGCGCCAGCTAATCGTCTCGATTCCAGTGAAAATGGATGGTGGCGATGTTCAGGTTTTTGAAGGCTATCGCGTTCAGCACAACATTGCCCGCGGGCCCGCCAAGGGCGGCATTCGCTATCATCCGAAAGTAACGCTCGACGAGGTAAAAGCGCTGGCGTCGTGGATGACCTGGAAGTGCGCAACGGTGGGTATTCCCTATGGCGGTGGCAAAGGCGGAGTGATCTGCGATCCCAAACGAATGTCGAGAGATGAGCTGGAGCGGCTCACGCGCCGTTATGCCTTCGAAATTGCGCCGATCATCGGCCCGGATCGCGATATACCCGCGCCTGATGTTTACACTGACGAGCAAACGATGGCGTGGATCATGGATACCATTTCGATGGTGCGGGGACACACTGAACTCGGCGTTGTCACCGGTAAACCGATTTCTTTGGGCGGCTCGCTAGGTCGCGCCGAGGCGACCGCACGCGGATGCCTCTACACTTTACGCGAAGCTTGCCGGGTGACGGGAAGAAGTCTCCAGGGCGCGCGCGTGGCCATCCATGGCTTTGGAAACGCCGGCGCGAATATCTCACACATGGTTGCCGCTGATGGCGCGCGAGTGGTGGCTATCTGTGATTCAAAAGTCGGACTTTATGCCGAAGGCGGAATCGACATCCAGGAGGCCTTGCGTCACAAGAAGGAGACGAGCTCGCTTAGTGGGATGAGGGGCGTCAAGGAAATACCGTGCGATGATGTACTCACCGTCGATTGCGATATCCTCCTGCCTTCGGCTTTGGAGAATGCGATCACCATGGCAAACGTGGGCAAAGTTTCGGCGAAGATCATTGCCGAGTTGGCGAATGGGCCGACGACACCCGGCGCGGATCGGGTGTTTGCCGATCAGGGCGTCTTCCTGGTCCCTGACATTCTCGCGAATGCCGGCGGCGTCACCGTCAGTTATTACGAGTGGGTCCAGGATCAGTACTCGTTCTTCTGGTCCGAGAAGCAGATTAACGAAACTCTCGAACAGGCCATGAAGACAGCGTTTGATTCAGTGTATGAAACGGCGACGCGATACGACACGGACATGCGTACGGGCGCCTACATTCTGGCTGTCGATCGCGTGGCCGAGGCGACGCGCGTCCGCGGCATCTTTCCCTAGCGGCTAACCGTGGCGGGCGAACGCAGAGAGGAATAAAAGTTACATGGTAAAGGCCGACAAGATCACAGTTTACGAAAAGCCAACATGCACTAAGTGCCGCGAGATGAATCGTTTCCTTCGGGAAAATGGCTTCGACTTTTCCAAAGTCAATTACTACGTCGAGCCATTGACTCAGCGGAAGCTGGCTGAACTTCTGAGCAAAATGAAGATCACCCCGCGTGACCTTTTAAGATCCAGTGAACAAATCTATAAGGATCTCCAATTGCGCAACGCGGACCTGTCGGATCAGGAAATCATCGCGCTTATGATAAAGCATCCCGATCTAATTCAACGCCCAATCGTTGAGCGGGGCAATCGCGCGGTCCTCGGACGTCCCACCGAGAATGTGAAGGCTTTGCTGTAGGCTAAAGCGTGAGACGCTCGGTGACCAGGAGTCAGCGCCGGGAGCATTAGAGGCTGGATCGCCTGTGGCTCAAAATTTTAGCTGAACAAATTTCTACCGCTATCGCTCTCAGTTCTTTATCGATCGTCACACCCTGGAACATCAGCAGTGAAAAAACCTGAAACCATCTTTGTCTGTCAGTCGTGCGGCCATCAATCGCGAAAGTGGCTCGGAAAATGTCCGGAATGCGGCGAATGGAATTCACTTGTCGAAGAACGCGAGCGCAACCCCAAGAAGACCGCCGGCCGGAGCGCGTTCAAATTGCGCGAGGTGGCGGCGGTTGCGTATTCCGAGATTGAATCTCAGGACGAAGCTCGGGTTAGCTCGGGAGTCACGGAATTTGATCGCGTGCTGGGCGGCGGAATTGTTCCCGGAACATTGGTATTGATCGGCGGTGACCCGGGAATTGGCAAGAGCACCCTTCTGCTTCAAGTTGCGGATAGGTTAAGCGCCCACGAAGGCGCAGTGCTTTACGTTTCCGGTGAAGAGTCGGAGCGGCAGATAAAACTTCGCGGCGAAAGGCTGGAGATCAGCGCCAGGCATCTTTACCTGTTGCCGGAAACAAATCTCGAGAACATCTTTCACGAAGTGGATCGACTCAACCCGATTGCGATCGTAGTTGATTCAATTCAGACTGTGTTCTCCGCAATGATCGAGTCAGCTCCCGGCTCCGTTTCACAAGTGAGGGAAGCTGCACATCAATTTCTTTTGCTGGCGAAGAATCGGACGATTCCAATTTTTCTCATCGGCCACATTACCAAAGACGGATCGATTGCCGGCCCTAAATCCCTTGAGCACGTGGTTGATACAGTTCTCTATTTCGAAGGCGAGAGGCATCACAATCACCGCATAGTGCGCGCGGTGAAGAACCGTTTCGGCGCGGCCAACGAAATTGGAATTTTTGAAATGACCGGCGCAGGACTAATGCCGGTGGCAAACCCGTCACAGATGTTTTTGCAGGAGCGGCCCCAAAACGTGGCCGGTTCAGTCGTCACCGCTTGCATGGAAGGAACCCGGCCATTGCTGGTCGAGATCCAGGCACTCGTTTCGAAAACGAAATACGGCACTGGCCGGCGCATGACCCAGGGTGTTGACCAAAATCGCGTTGCGCTGTTGATGGCGATGCTGGAAAGACGGATTGGGGTCGAACTCCTGGGCGACGACGTCTTCGTTAATATAGCCGGCGGATTGGAAGTGGATGAGCCGGCCGTCGATCTGGGCGTGGTAGCGGCTATTGCATCCAGTTTCAGAAATGCTCCGATTGATCCTCAGACAGCCGTTTTCGGTGAGGTTGGGTTAACTGGTGAAGTGCGCGCGACCACACAAGCCGTCGTTCGCGCCCGGGAAGCTCAGGCATTAGGCTTCAAAACGATTGTCATGCCTTCCTCGAACACTGCCGGACTTGAGCGCATGTTGGGACTGCGAGCCGTCGGCGTACGGTCGGTCGAAGAAGCGCTGGACGTTCTTTTTTGATGAGGCAAGAGAAGGGAATTCGGCAATCAACGACTACGGCCCAGATTTTATCGGACGCTGTCGCCCAGTCTAGACGCGGACCAGGCAATGCGTCAGTTTGGGTTGAATTGTCTTCGTTTTATGGGACCGCGGGCGTCACCGCCCGCATGTTTGCGTAGAAGTCACTTGGTGGACAACGGTTCGTGTTTGCGCCCCCCCCAAGCGGGCGCCCTGCGATCCCTGCCGGAGCCGATCTAAACCTCAACCGTGAACTTAAAGCTGAACCACTACCGCGGACCAGGCCTGCTTGCCCGGCCTTCTTGGCGGGTGTAATCTATTTGCACCCCCGCAAGAACCTGGCTTTCGCGCCGATCTCTCCTGTTTTACGGCCCCTCGAATTATTTACCAGAGTTACAGTTGGCGCGACGGAAATTATTTCAGTCGGCTATTGCCTGAAGCTCGGTCTCGGCGCTCAGAGTCTATTTTTCTAGAAGCAAATGCGAGGAAACTAAAAATGAAAAGAATAATACTCAGTCTTCTGATTGTCCTGGCTACCTTTTCGGTAGCCGCCGCCGACACAGTCTACCTGCGCAGCGGCGCGGCCGTGCGCGGCACATTGCTTGGTTACATCAATGGCCGGTTTGCCATTCGACTTACTGCCAGCGCCACGCTGCCGCTCAGTTCTGCAAACAATCGCAACCAAGCGGGAACTGTAGCTGCTACCCGAACGGTGAATGCGGGCGACGTGATCTTTCTGCGCCCGCGGGAGATTGATCGCATCGAGATCGAAGGCCGCTCGCTTGACGATGCGCGTTATCAAACGCGAACAGTCGACGTAGCACTTAGTTCAAACTGGATCGATAGCGGAGTTGATGTGAAACGGGGCCAACGAGTCAAGGTAGACGCAACCGGCACGATTTATGCAGGTCGTACCCGCATTACGCCCGCCGGCCTAACTACCACAGATCCAAGCGCTCCCTTGCCGCGCGCTCCCGAAGGTACGCTGATTGGCGTTGTGGGAAATGATAACGACTCCCCGATCCTTCAAATAGGCCCCGGCAAGGAATTCGTGTCAGAGCGAGATGGCCGCCTTTACCTGACGATCAATCGCGGGTCGTATACCGATGCGCGCGGGAACTACAGCGTCCGCGTACAAACCGAACTAGATCTTAATGCGATGGCCCGCACAGCTGATGATCGAAATGAGACTTACGACCCATTTGGCATATCCGGAGACACTAGTTCCGGGCAAACTCGTTCGCGGCAGCCAGGTGGTGTTTTCAATCCAGATCGTGATCGCCGCAACCGAACCCTCGAACGAATCATTGAGGTGCAGGGTAACGCAGCTCGCGGTGTGGACACCGGCGTCGACCTACGAAAGGATGACCAGGCCACGATAAGCGCAACCGGTAATGTTACGGCGGGCAGGCGCGCTGGCGTGGTGTCTCCGGATGGCGGTCGAACCAGCGCGGGCGCCGTTTTCGGCGCGTCCATGTATCCCGTGCCGACGGCCGGAGTGGGCGCGCTGGTCGGGTTTATCGTGCAATCAGATGGTCAGCGTACGCAGCCCTTCCTGATCGGCAGTCAATCGACTTTCACTGCCCCAATTGACGGCCGGCTGTTTCTGCTGGTTAACGACGATAACTATTCGGACAATAGCGGGAGCTTCAGTGTCCGAATTATCTATCCCGACAACCGCTAGGACGAACTCTGTGGTTTGGCCGTCGCTGATGGTGGGCGGCCGGATCGCATGAATCCTCTGATAAACCCGCCGAATCCCCTGGGCGCGGCCAATCTCCGTAAATTAGCCAGCCAAAAGGTTTTTGGTGACGCTGGCGTAGGGCCGTGCTAAGATTCTCGCCATTATGCGTGGTGATGTCGTCATTATTCGCCTTATTTTTACTGCGTTCCTCGTAGCGGCGGGATACTTTCTAAAACCGGTTGGCGAAGCGTGGTTTTCGGCTGGACTCGGCGGACTGATTGCAGTTTGCATAATTCTTTTCGAATTGAGGATTCGCCGCGCCACCTTGAAGACTCTCATCGGCGCAGCAGTGGGGTCGATCCTTGGAATCATTGGCGCCTTCCTGATTGGCCTTCTGATCAGCCGGCAACAAAGCTCGGCCGTTCCTCCGGAAGTAAAAACGTTTGTTACCCTGGCGTTGACTTTTTTCATGGCTTACGTGGGACTGATGGTTGGCGCGGCCAAGGGAGACTACCTGGAGTTGTCAGCTCTCGGCGGAATTCTTTCAGACAAGGCTGCGCGCCGCGATCTGAAAGTGCTTGATACATCTGTGATTATTGATGGCCGCATCGCGGATGTGGCAGAAACCGGGTTTCTCACCGGCACACTCATCATCCCGCAATTTATTCTTCGCGAGTTGCAACAAGTTGCGGATTCGCCGGACTCTTCAAAGCGTCAGCGCGGACGTCGTGGCCTGGACATGCTGCACCGTTTGCAGAATAACAGTTCGTTGGACATTCAGATTGTGGAGACCGATTTTCCGGCAGTGAAGGAAGTAGATCTGAAGTTAATTGAGCTGGGCAAACAACTCAATGCCGTTATCGTGACCAACGACTTTAATCTCAACAAGGTCTCGCAGGTGCGGGGTGTTGACGTGCTGAACATTAACGAGTTGGCAAATGCATTGAAACCAGTAGTCCTGCCGGGCGAAGCGATGCGCGTGTTCATTTTGAAGGAGGGCAAGGAATACAACCAGGGTGTGGCCTATCTTGATGACGGCACAATGGTCGTCGTGGACAACGCGCGACGCTTAATCGGCAAGAACACAGACATTGCAGTCACCAGCGTACTCCAAACCACAGCCGGCAAGATGATCTTCGGTCGCCTTTGGGAAGAACGCGAGGTCGGAGTAAACACCGGCGAGCATCGCCTTAACGGCACTACCCGGCGGCCCACGCGGGAAACTCGAACTGGTCCTGTTCCCGTAAGGATCGCTGACACCGAACCGATTGCCGAACTGTAATCCTCGCCCTTAGTTCTCAAGTTCGATTCAAGCTGTTTTCCGCGCCCCCGCGAAAAAGTCGCAAGGCCCTTCGCCTTGCGGCAGGTTTTCATAGTGCCGGCGCAATTCACTTCTAGGTCTTCAAACTGCGGTAGTTGAATCTTTGAAACCGTTTTCCGGTCCTCGATTCCCGATTAGTGTCAGCTAGAAACCTGCGTGGTGGGTTGGATGTGTGGCAGAATGCGGCAAAGGTTGAATCGGGTCTCCGCGGTAGTTTCCTATGAATGTCGCAATCATTGCTGCCGCCGGCCTAGGCACTCGGATGGCGGGGTTCGGGCCGAAGCAGTTTCTGGAACTTGGCAGCATTCCGATCATTTTTCACGCGCTTAAGGCTTTCGAAGACTGTGCGATGATCCATGAGATCATCGTAGTGCTGCGGGCGGAAGATACCGCCCATTTTCTTTCACTTGCTCAAAAACAAAATCTTAAGAAGCTGGCGAAAGTCGTACCCGGAGGAGCGACCCGAGCCGAGTCTGTTCTCCGGGGACTGCTGGCCGTGCGGGAGGCTACCGCTGAGATCGTAGCGGTCCACGATGCCGTCCGTCCCTTTGTGACTGCGGACGAAATTGCCCGCACCGTCGAAGCTGCGAGGCTCGAGGGCGCCGCGATTCTGGTGTCGGCACCGGTCGATACCATCAAAGAGATTCGCGACGGATTGGTGGTACAGACTTTGGACCGGGCACCAGATGCGAAACGCGCTGACCCCTCAGTGCTTTAGTTATAGGCTGCTTCGACGCGCCTATGAAGAAGTGAATGTTTCTGATCCGAAACTGACCGACGAAAGCGCGGTGGTGGAGCGGCTGGGCGTTAGAATCGCAGCCATCGAAGGCAGCGCCAGAAATATCAAGATTACCCGGCCGGAGGATCTTGCGGTTGGGGAAGCAATTTTAAAGCAGCGGGTAGTGGCTGGCAGGTTCCCAGGCTAACCTAACTCTGAATCTCCTATGTTCAAAATCGGCATCGGCAGCGACATGCACAAGCTCGTTGAGGGGCGCCCGCTCATGTTGGGAGGTGTTCACGTCGCGGCTGATCGTGGCGGTGACGGCCACTCGGATGCCGACGTTCTCCTGCACGCGATCGCCGACGCAATCCTCGGTGCGTTGTGTGAAGGTGACATCGGAGTACATTTTCCTGACACCGACCCTCAATGGAAAGACGCCAACAGCCTGCAACTACTTTCGCGGGTAGCCTGGTTGGCCCATGAGCGTGGGCTTCGCGTGGCGCATGTGGACGCTAATATAATGCTGGAAGCTCCAAAGCTGCGATCGTATATTTTTGTGATGCGCGAAAATATTGCCGAGGTCCTTGGGGTGGAAACTTCGTGTGTTAGCGTGAAAGCAAAAACGTCTGAAGGTCTTGATGCCGTAGGGCAGGGCCTGGCCGTTTCAGCCCAGGCGGTCGTGCTTCTTGAGTCGTAACGCGCGCCACCTGGTTTGCGCCGCATAGAGCAATCGCAAACTAAACAGTTTGCATTACCAACGAGGGATACCTATTTGAGACCGCAGGATGTAATTCGACGGAAACGAGACGGCGAGCACCTCACCCGCGAGGAGATAGCCTTCTTTATTGACGGTGTCACCCGCGGCACGATCGCCGATTATCAAATCAGCGCGCTGCTCATGGCCATTTATTTGAACGGCATGAACGACTCCGAGCAGGGAATTCTCACCGAGGCCATGTTGAATTCGGGAAACATTCTTGACTTCTCACACATCGACAAGCCGAAAGCTGACAAACACTCGACGGGAGGCGTGGGCGACAAGACGTCGCTTCTAATTGCGCCGATGGTGGCTGCCTGCGGAGTCTGCGTGCCAATGATTTCCGGCCGTGGCTTGGGCCATACCGGCGGCACGTTGGACAAACTTGAAACGATTCCGGGTTATCGGGTGGACCTGAGCGCGACGGAGTTTGAAGCGGTGCTCAAAACCGTTGGCTATGCGATGTCCGGTCAGACGGCGGAACTGGCCCCGGCCGATAAGAAGATGTACGCCTTGCGCGACGCGACCTCGACGGTCGAAGCGATTCCGTTGATCGTTGCGTCGATAATTTCAAAAAAGGGAGCGGCTGGTCTGGATGCGATGGTGATCGACGTGAAGGTCGGCTCGGGAGCGTTTATGAGACAGGAGACAAGGGCGGAAACTTTGGCCCATGCCTTAGTCAGGACAGGTAACGCTCTTGGGATTCGCACGCGGGCGTTGTTAACCGACATGAACCAACCGCTGGGCCAGGCAGTAGGGAACTCGATCGAAGTTAAGGAATGTATACAACTGCTCCGCGGCGAAGGAACGGCAGGCGCTCGTCCGGTTATGGATCTGTCGCTTGAACTTTCCGCGCAAATGCTGGTGCTGGCCCAGGTGGATAAATCACTCGCAGCCGCTCACGAACGCTTGCAAAAGATCGTAAATTCAGGCGCGGCCCTGGAATGTTTCCGAAACAACGTTGAGGCGCAGGGCGGTGATCCGCGGGTATGCGACGACCCCGACAAAATTCTTCCTTTGGTGACGGAAACCTTTAAGGTAGAATCCCCCCGTTCAGGTTACGTGACTAGCGTAGATACGGCTGAGATCGGACATGCCATTGCTTCGATCGGCGGCGGGCGCGTACGCATCGATGATGTAATTGAGCCGACCGTCGGCTTCCTGGCGGAAGTCAAAATCGGAGACCACTTGAGCACCGGCACAGCGCTGGGCCTGGTTTATTCCGCCGATGAAGCGAAGGCCCGGGAAGCAGCCGCGCGAATTCAGTCTGCTTATCAAATCAGCGACCACCCTTTGTCTGAATTACCCGCATTAGTAAAGGAAGTAATAAACGAATGAGGTTCGCTTTCTGGTCCACCCTCCTGATGTTGTGTCTGGTAGCCGCGCTCGGCACGGCGTGCAATAGGGACAGTTATGGCGCTGCCGACGATAAGTCTAAACTCCGGGTAGCGATCGTGTTCGATATTGGCGGTAAAGACGACCGCTCCTTTAACGCCTCGGCCTGGGCGGGCGTGAAGTGTGCGCAAAGCGGGAAATGGCCGGACGGTACTGACTGCGGCAAGCCTGCGCTGCCCATCGTCGCCCGCGACATCGAGCCTGGTAATCCAACTTCGATCGAGCCGGCCATGCGCGCCTTCGCTGAGCGCGGCTACGACCTGATTATTGGAGTTGGTTTCGCCCAAACCCCGATCATGGAGTTAGTCGCCAAGGATTATCCAAACATTCGTTTTGCGATAGTTGACGGCGTCAGCAATCTTCCCAACGTAGCCAGTTTGGTGTTCAAGGAACACGAGGGATCGTATCTGGTGGGAATGCTGGCAGCGCGAGCATCCAGAACCGGAACGCTCGGATTTATCGGCGGCATGGACATCCCCCTAATTCATCGCTTTCAACTTGGCTACGAAGAGGGCGCGCGCGCCGTCAATCCCAATATTCGGGTTCTGCAAAACTACGTTGGCGTGACGGATCACGCCTGGAACAATCCGGGAAAGGGCAAGGAGCTGGCCCTCGCGCAAATCGGCAAGGGCGCTGACGTGCTTTTCACGGCCGCAGGCAATTCCGGGTTAGGAGCGTTTGATGCGGTAGAGCAAGCCGGAATGAAAGATGGCCGGGCGACGCACTTCGTGATCGGCGTTGATGCAAACCAAAACATGGTCAAGCCCGGCTTCGTCCTCACCAGCATGGTCAAGCGCGTGGACAATGCTGTTTACGACATTATTCAGGCGCTAGTGCAGGGCGAGTTCAAGCCAGGTTTTCACGTCTATGGTCTAGACAAAGACGGAGTTGGCTACGCGATGGATGAGCACAACCGGGCGCTGATCTCTCCCGAGATGATTCAGCAAGCGGAAGAAGCCAGGAAGAAGATCATGGACGGCGAGATCAAGGTGACTGACGCGATGGCCAAATAGGTTTTTTGGTTTTAGGCCTCCAATAGGTCCTTTAATCCTTCAGAGAAAAGACCGGAACGATAGCTTGATTATCAATCAAATAACCCGATCCAAAATACCAACAGATTCAGAACGAAAGACCGAAGACTAAAGGCCAAGAACCAACGTGCTAGAGCTTCGCAACATCACCAAGCGGTTCGCTAATGTGCTCGCCAATGACGGCGTAACTATTGCCGTCAAGCCGGGAACGATTCATGCCATCGTGGGCGAGAACGGAGCCGGCAAGTCGACCGCGATGCGGATCGCCTACGGTTTTTACACGGCCGATAGCGGCGAGATCCTCATCGATGGCCAGGTGCAGAATATCTCGACGCCACACGACGCCATTGCCCTCGGAGTGGGCATGGTTCACCAGCACTTCATGCTGGTCGAGACGATGACAGTCGCCGAGAACATTGTGCTCGGAGCCGAGCCGGGCAGCGCCGCCGCTCTCGATCTCGCCCGGGCGTCGGCTGAGATCCAGAAACTTTCCGCAGAGTTTAAGTTAGCAGTTAATCCGGGAGCGATTGTCGAGCACTTGTCAGTGGGCCAGCAGCAGCGCGTCGAGTTGCTCAAAGCTCTCTATCGTCACGCCCGCATCCTAATTTTGGATGAGCCAACTGCCGTACTCACACCACAGGAAGTGGAGGAGTTTTTCGGGATCCTGCGACGAATGCGTGAACAGGGAAAAGCCGTAGTCATCATCACTCACAAATTGTCCGAAGTCCTCGCAATTTCCGATGAAGTAACCGTCATGCGCGATGGCAAAGTGGTCGGTCAGGTGAAGACCAGCGAAACCAACGCCGCCGAACTCGCGCGCCTCATGGTTGGACGCGAGGTGCTGCTGCGGGTTGAGAAACCCGATGCTGACATCGGCACTGCCACGCTAAGCGTTAAGAATCTGTCGGTGACACATGCAGACGGCAATAAACGACTGGATAACATTTCGCTTGAGGTCCGCAAGGGCGAGATACTGGGAATAGCTGGTGTGGAAGGCAACGGACAAACCGAGTTGATTGAAGCCCTGGCTGGGTTGGTTCCCGCCGCCCGACTATCCGGCGTCATCCGCCTCGAGGGCCGCGACATCACCAGTCTCGATGCCCGGGTGCGCCGCGATATCGGAATTGCGCACATACCCGAGGATCGTCATCGTCGGGGGTTGTTGCTCGAGTTTAACCTTTCCGAAAATTCCATCCTCGGTGTCCACCATCGGAAGAATCTATTGAGTTTCGCCGGCGTCTTTTTAAATGATAAGGCGATTCGCACGCGCGCGGATCGGATTATTTCTGACTTCGATGTGCGGCCACCAAACCAGGATTTGCCCGCGCGCTCACTTTCCGGTGGGAACCAGCAGAAACTAATCATTGGCAGGGAATTCGATCTGAATCCAAAGCTGCTGCTGGTGTCTCAGCCAACTCGCGGCGTTGACATTGGCGCCATCGAATTTATTCATCGGAAGTTAGTGGCGTTGCGCGATGAAGGCTGCGCGGTGCTGTTGATTTCAGCGGAGTTGGAAGAAGTCACCGCCTTATCAGATCGCTTGTTAATCATTCACGAGGGCAGGATCGTCGGCGATGTTGATCCGAAAGTTGCCACTATCGAAGAAATTGGATTGCTGATGACAGGGAGCGCCAAACATTGATCTTTCTTCGCCAGCTTTTGTTTCCGCTGATTGCTGTCATCGCCGCGTTTGTGGTTGGCGGGATCCTGATTCTACTTATCGGCGACAATCCGATTGAGGCCTACCGCCTGCTTCTGGGCAGCGCGCTCTCATGGCCCGACGGAATCGGTTATACCCTCTTCTATGCGACGCCACTGATATTCACCGGGCTTTCAGTCCTGGTGGCGTTTCGATGCGGACTCCTGAATATCGGAGCCGAGGGGCAACTTTACGTGGCTGCGTTTGCCACGGCCTGGGTCGGAATTACGTTCGCAGGATTGTCGGCCTGGGTGCTAATCCCGCTTTGTTTCTTGGCGGCAATCCTGGCTGGTGGTTTCTGGGGAGCGATTCCGGGCGTATTGAAGGCACGGTTTGGATCGCACGAAGTTATCAACACAATCATGTTGAATTTCGTGGCTGTGGCAATCTGTAGTTATTTTACGCAGTATCACTACAAAGCGCCGGGCGATCCGATCATGCAAACTATCCCGATCGGAGACAACGCACATATAGCGCGTTTGGGAAAATTTGTTCCCGGACTCCCTGAACGAATACCTCTCAACGTCGCTTTTCTTTTGGCGCTCCTCTGTTGTTTGCTGGTCTATCTCTTCCTCTGGCGCACCAAGTGGGGTTACGAGTTGCGCGCCACCGGAACGAATCCGACTGCGGCCGAGTATGGCGGCATTTCAATTCGTAAACAGATTATTATTGCGATGACGATATCAGGTTCGCTGGCCGGCATGGTCGGGATTAATGAAGTGCTTGGCTACCGGTACCGTTACTACGACGGCTTTTCGGATAACTACGGCTTTACCGGCATCGCGGTGGCGCTCCTGGGCAGAAATCACCCGGTGGGAGTGATCGTTGCCGCCCTGCTGTTCGCCGTGCTCCAACGCGGCGGGATTTATGTGGATGGATTCTCTGAACACGTTACGAAAGACATCGTGCAGGTCCTCCAGGGCACCATCATACTCTTCGTTGCAGCTGAAGCTTTCTTTAGTGGTTCTTTCAGCAAATTTGGTTTGTTAAAACGGGCCAAGGTGTAGTTGCGCGCCCAGTGCAAGGTTAACAAATGAGCGAACTTTTTTCCGTCGCACTTTTCTGGTCAACCATAAGGTTGTCGACGCCGTTGATTCTGGCCGCGTTTGGCGGAATGTTTTCGGAGCGTGCGGGCATCATCAATATTGCCCTCGAGGGCATGATGCTGGCCGGAGCATTCACGGCTGCGGCGGTCACGCATGCGGTGGGAAATCCTTTCGTGGGGTTGATCGCCGGGATGGCGGCCGGTGGATTGATTGCCTTAATACATGCGGTGGCTTGCATTAGTTACCGAGCTGACCAGGTGGTGACGGGAACGGCGATAAATATTCTGATGATCGGGACGCCGGCCTTTTTCAGCGGCGCGTTTTTCCTTTCGTCGGGTTCAACCCCGCAGATTCCCAAGGAACAGTTAATACCCTGGGCGCCAATCGCTATTGCTTTCCTGGTGGTGCCGCCGCTTGCCTGGTATGTGCTTTACAAAACTCCGTTTGGACTTAGACTGCGCGCGGTGGGAGAGAATCCTGAAGCCGCGGATTCAGCCGGCGTTAGCGTCACCAGAATGAAGTATGCCGGAGTGTTGCTTTCGGGCGCGCTCGCGGGTATCGGTGGAGCGTATCTTTCGATCGGACAGTCATCGCTATTCACCAGAAACATGACGTCGGGGCGTGGCTTCATAGCGCTGGCGGCGTTGATTTTCGGTAAATGGAAACCGGTGCAAACCTTGCTCGCCTGTCTGTTGTTTGGTTTCACGGAGGCCGTCTCGATTCAGATGCAGGGCGTGATGAAGCTTCCCTCCGGTGAAGACATTCCGGTCCAGTTCATTCAAATGGTCCCCTATATTTTGACGATCATAGTCCTGGCAGGCTTCATTGGATCTTCGCGGCCGCCACAGGCCCTGGGTATTCCGTATCAGAAGGAACGGTAGAGGCAGGTAGAGAGCAGCTCAGAACGCAGACAAATGGAAGCCCTGGAATCGTTTCTCAAGAGCAGCACCGTTATCGATCTGCTGGTCCTCCTTTTCATTCTTTTCATCACCGTCGTAATGATTCCCATCGGAATCGTGATCGTGTTTGCTTCGCGAAGCAGCAAGCCGGCATACATTTTCCTGCTGAGCGCGGTTTTACCGTTGGTGCTCGCCCTGATTGGAACGTATTTACGATTTGCGTCGATCGAAGAGGCGGTGCGCCAAAACCCCGGCGTTGGTGAAGAGGTTATTTTGATAGCTCGCCAGGAAGCCTGGATCACGACTTACATCGGCGCTGCCGGCACAACAATTCTTGCGCTGATCGGAGTGGCGGCGGTGGTGAAGAAAGCAAGAGAATCTTAAGATCGGAGGCGCCGACTGGCGCCGGGATCGGAGTACCATTAGCAATGGCGGATCAGGGACCAGCATCTATGTACGATCGCGCGAAGCATGCGGCGCAGACGATCAGTGCGCGGACGTCTATCAAACCGCGGGTGGCGATTGTGCTCGGGAGTGGGCTCGGCGCGTTTGCCGATGAGTTTGAAGACTCCGTCGCGATCCCATACCGAGAGATTCCAGGGTTTGTTTCATCAACCGCACAGGGACACGTCGGCAGTTTAGTCATCGGGAAAGTTCAGAAGCGTTCCCGTCGCGGCCATGCAAGGACGAGTGCACTTCTATGAGGGCTACTCGCTCGAAGAAGTTACCTTTCCCATTCGCACCCTAAAGTTGATGGGCATCGAGACGTTGATTCTTAACCAACGCAGCCGGCGGCATCGATGTGCAATTGACCCAGGGGGCGTTGATGGTGATCAGCGACCAGCTGAATTTGATGGGCGTTAATCCGCTGCGCGGGGAGAACGACGATCGCTTTGGCCCACGATTTCCCGACATGTCTGAAGTGTATTCACGCGATTTGCAGGAACTGGTCACTCAGGAAGCGAGAGAGCTTGGGGACGACGGTGCGGCGAGGAATTTACGCCGGCCTCTCAGGTCCAAGTTATGAAACTCCGGCGGAGATTCACATGCTTCGCTCCTTTGGCGCCGATGCCGTGGGAATGAGCACTGTGCCTGAAGCGATCGTGGCAAGACACATGGGCATGAATGTGCTTGGCATCTCCTGCATCACTAACATGGCTGCCGGGATTAGTGAACAAACTATCAACCATGAGGAAGTGATCGAGACTGGCCAGCGGGTGAGGGAAACTTTTACGCAGCTGTTGCGCCGGATAATCACCAAGTTGCCGGCGTAGCGACCGCTGAGTGCGCCTATCGTCCGCTTGCCTTCGTTTAGAGTACCCACCGCATTCAGGCGGGTATTTTTATTTAGCGACACCCTGGTAAGTGAAGCCGCGACTGGCGTCTGACGCGGCGAAGACTGCTACACTTCGGTACGGTTCAGAATCAAAATAATCTGCCAGACGAAACAGGACACTTTTTTGTGAGCTTGATAATTGGCATCTCCGGAGGAACGGGTTCGGGCAAGACCACGGTAGCCAACCGCATCCTTGAAACCGTCAAGGCGAGCGAAGTAGTTTTCATTCAGCAGGATTCGTATTATCGAAACCTCAAGGACCTCCCGCTCGACTTTCGGCAAGTTGCGAATTTCGATCATCCCGACGCGCTCGATAACGATTTGCTGGTCAACCATGTGCGCAAGCTCAAGGCCGGCGAACCAATCGAACTGCCAATCTACGATTTCAAAACACATACGCGCCAAAGTGAAACGCGAGCGGTTGAACCAAAGCCAATCGTGATCGTGGAAGGGATACTTATTTTTGCCGATCCTCGATTGCTGGAGCAGTTGGATATCAAAGTGTTTGTGGATACGCCCGACGACATTCGTTTCATCCGTCGCCTGCGGCGTGATATTGCCGAACGGGGCCGCACGATTGAATCCGTGATTGAACAGTACATCGTGACGGTCAGGCCGATGCACATGCAGTTTGTCGAACCGTCGAAACGTTACGCAGATGTCATTATTCCGGAAGGTGGACATAATCTAGTGAGCATAGATCTTATTAGCGGGAAGATTCGGGAGAGGTTGGCAAACGCTTTAACCTCGGTGGGAGGTCGATCCTGAGCGAAGAAAGTTTGCAGGAGCTGGTAGAAACAGCTAAAGCAGCGCGGCTGAGATCGTTGGCGCCATTTTCAAATTTCCTGGTGGGCGCCGCGGTGAAGACCGATGACGGAAAAGTCTACACGGGATGCAATATTGAGAGCGCCAGTTATGGCCTTACTGTTTGCGGCGAACGCGTCGCGATCTGGAAGGCGCTGTCGGAAGGCGACAAACATTTTACCGAGTTGGCCATCGTTGCTGATACGGAAACATTGACGCCGCCTTGCGGCACCTGCCGGCAGATCATTTGGGAGTTTTGCCGGGACGCGACGATCATTCTCGCTAACCTTCATGGTGAGAGCCAGATTGTTTCGATCAGAGAATTGTTGCCGCGTGCTTTCGATGCGAGGTTCCTGAGCGGAGCCAGGAACGACCCTTCGTAACGCCAACGCTCGCAAGCAAGTGTGGTACGGCAATCGATCCGGCAGACACACGAAACAAGACTAACAAACCTTTGGGGTAGTTCGTGTGCAATCTATGTCCAGTCGAGTCATGATCAATATGCCCAGGAAGATATTTCTAGTCATCGCGCTAATCGCTACGGTCTTCGTCAACTTGTTACCCGCAAACGCACAACGGAATAGGGGGCGACGAATGACGCGAGTGGACCTCCTCGTCTTGAATGGCACGCTGGTAACGATGGACAAAGGCCGGCGCGTCATCGAAGACGCCGGGGTGGCCATTGCCGGGGGGCGCATCGTCGCGGTGGGTACGCGCAGCGAGATCGTCAGGATGTATGAGGCGCCGGAGCGCGTGGATGCGACCGGCAAGATCATTATTCCAGGACTGATCAATGGACACACACACATTCCGATGACTTTGTTCCGAGGGCTCGCCGATGACCTCGACCTTCAGGATTGGTTGACGAAGTTTATCTTCCCCGCCGAAGCGAAGAATGTTTCCGAAGCATTCGTGCGAGCCGGAACCCGATTAGGTTTGGCCGAGATGATCCGCGGCGGAACCACGACCTACTGCGACATGTACTACTTCGAAGACGCCATCGCGGATGAAACTGCGAAGGCGGGCGTGCGCGGAGTTTTGGGTGAAACGGTGATCGACTTTCCCGTCGCCGATAACAAGACCAATGCCGAGGCAATGGCGTATGTGGAACGGTTTGTGGCGAAGTGGAAAGGTCACGACCTGATTACACCTGCGATTGCGCCGCACGCTCCCTACACTGTTTCCGAAGAACATCTTAAGGCAGTAAGGGCCTTCTCGGATCGAACCGGGGCTCCCATCGTCACTCATATTTCGGAAACGAAGAGGGAAGTGGAGGACAGCGTCAAAGCCAAAGGTCTGAGCCCGATCGACTATCTCCAGCGTATCGGATTCCTCAACGAGCGCGTGATCGCCGCGCATGTGGTATGGCCCAGCGCAGGCGAGATTGCGATTCTCAAACGCGCCGGAGTTGGCGTAGTTCATAACCCGCAATCAAACATGAAACTGGCTTCAGGAGTTTCACCCGTTCCCAAAATGCTCGCGGAAGGGCTGCGCGTCGGTTTGGGTACGGACGGGGCGGCGTCAAACAATGATCTGAGCATGTGGGAGGAGATGGACACCGCGGCGAAACTGCATAAACTGATCAGCGGCGATCCCAAGACCATCTCGGCGCTGGAAGCTTTCGAACTGGCGACGATTCGCAGCGCCGAAGCGTTGCACATGGAAAAGGAAATAGGCTCGATAGAAAAGGGGAAGCGAGCTGACCTTGCGATTCTGGATCGCGACTCACTCAATAAGATCCCGGTTTACAATATTTACTCTGACCTGGTTTACGCCACCAAAGCTTCCGACGTGCAAACGGTGATTATTAACGGCCGCATCGTGATGCGCGACCGGCGTTTGCTGACCCTGGATGAGGCAGCGATCAAAGCCAATGCGCGCGCGTTCCGAGATCAGGTGATCAAGAGTCTCACTGGATCGAACGCTCGCCCTCAAGAGTGACCTCCGTTGAGCAGTGGACGACTTCACGTTTTAGCGAAAATCGTTATGTTGCCTATGACAGCCAGGGACATCTATTGCGACTTCAGGCAACCGAGCCGAGAGTGACAATTGCAGCCGCGGAAGAATATCAAAACCACGCCGAGGATGTGGCCCTTCCCTTGGTGGAGACGTGTTTCGCTGAATTTGCTCTTTCGCATTCGGGCCTTCTGGCGTCATACTCGCCCGGAAACCTCTTCTTTTCAATGGCCTTGTTTTTGGGGAGGGTTACAGTCCGAAAGAAAATAGATACTTACCGCGACAAGTAACAGTTGATCCTTTGGTGCGGGCACTTTCAATCTTCGGCAAATGGCGGCCCAAGCCTTTCTCCTGCAATTCTACAAAGACTCGGAGAATTTGGAGTCGAGCTGTACCTGGACACCTATTTTTCAGACTTAGCCGAAGTCGCTGATGAAGATCGGAATGAGACGCGTGAGCAAAAAGCGGAAGTTGAACGTCGGCGAGACTTCTCTAGATACGGTCTGGGGCTAAAGCTTTGAAGTTTTCCTTTGGCACGATCGCCACGCCAGAGCATCATGGAGAAAGCGATTGGCTTCGGGCTCGGCTGCTTGCCATGACCTCCTCAGTCAGACCATAATAGGGCGTCAAAAACATGTTAACTCCTAAGCGAGCATCAGGCTCGCTTTTGCATTTATTTTGGAGCAAGTTTAGTGAAGCGAATTAGATTTTCAAGGCGTTTCCGTCCGACCCAACTCCTCCTGGTCTTAGCACTCTTCCTGATTTCGTCTACTCCAATTAAGGCCCAATCGATGGGCGATGCTGCGTCAAGCCCTGAAGCGATTGAGTCTCGGATTCAGAGAGCGCGGGCTTTAATTGCTGCTCATCAGTTGCAAGTGGCCGCGAGCGAATTGGAGAGCGTCAGGGCTTCGGTGAAGGATTCATCGGTCCGCAATATCACTTCGGTGATGTTGATGAGCGTTTATCTCGAAGAAGGAAATTACGGCAGAGCGGAAGCATTGCTGGAAGAGACTTTCGGAGCGCGTGCGGCCCGAAACGGTGATTCACTTCGGACCTATTTTGCTTTGGCCGGACAGGCGGTGAATGGTAGCCGGACCCACCTCGGCCGGTATCGCAGCTTCGGCATCAACATCACGGACACCAGTTTGCCGGCGGAAGTTGTTAATGACCTTAATCGTTTACGTTCCTTTCTTGAACGGATGATTGCCCAGGCGAAGAACATTGCAACTGAGAATAAAGCCTACGATTCACTGGCCTTGCTCGAAGACGTGCTCGGCGTTCGCAGGTCTATGGCTGTTGATAGCGAGGATCGGGCGAAGTGGGAAAGTGAATACTCGGCGGCGCGCCAGTCATTGGCCGCTTCGCCAACACAGATCGCTTCGCTTGCCGGCATCTCCGCGTTGCCTCCTTCCAAAGCCCCAAAACTTGATGCGCCTTCGCCTTACACGGTGCGGAAAACTCCCGAAACGGACAGCGCGTCAAAATCGATACTTAACTCCGAGCAGCAACACAGTGTGCCGCCGGTTCAACCCGACTCGTCTTCCACTTCTCCTCAGTCGTCAAACGCCAGCACGCCTTCATCAGCACTCGGGCCGGTTGCGCTAAACGGGAAAGCGACCAAGCGAGTTGTGCCTCGCTATCCGCCCCTCGCCAAACAATCGGGCACCGTGGGCTCCGTGAGGGTCTTTCTCGTAGTGGATGAAAAGGGGGAGGTCATCGAGATATCCCGTTCCGAAGGCCCCCTGCTGTTGCGGCGGGCCGCGGAAGATGCGGCGCGTCTCTGGCGCTTTGAGCCCTCCGCCGATCCGGAGTCGTCAAGTCGCACCACCGGCTATCTGGATTTCAACTTCACCCTTTAACACCCATCCTTAATCGCTATTCCCATGTAACATAAGACCTTACGCCATCTTGACTAAAAAGTAAGGTTTCGGTAGACTGGCCTCGTCCGTCAAAACGAACGAAAATGAAGATTTCAGCACAGGAAGAATATGGACTGCGCGCCCTGCTACAGCTGGCGAGGGCCGAAAGCCTCGGCGAATCGCTCACGCTTGGGCGGATTGCGCAGCTGGAAGGGATTTCAACTGCCAACGCCGGCAAGCTGATGTGGATCCTGAATAAGGCCGGACTGGTGCAGTCGCAGCGCGGCACCAAAGGCGGTTACCGATTGGCGCGACCGGCGTCCGACATTCATTTGAATGAAGTGATTAGCGTGCTGGACAACGAACGCGTCGAGGCACACTGCAAGAGTTACACGGGAGTGCTCGATTCGTGTGTTCATACCGGCGATTGTGGGATCCGACCTGTGATAGTGGAATTGCATCAGATCGTCGATAACGCACTGTCTGAAATTACGTTGTCTCAATTGTTGGGCACGGAAGCAACAGTAGATGCGGTGCTGCACAAGATTCAGGGAACTAAAGCACGCACAGAATCGATTCATGCGCAGGTGTGACAAATCGATCGACAAGAAAGTTTGGTTGGGAAACGGTTAAAAGATGAGCACAGCAGAAATTTTAAGCAAGCAGGAATACAAATACGGCTTCGTCACCGACATCGAGTCTGACGTTATTCCGCGCGGATTAACGGAAGACACGATCCGTTTGATCGCCGCCAAGAAAAACGAACCCGAGTGGATGTTGGAGTTTCGTCTCAAGGCTTATCGCCACTGGCTGACGATGACGGAGCCGACGCATTGGCCCAACATCTCATATCCAAAAATCGATTATCAGGATGTAATTTACTACAGCGCTCCGAAACAGAAGGCGGTGAAGGCGAGTCTGGACGAAGTCGATCCCGAATTGCTGAAGACTTTCGAGAAGCTTGGCATCCCTCTAACTGAACAAAAGCAGCTGGCCGGCGTGGCGGTTGACGCAATCTTCGATTCCGTTTCAGTTGCCACCACCTATAAGGAAAAACTCAAGAAGCACGGCGTGATCTTTTGTTCGTTTACCGAAGCGATTCGCGACTATCCGGATCTCATCCGGAAGTATCTCGGTTCGGTGGTCCCTACAAACGATAACTTCTTCGCGGCGCTGAACAGTGCGGTCTTCTCTGACGGCTCGTTCTGTTTCATTCCCAAGGGTGTTCGCTGTCCGATGGAACTTTCCACTTACTTCCGCATAAATAATTCTGAGTCAGGACAGTTTGAGCGCACCCTGATCGTAGCTGAAGAAGGCGCGTATGTTTCATACCTCGAAGGCTGCACCGCACCGAAGTTTGATAAGAATCAACTTCACGCCGCCGTGGTTGAGCTGGTGGCTCTGGACGATGCGCAGATCAAATATTCGACGGTGCAAAACTGGTATGCGGGCGATGAAAACGGCCTCGGCGGCATTTACAATTTCGTAACCAAGCGGGGCAAATGCGCGGGAAGGAATTCGAAGATTTCCTGGACGCAGGTCGAGACCGGTTCGGCGATCACCTGGAAATATCCCTCGTGCATTCTCCAGGGCGACAACTCGATCGGTGAGTTTTATTCCGTCGCGTTGACCAACCACGCGCAGCAGGCTGACACCGGAACCAAGATGATCCATCTCGGCAAAAACACTCGCTCGACGATCATTTCCAAAGGCATTGCGGCCGGTAAGTCAAACAACAGTTACCGCGGGCTGGTGAAGGTCATGCCGAAAGCGGAGAACGCACGAAATTATACGCAGTGTGATTCGATGTTGATTGGTTCAAACGCCGGCGCGAATACATTTCCGTATATCGAGGTCATGAATAACAGTTCAAATGTTGAGCACGAAGCTTCAACCTCGAAAATCAGCGAGGAGCAATTGTTTTATTTGCAGCAGCGGGGGATTTCGCAGGAAGACGCCGTCTCGTTGATTATCAACGGATTCTGCAAGGATGTCTTTTTGCAGCTGCCCATGGAGTTTGCCGTCGAAGCGACGAAATTATTGGGCATGAAGCTCGAAGGCAGTGTCGGATAATCAAGGTTTGAGGGATCGGGTGTCAGGTGCCGGAAGACCGCTTTTCTTACCGACGCCTGGCACCCGAAGCCTGTGACCTCAAATTTACGGAGTAAATTATTTTCATGTTAGAGATTAAAGATTTGTATGCCGGAATTGATGGGAACGAGATCCTCAAGGGGATCAATTTAACCATCAAGAAAGGCGAGATTCACGCCATCATGGGGCCGAATGGCTCCGGCAAGTCTACGCTGGCGAAAGTGCTGGCCGGCCATCCGTCATACGAAGTGACCAGGGGCGAAGTGTGGTTCGAAGGAAAGAACCTGCTCGAGTTGGCGCCCGATGAGCGCGCTCGCGAAGGTGTCTTCATGGCGTTTCAATATCCGATTGAAGTCCCTGGGGTTTCCAACGCGCAGTTTTTGCGTCTGGCTTACAACGAGAAGCGCAAGCATCTGGGTGAAGAGGAGTTGGATCCGCTCGAATTCAAGGACCTGCTGAAGCAACGCGCCAAGGTAGTAGAGATGGATGCGAGCTTTATGTCGCGCTCGGTTAACGAAGGTTTTTCCGGCGGCGAAAAGAAGCGCAACGAGATTCTGCAGATGGCAGTGCTCGAGCCGAAGCTTGCCGTTCTCGATGAAACTGATTCCGGGTTGGACATCGATGCTTTGAGAATTGTCGCCGGTGGCGTTAACCAGCTTCATACTCCTGAAAACGCTGTGATCCTCGTAACGCATTATCAACGCCTGCTCGATTACATCGTGCCTCAGTTTGTGCACGTTCTGGCCCACGGACGCATTGTTAAAGAAGGCGGCAAGGAGTTGGCGCTTGAACTTGAAGCGAAGGGTTACGACTGGATTAAGACAGCCGCAACAGAGTCGGGCGTCGCTGGAGTGCAGTCGAGTTAAGTTATGGTCACTGAAATAGCAACGAACCGAGATTCATATCGAAGCACTTTTGATGCCTTGCAGGCCCGCACGTCAGGCAATGAACCAGTGTGGATTCGAGAGCTGCGTGGGAATGCGTTCGAGCGTTTTGAGGCGTTGGGTTTTCCCTCAGTTAAGGATGAGGAATGGAAGTACACAAACGTGGCGACGATCGCCAAAACTAATTTCATCCCCAGTGCAAACAGGAGTTTAAGCGAGGAGACAACCTCGAGCGAGTCGGCAAAGTTTGGCTCTCCGGAAACAGCAAGCAGTCAGTTGATCTTCGTAAACGGGCAACTGCAAGCTAATTCCTCTTCCGTATCGGGGCTCCCTTCAGGCGTTGTGGTAATGGAACTGTCGCGGGCCATTTCGGATGATCGTTATTCCGAGATTGTCAGAGCTAATCTCGCTCGTCATGCAGATTACGTAGCTAATGGTTTCACCGCGCTTAACACGGCTTTTGTTTCAGAGGGCGCGTTTATTTACATCCCGAAGGGCGTAGTGGTTGAACAGCCAATCCAAATTGCTTTCGGCACCGACAGTGAAGCTTTGAACGCCGCGAGTTTTCCGCGCGTGCTGGTCGTGGCTGAAGAAAACAGCAGCGCCACGCTGGTTGAGAGCTACTCGAGCAGCGGCGATTCGGCATACTTCACCAACGCAGTCATCGAGATCGTGCTCAAGGAAGGCGCTCGGCTGGAGCATTACAAGGTGCAGCGTGAAAGCCAGACGGCTTTTCATATTGCGACAACGCAGGCGGACCTGGGGCCAAATTCAAGTTACGATTCGACGACAATTACCTTCGGCGCTCGGCTTTCCCGACATGACTACGGCGTGACCATGGATCATGAAGGTGTGGAATGTTGGGTGGACGGGCTATATCTCGTCACGGCGGATCAGCACACCGATACACATTCGGTAATTGATCATCGCAAACCTCATTGCACGAGTCATCAACTCTACAAAGGCATTCTGGATGGCAAGTCGCGCGCGGTTTTCAACGGCAAAGTCTTTGTGCGCCACGACGCGCAAAAGACTGACGCCATGCAGACAAACAAAAATCTGTTGCTCTCGAATGAGGCCCGGGTTGACACAAAACCGCAGCTGGAAATCCTGGCGGACGATGTGAAGTGTGCGCATGGCGCTGCGGTTGGTCAGATCAGCGAGGACGAGTTGTTTTATCTCGCGACCAGAGGGATTCATTCTGATCTGGCACGAAACCTTTTGACCTACGGGTTCGCCGAAGAAGTGATCGGCAAGATCAAAGTTGAGTCGATCCGAGCAGAGCTAGATGAGGCGGTTCTGAATCGTCTTAACGCCAGGCTCGAGGCGTAGCAAAGCAAAGATGGCGATAGCGGAAAAAATCGTATCTCCTGCGAATGCAAATCCTACGTTTGATGTAGCTCGCATTCGCGAGGACTTTCCGGTGTTACGGCAGGTCGTGAACGGCAAGCCGTTGGTCTATCTGGACAACGCCGCTTCGTCGCAGGTTCCCCAGGACGTGATCGATCGCGGCAGTATCTACCTGGAAGACGAGCACTCAAACATTCATCGCGGCGTTCACTATCTCAGCCAGAAGGCCACTACCGCCTACGAAGGCGCGCGCGAGAAGGTCAAGCGATTCATCAATGCGCGCGAAGCGAGAGAGTGCATCTTCGTCAGAGGGGCAACCGAGGGCATCAATCTCGTGATGCACGGGTATGGACGGAAGTTCATTAACGCCGGAGACGAGATCATCATCTCGGCGATGGAACACCACGCCAACATTGTCCCCTGGCAAATGCTTTGTGAAGAGAAAAGCGCGACGTTGCGAGTGATCCCGATGAACGACGCGGGCGAGCTGTTGCTCGACGAATATGACGCGCTGCTCGGTGAACGCACGAAGTTTGTGGCGATCACGCATATCTCCAACGCGCTTGGAACAGTTAACCCTATCAAGCAAATGATCGATCAGGCCCACAAGTATGGCGTGCCGGTTCTCATCGATGGAGCCCAGAGCGCACCGCACATGACGGTTGATGTTCAGGATCTCGACTGCGACTTTTTCGCGTTTTCAGGTCACAAGATGTTTGCGCCTACCGGCAGCGGAGTGGTTTACGGCAAAGCTGCGCTGCTGGAAAAAATGAATCCGTTTCAAGGTGGCGGTGACATGATCAAGAGCGTCACGTTTGAGAAAACCATCTACGGCGACCTCCCGAACAAGTTTGAAGCCGGAACTCCGGCCATCGCTTCGCAGATTGGGCTGGGTGCCGCCATTGATTATCTCGGCGGCATGGATCGCGAACAGGCCGCCGCGCATGAACAGGAGCTGCTGCGTTACGCGACGGAGAAAATTACGGCTATTGAAGGCGTGCGAGTAATCGGGACGGCGCGGGAAAAAACCAGCGTGCTCTCGTTTGTGATTGATGACATTCATCCGCACGACATCGGCACGATCCTCGATCAGGAAGGCATCGCAGTGCGGGCTGGTCATCATTGTGCCCAGCCGGTGATGCAACGATTCAATGTTCCGGCAACCGCGCGCGCGTCATTCGCTTTCTACAACACGAAGGAAGAAGTCGATGTCCTGGCGCGAACGATTGAACGGGTGGTGGAGATATTTTCGTAGTCGAACAGTTTGATATCATGTCTGAACTAAGCGAGCTCTATCAGCAGGTCATTCTCGACCACAACAAGAAGCCAAGAAATTTTCGCAAGCTGGATGCGGCGAACCATTCGGCCGAAGGGTTTAATCCACTTTGCGGCGATCATCTGACGGTTTACCTCAACTTGGAAGACGACGGCGTAAAGGAAATAAGCTTCGAAGGATCCGGATGCGCCATTTCCAAAGCCGCTGCCAGCATGATGACGCAGGCCTTGAAAGGGAAGAGCAAGGACCAGGCGGAGACGCTCTTCAAGAGATTTCACGGTATGGTCGCAGGTGAGCTCAACATCGGTGATGACGATGACGACATTCTTGGCAATCTGCGAGTATTTTCCGGAGTGCGCGAGTTTCCAGTTAGAGTGAAATGCGCAACCCTGCCCTGGCACACGATGCATGCGGCGCTCAACAATCAGCCCCTTACTTCAACCGAATAGCGACGCGGCCATTTGATTTGCAGGCACGACGGTCTTCCAGGGCCGTCGTTTTGTTTTAGCGGCTGACAAAGTGCACACTGCTGGGCATAATATCTCGACTCCAAATTCAGAATAAGGCATCCAGCTTGTGAAAATCACTGCCGTCGAACTGCGCCAAATCAATCTTCCTTTAATTTATCCATTCGAAACCAGTTTCGGTCGCACTACCGAGAGACACATCCTGCTTGTTCGGGTGGTAGATGAGCAGGGCGCCGAGGGCTGGGGCGAGTGTGTCGCCGGCGAAGGCCCCTTCTACAGTTACGAGTGGGTCGAGACAGCCTGGGCGACGCTGAAGACTTACCTTGTGCCATTTGTAGTCGGGAAGGAATTCAGCGCGGCCGACGAGGTTTGGGACATGATGCGCGCCTGCCGCGGACATCGGATGGCCAAGGCCGCGATTGAGAACGCGGTATGGGATTTGGAAGCGCGATCCCTGGGCGTGCCGCTCTGGAAACATCTGGGTGGCGTTAACTCGCAAGTCGCTTGTGGAGTTTCGATTGGTATTCAAAGTTCGCCTTCCGTGCTCATGGAAAAAATTGAAAAGGAACTGGCAGCCGGATATCAACGAATCAAGATCAAAATCAAACCAGGTTGGGATCTGGACATCATCAGACAAGTGCGCGAACGTTTCCCGGACATTCTCCTGATGGGAGATGCGAATTCCGCTTACACGCTTGCCGACGTGCCGCTTTTCCAGGAGTTGGATCAGTTTGAGTTAATGATGCTGGAACAACCTCTGGCCCACGACGACATTTTTGATCATGCAGAGTTACAAAAACAGATCAAGACACCCATTTGTCTTGATGAATCGATCCGCTCGAGCGCTGACGCAAAACACGCAATTGCGTTGGGCGCAGGCCGGATAATCAATGTAAAACTTGGCCGGGTGGGAGGGCACGCGCAGGCGAAGGAGGTCGAACAAATATGCCGCGCGCATCACATTCCCGTCTGGTGCGGAGGAATGCTCGAATCCGGCATTGGCCGCGCGCACAATATCGCCATGGCTACGCTCGCAGGTTTCACTCTGCCTGGCGACGTTTCGGCCAGTGCCAGATATTGGGCCGAAGACATTATCGATCCGCCGGTAACGGTGAGTGCGGAAGGGACCATCACTGCGCCTGAGGGCCCGGGTCTTGGGTTTGACGTTAACCTCCCGCGAGTTGATCGAGTAACGGTTCGGAAGGAATTGTCTAAATGAAATTGTCCGACTCAAATCTTTCGACGTTTAGCGATTACTTTCTCAGTCGCCAGGATGCGGTCGTTGCCTTCGCCCGCGCGCTGGTGGAAACGGAGTCGCCTTCCGGCGATGAGTTGGGCAGCAAGGCGGCGGCGTCGCTACTGGCAGCGGCGGCGGCCGGAATTAGTCGAGTTACTACCAATGAACGAATCCCGAGCGAAAACTATGGAGAACATCTGCGGCTGATTGCCTTTGGCGAATCACGCGAAAAGCCCGTGGTGATCCTGGGCCATACTGATACCGTTCACCCGCGGGGTTCGTTACCACTTCGACCATGGAGAATCGAAGGAAATCGGGCTTATGGACCCGGTGTCTTTGATATGAAGGCCAACTGTGCACTGGCTATCGAGGTGGTTCGCGCGTGCGCCGTCACCGGTGCAGCCCCCCAGCGGCCGATTGTTTTGCTGCTGACTTGCGATGAAGAAACAGGCAGTCGCACTGGCAGGCAACTCGTGGAAACGGAAGCCCGTCGCGCCCACGCGGTTTTGGTGCTCGAGCCGCCGGGAAGCGGAGGGCGCGCTAAAACCGGTCGCAAGGGCACGGGAATGTTTTCGATTAGGGCGCACGGGCGGGCAGCTCATGCGGGATTGGAACCTGAGAAAGGCGCGAGTGCAGTTTTAGAACTGGCGCGGCAAACAGATCGGCTCCACGCATTAAACGGGATCAGCGGAGGCATTAGCGTCAATGTGGGCGTGTTCAATGGCGGAACTCTTTCCAATGTTGTGGCCGGTGAAGCACGGGTGGAAATTGATGTGCGGTTCAATAGTGCTGAAGAGGCCGCGCGGATTGAGAAGGAGATTTATGAACTACGACCCTTTGATGAGCGCGTAAGGCTAATCGTGGCCGGCGGCATCAATCGTCCGCCGCTCGAGCGCAGCGAACGGGTAATCGGTCTTTACACCGAGGCGAAGGAAATCGCTGCGCGGCTGGGTTTTGATCTCGGAGAGATTCAGGTGGGTGGCGCCTCGGATGGAAACTTTGCTGCGGCCGCCGGCGCTGCGGTGCTGGATGGACTCGGCATCGATGGAGACGGGGCGCATGCCGCCCACGAGCACATTATCCTTGACGATATTCCCCGGCGCGGCGCGCTGCTGGCTGGGCTCGTTGCCTCATTGTGATCTGCAAGGACGCGCAGTGACTTGTGACCTTTAATTGATATGAAAATCGCCACCTGGAACGTCAATTCGATCATCGCTCGTGTGCCGCATGTCATTCGTTGGCTTGAGGTTGTCCAGCCTGACGTACTCTGCATGCAGGAGACCAAATGTACTGACGACAAGTTTCCCTTCGAAGAGTTTTCCAGAATTGGTTATTGCGCGAGTGTGTTTGGTCAGCCGACCTATAACGGTGTGGCGCTCATTACCCGTCAGGAATGTGCTGAGGTGCAACGTGGTAACTATGAAGATCAGGAAGGCGCCCATGCGCGACTGTTGGCGGCAACAGTTGATGGGGTGCGAATCGTAAACGTTTACATTCCCAACGGCCAGGCGGTGGGCTCGGAAAAGTTTGAGTTTAAATTGGACTGGATGAGACGGCTACGCAGTTTCTTTGATCACAATTACCAGCCTGACACGCCGGTGATTCTCTGCGGCGATTTCAATGTGGCGCCGGAGGATCGTGACATCCATAATCCTACACTCTGGCAGGAACGCATAATGTGCAGCACCGCGGAACGAACGGCGTTGGACGAAATTAAGCGATGGGGATTTACGGACACCTTCCGGTTACATCACGAAGAAGGCGGGCACTTTTCCTGGTGGGATTATCGCGCGGGGGCTTTCCGACGCAACCTGGGGCTGCGGATTGATCACATGTGGGTGACTAAACCGCTGGTCGGGCGAAGTGGGAATACATGGATCGACGCAGATCCGCGGACCTGGGAGCGGCCTTCAGATCATGCGCCGGTGATAGCCGAATTTGCTTAGACGGCAGTGGGCCTGGGAGTGCGGCGGCGAATGCGTAGAGCATTTCGCCGCCGCATTTCAGTGCCTACGGAGTAACGGTTGGTGGCGTGCCGAGACTGTAGCTGAATCCCCCGCCCATTGCGGCCAGGATCATGTAGACAATAATCAGCACTGTCCAGATCATCATGATGTTTTTGATGTTGAGCCTGGACGCGTTCATCCAGCCCCAGATGAGACCGAAGAGACCGCAGAGCAGAGCCAGAATTCCTTTCGAGCGCTCCGTCGGCTTGAAAAATCTTAATCGCGACGAAGATCTGGCAGATAATCATGCCCACTAGCGCCACCATTGCAAGAATTGCCATTTCGTTTTTCCTCCATTCAGACTGTTAGGTAAATCACGATCGTCTCAACCTCGAATCAGCTGCGCGAACATCGTAGGGAACAACAGCAATCGCGCCAGCCAGTAGAGAATTAGACCACTCAGAACAATAATTGTTATCCCGGTCTTGCGTTCCAGTATTTCGGCTTTATTGATCAGCGGCTCGGTAACTGATTGGGGCAGTACGGTTGCAATCATCATCATTGAAATCAGCAAAATAAAGACTGGAGCAAACGCGTGAAACCTCATTGCGGCATGCACATCACCCTGTAAGAGCAGCAGGCACGCGCGGGTTAATCCGCAACCCGGACACGGTAAGCCGGTGACTTTAAAGAACGGACACTCCCATATCGGGAGATGCAGCAAAACAAATATTATGTGAAGACTCAGGGCCCCGGTCAGTATTAGGCCAAATCTACGGTTGCGCAATAATGCTGCAAGCGGAACGAAAGCAATTTGCGGCGACATGAAGGCGGCATTCTATAGCAGGTTGCGCTGATTAACTATCTTTTCTTTTGCACGCTGCGTTTCACGGACATTTGGCGAAAACCAACCCTCACCGTCGTCTTAAGCGGCGTCAAAGTTGGGGGGAGGCGGCAACCCCGGGCTTCCAAACTGGGTCGGAATCAAAGCGGCACTCGCCTCCTGTTGCCTATCGATTTCCTTAACCACCATGATTGCGAGAATGGCTGCCAGGATCTCAAGCATGCCTGTCAACATCGCCAGGCTCGCATCAGTCTCAGGACTCAAGCGACCACGCCAGGACATTCTGGTGTACATGTTGTCGGCGAAATTCGATATCAACCAGGCAGCCCACCACAACGGGAAAAAGGCCGGTGCCGCAGGGTCGCTGAACATTTCAAGCGCCTTCGGTACACTCCTGGTCCAAAGTTCCTTAACTGCCCGGTATGGAACCACAAGATTCACAAACGGGACAAAAAAACTGCCGACCGCCCAACCGGATGCATACTGGATGTCGCTGGTTCGCACTCCAAAGCTCGGTAGGTTTTCGTAAGAACGGTAAAGCCACATGAGGAAAGCCACGATCGTGGCGACGTAAACGGCGACCTGCATCAATCCCACTCCCAGCATCAGCAGACCAAACACCAGAAGTTCGGGTTCGTTGATCTCGGCTTCGGTTAAAGCCAGCTTAGGGAAGACCAATTGGAGCAGCGACAGCAACACCACGGCGAAGCTGAGGACTCCACCGGCAGCCAGCAGGATTGTGACAATGCGCGCCCGGTGGCGGGCGGATGCATAGGGTCGCCGAAACGTCTCAGGAGGGTAAGGGGATTGCGAACTAATGTCGGCAAATCCTTTCGCTGGAATCGGATCCATGCAATGCACAGAGGGAGACCAGGGTCGGGTTGCTAATGCTCAGTTTGAAGTCAGCTCTGCTGTTTTTTCAGTGATATCCTTCTGGGCCCACTCATTGTCGCGACTCGCTTCGCCGGCTTTCGTGCGCTTAGCCGCTTTCATCTTCTGGACCAGTTCCATGTGAGTGGAAAAATAGGGAAGACTCTTGCCCACCAGTTCCTGGACCGAACCAAACTCCTTATCGACCATAAACTTCTCGAGGCCTTCCTTGAGTTCGTCGATCATCTTGACTCCATGCAGCATCACCCCAGTGCAAAGCTGAACGGTGGACGAGCCGAGCAACATAAACTCAAGCGCGTCATGCGAATTTTCGATGCCCCCGATGCCGCTGATGGAAACGTCCTGCGGCAGACCCAAAGCGAGCTGACTCACCATTCTCAGAGCGATCGGCCGCACGGCTTGCGAAGAATAACCGCCGGGCACTGTGTGGCCCTCGACGGTGGGCATAGGTCGGAGCGTATCCAGGTCAACCCCGATCACCGAGAGAATGGTGTTGATCGCCGAGATGCCAACTGCACCGCCGCGCACGGCCGCGAGCGCCGGCTCTTTAATGTTTGTGATGTTGGGCGTCATCTTGGCCCAGACAGGGATATTGGAAACTTCAGTGACCCATGAGGTTACCTGCTCGCAAAGATCGGGGTGCTCACCCATTTCCGATCCCATCTTGCGTTCAGTCATTCCGTGGGGACAGGAGAAATTCAACTCGAAAGCATCAACCCCGGTGTCCTGGACCAGCCGGGTAATTTCCTGCCAGCGTTCCTTGTCATACTCTTCCATGATCGAGGCGATCAGGATGTGATTGGGATAGTCTTTCTTAATCTGGCGAAACTCTTCGAGCCAGACGTCGATCGGGCGGTCCGAAATCAATTCGATGTTTTCGAATCCAATAACTTCGCCGGAAGTGCGCGACCTGAGTTTGCCGTAACGCGGCACGACATTGACAACTTTGGCAGATTCCAGACTGACGGTTTTACACACCGCTCCACCCCAGCCTGCCTCAAACGACTTGGCGATTACTCGTGCATTGGTTCCCGGAGGGCCCGAGCCCAAAAGAAACGGATTAGGGAAGGTGATGCCGTTAACGACGATCGAGAGATCCATTTTGTTACTCCGTCTCAAGTCTCAGGTCTCAAGCCATGACCTTGTATTGTTTTCCTGTTAATGCCGATTGCTTCAAGTATTTGATGAGTCCGGCAATTACGCGACTGACTTCGATTGCTTTACTGGTCAATTGTGAAAACTGTTCCTGTGAAATATATCCACAGTCAAGAGCTAGATAGAGTTGGGCCCTTACTTCGCCGCAAGAACCCTTGGCCACAAAGAGAAACTGAATGAACTCCTTGTCACCGTCACGTTCGAAGCCTTCCGCAATATTAGAATATCGCCGCTCGACGAATCTGGTCTCTCAGAGCGAAGTCGCGATTAAAATCACCGGTACCGCTCACACTATAGATCAACCCGTTCAGCGTTCGCGCGAGCCTCCACGCGTCTAACTCTTCAAATCGGTTCACGCTCATGGCGATCCTTTTGAGACTTAGGACTTAAGACTTGGGACTAATCAGCGACGAGCGCGCCGTAAGTATCGGGGCGGCGATCTCGGAAAAACTGCCAGGTATTCCTGCACCTCGCGAATCAGGTCGAGATCCAGATCGGCCACCACCAGGGCATCCTGGTCGCGAGGCGCTTCGGCAATGAACCGCCCGCGCGGATCGCAAAAATAACTCTGGCCATAAAACTCACCGATGTTCCAGGGCTGCTCGTGACCCACGCGATTAATCGCGCCAATGAAATAGCCATTGGCCACCGCATGCGCGGGCTGTTCTATGCGCCAGAGATATTCTGAAAGACCGGCGACCGTGGCTGAAGGATTGAAAACAATCTCCGCGCCATTGAGACCAAGCGCGCGGGCCCCTTCCGGGAAATGGCGGTCGTAGCAGATATAGACGCCGATGCGGGCAAATGCGGTTTCAAAAGTCGGATAACCAAGATTACCGGGCTTGAAATAAAACTTCTCCCAGAAACCAGGGTTGACGTGCGGGATATGATTTTTCCGATACTTGCCCAGATATTTCCCATCCGCATCGATCACCGCGGCCGTGTTGTAATAAACGCCAGTGATTTCTTCCTCATAGATCGGAACAATGATCACCATGCCGTGAGCCTTCGCCACTTCCTGCATTAGGCGGACGGTTGGACCGTCGGGAATCTTCTCCACAGCTTGATACCAGCGCGTCTGTTGTTCCGCGCAGAAATAAGGAGTAGTAAACACCTCCTGCATGCAAACAATTTGCACACCCTGCTGAGCTGCCTGCTCGAGAAACCCAAGATGTTTCTCCAGGTTCAGGCGCTTGATGTCTTCGATGGGCAAATCAGTAGGCGATGCATTTGTGCATTGAATGAGTCCGCATTTTACTGTGCGTGGCATAGGGACCTCCCAGGTAAGAGCAGGAACGAAGTTTCGAGTTAGTCCGACTCGGAATTTCCAACTTTTGATTTCATTAAGACGAAGTAGATAACAAAACCGAGAAAGAAGGTGACGAACCAGGCGTAAGTATACAGCGTATCGAGGAAATTCGGTTGCGAAACCTGCCCGCCCGGCGTTGTCGCAGCGCGCACAAAGCCCGGAACTACGGGCGCAATCGCCACCACGAGCGCAACCATCGCGCGCTGATTAAACCCATTCTTATAGCTGTAAGGCCCGGAAGTTTGAAAGAGTCCAGCGAGATTGAGTCGCTGTTTTCGGAGGACCCAATAGTCACAAATCAGAATGCCGGCGATCGCGCCCATCAAACCTGAATACCCAATCAACCAGGTGAAGATGTAGTTGCTCATTGAACCCATCAATTTCCAGGGCATCATGACGACGCCGATGAGCGCAGTGATGAGTCCGCCGGCGACATAAGAAATTCGTTTTGGGTTGAGGTTTGAAAAATCGTTTGAAGGGGAGACGACATTTGCAGCCATGTTGGTGGTCAACTGTGCGGCGAAGATCACGGCGGTAGCGAAAAGAACCACCGCGACGCTATCGAAGCGGGTCATCAGGTCAACCGGATTTGGGATGGCGACGCCGTAGATCAGTAGTGTGGCGCTGGTAACTGCCACGCCGATAAACGCAAACGCCGTCATGGTTAACGGCAGCCCCAGTGCCTGGCCGATCATCTGAGACTTCTGCGATCTGGCGTAGCGAGTGAAATCAGGAATATTGAGACTCAAAGTCGCCCAATAACCGACAGATGCGGTCAAAGCTCCGGGAAAAATATGCCAGAACTGGTTCTGCTCCTTTTGCAGGGCTGATGAAGCAGACAGGACATGGCCCAAACCTCCGGCCCGCCATGAAGCCCACCCGAGCAGAATCAAACCACCGCCCAGCAGCAAAGGCGCTGACCACGTTTCAAGGTGCTTGATGCCTTCAACGCCCGTGAGAATAATGAATACCTGGATTCCCCAAAACAAAAAGAATGCGACCCAGGTGTGCAACGCGATGTTGAGGATCGTCGCGTCGTTGAACATGTGGGCCCACGCCGGAGAAACCACGCCGAATAAAGCATCGAGTGCGGTGCCCCCGATCCACGTTTGGATTCCGAACCAACCGCAGGCAACGATTGCGCGCAGGATCGCCGGCACGTTTGCACCTTTGGTTCCGAAAGCCGCGCGGCAAAGGACAGGGAAGGAAACTCCATACTTCGTCCCCGCGTGCGCATTTAGCACCATGGGTACAAGCACGATCGTGTTGCCTAAAAGCAGCGTGATCATGGCCTGCCACCAATTCATCCCGGCTTCGATAAAGCCGCCGCCCAGAGTGTAGGTGGTGATCACCACGCTCATGCCGATCCAAAGCGCGGCGATATTCCAGGTGGACCAGGTTCGCTCCTTGATCGTGGTGGGCGCCAGATCTTTGTTCCAGAGTGGACTGCGGGAGACGTCAGTGGTTAGTTCGACAAAGTCGGGTTGGTTGGGTTGGCGGAGAGCTTGATCAACTGGCATGCTGGGATCCGTTAGATAATCTATTTCAATTCGAAGCTGACCATGACGCGCGCGCTGATCGATATCTGGCCCAACGCGATAGTGCTGGCGTCGGCAACTTCCGAACGAGCAAAACCCGAATAGTTGGCATTGGAGGGAGCGTAAGGTGGTTGATCTTCTTCCTGAATTGTGTGGGCTTTTCCAATCGACTGGCCGATCTCTCGCGTTAACGCAATTGCCTTTTCCTGAGCAGCTTTGATAGCCATGGCCCGGGCCTGGTCTTTGTACTTGCGCGACTGCGAAGTGCGAAATTGAACGCTGTCGATGGTACTCACACCCGACTGGAAAATCTCCGTAAGCAGGCCTTCAGCTTTGCTCACGTCTTTCAGAATAAAAGCTATCGCCTTGGTGACGGTGTAACCAACCAAAACCGGCGGCCTCTTGGTGACTGACTCATCCGAAAATCTCTGCGTCACGCTGATCTGGCCGGTTTGCACGAGTTCGGGTGGAATCAGGAATCTGCGTGCGAGCGCGAGCAGCGATTTAACCACCTGATCGTTTTTCAGCTGCGCGGCGGGGAGCTCCCTCTCCATCGTCACCACGCGAAGTCGGTAAACAACTTCATCAGGCACCACCATGATCTCCGCCTGACCGGTGACGGTGATCAGTGGACGGTCACTTTCTTTTTGAGCAGTGGCCGCGGTCGCGGAAAACGCAATTGCCAGGACTACCAGAATTAGTTTGTTCATTATTTTGATGCCGGCCGCGACGGTTGGCGCGCCCATTTCCGCGGCCTTAACTGATGGGATTCTAACAGCGCGCATAGTAAGCGAATCGCAGCGCTCGCCACAAGAGTTTGGTGGTTGTCCGACGTAGCGGGGAGGGCTACATCGTGACGCACGTGCCGCGCTTCAGAAACTGCCCATCGCCGGCTTTGCCTTTGTACTCTCCGTTCTCGATAACAACTTTGCCGCGTGAGAGTACAGTTTCCACCACGCCCTTGATCTTCTTGCCTTCATATGTGCAGTAGTCGACGTTCATGTGGTTGGTCTTGAGACTCAGCGTTTGTTCCTTTTCGCCGTCGAAGATCACGATATCGGCGTCGGAGCCAACTGCGATCGTGCCTTTCTTTGGAAACAAACCAAACATTTTCGCCGCCGCAGTAGAGGTGAGCTCGACGAAGCGATTGAGACTGATGCGATTCTCGATCACGCCGCCGTTGTAGATTAACGGAACGCGATTCTCAACTCCGGGTGCGCCGTTGGGAATCTTGGAAAAGTCGTCGCGGCCGAGTTCCTTCTGCTCTTTCATGCAGAATGGGCAGTGGTCAGTGGAAATCACCTGAAGGTCGTCCGTCTTCAGACCCTTCCAGAGTTCAGCCTGGTTCGACTTGTCTCGGAGCGGCGGTGTCATCACATACTTCGCGCCTTGAAAGCCCGGCTCGTCATAGTCGTCCAGCGAGAGGAAAAGATACTGTGGACAAGTTTCGGCAAATGCCGGAATGCCTCGATCGCGAGCCTGACGAACCTGGTTCAGAGCGTCGGCGCATGAAAGGTGAACGATGTAGACAGGCGACTCGGCCATCTCGGCAATTGCAATCGCGCGATGAACTCCTTCTGCTTCAGCAATCGTGGGCCGAGTTAGCGCATGATATTTCGGCGCGGTGTGACCTTTGGCGAGCGCGTGCTTGATGATTTCGTTGATCACAATGCCGTTTTCGGCATGCATACAGATCAAACCGCCGCGTTCACCGGCCGCCAGCATGCCGCGAAAGATGGTGGCGTCGTCAACCAGGAAAACGCCCGGATAGGCCATGAACATTTTGAAGCTGGTAACGCCTTCGTCCATCGCCGTGTGCAACTCTTCGATTTGATTGTCTTCAAGCTCGGTGGTGATCAAGTGGAAGCCATAGTCGATCGCCGTCTTGCCTTCGGCTTTCCGGTGCCAGTTATCGATGCCCTGAATGAGTGATTCGCCTTTGTACTGAACGGCGAAGTCGATGATCGTAGTGGTGCCGCCGTAGGCTGCCGCGCGCGTACCGGTTGTAAAGTCATCGGAAGCTTGAGTGCCACCGAAGGGCAGCTCCATGTGCGTATGCGGATCTATGCCGCCGGGTATGACGAGTTTCCCGGCGGCATCGATGACCTTGTCGGCTTCCATCTCGAGCTTCGCTCCGATGACGGACACGATCTCGCCTTCAATGAGAATGTCGGCGCGGTAGTCGTCTGTGGCGGTGATTACGCGGCCGTTCTTGATTAAAGTTTTCATTTTACAGGATATCCTCAGTCGCTTTCAGTTCTGCTTTGCCATATATGACGGCCAATGGTCTAGGAATCTCGTAAGAGTTTGTGCAAATTCCTGCGAGTCTGTCCAATTGCATGATAGGTGAATACTGTCATGACTCGACTCTGTGAGGATAGCTTACGGCTATGCCGTCTGATGTGCGGAAAGGCTCTGCCTTTCCGATCACTTTCGTGTAGTTCTTGAGGCTGCGCCTCTTCTCCAGGCGATGCGATCAAGATCAACTTGAAGAGGTTCATCCTCAAGTGGACAACGATTCCACCAGCGAACACTTGACCAACGATAATCCTCCGCTCGCTCGACTAGTCCCGCTTTGACTGGATTCTGGTGAATGTAATTCACTTTCTCCATAAACGTTGCTTCGCTCGTAATCGAAAACACGTTGCTATGATGGTCCCAGAGTGAATAGCGATAGGCGCGCTCCTTAGTTTCGTGCCTGAGCTTCTGGAGTGACGCATTATGGCCATGCTGTTTGAGATGGTCAATAACCCGACAGCTGATGATCCCGTTGATGAAGCGTAAGACTTGGGACGGCTGGAGGTTTGCGTCGGTTATCGCGTGAAGGTGGTCGAGCATTATGACATAACTGTAGATTGAGAAACGGCCGGACCTTCGTGCTTCATCGAGAGCGTTGCAGGTAATGACCTTGATGGCCTCAGACCGAAATACGGGGAGGCGGTCCTTGGCCACCGCCGTTATGTAAAGAGCAGGTGTATCTCGCGAAATGATGTGCATGAGGCGTAGCCTCATGATTTTAAATTAACCGCTCCGGGAAAGGCGAAGCCTTTCCGCACATCAGGCGGCAGAGCCGAAAGCAAGAGGTCTTCTAGCGTAAGGAAATTGCACTCAAGCGTCAGAACAAGTAGTCAATCCCCACTGAGTGGCAAACTTGAGAGTGGGCCAGCTAATACAGATTGCCTTCGCGCTTTCGCCCGGTGTAATCGACATAGACCACCTTGAGCTCGGTGTAAAAGTCGAGTGCGGTTGAACCCTGCTCACGATCGCCAATTCCGGTGCCTTTGATCCCGCCAAAGGGAATGTGCGCTTCGCCACCGGTGGTGGGTGAGTTGATGTGGGTCATGCCCGTTTCGATCTCATCAACAAAACGGAAAATGCGCGCGGCGTCGTTGGTGAAGATCGACGACGACAAGCCGTATTCGGTGTCGTTGGCAACAATCATCGCCTCCTCAAAATTCTTTACGCGCAACACCGACAACACCGGTCCAAAAATTTCTTCCCGCGCGATGCGCATGTCGGGAGTCACGTGATCAAATATTGTCGGGTGGACAAAAAAGCCTTTGTCGAGTCCATTGCCGGTGGCGCGGGCGCCGCCGCAAAGAAGGGTTGCCCCATCCTCACGACCGATGTCGATGTATTTTAAGACTGTCTTAAACTGGCCTTCGTCAACGCTGGGACCCATCTCGGTGTTTGGATCCATGCCATCGCCGATGCGCATTGACTCGGCGCGTTTCTTTAAACGCGCGACAAATTCATCCGCGATGTCATTCACCACGATGGCCCGGCTGGTTGCGGTGCATCGTTGGCCAGACGATCCGAAGCCGCCCTGGGCAACAGACTCGACTGTTAGATCGAGGTCGGCGTCTTCAAGGATCACAACCGGATTCTTTCCGCCCATCTCACATTGCACTTTGGCCCCGCGACGCGAAACCTCCTCATAAAGTCGGATGCCGACTTCGTTTGAGCCAGTGAAGGACACCGCCTTGACCGCCGGGTGATTGATGATTGCGTCGCCGGCTTCCGACCCCGAACCCAATACCAAATTCAGCACGCCCGGCGGGATGCCGGCCTCATCGAAGATTTCAACGATGCGCACCGCGGTGGCCGGCGTTAACGTAGCCGGCTTGAAAACTACTGCATTTCCGGCAACTAAGGCAGGAGCAATTTTCCAAACCGGAATCGCGACCGGAAAATTCCAGGGGGTGACACAGGCGACGACTCCCAGCGGCTGCTTGATCGTGTAAGCGAAATTGCTGGGCAACTCCGATTGAATGGTCTCGCCGTTCATGCGTCGCGACTCGCCGGCACAAAACTCCGCCACGTTGATCGAGCGTTGCAACTCGCCACGCGACTCCGAAATAGTCTTTCCTTCTTCGCGGGTTAGAATCTGCGCCAGTTGTTCTTTGTGCTCTTCCAGCAGCCGCGCCGCCCGCGCGACAATTTTTCCGCGCGCCGGCGCCGGAGTAGCGCGCCAGGCGGGAAAGGCCCCGGCAGCTGATTCCACCGCGCGCCGGGCCTCATCGCGAGAAGCCTGTTTCACAGTCCCTATTACGTCGTCGGTATTGGCCGGATTGATATTTGAAACTGTACGTGACGAGGTGGATTCAACCCACTCGCCGTTGATGAAATTGCGATAAGTATCCATAAAAGTTTTGCGATCTGAAATAAAGGGGCGGCTGGTTAAGCAGTGAATATAACATAAACTCTTTAGCCACTGTGCGTCATCCTCGTTCAAAGTTACAATCGTTAAAAATGAGCAGCGATCACATTCGGAATACCAAACTACCGCGGCGGGCCGACCAGGCTCCGCGAAATATTGATGCCTTGTTGGCTAATCGAGTTAACTCAGCGCCCAATAAGTCCTTCCTATTTTCGGAAACAGATGGGCGAACTTTCACCTACGCAGAATTTGATCAGGCGGCAGCTCGGACTGCACGCCTGCTGTCAGCGGCAGGCATCGGCAAAGGCGATGCGGTTACCCTGCTGATGCCCAACAGCGCGGAATACATCATTGCCTACTTCGCTTGTTGGAAACTGGGGGCGGTAGCCGGGCCGGTTAACTCCCTGCTGAAGGCCGAGGAGCTTGCATTTGTAATCTCGGATTCAGAAGCGAAGGCCATCATGGTCCATTCAGAGTTCTTGCCCATGGTCGAGGCAATCAAGAACCAGTTGCCGAGTCTGGGTAGTATCATAAAGTTTGATGATCAAGCGGCGGCAACACGTGATTTTATTGAAGGGACGGCCGCCGACATAACGTCACCATCGAATCCTGTCGACATCGGCATTGACTGTGACCATGAGGCGATCATCATTTACACCTCCGGCACGACCGGCAAGCCGAAAGGCTGTCTGCTCTCTCACGGAAATCTGATCGCGAACGCGCGGCAGATCAGCGAATGGCTCGGGTTTACCAAAGATGATCGATTGTTGACGATGATGCCGTTGTTTCATATGAACGCGGTCTCAGTCACGACCATGTCCGCTTTGTTTGCCGGCGGCTCCACCGTCGTGACCGCAAAGTTTTCCGCGTCGCGTTTCTGGCAGATGATCTCCGACTACGAAATCACCTCGTTTGGCTCAGTGGCGACGATGTTGTCGATGTTGTTGACCAAATACCCCGATGGGATTCCCGCCGGCCTGAAAACCGATCAGCTGCGTTTCGCCATGTGTGGTTCCGCACCGGTGCCGGCGGAAGTGATGCAACGTTTCGAGCAAACTTTCAAGTGTCTGGTCATTGAAGGTTATGGACTTTCTGAATCGACCTGCCGTTCGACTTTTAACCCCCCGAATTCTCGCCGTCGTCCCGGCTCGTGTGGCATGGCCATCGGCAACGAAATGAAAGTTGTCGATGAAGAGGGCAGGGAAGTGGCGGCCGGCGAGCTGGGCGAGATTGTGTTGCGCGGCGAGAACATTTTGAAGGGTTACTACAAAAACCCGGAAGCGAACAAGACTGCTTTTCGTGACGGTTGGTTTCACACGGGAGACGTCGGTTATCGCGATGCAGATGGCTTTTTCTTCATCGTGGATCGTAAGAGCGACATGATTATTCGAGGTGGGGAAAATATCTATCCGCGCGAGATAGACGAAGTTCTTTACCAACACCCGGCGGTATTGGCCGCCGCCACGATCGGCATTCCCGATTCGTTGTACGGCGAAGAAGTCGCTGCCTTCATCGTTTTAAGAGAGGGAATGAAAACCAGCGAAGAGGAATTGATCTCCTATTGCAAAGAACATTTGGCCGATTTCAAGTGCCCAAAGACCATGCGTTTCGTTTGCGACATTCCCAAAGGCCCTACCGGAAAACTCCTCAAACGCGAGCTGGTTCGCCAGTTCACTAACCCCAAAGGGTAGTGTCCTAATCTGAAACCTCACAGCTTGGTCTATGGCACACCCTTCGTCACTAGTTAATTTTCGGGTGGACTCGTCCCATCCATGTGGGTCTTTGGCTGACCGCTCACGTTTTGACAACGCGTACGCATTCGCATAGAGTACGCGCGTTTCACAGATTGCAGTTTTGCACACCGCCGGATAGGGTGCGGACCCCGGATGGTAGCGTGTGGTACTGGAACGACAAGCCTCTGGACTTGCCCAGCTTCGCTTCTGCGTTTCCCACTCCTCGCGATTAGAATTCTGCTTAACCCCCCCTGGCGTTGAAGTATGTCTCGCCAGCAAGTCGGTCGAACCTCGACCTCCCACTCAGTTCTGACCAAGGAGACATTATGAACCCGAAAACCATCAAGAACAGAATTTTACCGAAACTGGTTGTCAGTTTGGTGAGCGCCATGTTGTTGCTCACAATTTCCGTTACCGCCCAGGCCCAATACACAGCGACAAGTCTCGATGGGCAAAATGGGTGGAATGGCGGAGTTCCTTGCCTGATCTTCGCTAACAACGATGCGGGTGACGAGTCAGTTACGATCGCTGAGGCTTTCAGCGGATCGCAATCATGGCGATACGGACGTGGTTACGGCAGCCCCGGTTGCGGTACGCCATTCTCACCGCAAGTGGCCTCGGTCGGACGTCCGAGTTCGGGCTCCCCAGGCGACATTGCGGTCGTGAAGTTCGCGTTCAAGGCCGTCACGCCGGGCGATGGCTCCACCCAGACCTTCTATTTGGGATCAGAGCCTCGAACCGAGCGCACCGCAAGCCAAATTGCGCTCTTGAACGAACCGGCGGGCGTCAGATTGGCGATGAGCACCTTCACGTCAAGTCCCGGATGTGCTGGCTTCGGATCGGTGAATATTGCCACTGTATCCGCTGGGGATTGGCACACCGTGAAAATGACCACGCAATACCACGAGGATCTCTCGCTGGACGTTACCCGCTACGTCATAGATGAGGGGACCCCCGGCGAAATAATTGCCGACGAGGTTAGTTGGATGCACCTCTGGCGCGAATGCAATGGATTCCCCTACACGCCGGGCGCGAGTCTCAAGTTCGCGAACACGTCAGCGGATACTCTTGCTTTCAACGGCTTCTATTACGACGACGTGAGCTTGGTGGTGCGCAACTCCTCCGCCAACAACACCGTCGTTGGTTCCTTCTATACGAGCTTCGAACTTACCCCTCCGTCAGATACTGATGCCGACGGTATTGCTGACGCCATCGACAACTGTCCGACCACGGCTAATCCGGATCAAGCGGATACGGATAACGACGGAATCGGCGACGCTTGCGAAGCGTGCAGTGACGGCGACGCCGACGGGGTGTGCGACAATGTTGATAACTGCCCGACTGTAGCGAATCCCGGCCAGGCAGATGCGGACGGTGACGGCGTTGGCGATGCCTGCGATGCTTGTCCGAATACCCCTGGCGTCTCCTGCCCGATAGCCACTAACAAGGACCAGTGCAAGAATGGCGGCTGGCAGACGCGCTTTCGCGCTAACGGAACTCCGTTCAAGAACCAGGGGGATTGCGTGAGCTACACGAACAACGGCAAGTAAGTTAGGTCTTGCCTAGAACGCAAAAAGGCGGGGCCGCGTTGGCCTCGCCTTTTTTTGCCGACACATTCTCCGCTTAAGTTTGTCCGACGGTGACGCTGCCAGGGTAAGTTGGTTTCAGTCGATCCTTAACCCAACCAACGAATAGCCAGACGGCGCAGACGCCAACCATCCCGAGCGAAAACCACTTGCCATAGAGTCCATCAGGCGAGAACTTCTCAGTGGCGGTGTGAATGGCTTCGCTGTTTGGAAGCAGGCCGGCCTCTGAGAATTCGTGGAACGAATAAATGCCGACCTGAACCATGAACAACAGCAGAAAAATACCGGTGACCTGGAAAAATCGCTTCAAGTTAATCAGGTGACTAAAACGGGTCCAGGCCCAGGCAAACAGCAACGTGGCGGCTAGTCCCAGCAGCGCGCCAGTCACCAATTGCGAGTCGCGCACCTGCATTAGCATCAAAGCGGTTTCCATTCCCTCGCGTGTGATCATCAGGAACGTAAATAGGAATACGCCAACCATCGCCGCCCATCCGGACTTGCGGGAAGAGAACTGGCCGAGCTTCTCATGCATGCGGGCACGCAGTTTCGGACCCGTGCGCCACATATGGACAACGAGAGTCCCAACCATCACCATTGCTATCAAACCGAGAACGCCCTCGCGCAGCGCCTCGTTGCCGAAGAATTGTCCCGCTGCCCCACCAATGCTTTCACCAAAAATCTGCTGCAATGTGGTCGTCTCAATCCCAGTGGCAAGCAGGTATCCAAGTGCCGGCGCTGACTGAAAGTCCGACGGCCAATGCGAGATAGACGCTGGGATTGAGCCAGGTCTGACCCGACTTGCGCAGGTACGACGAGAATCACGGCCACAAGCAGAAACGACTCAAAACCTTCGCGCAGCACGATGATGAAAGAATTAAGCATGGCAAAACCTTTGAAATCTTTGAACACAAATGCTAATTGAGCTGATTGATCTGCCGGAGACGCAGGTGCCTCCGGAGGTTCCGGATTATAGCCTAATTGAAAACAGTTTTCAATTTCATGTTTGCAGCCTGAACTTTGGAGCTGAAAGAGGCTGCGAATTATTTGGTGGGAAGAATCGCGAGGTCAGCTCGGATTATCCCAAGTTCAGTTTGCGCGGTCAGTCGCAATGGCAGTCGTCCGTTCATCGTCGCTGATCCATGCTCGCAGCTGAAATTTATCGCTTTGTGCGTCGTCAGTCGTGAGTGAGATTTGAATCGCGGGAACGCTTTGCGAGCCGAGTTGAATTGTTTCGCGTTTCAAGGCGCTAATGAAAAGCGTCTTCGGTTTGTTTTCCACCAGAATCGAAACGGCATTCCGGCGCGGAGGGTTCAGGTTGAAGGTGCGCAGGGCATAGAAGAACGACAGGTAATCATGGGTCCCAACCGGAATTTCAATTTTGACGTTCTTATCCGTGATTGCGGTCCCGTAGTCCTGATTAATGGTGAGCTTCGTATTGAGCCGGCGCCTTCCCTCAATCAGGTTCATATCAGTTTGAAAAGGGAGTAGCGTTTTTGGATTCACGTAAGAACTGATCGTGTCGGTGGCGAAAAAGAGATGTTGGAGGGCATTGGTCGTTTGGGCGGTGACGGTGAACAACAAGCCATCCTTATCAAAATATTTCGATCGAGCGCGCACCTGAAATGCCGCGGTCGCAACCGGTTGCACGATACTCGGAAGATAAACCTGATAATTCAGCTGTTCACCCACCTTGAAGGGCAAATTAGTCAGCGCACCATCATTGGGGGTCGAAGGTTGAGAGGGAATTGCTATGGGCACACTCGGAACAGTTGGATTTGCTGCCAACGGAGTCGGGCTGGGTGGCGGCAACGATGGGGTGGCGATAAATTCGGAAGCAGCCAATTCAGCCCTGATCGCTCCAGCAGCGTATTTAGCTGTTACCAGTACAGGAACGTGGCGCTCGTCGCCACTGAAATACGCCTGGATGGTAAAATTCCGGCCACTATTCTTTAATGTGATTCGCGAAATCAGTGCGCTAAACGAGCCCACATTCGTTTTCACCACTTCCTGACCTCTGACCTTTATCTCGACCTGATAATCACTATTATCTATGCGCGCGCTTAGGTAGTAGGTAGAATTTTCCTTAAGTGGCAAAGTTCTGACCCGATAAACCAACGAGAGCAAGTCGTAAGTCCCAGGAAACGCACCAACGCGGCTCGGTGCCTGCGGCGATGTTCCAGCGGGTTGGTTAAAGTCAGCCGAGACGTCCGAAGTGCGCGAGGCCTCGCGCACAAATTGCTGGGCATGAAACGGCAGCCCGGTATTTGGATCGACGTAAGTAATGTAGTCGTTGTTCAAGGCGAGCAGAGCGGCGTTTACCGTGCCCGTCGTTTCGACGTGGCCCTTTAACTGTATTCCTTCGCGTCCGAAGAATGTGCCGCGCCCGGCGACCAGGAGTTCGACGTGGCCGGCGCTGATAAAATTCGAATAGGAAACGTTGTAGGTCAGACGCTCGCCGACGCGGTAATGTGATGACGAAAACGCGAGCGAAGCGGATGTAGTGTCCTGAGCGGAGGAAGAAACCGCGGTGAGAGTTCCAAACAGCCCGACGGAACCTAAAATGAGAACAAGAAAATTGCCGGCAGCTCTGATTTTCAACCTTTGGGTCACCCTTGAATGATAGTTCAAAACGGCATTAAACCAAATCGCGGCGTCTGAGCGCTAAACTGTAAACGCGTGTTTGTCGGCCCAGTTCCTTCTATTCACGTAATGTTTTCAGCAGTGACTTTGCATCTCGTCTACGATCTGCTGGGCGGCGCGAGCCGGATCTGGCGCTGACAAAATTGGGCGGCCCACCACGAGGTAATCCGCCCCGTCATTAATCGCCTGGCGTGGCGTCGTAACGCGCTTCTGGTCGCCAACCGGCGCACCTGCGGGTCTAACTCCCGGCGTTATGATAATGAATTCAGGATTCTCAATTGCCGCACGTATCAGTCTGAGTTCATTGGCTGAAGCGACCACGCCATTCATTCCTGAAGACTCAGCCAGCAATGCAAGGCGACGAACGCTCTGTTCGGGCCCATGGTTGAATCCAATCTCGCTGAGGGTCGTTTGATTTGAGCTGGTAAGGACCGTCACCGCGATCACTTTTGGTCTGGCAAGACCCTCTCTGCCTGCGCATTCGTCAACAGCCTCAACTGTGCGTCGCATCATCTCGGCACCACCCGCGGCGTGGACATTGAAGATCGAGACGCCGAGTCGGGTGGCCTCGATACCCGCAGCCGCAACCGTGTTCGGAATGTCATGGAATTTGAGATCGAGAAAAACGCGTTCTCCCGTTTGAACAATTTCGCGCACCAGCTCAGGTCCGGCCGCGGTGAACAGTTGCGAGCCGATCTTGAACATGCCCACTACGCCGCGCAGCGCGTCTACCATTCCCCGCGCTTTGGTGGCAGAGTCTACATCGAGGGCCACGATGAGTTTGTTTGAGTTCATCTGATGAAGTCTATCAGGCCAGATCTTGCGCGCGACATCCTACCGCCTCATCGAGCGAGACAAAACCTTCGTCTGAGATAATTTTCCGCAGTCCGTCATTGACCGCCCGCGCGATCGAAGGACCTTCATAAATTAGGCCGGTGTAGATTTGGACCAAACTTGCGCCGGCGCTGATCTTTTCCCACGCATCCTGCGCGTTAAAGATCCCTCCGGCACCAATCAGCGGCAGGGCGCCATTTGTAATGCGGTAGAGTCTGGCAATGACTCTCGTTGACCGCTGTCGGAGTGGCGCGCCACTCAATCCGCCCGCGCCGATCGATTGCAATGCCGCCGCGCCGGTCTGCAAACCTTCGCGAGCGATGGTGGTGTTCGTGGCGATCAGTCCGGACACGTTATTCTGCTGGGCCACAGCCACGATATCTGCCAGTTCTTGATCAGACAAGTCTGGTGACAGTTTCACGAGAATGGGCATCTCAACACTGCGGGAATGTTCGGTGGCTAATTCCTTGTTTCGCTTCTGCAGCGCTTGCAAAAGACCATTCAGCTGCTCGGCCTCCTGCAACTCACGCAGGCGAGGAGTGTTTGGCGAGCTAACGTTGACAGCAATGTAATCAGCACAAGCGTATACGAGTTCAAAGCTGTTGAGGTAGTCAGCAATTGCGGTTTCCAGTGGGGCGACTTTGCTTTTTCCGATGCTGACACCCAGCACGCAATCCGGCTTGTGGCCATTCATGCGTCGGGCGAAAGCGGCGGCCCCCTCATTATTAAAACCAGCGCGGTTAATCAGGGCTTTGTCAGTCGGAAGGCGGAAGAGGCGCGGATGTTCGTTACCCGGTTGGGCGTGAAAAGTTACTGTCCCCGCCTCAATAAAACCGAATCCGAGCGCCGCCAGTGAGTTGAGAGCGGTGCCATCCTTATCAAATCCAGCGGCGAGTCCGACTGGGTTATCGAAAGTCAAACCAAAACGCCGTAGCTTGCCGAAAGGCTTTCTCTTGTAACGATCTTTTAACAGGTTGCTGGTGAGACCCGGCGCGAGTGCCAGCGATTTGAGCGCCAGCTGATGGGCCGCCTCGGGAGGCAGGCGGAAGAGAAGCGGTCGCAGCAATGAGCGATATAAACTGATCACAGGGAAAGTATTGACTTACGATTAACACAATAGCGCATTTGATTCTATCGCTTTAAGCCATTGCCTCCAACGGAAAGAAGTATGGCCCAAAGCTTTTGCCGCAACTAAGCTTTCTGCTCCTTGTCGGATCATAGTTTGGAGACAACGCAGAAAGGGGCTTCGTTTGGAATGGTGTCCAGTGAAACGAGTCGAAGCCGCGAGATGATCCAGCCGCGGTGCGCGGTCATCGGTTGAACGAAACTTGTCACGCCTACTCGTTCTTGTTAGTATCCCGCGAAATGGATTTCATCGAGAAAGCACGCATCATGGATGGCCCGCGCATCAATCGCGCGTTGGCTCGTCTGGCCTCGGAAATCGTCGAAGAGAATCACGGCGCCGGCGATCTCTACCTGGTGGGGATTCGCAGACGAGGTGTGCCGCTGGCCGAGCGCATGGCGGACAAAATTGCCGATCTCGAAGGCGACCGGCCACCGGTTGGGGTGGTGGATATCACTCTCTATCGTGACGATCTTTCTACCGTTGGGGCAAAGCCAATCGTAAACCGCACTGAGCTGCCTGGCGATATTGAAAGCCGCAATATTGTTTTGATTGACGACGTGCTTTATACCGGGCGCACGATTCGGGCCGCGCTCGATCAGCTCATAGATTTTGGACGTCCCCGGCGCGTGCAGCTGGCCGTTTTGATCGACCGCGGCAAGGAACACCGCGAACTGCCGATACAGGCCGATTACATTGGGAAGCTGGTGCCGACCAAGAAAAGCGAGATCATCAAGGTGATGCTTCAGGACTTCGACGAAGAGGAAGCGGTCGTGATTGTGGAACGACCACCCGAAGAGACGACTTGAACAACAGCGGCCAGCAATGGCCGCTTTTTTGTGGAGCAATGAGCCGTCACAACTGACCACTGACTGTGAATTTTACACGCAAACATCTGCTGGGTATTCGCGAACTCGAACCGGGTGAGATCGCCCACCTTCTCGATACTGCCGAGACGTTTCGGGAGATTTCCAAAAGAGATATTAAGAAAGTTCCCGCGCTGCGAGGCCGCACAGTTATCAATCTCTTTTTCGAGCCCTCAACCCGAACCAGGACTTCTTTTGAAATTGCCGCTAAACGACTCTCCGCCGACGCAGTAAACGTCAGTGTGTCCACTTCGAGCGTCAGTAAAGGAGAAACTCTTAGCGACACGGCCCGCAACCTGGAGGCCATGTCACCCGATTGCATTGTGGTGCGACACTCGATGGCCGGCGCACCTCAGCAACTGGCGCGGATGGGTAGCTCACCAATTGTGAACGCCGGCGACGGTTCTCACGAACATCCCACTCAGGCGCTACTTGATGCCCTGACTATCCGCGAACACAAGGGCCGCATTGAAGGTCTGAAGGTCGCGATCATTGGCGATGTGCTTCATTCGCGAGTCGCTCGCTCAAACATTCACCTGCTGACCAAAATGGGTGCGACTGTTTCCGTCGCCGGGCCGGGTACTATGGTGCCGGATGAGTTTAATGGCTTTGTCGAAGCCGGATTGCGAATTGAGAAACGAATCGAAGACGCAATTGAAGGTGCGGACGTAGTTATGGTTCTACGGATTCAGCGTGAACGTCAGGACAGCGCGTTCTTTCCGTCGATGCGCGAATATGCCGTCCACTACGGATTGCGCCGGCAACACCTTGAACGCGCGGCTCCCGACGCCATAGTTATGCATCCCGGTCCCATGAATCGCGGCATTGAGATCGCGTCGGAAGTTGCCGATGGAAGCAGCTCGTTGATCCTTGATCAGGTGGCAAATGGGGTGGCGGTGCGGATGGCGGTATTGTATTTAATTGCGGGGGTTGGTCGTGCTGAAGGTGAAGTAGAAAAGTTTTCGGCAGTAGAGGACTCACACGATAAAGCGCAAGGGAAGAAAATGGGATGAAAATCCTGATCGCCAACGGATATGTCATTGATCCAACGCAGGGCATCAATGGCGGTAAAAACATCCTGCTGGAAAATGGACGAATCACGGGCTTGCTTGATCGCGGAGAGCAGTTTCCGGCAGGAATCGAAGTGTTTGACGCAACCGGACTAGTGGTGGCTCCCGGGTTCATCGATCTTCACACACATCTTCGCGAGCCTGGCGCCGAATACAAAGAAACTATTGCCAGCGGAGCGGCGGCTGCGGTAGCCGGCGGATGGACCACTGTCTGCGCTATGCCCAATACCGACCCGGTAAACGACAGCCCCGCCGTCACCCGCTTTATCATCGAGCAAGGTCAGCGCGCCCAACTTGCCAACATAATGCCGGTAGGTGCGCTTACCAAGGGAAGCGCAGGCAAAGAACTTGCCGAGATGGGAGAGATGAAGAAGGCGGGTATCGTCGCGGTTTCCGATGACGGCCGTCCGGTGAGCAATGCGGGCATGATGAGGCGGGCCATGGAATATGCTCGCGGCTTTGATTTGACGGTCGTCGATCACGCGCAGGATGAGTCTCTCAGTGCGGGCGGCGTGATGCACGAAGGCCATTGGTCCCTCCTGTTGGGTCTGAAGGGAATGCCGGCCGCAGCCGAAGACGTGCATGTGATTCGCGACTGCGTACTGGCTAAACTGACCGGCGCTTCAGTGCACATCGCCCACGTTTCGACGCGGGGCGCTGTAGCGGCCGTGCGACGTGCGAAGGAACAGGGAATCCGGGTTACTTGCGAGGTTGCTCCCCATCATTGGACTTTATCGGACGATGCCGTGGAGGACTACAACACCAACACGAAGATGAGTCCGCCCCTGCGGAATCGCGATCACGTCGACGCCCTGTTGGACGGACTGAAAGACGGCACTATTGACGCGATTGCAACCGACCACGCACCGCATCACGCCGATGAGAAGGCACTGGAATTCGATCAGGCGCCCTTCGGAATCATTGGACTCGAGTCTGCGATTGGGCTCGCGTTTGAGTTAGTTGAAAAGGGATTGATTGATCTGGGGCGGCTGGTCGAATTGTGTTCAACCAACCCCGCGCGAATATTTGCGTTGGAAAACCGCGGCACTTTGGCGAAAAACGCACACGCCGACATCACAATTCTGGATCCGGCGCGTGAATGGACTTTCGATGTTAAGGGCTCACAATCGAAAAGTCGCAACACGCCGTTTGACGGGCGGACCATGACCGGCGCCGCAGTGGCAACAATTGTCGGGGGACGCCTGGTTTATCTCAATCCGGACTACGGTCGGCTAACTGACACCAGGCGGAATGCCTCCGCCGGCTAATCAATTTCCTCACCGCAGAGTCGCAGCGGCCGTCCGGGTTAACGCAGAGACCTGAGTCAGTGCCACTCTAAATGCAGAAGGCCCGCGCTGGATACCGGCGAGGGCCTTCGACAATTCGATGCGGTTAAACGGTTAAAGCTTCATTTCAAGAGTGAAGCTGCGAATGCGTCCCGTGTCCTGTTTCTCTTTATCCTCTACGATCAACGTCCAGGTTCCTTGCGGGCTCTTGCCTTTCAGCGCGACCAGTCCCGGCGAGTTAACGTCGTCATAGGTCTTCTTGATGTTGTCGACCGCTCCATCCTCCCGGTTGTGAAGGGTAATCGCGTTCACACCGGTTGCCGCCGGCGGCTTGATCCGGACAATTAGATCGCCGATGTAAGTGTGTTCAATGTCTACCGAGACCTTGATTGACTGAAGCGGTTTCGTGTCTGCCACGGCCAGATCCAGCTTCGACGTTTGCAGATCCTTGATCGCGACATCCTGGATTATTTTGCGAATAGCAATAGGATCCGGTTGCGGGGGAAGCGCCAGTTCAACGGCCTTCTTCGCATTGACCCTTCCGAATCCATACAAGGGACTGCGGCCATTAGCGTTGTAGTTTCCCCCGGCCGTATCGATTTTGTCGCATGACTGCTTGATGATGTCTCTGACCTGATCCCAACGCAGACTCGGATTGCGGGCGATGATCAGGGCGGCAACACCGGCGGCGCCTGGGCACGCGCTTGAAGTTCCGCCGAAAGAGTTTGTGTAATGTCCAGCGGCATCGCCCTTGAGCGGGTTGCCGCTGTTATACCCGACCGGGCCACTACGGTCAGTGGTCCAGATACCCGGGGTCAACGACGGGTTGCCGTGATTGCTGGGGAAGGCACACCACACCGCGCCGCCGAAATCGCTGTATGCACTCTTCTTGCCTTTATCGTTACAAGCCGCCACTGCGGTGACTTTGCCGTAACTTGCATAACCATCGTTGTCGACGCTTTCGTTACCATTGCCCGCCGCAAACAAAATCACGCACCCCTTGCCGTTGCGGCCTTGAGTGGTGGCGAAGTCCATAGCCAATCGGGTGCTGTCAGGAAGGGGCACGGACTGATTGTGGACCGGGTCCGAGGCGTCAAACCAAACGCCATCCGGCGGACCCCAGCTGCACGAAATTACATCCGCCCCATTTTGGGCAGCCCAAACAAAGGCATCCGCTTCAGCCTGCGATCCAAGCACTGAAGCCAGGCGAATTGGTAACAGCCGCGCTTTGGGCGCCACGCCGGAGGCGCCAAACGTTCCGTTACCACAAGCTACGCCCGCGCAGGCGGTGCCATGATTGTCGCCGTTGCCGGGTCGGGGATCGTTGGTTTTCCGCGTTACGTCTCGAGGAGCAATTATCTTTCCCGCAGACTGAAATTCCTGATGGTCCATATCTACGCCATCGTCGATGATCGCAATGGTTGCGCCCTGGCCTTCGCTCAAAACCCAGGCAGCCTCAACGACGGCGTGAGCGTCCACGGTGTTGCCGTTAATGGTAGCCTTCTTCAGATGCCATTGCTGCGGGAATGCCGAGCGCTGGCGCGATTCGCGAATCAACTCCGGATGGCAGAGCTCCACCGATGGCTCCTGTAGCAGCTGCTCGGCAATGTCGAAGATCACCAGCCCGGTATCTTCCGGGGCGGCGACGAAGTAGGCATTACGCGCATACTCGAGCTCCCGCTTAATTTCCAGCTTGTAACTCTTGAGGATCTTCCGACACGCAGTCGCACTCTGTTCACCATCAAATTTGACGAAGAAGTTTTCGGTGTAAAGGACTGGTTTACCTGCTTGTTGGGTGATCAGCACCCGCCCCGCAAACTCGATCTCCGGTTCGGTCTTCAATATGGACCTGGCCTTGTCGCGTAGGGACTTGCTGCCGCGAGAGACTTTGGTGCGCAGAATTTCCACGCCCGCCTCTCGAAACCTGGCAGCCAATTCAAAGTGGTCCAAAACGTCTCTGGCCTTGCTTGATAACGCCGAAACTTCAAAGGGTCTCGCGTCGGCGAGAACGCTCCGGCTGTTGGTGCGCACTACGACATGTTCGTTGCTCGTAGTGAGTGAATGTCGCTTGCCGTTTTTGCCTCCATATCTAAACGAGTACATGGTGTAACCTCCGAGGTATGCATAGTTGGAAAGGATTGACAGATGGTGGAATCAGGGCGCGGTATGGTTGAACGGGTTGCAGGAGAATCCTGGATTCTGCATCGAGGTATCTGCGAAAAGGCATCATCGAGTTAACCCCGGGTGAGCTCGCGCGGTTGTGAAAAGTGGTAGCCGAGGCGGCGCACTCTAAGACGGGAGGAGCGCGCTTGTCAAACTTTTCCAGGTTCCCTAATTTTCTATGAGGCCAAACCGTAATTCATTTCACGGCGAGCCGTGCGGGGTCCGATGAGTTTAGTGGTAAGGTGAAGCCACCACGGATAGCTTAGGCAGTTTGAGATCGCGTCGCTAACTACGCTGAGTCTGGTAAAACATGGATGCTCTCGCTAAATTCCCGAGGAAACTTGCCGCCGGATCAAAGTTGGAAGCTGTGGTTTATTCACTGATGCCTGATCGTTATGCGGTCCATCGACAACAATCCCAAGCTGCTGTTCCGGGTGCGGAGCATCTACTCGACGAGGGCAAGGTGGCAATATTCAAAGGCCAAGCGCCTTCGGTCGTAGCAGAAGCAGATGAAAGACTGAGTGCAGTTTATACCTTGACGACGGGCGGCACGCTCGCCGTACCGACCGGGCTAATCTTTGTCAGGCTCGCTGACGGAATGGATGTCAACGACTCGAATAAAGAGTTTGCTAATGCCGGCTATGAAGTGGTTGAGCGTTTGGCCTATGCGCCAAACGCCGCATGGCTGAGGGCGCGATCCGGAGCGATAGACGCTGCCCTGAACGGTATTGACGGTCTGGTGAAGTTACCTAACGTCGAGAGCGTCGAACCCCAGATGATTATGGAAAGCGTCCGGCGTTAGCAGCGAACTTCTTCGGCGTCGGCAATCAGTAACTGGGAAGGAAATAAATGAGACGGGATGAAAGGAGACAACATGACAAGTGAAGTGAAACCCATTCCCGAAGGCTATCACTCGATTACGCCCTACTTGATTATAAAAGGAGCCGCTGAAGCGATTGAGTTTTACCGGAAGGCGTTTGGAGCTACGGAACTCTTTCGGATGGCCCAACCTGACGGCCGAATAGGACACGCCGAGATAAAGATCGGCGACTCAGCCATCATGTTGGCCGACGAGTTTCCCGAAATGGGACACCAGAGCCCGGCTGCGCTGGGGGGATCGCCGGTAAGTTTGCTGCTATACGTAGAAGACGTAGATGGGGTTTACGCGCAGGCCCTCAGTTCGGGCGCGAAGCCGGACCGACCGGTGGAAGACAAGTTCTACGGCGATCGCGGCGGCAGCTTGATCGATCCATTCGGTCACGTCTGGCACATCGCCACCCACATCGAAGACGTAACGCCTGAAGAAATGGAAAAGCGAGCGGCGGCCGTTGGTCAGTGACCTTTAGACCAAACGCTCCGGGGAATGCGTTGGCGGATCAATTTGGGGCATCGGCGTTCCCGGCTCACGCACCGGCGGATGCGGTTCAGCATCAGGCGGTAACGGTGGTTGATCTGGCGGCGTGCCGGGCTGAATAGGCTCGTTGGCAGGTGTTTCTGGATCGTAGGGACTTGTCGGAGGCTCATCAGGCCTTTCGTTAGGTCTCCATGTGTCGCTGGTTTCCACTTCGTTCAATTCTCCTCGCTGTTCAGTAATAAAAGAGGGCAGGGTCCTGTTCGAAGAGCGCTTTGAGTGGCCACATCTTTCAACCACAACCCTCACTGTTAGTTCCTGCTATTCGACGCTGACTCCTCGATGCAGCGCGATACCGCGAGCTTTCATGACGACATCGTCGTCGATAATTTCGAGACCGGCCTGCCAGGCTGCGACTTCTTCGGTTGGCCGACCCAAGGCAAGCGCCAGCCGTTCATCGCTCGCTGCAAAGGCACGGTCGCGAAGGTTTACTAGTATTCGAGCAGCCATGTCCTGATTGGTGCCACGATCATCAACAACGTTGTTGCCCAATTGCCGTCGCCTCGCCTGGATTTCGCGATCGACTGAATTCCGGATGCCAAGTAAATAATACAGTGCGGCTCCAACGCCGATACCGCCGATTAAAAAGCCACACCAACGACTATTGAATGAGTTCTTAAGTCCGCACATTAAGTTAGAGGTCCCCATTGATTACCCTTCCTTTTTCGTTTCTTGTCAGAAAAACGTACAGCCTCAGGGAAAAACGTCAACAAAGGTATTCGACTGATACGATTTTTCACTGACTTAAATAACAATCAATTGACACTGCAAATTATCGGCCAAAGCCGACGGTGCTCAATTAACGATAGCTTTTTGCGAGGCTTGGGGTGGCAAGCTCCGCCGTTCCCGGTTTCTGACTACTAGGATTGATACCGAGAAAATTATTTCCAGGATGCCAGGGCACGGTCTCGAATTAGGCAGGAATCGAAGCCGGGCCCGGTTGCATAACCGCTTTTTGGTCGAATTGTTGACAGAGCCGTCGTAGAGGAGGTCTCGCCTGCGATTGGCTGTGCACCGCATCGACGTAGCCGGTTCCCACAAGCGATTGATGTTTATCTGCACGGTAGCCGTTAGCTGCCTCGCGTTCAGATTCAATTTCCTGGGAGTCGGGCATAAGCCGGCATTCCCGAATTTCTGATTTCAATAACTCTTTGGTCAAGGTGTGCCGCGGTGGAATTTTCCGGATTGACTTCAATGTGTTGCTGTTACAAGATCGGCGGGCACTGGCCCAAACTTTGTGGGCAGCTCGAAGCGGAATCGCAACTTACAACTTTTCAATATGCTGCTTCTTGATCGTCGCTCGGCTTAAAGCTTGAACAGCCCTGAGTGGTTGCGTTTGGCGCGGAGTGGCTGCGTTCGGTTGGCGCAAATGGTTTCACCATACTTTGCCGGACGGCGTTTCTGAGGATTGTCTGGCATCCTCGTAACCTGCTTTACCAATTGGCGCAAAATCAGTCCCAGATAGTTTAGGCGGAAACAAAAGGATGACCGAAAACCTCTTACCACGCGCGAAGATCCTGATCGTAGACGATGAGGAGTCTATTCGCAGTCTCGTCAAAGAGCTGCTGGAAACTGACTCGGAGTGTGTAGTCGCCGGTTCAGTCGAGGAAGCGCTCGAAATCTTGCGGGCTAACGAATTTAATTTAGTCGTCAGCGACATCGATCTGGGTGACAGCAGCGGATTGATCATGGTCCCTCGTATTCTCGATCAGTGGCCGGAAACTGTAGTGATCATGATTAGCGGCCAGCAGTCGATTGAGTCCGCAATCGAGGCAATGCGAGTGGGCGCGTTCGATTACATCACGAAGCCATTTGACTTGCGCCACGTGCAAGCAGCAGTCAACCGCGGACTGGAGCATCACCGCTTGCTGGCCGGCAAACGACAGTATGAAAACCACCTTGAGGAACTGGTGCAACAGCGGACCGCGGAAATAGAACATCTTGCCTATCACGACCGGCTGACAGACCTGCCAAATCGATTCCTGTTTGCTGATCGGACAGCACAAGCTATTGTCATCGCGCAACGCGAAAGGCAGCCGTTGGCGGTGTTGCTGGTCTCACTCGATCGTTTGCGTCAGATCACTGATACCCTCGGCCATGCCTCCGGCGATGTGCTTCTGAACCAGGCAGCGTTACGCCTGCAAAATTGTATTGGGGAGGCGGACACCGTGGCGCGCTTCGAAGGCGACCAGTTTGCGATCCTGATGACTGACCTGGGAGAAGCCGCCGACGCCGCTGAACTAGCCACCGCAATCAGCAACGCACTCAAGCCGGCGTTTCGACTGGACGAGCAGGACGTTTACGTGACCGCGAGCATCGGTATCAGCGTCTTTCCCTTCAACGGTGAAGACAATGTGACGATCCTCAAAAACGCGGCGGCTGCCCTCGAGCGCGCACGCATGAGCGGAGGCAATGATTATCAATTCTACGCTGCCGACATGAATGCGATGGCGGTCAAACGACTGACTCTCGAAACCAGTTTGCGAGAAGCGATTGAGAGAGATGAATTCGTTATTCACTACCAGCCGGTGGTTACGCTTTCCACTGAGCAAGTGGTTGGGGTTGAAGCTCTGGTGCGCTGGCGTCATCCGGAGCTTGGCATCTTGCCGCCCGCCCGGTTTATCAGCCTGGCCGAAGAAACCGGATTGATCATCGACATTGGGGAAAGTGTGTTGCGGCGCGCTTGCCTCCAGACGCTTCAGTGGGAAAAAGCGGGCTACGGTCAGCTGCGCATGGCAGTAAATATTTCGGCGCGGCAGTTTCAGCAAAAACATTTTCTCAGTCGCATCGTCGCAGTTCTCGATGAAACGCACCTCGATCCGAGTAGACTCGAACTTGAGTTGACGGAAACGTCGATCATGGAAAATGCGAATGCCGCCGCCGATTTGTTGCATGAACTTCGCGCCTTAGGTGTGCGCCTGGCTATCGACGATTTTGGCACTGGCTACTCATCGCTTAGTTATCTGAAAATGTTGCCGATTGACACCGTCAAGTTGGACCGTTCCTTTGTCAGCGGCGCCACCAACGATCCTAAGGACGCTGCGCTCGTGATGGCGATCATCACCCTCGCTCACAATCTTCAACTCAAGGTGATTGCCGAGGGTGTGGAAACTGAGGAGCAGAAAACATTTCTGCGACTCCTGCGTTGCGACGAAGGACAAGGCTATTTGTTTGGTAAGCCCCTGCCCGAAGAGCTGCTGCTCTCGACTCTTAAAGTAGGCGCTCCCTCGATCTCCCCCACCATCGCTTGAACTCGGGTCGACACTCAAGTCGGCGGAGTTTGCGTCCTATATTCCCGGTTCACTGAATGATTCCGAACTCAGGGCGGGAGGCGCCCAGGTCGTAACTGTGGGTTCCCACGGTGCCGCCTCCGCCGGGTGTGGTTGGTTCGTGCCCTCCCTGTGGTAGGCAACATTACCCCAATAAAATAACGGTTCTAGGATCTGCCCTGACTTAACCAGAGGCCCGGCCTCAACTAATTAGGAGCAGATTAATGAACATCCAACTCACCCTGCGAAGCATAAGCCTGGCGCTTGTTGTCTTGGCAGTTGTTTCCATTCCCAGCTTCGCCCAGACGCCTGATGACCGGAGTTTGGCGCCGTACTTTGTGGTGAAGGGCGACCCCGCGGTCGACCACTTGCCCCTCAAAGATACGCGGGTCGACATCGCAGTATCAGGCGTTATTGCGGATGTGAAGGTAGTGCAAACCTACCGCAATGAGGGTTCGCGTCCGATCAATGCCGCTTACGTTTTCCCGGCTTCAACTCGCGCCGCAGTCTACGCCATGAGAATGCGTATCGGCGACCGTGTGGTAGTGGCGAAGATCAAAGAGCGCGAGGTCGCGAGCAAGGAATTTGAGGCTGCGAAGGAGCAAGGTAAGAGCGCGTCTCTGCTGGAGCAAAACCGGCCAAACGTGTTCTCGATGAGCCTGGCAAACATAATGCCCCAGGATCAAGTCGAGATAGAGTTGCGTTACACCGAACTGCTCGTGCCTACCGATGGAGTTTACGAAGTGGTTTATCCCACGGTGGTTGGGCCGCGCTACCCGTCACCGCAGCAGTCGGCGTCGTCTCAAGCGCGTGGCTTCGTCAATACGCCTTACCTGCATCAGGGGAAACAGCCGCCCAGCACACTCCACATCTCAACCAGGATTGCAGCCGGTGTTCCCATCCAGGATCTAACCTGCACTTCGCATAAGATTGCGCCCGTCTGGCACAACTCAACTCTGGCACAAGTCGACATGGATGAGCCTGATGCCTTCCAGGGAAATCGGGACTATGTGTTGCGCTACCGGCTGGCGGGAAATCAGATCACCTCCGGCTTGCTGCTGTTCCAGGGCGCCGATGAAAATTTCTTCCTCTACATGGCCCAACCGCCATTGCGAGTTGCGCCCGAGGATATTCCGGCTCGGGAGTATGTTTTCGTAGTGGACGTTTCAGGTTCCATGAATGGATTCCCGCTGCACGTCTCAAAGAAGTTGTTAACGGATTTAATCTCGAACCTGCGACCCACCGATCTTTTCAACGTAGTTTTGTTTGCCGGCGACTCAACAGTACTTTCTCCCAAGTCGCTTCAGGCGAGTCAGGAAAACATGGCGCTGGCAATTCGTTTACTTGAGCAGCAACGCGGCAGTGGGGGCACCGAACTTCTGCCTGCGGTCCAAACAGCAATGGGGCTACCGCGAGACAACAACATCTCGCGTAGCGTCGTCCTCGTGACGGACGGTTACATTTCCGGTGAACAGGGTGTTTTCGATTACATTCGCGCGCACCTCAACGAGACAAACGTGTTCGCCTTTGGCATCGGCTCGTCAGTTAACCGCTATCTGATCGAAGGTGTGGCACAGGCCGGCATGGGTGAGCCCTTTATCGTGACAGATGAAAAAGAGGGACCTGCGATTGCCGAACGATTTCGCGAATACATTCAAACCCCAGTCATGGCGGATATTCAGGTACGCGCCCAGGGTTTCGATATCTACGATGTGCATCCAGCGCGCCTTCCTGATCTGTTGGCGCTACGGCCGGTCATCGTCTGGGGCAAGTGGCGTGGACCATTGGCGGGATCGCTGTTGCTGACGGGAAAGACGGGTCGGGGAGATTTCATGTCCACTCTGGACGTTGCCGGGGTTCAGCCGAATGAGGGAAACCGCGCGCTGCCTTACCTCTGGGCGCGATCACGCATCGCCGAGCTATCCGATTACGGCGCGCGCAGTATTTCACCCGAGAAGGTTAAGGAGATTACTTCGCTCGGTCTGAAGTACAGCTTGCTGACTCAATACACTTCGTTCATCGCCGTGATCGAGGAGGTCAGAAATCCGTTGGGCAACGCGAAAGACGTGAAACAACCGAACCCGTTGCCGCTGGGAGTGAGCGATCTGGCAGTCGGGCAGGGAACTGAAGCCGGCAGTGAGCCTGAGCTGGTGTGGACGTTCGCGGCGGTGCTGCTGTTTGGATTATTTATGATCCTTCGCACTTACCTTCGCCGCTCTCCTTCACCTTTAGCATAACTGAATGGGCAGAGAAGGAAATGTTCTCAGTGCAATCTCTGCGAACTCTGCGTCTCAGCGGTGATTTATCCAGGGGGGTTTCACCGCCGAGTCGCAGAGAACGCAGAGCCAACCCAGAGAAATGATTAGTGAGCAACTCACATGAATGCTAAATCTAATTGGAACCGCGCGGCTCAACTGTTGGTCGTATTCTCAATGGCGCTCGCGCTCAAGCAGTACTATTCGACTGCGAACGTCAACCAACTCCGTTGGATTCTGACGCCCACCACTTTGATCGTGGAGCTGGCAACCGGTTTGAGCTTTGATTTCGAGTCGCACGCGGGTTACATGTCGAGCGATCGCACTTTTGTGATTGCTGCTTCGTGCGCCGGGGTTAACTTTCTGATCACTGCCTTCCTGATGCTTTCGTTAGGAAAACTCTGGTGTGATCACGGCGTTTCAGCCAGCGACCGTACGCGGTCAATTTTAGCTTCCTGGAAATTCATTCCAGCCGCCGCGGGAGTCGCCTTTGTTGCGACCATCTTAGCGAACACCGTTCGCATTGCCACGGCGTTACATTTGCGGCAGTCGCCACTCGAAATTGCCGGGTTGAGTGGCAACCAGCTTCATCGGCTTCAGGGCATTTTTATCTATTTCGGATTCCTCTTCCTGCTGTTTGTAATGGCTGAGAAGATAACTCGTCGGAACGCAACCGCAGGAGTTTCAGCAGACTCCGGGCGGCGTTTTCGAGTGCTACGGAATTGTTCCTTTCCCCTCGTAATCTATTATGCAACCGCCCTGGGTATTCCCCTGGTTAATGTAATTTACCGCAATGGCAACACACCGGAAGATTTTTGGGAACATTCCGGTTTCGTTCTGCTCGCGCCCTTGCTAATAATCTTGCCAATCGCGACCTGGCAGTTACTCTCCAGCAGACGTCGAAAACTGAACAGCCGCTCTGCCTCTTATGGAACAGCGGGCGCCCTCGCCCGCCAGACCACTCAAAAACGAATCACCATTTCCACCACCTTGCGCGTTTAATAAACAGTCAATCTTACGGCGTCCGAAACCTCAAAGTCTCGCCTTGAAAAGGTACACCAAATTGACTCGCGAGATTTGTACAACGACCCAATTCGTTCTCGAATCTTACTATTTCGTTGACACTTAATTTTGAACCGACAAGGAGTAATTGAGAATGAGATTTGGTTGGCAGTCTTCCCGCAATATCGTCGCAATATTAATAGTAGTTTTCGCAGTCTCCGCGCTCTCCTTTGGCAAATCAAAAGAGAGCAGTTTCCCCGATGTCAAAATTAAAAACTTCGGCCAGATGGATGAACGCTTCTACCGCGGCGCGCGGCCGAAAGCTGAAGACTACAAAGCGCTCGCTGCGCTTGGCATCCAAACGATCATCGATCTCACTGACAACTCCAGAGAGTATGAACAGCCGGCAGTGGAAGCGGCGGGCCTGCGGTATGTCAACATCCCGATGGTCGACAAGAGTTATCCCAGCGTGGACCAGGTGAATGAATTTCTGAAGGTGGTTGATGATCCGGCGACTGGAAAGTTTTTTCTACACTGCGCGGGCGGGCGTCATCGCACCGGCGTGTTGGGCGCTGTTTACCGCTTCAACCACGATAACTGGACTTTGGAGCAGGCAATGAGCGAGATGAACCAATACGACTTTGGCGCCGGCATGGGTCACGGCAAACAGAAAGCTTTTGTGAAAGATTACTGGAAGCAGTTTCAGGCGAAGCAAAGCAACCTGAACGTTGCCGCGGTCGCTGGTCAATAACAAACTAAACCACTTGCCAATGAAAAAGGCCGCTCATGACCAGCGGCCTTCTTCATTTGGCACTCTTCGCGACAACCCCTTGGCGCAAAAAGAGCCTACCTAACCTTTGTGAACTCCGGCTATTTGTCCTACGCCGCCGCCGCACGTTGTGTGCTTGCGACCAGCGGTAAGAATTCCAGGCCCGCAGCAATTCGAAACACCGAATCCAGTCGTGTCATCTCCAGCAGCGTGCGAATGCGTTTGCTTACGTTCATCAGTTCGAAACGAATACCCTTCGCTTCGGCCTGTCGATGCAGCTCCAAAATCGTGCCCAAACCGCCGGCATCAATAGTCGTGACGCCCGACAGATCGAGTCGCACGACACTTGCCGGCGTCGAAAGATAACGCACCACATTACGCAGCACCTCGGTTTCACCACTCACAACCTGGCCCTCGAGGTGGAGGACAGCCACAGGTCCCAGATTCCTGGCTTGTATCTTCAGCATGATTTCTCCCCTGGTGCAATAAACTGTTCAGGTTAACGCCCGCACCCTATGCCGGTTGCATTTTCTTTGCGGTCTCAAGCGCCGCCACTTATAAGACGTCCGCGAACGAATACTGTTAACAATTCCAGGCAGCTCCTGCTGTATTATCGACGCGCAACACAAACTTCTGATTAGTTGGACTAAACAATGCGCAAAACAATCCTCGTCCTGTTCATCTGTCTGCTCGCAGCCGGTGCGGTCTACAGCCAGACGCCGACCCCGGCAAATACGACCGCACTGAAGACGCTGCTCCAATCCAAACTGGATGAGTGGCATAAATCCGGAAGTTTTCCGGGAGCGACTCTCGGTGTTGTCCTGTCAAATGGAGAAACACTGGGCCTCGCAGTCGGAGTTTCGGATCGTGATACGAAAATTCCGATGAAGCCAACCGATCGGATGCTGGCCGGGAGTGTGGGCAAGACCTTCGCCGCCGCCACCGCTTTGCAGCTCGTGAAGGACGGCAAACTTGGCCTCGACGATAAGATCGAAAAGTACCTGGGCCGCGAGCCCTGGTTCGCGCGCCTGCCCAATGCCAGAGAGATCACCGTCCGGCAGTTGATGAACCATTCAAGTGGCCTCGTGCGTTATGAGTTCAAGGACCAGTTTACGAAAGACCTGACCGCGAATCCGGAAAAGCATTGGCAGCCGGCCGAGCTCGTGGCCTATCTGCTCGGAGAGAAAGCGCCGTTCGAAGCGGGCAAGGGCTGGGACTACTCCGACACGAATTACATCGTGCTTGGAATGATTATCGAAAAAGTGACCGGCAAAAAGTTCTACGACGAAGCAAACAAGCGATTACTCAAACCGCTCAAGTTAACCAACACCATTCCCCAGGATGGACCGCGACTTAAGGGCGTGGTCCAGGGTTACGCCGGGCCAAACAACCCATTTGGCGGCAAAGACGAAATGATTCACGACGGCAAGTTCACAATTAATCCGCAGTTTGAATGGACGGGTGGTGGTTACGCTTCGACCGCTGAAGATCTCGCCCGTTGGGCCAGCATGATGTACGAGGGAAAGGCGTATTCCCCTGAGCTTCTGCCCCACGTGATTGACGGCATCGCTGCGCCGATGCTCGGGCCGCAAAGCAAATACGGATTAGGGGTAATCATTCGCCAGACTTCGGCAGGTAAGTCATACGGCCATAGCGGCTTCTTCCCGGGATACATGACAGACATGATGTACTTCCCGGATCAGAAAATTGCGATCGCCGTTCAGGTGAATACAAGTGTCGGTCGCAATCTTGGTAAACCTCTCAGCCGCGTGTTGGTTGAAGCGATGGAAGTGATCAAAGCAAACACGAAATGTGAATGTGATTCGGAGTGATAAGTAGGCCCACTCTCCTGCCGGTTCCCTTTGGGCAACACTTCAAGTCGCTCCGTTAGGAGTAAGAGGTTTATAGCGACAGAAGTTCCGTCAAACTCTTCGCTCCGTGAGGAGGAAACATTGCGCGCCGGACGGAGCGTGTCACCGGTCGTTGAACGTATCTCTGGTGAACAGTGAGCAGTGAGCGGTTAACGCTGGAAGCGTTGGCGAATTCCAGCCCAGGGTTTGCCTTGAAACCCTGGGCAATGAGATGCGAAAGAAATTCTGTCGCAACTCTGAAGGAGGTGCGATGCGGCGCATGATCCTGGCGACCGAGCACGCAACCCTTTCAGGGTACTCTTGATGACAATGTTCGCGTTTCCCAGGGTTGCGAAACGCAACCCTGGGCTGGCATGTGCGAATGCTTGCAGCGTTAACCATGCCACGCTTTCAGCGTTACTCACTCATAGTTTAGAATCCTGCGCAGTCATTTCTGACGTCCTTCCGGAGAACAAACGATGAACATACGAAGCAAAATATCGTCCTCGCGCTTACAGCCGTTTACCGGTCACGTAGCGCTCGCAATAGTGTCGTTGGTCGCAGCCACGGCGATTTCCACTCCCGCACAGACGCGGCCACGTGGTCGGGATTTGGGAATTCCATTCCACGGCAGACCTGGTCCATTGAATGCCATCACTGACGTGGCCGGCATCGCTGTGGGCCATGTGACGATCATCGAGGGCGAAGGCAAGATTATTCCCGGCAAGGGGCCGATTCGCACCGGGGTCACGGCGATTCTTCCGCGCCCGCGCGGCAATTGGGACCCGGTGTTCGCCGCGACCTACAACCAGAACGGCAATGGCGACATGACCGGCATTAACTGGATCAAAGAATCCGGTTTCATGGAAGGACCGATCCTTCTGACTGGAACGCACAGTGTGGGGACCGTCCGCGACGCCGCCATTCAGTGGCAAGCGAAGAACGGTCGCGAGTTTGTTTTTACCTATCCAATCGTCGCGGAGACGTTTGATTTTCTGAATGATGCCAACGGCGAGCATGTGAAAGCGAGCCATGCTTTTGAAGCACTCGATCGCGCCAGGCCCGGTCGCGTCGAGGAAGGTGCGGTAGGCGGTGGCACGGGGATGGGCTGCAATTCTTTCAAAGGCGGCATTGGGACTTCTTCCCGAGTGTTGAGCCCAACGCAGGGTGGCTACACGGTGGGCGTCCTGGTGCAATGTAACTACGGCGGCGATTTGCGAATCCTCGGGGTGCCGATTCTTCCAGAGATCACCGACCTGGGAATCTGTACCGTATTGCGGCAACCTTTGAGCCGGCCATGGACCTCATTCGTGCGTCCCTGTCCAGCCACCGGACGTGGCGCGCGTAGCGACGGCAGTGTCGGGGAGCACGAAGGTCGTGGCTCGATCATTGTTGTCGTCGCCACCGACGCGCCGCTCCTGCCTCATCAACTGGATCGCATCGCGCGGCGCGTGAGTCTGGGGATGGGACGGTTGGGAAGCTTTGCGAGCAACCAATCTGGGGATCTGTTTCTCGCCTTCTCAACTGCCAATGCGAATGCAGCGAAGCCTGACGGCACACCTGCGTTGACAATGTTACCGAACGATCGGATAGATCCGTTGTTTGTAGCCACAATTGACGCGACGGAAGAAGCGGTTGTTAACGCTATGCTCGCCGCTCAAACCATGACCGGCGCTGACGGCATCCGCGTCTTTGGTCTGCCCGGCGATCGCGTGGTAGCGGCGTTGAAAAAGTACAATCGAATGAAATGACAGGGAAGAAGGATGGGGGAAGAAGGATGAAACGCACATCTTCGCCCTCGGCCATCCTTACTTCATCCTTGCTTTGACCGAGCCATGACATTCAAACGATTCACACCCTGGATTCTTTTATCCGGTGCCGCTCTCGTTGCGAGCATCGCGATCGGCTATCACTGGCGATCGTATGCGCAGGCGAATGATTGGACGGAACCGTTTCCGCCGTTCAAAGTCGCCGGCAATCTCTACTACGTTGGCAGCAAGGGCTTGGCGAGTTATCTCATCACTACGCCGGACGGTCACATTCTCATTAACAGTGACCTTGAAGAGAGTGTCCCGCTGCTCCAGAAGAGTGTGGAGAAACTCGGCTTCAATTTTAGCGATATCAAGATTCTATTAATTAGCCATGCACACTGGGACCACAGCGCCGGCAGTGCCGCCATCAAAAAACTTACTGGCGCAAAGTATCTGGTAATGGATGCGGACGTGGCGGCCGTGGAATCCGGTGGCTTGACGGACTTTCATTACTCCAGCGACCCATCCACGCACTACCCGGCGACGAAAGTCGACGGCGTCTTGAAGGATGGGGACGAAGTGAAGCTCGGCGGCTCGGTACTTACGGCGCGCATCACCCCCGGACATACAAAAGGCTGTACGACGTGGACCATGAAAGTCCAGGAAAATGGAAAGACCTACAACGTGGTAATTATCGGCAGCCCGAATGTGAATCCCGGCTATAGGTTAGTCAACAACACCACTTATCGTGGGATCGTGGATGATTATGAAAAGACGTTTCACGTGCTAAAAGAGCTTCGCTGCGATATTTTTCTCGGCGCGCACGGCAGCTACTTTGATCTGGAAACGAAGTATTCGGAGCTGGGGAAACGCGGCGTGGCAGCTTTCATCGACCCGCGGGGTTATGCGGCGTATGTTGCGGATAGAGAAAAAGCCTTCCGCACCGAACTGGCGAAGCAAAAGCGTCAGCCCTGATGTTCAGGTAAAACTTATTGTAAGCCCTGCGTGTCCGTTGAGTACCAAGGCACATTTGGCTGTTGTAGACTTTGCGAAGTTCATGAACCTTCATTACCGAGCAAAACGAGCGCTTGCTCGGCAGCTAACGTATCAGGAACAAAAGGCCGCGTGCATTTCAGGTCGCGAGGACGAAATAATTTCGAACATGAAACTTGCGTCGGCGCCCGAGCGGGCTATTCTTGATTCGATTCAGCCAATCAAAAATAGGCCACGGTGTTAGTGCGAACGCTTTCAGCGTGACCATACTGACGTGGCCTGACGTCCCAATGCAGCCCCGACTACCGTCCACGTGTCCGCGAGTGGTTGAAAATATCGTGTCAGTTGAAACTTATGCGTGTTTCAATCGTAAACTCTGCCGGCAAAACACACCAAAACATTCGAGAGAATAATAATGACAAATTCCGTTGAAACTAAAAAAAATCGTAAGCTTTTCCGTTTTTCCGTTTTGCGGCAAGAGCTTTTCGTCGTAAGCGCAATATTTGTGCTGTCGACCGTGTCGTCAGTTGCTCGCGCACAGGACATGTCGTGGCCACAGTTTCGCGGGCCTGAGTCAAATCCCGTCGGCACAAACGCGCGTTTGGCTGACAAATGGTCGAAGACGGAAAACGTGGAGTGGTCGACGGAAATACCGGGGCGCGGTTGGTCGTCGCCGATTGTAACCGGCGGCAAGGTTTATCTGACTTCCGTCACTACCGAAGGAACGTCGAAGCCACCGCAGAAGGGCACAGAATATAGCAACGAGTACGCCGCGGAGCTCCAAAAGCAGGGGCTCTCTAGTAAAGAGATAATGGAACGGGTCATGGCGCGAGACATAGAGCTGCCGAAGGAAGTGAAGCTTCATTACCTCCTCTATTGCCTGAATTTGAAGAGCGGCAAGATTGAGTGGCAGAAAGAGTTTTATACCGGACAGCCCCCGGGCGGACGTCACCGCAAGAATAGTTTTGCTTCAGAGAGTCCGGTGACGGACGGGAAGAACGTTTACGTTTACATCGGCAACATGGGATTGTGGGCTTTTGACCTGAAGGGTAAACAGCTTTGGTCGACGCCGCTCGAAGCGAATCCGATTTATCTGGAGTTTGGAACCGGGAGTTCGCCGGTAGTCGCGGACAATCTGGTGGTGATCGTTAACGACAATGAGAAGCAGCAGTACATCGCGGCCTTCGATAAGAAAACCGGAAAGCAGATTTGGCGCACGAACAGGGAATTGGCCAAGGGGGCGCCGGCGCGATCAGCCTGGGTGACGCCATTTGTTTGGCGGCACGCGCTGCGGACCGAAATCGTGGCGTTGGGGCCGCGAGAAGTAATTAGTTACGACCTGGCCGGCAAGGAACTCTGGCGTATGGCTGGAATGTCGGGTCAGCCGGTGCCGACACCTTTCGCATACGGCGGACTTCTTCACATTAACGGCGGACGAGGAGGACCCTTGTTTGCCGTTCGTCCCGGCGCGAGCGGTAACATCTCCCTGGCAAAGGATCAGACGTCAAGCGAGTTTGTTGTTTGGGCGGCGCCCCGAGCGGGCACGTATCTGCCGTCGTCCGTCGCTTATGACGGAGCGGTTTATGCTCTCACTGAGACGGGCATTCTCACCCGGTTTGACGCGACGACCGGCAAGCAAATTTACAAAACGCGTATCGATCCAGCGGCATCGGCCTTCACCACTTCGCCCTGGGCCTACAACGGCAAGCTTTTCGCCTTGAGCGAAGAGGGGCAGACGTTTGTGATGGGCGCGGGTGAAGAGTTCAAGTTACTGCACGTGAACGCGCTTGACGACTTCACGCTTGCAACGCCCGCACTCGTGGGCGAGCGCTTGCTAATTCGAACGGAGCATCGGCTGTATTCGATTCGGCAGGGAAAATCAACTGGCGATGCTAAACCAAAGGCTGGACTGTGAAGCAACTCCCTGACGTGCGCCGACCGCCCGGTGCACTCAAAAAAAACTAACGTATACACGGTGAATTTGTCCGTCTATTCGCAGATGGCGCAATCACCCAGACTAAGCGGCGTCGTTAAAAGTGAGTCGACCCGGCAACTGTATAGTTTTTAATATGCGTAATCTGCGGGTAGCGTTCAGTCCTCGCGAAAACAGCACTACGGTTTAGTCAGCTTGAGCCCGGTGACGACCGCTTCGGTGTTATGGGCGAAACGCAACCCGTAAACCCCGTCCGTTGATTTGAGTTTGCCGGCGGTTACGAGCGCGGCCTTGTCGTAGCTGGCCACCACCTTGTTGTTAATCGCACACTCCACCTTGTCACCCTTTACTGAAATTGCAATTTCCTGTGAGACGGGTTCGCCTTTGCCGGCCGCCTTGTTTACCGCGGGATCCGCCGCGCCACGTGGACCATTCATCTGGAACGGCGCCGGGCCGAATCCGCGTACGATGAAATTCCCATTGCCGTAGGCAGCGCAGTAGAGATAACTTTGCTGCTCAGTTCCCAGATCATTTCCGGCTATTACCAGCCCGTAAGGATGCGGGTGACTATTAATGTTCATATACTTTGGTTCGGTAAACGTTGCTTTCACGGTGTAATCGCCGGTTGCTTTGTTAACGGGATTCCAGTAAGTGACCGCCGGCCCGGTGGTTACATTCAGAGCATCGCCGGCCTTCGTAAACCTGGCGCTATTGAGCGTAAGTCCGGCCGCTTCTTCTTTCGCGTCAATCTTTCCGGTCCAACCCGGCACCGCTACGCCGCCGCCCTCAATTCCGCGAGAAACCTCCATCGGTGAAGCGGCCGGTTTTGGATCCTGCGAAAAGTTTGCCGTGGGAATGGCGAGGACAAAAAGAATCAAGACGAATATGGAAGTGCGACGCATTGGTAAATCCTCCTGTTAAGTTGGTTTACGGATAATAGCCCGGCGAGATGATTTTGCGCCATGCCAGGACCTGATCATTTAGTTTACTTTGAGTGCTTTTCGAAACGCCTGGCGTGCTTAGCTGTGTAGGTTTGCAATCCCACAGATCGCAAACCCAAACGAAAAGCGCCGTTAAGGCAAACTTGTCTAAGGAACAATCATTTACGATGACTGAGGCAAAAGATTCGCGAGCGGGCCTGCTAATTGAGGAGTGGCAATGGGAGAATTCTCGCGCGGGTGACGACCTGGATAGGCTGGCTGAAGTGTTGCACGCGGCGGTGGCTGGCGGGGCCGGAGTAAATTTCTTTGCGCCATTCTCTCTCGCCGAGGCCCGCGCGTTCTGGGTTGAAAGGGTTTTGCCTGGCATGCGCGCCGGCACCCGCCGCGTTTTGGTGGCGCGGTTAAATGAACGGATAGTGGGAACGGCGCAGCTGAATCTCGACCTGCCGCCCAATCAACACCACCGGGCCGAGGTTTTGAAACTGTTGGTCCATCCCGAAGCTCGTCGGCGGGGAATGGCGCGCGCTTTGATGCTTGCGTTGGAGAATATCGCGCGAGCTGAGGGCAAGACCCTGCTCACGCTTGATACTGTCTCCGGCAGCAGCGCCGAGGATTTGTATACCTCACTTGGTTACCACACCGCCGGAGTTATTCCACGATATGCGCGCGCCGCGTTGACGCCCAAGCTCGTGGACGCGACGTTTATGTACAAAGAATTGGAATAACTGGCAAGTATGAAGACTCTCGACGATCTGCGCCGGTTTACCGTCGCGCGTAACTTCCCCCAGCCCACTACGCTCAAGCGCGCCATCCAGCGGATGGGTTTTGTGCAGGCCGATCCGATTCGAGCCCCCGCGCGCGCACAGGATCTCATCCTGCGGCAACGGGTGAAAGACTATCGCGCCGGCGATCTCGAACTACGTTATCCGGCCCTCGATATCGACGAAGACGTCTTCGTCAATTACGGCTTTGTAACGCGAACACTGCAGGCTCTAATGCATCCCCGTACGGAATTGGCGCCCAAGCCGCGCGTTGACGCTTTTGACGCGGAGGTCGAGAGATTGGTGCTTGAGTTTGTGCGCGAACGCGTTGAAGCGCACCCGCGCGAGGTTGATGAACATTTTGCCCACGGGCGAGTCACAAATTTTTGGGGTGGATCTTCCAACGCGACGACAAAACTATTGGAGGAAATGCATTACCGCGGGCTTTTGCGCGTGACCCGCAGGGAGAAGGGGATCCGGATCTATCGAGCGTGCCAAAGAGATATACCGGATCTTGGGACTGATTGCATTTCGAAATCCTCGGTCGACGCCGCCGAACGAGATAAACGAATCGATGCTCTGGTGGATGCGGTGGTGCAGATCTATGCTCCGCTGCCGAGCAGGAGTCTTTCGTATTACGTGGGACGACTACGATATGCGGTGCCGCACTGGCATGACCAGTTGCGCTCCGCGTTACAACGGGCGAGAGGGAGGTTATCGCATGCTTCGGTGGATGGGATTGATTGGTTTTGGTCTGGTAAGACATTGGAGAGGCTCGCAGAGTCAACTCAGGACCGGGTCCGATTGCTCGCTCCGTTTGACCCTCTGGTTCATGACCGCACGCGTTTCGAATTGCTATGGGGTTGGTCGTATCGCTTCGAGGCATACACGCCCGTGGCACTGCGTCAACACGGCTACTACGCCTTGCCTTTGCTATGGCGCGATCGTGTGATCGGTTGGGCCAATGTCTCGGCAAGAAATGACAAACTCGATGCAGAAATTGGTTACGTGAAATCAGGGCCGCGCGAACGCGCATTCAAGAGCGCCCTCGCCGCTGAGCTGGAGCGCTTTCGTGGCTTTCTGCATCTGACCACGCAGTGAAAATCCGGACGTGCAAAACCACAACTGCGGCTGACAGGAATAGCAATGAGGGCCGCGGGCAACGTCGCACTACTGGCTGCGGGAATGCTACTCTTTCGTCACCGGACACTATGAAGCGAGGAGAATTTATGGAACGTAAAGTTGCATCCGACTATCCGCAGGAGCTGCTAGACCTATTTCACGAATACCAGCACGGCGACATAGACCGTCGCACTTTCCTTGGCCGCGCCGGCAAGTTTGCCGTCGGCGGCCTGACCGTCGCGGCAATTTTCGAAAGCCTGACTCCAAATTACGCGTGGGCGCAGCAGGTGCCGGCGAATGATAAGCGAATCAAGGTGGGCTATGAAGTTGTCCAATCTCCGGCGGGAAATGGCTCGATCAAAGGTTATCTAACGCGTCCGGCAAAAGGGAAGAAGCATCCTGTGGTCCTCGTTATTCACGAGAATCGCGGTCTCAATCCCTACATTGAAGACGTTGCGCGACGGTTCGCGCTCGCCAATTTCATCGCTTTCGCACCCGACGGACTAACGTCAGTTGGCGGCTATCCGGGGAATGACGAGAAGGGGGCTGTAGCTTTTCGGCAGGTGGACGGAAAGAAGATGACTGAAGACTTCGTTGCGGCAGCCAAGTGGCTCAAAGCGCGGAAGGATTCCAACGGCAAACTTGGCGCGGTGGGTTTTTGTTTCGGCGGGGGAATGGTGAATCAACTAGCGGTGCGACTGGGCAAGGATCTAAATGCCGGAGTTGCGTTCTACGGCCGCCAGGCTGGCGTAGACGACGTTCCGAAAATTTCCGCACCGCTAATGTTTAATTACGCAGGCAACGACGAGCGGGTCAATGCCGGCATCGCAGCTTACGAAGCAGCGCTCAAAGCCAACAACAAGGTGTACGAGTCGCATATGTACGACGGCAAGCAGCACGGTTTCCATAACGATACGACGCCGCGTTATGACGAAGCCGCTGCCAAACTGGCATGGACGCGTACGGTTGAATGGTTTAACAAATACCTCCGGTAAGGGCAGAGCATCCATTAAACGTTGTCGCTTCAGAGTAAATTTGCAGCCCACTCAAAATGGGCCAGCTGCGAAAGTTGCTGGTCCATTCTTTGTTTTTACAGATACGCCAGGACCTAAGTCTTTTCCGCGAGCGTGTCTCCGCGCATTACAAGACAGACTGCGAGAGATCAGTCGTAGAGCAGGTAAGGTTTGCGGCTTTCGCGGAAATTAGCGGCCTCTTGATCCCACGCCTCCAGAAGCTCAGTGAGCCGGCTGCCTTCGATGGCGAGCCTCACTTTGTCAGATCCCGTCAGGCGATCGATGCTCCCCGTCCAGGCGAAATCGCGCGGGTGTTGATTGCGGATCTCGTCGATGAGAAGAAGAGAGGTGCGCACGGGCCGGTAAACACGCCGGTCAGTGACTGCGAAACGGATTGCCGGGATCGTCTGACCCTTATGCTTGGCTGCCGTCGGAGCCACTGACATTGTGATAGCTTCGAAACGGACGCCGGGTAGCTGCCTTTCGTTCATGACTCGGACCACTTCCGTTGCGTTCAGCCAGGGAGCTCCGATCTGTTCGAATGGTCGCTCGGTGCCCCTGCCCTCGGTCAGGTTCGTGCCTTCGAAGTAGACCGATCCGGTGTAGCTCGTTAACGCAGCGAGGGAACGAAGATTGGGCGACGGGTTCACCCATGGCAATCCTGTTTCGTCGAACCACTGTGAGCGCCGCCAGTTTTCAACCCGCGCGACTATGAGATTTGCACCAATGCCAAACTTCCGGTTGAAGAGAGTGGCCAGCTCACCAACAGTCATTCCATGACGCGCCGGGATTGGATACATGCCCACAAACGATTTGAATTTGGGGTCGAGCAGCGCACCTTCGACGATCTCCCCACCAATAGGGTTAGGACGATCCAGGACAACGAAGGGAATTCCTTTTTTCGCGGCGGCTTGCATCGACAGGGCCATTGTTGAGACGTATGTCCAGGTTCGGCCTCCGACCTCCTGTAAGTCGTAGATCAACACGTCGACGTCCTTCAGCATCTCCCGCGTGGGTCCGCGATCCTCAGATTTGTACAGCGAGTAAATCGGAACACCCGTTGCGGGATCGGTTTCGTCTAGGATCTTCTCGCCCGCCTCCGTAGTTCCTCTGATGCCGTGCTCCGGCGCCAGCAGGGCGACCAACTTCAGATGCCTATGCTTCGCGATGAGGTCGATGTCCGTGGTCCGCGACCGGTCAGTCGCTGTTTGGTTGGTGATCAGCCCTACCCGTTTTCCCCTAAGCGAACGAGGTACATTGGCGAGCAAGGTCTCAATGCCGGGGCGTACCTTCGCAGCAGACGTGCGCGGCACGGCAGAGAGAGCGGGTGTGGTCGCCTGCGCGGCAAACAGCAACATTAAGAAGGCACTTATTGACGTGGCTGCACCCAGCCTTCGATCGCGCTCTACCCTGTGGTCGCTTTTCATCCCTTAGCCTCCTCGTCGCGGACTTCGTTTGATCGTTAACACAATTTCCCGTCGCTTTCGAAAAAGTGGTCATGACCCGTCAGCGGGTCCCGAAATGAAATTGATTTCGCCAATAGTTTCAGTGGAGCGGAAAAATCATCGTCAGATCTCACGCTCAAGTGTGGGTAAAGAGGGTCATTAACTATGGCAATGCCTAACGCGGCGAGATGCACTCGAAGTTGATGCTTCTTTCCGGTGACCGGAACTAACTGGTAAAGATTCTGATCTCCTCGGGGCTCGCTTACCTCGATAAGGGTTTCGGTATTAGGGGTCCCCGTTGCTTCTTTCATGCGGAAGAAGGGTTCGCCCCTGACGACCCTGCTGCGCCGAGTCAAAGGAAAGCGAAGATCTTGATCGGGTGATGGTGCCGGCGCCAGAGCCTCATACACTTTTCGCACCTTTCGATTTTGAAATAATGAAGTGTAGTGAGGTCTGGTTTCCTTGTTTACGGAAAACACCACGATGCCCGAAGTTTCTCGATCGAGACGGTGAATGGGCACAATCTCTTCGAGCTGGTATTGTTTGCGCAAGCGGATCAGCAGAGTTTCACGGAGAAAGCGGCCCGCGGGAATGACCGGCAGAAAATGAGGCTTGTCGGCGACGAGGAGGTGTTCATCCTGATAGATGATGCTTTCGCGAAAGGGAATGGGCCGCTCGGCTTCCAGCTCGCGGTAATAGAAGATTCGGGATCCGGTTAGGTAGGGGCTTCCTAAACTGAGATGCAAGCCATTCTCGTTAACTACCTGGCCCTTACTCATCCGCGCAATCCACGTCGCGAGGTCTACCTGGGGGTATCGATCACGCAGGAACTCCATTACGGTTTTCCAGGGACCTGCCGGCAGCGTGACGCAGCTTGGCCCAACGCCTTCAATCATCGGCATCGGGGGTTGCTTCACCGTCCGGCTTACTTTGTGCCTGGTAGCGGAGATGACTCTCAATCAGACCTCGCCTTCGATTGTTAAGCGTAACTCACCCGGCTGGTAAAGACCTATATCGTTCGACGTGAGCTGACCTGACATGACGAGCCTAAGATGACAAAGAGAACCGACACTTTAGATGAAGAAGTCGATGCCTTGTTCCGACTCCCCTCGGCTGAGTTCACTGATGCGCGCAATAGATTGGCCGCGCAACTGAAAAAGAGAGGCCGTGGCGAGGAGGCCCAGAAGATCAGAGCGCTGGCCAAGCCCCCCATCTCCGCGTGGGTGGTCAATCATCTCTATTGGAATCATCGCCAGGCCTTCGACCAGTTGATCGCTTCAGGTGAGCGGTTTCACAAAGCGCAGAAATCGGGAAAGGTCGCCGATATGCGCGAGGCTCTCGACGCCAGACGCGAGAGCCTTTCAAAACTTTCAGAAACCGCAGCTTCCGTGATGACCGACGCAGGACACAATCCTTCGCTGGATATTGTGCGCCGCGTCAATGCGACTCTCGAAGCGATTTCTGTCTTCGCGCGTCGTTCTGATGCCCCACGTCCCGGGCGTTTAACTCACGACGTCGACCCTCCAGGATTTGAGTCCTTTGGATCATTCTCATCAGCTGGCGGCGTTAAGAAAGCAACCAAAGAACCGTCTCGGGTAACGCCGGCGCTGAAGCCCGCCATCGCGTCAAGTAATGCGCGGGCCAAAAAGGCGGCGGGAAGTGAACAACAACGTCGCGTTGAAGAAATCCGAAACAAGAGGATCACTGCCGCGAGAGTTTCTCTCCAGGAGGCTAAGAGCGCTCTGAACGAGGCGCGAGCTACGGCGAAGAGTCTGGAGGCCGCAAAGAAAAAGGCGGACGGGGAAGCGAAAAAAACCGAGTTGCAGAAGCGCGCCCTCGAGGAAGATTTAAAGAAAGCAAAAGCGGCTTCGGAGCAGGCGACGAAATACCTGCGAAGCATCGAACTCGAAAATAAAGCGGCAGTGAAGTCGGTAAATGATGCTCAGCTTGCAGTGGAGAAGGCAACTCAGGCGCTCGAGTTATTGCTCGGCAAATGACCCGCGCAGGTGACGCGAGTTCCCGCCTTTAATGGAACCCGGATTCTCAAGCAGCGCTGAGTCGCGCATAGTGAGCCTCAAGTTGGCGCACAGCTCCTGTCACAGTTTCTCTTGACAGACTCCGGGCGCCGCGTCGAACATGCGCGAGCAAAAACAACCGCGCGCCGTGCGTAAAGACAGTCTGGCCCGATTCGATAGACTGCCATCCATGAAAACGAGGTGAAAAGAATGTCCCGCAAATTATTCGCGCTGTGCCTGTGCCTGTCTTTCCTTACGTCCGGGCTAACCTCCGGTTCAGCGTCAGGTCGAAGTGCGCAGCAGCCCACGCCATCGCCTACTCCCGCCGCCGAGCCGGCCAAGACTCAGGAGGAGCGCAAGCAAGCCGAGCAAAAGGAGAAGAAGGAAGAGAAGTGGGACATCGAAGCGGAACACGGACCGACCTCGACGGTTGAGTTTGATACTGACGAGGGCACCTGGATGAGTTGCGACGTTTCACCCGACGGGCAACGCATCGTTTTTGATCTTCTCGGTGACATTTATCAAATGCCGATCAGCGGTGGCCAGGCGCAGTTGCTCGCCGGCGGGCGCGCCTGGGAAGCGCAACCGCGATACAGCCCTGATGGCAAGTGGATCGCTTTCACCTCGGATCGCGACGGAGCGGATAACATCTGGATGATGGACACGTCGGGACAAAACCGCCGCCAGATTACCAAAGAAGCTCAACGGCTCACTAACACGCCGTCGTGGACGCCGGACGGTCAATACGTAGTCGCGCGGAAACATTTCGTTGATCAGCGTTCGCTGGGCGCGGGTGAAATCTGGCTGTACAGCATCAACGGCGGTTCCGGCGTGCAACTAACGGAAAAGACGAGTTGGACGGCAAACGTCGGCGAGCCGGTCTTTGATCCAAAAGGGCGCTTTGTTTATTTCGTTAACAGCGGCGATTTCGACTACAACAAAAACGTCTATGGCAGTATTTACTGGATCGAACGATACGACACGCAGTTGGGCCGCAAGGGAATTTTTATCCGGGGCTCGGGCGGCGCGATTCGACCGCAACCCTCGCCCGACGGCAAATTTATTGCTTTCATCCGGCGAGACCGCCTGAACACCGTGCTCTACCTGCGCGAGATTGAGTCAGGCCGCGAGTGGCCCATCTACGACAAGCTCACGCGCGATCAACAGGAGACGTGGTCAATCTTTGGGACCTACCCCGGTTACGCCTGGACGCCGGACAATCAATCGATCGTGATCACCGCGGGTGGCAAGTTTGTGCGGGTAAACGTCGCCACCAGGCAGGCGACCGCGCTACCTTTTACTGCCCGCATTAGCCAGAAAGTGACTGAAGCGCTGCGTTTCCCGCAGAAAGTTGGACCAGAACGCGATCAGGCGCGACTCATGCGCTGGGCGCGCAAGCACGACGATCGCATAGTTTACAGCGCGCTTGGCAAGCTCTACGTCAAGGAAGGCGTAAACGCGCCGCGCCCGCTTCTAAAGACAAACGCTCTCGAATACGCGCCGAAGTTCAGCGTCGACGGTCGTCGCCTCACCTTCGTTACCTGGTCAGACGCTGAAAAGGGCGCCGTCTGGATCGCAGATATTGACGGCCAGAACGCGCGCAAGATCACGAGTGGTCCTGATCAGTATGCTAACCCCGTCTTTTCACCTGACGGCACGAAGGTCGCTTACCTCAAAGGACGCGGGAGCATTAATCACCAGGAAGACCTGGCGAGCGAGTCGACGTTTGAGATTCATTACTGGGACGGCGTTAAGAGCCAATATGTAATGGACGTGTTGAGTCGAGGCTCAAACGCGCGTATGCCCGTGCTCAATTTCGATCCGAAAGGGGAGCGCATTTATTTCATGGAGTCGCCGCCTGTGCCCTCGCCGCCGGGTTCGCCGGCCAACATCCTGACCTTCCTGAGCAGCGTCAAACTTTCAGGTGACGACTACAAGCGACACGTCGAAGCCAAGTTTGCGTCAGAGATCGTGCCGTCGCCGGACATGCAGTGGGTCTTTTTCAAAGAACTGCACAAGCTCTATCTCGCACCGTTTCCACAAACAGGGAAGCTTCTAAAACTTAACTCGGGCGAATCGATTCTCCCGGTGAAGACCGTATCGCTCGACTCCGGCAACTGGCTCGCCTGGTCACCTGACAGCAAGATGGTGCAGTGGACTCTCGGAGAAAACTTCCACGAACAATCAATCACAAATGTTTTCAAGGAAACCGTCAGGGATCAAAAATCCCCCGCGCCAATCGCGACGAAGATCGGGTTTGAGTTTGAAACGGCGCGCCCTCGCGGACTGGTGGCGCTGACCAACGCCCGCATCATCACTATGAAGGGCGACGAGGTGATCGAGCGTGGTTCGATCCTCATCGAAAACAATCGCATCAAGGCTGTTGGCGCGCGGATAGATATTCCAGCCGGCGCTCGCCGAATCGACATGACCGGCAAGACCATCATGCCCGGTCTGGTTGACGTCCACGCTCACATGGGCTACACGACGCTCGACATCATTCCCGAGAAGCAGGCGCCCTACTACGCCAACCTCGCCTACGGAGTGACCACCACTCACGATCCTTCGGCCTCCACGCAGTCGGTCTTCGCTCAGTCGGAAATGGTCAAAGCCGGAGTCATGGTGGGCCCGCGTATTTTCTCAACCGGCTTCATACTTTATGGCGCGGAGAACGCCGAGAAGGCGCCGGTCAAAAATCTGGAAGACGCCCAGCGCCACCTGGCGCGATTGCAGGCTGACGGCGCGTTCTCGGTTAAGAGTTACAACCACCTGCGGCGCGACGTGCGCCAGATGTTTATCAAGGCAGCCCGCGATCATCGGATGATGGTTGTTCCCGGAAGGAGGGTCCACTTACTACTACAACATGACGATGATCCTTGATGGGCACACGGGGATCGAACACGCAGTGCCCGTCGCGCCCCTCTACAAAGATGCGGTCACCCTGTTTGCTCGCAGCCGCACGCAGTATACGCCCACGCTGATCGTCGGCTACGGCGGCATCTGGGGTGAGAACTACTGGTATCAGCACACTAACGTTTGGGAAAACGAAAAGCTGCTGCGCTTTGTGCCGCGCGAAACGGTGGACGCGCGCTCGCGCCGGCGAATCATGACGCCCGCGGACGACTTTTATCACCTTGATCTGGCCCGCTCCGTTCGTGACATCGTGCGCGCGGGTGGCAAGGCCCAACTTGGCGCGCATGGTCAACTGCAAGGTTTGGGCGTGCATTGGGAACTGTGGATGCTGCAACAAGGGGGCCTGACGCCAATGGAAGCGCTGCGCTGTGCCACGCTCTACGGCGCGCAGTATCTCGGTCTGGACGCAGACGTCGGCTCACTCGAACCCGGCAAGCTCGCGGACCTGATGGTTCTGGAAAAGAATCCGCTGGAAAGCATTCGCAATACGGAGTCGATCCGCAATGTGATGATCAACGGCGTGCTCTATGAAACGGACAACATGAATGAGGTCCATCCCGAGGCGAAGCCGCGCCGGAAGTTTTTCTGGGAGCGTTAAGGTCAGACTAAACGGTGACGAGCGGCAGATTCGGAAGTCTCGAAGAAAGCAAGCGGCCGAGATTCCTCCGAGCCGTAGCGGGCCATGGCAGTATCAGACCTTTCGTGACCGGAAATACCGCGGGTCGGCTGTTCGGCATTCAAACGAGAATTCCTCTGCCTAACTTTGCGTTTTATGCTTCGCGAACTTTGCGGTCCTGACTTAGCTTTACGGCAAAGTTCGCCTAATGCTCGCCAGGAGCCGCAGAGAATCAACCAAACAGCACCAGCGGCAAAGTTGGTGCGGAAAAATTGGCTTCGATCACAATCGTCAGGTAGCCTAAACTGCGCGTTATGCGGTGCGCGGCTGCTTACCGCCAGCCAGGACTCCTCCAAGGTATCCCATCGGAATATACGCCAGCACGAGATCGACGGCGTTGAACCACATTGGACCACCGAGCATGCTCGCCATCACCACTCCACCAATAAGAAAAAACAGGCTGACGGCGATTGCCAAAGTCAGTGGACGTGTGGCTGCAATCCTGGCCGCCATGAACGCGCCGCTTAATGTGCCCAGCGCGTGAGCCAGGAAAGGAAAAAGGAAATTCACCGGCGTGAACAACCTCATGCTGTCGCGGAGGGTCTCCATCGTGGATAAGTCGGCGCCCGCGGGCGGGGGCACGACCTGCTGACCAATACTAATGAGCCCCATGTTGACCAGGCTGCCGACCACAATGCCGGCGATTACGGCTAAAACATTTCTCATAGTTGGATTCATGATCTATTCGCTCCCGGATGAAAGTGTAATTGCAGTCTGTTTACTCGCCAAGCGAGTCACCCAAGGTATCTGATTTCAATAATGGGCAGTGAGTAAGTTTGGGAATTCAAGGTTGAAGCGTTGAGATCAGCTCCGGCATGGACCGCGGGCGTCCTCGCCCGCACGTCGGTGCGCAAACACGAACCGTTTTCACCAATGACGTCTACGCAACACGCGGGCGAGGGCGCCCGCGGTCCCAAAATTTACCGTTGCTTCGATAACCTTGCCTGCGCCGGATCCGCTCTCGGAGTTATTTGGCACTACCCAACAATTGCCCAGGGATTACCAAGTGGACCCATTTGCTGAAACGAATTGAAAAGATGGGTTGCCTCGTGTTACTCACTCACTTGTGTGCAACCGAGAAACTGTTTTCGTTCTCTTCTTGATCGTAACCGCATTAGCAGGAGCATGCGGTGGCGGCCCGCCGCGCGAAGATCTGCAACCCGAAATCACTTTAGAAAATATCCGCGCAGACATCAATGGACATCAGGTGACGGTGCCGGCGGCAGACGAAGCGTCGGAACCCTCAAGCTGGCGATTTTTTCCAAACGAACCGAAAGAGATCGCGATCGTAGAGAAGCAACTCGCCGGCAATCAGGCGATTTTCGTGATCGACATCCGTACGCGCACCTCACCGCGCTCGGAGGAGCGAGGGACTACGAAAAGAGTTGGCGGGGAGACTTCGTCTGCATTACGAGTTGCAGTCCTATCTGGTGGTGCGAAAGTGGGAAATCGTGCGCGTAGAAAACATCTCGTTCGCGCATGAGAAAGAGTAAGCCTGTCAGCGGGGAGGCCGTTTACAAGTCCAGTGTCTGAGGCTGCGGTTAAGCGGAGGATTGAAAATAGCCCAGCGATTTATCGCCGGGCTTCTCCGGAGAATCAGAGAGAGCGAGTCCGTGAAGCGGACGGTTGAAAGAATTAACCATGTGACCGGGATCTCTGAGCCGTCCGCTTCACGGACTTAACGACTGTTCGGTCTTTTCCTGGCACTTTTCCCAACAGAGAACTGCTGGGCTATTTTCGCTCGTCCGCCCAGCGGACTAATAAGCGTAGTTTTTAGGCAAAGCCATTCACTGCGGCAAAGCCATTTAGAATGTAACCTCAAACCGAGAACTCTTAAAAAAAACTACGGGTTGCAGTTGAGGCATGGGCCACCAGCGACCGTTGAATCGTAACGTTTGCCGTCGTCCACCGCGGCGCCGTGGCCTTGACTACGTGGCACGCCTACCTTTACGAATCCGGTGCAGGATTTTCCGAGATTGTCGGATGCCTCGAAGAAGATTTCATACACGCGTCCATTTCCCCCGACTTTTTTGGCGACCGAGCGTTCCGCCCTGACCCATGCCCGATCGGCGCCAACGCCGCCGCCGTCGATCGGTGTATTGCCATCGCCGTTGGTATTTGTTGGCTCGTCCTGAAGAATCTGGCGGATCGAACTGTGATCGGGTCGTCGTCTGGGTCCGTATCCCGAAAATGCTGATCGGCACCTCACGATGATCGGGCGGCCAGATTTCCACTAATGCCTGGATAGGTCGCTGAACAGATTGGTCCGAAGTTTGTCACGACATCCGCCACGGTGACCGCTTCACGCTTCGATCTGCTCTTATCGAACACGTTCAGGCGGTGGTTCAGGGCGGCGCGTAAACGGGATAAGCATCGGTACTGAACGGCGATAAGCCTCATAAGATTCGCCGTGCTCGCGGGCCAGATCTCGCTCTTCGAATTGAATTGCCAAGAGGATGTAAGCGGTTGTGGCGATCGAAAAAAGCAGGTGCGCCAGCGTCATGGTCGGGGTCATCCAGAATGCGAAGAGCCAGCCGACGTAGAGTGGGTGCCGGACAATGCGATACGGTCCTGGCGTGCCAAAATTCAGCGTCGTGTAGGGCCGGCCCCGCAGGTATAGCCACACCTGGCGTAGACCAAAGAGATCGAAGTGATTGATCAGGAAGGTGGAGACGAGCACCAGCCCCCAACCGAACGCGAATAACCCAAGCAGAATCAACCGGCCCAACCGATCTTCGACGGACCACACCACCCCGCCTAATGGCCGCCACTGCCAGAACAAGAGGATGAGCGCGAGGCTCGAGAAGAGGACGTAAGTGGACCGTTCGAGCGGCTTCGGCACAATGCGCGTCCACCAGTCCTTGAACCATTTGCGGGCCATGACGCTGTGCTGCACAGCGAAGAGCGTCAGCAGGCCCACGTCGATCGCCAGGGCGACTGCCACAGAACCTCTGGCGGCGCCGTCCAGCGTTCTGGGGACACCAAAGTTGCCGATGAAACAGATCGCGTAAAGGAATGTACCCAGGAAGATCAGGTAGCTCAGGCTTCCATAGGCGAAAAACAGAATTCGTTTGAACATAGCAATGTCTCCTTACTGTGCTTGCTCGTAATGGACGGATTGGGTCTTGGTCAGCAGTCGCCCCCAACGAGCGATGGCTTCGAAAATAGTGTTGATGTCTTCTTCCAGCGTTCTGAGCGAACAGATGGATATGCGAATCGCAACGCGATCGCCGACGCGGGTAGTCGTTACCAGGTTGAAGCCGCTGCGCTGAACCGCCGCCGCGATTCCCTGGTTAAGTTGGTCGAGGCGAGCCGGCGTCGTGGAATTGTCCGGCTGCCTTGCGAGACTATTCGGCACGTAACGAAAGCAGTAGAGGTATAGGACCGGCTCCTGAAGCACCTCGAAGTCGGGGTGTTCGCGGACGAGCTGGTGTAGCGCACTCAACCGGCTGCTGTTCTGTGCGGCGAGTTCGCCCAAACCGGCGAGCGATGCCAACTTAGGTACAATCCGTTCCCGCCAGTGTGCGAGTGGCACCCGCTCAGATTCGCCATACTGAGAGAGCTCTGCGGCGAACAGCGCTCTGGACCTCCCTGGGCGTCACATCCGTGGGCACTCCACGAGCGGAGACGTCAGCATGGAAATCGGCGATGGCCTCGACGACCTCTCGGCAGATTCTCCGCAACTCGCCGAGTTCGATCTCGCCGGACGTGCATACTTGTTTATGCGAAACCATCGCGGCATCCTCTCCCATGGCCGGCATGATGAGGCTCTGGATTCGACGAGGGCTATGGTAGATTTGTCCCGATTTGCGTATACTCGGCGACTCGGGCTGGGACATTAGTCCCGTTGGGCGAGAGAATCTTATCTGAGCCATTCCGGCTTCCGGTTTTGTTATTGGGCGTTAGATCGCCGGGAGTGGGTTAGAGGTAATTACAAAGGATATGAGCTTGGCCCCGCCTCGCTGGACCGAGCCCAAATGGAAGCTCGGAGTTCTCTCCTGATTCGCCACGATCAAAGTGTTTTGCCGGCTCCTTTGAGCCAAACGTTGGTGATCCAGCCATTCCATCAGGTCAAGTACCCGATCGCGCGCGGGAAGTTAATCGTAACGACCCTACCGAAGTATCTCTTGTCACTGGGGGTGCTGCCGCATGAAGAAGACCACTCAGCGAATCCGATATGTACGCACTACGGACGGAGTCAGGCTCGCCTGGGCTGAAGCGGGCTCGGGGCCTGTGATAATCAAGGCCGCGAACTGGCTGTCCCACCTCGAGTACGAATGGGAAAGTCCGGTGTGGCGGCATTGGATCCACTTCTTCACTGACAACTTCCGATACATTCGTTACGACGAGCGTGGCTGTGGGATGACCGACCGTAACGTCGGCGATCTCTCCCTCGAACGCTGGGTCGATGATGTGGAAGCCGTGGTCGCGGCGGCCGATCTGCGGGAGCCGTTCGCGCTGCTCGGTATTTCTCAGGGCGGGGCTATCTGCGCGGCCTACGCGGTGAAGTACCCGGAGCGCGTCTCGAAACTCGTGCTTTACGGCGGCTACGCCCGGGGGCCGTTACGCCGCGGGGACCCTGAGCGCGAGAGCTTTTACCGGGCAATGATTGATCTCGTTCGGGTGGGTTGGGGCGAGGACAATCCTACCTTCCGCCAGGTCTTTACGTCGCGGTTCATCCCCGGGGGCACTGACGAGCAAGTGGGCTGGTACAACGAACTCTGCCGCAAGACCACGACGCCGGAGATCGCGGCGAAACTCCTCGCATCGCGGACTATGATCGACGTCACCGATCTGCTTGGGGAGGTGCGCGTACCGACCCTGGTGCTGCACGCGCGCGACGACGCCATCGTCCCAATTAAAGAAGGGCAGATCCTCGCCGCCGGCATCCCCGGCGCGCAGTTCGTGGAACTCGATTCGAAGAACCACGTCCTGCTCGAGAACGAGCCCGCCTGGGAACGTTTCTGCGACGAGGTGCTGGAGTTTATGGAACTCAAAGGCCGGGCCCGCGGCGAAGACCCGGCGTTCGCTTCGCTTTCACCGCGCGAGCGCCAGGTGCTGACGCTGATCGCGGACGGACTTGGTAACGCACAGATCGCGCAGCGCTTATCCATCAGCGAAAAGACGGTCCGCAATCACGTTTCCAATCTTTTTGACAAACTCGGTGTCTGGACGCGCGCCCAGGCTATCGTCTTCGCCATGAACCGCGGCTTCAAGGGCTGATGCCGGCAGGGCACAGGTTGAGCCAGTGAGTTTTGGAATCGATAACGCCGCCGGGTTCGACGACGCTAAGCATAAATTATGTTTTGCGAGGCCCACACGTATCTCCGTGGACTTCTTGCTTGAATAATCAATGAAGGTCGATTAATGATCGCTTCTTAGGTTGACTCGGTGATCTTATTAGAAAATCACGCGTGGTGAAAAATGTCGACACACGATAGAGGCACATTTCCGAAAGTCCATATTTGAAAACGGAATCGACGATTACCCTTAGCCGTTGATATTGTTGGTGCCGAGGGCGGGAGTCGAACCCGCACGACCTTCTGGTCAACGGATTTTAAGTCCCATGAAGGCGGCATCACCTAATCTTACCAAACGATATAAGCCAGCATTTACGCGCCTAGCGGTCGTCAAGATATCGCTTCGGCTGGCTTAGTATCAACACGTGCCGCCACCATCTTAGCCCCATCTTTAATTTCCTAACCACCGCCCCTGAGCCATTTGACATGGAAGTACTCGTGCCGTATAAAACTTTGGACGATTGAAACCATTTGCAAGCAAGCTGGAATCTATGGCCTTCGACAGAACTCATCATCATCACCACCATTCGCACCATTATGCCAACCATTATTGGCATCAGGGCAGCGCGTTGGCGGTTGTGATTCGTAAGTTCGGCTAAGATAGAGTAGTTAGAACCACAACCAGGATTTTCCAAGACCCGCTGCCAACATGGATTGGCGGCGGGTTTTTTTATTATCGGCAAACTATTTACTTAGTCCTCTCATTTTATGTCTGAGCCACTCTCCAAAATTCCAAATGGCCTGCGCTACTACTCCGGTCAAGAGGCCCGCCTAAGGCGGATGATCGAAGAGACCGCGATGTCAGTTTTTGACGGTTGGTCCTATGAAGAAGTGATCACCCCAACGTTGGACTATTACTCGCTCTTCGAGCGCGGTATGGGCCCCTTAGAGGCTCATCACGCCTTCAGGTTTACCGACACTGACGGGCGTCTTCTCGCCCTCAGGCCCGACGTTACGTCTGGAATTGCCCGCGTAACCGCGACTCTCATGGCAGACCGCCCGCGGCCTTTGCGTCTTTGCTACGCCGCGCCCGTTTTCCACCAACAAGGACAGTCAACTATTGAATGGCGCAGAGAATCAACCCAGATTGGCTGTGAGTTGATGGGCCGGAACAGCACGGCGGCTGACCTCGAGGTATTAGCGATCGCTGCCGAGGTTCTACGTCGGCTGAGTCTCGATCGGAAGGTCGTGATTACGCTCAATGACGTCGAAGTCTTTAACGGCGTCGCCGAAAGTCTGGGATTCGAACCCGGCGCCCGCGATGATTTGCGAGAACTTGTAGACGGGGGGAATGTGGCAGACCTAAAGTGCTTTCTAACTGCGCACGCTTCCCCGGAGGAGTGCCAATCCTTCTCACAACTCATTCGACTTTCAGGCAGGCTCGAAACGCTGGATCAGGCGCGCCTCGTAATCACAAACGCGCGGTCCCGCGCGGCGCTGGATCGCCTCGAAAGTTTGTGGCGCATCATAGAGTCGCTTGGCATTTCAGATCACTTCGAGATCGACCTAGGCGATGTGTCGCGACTCGACTACTACACCGGCCTCACCTTCAAAATCTACATCGAGGGTGCGGGAGCGAGAGTTGGAAGCGGTGGACGCTATGACAATTTAACCGCAAATTTCGGGAAGTCTGAACCGGCTGTCGGCTTTGTGCTCGATCTCGACGCGCTGGCCGGTCTGCTCCTCTCGCGCAATAACGGTGCAATGATTACGCCGCAGCCAGAAAGAAAAGCGCAATACGTCATCAACAACGATCCCGCTGCACTCTTGAGTGAAGCCATCGAGAGTCGGGCGCGCGGCGAACGCGTGGTAATTGGATCGGGCGAGGTGATGCCGTGACGCAATTGACGATCGCCATCGCCAAAGGCAGATTACAGCAGGGCACGCTCGAGTTGTTGGCTAAGTCCGGGCTGTGCGATACGCGAGATGCGCTCTCGTCTCGCCGGCTGGCAATAGAAGATGAATCTGGCCGCTTTCGCTTCATCTTCGTGAAGCCAATGGACGTGCCAGTCTATGTGGTGCACGGCATCGCGGACTGCGGCGTTGTCGGCCGCGACGTGCTGATGGAGTCGGAAGCGGATCTTTTGCAGCCGCTCGCACTCGAAATTGGCCGTTGTCGCATCGTGGTAGCGGCGCCCGTCGGTACGCCACTTAACGGCCACGGATTAGTGCGGGTGGCGACGAAGTATCCTCACCTTGCCGCCGCGCATTTTGGTGGGCGCGGCCAGCCGGTTGAGATCATCAAGCTTTCCGGGTCAGTAGAACTCGCGCCCGTCCTGGGCCTGGCTGATTGCATCGTGGACCTGGTCGAAACTGGCAGAACATTACAGGAAAATGGCCTCAGCATAGTTGAGGTCATCGCCGAATCAACCGGACGGCTGGTCGTAAACCGGGCCAGCTATCAATTGAAAGCAACCGCAGTGGGAACTCTGATTGCCGCCCTGGAGACCGTTGCGGGCGAAGGAGATTTGCAAAGTGATTGAGGTGATCTCAAGCAGGGAAAAGGAACGGCTTGCAGCTACGCTCAAACGTATTCGCAGCCGCAATGTCGCCCTCGATGAGCAGTTGCTGAGCGAGGTCTCGGCGATCATGCAGGAGGTGCGCACACGTGGCGACCTGGCGCTCATCGATTACTCAGCGCGGTTCGATGGATGTGTGCTCCAACCTGCGGAGTTGCGGATCAACGAAGAAGATTTGCACCGGACGGCCGCTCGCGTTGAATCGAAAGTTCTCGAAGCAATACGCGAGGCCATTCGGCGAGTTCGCTACTTTCATGAGTTGGAACGCCAGCATTCATGGGTTGTGGAGACAGAGCGGGGAGTGGTGCTGGGTCAGCGCGTTACAGCCATCGAGAGCGCCGGTTTGTATATTCCGGGAGGAACTGCCAGCTATCCGTCAAGCGTCGTGATGAACGTTGTGCCCGCTCAAGTTGCCGGCGTGAAGCGGCTGATAGTCGCTACGCCCCCACGTACACTTCAGGAGAATCCGGCAGTGGCGGCGGCCCTCGTGGAGCTGAAAGTAAGAGAGGTCTACGCAGTGGGCGGGGCGCAAGCGATCGCGGCGCTCGCCTTCGGCACAGAAACCGTGCCGCGGGTGGACAAGATTACCGGGCCCGGGAACCGTTATGTCGCCGCCGCGAAGAAACTCGTCTTTGGCTTGGTCGGGATCGATTCCATAGCGGGTCCAAGTGAAGTGGTTATCCTTGCGGACGACACGGCGCACGCTTCCTATATCGCCGGCGATCTCATGGCCCAGGCCGAGCACAATGAAGATGCTTCCGCGATACTCCTGACGACGAGTAACACGCTTGCGCTTGAAGTTGTTCAGGAACTGGCAATCCAGATCGCCGTACTGAGCCGCGCTGAAGTGATTAAAGAATCGCTGGCTGGTTACGGCGGCATCATTGTTGTCGACAACATGGACGAAGCCTGCGCGCTGGTAAACGATTTGGCGCCGGAACATCTGGAGCTGATGGTCTCGGACGAAGAAGCAATTGCCTCGCGAATTCACCATGCCGGCGCGATCTTTTTTGGAGAGCACACGCCTGAGGCAGTTGGTGATTATCTAGCGGGGCCAAGTCACGTGCTGCCGACCTGCGGCACGGCACGCTTCTCGTCCGGGCTTGGCGTTAACGATTTTCTCAAGCGAACCAACACTGTGAAGTTTTCCGCCGCCGAACTGAAACGCACGGCATCAATGATCGCCACCCTCGCTCACGCTGAAGGTTTGGACGCCCACGCGCGTTCGGTACTAATTCGTCTGGAGGAGAACCTAACATGAGGAATCCTTTGGCGAACATCAAGACCCGAGTTCGCGAGTTGCGCCCCTATTCACTTCGGCCCGACCGGGCGCAGGTAAAGTTAAACCAGAACGAAAACCCCTGGGACGCGCCGGTGAATATCAAACAGGAAACGCTAAGGCGCATCAGCGATTGCGCCTGGTCGCGTTATCCAAACTTTGTGCCCCAAAGATTGCACGAACGACTGGCGGAGTTTAGCGGTTGGCGAGCCGATGGAATCCTGGCCGGCAACGGATCCAATGAATTAATCCAGGCGCTTTTGCTGGTCACCATCGGCGAGGGAAAACGCGTACTTATTAATGAGCCGACGTTCGCTCTTTATCGGCAGATCGCTACGGTGCTCGAAGGCGATGTTGTCAGTGTTCTGCTTAATGCGGATCTTGGTTATGACATCGGCGCGATGGCAGCCGCAGTGCGTGACTTTCAACCGGAAGTAACGATCGTCTGTAGTCCCAATAATCCCACCGGTTGCGTGCTGCGCGACGACGATTTGCGCTCGTTGCTGGCAGCGACGAGTGGCCTGGTCGTGGTCGATGAGGCTTATCACGAATTTGCCGAGCATTCAGTGGTTCCGCTCCTGCGCCGGTATGACAACCTGGTGGTCTTGCGAACCTTTTCCAAGGCCATGGCCATGGCGGCGCTGCGTACGGGCTACCTGCTCGCAGCGCCGGAACTGACGCGTGAAATCTCCAAGGCGGTGCTGCCCTACAACCTGAACGCCGTTTCGCAAACTGCCGCCGAAGTAGCGGTTGAGATGTACGAAGATGAGCTGAGCCCGCTGGTGCGGAGAATCATCGCCGAGCGAGCCCGATTGCACGAGGCCCTGAGTCGCATTGCGGGGCTGACGCCGGTTCGCTCGAGCGCAAACTTTATTCTGGTGCGATCGGCAATCGATCCCGGGCAGGTTGTTACGGACTTACTCAAGCGAAATATCTTGATTCGTGACGTCAGCGGCTATGCGATGTTGAGTGACTGTTTCCGTGTGAGTGTGGGTACGCCCGAGGAGAACGATTTTTTGCTTGAGTCATTACGAGAAATGTTTGGAGCGCGCTAGCTGCGCTAACGACAGCGCGCCCCCAGGTGAAGGCAATGAAAAAACCCAACGAAAGTTTAGCGCGGAACTTGACGCGGGTCGCGCAGGTCCAGCGCAAGACCAAAGAGACGGACGTCCGGGTCACGCTTGACCTCGATGGCCATGGCCAGGCGCGCATCAATACCGGGCTGCCATTTCTTGATCACATGCTCGATCTGTTTGCGAAGCATGGACTATTCGATCTCCACGTTGCCTGCAAGGGCGATCTCGAAGTCGACGATCATCATTCGGTCGAGGACGTAGCGCTCGCCCTGGGGCAAGCGTTGACGCAGGCGCTGGGAGACAAAGTGGGTATCAAGCGCTATGGCGAGGCGATCGTGCCGATGGATGAGGCCTTGTGTCGCGCGGTGATCGATCTCTCCGGACGTTTCTATCTCGTTTATGAAGTGAAGACTCGACGTCAGAAGATCGGAAACTTTTCAGTAGAGTTGGCTGAGCACTTCTGGCGATCGTTTTCGGAAACAGCGAAGTTTAATCTGCATATTGACTGTTTGCGCGGTCGCAACACGCATCACATTCTGGAAGGCACCTTCAAAGCTACCGCGCGCGCTCTACGTCAGGCCGTCGATCGCGATGCGCGGATTACCGGTGTGTTGAGTACGAAAGGATCGCTATGACCAGCGCGGCAAGCCGCTTGGCTTAGGCTATTTTGCTTATGACTCAGGTTGGCATAATTGATTACGGGGTCGGCAATCTGCGTTCAGTCGTGAAGGCTTTTGCCGCGACCGGCTGCGCTGCGGTGGTCAGCTCCGATGAGCAAGTTTTGCTCGAGGCGGAGCGTTTGGTCCTTCCCGGAGTCGGGGCATTCGGCGCTTGCATGAAAGCACTCTCTGAGCGCGGATTTGATGAACTCGTGCGCGAACGCGTCGCCCAGGGAATTCCATTACTCGGCGTCTGCGTGGGCATGCAGTTGCTCTTTGATGAATCAGACGAGTTTGGGACAACGAAAGGACTTGGTCTATTGCGTGGGCGGGTGCGCCGTTTTGCAGGCGACCTGATTACGCCGCAGGTTGGCTGGAACCAGATCCGCCAGAGAATCGCGCATCCTTTGTTTGCAGGAATAGTCGACGGAGCATTCTTCTATTTTGTGCATTCGTATTATTGCGAGTCTGCCGATCCCGCCATCGTGATCGGTGAAACTGAATACGGTTCTACGTATGCTTCCGTTGTCGCGAGTGGCAATATTTGCGGCCTGCAGTTTCACCCGGAGAAGAGCCAGGCGGTCGGCTTGAAACTCTTGTCAAACTTCGGGCGGTCCTGAATATGCTGGCTAAACGAATCATACCGTGTCTGGACGTAGATCAAGGTCGCGTAGTTAAGGGCATTCGATTTACCTCGTTGGTTGATGCCGGGGACCCGGTTGAGCAGGCCAAGCGATACGACGCTGAGGGCGCGGACGAACTGACGTTTCTGGACATCACTGCGTCGTCGGATAAGCGCGACATAGTCGCCGCTCTTGTCAGAAGAGTTGGCGATGAAGTGTTCATTCCCTTCACAGTTGGCGGAGGGTTGCGCTCACTGGAAGATATTCGCGCGGTGTTGCGATCGGGCGCCGATAAGGTTTCGCTCAACACCGCGGCGGTGGAGCAGCCGGAGTTGATCAGCGAAGGCGCTGAGACGTTTGGGTCACAGTGCATGGTTGTCGCCGTGGATGCCCGGCGGCGCGATGCCGGCGACGCGAGCAAAGGCTGGGAGGTTTACACGCACGGCGGGCGACGCCCGGCCGGGCTGGACGCGGTCGAGTGGATCGCGCGCGCGGAAAAACTCGGCGCCGGAGAGATTCTCCTGACCAGTATGGACCGCGACGGCACTAAGGACGGTTACGACATTGAATTAACGCGCACGATTTCTGATAGCGTCCGCATTCCCGTGATTGCGTCGGGTGGCGCGGGAAAGCCCGAACATTTTTTCGAGGCCTTGACCGTGGGAGGCGCCAGCGCGGTACTGGCTGCATCGCTCTTTCACTTCGGCGAGTACAAGATTGCGGACGTGAAGAAGTACCTGCGCGAGCGGGGAGTGGTTGTGAGATGAAGATCGCCATAGCAGACATAAAGTTTGACGAGCGCGGCCTGGTTCCGGCGATTGTCCAGGATGCCGACACGCTACAAATATTGACACTCGCTTACATGAATCAGGAAAGCCTGGAACGAACTCTGGCAGATCAGGAGACCTGGTTCTGGTCTCGTTCTCGCGCAAGTCTGTGGCATAAGGGTGAGACTTCCGGCCATACGCAGCGAGTAGTCGAGTTGAGTCTGGATTGCGACCACGACGCGCTCAGAGTGTTGGTTGTTCCCCAAGGGCCTGCTTGTCACAGTGGCGCTCAATCGTGCTTTCACAATGAACTGCAATCGGCTTCCGAGGACAGTGAGGGGAACGAAGGCAAACAAGCTGAGCAAGCCGGGCGAGTGGACCAATCCGAGCTGACCGGGATACTCAGCCGCCTTTATGCGCTTATCGAGTCGCGAAACCGCGAAAGACCAGCGGGCTCCTACACTACCTATCTCTTCGATGAGGGATTGGACAAGATTTTAAAAAAAGTGGGTGAGGAATGCGCCGAGACAATTATCGCGGCAAAGAATGACGACACTCTCGCCCTCGTTAAAGAGTCCGCCGACCTTCTCTACCATCTTCTCGTACTCTTCGTAGAACGTGGCCTAACCCTCGAAGAAGTGCGTGATGAACTTCAGAGCCGCGGCGGGAAGGGAAGTAAATGATCCCCGATACGGGTGAACTAAAACAGCTTCTGGATTCTGCCGTGCGATGGGCCCAGGAAGCCGGCGGTATTACTCTTCGACACTTCAAAGGATCGTTTGTTGCCGAACGCAAAGCTGATAACTCCCTGGTGACGACGGCTGATCGGGAAGCCGAGCGACATCTGCGCGCAAACATCGAGCGGGCTTTCCCCGCTGACGGTATTCTCGGGGAAGAAGAGGGTGAGAAGATCGGCACAACCGGGAGACGCTGGATCATCGATCCTATCGATGGCACCTACTCTTTTGTTCATGGCGTTCCGCTTTATGCGGTCCTCATCGGTTTGGAGATCGACGGCGAGTCTGTCCTTGGAGCAGTAAATCTTCCGGCATTGAATGAGCTTGTCTACGCTGCGCGCGGGCTCGGATGTTTCTGGAACGGTGAGTCTGCGCATGTCTCTGCAACTCAATCTCTTAGCGAAGCGCTGCTCTTGTCGACGGATTTTGCAACCTGTGAGCAATACGGATTTGGGCGAGCCGCGGAAGCTTTGCAGCATCAGGTGAACGCTCGTCGCACCTGGGGCGACGCTTATGGCCACGTGCTGGTAGCTACGGGACGGGCGGACATCATGCTCGACCCGGTAATGAACGTCTGGGACTGTGCTGCGCTCCTGCCCCTGCTCGAAGAGGCTGGGGGTACATTCACTGACTGGCAGGGAATGAAAACAATTCACGGTGGCAACGCCATCTCAACGAATGAGTTTTTGTTCGACGACGTGATCGAAATGATAAGGAAGAGTTAGTGAGAACGATGCTAGTCATTCCAGCGATTGACCTCCGGCAGGGTAAGTGCGTTCGTCTTACTCAGGGGCGCAAGGAACAGGCGACAGTCTATGATGGTGATCCGGTCAGGGTGGCGGAAGGCTTTGAAAAAGATGGCGCTCGCATGCTTCATGTAGTTGATCTCGATGGCGCCTTTTCGGAGTCTAATGGGCGCAATCGCGAAGTACTTCGCGAGCTTGTCCGCGCTGTAAGTATCCCGGTGCAATTCGGCGGCGGGCTGCGCAGCGCTAACGACATAGAGCAAGCCATCAGTTTGGGCGTCGCGAGAGTGGTGATTGGCACGCTGGCCGTGGAATCGCCCGACATGTTGGCAACGATCGTCGGGCAATTTGGCGCTGCGCAGGTTGCGGTTGGGATTGATGCGCGCAATGGCCAGGTTGTGACTCGCGGTTGGGAGACTGAAGAGCAGATCACTGCGTTCGAGTCTGGCGCTCCGGGTGGCCGCCGCCGGAGTCGAGCGAATCATTTACACAGACGTCGAGCGGGACGGCACCCTTACCGGACTGAATGCAGATCAGACATGCCTGATCGCGAAAGCGTCGGGCCTGAGAGTCACGGCCTCTGGCGGAGTCGCCTCTCTCGAAGATCTGAAGCGCTTTAGGTCCGTGCTCGACTTCGGCGTTGATAGCGTGATTGTCGGAAAGGCCCTCTATGAAAGACGTTTCACTCTCGCGGAGGCAGTTGCCACGTGTCGCTTGCGCAACTGAGTTGGGTTTTCTCTTGAGAGTATCTCAAGACCCTCGTCCTGGCCGCCTCATGATGGATTGTTAGGAAGACGCTTGTGCCCACTTCGGCCGCGCCGATCATCAGCAAGTGTGTACCAATAAGACAACGCCATCAACACAAATTGATGCGGCAGCCTAACGACAACGTTATCAGAAATATTCAGCTGCATATTTCTTTGAATGTTAAGGGCGCAGATTTCCCAGAAGACCGCCTCCAGTTAAAGCTGACGAGCGGAAGCAGCGACAATTGAATTAGATTTTTCAGTTTTTGCCGAAGCCCGCACGAAGTAAGGGTGCACACGCACTTACTTCGTGCGTGTTCTGCATTTTGAGAAGGTCCCGTGAAAATGAGTATTCATGAAGATTATCAAAGCTGTTCAAGCTGGCGGCCCACATTTAACCAGGAACTGCTTTGCGAGCGGCCAGCGAAAGGCTGTCTCAGCACCCAAAAGCGCGAGAATTATCGAAATTGCAGTCGCAATCGCGGTAAAAAAGAGTTTTTTTAAAATCTAAGGAGGTGATTAAGATTCACAGTTTTTTCCGTCATCATGACCTCTCTTTCTAGGCATATGTGAAGTTTCAGTACTCGATGGGATCTAGAGCGCGGTCAATTGGCTGGTGCCGAGGGCGGGAGTCGAACCCGCACGACCTTACGGTCAACGGATTTTAAGTCCGTAGCGTCTGCCATTCCGCCACCCCGGCACGTCGGTCAAAATACCACGCCGACCGCGATTCTTCCCAGTCATCTCCCTGAGTGATAGAATTCACCCTTAACCATCACTGACTAACAATCAAGGCGGGCCAAACAACCCGACGGCAACCAATAATGACAGAAGAGCAGGAAGTTTTTCTCCAGCATATCCAGCAAAAGGGACTCAAGCGCACTGCCCAGCGTGACTTGATTCTCGCTACATTTTTACGCATGGAGGAGCATCTTTCCAGTGAAGATCTTTATCGCCTGGTCAAGCAGGAAGACCCGAGCATCGGCCAAACCACGGTCTATCGCACTCTGAAACTTCTGACTGAAGCGGGCCTCGCTCGCGAAGTTCGATTTGGCGATGGCATCACGCACTACGAACACAACTATAAACACCAGCATCACGACCACATGATCTGTTCCGAGTGTGGCCGGATCATTGAATTCTTTTCCGCGGAACTCGAAGACCTCCAGGACAAAATCGCCGCAAGGCACCACTTTCAAATAATCCAACATCTGCACCGGATCATCGGAATTTGCGCAGAGTGCCGCCGGGCGGCTAAGCAGGCAGCTAAGCAGAAACCGGCGCAGCAGACTCAAAGCGAGGCGGCAGCGCGAGCCCGATAATATTCTGCTCGGAATACCAACAATCAAATTGATGTCCTTAATTCGCAAACACTACGGCGCCGCGCGCTCAATTTTGAACAGCTCCGGCACCACAGCGTTTCTGATCCTGCCGCTGCTGTTCCTCGGCTGTCCGGCCAAAGACCAACCCAATTCGCCCCTTGGAAGTGCCGACAAGCCCTCAGCGACTTCGCCTTCGGTACCGCCGGCAGCAGCTGCGTTTGATGGTGAACGCGCAATGGAGCATGTGAAGGTCCAGACGGATATCGGACCACGTATTCCCGGCTCAGCTGAATTGGCGAAAACGCGCGACTATATTGTTAGTTCGCTGAAGTCATCCGGACTTACGGTAACCACCGATGAGTTTTCCGCCGCAACTCCGATTGGCGAAAAGAAGATGGTGAATGTCACCGGCGAAATTCAGGGCGAGTCGAAGGAAGTGGTGATCATCTCCAGCCACTACGACTCGAAGTATTTCAAGAACATGAAATTTGTTGGGGCCAACGATCCGGGCGCCTCGGTCGGGACGCTGCTGGAGATTGCTCGCGTGTTGGGCGCCGGCCAACAGAAGCCGAAATTTACTTACTGGATCGTTTTCTTCGACGGCGAAGAGGCTTTTTGCGAAGGCTGGGACGATTGCAGCAAACCCGGCGCTCCGGATAACACCTACGGGAGCCGGCATTATGTAGCTCAATTGCGAAAGAACAACGAGTTGGCTCGCGTGCGCGCGATGATCCTGCTTGATCTCATGGGTTACAAGAATCTTGAACTCGGTCGCGACACGCTAAGCACTCGTTGGTTACAGGACATCGTTTGGCGCACTGCGCGCGAAATAGGTCACGGCAAGTATTTTGTCGACCGTCCCGAAGGTGTGGGTTCCGATGATCATGAGCCATTCCTAAGAGCCGGAGTTCCCGCTGTTGATGTGATTCAGCTGAATGGTTATCCCTACTGGCATACTGCTGAAGACACGATTGACAAAGTCTCGGGCCGGAGCATGAAGGTAGTCGGTGAAACAGTGCTGGCCAGTTTGCCGAGCGTTGAGCGATACCTCCAGAGCCGTCCGGTCGCGCCCTAATCCAAATTCAACTCAATCCCGCTAAGATTCAAAATGGCTGTTGAAAAAAAACGAATTGCTGTGATTCCCGGAGATGGAATCGGCGTGGAGGTTATTGCCGAAGCGCGACGGGTGCTCGAACGAGTGAACACGACCCACGGGGTCGAGCTTGAATTAGTTAACTTTGACTGGAGCGCTAACAAGTTTCTGACGGAAGGTGTTTCGCTGCCGTCAGGGGCTCTGGAAATGCTCAGCAATGAATATCACGCAATCCTGGCTGGAGCATTCGGCGACCCTCGCGTACCGTCCAACCAGCACGCCGAAGACATTTTGCTCGGTATGCGGCGCGGCCTCGATCTCTACATAAACCTGCGCCCCGTGCGCCTCTTGAACGCCCGACTTACTCCGCTGCGCGATCGCAACGTGGAAGATGTGAACTTCGTCGTGTTTCGAGAAAACACTGAAGGGGCATATTGCGGCGCCGGCGGTTTCCTGAAAAAGGGGACTGCTGACGAGATTGCCACGCAGGATGAACTGAACACGCGGCGCGGCGTCGAGCGAATCATCGTTGCCGCTTTTGAGTATGCACGCGCTAACGGGCGGAAACGCGTGACGATGGCAGACAAATCGAATGTGCAACGGTTTGGAGGCGATCTTTGGCAGCGCGTCTTTAAAGAAGTAGCCGCAGAGTATGCCGAGATCGAAGCGAACCATCAATACGTCGATGCGATGGCGATGTTTATGGTGCTCGACCCGGCCCAATATGACGTGATCGTCAGCAACAATCTCTTCGGTGATATTCTGACCGATCTTGGCGCGGCTATTCAGGGCGGCCTGGGTCTGGCGGCTTCCGGCAACATCCATCCTGGTCGCGTGTCGCTGTTTGAGCCGGTGCATGGCAGCGCGCCGGCGATCGCCGGAAAGGGAATTGCGAATCCGATAGGCGCTATTCTGACCTCGGCGATGATGTTAGAATACCTGGGCCAAAAGCAAGCCAGCGAAGCAATTCAAAGCGCCGTTAGTGAGGCCATCTCCGAGAATGAGACCACTCACGATCTGGGCGGAAAGTTATCTACTTCTCAGGCCGGCGCGGCAATCACGAGCAGAATAGTTTGAGTTGAATTCGAAAGTCACGCATGCGACTAAAGTTTTCACATCCTAAGTTTCAGGAACCCTTCAATCTGGACAAGAAGCAGATCGTCCAGGGGTTAATCGTTTTGGGCATAGTCGCAGTCCTGCTCGTGCTCGTCGGCTTAAAATTCATTGGCCTTGCCCCGGCAGTTGCGTTGGCGTTAGTGGGGACCGGGGTGGTGGTGGGCCTGGGAATCAGGGGTTGGCAGCGCCGTCAAACAGAAGTGATTCTGGATTTTTACGTTAATGCAAATGAGATACTGGGAGACGACGATCCGCGACGGCGTTATCATTTCGAGATTGCCGAGACAATCAAGACCGGCGAAAAAGTCGTGAGCTCAATGCCTGATCCGCCGCCCCTCAGCTCTTTTGCCCTCGGCGCTTTGTATCATTCGATTGGAAACCAGAATGGCGCCGTGCAACACCTGGCTCTGGCGGCTGAAGAAGAGCTGCTGAAGGAGAGTCCGCATATCGCTCCATCACGCAAACTGCGGCGTTACGTTCGCAGAGTGAGAAAGATCGAGCGACGACCAGAGCGCTGGCCCAAAGTGAACGCGGCTATCCGAAATCTCGAACGCTTGCATCATGAGCGAGCCGGACTGTTGCTGGCGCAGAACCAAAAGCAGCTGAAGAAAATAATTGAGGCCTTTGAAGTAGACAAGCCGAGGCAGTTGGAATCCGCGCCGACCGGATTGCGGATTGCCGCGAATCGTTCCCTGCGTTCCGTTAAGTCGCCGCCCCCAATCTCAGAAGTATTAAACGACATCTATCAGGAAGATCGTCCAGACTAACCGGGACGCAAACCGTTAGTTTGCGCGGGCCGCTAACGCATCAAAATCGCAAGCTCCAAATTGCGCACTACTTTCCGACACGAGAACCCAGCCTTTTGTTTGAAACTCTCTCAGCCGAAATCATTGCCATCGGATCCGAGCTCCTGGCGCCTGATCGTGCCGATACAAACAGCCTCTGGCTCACCGAGAACCTGAATGCGATCGGCATTGAAGTCAAACTAAAAACCATAGTCGGCGACGACGACGAACGGCTCGAAGAAGCGCTCAGGGATGCTACCCGCCGCTCGAAGGTGGTGATTACCACCGGCGGGCTTGGTCCAACCGAAGACGACATCACGCGCAAGGTCGCGGCGCGTGCTCTTGGACGCCGGCTGCTGCTGGACGAAACTATCCTGGCGGATTTGCGTCAGCGTTTTCTGGCTTACGGTCACGTGATGCCGGAGAGAAATTCGCGGCAGGCTATGGTGATTGAAGGCGCCGAGGTTTTGCCGAATCCAAATGGAAGCGCGCCCGGAATTTTTGTTGAGCATGAAGGCGCGGCCGTCATTTTGTTACCCGGTCCACCACGTGAAATGCGTCCGATGTTCTCAGATCACGTCATGCCTCGGCTGACGATTAGAGCGGGCGCCATCAAAGTGGTGCGACGAATGTTGCGAGTTGCGGGTCTGGGAGAATCCGCACTCGACGAAAAAATTTCTCCCATCTACACGCAATACGAGAATCCGCAAACTACAATTCTGTTTAACCGCAGTGAGGTTGAGATTCATCTCACCGCCCGTGGTCGTACCGTAGCAGAGGCTGAAGCGCTGCTGGATCATTTGTCCGCGCAACTTGAGGAACGTCTGGGCGATGCGGTGTTTTCGTTTGCCGGAGAAACGATGGAGGAAGTTGTGGGTTTAAAGCTCTCGGTAGGCCGATACACATTGGCCGTAGCTGAGAGTTGCACTGGAGGCTTGATCTCCGAGCGGTTAACAGATGTTGCCGGGTCATCGAAGTATTTTGTTGAGGGCGTAATTGCTTACTCTAACGAGACTAAGACGCGAGCGCTCGGAGTTAAATCCGCCCTGCTGCGTGAACACGGCGCGGTCAGCGCAGAGGTTGCTGAAGCGATGGCTGAAGGCATTCGCAAACGCGCGAAAACGGATTTTGGCCTGTCGGTAACGGGAATTGCCGGCCCTGACGGCGGTAGCGAGGAGAAACCAGTCGGCCTCGTTTACATTGCGCTCGCCGATGACGCGCATACAAAGTCGCGCAAGCTAAAGATCCCCGGAGATCGACACCTCGTACGCTGGCGCGCCTCGCAAGCAGCGCTGGATCTGCTGCGGCGCAGGTTGATTTGATGGTGTTGACGTATTTCTTTGCTTAACCAACCGCCACGGATGGAGACATAGAGCTTGAGAGCTGCGACTCTGATTGTGGTTGCTTACCTGCTCGGTTCAATACCGTTTGGATATTTGATAGTGCGGGCAACGCAGGGCGCTGATGTCAGGGAAACCGGTTCGGGTGGAACAGGTGCGACGAATGTTTCACGCCGAGCAGGAAAACTTGCGGGTATGATCACCCTGGTTCTGGATGCGCTGAAGGGCGCAGCGGCAGTGGTGCTGGCTAGTTGGGTTCTGAACCTTCCGCTCTGGCATCTGTATCATCTTCCGCGGCTGGAGTTGCTTGCGAATAGCGGTCTCACCCCGCCAGAGAGTCACTGGTGCACGTCAGGAGTTGCGATTGCCGTCATCCTGGGTCACATGTTTCCTCCCTGGTTAAACTTTCGTGGGGAAAAGGAGTAGCGACCGGCATCGGCGTGTTTCTGATGCTGGCGCCAACTTCAGTTGCCCTGGCTGGTTTGCTCTTCGTATTTATCGTCTTGACCGCAGGCTATGTTTCGCTCGGATCGATGCTCGCGGCGACAGCGTTACCGATTTTGATCTGGTTGGAGGGTTTCGTCTTCCCGGGTCCTGATTTTCTGCCATTGGTTTCCGCAGCAAGCGCAGTTGCGTTATTAATTGTTTTCGCCCATCGCGGAAATATCGGGCGGCTGTGGGCCGGCACTGAGAGCAAGTTTCGCTAAATGCAGCAGAGTTGGTTCGGGGCGCTATCAGTGGCGCAGGAGTGGGCGAGGCCGACCGCGCTCCCAGTAAACGGGATCGAACATACGACGATTTGAGGAATGTCCCTGGCAGTATGAAACGAATTGCGATTATCGGTGCGGGAAACTGGGGCACAGCGCTGGCGGTGATAGCTGCGCGCGCGGGCCACGAGGTTCGGATTTGGTCACGTAATGCGGCGGTTGTCGATTCGATCAATCGCCGGCGTCAAAATTTGGCTTATCTTGCGGACACAGAAATTCCAGGCAACGTTCACGCCACGCTCGAGATTACTGACGCGCTCGAAGATGCCGGCTTGTTGATACTCGCCGCACCGTCACACGCTACGCGCGAACTACTGCGCATGATGCGGCCCTCGCTGAACTCTGAAGGAATCATCGTCAGCGCCACGAAGGGCATTGAAATCGAAAGCGGCAAGCGCATATCTGAGATTGTCAGGGAAGTGTTGGCCGACCACCCCTCGCCATTTGTTTGTCTATCAGGACCTTCCTTTGCAAAAGAAGTGGTGGAAGATCACCCCACAGCCATCGTAGCGTCGAGCGAGGATGCGGCGGCCGCCCGCATCGTTCAGCAGGACCTGAGTTTCCACAACCTCCGGATCTACACCAACAATGATGTCGTCGGCACCGAGCTGGGTGGTTCATTGAAAAACGTGATGGCGATCGCGGCGGGGATGGTGGCAGGCCTTGGTTTTGCTTCGAACAGCGTGGCTGCATTGATTACCCGCGGTCTGGCCGAAATGACTCGGCTGGCGTTGAGCGACGGAGCGAAAGTTGAAACGCTGATGGGTCTGGCCGGTTTGGGTGACCTGGTGCTCACTTGCAATGGAAGCCTTTCGCGAAATCGATTCGTCGGTCAGGAACTGGGAAAGGGTCGCAGCCTGGCAGAGATTGAATCCGGAATGAATGAAGTCGCCGAAGGCGTGAAGACCACGCTCGCCGTGCGTGGGCTCGCCGCTCGCAAGGGTGTCGAGATGCCAATCACAAATGAGGTACATGCAGTCCTCTATGAAAGAAAACCTGTAGCGGATGCGGCGCGGGAGCTGATGACGCGGCCTTTGAAAGAAGAAGGAAATTGGTATGATGCTGGCTGAGGAGTTTTCGGCCCGTTTACCAAATGGCAGTTGTAGCTGAAGAAAAGTTGCTCGCGTCAAACCGTTCCGCGTACCACGACTATCACATTCTGGAAAAATACGAGGCGGGTGTGGCGCTGACGGGCACGGAAGTGAAGAGCGTGTTAGACGGAAGGGTGCAGCTCAAGGAGGGTTACGTCGCCATCAGAGATGGGGAAGCGTGGTTGTTTAATGCCCACATTTCGCCGTATGCTCATGGCAATCGAGAAAACCATGAACCCCTGCGGACGCGTAAGTTGCTTTTACATCGAAAAGAGATTGAGAAATTGGGTGAGGCAGCCGTGAAGCAGGGAATGACCCTGGTGGCTACTCGCGTCTATCTTAAAAATCGCCGGATCAAGATTGAAGTGGCGATCGCCCGCGGCAAGAAATTGTACGACAAGCGGGAAACCGAGATGCGTCGGACAGTAGATCGGGAGACGCGGGCACAGCTCAAAGAACGAAATCGATAAAAATCATATCAAGTCGATCGGAGTATTCATTCGAATGCAAGTTGAAAGTTCAAACGGGAGTTACCGGGACATTGATGTCCAGGCGTTGGCAATCGCAGTTTTCAAAGACGAAACCGCGGATGACGGGTTTCTCATGGATCTCGATAACCTCACGGGCGGCATGATCAAGTCTGTGCTCGAGTCGGAAGAGTTGAAGGGGAAAGAGGCCGAAACCGTTTTCCTTCATCTGATTGGCAATCGTGAAATCAAAGCACAGCGGATTCTCCTGGTTGGAGTGGGCGAACGCTCGGATTATGACGCTGCGCAGGCTTCTCAAATGGCCGGCACGGCCGTGCGCACGCTGCGTGGGAAGAGTGTGAAGTCGATTGCCGTGGTGCCGAGGTTGGAAGGAAAAGCTGATGAAGTAGCTTCGGCGGCAGTTGAAGGAGCCTTCCTCTCGTTGTTTGACCTGGACAAATACCGAACCTCCGACAAGGAAGAAAGAAAAATTGATCGACTCGTAGTGGCGATGGACGGTTCGGACGAGGGCGCCCTAAAGCGCGGGGTCGAGCGCGGTCAAATAATCGGTGAATCGGTAAACTTCACCCGCGATTTAGCCAATGAGCCGGGCGCGTATATGACGCCGACGATCATGGCCGAGCGGGCGCGCGACGTCGCCACGGAGTTTAACCTGAGTCTGGATGTGCTCGACGAGGCTCGCATGGAACAGGAAGGAATGGGTTCCTTGCTGAGTGTGACCAGAGGTTCGGAAGAGCCGGCGAAGTTGATCATCCTGAAATACTCGCCCGCGAATGCAGATGAAGCGAAGAATGGATTGCTGGCGTTTGTCGGCAAGGGCGTGACATTCGACTCGGGAGGAATTTCACTCAAACCGGGCGAAAGTATGGAACTAATGAAGTATGACATGACCGGCGGCGCTACCGTGATGGGTGCATTGCGGGCCATCGCGCAATTGAAGCCCTCAATTCCGGTGTTGGGCGTCATACCCTGTACCGAAAATCTTCCTTCCGGCAAAGCAACCAAGCCGGGCGACGTAGTCAAAGCGATGACGGGAAAAACCATTGAGGTCATCAACACAGACGCCGAGGGGCGCTTGATCCTTGCAGACGCAATCGCTTATGCCAAAAAACTCGGCGCCACCAGGATTATCGACATGGCCACATTAACCGGCGCAGTTTCGATAGCCCTGGGCGACGTGAACACCGCGGTGCTCGGCACCGATCAGGAGTTGATTGATGAGCTGATTGCCGCGGGAAAAGAAGCCGGCGAAAAATTTTGGCAGCTGCCCTTGGATAAGGATTACTCGAAACAAATCAAGTCGGACATTGCCGATATCAAGAATGTCGGCGGACGGCGTGCCGGCACGATCACCGCGGCTGCGTTTCTCAAAGAGTTTGCCGACGGCGTTTCTTGGGCCCATCTGGATATCGCAGGCACGGCGTGGGGCGACGAAGCCAAGCCTTATCGATCAAAAGGACCGACCGGAGTTGCGGTGCGCACCCTTATCCGAATTGTCGCGCGCGCCTCCGCAAAATGTGAGAGCGCATCCTAGTTCGGCAGCCGTTCTCGATTGAACGTTTCCGGGTGCGAGTCGCATCCCGCGGCTCCAAACACATTCTCTTCCCACGCGCGGCTGCATGTTGCGTAGCATTCATTGTTGAAACGGTTCGTGTTTGCGCACCACGCGCGGGCGAGGCGGCCGCGGTTCCCGCCAGATCTGATCTCACAGCCCCGACCTTGAAGTCCAAACTGACTGCCTACCCCCTTTCAGGTCTCAGCTTTCCGTCAAAAATAAAAGTGATATAATTTCACGAAGTCGGAACGTCCGAAGCGGTTCAACTCTCTCCTGATTGGGGTCACGACGCGCAAGTGACTGATTACTACAAAGTACTCGGTGTAGGGCGAACGGCGTCCAAGTCTGAAGTGAAGTCGGCTTATCGCAAATTAGCGAGGCTGCGTCACCCGGATCTCAACGGCGGTTCGGAGGGAGCTGCGCGCGAGTTTGATCTGTTGTCCAAGGCCTACCGAGTGCTCATCGATCCGCAGGAGCGAGCTTACTACGACCATCAACTGAGCTCGCTGGCAAGCAGTAGTGGTTCGATCTTGAGCTCTAACAATCCACACGCTCGCAGGGCGCGCGACATTGCGATGCAGGCTCGCTGGGATCGCGTGGTTGACGAAGTTCTGGAGCGAGACCGGCAGGAGACACGCGAACGGCAACGGGCCGTGTTTACCATCGTCTCGTTATTTCTTTCCACGTTTTTTGTAGCGATGATCAGGCCTCACTTTTGGACCACTTTCAATTATGCCGGACGCGCGATTATCCTGACGCTTTTCGTTATCGGGATTTGGCATCTGGTGACGCGACTTCGAGAATACCTCCAGCACTACACTTACACGCGTCGAACAGTTCGCTTAAGCGACGAGGAACAACCCGAGCAGCCGTTCACTCGCTTTTCGGCGTATGCTTTTCTACTCCTGGGTTACGGGACAAGCATTGTTGGTGGACTGATACTTGGTTGGCACGCGCAGGAATACTTCGACGGACTGTCTATCCTGTTTCGTCATGCACCGAAAGGCGGTCAGGCGGACGTGTTCTTTTCAATATCCACCTTGCGGTTAGTTCCAGATCTGCTGGTCTATCCTCCGATTGCGGTCCTGATAGTGGACGGTCTGCAGTCTCTTACGTCGCGGATGGATTGAGTCTCGAATCGATTGCTCTCGAAAGTCAAAAACCAATGCAAGATCAAGCGCAGAGACAAAACCAGGTTAGCCGGGCCTTGATCCTGATCATTGTGGCCCTCTGTGTGTCCGCACCGCCGGCAATCGCCAATCAGGACGGCGCCGGACTGACGCCGCTCCAGTTGAAGATTGAACGACAAAGAATCCGTTTGAGCGCGTTTGAAGAGGAGGAACGCCGCGATGCAGTCTCGCAGCTGGGCGCGATGAAACACCCGGACGCCTCCCGCGCTGCCGTTCCGGCGTTAAACGATCCTTCCGGCAGAGTTAGGGCTACCGCCGCTTCGGCGATCCTGGCCCTGCCGGGTGAAGAGAGTGCGGTTAACCTGATCCCGCTTCTGAGTGATAAAGACGAGTTTGTCAGACGGGAAGCTGCCTACGCGCTGGGCCAAACGCGGAGCAGGAGCGCAGTTGCGCCTGCTGATTGATCGATTGCTGCTGGACAAAGAGGATGGGGTCAGGGGCGCGGCAGCCGTTGCGCTGGGTGATATTGCCGACCCTTCGTCGGTGGCCACGCTGGTCGGGGTGATGAAATCCGAAGTGGTGGCCACGGGAACCAGTAAGAAGTCGAAGAGTAAGAGAGAAGCAAATCCCTTCGTTCTCCGCGCAGCCGCTCGTGCGCTGGGCCGGATAGGGAGCCGCGCAGCCGTTCCGGCGCTAATCGCAATGCTGGAGGGCGAAAAAACAGACGATGACGTCAAACGTCAAGCGGCTGCATCATTGGGATTGATTGGCGACACCTCGGCGCTGCCAACTCTGCGGAATGCCCTGACGGCGCCCGATCCACATCTTTCCAAAGTCGCGTATGCTGCAATCAAGGCGATTGAAAAACCGAAAGGTTAACTGCCGCACCACCGCGGGACCTTACCGCATAAAGAGAAGCGCCCACCACAACCGAGTGGTAGGCGCTTTCCATTTTTGAGCAGCGACCTGTGATTAATTCTCGTTTTTCTCGCCGCGACCATGCCCCTTCTTGGCAGCCTTGGTAGCTTGAGGAATCGGAAGGCCAACACCGCCGGAAAGTGTTTCAAGCGCTTTCGGTTCTTCCGCCGGAGCCGGCAGGTCATGAATTAACGCGCCGCCCGAGCTCTTCGAGAAAATCAATTTGTGGGTGTACTCATCTAAGTCGACGTGCACCAGGTCTCCCAACCCAATCTGATTAGTTGCTACCAGATTCGACAGTGGGTAAACCAGGAAGCGTTCCACCGATCTCTTCAAATGCCGTGCGCCATACTTAAAGTCGAGACCTTCCTTTAGCAGCGTGTTCTTTGCAGATTCTGAACACTGGAATACAAACTTGGTTCCGGCCGATTGCATTATCCGATCCTGGACCGCCTGAAGTTCGAGATCGAGAATTCGGCGGAGATGATGCTCCTTCAAAGATCGGAACACGACTACCTTGTCGATTCGGTTCATAAACTCCGGAGAAAATTTCCGGCGAGCTGATTCAACCGCAGTCCGATAAATCTTCTGATCCACTTCGGTATCGTTGGGGTTCTTGGCAGCCTTGCCGGAATGGAACCCGATGCCGCCTGAAATCAATTCGGACATTTCCCTGGCGCCAAGGTTTGACGTCATGATTACCATGCAGCGTGAGAAATCAACGCGGCGGTTGTCACCCAGCGTCAGCGTTGCCTTATCAAGAATGCCCAGCAGCAACTGCCACAGGCTATCCGATGCTTTCTCAATCTCGTCGAAGAGAATTAGCGAGAGCTTCACATCATCCGTATGCATACGGTCGAGATTTTCCTGCGTCAGCATTGGCGAGGTTTCGCGATGGCCGAGATACCCTGGAGGGGAACCAATTAGCTTTGCAATCTCATGCGAATGCTGAAATTCCGCGCAGTCGATTTTGACGATCGCATTTGGGTCGCCAAACAGAACCTCCGCTGCGGCTTCAATGACTCTGGTTTTTCCCGAGCCCGTGGGTCCGAGGAAAAGCATAGTGCCGATAGGCCGGTTTAGCGGGTTCATGCCCGCGAGAAAAATCTGGTAAAGGCCGCTCATGCGGCGCACGGCGCGCTCCTGACCCACGATGCGAGCGGAGAGCCGCTCCTCGAAGTCCTGGGCGCGAGGACTTTTTTGATCAGGATCCAGGAAGACTGTTCCCATAGTTTCGTTTAGTTTCTCGATTTCCATATCCGTAATCATGCTCGTCCTCCTTGCATGCGCGAGAGCTTTCGGCTTTTTACCCGCTCTCTCCTGGTCTGGCCACCTATTGGCCGACCCATACGTTGCAAAGGACGATCCGCGATCTGATAGATGTAACAGTCGGAAGCCGGGTTTGCTCTTGCAACACCCGGCGCCAACCGGCTCAACTTGGACTGATGCTATATATACGACACGGCAGCAATTGTCATCACAAAATATTGCGGATCTCGAAAAACTTCGGCTTGCAGACACGAAGCCGTCATTTTTTGTGGTGACAACTGATGTCAGTTTGGGAGTGCCAATTAGTGTTTCTTCAAACCAAATGAGGATATTCGCGTTGTGTGAATTGCACCTTTTGGCGCGGACAACCACCAAAAGGTTTCATTAGGCCCGGCTTAAAAGCCGGCGTCCGAAGGCGAACAAACTTTCAACGCAAGACTAACGCGAAATTATCGTCCGCCCGCTGACGCCGGCCCTTTTTAACGACTAATCGTAGTATTCCAACCCAAGGTGGGTAATCAATTCCTGGCCGCCCAGATATCGCAGAGTGTTCTTGAGTTTCATAAGCTGAATGAAGACGTCATGCTCGGGATACAGGCCTGGTGCCGTTTGCGGCGATTTGAAATAAAAAGACAACCATTCCTGAATACCCTTCATACCCGCGCGTTGGGCCAAATCCAGAAACAACGCTAGATCTAGAACGATCGGCGCGGCGAGAATCGAGTCGCGACAAAGAAAATCGATCTTGATCTGCATCGGATATCCCAACCAGCCGAAAATATCGATGTTGTCCCAGCCCTCTTTGTTATCGCCGCGCGGCGGATAGTAATTAATGCGAACGACGTGGGAGAAATCTTTGTAAAGCTTTGGATAAACTTCCGGCTGAAGAATGTATTCAAGAACTGAGAGTTTCGACTCTTCTTTAGTCTTGAACGATTCGGGATCGTCGAGCACTTCGCCATCGCGGTTGCCGAGAATATTGGTCGAGTACCAGCCGTTAAGTCCCAGCATGCGCGCTTTCAACCCCGGGGCAATAATGGTCTTCATCAGGGTCTGGCCGGTCTTGAAATCTTTACCACAGATGGCCAGGCCCTTCTGCTCAGCCAATACCCTGAGCGCCGGCACATCAACCGAAAGATTCGGCGCGCCGTTAGCAAACGGAATCCCCGACTTCAACGCGGCGTAGGCATAAATCATTGAGGGCGCGATCGACTTGTGGTTATCGCGCATCGCCTGTTCAAACGACTCAAGCGTTTTGTGAACAGCGTGGGGTTTCAGAAAGATCTCGGTTGATGCCGCCCAGATCATGACCAACCGGCTACAGCGATTCTTTTTCTTCCATTCCGCGATTTCGGCGATGAGCTGTTGTGCCAGTTTGAGTTTGTTGGCCCCGGTCTTAACGTTGGTGCCGTTAAGACGCTTAACGTAGTTTTGATCGAAGACGGCCTTCATGGGCTTGATCTTCTGAAGTGATCCCTTGAGTTGTTTGAGTAGATCCTTTTCAAGGACGCCGGCGTGCATGGCCGCGTCGTAAGCCGAGTCTTCAAAAATATCCCAGGCGCCAAATACTAAATCCTCGAGTTTGGCCAAGGGCATGAAGTCTTTTATCAGAGGTACTTTGTTGTCGGTTCGCTTACCAAGCCGGATAGTCCCCATCTGGGTGAGACTTCCGATCGGCTCACCAATGCCTTTCTTTACGGCTTCTACGCCGGCAATGAAGGTTGTGCTAACCGCGCCGAGTCCAACCAGCAGCACTCCCAGTCTGCCTTTTGGCTCAATAATCTCGGCACCTTGTCTAACTGGCATCAATCTATTCTCCTGTTCAACGAGTTGTGCTGCGAATGATACAGGGGTGGACGGTTGCTGTCATCTGGAGCGAATTTGCTCGGGGCGAAGGGCTATGAATCTCAGAGAGCAGCGTTGCGTGCTCGAACCAGCGGGGCAGGGTCGTTTGCGATCAATGCTTTAATCCCGAGTGAAACGGCGCGCTGAATCCATTTGGCATCGTCGACGGTCCAAACGACCACTTCAAAACCTGCCTGCCGGGCCTTTTCGACCAGGTGACGATTGGCGAGGGTGCGGTGAAGAGCGATCTCATCCGCGCCGCATTCACCCGCGAGTCTAATTAGTTTGAGGGGGCGCACGGCTGAGATCGGATCCGAAAATTTTGGCTCGAAGAGCGCCGCAGTGCGAACGGCCCTGTCAATTCGTTTAACCTCGGCAATCGCGCTGAGGTCGAAGCTTTCCACCACGACGCGCTCGGACATGTCCGCTTCGTTGATCTCCCTAACGACTTCAGCGGCAAGGTCGACTGCCTCTCGCGACGCGCACTTCATTTCTACATACAACCAGCCGGGGCTGGTCCGATAAAGTTCCAATACGTGCTTCAGCAGCGGCAATCGTTCATTCGCGAAGGCTGCTTGCTCTTGCGAGGAAACATCATTTCCGGGATTTCGCCCGAACCAAGTTCCCACGTCGATTGACTGAAGTTCCTCGGCGGACAGTTTGTTGACCTGTCGATTCACAAGCCCCGTACGCTTAAGACTTGCGTCGTGAACGACTACCGGCACCTTGTCGCTTGAAAGACGCACGTCAAACTCGGTTCCGTCAGCTCCATCCAGAATGGATCGCGAAAACGCCGCGAGAGTGTTTTCCGGGGCGACCGCTGATGAACCGCGATGGCCCAGTATGAGTGGTTTGGGAGTCATGATCCTGGAGAATTCCAAGGATCGCAGGATATTCAAAGGAAGGGAAGCGGACCTCTCGGACTACATTTCAGTTCTGAGCCAAAGCACCAGCGGGGTTAGGGTGAATCACTTTGCGAAGTGTGATATCGAAGGTGCCGTATTCAGTTTTGATTTTGGCGCTTACCGGGATGCGGCGGTTATCGTTCGTGAGCCAGATTGAAAACTGACCTTTTCCTCTCACCAGAGCGTTCGGACCGTAGACCTGCGGATCAACGCGAACAACTTCCACCCTCCCGAGCACTGTCTTCATCCGCCTTCTCTCCATAACTCGCACCGGCACCTGATAGATGCGGCCCGAGTCACTCAAGGTAATCTCAAAACTTCGCCCCGGGTCAAGAGATTGCTTTCGCAAATAGTAGACCGCTGATAAGACGTCCTGAACCTGCCCGGTGAAGTTAGCGGTAGTCGTTCGCGGTTCGCGAGAGGGGTTATTCGGATCGCGCTCAATCCAAAAAAGTTTGCCCCGGTCGTAGGTGGTTTCGCTAATCCGCACTCGCTTACCCTGCTCATCAGTTCTGGTTGTTTTTTGAACAGTGAATGTTTTGGGATCGACGATCGATTCAACGCGCTCCCTGAAAGTCAGATTGAAAAGTTTGGCGAAAAACCCTTTGCTTGTGATGTCTCCGGTGAGTTTTAGAGCCGAAGGCACGAGGGTTTTCGGGACCTCTTCGGATTGACCGTTGCTCGCATCAGCCTGCCTGCCGGCCGAAAAACGGAAATCGGCGACGTCGATCTTCTTCAACAGGAGACGACTAAATTCGGCCACATAGACGAGCTCTTCACCACTTTCGAAAGTGTGGTTGCGCAAACTTGCTGACGAAGAAGCTGCGTTCCTACCTTTCTGAGCGCGGTTGGGTGTAGCCCAGAATGCAGTCAAAGCGAGAGCCAGGGCGACAGCAAAAATTGTCCTTATCTTCAAGTTCATCGCAAGTAATAAGCCTTCACTGCCAATAGACCCCACGCGAACAGGAGCCCCAGGGCTGCCTCATACTCGCGGTATCGAAAATAAAGTCCTCGATCAAATCGAACCTTTGGTTCACGTGAACGGTACGGCGTGAATCTGGGAAAAAATAATGGCACCGCGGCGGCATAGTTCGAAAAAGCTTCGCCGAAAAGTTGTTGCATCGTCCGGGATTCGACGCGCATAACCGGAAAATAGATGCCAAGAAACAGCGCGGCGAACAGGACCCCGAGAAACCAACGACCGGAACCAATTGTGAAACCCAGGCCGAGGAAGAAACTGCCCAGATAGAGTGGATTGCGCGTGTAAGCGTAAGGACCTGAGGTGGCGAGCTTGTCATTTTTTCGAATGTGACCCGCTGACCAGGCGCGGAGGAAAAGTCCGAAGAGTGAAACGACTGAACCGGCCAACAGCGTCGACGGACGCGGACGCGCGAGCAGCAGAAAGATCGCGGCACAGAGAAATCCAAGCGGCACGCGCCAACGCTGAATCCAGGTTCCACCTCTACGCAATTCAATCACTCCCGACAACGAAGTTTGACGTGGTCAATGCTTTTAATTTATTGAGGAACCGGCGAGGGTGACTGTCCTACTCTCAACCGCTGGGCAACTGCTTGCAGTACGCGATCAACCTCAATGTCCATGCAAATCCAGTTTGAACAAGCCCGCCGGTGGCAGTCAGTGCGGCACCCAATATCTACCCGGTCAACGCAAATGTCTGCCTCTCGCAAACTCCCGTTACGCCACCACTCTGTCGGACCAAACAGCCCCACGACGGGAGCTGCGGCCGCGATTGCCAGGTGCGTGGGGCCAGTATCGCCGCCAACGTAAACGCGGGCGCGTTTGGCCAACTCATAAAAACCTTTCAAAGATAGGCTGACCGCCCGAGCTTTTCCGAAACGGGCGGATTCCACCACCGTGTTTGCCAGCCCTTCTTCCCCCGGTCCATAGGTAACCAACGAATGAAGTCCGTGATGTGACCAAAGCTCGTCAGTGAGTCTGCCGAAGCGTTCGGTGCTCCATAGTTTCGTTGGCCAACCGCCGCCCGGATTGAGGATTGCGAAATGGCCATTGGTTGGAAGCGACGCAGCTTCAGCTTCAGCGGAATGCAGGGGACCGGTGCCGATGGGGAACTGAAGGTTGCCCAACAGCGACGGCATCGGAAATCCCAGCGCTCCACTTGCGAGACTTAGGTTTTTCGTAATGACGTGCAGTTTTTTGGATGACGCAATAGTTTTCGAAAGGAGAAAGCGGCTGGGTGGCTCTCGCAGGCCTTCGCGAGAGAACCCATAAACACGACGCGCGCCGGAAAGGCGCGCGATGGTGGCGGATTTAAGAAGTCCCTGAAAATCTAAAGCTAAATCGAAGGCCGAGGCGCGAAGCCGACGTAACTGCTGGCGCGGTGCCCGCAGCGTCTCCCCAGACATCAACCCGCGCCCCAGGGCCTTCGTGTCGACTTCGATGAGGCGATCCAAAATCGGGTTGTCTCTTAATATTTCGGCCGATCGTCTTTCAACTACCCAGGAGATTTCTGCATGGGGCACGTGATTCCTAATGGCTGCCAACGCCGGAAGCGTGTGCACAATATCGCCGATGCTGCCTAGTTTGACGATTAGGATGCGCATTAATTGTTAAGCCGCGGTTAGTGGGTATTGTGCAAGTCGGTGCTGTTTGTTGAAGAGTGCCTTCAACTTTGCGGCGTAAGATTCTGCGAGACTTCGGGACCACCAGTAGTCCCACAACATTTTTCCTGGCCGCATGCAGCCCGCATTTCACTTGCTCACTTTTTCAAGTATTTCAGAGGTCGAATGATTTTTTGGATCCCCAACTATCACGACGCGACCACCGTAAGATCGTACCACATCGCGTTCGGGAACCGTTTCCTCCGTATAGTCCGTTCCTTTCACATGAAAGTCGGGCGTCAAGGCGAGCAGCAACTCCGTCACGGTCGGTTCGTCGAAGATGGTTACGAAGTCAACAGCTTCCAGCGAGGCGATAAGTTCGGCCCGTTCGAGCTCGGGAAGGATGGGCCGGCCTTCGCCTTTTAATAAAGTCACTTGCAGATCTGAGTTCACTGCGACCACCAGCACGTCGCCCAAAGCGCGAGCGCCCTGGAGATAACGGACGTGGCCGGCGTGCAGCACGTCAAAACAACCATTAGCCATCACGATGCTGGAGCCGCCAGCGCGTGCCGACCTGACACGGTCGACAATTTCTTCTCGACCGAGAATCAGAGTTGCTGCCTCGACTGCTTGTGAGTTTCTCTTGGTCATCGATTAGCGGCGGAACACCGGAGCAGTTCAATTACAGTTCAGAGTGCTGGACGGAGTCGGAAAGTTCCTCGCCCGTGATCGCCGCAGTTCCACGTTTCATCACGACGAGACCGCCCGCGTAATTCGCAAGCCGCGCGGCGTCCGGAAACGACGAATCAGATGCCAATGCCAACGCGTATGCGGCCATCACAGTGTCTCCGGCACCGGTTACGTCCACCGGTTCATTCGAGCCGACAGCCTCGATATTAACTGGGTCGGCGCCATCTTCAATCAGCAGCATGCCCTCGCCGCCACGCGTAATCAGCAACGCCCGGTATCCTAAGCTTTCGCGCAACTCCTCCCCCGCCAATTCCAGTTCAGCCGCGGTAGACAACTCGCGCCCGATTAATTTCTCAACTTCGTCCTGGTTGGGCGTTGCCGAGGTGAACCCGGCAAAGTTTCTCAAACCAAATCGAGAATCGGCGAGAAACGGAATCCTGCGCGCCGAAGCCAGATCACGCGTGAACGTCGCCATCTCGGCATCCGCGACTCCGTATCCGTAATCAGATACGATCACTGCCTCGGCAGATTGTGCCTGTTCGAGCAGGCTCTCGCGCAGACGCTCGCGAACCTCAGCGTCAGACAGTGGCTCGCCTTCGTAATCGATTCGAATCACCTGCTGGCGGGTAGAATGCAAATGCCCCGCGAGAATTCGCGCCTTAGTGGTCGTCTTAACTTTAGGCGTGATCTGGACGCGGTTGCAGTCAACACCGGCTTCTTCCAGCTTCCTGATCAACGCCGCTCCGGCTTCATCTTTTCCGCAGACGCTGACGAGCGATACCTGTGCCCCCAGCGAGGCAAGATTGAGCGCGCAATTTGCCGCGCCTCCGGGAACGGTTTCTGTGTTCTCGTGACGCAAAATGAAAACCGGGGCCTCACGCGAAACGCGACTAATTGCGCCAAAGATGAATTGGTCGGCAATTGAGTCGCCCACTACCAGCACCCGCCGTTGCGGAAAACGCTTAACAATTCCGAGCAGACGTTCCTGAAGTATTGTTCGATCAAGAGTCAAGAGGCTTCTCCTGGAAAAGCTGATTTCAGGTCACCCTGCGTATCAAGGGACACTATTTGTGAAACTGCATCCAGTAGAGTCTGTGCGACCAAATCCGGTTGCTGCATCCAGGCGGAACGTTGATATTCCCATTCGCCTCGTCCGTAACCACTCAGTACCAAGGCCGATCTCACCCCGGCATTTCGGGCCAGCTCAACGTCGCTATAACGATCTCCCACCATCCATGATTGGCTCAGGTCAAGCGTCAGATCCTCGGCAGCCTTTGAAATCAATCCCGGCTTTGGCTTGCGGCAGTCGCAATCGATTCGATAGGGTGGTTCGCCTACTGAGGGGTGATGCGCGCAGTAGTAAATCGCATCCAGTCGGGCCCCGCCGCGCTCAATTTCGGTTGTCATCACGGTATGGACCGTGGCAATCAGGTCTTCGGAGAAATACCCGCGCGCAACACCCGCCTGGTTCGTCGTTACCACCGCCAGCCAGCCGTGGTCATTCAAAAGCTTGATAGCCTCGGCGGAATACGGAAACAAACGAAAGCGCGAAGGGTGGTTAATGTAACCCACTTCCTCCGAAAGGGTGCCGTCGCGGTCAATGAAAACTGCTCGTCGTTTCATGTCATCCATGCTGTTCCGGTAAGACAATGAACTCAGCCCACTTTAACGTCCACCGTGCTCTCTACAGACTCCCGGGCGCCTCCTGCGGCTGCCTGCTGCGGCAAATTGCTACTCCCCAGGATCGTTCTGGCGCGTTCAAACACTTCGTCGGAACTAATAGCAGTCATACAACGATGATCGATTGGGCAGTCGCGGAGCATGCAGGGAGCACAGTCCGGCGGATGCCGGAGAATCTCGCCGGCCTCCGAGAATGGCCCGGTTGTCAATGGATTAGTTGGTCCAAAAATCACTAACGTGGGCCGTCCTAGTGCCGACGCGATATGCGCAGGCCCGGTATCATTTGTTACCAGGAGATCCACCAAACTTAAAATAGCGATGGCTTCGGCCAATTCGGTCTGACCCGTCAACACGATAGGCTGACGCTTCATAAGTCGGGAAACTTCAGTCGAGATTTCCAGTTCACCTGAGGAGCCGACGAGCAAGATATTAGCTCCTAAGTCGTCGACCAGTCGGTCGGCCAGAGCGGCGTATCGTTCAGCGGGCCAGCGTTTTGCGCGACTGTTAATTGAACCGGGACAAAGTGCGATGAGCGGATTTGAGTGATCAACCGAATCAAGCCTGTCTTCCCGGACATCGAGAAGATCAGCTACGGCTTTGCGTCGCGACTCACTCACGCTCAGTGAAGCATCCGGTCCGTCATCCGGTCTGTGCTCCGGGCGGCGTTCAATGTTCGGGGCTAGCGGTTCAAGTTGATTAACGACTTCGAGATAGTAATAAACTTCGTGCCGCGAACTGCGCCATTCGGGCAAGTTCAACGGATGGGTTAGCAGGAGGCGGCGGCCACCCGTGGCATAACCAATCCTGATCGGCACTCCTGCCAGGAAAGGGACCAGGGCAGCACCAAAAGAATTAGGGAAGAGAACGGCGAGATCAAAACGACCCTTTCGCGTTTCGCGGATCTGCCCGATAGTTGAAAGCACGCCGGTATGAGCGTGTAATTGCAGATCATCGATAAAGTTGGCATCAAGAAACAAACCCTCGTTGACCGAGCGAGTCGCCAAAGTAATGTGGGCATCGGGGAAGAGCTTGCGTAGTTTGCGCAAGGCCGGGACAGTAATCACCGAATCGCCAACCCAGTTGGTTCCGCGAACCATTATTCGCTTGATCCGGCTAGTCTTGGTGTCGCCCATATCTTGAAATCGAGAAAACTTTTCAGTTTCCGCTGATCAAATCTCGCTCTGAACTGACAGGATCCGCCCGTAATGCCGGCAGAACATTCTCTTTTACAACAGCGAACGCAGTCCTGCTTCAATTGTGATCTCAGGCGCCCAGTTCAATTGCTCCCGGATTTTTGCCAGATCCGAAACATAGTTTACGGGCACGGGGTGCGGAAGAGAGTTGTCATCGACAATATTCGGTTCCAGTTCGATCAATCTACCGACCGTGGCCGCTATCTCACGCAAACTCGTTGCGTTCGCACTCCCGCCGCCCAGATTATACAAACCGTAGACATGTGAAGAAGCAATGAATGACTGGCAAGCGCGGGAGAAATCGTCTACGTGGAGAATGTCGCGAACAGGTGTGCCGCCAAGCGGCAGCCTAATCGCGTGTCCACGCTTGATTGATTCGGTGTAGTGAGTTACGAAACCAAACTCATTCCCGTCCGAGGGGCGAGCATAAACTGTCGACATGCGGAATATGCAGGTTCGAATTCCTCGTTGCCGGGCGTGATATTCCAGCATTCTCTCTCCCAGAAGTTTGGACCACTCAAGCGCCGACTGGCCGCAGTAGTCGGTTGAGCAAGTTTCCGGCACTTCTTCATATGAGGCCGCATGCGCCCCGTAAACGTCTTTGGAGGAGGCGTAAATAATTATGGCCCCGGGACGCATGCTCTTAACAATATTCGCGGTGCCCAGGACGTTAGTTTGAAAACACTCGTCGGCCGCCGCAGGATCTTTGTCGAGGTGGGCAGCCAGATGAATGACCACGTCGTAGTCGGCCACGGGTCCACGCATCGCATCGTCAAGAATGTCGTAGCCGCTTCGGCGGGAAAAGTCGTCGGCATTGAAAAACCGGCGAACATGGGTGCCGAGGTAACCACTTCCGCCGGTAACTAGAATCTTCATTGGTTAAGATCCAAAGACCAAGTCAAGATCGATACTTTTAACACCTTCAACGTTGGACCTTTAAACTTTGGACTTCATTTTCCCTTCGGTCAGGGTCGTCAGCTGCATCAACGACTCCGCATGGCCGATGGCAATCAGTAGATCGCCGCTTTCAATCGTCGCTTCGCCGCTGGGGTTGAAAAGAATTTGCCCATCATTGCGCCGGATGCTTACTACCACAATGTCCAGCAGCGAACGAATGTTTGTTTCATTCAACGTTTTCCCCACCAGGTCCGAGTTTGCACTGACCTCGATCTGTTCAAACGCCAACTCCAACTTGTTTGCCGTGATCGATCCAAGAAAATCATCGACGGCCGGTTTCGTCAAAGCCATCGCCATTCGATGACCGCCAATGATGGTGGGGGCCACGACCCGATTGGCGCCGGCCCTAATCAATTTAGCCTCGGCTTGCTCTTCTGCGGCGCGCGCCACGATATGGAGTTTGGGATTCAAATCATGCGCAGTGAGGACCACGTAAACGTTGTCAGCATCGTTCGCAAGACATGCCGCGAGTCCGCGCGCATTTTCGACTCCGGCTTCGTGCAAACTCTCCTCCAGGGTGGCATCGCGGACGAGTACGGCCACGCCAAGATCAATTAACTCTGCAACTCGCAGCGGATCGCGCTCGATCACAATGAAACTTTCCTGGCTGCCCATTAAGGCTCGAACCAGGTGGGAGCCCACGCGTCCCGCGCCACAAACGATGAAGTGGTTTCGCATTCTTCCTATTCTTTTTGACTGCCGTTTCTGGCCCAGCGTCGCGATTATTTCCGATTGCACGATGATTTGAACTGTCGTCGTGAGCGCATAAAGCACGACGCCGACGCTGGCCAGCATGAAGAATATGGCAAAGATGCGGCCGCCCGTCGTGGCCGGAGACACATCGCCATAGCCGACAGTAGTAACAGTTTGCGCCGCCAGGTAAAGACTAGCAAGCAGCGGCCAGCCCTCGATCAAGTGAAACCCAAGGGTGCCGATCGCGATAGCCGCCCCGACTGCGGCCACTGCATAAACTATGGGTCGTCGGATACCGAGCTGGGAGTTAACTTCCGGGGGCATTGAACTCCTAAGTCAGGAAATGCATCGGATAGCAGATGCTGAAGGGCAAGCATTAATCTGAAGATGGACGTTAACCAAGGCCAGACAGACTGTCAATTAGGTGGACACGCCGGTTAGCAGCGGTTAGCATTTGCTCCAGGATGGACGCCGGCTAAACGTCTGACCGGAAATGATCAACGTTAGCTGCGACAGTCGATCCCTAGTCGCTACTTACAGTTAGCCTCAGAGGTGCCAATTAAATACCCAGAAGGAAAACCGCCAGGCGGTACACATCCGAGGAAATCGCGGAGATCACAGTCACGCATAGTTTCCTACGCTGAGCCCGAGCCTACTTTTAGCCGGCGTGTGGTGCGCATCCTCCTCAGCCCAGTCGTGCTTATTTCCGCGGCTTTGATCCTGACCCTCGTGGTTGGATTCGCAATCTACTACTGGACAGTTTTCTCCGCGCGGATTGATAACCTGCTGGCGGGCGAAGTCTACACCCGCTCAGCGGGAATTTATGCTGCGCCCAAGCAGCTCCGAGTAGGTCAGGCAATGACGCCCGAGCGCCTGATTGAGTTTCTCAAACGCGCCGGCTATGTAGAAAAAACTCAGCAGGCCGATAAGGCGCGTGGGCGCTATTACGTAAGTGGCGGAATTGTCGATGTCGAACCCAGCGACAACATCACTGTCGATGGTCAGCGTCAGTTTCAAAGGGTGCGCGTGCAATTTGCGCGAACCGGGAAAACGATCAGTTCGCTGGCTGCCCTGGATGACAATGCGGGCCTGCAAAAGGCCTGGCTCGAACCCGAATTGATTAGTTCAGTCACTGGGCGCGATCGGTCCAAGCGAAAGGTGATTGGTTTCAACGATCTCCCGCCGCACTTGATCAAGGCAATCACGGTCACTGAGGACCGCTCATTCTTTGAACACTACGGAGTGAACATCCGCGGAATCCTGCGCGCATTTGTGCGCAGATACGACAGTGACCCAAATTCACCAATCGCGCGGCAGGGTGGTTCCAGCATCACGCAACAGCTGGTTAAGAATTTGCTGTTGTCTCCGGAGAAGACCTTGCAACGCAAGGCCGCGGAAGCTTACATGTCCGTGATTCTGGAGACGAGATTAACCAAGGAACAGATTTTTTCGCTGTACGCTAATCAAGTTTATCTGGGCCAACAATCCGGCTTCTCAATAAACGGATTTGGCGAAGCGGCTGACGCCTATTTCAACAAAGATGTGACCACGCTGACCTTGACTGAGTCGGCGTTTCTGGCGGGAATCATTCGCAGCCCGAACCGTTACAATCCTTATCGCGACATCGATACTGCCACGTCCCGTCGCAATCAGGTGTTGGATAGCATGGCTGAGACTGCAACCATCACGGTTGAGGAAGCCAGCCGGGCGAAACAGTCTCCGTTGCTGGTTTCGTCTTCAAAAGGACGGATCGACGTTTCTGACGCGCCCTACTTTGCGGACCATGTTCAGAACCAGTTGGCTGACATAGTCGCCGGGTCCGGCGCCGCCGAACACCTGCGTATCTACACCACGATTGATCTTGATTTGCAACGCGCGGCTTACGCGGCAGTCTCGAAACAGCTTGCGTCGCTGGATAAAGTGCAGGGCAAGAGGTTCGCGCCCGGAACCTTGCAAGCTGCACTCGTGGCGATGAATGCGAGGACAGGCGAAATCGTGGCCATGGTCGGGGGTCGCGATTATTCCAAGAGCCAGCTCAATCGCGCTACCGACGCTTCTCGCCAGCCGGGTTCAGTCTTCAAGCCATTTGTCTATGCAACAGCACTCAACACCGCTTACGATCCCGTGCCCCGTGTGATCACCGCGGCCACCACTTACATTGACGAACCTAAGACTTTTACTTTCGACAATCAGGAATACTCTCCGGGCAACTTTGGCGAAGCTTATACTCGCGGGCCTGTGACGCTGCGTGACGCCCTCGTTAATAGTCTCAATGTGATCACGGTTGATGTGGCAATGGAAGTCACGATCGGTCGCGTGATGGCACTGGCCGCAAAGGCCGGCTTGCCTAAACCGGCGCGCTCGTATCCGGCCATGGCTTTGGGAACCAGCGAAGCCACACCTTTGCAGGTGGCTTCGGCATACACGGCCTTCGCCAGTTTGGGCACCCGGGCCAGCCCGATTGCTATCAACCGAATTACAACCGGAAATGGAGTGACAGTGGCCGCGCCGACGGCTCAGAAGAGCGAAGTGCTACGCCCGGATGTGGCTTATGTGATGACTTCGTTTATGAAGGACGTCGTTAATCGAGGCACCGCGGCGAAGGTCAGGGCGCGCGGGTTCAAGGCAAACGTTGCGGGCAAGACCGGCACTTCGCGTGACGGATGGTTCGCGGGATATACGCCCGAGCTCGTGTGCGTGGTTTGGGTCGGTTTTGACGATGGCTCGCAGCTGGGTCTAACTGGCGCAAACTCCGCCCTCCCGATTTGGACCGACTTCATGAGCGTGGCGCTTGGGGAGCATCCTGAGTGGCAAGGCGACTGGCAGATGCCGGCAGGTATTGAACAAGTGCCGATAAATCTAAGAAGCGGTGGCCCAGCTGCCGCTGATGATCCAGGAAAACGGATCGAGTTGTTCATCAACGGCACCTCGCCGCACGCCAATTCAAATATAGAACCGGATGAGGAGGCGACACCGGAATCAGACGAGACACCCATTCCGGAATTTGAATATGTTCCAGCACCCTCCCTGGAGCCGGCGCCGGCAGCCCCTCCGAAAGTGAGGCAGCCCCGATATGAAACAAAGCCCAATGAGGGGGGCCGCCTCGAAGGCACGATTACTTTGGATATCGATCCATCGACTGGTTTGATTGCGGTGGAAAGTTGTCCCGTAATCAGGACTCGGACGTTTGTGCTGGGAACGGAGCCGCGCAGGTACTGTGGCCCCGATTATCACTACCGGCCTGGCGCAGCTCAGAACCCGCCCCGCCCAGGGTTGAGGACTCCGTAGCCGGACGCGTGAGTTTAGATCTTTGGGTCTGGAGGGCGAAGTTCCTTCCGCTGATTGATAACAGCGCTTATCAGAGTTTCGATCGCCAACGCCGCAGCGTGTTGTTTTCTTGAGGGGAGTCCGCCTACCGCGTCAACGACGTCTTTTCGCGTTAACTGCAAAGCTTCTTCGACCGTTTTTCCTTCTAGCAATTCAGTGACTGCGGAGCCGCACGCCAGCGTCGGGGCACAACCGTAGGCAAGGAAGCGAACCGCCTCGATGCGTTGACCATTGATACGCAACGAAAGTCGCAATCGATCGCCGCAGACTGGATTGGTTTCTTCCCAGACGGCGTTGGCGCCGGCGAGTTCACCGGCGTTTCGCGGATTCTCGAGGTGATCGTTGAAAGTTGACGAGTAGGACACGGGTTCTCATTCCGCAGCGGCAGCTTCGATCACCCGAGTTTTCTCAGCGGCGAGAGTTGGCGCAGTTTTTCCACGACTCGCGGAAGAACTTCGAGCACGTAGTCAAGGTCCTCTTCCGAAACATCCTGACCGAAACTGAATCGTATTGACCCTCGCGCGAGTTCATCATTGCGACCTAGTGCCTGGATCACCGGCGACGGTTCGAGTGTGCCCGATGAACAGGCGGATCCGGTTGAGACGGCGATGGCTTGCAGGTCAAGGCTGATCAGCAGGCCTTCGCCTTCGATGAAGCGAAACGAAATGTTGGAGAGGTGTGGCAGGCGCCGATCACGATCTCCGTTGAAAATGACATCGCTGATCTTTGAACTTACCACCGCTTCGAAACGATTACGCAGACGCTGATCGTGAGCCGAGCGCAGATCAATTTCTTCGCGAGCAATTTTCGCTGCGGCGCCAAATGCGACGATGCCCGGCACACCTTCCGTGCCCGCGCGTTTTTCTCGCTCCTGATGTCCGCCGATATTCTGGGCAGCCAATCTCACCCCGCGGCGAACAAAAAGAGCGCCGGTGCCCTTCGGTGCATAAAGCTTATGCGCCGAGAGTGAAAGCAAATCACAACCAATCGTTTCTACGTCAATCGGAATGCGTCCCGCTGCCTGCACGGCATCAGTGTGAAACCAGAGATTCCGCCGCCCGCCCGCCCGCACTTCTCTGACCAGACCGGCGATTTCTTCTACCGGTTGAATTGTTCCGATCTCGTTGTTAGCCAGCATGACTGAAATGAGGACGGTTTCGGGTCGGAGAGCGCTGCGAACGTCTTCAATTCTGACCACGCCTTCCTCGTGAACCGGCAACCGCGTCAGATCCCACCCATCGTTTTCGAGTTCGTCAAAAATTCCGCGGACCGAAGGGTGTTCTATTGCGGAACTGATTAAGTGACCGCGGTGCGAGGTCGCAGCCTGACCAGTAACTGCACCGCAAATTCCTTTAATTCCGAGATTGTTCGCTTCAGTTCCACCAGATGTGAAGATGATCTCATTGGCTCTGGCGCCAACCAGCGCCGCCAGGTCGCGCCGTGCCCGGTCGACTGCTGCGCGGGCTTCCTGACCAAAAAAGTGCACGCTGGAAGGATTCCCAAACTTCTCGGTGAGGTAAGGCAACATCGCCTCAATCACCCGTGGATCGACTGGCGTCGTTGCGCTGTGGTCCAGGTAAACTCGTCGTGTTTGAGCCATAAATTCTTTTGCTGTAACCGACAAAATCGCAACCAGAGACTCAAAACCAGCATCTGACGGCCAGCTTTTTCGCTCTGAGCATCATCGCCACGAGCAACCTGAGTCTAGGACGAGCAATCAAGGTGGTCAACGCGGCGAGGGGCAGATCCGGCGGGTTGAGATTCGCCGACCAATCAAGCTACCTCGTCATCAAATCGAATTGTTAGGGTCGAGGTAGGGTGGTAGCATCCATCCGAACCAGGGTTGGCTCTCCCAGGTCAATACCGATGTTGCAGTTACCTCTGGAAGGAAAATCTCTATGAAATCTTTAAAGAGTCTCTTGATGGCCTTGGCAATCATTAGTATCGCTACCGGGTCCACGGCGATTAGCGCTCAAACATCAGCTCCCGTTTTACAACAGTCGACTTCGGATCAGAGCACTGCGTTGGAGCGCGGTTATCGCACTGGATACTCCGACGGGTACAATGCCGGTTATCGCGACGTCACGGATCGCGTGGCGCGCGACTACCAAAACAAAGAAGAATACCGTCGCGGGGATCGTTCCTACAATGAAACATGGGGCACGCCTGAGGACTATCGTGACGGATACCAGCAAGGTTTCGAAGTGGGTTACTCGGCGGGTTACGATCGTCGCTCATTCGATTCCTCAATTCCCACGGGTTTGACGAGGCGCGGCGTCGTGGATTCTGGTGGGATGAGCACCGGTTCTGCGCCAAACTATCCGGAGACGACCACCGACAGTCAAACGAACAATTCAAACGTGTCCGGAGCAGGAAACCCTGGTCCGCTGTTTCTGGCGCGCGATGCGGTTCTAGTGGTCGAGTTGCAGTCTCCAGTGTCAACTGACGTTTCACAAATAGGCGATCGCTTTCAAGCGCGCGTGGTGGAGCCGGGAGAGCTTGCCGGCGCGATCGTGGAAGGACGCGTCACTCGCTTGAAGCGGCCAGGCAAAGTGAAGGGAAGCGCTGAACTCCAACTTTCCTTTGAATCCATTCGCACCGCGGATAATCGTTTCGCCAGCATCCACGCTGACGTGATTGGGATCGTGGATATGGGCAATCGCGATGGAGCCGGTACGGTTGATTCGGAAGGTGGCGTTAAGGGAAGAGATTCAACGAAGGACGACGTGTCGAAGGTTGGAGCAGCCACCGGAATAGGCGCGGTCCTCGGAGCGATATTCGGTGGCGGCAAAGGGGCTGCGATTGGCGCGGCGGTTGGCGGCTCAGTCGGGACGGCCGGCGTTCTCAGTCAGCGCGGCAAGGATGTCCGGCTGGAACAGGGGCAGCGGCTCAGGATTCGCACAGCTACCGACGCGCGAATTCAATAACTGAAAAAGACGCGACCAAACGCGGTGAGTAAAAAAACAACTGCTGCAAGAAACCAGAAGAGCGGACCGATCAAAGTGCAGTCGCGGCCGAAGCTAAGGCGGGGACCTGCTTCGAATAGATCAGGACCCCGCGTTTCTGCCTCAGGAGACCGTGTAATCACGTTACTCACGGATTTCGGCACTGCTGACTATTTCGTCGGCGCGGTCAAGGGTGCGATTCTCAGTGTCAATCCGGCGGCCCGCATCGTTGACATCACCCATGAAATTCCGGCACACGACGTTGAGGACGCGGCGTTCACCCTCCTTGCCGCTTTTCAGTCGTTTCCAGCGGGGACGATTCACGTAGCGGTGGTTGACCCCGGAGTAGGCTCGGCGCGACGTGGCATCTTGATTCGCGCGCGCCAGCAATCCTTCATTGGCCCGGATAACGGCATCTTTAGCTATATCTGCGACGGCTCGGATATTGGCGCCGTCGAGATATTTCATCTCAACAAGGCCGAATATTTTCGCCGGCCTGTAAGTCAAACCTTCAACGGACGGGATGTTTTTGCGCCAGTGGCAGCAGCACTTTCGACCGGGATTGAACCTGTTGAACTCGGGACCCGAGTCTCCGGGTATATTCGCTTGCCGTCAATCACTCCCGAGCGTTCCGAAGACGGCAAGGTTAACGCTCGCATTATTCATATCGACCGCTTCGGAAACTGCGTGACCAACATCACTTCAAATCAACTCTCGGAAATGATGATTAAGAGCGGCGCCGGGCTTCGCGTGAACGGAAAACTAATTAAGACATTCAGGAATTTCTACGCTGAGGAAACTCGTGCACAGCTTTTCGCGATTTGGGGAAGCGCGGGATTTTTAGAGCTGGCAGCGGCAAACAAATCCGCTGCGCAGCTCTTGCAGGCGAAACGCGGCGACGCGGTTATCTTATCAACGTGACCACCACATCACGTAAAAGTGAACGGTCTAACCGTAACTTGTCACCCTATGTTCTCTTTGTTATCTTCGCTTCACTATTGAAACTTTCATGACTACAAAAGCAAATGCACCGGCTGCCACTTCCGGAGCGGGACTTCGAGGAGTTGCCGCCGCCAGTTCATCCATCTCCGACGTCAACGGGGAGCGGGGCGAGCTGATCTATCAGGGATTCAATATTCACGACCTGGCTGAGCATTCCACTTTCGAAGAAGTAGTTTTTCTTCTTTGGAACCAACGCCTGCCGACGCCGCCTGAGCTGTCCGAACTGGAAAAAGCTTTAAGAAACTCCTACCAATTGCCTTCAGAGATTATTGATCTGATGAAGCAATTTCCGCGGGAAGCCGATCCGATCGATGTGTTGCGCACGGCAGTTTCCGCCCTTGAGTTTTACGATTCAAGCGCACGCGACTTATCCCGCGCAGCCAGCGTTAAGACTGCGACCAGGCTCACCGCTCAGTTTGGGACGATAGTGGCCGCCGCAGATCGAATTCGCCGCGGCCTCGATCCGGTAGCGCCTGATTCTTCACTCAGCATCGCCGCAAACTTTCTCTACATGCTGCGGGGAGAAGCTCCGTCGGAACACGATGCGCATATTTTTGATGTCTGCCTGATTCTTCATGCCGACCACGAGTTGAATGCTTCGACTTTCACGGCGCGAGTTGTTGCCGGAACCCTCGCCGACATTTATGCGGGCGTCACCGCAGCCATCGGCGCGCTCTCTGGTCCACTTCATGGCGGCGCGAACACCGCTGTGATGAAGACTTTGCTGGATATCGGCACGGTGGAGAACGCCGAGACCTTTATTAAAGATGCCTTGACGAACAAGCGAAAGATTATGGGCTTCGGTCACGCGGTTTACAAAACCGAGGATCCGCGTGCGACTCACTTGCGAAGGTTCTCAAAAGAAGCAGGCGAAGCGGCGGGAGATTCAAAGTGGTATGAGATTTCCCGAAAGGTTGAAGAAGTGATGTTGAGTGAGAAGGGACTGTATCCCAATGTGGATTTCTTCTCGGCATCGACTTACTACATGATGGGGATCCCGCTGGATCTGTACACGCCAATCTTTGCAGTCAGCCGGATCTCTGGTTGGACCGGACACATCCTTGAGCAGTATTCCGACAATAAACTCATTCGTCCACGCGCTGAATATATTGGTCAGCGTGATCTGCCATACGTACCTATCAGTCAAAGGTAACAGGTATCTCTGCCGGCAAGGCGACTGCGGGCCAGAACTCAGTTTTTGCGCTTGGGTTTTGCGAGTCCAAGGTCGGGAACCCCAAACAGGCCTTCAAGCTCCGACAGCTTGTCCAGATCGATGTTCCCCAAAATGTTTATAACTGCTATCTCTTTCGCCTCGGCGGCTAACACAGCGAGTCCAACGATTTGGTTGCCGTTGGTCATAAGATAAACGTCGACCGATCCATCTTTCTTGCTTCTCGCGTTTACGATCTTGCTCCAGCCCGGAGCGCGCAACTGAACTCTGATTGACTCCAGATCAGCGGTGGTGAAGGCTCCTTCAGTTTCGAACTCAAGGATCTTGACGTGAATCCCTTTCAATCCACCGATTAGCTGTTTCACATGCGCTTCGTCCGGATCCTTCGCGCTCAGGACCTTGGCGGTTAGCTGCATCAAACTCTCGTCAAGATCCAGGTTGAAGCTTTCCGAAGCTCGGGCCACCAGGTGGTCCAGGCTGCTGGTCTGGATTTTGGCAGTTTGGGCTGTGGCGCTCGCTGCGGCGCCAAGCACTATGATGGTAGCGAGTGCTGCAAGTCTCCAACGTGAACTTACTGAATGTTGCCTAAGTGATTTCATGACGACTCTCCATTTATATCGGACTATCCAAGTGTTTGCCCGGGGTCAGCCAATTCGGTGCTGGTTGTTAATCAGGTTTCGATTGTTGGGGCCCTGAGATTTTTTCAGCGCCACATTCAGTTTTGCACTGGCATAACGCAAGGCCAGCATGAGCCGCGCCTTCCCTGCTTCAGCATCTCTCCGCCGCCTCGCTGCAAGCATCGGGGCTACTGGTCCAGCGACACGCAATCGATTCGACGATGCGGCTTGGTTAACCCGGTTGCGGCGGACTGATCTCGGAGCAGGCGCAATTGTCACCGCCGCAGAGTCTGGCAAAACGATTGTCGGGACTGGTTCCGCACCCGCGCTGGGGATCTCTTTCAAAACATCATCCGGAACTGTGACCGCCGCTTTTAGGGATTCATTATTAGCGGATTCGTTATTCGTGCCGAGGGTCAGCCATAAGGCTCCGGCTGCAATAGCAAGTAAAATTGTCGCCGCTATTGCCAGCCGCGATCCGGACCTGAGAAACACAGGTCGACTGATCTGCAACTCAGCGGGAATAGCCAACCGTCCCGGCCGGGAGCGAAAAGTGCCGAGCAAGTTTTCAAGATCCCGTATCTCCACCTCGGAATCTCCAGATCTGTCCCAGAGATAATCTTCGTTGTTTTCCTTAAGTTGGTCTTTCATTGAGCCCTCCTCAGAGCTTCTCGCGCAAGAGTTTCATCCCGCGATGCAAATTGACGCGGACTGACGCTGGAGTTAGTCCGGTACGATAAGCGATCTCGGGGCCAGTCATTCCTTCCACCAATCGAAGCACGAGGGTCTCCCGGTAGGCGTCTGGAAGTGAACGAATGATTTCCAGAACTTCCGCTGCCCGGATGTCTGACGGAGCATGGCCAGCGTGCTCATCGGTGACCTCCACTGTCTCGCGCGATTTTCTGTGAAAATCCATCGCTCGGTTGCGCGCAATCATTCCGATCCAGGGCCCGAACGCATTCAAGTCGCGCAATGTATTTAGTTTTCTAAGCGCGTGCAGGAAAATGTCCTGCACCAAATCCTCGGCTTCGCCGCGTGGAACCCGCGCCAGCACGATACCGTGCACTAGAGGCGCGTAGGCGTCGTAAAGCCCCGCGTATTGATCTCGATTACCTTCGAGCACAGACCGGATCAAAACCGCCTCAGCAGCGAGCCCATCGCTCCGTTGCTGATTCGCAGCTTGTGGCTGGCCGTTCATGAGCAGCAGGTTCGCTGTGACTTCGAGCTCAAACATTTCGCAGGCATTCCATTTCCTGGCAATCTGCTGACGTGATTAAGACGGGATGGACGGGGAGAGTGTTAACAAGAAGAAAGCACGCACGGTCAAGTAAGACCAAGCTACCAAGCCCTTCTGGCTGCGGCTAATGCGCGGGCAGGTCATCCCGGCCGGCGGGGGTCTCCTGCGACGTCAGTCTCGTCATCTCTTCAGTTGCCGACACCAGCTTCGTTTGCCAGATGAACAGCGTTGAAATCACCAGGGCAGCAGTGCAGGCGAGCCCGCCCTCAATTCCGTAATTCCCGCCGGTGAGCCACGCTGGCCCGGAATCTATTCCCCTGAGAAGCGGGTGCGGCGCGAGGTCGTTGATCCCGCTGACGGGCAAACCGAAAAGCGAACCCAAAGCCCAATTCCAAGCCCAATGAACTCCCAGCGGAAACCAAAGCGTACGGGTGCGAAGATAGGCTACAGCGAGCCAAATGCCCGCAAGAGCTGTATTTACAAAAGGGAAAGCGCCAGTTGAATTCGGGTTATCGAGGTGAACCGCCGCGAAGGGAATTGAAGTGAGCAACACTCCAAGCAGCGCCAGCCGTGCCCGGGTAAGCGTCTGTAACGGATAACCTCGAAAAAGCATTTCCTCAGCGAGTGCCGCAATGATGAAAACTACGCCAGACAAGATGAGGGTTTGGAGTACCTTGACCATGTTTCCAGCTGCCCGGCGTAGTGAACGAAAGCCCACCCCCGGCAGTCGCAATACCTGCTGCCAGGGCAAGCGACAATACGCCAAATATCGTGCCTACCAGAAAGTGGCGTAGCCAGGGGACATTGAATGAAAGACCCACGGCGCGCGCCGGAAGTCCTTCAATCCACCTGGTGCAGATCACTCCGGCGAATAGCGCGGCCGAAAGAAATCCTGTTCGAAAGATGATGTCCTGCGTGAACCGGCCCAGGCTGACACTTGGGGCTGCCAGAATTGCCACTGCGTACGCCAGACGAATTCCTGTCGAGATCACAAAGAGCAGAAACAGAAACAGGATCGCAAAGACAAGCAATCGCCATCCGCTACGAAGCCGATTTGCCTGATTGATAAAGATTTGTCTGAGGTTCATTCAGCCGGCGAATCCAGGGCTTAAATTAGAGCTCGCATTCTAACAGCAGCGCGAGAAAAACAAACGCGGTCGAAAACTACGTGCTGGTCCCACGGTCGCCCTCAGTTTGCGCGGGTTGGTATCGCAGCTATGGTAAACTTTGCGCCAGTTCTAATGAAAAACACCCGGAAAGATCCTCCCGACTACTTTAAACAATCTGGACCAGGCGGAAAGCCGAGGCGCCGGCGCCTCTTGCTCTGGGCGTTGGGAATCATCGTGCTGGTGCTCCTTTCATTAATTGTTTCTCAGCAGTTATGGTTGTGGCGGTTTTTCCCAGACACAGCCTCGGACACCCTGGTTCTTTACGCCCTCTCGACCCTTAACTTCGTCGCCTTCGTAGTTTTCTCCTTCATCTTTATTCGCAATCTGCTGAAGCTGCGTTTGGAGCGGCGTGAGCGCCAATTGGGTTCCCAGATCAAAAGCCGGCTGCTTTTCTACTTTATCGCCATCAGCTTCCTGCCGATCATTGCGATGGCGGTCTTTTCATATTTGTTCCTGAATCGTTCGCTCGAGAAGTGGTTTGGTCGGGTGCCCGCTCGGGTGGTGAATGAAGCACAGGAAATTCAACGCGAAGCGGTTGCTGCTCAGTTGCGCAATCTGCGTGATACCGCGTCTCTTCTCGCCGTGGTTCTTAACCAGCAGTCGGACGCTGAGAGACAACAGACAGTTGACCGAGTGGTCGCTGGTGGTCAGATCTCTGCAATTGAGATTGTTGACCCAGGTGGAGCTGTGATTACGCGAAGCAGAGGAACTCTGCCGGCGACCTCAGCAGCTGAAGTGGATGAATTGTTAAGGAGGGCGTCTGCTGCCGGAGCCACCGACGTGGCTAGTCTGGCAGACGGCAAAGAGTTCGATGTGGTTTCAGTAAAGCTGGCGGATAATCGGCAACTGATTGTAGTGCCGCTGAAGCGGGTGGGGAACGAATTGGGTGATGCTATTAGCGGGTCGGAAGGAGAGTATCAAAAACTGGTAGCGAGACAGCGCAGGGTGCGCCGGCTGGGGCTATCGACCCTCGGCTTGATGACCCTAATCCTGCTGTTTGTTTCCAGCTGGGTGGCTATCTATCTGGCGCGCGGAATTGCGACGCCTATTAAGGCCCTGGCAGAAGCCTCAAATGAAATCGCCCGAGGAAATCTTGCGCATCGCGTGAACACGACCGCAGAAGACGAACTCGCATTGCTGGCTGACTCGTTTAACCAAATGACGACGCAGCTGGAGGAGAATCGCACCAGCATTGAAGCCGGTTCAGCGGCACTTCGCGAAAAGAACCTGACGCTCAAGGAGAGACGGAATTACATCGAGACGGTGCTTGAGTCTCTTTCGACCGGCGTGATTTCTCTTGATGAAAACGATGCGGTCACAACCATCAATGCCGCAGCCTCCCGCATGTTACGAATGAAGGCAAATCCGACGCTTGATCTGAACCAGGAAAGCGCGCCCCTGCTGGCAGACATAATCGCAAAGGACGATTGGCTGGTACTGGATCGGGTGTTGCGGCGCGCGAGACGCACTGGACAGTCGGCGGAGCAAGTTCAACTTACGGGCGGCACTCAAGGTTCATCGCTCCCGGTTGCTTTGAATGCGACCGCGCTTGGAGCGGCATCGGCTGAGAAGCGCGGGGTGGTGCTTGTTATTGAAGATTTATCCGAGTTGCTGGCGGCGCAACGAGTGGCGGCCTGGAGCGAAGTAGCCAGAAGGATGGCCCATGAAATCAAAAACCCCCTCACGCCGATTCAGCTTTCCGCTGAGCGGATCGCAAAGAGTTACCGTCGGGCCAACCCCGGCGGAAACCAGAATGGCCAGAATGGAATTGGCCTGCGGCCGGAACCGGGAGCGGTAGCTAATGAGCTTAAGGCCAATGAAGACCGGCACGTGGCTGCGGTGATTGACGAATGCACTGAAACCATTACCCGTGAGGTTGCAGGCTTAAAGGCAATGGTTGATGAGTTTTCCCGCTTTGCTCGTTTTCCGCTTGCAAAGCTCGAAGCCGCTAGTCTCAACGAAGTGATACGCCAGTCGGTAGCTTTATATGATGGACGTTTAGACGGGATAACGATCAGCGCGGATTTGGACAAGGGGCTACCCAAAGCGATGCTCGACTGCGAACAACTGCGCCGCGTATTTGTGAACCTGATCGATAACGCTAAGAATGCCCTGGCCGAGGTTGAAGGAGTTCGAACTATTAACATCAGGTCCAGGTACGACGCCGGGCGCAGCCTGCTGATCGCTGACGTTTCAGACAATGGTCAGGGAATTCGACCGCCTGATTTTGATCGTTTGTTTCAGCCCTACTTCTCAACGCGCCGGAGCGGCACCGGTTTGGGCCTGGCAATTGTTCAGCGAATAATTATGGAACACGGCGGAAGGATTCGGGCGGAAGTGAACTATCCTCGCGGCGCGAAGTTTGTGATTGAGCTGCCCTTGGCAAACACCGAGGCCGGCGATCGCGGACCGAAGAGTGTCGAAAGCTATGATCCCGATCCTCGGCCAGCGGTAGGCGGTTAATAACTCTGATATGGATTCAATACTAATCGTCGACGACGAACGTGGTATCCGCGACACGCTTCGCGGTGTCATGGAAGACGAAGGCTTCAGCGCAGATGCGGTGGCCACCGGCGAGGAATGCCTCGCTGCCGTCGAACGGCGCGCCTATAGTTGCATCCTGTTGGATGTTTGGCTGCCGGGCATCGACGGCCTGGAAACGTTACGACGATTGCGCAGCGCCGGATCCGATGCGGCCGTGGTGATCATTTCCGGTCACGGCAACGTTGAAACGGCAGTTCGAGCTACCAAACTCGGAGCGTTCGATTTCATCGAAAAGCCTCTCTCCATTGAAAAGACATTGTTAACCGTTCGCAACGCCCTGCGGCAGCAGCGACTCGAATTGATTAACGCCGAGATGTCGGCAGAGCTGGCCGAAGCCTACACGATGGTGGGGGAGTCGGTGGCGATGCGCGCCTTACGGAAACAGATTTCCGTAGTGGCCCCGACCGATGGCCGCGTTTTGATTTATGGCGAATCAGGAACTGGAAAAGAACTGGTTGCCCACTCAATCCACGCCCAGTCGCGACGCGCAGGCGCGCCCTTTGTTGAAATTAACTCCGCGGCGATTCCGGAGGAATTGATCGAATCTGAACTGTTCGGACATGTTAAAGGGGCCTTCACCGGAGCTACCGGGGCTAAGAAAGGTAAGTTTGAACTGGCCGACGGAGCCACGCTTTTCCTTGACGAGATTGGCGACATGAGCTCGAAGGTGCAGGCGAAGGTCTTGCGCGTGCTTGAGGAACAGAGGTTTGAACCAGTTGGCAGCGGCAACTCGGTGCGAGTTGATGTGCGCGTGATTGCGGCGACCAACAAGAGACTTGACGAAGAGATGGAGCAGGGGACATTTCGGCCTGATCTCTTCTATCGCCTTAATGTTATTCCGTTTGAGCTGCCGCCTTTACGGGAGAGGCTCGAGGACGTGCCGATGCTGGTCGAATACTTTAACCAACACTTTTCGGGAGCCTACGGAAAGACCCCGAAAGAGTTTTCATCTGCAGCGATCGGTGAGTTGCAAAACTATTCCTGGCCGGGAAACGTTCGCGAGCTGAGAAATACGATTGAGCGAGTGGTAATCATGAACCCCGCTGTCAAAGTTGCCGGTGAAGATCTGCCGCCTCGCGGAAAAGAGGAAGCACCTGCCGCGTCGTTCCGATTTCCGTCCTTTAAAGAAGCCACTGATGCCTATCATCGCGAGTTTATTCAGCGCAAACTTGATGAGGTGGAAGGGAACGTTTCGCGGGCAGCGGATTTGATGGGGGTTGACCGCAGTCATCTCTACCGGCGGATGCGGGCACTCGGTATCCCCGTTCGAAGCGAACGAACGACAGTTTCTTAGCATCTGGCAACATATGTGTCAGAAGAAATTGACAAAGGCGACCGTTTTTCTGCTGGTTGTGATTGCGACGCAAGGACTGGGTGCGGCGGCTCAAGCTCAGGAACAGTGCGGCGCTCAGGTCCTGATTACGATTAAGAGAGATGTCTGTTTTGGTGCCTGTCCAAGTTATTCAGCTCGGATAGAGGCCGATGGAACGGTAAGGTTTGAAGGACAGAGCAACGTCAAAATTATCGGCAAGAGACAACATAAAATCGACACGGCTCGGCTGAGGGAGTTGGTAAAGGCATTTGAACGAGCAAAGTATTTCTCCATGAAAGACCGCTACGAAACCGACGAAGAAGGCAATAGTGTTACAGACCAGCCAACCACCACTACGTCAATTTGCCTTGAGGGTAAACAAAAACAAGTTGTGAACTACTACTTGGCGCCCAAGCAACTCGAGGAACTGGAGAACACGATTGAGCGCCTTTCCGGGCTTTACGAATATATCGGACCGCTCTAGATGGAAGAGGGCAAATGGCGCTTGAACACCCGAAGCCTTAAACGCAAAGTTCGAATTACAAAACTTTTACACTTGACGATAGTCAATGACGTTAAATAGTGGTATCTGTTAATCTTAGTTCGCATCATACGGTGGTTGCTTTGATCTATAGAGGTTTATATGGACTTTACGACAAAAGAACTTCTGAAACGTTACGCGAAACTGGCGATCGGTCAGCCGTTTTCTCCGGTTTTGCTGAACATTCTGGTGACTTCAGTTTGCGACATGCGTTGCACGCACTGCTTTTTCACCGAAGAGTTGGACGATCGCCCGCGCAAGAAGTTGCAGATGAAGACTCACGAGATCGAGCAGATCTCGGAAACGCTGGGCGGCAACCTGGGCGTCTTGATCCTTGCTGGCGGCGAGCCGTTTACGCGGAAGGATCTGCCGGAGATTGCGCCGTTCGTTCTACACGAACAATAAGCTGGAATCGATCTACATCATGTCGAATGGGCAGATTCAGAAACGAATCTTTCCCGACATCACGCGTATTCTTGAAGAGTGTCCGGACCTAAATGTGACTGTCGCACTTGGCATCGATGGCGTCAAAGGACCGCATGAAAAGATTCGGCAGAAGCCCGGGTCCTGGGACATTGCCATCGACACAGCTCGCCAACTCCAGACCATCAAGAAGGAGTATCCAAAGCTCGACGTGCAAACCTGCACCTGCTTCATGAATTCCAATCAGGATACGATTTTCGAATGGTACGACTTTCTGAAGTATGACCTGCGTCCTGACAAAGTAAACTTCAATTACATTCGGCCGCCCTCCGCGGATCCAGTGGAACTGGAAATCGATCATTCGCGCTACGCGAAGTTGGCGAGGATGATTGACGACGATTCGCGTCACGCCGCAATCAAGAATAACTATGGCGGCAAGCAGGGTTTCTTCAAGGCGGCCATCGACATCTACATGCATGGGTTGATTGCAAAGACGCAGGAAACACAGCAAGCGCAGATGAAATGTTACGCGGGCACAGCCGGTGGTGTTATCTACGATGAGGGGACAGTTTCTTCTTGTGAAAACCTGGCGCCGATTGGAAACCTCAGGGATTTCGATTGGAACTTCCAGAAGCTTTGGCTGTCGCCGGCGATGAAAGAACGACGCAAGAAAGCCCTCGACGGTTGTTTCTGCACGCACGAGTCGAACAGTTACTATCCGTCTCTGCCTTTTAATCCGGGTCACCTGATTCAAATCAAGAAGCTCGAGCGCGAAATGAAGAAGGCGCGCAAGAAGATGGATCTTCTCCACCCCGAACCGGATGGAATGGCGGTTCGAGCCTGATGGAAAAAGACTGAGCGCGATGTTCCCACGCAACCAATCGCAGTCGCTCATTCTGGCGTTGATTGTGACTGCTCACGTTTTCTACGGACCGGCTCAGACCAGGCGGAACAACTAAACACAAGTGAATCGAAGACCAAAAATCCTGATCTCTCGTCTGACACCGGCGGTGGTCATCGCTCGGCGGCCGCGGCGATCGTGGCCGGCGTGCAGAAGTTTTTTGAGGGTCAGTCGTATGCGGTCCGGGTTGTAAAAGCTATTGAAGAGTCTCACTCGATCACTGCTCGGCTGGTAGGCGGCTACAACTGGGTGTTGCGCAACAAGCAACATTGGATGAAATACCTTTACTGGTTCGTGAACCGTTTTCGTCCGGAGACGCGCGAGTTCTTCCATAAACGTTGCATTGGTTACGTAACCGAAATCTTTGAACGATGGTGCCCGCACATCGTAGTCAGCGTGCATCCGTTGACCCAGCACATCTTCGCGCGTGTTCTCAAAGAGCTGAAACTCGCAGACCGAATTCCCCTCGTTTCCGTAGTTACCGATCCTTATTACGGTTTCTGGAAGGGCTGGGCCTGCGACGATGTCACGCTTTATCTGGTCGCCAGTGACGAAGCGCAACGGCAACTGATCGACTACGGCATCGCGCCGGAACGAATCAAGATTTCCGGAATGCCAGTCCATCACAAGTTTGCCTATCCGGGCGAAGAAGCGGCCCAGGTGGCGCGCCAGGCGTTGGGCCTCGATCCGGAGAAGTTTACGGTTTTCGTCAACGCGGGTTGGGAAGGCGGGGGGAACATTCCGCAGATCTTCCGCGAACTGGTCCGTGGCCAGCTGGAAGTGCAGGCAATATTTCTCGCCGGAAAAAATGAAGACCTTGCGGGCTGACGCTGAAGCGATGGCGCAGGAGGCATCATTTCCGATCAAGGTGATTGGTTACTCTGAACACGTCGAACAGCTAATGGGCGCAGCGAATGTAATGATCTCGAAGCTCGGCGGGCTGACCACTTTCGAAGCATTTGATTGTCGTCTGCCGATTATTGCCGACGGAATTACGCCGCCCATGCCGCAGGAGGCAGGCGCCGCCAGCCTGTTGGTTAAGCGCGGCGCCGGCGTGCTGCTGCAGCGAGCCACCGATATTGTTCCGGTGATTCGGCGAATGGTAGAAGACACTGCGCACTATTCGGCCATGCGTGCCGCAACCATTGGGTTGGCCATTCCGAACGCTACTCGTCAAATCGTTGAAGAGATTAACGCCCTGATTCCTGCCGCCAGCGAAGCATCGGAGCAGGTCGCTCTGGCCGAAGTCGCATCTGCTTGACCAGCCTTTCGAGAATCGGCTTTTACACAAAAGGATTCATAGAACGCTGAGGGTGCAAAGGGATTATTTGTACTGATCGGCGCTGCCTCTTTGACTGGGAAAGCTTTTCAGAGTCTAATTTCACGGCAAACGAATACATTTCAGCTTTCAATAGTTTTGCCCGCTCGTATTCGACGCGGGCTTTTTAGGAGAACAATCCGACAGTGAGTCTATTGCTCGAAGGAAAGCGCGCCTTTGTGACTGGCGGCACGCGCGGTATCGGTGCGGCGATTTGCGAAGTCTTCGCGCGCGAAGGCGCCGACGTCGTATTTCAATTACAACACGCGTGACGATCTCGCCGCTGGGGTTATGGCCAAGATCGAAGGCTATGGCCGGCGCGCGCTCGGGTTTAAAGTGTCAGTTACGGATCGCCTGGGGCTAAAACGCATCACCCGCGAAATAGTGGAGAAGTGGGGCGGCATCGATGTGCTCGTCAACAATGCGGCAATTAACCGCGGCGACAACTTCGCCACCACTACCGATCGAGCATGGGACGAGGTGATCAATACCAATGTCGGCAGTCTCTTCGCCGTTACGAAGCCAATCTATAAACAAATGATTCGGCAAAAGAAGGGGAGCATCCTCAACATTACTTCCATCGGCGCACTGCGGGCTCTGCCAACTGCGGTTCACTACGCAACTTCCAAGGCCGCCATGGTTGGGTTTACGAAGTGTCTATCGCGCGAGGCAGGAACATTTGGTGTCAAGGTTAATGCCATCGCGGCGGGCATTTTCGATACCGAACTCGCGCAGCAGCTGCCGGAGCGTCTGCTTCAGATGCATGCATTCTGGGCTTCAGCGGGCCGGCTGGGCAGACCCGAAGAACTTGCCGAGTATGCCGCGTTCATGGTGAGCGACCGCAATAGTTTTATGAATGGTGAGGTTGTGATTGTTGATGGTGGGGCGATTACTTAAGATCCAGGTAGTCCGCTACTGTTGTTTCCAGCCAGTTCTTCCAGCTTCTTCTCCAGTTGTCTGATCTTCTTCTGCATATCTCCCAGGCGACGAAAAGCCGCGGTCGATCGCAACCAATCCCGATTATCGAACGCCGGAATTCCCGAGATAATTTTCCCGGCAGGGACATCGTGGCTAGTGGCGCTCTTGGCGGTGATCACTACATCGTCTCCGATCGACAGATGACCCGCGACACCTGCCTGGCCGGCGAGAATCACCCGGCTACCGATGTGCGAACTCCCCGCCAGTCCGACTTGCGCGCACAAGAGCGTGTCTTCGCCCACAGTGCATGAGTGTCCAATCTGAACCAGGTTGTCGATCTTGGTGCCCCGTCCAATCCTGGACTCTCCAACCGACGCGCGGTCTATGATTGTGCCTGCGCCGATCTCAACGTCGTCTTCGATGACAACGCGACCGGTTTGCGGAATCTTAAGCCAATGGCGTGCTTCATCCTTTGCATAGCCGAAGCCATCGCAACCGACAACCACGTTATTATGGATGGCTACCCGTTCGCCAATTTGAGAACGCTCGCGAATCACTGCGCCAGAATGAATTACTGAATCTTTGCCGACCTTGACGTCCGCATAAATCGTGGCGTTGGGGTGGATGCGCACACCCTCTGCTATCTCGCAGGATGGTCCAATCACGACACCTGCTCCAATCCAGACATTCGCGGCAACTTTGGTGGACGAATCAATGACCGCAGATTGATGAATCCCCGGGCGCGGGTTGCGTTTCGGGGTTAAAAAGCCGCAGTGCGCGGGTATACGCCAGGTAGGGATTCTGGGCGCGTAAAACTGGAAGCTCGCGATCGAACACCGCATCTTCGGAGGCATAGATTGCCGAGGCTTGCGTTGTGTTTACCTTGGGCGTGTAGCGTGGATTTGCGAGAAAGGTGACGTGGCCGGCGCGCGCCTCGTCAAGACCGGCGGCCCCGGTTATCTCGACGTCCGAGGTAGCGCCTTCGACGGTTGCCTTGGTTAAGGATGCTAATTCGGAAAGTTTCATGACGGGAGTTTAGCGTAACTGTAGCGCAACCTGACAGCGAGGCAGGCCAACATTAAGGGCATGCCTTACCTGATTCGCTGGAAAAGAAATTCGGGCCAGGCATCTACATGATCGAGACAGGATCGATCGCGACGTTGATTGAACGAAGGTTTATCTTCCGTTGCTGTAAGGCCTTAAGAGATTTGTCGATTAGGGAACGGAGCAAGTGGCGGTTGCGACATTTAAGTATCAACTGCACCCGATATTCACTCTTTAATCTCGCCAGGGCTGCTGGTGCCGGGCCGAGAATACGCGCTGCTCGCTCTACGTTGGCGAGATCCAACTCTTTTCGCAGTTCCAGAGAATCCGCTCGCACACGCTTGAGTTCAGCCCCATGGACCACCAGCGACGCCAACGCCACAAAAGGTGGGTAAGTGTGGTTTTGCCGGTGCCGCATCTCTTCCTGGTAAAAACCAGCGTAGTCCTGCGCGCTCGCATGCCGTAGCGCGTAGTGTTGAGGGTGATAGGTTTGAATGAGAACTCTCCCCGGCAGATCACCGCGACCCGCTCGTCCCGCCACCTGAGTAAGCAATTGAAAGGTTTTTTCTGCGGCGCGGAAATCAGGCAAGGCCAGTCCCGCATCAACCGAAACCACTCCTACCAACGTTACGTTGGGGAAGTCGTGTCCCTTGGCCAATATCTGCGTGCCCACCAGCATATCAATCTTTCTCTCGCTGAAACCGAGGAGCGCTTTCTCGAAAGCGCCTCGCCTCGCAGTGGTATCTCGGTCCACTCGTGCAATTCGCAGATTGGGGAAAGCCTTTGTGAGCATCGTCTCGATCTGCTGAGTTCCTTCGCCCACAAAGTAAATATATTTACCTTCGCAGCTTGGGCACTTTGAGGGCGCCGGTTCGCGGTGTCCGCAATAGTGACAGATGATCACAGCCTCGCTCTTGTGATAGGTGAGCGTTACATCGCAGTTTGGACACTGAACACTGTCGCCGCAGGATCGGCAGAGAACGAAACTGGAATAACCGCGCCGGTTCAATAGTATTATCGACTGCTCGTTTTTCTCGTGGGTGTCCTTGATTGCATTCAGTAACTCATCGGAGAATACCTTCGGTTTCTGTTGCCTCGAGAAGACCTCGCGCATATCCACCAGTTCCGCGGTCGCCATCGGACGATCGTTAAGTCGAGTCGGCAACTCCAGGCGCCGGTATTTGCCGGTGGTGGCGTTGTGAAACGATTCCAGCGACGGCGTAGCCGAGCCAAGGATGACCACGGCAGACTGCTTTTGCGCACGCACGATGGCGGTGTCGCGCCCATTGTAGTGGGGCGAATCCTGCTGGCGGTAAGTTGATTCATGCTCTTCGTCAACAATCACCAGCCCCAGGTTTTCGATCGGAGCGAAGACGGCGGATCGGGTGCCAATTACGATTCTGGCGTCGCCACTGCGGACCCTGGTCCACTCATCGAAGCGTTCGCCGCGGGAAAGTGATGAATGGAAGATTGCAACCTGATCTCCGAAATGCGCGCGAAGCCTGCGAGAAAAGACAGGCGTCAAAGCGATTTCCGGCACCAGCATCAGAGCCGAACGGCCGACTTCCAAAGCGACTCGCATGGCTCGAATGTAGACTTCGGTCTTTCCGCTGCCGGTGACACCGTGGAGCAGGAAAGCCGCATAACTGCCGCTCCGGACCGATTGGTTAATCTCCGTTAACACGCGCACTTGACCGTTGGAGAGTTCGTAGTCCTTAACTGGCGGAAAGGTCACGTCTCCCAGCGGATCGCGACGAACATCCTCGTCGAAAACTTCAACCTTTCTTTTTTTCAACAAGGTATTTATCGCGGAATTGCTTACGTCGGCTGCGGCAAGCAACTGCGGCAGCGAAAGCGACTCGCGGCCTTCCAAAGCTTCAATCACCCGCTGTTGGGCAGGCGTATACTTTGCTTTGCCCAGTGCAGGTGATTGGTCATTCTCAGACACGAGCCTCACTCTTCGCTGACGACGCGCTTTCACAAAGTCGCCGCTGGTCCTGTGAATCAGTTCAACCAGGCCCGAGCTTGCAAGCTCTGCCAGTAGCTTCCTTGCTTCAGCCCCACCACTGGTAATTATTGACTTTGCCGTTAAGTCGCCTGCTGACAGGGTTTTCAGCAGTCGCTCCTTGCCGTTAAGTTCCGGACCTGATTCCAGAACATTTGCTTGGGCCTGGCCCTTCTCGCTTAAGCGCACAAACTGATCTATCGAGGGGCTAATGCCCGGCGGCAACGCAGCCTTCAAAACTTCCCCCCACGGAGCGAGATAGTATTCCGCGACCCATTTTGTAAGTTGAAGAATTTCTGGTGTGACCAGCGGGATCGCGTCCAGTATTTCCTGCGCCGGCTTAACGTCCGACTCTTTAAGGCCTGTTTCGTCTCCCAGTTGTTCATGCGCTGCCACGATGTAGCCGGTCAAATATCTTCGCCCGAAGGGGACCACTATTCGAGAACCGGGGTGCGCTGCGCGAGCCTGTGCAGGCGTGAGTCGATAGATGAAGGTCTGCGAGACGTGTACGGGGACTGCCACTTCGGCAAAGGTGGGAGAGCCAGGGTTATCAGTGGTGGTCGCTAAGGTTTTCTGCGGATGGTCGCTGGATGTTTCAGAGGCGTTACGCACAATCAAAGAAGGTAGCGCGAATCGAGAATTTGCAAAAGTTGAAAAAGACTTGAGATCAGAAACTGCCGCCGGCATGGTTGGAGACAACAACTGGTAGTTTGAGTAGAACTTATTCGGTCCGCCGGCGAGTAGACTCGAGGTAATCTCTCACCATCTTCAGGTCTGCCCAGGTCTCTTTCTTTTTGGATGGGTCGCGAAGCAAGTAAGCGGGATGAAACGTAGGCATGACTTTCGCGCCCTGGTAATCCTGAAACTGCCCGCGGAGTTTAGTGATTCCGATCTTTGTGTCGAGCAGGTTTCTCATTGCTGTGTTGCCGAGTACGACGATCACTTCAGGCCGGACGATGGCAATCTCCCGTAAGAGAAACGGTTTGCAAGTAGTGGCTTCTTCGAAGGTTGGCGGTCGATTTGCGGGTGGGCGACACCGATTAACGTTTCCGATTAAAACATCTTCTCTCCTGAATCCGATAGCTTCAATAATTTTGGTCAGAAGTTGACCGGCGCGGCCCACAAACGGCCGACCCTTGGCGTCCTCATCGGCGCCGGGAGCTTCGCCGACAAACATCAGACGAGCTCGATGATTGCCATCCGTGTGCACGATGTTTGTCCGCGCTTCGTAGAGCGGGCAGCGGGTACAGTTCCCAATTTCGGCCCAAATCTCTTCGAAAGCCTCTGGCGACTTCTCGAGAGGCGACGCGGGGTTCGGGTCGGCAAACAAGACTGAAGACGCAATTGCCTCGCTGCCTGGCTCAAGTTTTGCACGGAGGCGCTCGGTAACTGGGACGCTTTCGGGAGGTGGAGACGAGGCGGGGAGGGGCCGACTTATTAATGGTTCATTAAACGTTTTGCGAATTCGGTTGGTTGGCTGGCCTTCTGGTAGCGAGCAGGGCTCGATACTCTCGACGCCCAATTCATGAAAGTAAGTAAGTTGTTCGCGCGCTTCGCTCAGCAGCGAGGCAATCTCATTAACTACAGGTTCGGAAGCCATTGATGTGTTCGCAGAGCCTAACTATCCGTTTGCTATCGCGCCCAGGTTAGCTGACTTTCCTCTGGCCCGCAGTCTGACGACTTCGTCAAGGATCAAATCAGCAACGTTTATCTTGGCGATCAGCGGCACATGAATCGGAGCCTGACCGTCGCGGCTGAGTATAGTCACCTCGTTAGTTTCTGAGTCGAAACCTACGCCTTCTCGCGTCACATCGTTGACTACTATCGCGTCAAGATTTTTGCGGCTGAGTTTTTGGCGCGCGTTAGCCAAAATATTTTCTGTTTCGGCGGCGAAACCGATTACCAATAGTCCATTCCGTTTTGCATCTGAAACTTCTTTGAGAATGTCGGGAGTTGGCTCAAGCTCCAGGGCGATCGATCCCAACGTCTTTTTGATCTTCTGCGGAGCCCGCTCGACCGGACGATAATCCGCCACGGCTGCCGTGCCAATAAAGATTGTGGCCTGGGAAAGCTGGCCCATCACTGCGGCTCGCATTGCCTCAGCTGAATACGCTCTGATCAGTGAAATGTCTTCCGGAGGTGCCGACGTCGTAACTCCCGCCACGACCGTGACGCGCGCTCCTCGTCTCGCCGCAGCCTTTGCCAATGCAAAACCCATCCGGCCCGAAGAGTTATTGGATAGGAAACGAACCGGATCGATTTGTTCGCGTGTCGCCCCGACGGTAAGCAAAAGGTTTTCTCCGACCATGTCTTTGGCTTGGCCTCTGTCCGTACTACCCAATAATGCGAGGGCTGACGCTACGATTTTTTCGGGTTGACTGAGCCGGCCTGGTCCAACTGTACCGCAAGCCATTTCTCCCTCGTCCGGGTCAATAATGTGCACGCCATCCGAGCGCAGCCGGCTGAGATTTCGCTGGGTCGCGGGATGGTGCCACATGGTGGTATTCATCGCCGGCGCTATCAGGACCGGGGCGGTGGAGGCGAGATAGGTGGAAGTCAGGAAATCATCGGCCACGCCATTTGCAAACTTTGCCAGAATATTTGCTGTTGCGGGTGCGATAAGCAGTAGATCGACGGACTGAGAAAATGTGATATGGGCAATCGGATCGGGATTGTCAGTAGCGTAGTCGTCAACGATGACGTGGGATCCTGAGAGTGCCCGAAATGTAAGTGGTTGGATAAACTCGCAGGCCCGCTGAGTCATTGCCACGCGCACGATGCAACCTGCGGTTTGCAACGCTCGCAGCACCTCGGCAGCCTTATATGCCGCGATCCCGCCGCTTATTCCTAGCGCTACTTTCTTAGCGGCGCTGGAAACGTATTGAGACTGTTGGACCATCGCTTACCTTAAATTGAAGATCAATGTAACATTGCTGAAACAACCATGCAACGGAGGTTTCCGGAGGCCCTGATAGAATGAATCACGACCTCCTTACTCTGGATTTGTTTGGTATTATCAGAGCAAATATCAGTCAGAAAGCTTGAAAACATGTATTCCCGATCCTTCCGTTACTGGCTCTCCGGGGCCGTTGTCATTTTGTCTCTGGCTGGGGGCGCTTCCGCGCAGTCGAATGAGGAGGAGGCACATTTTGGACCCGTCGTCCGGGCCTATCTTGGTTACTTGAGGAACGAACAGGAAGTCGTCGATGATCGCGCAAGTCGTCACGAAGTGAACCGGGCGTATTACCGGCGCAACTCAAACCGGATTCGGGCGCTACGACAGATGGCTTTAAGGATCGCTTCAGACAGCCAAAACGACTTCCTACCCGAGCTCGAGGCCGTTGCCGCCGACGAGTTTGGCTTGATTCTGCTTCGACCGCCACGTTCAGAGTCGTTAAGAATTGGCGAGGTGCTCCAGACGACTTTTCGCTACCTGGGCGTAATCCGAGCAGGGGAGCCTTTTTATATTTTTGCCCGCTTGGATCCTTACGAACAAGCGGAACTGTCGGAAAGCAGCCCAATCTCAGAGGGAAGCGACGCGATTTCGGTTGCCGATCCAGGGAAGACCCGCCCGATAACGCGCGCGCGGCGTGTCAGTCCGCAATTCAATACGCCTTGAGTTTTCCGCCGCTGGGCTAGTTTCATTATTCAAGACGGACTGCCGGCCCTCTAAGTGGAAAATGTTTGACTGGAAAAGCTAGCTGGATCGCCTTCGGCAGAAATGATCTCAAAAACCGGATTTTTCCTGAGTTTGAGGCATAAAAGGTCTGGACTATGGCCAGTTCTGGTGTTATCTTCACAGCCAACGGAAAAAAGCACAATTTCGTTGCAAAGTCGCCTAAATGGCTGTTGACAGAGTGCCTTCATTCATGTAATAACAGCCCGGTGTTTACGCTTTGTAGACGACATTTTGAATTTTAGTGTTGCCCTTATTGAGGTGAACAAGGCTCAAAGCCGACATCTCTTATGAGATCCAAAGGCCACCTTGGCCGCATTCAAGAAATTGTTTCAATTTACGGGAGGAACGTTAATGATCAGCAAAACCTGGAGCCGCAAACCCATAGCGGCCTGTGTGGCAGTAGCCATTTTGAGTGTTTACTCGATGGTAGTATTGGCTTCGCCCGCAGCGAAAGCTCCATCTGGACAGTTGTCAGTTACCGGAACAGTAACGGTCAACGGTGAGAATACCGTGTCCGGTGGCACAGTTTTTTCGGACAGCTTAATTACCACCGCCGATAAGAGCAACGCGACTGTGAATCTCAGCAAGATGGGTCGCGTGGATTTGGCGGCTACCTCAAGCATGAAGTTGAGCTTTAACGAAAAAAGCTTGATTGGTCTGCTTGATAACGGGACTGCTCATGTTTCAACGATTGCCGGTATTGCTGTTCACTTTACGACCAGCGATGGCGTAGTCGTTGTAGACGGCAGCCAGCCGACTTCATTCACGGTGAGCATCGTCAAGGGCATTACCACGCTGACAACTCATTCGGGCGTCGCGCAACTTCGCGAGGGCGATTCGGTTAAGCAGGTTGCCGCCGGCGAAAGCGCCATGGCCGGTACCCCTGATGCCAAGACTGATCCGGGCGACGACGACGATTTGCTGAGCAGCGGTGAGCTAGCTGCCCTCTTGATCCTCGGCGCTGGAGCGATCGCCGGAATTCTATATGCCGCTATGCACGACAACGACTTAAACTTCGGTGGCAACCCGATCGTTATCAGTCCGTCTAGGTAACTCGTTGATTGTATATTAGCAAAAACACCATAACGCCACTTTTGCGCGTCGTGGTCAGATAAAGCACAACCTTGCGGGTCACGCGATACCAGTCGTGTTTGACCCGCAAGGTTTTGTATAGAGCCCTGCGCGCGTTTCTAAAGGATCCTTAATGCATATCGCAGTAATCGGCACCGGTTACGTTGGCTTGGTAACCGGTGCGTGTTTTGCTGAATTTGGTGTGGACGTTACCTGTGTTGACGTTGATGCCGCCAAGCTTCAGCGCCTGTCGGCCGGAGAGATGCCGATTTATGAACCCGGTTTGGAGCAGATCGTTACGAAGAATATGCAGTCAGGCCGGCTGCGTTTCACTACCGATATCAAACAGGCAGTCGAGCAGGCCCTCGTGATCTTTCTGGCGGTCGGAACGCCGCCGAAAGAGGATGGCTCTCCGGATCTCAGCTTTGTCGAGGCCGCCGCCGGTTCTGTAGCCGACTACATGAATGGCTACAAAGTTATCGTTACCAAGTCGACGGTGCCGATTGGAACCGGAGAATACCTCCGCAAGTTAATTCGCGAGCGCCTGAAGTCTCAGCTCAACTTCGGGATGGTGTCAAACCCCGAGTTCCTGCGTGAAGGAGCGGCGATAAGTGATTTTATGCGACCCGATCGAGTTGTGATCGGCAGCAGGGATGAGGAGGCGATCGCGATTATGCGAGACCTGTATCGCCCTCTGTATTTGATTGAGGCTCCATTTGTGGTCACCTCGCTGGAAGCCGCTGAACTTACCAAGTATGCGGCCAACGCTTTCCTGGCTACCAAGATTTCCTTTATCAACGAAATCGCCAACATGTGCGAAAAGATCGGTTGCGACGTTCATGATGTGGCAAAGGCTATTGGAATGGACAAGCGCATCGGCAGCAAATTTCTGCATCCGGGTCCAGGGTTTGGCGGATCGTGCTTTCCGAAAGACACACAGGCGCTGGCTTCAGTGGCCCGAGATTTCGGCTGTGACTCCCTGATCGTTGACGCGGTGATTGAAGTAAATCGCCGCCAACGCCAGGCGATGGTGCCAAAAATAGAAAAATTGGCTGGTGGGATAAACGGGAAAACGATCGCGGTGCTGGGCCTGGCTTTTAAACCCGAAACGGACGACATGCGCGAATCGCCAGCAATAGATATCATTAAAGGCTTAATTGCGGCCGGCGCGACGGTTCGTGCTTTTGATCCGGTGGCCATGACGGAGGCCGCCCACGTTTTGCCCGATGTGATCTACGCCGATGATGAATACGCGGCAGTCGCAAACGCCGATGTTCTCGTTTTTGTAACCGAGTGGAACCAGTTTCGGGCGCTTGATATGGGTCGAATCCGAGACCTTATGAAATCGCCGTACGTTGCTGATCTCCGCAATATCTATGAGCCGGCGCATCTGCGAGAGCTGGGTTTCGAATATGTCGGGATTGGCCGTTAACTACCGACAAACCGCCTCCTTCGTGGACGCATCCCCTGAATCAATTTCCTAAATAAATATGGCCTTAACTGGAATTGTACTCGTCACCGGTGGAGCGGGCTTCATCGGTTCACACATTGCCTCAGCGCTCTCTGGTGCCGGCGCGAAAGTGCGCATCATCGACGACCTGTCGACGGGTTATCAGGAAAATCTGGACGAGATCGGCGGGCAGATAGACTTTATCAAGGGCAGTCTGGCGGATGAGAACGCGCTGCGGCGCGCGCTGGAAGACGTTGAGCTCGTCTTTCATGAGGCCGCTATCCCTTCGGTTCCTCGTTCGGTCGAAGATCCCCGACAGACTCACGTAGCTTCAGTCGATTCAACGTTTTCACTTCTTCTGGCGGCTAAAGAACGAGGCGTAAGGCGGCTGGTTTACGCCGCGTCCAGTTCAGCCTACGGCGACAAGCCGACGCTCCCAAAAGTTGAAGATATGCTACCCGAGCCGCTTTCGCCTTATGCAGTGGCAAAGCTGGTTGGCGAGTACTACTCTCAGGTTTTTAACCGCGTCTACGGGCTGGAGACTATATCTCTCAGGTACTTTAATGTTTTTGGCCCGCGCCAGGATCCCAGTTCTCAGTATTCTGGTGTGATTTCGCGATTTATCAGCGATCTTCTGAGTAGTCGCCAGCCAGTGATCTACGGCGATGGTGAACAGTCGCGCGATTTCACGTATATCGACAATGTGGTTGACGCCAATCTGAAGGCTGCTGAGACTACCAGGGGCATCGGCAAGGTCATCAACGTGGCCAACGGTGAGCGCATCACGCTCAATAAGCTGTTCGAGCAACTAAAAGAACTGACCGGCTTAAGAGATGTGGCGGTGGATTATCAGGATACGCGCCCCGGAGATGTGAAACACAGCCTGGCAGATATTACGCGCGCGCGGGAACTCCTCGGCTTCGAACCAGGGGTCGACTTGCAGACCGGTCTGCAACTCACAATGGACTGGTGGAAAAAAAGCCGGTTTGCAAACCCCGGCAGGTAGCCTCAGCCCTCGCTTATCCAATTTGTTAACTCGCGGCGTCCACAATGATCGGTTCTGCGAGCTCCTTCAGGCTTTCGAGATATGGCGCCCGGGCAACTCCCTTGTCAGTGATAATCGCTGTAATTAACTCGTTTGGCGTAACATCAAACGCCGGATTGTGAACACCCACGCCATCAGGCCCTAATTGAGTTCCGCCAATATGGGTAATTTCTCTTCCGTCCCGTTCTTCGATCGGTATTTCATCCCCGGACTTCAGTGAGAGATCCAGTGTGGTAATCGGCGCGGCTACATAAAAGGGAATGCCGTGTTTCTTTGCCAGCACCGCCACCATGTAAGTCCCAATCTTATTGGCGGCATCTCCATTGGCGGCAATGCGATCCGCGCCCACGACCACCACGTTGACGTTTCCGCTCTTCATCACGTGCCCGGCCATGTTGTCGGTAATTACTGTTACCGGGATGCCGTCCTGAGCTAGCTCCCAGGCTGTCAATCGCAAACCTTGCAGAAACGGCCGCGTCTCATCTGCAATGACGGCGACGCGTTTCCCTGCGTCGCGCGCTCCACGAACGACACCGAGCGCAGTTCCGTAGTCGCCGGCGGTAGCCAGAGCGCCAGCGTTACAGTGTGTCAGAACTGTGTCGCCGTCAGCGATCAAATCGGCGCCAAAATGCCCGATGGCTCTGTTGGCCTGGATGTCCTCGCTGAAGATGTTGCGTGCTTCCTGGATTAAGCGAGCCTTAATCTCCTCCGGTTGGTGGCCGGCGGCTTTTTCGTTTTCAAACCGTTCCCGCATCCGTTCGATCGCCCAAAACAGATTAACTGCGGTAGGACGTGTTTGAGACATCACCTTGCACATATAACTAAAATCATCTTCCAAATCTGCCACGGATGTTCCAACAGACTGGCTAGCGCCCAGGGCGAGTCCCATGGCGGCCGACACGCCAATGGCCGGCGCGCCGCGCACCGCCATTTTCTTGATGGCCTCCGCGACCTCTTCATACGACCGCAGCATCAGATACTTTTCTTCCGTGGGAAGCAGCCGCTGGTCCAGCATGCGAATGCCTTCATCCGTCCATTCGATGGTTTTGATCATAGGCGTTTCTGATTAACTTGCGGATGGGGTAGTCGTATCCGCTTTCAACTGTTCTGCGATCTCGCATATCTGGGCTGTGTGCCGCACTTCATGGCTGCCGACAAACAGAATCCATTGATACAAATTGATCTCACCCAGCACTGGATGGGGATACTTCACTTCGCTTAAAGACAAACCATCGCCGGCAATCACCGCCTCCCGCAGGGCAGCGCGTGACGCCTCCAGTGCGGACCATGCCGAGGCAGCGTCAACATCCGAAGCCGGTAGCATTTCTTCGGGCGCAGTCACGCGTACGCTGCGATCGGCAATTTTCGCTGCGTGCCTGGCGTTTAGGATTGGATCAGTCGCGGTTTCTGGACCAAGTCCTGCCGCCTGCGCCTTCGTGACCAGTTTGTGAACCAGCGGCACGATGCGACTTTCAATCAGCGTCAGATGTTGCAACACCTGAGCGATGGACCAACGATCCGGACCTGGCGGCTGCTCGCGCAACGCCGGCGGTGTCAACTCAACGGCGGCGCGCAAATCGGCGCGTTCGGCATCAAGGTAATCAAGCGCTTCCGCGATTCGTGGATGCATAAAGTTTACTCCTTCCTCTTCAGTATCACTCCAGTGCGGTAAGGTCAACCGCGCGGAATAGACCCCAGTGGTCCAGTTCGGTGTGCACTCCTTCGCCACATTATTTCGGCCAGACCTGAATTGGCCCATTGGCGGTTTGATTTCGCTGAAGTTCTACAAGGAAAGCTTGTTGGCCTTGGGCCGTGGTTGATAATACGCGGTTCACGCGGTAATCCTTTTCGTGCCACCAGCTTAGTGGCGGACTCGCATCGTTCCACTGTTTACCTCGAAACGCGACCCAGAGACGAGGGTCCGTGGGTGCTGAACTGTCTTGGGTGGAAATCTCAGTAAAATCCCTCGGCAAGAAGTAGGCGGGATCGTCGAGAACGCCGGGCACCCCTTTGACTAACACTACTCTAAATCTTTGGTTCTCTGGCGCACTCAAGCCGAACCAAAGGTGATAGGCGATCAAGTCCTCGTGAGCGTAAACGGGTAGGGCCGCGGGAGAATACGGCTCCACCAGAATCATTTGGTTGGCGACCTGGTCCCATGCACACCAAATGAATACTGGCGGAGTCCTTAGCAAGAAAACTGCGCCGGACACGACGGACCAACACCCCAATATCAGGAACGCGGTAGTTCTAATCCAGTCACGCCGCAGACCCTGGAGAGCCATTGCAACCAGAATCGAGTAGGTTCCAGCACCAATAATCATGTGGCGCGTTCCCCAGATCGAATACTTCATGACCCAGCTTAGACAAAATGCCAGCAGGGCAGGAGCGAAAGAAAAAATGAAAAGCCAACGGACGATTCGAATCCGATGCATCTGGTCAGGCATTCGGGGATTACAAGCCTGCCAGCAAAATGAGAGCAAAGGAAGTCCAAGGAGAAGCAGTACAAAAACCGCCATCCAGATATTCGATTGGGCATCTGCGCTACTCTGGCTAAACAGGAAGGGTTTGTTGAGAACGACGAATAATTCTGCTAGTTCCTGCAAACGGGGCCGGCCAACCCAACCAATGTTTTGTCCCAGTCCCTTTCCGGATTCTGCTGCGACAAGGACTCCATATATCCAGGGCGTGTAGGCCAAAATCAGAGCTGTTAGAGCCACCAGGAACGGTCGCAGTTTGCCGCGGCGGCACATTGCCAGCGGAATGATTTCAACCCCTACCAGAAGCCAGCCTGAGTAATGTGTATAGACAAGCAGGAGGTTAATTACGAACAGAGTAAGCAATTGCTTTCTTGAATTAGTGGGCGAGTTTAGAAACTTAACGAAAAGCCAAAGGGAGCACAGAGCGAAGAAGAGCAGCAGACTATACATGCGCAATTCCTGCGCATACTTAATGAGATAACCATTGATGGCCATCAGCAGCAACGCCAGATTCAACTCGCTTTGCGTTAGCCGCAATTCGCGGCTGAGAAAGAAAAAGGGAACAATTGTGAGCATACTGGTGGTGGCCGCAAAGAGTCGTACCCACAACAGTGATTCACCACCTATGCCAATCCAGATTTTTAGCAGCGCATAAAAAAGCGGCGGATGAATGACATCGGCGGCAACGAAATGAATGAGACCGCTCCAGCTATGACGACTGGCATGGATGCTGAAGATTTCATCGAACCAGAGGCACGACGCATTCAATCGCCATAGTCGCGCGGCGACAAATACACTCACCACAGCCACAAACAGAAGTAACGAACGTCGTGTGGCGTAAGGAGCGTCCCCCTGCGTGACTTGGATTTCTTCTCTGGCTTCGCCATTTTGTGTTTCAGCGCTTGCGGTCATAACAATGGGATCAATAGAAGTCTGCGATACAATCGTTGTTGCGTATCAGCGCGAACTAATACAACAAAGGGCTTAACCCACGGCAGTATACATTGCCGTCGCGCTGACATCCGGCAAGTTTGTCGATTATTTGACATGCCCGCGAGGCGCGTGATAGTGTCCGCGTCGTTTTCGTTCTTTGTATACAAAAGTGTTTGGGTGCCCCAGGAAAAAGGGGAGAATAGGGAAACGGGTGAGAATCCCGTGCGGTCGCGCCACTGTGATGAGACACCGAATTGCGCTGATTCGGATGTGCTTTAAGCCAGGAGACCTGCCCAGGACGCTTTGCAGTCATGTGAACGCTCGCGGAAAACGCGTTCAGGCCGCAGGATAACTTCAAATAATAGTCCCGCCGTTCGCCTGTTTCGTTTCGCCACGAGCACCGGCAGATCGGTGGGACTTTTGTTTTTTTTCTCCATTTCAAAATCGATATTCAGAATTGCGTCAACCGGAGCGATGCTGCTCTCGGTTTTATTAGGCGCTGCCTGCTCGCTGGCTCCATCGCCTCCTTCTCCCGCAGCCTCACAATCCGGAGCAACCAGAGAAGTTGTTGACGAAGCCGGCCGCAAGATCACACTCCCGATAAAAGTCGAGCGAATCGTTTCGCTGGCCCCAAATCTTACCGAGATCATCTACGCGGTGGGGGCCGGTGATCGACTGGTCGGAAACACTGATTACTGCGATTACCCGGCCGAAGCAAAAAAGGTCGCGAAAATTGGCGACACCATGCACCCGAGCGTTGAACGAATCATCGCGCTTAAGCCTCAAATCGTCTTGGTCTCAACTGCGTCGCAGCTTGAGGCGTTTACTAAACAACTGGACCAGCAGGGGATTGCAGTTTACGTTACAAATCCTGGGAGTCTTGAAGAAATTTTTAACTCGATAACGGCGTTCGGCGAGATGTTTGGTAAAGCCGAGCAGGCCTACCGAGTCGCGGCAGAACTGCGTCTTCGGAGCGAGGCGGTTGCGACCGCACTCGCGGGTGTTCGACCGGTCCGAGTGTTTTATCAAGTCGCCGGCGAACCTCTGTACACGATCGGTCGCGAGGCTTATTTAACTGATCTGGTGCAGCGTGGGGGAGGCATTTCAGTAACCGCCGATGTTCCGGATGCATTCCCTCGATATAGCGACGAAGCGGCGCTCAGCGCCAGGCCCGAGGCGATCATTCTTCCCACAGGTGGATCAATGGGTAATGCGAACTCGACTGTCGCGAGCCCGCTACGCGATTCTCCCGCAGTGCGCAACAACCGCGTTTACAAGATCAATGATGATTACTTGTCACGGCCTGGACCGAGGCTGGTAGATGGATTGGAAGCAATCGCACACGGTTTACATCCAAACGCCTTCAAACAGCGACGTTGAACGTTCGGCCGGTGAGATCTGCTTAAAGCGAGACAGAGTTAGCAACGCTGCGAACATGAGCACTGTCGAGAAAACAATTAACTCAGGACATGCAACATTGCGCAAAGCGCTCACCGTGTGCGGAATCCTGTTACTGATGCTCCTGGTCGTGCTGGTCGTGGCGGCGTTGGTCGGGAGCCAGCGATTGCCCCTCGCCCCCACACTTTGTGCCTTAACGGGTCGAATGGATTGCGGGCTTTCATCAGAGCATCGAGCCATCCTCTTCGACATTCGCTTGCCCCGAATCCTCCTGGCCGGCGCGGTCGGTATTTGTCTGGCAACGGCCGGAGCGGGCTACCAGGCACTGCTGCGTAATCCCCTGGCAGAACCTTACCTGCTCGGTGTTTCCAATGGCGCCGCTGTGGGAACGATGGTGGCCCTGGTGTTTTTTGGTACGCGCGAGTGGAGTCGACCGGTGATGGCATTTGCCGGAGCCCTTGCAGCAACCTTTGTCGTTTACCGCCTGGCGCGCGGACGCGCCGGCGCGACGCCCGAGCGACTAATACTGGCTGGGGTCATCGTGACCACCTTTCTCTCGTCCGGAATAGTGTTCATCACTACGCTGATGGACGCTACGCGGATTCGCTCATTCACGTTTTGGCTATTAGGAGATCTTTCAGGTACGACCTCAAGTCTGCTGGCGATCACTTTTATTGCGGCAGGATCCGGGGTCGTCATCCTGGCACTAAACGCGCGTTCGCTAAACTTGATGATGCTGGGCGAGCGCGATGCGTTTGACCTTGGCGTCGAAGTCGGGCGAGTGCGCATTACGGTCTTCGTCGCGGCCAGCTTGTTAGTGGGTGCGTCCGTGGCGTCAAGCGGTTCCGTGGGTTACGTCGGTCTGGTGGTTCCACATTTGGTCCGGCTTTCATTCGGGAGTGATAACCGGATTGTCATCGGGGCCTCGGCGCTGGCGGGAGCAGCGTTTGTAATTCTCGCTGACACTGTGGCTCGCACGATTATTGCGCCGCGGGAGTTGCCGGTGGGAGCAATCACCGCGCTCATCGGCGCTCCATTATTCGTTTATCTGTTAAAGCGTCGATAGTTTAAAAACCTGATGCTGGAAGCGCGCGAAATTACGGTTAGATATGGCGAACGGCTAGCAGTCTCAGACGTTTCGCTGGTGCTGGAGCCCGGGCGGATAACGGCCATTATCGGTCCTAACGGCGCCGGCAAATCCACCATTCTGCGAACCCTAAATGGGGGGTTAGTACAAACTGCCGGGCAAATTTCGCTTGACGGACAAGCATTAACAAGGTTTTCGCGGCGTGCGATAGCGAGACGAATTGCGGTCGTCGCTCAGGAGGCGGACCTTCGCTTTCCGGTGACGGTTTTCGAATTTGTGCTGGGCGGCCGCTATGCCTGGTCGGCGCCGGGTTGGGGTTGGGAAACGGTTCGCGATATCGAAGCTACGCGAGAAGTACTTTACGAGACTCAATTGCTAGAGTTGAGTAGCCGTCTGATGAATGAGCTTTCCGGCGGAGAGCGGCAGCGGGCGGTGCTCGCCAGGGCCCTCGTCTCCAACGCTGGTGTCCTGCTCCTGGATGAGCCTACTGCGAATCTGGATCTCGCCCATCAGGCCGCAATCCTAGCGTTGGTCAGGAAACGCTGTGACCGCCGAGAAACATCGGCGCTTGTGGTTACGCACGATATCAATCTGGCGGCGGAGTTTTCAGATTTTGTGATGCTGATGAAAAACGGAAGAAGTTTGGCGTTCGGGAAACCCCATGAGGTGCTAACGCCGGAAGTTTTGAAAGACGTATTTGAGGTGAAGGTCTTAGTCGATGCACATCCGATTTCAGGGGTGCCTCGGGTAACGCCGGTGCACGAGATGCTCCGGTAATTTCCAACCACGAAATACTCAAAGGGAAGACGGCGAAAATCCGTCACTGCCCGCGCAACTGTAAGCGGTAACGAAGCTCCTGGAAGGCCACTGGATCGAGTCTGGGAAGGCAAGGAGCGGAGGCGACAAAAAGCAGAAGAGGGCCACTAACAGCGCCTCGCCTGCCTAAGTCATAACCGTAAGTCAGGACATCTTCGAGTGTTTCAAGTTCAGCTCGCACTGCGACGGGCAGGAGAGGCTATTTATGAAAAAGAAATTAAGAAAAGAACTTGTTCCGGTTGATCGAGCAACTATTTCTGGAATCGAATCAAACTTCGCATCGAAAATGTGGGCGCCGCTTCCCCGACTCGCTCGTCGTTGCGGCAACAACTTGTTTCGCACTGTTAGTCTCGTGCTTATCACGGTCTGCCTGGTTCCCGGAGCGTTGGCACAAGGCCGCCCTGATGGAGCCGGATTAACTGTGCGCGTGTCGGATCCCGAAGGCGCCAACGTAAGCAAGGCAGCTGTAACACTGCACACGCGAGAGCGTGGCATTCGCTTAACTGGTCTGACTGACGATCAAGGGAAAGTGCGTTTCCAAAATTTGGCGCCGGGTGAATACCTGATCGATGCCGAGGCGCCTGGGTTTGCTCGTGCGCCCATCCAGATTCTACGCGTGGACCGCGACACGGTTGCGTCGGTTGATATTCCCCTACGGCTCGCCGGGATCGCTGAACATGTGGTCGTCACCGCTCAAGGCACGGTGCAGCCAGTCGACGAAGTGTCGAAGGCAGTCTCAGTCGTGGATCGTCAGGAGATTGATGAGCGCGATGAGGCGTCTATCTCCGAGGCACTGCATACGATTCCAGGGTTGCGAGTGCAGCAGCTTGGTGGTCCAGGCGCGTTCACTTCGATCAAGACGCGGGGTCTGCGCAACGAAGACACGGCCGTCCTGATGGACGGGTTGCGTTTTCGCGACGCCTCAGCGCCCCAAGGCGACGCTTCTGGTTTTCTGGAAAGCTTGATGGTGACTGACATAAGCCGCGTCGAGGTTCTGCGCGGTTCAGGCTCATCGCTTTACGGTTCGAACGCGATCGGCGGGGTAATTAATTTGGTGACTGACGAAGGGGGCGGTCCTTTTCACGGCAATATTCTAACCGAAGGCGGTGGACTGGGAATGTTTCGCGGGCGGGCTCAGGTAGCCGGTGGGGCTCTCAGCGACAGCTTTGTTTACAGCGCCGGGCTTTCACATCTCAACTTAACCCGGGGTCTGGACGGGAATGATGAAGTCCGCAATACGAGCGGCCAAGGTCGCTTGCTGTTTCGTCTGACACCTACGACGACGCTATCGGGACGAATTTACGCTGCCAACTCCCGTTCGCAGCTCAATAACTCGCCGGAGGGAATCGGAACCCTGCCTCCGGCAGGAATCATTGAAGCGATAGCGCTCTCTCCGGAGGAACAAAGCCGCTATCAAGCTGGGGTCGCAGCTGCGTTACTGAACAATGGCGCCGCCACCTTCATTCCCGCGGCAAACGATCCTGATAATTCTCGCCAGGGAAACTTTTTTTCCGGGGCGATGATTTTTTCGCAGCATCCGACGGAATCGTTTGGCTACACGGTCAGCTATCAGGCTTTGTTAACAAATCGCAAGAGCATTAATGGGCCGTTGGGAGTCGGCTTTCAACCATTTGGCGGAAAAGAGCAATCGGATTTCGATGCTCGCGTGCACACTCTCAATGCACGCTTTGACGTGCGGGCCGGGCGCGCAAATTTCATCACCGGCGGTTACGAATTTGAGAACGAGAATTTCGTGAACCGCTCTTTTCAGGTCAATCCTGTCGACAATTCGACAGTTAATGTCACGCAGCGAAGCCACGCATTGTTTATCCAGGATCAGCTACGGTTCATGGACAATCGCTTGCAGGTGTCAGCCGCATTTCGCGCCCAGCTTTTCAGCCTGAGCCAGCCTCGGTTCACGCCGGTCGCCAGCGCGCCATATAGTGGAATCAATTTTCAGTCACCTCCGACGGCTTACACCGGTGATGGCTCCATTGCCTACATATTCCGCTCCGCAGGTACAAAGCTGCGTGCTCATGTCGGCAATGGTTATCGGGCGCCATCGCTCTTCGAACGATTTGGGACATTCTTCAGCGGTTTTTTTGGATATTCGGTCTTTGGCGATCCGCGTCTGAGTCCGGATCGCTCGCTCGCATTTGATGCGGGCATTGATCAAACGTTTTCAAAGAACCGTGTGCGCGCCTCAGCGACCTACTTCTACACGCGTCTTCAGAAAGTAATCATCTTTGACTTCTCCGGACTGATCAATCCGGCAACGGATCCTTTTGGTCGATTCGGCGGGTATGTTAATACGGACGGAGGAATCGCTCGCGGGGTAGAACTGAGCCTGGCGGCGGCGCCGACTCGCCATTTAAGTCTCTCGGCAGCTTACACGCTGACCAAAAGTCTTCAACGTACACCTCTGGTGCCGGGCGTTCTGCGCTCTTTTGTAACTCCTGATCACCAGTTCTCCTTCGTGGTGACCCATCGCTTTGGCCGCCGGATACTGGCCAATTTCGATCTGGCCGGTTCAAGCGATTATTTGGCGCCCATCTTCGATCCAAACACGTTCGCGAGTCGCGCCTATCGCTTTCGCGGACTGGCAAAAGCGGACCTGGGAGGGAGTTACACGCTACCTCTAGGTGAAGCGCGTGCTCTCCGCTTCTTCGCTTATGTGGATAACATATTTAACCGGGAGTATTTCGAGAGCGGTTTCCGCACGCCAGGGCGCACGGGTCGAGCCGGTGCTTCGGTAAATTTCTAACAGTGGAAACGCTCGGAAATTGGGTTAAGCAACTTTCCAGATCGCTTCAGAGTAGCTATTTTCAGAAATAATCAGGTTGCAGGTGTCGGTTCAAGGGCGCTAGTGCGTCGGCTTATGGAACTCGGCCTTGCAACCTGAAACTTTTGGGCTTTGCAGTGCTTCTGAAGCTGGTCACGGAGTTTTAGTGAACAATCCGCTGCCAAGAAAGGCGGCGCCGAGGATCAGATGTAAGCCATGGTCCTGCATGGCAAGTTCCAGCGGGCCGATATGCCACATCCGATTCATGGCCGGATCGCCCATCGTCATCCCCAGAAGGCCCAGCGCCAGGTAAACAATGCCAAAAACGAGACAGAAACCTTTTGCCTGGGCCAGTGCTCCCGAAAAGCCAAAATAAAGAGCGATAACTCCGGAAACGATATGAACGAGGTTATGCGCCGGTGTTAGATGTAGTCCCAGTAAGGAAGGCGCAACAAAACCGGCGACGCCCGCAATTAGGAAAACAACTCCCAGGAATTTACAAACAGTCTTTGCCATGGTTCGGATTTGCTCCTTTGCAAAAGGTTCATCCCGGCTTCAAAACCGCAAATGAGTATTGACAGAGCCGACGTTATTCACCTTGTGTGGGCGATCTATATCATTCTGTACTGGCGGTTGCAAACTTTTGAGGGCATGTCCTGGATTAAACTATCTGAAACGGCGGTCTGCTCTCCCCGTCATGGCTGCTTCTTAGGTAGAACTGTCTTCCGATACGAGCTGCAATAGCGTGGTTGTCCGGCAAACCTTCTTTCTTCAACCCGGCACAAAGATTATAGTAGAGCGCTCACGATGGCTCTCGGGATCTTGAGGATCGGTTCCAGCGAGTTGCATGCTGATCGCGCGCCACAGTTCAATGCAGGCGTTAGATCTTTCATTCGCATAGCTAGACTACCCTTTTGAGATATGAATCGTTCGTTTACATCTTTGCTACTCATTTTTGTTGCAGTCCACTTTTATCTTCTTGCAGATGTAAGCGGCGCTGGTAATCTTGCTCAAACGAAGCAAAGATCTAATAAGAAAAACCTTCTTGCTAAATTAAAGCCACAGAGCCGGTATGCCATGGCAAACGGCATTCGCATTCATTACCTTGAATGGGGAAAAGGCAGGTCCACAGTTATTCTCTTGCACGGGCTATTTGACTCGGCAGAAGTCTGGGCATCAGTTGCTCCTCTGCTCACGCGCGGCTACCGGGTGATCGCGCCCGACCGCAGGGGCGCCGGACTGACGGAGAAGCCAGAGGATGGATACGATGATCGAACTCTAGCGCGTGACGTCGAGGGATTGATCGCTAATCTGAATCTCGGTCGCGTCGATCTGGTTGGCCATTCTGCTGGAGCTGGTGTCGCAATGACTTTAGCTGCATCTGCGCCTGAGCGGATTCGCAGCGTAGTGTTGGTTGATGGTGGCTTCTGGCCAAAGCCCTCAGAACCTGTAGCCACGCAAGCTCAGGCTCCGTGTGGCGGCACGCGTGAGGAGTGCAGGCGGCAATCAGCGCTCGAGAGCGGAATGCGAGCCTATGATGCGGAGTCTTTGTACCCGCGAGTAAATGCGCCGGTGCTTCTCGTGATGGCCTTGCCGGCGATGCCGGTGGCGAAAGAGTTTGCCAGTGGTCTCGAGGAAGCGAAACAACATGCCTCGACGGTAGCGAAACGGAAGTTGCGGATCGGGCAAATGGTTTTCATCAAAAAAACAGGTCACTGGATCCAGAGGGATCAGCCGAAAGCATTGGCGCTGGCGATTGAGAATTTCTTGAAGCAACAGTAGCGAATTGCGTGTCTTGGGAGGTAACTATGATGAATCGGACTCGGTTTAGATTCTTGCTGACACTCATAGTGTTCAGTTTGCTGATATCTTCAGTCGTTTCTCAAACGAAGTTTGAGCCGATACCTGCAAATATTGCCTCACAATACCGTTTTAACTTTGCGCGTAATTTCTTTGCCAGTCCGGAAGCGGAAAAAAGCGAACGCCGCAAGTTTTATGCGCCGCTTGAAGAACTTGAAAAATTAAAGGGAAAGGCGACGAGTTCAGCCGCTAATCTTCATCAGGCACTTCGTCTTTACGATCAGGTCGAAGCCGAGTTCAGAATCCATTCGCTTTATCTCGTGTTGCGTTATGCGACTGACACAAAACAAGTTTCAAGCGTCGCAGATGAAGACAATTTGCGGTTGGAATTGAGAAATCGCAGGCGATTCTTACAGCAGGAAATTTTGCAGCTTAACGATGAAACTTTGGCGCGGTTTTTCAAGCAGAAACCCGAACTCAAAGAATACGATTTCGCCATCGAAAACATTCGCCGTTCCAGGTCGCACATACTTTCAACTAAGGAAGAAGAATTGCTGTCTGCAACGGCATCGCTTGCCGCAAATTGGCAAGGCGAGTTTTATCAACAGACGGTCAGGCGCATCAATTTCGGCACGGTGCGCACGGCAAACGGGGAACTGGACGTTTTCCGGCAAAGCGGCGAGATCGAAAATAATCCTGACCGCAAAGTGCGTGAAGAAGGATTTAAGAAAAGTCACGCCGGTTATGCAGCCCAGCGCGATCTGTTTGCTTTCGCGCTAATCCGTCTGGTGGGGGCGAATAATAAAATCGCCCAACTGCGAAACTACAAAAACGCGCCGGACGAAAATTATTTCGGCTCTTACCTGACGTCCGAGCGAGTTAAAAGTTTATATGAGCAATTGGCACAGCAAGCCGACATCAATAAGCGTTATGAGCGTGCCGTGGCCAACCGCCTCAGGAAAACCAACGGATACGAAAACGTAAATAATTGGGACCTAAACGCTCCCCGTCCGAATCTCAATCCCGTTAGCCTCACAATTTCCGAAACAAGCAAAATAATTCAAACTTCGCTCGAACCGCTGGGGTCGGAATACCGGCGCGAGTTAGCTTCGCTGCTCGATCCCGCCAATGGTCGGATGGATATTGTTTCAGGCGAGAATCGTCTGCCGGCATCATTCGCCAGCACATATCCCGTGCCGCACAGCATTTTTTACAGTGTGAATTACGAAGGATTTTACCTGGATTTGATTAAACTCGGACACGAAGCGGGGCACGCCGTCCAGGGCGATATGATGCGCAACAATCGCGTGCCGTTTCTTTATGCCAGAGGACCCGCCTACTTTTCAGAATCATTCGCAATTTTCAACGAGATGCTGATTGCCGATTATCTCTATCAAACGGAGAAAGACGCGGTGCGGCGCGAATTTTATCTGGAACAGTTTCTGGATCGGACGCTGAAGATTTTCGACGCCGTCACCTTCGCCGATCTCGAACAGAAAATTTACGACGGAGTTGCACAAAATCAAATCAATAACGCGGATGATCTCGATAAACTGATGCGAGAAACGGGTTCGCGCTATTCGATCTGGCACGAGAAACATCGTGAACTCGACAGCTTCTGGAGTCGGATTGACGGTTATTACAATACGCCGCTCTTCAGCCACAACTACGTCGTCGCCAAACTCCTGGCGTTGAAGTATTACGAACTTTACAAACGCGATCCGCAAAGGTTCATTCCGCGTTACACCGCTTTGCTTCGCAACGGCTATTCCACTTCGCCCGAAGATTTATTGAAAAAGTTTCTAGGTATCAATCTGAATGACCCGCAATTTGCCTCGGGCATCGCGCTAGCTGTCGAAAGTAATCTCGCAACATTTGAATCAACTTACAGGTAGTCAAGGGCTATCTTACGCGCGCGCAACCCCCCCCATCCCAACCCAGCCGTGAACTGCTCGGCTCCTATTCGTCTGCAAAAGCGGAGTTAAACAGAGAGTTTGTGTAAGGTTCCGCTGGGTAGCGGCCTTTGCGGTAAAACTAATGACTCAGGACCTCAAAGTTCGCGAAGCATAAGACGCAAAGTCAGGCAGAGGAACTCTTCGTTCTTCAAAAGGCACGAGTACCTCCCGCTGCGGTCATTCTGCGGTTAAATTTGACGGTGGTATACTGGGCTATCCCCCAAATCGTGCTCAAAAGAGATTCAGGGAGTGGGCTAATGAGATGTGTCGTCTTAAAGCGGTGCGCTGTAAGGTTTCTTTTGTTCATGGCGGTCATGATCTTTTTCGCCGCTACAGTGAGCGCGTACACGTTAGTGATGCGCGGCGGACGCCGCATTGAAATTCCTTCCCGGTTCGTCGTGACTAATAGCACATTGACTTACGAAGTAACACCGGGTGTTCAGGTGACCCTGGCGTTGGCTGCGATTGATGTTGCCGCGACAGAGAAAGCCAACTCCGAGCGGCCGGGTAGTTTGCTAGCTCGCGGCACTCCTGTGCTACCTTTTTCAAATAGCTTAAACCGGCCAACACTCACCATCACGAACCGAAATCTTGACCCATTTATGAGGCGGAGACAGGAAAGCGAAGCTGCGTACGAGCTCAAGCGCAAACAACTTGGTCTTCCGACGCTGGCAGAATCGCGCAGGCGGGCAGCTACTGTGCCCGATCTTTCGGGCAGCGAGTTGGAACGGAAATTAAATGCCGACCGCGAATCTGAAGCCTATTGGCGCTCGCGTGCGGATGCACTCAGAAGCGAGATAGCGGCGCTCGACGCGGAGATGAGTTATCTTCGTGCTCGGATTGAAGAGCTTCCCCAGAATTCGTTCTCCAGCTATTCATTTAGCACGTCCACTCTGGTTCCGTTAGTCTCTTTTGGAAACGCAGCTCGTGCGCCGTTTTCTCATCGGCGAGGGCCGCGACACAATGGAGTGTTTGGGCCACCGCGCGCGGTCGCGCCGTTAAGTGGGCGATTAAGATTCGGAGGTGGCGCCGTGCGCGGCCAGGTCTATCTGAATCGCGGAGACGTCACGAGGCGGAGGCCTTACGGCGTTTACCAATATCCCTTCGCTACTCCGCTCGGGTTTATTGGTCCGTCGTATGATTACTCCCATGAACGAAGTGCACTGATTACTCAGTTTAACGAGTTGGGGGCGGCGCGCGCCGGTCTCAATGCGAGGTGGCGGGCTTTGGAAGAAGACGCCCGACGCGCCGGCGCTTCCCCTGGATGGCTACGTCCTTAGAGTCTAAGTTGTAAATTTATTACTGATCGAGGTCCGCTGGTTACTTATGACTAATGGTTGGGAAACGATTATCGGATTAGAGATTCACGCTCAGTTAAGCACTGAGTCGAAAATTTTTTGTGGGTGCTCCACGAAGTTTGGCGATGAGCCAAACTCAAACACCTGTCCGGTTTGTCTGGGTCTGCCTGGTGCGTTGCCTGTCCTGAACCGGCGCGCTGTCGAACTCGGCGCGCGAGCCGCGCTTTCGCTGGGTCTCCGGATCAACAACCAGTCAATCTTCTCGCGGAAGAATTATTTCTATCCTGATTTGCCGAAGGGTTATCAGATATCACAGTTTGACAAGCCATTTTCCGCGAATGGCGAACTCGAGATCATGACTGCGGAACGCGATGAAGCCGGTCATCCCGTCGAATGGCGGCCAAAAAAAATCGCAATTACCCGGCTTCATCTCGAGGAAGATGCGGGCAAAAATGTTCACGAAGGACTCCCCGATATCGATCGTTATTCATATATTGATTTGAATCGAGCTGGCACGCCTTTGGCGGAGATTGTAACCGAACCGGATTTCCGCACTGCGTGGGAAGCTTACGATTACGTGAACCACGTTCGCCGCGCGCTACAGTGGGTGGGAGCATCCGAGGCTGACATGGAGAAGGGAAACCTCCGCTGTGAAGCGAATGTTTCAGTTCGGAAGATCGGTGATGAGAAGTTTGGCACCAAGGTCGAACTAAAGAATCTCAACTCGGTTCGTTTCATGCACCGAGCGATCGAATTTGAAGTCCGCCGGCAAATTAGCGTGCTGGAATCGGGCGGCCGTTTGCAGCAGGAAACCCGGTTATGGGATGAGCGCGCGGCCGAAACCCGCGTGATGCGCTCCAAAGAGGAAGCGCACGACTACCGGTATTTTCCGGAGCCCGACTTGCCGCCGCTAGATGTCACGGATGAATTCGTAGAACGTGTGCGCTCGGAAATGCCGGAGCTACCGGAAGCGAGACGACGCCGGTTCATGGAGCAATACCAGCTATCCTTCAGCGACGCTTCGCAGTTAACTTCGGAGCGTTCACTCGCCGACTACTACGAGCAGGCTGTCGAGGCTTCCGGAAATGCCCGCACTACCGCTAACTGGATCCGCTCCGAGCTGCTGCGCGAGCTCGAGAACGCAGGGATGACCGCGAGTTCGTCACCGATCTCAGCCGCCGACGTTGGCTCATTCGTCAAACTGATCGATGAAGGAAAGATTAGTGGCAAGCAAGGCAAAGAAGTGCTGGTGGAGATGTTTCAGACCGGCAAGAGTGCCGAGTCGATCATAAAGGAACGTGGTCTGGTGCAGTTGAGTGACTCAACGCAAATCGAGAGTTTGATTGACGGCGTGCTGAGTGCCAACCCAACGCAACTTGAGAGTTTCCGCGGAGGCAAAGAAAGCCTATTCGGTTTTTTCGTCGGCCAGGTGATGAAAGCTTCGCAGGGCAAGGCCAATCCGCAAATTGTGAATGAGATTTTGAAAAAGAAACTACAGGCCTCGTAAGCCCAGACCGCGAGGTATGATTCGACGACAAATTACGTTGCTGATCCTAAAAAGATCAGGATTCACCACTTTAACCCGGCGCGAAGGCGTCTTATGAAGGGATTGAATATGAGAATTCTTAATAACAAGGTAGTTATACGCACGGTGATGCTTTTCTTGTTGGTGATTCTGGCTGGAGGTGCTGTGCTCGAAGCTTCCGCCCAACGCCGCCGGCGTCCGGTCAGACGCACCCCGGTGCGGCGGGTAGTAGTTCCAACCTACACTGTGCCTGTAAATACAGTGATTCGGGTCCGCTTAAACGAACAGCTCAATTCGCGGACTGCACGAGTTGGAGATCGGTTTTCGGCAAACGTCACCGAGCCGGTTTTTGGTACCGGCGGGGTTGAAGTAGTTCCGGTAGGCAGCAAGGTTTGGGGACGCGTAACTTCCGTGAAGCAGGCGGGCCGGCGCACTCCGGGCTCGATTCTGGTCGCTTTTAACCAGGTCGAACTGCCCAACGGTAAGGCATATACGATTAACGGTTCTCTATCTAGTTTGCAGGCTGACGATGTAAATTCGGACAACGAAGGCTCGGTGGCAGGGGGCAGCAATCGCAAACGCGATGCAGTGTTCATCGGGGGCGGTGCGGCCACTGGGGCAATTATCGGGGCAATCGCGGGCGGTGGAAAAGGCGCCGGTATTGGCGCCATCCTCGGCGGCGCGCTGGGCACCGGTGCGCGGGTTTACGAAAAGGAAAAGGATGCTGAAGTGAAGGCGGGAACTGAATTTGGCGTGATCCTTAACCGCAGCGTAACGATGCCGGCATCAAGGTAAGCGCGAAATGCAGAGCTTGTTTGCGGCTTGGCAGTTAAGTTTGATTGCCAAGCCGCTGCTGCCCAAAGAATAAGGATCAATCAGTTTATGATTTCAGCAGATGAAGCCCTGGCACGTTTATCGGAAGGGAACCTTCGCTTTGTCGCCGACACTCCGAGCGAAGTATCGGTAACTAATCACGCACGGCGCCAGGAATTAGCGACTGGACAATCACCGTTCGCGATCATCCTCGGATGCTCAGATTCGCGAGTGCCGGCCGAGATCGTTTTTGACCAGGGACTGGGCGACTTGTTTGTCATTCGAGTTGCGGGCAACATCGTCGCTGCTTCGCAAGTCGGGAGTGTCGAGTTTGCGGCGGCGCAATACGGCACGCCCTTAGTTGTAGTGCTGGGGCATTCTCAATGTGGCGCGGTTGTAGCGACTCTGCAACAGTTGCAGGAACAGTCGGATCACCAGTCAGAAAACCTGCGCTCAATAGTCGATCGCATTAGACCATCAGTGGAAGCCTTGCTGGCCGTTCACCAGGGAAATGATCCGGATGGGCTGCTAAAGCTGGCGATCAGGGCAAATATCAAAGCCTCTGTAGATCATCTCCGGCATGGATCCAAAGTTCTTGAGCAGCTGGTGCGGAATCATGGACTCGTCGTCGTAGGCGCGGAGTATTCGCTCGAGACTGGCATGGTGGACTTTTTCGATGGCGTGGAAGCCCATTCTTGAAAGCGTTTGCGCAAACCAAACCCGATCGTGGAATTGATTTATGGATTTGAAGGATAAGACAGCGATCGTTACGGGCGGCACCAGGGGGATTGGCCGCGCGATCGCAGAGTCGCTGGTGATGGCGGGTGTGAACGTCTGCCTGAGCTCGCGAAGTCGCAAAGAGATTGATGCGACGGCATTAGCATTGGGCTCGTTGAACCAGGGCGCGGTCACCGGCATTGTTGCTGACGTGCGCGTCTACAATCAAATTCAGGCGTTGTTCGAATTGACGGTGGCGCATTTTGGCGGTCTCGATATTTTGATTAACAACGCCGGGATTGGGATGTTTCAGACAGTTGAGGAAATGGCGCCAGACGACTTCCGCGCCATCCTGGAGACCAATCTATTCGGTGTTTTCTATTGTTGTCACGAAGCTATACCGCTGATGCGAACTCGCGGCGGCGGCTACATCATCAACATCTCCTCGCTGGCAGGGACCAACGCACACCCCAGAATGGCCGCCTACAATGCTGCGAAGTTTGGCCTCAACGGTTTCAGTGAAGCGTTGATGCAGGAAGTAAGGCACGACGGTATCAAGGTCAGCTACATCATGCCTGGCTCCGTGAACACCGAGTTTGGCGGTGATACCCCAACCCCTGACCAGGATTGGCAGCTTCATCCGGAAGACATAGCACGCACGGTTATTGATCTCCTCCAACACGACGAGCGCGCCCTCGCCAGCCGCGTGGAAATCAGACCAAGCAAGCCGCCTAGAAAATGAATCGAACGAAAAGTGCGGAAACCGAAACCGCACTCGACTGACAGCCGATGAATCTCCTCGACTTGAGTAATCGGAGCTCTGAGACTATCTGTTAAGCGCAAGTTTGTAGAGGCGCTGTTTCCGGCGAAAGGCGCGTTGATAAAATGCGGGCAGTAATTCAACGCGTCACGCGCGCAAAAGTCACGGTGAACAACCAGACAACCGGCGAGATCGGACACGGTCTCGTCGTTCTGTTAGGAGTGGCGCGCGATGATTCGGAGGCGGATGTTGAATATTTGGTTGCCAAAATCACCGCGCTGCGGATTTTCGATGACAATGAAGGAGCAATGAACAGGTCTGTTCAGGAGTTGGGTGGCGGATTGCTCATTGTTTCACAGTTCACCTTGTATGGGGATGTCAGACGAGGCTTGCGGCCATCCTGGATTGCGGCCGCGCCACCCGAATTTGCGAAACCTTTGTATGAGCACTTTCTGAAGCGAGCTCGAGAAGCGGTGGCGTGCGTCGAGGCGGGAAAATTTGGCGGGGATATGCAGGTGGAACTGGTCAACGATGGGCCGGTAACAATACTGCTCGACAGCCGGAAGCAATTCTAATGAAGGTTAACCTTTGAATGATTGCCATTAAGATGAATGACCACGAAACAAAGTTCATGTGGTTTATTCGATTGTTTTGCTCCACGACAAAACACACGAAGTGTTGGCCGCATCAGATCGTCTCTTCTCCGCCTTTTGAGCTCTCGTTCAGCTCATAGCGATCCCGGTCTCGCCGCTCGATCTTGTCGATAAACTCCAACTCCTCGTTGTCCTCAAAATTTATGCCCATCGCATTTGCATTTTCTTCGACTACCGACTGATCAGGAGTTGGGTTGTCGCCGCCAACCGATTCTTCGCCGCTGTCGTTCACGTCTTCCCAGGTTGCATCCAGATCGCCGCCGGAATCGCGCGGGGAAGCAGCAGTGTTATTTCTCAAACGCTGGGCCAAAAGCTCTGGATCCTTGGGAGCGCGCGCGATCTCTTCCTCCATAAACTCCTCAATTTCAGGATTCGGAACGAAGTCAGGATTATTGCTTAGATATTCAAACTCTTCGGCAATTTTCTTAGGCATTTGAGTTTCTCCTCGTATCCTTTGAAGCAATGGAGTCTTGGAAGTAGACGATCGTACCCTCCAGCTGTTTTGCTGGGATGCGCGCATCAGTTAGCGGGGGATAACCTGACTATAACATAAAGAAACGACGCCGGAGCAACGGGCTCGAATCGAAAAGCAACAGATCGTCGCGAAGCGATTGACAGGTTTTGAAAGGTGCAAAGTTATCAGTCGGGAAGGTTACTGGTGCAGTTTGGTTGATTCTTTGCGGCTCCGGCGAGACCTTGGCCGCCTTTGCGGTAAAACTAAGTCAGGACGGCAAAGTTCGCGAAGCATAAGACGCAAAGTTACGCAGAGGAATTCTCATTTTTCAAAATGCACCAGTACCCGGGGAAAGGGTACTGGTTCAGTTTGATTCGATCAGACGCATTTCTTTGCGGAACTTTGTGTCTAGCTTTGCGACCTTTGCGGTTTCTGCTTGTCTTTAGACCTTTACCGCAAAGTACGCAAAGGTTTTCGCCGAGAGCGCAAAGCAAACTGAACCAGTACCGGGGAAAGGGCTTCCTTGACGATCTCCAGTGCGGACTCTAAACTGGAGTTTGCTATAAAATCCCAACTTTTCCAGCGTGAGCGGAGCCAGTTGATGTTCGTAGCTGACAGTCACCGACTCGATTTCTATGCCAAAAGGTCCATTTAATTCCGTCCAAACATTCGACGCAGGCGCCGGCAAATCGGGCCGCCTCTATTCCTTGCCGCAGCTTGAAAACGAGGGCGTCGGGCCTATTTCTAAACTCCCGATCAGTATTCGCATCGTGCTCGAGTCAGTGTTGCGCCATTGCGACGGCAAAAAAATCACTGAAGACGACGTGCGCACTTTGGCAAACTGGAAACCAAACGCCGAGCGAACCGAAGAAGTGCCTTTTGTGGTGGCCCGAGTGCTCCTACAGGACTTCACCGGCGTTCCGCTTTTAGTTGATCTGGCGGCGATGCGATCTGCCGTAGCGCGTCTGCACAAGAACACGGAAGTTATAGAACCTCTCGTGCCGGTCGATTTAGTTATTGATCATTCAGTGCAGGTTGACTTCTCGAGCACCAAAGACGCCTTCGAGAAAAACATGGCGATGGAGTTTAAGCGCAACAACTCTCGCTACCAGTTCTTAAAATGGGGCACCCAGGCTTTTAGCGGGTTCGGAGTTATTCCTCCGGGAATCGGCATTTGTCACCAGGTGAATCTTGAATATCTTGCGAAAAGCGTCTGGGAACGCAACGGTATTTATTACCCAGACACACTGGTCGGCACTGATTCACACACCACGATGATCAATGGATTAGGGATTGTGGGTTGGGGTGTCGGTGGGATTGAAGCTGAAGCAGCCATGCTGGGCCAACCAGTCTACTTTTTAACCCCGGACGTAGTTGGTGTTCACTTATCCGGTAGCTTGCGCGATGGTGTGACTGCCACCGATCTGGTGCTTCGCGTTACCGAGATGCTGCGCGAAGCGAAGGTGGTAGGGAAGTTTGTCGAGTTTCACGGCACGGGTGCATCCAGCCTCTCGGTGACCGACCGCGCGACGATAGCGAATATGGCGCCCGAGTATGGCGCAACCATGGGTTTTTTCCCGGTGGATGAGGAAACGTGCATTTATCTAAAGGCCACTGGGCGCACCGACGAGCACATTGACGCCGTTCGCAATTATTTTAAAGCACAAGGGATGTTTGGAATTCCGAAGGCCGGTGAATGCGAGTACAGCGTTCTCCTGGATCTCGATCTTGGCAGCATCATGCCGAGTGTGGCTGGCCCAAAACGCCCGCAGGATCGGATCGAATTATCAAGCCTTAAAGATCAATTCCGGCAGTTGCTGCGCAAACCAGTGGCCGAAGGCGGTTACGGAAAGTCGGATGAGGCAAGCGAGGCGCGTGTCTTTACCAGAATCGGCACTCTGGATGTAACTAAGACTCCTCTGGCGGGCGGTGGAGAACAGGCGCCGCGTTCGGTTCCCACGGGTCAGGGAGCAAAAGGCGGAGCCGAAACACCCAACCAAACTAACGTCTGGAGCGAGACGGAAATGATGAACAACCGTCCCACGCCAGATCGCCTCGATGAAGTTAATCCAGAAGAGTTTCCACATGCTGAAATTGATCTTGGCCATGGTGACGTTCTGATCGCTGCCATCACGTCCTGCACTAACACTTCGAATCCGAGCGTAATGCTGGCTGCGGGTTTGTTGGCGAAAAAGGCAGTAGAGCTGGGGCTTACGGTCCCTACCAAGGTGAAGAACTCGCTGGCACCGGGATCGCGCGTGGTTACCGAATATCTCCAGAAAACCGGTTTACAGAAGTACCTTGATCTGCTGGGGTTCAATCTCGTCGGCTACGGATGCACCACCTGTATCGGTAATTCAGGGCCGCTCGATCCGAATATTGAGCAGGCGCTGACAGAAAACGATCTTATTGCCGCCAGTGTTTTGTCCGGCAATCGAAACTTTGAAGCCCGCGTTCATCAAAGCATTAAGGCAAACTTTCTTATGAGCCCGCCGCTGGTGGTGGCCTTTGCGATCGCCGGTAGGGTGGACATCGATTTATCCAACGACCCAATCGGAGTTGGCAAGGATGGCGAGAATGTTTATCTGCGTGATGTTTGGCCTGGTCTGGAAGAAATCAACGGCTTGTTAAGTGCCGCTCTGGATCCGGAAACATATCGAAGACTCTATCGCGATTTTGAAGCACAGAATCCCTTATGGAACGAGATTCCGACGAGCACGGGTAGCGTTTATGAATGGGACCATAAATCTACTTACATTCAGGAACCGCCATACTTTGAAAACTTTAGTAACGCAGTTGGAGAATGGCGCGATGTTCTTGGCGCACGCCCGCTCGCAATCTTCGGCGACTCGGTAACCACGGACCACATTAGTCCGGCGGGAGCAATTAAAGCGAGTTCGCCGGCCGGAAGATACTTACAGGAAAAGGGCGTGAGCATCGAAGACTTCAATAGTTATGGCGCGCGGCGCGGCAATCATGAAGTCATGGTGCGAGGCACTTTTGCCAATGTACGCATTCGTAATTTGATGGTTCCAGGTGTGGAAGGCGGCGTCACACGGCATCAGCCCAACGGCGACCGCGTAAGTATTTATGACGCCGCAATGAAATACAGCCAGACTCGCACACCGCTGGTCGTAATTGCCGGTCAGGAATATGGCACCGGCAGCTCGCGCGATTGGGCAGCCAAAGGCACTCGCTTACTAGGCGTGAAAGCGGTAATCGCCCAAAGTTTCGAACGAATTCATCGTAGCAACCTGGTGGGAATGGGTGTTTTGCCCTGTCAGTTTAAAGAGGGAACCAATGCTGCGTCGCTGGGACTGGATGGGACGGAAACCTTTGACGTGATTGGTCTGGAAAATGGCGTCAGTCCACGTCAGATTCTAACCCTGGTTATCAATCGTGTTTCCGGGGAAACGGAACAGGTGCCCGTGATATTGCGCATCGACACGCCAATTGAAATTGACTATTACCAGCATGGTGGGATTCTCCCTTATGTGCTGCGGCAATTGCTTGCCGGCACAACGGATTTCTAATTTCTCGGTGCGTCGTCTGCGCCCTCTGGTGGTGAGCACCAACGGGACAACGCAGTGGCACCGAGGCCACGATAGATAGGAGTTAAATATGTCATCAGTACAGCCAGCCGAAACTAGCCCCCGCAAATACCAGTTAATGATTGATGGAAAATGGGTTGATGCCGAATCGGGCAAAACCTTCACCACGCCTAATCCCGCCACCGGCGATACACTTGCCGAGGTGGCTGAGGGCGATAAGGCAGACATCGATAAAGCAGTTAATGCCGCTCGCAAAGCATTTGAGGGTAAGTGGTCCAAAATCAGCGCTCGCGATCGCGGTCGAATACTTTACAAGTTGGCCCAACTGATCGAAGAGCGCACGCCTGAGTTGGCCGCTTTGGAAACCGCCGACAACGGAAAGCCGCTCAAGGAATCGCTGTATGTAGATTTGCCGCAGGTGGCCGAAAATTTTGAGTACTTTGCCGGCTGGGCCACGAAAATCGAAGGTGAAACGATTCCGGTTCCCGGGCAAATGTTTAATTACACCCTGCGCGAACCGGTTGGGGTTTGCGGACAAATCATTCCGTGGAACTTCCCACTGTTGATGGCGGCCTGGAAACTCGCTCCTGCCCTCGCCGCGGGCAACACGGTTGTGCTCAAGCCCGCCGAACAAACTCCCGTGAATGCGATGGAGCTCGGCAAGCTGATTCAGGAAGCCGGTTTTCCGGATGGCGTGGTGAATATTGTTCCCGGTTACGGTGAAACTGCAGGTGCGGCACTCGCAAGCCACCCCGGAATCGACAAAGTGGCTTTCACAGGTTCCACCGAAGTTGGCAAGATAATTGCCCGCGCAGCCGCTGAAAACCTAACTAAGGTGTCCCTTGAATTGGGCGGCAAGGCTCCCAACATCGTGTTTGCCGATGCTGATATTGATCAGGCGGTAAGCGGCGCGATGATGGGGATCTTCTTTAACCAGGGACAGGTCTGCTGTGCCGGCTCACGTCTCTTCGTTGAAGAAGGCGTCAAGGACCAGTTTCTCGAAAAATTGCAGGCGAAGTCGGCAAACATTAAAGTCGGCGATCCGATGGACTCAGGCACGCACATGGGTCCGCAGGTTTCGGAAGAACAGCTCAAACGAATCCAGGGCTATTGTGATGTGGCCCAGGAAGAGGGAGCGACGGTCGTCGCCGGCGGTAAATCACCTGATATGGCGGAGGGTTTCCAAAAGGGTTTCTTTTTCCAGCCGACCATTTTCGCCGATGTGAAAAACCAGATGCGAATCGCCCAGGAAGAGGTATTTGGACCGGTGGTCTCGGTGATCTCATTCAAGGATGAAGACGACTTAATCAAGCAAGCTAACGATACCATTTACGGCCTGTCGGCCGGGCTTTGGACCAGCAACATCACTCGCGCGCATCGTTTCGCGAAAGAAATTCACGCGGGCGTTATCTGGATCAATACTTACAACATGTTCAATGCCGCTTCGCCGTTTGGTGGTTACAAACAGTCGGGTTATGGCCGTGAAATGGGTAAACATGCGCTTGACATGTACACACACGTGAAGAGCGTATGGGTGGATTTGTCTGGTAAGCCGATTGGTTGGTTTGGAAAATAAGCCAGGAATTGTTCAGCGCCAGAAAACGATTTCGCGGAGGGCGGCATCTGTTCAATGCCGCAGGGTATTCGGATATTCCGCTCTTTCAGTTTCGGCTGGCGGCGCTCTCCCTCGAATAGACCATGAATCGAAAAAGGAGATGCGTATGAACTTAATGAAGAAACTCGGGGGCGCCTCGCTGCTGCTGGCAGCGTTAGTGCTCTTTACGGCCTGTCCCAGCCAAACCACGATCTCCAAGATAAACGCCGATCCGTCGCGTTACCGGAATAAAGAAGTCGCAATTGTCGGGACCGTGAGAGACAGTTATGGCGTGCTGGGCAACGGCGCCTACGAGATTGATGACGGCACGGGCCGGCTTTGGGTGGCGACTAAACGAGGGGTGCCATCGCGTGGCGCCCGGGTCGGGGCCAAGGGCCGGATCTACACCGGATTCAGTTTTGGTGGTAGAAACTTCGGGACGGTGCTGGAAGAGACTGACCGGCGCTCAAAAGAAAAGTAGTTCATTGAACTAAGCTTCCGGCTTCGGTCATGGACCATACAACAAACGCGCAAACTGTCGGTCGAGATATCCTTGATAATCTCGACCGACAGTTTGCGCGTTTGCATTTACGATCTCTGGCAATAATTCAGCATACAGCGGCTGATTCACTCTACTCCTGCGGTCCCGCGCAAATCGGCGCAACGCGTGCTATTGGACCATCAGTTGGCGAAAGCTTGTTGCGCGCCGCGGCGGTGATCGAACAAACATTTGGCGGTATCACCTCCAACCTCTGGGATGATCCTTTCGAGTGGACCCTGCCGGAGTTCCTGACCACGCCCGGGAAAGTTCTCGACCACCTCGACGAGGTTGAAGCTACGCGCAGGCGCGCATTCGATAGTTTCACCGACGATAGTTGCCTGACAAAACAGGTGGCGACTCCAACTCAGAACCAGGAACCCCTGGTAAAGCTGTTGCTCAACACCCTGACGCGGGCCACTTACCTCCAGAGCCAGGCGGCGCACACGCTTCAGACGCTTTCCGGTATTAGTGCTGACGGGTTTATTATCTAGCCCGATTAATTCGGAATAGGTGCGAGACTTGTTTCTAACTCCATGGTGAAACGGCCGGAATCTTATCACCCGACGAGGTCATAGGGTATGTATTGTCCACAATGCGGGCAACAACAAACGTCAGAACCGGTGAGGTTTTGTCCCCGGTGTGGTTTCCTGCTCGAAGCTGTGAGCGCGGTGCTGGCCAGCGGCGGAATGGCGCCGCGTTATGTGCAGCCCGGACCGCAACCGCTATCCCCGCGCAGTAAGGGAGTGCGGCAGGGTGCGCTCATGATGTTGAGCACTCTTTTGGTGGTGCCGGTGTTGGCAATAATTATTGTGGGATTTCTGGACGGGCCTGGAGAGTTTGTCGGCCTCGCAGCGGTAACCTGCTTTATTGGCGGATTGCTAAGAATGATTTACGCCCTGCTGATGGAGGATGCGTATCCACAGGCGAGCGGCCAGCAGCCTCCAATTTATGCGGCACCCGCGCAGTTTGACCAGCCGCAACGCAACCTTGGGCTGTCTCCGGCGTCGGTCAACACCACCTCGAGTTGGCGACGTCCGACCACCTCCGAATTGGTCCGCCCGCCCAGCGTCACCGAAAACACCACCCGGTTGTTGGATAAAGACGATCCAAACTCCCGGTCGTGAAATGTGCCGGCCTGACAATTCGTAAATGACGATGACAACCGCTTCAACCAGCGTGTTGGCTGACCAACTTCGCGAGCGCATCAGGCGCGAAGGTCCAATTACATTTCGCGACTGGATGGACGCGGCGCTTTACGATCCGCTTCACGGCTATTACTTTCGGGCAGATCGACAGCGATGGGGCAGGGAAGGAGATTACCGAACCAGTCCCGAGCGCAGTTCACTGTTTGCGTCGACTCTGGCCCGCTATGTCGCCAAACTGTATGACGAGGATGGGAAATCTTCTTCGTTATCCATCGCCGAATATGGTGCGGGCGATGGGCAATTTGCAGCTTCTCTGCTCACGGCTCTCGAGAATTATTTCCCACACGTTTTTATCGCTACCCGCTACTCGATATTTGAGCGCAGCTCACAGTCGGAACGGCTTGCACAAAAGCGTCTCCTGCCGTTTGGCGACCGCGTGTCGTTTAGCCCGGAGGAGCCTCATTCCGACTTCAGCATCGTTTTCTCCAACGAACTTCTTGATGCGTTTCCAGTCCATCGGGTAAAGATGGACGGAGGTCATCTCCGAGAGTTTTATGTGGATGTTTTGGAAAGTGGTGAGTTTGAATGGACGCTGGCAGAGCCTTCAACGCCGGCCCTCACAGCACTATTTTGAGAATCTTGGGGTTGCTCTTGGCGAGGGGCAAATTGCCGAGGTCAACCTGGAAATCAAGCCGTGGCAGGGAGTCGTGGCGCTGAGGTTGACGCGCGGGTTTGCCATCACAGTTGACTACGGAGCTGAGACAATTGAACTTCACCCGACTAGCGCTGATGATCCTCGCTATCTCGGCACGCTGCGAAGCTTTCAGCGCCATCAAATCATGGATCGCATCCTGTCACACCCGGGCGAACAGGACATAACTTCGACGATTAACTGGAGTTACGTCAAAAATGTTGGCACACAACTTGGGTTGAAGGTGATCGAGTTGACAAGTCAGGACAAGTTTCTTCTGGCTGCGGGACTGCTGGAACAGTTGGAAACTGAAACGAAAAACCAGACAACTGAAGCAGATAAACTGCGACTGAGCAACGCGGCGCTGGAAATGATCATGCCGACCAGGATGGGGGCACACTTTCAAATTCTTGTGCAACAAAAGCCCTAGCATCGAGCCAGATACAAGGAGTATCAATGGATCAAGACTTCAAGCTAATCGACGTTAGTCACACCGTTGAGCACGGCATGGTGACGTATCAGGGCCTTCCGCCACCTTCGATTACCGATCATCTTTCACGCGAAGACTCGCGCAAGCTTTATGCTCCGGGGACTGAGTTTCACATCGGCCGCGTTGAGATGGTTGCTAATACGGGAACGTACATTGACAGCCCGTTTCATCGTTACGAGGATGGCGCCGATCTTTCTGATCTATCGCTTGCATCGTTGGCAAACGTGGATGGGATCGTCGTGCGCCATTACGGCGATCGCGAAATTTCACCCGCAGCGTTGGAAGGCCTGGATCTAAACGGAAAGGCGGTGCTTTTCCATACCGGCTGGGATCAGCACTGGCGAACGTCAAAATACTTTGATGGCACCCACCCTTTTCTTAATGCGGAATCGGCTAAGGTTTTGGCTCAGTCAGGAGCGCGATTGGTGGGCATCGACTCATACAATATCGACGACACCAAAGGCGGCGATCGTCCCGTTCACTCGATATTATTGCGACGGGGCATCCCGATAGTCGAGCATCTGTGTCGGTTAGACCAGCTTCCAGCGCAAGCTTTTAAATTTTTCGCAGTGCCGGTTAAGGTTAAGGACTTTGGTACGTTTCCCGTGCGCGCCTTTGGCATTGTCCCGTAAAGTCGGTTTAAATGATTCGCGTAGTTTGAGGTGTCGGGCTTCTTCTCTAAAACAATTCAAATTTGATCGTCAGATACTTCTTGGGGTTCTGGCGGAAGTCATAAATCAGTTTGACGCCTTCTGATGACAGTTGATTGACGTTAGAGTAGAGGGCTTCATCGGTCAGGAGTTTACCCACTGTGCCCTCGCCTCGCTGGGCGGCGGCGACCATGTTGTCCACTCGTTCCGCAGTAGTATTAAACCGGGCGATTGCTGCGCGAGCGTCGTTGTAGATCTGCTCGTCTTTGATTAGTTTGCCCAGGGTTCCCTGACCGGCATTGATGTCGGCAATCATGGAGTTGATCTGGTCCACAGAGCGGTCGAGTTTGTCAGCGGTGCGATTGATTCGATTGTAGAGCTCATCGTCGGTCAGGAGTTTGCCGGCCGTTCCCCTGCCAGCGCGCAAGTCCTCCGAAATTTTGCGTAACTGCAAAGCTATCTCATTCGCATTGTTATAAAGGGCGGGGTCATTAACAAACCTGCCTGCGGATCCGTTTCCGGTCCGGATTAAACGCATTACCTCATCTGCTTCGCGCACCGTAGAATTCAGGTTGTTATAGAGGGCTTCATCGCTAAACAAGCGTCCCACCGTTCCTTTACCCTCTTCGACGTCTTTCACGATCACGCTCAGTTGATCCGAAAGCTTGCTCAGGCGCTGGGCCAGATCCGTGCCTGAAGTGGCGAAGTCGTTTACAGTGTTGGCGCTCGATGACTGCAAAGTGTCGCCATCCGTCACGGGTGGTCCCAGGGCTGTGCCCGGGCCGATGTTAATCAACATTTCGTTTCCGAGCAGACTGGGTGAACCTTGTTGCGCAGTTGAATCTTTTCGGATGCGCTCGGTCGCGGGACGGCCGTCGATAACCGAGTCGAGAGTCATCTCCGCTTCAACCCGCGGCGCCCCCGGCTCAGTTGAGGGCGGCAGCAAGGTGATCTTCTCGACTTTCCCCACGCGCACACCGGCCAGTCTGACTTCCGAGCCTTCTCGCAAACCGTTTGCGTCAGCGAACCGCGCTTTCAAATGAAGCTTCTTGGCGAAGGGATTCAGGTCGCCGGAGGAGTTCAGAATGAGAAAAATCAAGATGACGATTGAGATCAGCACAAAAATGCCGACTCGCAATTGGTTCATGCTTTTGCTCTGGTTTGATCTGGGCATGACTTCTTAGTCGTGATGACAGCAGGGCGGCAACTGGACCTGCGCGTTAATCCAACACCCTGCCTGCATCCTACGTCCTTTCTTCATTCTGCTCACCGCCCGCGAAGAAACTTCTGGATATAAGGATCTTCTGCGTGGCGCAATCTCTCGTCTGTTCCGCTGAAAATGATCTTACCCTCTTTCATCATCATCACTTTCGTGTTGATTAAGCAAAGACGTTCGCCTTCACGTTCAAACACTACCTCACCCGAGTCGCCAACCACGGCATATTCGGAGCAAAGATAGTCGAGGTTGTTCATCTCGTGAGTCACAAAGATCGACGAAACGTCCTCCAGATCACGAAGCTTCATCGCCAGCTCGCAGATCGTGCGTGCAGTTGGCGGGTCGAGGCCGGCGGTTGGCTCATCAAACAGCACGATTTTGGGATCGCCAATCAAGGCCCGAGCGATGCCTACGCGACGCCGCATTCCGCCGGAGAGTTCCGAAGGCATTTTGTCGATGGCGTCCTCGAGATTAACGAACCGCAGCATCCGCCGGACCTCTTGCTCCACCTCGTCTTCCGATCGTCCCTGCTCGTGCAATCGATAGGCGACATTGCTATAGACCGAGAGGGAATCGAAGAGCGCGCCCTCCTGGAAAACCATGCCAATGTTTTTCCGGACAGACATCATCTGGGCTTCGGTGTAATTGGTGATGTCTTCACCATCCACCAGCACCCGCCCTGCATCAGGCTTGAGGAGACCCAACACGAGCTTAATAATTGTCGATTTTCCGCCGCCTGAACCGCCGAGAATGATCTTTGCTTCACCCTTCCTGACGCTGAAGCTTAGCTTGTTCAGGATAATGCGATCGTCGAAAGCCAGCACCACGTCGCGAAACTCGATTGCGGGAATCTCGCGATCCCGATCATCGACTTCGGCAAAGGTTGAGCCGGCCGCGTTGGTGCTAACCTGGTCGGAGAAATCAGTCTGCGTGGGTGCAGTGGTAAATAAGGCCATGGAGTTTACTGGTCTAGTTAACCGGCATCCCGAGCAGATACTGGAGCGCGCGGGCCAGGAAGAAATCCGAAATGATTACCACTATCGACGCGGTGACTACCGCGCGGGTCGTCGCTCGTCCGACGCCCACTGTGCCGCCATCGGTGTTCAGGCCTTTGTAGCAGGCAATTGAACCAATGATCAGCGCAAAAGCGGTCGGTTTGATAACGCCGCCAATAATATCATCCGAGCTGATTCCATCACGAGCTGACGTCAAAAACTCATTGATGGACAGCCCGTAGAGACTCGTGGCGGCGAAAGCACCGCCGGCGATGCCGACGCAATCGGCCAACACAGTTAGAAGTGGGAGGGAAACCAAAAGCGCCAACATCCGCGGTGCTACCAGCTTGCGGATCGGGTCGGTTCCGAGGGCGCGCATCGCGTCTATTTGCTGAGACACGGTCATGGATCCCAATTCAGCAGCAATAGCCGATCCGACACGCCCCGTCACCATCAATGCGGTCAGCACCGGACCCAGCTCGCGCACCAGCGATACGGCGACGAGCCGCCCGGTCTGGCCTTGTTGCCCCCAGTATGCCAGGGTCGGATAAGTTTGCACTGCCAGCACACCACCGGTGAAGAAACCGGTGAGCAGTATGATCGTCAGAGAGCCCACTCCGATGACATCCATTTGGGCGATTGTTTCGGAAAGATAGCGTGGGCCCTGGATGAGACCACGAGCTGCGCGCGCGGCCATCAAAGTGGTTTCCTGCAACTCGTAGATAGCGCGCGTAACGAAATTCATTGTGGAGCAGTTGGTGCGTCAGCCGTTTAACCTAACGAGAAAACGCAAACCTGGCTGGCTGCGGAATCGCGGAACTGGAGATCCCGTACTAATTTCGTTTAAGCTGAAGACTTAATCAACAGACCAAGATTAAAAAGTGCGGCTTATCATGCTCAAAATCTGCACAGTGCGTCAAGCTCGAACGAATTGACGGTGCGTGGCAAGAGTGTAATCCAGTGCAAATGAAAAAGGCTGGCCCGTCATATGCCGGCCAGCCTGGTGGTTAAGGTCGCTATAAATATTAAGGACGAGGACGACGCTGATCACCTCGACCCGGCAAGAGGGGCGCCACGCCATTGCGTTGGTTACGCAAGATGTTAGGGCGCTCTTCCCGCCTCTGCTGCCTTTCGTCTCTCCGCTCGAATCGCTCACGCTGTCTGTCACGAGCCTGCTCTCGAAGTGTCCGCAGGATCGCTCTTTGTTCGACGGTCAGGACGCGCCTGATTCTTACCTCAGTCGATATTCGCATCCGCATCGCATCCGCCTGCGCGGCAGCCAGATCTTTCATCCTTTGCTCGACGGTGGCCTCGTCCGGATTGTCAGAATCCAGAGCCGTTTCCAGAGCCCGATTGGCGGTGCCGACCCGGTGATTGATAGCCGATCGCTCGGCATTTGTTTCCTGCCGGATTGAGCGAATCTGCTGGCGTTGTTCCGGAGTTAGATTCAACTGCCTAATCGGATCTCCGCCGCGCGCATCATTGGGCGGCTCGTTGGCGACCGGGGGTTGCTGCGCCTGACCAACGCAGAGGGGGGACGCGATTGTTGCCAGAATCGCAATCGTCAGCGCGGAGAAAAATTTTCGCAAGTCTTTCATTAGAACCTCAATCGATAGTTATTGATTAATCCGGTCATCGAGCAAATCAAGATCACTGTCATTGTTTATCGCCACCAACCTCAAATCCGCGGCAAGTTGTTCGCGTTCAACTTTTGAGAGTGGCCGTTGGGCCGGAGAGTTTGTGACGAGCTGTAAATTGCGAGGTGTCTTCCGACCACTGGCCGTGCGCTTTACCGAGCTGTCACTCACGATCTCGGTAGCGGGTGATCCCGTCGTCGAGTTCTTAAGACGCTCAAGTTCATCCTTCACTCGCTGGTCAACCAGGACATTCAACTGCTGCTCGGCAAGTGTCGACGATTCCTGGCGCGGCTGTTTGATTGCCGCCAGCCCGTTCTGATTATCTTGCCAGCGCGTAACGGCAAGCCCAGCCAGGACACACAACACCAGTGTCGCAAATGCCACCGCGCCTTTAAGCCAAACAGGTGAAAGATTGAAAAACTCTCGGAGCGCGGCAACGGCCGAGGGGGTGGCTCGCTTGTTATCACGAAACGGCATTAACGGCGCCGTCGCGCGAGATGATAGCCGGCCCAGCGATTCGTCGCGCCAGGCAACGACCGATCTGCGAATATCGGTGAACCCGGCAAGCTCCTGCCGGCACGAAGTGCATCCCCGCATGTGACTTTGGAAACTCTGCGCTTCCACCTCACTAAGCTCGCCATAAAGGAAGGCAACTAACTCATTTGCCTCATTGCAACCTGGCGCTTTGAATTCTTTTTCCATCGCTTTAACTCCGCTGATTACTCCATCTCGTTATTAAACTTTTGCAGCCGCATTTGCAGTTGTCGCAGTGCGGTATAGAGCCGGCTCTTAACAGTACTCAGAGGTAACTCAAGAGCATCAGAGATTTCCTGAAAAGTGAGTTCCTCAAATTCCTTCATAACCACTACCTGTCTTAAGTCGGTCGGTAAACTACTCACGGCGCGACGAACGGCAGCAGTTCGTTCGATTCCTTCCACTACTCTTGCCGGTGAGTAGTGCGGCGGCGCTGCAAAGCTCGCGGCGTTCTTTTCCTCTTCGATGTCGAGCGCACTCTCACTTCTGACTTTCGCCCGGCGCTGCCTGGTAATGCATTGATTGATAGCAATCCGATGTAACCAGGATGAAACTTTTGCCTCACCGCGAAAACCCCGCAGATTGCGAAATGCTGCCAGAAAAGTTTCCTGGGTGGCGTCGCGCGCATCTTCCTCTCGCCCAAGCATGCCAAAGGCAAGCGCGAAAATGCGGCGCTCCCAGCGCGTTACGATTTCGCCAAAAGCCTCTGCGTCGCCGGTTAAAGCACGCTGCACAATCTGTTCGTCGCTCGTAGCTTTGTCCTATCCTTCAGAATTGGCCGGCCAGCGACCTAATTTCGAGTCGCTCGCTTCCGCAAAAGTTTGCGCCTCAGCCAGTTAGACGTGACGAGTCGCCCGTAAGTCTATAAAAAACATAACATATTGGCGGGAATCGGGCTGTCCAGTTTATCGCCGGGTCTGCCCAACCCGGTTAAACAAACGCGTTGACACCCTCCCGATTACTATACATAATGACTTCGCCGCTTGTTCAGGCGGCTTCTGCCTTTAAGCGGCCCTCCCAACGAGACCATTTTCCTGAAGAATCCTTAACTGTTCCCGAATAAATGCCTGAAAAGATAGGGCGAATTCGCCTTCTATATATAGTCCTTGGAGTACTCCTATTGGTTGGCCTGCTTCCACTGGCCTTCGCCGGCACTCTTCTGTCGGGCCGGAGCGCTGAGCAATTGCGTTCGGTTGAAGGCCGCTACCAGGCCCAACTGGTGCAGGATAAAGCCAGGCAAATCGAACTTTACGCGCAACGGTATCGAGATGTGGTGACCGGGCTGGCCAGAGCGTTTGAGATAGCCGGCGGAATAACCGCTCTCAACGATGATGGCTACGATGCCCGTCTCCAGAAGACCCTGGAAGAAGATCCTAACTTAATCGGACTGGCGATCTGGCCAGTCAGCGGAGAAATGCATCGAGCCTTTCAGCTTGATGTAATTCAGCGAGACGAAGTGGACCAACGCGTCAGTGAAGTGCTGGCGCGAATGAACGGCCGCGGAATCGTCGTGAGCCGGCCGCAAATAATTCGCTCAGGCCAGGAAATGGCGTTGACTGTTGCCGCGCCGGTGATGGGAGGGCCAAACGGGCAGGAAGTATTGGCTGCCGTGGTTGCCATCGTTTCTTTCCAGGAGGTGTTCAAGGCAGTTCACCAGTCGACATCGAAGAGCGAGCGGGAGCTGCTCGAAGCCGGTTTGCCGGTGGTGTTTGTGGTTGATCAAAACGGTCGCGCAGTAGCCCACCCGGAAGCGAGCGTTGCTTTTTCGGAAAAGCCGATGACCGACCTAAAAGTGGTCCAGGATTGGCAGGAAACCGGCGCGCAAGTGCAGTCGGCGTTAGCGCCGTTCTCGGTGATCCGCGATGGACGCAAAGTAGAGATGTTGGGGGCATATGCGAGTGCTGAACTCGACAAGAATTTCCGTTTGGGAGTAATCGCAATCCAGGACGAATCAGCTGCGCTGGCGTCTGTGGCCGATATGAGGCAACAGACCCTGCTAATCAGCATCGTCGCTGGACTGCTGACCATCGGGGTCGGATTCTACTTCGCCAAAAAACTGACGCAACCTGTTCAGGAGCTCGCGATTGGCGCCCACCGGATTGCGTCGGGAGACTTCTCACAGCGCATAGTGGTTAAGAGCCCCACCGAGTTAGGCGATCTAGGCGATTCGTTTAACCTGATGACCGACCAGCTGGAGAAATATATCAGCGACTTGCAGCGTTCCGCTGCCGAAAACCGTGAGCTGTTTCTGGGAACCGTTAAGGGATTGGCAGCCGCAATCGACGGCAAGGATCCCTACACCCGCGGGCATTCGGAACGGGTCTCCAGATTGTCGGTGGCGATCGCTCAACGTCTGGGACTACCGGAAGACGAATGCGAAAAGATTAGAATCAGCGCGCTGCTTCACGATGTGGGCAAGATCGCGATCGATGACAACATATTGAAAAAACCGGCAGCGCTAACTGATGATGAGTATGAGATCATGAAGAAGCATCCTCAGAAGGGCTACAAGATCATGTCGCAGATTGCGGCCATGAAGGAGTTCCTGCCCGGGATGTACATGCACCACGAAATGGTTGACGGCAAGGGCTATCCGCAGGGATTGAAGGGCGACGAAATACCGCTGATGGGGAAAATCGTTGCCGTGGCAGACACGTTTGACGCGATGACCACAGATCGACCTTACCAACTGGCGATGAAGTTTGAAGATGCGGTTGCTCGAATTCAGAGCTTCGTCGGCACGCGCTACGATTCCGTGGTAGTCGATGCATTTGTGGCGGCTTGCGAAGATGGTCAGATTCGTCCCGGATCGGTGAAACTGAAGAGAGCGCATTTCGCCGGCTTCGGTCCAACCTCAAACAGTTCCGACGACCGACCAACAGGCATCGCTGGTCACTTAAAGTGGTTACCGCCTCTTAACAAATGGTGACTTTGAGGTTTTCAGAAAACAGCTGGCCTAATAAGCATCACTATTAATCGGCAGCAGATCCTGCTCAGCCGCGGGCACTGGTTCAGGTTGATTCGATCAGACGCATTTCTTTGCGGAACTTTGTGTCTAGCTTTGCGACCTTTGCGGTTTCTGCTTGTCTTTAGACCTTTACCGCAAAGTACGCAAAGGTTTTCGCAAAGAGCGCAAAGCAAACTGAACACTACTCAGCCGCGCCCTTTTTGTTGGGACGCGGCTATTGCGCATATAATCAGCGTTTCTGAAATCTGCGGGAAGATACCTGGACCAAACCTATGGGGCTTTTCTGGAAACGCAAGAGCGGCGATCAGTTTGTGTCGCTCAAATTAAATGAACCGCTGACTGAAAAAGCTGTGGTTGGAGCCGGTGTTGCCGAGGAATTGTCGCAGCCGTCAACACCGGCGACCGAGCACTCAACGACTCCCGTTGTTTCGCCAGTCGCAGAGATTGATCTGGAACCGGTTGCGGCAGGGGCGGGCCCAACTCCAGAGCCGCTTGGGCGACCTGTTTCCAAATCGTCCGCAGCCGAACTACCCTTGCCCGGTTCCGCCGCCGATTCAACCGTGGCGCCAGATCCTCCGGTCCCAACGCGTTCGCCTTTTGCTACTTCAGTTCTCGGGCTGAATCTCTCGATCGAAGAGCTACAGGCACAAGAAGCCGCGCTGGAACAGGAATTTTCGGCCCGCTTTCGACGCGCAGTATCCGCCACACGCGAATCACTTTCAGAAAGGCTTGACACAGTTTTTCAGGGACTCAAGCAGATCGATGAGAATCTGCTCGACGAACTCGAAGAGGCTTTGATTGCTGCGGATATTGGAGTGGCAACAACGCAACACATCCTGGAGACAGTGCGACGAGGCATCGCGCGCAAGCAGATTAATGATCTCGACGCGCTAAAGCAGGCAATCAAGAGTGAGTTGTTATCTATCCTGCATCAGTCAGAAAAGAGTGGAGTCGCCTCCGAAACCAGCGTTCCCGACAACGTTGCTCCTTACGTCATGATGATCGTGGGAGTCAACGGCGTCGGCAAGACGACGACGATTGGTAAGCTGGCCCAGCGTATCAAAGCCGAAGGAAACGACGTGCTGATCTGCGCGGCCGACACCTTCCGCGCAGCTGCATCAGATCAACTTGCGATCTGGGCCGAACGAACGGGCGTACCGCTGATTCAGCAGAAGCAGGGCACTGATCCCGCTGCGGTGCTTTTCGATTCATTAAAAGCGTCGAAGGCGCGTGGTTCAGACGTTCTCATCGTCGATACGGCCGGACGATTGCACAATAAATCGAATCTGATGGGCGAGTTGGAGAAGATGAAACGAGTCGCAGCCAGAGAAGTGGAAGGAGCGCCGCACGAAACATTGCTGGTGGTTGATGCCGTGACGGGACAGAATGGATTGGAGCAAGCGCGCCAGTTTCTGAAAGTCGCCGGGGTTACTGGCATTGTGTTGACGAAGCTTGATGGCACAGCCAAGGGCGGTATCGCCGTCGCGATCTCGAATGAACTTAAATTGCCCATCCGTTACGTGGGCATCGGCGAGAAGGTCGACGACCTCGTGGTTTTTGATCCTGAGCTCTACGTCAATGGGCTGTTTGAGTAGAAGACACAGTGGTTCCCTGGTTCGAATTTACGATGGACCGACGTACCGGCCAGGAGTTAAAACAAACACGACAGTCGTTTCGACAAACGAGTGTGAGGAATTCTTGCAGCAGACATTAGCCATGATTGCAGGCGCACGGCGCGAGTCCGTCAGAGATCGAGCGCCGCTTGATGAAGCGCGCAATCGCGCTCGCGGCTCAGGGTGTGGGCCAGGTCAGTCCGGGGCCGCTGGTGGGGTGCGTGATCGCGCAAGCCGGGGAAATTGTCGGTGAAGGTTTTTATGTCTACGACCAACTGAAGCATGCTGAAACCTACGCTCTTGAGCAGGCGGGCCTGAAAGCAAAAGGGGCGACTGCTTACGTTTCGCTTGAGCCTCACGCGCATCATGGACGAACTCCACCCTGTACTGATGCTTTGATTGCGGCCGGCGTAGGACGGGTCGTAGCTCCTATTGAGGATCCTAATCCAAGAGTTTCCGGCAAGGGTTTCGCACACTTGCGCGCTGCCGGCGTGGAAGTATCAGTTGGCCTCCTGGCCGGCGAAGCGGACCGACTCAACGAAAAATATTTCCACTTCATGCGCACCGGCCTTCCGTTTGTCTGTCTGAAACTAGCGACCTCGCTGGATGGGAAGATTGCTACCCGCACCGGAGATTCGCGTTGGATTACTGGGACTGAATCGCGAGCCCGCGCTCATGAGCTACGGCACGAATACGATGCGATATTAGTAGGCGCCGGCACTGCATTGGCTGACGACCCATTATTGACCGATCGATCGGGACTGCAGAGACGAAGGCCGCTGGTGCGGGTGGTGCTTGATGAACAGCTAAGAATGGCGCGCGCATCCAGACTCGCTCGAACAGCAAAGGAAGAGCCGGTATTGGTTTTTGGAGGTGATGCCGCAGTAACCAGCACGCTCGACGAATTGGTAAAGCTCGGGGTCGAAGTAGTTCGGAATGCCAGCAGTCATGACCAGAAAGCTGTATTGAGCGAACTCGGGCGGCGGCAAATTCAGAGTGTGTTGATCGAAGGTGGTGCGACAGTAGCCGGGAGATTCCTCGATGCCGGGCTCATCGATAAGGTTTCCTTTTTCCTCGCACCAAAGATAATTGGTGGACGCGACGCGCCGACTGCCGTTGCCGGTGAAGGCGTCGAGCAGCTCGCCGATGCCTTGGAGCTTCGGGATGTCGAGATCACTATGCGAGGCCGGGACATCGAAGTAACAGGCTACCCGAGGAAAAGGGCTAAAGGATGAGGGCGAAGGGATGAGCAAGAGAACGCCTCTGAGTCATTCCGATGAGCTAGTCCACCATCCTGCGAAACGTTTTGGTCAAAACTTCCTCACTGACGGCCGCGTTATCCGCCGAATCATAGACGCGCTCGCGCCGACGTCCGATGAAACGATTGTCGAGATCGGTCCGGGAAGCGGGGCACTTACCGCGCCCCTGCTCGAGAAAGCCGGACGCCTGATCGCCATCGAGTTTGATCGCAACCTCATTCCGATACTTAGCAATACTTACAATAGCAACTCAAATTTCACGCTCATCGAAGACGATGCTCTGGTCGCGGATATCTGCACTGCGATTCGTCCGGCTAAGCAGGCTCGCATAATTGCCAATCTTCCCTACAACGTCGGCACGGCGATCTTGAAGAGGCTAATCGAGCAACGTCAGTGTGTAACGGAGATGGTCGTAATGCTTCAGAAGGAGGTGTGCGATCGAATTACTGCGGCTCCGGGTACGGGAGAGCGAGGCTATCTTTCGGTATTTGTGCAGGCGTATTGTGAGACAGAAAAGCTTTTTGACGTAGCGCCACACGCGTTCAAACCCGCGCCAAAGATTTGGAGCAGCGTTCTCCGCTTAAAACTTCGACCATGCGTAGCGGCTGAAATTCACGACGAGACGCTGTTGTGGCAGGTGGTGAGCGCGGGGTTTGCCCAACGGCGTAAGACGATACTGAACAACCTGCGCAACGCGCCCGCGCCGCTGAAGGAGATCGTCAAGCAGAATGGCGGTGCAAGCATCGTATTGTGTCGGGCTGGGCTTGATCTCCAGCGCCGTGCGGAAACACTGTCGCTGAAGGAATGGGCGCAAATAGCGCGAGCGATGGAATAGGCGACGCGTTGTTACTCCAAAACAATGAGAGCCGCCAGCTTACTTCGAGCGGCATCTTTTATGGGCGGGACGTGCGCGTGTCGAAATGTGAACCCGAGGGAATCAGCGCACGTTGACGATTACCCTGATCCCGTCTTTCGGTCTTAGAGACATCGCCGGCATCAAATTAACCTGGTGATCCGGTGCGAGCGAAAACCCCAGGCGCTGGCCGAGAGTGGCCAGGACCAACACAATTTCCATCATCGCGAAATAGTTGCCGATGCAGGCGCGCGGCCCACCGCCGAAAGGGAAGTAAGCATACTTCGGAAGCGCAGCACTGAATTCTTCCGTCCAACGTTCCGGGCGAAACATGTTCGGATCAGAGAAATAGCGAGCGTCGCGATGCGTCGCCCATTGAAACATGAACACTTGCGACTTTGCCGGTATACGATAGCCGCCAATCTCACAGTCCTCCAGAGCCTCGCGCCCCAGACCGAACGCGGGTGGATAGAGGCGCATCGATTCTCTGGCGATCAGCTCCGTATATTTCAGACGAGGCATATCGGCGACCGTCGGGGGTCTAGCGCCGAGCACTTCGGCCAGTTCGGCGTGAAACTTTTTCTCCACTTCGCGATCCTGCGCGATTAGATACCAGGCCCATGAAAGCGTGAGCGCCGTGGTTTCATGACCCGCCAGAAAGATTGTCATAACTTCATCGCGCAACTGCCGGTCAGTCATCTGACTCCCATCATCTTCGTCGTGCGCTGACAACAGCATCGAGAGCAAATCACCCTGGTCCTGACCGCTGGCGCGGCGTTCAGCGATGATTCGGTAGACAATCTCATCAATCTCCTTCGCCGAGGTAAAGAATTCCCGATGCGCGCGAGTGGGCAACCGGTTATCAAGAATCCACTTGAGCGTGGCTTGCGCCGCAAATGGTTTTACCATTTCCGACAGAACCCGTCGCACTTTGTCTGCGTCGCCCGAAACATCAGCATTGAAAAGTGTTTTTGCCGCAATCTCAAGCGTGAGACGCATCATGTCACGGTAAATGTCGCGCTCTTGTCCCTGCTGCCAGCCGGCCGTAAGCCGCTCTGCATACTCAACCATGACATCTCCGTAACCACTTATCCGTTGGCGGTGAAATGCGGGCTGGGCCAGTCGCCGCTGGCGACGCCAGTCGTCACCCTCGCTGGTCAGCAGTCCATTGCCGACGAGACGCTGGAAGAATGGCGAACGAAGCGTGCGTGCCTTCATGAAGTTCCGGGCATTTGTCGAGAGGACCGTTTCAATGTCAGATGGGTTATAGAGAAAGTAAACAGTTTGATAAAGAAAACGCATACGCACCACGTCGCCGTAGTCCCGGCAACGCGTGATGAAGGCCAAACTATCACGCGTGAATTCCGGCATCACTCCCTGGATCAGCGTGCCTTTTGGTCCGCGCGGGGCGTCGAGCGGTTTTCCTGTGGGTGCTGAGGTTGAAAGGTTTGCGGTGTCCTGCATGAAATTTGTTAAGGGTTCAGTAAGCTTAAGCTAGTTAGCGCGGCGTTGGTAATTACTTGAGCAGGTTAACGTAGATACCCGGATCGCTGTCAGGGATTACGGTTGCGCCCACAGTCTTCTGGTAAAACTCAACTGGCCCGACGCGGCCGATAATTCCATAGACATAGCCGAGTTCGCGCAACCCCCATAGACTGGCAATCAACAGCGCCTTGCCGACTCCGCGGCCTTGCATGTTTTCAGCTACTCCAGTCGGCCCAAAAAAGTTTCGGCGCGTGCATTCGTAAGCTGCAAAGCCTATGACTTCTCGATCGGCGACGGCCAGGTAGACAGACACAGGTTTGTTTACGAACCCCACCGAAATCTCATCAGCCCAGGTCACCGAAAACGATGTTTCGACAAAGGTGCGAGCGCGCGTGATTTCAAATGGCTGCGCCCGCCTGACGGTGATACCGCGCGTTCTCCATATCCTGAAGCACAGGATCGAGTGCGGGAAGGCTCAGAAGATTGACAAGAAGGTCAGGCATTGTCCCTGGGATGTGGGAACGGAAACGCGAAATAACTCCACTCGTTAGCTGGTGAAGCGTAGCACACCTCGGGCCACGTCCAGAACGCAATGCCGGAAAAGAAAAAGGAGGCGCCACGATGGCACCTCCCTACTGCTGTGTTGTATTGGCCAGAGCCCTGACCCGCTGATTATGCTTTGTCGTCTGGCGGAATCACGAGTTGCTGGCCGACCTGAATCTTGTCCGGGTCATTCAGCTGGCTTCGATTCGCGTAGAAGATGCGCATGTACTCTCTCGCATTGCCGTAAAACTGCTTGCTGATCTTCGAAAGATTGTCGCCCGATTTTACGGTGTAAGTCTCGCCCGACTGTCCCTTTCCGCCGCCGGCCGCTGCTCCCGCTGCGCGCGTTTGATCGACGTTGATTTCCGCGGTGACGTCGTCGCCATTTGGGTTGACCAATTTCAGTTGATCCCAAAACTTGTTCTTCGCCTCTTCCGACGGTGCAGTGCCCTTGATGTAGAGTTTATTATCCTGCACATGAAGATTAAGAAACTGAATTTGCTCCCGGTCAGCCATGTTAAGGGCTGACTGATATTTCTGTTTCAGTTCATTGAACCGTTGCTGCGCGCCTTGTTGTTGTTCGGATTCGGAAGCTCCGCCGCCGAACATCTTGTCAAACAATCCCATAAATTTTTCCCTCTCGTTGGTGGTAGTAATAATCTGCCGTATGAATACTGGAAGCCGGTTGTTGTTCAAGCCTTACTAGCAACGCTTGTACCGGACGTGAGTTGTTCGCAATGCGGCGAAAAGCTTCGCATTTAACGAGCCAACGCTCACCGAGAACTATTTAAAGGTCGAAGAAAGTTCGAAATGGTACACGAGGTGTCTGCTTGCGCGTTGCCCGAGGGACTACGATGCTGGGATTGAGTTATTGAGTATGTCCCAATCGGGTCGAAGCAGTCCGTAAAAGTAGGCGTCCTGAATCTCACCGTTAACTTGCCAGCGTTCCCGCAGATACCCTTCACGCTGAAACCCAAGACGCTCAAGGGTGCGGACGGAAGCATCGTTGCGGGGATCGACATCTGCCTCGATCCGGTGAAAGTTGAGCGTCTCAAAGGCGTAATTGAGCACTGCCCTAAGAGCTTCCTGCATGTAGCCCTGACCCCAATATGCTCGGCCCAGGGCATAGCCCAGCTCAACCCGGCGGTGGGTGAAGTCGGGTTGAAATAGCGTGACACTGCCGATAAGCTGATCGTTATCCTTAAAGGCGATGCCCCACTTCAGCATTTGTCGCCGCGCAAACAGGGCCTGAATTTCGGCGATTTGTTTACTGGCAGCAGCTTTGTCCGGGAGCGGCGGCGTACTCCAATATCGCATCACTTGCGGGTTGGAAAATACTTCGAAAAAGTGATCGACATCCTGCTGGCTGATCTTACGCAGCGAGAGCCGGGTGGTGCTGATCGTCGGAAGATTGGTCCAGTCCATTGGTTCAGGGATTGTAACACTGTGGTTGACAGGAGACGCGAAGCCGGCGCAGCGATAACTGGAAAATCAGATCGAAAATGATTCTCTACTGTTTTCTGCCGACTTCGCTCCGCTCTCGAGGCTTAGTTTCGGGCCACCTCCATCCGCCGCGGTCCATAGTTTACGCGGCGCAGTTCGCGCATCCGGCCAGATTCAAGAGTACCCTCAACTAATTCATAACCCAGCAGCGCGAGCACCCGGCCTTTGACGAAAAGCGGCCGCGCGTTGCCATACCAATCAACGCACGAAGCTCGACAGTTGTCGTTCACAGCCCGGCCTGAATCTGCGGCCAGCTCCCCGGCCTTTTCAAAATTAAGCTCATCCGTTCGCAGGAAGAGTATTGCTGCTGAGGTCTCAAACAGATGACGGTAGCCTGGGCGCCCGGGCAAACTAATTGGCAGGCCAATAGTCCCAGACTCGGGTCCGTCCGGCTTATAGAAGAAACCGTGACTGCGAAGTTCACCTTGCGATGAGCCTGCCCGAGTGAAGCTGCCGGCCAGCGAGGGCGATTCGCTCAGCCTCACTGAAGTAAACTGCAAGTTCTTTCCGTTGGTTCCCACGATTACTGCATTCGCACCCATCGCTTCGATTCGGTCCACGCCGTGCGCAAGAGAAAACGAGGTGAGCTCCCCACCGGACCAGGGTACTGTAAAAAGGTTTCCGCCAGACGCGGCCTCGGGGTAACCCCATCCGCTCCCGGTTCCATACAGCAGGTACTCGCCGACGAATCGGTTTTGAAAAGTGTGGCCTTCGGGATTAGGCAAACTTCGATAGCTCGTTGACGGCACGGCTTCGCTGCCGTCCGAAAAACTGCTGAGCGGCACGCGCATCAAAGCGACGTCGCCGGCCTCCCCTTCAGCGTTCCACATCCCGTCTCCTTTTGCGTTGGCACGGACCAGAACGTTGAGTTGGGCATCTTCGCTTTCCAGGAAGGAAAATTGGTCAACCGGACTACCGGATACCTGGAGTGCGCTTGGGCTCGATCCATCAAGCGGCAGACGATAAAGCATTGACTCCTCTTTGGAGGCGCGGCCGCGTCGAGCCCAGTCCGTAACCCAGACGTAAACCGATTGTGGCGATACGTAGAAAACGCGGCCCGCAGGTCCAATGACCACTGTCGCCTCACAAGCGAAGTTATCGTTTGACAGGTCGCAGATGGTGACGGTATGAAGCGCCAAGCCATAGTTTGAATTCAGGGAACGCTCCGAACGGAAGACACGGGTCGCCGGGGCAATGCGTTGAAATTCGTTTGGCTTAGCTCCCTTGTGCCACCGTCGAACTGCCGGAAAGTTCTTGAAGGGATCGAGAGCGCCTGGAGAGATGTAGAGTGGTGTGTAAAAGATTAGTTTGTTTCCAATCAGGCGGCTGGCGTAGTTGCGTGACGAGTAATAGTCGTTGGACCTCATGTGGTGGGTTGAGCGGTAACGCAGCTTTCCGCCTGAGTCGATGTTGAAAAGTCCTATTTCGGTTCCGCCTCGCTCATAGCTATAGCCAATCACGGCGATAGTGTTGCCGGAAACAAGCATCTCGTCATACCAGGTTGAACCCGGGTTGATGTTAGGTGCGAAGGCGTCAACTGCGGAGATTGGTTTGAGTGCGCCATCACCAATTGCGACCGTAAACAGGCGTCCTCGCCGTAGCACTACGAGGTGACTCCCGTGAACCTTGACGATGCCGCCTTCGTCTACTCCAGCGTGCTGGACGTTGGTTACCGATTCATTGTCATCCTTGGAATCGGGGGTGGCTTTCGCTAGCTGTGTCTGCGGGGCATTGGAAGTCATCAGCCCGGTTCCGGACTCGCTCGCCTCCCGTTGTCGTCGAGCCTCAAGTTTCTGCTTTTCGGCCAGCTCGTTCAGATAGTTCCTGAGTTCCTCGTCGGAGCGAAAAGCGCGCATCGATTTCTTAACCGGAATGAGTGCGTCCTCAGAAATCGGTGGAATGTCTAAAGGCGCCAACTGGACGTAGCCTGCGAGCCCAAGAGAAGTTGTGGCGACGAAAAGTAGCGCGAATAAGAGGAGATGTTTCATGGTTGAGCCTCGCTTTTTTGTCGATCAGTTTCGCTGCTGCGAGCGTTGTGGGTTGAACGACTGAAGGCTGGAGAACTTGCGCGGGAAGGAAGCACCGCCATGGGCGGGACTTGGAGATGCGTGAGCGGGGAGTCGATCACGGCGGTAAAGCCGATTCGGCCTGGTCACACCTTTTAAAGTTTACGACGTGTTTAAGTCGATCGAGGAACCGTTTCGTTTCGCTTCCGGCTCTAAACTCGTCGATCCAGGTAACGGTGAGATGCACCGGTGCGACAACCACGCCGTCTCACAGGTGCCGCCTGGCTAAGACGGTCAATTACTTGCGGCGTTTGAAATAGTAGACCGGGTCCACAGGGGATCCGGAAACGGAAACGAGTTCCCAACCCCTGGCGCCAAGCTTGTCTAAGTGTGTCTGGAGAACAAAAGCCTCGCGACCGAACCCGCCATCGTCCTGCTTGCGCATGCGCGGGTTACCGGTGGGCGTTAGGTTTGTCGCACTCGGGCCGGCCACGACCAGGTACTCCCACTTTCCGGCCGACGCTTTACTGTCAGCATCAGCGGCATCCTGGCCGGAGCTTCTGTTAACTAAAGCGAGTCCAGGTAGTAATAACAACAGCGTCAATATCAGAATACGTTTCATTGTTTTCCTTTCGTCGGAGAGGGGATTGCTTAAAAATCAGACCAGAGGTTGACAGTCACGCGGCAGCTCAGCGTTTGTTCCTGGATTGACGTTCAACTGGGGCGTCGTTTTCTTGCATAAATAGCTTTCACGGTAGAAACCACCAGATTCCCTTGCGGCAGAGGATCTCCAAGCTTGCGAGCGTCGTCGCAGGCAGATTGGCGTGCACGCCTCACGTACTCTCTAAGCGCAGGACCGGCCAGATCTTCGGGAGTCTTTATGGTGATGTGGCGAATCTGTTTACCCGAGCCCTTGAGAATTCCCAGCGGATCCTCGAGCGTTACTCCATGGTTGAAACCCAGATTCACGTGCTGCGAATAAACCGCTATATGCAACACACCGTCTTTCAGGCGATCGGAAAAGCCATAACCGATGGCAACTGAGCTATAGGCGTCGTAAATGTTTTCAAAGCACGGCGCCATCTCGTCGAGCACTAGCTTGCGGAGGTTTAACGCGAGATTTTGGATAGGGCGATCATAGGGTTTAAGAAACTTGATGAGCTCTACGGGAGGTCGATTCATCGTTTATGTCCCGCGCACATTTGGTAGTCGGAAAAGCGGAACCGCGAGTGCATAAAGCCGTAAGTTTGTTAGCGACCACACCAGGTCCAATAGAAACCGCTCGACCAGTCCAGCCGATTGCGACGGAAGTCCATCGAGCCTTCGATACTTCCAAAATCGGAATCCAGAAAAATCAACGGTCCCTCCAGTCTGCCCGCGTAAGAAACGCCGTCTTCGGCGATGGAAGTTAACCGTCCGCGGGAATCGTGGGTGACGTTTCTAATCCGACTTCGGCTTCCTCCAAAACACCATTTGCCTTCCAGACGACTGAGCGTCCAGGAGCCGTTGCGTTCTCTGGAATTTTGCCAGGGGCCGCCGAGGAAATTATTCCAACTTAGTGCGAGCCACCCTGACCCGCCATTACCTGATGAGTTTGTCCAGCGGTAGTGCAAACGCTTTCCCGCCAGCGTGCCTTCGACCATTCCCGTTCGCCCGTCCGCATACTTGATAACACCTGAAACGTTTGGGCCGGTCTGGGAAAACACTACTTCCGAATCACCGAAACCATTTCCCGTGGTCCACCATTTTCCATCTAGCGCTCCCTTTGGTAACGCGGATGACCTTGCCGAGCGCGCCGGAGAGCTTCTGGTGGCATTAGTCGATCTGGTTCCAGGTGTGACGGTCGTCTTACCTCCAGCATTGCGTACCGCAGGCACAGCGGTCCTGTTGGTCGTAGTGGCTGGTCCAGCTTCGGGAGGCAGTTTGCCGCCGGAAGGTTGCGCCTGCACGCCGAACACTAAAGACAACAACGCGGTCGCCAAAAGGAGCGATGTTCGGCAGTGGTTTAGCCTCATGAGTTTTCCTCCGGAGTTAAGAAGTCCCAACGTGAGAGCCGTGCCAGGCAACCACTCGCCACCGTCCTTTGCGCCGAACGTAAACCTTCGTGAATCGCCAATCGTCCTCAAACTCATTGGTGGCGGAATCACGCTCTCTGGAAATTTGGCCCGTAACCAGGGCGGTTTCGCCATAGATTCTGGTGCGAAGATCTGACGTTTGGTAGCGGCGAAACTTCATTTTGCCTGCGCGGACCAAAGCGAGCGCTTCATTTTTATCCATTACCGGCATGTCGGGAACTGTGACGATTAAGTCGTCGGCCCATAGTTGGTCCAATGCATCCGCGTCACCGCGCAGATGAGCTTCATTCCAAACAGACTCTAATCGGGCAAGCTCTTTGAGGTCCCGGGCTGCGCGCGATTCGCGCGCCGCCATAGGGAGAGCTGCGACCGCGATCAAGCAAGCAGTGATGCAGATCTTAAAAACCAGATTCATGTTTTGTCCCACTAGGCATACATGTCGATCACGCGCGCGATTGCCCGCCGGCAGACTGCGCAGAAATAGTTGGTGCGGGAAAACATGATGCAATCGACTTCCGGCCGGTAGTATCCCTTTGATTCGTACATAGCGCCTTCGAAGGCTCCGACGCGCCCCCAGTACTTTTCCTTGCGAAACATCGCTTGCTCTTGCACCAGGTTCTCGCGGAAGAGTGCCTCCATCTCGCTTTCGGGGCGATTGTCTTTCCGAATCTGCGCGCGCCGCTTTTGATAGGCCCGCGAGGCCTCTTCATAAGCCTCTTTGCCCCAGGGTGTAGGAATGGGTGTGTCCGGCAAAACCAGGTCTCTCCACTTCAGGAAAGCGCGTAGGTCCCCGGCGGCAAAAACTCCCGGTCCTCCCGGTGACCGCAAGGCGCTCACGTTTTCTTCCCAGGGCTCGACGCGCTCCGCCGCAGCTACGTAAGCGACAGGCGACGTGTAATATTCGTCAGCCAGTCCGGCGAAGTGGTGCCCAAACTCATGAACAAACAGGTAATCTGCGAATCCATTGTCAGCAGCCACAGTGCTATAGAGATTGAAAATTCCGCCGCCGCCATAGGTGCGGTTGTTGGCGAGCACCTCAATAAATTCGTAAGGAGCGAAAGCGGCTGTCTCACGCAAAGCGCGGTTGTCGAAAGTTAAAACATAACGTTCGGAACCGAAAGCATCGTAGGTTGAGCCGAGAGGATTATCGCGATGAACGCCGGTGGAAGGCCGTGAAATTCCGCTTTCCAGAGCCGGGGGACAAATAGCCCATACGTTAAAGTCAGCCTGTCGCTCCTTGAAGGGCGACGTGGAGAAAAGCACTTTGGTGAGCCGGCGAGCATCGGCTTCAAACTTCTTAATCTCACGGGCTGTATACCCGTCACCCAGGATCAGCAAATCAACCTTGGTGGCCGGATCTCCCATTTTCTGAATCGGAATCAACGGCGCCGGGGCGCGCGAGGTAGCCCGATCAATAAAAATGTCTCTGGGATCGAGGGTGGTGGTCCAAATATCGATCCAGTCATTCTTCGCATCGCGTTTTCGCAAAATTATCTCGACGGGCGCATCCGGCGCTGGGAACCGCAAAGACTCGCTAAACGTTTGCAGCTTGGTGGCCGCTTCGTCAGTGGTTTCCCACTCACCGTAAATGGAGGCGAAGCCGCGCGAGTAGAGGACCCTCTTCGATTTCTGATCGCGTACTTCGAAGAAATACTTTCCGAGGTTGGATTGGTCGATGTTTTTGGCCAGATTGCCTGGCCAGGGAAGCGGTTCCAGCACGATTCTGTCGACGCTGAAGAACTCACGTTTGGCGTCTCCGGTGTGATAGTAGTCGAGCCGCATCGTTCGCGGTGCTGCAATTATTTGAGCAGCCGTTAAGAAGGTAAACGCGAAAAGTAAAACGACGGGGAAAAGGTTTTTGCTCATGGACGGAATTGTACCTCCCAAAGCTGAGAATTTGGGAGCTATCATCGGGGCGCCCACGACGCCATGGGTTCGGAAATAGCGTGCTATACTGCAGTGATTGTTTAACCCCTGCGATTACCACACGTATGATGGCGCGGCGCGCCCGGAGAGTCGAGTAAATACCAAGAGTGAGTAGTGTTCTCGAGATTATCCCGCTCGGCGGCATTGGCGAGTTTGGGATGAATTGCATGGCGGTGCGCTACGGCGATGAGATGCTCATTCTCGACGCCGGCATGGGCTTTCCGGAGGAGACGGCCTATGGAGTGGATGTTTGCGTTCCAAATTTTGATTTTCTCGAAGAATATCGTGATCACATAACCGCGATCGTTCTCACTCATGGCCACGAAGATCACCTCGGCGCTCTGCCTTACCTGCTGAAGAAATTCAACGTGCCGGTCTATTGTTCCCATTTCACGGCTGGCCTGGCGGAGAGCAAGCTGGACGAACACAACTTGCTTGATGACACCCTGATGCATCGAGTCGAACCGCGCGATGAAGTTGCGATAGGTGTCTTCAACGTGGAGTTCATCCGCGTTTCGCATTCACTGATCGACTGCTTTTCCCTGGCGATCAAGACTCCGGTGGGAACGATCATCCATACGGGCGACTACAAGGTCGACGAGACTCCCGTGATCGGAGAACCAATTGACTTGCGTTCCTTCCGCCGTCTTGGCCAGGAAGGTGTCCTGGCGCTGCTTTCAGATTCAACCAACGCCACGGTTCCCGGGAGAACGCCATCGGAACGGGCAGTGATTCCCGCTTTTGAAGAAATCTTCGCCGAAGCCAAGGGCCGAATTATCGTGGCCGCATTTGCGTCGTCGATTCACCGTTTGCAGATCGTCCTGGATATCGCGCAGCAGTTTAATCGCAAAGTTTGCATCCTGGGCCGTTCGATGCTGAAGAACGTCGAGATCGCCGACCGCCTGGGATACCTGGACATTCCCGACGGTCTGCTGGTGCCTCTTAATGAGGCGAAGCAGATGAAGGATCATCGCGTGGTCTTTCTAGTGACCGGATCGCAGGGAGAGTCGCGCGCGGCACTGGCGCAAATGGCCGGACAAAGTTACAAGGGACTAATGATCGACGAAGGCGACACCGTCGTGCTTTCGGCGCGTATCATTCCCGGAAACGAACGTTTGATTTCACGGATGATCGGAATGATCTACAAGCGTGGCGCAAACATCATCGAAGAGAAACGGCGCCTGGTCCATGTGAGTGGCCATGCCTCGCAGGAAGACATTCGCATCATGACGGAAGCGGTGCGTCCAAAATTCGTGGTTCCGATTCATGGTGAGTATCGCATGCTGTTTCGGCACAAGGAGTTCGTAAAAAACCATCTGGGCTACGCTGAAGATAAAATCGTGCTGATTGAGAACGGCGACGTGCTTGAACTTGACGGTGAGCGCGCAGTGGTTGTCGGTAAACGAGATATTGGACGCACGTTTATTGACGATAGTGGCTTTGAGGAAATCGAGAGCGCAACTATCCGCGAGCGACGGAAGATAGCTTCTGAGGGAATGCTCACGGTAGTGGTGACCATCAATGAACAAACCGGGGAACTGCAAAGCCCTCCCGAAATCGTTGAGCAGGGAGTTCGCGGTTTCGATGCCGCCAACGGGATGATGAAGGATGCTCAACGCGTGGTCACAGCAGCAATTGCCGGCGCTTCGCGCCAAACTTTAAATGACGAGGGGCTTCTCAAGGAGCATGTGCGTGTTGAACTGAAGCGCTTCATTCAAAAGCTCACCGGTGCGAAGCCGGTTATTATGCCGGTGGTGGTGCAGGTTTAGTTTCGCCGGTTAACGTTCAGATTCCAGATGCGTTGACTTCGAAACAAAAAAATACTTGACCGATTCGGTGACCTTGATGCTCGCAGAAAACCGGCTCGACCCTCCCAACTTGAAATTCGAAACCCTGGAACTCGCTTGAGCCCCTTTTGGACTGGAAAAGTAGTTATGATCACCGGCGCGTCGTCTGGCATTGGCCGCGGGCTGGCGTTGGAGGCTGCTCGTCGCGGAGCGAAGTTGGGTTTGGTGGCTCGCCGCGCGGTTGTGCTCGATGATCTGGTTCGAGAGATTGAAGGGCTGGGAACCAAGGCGCTCGCGCTGCCGGCCGATGTGCAAGATTCCGGTTCAATGAATGCGGCAGTCGAACGATTGCATGGTGAGTTTGGCCCGATTGACGTTTTGATAGCTAATGCCGGGATTGGCCCGACCAAACATGCAGCGAATTTGCGCGGCGAAGAAGTTGCCGAGGTAATCAACATCAATGTGATTGGTGCGGCGAATAGTGCGACCGCGGTTTTGCCGCGAATGTCCGCGCGGGGGCAGGGGCAGCTGGTAATCATTTCCAGTCTGGCTGCTTATCGCGGTTTACCGAAATCAGCCGCATATTGCGCCAGCAAGGCTGCCGTGTCCGCATTCTTCGAAAGCCTTCGACTTGATCTTGAACCGCAAGGTATTGAGGTCACGATAATCCATCCCGGTTTCATAAAAACCGCTCTGACCGCTGGTCGTCATGCGCAACTGCCTTTTCTCCTGGAGCTCGATGATGCGGTGCAGAGAATCATGCATGCGATTGAGCGCAAGAAGAAAACTTATGCGTTTCCCTGGCAGCTGGCGGCGATTGTGCGCGCCGGAATGATAATGCCGATTTGGATGTATGATCGAATATCGCGAAAAAATTCGTTCAGGGAATAGTTAGCTGCCGGTGGCCGTCGGACGGTGTGGGCGAGCCAGTGGTCAGCTCCGAAACAGAACTCTGATGGCAGGCTCCAACCACTGACGCCCTCTCAAACTATCCGTTAACCACCGACAAACCTTTAACTAATGACCATTCTTCAAGCTATTATTCTCGGCATCGTCCAGGGACTTACCGAATTCATTCCGGTTAGTTCGACTGCGCACCTGGTTTTTGCAGCCCGCCTGGTGGGTCTTTACAACTCAGTCGATCCCTTGCTTAAAGCGGAACAAACCACGGCTACAATCGCAGTAATTCAACTAGGCACTCTTATTGCCGTGCTCGCGTATTTCAGCCGCGACATCTACGGCATAACGCGGGGTTTTATCCAGGACCACGTGGCCATACTCACGGGTAAGAGCCGAGTCGACGGCAGTGTCCGCTTGTCGCCGGAAGCGTGGCTCGGATGGCTGGTAGTTATCGGTTCTATTCCCGTCGCGATCGTGGGACTGGTGTTCAAGAAACAGATTGAAGGCACGTTTACAAAAAATCTTTGGGTGATCGCCACGATGATGATTGTGGTCGGCATTCTTTTGGCTCTGGCAGAAAAAGTCGGAAAGCGAGAGCGGTCGATGAACGAATTGCGACTTGGTGATGCTCTGGCGGTCGGCTTCGCTCAGGTTCTGGCGTTGCTTCCTGGTTCGAGTCGCTCGGGTTCGACAATTATGGGCGGTCTCTTCGCCGGACTTAACCGCGAAACGGCGGCGAGGTTTTCATTTTTGCTTTCGATTCCGGCGATTGCCGCGAGTGGATTGCTTGAATTGAGAGAGGCGATCCACAAACTGCCCGCAGACAGTTATTTGCCGCTAATTGTTGCCACCATTGTTTCAGGTTTGGTGGGATACGCTTCGATTTGGTTCTTGTTGCGATTTCTCCGCAAGCATTCGACCGCCGTATTTGTTGCCTACCGTCTGATAGTCGGCGGTGCCATCGTCTTTGCACTGATTGGTGGTTACATCACAGCCGATGCCGGATAAGAAATGTGAGCACCGAGAGCGACAACCCCCGGTTAACTCAAATATCTGGAAGTTAGTCGCAACAGTTCCAGAATAAAAGCGCTACCTAAAAGTTTCCTTCATCGGGTAAACTATCGTTTGCCCCCTCTTCCTCCCGGCCGGCATTCGGCCAATAAACTCAAAACCACTTTTAAAGGCGGTGCGATTTATATGAACGAGAGAGATTCCAGAGGTGCGACTATGCCTTCACAGCGGCCTCGCAATCCCAGGGTTCCGGTCGAGTTTGCGCTCGAAGTCGAAGGAAAGACTGCCGCGGGCGAGCCGTTCAATATTAAAGCCCAGGCGGTGAAGATCAGCCGCGCCGGCGCGACAATTGTTCTCGACGCCGAAGTCGCAGTAGGAGCAATGGTAAAATTAACTCCCCCGTTTGGGCGTGAACTTGACGCCGAAGTTAACGGTGTGTGGACCGATCACATTGATGGCCGGAGACGAATCGGTGTTAAGCTACTTGATGATGATGGCTGGTTTGCTGAATAATTATCGCGCTGATAGTTTGAATTAATTCCCTGGCCTCACATGAATGCCAAACGTTGGATCCGGCGTGACCACAATACCCAACAGGTTGCCGAGCTGGCTCGAGTTTTAGGCCTTTCCGAAACCCTTGCAGCGCTCCTGATCTCGCGCGGTTGCGCCGATGAAAAATCTGCGCGGTCCTTCCTAACGCCCACTCACGAACAATTACACGATCCTTATCTCATGCTGGGAATGAACGAGGCCGTGGTGCGTTTGTTGAAGGCGGTGGATGCCCGGGAGCCGATTCTTGTCTACGGCGATTATGACGTTGATGGCACAACCGGAACGGCCGTCCTCTTGCGCGCTCTGAATCTGCTCGGCGCCCGCACTGGCTTCCACGTGCCCCATCGATTCACTGAGGGCTACGGCATTCGTCGAGATGTTCTCGAACGCGCCTTTACCGAGGGTTATCGTTTGGTCATCAGCGTTGACTGCGGGATTCGCGCTCATGAACCTCTCTACTGGGCGCGAGATAACGGGCTGGACGTTATCATCACCGACCATCACCTGCCCGACGAAGGTGAAGGTGTGCCGCCGGCCTTTGCGGTGTTGAATCCAAATCAGGCCGGGTGCGGTTATCCGGACAAGACCCTCGCCGGCGTGGGAGTGGCTTTCAAGCTGGTGTCGGCTTTGTTTCGTGAACGCGGACGGGAGGCGCAGATAAACGCCTTCCTTAAAATTGTCGCCATCGGCACGGTGGCGGACGTAGCCAGGTTGACCGGCGAAAACCGCACGATAGTGGCGCTCGGATTGAAGGATCTGGCAAAGGCTACGAATCCTGGACTGCGGGCGTTGATGGAAGTGGCTGGTTGCGGTACCGGCGCCGGAATGACTGCCTACGACATCGGATTTCGCATTGGCCCAAGAATAAACGCTGCCGGACGAATGGATGCTGCACGCGCGGTCGTAGAGCTGTTTAGCACGCGTGATCACGCCGAAGCGCTACGGCTGGCGAGGCACCTCGATGAGCGCAACCAGGAACGCAAGGAAGTGCAGCGGCAAATTGTTGAGCTCGCGATTTCTGAGCTGGAAAGCGTTGAGATAAGTCGAGAGGAATCTTATGTCGCGGTTATCGCCGGCGAGGGCTGGCACCGCGGTGTAATTGGAATTGCGGCCTCGAAAATTGCCGAACGCGTTAATCGTCCGTGTGTGGTTCTCTCGAGTGATGCTTCGACTGGCATGGCCCATGGTTCGGGTCGCAGCATCGAGCCCTATCATTTGTTGAACGGATTGACTTCATGTTCCGATCTGTTTGAGAAGTTTGGCGGCCATTCGCACGCCGCCGGCATCACCATTAAACCCGATCGGATTGCAGAATTGCGCAGGCGCCTCAATCAGCATGCCGCCTCGTGCCTTACCGACGAAGATTTGCAGCCATGCGTCCATATTGATGCGGAGCTGCCGACGGAATCAGTCACATTTCGACCTGGTGGGTGAACTGCAATTGTTGGAGCCTTTTGGAGCTGGTAATCCGCGGCCTGTTTTCGAAGCGCACAACTTGTGCATACTCTCGGAACCACGTCTAATTGGAAACAGGCATCTGAAAATGACCGTTGCCGGACCGGAACGCCGTCCGCTCGAAACAATTTGGTGGAATGGCGCGGAAAACGCCGCACTCTTGAAGGGCAAGGCCATCGATATGGCTTACACGATTGAAACCAGCAACTGGGGCGGCGAGACATTTTTGCAGTTGTCAGTGCAGGATGTACGCCCGACGCCAGGGAACATTGACGCGGGCAGGTGATGTCCGGGTTGCGAGTTGGGCGCGACATGCGAACTGAATTGTTGCCCGCCGGCTACCGGCGGTCCGCATAGCATGCAAGAGATAAATCGAAAACGAGCCTTTGCAATTGGATTGCGCGCGCGCGCGCCGCTGGTGGTGCGCGCCGGCGCGCTGGTGGTTCTGGTGGCCGCGCTCGTGTTTGTGGCGATCTCTTATTACCGGCTTCGCAACAACACGCCATTTCGGCTGCGGTCTGAGGCCCCCGAACTCTCGAAGGAAATCACGGGAATCATCGAGGGATATGAGCAGCGGATGATGAAAGGGGATCGCCTGTACCTCTGGATCCGCGCTGCGCGCGACATCACATTTTCCGATGGCCATCATGAGCTCGATCGGGTGCAGCTATCTGTGTATCCGTCCGTGGGCGATAAACCCGATCAGATAAGCGCCAACAAGGCGATCTACGATCAAGCCAATTCCATTTTGACTTTTCAGGGCAGCGTCAAAATTGAAACGAAAGATGCTTTGAAAGTTAATACGGAGCTGATCGCTTACAACTTCGCAACCAAAGACAGTGAAGTAGCCCAAACAGACGCACCGATTACTTTCGAGCGCGAAAATGTTTCCGGCCGCTCCACCGGTGCGATCGTCGAATCAAAGTCGAAAAAGCTGGAACTGAAGAAAGACGTCGAGATTACCGTCGCACCTCAAGCGTTGAAGGATGCGAAGGCCAAAAGTTCTTCCCGCGCCCGACCGGTGATCATTCGCGCGGCGCACGCAGTTTTCCTGCATGAGGGGCAGCAAATTTCGTTTTCCGGCGGGGTCACCACCGAGCAGGATCGCGACCTACTGAGTGGCGACACACTCAACGCCGCATTGACCGATAAGAAACAGATTCAGCGGGTTGAGATCCGCGGGAATTCGTATCTGCGGACGATGCAGGAAGGCCGGAGCGCGGAGGTCAGATCCGCCGACATGGATTTTTTCTTCGACAAAGATCAACAGATCGATAAGGGTTATGCGATTCGCGATGCGTCGGCGAAAACCTTGGACGCAGATTCGGATCTAAACCTTACCGGTGCGAGCGTGATCGAGGTCGTGTTTCAGCCGCAGGGCGATAGCAGCTTGCTGAAACAGATGCGCGTACAGGGACGGTCAGTGATTACACTTTCCGCTCCCAAGTCGAAGGTCAATGATCCGCGGGCTGCCAACAAACGTCTGACCGCGGACACCGTCAATCTGATTCTGGCGTGTCAACGGTCGCGATCTTGACAAGGCCGACGCCGTCGGCAATGCAGAATTGTTTGTCGACCCAGTGGTGAAGGACGCCAAGGCCGATACCCAAACTCTGACGGCGCCGCGAATCGAATGCGATTTTTTTGAGGCCGGAAACCTCGCCCGAACCTTTACGGCCTCAGGCGGTGCGAAAGCGGTGATTGAGCCGGTATTGAAATCACAGAACCGCGGCACGCGGACCCTGACGTCGCAGAAGATGACCGCGGTTTTTGCAAAGGAAACGCAGGCTGTCGAACGCACTGACGCTCAGGGCGATGCAAAGTTTAACGAGAACGATCGAAACGGTATTGCCACAAACATTTCGTATACGGCGAGTGACCAGACTATCCGCTTGCGAGGTGGTGAACCCACCGTCTGGGATGCGCGAGCGCGCACCAAAGCAATCGAACTGGACTCCAATCTGGCGAGCAAGATCTCCTATAGTCGAGGGAAGACAGCCACAACCTACTATAGCCAGGAACAAACAAACTGCGCGGTGCCTTTTTCGAAAGTTAAGAGCCCGGTCTACATCGTCAGTGATAGAAGTGAATTTCATCACGACAGCGGGGTGGCAATCTACACCGGCAATGCGCGCGCGTGGCAGGACGACAACTTCGTCAGGGCGGACAAGCTGACCATCTATATGAATGAAAAGAAAATGGAGGCGAATGGCCGCGTCCAGAGTCAGGTTTACAATTCGCGGCGAACCGCTGCCGGCAACACCCTTGTGCCTGTTTTTGCCACCTCAGACAATCATGACTTATTCAGATGTCACTCGCACACTTCACTACGAAGGTGACGTCGATATTCGCCAGGAGACCGATCGGGTTGTGGGTGGTGTGGCTGACGTTTATCTTTCCAGGGCCACGAACGAAGTCGAAAAAACTGTGGCCCAAAGAAACGTTGTGCTCACACAGCCTAACCGCAAGGGCACTGGTGATTGGGTCGAGTACACTACAGTCAGCAAAGTGGCGGTACTCAAGGGTAACCCCGCGAGAGTGGAAGACCTTGAGAAGGGAAGCACGGAAGGTGGCCGATTGACCCTCAATATGGTGGACGGTAGAGTGACAGCCGACGACATAAGAGGATCCCAATCGCCCGGGCGTGTGCGTTCGGTCCACAAAGTCAGAAAACCGTAAACGTTTGCGCTGACTCCTGCCTTAAACATAAGGCCTGCGAACGATGCTCTAGCCGAAGCTACTTCTGATCAAGTCAATGACCACTTCGACCGAAAGTTTTGACGTTGCCGTCCAACGGGAACGAGATTCCGCAGCGACCCAAGCTTTGCCTTCTGACACAGCGCTCGCGGGCGTTAATCTGCAAAAGAGTTATGGCGGGCGCAAGGTGGTTGACGATGTCAGTCTGCATGTGGAACGCGGCGAGGTCGTCGGTCTCCTGGGGGCAAACGGCGCGGGCAAGACCACCACCTTTTACATGATTGTTGGCCTCGAGCGTCCCGATGCGGGCGTGGTGAGCCTCGGGGAACGCGATGTAACTCAGGCTGCCGATGTATCTGCGGGCTCGGCTGGGTGTTGGTTACCTTCCGCAGGAGCCTTCGATCTTTCGCAAGATGACGGCCGCGCAAAATATTCTGGCGGTCCTGGAAACGATGGGACTTGCGCCGGCGCGAGCGGCTCACTCGATTGGAAGAACTGCTGGAAGAATTTGGTATCGCACACGTTCGCAACACAAAAGGTGACCAGCTTTCAGGCGGCGAGCGGCGGCGCACCGAGATAGCCCGCGCGCTGGCCACTGATCCGCAGTTTATTCTGCTTGACGAACCTTTCGCCGGGATTGATCCTAAAGCGGTAGACGACATTCAAAATGTCATCCTTTATTTACGCAATCGCAGGATTGGAATACTGGTGACGGACCACAATGTAAGGGAAACGCTGGGCGTCACGGATCGGGCCTATATCATGGCTGATGGTCGAATATTTGTTTCCGGAGCTCCCCGCGAATTGACCGAAGACGCAGAAGTACGGCGTCTTTATCTGGGTGAAAAATTCCGCATGTAAGATCCGATCGGTAATCAGGCGCGCACATTCGATAGTGAATCGAGTATAATCCCCTTGCGCGCTTCGGTTCGCAAAATAATCAGCATCATTACTTTTGCAGCTTTCAGTTTGATCTGAGAAATGTCTCTTAAGCTAACTACCAGCCTATCGCAACGTCTCGTGCTGACGCCGCAACTGCGGCAACGCATCGAGATGTTGCAGATGACTACCCTCGAGTTGACTGATCTCATTCAGGCCCAGTTGCTGGAGAATCCAGTCCTTGAAGAGGTGGCTTCGCAGGAAGAGGTTGGCGAACTCGCCGAGAAAATTCTGGACCACCTGGCGAGTTCTGACGAAGGATCTGTTCCCGAAGCGCAGCGGATCGAAGCGAGCCGATTCGGAATTAGGCACTCCTTCTGCCAATGGCTCCGGTGAACTTGATTTATCCACCAGTCGGTTCCGGAGCTGAGGGCTGACGTTTCAGAGTTCGCAACCGGCGAATCGGGAGAAGGTGGCGAAGAACATGCGGGTGAAGAAGGCTCTCACGACGCTTTTGAGGAGATAGATTTCGGTCGAGAGTTTCAGGACTACCTTGATCCCGGCTACAAAACTCAGGAGATCGAATACAAGGAAGACGCGCCCACCTTTGAACAGTTTCTGACTCGTCCGCCGTCACTTGCCGATCACCTGGAATGGCAGCTGCACATGAGCCAGATCGAAACGACGGTCTGCGATGCAGCCATCAGTGTTATCGGCAACCTTGACGCCGACGGCCGGCTCAATGCCACCAACGAAGAGATCGCGGCTATGGGTGGCTGGACCGAAGAAGTAGTTGAAGCGGCCAGGCAGGAATTGATGCGGCTTGATCCGGTCGGTTGCGGCGCCCGCGATGTGCGCGAGTGTCTTCTGGTTCAGATTGAAGTGCTGGGCGAAAAAGACAGGCTGGCAACCAGTTTGATTCAGGACCACCTTGCTGACCTTCAGCAGCACAAGCTTCCGCATCTGGCAAAACAAATCGGCAGCGACGTGGACACCCTGCTCGCCGAGCTTGAGTTTATTCGCACGCTCGATCCTTATCCCGGTCGGCGTTATTCATCCGAGGAACCGGTACTCATCAGTCCGGAGATCTACATCGAGAAACTGGATAAAGACGACGACGATTACGTTATCTATTTCTCCGATGACGGCAGCCCGCGGCTTCGCGTTAGTCAGCAGTATCAACAGATGTTGGGCAAGTCTGACGTCAGTAATGAAACGAAGAGCTTCATTCGCGAGAAAATGCGTTCGGCGGTAGATCTGCTGCGAAACATCGAACATCGGCGTCAGACGATCTACAAGGTTGTGGAGTCGATGGTCCACCGGCAAAAGGATTTTCTTGATCACGGGGTGCAGCACATCAAGCCCATGATGCTGAAAGACATCGCTGAAGACATCGGCATGCACTTGTCCACGGTATCCCGAGTGGTGAATCGTAAGTATGCGCACACGCCTCAGGGGGTGCTTGAGCTGCGTCGTTTTTTTACCGAAGGGATGATGAACGAGGACGGCGAGGAAATCTCGACCCGTATTATCAAGTTGAAGATCAAGAAGCTAATTGAGGAAGAAGATTCACACAGCCCGATAACCGACGACCAGGTAGTGAAAATATTAATCAAGGACGGAATCAAACTGTCGCGCCGAACAGTCGCCAAGTATCGCGACCAGATGAGTATCCCGGGGTCGCGAGAACGTCGCGCCGTCGTCTGAAAAATTGCCCCCTCGGGTGTTTAGAGCCGCCCTTTAAGGCATTGGCACCGGTCCTGAGTGATGCAGCCAGACTGGACTGCCTGAAAGCGGTCGCCCGCAATTGATTCACAATCCTGATCCTGAGAGGGGAACTGCCATTATGAGATTTGAATATACCGGTCGGCACGTAGAAGTTACTGATGCGATCCGCAACCACGTCGAGGATCACTTCAAGAAGCTCGAGCATATTTTCGATGGGACTACCGCCTGGGCGCACATAGTCATCGACGTCGAGAAGAACCGGCACATCGCAGAGCTGATTGTCCATTGGCGAGACCACACGTTGACCGCCAAAGATATCAACGCCGATATGTATCTGGCATTGACTCGTGCGATTGCCAAGATTGAAAAACAAGCACTGAAGCTGAAACAGAAAATTGTTGACCGCAGGCAGGGGGCGCGACGGGTCGCCGCGGTGGCGCCAACGCCCGACGGGAAAATAAAAGCTACACCGCGTCCACCCAGGATTATTTCCGCGAGACGCTATTCAATCAAGCCGATGACCGCCGAAGAGGCGGCGTTGCGGCTTTCTTCCGATCCCGACCAGTTCCTCGTCTTTCGCGACGCGGATACGGACCGGGTTGGAGTGCTTTACAAACGTTCTGATGGAAACTACGGACTAATAGAACCCTAGTCTCCGACCGTACTGGGCCGTAGTCAGCGAATTTATCCAATCACATTCAAGCGGCCTGAAGTCGCGGCGCCGCATCGCAACCGTTGAGCACGGGCTTTTCGTTTTCAAAGTTTTCAGCAGCAAACACCTGACGGCCACTATGGGGCGAGAAAAAACGACTGGGCATAAAGCCGGCAATGACGCGCCAGACGTAGTAATTATTACCGGGTTAAGCGGATCCGGGATGTCGTCAGCGACAAATGCTTTCGAAGACCTCGGCTATTTTTGCGTCGACAATCTTCCGATAACACTGCTCCCGACCTTTGCCCGGCTCGTTAACTCCGGCGGTCCTGAAAAAGGAATCCAGCGCGCCGCATTGGTGATCGACATCCGGGAGGGAACTTTTCTCGCCGATTTCGGGAAACAGTTGGCCGCCCTGCGCGCTTCAGGGCTACGTGTCTTCGTGCTCTTCCTGGAGGCCTCCGACGAAGTGCTCCAGCATCGTTTTAGTGAAACTCGCCGCCCCCACCCTGCCCGAAACACTAAAAACCTGCTCAAGGCGATAACTGCTGAACGAACAGCAATGTCTCGTATCCGGGCTCTGGCGGATCAGATAATCGACACCTCTGAACACACCGTTCATACGTTGCGCAACCACCTGCTTGAACGGTTTAGTCCCGACCGCAAGGGCACGCCGATGCGGGTGCAGATTCTTAGTTTTGGTCACAAGTTTGGAAACCCGGGCGATCTGGAGTTGCTGTTTGACGTCAGGCACCTTCCCAACCCGCACTTCGTTCCCGACCTTCGACCTTTTTCGGGACATGACAGCCGGGTTGTAAAGTATTTGAGGGGGCAGCCTGAGGTTGGGGAGACGCTAAGCCGATTCAGCGATCTGCTTGACTATCTTCTGCCACTTTATAAGCGCGAGGGGAAATCGTATGTGACGGTGGGTATCGGTTGCACCGGTGGGCGGCACCGCTCTGTAATGATCGCCAACGCTCTGGGTCGCAAACTACGCCGCGCGGGCTTTGACGTGCATGTGGTCCATCGAGACGTCAGGAAAGCTACGAGGCCACGCTAGCTTCGGTAGGAGTGGCCAGGAAAGAAGCTGGTGTCCAAAGTCTTAGGAGTTTTTCAATGAGCACAAACCCGGAAAACGCGGTACCGGCAGCAGAGATAGCTCGCGTAGCTGGAGTTATTGTTACTCATGGTCATCTTGCCGGGGAATTGCTCGCGGCGGCGGAAATGATCATTGGTCCCATCTCCTTTATCACCGCTGTTTCGATTGGCTGGCATGACGATGTCGACGCCGCGCGCGATGAAGTGCAGCGGGCGATTACTCGCGTTTCTCAGGGAGCGGGAGTTCTACTTCTCACGGACATGTTTGGCGGCACGCCAACCAACATTGCATCGATGTTTCTGGATGAGGGCAACGTGGAAGTAGTGACTGGAGTTAACCTGCCGATGGTTATCAAACTGGCAAGTCAACAGAGCGACATTTCACTCATCGACACTGCCCGCCGGGTTTGTGATCTCGGCCGGCAGGGTATCTATCACGCCGGCGATCTACTCGCCCCACCAGCCAAAAGCAGCGGTAGAGAATGATTGCCCGCAAGCTTACGGTACACGCTCGCCTGGGACTGCACGCCAGGGCCGCGGCAAGATTAGTTCGAGTTGCCAGTGGCTTTCATAGCAAAGTTGTTTTGCGTCGGGTTGACGGTGCGAAGTCCGGTCAGGTTGAGGCAGAGTGCGGAGACGGTGTTGACGCGAAATCGATTCTGAGCGTGCTCATGCTGGCTGCAACTTGCGGAACGCAACTCGAAGTGTGTGCCGATGGGGTCGACGAAGAGGCAGCGATCGCGGCGGTTGAGGCACTTTTTGCCGATGCTTTTGGCGAAACAGTAGTGGGGCTGGCCAAGTGACAATACAGTCCACGGAAATCTGCTACCAAGGTCTGGGCGTCTCCGAAGGCGTGGTGATTGGCCAGGTGATGCGGCTGCATGATGGCAAGCCCCACGTCTATCGGTGGAGGATTTCCGCTGCCAGGCTTGAGGCAGAACGGCGACGATTTCGCACCGCCGTCGAGCTGGCGCGCGAACGCGTCCAAACCACCAGAACCTACGCTGAACAGAGGTTAGGCAAGGATCACGCCTACATTTTTGATGCCCACCTGCTCATGCTTGAGGATGAAAAACTAACCGGGGACATCGAGCGGGAGATTAGCGAGGAGCAGGCAAATGCGGAGTGGGCCGTTAAAGTGGTTGGCGATCGGATCATCTCGCTCTATTCAGAAATCAAAGACGACTACCTGCGCGCGCGCGTTTCTGATGTCGAAGACGTAATGCAGCGCCTGCTGGCTGCCCTGAGCGGAGCCGATGAAGAATCGCGTGACCTTTCGGTTGACGCGGTTATCGTGGCGCAGGATCTCCTGCCTTCCGCCGTTGCCGAGCTTGATCTGCGCCATGCGCGCGCTCTGGCCACCGATTCCGGTGGCTGGACATCACACACGGCAATACTGGCCAGGGGGATAGGGATCCCGGCCGTGGTCGGTCTGCGCGACTTTTTCCGGCACGCGAAGACGGGTGACAAGATCATTGTCGACTCAAGCCGTAACCAGGTAATACTCCATCCCTCGGAAGCAACTCTTCGTCGTTACGAAACGGATCGCGCGTCCAGCTCCAACCCAGCCACTAAATTGGAGGATCCAGGTCCGCTTCTGACGACTGATGGCATCGAGATTATTTTGCGCGCAAATGTAGAGGTTCCCAGCGAGTTTGAAGGAGTGGCAAAGCATGGCGCGCGGGGGATTGGGCTCTACCGGTCCGAGTTTCTGTTGGCCCACCGCGGCGTTTTGGGATCGGAGAAAGTGCAACAAGCAGCTTATGAGGAGATCGCACGTCTGGCCGGCGACGACGGCGCGGTGGTCCGGCTGTTTGATCTGGGTGCGGGGACCCTGCGGGAATCAAATACAGGCCCAGTCCAGGAGCTTGAGAAAAACCCCGCGCTGGGCTTGCGGGCAATTAGGTTCAGCTTGCGCCATGAGGACTTGATGCGCACGCAAATTCGCGCAATCTTGTTGGCCGCGAAGAGTGGCTGCTTGAAAATAGTTTTACCAATGGTTGCCGACGTCAGTGATGTGAAACGGGCTCGTGACATTGTCGCGGAAGAAGCCATGAACATATCGCGGTCAGGGATCGAACTTAATTCGGTCGACATTGGGGCGATGATTGAGGTTCCATCGGCGGTGATGATGGCCGAGAGCATTGCGCGGCAGGTTGATTTCTTAGAGCTGGGAACAAACGATCTGGTTCAATATACGCTCGCTGTGGATCGCGGCAATGATGAAGTGGCCGATTGGTTTCGCACCTTGCATCCGGCAGTTTTGCAGAGCATCGATCGCAGCCTGAAGGCGGCAAGCGCAGCGGGAATCCCGGTAATTGTCTGTGGGGAAATGGCTTCGACGCCCGCCTATGCAGTCCTGCTCATTGGGCTAGGAGCGACCGAACTGAGCATGACTCCGTCGGCAATCCCGCGCGTACGGCAAACTCTCTCCGGAATTAGTCGAAACGACGCACAAGAAATTGCCCGATTATGCCTGAGTTGTTCGACGGCGGACGAAGTCGAAGCTCTCGTGAGCGAGCGTTTCACCCTTCTTTGGCCTACGTTATTCTCAGCCTCAAATTTACCTGCTCCGAGCCGGGGGAATCGTCCATAAAACTGATCCGCGCGCGTATTTCCCGAATCGGGTTTTCAGTCTCATACTCAACTCAAGAAGGCGCTAAAGTTCTAGGAAAAGGTCTCCTTTAAGCGTTTATTGCTAGTGGTACGAAGTTTCGTCAAGCGAAACACCGTTATTCCATTACTCGCGGAGGCTTGAAAGCGCATGAAGAAAATAGGTTTTGGTTATGCCCTCTTTTGCGGGCTGGCATTGTTCGCGACCAGCGTTTCCGCCCAGCAATCGGTGACGGCGGCCAACAAGCAGACAAACGCCAAGTCTCCGGTACTTAACCACGACCAAAGCGCAAATACTGGATCGCGTGCCCGGATTCTTGGCAATGGTGGCAAAGCCATCGTACCTGTCACCGCGCCGGTACCAACTTCGCCGATAAATGCCAGAAAAGTATCGAAAAGTCCGGCCGAAGACACTTACACGCCAGCGGCAAGGCCAGCCAAAGACATATCGTCTTCTGATGTGGGAACGAACCGCGCGCGCACTGTGGCTCCCATAGGACTAGCAGCCAATGCGGCTACCCTTGATGTCACTAAAACGATTGCTTCGGTAAACGGCGCTGCGACTCAACACTATCGGATTGGTGTTCGCGACGTGTTAGATATCCAGTTGGCAGGTCAAACCGGGAAGCAGTCGACTCTGTTCACCGTGATCGACGGCGGGCTGCTTGAGTATCCGTTAGCCGGGGGCCCAATCGCCGCGGCCGGGATGACGACAACTGAAGTTGCCGCTCTCCTGCGCCAGCGCGTCAGAACTCTGGACAATCCATCGATCGTGGTGAAGGTTCGAGACTATGCGAGTCATCCGGTGACTGTGACCGGCTTCGTCGCAGCGCCTGGAGTGAAATACCTTCGTCGCGAATTGGTTCCGCTCTACACCGTCCTTGCTGAAGCGCTCATGATGCCCGAAGCTGTGCGGGCCACTATCACTCGTCAGGGGAGCACTCCGATCGGGGTTGACCTGAAAGACGCCACGCAGACGGCCACCCTCGTGCGCTCCGGCGATGCTATCAGGGTATTTGGTCAACCTCGGGATGCGAATGAGTTTTTCTTTGTCGGAGGCGAGATAAGTTCGCCTGGGCAGAAGCCTTACCATTCCGGCGTAACGCTGACTCAGGCCATCCTGGCGAGCGGCGGAACAACGGTCCGTGCGGGTTCCAAGATACTCGTTTCCCGGCAGGGAGCCGATGGACGATTGGTTACGGCACACCACAACCTGAAAAAGATCCAGGAAGGTAAGAATCCGGATCCGTTGATCCAGAAGGGTGATCGCCTTCAGGTGACTAGAGAACGCTAGTCGGTTTGAGAGACGAATGTTTGTTCGGTGTTATTTCGAGGGTCGCTTAAGCCGGACCACGAATTCACGCCGCCTTACGCACAGCCCCACCGAAAACCCAACCCAATCTTCAAATCTGCCGCATAGAAAAGAATAGAATCAGCTTTATTAGCCGACGATGAAGATCGTGGGCAGGTTTAGTTCACCCTTAATCCGTGAGCTCGTCATAAACTCGCCTACGCCCAGCCCTGATGTCATATAATGTGGCGCCGCAATCATTAAATGAAAAAGCCCTCCGCATCTTTGGTCCATGTCCTGATAGGAAAGTCTGTCGTTGAAACCCTGCTGGTCGGCGCGCTCGCCGTGTTTACCTATCTGACCGTGTTGCCGCCGTATTTTCACGGTTGGGGCGAGATAACAAAAACAGGCGTGGCGGGATGGGCGGTAAACAATGCTGAGCCATGGGACCGGGTGGAGGTGCAGCTTTATATTGACGGTCGTTTTTCGCCCAGGGCGTGGCTAACAAATCGCGGCCGGATGTTCCCGCCGCGGGTTGGTCCAGGGATGAATGGCACGGTTACGAGTTTCCAGTTGCCGCATTAGGACAGGGAACTCACGAAGCGCGAGTTTACGCGCTGCATCACAGTGGCAATGGCGCTCGAAAGACGCTTCAGCTTTTAGGTAATTCCATAACTTTTTCGATTGACTCCAACGGAAGGCTGGTGAGAGCCCGCCGGTAGCATCAAGGCGATGGCACAAATAGCAATAGACCAGACGGGAGTAACCAGCATTTCGTCTCGCGGCCTTGCCCTATGGGAGATCGCGTCGGTCGTCACTTCCGCTCTCATCGCCGAATGGGTTGTGCTGTCGTTTGCCGGTAACAGCAAGTTGATAACCGCGATTCCGATCTGCCTTGCCCTCATGTTGATGATTTATTCGCATCGCTATCGAGGCGAAACGTGGCGAGACATCGGATTTCGGACCGACAACTTTTTCGCAGCCTGCCGCCTGCTGCTCCTTCCTACCATCGCTGCTGTACTTCTGGTAGTGGCGAGCGGTCTGGTTCATGAACCACACCTTGCTGACCGGAGAATTTCGTCCGCGATTTCTCTGGTTGCCACTCTGGGCGCTTTTTCAGCAGTACAGCTTGAACGGCTTCATTAATCGACGGGCTCAACTGGTGTTTGGCAAGGGTACGACGAGTGTGGTTCTGGTCGCACTGGTCTTCGGTATTCTGCATCTGCCAAATCCGCTCCTCGCCCTGGTGACTTTGGTCGGAGGACTGATTTGGGCGGTCGCATATCAACGACAGCCAAATCTCCTCGCCCTCGCGCTTTCGCATGCCATAGTTTCGTTAACGATGGCCCTGACGATTTCTCCCCGTTTGCTCAACAGTTTGCGCGTGGGCTTCAAATACTTCGGTTAATGCGTGAGGGTTTAAAGCGGTTGGTGCAGCCGCTGTACGGGTTGATCATTGCTTTGGTATACTCCCCGAGCCTTGCGAAGAGAACAGGTCGGGCGGTCGCTGCTGGCGCTTCTAATCATAAGTTTCGGATTAATCTGAAATACCGATTCGAGAGGCCAGGAGAGGAAAGTCCGAACACTACAGGGCAGCGAGCCCGCTAACGGCGGGGCGCCTGAGCAATCGGGCGACGACAAGTGCAACAGAAAACAGACCAGCCACGCCTTTGAGATTTCGATCTCAAATAGAATCGTCCGGGTCGTAAGACTCGACGATTCGAAAACGTGGTGATGGGTGAAATGGTGCGGCCCCTCGGGGCTTAATGTAAGAGCGCACCGGCGTTTGTGGTGACACACACGGCCAGGCAAACTCCTCGCGGTGCAAGATCAAATAGGGAGGCGTCATCAGGGCTGCCCGCCCGAAATTGGTCTCGATTTGAGATCTCAGGGCTACGACCTCCGGGTAGATCGCTTGATCCAATCTGGCAACAGTTGGACTAGATGAATGATCGCCACTCCGATCTCAAATTTCAGAGGTCACAAATTGCGGACCTGAGACTTTAATCCGGGATTTGAACTTTGTAATTTGAGATTGGAGAACAGAATTCGGCTTACAGACTTGTTCTCTTCGTCGGGCACATTCCAAAGCAATCACGCTCTGTCGCAAACAGTAAAGAGAGGCGGGGGATAGATGGCGAATCGCAAAGGAGTGTTTATCGGGGCGTACGTTCCCAACCACTTGAAGGAGTCTCTGCGCCGGCGAGCTGCGGCCGAACACCGTACGCTTTCACAGGAGATCACTAGAATCCTTGAAGAAGCTGTCCATGGAAAAGGACTGCCGGCAGGAAGCGTCGATCGGCGGAATCGTGAGTCAACGCCACGTCGTCGAGTCAACTGATCCCGCGCCCCGCCGGCGAAATGTTGACCTTAGCTATGCGCCGGACACCGGCGAGCGAGGCGACGATCGGTCTTAGTTGGAATAAAGCTGCGAGCGGAGATCGTCTTGAAATACTTAGTCGTCGCAGCCCTGGTGGCGCTCCTCTTAATTCTGGTCTACTCCCGTCTCCGTCCCTACGTTTTAATCCTTAAGAAAGTTTTGGGCACTCTTAACGCAGTAGCCGGCCCCACCCCGCCAACTCAAAGCACAGGCGCGTCTTCGCCGCGAATCAAGAGCAAGCTCGTAAAGTGTGTCGGTTGCGAAACGTGGGTGCCCGCCGATCGGGCAATCGGCTCTCGAGTTGGTTCTGCTACTTTTTGTTCTCGCGCTTGTTTGGAAAAGCCTTCCAATAGCAAAGAAAGAAAAATGGCCGGTTAGCTGTTCGACGCTTCAGCTGGTTGCACCGGGACCGCAGGCATCCTGCCTGCTGGCGCTGCGAGGAGGCGAACGCTGAGGCAGACAAGGATGTCTGCGCTCCCAGCTTCAGCCGCCTAGAGCGTTCAATAAGCTTCAGCTCGCCGGCTACTTTTGCGTACGAGCCTCTTCGGGTAACAAGTTGCCCGCCTCGTGAATAGCCTTGTCGGTATCCGTCAAGTAAAGAATGATCATCCCGACAACGAAAAGATGATTAACGATAACAAAGCCTGGCGATAGGATCCGGTCGCGGCGACAACAGCGCCAAAAACAAGTGGTCCAAGCCAGGAAGTGCCGCGCTCAGAAACCTCGTAAATACCAAAGAACGACGCCTCACGTCCCGCCGGAATCATCCGCGAGAAGAGTGAACGCGACAACGCCTGAGAGCCGCCGAGCACAATCGCGATCACTACTCCCATAGCCCAGGCGTCTGTCGTCGTCCTCAAAAAGCCGTAGCCGTAAATAACCACGCCAGCCCACAACACAAGTGAAACCAAGATCGCGTTCTTGGTCTTGATTGCGTACGCGAGCCGTTCAAATATCAATGCGCCGAAAATCGCCACAAACTGGACCAGCAGAAAGATACCCAACAAGAACGACTGATCTGTTTTCAGTCCGCGCGCAGTGAAGAGCTCTTGCGCCATAAAGACCGACGCCATGCTGATCACGGTCTGAATGCCGTCGTTAAAAAACAGGTAACCGATTAGGTAGCGAAGCGTGTGGCGCAGCCGTGCAACTCGCGAAACGTCCTCGCCAAGTTCCGAAAAACCAATCGTCAAATACGACCTTGCCCGCAGGCAACGACTTTTCCGCGGCCCGGGTTGCCGACTCGTGCGCAAAGCAATCAGTGCGAAACCACCCCACCAAACTCCGGCCGAAAGGAATGAGATGCGAACCGCCAGATAGGGTCCAGGCCCAGGCTGGGCGCGCTTTTTACCAGCAGAAAATTCAGCGCCAGCAAAAGACCGCCGCCCAGATATCCGTACGCAAAGCCGCAGCTCGAAACCTTGTCACGTTAATCCTCGTGGTCGATCTCGTTCAGAAACCCATTGTAGAAAACGAGCGCCGCGCCGAAACCGAAATTTGCGATGATGAATAAATTCCACCCAGCCAAAAAAGACTGCCCTCAACAAAACATCAAACAGGTCGCGGCCACGAGCGATAAGCAAAACACCGCCAGCATTCTCTTTTTTGAGATTTGAATAATCGGCAATGCTCCCAATACCGGCAACAGAAAGATTTCCAGGAACACAGCAACCGAAACGCAGGTAGGAAAAAACGACTTCGAAGTAATCGCACCCAGAGAGCCGAGGTTGACCACCACGCCCGTTTTCGCCGACTGCCTGCTGCGTAATCTTCCGTCAGGTAAGGACCGAAGAGCGCGCCGACGATAGTGGTCGAAAAGGCCGAGTTGGCCCATCGTACATTTTCCAGCCAAAGATTTCGCGCGGGTTGTTCTTGTCGAGATGTGGACTCGAGAGGGCGGGGGAGTTTGTCGTGGTCATATCTGGGCTAGAAGCTTCCGTCAGTCAAAAGTTCCACTATAGCCGGTGTTATATCCGCGAGGCTTTTGATTCGTTGAGCGATGCGTTCTTTGTTGCGCGCCCCAAATGATCAGTCGGCACCTGATTGAGCGTGTGATTGCGCGTAGATAAATCTTCGATGTTGCCGTGATCGCTGGTGAGTATAACGGAAGTCCGACTCAAATCAATTTGTTTTAGAAGTTCGCGGATCAGCTTCGCCAGGTTGAGCAGCGTGGCTTGGGCCTTCGCTCACATCCTGCAAGTGCCCGGCCTTGTCGGTGATGAAATACTCGTAAAGCGTAAACCGATTTTCGGCGCGATCGCGCGCCATAACGGCGGCCGCTTCGTCGGCGGTTCGCAGGTCAACATCCTCGCCTCGCTCGATCAGCAATGCATTAGTGAAATCGTGAAAGACGGCCCGTCCCGCTTTGAGGTCAGTGATGTTGCGGAAGGGAATTCCGCTTGCTTCCATCGCCGCGGTGGTTGCCGAAACCCAACGCGGACGGTTCTGGAAGAAAGCCGGAGTGTAAGTGTTCGCAAAAGTCACCGGCACTATTCCGGCGCGACTGAGCTGGAGGAAGATAGACTGCTCGCGAAGTATTTCGAGCATGGCGCTATTTGGAAAGCCCTGTTTGTGATAGCCGAGTCGAGCGGGCACGTTGACGCCGGTGAGAATCGTCGTTTGTCCAGACGCGCTTTGCGGCCGACCTTCAACTCCCAGGCAGGCGTCGGTGGGAACGATAAGGCCGTCGTGAATCGTTTCAAGTCTTTCGTCGCGAAAAATCGCGAGCGGCGCAGCCCCCTCAAGACCGTCGAGAGGATTCTGCGGTCCACGCGAGCCAATCCCGAGGCCATCGATGAAAAACAGTAACACTCCCATTGCGCGATAAGTAACACCCAAAGTGAGCTGGACGCAAATTGAGAGGCCGGCGAGCGGCGGGTGTCGCGAATAATGCGTGTTTCGGTTAACTCACCCACCAACTCGCCGGTTTGCTAAACTGCTTGGCCCTAGGAGGTAGGTGAATCTTCGTCGAGCTGACCGCGTTCGCGATAAAGATTCAGTTTGTTATGAAGCGTCTTGAGGCTGATGCCGAGCAACTCGGCTGCGCGCGTTTTGTTGTTCTTCGTCTTTTGCAACGTGCGCATTAGCATCTGGCGCTCGACTTCTTCGAGCGGAGTGCCGACCGGCAAAGTGATCGTGTCTTCATCTCGATGTCGCTCACGCTGATCGATTGGATATGGAGCGAAGTGGTGGCGTTCGATCTGATCCCCGGAGCAAATAATCACAGCGCGCTCGATTACGTTTCGCAGTTCGCGCACATTTCCCGGCCATGCATGAAACTGTAGAGCGGTGAGCGCCGCGGGACTGAGAAACGCGGCGGGCCGGCCATGCCGCTCGGCCAGTTTCTCCACCAGGTACTGCGCCAGTATCGGCAGATCATCTTTGCGATCTTTGAGGGCGGGCAACTCCAATCGGAAAACATTAAGCCGGTAGAGCAGATCCTCACGAAGCGTTCCCCTGGCAACTGCTGCCTCAGGATTCTTATTGGTTGCCGCCAGTAAACGGACGTCAATCTCCACTTCCTTACGGCTACCCAATCGTCGCAGCGACCGTTCCTCAATCACGCGCAGCAGTTTTGCCTGCAAGAGCTCCGGCATCTCGGCGATTTCATCAAGCAGCAGGGTGCCGCCATCAGCGAGTTCAAAACAACCCTGACGACGCGACGCCGCGCCCGTAAACGCGCCCTTCTCGTGGCCGAATAGCTCCGATTCCATCAGGGTCTCTGGAATTGCCGAACAGTTGATGCCGATGAAAGGTTTATCGCGACGAGGACTAAACTGATGAATCGTGCGCGCGACTAATTCCTTTCCAGTTCCTGATTCGCCGGTGATCAAGCACCGAGGCGGACGACGGCGCAACTTGTTCGATGAGCGAATAAATTTCGCGCATCGGCGCGGAGTTGCCGATCAGTTCGCCAAACGTTCCGCGTTCCTGCAATTGGCGACGGAGCCGTTCGTTTTCACGCTTTGCTTCCGTCAAGTTCAACCGCGCGATCCAGCACGACGCGAAGCTTGTTGGCGTCCACCGGTTTTTCGAAATAATGGTAAGCGCCTTCGTCCTGAATTGCCCGCAGCGCCAACTCAATCGAATCCACGCTTCAGCCAGCAGAATTACCGGAATACCGGTTTGACGAGTGTTGACGTGGCGCAGCACATCCAAACCCATCGCCGACAGGTCAGGGTAGAGCTGTCGATGATTACCGCCGGATCGATCTTCAGGATGGCGTCGAGCCGGGAGAGCCGTTTTGCTCAAGGATGACTTCATATCCCCACGGAGTGATCTGTTGTTTGAGCGCTTCACCGCTGTCGGCATTGGAGTCAACAACGAGAATGCGGCGAGATGATCAGGACATCGTGGAGCAGTTTATCACGAAGTCGGACAGGCATTGCTGCGTGTCCCGTTCCCGCGGTTGGGGCAAGCGTTAATGGACAGGCCAAGCCTGTCCTACCGGTCAGCAAAATGTTCTGCAATCGCTCGTGCGAGCGCGGGGACCGTAAACTCCTTTGGTTGAATCTCAACCGCCAGGCCAAACTCCTGAGCAGTTACCGCCGTGACATCTCCAATACAGGCGACCACCACGCCCGCGAGCGCGGTGCGCAAGTCTTGGGTGTCAAACAATTGACCAAGATTTCTGACGGTCGACGAACTTGTGAAAGCGATACAGTCAGCTTTTCCAGACAGCATGGCCGCCACTCGACCACGGTCGAGATTCACAGGCAGGGAAGTTTTATAAGCGGGTACGACGTCTACTCGAGCGCCCGCTTCCTTAAGCGCCATCGGCAGATAATCACGTGCGACTGAGGCGCGCGGAATAAGGATGTTGAGTTTGCTAAGTCCCTCTCGGCCGCCGACAAAACGTTCGAGCGAGGCAAACACTCCTTCGGCTTTAAATTCATCCGGGATCACGTCCACATGAACGTGCAACTCTCTCAGGTGTTCCGCGGTAGCGTCACCGATCGCGCAAACCTTAAGCTCGTCCAGTTTGCTGACCTCATGACCTAATGCCTGCAAGCGCTGGAAGAAGTATTCAACTCCGTTCACGCTGGTGAAGATGAGCCAGTCGTAGCCGTAGAGGTGCTCGATGGCTTCGTCCAGAATCTCATAACTCTCAAGGGCGCTGATCTCAATTGTCGGGCAAACCATCACGTCGGCGCCGTACTCTTCGAGCTCGGCAACAAAATCGTCTGCCTGCTTTTGTGCCCGCGTGATGACGACTGTGCGTCCGGCGAGCGCGGCGTTCAAAAGCGAAGAATCTGTTTGTGGATCCTGATTGGTCACAATTGTCTTCAACTCCCCCCGCCTATTCCGCGAGCAGTTCGGCGGCACCGCTCGCCAATAACCGTTCAGCCAGATTCTTGCCCAGCGCTTCGGCCTCATCGAGCGGGCCGGTATCGCGATCTCGGATGACCCGTCGTCCCTGTGGATCGCAGACGAGTGCGTTGAGCCTGATTCGTTTGTCGCGTACCACGGCATGGGCGGCGATGGGCAGGAGACATCCACCGCCGAGGCTCCTCAGGAGACCGCGTTCCGCCAGGCAGGCAAGCCTGGTGAACTTGTGATCGAGTGAACCGATAAGGGTGATCGTCTCATGGTCATCTGCTCGGGTCTCGACAGCAAGGGCTCCCTGACCTACGGCCGGAAGTATTTGATCGGTTGAAAGTGCTGCACTGATTCGTTCTTCCAAGCCAAGTCGTCTCAAACCGGCGCAAGCAAGCAGGAGCGCGTCATATTCGCCCTCGTCAAGTTTTCGTAGCCGGGTGTCAACATTTCCTCGCAAGTCTTTGAAAACGAGATCGGGACGGAGATGTTTCAGCTGCGCCAGCCGACGAGGGCTCGAGGTTCCGACTACCGCGCCTTCTGAAAGATTCTCAGGGCCAATTGATGAGCCCTGGAGAGCTGCGCGACGGTGGTTCGGAAGCACGAGTGCATCGCGTGGGTCTTCGCGCTTGCAAATTGCCGCAATCACTAATCTCGCTGGAAGAGACGTGGGCAGGTCCTTTAGCGAGTGGACTGCGACGTCGATGCGATTTGAGAGTAGCGCCTCTTCCAGTTCTTTAGTAAAAACACCCATGCCGCCAATCACTGCCAGCGGTTCAGTTTTCACATCGCCCGAGGTGGTAATGATCTCTACGATAACTTCGAGTGCGGGATTATTTTCCTGAAGCTGGGCTCTCACGATCGCAGCCTGCGTCAGAGCGAGCTTGGAGCCACGAGAACCGATGACGATCTTGGATTTCATTTGACTGGAGACCTGCGGGCGGGAAAGTCCTGTAAGATACAAGCTGCTTCTGTAGTTTCCAGATTATTCTTCAAGACCGAAGATGTCGCGCCAGGCCTTAATGTTATCGGTGTCACTTAACTCATGTGAACTCCGCATATGATTCAGGACCGGATGGGAGATCTTGTTGACAGTCGCCATCAGCAGCGCCTCTATCGCCCTCTCTTGTTCGGGGGTTAGGCTTCCCAGCCGATTTCGTTGGCGCGCTAACTCCAGTTTCGCGATGTCCTGAAGCTTCTGCCGAAGCGCGCCGATCGTCGGCCCAATATCCAGTGCGCGGAGAGACTGCTGAAACTGCATGATCTCCGATTCGACAATCAATTCTGCCCGTTCGGCCTCACGTTCGCGCTCGCGAATGTTTGATGAGATTACCGATTCGAGGTCGTCAATGTCGAAAACGAAAACGTTCGGGATATTCCCAACCGCGGGATCGATATTCCGTGGAACGCTGATATCGATAAAAAAGGCCGGCCGATTGCGCCGCTTCGACAGTGCCTCGCGGGCCATCGCTTCGGTAATCACAAATTCTCCGGCCGCAGTTGAACAGATAACTATGTCAGCCGAAGCCAGATGACTCGATAAGTCGTCGAGCGGCACAAACTCGCCGCCAAGTTCTCGCGCCAGTCGTTCGGCCGGGCCTTCAGTCCGGTTCGCCAACAGGACGCGAGAGACACCAGCATTCACCAGGTGACGGGCCGAGAGTTCGGCCATCTCACCCGCGCCGATCAGGAGAGCGGTCCGACCCTTGAGCGAGCTGAAAATCTTCTTACCCAGTTCAACCGCCATGTAGCTGATCGAGACGGCGTTTGAACCGATGCCCGTTTCCGTCCGGACGCGTTTAGCGACATGAAAAGAGTGATGCACCAGGCGATTAAGAACGCGACCTGCGGTGCCGGCTTCGAGAGCGATGGAATACGCGCGCCGCACCTGGCCCAGAACCTGTGGCTCACCGACCACCATGGAATCAAGTGACGACGTCACGCGAAACAGGTGGCGAATTGCCTGGTGATCCGTATGCTTATAAAGGTGTGGTTCAAACAAAGAGCGGGGGAGTAAGTCAGAGCGGCTGAGAAAGTTTGTTACCCGTTCAGCTGTGTCTTCCAGCCGTTGCTGATTAGTTTCGGTCAACACTTCCACCCGGTTGCAGGTCGAAACGATCAGGCCTTCGCGAACAATCTCACCATCCACCAGAGTGCGCAGTCCGGTGGCACAGGCGGCTTCGGTGAAGGCCAGCCGTTCACGCACCTCGATCGGGGCAGATTTATGATTAATTCCTACAAGAACAATAGACATTGCACGAAGTTACTTACTAACCGAAGACATGATAGCCGCCCATCAAACGGGCGCCGAAAAATGTGCACAACACCAGCACGAAACCCAGTACACCCATCCATGCCGCCCTTCGTCCACGCCAACTTGCAGTCGAGCGATACAGAATGAGAATGAGGTAGAGCAGCCAAGTAAGCGCCGCGAAAATCTCTTTGGGGTCATTGTGCCACAAGCGCCCGTCGCGTGACGATGACCACACCATTCCGGTAGCGATGCCAACCGTTAATAGGGTTAAGCCGATTGCGGCCGAGCTGGTCGCGATTTCGTTCACGGTTGTCAGCGAAGGCAGGCGATGAAAGATCGCGCTAAACTTTTTCAACTTCAGTTCGCGTTCCTGTAATAGATACATGACGCTGGCGACGAAGACTAGAAAGAAAGCCGCATATGCAAAGAACAGCAGCGTAGCATGCAATGGAAAAAGTTTACTCGCGGAAACACTATTCGCTTCCACTGAGCCAATCGGCTCCGACCGGGTCGTAATTGCGACAAAGATGAGGAGGGAAACCAGCGGCAAAATAAAAATGCCGAGAGGCCGGGCCTGATAACGATACAACACCAGGAAATAACTGCCCACCAGCGCCCAAGCCAAAAAAGCGAGGGCTTCCCGCAGGTAAAAGAGGGGATACTCGCCATAGATCACCCAATCCGCAATTAAGGCGACGGTGTGCAGAAGAAATCCGATGCCCATTGCCCACTCCGATACACGCTGAAGCGCGCGGCGTTTATTTAGAAACGCCAACACTACGTGAATCGAAGAAACGACGTAGGCCGCCAGCACGGCCAGTAATAGAGATCTCATTGGGATGATAAGTGCGTGACGCTGGAGATTCTAGCAGATTACGAACCTTGCCGGATAAGTTGCGGCCCGGTCGAGGGGGACAATGAGCTGAAGTTTGCCGGTAGTGGTGGCAACGGTTATTCTGAAGAGTCTCATCGAATCGCCACGTCCGTCGAGCTTGTCCGCTGTTTCCTGCTACCAAGAGGAGAGAAAATGCGAGGTCAATTTGTTCATCGCATGATCCTGGTTTCCTGCATTTTCCAAGTCGGCGCCTTCGTGACCGATGGCTTATCGCAATCACAACGCCGCCGGGTCGCTCCGCAAACAGAAACTGCACCGAAGACAGGCAAACCGGCGCCGGCCATACCGTCACCAACAGTAGCCCCGCCGGCAACGCCCGAGACATCGCCGGACCCTTCCCCAGAACCGGAGCTTCAGGATCTTGATACGCTCAAGATCGCTACCAATCTAGTTGCTGTTCCGGTGGTCGCAACTAATCGCGATGGGAACTACATCCCTGACTTGCGACAGGAGGAATTTAGCATTTCAGAAAATGGCGTGAAGCAGGAAGTGGCTTTCTTTGCCACAGTCAGCGCGCCGTTTCACGTGGTGCTCATGCTGGATACGAGTGGAAGCACGAGGGAAAAAATTGGTCTAATCCGCGAGGCTGCGATCAGTTTTGTCGATCAGCTGCAAACTGCGGATCGCGTCAAAGTAATTTCTTTTGATGACCAGGTGCGAGAGTTGAGCGAATTCACTAACAACCGAGCCATTCTCCGAACTGCCATTAACAAAACAACGGCAGGACGCGGCACCAAGCTCTACGACGCATTTCGAGCTTGCGCTCGGTTCAGTTCGGCACATTAAGGGGCGTAAGGCGATTGTGCTGTTCAGTGATGGTGTTGACTATCACAGCGATCGAGCATCGTTTGACGGCACGCTTCATTGGCTGGATGAAGAGTCTGTGATCGTCTACCCCATTCGTTACGACACGCGAGAGGCCACTGCGCGCCTGATGCGCGAACAGATTGATGAACAACAGGGACCACAACTTCCTACTATCGGTGTGATTCGGGCACCGACCTCGGGAACAACTGCTCCGACGTTTCCCAGTGACGATCCTGATTCCGTGCCCACTTCGGGCTCAATTCGGCAAGACGGGTCCATTTGGCCTGCCTTCAGCCTCGGAGATTCTTAGGCGTCGAAGAGAATCCGAAAGGGAAGATAGGGAGCGTGAGAATGGAAGGAATACCGGCAGATATCCGGATGGAACCACATCGCCGGATCGCTATCCACGTGATCCTCGGACAGGGCCGACCGATCCTCGCGGCGCGCGCACTGATCCGCGTAATGACCCTCGTCCTTCCGCTCGCCGGGCCGAAGACGAGTCGATCCATAACGAGCTGGATCGCCTATACCTGATGGCCGACAGCTACTTGCTGGAGTTGGCAACCAAGACTGGCGGACAAGTTCTCAAGGCCGACACTCTCGGTTCGTTGCCGGCTGCATTCGCCAAGATCGCCGCCGAGTTGCGTACTCAATACGCCATCGGCTATTACCCGATTGATAAGAAGCACGATGGCACTTATCGCAAGATCAAAGTAACGATCACGAGAAAAAACACCATCGTGCGCGCGCGGCCGGGCTATCGTGCCCCGCGCGGCGGGTGATCTGGCTCGATTTAGCTCGCACTTCCGCTCCATCTTGTTCGCCCTCCTTCACTCATGCTAATTTCTGCACGCTTGACATAGGGACAGCTGGGCTAGGCTGTCCGCGTCGTGAACGCAAAGTCTTATCTGATAAAGAAGGGACAGACAGGAAGGCCTGTTAGACGCAGATGCCGGATCGAAGCGAAGCCTGGGCGCTACTGTGTGAATACACGAAGGGCGACAGCCTGCTCAAACACGCGTTGGCGGTTGAGACCGCGATGCGCGCTGCGGCGACGCGTTATGGTATACCGGGAATCGATGATGACGAGGATGAGTGGGGCCTCGTCGGCTTGCTGCACGACTTCGATTACGAAATGTTTCCCTCGGCCGAGCAACATCCATTCACCGGGGCCAACATTCTTTGCGGCCGCGGCTACTCAGAGCGTTTCATTCGCGCGATCATGGGCCATGCCACGTATACGGGTGTGCCCAGAGACACAGCTATGGCCCGCGCTCTCTTCGCGACGGACGAACTGTGCGGTTTTCTGGTCGCCTGCGCCCTCGTCCGACCCTCGAAGAGTCTCGATGATCTCGAAGTTTCTTCAGTCAGGAAAAAACTAAAAGACAAAGCTTTTGCGCGTTCTGTAAACCGTGATGATATCCGGCTGGGGATGGAAGAGCTTGGCGTGCCACCCGATGAACACATCCGCTTTGTCATCGACGCCTTGCGGCCGGTGCAAAAGCAGATTGGTTTGAACACGCTGCCCCAGGTTGCCGGTTAAGCCGGATGTCCCCCCATCACTCGAAACAGGACGCGGAGTATTTTTGTTTTCATGGACGGTAGTCAGGTTGCGTTGCGTCGTAATTCGGGCTGCGGATCGACGGGTTCACTTCTGGCAGTGATAATTGATGCGACCACGAACAAGGCGATGACGAGCACTAACGACAGGATTGCAGTCAGCGCAGCTTGCAACTTACGTCGACGAGCAGTGTGGCGATAGACAAACATGCCAGCCAGGACAATCATGATGGTTGGCAACGAGTAGGTCGATAGGACGAGCAGGCCGGGTGAGGCCACCGGCTTGAGTGAAGAGAAGACTGACAGAATGATTGCGATAGCTGATCCGGCGCCAAGGATGGCAGCTATGAGCGACGAAATAATTACCAGCTTAAGGCGCATTTAATTGTATCCTGATCGCGGAAACCTAAGCACTAACAAGCGCTGAACACTCTGGCTCGAATTGGAAGCGCTAAGAATACCATGCCCTAGCGGCTGAATGCCGTGTAGGGGGCCCGGGGCTTGTGGGTCAGTTTGGAATCAAGGTTAGGGCATTGAGACAGTTCTTGCAGGGACCGCGGGCGTCCTCGTCCGCACACTTTGCGTAAACACGAACCGTTTTCCAGCAAATGACTTCTACGCAACCTGCGGGGGAGGGCGCCCGCGGTCGGTCAAGAAGTCGACCATTTAACCCAAACTGACCCGCTACCCGTTGCGACCGAATTGCAGGGCAAACCATCCGCAAAATATGTTAACCAGAAGCGCCTTAATATACCTTTCTCGTCACGAAGGTCTGAAAGACTTTGCCGCTCGGTTTCGGCTCTTCAAAAAACTGACCACGCGTTTCGTCGCTGGTGAAACCATTGAGGAAGCGATCGCGGCGATCCGTGAACTAAATGCCGACGGCTGCTCAGCTTCTTTTGATCACCTTAACGAGTCCGTAGCCAATTCGGCGGAGGCGGAAGCCGAAGTTCGCGAATACCTCGAAATTCTCGCACGGATCGACGAGACTAAAATCAATTCCAACGTTTCTATCAAGTTGACGCAATTTGGACTCGAACTCGATCCGGAACTGGCCTACAAGAATGCGCGGACCATCGTCGCCGCCGCGGCGCAGCGTGGGAACTTTGTGCGGGTCGACATGGAAGCCTCCAGCGTCACTCAAAAAACACTCGACATCTTCAAACGTTTGCGGGCTGAGTTTGGACTAAACGAGGTGGGTATAGTCTTGCAATCATACTTGCGACGCACCTATAGCGATGCCGAGGAAATGGTGCAAATGCCGGCGCGTATTCGTATCTGCAAGGGCGCTTACAACGAACCACCCGATGTCGCGTTCCCGGAAAAGAAAGATACTGACGAAAACTACGTGCGGGTCATGCAGCTACTTCTTGCCAGCGGCACCTATCACGGTATCGCTACACATGATCCGAAAATGATCGAGGCGACGATCGACTTTGCGAATACGAATGGAATCAGCAAAGACGCCTTTGAGTTTCAAATGCTTTACGGCATTCGGCGCGATTTACAAAGACAGCTGGCAAAGGATGGGTACAACATGCGGGTCTATGTGCCCTACGGTAAACACTGGTATCCTTACTTTATGCGCCGGTTGGCCGAGAGGCCGGCAAACATCTGGTTTGTGATGAAGAATGTGTTGAAAGGTTAGCCTCCCGGAGCGATCATGGACAATCTTGTATGGATCGGTTGGTGTGTGCTGGGTGGCATTCTGATTGTCGCCGAAGTATTCACCTCAGGCTTTGTTTTGCTATGGTTCGGCATCGGCGCACTGGCCGCGGGGCTCGCAGCGATGCTCGGCGTCGATAGTTTTGCAATTCAGTTTCTCATCTTTGCGGTTGTCTCCATTGGCCTCACGGCAGCTTCGCGCACCATCTTCGTGAACTACTTTTCCCGCGAAACCACCGGCGACTCGCTGCGAACCGGAGTGGATGCTCTGCCGGGTAAAATCGGCACCGTTGTCTCCTCCAGCCGCGGCGCGATGCAGGAAGGCGCAGTTAAAGTTTTTGGTTCTACGTGGACCGCTTATCCTGCGGAGGGTGAGACGCCATCGGAGGCCGGCGAGCGCGTGCGCGTTGAGAGCATTGAGGGTTCGTCAATTTATGTGCGACGAATTGACGAGGCCGTTGATTGGCGGGCTCAGGCTTTGCCCGAAGCTGACAACGAAAGCTGAGATTGAAGTCCAGTCGTGGTGTTAATAGCCTTGTTCTGTATCTGAATCGTAAGTGTCGTCTAGCGTCTTATCGTCTTCGTCCATTGGCGGAAGCTCGATCGTAATGCGATCGGTTGCCGGCTCTTCCATTTCGTCGCCAGTGAAGCGCGCCAGGATCACTGTAATATTGTCTTCTCCACCGCGCGCGTTAGCTTCGGCAATCAACTCGTCGCAGGCTATTCCCAAATCATGATTGCTGCCCACGATGTTGAGAATGTCCTCAGACCTTAGCTTGCCTGAGAGTCCATCGCTGCAAAGCAACAAGATGTCGCCGCGTTTCAAGCGAATCCGGCCAGTCACTGGTTTCACATCGCCCTGCGCGCCAAGCGCTTGCAGGATCACATTGCGAAACATGTGAGTTTCGGCTTCGGCTTCACTGATTTGGCCCACGTCGACCAATTGCTGAACGAGGGACTGATCCTTCGTTGCTAAGCGAATCTGATCTTTGCGCAGAATGTAACCCCGGCTATCACCCACCTGAACGAAGTCAAGCAAGTCACCGTGGATGGCTGCACCTGTAAAAGTTGCGCCCATTCCCGCGCAGCGCGAATCTTCCTGGCTTTTGTCGTGGATCGCGCGATTCGCAAGAACCGTAGCCCGAGTCAAACATTCCACCAGCGGGGCGCCCGGATCGCATCCAGAGTTACCGCCCAGGATTATGTCGCGAACCGAATCGACGGCCATGCGGCTGGCGACGTCGCCGGCGAGCGCGCCGCCCATGCCATCTGAGACCACCAGGACCAGACCTTCCGCTCCCAGTTTGAAATGCTTGATATCTTTTGGAGGCTCTGCTGCTCCCGGCGAACCGGTCCAGGTCTGCTGCCGGGACAGTTCGAGAACGAAAAAGTTGTCCTCATTGCCCCTGCGAACACGACCTACATCGGATTTTGCTTGCAACTCAACGTTCATAGGTTATGCAAAGAATTGCGAAGACCACTTGGGGCAAAGGCGAAAGTATGCTGAATTTTAACCCGTCCATATTCCGCTGTCACTTAGGTTGCGTGTGTCGCAAACTGTAGGTTGCCATCCGGGTCGTCATATTCCACGGGGTCACCCGGAAGCAATCACTTTGCTTTACACGCTGTTCAATGCTTGATCTAGATCCGCGATAATATCGTCCGTGTCTTCCAGCCCGACGGAAACGCGCACCAATCCTTCAGTAATGCCCAGCCGCTCACGTTTTTCAGCATCAACCGACGCGTGAGTCATCGTGGCGGGATGCGAGATCAGCGTCTCCACGCCGCCAAGGCTTTCGGCCAGCGTGCAGAGCTTCACTGATTCCAGCACCGACCGTGCTCCCGCGAGCGACCCTACGTCGAACGCGATCATTCCCCCGAAACCTTTTTGCTGCCGCTTGGCCAGGGCGTGCTGAGGGTGTGAAGCCGAGCCTGGATAGTAAATCTTTTTAACTTTCGGATGTTCTTCGAGGAAAGCAGCTACGGCGCGACCCGACTTGTCGTGCTGTTCCATTCGCAACGCGAGAGTTTTCGTGCCCCGCATGACGAGCCACGAATCCAGCGGCGAAAGGATTGCTCCGGCGCCATTCTGAATAAACCCGATCCAGGCAGCGTCCTCCTCGTTGTTGAGAATGACAATCCCACCAATGCCGTCAGAATGTCCGTTCAAGTATTTAGTGGTTGAATGGACCACAATGTCCACTCCAAACTCCAGCGGTCGCTGAAGGTAAGGGGAAAGAAACGTATTGTCACAAACGACGCGCGCTCCGGCCCGATGGGCTATTTCCGAAATCTGACGCAGATCGCTAACTATCATGACCGGGTTCGTCGGGGTTTCGACAAACACCATCTTCGTGTTTGGTTTGATTGCGGCTTCGACGTTGAGAGCGTCGGAAGTGTCCACGAAATCAAACTCAATGTTGTAGTTGGCTAGCACTTTGGTAAACAGACGAAACGTTCCACCGTAAGTGTTGTCGGAGACGATGACATGATCGCCGGCTTTGACCAGCCGGAGCGTCGCGTCGATAGCTGCCATTCCGGAAGCGAAGGCAAACCCAAAACTGCCTCCCTCGAGCGCCGCCAGGTTTGTCTCCAACGCGCTACGAGTGGGGTTCTGGGTCCGTGCGTACTCGTAGCCTTTGTGCTTACCGAGCCCGTCCTGAGCGTAAGTTGAAGTTTGATAGATCGGGACCGTGACCGCACCAGTAGTCTGGTCTGGTTCCTGACCGCTGTGGATTGCTGTAGTTGCGAAGCCCATGGATGTATGAATCGTAAAGCGAGAATCGTGATTAGTAAAATCGAAAGGGGTGCTAAAACTTATTCTAAGCGCTGGACCGTTGAATTCTGTGTGGAGCGAGGCATGGTAGCCCGCAGGGTAGGGAGTGTCAATTGTTGCTGATTGTTGGTACTGGCGCAGTTTGATTCGATCAGACGCATTTCTTTGCGGAACTTTGTGTCTAGCTTTGCGACCTTTGCGGTTTCTGCTTGTCTTTAGACCTTTACCGCAAAGTACGCAAAGGTTTTCGCAAAGAGCGCGAAGCAAACTGAACCAGTCCCTGATTGTTGGTCCTCGTGCAGTTTGATTGATTCTTTGCGGTTCTTAAAGAGACCTTTACGGGAAAACTAGGTCAGGACCGCAAAGTTCGCGAAGCCTAAGACGCAAAGTTACGCCGAGGAATTCTCCTTTTTCAGAATGCGCCAGCACCTGATTGTTGGGTCTTGGGTCAGTTAGGGTGGAATGGTCCACTTCAGGTTTCGCGTTTGAGCCCAACGTGCGGGCGAGGGTGCCGGCGGTCCTGCCGGAGCTGATCACAACACCCCAACATAAAGCTGGGATGTGCCCGCCTTTAGTGGTTTTTCTAGTCACAGGCGTTTTACTTCGCTTGGCAGTCGTGAATTATCAAATGCCGGTGTCCAGCCGATCGGTCAACGAAAGCAGCTTATGAAAACCTTATTAAACCTGGCTTTGATCCTATTGACGTGCCTAACCGCTACGGCAGTCCACGCCCAGCAAATCATCGACGTTCCGCCACCACCGCCGCCAAACGTTCTGGTAGCGCCCAAACTTCGGCCGGCTCATAAAACCGCAACTACCCCGGCGGCCAGTCCCATAACCGAAGCGCAAGCTGAATTTGACGAGAATGACACAGTTCGGGTAAGCACAAATTTAATCACCGTGCCGGCGGAAGTTATGGACCGAACCGGCCGTTACATCGGAAACCTGCGAAAAGAAGACTTCCGCCTTTTTGAGAACGGAGTTGAACAGGATCTGGCCTACTTCGCCTCAGTTGAACAGCCTTTCACCGTCGCGCTACTGCTCGACGTGAGTGGCTCGACACACATGCGCCTTCAGGCTATCCGCGCTGCGGCCAATGAATTCATCAAGCGTCTTCGTCCAAACGATCGTCTTCTCCTGGTTACGTTTGACGGCAAGATAAATGTACTCACTGAAGCGGTGACCCTGCGAGAATTACGTCAGAAAAAGCTGGTCCTTAATGCTCTGAACGACGGCACGTTGCTCTACGATACCGTGAATTTTGTCCTCAACCAGCGTATGGCCGCATTCACCGGACGCAAAGCCATCGTGCTTTTTACGGATGGAGTGGACGGGGGAAGTAAGAAAGGGTCCTACAAGCAAACGCTGCGCGACGCCGGAGAGACCGACGTGGTGGTTTATACCGTGCAGTACAACACCCGGCCGGACTTGCCGGCGCGGTTGAGCCAGATTGTTAATCCCAAGGCTCGCGCGCACGTTGAAGCAAGGATGTTGAAAGAGTACGGGGTGGGCGCCACTTACCTCGAAGTGCTGGCGAACAAAACTGGTGGGCGCTTACATAAGGCAGAGAGCCTTTCCGACGTTCCCCAGGCATTCGCCGCAATCACCGAAGAACTCGGCCGGCAATACAGTCTTGGGTATTATCCCAAAGGCCAGGTGCAGGCCGGCGAGAAGCGTGACATTAAGGTGCGAACGCGCTCAACAAACTTCGTAGTGCGCGCTCGACACAGTTATGTAGCGTCCGCATCAGCGGCGCGCAGCAGCGGCCGTGACTAAAGCGCATTCAACTTTCATTTCGTAACGAGAAGACCTGCCCGCGCAACTAAACAATCCCCATACCCGCAAGTAATCCTGGCCGACGGTTTGAAATACGCAGTTGACGACAAACGGGGCGCTCGCAATCCTGCTGGAGCGTTCTAGTTCGAGACGCAGTTTCGAGTTGAGCTTGATACGCTTCTTCGCGTTGACACCCGATGATGCGCGAAGTAAGCTGTTACCCCGTGAATCACACGGGCTCAAATCCTCCGCACAACCCCAAAATAAAGTCAGTCGCAATTATCCCCGCTCGCTACGATTCTGTTCGTCTGCCCGGCAAAGCTCTACTTGAAATTGCCGGAAAAGCAATGATTTGTTGGGTTGCTGAGCGCGCCCTGGCCGCCGCCAACGTGTCCCGCGTCATCATTGCTACCGACGATCAGCGGATCGTCGATGCGGTTGAGTCCGCCGGGTTTGAAGGCGTGCTTACGTCGCGGCATCACCAGAGCGGCACAGACCGGATCGCTGAAGTTGCAAAGTCGCTCGACGACGCGGAGATTATCGTTAACGTGCAAGGGGATGAGCCTTTGATTTCGCCGGAAACGATTTCGCGCGCGGTCGCAATCATGGGCGGCGAGTTGATGAGTAACTTGAAAGAAAGTGATGAAGTCGGGATTGTAACTACCTGGGAGCCAATTGACTCTGCGGCAGACGCTGGTAATCCCGATGTAGTAAAAATTGTAGTGGACGAGAATGAGAACGCACTTTACTTCTCGCGCTCGCTGGTTCCGTATCCGCGCGAAGCTGTCAGAACGCATGGAAGCGTTGAATCAGCGTTAGTCAACGAGCCGGGATTGCTGAGAACCTTTCGCAAGCACACCGGATTGTACGTTTACCGGCGTGAGGTGCTGCTGGCATTTGCTGCCTGGCCACAAAGCGAACTTGAGCGGATGGAATCGCTGGAACAATTGCGAGCGCTTGAGCACGGCGTGCGGATCAAAGCAATCGAGTCGAGCGCCAAGTCGATTGGGGTTGACTCACGGGCGGATCTGGACCGGGTTAGAGGCATAGTTTCGAGCTCCGAGTTTGTTAGTGTCGAGTTTCAGGCCTGAACCTAAACAGCTCGAGACTTAAAACTTGACATCAATAGTTCATGACCGACTGGATTGGATTAGTAATAATTGGGTTTTTGATTCTCTGCGCGCTCTTCGGATTGTGGCAGTTGACAAAGCCTTACGAGATTTCAGTCGAAGAGTTTGAAAAGCGCGCGCACGAAGCGCCGGGAATGCTGAGTGCAGGGTTCACCGGCCTTCAGAAGATTCTCGACCCCGCTGCTAAGAAAGCAATTGAATCCCAGGAGGATTTCAAGGAAGGGCGCTTTGATGCAGAGCAGGCGAAAGGCGATGGCGATGAAGCCGGGGCAGCCGGTCTGAAGAAGGCACCAGACACGGCAGAGACGAAACAAATGGACAGACCTTCAATATCTTGAGCCAGAGGTCGGGGTAGATTGGACAGGAGCATACTGGTCCTTTGAGAAAGGCAATCATGACAAAATACATTTTTGTAACCGGCGGCGTGGTTTCCAGTTTGGGAAAAGGTCTGGCGGCATCTTCAATCGGCTGCCTTCTGGAAGCGCGCGGCCTCAGCGTTTCATTGATCAAGCTGGATCCATACATCAATGTCGATCCAGGAACGATGTCGCCGTTTCAACACGGTGAAGTTTTCGTGACTGACGACGGCGCAGAAACAGATCTGGATTTGGGTCACTACGAGAGATTCACGCATGCCTCATTGTCCAAGGCGAACAACTGGACCACCGGCCGCATTTATCTCTCAGTAATCGAAAAGGAACGGCGCGGCGACTATCTCGGGAAGACAATTCAAGTTATCCCTCATGTCACGAATGAAATTAAGGAAGCCGTCCGGGCAGTCGCCGAAAAGGACAATCCGGATTGCATCATCGTGGAAATCGGCGGGACTGTGGGCGATATCGAGTCCCTGCCGTTTCTGGAAGCAATTCGCCAAATGGGGAATGAAGAAGGCGCCGGCAACACACTGTTTGTTCATGTGACGCTCGTCCCGTTTATCGCCGCCGCCGGGGAGTTGAAGACAAAGCCGACGCAACACTCCGTGCGCGAGCTCCGCGAGATAGGTATCGCCCCCGATATTCTATTGTGTCGCTCGGATAGACCGTTGTCTTACGATCTGCGTTCGAAGATCGCGCTGTTCTGTAACGTGAAAGAGTCGGCGGTGGTCAGCGCTCAGGATGTGGACACGATCTACGAAGTCCCGCTGGCGTTTCACGAACAGGGTCTCGATGAACTGATTGTTACGCAACTTGGTTTTGGGGCGCGGGCTTCGCAGTCAGATCTTTCGGAATGGCGAGACCTGGTGGGAACGGTGCGCGAACCGGCCGGCGGAGAAACCTCAATTGCGATAGTCGGCAAATACGTAGAACTTGAAGACTCCTACAAATCCCTGCGCGAAGCGTTGACTCATGGGGGCGTGGCAAACAAGGTTCGCGTCAGCGTGAAGTGGATCGAATCCGAAGGGCTAATGGATGACGATTATGAATCTCGCCTGCGCGATTTCGATGCGATCCTCGTCCCCGGAGGTTTTGGCAAGCGAGGGGTAGCCGGGATGATCCGCGCAATCACCTATGCGCGCAAGAGCAACACGCCCTTCTTTGGTATCTGTCTGGGCATGCAGACCGCCTGTATCGAGTTTGCCCAAAACGTTTGTGGCTTGAAAGAAGCTGACTCAACTGAGTTTGACGGCAACAATCCGGATCCGGTGATCTTCAAGCTTCGCGATCTCATTGACGTTGATGAGCTCGGCGGCACGATGCGCCTCGGTGCGTGGCCCTGCAATCTCACTTCAGGGTCGCTGGCCCATGAAATCTATGGGGCCGAGGAAATTAGTGAACGTCACCGACATCGCTACGAATTTAATCCCGCTTATCGCGACCGACTCGAGAAAGCCGGCCTGGTGTTCAGCGGTGTATCCCCCGACGGAAAATTTGTGGAGATGGTAGAGCTTCCTCGAGAGCAGCATCCCTGGTTTCTAAGTTGCCAGTTTCACCCCGAGTACAAATCGAAACCCTTAGATGCTCATCCTCTGTTTTCGTCATTCGTTCGGGCCGCTTATGAAAATCGGCTCCAGAACGAAACGTCAATGGACAAGAGCGCCGAACCGGAATTTATTATTCCCGAACGCGCTGCCGCGACCAGCGCCGACTAAGGGATAATTTCTCTCGCGCTTGATCCGCTGCGACGCGACGCGGATAGCAATACTGATGAATTGAATCGGGAGATTGACAACTGCTCACTAACGCTCCTGCTCACCTTTAGGCGATAATACCGTCGCTCTCTCAAATTGCAGATTAGTTAATATGCTCCATTGTCCAACATGCGGCAGGCGGTATTCGTCCGATCTGGAGATCTGTCCGGAGGACAAGACGCCACTTCAGGCTGATTCCACCGTCGGCGTTGATACGCCTATCGATCCCCTCATTGGACACACGCTGGATGAGAAGTACCGGCTTGAGTCGCGGCTCGGCATAGGCGGCATGGGTACCGTATATCGTGCGCGTCACCTACTGATCGACCGTCCGGTCGCGGTTAAAGTTCTGAATCCCCGTTTTGTTGAAGACGAAGCAGCGCGCACGAGGTTCCGTCGTGAGGCGAAAGCTGCCGGCCGTCTCCAACACACCAATGCCGTGACGGTCACCGACTTCGGGCAATCGCAGGATGGCTACGTCTACCTGGTGATGGAGTTGCTCGAAGGACGCACGTTGCGGGAAGTGCTGGCAAAGGAAGCGCCTTTGGACACCGCGCGGGTTGTTTCGCTGATGCTTCAGGTGTCGGCGGCGGTCGCCGCAGCCCACGAGGCCGGCGTGATTCACCGCGATCTTAAACCAGCCAACATCTTCATTGTTCAGCATCCTGATGTGCCGGCGGTGGTTAAAGTGTTGGACTTCGGCATCGCCAAGCTCGCGGCCGATTCTGTTGAGGATGAGGACCACAAGACACTGACGCAAGTTGGCGCGATGATTGGCACGCCGCGTTACATGTCGCCCGAGCAGTGTGATGGTGCAGACCTCACGCCCGCCGCGGATGTTTACAGTCTCGGAGTCATCTTTTATGAACTGCTGACCGGCACGGTGCCATTCAGTGGCTCGACTCCTCTCTCAATTGCGATGAAGCACACCACCCAAATGCCTCGGAGTCCCACCGAGTTTGTTTCGTCGATCCCGCAGGCTTTAGAAAAGCTCGTTCTCCGGGCCTTGGAAAAGAAGCCGGAAGAGCGACCCGCGAATGCAGCCGAGTTTCGCAGGGAATTACTGGAGACAGCTGAGCGACTGGGATTGGAACATGCCGCCCTAACCAGCGGGCCAGACATTGAAGCCCTGCGAAACGTCGGCACCGAATCCCCCTCCGGTCGATTGATTGTCGATATTTCGCGTTTGCGGGAACAGCGCGCCAGTAACTCCGAGGTCAGCGAGGTCACGGTGGTTACCTCAGCTCAGCATCCGACTCGGCCAAACGGCTCTGGCCCACTGGCTAGACGCGCGGTTGAAGGCCACACATTTCCGAAAGTCTCAGTGCCGCTCATTCGCTATAAATCCAAGAAACAACTTCTGGTTGTGATGATGATCATTGCGGCAGTGTTATTAACCGGAGCTGGCCTGGTTGTGCGATCAAGAAACGCATCGGTGGGGCCAAATGCCATTGTTGGGCCAACACCTGATCCGAGCGCAACCCCGGTACTTGAACCTTCGCCGTCGCCAACCCCATCACCTTCGCCGACCAAAAAACGTGAAGCACGCCGGCCGGCCAAGCCGAAGCCACAGCGCGGTGAATCATTTGGCAGCAAAGTTAAGAAAGGCGTTAAGAAGATTTTTAATCCATTTTAGGGTCCGTGGAATAATGACAAACGCCCAAATAAAATCATTTAGGGTCGCCAATACTTCGTTTGGCGACGGCAGGCTGACGATCATTGCCGGCCCTTGCGTGATCGAGTCGGAAGAGCATGCGCTAATGATGGCGCGCGAGTGTGCCACGCGCGCGCGTCAGGCCGGACTCGACTTCGTTTATAAATCGTCATTTGACAAGGCAAACCGGTCATCGGTGAAAAGTTTTCGCGGGCTGGGGATGGAAGCGGGTCTTAAAGTCCTGCGGCGAATCAAAGAAGAGCTCGACGTTCCTGTAGTTACCGACATTCATGACGTTTCGCAGGTCGGACCAGTTGCCGAAGTCGCAGACATTTTGCAGATTCCGGCATTCCTTTGCCGGCAGACGGATCTGGTGTTGGCTGCGGCACGTTCGGGAAGGGCAGTAAACATCAAGAAAGGACAGTTTCTTGCGCCGCAGGATGCCGGGAACATTGTGGATAAAGTGCGGGCTGCCGGATGTGAGAAACTGATGCTCACTGAGCGCGGAGTTAGTTTTGGTTACAATAACCTCGTTGTAGACATGCGTTCGTTTCCGATCATGCGTGAGTTTGGAGTTCCGGTTGTTTTCGATGTGACTCATTCACTTCAGCTTCCCGGCGGGCTTGGACATGCAACGGGCGGACAGTCGGAATACATCGAACCGCTCGCACGGGCTGGAGTTGCATGCGGAGTGGATGCGGTTTTTATGGAAGTGCATGAGTTGCCTTCGCGCGCGCCGTCAGACGGGCCAAACGCGCTCCCGCTTGAGCGAATGGAAGCGCTGTTAATAAGTTTGCGCGATATACATGAGCTGGTGCGCAATACCAAGAGTGTGCACGCGGGTCAGTAGTTCACCGAAACAACCAAACTGAATTCATACATGAAGAGAATACTGGCAACTACTCTATTACTCGTCGCGATAGGATTGTTTGCGCCGTTAGCTTCCGCGCAAGAGGAAGCACGGGCCGCCTGGCAGATCACAAGTTTTGATGTAACGGCAAACGTTCAGCAGGCAGAACGTAATTTGAGCGTGGTCGCTATCCTCAGCGGCACCAACGTCGGAAGAGGGGTCGGACTTTCATTTACCTTTCGCCTGAACGCCAAGGCGGTGGTTAAGGCCGTCACGGTCGGGGGCGCAAGTGCAAATTTTCGGTCGTTGCCGGAAAGTTCCAGCAATTTACAGCGAGTGACGGTCACCCTTCCCGTGTCCGTCCCGGCAAACGGTTCCGCTGTACTGAATATTACTTACAGTTTTCCTGTCGAAAGCAACACCGGCCTGGCAGCGATTTCACCGGTCAGTTCGCAGTTCCTGCCGCTTTCCTTCTGGTATCCAGCACCTAACACGCCGTTTACCGTGCGCGGGGCTGACAGTGCTCCCGTTCGGCTGGTAGTCAACAGCTCTAATGTACTGAGTTCCGGAATTGAAAAGAGCAACTCCGCCGGTCAAACCGTTTATGAGCAATCGCTGAGCTCGCAGCCGTTCTTTGTTCAGGGTGATTGGGAGAAGTTGGAAGGTGCGGGTGAAGGCAAAAACATTTCGGCCTTTCTGCCGCGTGGAGCTTCCGCCGAAGAAAAAAAGCAGGGCGAGGCACTCATCGCGCTAGCTGGAAACGCGCGCGCCTTTTTCGCCGGTCTGTTGGGTCCGAGTCCCGAAGTTCCAGTTCGTCTCATATCCGTGAGACGGGGCTCAGGATTCAGCGAGGGCGGCACTGTCCTGATCGAAGCCGGGGCTTTTCGCCGGGCGAAGATTGATTCATCGACTGCGAGGCTTGTGGCCGAGTCGATTTCTCGTCTCTGGATTGGCGGGCAGTCGGCAGTTCGTGGCGAAGGCGGTGGCTTGTTGAGAGATGCGTTGCCGCGCTACCTGGCTACATTATTTATTGAAAAACAGTTTGGTAAAAACGCTGCCAGCGAAGAGCTTTTGCGCCAGCGCCTGGCTTACAGCACAGTGGCGAAAAAGGATGGCCCACTGGCGCGCGTTACACCGCTCGACAATACCTATTTCAGTTCGGTCCCAAACAAGGGTTCGATGGTTTGGCGGCTCGTCGAACAAAAAATGGGACGCGATGCATTTCTTGGTTCCTTGAAATCGTTGGCCCAGCCGGGAAAGGAAATCACCCTGTCGGCAGTTCGCGGCGTTTTAGCCGAACGGGGTGGGGACCGAATCAAGACACTTTTAGAACAACAGATGGATCAGGTAACGGATCTGGACCTGATGATTGGGATGCCGCAGCAACGCGGAGGTGAATGGGTTGCGGCTCTGAGAAATCTGGGGTCGAGCGACGTGGTTACCACCGTAAGGGCCACCACCGCGACCGGCGAACAGCTTGCGGTCGAGGCGACGGTGCCCGCGCGGAATTTTGGTGAGGCTGTCCTCAAAACGACGTCCAGGATTGTCAGTTTGGAAATTGATCCGGAGAAACTTTACCCGCAGTTGGATTATGCAAACGATCGTATGCCTCGGGTCAGAGATGTGCAAGAGGGAATCAGCGACGCAGCCCGCCATTTTGGCGCGCAGGACTTTGTCAAGGCAGAGTCAGTCGCCCGCGAGATACTGGCGAGTACTCCGCTTATGCAGGAGGCTCGAATCATCCTCGCGCGAGCCCTACTTGGTCAGAATCGCGACTCTGAAGCGGAGAAGCTATTTCAGGCAGCTTTAGAAGATCCTTTGCCAAATCCGGGCACGCTGGCCTGGGCCAATATTGGGCTCGGTGAAATTAATTTAAAGAAGGGTCAGCCGGTTGATGCAGCTAAACGGTTCAACGAGGGCGTGCGGGCGGACGCTGAGTATGCGTCGTCGTTGATGGCGCGAGCCGGTCGAATTCGAGCGGAAGCAGCCGCCAAGACGTTGCAGGTGGATCCGGCGATCCGCACCTTCGTCTCGCAGTTAGACCAGGCGATAGTTGGTGGGAAAAAAGTTGATTTGCAAACCCGGGTGGTGCCGGGGGAATTGGTTCGGTTTATTTCTGGCGTGGTCGGGACCCAGCCGGACATCTGGCAGACGAAAATTCTGCGCACCGAAGCTCTGGAAGCAAATCTGGTGGCCGCAGATGTGAGCATTGACACGAAGGAGTTGGGGCGGCAACAAGCCGGCACCGCTGTGCTGCTCATCGCGCGAGTTGACGGTATCTGGCGTTTGGCGGGCATCGACCTGTTTGAAGTTAGGTAAAACAGTCATTCTGGCTGTCAACCTTGGGTTGTAGAGATGCCAGGTTAGTGCAGCGACAGGCGGGAATGCCTGTTCTACGATTTCATGGAAGACTCTGCTTCAATTGAACGACGGGCATCACGCATCAAGCTGCTCTTGATGGATTGCGATGGGGTATTAACTGATGGCCGGCTTTGGCTTCTGGATAACGAAGGCGAGCAAAAATGCTTCAACACCCATGATGGATTGGGTCTGACACTGCTACACCGGGCCGGTCTCAGATCGGGGATCATTAGTGGCCGGTCATCGTCTTCGGTGGAAAGACGAGCGCGTGAACTGGGCATTGAGTTTGTGCGGCAGGGTGACGCAAACAAGAAACAGGCGTTTGAAGAGATACTTCGCGCGGCCGGTGTCGATGAAGACGAAGTCGCTTTCGTCGGTGATGATCTCCCTGATATTCCGCTGATGAAACGTTCAGAGCTTGCCTTTGCTGTGGCAGACGCAACTGCGGAAACTCGGTTGGCTGCGCACTATGTGACTCGAGCCGAAGGCGGGCGCGGTGCGGTTCGCGAAGTTATCGAAATCATTCTCAAGGCTCAGGGCCGCTGGAACGATCTGGTGGAAGAACACAATAAGTAGTGAGGATTTCAGACAGAAATCCAGAGGTGGGGCAATTTTGAAATTCAAGGTTCGGCGTTGAGGGCAGCTCTTGCAGGGACCGGCGGGCGCCCTCGCCCGCACTCGAGTGCGCAAACACGAGCCGTTTTCCACCAAATGAATTTCTTCGCCGCCTGCGGGTGGGGGCGCCTACGCTACCATAGGAAGTCGACTATTCAGCCCAAAGTGACCCACGTCTAGAACTCTCGGTTCGTTGACAGTTATTACTGGCTTCACTATCTTCTGAGCTCGGAGGCATTCAGACAGATATAAAGTTATCGAGCCGTTTCAGGTTTGATCCTCCCCGTTGAGCGGGTGTGGCGCAATGGTAGCGCATCAGCTTCCCAAGCTGAGGGTTGCGGGTTCGAGTCCCGTCGCCCGCTCCAAAAAACGAACCAGCACATGAAGAGAGTTGTTCCTCTAGCCCGGTCGTCACATATTGTATTCAAAGCGCGCGACGTCTGACTCACCCATAATGACAGTGTCGCCGGGATTTAATGTCGTTTCGGTGACGCGTTCCGACTTCGGATCATTTACAAACGTTCCGTTGCGTGAACCTTCATCGATCACTTTCACCTGACCATCGCGTACCCCGATCCACAAATGGCGTTTTGAGATTCTCGGATCTGAAACCACAATCTGCGACAGTGTGCTCTCGCGTCCGATGTAAACTCCTTCAGGGTCGACCGGGAAACGCTCACCAGCCAATACGCCCGAAGTAAAATGTATTGATCCGAAGTCGATTGTGACGGCTTCCTCTTGACGAATAATCGCAACTGTTCGGGTGGGATCAAACTCGAGCTCTTCGACGGCGGGTGGGGAAGCTACGTCGGGAGATGACGGCAAGGGCATGTTGTCTGATTCCACCTCAGTTGGCAGCGGTTCAGCGTAAGTGGGAGCTTCAATGGGAAGCGGGTCCAGTTCAGGCTGCGGCACGGCAGCGTAGCCTGAAGATACCGGTGAACTTGCCGCCGAAAACCCCGACTCGACCTGCGCCTTTTTTCGCTTGCGGGAGATAAAAAAGATTGCCAATCCGATGACCACAATCGCGACGATAAATAATAGGATCACGACAACCGCGATGATAATGATCATCATTGAATTATCTGCCGGATCGATCGATTGAAGAGCCAGGGCCAGGGAACCAGGAAGATGCATTGTTATGCTCCTTGGAAAGTTAACTAATGGTGTTTGAATACTGCGGGGGATATTAGCCTAAAATCGACAGCTCGGGGGTAAATTTCGCTACCCTTCCGGCGTACGGTAAGTGAACGCCCGCTTAGAGGCGCCGTATGCTTTTATCGGCGATTCGCCAAACACACTGGTGTTTGGCCCATACAGACGGGTTTAGTTCACTTTGCAGGTTGGGCACGTTGCTTGCCCATTCCCCCATCAAAGACAAATCATATCTGGAGGATCTTAACGTGAGTAACAAGCTCTTGACGATTTTTGCAATTGCGGTTTTGGGTGCTGCCGGCGCCGGGTGCAGTACAACGGATAATGTAAATGCCAATGCGAATGCCAACGCGACTATCGCTCAAACGACGACGCGGACCGCGGCTGACGGTTCGGAGATTACGACCACCACTGACGCATCTGGAGTAAAGACCGAAACGAGGGTCTTCAGGAACAATCCACGCGTGTCGCGAGTGGTAGTGACAACGAATGCGGATGGCCGCCGCACCGTGCGCGCTTATTCAGCGTCGGGCGAAACGAAAGAAGTGAACGATGTAGGCGATGCGTTAGAAGTTACCGGTGACAAGATAGCCGATGCCGCGGGCTGGGTTGCTGAAAAGTCGAAGGACGGCGTGGCGGAAGCCGGAGACAAACTTGAAGACCTTGGCGACAAGACAGCTGACGGCGCGAAGAAGGTTGGCGAGGGCGCCAAGAAAGTTGGCGAGAAAACGGTCGAAGGCGCTAAAAAGACCGGCTCGGCGATCAAGAAAGCAGTCACACCTTAACGAAACTGTTGTTTGATGCGGGAGGGGAGGCGCCGACGCCGCCCCCTTTTCGCATGCCTACTGAGCTTATGGTTCCTCGTCGGTGCCTCAGTGAAGCCGCTCAAAGACGGTGTTATACTCCTGAGTCGAAAACTCATTAATCGGTTACTGGTGCATTTTGAAAAATGAGGTTTCGGGTGCCTAACTTTTCGCTTTTGCTTCGCGAACCTTGCGGTCCCTGACTTAGGTTTTAACGCAAAAGCCGCAAAGGTCTCGCCAGGAGCCGCAAGGAATCAACCAAACTGCACCAGTACCATTAATCGCGAAGTGCTGTTTTTTTAAGGAGCCCGGCCATGGCAGACACCGCCCGATTCACTATCATTTGTCCTTGTTGCGAAGCGACGCTGATCGTTGATTCACAAACGGGTTCGATTATTTCGCACGACGAAAAAACTAAACCGTTGGCGTCGTTTGACGAGATGGTAAAGGGGCTCGACAAGCAGAAGCAGGTTCGCGAACAGATCTTCGCCCAGGAACTCAACTCGATGAAGGATCGCGATCGCATCCTGGAAGAGAAGTTTCAGGAGGCAATGAAGCGAGCGGAGAAGGACAAGGATAAACCTTATCGCAATCCGCTGGATTTTGATTGATGGACGCACCGGGTTCGGTCATCAAAATCCTCGTAGTCACCCTCATGGTCTTTTGGAGTCATTAATGAAATCGCTAAAGCCTAATTTCTGTTTCATGCTGGCCCTGATTTTCGCCTCGTTTGCTTTTGCGCCAAATAGCCAGGGCGCAGGGCGGCAGAGTCGCAATGCCGCGGATAAAGTTTGAAGATCGAACGCTGCCAAACGGCTTGCGGGTGTTGAGCGCGGTGGACAACACAAGTCCGACCGTGGCCATCCAGGTTTGGTATCACGTGGGTTCGAAAGATGATCCAGCCGGACGGAGCGGCTTTGCTCACCTGTTCGAACACATCATGTTCAAGGCGACGAAAAACATGAAATCGGAAATGATGGATCGGCTAACAGAGGACGTCGGCGGCTTCAACAATGCGTTTACGAATCCCGATGTGACTGTCTATTACGAGGTCGTGCCGTCAAATTATTTGGAAACCCTTCTCTGGGCTGAAGCCGATCGGCTTTCCGGGCTGACGGTCGACGAGCCAAATTTCAAGTCGGAACGAAGTGTAGTCCAGGAGGAGTTTCGCCAAAGTTACCTCGCGCCTCCCTACGGGATGCTCGAGTATTTGATTGAGCAGCAGTCGTTCATAAGTCACCCTTACAAACGGCCGACGATCGGTAGTATTGAGGATCTGGACGCGGCGTCAATTGAAGACGTGCGGGCATTTCACAAGACTTATTACCGTCCGGATAACGCCACGCTGGTGGTCGCGGGTGATTTTGATCCGAAGCAACTAAACGCATGGGTCAACAAATACTTCGCTTCCATTCCAAAACCGTCGATTCCTCTGCCCCGGGTGGAAATCAAGGAACCCGAACGCAAGGCCGAAAGACGGATCACGCATCACGCGGCCAATGTGCCATTCCCGGCAATTGCCTTCAGCTATTTGGCAGCGCCCGAACGCAGCGCGGATGCGGAGCCGCTGCGAGTGGCGGCAACAATTCTTTCAGAGGGTGAATCGTCGCGGCTTTACCGTTCGCTTATCTACGATCAACAGGTGGCGCAAAGCGCTGACGCGACGCCGGATCTGCGCGAAGACGCCGGCCTTTTCTATTTCAATGTAGTGCTGGCCGGAGGCAAGAAGCCTGAAGATGGCGAACGTGCCTTGCTGGCCGAGATCAAGCGAATGCAGGACGCTGCGGTATCAGCCGCTGAACTCGACAAAGCAAAGAATCAGCTCGTCACCAATGAATTGCGGCAGCGCGAAACGAGTAACGGCAAAGCGCTTGCCCTGGGATCAGCCGCGGTCTTGTTGGGAGATCCGAATCGGGTAAACACGGACCTGGGTAAACTCCAATCGGTTACCGCCGCCGACGTGCAACGAGTGATGAAAAAGTATTTTACTGATGCAAATCGGCTGGTGATTACCTACCTGCCCGAACCAGCAAAAGTCGACATCAAACAGAACTCGATGAATCGGGCTGGAGGGCAGGCTCAATGAATCGTTTCAGGCTTAACAGTCAAATTTCGGCGATACAGCTTTTGGTGATCGCGGCGTTTCTATTAACCCCGGCTTTGATTGCCGCCCAGACTCCATCGTCCACTCCTCCTCCGCCGGCGCAGCCGCGTTCGGTTCAGTTTCCCAAACCGGTTGAGAAGACGCTTGCGAATGGCTTGCGCGTTATTGTCATTGAACGCGCCGGATCGCCGCTGGTTTCCGGGCAACTCTTTGTCAAAAACGGCGCCGAAGCTGACCCGGCCGAGCTTGCTGGGCTGGCTAACCTGGTGGCGAATTTGATTACGAAAGGAACGGACAAGCGCTCGGCAACCGAGATCGCCGAAGCAGTAGAGGCGCTAGGTGGTTCACTCGAGTCAATCGGTCGTTGGGATTCATCGAGAGTCGGAGTAAACGTTATTTCGTCGAAGATTGGACCAGCCCTCGAAATTCTTTCGGACGTAGTTCGCCGTCCTACTTTTAAGGAAGACGAGATTGAGCGCTTGCGACAGCAGACGATTGACGACCTCACGGTCGAGCTTGGTGATCCGGGCAGCATTGCCCAATACGTGGCGGCGAGGGTTGTCTTCGGCGATACGCCATACGGCAAACCGTTGTTCGGCACCACAGAGTCGATTGCTCGCATCGGCCGCAATGACCTGGTGCAATTTCACCAGCGTTACTACCGCCCGGACAATGCGATCCTGGTGTTGGGCGGCCAGATCAAACCGGCGACCGCCTTTCGATTTGCCCAGCAATATTTCGGCGACTGGAAAAAGCCCGCGAGTCCGTTGTCCACACCCGCAATGGCCCAGGTTCCGACTGCGAGTTCAGCCAGGGTGGTGGTGGTGGACAAACCGGACGCAGGACAGGCAGCTGTGCTGGTGGCAAGGCTCGGGATCACGCGCCGGGAAGCGGACTACTTCACCGGCATCGTGGCAAACTCGGTGTTGAGCGGTTATTCGGGTCGCTTGAATCAGGAAATTCGCATTAAGCAAGGTTTGAGCTATGGCGCGGGGAGCTCTCTGGATGCGCGGCGACAGATTGGTCCGTTCTCAGCGTCGGCCCAAACTAAAAATCCTTCTGCTGCCCTGGTAGCGAATTTGCTAATGGGCGAGATTTCCCGGCTTTCAACCGAGGCTGTTCCGGAAGTTGAAATGGTTCCGCGGAAGGCCGTGGTCGCCGGAAACTTTGCGCGAAATCTCGAAACGGCCGCAGGCCTGGTGGCACAAGTGGGCTCACTCGCGATCCATGGCATCGGCTTCCAGGAAATGAACAGCTACCTCGGGAATGTCGAGTCGATTAAAGCGGCAGACCTGCAACGCTTTGCCGCGGCGCGTCTTGGTCCAAAGGAAACCAACATCATCATTGTTGGAAACGCGAAAGATTTCCTGCCCGCATTAAAGAAGCAGTATCCGCAGGCGGAAGTGATTCCGGTAGCGGAACTGGATCTGAACAGTGCGCTCCTAAGAAAAAAGCAGGCGGCTAACTAAAAGCTATTCCGACAGTGGACGAGCTCGTCGCTTCGAGTCGTCCCTTTGCGTGAATCTGCGACTTAAGTTCGCAAACTTCGAGCGCAGGAAATTGCCGCTAACCGTAAAGCTCGCAACGAATCAGCTGAGCCCGCAAGATACGCCTCGCTACCCTCATCCATCGGGCCGCGTTATACTGCCTCTCCCGTTAACATGCATCCCAACCTTCGCACATTTCTCGATCTGCTACGCCGGGAAAACGAGATCGTTACAATCGAATCCGAGGTTGACCCCTATCTCGAGCTCGCCGAAGTTCACCGCCGCGTTATCGATCGCGCAGGCCCCGCGCTCCTTTTCCAGAGAGTGAAGGGAAGCCGTTTTCCAGTAGTAACCAATCTTTTCGGCACGAAACGCCGTATTGATCTGGCCTTCGGCCCAAAACCGGAAGCAATTGTCCACGAGCTGGTTGAGGTTGCCGAATCACTGCTGCCGCCGCGCCCATCCCAACTTTGGAAACACCGCAGCCTCGGCCTGGAGTTGCTAAAGCTGGGAACCAAAAATACGGGTCGGGCGCCAGTCAAGCAGGTGATTGATCGGCCCGCGCGGCTTGATCAGTTGCCGGTGCTCACGACCTGGCAGGAAGACGGCGGGCCGTTTATCACGCTGCCGCTTGTTTATACCGAGCATCCGGTCACGAAGAAACACAATCTTGGCATCTATCGGATGCAGGTTTACGACGCTCACACGACCGGCCTGCACTGGCAGATTCAAAAGGGCGGCGGATTTCACTACCACGAAGCTGAACGGTTGAGCCAACCGCTGCCGGTTTCGGTTGTTCTGGGTGGTCCACCGGCTTTGATCCTCGCCGCTATTGCACCTTTACCGGAGGACGTGCCGGAGCTGATGCTCGCCTCACTATTGGCTGGCGGAAAACTGAAGACGACCAGGAACCCGCTTGGGCATCCACATCGTCTGGCAGCCGAAGCGGAGTTCGTTTTGGTTGGGCACGCGCCGCCGGAAAAACGACGGCTCGAAGGACCGTTTGGCGATCACTATGGATACTATTCGCTCGAACACGAGTATCCGATATTTAATGTGGACGCCGTCTTTCACCGGCGCGACGCCATCTATCCGGCGACCGTAGTCGGGAAACCGCGGCAGGAAGATTTCTTCATCGGCGACTATCTACAGCAGTTGTTGTCGCCACTATTTCCCCTCGTCATGCCTGGCGTTCGAGATCTATGGACCTACGGGGAAACCGGATTTCATTCACTGGGTGCGGCCGTGGTAAAGGAACGTTACGGGCGCGAGGCGCTCGTATCTGGTTTTCGCATTCTCGGCGAAGGCCAGTTATCGCTCACCAAGTTTTTGCTGCTTACTGATCACCCGCAGGACTTGAAGAATTTTCCCGCGTTGCTCGAACATATCCTGGAGCGGTTCAATCCGGAAACCGATCTCTTTATTTTTTCCAACGTTTCGATGGACACGCTCGACTATACCAGCGGCAAGGTCAACGAAGGCAGCAAGGCGATCATGCTCGGACTTGGAGACGCTGTGCGCGAACTGCCACGGGAGTTTCGACGCGGGTTGCCGCAGGGAATAAAGAAAGCAGAAGTCCTTTGCGGAGGTTGCCTGGTTGTGTCCGGCACCGGCTATGCGGACGATGAGGAGTTGGGCGCGCGTTTGGCGCGAGATCAGGCCGTTGCCGATTGGCCCCTGGTTGTTTTGCATGATGATGCCGCGGTCGCGAGTTCAGTCGCAAGCTTTCTTTGGGCCACCTGGACGCGTTTTGAACCGGCCGCAGATATCTACGCCGCCCAGACGACGGTGGTGCGCCACCATCTCACGTATCGCGGTCCCATCGTCATCGACGCTCGCACCAAGCCAGGGTTCCCGGCTGAATTGGAAGTGCGCGACGACATCGGTCACTTGGTTGATCGCCGCTGGCGCGAATACTTTCCGAGCGGGGTCGGCGCTTGATCAGCTTGGGGCGTAAAAGTCCATTTCACCTGGTTGGATAACTGATTGCCTCCATTACTTAACCGACGCCGCATCATCGCGGCATTTCTGGCCGGTGTAATTGCTTTCCTGGGCTTGTGGGCTTTCGCGATTGAGCCCAGCAGTCTCATCATCAACGAGCAAACGATCACCATGTCTGTATGGCCGCAGAGCCTTGATGGCCTGAGGATCGCCGCAATCTCCGATATCCATGCCGGTTCGCCTTTCATAAATGAAGACAAGTTGCGTCAGGTAGTGGATCGCACAAACGCGTTGAGTCCAGACGTAATTGTGCTGTTGGGGGACTACATGGTTCGCGACAGTTGGCACTCAGCCCAAATGCCGCCGGAGAAGATCGCCGAGATTCTCAGGAAGCTAGAGGCGCCGTTTGGAGTCTACGCAGTGTTGGGTAATCACGATTGGTGGTACGACGTAAGTAAGACGCGCCTTGCATTTGAGAGCCGTGGAATCCGCGTGGTCGATAACGACGTGGTGAGACTTGAGAAGAACGGTGCACCATTCTGGATTGTCGGAATAGCCGACGCCTGGAGTCTCAGCGACGATATCGAGGGCACGGCCAAGAAAATTCCCAGCGGCGAGCCGGCGATTGCCATGACTCATAATCCCGATATTTTGCCTCGTTTCCCCACGACTTTCGTGCTCACCCTGGCCGGGCATACTCACGGCGGGCAGGTGAATCTCCCGTTGCTTGGCAGGCGAATTGTGCCATCTGAATTCGGTCAGCGATACGCCGCGGGGCACATTCAGGAGGAGGGGAAACACATGTTCGTCACCACCGGAATTGGAACCAGCGTATTTCCGGTCAGATTTCGAGTTCCCCCGGAAATCGCCCTCCTAACTCTGAACTCCGGGGTAAAAGCAACTCCCAGTCCCTGAACGAACTAGTTTGGGACGATTGAAACCTGGCGAGGGCTAACCCCAGTCATGAGAGGCCGCCTTGCAGTCTCCAAACAATTCCGCGCCGCCCTCAGCAAAGTTTCTGGAATCGAATTTTGATTGGCAGTTTATTGTTCCTACACGCATCCGTTACCAGATAGTTGTTCAGCTCCAGCTCTTGCCCCGCTTCCTGATCAACCTTCCCGAAACTGTCCGTTTTTCAAGGCTGACGAGGAGTTACCATGAATTCTCAACTAAAAGGTTTGTTTAAATCATTTTTGATGGGCACCGCCTTCGTTGCGGTTTTGTTTCTCGCCCAGGGGCAAGCACTAGCTGACGAAGTTACCATTTCGGGTTCGACGACCGGCGCAACTACCGCGCCTTTCCTGAACTTCGTCGGCAACAATTCCTTCACCGGCACTACGTTTTTGGGAGTCGGCGCTCTGAGTGGCGCAAATAGCCTCGGCACCTTTTCTTTGAGCACCGCGCCCGGAATGTTTGTGAGTGGACTTTTCAATTTAAACATCACGTTCACTTCGCCGCTCGGCATCGCCGGGGGACAAGGGGCGACCTATACAGCCGTGATCACGGGGACCGTGTCACCTAATGTTAACCAGGGCGGCGTGAATGTGAATTTCGATAACACCCCGCAGGCGTTTACCTTCTCGGACGGCAATACCTCAGGATCCTTTAGTTTGACCCTCGTGGATTTGTTCGTGGAGTCGGGACAGTCAGCAAAGTTGACCGCTGGAATTACCGGCCGGCAAGAGACCGAAGCGATCCCCGAGCCGGCAACTCTCCTTCTGCTCGGTAGTGGCATAACCGGTATTGCTGCGAAGTTGCGCAGCCGGCGACGCAAGCAGTCGACGACGATTACGTAATCCAGAACTTAACGAGTTTGATACTGGGGCCGGTTGCGAGTGTGAAAGAGCATTCGCCACCGGCCTTCTTTCATACCGGCAGGCGCGCGGTAAAAACCGCACCGCCCGCCGGTGAGTTGGCTGCGGAGAGGGAACCGCCGTGTTGAGTTATTACCCGATGCGCCAGCGCGAGTCCGACACCATGTCCGGTCGGCTTGGTGGTAAAGAAAGGAATGAAAATTCGTTGAAGGTCGGCAGTCGGAATTCCAGTGCCGGTATCTGCGATTTCCATCAAGGCCAATTCCCGTCCGGCGGGATCGCGTTCACGTGAGAGCTGAACGGTGACCCGTCGTTCGCCTTTCTGATCCGGGATTGCTTCGACCGCGTTACGAATAAGATTGATCAACGCCTGACGCAGCATTCGTTCGTCGGCCCGGATTTGAATAGGACCATCTGTTGACCGGGCGCCGGCGCTCACATTAACGGATAGCGCTACTGCTCGATCCTTGAAAATGGGGGCGAGTTCGGAGCCGCAGTCGTTAATCAGATCGTTCAGCACCACCTCATCGAGTTGCAGCGGCTGTGGGCGGGCAAAGTTTAGAAACGCCGTCACCATCTCCGACAGATTTCTCACTTCGTTTAATAGCGACGATGCCGTCGCCCGACCTGTCTCGTTCATTTCCAGGTTTTGCAGGAGTTGAACGTAACCGTGAAGCGTTGCGATGGCGTTTTTGAACTCATGCGCTAACCCCGCCGACATTTCGCCCAGACTTTCCAGATTATTCTTCAGCGCGACCTGCTCGCGCAGGAGCGAAACTTCCGTGATGTCAGTCAACATGCAAACGGCGCCGCGTTGCCCATCGCCGCCGGCGAGATCAATCGGCGCCACCGTCGCGCCCAGCTTGCGCTGTTGATTGTCGGCAGTGGACGCTTCTATTTCCTCGCGGCGGTAGAGCTTTCCGGTTTGCAGGCAATCCTCTACAAGTTCTGCGAGTTGAGGAATTCCCTTGAGCAGCGAAGCGACTGGTTGGCCGAGCGCGGCACCGTCAACTTCAAGCAGGGCGCGGCCGGGAGCGTTGATGACCATCGAGCGGCCGCTGCCATCAAATGCGATCAGCCCTGACGGCACACTCGCCACGATGCGTTCACTAAATCGCTCGGCCGAATCGGCGCGCTTGCTGGCCTGAGCGCTGAGTTGTTCGAGCGCCTTCCGTTGCTCCTGGAGCTGGGCCACTACCGATTGAAAGGTTTCCAGGACAAACTCGCCTTCGTCTTTCGACTTGAAGGTGGTTACGCCTCGCGTTGCTTTTTCTGCTTCTCCCACCAGTTGCCGGTAAGGACGGAGAAGCCAGCGCAAGAGGAAAAGAATGCAAACCAGACTACCAAGGAGTATGGCGACGAACGCGGCCAGCAGAATTGGACCGCGCGTGGCCGGAGTAGGCGGCGTAAACGCGTAGAGAAGAACGGCGAAAAGCGTTGCCAACAGGAAAAATGATGTCAGCAGAGTGAGCCCGAATTGGTAACGGTTTCCGCGCATTAAAATAGCGATGGACGGTGGACCAGCCGCGATGAGCAGGCTGTCAGTAAAATCCCACGTACCAGTTGACGATCCTGGAGCCAAAGAACAATGCGACGATTGAGCCGATGCCGAGATACACGCCGTATGGCAGCAGACTCTGGAGGTCTCGACGCCCTTCGCGCAGGGTAATGAGGATGCCGATTACTGATCCTGAAAGTGCCCCAAAGAATATCGTGAGAATAGTTAGTCGCCAACCCAGATACGCGCCCACCATGAACATCATCTTGACGTCGCCGAGTCCCATTGCCTCGACCCCGCGTAAGCGTTGCCAGGCCCATCCCATGAGCCAAAGAGAACCACCGCCGACAAGCGCGCCGACGACGCCGCCGATAAGCGACGCAGCCCAAAGTGGCATGCCCGCAAGGGCGCCCTCCATCAGCATAGGTAAATCGTCGAAGTAAGGCGCGTTCATCAGGTAGGGAATGGCGATTCGGGCACTCAGTGAAAACACGATCCCGGGATAGGTGATCGCGTTTGGCAGAATCATGTGCTCGGCGTCGATGAAGATCAGGGCGACCAGGGCAGTGACGAATACCAGATCGAAAGGCAGGGCGAAAGTTAGACCATCGCGCCAAACTACAGCGGCCCAGAGCAGCCCGGTCAGAGCCTCAACCGCCGGGTACCGCGCCGAGATGTGCACCTTGCACGAGCGGCAACGTCCGCCCAGCAACAAATAACTCAGCACCGGCACGTTGTCGTAAAAAGCGATAGATGTTTCGCACGAGGGACAACGGGAGTTGGGAAAGACTATCGACTCCTCGCGCGGCAGACGGTGAATGACGACGTTAAGGAAACTGCCGATAATCGCGCCGAACACGCCGACGATTAAGCAAATGAAAGGCAGAGGAATTAAGTTCAGGTCGGGGATGATGGTGGCCGGGGAAAGATGCATCGTCAGGCATTGTATCTTAATCGGTGGGCAGTTGTCGGTGGTCAGTTGTCATAGGAGATTTGCAGGTAGTCAGAGCGCGCGAGTTATTAGTCTCGCTATTGACTTAATCAGAAAATAGTTGACTTCCAACATCCTAAACAACTCACATGAGCGACTGACACATCCACGCCGATCGTCTTACCGCCGCTCGCCGTCCGCATTCTGCTTCTCCCAAAGCATTATGTGTTTGAGAAAAGCGTGATGCGCAGCAAAACTGGCAATGCTCAGCCCGGCGACACCGTCGCGAAAGCCGCCTTTGAGAATGAAGCTGCGGATGAAAGCGGAGGGCGCTGCGACGGCAATCTTGAGAGGCGAAGTGGTGCGACCCTCGACCAACATCTGTTCGGCGGCCAGGGGTGCATAACGTTCACCGATCATTTGGTGATGATGTGCCGCATCACGAACACTGTAGTGAAAGATGTCTTGGGAAAGTTTCTCGATACGCGCCTGGGTATTCATCTTCATCGATTCATGAATGAGCCGTGGTTCCCATCGGCCTGCCGACTTCCTGAAGAGTCGCAACTGCGAATCGGGGTACCATCCACCGCCTTTAATCCAGCGGCCCTGATAAAACGAACGTCGCGGGATCAAGTAGCCGTCCGCTAGACTTTTCGATCCTTGCTTCAATGCTGCGATTTCCGCCGCGAGCTCCGGTGATATACGTTCATCGGCATCAAGGCTGCAAATCCATTCGTGGGCTGCCTGCTCAACTGCAAACTGTTTTTGCGCGGCAAAACCAGTCCACTCGCGTATCAGCACCCTCGCGCCGCAACTCTCAGCAATCTCACGAGTGTCGTCGGTCGAACCCGAATCAACCACGACAATCTCATCGGCCCAGGCAATGGATTCGCACGCCGCCCGAATATTAGCTGCTTCATTCAGGGTAATGATGGTGGCGGAGATCTTCATCGGAATCATCGCTTCAGGCAAATTGTCGCGCTAAGAACACCCAACTATCAGACGACCTCTCGGCAAAAATCAATCTAAGGTGAGCTTTAAAGAAACGCAAACTAACAGTTTGGCTGACAAAGCAAAAGCGCCAAATGCCTGATGCACCTGGCGCTCTAACTAGAACACATTCTACGCAGGATGCCCTGCCTCGCCCTTACGGAGTGGGAGTGTCGACGATCACGTTGTTCGCGCGAAGTGTCGTGGAGGTGGCGCGCTGCAAATCCGCGAGCGCTTTGTTGTAATCAGTCTCCGCGCGGAGTTCGAGATTCTTCGCGTTGGTTAACGCGTTCTCACGCTGGAAAAGAATGAAAGTTGTTGAGCGGCCAACCTGGTAAAGTCGTTGCTCGCCTTCGAGTTGTAACTCCGCATTCGTGCGTGCTTCGCGGGCGGCCAAAACCCGGCGTCGCGAGGTTTCGACAGATTGAGCTGCGTTGCGGACGTCCACTTCAATTGCCTGGTCCTGCGCGCGCAGCGAAGCTTCGAGTTGATCGGTTTGAATCCGGGCTCCGGCGAGGTTGGCCTCGGCGGTCTTGTTTTTGAAGGGAATTTGAATCGCCAGTCCGATGGTCACGTTTCGGGTCTTGAAACCAAAGAGATTGCTCAAGTCTTTCCCGAACCCGCCAATCAGATCCGATGGCGGACCTCCGGGAGAAAGAGTGGTAGGGACGTTGGCGATTGGAAACATCGCGCGAGTTTGAATGTCTCGAATCTGCTGTAACAGGAATGCGCTCGCGTTTGTGTCCGGATTGTTCCCGATGATGGGGATTGGTGTTCCTGCCGGTGGCGCTCCTGAGACATCCTTCCCGGCGAGACCAGTGGTAGCAAGAGTCGACTGTAAGTCGATCTGCGGCTTTGTTTGGTTTTTAAAATATTGAATATCGATTTTGTTGATTTCGTTCTGAAGCCGCAATCTGCGCAATTCCGGCCTGTTGTCTCGCGCCTCTTTCAAAGCGTCGTTGAGATTGACAGGACGGTCATCAAAACTCGGACTGTCCGTGGGGGTTAGTTGTGCGGACCATTCCGGCGCGCTCGAATCTTTGAAAATCAGCTGCTTCAAGTTGTTTTCGGCAATGGAAACGTTTTGCACCGAGACCAGCAGAGACGATTCACGATTAGCTAATTCGGTTTGCACTTCCGCGCGTTCGAGCGGAGCCTTGGTTCCCACCGCAATCTGCGCTTCCACCCGACGCAGGTTCTCGCGTGAAAGGGTCAGGTTGGCGAGTTGATTCTGTTGGTCGCGCAGGGCAAAGCCAAGTTCCCAATATGCGCGCTGGACCAGCGCGATAACTTCAATTGTGCGCTGGCGAAAGTCTGCGTCTGATTGCTCCAGCCGTTTCTTCTGAATTCGTATCTGCCGGCGGCTGTTATCGATTGATCGATTCCGCAGGAGCGGCTGGTTGAAAGAAAGCGACAAGTTTGAGGAATAAAACGGGTTGATGAAGCTAAAGCTCGAACTGGTGCTGGTGTGGTTGTTCTCAAAATTGAGATTGTAGTTTCCGCCGCCGCGACTGAACGACTTATTGACTGACGGAGTAAACGAATAAGTGGTGCTCGTGGTCGTGCCGCTGCTGCCGGCGCCGCCGAGAGAACTCTGCTGGGGGGTAATTCTCTTGTCGAGTTGGGGCGTAAAACTAAAAATCGGATCGTAAATGCCCTCAAGCGAACGCAGCTGGGTCTCCGCGAAGCGAACGTCGTCGCGCGCCACTTCGATTTCGTTGTTGTTCTCAAGCGCACGCTTGATCGCGTCGTTAAGAGACAAAGTAATCGTGTTATCGCCGGTCACGCCGAGACGAGTCATGTTTGGCATGGGGGGCAGCGGCCGCTGTTCCTGAAGAGGAAACTTCGGCTCAGGTGGCTCCACCAGCGGCGTCTCGATAATTTGTGCGTCCGGAGGTAAATCTGTTGGTGCTACCGGTGGCGTAGGCGATGGCGCGGCAGCCGGTGTTTGCAGAGTCGTGGTCGTCACCCCCGGCACTGCTGGTGCGCCTGGAGGAGTTTGGGCCGGAGGCCGCTGTGTGCCCGGAGCGCTCGTCGGGTTCTGCGTCTGTGTGCCGGGAGCGCGCGTGGGTGAATCTGGCCGGGGACTGGGAGCTGGTGCCTGCGCAAACGCTGTTCCCGCAGCGACAAAGAGCAGCGCGCCTGACAGTAGCGCGGCAGACATATTTCGAAACCGACGAATGAACATTAAACCAGGCTCCTTCAGTAATGCTTTAAGTTAACGAGGGCAAACGATACGAACTGTTAGCAAAATAGTCCCGTGCGATCAAGTCTTTACTACGCTCATGGGTGCAACTCGGTTTCATAAAGATCCCATTAATGAGCACCCCGCAGTCTTGGTTATTCCAGTTCCGCGGACGTTAACCTCAGGTGAAAACGTTCAGTCGATGCTCGCTTGACACTCAAAGCTACGCCGCATAATCTTTGGACTTCTTTAATCCCAGCAAGTTTTGATCCTCGTGGCTCCGCGGCACGTGGCCTTTAACTCAGTCGCGAAGCCGTCGACTGCCCGGTCCAGCGCAGGCCAAGGTCGACAAACGCGTGTGCCGGTGATTGGCAAACACAAGATTAGCAGTCTGAATAATCCTCTGGAGGGCAATAAGCAATGGCGGTGAAGGTTGGCATCAACGGTTTTGGTCGCATTGGTCGCAACATCTTACGCACCTCGCTCGGTGATCCGGATATCGATTTCGTGGCCGTCAATGATCTAACGGACACGAAGACCCTCGCATATCTCCTGAAATACGATTCGGTGCTCGGAAATCTCGATAATGAGATTACGACTACTGAAAATGGGATTAAAGTGGGGAAAGACGAGTTTCGGGTCTTCTCGCAACGGGACCCTGCGGCCATCGATTGGGAATCAGTGGGCGCGGAGATCGTCATTGAATCGACCGGGATATTCACCAAAGCTGAAGACGCGAAGAAACATCTCCGCGGGTCCGTTAAGAAGGTCATCATTTCAGCGCCGGCGAAGAATGAAGACATCACGATCGTCCTCGGAGTCAACGAACAGAATTACGATCCTGCCGCTCATCACATCATCTCCAATGCGTCCTGCACGACAAACTGCCTGGCTCCCGTGGCCAAAGTGATTCACGAGAAGTTTGGAATTCGCTCGGCCCAGATGACCACGATCCATTCTTATACAAACGATCAACAACTGCTCGATCTGCCGCATAAAGATCTGCGTCGCGCTCGCGCCGCCGCTCTCTCGATGATTCCCACGTCCACCGGCGCCGCTAAAGCAGTCGCCCTCGTGCTGCCCGACCTGAAAGGAAAGTTTGACGGCATCTCCGTTCGGGTGCCTACGCCAAATGTTTCCCTCGTTGATGTCGTGATGGAAGTAGAGAAGGAGACGACCACCGAAGAAGTCAATCGAGCGCTGAAAGATGCCGCCAACGAGGAACTTGATGGAATCCTTGCGTTCTCCGAAGAACCTCTCGTCTCGATTGACTTCAAACGCAACTCAAACTCTTCAATTGTAGACGCTGAGTATACGAAGGTGATCAACGGTCATCTGATTAAAGTCCTGTCATGGTACGACAACGAGTGGGGCTATTCGTGTCGCGTCCGCGACCTCGTTAAGTACATCGCGGCCAAAGGACTTTAACCTCGTTGTCACCGAGTGGCCGGCTCGTCAGTCAGCAGTTTTCCTAACGCTTGCCGCACACTGAAACTGCCCACTGCACGTTATGAATAAACTCTCCATCAAGGATCTCGACCTGGCCGGCAAGCGTGTGTTTGTTCGGGTTGACTTCAACGTGCCTTTGAAAGACGGCAAAGTCGACGACGACACCCGGATCCGCGCCGCGCTGCCAACCATCAATCATGCCGTTGAGCAGGGCGCGCGGGTGATTCTTGCGTCACACCTTGGACGCCCAAAGGGAGAACGTGTCGATAAGTACAGCCTGCGACCTGTCGCCGAGCATTTGACGACCTTGATCGGGAAACCGGTGGGATTCTCGGAAGATTGTGTCGGTGACGAGGTCAGGGAGAAAGTCGCGTCCATGAGTGACGGTGATGTGTTGCTGCTCGAGAACCTTCGCTTTCATCCCGAAGAAGAAAAGAACGACGATGCATTCGCAAAGCAGTTGGCGTCTCTATGCGACTTCTACGTAAACGATGCTTTCGGTGCAGCGCATCGCGCGCACGCTTCGACTGCCGGCATCACTAAACACGTTGAGAAGGCAGCGGCAGGTTTGTTGATGCAGAAAGAGTTGGAATACCTGGGCCGCGTCATTAGTGATCCTGAACATCCATTTGTCGCCATCCTGGGCGGCGCTAAAGTCTCCGACAAGATTCCGGTAATCAATGCGCTTATCGACCGGAAGGTGGACAAGCTTCTCATCGGCGGGGCGATGGCCTATACATTCTTCAAGGCAGAAGGCTTTACAGTGGGAAAGTCCCTCGTGGAAAACGACAAGCTCGATACCGCTCTGGCGGTGAAGAAACGCGCCGAGGCTGAGGGGGTTGAGTTGTTTCTGCCGACAGATCATCAGGTCGTGGATAGCTATGAGCCGATCAAGGGTGACAAGATCGTTGCCAAGACTATCCCCATTGAGTTTACAAATGCCGGCCACGCAGGAATGGACATTGGCGTGGAGACAGTTTCCCATTTCGCACGCGCTCTAAACGACGCCCGGACAATCATCTGGAATGGACCAATGGGAGTTTTTGAAGAGCCTCCTTTCAACGAAGGCACGATCGGAATTGCGAAGGCGGTGGCCGAAGCTGCAGATCGCGGTGCCACTGTGATCGTTGGCGGCGGCGATTCAGTGGCTGCGATTACTCAGGCAGGTGTCGCGGATCGTATTACACATATCTCCACCGGCGGCGGCGCGACGCTGGAGTTCCTGGCGGGCGAAGAATTGCCTGGCGTTGCCGCATTGGCGGATAAATAAATTTTCGATCTGAACTTCGATCGCGTCAGTTTGCACCGTGGAAAGCGTACGCGTAGCTGCCTCCAAATTAAGTAACTCAAACCGAGCACAAAGCAACAATCCTCGCTACTGACAACCAGTGGGATGTCGTTCCCATTCTACCGGCACTTATTCTGCGTTTGCACAAAATATCGATCGCCGTTGAGTCCCATTTCGTTGGTAGCTTGTCGACGCGTGATTTTGTATTCGTTTATCCTGCCGTTGTTAAATTGAAGGACCAACGTCACTGCACCGCGCGCTGAAATTCTCCAACGCCCATCGGAATTTGAAGCGAGTACTCCGCTTCCAGTGCTTGAATTACTCAATGTATCGCTGTGGAAATAAAACTCACCAGAAGGGCACAGGTAAATGTCCCTTCGTTCGCTGAAGCCATTGGCTGTATATAGATAAAGCAGGTGTTTGCCGCGAAGCAGGGACTGCCATTGGGTCTCAGCACTAGAGGGCTGGCGTTTAGTAAACGCTACACTATTAGCAACCCGTAATCCCGCTTGGAAACCTTCTTCATGATTCGCGCTCTCACAAATTGCGACGACCAGGGTACCACCCCCGAAGGGTGAAAACATCACGAAGGTATCGACGATACCAAGGCCCTGTTGGGTTTTTTTAGAGACGCGAAAATGCTTTCCGCTTTTTCCGATATCCTGAACTTTTCCGATTGGAGTAAGGCCATCGCGTTCCAGATTAGCTTGAGCATCGAACTCGGCCATCGTCTGAAAATCATGGCCCTTGACCACTATAACGACGGTCTGCGACGTGTTAACCAGAGCGAACCCTTCATCACTTTCTTGGGCTTTGAATCCCGTCGGCACTGTAAGACTGTAGCCGCTGCTTTCAGCCGTCAGTCGCGTTTCGGCTAAGTTCCCCTGGCAAAATACACGGTTGCTCACGAACAGAATCATTGCGCAAGTCAGCAAAGTTAAGATAAAGCCTTTCATCCTGATCTCCTTCGTAGTCCTCGCGTTTAACTAGTAGTTCAGCAGCTCCTGGCTAAATCATTATGACAGTCCTCTTTTGATTAAGCACGTGTTCTATTGATAAATGAATCAATCGCTCTCGAGATTTGGATTCAACGGCTGTTCGACTTGAGGAGGCTGAGTGTTAGTTTCTAAAGCATAGAAAAAACTGCAATCGCCGAAACTCGAAGAGGTATCAGACCTTCGGCGAAGGGGTGGACACTGCGATCGCCTCAGCTACTCGCGTTTCATTAATTTCACCGAGCGTTACCGGCTCGAAGTCTTCGGCGAATTCGTCAATCTTTTCAATATCAATAGCATCGTCCAATTTACCAACGTCACGGTCACCACAAATCCTTCTACCGGCGAATTAATCGGCGCGCTCCCCGATTTCAAAGCACGTAATCAATCAACCTCGCAAGACAGCCGCCAATTTCAACTCGGTTTCAAGTTTATTTTCTAGCAATCTGATGGACTGTCACGGAACTGCCCTCCCACGCAGTTGGCGGTAGACTCCAACCGTTGTGCCTGGATTTCTCGTAATCGCATAGCTTTGCTAATATCCACCCATCAATCGAATTCGTGGAGAGTAATTGTTTTCGATCCCAGCCATGCGTAAACCTGTAATTGCCGGAAACTGGAAGATGTACAAAACGATTGGCGAGTCAGTTGACACTGCGCTCGCCTTGAAGCCTCTGGTTGCGAATGCGAACCACTGCGAGGTGATCATCGCGCCGGTTTTTACCGCGATAAAGACGGTGGTTGATCGTCTCGAGGGTTCGAACATCAAGGTAGCGGGTCAGAGTTGTTCCACTGAAGTTGAGGAAGGCGCTCATACCGGCGAGGTGACCGCCGGAATGCTGCGCGACGCTGGTGCGTCGTTCGTAATCGTCGGCCATTCGGAACGGCGGCAGATTTATTCCGAGACCGATTCGATGGTTAATCGAAAGTGCGCCGCTGCGCTCGCGAGTGGTTTTGATGTCATCCTCTGCGTCGGCGAAAGTCTGGAACAACGCGAACAGGGAACCGCCGAAGCCGTTGTCGGCGGTCAATTGGCCGGCGGACTCAGCGGGTTGACAGCCTCAGACCTCGACCGTATCATCGTTGCTTACGAGCCTGTTTGGGCCATCGGTACGGGACGTACAGCGTCGCCGGAGCAAGCGCAGGAAATGCACGCGTTTATCCGGCGCGTTTTCATGGAGAGGTACTCAGATCAGGCGGCCAACGATTTAAGAATTCTCTACGGCGGCTCGGTGAAGCCCGACAACATTGCAGGATTGATGTCGCAACCAGACATTGACGGCGCGCTTGTCGGCGGAGCGAGTTTGAAAGCCGAGAGCTTTGCTCAAATTGTGAATTACAAGTAAGGCAGACATTCCTGTCTGATTTTCGGCATTAAGAGTTTAATAAAGACTGAACAGCAAACTCGGTCGTACTCGTAGGAGTTGAATTGTTAACTTACACCTTATACGGAGCTTTTATACTGGCGTGCATCGTGCTCGTCGTAGTGATCTTGTTGCAGCCAGGCAAATCGGGCGCGGGCGACCTCTTTTCGAGTAACGTTTCGAGCACGGCGTTTGGTCCGCGAGGGACCGCGAGCATACTCTCGAAAATCACAATTGGCGCTGCTGCGGCATTCATGCTCATCGCGCTGACGCTTTCGCTGCCGGGTGTGACCGGCTCGCAGTCAGTATTGCAGGGACAGGAACCGGATGCTACACCCACGCCGGCGCCAGTCGCATCGCCGGCAACGCCTGTCGCTCCAGCGACTGTAGTGCCTGATGGTTCACCGGCGACAGCAAATTCACCAGCGGCAACTCAGGCGGCTTCGCCGACAAAATAGTTTAGGAGAATCAGGCGCAGAAGTTCGTTACCGCCTCACTGATTAGCTTGAACGTTCTCTGACAACTTGGGCCGAAGTGGCGGAACTGGCAGACGCGCACGGTTGAGGGCCGTGTGAGGCGACTCGTGGGGGTTCGAGTCCCCCCTTCGGCACCATACCTCCAAGTTTTCCCTCGAAAAACCTCATAGTTTTCACTTCAGTGTCCAATTAATGCCCGCACTATCCGCACCGTACGCACTCCGTTTGTACCTTACTTGTCCATCAGGACGGCCTATACGTATCTAAGTCTGTCTAGCGCAAGGATTTGTTTTTATACTTCGAGTCCCCCTCTGGGAATCAAAGCGTCGTGATCCATTTCGTGTGAATTCGTTTTAGACTGGAGGTATGCCCGCCTTCTCACAATCTACGGCTTCTGCGTGATTGCAAGAACGGCAGGTAACTTCCACGAACTCTCTACTCGGTTGAATCGTCCGCCCTGTTACATCAAGGTCTGCGATTGGCAGTTGTTTATCACCAAACTCCCAGTCGGATTTACCGCACACACACGTTAACTGGTTGCGCGATAGGTGATCGGACAGTGCTTGCTCCTGAGCTTGTGACAATGGCATTGCAAGATCCTCCCTAAGTTTTTCTTCAGTATGCACTACTTCTCACGCTTGCCTAAAAATGGGCCGCATCGCCGCTGCCAGGGAAAGGCGCTCCGGCTACTCGCAAACCCTTGAAACGCCTATTGACTGTTTCGGCTTTCCGATTTGGCCTTGCAAGCTCTCTGTCATTCGCTCTGCACCGGCTATTGCGGTGTCCCACACACCGGCTTTGACTCCCTGTCTAACCTCGGTGATTTACCGCTCACCATTAGCGCTCCCGGAGTTTGTCCAGATAAGTCCTACAACTGAGGATGTCCGTGCTGGAATCACCGACTTGAAATATTACAACAGTTGTAATATTATCTGAGCCGAAGGTTGATATGATAGGAAAAAACCTCAAATTGGGTAGGGAACAAAAAGGTTGGACTCAAAAGGATGCCGCCTCCAGGCTTGGTGTGTCTCAGCCTTACCTTTCTCTAATGGAGAAGGGGCTGCGACCGAGTGCCCGAGAAATTGGCTCGCAAAGCCGCGACTGCATTTGGATTGTCTGCGTCAACGCTGCCAGTAGAAACAAGCTGGGAAAGCGTTCAACCCCAGGATGCGAACACTCTCGCTACGGACCTCGCATCTCTAGGATATCCGGGGTTTGCATACCTTAAGTCAAAGCGCAAAAAGAATCCTGGGGAAGTTTTACTTTCAGCATTAAGTGCCAAACATCTTGAGAGTCGTGTTGCTGAGGCTTTGCCTTGGCTATTACTAAAGTTATCCGGATCTAGACTGGCAGTCGCTCGTCAGTGCTGCCAAGCGTAAGGATCTTCAAAACAAGCTGGGCTTGGTTACATGCGTTGCACGCAAAGTTGCTGAGAAACGTGGTGAGAATAATAAGGCTAAACTTCTTCGTAAGCAGGAGAGGGCTTTGCAACGGTCGCGACTATTCTTGGAAGATACTTTATGTCACGATTCCGCTAACGCAGACTGAGAGACGTTGGCTCGAAACAAATCGACCTGACGAGGCTAAATACTGGAGAGTCTTGACAGATCTTTCGCCCGAACATCTGAGCTATGCCCTCTAACTGCATGCCCGAACCATTGAAGTCCTTCTTCGGCGAGATAGATGCTTCACCTGAAGAATAAGTGGCTTTGCATTGTTTGGGCGGCTTTGTAATGACGATGCTTACGGATTAAATCGTCCGACTGCGGATGATGTGACACGGCGTGACAAAGCGAAACGTGAGACGGGATCGAATCGCCGACCTTGGGGTTATGAAAGCGCCCTTTGGTTTTTGCAGTTTGTGAGATCGAGACACACAACTTTACCTTTCATTACAACTTGCCGCCGTTACAGAGCACTTCCGCCTTTGCACCAATTGACATGCTTTGACATCGATTTTCATCGAGTCACGTGACCATAGTGTGACACAATTCAGCAACGCCGTGCCGCCAGAATTGCAAGCAATAGGGTCAACTAGACAACTGCGCTTCACGGATTCGTTCGAGTCCATATTTGTTTATCAAGCTGTTCATGAAATTCGGATCGTATCCAACTACGTAAGCGATGAGCCCCGCTAACGATGATCGTTCCGTCGGGTTGAGTCGTTCAAGATGGTGGATTTGAGAGCGAATCTTTCTCTTCAACGATCTTCCAACATAAGGCCGCTCATCGCTACCAAGCACGAGACCAGTAACCCGGCGTACTCGACTTTTTGATGAGTGACGAGTCTTGGCTACGTTAATTTCGAGTCTGGCTGGAAATCTTAGAGATCTACATATCCGAGCGACCTCATCTTCTAGGTTAGAAAGAATATTAGGCGTTCGAGTTGAGAAGAAAAGATCGTCCGCATATCGTGTATAGACAATATCTCTAACTTGGCAGTAATTCTGGATCGCCTGATCCAAGTCAAAGCAAATTACGTTTGAGAGCGCGGGTGACGTTGGTGCGCCTATAGTCAAGATATCATTCCTGAAAACGACGCCGCAAAAAAAGTCTATATCGCCTGTGGCCCAACCGACAAAAAGGTGAGGCCTGTCCGCAACATAGGCTTGCAGATCTGCCGACGTTATTGACTCAAAGAAATTTGAAAAATCCAGTCGCAATAGAAAATTGCTTCCTACGTGCCGCTGGGCGTTATTCATCGTGGACCTTCCTTTTCGGTAGGCCATAGCGACATCATGATAGGAAGCGCTTCGATCACGTTTGCGAGCACCCACCTCTGAAGGGCTTTCAAGCGACGCGACGGATGGCATATCGTTCTTACGCCGCCCGTGCGTTTCGGTATGGTGTAGCTCTTGTACTCATAGGAGGCAGTTCTAGCCATGCTGCGCACGAACGCCACAGGTAGTGCAAGATCGTGAGATAGCCGCTCCGCAATCACAGGAATGCCCTCAGTTGCTGTAAGGCCTGGCTTGCTTCAGGAATCGACTGAAGGACTTCGAGATGATCGGCTCTTCTGGAAGGCAAATCCAAGAATCTCTTATGATGGAACGGTCGTGTAAGTGCCTCGTCAGCGGTACGGTAAAAAAAGATATCATTCGTTCCATTCAGCCGTAACTGAACCTGCCGAATTAGATCCACCGAAGCCCCGAGACTGACCAGAGTATGTATCCCTGACTAGAAGAAATCCCCGGAACGATGCTTCGTATATAATACTCAATCACAGCACTTGTCGCCGGGCCGATGACGGCCACGAGATCACATATGAAAAAAACCAGATGCTTAGGGCTGTGTGAAGAGATCTTCGAATTCCTTGTTGTTTTAGGTTTTGGAATTCTTCCAAGTCGATCTTCCAGCTCGGCGACACATTCGAGGATTCGTGAATGGTTTACGTAAATAGGCGGTCTAAACAACGAATCTTGGCCGATCCACTGAGCAGGTCCCGTTTCGATAAACGAATTCGGGTTGCGGAACCGACTATCGAGAATGGGAAGTAACTTCTTCCTTAGTGGTTCACTAAGGGAAAAAGCACCCAGCTCAGTAAAAGTGCCGGGGCTTTCAACGATGATCACTAAAATATCCGCAAGCTGACCGAGATAATCCTCCATCTCAAGGGCATTAGCTCCCGCAGAAGGAACAATTCGCATCCAAACTTGCTCTGCGTAGAACAATGAGATCTCGGGAAAGTGTCGTCGCAAATAGTCGCGCAGTGCATCCCTCGGGGCGCTGTTTGCAGCGCCACAAAGGAAAACCACTGGCTCCAAGGCCCGAAATCGATATTTATCCGATCTCAGATAGCGAATGAGGCGTTCGCGGATATTGATATAGGCAGGATGTTCAAGCCAAGACAAGGTGACTCCTACTGTGAGCGGCCCCGAGCGCAGCGCAGCGAAGCGAGGGGTCAAATCTCTATCAATATTTCCGGGCTGGCTAAACACCAGCCACAAGACCAAAATACGGTCTTACATGCTAGGAATCATGTTACGTATAGTTAATGCTTGTGGGATTAGTCAAGTCACTACAAAGCGTGAGTGTTAGACTGCCATCGCATTCCACAGCCCCACATTTGATCCGAATATGCCAGATGCGGCATACTTACCACTGTGAGCGAGCCTCCAAATGTCAAGAGTATTGTTTGGATCGGCTCATCACGGAAGGACCTTAAATCGTTTCCGGCTGAAGCGAAGGATGTTATCGGCTACGCGTTGTATCAAGCCCAGGTTGGGCGGAAAGCTCCTTCAGCGAAGCCACTGGCAGGATTTGGCAGCGCAGGCGTTCTGGAGATAGTCGAGAACCATCAGACCGACACCTACCGAGCCGTTTACACTGTAAAGTTTTCGGAGTTGTTGTATGTGCTCCATGCTTTTCAGAAGAAATCGAAGAAAGGCATCGCCACACCAAAACCAGATATTGATCTCATCAAGCGACGGTTAAAGATTGCGGAAGAAGACTACAAGATGCGGCAAACAGGGAGAGGACGCGACAGATGAAAGCAAAGGCCAAGTCAACGAAGGTTCGAAAACCCAATGCAAGCAGTGAGAAGGTTGAGAGAAGCAGCGGCAATGTCTTTGCCGATGTAGGTTTCCAGGACGCGGAAGAGCGCCTTTTGAAAGCAAAGTTAGCAACCAAGATCGCTCAGCTAATCGAGAAGAAAGGCTGGACTCAATCGCAGGCGGCTGAACGGACAGCTCTCGATCAGCCGAAGGTATCGCGACTTCTACGCGGACAGCTCTCTGGCTTTTCAGCGGATCGCTTGTTCGCTGTTCTCAATCGCCTGGGTCACAGTGTCGAAGTCCGAATTTCCGCAAAGGAACGATCTCCAGAGAAGTCTCACACTCGCGTCATGATCGGATAAAGCTCCAGTTCTACTCACACTCGTCTACATTACTTCGACACGAATGTTTACCCGGTCAGGTAAATCTCACTACCACGAAGGATCCTCGCGATGAATAGCGCACAGCGTTTAGAACGGATTAGATTCCTCCTCACTCGCTCACAACTATTCGAACCAGACATTCATGACGATGAAATCCAGAGGCTACTGCTAGAAGTATTTGACGAACTGGCCTCAGCAACTTACGAGGAAGCGAGCCAAATTAGAAACGCGTTGTTGGATTCAAGCGAGCAGTATCACAACCTGTTTTTTAGCCATCTGTATGTTCTTCATCAGCTCCAACTTAGAGCTTTAAGCTCATTGCCAAGTGCGGAAACTCCTTTCACCTTAGACGAAGGCGGCGAGGACCTGCCGTCGGACTTACTCTTTGGCATTTTTCGATTTGTCCTTCAGAACAATGATACCGTTAGGTTGTCGTCCCTGAAGATGCCGCCGATTGAGATTCCGCCGGAGAGGCTTCCCTCTCTCTTATCACTATTCATTGATGTGGTCCAACATGACGTTGCAAGTTTGCAATGGGCACGTGACGACATAACAAATACGATAATTCTACTAGCAATCATCCGAACTCTGTCTATTCAAATTGGGCAGCTGTATTTATTTTATGCACTGACCGCATTGGTGGCTGAGAGAATGAACGTTGCGGAGGAGTATCAGCTGTCCCGAGATTTTGGCGAGGAAGTCCTTTTTACCTCCCTGCTCGATAGTGAGAATGAGTGGGGATACTTCAACCTATTCAAGGTCTTTAATAGCCAGTCCAACATAAACGTTTCATTCATTTATGCCAACGCATGTCTCGCCGCTTTGCGAAAAAGATCGTCGGTGCCGAATCTTATTTTCAAGCTATTTCACTTTTCTTTACAGCGACTCTACCGAAATGCCGGCTTCAAAGATGAGGAATCCTATTTATATGAAGCTATGCTCAGCCGGATGTCGCTAGACGATTTTGACCGCTTTGACATAACCAATACGCATCTTATGACTTTGGCCAGTCATGAGGATCATTCCGCAATATCGATTTTATATGAATATCTTGTTAACAACCGCGAGTTTATTTTTGAACGGAAGACCATCGCCGTACCCTTACTCAACACGATATATCATGTGACGAGCATATTCCGTCAGTCTGCTGATATAGACGAACTGAATCCGTACGTCTCCGTTTTGGAATCCGTAGTAGGTCACTCCGATGCAGAGCGACTTCGAGCGCTCGTTCGCGGTGATTCCAGTCGCCTTAAGGATACCTACATTGATCAGTTGTCCGCCCTCGGCGACACAAGAAGCTCCGAAGATTTCGCTAGCGAAGTTAGGCGTCCATTAGTTACTGCCGATCATTTGATCAAGTTCGGCTTTGATTACCAGGACATCGACGCCTTCTTGCTGGGAATGATTTTGAAATCTGACCGGACCTGGGTGTTTAAGCCAAAGGGCACTGCAGCACTCAGACGTATTACTAGCGAACCCCGTCATAACAATGAGACTGATTCCAACCGATTGCGAAACTACGCCGAGTACGTGAGGAACGGACTTGCTCTCTCAGAACAACAGGCATGTTTGTGGTTTACCGTTCGCGACGGTGAACTTTTTTATCTAGCATTAACTAGCAAAGGGTTTTCAGATATTACGATTGTGCGCAATTGGTCGATTTCTGCGATGTATCAGTGGCTGGCGCGAGAGTTTAAGGACCTCAGTTTCGATGAGACTGTGGTTAGAGGGAATCAGGTCACCTCCTATTTGGAAGAAGATCAATTGGAAGATTTGCGGAAGCTTGAGCATGCACTCGGTTTTGCGAAGCTACCAGCCCCAAATGCTGGAACTCTCCTCCTTGTAAAAGACATGTTAATGAGCGCAATGCCACACAATTTGATCATGGACCTTGATGGTAGGTTCATCTCCAGAAAGAGCAGGCTTAGCTGCCTTCCATCGGCTGAATGGCTGATCATGAGTCGAGAAGACGATGTCTTTCTGCGTAAGGATTTTACGGTTCAACTATGGATTCCGACGGGCGGTGGTGATTTTACGCTCAATTTATTATGGTCAAAATTGTCCGACGCCATTAAGGACTATGATGTTGAAGTGTCAACTAACGAAGTCCCGGCGAAACCACTAAGCGGCGACATTAACGTTGTGTCAGCTCACGGCGCAGCTAACATCTCATCGTTCCACGCACTGTTCACTAGGAGCCAAGCATCCATCATTAATCTTGAGCGTGTTGTTGGATTGGGCACGGTACTTATTCTCTTTGTTTGTCACTCTGGTTCAGCGGAGAAGGATATCTTCCGGCAGAAGTTGCTGTCAGTGGTAAAGACCTTAATAGGTAGTGGATACCAGGCAGTGGTCGCACCATTTTGGGCTATGCATATTAGTATTCCACCAATCTGGCTTCCTGAGTTCTTGGTCCAAATGCGGAAAGGCGCAACAATCGCCGACGCAGTATTTGTCGCAAATCAAAGAGTATACGAGGAGAATAAAAACGCCGGCGCTTGGGGTTGTATGCATCTCTACGGTAATCCTGATGTGAGAGCGCCAGCAATCCCGAATTAGCTGCTTAGGTGTCGCACTTCCTTCTTATTGGCGCACAAGAATAGTTTTATGGTCGGGGCCCGCGTGTCGCCTGGTTTCTTTTGGGAGCACGTCGGTGGATTTGTGATGAAGTTCAATATATTTGCTCTCGGACACAGCCAACGTGTGTTCGGTGACACCTCTGTAAGTATCCCGCTTTTAGGTCCACTCATAAGTAGAGATTTCGGGTTTTTGGGTTAAGAGATATTCTCTGGGCGTCATATCGCCGAGAGCGTCATGTGGCCGCTCTTCGTTGTATTCCTTCCGCCACTTTTCCGTCTGTTCACGCACCTCGTTCAAAGTTGTAAACACGTACATGTCGAGCACCGCCTGGCGGTAGCTGCGATTGAACCTTTCAATGAAACCATTCTGCATTGGTTTGCCCGGTTTGATGAACTCCAACGTCACGTCATGCTGCTCGGCCCATTCAGCCAGCGCCAGGGCGATGAACTCCGGACCATTGTCCAACCTGAGCTTGAGGGGATAGCCGCGATGAGCGGCTGTCCGTTCAAGCTCGCGCACCACCCGCTCGGCCGTCAAACTGAAGTCGACTTCGATCGCCAGGGCTTCACGGTTGAAGTCATCGACGACATTAAAAGTTCGAAAGCGACGACCATCCCACAAGGCGTCACTCATGAAGTCGGCTGACCAGCATTCATTCATTGCTTCGGGCACCACTAACGGCATCGGATTCCTTGTCGGTAAGCGTCGCTTGCCTTTGCGCCGTTTGTTCAATTTCAGGCTGCAATACACTCGGTGCACCCGGTTGTGGCCCCACCGTCGGCCTTGCCGTCGCAGCCGCTTGTACAGCTTGGGAAACCCTTCCTCGGGCCGCCGGTGCGCTAACTGCAGCAACTGCTCAACTATCTCGCCGTCGCGGTTCGGTCGTTTGCGATAGCGATAAACCGATCGTCGCAGACTCACCGCCGCGCACGCGCGCCGTTCGGTCAGGCCATGGTCGCGCCGTAGTTCCGCCACCAGTTCGCGCTTGACCGCCGGCGTTACAGCTTTTTTGCGATCACGTCTTTCAACGCCCGGTTCTCCAGCAGCAACTCCGCTGAGATCTGCTTTAACTGCCGGTTTTCTTCTTCCAGTTCACGCAACCGTCGAATGTCAGCCGCTTCCATCCCGCCATACTTCGACTTCCACTTGTAGTAAGTTGCTTCGCTGACTTCATGCTCGCGGCAAACATCCTTGACCGTTCGTCCCGCCTCGACTGCCTTCAAGATCGCGATGATCTGATGTTCACTAAATTTGCTCCGCTTCATCCTGGCCTCCTGGTGTCATACTCACCCGGAAACCTCTACTTTTCAATGGTCCGTTTTTTCGGGGTACTTACACATGGCCATGGGAATCTGCTTTAGTAATGGTAACGCCGACGGGGTAACCGTAAACAACTTCCTCTCCGGGTTGTGGAGTTTGATCGATGACTAGTCCGGGCTGAAATGGAAGATCGTAGCGTGTCGCCAACTGTCGAATGTTCAAGTGAGAGGCGTGAAGTTTGGTTTTGGCGTCTTCAAAACTCAAGCCTTTGATCGCCGGAACTCTGGTTAGAACTGGTCTTGACCGGCGTCCGTGGTGCACGTCCATGCTGAGAGCCAAGAGGGCGACTGTCGGTAAGACTAAGTAGACAATGAACGCTATGGTCGCAAGGGCTATGATTAGTCGTTTCTGTTCTCCTCGCATGCGGTAGCCAACGAGTACGCCAAGTATGAATCTCATTTCTTCTGCTCCTTTGGATGTCTTGTGATCCGCAGGTAAGGCTGTCCGCCCCTATTTGCTCTGCGGCTTTGGCGACCCAACGCAGCTCGACGCATAGTAATGTGGGGGTAGATGACCCTTAACTTGCAGAGATGAAGGAATTGAGGATTAAGTGGTGTCAAGTTTATAGGGCATATAACTTGACATATATGTCGATTAATTGCTCTATTGCGACCGATGGGTAAGAAGGTTGCTACAACGGTTAGGGAGAAGATAGAACGGGGCGGCTCGGATAGGCTATGGACCTATGCAGATTTTGAGTCCCTACCCGGCATGGCTGTGGCTGCAGCGCTTAGTCGGATGGTGAAGGAAGGTAGCCTTGACCGAGTGCGCAAGGGACTCTATTACAAACCACGCAAGACACGTTTTGGACTCACAACCGCAGATGCCTCACGTGTAGCGGCGGCGGTTCTTGATAGGCGGGGAATCGCGTGGAAGGCGAGCGGTTTGCCCGCTTACAATGCTCTTGGACTTACTACTCAAGTCTCACCCATAACGACTTTCGCTGTTGATCGTGACGTAAGTTCACTACGTACTAGTTCGGATCGAAGAGTGCGATTCAGGGTCGTACCTAAAGTGAAGAACATGACACATCACGAGCGGGCCATTCTGGACGCCCTTCGAGATCTTCGGTCGATACCCGACTCCTCGCCGGAAGGTGTGGTGAACCGAATCGTTGAACTATTTCGTTCGAACGATTTCTCGTTTAGTCGCATGATAAAACTTGCCAGCTCAGAGCCTCCGCGAGTCAGAGCCTTGCTCGGTACTATCGGGACAATTATGGGAGAGAGCGCTGAAACGCTAAAACCTCTGAAGGAGTCGCTCAATGCGACGACAACTTTTAGCTCGGGCTCGCGGAAAAGATTCCGGCAGCTCGTTCATGGGGGATTAGGTGATCACCTTTGCCTCGGACCCGACTTCGCTGGTCCAGGCGTTGCCGGCGCGAAGAAGATACCCCCAGGGATCATCGAAAAAGACTACTGAAGTTGGCGTATGCGACGGTTATAACATGCGTTATAATACCGCACGGTCCTAGAAATTGCGATCCGGGCCATGGTGGAGGTGAAAGAATGAGTGTCTTGAAGGTCACAACAGTTGGAAACTCCGTTGGTGTGATTTTGCCCAAGGAGATACTAGAACGACTGCGCGTGGGAAAAGGAGACAGCCTCTACGTTGTCGAAACGAAGAACGGGATCCAGCTCACGGCGTATGATCCTGCGTTTGCCCAACAGGTGGAGATTGCCGAGCGTGTGATGCGCGAGGATCGAGATGCTTTGAAGAAGCTGGCGGAATAGGTCGTGGTTGCTCAAATCGTTTGGCTTCTGGAGGAGACGGTCATGGCGATCCATCACCGCCAAATATCAGAGCATGGCGGAAGGTGAAGGCTTGAGAGATGAAGGACTGCTTGCGTCTGCGTTAGCCCGTCCCCAAAATGTCCTGGCCTATGCTCAACCTCCACCAGACTTGGCAGCCTTAGCTGCGGCCTACGCTTATGGAATTGCGCGCAACCATCCGTTCGTGGATTGCAACAAGCGAACCGCACTGGTAGCGGCCCGCACTTTTCTATTGCTGAATGGCGTCAACCTTGCGGCTAATCAAGATGAGAAATACCTGACCTTCCTACAACTGGCACAAGGGACTCTTACGGAAGAGCAGCTAGCCGACTGGATTCGAAAGCGAATCTAATCTAGCGAAAAGGCTTCACGCAGTTAGCAATTTATTTGTTGTCCATTTAGTGCCCAACGGTGGGCTACTGGTCAACTCGGTGGGCCATGTGAGAAATGAAAACGAACGATGAAACCTCAGTATTTTGAGAATTGCTGAGTAAAAGCGGTGAAGGGGAGTGAGCTTTTCAGGCCCCCCTTCGGCACCATACCTCCTTCAGTTTCTCCTAGCATAGCGCTCATTTTAATCCTTGTGTCCGCTCTTCTTACCTGACGTTGCCGTACCGGCTAATGGCTCGCATCTTTAGCGCGGACTGGCGCAATCCTCCAAAAGCGAAACTTCTCAGCAGTGAAGCGTCTGGGTCGTCAAACTGGGTCTGTTTGCTTCTACACGGTGCGATTCATGAACTCTTTCGCCGCCGGGCGAAACAACTGTCCACCGATGCGCCGGCGCTTCCCTGGATTGTTTTGACCGACGAGCCAAAAGACTTTGCAGCGCGGCACTTCGCCGGGTGTTTCCGCAGTAGTCCATGGTCACTATCAATGGCTGCTTGAGGAAGAGATCGGCGCGAATCCGCTTTTCAATCGTCGCGGGCCATTGTCGGCCGAGCAGCAGCAATGGTTGCGCACGCAGTTAAGAACGATTTCGCGAAATGACGCGGAACAGGGTGTGGGAACCTGTTAGTCCACACTGAGTCGATTGAAGTTCAGCGACGGGCTCGGTCGTCAAGATCTCTGGATCACCCAAAATCATTCCGAGCAAGTTGAGGATTCGGGTCAGGAGAGAAGTCCCACCGCGATGCATTCCCAGCACGCAAACCACTCTTTGATTGTCGAATCGAGTGGTGTTCCACCTTCTCTTCTTCACTGTTTCAATGAACCGCAATCGTTTGTCCTAAACTTAGTGTCGCAAATAATTCTGATCGTTTTCGCGCGGGGGTTCAAAGGTTCGGCGGCCAGGTGAACGTGGGCACGATGAGCTAATAGATTCTCAGTAATGGGACTTCGACATCCCGAAACCGAAACTCCTCTCTGACATAATTCGCAGATTCTTCCAAAAAAATGACGTTGCAAGTGGTTTCCGTTCATAAAAGCCAGCAGATTAAAGGTCCAGTTCGGAGAGGCTGTCCGCATTGTCTGACGACTGCGGCTGGCACAGCCCTTGAATCGGTTTATTGCGTTGAACTCTATTATCGAGTTGTAATTTCGATAGGGGACTCAGATTCCTGGAATTCTTCTGATCGCATCCCCAGGTACCCAGTAAAGTTTTATGGATATCAAGCGTTCCGGAAAATCCAAACTCAAGAAACGCATCCGCACCGGAGTCCTCATCGGAATTGGTGTGGTAGCCATCGGTGGGATTAGTTTTGGACTCACGCGTCTTAAACCAGCCGCCCCCACACTCGAGCGATCCGCCGCCGTGATCGACACAGTCAAACGAGGGCAAATGCTGCGCGAGGTTAGAGGGGTCGGCACGCTCGTACCCCAGGTGGTGCGGTTCATCCCGGCGCCGTCAGAAGGGCGCGTGGAAAGCATTCCGGTTCAGGCAGGGGTTGTGGTTGGCTACGACACGGTGATTGCCGAGCTATCAAATCCAAGGATGGAACAGGAAGCTATCGACGCGGAGTTTCAGGTTAAAGCTGCACAGGCAGATGAAGAGAGTTTGCGCACCCGGCTTGAAAGCGAGTCGATGACCCAACAGTCAACGATTGCCGGCATCAAGGCCGAGCATAGCCAGGCAAAACTGCAACTTGATACTGACGAAGCTCTGGGCAAGCAGGGTTTGGTGCCGGACTTGGTGTTGAAGATTTCACGCATGAAGCTGGTTGATATCAGCAACCGGCTCAAGGTTGAACAGGAGCGGTTGGCGGTGAATGCGAAATCAGTCAAAGCGCAGATCAATGCGCAACAGTCACGCATTGCGCAGTTTCGAGCACTGGCGAAACTCAGGCGTGATCAGGCGACGGGATTGAAAATTCGCGCAGGCACCAGCGGCGTGTTGCAGGAAGTATCGGTGCAGGTCGGCCAGCAAGTGACGCCTGGTTTTAACATTGCGCGAGTCGCCGATCCGGGTTCCCTGAAAGCCGAACTCAGGATTGCTGAAACCCAAATCAAAGACGTCCGACTGGGTCAACCAGTGGCGGTAGATACGCGCAACGGGATTATCCAGGGAGAGGTGCAGCGTATTGATCCCGCCGCGCGGGAAGGAACGTTCATCGTCGATGTGGCCCTCACCGGCCCAATCCCACCAAGCGCACGTCCCGATCTGAGCGTCGATGGAACAATTGAACTGGAGCGCCTCAGCGACGTTTTATACGTCGGCCGGCCTGCGTTTGGGCAGGGCCAGCAGACAGTCGGACTATTCAAGCTAAGCGCTGATGGCAAGGAAGCCGTGCGCACTCAGGTCATGCTCGGCCGCAATTCAGTAAGCACAATCGAGATCGTTAGCGGCTTGAAAGAGGGCGACCAGGTGATCCTCTCCGACACGTCGACAATGGATAGTTACGACCGGATTCTCGTGCGCTGATTGTTCGACAAACTCCCTTTTGTCGTGCTGATTTCACCGCTCCCAACGGGAGAAAGAGAAGAAAGCAGTTAGTCAGAGGCTTCCGTCAGGTTGTCGCCGTACCAGCCGAAATTTAATTAGCTCAGCAAGGACAAACTTAAGTTTGTCGAACAAACGTCGAATAATCAGGAGACAGACATGAGTTCAACCGATCCCCTAATTCATCTCGCTGATGTGAAGAAAGTCTTTTACACCGACGAAGTGGAGACGCACGCGCTTTCCGGCATTCAACTCGACATCCAGAAAGGCGAATACGTTTCCATCGCCGGACCGTCCGGCTGTGGTAAGTCGACCTTGTTGTCGATTCTCGGGCTGCTGGACACGCCTAGTGACGGTCAATACGTTCTCAACGAACACCCGGTCGAGAATCTCTCGATGGCCGAGCGGGCGCGCATAAGAAACCGTGAAGTGGGTTTCATTTTCCAGAGTTTCAATCTCATTGGCGACCTCACCGTGTACGAAAATGTTGAGTTGCCGCTGACGTATCGAGGGATGAGTTCCGGCGATCGCCGGAAGCGGGTGACTGATGCGCTCGAAAGCGTAGGCATGGCCCACCGCGCCAAGCATTTGCCCAGCCAGCTCTCGGGTGGCCAACAGCAACGCGTGGCCGTGGCCCGTGCAGTTGGCGGGCAGCCGAGCATTTTGTTGGCTGATGAACCGACCGGGAACCTCGATTCGACCAACGGCGAAGCGGTGATGGAACTTCTGCGCGACCTGCATCGCGGTGGCGCCACCATCTGCATGGTTACGCATGATGCGCGTTACGCTCAGCATGCAGATCGCATCGTGCATCTCTTTGATGGATTGATCGTCGAAGAGGAAGCGGGAGCCAACCGTCGCGAGCTGGCAGAAGCGAAGGAAGCTATTGGCGAGAACGGCGTCGGAGCGCGCGGATGATTCGATTACGCAACATCGAAAAGTCTTTTTCGCATGGCCCGGCCAAGACCTACGTGCTGCGCCGCATCGACTGCGACATTCAACAGGGCGAGTTTGTCTCAATCATGGGGCCCTCCGGGGCGGGCAAGTCCACCCTGCTGCATATCCTGGGAATGCACGATCAATCCTGGTCGGGCGAATACTATTTTGACGAGGTCGCAGTGCATTCGCTCGACACCAAGAAGCGCGCGGCCTTGCGAAACAGCAACATTGGTTTTGTCTTTCAGAGTTATCACCTGCTCGACGACCAGACGGTGTTCGAAAACCTGGAACTGCCTCTCTCATATCGAAACGTAAGCAAGAAGGACCGCCAGTCGATCGTCTGTGACACACTCGATAAGTTTCAGATCGTCGGCAAGAAAGATCTTTTTCCGAGCCAACTCTCCGGCGGCCAACAGCAACTGGTCGGCATTGCGCGCGCGGTCGTGGCGAATCCCAGAATAATTCTGGCGGATGAGCCCACGGGGAACCTGCATTCCAGCCAGGGCAAAGAAATCATGGACATGTTCAAGCGGCTTAACGAAGAGGGCACCACGATCGTTCAGGTCACACATTCCGAAACAAACGCAGCGTATGGCAATCGCATTGTCCGACTTGAAGATGGCTGGATTGCTAAGGATTAGTGAGTGTCCGCCGTCTGCAGAAGAACCAGATTTCATTGACCAGTAGGTAACCCCAGACAGGTATCCACCCAAGGCGCTAGGTCAGGAGGAGAAGGACAATGAGTGCGATTTGGCAGGACCTTCGTTACGGGTTTCGTATCTTGCTAAAGAATCCCGGAGTTACTGCCGCCGCAGTAGTCACCCTGGCTCTGGGCATTGGCGCCAATACAGCAATTTTTAGCGTCGTAGATGCAGTGATGCTGCGCCCGCTCCCTTACCAGAATCCAGATCGCGTTGTTTCGCTCTGGGAGAATGTACCGACATACGGTCGATGGCGCGTAACTCCGGCGAACTATCTGGATTGGAAACAGCAGAACACAGTGTTTGAAGACGTCGCCGCTTTTGGCGCGACGTCGATGACTTTAACGGGTGAGGGCGAACCGGAACAGTTGCTCGGTACGCGCGCCAGCGCCGGATACTTTGAAGTCGTTGGTGTGCAGCCAACGTTGGGCCGGCACTTCGTGAAGGAGGAATACGAACCCGGCAAAGGACAAGTAGTTATCCTCGGAGCGGCATTTTGGCGAAGCCGATTTAATGGCAATCCCGCCATTATTAATAAAGCGATAACGCTCAACGGCGCGATCTTCACCGTCGTTGGTGTGATGCCGCAGGGTGTCTATCCCGTATGGGCCACGGCAGGAGCGAAGGTTTCCTTCAACGAGAATGAACAGCAGATTTGGACCCCCATGGCTTTTACCGCTGAATGGGCCGGCAACCGGACCTCGCACGTGCTCGGTGTAGTCGCTCGACTAAAGGCAGATAAAACTCTCGAGCAAGCCGCAGCGGAGATGAGCGCCATCGGTGCGCGACTGGAGCGCGATCACGCGGCGAACAAGGGAGAAGGAATTCTCGTCAATTCTTTTATGGATGAGGTTGTTGGGACGCTCAGACCAGCACTGGTCACGCTGCTGAGCGCGGTCTTGCTGGTGCTGTTGATTGCCTGTGCCAACATCGCGGGCCTGTTGCTCGCCCAACACGCGGGGCGAAGTAAAGAGATCGCAATCAGGGCAGCGCTGGGAGCGGGCAGAGCGCGCCTCGTGGCCCAATTCTTTCTCGAAGGCTTCCTGCTTTCTCTACTCGGCACCGCTGCGGGTATCACGCTAGCCCAGTTTGGCCTGAGCGCGATGTTGAAACTGATGCCGGCGGATATTCCGCGCTTGAACCAGGTGCATCTCGACTTTCGCGTTTTGGGCTTCACGCTCATGCTGGCTCTTATAACCACGTTCATTTTTGGACTGGTGCCAGCGTGGCGGGCCTCTAAGGCGGATCTGCACTCAACGCTTGAACAGGGCGGACGAAGTTCAGGGCTACATTCCGGCCGTCAGCGGTTTCGCCAGTCACTCGTCGTATTACAAGTGGCTCTGGCAGTCTTGTTGGTAGTTAGTGCGGGACTGCTACTAAAGAGTTTTTGGCGCTTGAGCGGGGTTGATCCGGGATTCAAAAAAGAAAACCTGTTGTCGATGAGTCTGACGTTACCACGCGTAAAGTATGGCGAGGGTGCCCGGATTAATAGTTTTTATAACGACCTCCTGGACCGCATTTCCAACTTGCCTGGCGTAGAAGCTGCCGCAATTGCCTACGACCAGCCATTACAGTCGAACTGGATCGATGCCTTTGCGGTAGAGGGCCGGCCTCAGGACCAAATCGGCGGAGCAGCGTCGGCGAATTTTATTCCGGTCAGTTGGGACTATTTCCGCACGGTCGGCGCTGAAATAGTACAGGGCCGCCATTTCACTCCGCAGGACGATCCGGATCATCCTGGCGTGGTGATTGTGAATGAAGCCTTTGCGCGCCGCTATTTCCCAAACGAACCGGCTCTGGGCCAACGACTTCGAATCAGCGCGCCACCGCGTCTCTGGAACAATCAACGCCTAACTTCCTTTGAAGTAGTCGGCATCGCGAGCGACGTAAAGGCCGCGGGGTTGAACGCCGGCGCCGAACCCGCTTATTACGTGCCGTCAGCCCAGGCCCCGTTACAAGACATGACCATCCTGGTACGAACCCAGGGAGATCCGGCAACTCTCGTTTCTGCCATACGCAGCAGCGTTTGGGAGATTGATCCAAACCAGCCAGTCTCAAACGTCAACACATTGGAAAAACTCGTCAACGAGAGCATTGCCCAGCCCAGGCTGAACATGATGCTGATGGGATTGTTTGGCGTTTTGGCACTCCTGCTTGCGGCGGTGGGGATTTACGGATTGCTGTCTTACGCAGTAACGCAGAGGACTCAGGAGATCGGAATTCGGATGGCACTTGGCGCTCAGGTTGGCGATGTGCTGGCAATGATCCTGCGACAAGGGATGACGCTTGCGGTGATTGGGATCGGACTAGGACTCGTCGGTGCTTTGGCGCTGACGCGATTGATGCGGGGGTTGCTTTTCGGAGTCGGGCCAACGGATGCAGCCACCTTCATCCTCGTTTCAGGTGTGCTGATCACAGTTGGACTAATCGCTTGCTACCTGCCGGCGCGGCGGGCCGCGCGAGTCGATCCCCTGGTAGCGCTCAGGTACGAATAGGCAGAACCAACTGCGTCGGGGGTGGTGGCGGTGGTTTGATGACGCGCTCTGGCAACCACTTACGAAAGGCCACCCGCTGACGCAGGTGGTTCTGACAAGTCCAAGGGAGAACTGAAATGCAGAATCTGTGGCAAGACCTTCGCTATGGCGCGCGAATGTTGCTGAAGACTCCTGTGGTGACGCTCGTTGCGGTCGTTGCTTTGACCCTCGGCATCGGCGCCAACACTGCGCTCTTTAGCGTGGTCAATGCAGTGTTGCTCAGCCAGTTGCCATACGCCGGCGGCGAGCGGCTGGCGATCGTGTGGGAACACCGCCGCAGCGGTACGGGCAATTTGCAAAATGTGATCAACCTCGGAAATTTCTATGACTGGAAAGAACAAAACAGCGTTTTTGAGGACATGGCAGCTTTCTTTGATCTCAACACCAACCTCACCAGCGATGGCGAACCGGAAGAAGTCGCGGGCCAAATAGCCACGACAAATCTATTTTCAGTGCTCGGCGTCAACGCTTTGCACGGCCGAACGTTTACCGCAGACGACGGCAAGCAGGGTCAGCCCAACGTAGTAGTGATCAGTTACAACCTTTGGCAGCGCCGGTTTGGTGGCGGGCAGGTAATAGGCCGAAACATCACGCTAAGCAACCAGCAGAACACGATCATCGGAGTTCTACCGCCGGAAACTGGCTGGCATATTCAAAAGGGATCGATGATCAGCCGTTCGCCGGAGATATGGTCACCCTGGCAAGTGTCAGAGCAACTGCGCGGTCGCCGCGGACGATTCGCCCGGGCAGTGGCCCGTCTGAAACCAGGCGTCACGCTCGAACAGGCGCAGAACGAGATGAACGTGATTGGCGCGCGGCTCGAAAAGCAGTATCCGGAATTCAATACCAACTGGGGCGTTAACGTCGTTCCATTGCGCACACAGCTTACCGGTGAGATGCGCAAACCTCTGCTCATCCTTTTGGGAGCGGTCGGTTTCGTCTTGCTGATCGCCTGTGCGAATGTAGCAAACCTGCTATTGGCCCGAGCTGCTTCGCGCCGAAAAGAGATCGCAGTACGCGCGGGTTTAGGGGCCAGCCGCTGGCGCATCGCGCGGCAGTTACTAACCGAAAGCGTCTTGTTGTCCCTCGTCGGCGGCACCTTCGGATTGCTGCTGGCATTGTGGGGAACGAAAGCGCTGATTGCGCTCAGTCCGCCCGGCCTAATGGACCTCCATAATGTAGGCGTTAACCTTCCAGTGTTGGGCTTCACCCTCGTGCTGTCAATGTTAACCGGTATCGTTTTCGGCCTCGTGCCTTCGTTTGAAGCTGCCCGCTTCGATCTCAATGATTCGCTCAAGGAAGGCGGAAAGAATGTCGGTGGAGGCTCGCGAAGCCGTCGCCTGCGAAACGTTTTTGTGGTGATGCAAGTGGCGATGGCGCTGGTGCTGTTAGTTGGCGCCGGGTTGTTCATGAAGAGTCTAAATCGGCTGCAATCAGTTGATCCCGGGTTCAATCCGAGCAACCTCCTGACGATGCGCGTGAGTCTCCCGGGAAAAAAATATGACAGTGATCCCAAGAAGCTGGATTTCTTCTCCCGCGCTACCGAGCAGCTGGAGGCACTGCCTGGAGTCGAAGCTGTGGGAGCGATTAATACACTTCCGTTTACCGGGCCACACTCCGGCACGTCGATCCAGATTGAGGGCCAGCCGGAGCCTCCGCCTGGGCAGAAGCTAAGTACGGGAATCTGCGTCACCGACGCCAACTACTTTCAGACCATGCAAATCCCGTTAAAACGCGGACGTCTATTCAGCGAACCGGAAGCGAAGGAGATGCGTCACGTTGTAGTGGTCAATGAAACGTTTGTGCGCAAAAACTTTGCCGGAGTCGATCCACTCGGCAAACGAGTGACGATTGCGATGAAGGATGAAAACGTCCCTACCGAGATCATTGGCATCGTCGGCGACACGAAGCACCTGGGGCTCGATGGCGAAACAGAGGCGATGGCCTACTGGCCGCAACCGGAACTGGTGTACTCGTTTATGACTTTGGTGATTCGCGTTCGTGGAGATGCGGCTGCGGTTGCGCCGGGCGCCCGCGCCGTAATTCGAAACGTCGATCCCGAGCAACCGGTGGGTGAAGTGAACACGATGGAAGGACTGCTGGCGAAGTCAGTTGCCGGATCGAGGTTCAACGCCATCCTCCTTTCAGTCTTTTCACTTGTCGCAATGGTTATGGCGGCCGTCGGAATCTACGGCGTGATGTCTTACTCCGTTCAGCAACGTACTCACGAAATTGGATTACGCATGGCGTTGGGCGCTCAACAAAAGGATGTGCTCGGTCTCGTTGTGCGACAGGGAATCGCGCTGGGTGTGGTGGGTGTGGCTACGGGTTTGGCTGCGTCATTCGGGCTGACCAGGCTGATCAAGAGTTTGTTGTTTGAAGTGCCTGCTACTGATTTGAACACATTCGCGGCAGTGGCAGGTGGCTTGTTTCTGGTCACCCTGATTGCCTGTTATCTGCCCGCGCGGCGCGCGACCAAAGTCGATCCGATGGTTGCGCTCAGGCACGAATAGTCAGAAGCCCGACCATAAGGGAGGGCCCGGCTGCAAGCCCTGGCTAACGCGCGGGCTTCCGCCTGGGCCACTCGCTAACGCAGGTAGTTCTGACAAGATTGAAGGAGAACTCGAATGCAGAACATATGGCAAGACTTGCGCTATGGCGCGCGCATGTTGTTGAAGAACCCCGGCATTACTTTCGTGGTGATTCTCGCGCTCGCCCTTGGGATCGGCGCCAACACCGCGATCTTCAGCGTGGTTGACGCGGTGTTGCTGCGCCCTTTGCCATACGACCAGTCTGATCAACTCGTGTTTTTGAATGAAACCGCGAAGTCCATGGATGAGATATCGATCTCCTATCCAAACTTCACGGACTGGCGCGATCAGAACAAAGTGTTTGAGAAGATCGGCGTCTACAATCGAGGTAGTTACAACCTCACCGGCGTAGGCGAAGCCGAACGCATCACCACCGCGCAAATGTCGGCAGATCTTTTTGCTGCCCTGCGTGCCAATCCGGAGTTGGGCCGATTGTATACAAACGACGAAGACAAGCCGGAAGGCACGCCCGTGGTCGTTTTGAGTTATGGGTTGTGGCAGCGACGCTTTGGCGGGCAGCCGGGAATTCTCAATCAACAGCTCACGTTAAACGGAAAAAGTTATACGGTGATCGGAGTCATGCCGCAGGGATTTCAGTTTCCGAGTCGGGCGGAAATGTGGGTGCCGGTGGGCCAACTGTCCGGACAAGCGAGCTGGAAGAGCCGTGGGAATCATCCAGGGCTTTATGGGGTCGCGCGTTTGAAGCCGGGAGTCAGCTTGGAGCAAGCCCAGGCTGAGATGAACTTGATTGGCTCGAACCTGGAGAAACAATACCCGAATGATATAGCCGGCAATGGCATTCAGGTGAGACAGATGAAGGAACTTTTCGTGGGCGATGTTCGCCGGCCACTGTGGGTGCTCTTCGCCGCGGTTGCTTTCGTCCTGTTGATCGCCTGCGCAAACATTGCAAACCTGCTGCTGGCTCGGGCCCAGTCGCGCCAGAAAGAAATGGCCATTCGTTCAGCCATGGGTGCGGGACGCTGGCGCATTGCGCGTCAACTGCTCACCGAAAGTGTTTTGCTCGCCCTGATCGGCGGCACGTTGGGAATGTTGGTGGCCCAGTGGGGAATCAAACTCATTCTCTACATAAGCCCCGACGCAATTCCACGCTCGCGTGAGATCAGTCTTGATTGGCGCGTGCTCGCGTTCACCATCGGCCTTTCGTTTGTAACTGGAGTTTTGTTTGGACTGGTTCCCGCGTTGCAGGCAGGCGTTGTGGATGTGCATGAAACCTTGAAAGAGACCGGCCGAGGCACTTCAAGAAAACATTGGTTAAGGAGTTCGTTGGTCGTAGTAGAGGTTGCTACGACGCTGGTGTTGCTGATTGGCGCCGGTTTGATGATCCGCAGTTTCTATCGCTTGCAAAATGTGAATCCGGGTTTCTCTTATGATCATCTGACAAGTTTCACGATAGCTCTGCCGCGGGCGAAATATGCATCTCCCGAGCAACGCCATCAGTTCTTCAGCCGATTACTTGAAGATCTGCGGCAACTGCCGGGCGTGGAGCACACGGCGGCGGCATCCGGACTGCCGCTGGGTAATAACGGCTGGCAGACGTCGTTCACCGTGGAAGGTCAGCCACCACCTGCGCCCGGTCAGACACCATTGATGGAAGCGTGTCTGGTGACTCCAGATTATTTTCGGGTGATGAGTATTCCGCTGAAAAGCGGACGCTTTTTCGATGATCACGATGATCGATCATCGATTGCCGGTAAGGATTTGAGCGACCTTAACGAAAACGAAATGGAGATGGCGGCCTTGAATTCCATCATCGTTGACGAGGAGTTTGCCCGGCGTTATTGGCCCAATGAAGAACCTGTGGGAAAACGAATCAGGATGGGCGGCGGCACCGAGCCCAGAGCGCCTCTGCTCACGGTGGTGGGTGTAGTAGGGCGGGTCAAGATGGAAGGACTCAGTCAGGATTCAAGGCGGGTTCAGGGTTACTTTCCGTATGCGCAAACGCCGGGTGGAGGCATGACGGTAATCATCAAAGCCGCTGGCGATCCAAACCAGTTGATCGCCGGAGCCCGTCAACAGGTAAAAGCCATCGACCCTGATCAGCCGATCTACGGCGTTCGCACCATGGATGAAATTCGCGCTGAGTCCGTCGCACCCGAGAAACTGAATCTGACATTGCTCAGCATCTTTGCCGGTATCGCGTTAGTGCTGGCGATCGTTGGCATCTACGGCGTGATGTCTTACTCCGTAACGCAGCGAACGCACGAGATCGGTATTCGCATGGCAATTGGAGCGGAGCCGCGGGATGTTTTCAAAATGATAATCGGCCAGGGAATGATTCTGGCGCTGATTGGAGTAGTGCTGGGACTGATCGGCGCGTTTGCCCTAACCCGTTTGATGACCACGATGCTGTTTGGCGTTGAGCCAACTGATCCGCTGACGTTTGCAGCGATTGCTGTCCTGCTCACGGTCGTAGCTTTGGTCGCCTGTTATTTGCCGGGAAGACGCGCGACTAGAGTGGATCCGGTGGTTTCGTTGCGCTACGAGTGAGCATGCCCGACCGCTGACGCAGGCAGCAGCTGCCAGTATCCACCCGGGCCACGATGCTATTCGGTGTCGACCAAAAGGATCTTTGTGACAAATACCCACCCGCTAATGCAGGTGGTTCAGACAGGAAAGCCTGGAGGAACGATGCTTTCAGACATAAATCACGATTTACGCTACGCCCTGCGCATGTTGCGCAAGAATCCTGTCTTCACCATCGTTGCGGTGCTGACTCTGGCACTCGGTATCGGCGCCAACGCCGCGATCTTCTCACTCACCGACGCAGTGTTGTTGCAGAGTTTGCCGGTTAAGGATCCAAGCCAGTTGACCGCGATTGCCGCTCACAATCCCGCGTCGGATCCCGAGTTAAATAATTCGTTCTCCTATCCTATGTATCAGGATCTGCGCGACCAGAACCAGGTCTTCTCCGGTGTGCTGGCGCGCGGCGGCGCGCAAATGAACGTGAGCTATGAGGGCCGCAACGATCGAGTACGCGGCGAATTGGTCAGCGGTAACTATTTCGAAGTCCTCGGCGTCAAGCCGTGGCTGGGCCGGCTTTTTACCGTGGAAGACGATCAGACTCCGGCCGCGCATCCGTTGGCGGTGTTGAGTTATGGATTCTGGGAACGGCGCTTCGGCAGGGATCCAGGGGTGCTGGGCAAGACGATCCTGGTAAATGAGCATCCGCTTACGGTGATTGGCGTTTCCCCTCCCGGATTCTATGGGGTCGAACTGTCAGGCAATGCCGACATCCGCGTGCCCTTGATGATGACGCCGGTATACAACCCAGTTCCGAAGGCGCGGCTGCAAAGCCGGCGTCATCACTGGCTGACGCTACTTGCCCGGCGCAAAGATGGGCTAACCGTTACACAGGCCCAGGGGTCGCTCGGGCTTCTTTATCAACAAATCCGCGAAGGCGAAGCCCAACAATTGCCGGCGGATGCCACCGCAACCGATCGTCAACGCTTTCTGGCAACGACGATCCAACTGCGAGACGGCAGCCAGGGCTATCAAAATGTGCAGCGGGAAATGAGGACGCCGTTGCTGTTTCTTTTTGGCGCTACCTGCATCGTGCTGCTGATCGTCTGCGCTAATCTCGCGAACCTGATGCTCGCTCGCGACGCCGCTCGAAACCACGAGATCGCCGTGCGCCTGGCCTTAGGCGCCAAGCGAACGCGACTTTTGCGCCAATGGTTAACCGAAGCAATTCTGTTGTCGCTGGTAGGGGCAGTTGTCGGGGTGCTGGTGGCGACCTGGGTGAAGAGTGGGCTGATGGCGTTTATGCCTGCGGACTATCGCTTGAACCTCAACCAGCCGATGGGCTGGCGTTTTCTGGGATTTACTTTTGCGGTGGCGCTCTTCGTCGGAGTAGTCATGGGTCTGGCTCCGGCTTTGCGGGCCATGCGCAGCCAGACGATTTCCGCATTGCGTGGTGACACGCTCACGTTTGTCTCGGGCACCGGAATCTTCAGTTTGCGTAACGGATTAATCGTCGCGCAAGTGGCGTTGTCTCTACCGCTGCTGATTGCCTCCGCCCTTTTTCTCAGCAGTCTACAGAATCTGCGCGGGGTGGATGCTGGCTTTGTTCGCGAGAATGTTCTGATCGCCTCGATCAACCCGGCACTGAACGGTTACCCGATAGCCAAAACGCAAAACTTCTACCGGGATTTGCTGCCGAGTCTACGCGCTCTGCCCGGCGTGCAATCCGCGAGTCTTTCTTCGGATTCGCCGATCTCCGGTGGCTGGGATGAATTAGGTCTGGTAATTGAGGGTTACCAGCCGCGCGAGGGAGAAGGAGTGCACGCGCAGAGTTCGCTCGTCTCGCCCGAGTATTTTCGAACCCTGGGAATTCCACTGGTTGCCGGACGCGATTTCAACGATCAGGACACCGCCAACGCCCCTAAAGTGGCCATCATCAACGAGCAGATGGGACGGCACTTCTTCGGTGCAGCAAATCCCCTGGGCAGAAAAATCGGCACCGGCGAACAACCGGACACCATCGTAGTGGGAGTCGTCAAAGACGCGCAGTACATAAGTCTCCGAGAGCCCGCTCTGCGACATTTCTACCAACCCATCGCGCAGCAGCCTCAACTCTTCGATCTCACGATGCATATCAAGACAGCGGGTGAACCCGCCGCGTTGGTGGATCTGGTGCGAGCTCAAGTGCAGCGACTTGATCCACATCTGCCGTTGTATGAGGTTAAGACCCTGGGGAAACAGATCGACGACTCGATAACCCAGGAGCGTTTGGTAACGTGGCTCTGTATCGCCTTCGGAACGCTGGCGACCATGCTGACCGCAATTGGCCTTTATGGAGTGATCACATTTTCTGTGGCGCAAAGGACGCGGGAGATCGGAATTCGTCTGGCGCTGGGAGCACAGGCACGCGACCTCTTCAAGCTGGTCATCGGACAGGGGTTGCTGCTGGTTTCGGTTGGCATCGCCCTTGGACTGGCCGCCTCATTTGCGCTGTCGCGGCTAATCGTGAGTTTGCTGTTTGAGGTTTCTTCCACAAATGCCACGACGTTCATTGCGGTCTCAATTTTATTAACCATGGTGGCCATTGTGGCCTGTTTTATTCCCGCGCGCCGCGCCACGAAGGTAAATCCTCTGGAAGCGCTGCGCTACGAATAGGCAGAAAGCATCGGGGAGTTGTCTTTTGGAAGCCCGCTATCAGGTATGGGCTTCAGTTCCCGCTGTTCCATTTTCTGACGAGTTGATAGCCGCAGTGAATTGGAGGAATCATGCAAACCTTATTCAACGATCTTCGCTACGCAATCAGAACTTTGCTGAAGAAGCCGGGCTTTGCTGTCGCTGCCACCATGACCCTGGCGCTCGGCATCGGCGGCAGCACAGCAATATTTACTGTGGTTGATGCCGGTCTTCTGCGCGGGCTTCCTTACAAATCACCCGAAAGCCTCTACCACATTTGGGAGAGCACGCCCCAAAAGCAGTTTCCCCAGCGCGAGTTTTCCTATCCGGATTACCAGGACTACCTGCAAAACCAGGTTTTTGAGGGAGTAGCCGCTTACACGGGCGGCGGCGGCATCATGAGTGGACGAGGGGAGCCGGAAAGAGTTTTCGCCCCGAATGCGTCAGCAAATTTCTTCAACCTGCTGGGTGTTGAACCAATCCTCGGCCGCGCATTTCAATCTGGTGAAGACAAACCAGGCGCGCCGCGAGTTACGGTGCTGACCTACGGCATGTGGCAGCGCCGCTTTGGCGGTGATCCGAATATCCTTGGCCAGGCGCTGACCATCAACGGCGATCCTTACACTGTGATCGGTGTGCTGCCGGCCAGTTTTCAATTTGCTCTCAGAAACGCCGATCTCTGGCGGCCTTACCAACCAACCGAAGTACAGCTATCGCGGCGCTTCATGCACGGCACCAACCTCATCGGACGACTAAGGCCGGGGGTCAGCGCGGCCCAGGCTCAATCAGAATTGAGCCTAATCGCGAAGCGAATTGAGCAGGAACACAATCAATCGCACGCAGGCACCGGCGTCAAGCTGGTGCCGTTGCAGGAGCAGGTGGTCGGAGAGGTGAAACCTATTTTGCTGGTGCTGCTAGGGGCAGTTGGGTTCGTTCTCTTAATCGCTTGCGCTAACGTTGCGAGCCTGCTCCTGACGCGTTCGTTGGCGCGCCAAAAAGAGGTTGCGATCCGCGCCGCCCTCGGCGCTAACCGCTGGAGAGTGATCCGGCAACTGCTGACGGAATCAATCCTGCTCTCGCTGGTAGGTGGCGCGCTCGGTTTGTTAGTTGCTTACTGGGGCGTCGGTGCTTTGGTGGCCAGCCTGCCGGAGAGTCAACTAAATGCCCTTCCATTTCTCAAATCGCTTCGTCTTGACTCAAGCATCCTGGCTTTCTCATTCGGCTTGTCACTTTTGACCGGCATCATTTTCGGCCTGGCGCCGGCGATTCAATCGTCGCGTCCCGATCTGAACGAGGTGTTAAAAGAAGGAGGTCGCAGCGCCGGCGGCGGCGCGAAACATCGGCTCCGGAGCGTCTTTGTAACTACCGAAATTGCACTGGCGGTCGTGTTGTTGATTGGCGCCGGCTTAATGATGAAGTCGCTGATGAAATTGCTGGACTCGAATGTTGGATTCAATCCCGAGAACGTGTTGACGATGACCGTGACGGCGCCCCCGGCCAAATATGGAGAAGGAGATCAGCAAGTAGCTTTCTTTGATCAACTAAACGAACGTATTCAGTCGCTGCCGGGCGTGACCGGCGCAGGGTCAGTCAACATTCTTCCTCTTCAAGGCGGTAACACCACGCGCTTTTACGTCGATGGAGATCCGGTTCCAGCACCCGGCCAGGAAATTGAAGCTAACATTCGCACGGTCGATGAAAACTATTTTCAAACGCTCGGCGTTCCCATCGTTGCCGGTCGTGCGTTTGACGACCGGGATGGAGAGGCGCAGCGCCAGACGGCGCAGGCACAAGTCGAGGCGCAGCAACAGGCACAAGCGCGCGGCCAGACGCTGCCGCCAGTGCCAATCCCGGGCGTGGTGATCATCGGAAAGACTCTGGCCGACAAAGTGTTTGCCGGCCGCGATCCGGTGGGACGCAAACTGGCATTCAACTCCTTCCCGGGACAGACAGATTTGGTCATCGGTGTGGTGGCCGACGTGAAGATAGGAGGGTTGGATGAAGCCAGCCGACCAGTCATCTATTATCCATTCCGGCGATTTCCAGGCGTGGGCACCAATCTGGTAGTCCGCACCACCGGCGATCCGAAAGCTCTGGTGGGCGCAATTCGCAATGAGACGCGCAACCTTGAGCCCGAAGCGGCGCTCTTCAACCTGCGACCGATGGCCGAAGTGATCGGCGAATCCCCGGCTGCGTTTATGCGGCGTTTTCCGGCCTTGTTGATTGGCATCTTCGCCGCGGTCGCTCTGCTTTTGGCGTCAATCGGGATTTACGGCGTCGTCTCTTACTCGGTTAGTCAACAGACACATTACATCGGCGTTCGCATGGCCCTGGGGGCGCGAGGTTCTGACATTCTCAAGATGGTTTTGAAACAGGGACTGACATTAACCATCGCCGGCATGGTTCTCGGAGTAGTCGCTTCTTTGGGATTGATGCGGCTATTGCGAAGTTTACTTTTCGAAGTGCAAACAACGGACGCCGCAACTTTTGCGATCGTGCTCACCACCCTTTTCCTGGTGGCTTTGTTTGCTTGTTACATTCCAGCGCGTCGCGCTACGAAGGTGGATCCGCTGGTGGCGCTGCGCTACGAATAGTCTCAATTTGGCCCAGCCCCTGAGTTCTGACCAAGCCAGAATCTAAGCGAGGTCCGGAGCGATAGGCTTGGCCAGCTTGAGAAGAGTGGAGGGACGAGATGTTTAATGACCTGCGACTTGGTTTGCGGATGTTATTCAAAAACCCCGGCTTCACTACCGTAGTGGTGTTGACTCTGGCGCTTGGTATTGGCGCCAACGTAGCACTCTTTTCCGTAGTCAATAGTGTACTCCTCAATCCCCTCCCGTTTCCGCAACCCGACCAATTGGTGACGATCGACCAGAGCAAGCCCAATTTTGAAACGGGCGCGATGCCTTACCCGAATTTCCAGGACCTGCATCGAGAAAACAAGACGTTTTCTTCCATGGCCATCTCGCGCGGATTTGGTTTCAGTTTGATCGGCGCCGGCGAAGCCGAACGGGTCACCGGACGCCTGATTTCGGCCGACTTCTTTTCTGTGCTTGATGTGAAACCGGTCCTGGGTCGAACGTTTGCGCCGGGCGAAGACGAACCGGGGCGGGCGCCATTGGCCGTCATCAGCGCCCCTCTGTGGCAGCGAAAGTTTGGCGGAGCCACTGATGTGGTGGGGAAGGGTATCACTCTGGATGATAAGACCTACACGATTGTCGGCGTGTTGCCGGCTAATTTCATTCTGTTCCGCACGGCTGATGTCTATGTGCCCATTGGCCAATGGGACAATCCCGCGCTGAAGCGTCGCGGTTCCGCCCAGAACCTCCATGGGATTGGCAGGCTAAAACCAGGCGTCACGATCGCGCAAGGGCAAGCTGATTTGAACGGAATTATGGGACGGCTCGCCCTTGCTTACCCTGACACCAACCGGAATAACGGCGCCAAGGTTTCCTCGCTCAGGGATAGGATGATCGGCGGCATTGGCCCAACGTTGTGGTTGCTGCTCGGCGCCGTTGGTTTTGTGCTGCTAATCGCATGCGTCAACGTCAGCAACCTGCTACTGGCCCGATCGACTGGACGTCGCCGTGAGTTTGCGATCCGAACGGCATTGGGCGCAGGCCGGTGGCGCTTGCTCCGACAATCGTTGACTGAGAGCACCTTGTTGGCCGTGCTGGGTGGCGGGCTGGGATTGATTGTTGCGGCCTGGGGCATACAGGCTGCGATCTCGGTGCTTCCCACGACGCTGCCGCGCGCCTCAGAGATCCGCCTGGATTCCCGCGTCTTCTTGTTCACCATCGCCATTTCACTGCTGACGGGAATCCTGGCCGGCCTGGTTCCGGCTTTGAAGACTTCGCAACGACGTCTGTCTGAGACGCTTAAAGAAGGCGGGCGCGGCGCCGGTAACGGTCGCGGACGGGCGCAAAGCATTATGGTGGCGGCCGAAATGGCGTTAGCAGTAGTTTTGTTGATTGGCGCTGGACTGATGATTCGCAGCCTCAACGCTCTCTGGAAAGTGGATCCCGGTTTTCGTCCTGACAATATCCTGACCTTCTCACTGAGCCTTTCTCCGGCAATGAGAACCGCCAGTCCGGCAGCAACTCGCGCGGCTTTGCGCGATCTCAGCGATCAGATTAATTCGACGCCGGGCATTCAGGCCGTTTCATTTTCTGCGGGAGCAATTCCCTTGCAGAGTGAAGACGACTTGTTTTTCTGGGTGGAGGGTCAGCCAAAACCTGCGAGTCAAAGCGAAATGAGTATGGCCGTGGTCTACCGGATCGAGCCCGGCTATCTCGCTGCCATGGGTATTCCGCTCAAGCAGGGCCGCTTCTTCAATAATCAGGATGACGAACGATCGCAGTCTGTCGTGGTGATTGATGAAGTGTTTGCCCGCACACAATTCGGTGATGCTAACCCCCTGGGCAAGCGGATTCTTCAGGACGGCGGCGACCCGCAGGAAATCATCGGCGTCGTCGGGCACGTGAAGCAATGGAGCATTGATGCGGACGAAGAAGAGTCGTTGCAGGCTCAACTCTACGAACCATTCAGGCAGTTTCCGGACAACTCAATAAACGGGCTGGCTGCGGGTCTGGGAGTAGTGACGCGTTTCCATGGCGCTGCGCCGCCGGTCGAGGCGATTCGGCGGGTCGTACAAAATCACAACAAGCAGAATGTCATCGCGCGACCGCAAACAATGAATGAAGTAATTGCCAGCTCGATCGCGGATCGCCGTTTCTCGATGATCCTGCTTGACGCCTTTGCCGTCGTGGCGTTGCTGCTGGCAAGCCTGGGACTGTACGGCGTTATTTCGTATCTGGTGGGCCAACGCAAACAGGAGCTCGGAATCCGCCTGGCCCTGGGCGCGCAACGCAGCGATGTTCTCCGGCTCATCTTGAACCATGGAATGAAATTGGCACTTGTAGGAATAGGCGTCGGCGTTGTCGCAGCGCTCCTGTTAACCCGCTTGCTGGCCAGAATGCTTTATGGAGTCAGTCCCACGGATTCAGCAACCTTTGCAGTCATCACATTGCTGCTGACGGGGGTGGCGTTGTTTGCGTGCTATATTCCCGCGCGTCGGGCAACGAAAGTCGATCCAATGGTAGCTTTGAGGTGCGAGTGAATGATCGCCGGTTGGCGGACTGAAACATGAAAACAACAGGAGAGGAATAGATTGATGAAACGTCTAATGGTCTGTGCAGTAACTTTGCTTTCTTTGATGTCGATCTCTCTGGTGCAGGGCCAGGAGACCGCAGATCGCGAGGCCGTGCGGCAAGCAGTGCTTGATTATGTCGAAGGAATCTATAACGTCGAGCCATCCAGAATCGAACGGAGCGTTCATCCCAAACTGGCAAAGATCGGATTCTATCGTGGTCCGAATGAAGTCGAGTTTCGCTCAGCCTCGAACATGACTTTTGAACGATTGGTGGAGCTGTCGAAAACCTGGAATAAGGAGGGCAAGCTGCGTAAAGACGCACCCAAAGAAGTCACTATCTATGAAGTTCTTGACCAGACGGCATCTGTGAAACTGGTCGCTGAATGGGGTATAGACTACATGCATCTGGCAAAGTTTGAGGGCAAATGGTTTATCGTTAACGTGCTCTGGCAAAGCCCCAGAAAGCAGGCCGCCGTTGGGGGAAACTAATCCGCCTGCGAACCAAAATAAATGCCCGTCCCTGATTTCTTGTATACATCGTGGTAGCCTCACGTAACCTACGAGTTCAGGTAACCTGTTGATCGATGCCCAAAATTCTCATTGCTGACGACCAACCCGATGTTCGCGCTGCCCTGCGCTTATTGTTGAAGGGAAATCGCTTCGAGATCGAAACTGCCACCTCTCCCGCAGGATGTCCTGAACATGATCAAATCAAACGAACTTGATGTGGTTCTCGATTGATCTGAACTACGCCCGCGACACCACGTCGGGTAGCGAGGGCCTCGACCTTCTCAGCAGGATTCAAGAAGTGGATCCCACGCTTCCGGTCGTGGTGATGACGGCCTGGGGAAGTGTCGATCTCGCGGTTGAGGCGATGCGGCGTGGCGCTCGCGATTTCATTCAAAAGCCCTGGGAGAACGCGCGGCTGTTGGCTGTAATAAACACTCAAGTGGAATTGGGAGGCGCGTTGCGACGCGGGCGCCGACTCGAGGAAGAGAACCGGGCTTTGCGCGACACGGCTGCCGACTCAGGCGCCACTCAGCCAAGGATAGTCGCTGAATCGGGGGCGATGAAGGCCGTCCTGAAACTGGTCGAACGAATTGCACCTGCCGACGCAAATGTCTTGCTGACGGGGGAGAACGGTTCGGGGAAGGGTGTCATTGCGCGAGCACTCCACGCGTCTTCAGGGCGATCGGCTAAGCCGCTCGTTTCACTCAATGCGGCCGCCCTGGCCGAAGGAGTCTTCGAGAGTGAATTGTTCGGCCACGTGCGCGGCGCGTTTACCGATGCCAGGATCGACCGCGTAGGACGTTTCGAATTAGCCGATGGCGGTACGCTGTTTCTCGACGAGATCGCCAACGTTCCCCTCAACTTGCAACCAAAGTTGCTGCGGGTGTTGGAAACGGGAGAATTCGAGCGCGTTGGATCGTCCAAAACGCGAAAGGCAAATGTTCGTGTGCTGTCGGCTACTAACGCCGATTTGCATGCTGAAGTGGCCCTGGGGCGATTTCGCCAGGACTTATTGTTTCGGCTGAACACGGTTGAAATTCACTTGCCTTCGCTGCGAGATCGGCGCGAGGACATTCAGGCGCTGGCCGAACACTTTATGAAACAACACAGCGAGCGTTACCGGCGCGGAACCATGGAAATCACGCCGGAAGCGATTGCCGCGTTGCGCGAACATTCCTGGCCGGGAAATGTGCGCGAACTGGATCACGTCGTAGAGCGCGCCTTGTTGATGAGTTCCGGGAATGTCGTTACAGCCTATGACCTAACCTTGCAGTCCGGAACTGACGGCCGACAGGCGGCACACCTCGAGGAGTTAAGTCTTGAAGAGGCGGAGCGAATTCTGATTACCAAAGCGCTCGCGCGGTTTGAGGGCAACGCCAATCGGGCTGCGGAAGCTTTGGGCCTCAGCCGCAGCGCTCTCTATCGCCGCCTGCAAAAGTATGGGTTGTCGTGATTTCCAACTAACTCCGTCGTCACACATCCGCCCGACAGCCAATGGGTTATCATGTCGGCGTGAACCCCTCCGCTAAACTGCCAAAGCACACCCTATCGGTCCCAAATCTCGATCCGAGCCTGAAACGCGGCGGCCGGATGAAATTTGAAAAGCGGGTGACTTTTCTCGCGCTGGCTGCCGGTTTCCCGGCAGTGCTCGGCTGTGTCCTGCTGCTTTGGTATGAAGGTTACAGCGCTCGGGTGCAGTGGACCATTGACCTCTTCCTGATCGCCATCTGGCTCGGGTTCTCATTCAATCTCAAGCAACGCATCGTCCGGCCGCTGCAAACCCTGTCTAATATCCTGGCGGCGATTCGGGAAGGGGATTACTCGATACGTGGGCGTCGCGCGGGATCAGGGGACGCGCTCGGGGAGGTAATGCTCGAAGTCAATGACCTTGGTCAAACTTTACGCGACCAGCGGGTTGGGGCTCGTGAAGCGTCGGCGCTCTTGCGCACCGTGATGAGTGAGATAGACGTCGCTGTTTTTGCGTTTGACGGTGAAGAGCGGTTACAGCTGGTGAATCGTGCCGGCGAAAAACTTTTGGCCCAGCCCGTCGCGAGGTTGCTGGGGCGCACGAGTGAACAGCTTGGACTTGCTTCATGTCTAAAGGTAGAAACGGGCGATGGGGCAAACACCGCCCAGATGGTGTTTCCCGGCGGTTTCGGCCGTTGGGACATACGACGCAGCACCTTTCGCGAAGGTGGCGCTCAGCATCAACTGCTCGTCTTGACCGATTTGAGTCAGGCTTTGCGCGAAGAAGAGCGGATTGCCTGGCAGCGCTTGTTGCGGGTGTTGGGCCATGAGCTTAACAACTCGCTCGCACCCATAAAGTCAGTTGCCGGGAGTTTATCGGATCTGCTGGACCTTCAACCCAGACCGGCTGACTGGGACGACGACATGCAGCGTGGCCTCGAAGTGATCTCTTCGCGCGCCGACTCATTAGCGCGCTTCGTCGAGTCGTATTCAAAACTGGCGCGGTTGCCACAGCCGCGATTCGAGCCGGTGAACATCGGTGCGTTAGTAAGACGGGTGGTTAGTCTGGAAACGCGCGTGGGCGTTAAGATCCTGGCTGGCCCTGAAGTGACGTTGCGGGGCGACGATGCGCAGCTTGAGCAATTGTTGATTAATTTAATTCGCAATGCTGTGGACGCTTCCATGGAGACTGAAGGCGAGGTCCGGGTCAAGTGGATGCAGAGTAACGGACAAGTCGAAGTAATAGTCGACGATGACGGTCCGGGTCTGGCTAATACGGCAAACTTGTTCGTGCCTTTCTTTACTACCAAAGTCACCGGTTCGGGCATCGGCCTCGTGCTTTCGCGCCAGATCGCTGAGGCGCATGGAGGGACATTAACGCTGCAAAATCGACGTGCGGCGCGAGGCTGCGAAGCTCTATTGAGATTGCCGCTGTAAGCCAGCTGCTTTGGACAGGTGCTCGTCTCATCTTCTTCCTGGAGCATTCAGATACGCATTCAGAGTTGTTCGAGCAATTTATCCCTTGGGACGGAATTATTTTTGCCCAATTTTCTGGAGGGTGCATTCCTAATGTGGCCGTCGGATCGGGCAAGACTTGATGGGAAACTGTCATACGGTGTTAGAATCCCGGAACGTTTTCGCGTACCCCCGATCGCTCCAGCTTCGTCCAGGAATCAAGCATCAGGAATGGTTTCGCCCCAACAAGTGACTGTGTTACTGGAAGAGTGGAGCCACGGAAACGAGGCAGCGCTCGATGTGTTGGTTCCTCTCATCGAAGTTGAACTACACCGCCTCGCCCGGCAGTACATGAGCCGCGAGCGAGCGGGGCATACTCTTCAGACCACCTCGCTCGTCAATCGAAGCCTATTTGAGATTGGCCCAGGAGCACGATGTCCGCTGGGAATATCGCGCACAGTTCTTGGCCATTGCCGCGCGCATCATGCGCCGGATCATGATCGAGCACCCGCGCAAAACGGCAGAAGCTCAAACGGGGCGGCGGCGCTCTGCGGATCACGCTCGACGAAGGAGCCATCATTGCCGACGAGCGCACCGCGGAACTGCTTGCGCTAGCCGAGGTGCTCGGCGTTCTGACTGCTGAGTACCCGCGCAAGGCGGAAGTCGTCGAACTCAGGTTTTTCGGTGGTCTAACGGTCACAGAAGCGGACACAGTCCTCAAGTTGGACGAACGCACGGTGAAGCGCGACTGGGAATTCGCGCGAGCGTTGGTTGCCCCAGCGGCTAAATGGCGCCGGCAAAGCGAACAACAATGTCTGAGCGCGAGCGAAATATTACGAGCATCTTTCACTCGGCGATGGAGCGCGAGCCGCACGAGCGTGCGTCCTACCTGGATGGCGCGTGCGGAACAGACGAAGTATTGCGACGTGAAATTGAAGCGCTGATCAACTCACACGAGAGCGCGGGCACCTTCATTTCGTCGCCCACCTACGAGCAAGGTGCAGCGTTGCTGGAAGACCGCAGGGGGCAACAACGCGCAGGGCAATCGATAGGTCCTTACAAGATCATCTCGTTGTTAGGCGCGGGCGGCATGGGCGAGGTTTATCGTGCACACGACAGCCGGCTGGGCCGAGACGTGGCGCTGAAACTATTACCCGACTCATTCGCGGGCGGGACGGAAGGTGTCCGTCGCTTTCAACAGGAGGCCCGTGCTGCTTCGGCCCTCAATCACCCGAATATCCTGGCCATCTACGACATCGGCGAACACGACGGCAGTCCCTACATCGTCTCTGAGTTGTTGGAAGGGGAGACGCTGCGCGAGAAGTTCAGCAGTGTGCCGCTCGCAACGCGCAAGGCGCTTGACTACGCGTTGCAAACTGCGCGTGGACTGGCCGCCGCGCACGACAAAGGGATCGTCCATCGCGATTTGAAACCGGATAACCTGTTCGTTACTAAAGATGGGAGGGTCAAGATTCTTGACTTCGGCATCGCCAAGCTGATGCAGCAGAGCGCGGCGGGCGGCGAGTTGGAAACTGAAGCGCCGACCTTGATGGTCCACACTAACTCGGGCATGGTGATTGGTACCGCCGGCTACATGTCCCCGGAACAAGTGCGAGGGCGGAGCGTCGACACGCGCTCGGACATCTTCTCCTTTGGCGCCATTCTCTACGAGGCGCTCTCAGGTCGACGCGCCTTTCACGGGGAGTCGCACATCGAGACCATGAACGCGATTCTGAAGGAAGAGCCGCCGGAGCTCTCGACCACGAACAAACAGGTCGCACCAGAGATTGCGCGCGTGGTGCGGCGTTGCCTGGAGAAGCAGCCTGGGGAAAGATTTCAGTCCGCGAGCGACCTCGCGTTCGCACTCGAGTCGTTGTCAGTCGCTCCTTCGGGTGCGACCATCGCATTTGAGTCGCGTGATACGAATACATCGAAGCGACACAGGCGCGCGCGTATGGTTTGGATTGCGGCCGCACTCCTGCTCGCTATCGGCTGCGCAACCTTTGCATACCTTTATTTCCAACAAACTGTTCCGGAGGCGCGCGCCGTCCGCCTCCTGATCCCGTCCGGAAAACTCACCTTTTACAACATCGCCATCTCACCCGACGGTCAGCTGCTCGCCATCGACGCGCAGGACGACGCCGGTAAAAGACAGATTTACCTCCGCCCACTCGACACACTCGAAATCCGCCCGCTCGCGGGCACCGAGGGCGGCACGAAACCCCTTCTGGTCGCCCGACGGGCGCTTTGTCGCCTTCTTCACCGACGACAAGCTCAAGAAGGTTGAAGCGGCGGGTGGGCCGGTTCAGATCATTTGTGACGCGGGCGATAACTTCGGCGCCACTTGGGGCCGGGACGGCACAATCCTGTTCGTGACGAGCTTCGGGATCGGCGTGTCGCGCGTTGCCGCATCGGGCGGGGCGGTGACGGAGGCGACAAAGCTCGACTCGGCGCGGGGAGAGTATGCTCACCTCGCGCCGTACTTCCTGCCCGACGGACGGAACTTCCTCTTCAAGGTGTACGGCAAGAATTCGGGCATTATGGCAGGGTCACTCGACACGGGTGAGACGAAGTGGCTGGAGCGCCGCGGCGCGCTCGCGGGATACAGCCCGACGGGACACCTTCTGTTCGTTCAAGGCGGGACTCTTTTCGCGCAAGCTTACGATCCGAAAACCGCCCAACTCTCAGGCGAGCCTGTGCCGGTCGCCGAAGGGGTCGGAAGCGACCATGTCACGGACACAGTGTTCGCGTCAGTGTCCCAATCAGGAGTGCTGGCCTATATGACCGCTTCGGCGGCCATGGGTAAGCTTCTCCGCACTTCGCAAATCTCCATCTTTGACAGGTCGGGCAAGCTCGTAACTACGCTTGGCGAACCGGGCACCCACTTCCACCTGGACGTTTCACCCGACGAGACCCGCCTCGCGTTCGACCGCCTCAGGGTCGAGCAGCAAGGCAGCTTCGTGGACGTCTGGACGATGGAACCCGCGCGCGGCGTCCCTATGCGCCTGACGTTCGACCCCCTCACCGCCCTGGATCCCGTCTGGTCGCCCGACGGGACGCGCATCGCCTACACGTCTGACCGCGAGGGTCTCTACCACCTCTACGTCAGGCCCGCTGGCGGCGCAGGCGAGCCGGAGCTGCTCCTCAAGACCGATGCAGACAAGTTCATGGGAGACTGGTCCGCCGACGGCCGATACATACTCTACGTTCAGGACGAACGGCAGACGGGGCCGGACGACGTGTGGGCGCTGCCCCTGTTCGGAGACCGCCAACCCTTCCCCGTCTTCAAGACAGAGTTTAATGAGATGCAGCCCAGCTTCTCTCCCGACGGACGCTTTGTCGCTTACGTCTCGAACGAGTCGGGGCCCAATGAGGTCTATCTCCAATCCTTCCCGGCAACAGGGTTTAAGCTGAAACTCTCCCCCGCCGGCGGCATTAGTCCGGTCTGGCGGCGCGACGGGCGAGAGCTTTTCTACCTCGAGCCCGACGGCAAGTTAATGGCCACGGAAATAAGGGCGAGCGGGGGCGCCGCACTTTCGACAGGCGTGCCCAAGCCACTGTTCGATACGCTCCTCGATGGCAGAGACGACTCGAAGGAGCCGTTTGCCGTCCTGAAGAATGGCGCGCGCTTCGTGATCATCACCCCGGTCGGCCAAGAGACCGCTTCGCCCATCAACATCGTCCTTAACTGGGATGCAAATTTGAAACGCTGATGGTCAATAATAAGCAACACAGGTATCGAAACCCGGTCTACAGGCACGCCACGTCTCTATGAACTCCGAACGCGAACAACAGATCACAAGCATCTTCCATTCGGCGATGGAGCGCGAGCCGCACGAGCGCGCGTCCCACCTGGATGGCGCCTGCGGCGCAGACGAAGTATTGCGACGTGAAATTGAAGCGCTTATCAGCTCACACGAGAGTGCGGGCACCTTCATTTCGTCGCCCACCTGCGAGCGCAGTGCTGAGTTGTTTGGAGGCGCTGGCGCGCTGGCAGAACGCAGCCTTGGGCAGTATCGACTAGTCTCACTGCTGGGATCCGGTGGGATGGGCGATGTCTATCTCGCCGAGGACACGCGACTGGATCGTCGCGTGGCATTGAAAGTTTTACCGCCTCATCTCACAACTGATCAAGCCCAGCTGGGACGCTTTCAACAGGAAGCACGGGCGGCTTCAGCCTTGAATCATCCGAACATCGTAACGATCTATGAGACCAACGAAACGAACGGCACTCATTACATCGCCACCGAGTTGATCGAAGGTGTGACGCTGCGAACCATGATGGCCCGCGGAGAGCTCACGCTTAGCGAATCACTCGAGATCGCTTTGCAAATCGCGTCCGCACTCAACGCGGCCCACAGCGCAGGCGTGGTCCATCGCGACATCAAGCCGGAAAACGTGATGCTGCGGCCTGATGGTTACGTGAAAGTGCTGGACTTTGGTATTGCCAAGTTGATGGAACGTCAGCGACCCCTACCCGACGCGGAAGCAGCAACGCGCGCCCTCGTGCACACAGGGAAGGGAGTAGTAATGGGCACTGCGCATTACATGTCACCCGAGCAGGCGCGCGCCGTGCCAGTAGATGCGCGCACCGATATCTGGTCACTGGGAGTAGTGCTCTATGAAATGGTTGCGCGTCAGGTGCCGTTCGCCGGCGAAACTGCAAGCGATTGTATTGCCACGATACTGAAGAACGAGCCGGCACCGCTGACAGCGGTGGCATCGGCAGCGCCTAAACAGCTCGAATGGATTTTACATAAGGCGCTACGCAAAGACCGTGACGAACGTTACCAAACGATCAAGGAGCTACAGTCGGATTTGCGCACCGTCAAGAGTGAGGTGGAAGCAACCGCAAAAGTCGAAGCGTTCAACTCATCGCGCTCACAACCTCTGACCATGACAGCGCCACTCAAAGGCGTATCGGCGGCGACTGACTCTACACTCAACACCGAGCCCCCGCCGACTGGTTTAGTCACCCATACCACCTCGAGTGCCGAGTATCTTTTCAACGAGATCAAGCGGCACAAGCTGGGCGCGTTGGTCGCGCTTGGACTCTTTGCTGTCATCCTGGCGGGTGTTGGTGTTGCGCTATACAAGTACACAAATAGGGCTGTCCCTCGAACGATCTTTCAGAACGCCCAACTTAGCCAAATCACTACCAGTGGTAAGGCAAACGACGCCAACATCTCTCCAGATGGCAGGTACGTCGTTTACACGGAAGATTATGACGACGGCAGCTCCAGCATTCTGGTTAGGCAAACAGCTACGGGTAATACCCTCGTGATCGTCCCACCCGCGAAAGTCTCACATTGGGGTACCGAATTTTCGCCTGACGGTAATTTTGTCTATTACCTTATGAACGATCTTTCAAGTGACATTACTTCTCTCTACCAGGTGCCATCGATTGGCGGCACTCCTAAAAAGATAATGTCGGACGTCGATAGTCCTCCAGCGGTTTCACCTGACGGTACTCGTATAGTCTTCGTGCGTGAGGAGAAAGGAATAAAGTTTGAGCTTGTGGTCGCGAAGGCAGACGGAACTGGTGAGGGAGTTATCGCAACGCGTACAGGCCTGGAGTGGTTTCAAGCCGATGGACCGGCGTGGTCACCGGACGGAAAGACAATCGCCTGTGCGGCCGGTGTCTCATCTTCACCGGTCGGCGGCACTATTGAGTATTTGTTACTGGGATTCAACTCAGAGACCGGCAAAGAAAGCGCACTTAGCCTGAAGAGGTGGAAAGGAAGTGCAGGTCGCGTCATCTGGTTGCCTGACGGTAACTCGCTCGCTCTGATTGCTCAAGAGAGCGTTAACGATAGCAGTCAAGTCTGGCAAATTGCATTACCGGAGGGCGCGGCCAGTCGAATTACAAACGATGTCGTATCGCGAGACACGCGCACCCTGGGCATGACCGCGGACGGACGAACTCTTGTCACCGTTACCAGACAGACTCTTACTCGTCTCGAACTAGTACCCGCCGACGGCAATGCGAGCCAAGTCGTGCGAGTCAGTTCAAGCGACGCCAATCGCGAGGGTTTTTGGGGGGTCGCCTGGACGCCGGACAGGAGAATAGTCTTCTCTTCTGATGAAGGCAGCCAATCGGATCTTTGGATCATGAATGCCGATGGGACCGGCAGGCGCCGGCTTACTTCAGATTCCTACTGGGACGGCGACCCCGCAATCTCACCCGACGGACGGCACCTTGTCTTCTCGTCCAACCGGCCAAGTAGGCGGCAGCGTGCCACACTTGTGGCGGATGGACCTCGACGGCGCAGACCTCACCCAGTTAACGAGCGGAGAAGACACAGCTCCCAACGTCTCACCTGACGGACGCTGGGTAATCTATAGTTCCTGGAGTCCGGGGCCAAAGGGAGTAACCGGACAAACACTCTGGAAAGTTTCAATCGACGGCGGCCCTCCTGTGCAGCTCACCGATTACAACTCACAGATGACCGAATACTCGCCCGACGGCAACTGGGTTGTCGCCACTGTCTTCGATGACCAGGTAACACCCAAGCGCTGGCGCAACGCCGTGATTCCATCCAACGGCGGGCCTCCGAGCAAACAGTTCGACCGGCCAAACTACAGTTATCAGTACGCGCATTGGACGCGGGACGGTCGTCACCTGAGCTACATCGGTCCGCCAGCGATCCCGTCAAACATTTGGCTTCAACCGATCGCCGGCGGGGAGCCGCGCAAACTCACTGACTTCAAAACCGATATGATCTTCCGTCACGCATGGTCAAGGGATGGCAAGACGCTCACAGTCGTGCGGGGCAATCGGACTACCGATGTGGTGTTGATGAAAGACCCAGGTTCAGGAGCGCCTTAGGCCAGCGGCGGCTAGTCCTTGTTGAAGACTGCTTATGTGAGCGAGCCGTCATTCCGGAAATGTCTAAAAAACAAAACGGACAGCCTTCGCTGTCCGTAGTCAATTTGAAATGAAATGGTCGGGGCGAGAGGATTCGAACCTCCGACCTCACGGTCCCGAACCGTGCGCTCTACCAGGCTGAGCCACGCCCCGACAAGAGGATTGGATAATAGGGAACGGAACCTGCCAAGTCAAACTCGACACCACTTTCTGAACAGATCAGCTTCCGTCCTCCGCGGAAATTCTCTGTGCGTCCTTGGTGTCGTCTGTGTCTCAGTGGTGAGTGTTTGCAAATGCCTTATTCACCACAGAGGCACAGAGAGCACAGAGGTTTCACAGAGAAAACGGAAAGCTGGACACTACCATTTGTTTTTTCACACCTTCGATGTATCCGGTAGCGTTAGACCCCCTCAGATCTGCCGTTGACGGCGCAGAGGAAAAGCAGCGCGGGTTATTGGAACGGGTCACCCGCGTTTCCAGAATAAGCCCCCAAATTCTTTCGGCTTTATTTAATTCCGCGCCGTCTAAGTTGTTGACCATGAGGTCAGGATTAGTGTTATATTCGGTTGAACCTGGGTTATTGGCCGGGTGGCCCCTCCACCAATCCAATTGGGAATCATCTCACCGCTGTTGTCTTCTGGCATAACGTTTTGCAGATTTGTGATGGAGAGCCTGTGCTATGTCAACCATTCTCCCGAGTTGCGCGCCTGGTGATATTCTTAAGGCGGTCATTCTTTTTTTTCTCATCGCGATAGGTGGGGCAGTAAACCTAACCAGCGCCGCCACCAATAAATCGCCGGTGCTGCTGAGCGAGGCGAACTCTACGCGGGCCCTCGCCCTGGAGGCCGTCACCCTCAAGGCTGAGCCGTTTGCCTTAACCTCCACGGTTAAATTCAGCGACGATACGCGCACGCGCATTTGTATCTTTGCCATGAACCTGGAACTGCTGCCGGGTGAAGGGGCTAATGCCTTTAGCGCAGATGCTCAGGACGCGTCCGGCAAACGCTACTCTTTGAAAATTGAGTATGTCGGCGCTGTGCCGCCCGCTCTCGACGCACAAGGAAACATCACCACAGACTTTCGCGGGATCACAATGGTCGTAGTCCGGCTCGCGGACGATATGGGTGACGTGGGCGACGTGCTGCTGAGTTTGAACCTGCATGGCATGTCGAGCAACCGGGTGCGCGTGGGGATCGGTCACACAGGTGGAGGCCCAGCCGACGATCCTGGTTCCATTCCAACTCCCGCTCCCACCACTCCTCCGCCGGCTGATGCTCCGTTAGTTCCTGATTCATATACCGGCCCGGCGAGTGACGCCGATGCGGTGCGTTTCCTGGAGCAGGCTGCCTGGGGGCCGAATGCGGCTGATCTGGCACACGTTAAGACTGTCGGTTTTCGGGCTTATCTTGATGAGCAGTTTACCGCGCCGGTCGCGAACCCGGCGAAGGGATCAAACTATCCAGATCTCGTTTTCCCGCTCGACGATCAGAACACCGCTTGCCCAACCTCGAACCCAAGCGATCCAAACTACAACCAGAACGTCTGCAACCGCGACAACTTTTCCATGTATCCGTTGCGCCGCACCTTCTTTTCCGGGGCGATGTACGGCCAGGACCAGTTGCGGCAGCGCGTCGCGTTTGCCTTGCACCAGATTCTCGTCGTGGCAGGCATTAGTCCGCTCAATCGCGGCAGCTGGATGACGATGTATCTCCAGTCGCTTGACCGTAATGCGTTTGGCAACTATCGCAATCTCTTGACCGAGGTGACGCTCAATCCCTCGATGGGCGAATACCTTGACATGCGCTTGAGCACACGGACGAATCCCAATGAGAATTGGGCCCGCGAAGTGTTGCAGCTCTTCTCGATCGGGGTTAACGAGCTGAACCTTGACGGCACCCCGAAGCTTGATGCGCAGGGAGCGCCAATACCCTCGTATTCGCAAACGACCGTAAACGAGTTCACCAAAATCTTTACGGGTTGGAACCTGAACCCAACGCTGATCGGGCCGGGAATAAACAACTGGCGTGATCCGATGGTTCCACGTGCGGGAACTAACCACGACGGCAGCGTCAAAACGCTGCTCAATGGCCAGGTTGTGGCAGCTTGCGGAAACAATGCCGCTTGTGCGCAAACGGATCTCGTCGCGGCGCTCGATAATATTTTCAACCACCCCAACGTCGGTCCATTCATCGGCAAGCAAATGATCCAGCACCTGGTCACCAGCAATCCGAGCCCGGCTTACGTCTCGCGCGTGGCGCGCGTCTTCAACAACGATTGCGACGCGCTTTATCCCACCGGTTGTTCCAACGCGCGAGGAAACCTAAGAGCAGTAGTCCAGGCAGTGCTTCTCGATCCGGAAGCTCGCGGCGATGTGAAGACAGCACACAACTACGGCAAGCTGCGCGAACCGGCCCAATACATTGTCGGCGTCTTACGCGCCTACAACGTCAAGTCGTTTGATAAGACTTCGACCAGCGACGGCGTTCTCGACAGCCGTTCCACGGTTGATTTCACGGGTTCGCTCGACCAGCCCATTTTCACGCCAGCTACCGTGTTCAGCTATTACCAACCCGAGTATGAAGTGCCCGGCACGAAGATACTGGGGCCGGCGTTTGGAATTCTTTCCACTTCAACCACCCTGCGACGCGCCAACAATATCAATACGCTCATTTACACCGGCGTGTCAGCAAACTCCGCCCCAACGCCGGCCAGCCCTGACCGGCCCAGAGGCACCTCCGTTGATCTCGCAGGTCTCGAGGCAAACGCTTCGAATCCCGGCTTGATCGCGGACCAGCTAAATGCCCTGATGCTTCACGGAACCATGTCCACCGAAGTGCGAAACTCGATCATCACCGCGATGAATGCGATTCCGACTTCAGATTCCGCCTTCGCTCGCAAACGCGCTCAGGTGGCTGCTTACCTGGTGGCAACTTCTTCCCAGTACGACATCCAGAGATAAAAATCATGGCTACATCACGCAGAGATTTTCTTCGTAATAGCGCCTGCGCGCTCGGCGGCATGGCCCTGGCTTCGAGTGTCGATAGTTTTGGCGCCATTCATGCAATGACGCCGCAGTCAGCCACTGACTACAAGGCGCTCGTATGCATTTTCTTGAATGGAGGAAACGACGGCAACAACCTGCTCATTGATCAGGCGCAATACTCGGCGTATTCAAACGCTCGCGGAGCTTCCCAGTTGGCGATAGCTCAGGCCAGTTTTCTTCCGCTTTCACCATTGAGCGGTGGTTCGTATGGCCTGCATCCGAATATGCCGGAGATTAGAACTCTCTTCGATCAAGGCCGGGTCGCGATCCTGGCCAACAACGGCCCGCTCGTGGAGCCGTTATCGAAGACGACCTACCAGAACGGCACGGGGAAGAAGCCGCTCCAGTTGTTCTCACATTCCGACCAGGTCGGTCTATTTCAAACGGCAATCGCGGACAATGTCAGTCAAACTGGGTGGGGTGGCCGCGTCGCTGACAAGACTCTGGGCCTGAACGGTGGCGCTACTTTTCCACAGAACATTTCCATCAGTGGTCTCAATCTACTCTTAACCGGAATCGATACGCGGCAACTCGCCGTGGCCGATTCGAACACCACCCTCGCAAATGTTCTCCAGTTAACGATGACGGGTTCGACCAGCGAGCAGGCATCGCGGCTGGCCGCCTTCAATGAGTTGAGGGCCTATGACAACAACTTCAAACTTGTGAAAGCGGCGAGCGATACGCGCACCAGCGCGATACAAACTGACAACGCGCTCAGTTCCGTTAATCCCGCGTTGGCAACCGTTTTCCCAAACACGTCGCTCGCTCGTCAGTTGAAACAGATTGCTTTGCTCATTAAGGCGTGCACAGATCCGATGGCCGGAATTAATATGAAGCGCCAGATCTTTTTTGCGCAAATCGGCGGCTTTGATACCCATTCGGCACAAGTTGGCGGACAGGCGAACCTGCTGACCCAGGTCAGCCAGGCAATGAACGCCTTCTACAATGCAACCGTCGAATTGGGTGTTCAAAACAACGTCACCTCGTTCACGCTGTCTGACTTTGGTCGCACTCTTCAGCCCGCCGGGAGCGGGTTGGCGGCCGTAGGTTCCGACCACGCCTGGGGAAATCATCATTTGATTATGGGCGGTTCCGTGCTGGGCAACCGGATCTTCGGGACATACCCGACGCTGGCTCTCGGCGGACCGGATGACACCGATGGCGGCGGCAACCCGAGAGGTCGTTGGATCCCGAGCACCTCGGTTGAACAATATGCAGCGACTTTGGCCACCTGGTACGGTTTGTCGACCAGTGATTTGCCCGCGGTCTTCCCGTTAATAAATCGTTTCCCGAGTGCGAATCTTGGATTCCTCTAAGGAGTCGAGCAGGAGTTGTCGGAAAAAAGTCCCGGAGGGATGAAATATTCAGAGGTAAGCGTCAGCCTCCCAACCTTAGCTCCTTCATTGGCGACAGACAGCGGGTTCACACGGTGTGCCAGTTGCCTGGATTGGAATTGACGAGATGAGCACCGTGGCCAAGCTTAGGTTTGAAAAAGCACGACTCATAATACTGCCGTCTCTGGTTGCCGCGCTCCTCGGCTTCCTGCTTTCCACCAACACCATACATCAACCTGCGCAGGCATTTTCGTCAGGACCGCCGCCCGGTTACACGCGCGCTCCGGGGGAAGAGCCTGAGGCGTGCGCCGAGTGCCACGTCACCGCGGAAGCGGGCACGGGCCAAATCACGATCGAGGCGCCGGCTACCTACATTCCAAACCAGACATATCCCATCACAGTTCGGCACCTCAACACTGATCCTACGCGGCTGCGTTGGGGATTTCAGTTAACCGTGCTCGACTCCGGAGATGAAAAGGCCGGCAACCTTCAAAGTACGGATGGACTGACGCAGATACTCAACAACACCGGGCCGGGCAATGCGCGGCAGTACATCGAACACACTGCCAGTGGCACGTTTGCCGGGCAGACCGGGGGCGCCACCTGGACCTTCAACTGGACGGCGCCGGCAACGGACGTAGGTACGGTTCTCTTTTACGCGGCAGGAAATCACGCCAACAATGACGGCAACAGCTCAGGCGATCACGTCTATTCAACCTTTGTGGCTTCGTCTCCCGCGTCGACCACTCCGGATTTCACTCTCACGGTAGCTCCGGATTCTCGTTTTGTAACTCCGGGCAATAGCGTGCAATACACCGTCACTGCTTCACCGTTTGCCGGTTTCACTGGAATGATAAGTTTAAGCGCTGCCGGCTTGCCCGCCGGGGCTACTGCCGATTTCACTCCCGCTACGATCAATTTGACGGACGCCACATCGAAGAGTTCAACGCTGACGCTAAACACCAGCGGCGCGACGCCTTTGGGTGATTTCACTATCACCGTCACGGGAACTGGTGCAACCCAGCACTCAGATACTGTAGCCTTAAAAATGATTAGTCCGTCGAGCGTTGATCTGGCCTTGATCAAGACCGCATCGCCAAATCCGGGACAGGTGGGATCGAATCTCGCTTACCGGCTGGCAGTCACCAACAACGGCCCGGCTGTAGCCACCAATATTAATGTTACCGACACTTTGCCGGCCGGCGTCACGTTTGGCTCAGTGACTACAACCCAGGGAGCGTGTAACGGTACCACCACAATTAATTGCGCGCTGGGCACATTGACTGTCGGAGCGACCGCCGTCGTGACTATCAATGTGACGCCGACTGCTTCGGGTCAACTAGTCAACACCGCCAACGCGAGCGCGAGTGAAACTGATTTCGATGCCGCCAACAATTCTTCCACCATTACGATTTTCATTCAGGCGGCCGCCGCGTCGCCCTCGATGCTCGACGACAATCTGACCGTTACCACGGTGCTATCCGGACTGGATCAACCGACCAGCCTCGCCTTCATTGGTTCTAATGAATTCTTTGTGCTGGAGCGAGCGACCGGCAGGGTGCAGCGGGTGCTAAATGGAGTTTTGATGGGAGCAGTGCTCGACCTCAAGGTCAACTCGTTTTCCGAACGAGGTCTGCTGGGAATTGCGTTGCATCCGCAGTTTGGACAGACCGGTTACGTCTATTTGTTCTGGACGGAAACAACCGCGCCCGCCGATTCCGCTAACGTGGACGACATCGCGTTGCTTGGGAATCGAGTTGACCGTTACGTATGGAACGGAAGTGTGCTCACGTTTGATCGGAACCTGATTCGGTTGCGCGCTCAACAGGAAGACGCCTCGCAGCCACACCGCGGGAATCATAATGGTGGCGTGCTTCGATTCGGCCAGGATGGCAAGCTTTACATCATCATGGGTGACAACGGACGGCGGGGATTGCTGCAAAACATTATCAGCGGCGGTCCGGTTCCCGACGATCAGTTCGGCGGACCGGAGCCTGATGACGCCCACCTCACGGGGGTTATCCTGCGTTTAAACGATGATGGCACAACGCCAACCGACAATCCTTTCTTCAACGCCAACACCGGCCTGAGCGGAGAGGCTGCGACAAACATCAAGAAGGTGTTTGGTTACGGCATACGCAACAGCTTCGGCATGGCCATCGATCCGGTAACCGGGAATTTATGGACCCAGGAGAATGGCGACGATGCGTTTGACGAGTTGAATAGAGTCCGCCCGGTTTCAACGGAGGCTGGATTCAGGCGATGGGTCCAGCGAATCGCGTCGCCGAATTCAAAGCGATCGAAACAACTTACGGCAATGGGACTATGCAACAGTTGCGTTGGCCGCCGAGCAATCTGGCCGACACCGCCCAGGCTGCACTCGCGCGCCTGTATACGCTGCCTGGTTCGCAATACACCGACCCTGAATTTAGCTGGAAGTTTGCGGTTGCACCTTCGCCGATCGGCTTTGTGCGCGGTCGCGGATTAGGACCACAGTTTGAGAACGATCTATTTGTGGGCGCGTCACGAACCACGCTTTCCAACGGTTTTATTTTTCGATTCAACATGAGTGCTGACCGTCAACACTTCGCCTTTAGCGATCCTGATCTGGCGGATCTCGTGGCGGACAACAGCGATAAGTTTGATCTCACTGAAAGCGAGAGTTTACTAATCGGCCGCGATTTTGGCATCACGACAGATATTCAGACCGGGCCAAACGGCAACGTCTTTGTCGTCTCGCTTTCAAATGGCGCCGTTTATGAAATCAAGTCGAAGCCCTCGCTGCTATTCACCGCCAACCTGAATGGCGCGCAGGAAGTGCCGCCCACTTCATCGACGGGAACCGGCACCGCAACGCTGTTGTTGAGCCCGGACGAAAAGTCTGCGCTGGTATCGTTAAGTTTTAGCGGCATCTCGGGCGCGCAGAGTGATGCGCATATTCATGGACCAGCGCCGGTGGGCGTCACCGCCGCGCCCGTGTTTCCCTTGCCCTTGGGCCAGCTCAACGACTTTGAGATTATCCTTACTCCGACTCAGGTTCAGGACCTGAAGAATGGTCTTTTCTATATCAACGTGCACAGCGTCACTTTTCCCATCGGCGATATTCGCGGCCAGTTTCAGACGTCTGCATCGGCGAGCGCGTTTCAACTGGGCGCGTCACAGCTCGGAGTGGGGGAAGGCGAGGGCAGTGTTTCCGTAGTTGTCAAAAGAATCGGAGACGCATCAACCGCAGCCTCCGTGAGTTACACGACCAGCGACTCGGCGGGCGCGGCAAATTGCAACGTGGTGTCAGGGTTTGCCTCTGCGCGATGTGATTACGGAACGTTTGCGGGCACTCTTCAGTTTGCCGCGGGGGAAACATCAAAAACAGTCTCTGTCCCCATCATTGATGACGCTTACGCCGAGGGCAGTGAAACTTTCCTCTTCGTCGCTGAGCGCGGCGACGTTAGGCTCACCCGGAACAGTTACGATTACGATTAACGACAACGAAACCGCAACCGGCGCCGAATCCAATCGATGAGACAGCGTTTTTCGTCCGTCAGCAGTATCTTGATTTTCTTAACCGTGAACCGGATGCTGCTGGTTTGGCGTTCTGGATAAATCAGATTAGCTCGTGCGGAACCGACCAGATCTGCATAGAGATCAGGCGCATCAATGTATCTGCGGCTTTCTTCTGTTTCGATTGAGTTTCAGGAAACCGGGTATCTCGTCTACCGGATGTATAAGGCGGCGTACGCGAATCTCAGTTCGCCGCCGTCATCGCCGGTGCCGCTTCGCTTGAATGAATTCCTGCCTGATACCCAGCAGATCGGACAGGACGTCGTAGTTGGTTCCGGTAATTGGCAAACGGTGCTCGAAAACAATAAACAAGCATTTGCGCTCAGCTTTGTTTCACGTCCGCGTTTCGCCACTGCGTTTCCTGTCTCGATGACCCCTGCGGAATTCGTGAGATCTTCTGTTTGCGAACGCCGCTGTCACGCCTACCACGGCCGAGCGTGACGCCATCGTGGCTGAATTTGCTGGGGCAGCCACCTCGGCAAATGTTGCCGCGCGGGCCCGTGTCCTGCGATTGGTCGCGGAGCACGAGACTACTCAAACGCGCAGGAATTCAATCGAGCGTTTGTGCTGATGCAATACTTCGGCTACCTGCGTCGCAACCCGTACGACGCGCCTGAACCGACGCTTGACTTCGCCGGCTACAATTTCTGGTTGAACAAGTTGAATCAATTTAACGGCAATTACATAAACGCCGAAATGGTTAAGGCGTTTATTGCGTCGAGCGAATACCGCCAACGCTTCGGTCCATGAAAATCCGCAAACCGGAATCACGGCCCACCCCTGCGCTCAACCGATGTCGTTATTGCCGCTCGGAGCCGGCTATTTCTGCTTGATTTCAAATCGTTCCGCGAATACAGTCTTGCGTCCCTGCGAAGTGACTTATTCGCATTACGGCCATTGCGGAGCCCGATGACGAACCAGGCAAGTTTGCAACCCGAGCGCTGCCCCAATTGTGACCACAGTCTCACCGGTGAATACTGCCCGCAGTGCGGTCAAAAAAGAATTCACGCTCACGACTTCAAGGTGACCCACTTCTTCGGTCACGTGATGCACGAGTTTACGCATCTCGAATCTAATAAAGCTCTGCGGACCCTAACGGCTCTGTTGTTTCGACCGGGACTCCTGACTCACGAGTATCTCGCGGGCCGGAAAGGCCGCTACATCAAACCGCTGCGAATCTACCTGACGTTCAGCGCATTATACTTTTTGTTCGCGTGGGGAGCTTTGTCGGATATCAGGGGCGGAGGGGTGCAGGGTTTGGCCCAAAATACGATGGTGGTCAGGATGGCCCAGCGGAAAGGACTCGGGCCTCTCGCAGTAGCGGAGAAGATCAAACAGAAAGCCGAAAAAATTTCAGCGGCGCTGCGATTCGCCAGCGTTCTGGTTTCGGGAGTATTCCTCACTGTGCTCTACGTTCGCATGAAGAAGTATTACGTCGAGCATCTCATCTTTTCGCTCCACTATTACTCTTTCGACTTTTTCTGCAAGAGTGTATTCGCACTACTTTTTATTTCTTCGGCGGCGCTCGGGGTGAAACTGCCCACGCTCGTGCTCAATCTTTTCTACCCAGTCGCATTAATCTACTTGAGCTTCGCAGTCCGCAGAGTTTACGGGCAGAGCTGGCCCAAGACGCTGGCCAAGTCGTTAATACTTTTCGCTTGTGAAACGCTGCTGTTCATCGCCGTGAACATGGCCGGATTTATCATTGCCTTTAACCTCGTGTAGCTGGCGGTTCCCGTTTTGTGCCTGGCGTTCGTTGCTGACTGAGTGGGCCATGATCCGATTTCCCGATGACACAAACATTAGACCCAGCGGCTCGTCAGTCACGAAGCGTTCATCAAGGTCGCTTATGCGAACCTGTCGCGCCGTTTCTCCCGAGTTGATGTTCACTCCCGCCAAACCGTTTCCGCCGCGACCCTTTAAGCTCGTGTAAAAATACATCCACTGGCCTCTGAGCGCCGCCATGCGATCGCGATGCCACAGGAACCGCGACAACCGTTCGAGTTGAGCAGCAGGATCGATCCGATCCAGGAGACGTTCATCAACGTCGGCGGTGCGCCGCCGAACCATGTCAGCGGGCGAGGGAACTGAAGGCCGGGAGGGAACCCCTGCGGAAAGCCGGTCACGCAATCGAGCTGCTACCCCAAACTGACGAAAGCGGGATGAGGCGTATGAGCGTCCGTAGCTTCGGGCCGAGTTGGTTGCGAGCGCTTGGAGATTCGAAGTCGAAGAACGAATCAAGCCCGAGGCCCCTAAACCGCTCAGACCGCGCGCGAATTGCACGCCGCGAAAGGCCGTAGTGGCAGCGCCACCGTAGCGAAAATAAAGCGAAGCGGCGCGCGCCGTAATAGCGGCAATCGTGCGGAACAGTCCGCGGCCCGGTGGCGTATGCCGCGCTCGCCAAATCTCACGCCCACCGGAGAGTTCAAACGCAGCAATTTCAGACTGGCCGCCAATCACTACTTCGCCGTGCTCGTTAAGCATCCCAAAGGAGGCGCGCTCGATTCCGTGTCTCACGCGTCCGCGTCGTTTCCCGGTGGCCGTATCGATATCAATGAGGTCGTCGCGATCAGCGATGACAATGCTCGACGCATTAGGCAAAACCAGATTTGTAATGCCTTTGTCGGCCCCTTTGTAGCGCCACAGGACTTTACCGGTGCGCGTATCGAGGGCGCTTACTCCATAAGGCCCCCGCTCAACAGTGTCACCGTCCTTAAGTCTGGTGAACTGGCCTCCGGTTCGAACGTAAAGCACATCGCCCACCAGGATCATCTCCGGTGTGCGCCCGAGGTCCCTGGCTTCCCACTCCGTATCTCCAGTTTCCCTCGAGATCGCACGGACGCGGCCGTGACCGGATGTGTAGATGACCCGCTCATCGAAGATTGGACCCGACTCGGTTAATGCAAGACCGTCTTCGTTTACCCGGTAGCGCTCGCGCAGGCGCGACTTGCCGGTCCGGGCTTCGAATGAGGTCAGACCTTCATAGAAAACATAGAGCCGCCCGTCGACAAACGCCGGCGGATGATAATTATCGAGGGTGTATTCCACCTCGCCCTTTTCAGGCCAACGCGATGGCATGAGTTCCACCTCGCCGACTTCATGTTTCCAACGCTCCTCGCCGGTCGCAAGATCGAGTACATGCACTAAAGGGTGACGCTTGAAGTCGTCCTTTGGTTCGTTTCTGGGGTCTTTTACCAGTACGACCGCCAGCAGGTTTGAGGATTGATCAAGCGCCATGTGCATGAGGCCGCCGCGAAGTTTGTCGCTCCTCCAGATCTGGTCCCCGGTAAACAGGTCGACCGCTTCAACGCGAGTGCGGTCACCTTTTTGAAAACTCAGCAGCAGTAAATCTGAATCGGGCACCGCCGCAACATCAGATTCATCGAGTTGCGTGTCTTTGCGCCGCCAGAGCACGTCGCCGGTAGCGCCCTCAATCGCATACAACGACTTCTCTGTGCCCACTAGCAGCACGCCGAGGTCAGTTGTTTGATAGAAGCGCACGTCTTTGTCGAGTTTTGCTGTCCAGGTCTGCGCCTGAGCGGCGCCGGCACTGATTAGAATAAGAGTTGCCGGCAGGAGGAGAAATCGAAGCGAATTGCACTTTCTCATGAGACGAGGATATCAAAAATTCATTAACCCTCGTACTGCGAAGTGGTTCAGAGAATGATCGCCCAGCGTCCCACTCGTGATTCCCATCACGATCCCACAAATGTTCCCTCTCTGTACGGCATCGCGCGTACGGATCCTCGGACAAATCTGATATTCTGGTGCCGGTAAGCATTGAAGGTTTCTGGCGTTTCGCTTTTGCATCCATCGCAATCAGGTTACTGGTTTTGCCCGTGTCATTGGCAATGAAAATTCCCGGATTCATTGGTGTGGTTGTTTTGTGGGCGGCATGTTTGCTTCTCGCCGCGCCCTCGATTGGCGCGCAATCGACGCTTCAAAACGATCCAACGGCCGTTCGATCAACTGAAATAGTGGGCGCGATTGCTGCTCGCGACATCGGAGATTCGCGTCTCACCAACCACTTCTATGTGTTTACCGGCACGCCCGGAGATCTTTTGATCACAGTCGAGAGCGGGAACCTGAATGGCGATGTCGACGTCTTCTCAGCCTCCGGACTGCGGCCGCTGCTGAAGTTTACCGTTTATGAAGGAAGCGGTTCGGCCACCACGAAAAGCATCTACCTGAGAAAGCGCGAAGACCTCATCCTCCGGATCGAAGCGCGAACCCCAAACGATGATGAGGGAACTTATCGGGTGAGGTTTGGCGGATCGTTTGAGCCGATCAGTGGCGGGCTGGATGGCGGACCGGTCTCGACAAATGAAACTCCGTCTCTTGATCCAACTGACACCGGCGGAAAGGCGAGCAAGAAGGGACGGCGCGTTAGTTCAGTGGGCGCGAGAATCGATGAACCGGCTCCAGCCGAAGTAGTTGCAGCTCCAACTCCCGCACCCGAGGCAGCGGAGAAACCAGCGGCCTCAGCTCGCCGGAATCCCAGAAATGCGAGAGTCGCGCGCCCGGCGAGGGGCAGAGTTTCTCCTGCCACAGCGCCACCGCGCCCGGAAACAGCCGCGACCGAAACAGCTTCTGAAGCGACGTCGGAACCTAAAGAACAACCAACTACCGGAGAGCCGGCCTCTGTCGCAAAGTCAGTTCCGGCACCACGCTCAACCCCCGGACGGCGGAGAGCAGGGCGCAGAAATACGCCGACACCTCCGGCGGAAAAAGCTGCATCACCGCCCTTGGAAGAAAGCGGGCCGCGACTGTTCATTGAGACCAGCGACGGCACAATGATCAATCGTTACATGACCAGCGTGCGCCGGGTAACGGTTGAGAACGGTCAGGTGGTTGTGGTTGGCAGGGATGGAAAAGTGGAGAGGTTCCTGCTCGCAAATATCGTGAGGATGTCAGTCGGTCCCTAGCTAAATCCAGTAAATTGCTATTTCGGTTTTTCGCCCGACTTAAGACTTGCTAAACGCGTACGAAACTGGGGCAGGTCGACACTATTCGGATCCGCCTTCTCCAGGTTTGCAATCGCCGCCTCGGCCGCCTTCGCGTCGCCCTTACCCAAAGTGGCAGCGGCCAGCCCCGCGAGGGTTGCGATATCGTCATTCTTCTTCATTAACGCTGCTCGATACCAGGTTTCGGCGACCTCGTAGTGACCTGCATCCAGGTTTACGAGCCCAAGCGCTACGACCGTTTGATAGTCGTCCGGCCTCAACTGGTTAGCCTTCAACAGAAACTCGATCGCCTGGTCAAACCTTTGTATCTGATAGTAGAGCTGTGCGGCATTCATTTGCGCTTCAAAGTTCTGCGGCTCAGTCCGCGCCTTCTCGAGTGAAGCCGTGACTTCGGCCTGCATCCCACCTGGGTTCTGACCTCCGGCGGTTGGCGGATGCTCAGCCGGCAACTGGCCACTCGACAATGAGGTTGGCGAATCAATCCCGGTACGCTGGCTCATATTGGCGGCAAATAGAAAACCAATAATGAAACCCAGCAGCACGCCGATGATTGCAAAAAGAAGATTGTCTCGTGTCATGTTTACCTGCGTTAACTATTTTTTCGCGAGCGCTTTGGCCTCGTCGATCTTCTGCTTGAGCGCCTGGGCCAACTCCGAATCCGGCGGCAGTTTCTTGAGCACTCGTTCCCAAGTCGACGCAGCTTCCTCGTATCGTTTCGCCTGAAAGGCCGCGCCGCCGCTAAGCTGAAGTGCTTTTGGGTTCTCCGGATCCAGCTTTAATGACTTTTCAATCAAGGCAATTGGTTCGCCCGCCATTTGTTGACCATTCGCCATCGTTTTGGCGAGGGCGTAGTCGGCCCATAAGTCAGCATCGTCAGTCTTCAGCGCAGTAGCCCGCGCATACGCGTTGCTCGCCTCGGCATACTTTTCCAGCGACGAGTAGGAACGGGCGAGCATTCGCCATCCGTCAACGTTTTGTGGGTCTTCCTCCAGACGCCTGGCGAGGGCGGCAATGTTTCCTTCAATCCGTTGTTGAGTCATCGGACCATCTGCGCCCGCTTCGCCAGGCTGGGCCGACTGACCGCTGGAGGCGAAAGGTGGACGCGAAGGCGAAGCACTCTGCCCGGAGATAGCGGACGGGGTGCCAATCTGTGAATAGAAACCAATAGCCACAACCGGAATGCCCAGAGCCAGAGCGTATACCGTCCCGCGCCTCGGAGCGATGCCGCTCGAACTCCTCACGGTAGGCTTCGCGGGCGCAGGGACATCCGAAAGCAGGCGGCTTTCTATTTCCTCGCGGTCCTGCTGGTATTGTTCAGCCCCGATCAGACCGCGCTGGAGTTCAGTCTCGAGCTCGGTCAGCTGATCCCGATAGACCGCCACATTTGTTTCATGGTCGTCGGTGTCCGACTCGGTCGAAGAGCGTTGCTCAAGAAACGGCGGCAACACAAACGCCAGCGCTATCGCTATCATGATTGCCGCCGCGATCCAGAAAGTGATCATGCGCTCGTCTCCCCTGAGTCTGCCTGTAACAGGGCTTCAGCTCGGCGACGTTGTTCCGGCGTTAGGGACGTCGGACCTATTAATTCGCGGCGACGCCTTAGATACCTGAAAAGAAATATCAAAGCGGCCATTAAAAGAATGAATGGCCCGAACCACAGCAGATAAGTTGTGTAGTCTACCGGTGGCCGGAAGAGAATAAACTTTCCGTACCGTTCCCTCATAAAGGCGATAATCTCCGCATCGCTTCTACCCGCTTTCATCTGTTCCCGAATTTGATTGCGGAGATTTACAGCCAACTCAGCCTGGGAACCCGCGAGCGTTTCGTTTTGACAAACCAAACAGCGCAGCTCCTCAGAAAGAGCCATCACCCGCTTTTCCAGTTCCGGGTCGTCGGAGATCGATCTGGCCTCCTTCGCCAGCGCGAACACTGGCGCTGCACAAAGAATTGCAATCAGGATGACGAACAGTTTCATTTGTTCAGCTCTCTGACCAGCGGCAAAATTTTATTCTGCATGATCTCGGGGGTCAGTTGCCCAACTTCCTTGTAACGAATCACGCCTTCCTTATCGATTAGATAGGTCTCCGGCGCACCCGTTACCCCGTAATCGATGGCAGTGCGTCCGTCAGGATCGAAGACGCTGGTGACATAGGGATCCCCGAGCTCGGCGAGTGTGGCCAGCGCTGCTTCGCGCGTGTCGTTCCAGTCGAGGCCATAGATCGGCAAGGCCCCGTCCCTCGCAAGCTCCATCAGGTACGGATGCTCCTGGCGACACGCAATGCACCACGAGCCCCAAACATTCAAGAGCCAAACTTTCCCGCGCAAGGATTTTGGAGAAAACGTTTTTGTCGGGTCGCGCAACTCGGGCAGCAGGAAGTCGGGCGCCGGTTTGCCGATCAGGGCAGACGGGATTATGTGGGGATCGTAATTTCCGCTCAGACGGCTACCGAGGAAAGCTGCAATCACAAGAAAAATGATTAGCGGAATGGCGTAACGCATAAAAGATTTGGTTCACAGTCCGTCTGAATTTTATCCACCCGCGGATCCCCGGTTTGGATCCTCAATCAGCCCATTTCCCCAAAGTCTCAAGGTCTCAAGACGGGGCTTCGGCTTTAGCCTCTGCGCTAGCGGTGCCTGGCAACGCCTGGGGAGCAATTACACTCCGAGACTCGACCGTTTCCCGTTGCTTTCGGGCTCTGACCGCATAGCGCCGATCGCTGAGTGCCAAACCGCCTCCCAAAGCCATCAGCACTGCGCCGCCCCAGATCCAACCAACAAACGGTTTGTAATATACGCGAACGCTCCACGCGCCCGCGCTTACCGGTTCACCAAGGGAGACGTAGAGATCTCGAAAGAGGCCGGAGTCGATCGCGGTCTCGGTCATTACGTTCTCCGAAGAAATATAAGAGCGCTTTTCCGGATACATTTTGTTGACGACCGCGCCGTCTCTGACTACATCAATTTCCGCTCGCGCTGCGCGGTAATTTGGTCCGGCCACATTAGCAACGCCGTTGAAACGGAATGCGTAGCCACCGGCATTGACAGTGTCCCCGATGTCCATGCGCACGTCCTGTTCCGTTTGATAACCCGTAACCATGGTTACACCAACCACAAACACGGCGACTCCGAGGTGGGCCAGGTGCATGCCGTAATAACTTCTGCCCTGGGTCGCCAGCTTGCGGGCGAGGCTGAGTTGCCCGGGGCTTGCCTGTACCCGTTCCCAGAGATTTAGAACAGCCGTGACAACGATCCAAAGCGCCAGCATGAGGCCTAAGCTAACCAGCGGTTTCCACTGGCCAAGAATGAACGGCAGTATCAGCGCGGTGGCAACGCTGGCCAGAAACGCCCAACGCAAACGCACTGCGAGCTCGGGAAGACTGGCCTTCTTCCAACGCGCGATTGGTCCAACGCCCATCAGAAAAAGCGCCGGCACCATCAAGGGGACAAAGACACTGTTGAAGTAGGGTGGACCAACTGACAGCTTTCCCATCCCCAAGGCATCGATGAACAATGGATAAAGTGTTCCCAGCAAGACTGACGCCGCCGCAACTGTGAGCAGCACATTGTTGGAGAGCAGCAGAGACTCGCGGGAAACTACCTCAAACTTACTGCCCAGTCCAACGTTTTTCGCCCGCCAGGCATAAAGTAGTAATGAACCGCCAATCACGATTACCAGGAACGCCAAAATGAAAATGCCGCGCTTTGGATCCGTGGCGAATGCGTGCACTGAAGTTAATACTCCAGAGCGAACGAGAAAAGTGCCGAGCAAACTTAAGGAGAACGCGGCAATCGCGAGGAGCACCGTCCAGCTCTTGAATCCGCCACGCTTCTCGGTGACGGCCAGAGAGTGGATCAGCGCAGTGCCCACCAGCCAGGGCATGAAGGATGCATTCTCGACCGGGTCCCAAAACCACCACCCTCCCCATCCGAGCTCGTAGTAAGCCCACCAACTGCCAAGAGCGATTCCGCAAGTTAGAAACACCCAGGCTACGGTGGTCCAGGGCCGAGACCACCTGGCCCAGGTTGCATCCAGGCGTCCACTAATCAACGCCGAAATAGCGAAGGCAAAAGCAACCGAGAATCCGACATAACCCATGTAGAGCATGGGCGGATGGGCCACCATCGCCGGATCCTGAAGCAGAGGATTGAGGTCGCGGCCATCCGGCGCGGCCGGAAGCAAACGCGCGAAGGGGTTCGAAGTAAGCAGCATGAACAATAGAAATCCAACGCTGATTATTCCCATCACGCTGATCACGCGGGCCACCATATCTTCTGGCAGATGCCGGCTGAACAGCGAGACCGCGACCGTCCAAAGGCCAAGCATCAGACTCCAGAGCAGCAACGAACCTTCGTGTGAACCCCAGGTTGCCGCCAATCGGTATTGAAGAGGCAGCCGGGAGTTTGAATTGGTGGCGACGTTAAGGACCGAAAAGTCGTTGGTGATAAAACAATACGCGAGACAGAAAAAAGCAATAGCTACAAAAATAAACTGAGCCTGCCCAGCCGGAGCGGCAACCGCGATCCAGCGACTATTGCCCCGCGCGGCGCCCAGCAAAGGCAATGTTGCCTGCGTCAAAGCGAGCAAAAGGGCGAGGATTAACGCGAATTGTCCTATTTCAGGAACCATGATCAATTGTCGGCGCGCACGGTCAGTAAACTACGGACTTGCCGGCCTCCCGGGCGTGCTTGGCTTTGTCGAGAGCTTGCCCCGCTTCCGGCGGCATGTAATTTTCGTCGTGTTTCGCCAGCACCTGATCGGCATAGAACACTCCGTCGGCGCCGACCTGACCCTGGGCTACGCAACCCTTACCTTCTTTAAAAAGATCCGGCAGGATGCCCTTGTAAACTACCGGAATACTCTGCGCCGTATCCGTCACCGTAAATCTGACCGTCAATCCGTCGTCTTCACGTTTGAGCGAATTTTCTGCGACCAGGCCGCCGACCCGAAAGGTGCGACCCACCGGCGCTTCTTTTGCTGCCACTTGAGTGGGACTGAAGAAGAAAACCAGGTTGCTCCTGAAGGCGCTGAGCGCGAGGGCGGCAGCGATCCCCAGACCTGCCAAACCTGCACAGATAAAAGCGATTCGTTTGTGACGCGTCTTCATAGTTTTACTTCCTGTTTGATGAGGAGTCGCGATTCGGTTGGTTAGATTGTTTCGCGCGGCGCATGAGCGTTCCTACTTCGAGGGCGATGACAATGAAAGCCAGGAAGTATGACCCCCAGACGTAAAAAGCGTAGCCGCCCATGTGAAAAAATTCCGACCAGTTCATGATTACTCCCTGAGTTAGAACAGATTAATTGATCGCAGCCGGCGCTGGCGGCAGACCGCAACACTATTAGCTGCCGGTTGCTTCGTTAATCCAATCTGCCCGTTGTTCTCGTTCCTTGATGATGCAACGAACGCGCGCAAGTGACACGGCGATCGAATAAAGCCAGCATGCTGCCAGCATGGTTAACATTGCCGCCAGCATTGTCGGAGCGATCGTTGGTTTCCCCAGAATTCTGATGGTCGCTCCCTGATGCAAAGTGTTCCACCATTCCACCGAGTAGTAAATAATCGGAACGTTGACGACGCCGACAATCGCCAGCACTGCACCCGCCCGGTCCGCGCGTTTGGGCTCGTCAATCGCTGCCTGAAGAGAAATGAATCCTATGTAGAGAAACATCAAAATCAGGGTTGAGGTTAGACGCGCATCCCACACCCACCAGGTGCCCCATGTCGGTTTGCCCCAAAGCGAGCCCGTCGCTAACGAAATAAAAGTGAACAGGGCGCCGGTAATCGCGATTGACGAAGCCATCATTGAAGACAGACGGGCATTGAAAGCCCATCCAATCCCGGCGTACAACGCCATCAGCACATACAAGAACATCCCCATCCACGCCGCGGGCACATGAATGAACATTATGCGGTAAGCCTCACCTTGCTGAAAATCGGTAGGGGCGACGAAGAAGCCGATATATAAGCCGGCAATAAACAAGAGCGCCGCGGGGATCGCGAACCAGGGAATCATTCGCCCCGCGAGTTGATAAAAGGCGGGAGGGGATGCGTATTTATAAAAATTCATTATCGATTTAGTAGAGCCAGGATTTTGGCCCCTCGGCTTCTTATTCTAAAGATATTCTGAGGGCCGCCGCAGTGGCCCAGGGAGCAAACACGACTGACAACACCAGCAATGCGGCCAGTAAGTAAATATTTGCCATCGGATCAATTCCTATGATGCTGGAGTCGACCGCGCCGGCGCCAAAGATCAGTACCGGAATATACAAGGGCAACACCAGCAGCGCGACCAGCACGCCGCCGCCGCGTAATCCAAGGGTTAAAGCCGCTCCAATTGAACCGATAAAACTCAGGATTGGCGTGCCAATCAAGAGTGACACGAAAAGTATGAACAGCGTATCGGGCGCCAGTCCAAACTGCACGCCAACGAGCGGAGCAACCAACACGAGAGGAACTTCTGAAACCAGCCACTGCGCCAGCACCTTACCCATCACCACCAGATAAAGCGGCTGCGGTGTCAGCAACATCTGCTCGAGCGTTCCATCGTGGTAGTCGTTAGCAAAAAGCCGGTTAAGTGAAAGCATTGAAGCTAACAGCGCGGCCACCCAAACTACGCCCGGAGCGATTGTTTGCAGTAGCCGCATCTCCGGTCCAATTCCCAGCGGAAAAAGACTGACAACAATCACAAAGAAAAACAGCGTGGATAAAACGTCAGCCCGGTGTCTCCATGCCAGAGTTAGATCGCGCACCACGATCCAGCGAAACATTGAAAGCATGGGAGTTGCGTTCACGATGCAAGTTCGAGCCGTTGAAACGAACCTGCCGAAATACGGAGTTCCTGGTGGGTTGCGACGATTGCCATTCCGCCCTGGTTCAAATGCCCCTCGATTAAACCTTCAATGATTTTAATTGCCGCTGCGTCCAGAGATGCGAGCACTTCATCGAGCACCCAAAGCCGCGTGTCTCCCGTAATCAACCGGGCCAGCGCTGACCTTCTTCGTTGTCCCTCTGACAAAAAGCGAGCCGGCAAATCTTCCCGTCCCGCGAGACCGATGCTGTCCAGCGCTCGTCGCGCATCCGACCGGGTTAGATCAATTCCAGCCAGCCCATTTGCTATTCGTAGGTTCTCCACTGAGGTCAGTTCTTCTTTGATACCGGTGCGATGGCCAATGTATGTGAGTTGTCGCGCATAGTCTTCACCAAGCGACCTAAGGCTGCAACCCTGCCAGGTAATCTCGCCTTCCTCCGCGGCTATCAGCCCGCAAATGATCCGCAACAGACTGGTCTTGCCCGAACCGTTTGCGCCGGTAACCTGCAAAAACGTCCCGGGGACGATCGCAAAGTTCAAATCGCGGAAGAGACGGCGTGCGCCGCGGACGCAGCCTAGTTTTTTTGCCTCTAACATAATTTCAAGAATGACTTCGACTGGAATTCGAATGATAGCTGACAGGCAGGAACTTGTCATTGCTCGCCAGCTATAGTGATTGACCGCATTTAGCTGCTGTAATACTCTTACTTCGCCACGATCTGAAGTTTAGTTGGAGCTTTACCCGGCGTCCCGCAGCGGCTCCGAAAGTTGTCGCGAGCTGCTGATTTCTTCAATGAAACAGGTCGCTTGAGTATCGGGGCGGGCGCGCTTCCAGGCGTTATTGCGTTCCCATACCACCACTTTTCCAGTCGCTTCCGGATATTAACGAGCTGCTGTTGGTTCCAGACACAGTGCCCGGAGTTTTTCGTCAAGGGTTCGGCTCAGGAAACACGCTAAGCATGAAGACCCGCACCTCGACCTCTCAAAACAAAGATTCAGCCAGGCCCCGGAAGGACAGATCAATGGCGGCCTCTGTTTACCCATTCTCGGCCATTGTGGCCCAGGATGAAATGAAGTTGGCCATGACGCTCAACGTAATTGACCCGAGGATCGGGGGCGTGCTCATCATGGGCCATCGCGGCACTGGGAAATCGACCGCAGTGAGAGCGTTAGGAGATTTGTTACCGGAGATCTCGATAGTTTCCGGCTGCGCCTACCGATGTGATCCCACCGACCAACAAAATTGCTGTGACGAATGCCGCGCGACGGCGGCAACCGGCGCGAAGCTCAGACGCGAAAAGGCGTCCGTTCAGGTTGTTGATCTTCCACTTGGCGCCACAGAAGATCGCGTCTGCGGAACCATCGACATCGAGCAAGCTTTGCGGAGTGGCGTAAAACGTTTCGAGCCGGGATTGCTCGCTCGGGCAAATCGAGGCTTCCTCTATATCGACGAAGTTAACCTTTTGGAGGATCACCTCGTTGATCTGCTTCTCGATGTTGCCGCAACCGGAATTAACAACGTAGAGCGTGAAGGGGTTTCAGTTAAGCATCCCGCTCGGTTCGTGCTTGTAGGTTCGGGCAATCCGGAAGAGGGCGAGCTGAGACCGCAGTTGCTGGATCGCTTCGGGCTCTTTGTTGAGGTGAAAACTGAAGACGATCTCAACCTCCGCGTGGAGATAGTAGAACGGCGCGAGGCATTCGAGCGGGATCCGGAGACCTTGATCCGTAAGTTTTCCGCGCCGCAGGAGCAGTTGCAGCGGAAAATTTCTCGTGGCCCGCAAAGCTCACGCGAAAGTGAGGCTGGAGAAAGGATTGCTGGCCGCGATCGCCGGGATTTGCAGTGAGTTAAAGATCGACGGGCACCGCGGTGAAATAACAATTGCACGTGCTTCGCGGGCCCTGGCCGCTCTTGAGGGGCGGAAGAAGGTGAGTGAATCGGACGTAAGACGAGTGGCGGTAATGGCTCTGCGCCATCGCTTGCGACGCGATTCTTTGGAAGAAGTCGGAAGTCTCCAGCGAATCGAAAACGCGATGAACAAAGTTTTCGGAAGCGGGACTGGAGTCCGCGGCGCAAAGGATGATGGCGACGGCGATGATTCACCTTCGAACGGGCGATACGCAGACAACCCGCGCGGCGGCCGATCAGAATCACCAACCCCAGGCACGAAGTCATTTCCTTCTCCGAATGGCGCCGGTAAAGGCCCGAAGCCGGACCCCCCCAAGCCGGACGGCGAGTTGTCGTCTATCTCCGAAGTGGTTGCGTCACCATTGGAAAAGAGAGCCGCAAAGGTTAATGCGAATTTAGACTTGAAGCTGTCAACGGGTTCACAGTCGATGCGTAAGGATGGTCGAGGTTCGCGGGCAAAAAAGACTGTGTACAGCCGGGTGCAGGGCCGTTATGCGAAAGCTGTTAGCTCCCGGCGTTCCTCCGCGAGGATTGCCCTGGATGCGACGCTGAGGGCAATCGCAGTTGGCAGATGCAGTTTCAGCTCCAACGCCGTTGTTCCCGCTGGTGCCCTACGATTTAAACTTTTCAAGCGCAAGCAGGGGCGACTGTTCATCTTCGCAATTGACCTCTCCGGAAGCATGGCATTGAATCGCATCAATCATGCTCGAGATGCGATCGTGGGTCTGTTGCGTCAGTCGTATATCTATCGCGACAGCGTTGCCATTATTGGTTTTCGGGAGACTCGAGCCGAACTAATGCTCCCGCCGGCGCGGAGTATTATTCGCGCGCGTCGCGTGCTGGAAAGTTTGCCGATGGGAGGAGGCACACCACTCTCGGCCGGATTGGCGTGCGCCTTGGATCTTGCGAAGCGAGCGGGTCCGACCGCCGGCGCGCGAGTCTTACTGATCTTCACGGATGGCGGCGCAAACGTCCCACTTGGAACACCAACCGTGAGAGGCAGAACAGAGCGGCGCAGACTGATTGAAACCGAAGTCAAAGTAATCGGAAATGAATTGCGCAAGGCCGGAGTAGATTTAGTAATGCTTGATACGAGCAATTCTTTGACTTCTCACCACGATGCTCGCAACCTGGCGGAAACGCTCGGCGCAAAATATGTCGACTTGCAGCCGTCTGCCGCCAAGCGCTCCAGGCAAGCGAATTTGATTGGGAAACCACGTGGATAATTTTAGTGGCGACGAAAGCGTCGGATCCTTCTGCACGTGATCGTCGCGTGATGGATCTCTATGATCAACTCGTCGAAATCGAGCAGCGTTTGATCCCGACCGGTCTGCATGTGTTTGGTCGACCTTCGCGACCAGCTGAGCAAACTGACATGCTCAGAATGATTGCGTCGTTTGACCGCCCTGAAGTTGGGGCGCGGGCTTTGCCGGCGTTGGTTGCAGGAGGCTTGGGACTAAAGATTCCACAGACATTGTTATCCCCAGACGAGAAGCAAGTACAGGAGCGGGAATTAATTCAGTCCATCATTTCAACCGCACTCAACGGTCTTCAGAATGAAGGTATTGAGGCAGCGATAGAATTCCTTCAGAAAACGGCGAACGTTGCGGAAGAGGATTCCCGCTCAGTGTTGTCACTCCTGGAAAAGATTGCTAAAGAGCTGGAGTCAAACACCGAGATCCATTCGCTGACGCAGGGCCCTTCGCGGCGAATACATCCCTTCTGGTCCCGGGGCTGACATCGTGCAGAATCCTGCCATTTTGCCGACAGGGCGAAACACTCACGCGATTAATCCTTACGCCGTGCCATCGACCATGGCCTTTGCCCGCGCTGAGGTAGTCGTCAATAAACTCCTGGCCAGGTACAAGACTGAGCATGGCCGCTATCCGCGTGCGATGGCTCTCGTTCTCTGGGGACTCGACAACATCAAGACGCAGGGTGAGGGCGTGGCACAGGCGCTTTGGCTGCTCGGGGTGCGGCCAATTTCCGACTCGCTAAATCGCATTACCGCAGTCGAGCCGATTCCGCTGGCAGAACTCGGGCGGCCCAGGATTGACGTGGTGATGACGATCTCCGGCATCTTCCGAGATCTGTTTAGTCCCACAGTTCAACTGTTGGATAGGGCTGTACGTCTCGTCGCCAAACTCGATGAACCGGATGACCTGAATTATCTGCGACGGCACGTCAATGAACAGATCTCAAGTAGCCAGTGCGGTAGGGACGAAGCGATGACCCGGGTATTTTCCAATGCGCCGGGAAACTATGGAACCAACGTCAACTTCATGGTTATGGATTCGCAGTGGCAGACAGACGACACTCTTGGCGATCTCTTCGTTACCAGAAAATGTTTCGCTTACGGTCGGACCTCTGCTGGGGAATCTATCGATGGCCGCGAAGCGCGCGTCGAAATGGATCAGGCACTGTCCCGCGTGGAAGCAACCTACCAAAATATCGACACGTTTGAGATCGGAATCACCGATGTCGACCACTACTTCGAGTATCTCGGAGGAGTTTCGAAAGCAGTGGAAAAGCTCGCGAGCAGCCGGCCGGCAATTTATTTATCAGATTCGCTTTCGCCTGATGGGAAAATCAGATCGCTCGAGGAGACAGTGCGACTCGAGACCCGTGCCAAAACGTTAAATCCAAAATGGTTTGAGGGAATGTTGAAGCACGGCTTTCGTGGAGTGGCAGAGATAGAAGGCCACGTTTCAAATACTTTCGGTTGGAGCGCGACGGCTGATGCAGTTGATGACTGGATCTATACCGAGGTGGCGCAAACGTTTGTTTTGAACGAGGAAATGCTTGCCCGCCTGAGCACGCTTAACCCGCATTCAGCGCATTCGCTGGTCGCGCGGCTCCTGGAAGCGAACGGACGAGGTTATTGGGATGCTGATCAGGAAACGCTGGATCAACTCCGCGAGATCATCGGCGGTTTGGAAGATCAACTGGAAGGCGTCGCTTAACACACCATTAGCGCGACGTTTGCCAATAAAAAGCTTCTGGCATGAAACGAAATTCACTAAAACCCTGCGGGCTGGTTCCCACGTTTTCGTTCGTGTTATTTCCTGTGGATTCGTTGATCGATTCACCCAGAATGGCGGAACTTATTTTCAAAGAAGAGGCTTATCAGATTGTTGGAGCTGCGATTGATGTGTACTGCCACCTGGGCAGGGGTTTCCTTGAGCCAGTGTACCAGGAAGCGTGGAGGTGGAGCTAAGGCGAAGGAGATTGCCATTCGAAGCTCAATGTCGGCTTACCATTCACTATAAAGGTCAGCAGTTGAGGAAATTGTATGTTGCAGATCTGATTTGTTTCGGTGAGGTCATTGTTGAACTAAAAGTCTGTGAGCGATTGACCGGACGGACCAGGCCCAGCTTCTGAATTATCTGAGGGCGACACGGAAGCGCGTGGGGTTGCTTTTGAATTTTGGAAGCGCCGTCAGGTTGGAGTGGAAGCGTTATGTTTTGTGAGGAGATTGCTGCCTGGAGGCCTGAAGTCTCTTCCAGTGTTCGTGTTATTTCGTGAACTGTTTTCTATTCGTCGGTAAGACACGACCACGAACTCACACGAAATAACCCGAAGGAAGAAAGCAGATTACGAACGACAATGAAGATAACGGTTTGCTATATCGGTTCCAGTCTGCTTGCGCCGCTCAAAAGCGCTGAGCGCGAACTGAATCGTGAGTACAAACTTGATCTGAGCCTCGACGCATTCAATTTTGGGTCGCCGTTGAGTGATGCCGAATGGTCCGGGGTTCACTATAGTCTGAGCGCCGCCGACTTGGTCTTTGTGATCCATGTGATGGATGGTGAAAACGCTGCGCGCCTGGTGGCAGCCCTTGAGGAACTGAAGCAGAAACATCGAGCCGTGATCGTTATCAACTGCATGCCGGAACTGATGCAGCGGACGAGAATGGGGCGGTTGGATATCAAAAAGTTGCGCGGCGGCAAAGGGAAGCGGACCAACGGCCGCTCAGGCCGCTCAGACGAGGTTGCAGAAAACGGAGTCGGGCAGAAGCCGCGAGGCCGTCAGGCTTTCCAACTGCTCGGATCCGTCGGATCCTGGATTGGCCGCCAGGTTAAATCAAAGGAACAGCAGGGCCCGAGTTCTCGCCACAGTCACAGTCAATACTTGCGAATTATCGATCGTCTACCTGGAATTCTGCGTTACATACCGACGACGGGTGGTCTCCGCGACATCAAGCACTATCTAAATATCTTCTGCTATTTCCTACAGCCGACTCCAGGAAATATCCGATCCATGGTTCTCTACGCGCTCAAGGAGTATGTTCCTGATAAGCGGCTTCAGAAGGCGAGCATCAAGCTACTTCCTCCGGATCGCATGCCGTCGGTCGCAATCTATCATCCGGACTCGCCGACCTTGTTTGAGACGTTCGCGACGTATCGAAACTGGTATGAGAGGCGAGCTCAAAAGTCGAAAGTTTACATTTCACGTTTTGAGAGTGGGGTTTTGAATCCTGAGAGCACTATAGGCTTACTGTTAATGCGGCCTCAGGTGGTGAGCAAAACGACGAAGCATTACGACGCGCTGATTCGCGCCATCGAAGCGGAAGGTCTAAGTGTCGTTCCGGCACTTTCGACGCTGATGGATAACCGCGAAGCGGTTCTGAAATTCTTTGTTGACGATCGGTCCAAAGTTCAAAATTCAAAGTCCAAAATCCGGGGCATGGGCTCGACCCCGGGAGAGGGCGATTCCCGCGTGAGCCAGATCGTTTCGCTAACTGGCTTCAGTTTTGTTGGCGGTCCGGCAATGAATGACAGCGAAGCCGCCGGCGACTTTCTGCAAGCTCTGAACCGGCCTTACCGCTCGGCTGTCAGTCTCGACACGCAAACGATTGACAGCTGGCGCGCGTCGCAGACTGGACTCAATCCGGTGCAGGCCGGGATGCAGGTGGCGATTCCGGAAATAGATGGCGCCACCGAACCTTTTATCTACGGTGGCCTGCCCGGCAGCGGCGTAGAGCCAATGCCGCTTGACGACCGTTGCGAGCGTTTTGCGCGGCGTCTGAAACGCTGGAACAGGTTACGGACAGCAACCCGCAGTGAGCTCCGCGTGGGGCTCGTACTTTTTTGTTTTCCCCCCAACAAGGGAAACATCGGCACGGCTGCGGATCTGGATGTCTTTCCCAGTGTTTGGGACACACTTAGAAAACTCGAGCAGGAAGGCTACGATGTGCAAGTGCCCGAGTCGGCCGATGTTTTGAGAGAGATGCTCATCGGTGGTAACGCGGAGAAGTTTGGCTCGACCGCAAACGTGGCCCACCGGATGAGCGTAGACGCATATCGGCGCCACTGCCCGTATGTTGATGAAATCGAAAGTGACTGGGGGCCCGCGCCTGGTCGCGTTAATTCATTTGGACGCGACCTGTTGATCCAGGGTATTCAGCTCGGCAAGATATTCATCGGCGTTCAGCCGAGCTTTGGTTACGAGGGTGATCCGATGCGGCTGATGATGGCGCGCAGCGGCGCACCGCACCACGGCTTTATGGGCTTTTATACTTACCTGTCGCAGATCCTCAATGTCGATGCGGTTGTGCATGTAGGCACTCACGGCTCGTTGGAGTTCATGCCCGGAAAGCAGGTTGGTCTATCAGGCGAATGCTGGCCCGACAGGTTGACGGGCGAACTACCGAATATCTATATTTACAGTGTTAACAACCCGTCGGAGGGTTCGATTGCAAAACGTCGTTCCTATGCAGAGTTAGTCTCTTACCTCACACCCCCAATTGAAAATGCCGGCCTCTACAAAGAGCTGGCCGCGCTTAAGGACGTCATGCTCGCTTATCGGCAAGCTTCAGACGAACTTGAACGTCAGCGGCTCTTTCAAGTGATCGACGAACAGGCGCAGGCGTTGCATCTCGCATCACAGTAGATACCCGACTCACAAGAGTTTGCTTACAGTTTAACGATAGGGGAAGAGTGAAACGGAATAACTTCGCATTGACTCTGGTGAACTTCGTCTTTATTTGCGCCCTGGCTTTAAGTGTCAACCCGGCAAGTGAACAGATAGTCATCACCATCCAGCAGCGTTTTGCAAATCATAATGGCGGCCAGCTCGCGTTTGGCAGTTAGACGGTTTCCTTTACATCGGAACTGGCGACGGTGGCTCAGGAGGAGCTCCCGGCACCGGGCTCAGGGCCCTAATAATCTCCTCGGCAAAATGGTCAGGTCGTTTCTGTTGTCTGAAGAGTATCGGTCGCGTTTTGGACCGCCATAGTTATTTGCTTTCGGAACTCGTTCGGGAAAACCCGATGGCGGAACACCTCGAGGCCATTAATCAACACGACCGGAATGTCGTTTCGATAGGAGTGGAGTAGTTGCGCGTCGCTTTCAATGTTGACCTCGTCAAGCGTATATTCGTCAGCACACCCAGCAGCGACCATCGCCGCCTTAGCTTCGTCACACAGGTGACAGCCGGGACGGGTGTATAGTGTTACGCGGACCTTTGTTGAGCAGGATTTCTTATCGCTCATGCTGTAAACCGTTGTGTCTGTCGCCGGATATGCATCCCGGCGTTTGAAGTCTAATTTGCGTCATGAAGTGCTGCAAGCCGAGCTACAGGCCGGCAGTGGCACTCAACTTTTCGGAGGTACAATGTCGGACAAGCTTGATACCGCGGCGGCCGTCGCGTTGCTGAATGAGATATTGGAAACGGAGTTGGCGGGCGTCGTTCGCTACACGCATTACGCTTTGATGGTTTTCGGCCATAGCCGGATCCCGATCGTCAGTTGGCTTCGCAGTGAAGCCGGCACATGCCTCGAACATGCCAACGAGGCAGGGGAGTTGGTAACCCACTTTGGCGAGCACCCCTCGTTGAAGATTGGAGCGTTACTGGAAACTCATAAACACGGCATCAATGATATTCTGCTTGAGTCGTTGGAAGCAGAGCAGACCGGACTCGCGCTATACAAGAAACTGCTCGAACTGGTTAACGGCCGTTCGGTACTTCTGGAAGAGTATGCGCGCAAAATGATTGCCGAAGAGGAAGGTCATCTTGGCGAGGTGAACAAGATGTTGCGCAAGCCGGGCGAAATCACGCAGTTTCCGACCGACTAAGACTTCACCAGGCTAATTTGCCCGTTTATCTTATGGGCCCGACCAACTAAGCCATGGCGGATCGACGCTCCAAACCACGTCTGAGCATTAACCTCGGCGCTGAATGGGAAAGTGCGGCGGGGAAGCGCAGTGCGCGGATCACAAATCTGTCCGAAGGCGGTTGCTATCTCGATTCGGTAGGCGACGTCAGACGCGGAGAGATAGTGGCATTTCGAGTGCTTTTGCCGGAAGACGACTGGCTCTACCTCGAAGGCGAAGTCAGACATCACACGGCGGGTGAGGGTTTCGGTGTCCGTTTCATCGATCTCAACGACGAGCAGGAAAGCAAACTCAAAGACTTAATCAGGCGGGCTACGGCCGCTGAAGGGCGGGCGGGGATCACCGCTGATCTGGTGGAAGATTAGTTTGGCCAATCAGCCATTTTCTGCATTACCGGGAAACTGAGTTCGCCAGTAAGCAGAAGTGGCTCTGCTCCCAGAGAGATTGAAAAGTGGTTCAAAGTCGATCCATCTAGCTTATACTTTGTGTTGAATGATTAAGGGCATCTCCACAGACCATCCTACCGCGACGGCTACCATTCATTGACCAAATAATAGAGACCGATAACGATGGCCATCCATGGCACTCTAACTACAATGAGTGTTCCTGATCTGCTCCAGTTTCTGGCGACAGGCAGGAAAACCGGCTCGTTGAAGTTCATCTCCGGACGTCTTGTCAAACAAATCCACTTTGAAGCTGGCGCGATCGTCGGGTCTTTTTCCAATGACCCAAATGAATATTTTGGTCAGGTGTTAATCCACTATGGAAAGCTGAATGAAGCACGATTGCAGGCAGCGATGGAGATGCAACGCCAGGAGGGTGGACGACTAGGCGAGATTCTAATTAGGAAGGGCCTGGTGAGCGAGGCAGACGTGCACGAGACCTTGCGCACCCGCACGCTGGAAATTATTTACGACCTTTTTCTTTGGAACGAAGCTCAGTTTGAGTTCTTCGATAACGATCCGTTTCCATCGGATATGATTCGCATCAATGTTCACCCTACTTCAGTCATCATGGAAGGGATTTACCGCGTTGATGAATGGGTGCGCTACCGGCAGTTAATTCCTTCCGATCGCTGCATCATGGAGTTGGTTCACGGTTGGACCAAGTCGCTTGGCATGAGCAAAGACGTAAGAATGGTCTTATTTTTTGTCGAGAAGCGGATGACGGTCGCAGAGATTTGCTACAACATGCATAGCTCCGCTTTTCATGTTTATGCTCAACTACATCAGTTAATAAGTGATGGAGTTGCGCGCGTCGCCGGAGAAGCGCCGCAGCCGCCCGAAAGATCCGTCGACAACGCGGAGCTGCCCACCAACTTGTCGGAACTTCTCTGGGCCGCGCGTGCCGATAATGATGAAGGGAAGCCGGAGCGGGCTTTGCCGTTAATCCAAAAGATTCTGGAGCAGGAACCAAAAAATGCCGGGGCCCAGGCATTATTGCCGGTAGTTGAAGGAGCGATCGTTAATAAAATCTACGCCGGCGACTTTTCGCGACAGGCTGTGCCGAGACTGCTGGCGCCGCTCGAGAGTTTGGCTTTCGAAGATATCGGATCGAAGGAAGGGTTCATGCTTTCGCGTATTAATGGAGTTTGGGATGTTGAATCGATCCTCTCCATTTGTCCTTTTCGTGACGCCGACAGCCTACAGATGCTTAAATCGCTCAGTGACAAAGGGCTGATCGGTTTCTAAGGGTGCGTGCGGCGCCACGGTAGGCTCGATACAATTCGGCGTTCAGGATGTCTAAAGTAGCTCGGAGAAAATTTTTGATTGGGGCCGGCCTTTCGAGCGCGGGTGTGCTCGCGTTTCAAGGCTGGTCAGAGCGGCTCTCACTTCTCTCCGCCCGCGCGTTCGCGGCGCCGAATGCCGCCGGCTACGGGGCGCTAACGCCGGTTCCGGCGAAAAATACCGGCGAACTCTTGCTCGCACTGCCGCCCGATTTTCAATACACCGTTTTCAGCAAGACTGGAACCATCATGACCGATGGGCGACCCACGCCTCGTGCCCACGACGGTATGGCGGCTTTTCAGGTTGGTCGCGAACTGCGACTCATCCGTAATCACGAAATAAATAATTATGTGGGAAAAGACGGAGTGGCGCTCGATCCGCGTTCCTACGATCCGCTGGCCGGAGGCGGCACCACCACCCTGGTCATCGATCGCCATACGCGCCAGGTGATCAAAGACTTCGTGAGCCTGAGCGGCACTCTGGTGAATTGTGCTGGTGGCCCAACTCCGTGGAACAGTTGGATTAGTTGCGAAGAAACCGTGCTGGGCCCCACGGAGTTTACCAGCAGCGAAGGGGGGAAACGCGGCGGTTTCACCAAACATCACGGTTACTGCTTCGAAGTTTCAGCGAAGAGTAATAAAGCGGTAGCTCCAGTGCCATTGAAAGAGATGGGACGCTTCGTGCACGAAGCCATCGCAGTTGATCCGGCTACCGGGATTGTTTACCTCACTGAAGACATCGGGACGGCTGGTTTCTACCGCTTCATCCCACGGAAGCGGGGCCGACTCGGCTCGGGCGGTCAATTGCAGATGTTGGCGATCGAAGGGCAGCCAAAGTACGACACGCGCGCAGGGCAGAAGACTAACGTAGCTCTTCCGGTTTCCTGGGTGAACATTGCTAACCCCGACCCAGCGGAAGCGGAAATGGATAACATCGCCGTCTACAAACAGGGACTCGCTGCCGGTGGCGCAACATTCAAACGGCTGGAAGGGTGTCTGGCCGGCAACGGCCGAATCTTTTTCACTTCCACCAGTGGCGGCGACAAGAAACTAGGACAGGTCTGGCAATACCTGCCATCCGGCAAGGATGGAGGCTCGCTGACAATGTTGTTTGAGGTTGCCGACCCTTCGATTCTCCACATGCCAGACAACTTATGTCTCGCCGGAAGAGATCGTCTCATGATTTGCGAAGATAACGGCGTCGCGAACCATCTGCGCATCCTCACTTCGCAAGGGCAGGTGGTAGATCTGGCCCGCAACATTGTTCCCGGATTTCAGACGCGAGAGTTTGCCGGAGTTACTTTTAGCCCTGACGGCCAGACGTTGTTTGTTAACATCCAGGTTCCGGGCCTTACGGTTGCCATCTGGGGACCATGGGATCGTTTTTAGACGCAGCCGTTCCGACCATTACTGTTGACACTCGCTCGCGATTGACTCGCTTAACCTCAACAGAAATAACCGGCGACTAACCGGATGTGCCAGGTTCCGCCAGCGCGATAAAGGCTTGCTGGTAATAATTTCAAATCCTGCCGACTCAAATAAGCGCTGCCAGCTCTCCTCCATTTGAAAAGTGCATGGGCCGGTTCGACTTAGCCATTGCCGATTGTGGAGCCCGCAGACAAACCGATCGCACCAGTTTAAGGGCATGTCTTCATAGACAACCACCTGACCATTTCCGCGTAGCACACGGCGAAGTTCGTTCATAAGAGCGCCCAAGTCCTGTGCGTGGTGCAGGACGTAGCAGAGAAGCACTGCGTCAAGTGATTGTTTGGCAAACGGGAATCGCGTGCCGTCGAATTGGCGATACTCGATAGGCGCTTCGGTTGCCGGAGCGAGGTCGATTCCCGCCACTCGGGTCCCGAGAATCGCCGATAAGTGATGCGCGATATAACCATTGCCACAGCCGACGTCAAGGACGTGTGATCCCCGTGGCAGCGTGGTAACACGCGCGCGATCTCCAAAGCCATGTCATACGCGCGTCCGACTTTTCGACGACGACGTTCGCGACGCCAACGACGCACGAGCCAGTGTTCGTTCGTAATTTCATTGCGCCTGATGAGGCCGCGGTCACCAACAAGCGAATCCGAGGCAGCCTCCAGGAAATTGTTTGCGTATTGTGAATAGGGATCTGATTCCTGGCCGGTCGATAAAGATGGTTGATGCATGGCCGTGAGAGTGCAAGCCCAGTGCCGGGACGGCGGCAAAGAATTCAGCTGCAAACATCGAGTGCAATAATTCTCCGTCGCGAGATTTTCCTGACGCGTGGCTGCAAGATTTCGATCCTGGTTCTTAATGTAATAAGCGATTGGGGTGTTCCGCCAGGAATTGGGTAGGAGTCAGTTTTTGGAATTCAAGGTTGGGGCGTTGAGATCAGCTCGCAAAAGACTCTAAGCAACATGCGGGCAAGGGCGCCCGCGGTCCCACAAGAAGTCGATCATTCGACCGAAGCTGACCCACTAACAGGAATTGGGATTGGTGGAATGATCAGTACACATTCGGTAAGATGTTGAAATCGCTAAAATCAAAACCGCAGGAGCGCTACATGTCAAGACTTCTAGTAGTTGGGTTGTTCTTTAGTCTGGCTGTTGGATCCATCGCGCAGACCAGTGTTCGCGTAGCCAATAAGTCTTTGCCCGCCGGCTACTGGCCTCGCGGGCAGAGCCAGCCGATCATCGACAAGACCCAGACGATCCGGCTCTCCGCCGGACATTTCTCATCTGACTAGTGGCGAACGCGAAGCCGTCGGCAAGTTGATCGAAGTGGGCAAGATCTTTCAGGGGCTTTATGAGCAACAGCGACATCCCCAAGCGCATTCGTCCTACGAGGCGCTGGTAGTTCTTGACAAGCGAACTGGTTCAACACCGGACACTCAGAACCTACTGACACTCTACCGGCTGAATCAGGGGCCGATTGCCACCAACTTGGAAAACAAACGCGAACCGTTTTTGCCTGTCGAGCCGTGTGCAGCCCGGGAAGAACATGTATCCGTGGGCGGTAACGAAGGAAGAGATTGAAGAGTTTCTCAAGGCTCATCCGGACAAGCGCGATGGCATCATGGATCTTCGCACCGCGGTGAGGCTGTCTAACTCTGCGAATCTCCAGCGCGATCTGGCGGTGCTGACCAGATATCCGGTCCTCGACGTTCTCCACCCAACATTGGAGCGGCAGCTGCGGGCTGAGAGTCTGATCTCCGGGCGACAGGCACGGATGCGATCGCGCCAGCCAAGGCGCTTTTATGCAGTCCCTTACTCGGTTGCTTATGCCGATGAACTTATTCAAGCTTATCGGTTGCTCAACGAAGCCGCCGACGCGGTGCAGCGCGACGACGAAGAGTTTGCCCGATTTCTGCGTAATCGCGGACGCGACTTGTTGTCTGACGACTATGAGTCAGGAGATTCGGCCTGGATAACTGGTCGGTTCAAAAATCTCAACGCGCAAATCGGTTCTTATGAGACGTATGACGACGAACTTTTCGGCGTGAAGACATTTTTCTCGCTTAATGTGCTCGCCTCTCGCCGGCAGGAAACCGCCGCCCTGCGTCAGGCGATGAAGGATCTGCAGGCGCTGGAGGATTCGCTGCCCTACGATCGACACAAGAAAATCCGGGAAGACATTCCGGTCGGTGTTTACGATGTGGTAGCTGACTTCGGCCAGTCGCGCGGCGGCAACACGGCCACAATTCTGCCCAACGAGAGCTATCTGGCCAGACGATATGGCCGCACAATTCTTTTGCGCGCCAACATCATGCGCGATCCGAATATATTTCAGTCCACCTCCGGAACATTTGAAGCGGCGGTCGGCCCGGAACAAGCCAGGGCGCTGACCAATGAAGGGAGTTTCTATCGCACGCTCTGGCATGAAGTTGGCCACTACCTGGGGGTGGATCGAACTAAAGACAACCGCGACCTTGATGCAGGCGTTGCAGGAAAACGCGAGCGCGCTGGAAGAGATGAAAGCGGATCTAGTTTCGTTGTTCGTCGCCGAAGCGCTGCGCAAAGCAGAACTACTACACCGAAGCTCAGCTGCGGAGCGTTTACGCGGGTGGAATCCTGCGTGTGTTGCAAAACAATAAGCCCCGGCGCGACCAACCTTACAACACGATGCAGCTGATGCAGTGGAACTACTTCATGGAGAACGGACTATTGAAGTTTGAGCCGTCGAGCAGGACGCTGCGCATTAACTACGACAAGTATCACGAAGTAGTCGGAAAGATGCTGCGCAAAGTTCTGGCCGTCCAGCACGAAGGCGACAAGGCGGCGGCTGATCGTTTTATCGACGAATACACAAAGTGGGACGACAACCTGCACGGAGCAATCGCAAAGAACATTCGCGACCGCCAGCAGTATCGTTTCAGGTTGTTTAAATATGCGGCGTCTGGGGGAATGAAGCATCCGGCGATTAGGCAGCATTACGTGGATAGCACACCAGATCTGTGAGGCTCAACAGTTACCGGATGTCGCGGTGAGCGTAAGGTGCAGGTGACTACTTTCGCAAATGCATCGCCACCGAGGAAATTCTCACGCAGGTAAACTACGGTTTCATGGAGCGTCTCCCCGGGGTCGCGCGGACGGAAGTTAAGTTCGCGGCTGGCCTTGGCGCAGTTGAGATACCAAAAGTATTGCGCCATTTCGATCGCCCCGGGTTCCACTGGAGATGCCATATCCCATTGCCTGAAGAGGGAATCGACCAGGCGCGAGCCTTTGATCATAAGTCCTGAAGGCAAGGCAAACTTTGGCGCCGCGACCTTGGTCAGACGAGAGAGCCGACCAAGGAACCTTTCAAAGTTCCAGTTGGCCGCGCCCAGTAAGTATCGCTCTCCGTGCCGTCCTTTTTTCATGGCTACTTGAAAAGCCTGGGCCGCGTCGCGAACGTCCACAAAACTCAAACCGCCACCGGGCACGGCGCTAATCTTGCGAGCCATGAAGTCCAGCACGACCTTGGTCGAGCTTAACCGGTCATCGCCGGGGCCAAGCAGGAGGCTGGGGTTCATGATTACCAGACGGCGCCCGCTTCCATGAAAGACTTCAAGGGCCGCGATCTCCTGATAGGTCTTGCTGGCGTAATAAGGCCAGCGCGTAATGATCTCCAGCGGTGGCGGATAAGACTCATCCGGCAGGAGATCGCCGTCTTTAGTTACCGCAATTGTGCCGCTGGACGATGCGAGCACGATTCTTTTGACGTCGGCAGCCTTCGCTGCTTCGCACAACAGTCGCGTGCCTTCGACGTGAACTGCGTACATCTCGCGGGCGCTCTCATTCTCGCGTGAAACCTTGCCGGCCAGATGGTAAACCTCGCTGATGCCTTCGACCGCGCGATTTACATCACTCTGATCGGTGATCGAGCCTGCAAAAGTCTCTACTCCCAACTCCACCAGCCAATCAGGAATTGACGTAGCCATCACGCGGATGTCCTTCGAGCGCCTCCAGCCACTAGTTGACGAACCAGGTGAGATCCAAGAAAGCCGGTGCCGCCCGTAATAAGCGTTGCCGCGCGCGGGCGCTTCTCGATCGCCGCACGTCGTTTCGTGCCGTCCTTCACGGGAGTCATGCGCGCGGTTCGCTTTCCGGGTGTCTTCGTAGGCATAAGCGAGTTTGACTCAGTTGCTGAGCCAGTGCTAAGTTCACTTACTCTCGTACCAGGCTTCTGCCTGGTTCAACCTCGAGCGCGTCGTTCAGCTTTCCATCGTTTCCTTAATTCGCCCGGATTGAAGACGCGCCGCGTATTGTCACGCAGATTTTCAACTTCGTGGTGAATACGCGCTGCGATTAAACGGTAGGCATCAGTGCGCGCCATGCCTTTAGTCATCTCCTCAAGTTCGGCGACTGACAGGTAGCGGCCGATGCGCGCTCCGACCTTACGGCTCTTCAGAATGCTTGAACCCTTCGGCATCGCTTCGTGTGTTCCATGCAAATAAACCGGAAGGATGCCCACCCGGGCATGCAACGCGAGATAACCAATCACAGGTTTGAATTCGGTCATCTCGCCGGTCAGAGAACGAGTGCCTTCGGGAAAGATAAGGGCGTTGTAACCACGATCAAGAAACGAACGTGCATGGCGCAACGACTGGCGTAGCGAACCAGTGCGTTCAATCGGCACCAGGTTCGTAAAGTTTTCCATCACCGCCCGTTTGTATTTGGTGTCGAAAAAGTAGTCAGCCGCGGCGAGCACAACCATGTCTTTTCCGGCGTCACCGATCGCCATTTTAGTCAGGCCCATGTCCAGATGTGACGAGTGGTTGGCGGCGACAATGAAGTTTGTATGGACCGGAATATTCCCCTGACCTTCATAGTGCGTATCGAGAAACCGGTTGTAGAAGAGCCACTGGAGAGCATCACCGGCCTTGTTGCCCGCCGAACTGATGAAGGACGGGACCTCGATTTCGGAATCATTCGTTCGTTGGTAGTCACCGCCCGTGCTATCGCGTCCTCTGGAAGCGCCCGACCGCTGGCTAACTACGCCGCTTAACTCGCGGAGATCCTGCACCTCGTTCAAGCGCTCCGGAGCGGAAATTGAGCCGCCGGCATTCTCTATCGCCGTCGCCAGTTCGACGAACATTAAGCTGTCAAATCCCAGGTCAGCCAAACGGGAATTTAAGGAAATTTCGTTAGTGCGTCGGTTACTGACGTTTGCCACAATGCCGATCAACCATTTCGACTCTGAATTGGCCTCTCGCTCGGCTACGTCAGTTTGGTCAGACTTGTTACCGGCTTCCAGAGACTGAAGAATTGTAACTACTTCGCCGCGTTTGACCTTGCGCGTCGCCGTGCGCGGCAATTCGTCGTCGGTGAAGTGCAAAACTTTCACCCGCTTGTAGTAAGGAAGGGAAGACGACACTTCCCGGAAGTGTTCCTCCACCCGGCGCCGCAACTCCGAGCGCGAAAGCGTAATGTCATACTCGTCATCAGCCACCACCAGGCAAGCGACTTTTTCTCCAAGCCCGTCAGCCAGACCCACAATGCTCAACTCTTTCACGTAAACCGAATTCTGGTAGATATCCTCCAGTTCATCCGGGTAAACATTTTTGCCGTTAGTATCGACGATGATTTCCTTGGAACGTCCCACGAGAAAGAGATTTCCGTCGTCGTCGATTCGTCCGAGGTCGCCCGTATGAAGCCATCGTTCCACTAACGCGCTGCGCGTCGCTTCTTCGTCGGAGTAGTAACCGAGCATTACGTTTGGACCGCGGGCAATCACCTGGCCCACCCCGCCGGCATCAGGTTCCGAGATTCTTACCTCGACCCCAGGCAACGGCCGGCCGACGCTGCCGGTCAACATGCGATTCTCGGGACGCGTCACCGTGAGCACCGGTGAAGCCTCGGTGAGACCATAACCTTCGAGGATAGTGAAACCCAGACCCTGGAAATCTTTCTGAATTTTTTCGCTCAGGGCCGACCCGCCGCTGATGAAGTAGCGAATGCGTCCACCAAGGCCCTCATGAATTGGATAGAAAGCGAGTGGTCCAAAATTCAGCGACGTCCGGTCGCGGAGCCAGGCGTTGGCCTGGATCATTGCGTCTGCAGTTTTGCCAATCCAATCGCTGCGTTCGTAAAGCCTGCTCTTGATACGACGATGCAACAGTTCCCACAAAGCCGGAACTCCGACCATGCCCGTGACGTGACCGTTCTTGATCGCGCCGGCCAGAGCGTCGCCGGTGAGCTCAGGCAGATAGGTAATCTGTGCGCCGCGGCTCAGGGGTGTCAGGAAACCGGTGGAGAACTCAAACGTGTGATGGAGCGGCAAGACCGAAAGCACGCCGTCCTTGGTGCTCATGTCAAACACGGACGAAAGCATCGAGACCATGCTGGTGAGATTCCGGTGCGAAAGCATCACGCCCTTGGGCCGTCCGGTCGTCCCCGAAGTAAAGATCAAAGACGCCAAAGACTGCGCAGTCACCCGGTTCGGCAACAGCGCGAGTCGGGCGTCTTCAATCTGTTTCATCGGGAATCGCAAACAACTCTTCAAATACCCATATTCGAGCCTGAATTCCCGCGCTCATCAGTCGCTCGCGAAGGTCCGGGTGATCCGCGTTAATCTTTTCGCTGAGAACGATACCGGCGGCCTCTCCCGCGCGCGCAAAGTTTATGATTTCATCGAGCGAGCTCTCAGGATCCACGGGGATGCAGCTGGCCCCCGTCTTCAGCACGCCAAAGTAAGTCATGCCCCATTCAGGCGTATTCTGGCTTACCAGCATCACGCGATCGCCCGCCGAAATTCCTTCGCTGGCAAGAAAGCCGGCGGCGCGGTTCGCCAGCTCACGCACGTCGGCATAGGTGTATTGCTCGTGTCGTCCGTTGCGTTCGATACGCATGGCCACGCGCGTGGAATGTCGCTTAGTTGAGGTTTCGAACAGCTCGAGCAGATCGCGATAGGTGTAGATGCGCTTCGGCTGAGCGCGCATCTCTTCTTCCAGCGTGGGAAAGACCCACTTCTTTAAGCCCGGGAGGTGGATGTTGAGCCAGTAGTCGTACCAGTCAAACTTCTCCGGATACCAGCCCAGCAGTCCCTGCTCGTCCTCGCTGATGCGCGAGAACAAGTGCGCGGACGTTGTCTGAACGGAACACGTAAGCGTTCTCGATCGTGAACGGCCGGAAGAGATCAAAAGCCTCCGTGGTTTCGTGCGTTATCTCTTCAACGCGATCAACGGTCGACTTTAGCCGGTCGATCACATCAACGGCGCGCCCGCCTCCCCAACGCGGCTTGGCGCGGTCGAGCAGCGACGAGGCTTTCTTCGCGGCGCGATTGAACATCGGCACCGAAAACTTATCAAAGGTTTCCGTCTCCACCCGGCGTGGTTCCATGCGCGCCGCCACCTCGTTCAGCAGTTTTGAACCAGTCGTCTTGTCCTGGAAATGCCTTCGCTTGTATAGCCCCACCAGGCCGATGATTCGGTCCATGTTGGCGGGATTCGCATCGCCCGTGGCCGCCTGATGGACCAGTTGCGGTTCTTCCACACATGCCTGGGCGGTGACGGCCAGCATCACTGAACACACCTGGTCGACTGGAGTGATGTCGAGGATCAGCTTTTCGTCTGCGGGTATCTGCGTTTGGCCCTTGAGCACCAGAAAGATGATAGGAGCGGTCGTCGTGAAGCCTTCGTTCCAGCCGGGAAACGGATAAGAGAGTGCAGACTCGACGATACTGGGACGGACGATGCTGCGAACAATTCCCGTTTCAGCGGCTACTAGTTGTTCGCCCAGGGCCTTGGTGTAGGTGTAGATATTTGGCCAGCCCCACCAGGCTGAACGCTCCATGCCCGAGCTCGGTCAGCCGTGTTCGGGTCCAGACCTTTCGTTCGCGCGCGACCGCCAGTCCCAGGGAATCCGGATCGTCGGTGTCACGTCCTTCTTCGTTGAGGCGCTTGCGAGCGAGATCCCGAAACTGCGCATTCATCATCGCGTCGCGCGCCTCTTCGCGGACGCGCTCGGCCAGTCGCGCGCAGTCTCTGATCTCCTGCTCAACCGAAAACTCAACCCCTTCAAGTTCGTGTTTTCTGGGGAAATAGCCCAGCACGGATTCGCTTTCCCAGACGGGACCTGAGCGATTGCCGGCGACAAAGCAGGTGGAGACGTGGACCAGTGCGGGTCGCTTCATGCGCTTTGCAAAAGCGATCACGTTTTGAGTGCCGACTACATTCGTGCGCAGCGCACTTTCAAGAGTGGGATTGAAGGTGACGTTTCCGGCACTGTTAACCACGATGTCGACGTCTTCGGCAACCTTCTGTGCCTCCTCGTCCGTGTAACCCAGGTTTGTATCGCCGATGTCACCGCCGAGCACTACCACTCTGTCACGGATGAAACCCTCCAGAGCACTGCCATAGCGCTCGCGCAGGGGATTGAAAGGCGGCGCCGGGATTACGCTATTCCAAAACCGAATCTCAGACTCTTCCTGCGAGCGCGCGCGAACCGTCACATAGACTCGACCGATATTTGGGAAACGATACAACAGCATGCTGAGCGTTACTTTGCCCATGAAGCCGGTGCCGCCGATCAGGAAGATCTTGCGGCCGTTGTAGATTTCGGTTGGCGAAAGTTTCATAACGTCTTCGATTGCCGAGCTATTTAGCCGGCAGAGTTGCTACTCCATATCGGCGATAGCGATGATCGGTTGATGCAGCATAGTGATCTCCGCGGAATTACCCATATAGCTTCGACCCATCGCAATTGCTTCCGTTAGATTGTCTGCGCGTTCCCACCCCATCATCGCCGGAACGTGGGCATTTTGCGCGCCCGCGGCGATCACATGTCCCGCATGTTGCCGGCCGCCCTCGCCCCAGTACCACATAAAGAACGGGTGCGAACCGTGATAGGCGTTCCCGCGGCGATACATCTCCACGTAACTGGGATTGTTCGCAAACTCCAGTTCATATTTGTCGCGCAAAACGTTTGCATCGCGCGTTTCCGGCAGCAGGCGATTGAAGAATTCGATATAACTCGGGTGGAAGTTGTGATCAAACTCGTCGTTGCAAGGATGGTGCAGAATCAGGTGCCGCCCTTCTTCAGCAAGGGCTTGCCGCGATACATGTTGAAGTGATACCCAAGCGCCATCACCTGCACCAGCAGCGGGTTCAGGATCGAATTAATGCTGTAAGGCGACATGTCGGGCACCGGACAGATCAGAATATCGCATTGCCCCTGAATTGGAACCACGTACTGATCCATGCTCTTTTGAATAATCAGATCGTGGACTGGTTCAGTGCTGCCCCGCATGGCAGGCAATCATTTCATAGTTGCCCTTAAGCGAGTTATACATGGACCGCTTCGCCGGCAGCGGCATCTTCTTCATCGTGTAACGCATGGCCTCATACTTCATGCGATCAAAAGCCGTGAAGTCGTCCTCGCTCTTTGTCAGAAAGCCCAGGTCGGCGCCAAACATGTAGTTGTTGACCGTCGTCTCGATGTGAAACACGTTGAGATGTTCGTCGGCGATCTTGCCGACGCGACTGATGACGCGTCCGAGTTCGGAACCTGCCGGATCCATGTAGCTGTGTGATGCGCGGATGACGTTTGGATTGTGATGCGCGCGCAGAGACTCGTAATCGCAAAGACCAACGCCCACCGATTTATGTCCGCCATTCATAGGCACAAAGTTGAAGTTCAAATAGATCAGCAGGTCGCTCTCGGCGGCGCGACGGTTGATTCGCAACGGCTCTTTGTGCTCGTTTTCGCCGAGGAGGACGAGATTGCTCGGATCCTCAGCGTCATGGTTGTAATAGCGATCCGGGTAAAAGTCGTCCCATATCTTCTGACCGACCATGCGCTTCATTTCGGGCTCGGTCATTTTGCGATGCAAAGAGATAGCGATGATTATGTGCACGTCGTCGACGCCGTGTCCGTGCAGCATCTCGAGCAGAATCTCCAGCGCGGTTTGACGAATGTCCGGAGTTTTCATCGGCGGAATCGGCATACTAATGTCGTCTACCGCGATCGTCACTTTCATTCCCGGTTCAAGCTGCGCGAAGAGCGGATCGCAATCGTGTGGGTGATTGAGTGCGTATCGAATCGCCGCCTCCCGATTCGCCAGGCCCTTGATCGGGGCATTCGGGTAAATCACGCGCGTACCCACGGGCAGATCCTCCAGAAGGAAGTCCATTCCTGAAGCAACAATGCGCGGCGCGCTGTCGCGATCGATGTAGGTAACAGATTCGTGCGTTTTTCGTCTTAGTTGAAGCGCCATAGGTTTCGCGTTCCTACTTCAAATTCAAGATCGGCCAATCGTGATGCAGCGCCGTTTGGCGCAAACGCATGTCAGGACAAATCGCCGCCGGATGGCCCACAATTGAGAGCATCGGCAAGTCGCTCATGCTGTCGGTGTAGGCGTAGGAATCGCTGAGACTGATGCCCTCACGCTCAGCGAACACTCTGATCCAGGATGCCTTCGTAGCGGCCGCCATAACCGGGGGCAGCAGGCGCCCGGTCGCCACGCCATTCACAAACTCGAGGCGATTCGCTACGTAATCCTTGATCTCCAGGTGTTCCATCAAAGGCTTTACCGAAACGTCCAGAGCTCCGGTCACGACTACCTGTCGCAGACCCAAACTGCGAGATTTCTCAAGCAGCTCGTAGGTCCCAGGGAAAACAGCAGGTTTCAGAACTTTCGTGAACAAGTCGTCCGCCAGGAATCGAAGCCGATCCTCCGAGACGCCTTTGTAGCGTTTAAAGTAGAGGTCATTAAAGACCTTGCGGCTGTATTGGTCGGTGACGGCAAAAACCGGAAGGCTTAGCAGAGTAGCGGCGCTCTTCTTGACGCTGCGGAAAAGTCCCGGTTCATTCCTCGCGTAGAAGCCCAGGGTATGAACCAGGTTCGTACTGACCAGAGTGCCTTCGAGGTCGTAAAATGCCGCCGCAGCCAAAAGTGCCTCCCGGAAATCGCTGGAGTTGCGATCGACCAAGCGAAGGAAAGCGGCCAACCCAACCAGTTGTGAAAATGGGCGGACAATATAACCCAGATCGACCCCGCGCAGGTAATGAAGAAATCATGTGTCTGAGCTAGCCATACAATTATGGCAAAGAGTTGAAAAATACTAAGGAAATACGGAGTCCCTTTTGGCTGGAATTACATCGGGAAAAGTTTTTAAGTAGCCTACTGGTCAAAAAGGGCACCTTGTTAGGCGCCCTTTTGACTTCGCTTAGGTCCGAATCGTCGCGAGCCGGGAATTTAGAGTGCGGTTCCAGAGGGTCTTACGGTCTTACGGCTTACTTCCAAGCCGCTTCAGTTCCTCCAGGGTGCGCTTGTGTTGTTCGAGTTTCTGACCTGCTTCGCCGTGTTTACCTTGCGAGGTCAGCCGTTGGTAGTCGTCAAACTCCTGGACCGCCTTCAGGATCAGCCGCTGAACGGTTTCAACCGCCACCGGCGCTGGGGAAGGATTTGCCACCTCTTTAGGATCGGAAGGCGTAGGGGAGGAATCCGTTGGATTGGCAGCCTCCGCTGAAGGCGCCGGCGCCTTACCTGCATCGCCGAACAAGTTTGCCATCGCCTCCTCGAAACTCTGTCCGTACCCCAAACGCTCCTGAATTGCGAGGACCACGAGCCGCAACTCCGGCATAGGACTGCGCTGCGCTTGCAGGTAGACGGGCTCGACGTAAAGCAGCGAACGGCCGATAGGAATCACCAGCAGGTGCCCACGAAGCACCCGCGACCCCTGCTGGTTCCAAAGACTAAATTGCGCCGACAGCTGCGCGTTCTGATCTATGCGCGCTTCAATTTGCAACGGTCCTTCGATGACGCGCGACTCGGGGAAGTTATAGACGAGAAGTTTACCGTAGTGCTCGCCGTCACTGCGCCCGGCCATCCATCCGATCATGTTGTTCCGATTAGCCGGAGTGAAAGGGAGAATCAAGGCAAACTCCGTCGATGGTTGTTCGCCAGGCAACTGCATGAGCACAAAGTATGGATCGATCGGCAACGATTGTTTCTTGTTTTGATCGTCGATGCCTAACTGACTTGCAACGCTCCAAACATCTTCGCGCTGGAAAAACACTTTCGGATTCTGGGTGTGATACAGGCCATAAACTTCGCCCTGAACGCGGATCAAAGTTTCGGGATACCGCACATGAGCTCGCAGATCGGCGGGCATAGCGCTCACGTCTTTAAAGAGCGAAGGGAAGGTGGCTCGATAAGTAGCGATCAATGGATCCTGCGGGTCGAAGACATAGAAATCGACCGAGCCGTTGTAAGCATCAATCACTACCTTCACGCTGTTACGAATGTAGTTGACCCGGTTGTTACCGACCTGATGGTGGCGTGAGTAGGGAAACGTGGCCGACTCTGTGAATGCGTCGAGCATCCAGAAAAGCCGCCCTTCTTTGCTGACGACTATGTAGGGATCGTTGTCATAAATCAGGAATGGAGCCACCCCATTTACAATTTCGCTGATGTTCCGATGAATCAGCACCCGGCTCTCGGAAGTGACGTCATCCGAGAACGGCAGTTTGGACAAATCGTTGAGCGCCCACGCCAGCAACCAGCGCCGAACCCGACTGCCGATCTGAATACCGCCGCTGCCCTCATAGGTGGTGTAAGTGTTTGTTTCGCCCTGCGGGAAATCAAACTCCTTCTGCCCGGTTTTCACATAAACGTCGGTGTCAGTTTTCTGTCCGTAATAAATTTGCGGGCGAGTGATCGTGGTATCAGTTGCCGTTGATTTGATCGGCATGTCAGATACGATGAAGCGCGGCATTCCCTCAGGGGTAAAGCCGTTTGAAGTATTCATCGTTAACCCGTAGCCGTGAGTGTAGATCAGCTTCTCATTGATCCAGTTGCGTGATGATTCCGGCAGCTTCTCGACGTCCATTTCCCTGGCCGCGATCATCACCTGACGCGTTTGCCCTCCAAGCTGGTAGCGGTCCACATCCACGTCCGGAAAATCGTAATAGGTGCGAATGGTCTGCGCCTGCTTGAGGGTGTCCTGCAATGCACGCCAGTCCCAAAGTCGAATGTTATCCAGCGTGGCGCGGTTGGCCGACAGGTTGAGCGCCTCGACAGAGTTTTCCGCTTCAAATTCCCTGAGTTGAATCTGCTCGAGTCCGAAGCCTCGGCGGGTCCAGGCAATATTATGTTCAATAAAGGGTGTCTCGCGCGCCAATTCATTGGGCTTTACGATGAAGCCATTGACGTAAGCAGGCACCAGCACAACGCCGATGATGTAGACGGCAACGGGGATTGCCAGAGCGAGAATTAGCAAGCGCAGGCCGCGTTTCAAGAAAGCATTCAGTAATGAAATCGCTGCGGCGACGAGCAGCGCCACCGACACGAAAAGTAACGCCGGCAGAAGATAGTTGGCCTCGGTGTAGGTAACACCAGAAAAGCTTTGATGGTCGGTCCAGAGATAGGGAAACCGCGAGATATATGTCCGACCCGCAAGCGCCACGAGGAAAGCGGCGAGGGCGAAGGATACTGCGCTGAAGGCCGTGGCTGACGATTGGGTCCGTGCCTGTTTAAGCACCTGGCTCGGGATGGTCAGCAGCGCAAAGCCCAGCGCGGCGCCAAGAATCACAAACGTCAGAGTCATGAACCATGAAAGCAGCGTTTCGATGAGAGGAAGTGAGAATAGGTAGAAGCCCAATGATCTTTGGAAAATGGGATCCGCGATGTTGGTAGGTGCCTGATTGAGATAGCTCGCAAACTTCAGCCAGTGGCCTCGCATCGCCAGCCCTGAGAACAAACCAAACCCGACCGAGAGCAACCACGCTATCGGGCGTATAAAGCGCGCGGGCGAAATTTCAAACGGCTGGTTGTTGACCATGATGGTGCGGCGTTGCAGCGTGTGCGCCGCAAAAGCTCTTTCCAGCAACCAAAAGGCGCCGCGCAGTATGAGTACGGTCAACAGCAGGAACGCAACGAAAAGGCCGGCTTTAAGCTTGAAGACGTACCAGTAGATCGGGGAGTATCCGATCGATCCAAACCAGAGGGCCGAGATGTAAACGCCGAGAATTCGAGAGAAAGCTAGGAAGAGAAGGAATACTCCACCGACCAGAAAGAATCGCCAGCGACGGCGTTTCGGAGACACATCTATGACTTCAGAATCGGGAAAAGGTTTGTCCATGGCGGATAGCATACTCTCATTTTAGTGAACTCCCAACGACACCCCGATGGATAAAAGAATTGAGAACTAGTTCTGCGCAACCCACCTGCGGTGTATAATCAGCGCCGTCTCCCCATCGAATGCAGGTATGAAAGACCGACGATCCAAACCATAAATGCTGACACCGGAAACAGTTTTACAGGGCCGCTATCGCATCGTCAGGCAACTGGGCCAGGGAGGCATGGGTGCGGTTTACGAAGCCGTTGATGAGCGACTCGATGCGGTAGTGGCTTTAAAGGAAACCTTGTTTGCTGACGAGCGCTTGCGCAAGCAGTTTGAACGAGAGGCCCGATTGCTCGCGCGCATGCATCACCCGGCTTTACCTCGAGTCAGTGATCACTTTGGCGAAGGCGAGGGCCAGTTTCTGGTCATGCAATACATCGAGGGCGACGATCTGGGTCAGATGATGACCCTAAAGCGTGGCCATTTCCCGGTTGAGCAAGTGCTTACCTGGGGAGATCAATTGCTTGACGCGCTCGACTATCTACACACGCAGGATCCACAGATCATCCACCGCGACATCAAGCCCCAAAATCTAAAGCTAACGGCTCGCGGTCAGATAATTTTATTGGACTTCGGCCTGGCCAAAGGCCAGTCCAGCGAAGTATCACCGGCTGCGGTTACCTCGGCCAGTATTTTTGGTTACACCCCCAACTACGCTCCTTTGGAACAAATTCAGGGCCTGGGCACTGACGCGCGCAGCGACATTTATGCGTTGAGTGCAACGCTCTATCACCTGATGACGTATGTGAAACCGCCAAGCGCTTTGACGCGTGCCGCATCCCTGGTAAATGGCGAGCCTGATCCGCTTCAGCCTGCAAATCAAATCAATGGCCTGATCAGTCCGGCAGTAGCCGGAGTCCTCGCCTGCGCGATGAGTCAGAATCGCGAGCGGCGTTTTGCCACGGCGGCTTCGATGCGAAAAGCTTTGTCGGACGCCCAGGCCGGAGTTGTTGACGCCGGCACGCTTGGCGAGACCACGATCATAAATACTGTTCCGCAAACGCCTGGCGTAGAAGCTGCCACTATGATCTTCGATTCGCCGGCCACTGTGCGGACTGCGGGTCAGGTTTCAAAGCCTGCCGGAGCCGCGGGATTTGCAATGGGCACCGGCCTACACGGCGAAACGACGCTGCCACGACAGCCCATACCAACCAGGAAACGCAGCGGCGCGCCATGGGCCATCGCCGCCGGGGTCTTCTTGCTCCTGGCCCTCGTCGTTGGAGGCCTATACGCTTTCCAGAAACGTGGCAATACTGCGGCGGTGCCTGCCGGCCCCGAGTTGCCGGAAAGCACGCCGACACCCGTTGCGGCTAGCACCCCAACTACCGGTACGGCAGCTGCAGAAGCAAAGGCGCCGACCTCTAAGCCGCGTGTCCAGGAAGAGGTAGTCCGGAAAAAACCGGTGAATGAAAAACAGCCCGCTCCCGAGGAGGCTCCAGAAACCCCGATGAATATTGGCGGAGTTTGGGTGACACCGCGATCGAGAGAGGAGGCCGACGCGCTACGACGGAATTTACCGGTTATCAAAGTTCCTGAAGTTCCTCAGCGAGGGGGACGCCGCGACCTGCCCCTGACTGGTTCAACCCGGAGCCTTCCTGATGGCACGCAGGTGGTCACACAACCCGACGGCACTCGCGTAGTCATTTCGCCGGATGGCAGTAGTCGCGTACTTCGTCCCGGCCAGCGAATTACTCCGCGGAGAAGACGGCTGCCGTAGCGCGGGAGAACGAATCGAGAACCCGCTTTCCAATAACTGCCAGCGAGTGTTTGCGGCTCGCAAAGTTGACCCACCCTTTAACTGCCATCGAGATCAATTCGAGAACGCCAAGCCAATACCTATGACAAATACTATTAGCCGGTGCCAGTGTGCGCGTACGATCTTGTCGATCAGCCTGCTGATCGCCGTGCTCATGTCAAACTTTGCTGGAGCTCTGGCCTGGCCTAGTCCGGAAGGCGGGCAGGGTGCTGCAGGCAGAAGTTCCGCGATCAGACCGGCGCCGGCGGCCCCGGTGTTTGATCAGGAGACGCGTCATCGCGAGCTGGCATCGCGCCGAACTCGCGTGGCCCAGGCGGTGGGTCCAAAAGGAATTTTGATCCTGTTGAGCGGCGAGCCGCGCGTTTATGCTCACGATGTTAACTATCATTACCGGCAGGAAAACAACCTCTACTATTTAACTAATCTAAAACAAAACGGCGCGACCCTCTTACTCGCTCCAGGCAACGAAGCGCTGCCGGAAATCCTTTTCCTGCCACGGAGAAATCCTCTGCGTGAAACCTGGACGGGTTACATGTATAGCATTGAGGAAGCGGCCAGGGTCTCCGGCATCAAAGAAATTTGGGACGCTCGAGAATTTGAACCTTTCGCGCGCGCCCTACGGAATCGGCAGCCTTATCTACCGAAGCCCGAAAATGTGTTCATGTCAGCGGCGCGTCCGGAAATCTTGCAGACTCCCGACGCGCTATCCATGAGTTTCGAGAAACTGTTGACGGCGGCTACCAATGGCCAGGCGCAGCTTTTCATGTTGAAGGGACAACCGGAACAACGGTTTGCCGCCGCGTGGGCCAACACTGTTCCCGCCACAGCTACGCCCACTTCTGCCTTGCCTGCACCGCTCACTGGACCTTCATCGACTCAGGATGCGCAGGGAAAGTTGCTGCCAACTCCGTCCGGTTACATGGTCGAAAATGCCGCCCCGATTTTTGCTGCCCTGCGGTTGCGTAAATCTCCCATGGAAGTGGCGTTGATGCAGCATGCGATCGACATTACCATCGAAGCGATCGAGCGTTCATGGGTCGCAGCCGCTGATGCAAAGTGGGAATATGAAATAGACGCAGTAGTTCTTTATACCTTCAAACTTCGCAATGCCGATCACTGGGGCTATCCCCCAATTGTCGGCTGCGGTCCAAATGCCACCACACTCCACTATGAAGAATCACAGGGTCCGGTCAAACCAGGCGACCTGTTTCTGATGGACGTCGGCGCTGAGTACGAACATTACACCGCTGACGTTACTCGCACGTTTCCGGTTAGCGGGAAATTCACCCCCGCGCAGGCAGAGATTTATCAGATCGTTTTAGATGCACAAGAGGCCGGCGCAAGCGCTGCTCGTCCGGGGAGATACATTTCCGACGTCGATCGCGCCGCCACCGAAGTCATAAAAGACGGATTGTTAAAGCTGGGTTTAATCACAAACCGCGACTCGAATCAGTATCGAATTTGGTTTATGCACGGGACATCTCACTGGCTCGGTATGAATGTGCATGACGTTGGTTCCACCGGAACAAAACTAGAGCCGGGGATGGTCTTCACTAACGAGCCGGGGATTTATGTCCGGTCTGATGCGCTCCAAAACATGCCGGCCGGCTGGACAGACGCGAACTGGGAGAAGTTCAAAGCGGCAGTGAGGCCGGCTTTCGAACGTTATAAAAATATGGGCGTGCGCATCGAAGATGACTTGCTGGTGACCGCAGACGGCGTCGATTGGATGACCAAGGCGTTGCCGCGGAAAATTTCGGATATTGAGCAATTCATCGCGCGTGCCCGTCGCGAGGCTAAATAACTATCATGGCGGTTCAGGCATTGCCTGCCTGCGCTTCCCCAGCCATTCTTTCGACTTAATCCACTTCTGCTCTTTGGCTGTGGCCATGCTCGAATTACTCAAACCGTGGCTTTGTGAATTTGTCTCTTCAAGCGATGAATCGTGCGACGAGCAACTTTGAGTTGCGCGGCGTCATGCGCAGACAAGGCTTCGTCGCGTTTCTTCTTCATCTCCCCGATGCGAGCCTTGATTGAGGCCTTATCAACGCCCACCACCTCATGGTGTTCGTGCTTAATACCGAGGGCCTTGGCCAACGCGGTGATCAGATGTTCTTTGTTCATCTGGGTATAGCCCTGCACGACTTCCTTTTCCTCGCCCTTTGCTATTTCGCGAAGCTCGGCCACCGTTTTATGTTTCAGTTGTTCATATGTGTACTCCATCTGATGCCCTCCTTTTTTAATGATGTTGAGCTCTACCTGGCAACAGCTGCTGGGGAGACTGATTCGGGTCGAGGAATGCTCTCAGCGATTTGAGCCAGATGCTTCTTCATATGGTCAAGATAATCGCGCATGAACCAGTCGAGGGTGACGGGTTCGTCTTCCTTAAGCAGCTCTGACGCAATCAGGTGCAGATTGTGCCTGGCTCTGGGCTTGTTGCGCTGTCCTTCAGGTGTTACTTCGATGATACGCAGAATGTGGCGGTTATAGGAATGCCAGAGCTGAACCAGGTCACGCCATGGTTCTTCCTGGTAGCGCTGAAGTTCGACCCATTTCATCTGTTCGTAGCCATCGAAAACCAGATCCTCGGTCAATTGCGCCCGCACGAAACGAGAGTGATTGTTCGCCGCCGAGTCGATGAGGTGGCCCAGAATTTCACGCGGTGACCATTTGCCGGCTTCTCTGGGGACCTGACTCTGCTCTTCTGAGATCAATTCAAATGATGATTTGGCTGTCGAAATCGTTTGACGGAAGTCGGCTGGAAAGTCCTGCATTAGTGGATCCTTTCAAAATGGGGTGGGAGAGCAGCGTTTCTGCTTTTGGCTTTTGCCGGGCAATGGGAAGACAATAACGCCGAGATAATAACGCGAACTATAGGCAGAACCGAAACAACAATTCCCTTAAAATTGCGATGCCGGCCAAGCCACAGCGCGTACGCTTACTAATTTGAAGCTATTGGGCCGACGCGGCCAGAGTGATCGTCTTGGTCCGGTATCAAAGAACTTAAAGACTGTCGTTGCGGCTCGCTTATTAACTAGATTAGGATTCCGCCTCAGGAGGCAAGTAAACTGAAAGCGACCAATACCACTAGCTAAATCAGATCCCTGCCGTTGAATAACATTTGAAAAATTCGAACTCGGGAAGTTTAGTTACATGACCAAAACTAAGAATCCAAACGACATGACCGCCGCTCAGATGGAAGAGCGCATTGTTCGGCTGGCCTTTGATGGAGACGCGCTCAGGTTTCGCGAGTTCTGCGCAATCTTAACCCAAGGTTTACCGGAAGGGACCGGCTATGCCTTGCGAGGCAGCGTCGTCACCAATAAAAGACATGAAGATGGAGAGCCATTTGACGCTAAAGGTCGCGGCACCAGCGATCTTGACGTTACTTTGGTTGGGGACAAGGTGATGGAAATGTGGAATGAAGATGCTTTCTACATTCCAGCGCTCCACACTAAACCGCTGTGTGACAAAGATCCCCACATTGCGTCAGCGCTCAATCCCTTGCGCGAGAAGCTTCAGAAAATTGCCGGACGGCCCGTGGCTTTTCAGGCTACGTCGAATCTGATTCTTTACGCTCGCGATGTGCTGTTCAATGAGCCTTACTACACGGTAGTCGAGGCGGAAGAAGCCTCGTGATACTCAAGCTACTGAGTTATAACATTCGCTTCGGCGGACTCAGACGCGAAAAGGAACTAGCGGAGGTGATTCGCGCGGTTGCTCCCGACCTGGTGGTGTTTCAGGAAGCTGTCGACCCCGAAGTGATTCGAAGATTGGCCGTGGATACCGGCATGGCCCACTGGGCCGCCAGAGGACGCCACTCAATCGGCTACATCAGCCGGCTGGAAATTGCCCATCATGAGTGGCACTACCCAGCGGGCGCGAAACATTCGTTTCTTGAAATCATCGTGGCCGGTTGCGAGGACAGAATCTTCGGACTGCATCTAAGTTCAATGTTCTCCAAATGGGCGGAACGGCAACGCGTCCGGGAGATAAGGTCACTGCTCGCCGGCATTGAAAGATATCAATCGGGCTTTCATGTGCTGGTAGGTGACTTTAACACTCTGGCCGCGGGAGAACTTCTGGATGTACGACGCATGCCGGCCTGGATACGAGGAGTTGTTTGGCTGAGCGGGCGTGACATTCAACGTGACACCATCCAATTAATGCGGGATTCAGGATACACAGATGGCTTTCGTCACCTTCATCCGGATGACAAAGGCTACACGTTTCCAGTTTGGGATCCACACCTGAGACTTGATTACGTGTTCGTGCCCAATGGATTCAATGATCGACTCACACTTTGCGAAGTAGTTCATCCGGAAATTGCTACCAAAGCCTCCGATCATTTTCCACTGCTCGCACATCTCGAAATAGGCTGAAACCTGCCGGTTATAGATTCCAAATCATATGGGCGAACTGCTTTGCGGCGAACGCCTGTCAACCTTGTCACCTGTCCACCTGGTCAAACGCTGAGCGGGTCGTCATCAGTCAGAAACGCCAGCAGCTCATGCTTCTTGGCGTGGCCCTCCAGCCAGTCGCGAACTCTCTGAATCTCCGCATAATCTTCAGCGCCAAATTTTGCGAGATTGATTCGTTCCAACCGTTTACGCCGTTCCTCTTTCAACGCCTCCGCCTGCCAGAATTCCGTGAGCATGGAATTCAGATCGTCATGCAGTTGCCGTTTCCGAAGGACTTCCCACTCGTTATTATCCAGCCAGATTCCCTTGCAACTATGACAGTGATCGAGAGAGAAACCTGTGCCACGGCCCACCATGTACTTCACCATTCTCCACTGGCACTCCGGGCAGTCGAGGTGCACTGGTGATTCGCTTACAGGAAACTCGGTGGTTGGCACTTCAAGCTCCGGAAGATTCTCTTGTTCTTCCAACCATTTCCAGTATGGTGCTCCCGGAATCCAGTCACCGCCACATTGCTCACAACTCTGCGCTGAGAGAGCTGACTCCAGTTTGTGAAGGCTGAGCGGCGAGGTTTTGCAAACGGGACACTTCATGTTGGCACCCATGCGAAGAAAAAGTTTATAAAAGGTTTACTCGTAGCTAAGCGCATCCACCGCATCCTGGCGTGCGGCCCTCAGGGCGGGATAAAGCGCGCCGATGCTCCCGCCGACTATTCCAACCAGGAACGAGATGCCAATCCACTGCGGTTCGATCTCAATGGTCAAAGACGTCACTCGCATGATAAAAAAACGCGCGACAAAGGTCAGGCCCACCCCCACCGCGACGCCCAGCACACTAACCAAAATGGCTTCTTGCTCAATCACCCACGCGATTCCGGTCTTGGACATCCCCAGCGCTTTAAGTATTCCAATCTGCCGAGTGCGCTCAGTGACGGTCGTATACATTGCGAGCAAGATAACCAGCATGCTGATAGCCGCGGCCACCCCGACAACCACGCGGATGAACACGTTAAGCGCAGGCACTCCCTGTGCATAGAGCTCGGGTAAATCGCGCGTGAAGATGATCTGGTCATCCGGGAAGCGCTCGCGAATCCTGGCCGCAACCTCTTCCTGCTGACGCGGGTCAGCACACGCGACCAGCACCGCAGAACAATTTCCTTCGCCGCCCAATTGGTCTTGCATGGTAGGCAACGGTATTTTTAGCCGGCCGCCACCTGGCGGTTCATACACGCCCACAATCTTGAAAGGGCGTTCAAAAAGTTGCACGGTGTCACCGATGTGGGCATTCCGATTTCGTTGCCACTCAGGATCCATGATCGCCTGGTCGCTCCCAGTCAGCGGAGCCCCCTCTCGGATCTTGAGTCCAGTCAGCTGAGCGTAATCCTCAAACTCAATTCCGTCGATGAGCCGCGTGCCAAACCCAGAGTCACTGCGATCGAGAGTTTGACCGATTGGAGTGGCAGCCTTAACACCCTGAATAGTTTCAATCTCCGCAGCCCGGGAAACCGGCAAGAGTAACGGTGATGCCCCGCCAAAGCCAAGGGTGCCGGCTGACCGAATCATGATCTCGGCGCCAATATTTGCCTCGCGTTTGCCGCGCTCGTGAAGGACGCCGTGAGCCAGCCCAACCGTAAATACGATCAGGAGTACGCCTACCGCGGTGCCGAGAACGCTAACGGCGGTACGCGCGGGCCGGTGTGCAATGTTTGAAAGTACCAGACTGTCCATAAGCTTCTGTAGATAAGGGCTGCGATCCACGAGGCGCCGCCATGCATTTGGCGCGGTCCTCCAGGTCAGAATCAGCAGGCCAATTGATGTCCAGAATATTGTCCCGGCTTTTCGCACCAGCGCAAGCGCTACGCCGGTGGCGGCAGCAAAACCAAGTGTTTGCAACACCACTTCTGTGCTGCCTTCGTAGACTCCGATCGTACCCGGAACAAAGGCGAAGACAAAATTAATAACTTTGGTGAGGGATTCAATTATATAAGCCTGCGCTACCTGAGGTGCGAACCCCAACATGCGCAACGTCACATAAACTTCCACTACGCTGGTCGCGTGTGAAAGCAGATTGCACCCAATCATCCCCCAAAACGTTCCCGGATGATGCTGGTAGAAATCGTAGACCTTCGACTCCAGATGAAAAATGTGCTGCCGTCGTTTCAGAATAACTTTCGGATTCAGTCGCAATTGCGCCATGCGATCGATAATCCAGGTGAGTAGCATTATCCGTCGCTTTGCAGCTAAACCGGCGGCGCCTATTCCCACTGCGGCAATCACCGCGATCATCAGCAGGGTGTAGTAAACCAGCGACGGCAAGCTATAAGTGAACAACATCACCGTAGCACCGCTGAGGATAAAAAATACGACCGACAGGTTGTAGAGGAGATTATCTACGACCAGCGCGGGCACGCCGTAAGTTAAGGGAATTCGTTTGCGAAGCAGCGCTACCTTCGTGGCCTCACCGAGGAGCGGGCCGGTAAACGTAAGGAAACTGATAGCTTCACCGCCGAGACGGGCGGCGAAGGCCTGGAAAAAGTTGATCTGCCGGTGTTCCTTGGGCACCGCGGCAGCCATAGCGATCGTGCGGAAGACGTGGCGCAGTCCGCTGATGCCCAGAAGGATGAAGAAGCCGAATCCGATCCGAAGCAGGGCGTCGAAGAGTGGTTGCAGCCCCACCCGGTTGATTACGTAAATCAGCAGTCCCAGACCAAGGAGGAAAGCTATGCTCTGGAGCCAGAGGAATGAGCGGCGCGATCCGCCGGAACTGTCCGCGGAGCCATCATCAACCGAGCTATCTGCCTCGCTAATATCTTCAGGCCATTGCTCGAAGTCATCTGCCTCATAAGGCGAAGTATTAGTGGTCAGCGGAGTATTCAAGGAGTTGCATTTTCTTTGGTTAGCCTTTGCTGTCCGTTTCGAGCCTCGTTGAAAATTTCTTTCACGATGCGTCCGGGAAAGCGCCGAAAACCTTTATTCCACAAGCCTGGGACTGGATTGTTATCATCGCGTAAATTGCCGGTTAAGGCTAGCAAGGTCGGAAGGAAACTAAGACTGTCATAGGGTTCCTCAATCACCAAACCTTGCGGGATGCCGGTCTCGTTTCCGCCGGCCAGCATGAATGTCGAAAGGGTGGAGATGCGAAAAAAGGAGCCATGATTCCCGCCGGGATTGAAACCTCGGACGTCAAAATTCCAGTGGTCGTTTGCCACTACCAGCAGATCGGGTTCGATTAGATTCCGCTGACGACGAAGATATCGACGCGACAGTTGCTCGTCTGAGCTGATCCCGAGCTCATCAGCGGACAAGGCCGGCAATTCGTGATGAGCGACCTCTTCGAATAGTCCAATCAGCCCGTTTGAGTAGTGAGTTTGATGCAGCGCCTTCAGCCATTCTTCATCGGTGCGCCATTCGCTCAACGATGCCTCACGGTCCCCAGCCGGGATTCGAAGCTGGTCGTCCTCAAAAATGCGCAAAGGTAGATCCGCTTGCCAGGGAATTCGATCGAAGGTAATCCGGCCGGCTGCATCTTGCTTCAGATTTTTTATCGGCAGGTAGCGAAAGCTCCAGCCGCCTTGCGGATTTGAACGTGCCAAGATCAATGCCTGCTTGTCTCGTCCTCCGTTAACCCAGACCACGTCCGGATGGATTAACCGTTCGCCAACCTTTTCCAGGACTAGTTCGGCGGGGATTCTGGTAGCGACCATATCGACCGGGCGATTTGAGACGCCGCGCTGAACGTTGTTTCTCACAGTGATGTTTCGCAGCAGGGAAGGGTAATCAACGCGGACGAAACTCCTGGTAAAATCAAGGGTCCCGTCAGTGTTCATCTTAAAACCACCGGGAGCAACTCCCGCTACGTAGTTCTGGAGCTGGAAAATGGTATTGCGCTCGCCCATCGCATTTTTCGCGATGATAGTTCCCAGCTTCACCCTTGTGCGGTTGAATGTTTCCTGGCGCAAAGCCAGGAGGCTTGCGAGCGTGTGAGCATAGGCTGTGTAGTCTTTCTCCTGGCTCATCCATTTTTCTAATTGGGCAAATACCCGCTTCTTCTGATCATCGTGCCCGAGTTTGAGGCCTTCGGCCGTAAACGTTTTAGGTTGAGACTCCCAGAGCTTTTGCTGTCGTTCAACCCGCTTGCGGAGAACCACGAGTTCCTCGTTCAGTTCGCTCAGACTGCGCTGCCACTCAGACCGCCGCGCATCCAGCACCTCGAAGAACGCGCCGCTTAGCGCACTCCGGAGTTGAGGTGCCAGAGTATTACGCTGCAACTCCTGGAGCAGTATGTGTAGCAGATTTAGATCGCTATTACGCAGGTGTATGGAGGCGCGCTCATTGCCATCGAAGTCTACCAACGCTGTCGGGTAATCGGTGCTCTGGCCTTTCAAGTAGTAGGAGTCGTTGGTCGAGGTAGTAATCAGGGGCACCAGGAAATACATTCCTTTAATCGAATACTCCATCAATAGCCTTCGCTTTGTGATTACGTGATGGCCGCCACCTGAGGCGCTGCCAAGCAGCTTAACGAGATTGTAGCCCTGACTATAGATCTTCGGATCCGTGTTGAATCCATGGTCCGAAACCAGGATTACCACCGTCTCGCCGGCCATCTCGCTCTTTTCAACTGCCGACCAAATACGGCCAATCAAGCGGTCGATTTCTGCCAGCTCCACCAGATGACTTCTTCGATCGTGGACGTGATGTGCGATGTGATCGAACGCGGAGATGTAAAGATCCAGGTATCGGACCTCTTTATCCGTCAGTTTCTGCAACAACTCGCGCTCCATTTGATCGAAGAATGTACTGCGGGTTTCAAACCCCATGGTCCATTCGTCCATCAGTTGGCGCGGATTCTTGAGAAAGCGTTTCATCACGCCTTCCTTAATCGTACTGAAGCGCATGCCCCGCTGATAAAGCTGGAAGGAGATATAACGCTGCTCATGAGGAAAGGCGTCACTCAAGAGGGGTAAGCCGAGTGAGTCAAGCACTTCAACGCCAGGCATGTCGATCCGGGAGCCCGCCGCGCTCTTGAAATAAAACGGCATGAAGTTGAGATAGTCGTAAGCGTGGAGCGTATAGCGGTCAAATTCGACGTTGCCTTTGACCTGAAGATGCTGGCCGGTTTCGAGGAGTGACCATGAAGGAGCGGACAGGCTGGTGCCGCGCACATAAAAATTGGCGAGCCGAGTACCACGCTGATAAAAGATGTGATCGATCCAGGGCAGCTTGCTCTTGCCTGAACGCGGATCGCGTTCGCGTACAAAGGAGTCGATCAGGTCATGAGATAGCCCATCTACCTTGAGGACTACCAGCCGGCGGGGCGCGGCAAAGGAACTTTCCGGGCAAAGGAATAACCATCCAGGCATTAGCAAAATCAGTAAGCAGCAGCTACCCGTGACTGATCTGGAACGCAACAATTTGCGAGCCCGTAGGTTTTGGAGATTTCGTAGGATGTTCACTGAGCTACTAAACCGATGAGCTAACGTCGCTAACCTTCGTTTAAGGCCGCTTACCGGCAAACTACTGCTGACCGGTTAACTGAGTGGCTTTTTCTCTCGATGCTGACATCCGACGTGCGTTGGTGGAAGGCCTCGGGTTAGCCGCCAGGAATTCGCTAATCAAATCCCTACCGGCCTGGTCGAGTCGCTTGTCCTTTGAAATGCGAATCAATTCATGCCTTGCCTTGGGGTTGGCGATTCGCGAGAGACTATCAAGACACAGGCGTCTGGTTTCCTCGTCAGTGGTAAGCCTAAAAATAGAAGCGGTCGCGCTGATCGTCCTGGAGTCCGCCTGGGCACCGTGCTCAGAGATAAATTGCAGAGACTTTCTCACCTCATCGAGGTTCCACATCACTTCCACCTGCGGCGTGGAGCCGGCCACTTGCAGCAGGAAGCGCGTGTGGTGATCCAGGCGCCGAGCAATGTCCAATCGTTCGGTCACCAGCGACGTACGCGAGCTCGTATTCTCGCGATGGATGTAACGGCCAAATGAAAGTATGTTACCCATGCGGAACAACACCCGAGCAGCTTTACCATGCTCGAGCGGCATCAATTCTGCGCGCCGATCGCGAGCAACTTTTGCCGGCAATCCATCCGGGCGCCTGGCGTAGGCCAACAACGATTCATACTGCTCGACGGCCAAGCGAGATTCGGCGACCAGGTCATTCTCCAGCGGGTTCAGTGACACCTTTTCCAGACGTGAGTCGATCTGTTCTCGCAGTTGCGGATTCAAAGATTCGCTCAGAGTGAGGAGCAGTTTAAGCTGGGAATAGGTTCGCAAGCGGGAAGGTTGGTTTACATCAATTCCACGCCTGCCGGTTACAAAATCAAAAACGGAGCGGCCGACAAAGTATGCCGGCGGTCCAAACGCTGAGAGCGACAGGACGTTGCTGGTTACGTCTTCTAAAACTCGCCTCGACAGCTCACGTTTCTTCGGATTCAACGCATCTCTAAAATCGACCAGGACCATCGGGATCTTTGGATTATCTAATCCGTAGAGAGCGAGCGGAATCATTTCAACTTCCTGGGCGCGCGGATGCTCTGACGAGACGGGGCGACTTTCATCATCGAAGTAGCGCACCTCGGAGTGCCCGCGCCACCCGGCTAACCGTTTGTCGGACCAGGGATTGGCGATATTCAGGAATCTGCTGTTGAAGGGTTGATTTCGCTTTGTCTCCAGGTCAGACTTCGCAACCCAGAGCAACGCGTGAGTTGTGCTCTCATCCGGCATTCGCAGCGGTTCGAAATAAAGCGATTCTGCTTCGGCACGCTGTCGCAGCAGTTCCCAATTATGTCCTCGTTCATCGAGCGTTTGGGTCAGCTGCTTTTCGTTATATCGCGGGAGATTGAGATCGCCAAGCAGCCCTCCAAACGTCGTATCCGTAAGTCTCAGCCGCGCCTCGATCTCGGCAAGCTCCGACGCTGAAAACGCTGGAGTCTCTTCCACTGCCTGATACAGAGCCAGAATAGACAGCGCCCGGAGAATATGTGATTTGCGGTAGTCGCTGAGATTCTGGCGGTATGAACGGGTTGAAGCCTTAAGGGGAATGCCATGCGCGTCAAGCAGTAAGCTTTGAAGAGCCGAGAGAAAGATCCGATGCCAAACATCGCGTTGGGGAGATGCAAGGTCCAACACTGCCGGTGGCGCTGTGCCCGTGAAAGTCTTTCTACTACCGACTCTGGTGTAAAGAAACGGCACCGCCGCGGATAGCCGCTGTTTGAGCGCAGGCCGGGTGTAGGTAAGCGGCCAAACGTAGCGCAGCCGATCATTCTCCGGATTCAAGTCCCCAAGCGTATCGCGCAGGATGGAAACTAGCGGCACACATTCGTTCGCTCCAGGTTCTGCCGGTTTGATACCCGGCATCCGCGCGTGAATTGTTAATAATTCGGCGCCGCCTTCAATCTCAACTCGCTCTAACCGAAAGATCTCGGTGGTAGGACCGGCAAGCTGCTTCGCTAACACCTGCGCGCGAGCGCGCTGCACCGTGGCAAGTGTTTGCGTAAGCAGCGCGAAGAGAACTAGAAAAGCGAGAAAGCGTGTGCCGGCGGCGACGATCGCATGACAAAAGGGGTGAGCTCTTGATCGGCGTCCGACGATTTTCTCAAATCCCCAAATTCGTTCTAGTGTCGTCATATCACTGCATGCAGGTGACGCTAAGGTAGTCGATCTGCGCCCATTTCGTTGTTTGCGCCTAGCCATCCATGAGTATGGCAATCTTTATGCGCGAAACAGATGTTAGCAAATAACATCTCATCCCAGCATTGATGGACCGGATGGTCCAGACAGGCTAATCTACTCCCTCGCGCGCGCTTTCGATGCTCAGAATATTGAGGCGTTGCCGCAGTCGTTAACTGCGCGGCGTCTTGAATTAGCAATGAAAACTGTTCGGAAGACGTGCGAGACACACCAGACTGACTATTTGGGAGGAGAAGCCGCCGGTTCAGCTTTCAGGTCTGCGCTCGGCGCCACGTAGGCCCAGCCTGCACGCTTCAAAAGGGCGATGCCATATTGAATTGGCACGGCGAAATTTGAAGACTGGCTCTCAGTTGAAATGGCAAAATTGATCCCGATGACGTGCCCCAACTGTCCGAATACGGGCGCTCCGGATCCGCCTTCCGCAGTGCGCGCATCGTAAGCGATTCGTCGGCTATTAACATCGGTAATATTACCCTGCGTTGTCTGAGGTTGAATGCGGCGCGACTCAGCAAAGTAGTTAAGGAGCGCATCCAGGGTTCCATAGCGCTGCTGGATGTTACGCGATTCCGCATCGTCCATCAGGGCTAGAAGTCTGTCAGGACCGAGCGGATAGCCCATCATCACCACCGGGGTCCCGACGGCTACCGCATCCTCCTCAGTCTCCAGAGGAAGCACGGGCACATTGAGTGGCAAATCCTTCAGGTCAAGAGTGAGCACGGCAACATCGTCACGTCCGCCCGCCATCTTGAACTTCAGCGGAATCGGTTTCGGATGGTCGGGGAAGTATGCATGCAGCTTCCTGAGCCGTGGTTGACCTCTTACGCTGCTTACCAGGCTTTGGGCGCGTTCGTCTGCGAGCCATGGTTGGGCGATGTGCCGGTTGGTTAAGACGAATCCGTCACCCGTGTAGAAACCCGTCCCCACAAAAGGGAACTCAGCGATCGCAGCTCGGCCTTCAGGAGTAAGAGCAGTCGATTCGTCACTCGTTTGGACCGTTTCACCGTTTTCATTTACCTGCGCCTCCGCGGCCCGGAGGGGTCGACCGGTACCCGCTTCAACATAATAGAAAGAGCCGGCTATCAGGCAGACACCGCTCCCGTAATCACTGCGCAGCTTGACGGCGAGCGATAGACTGTTGCGAATTTCCTTGTTAGAGCGATCGAGATCGTTAATGGTTTCATTGGTCTTTGAAACCTCGTTTCGCATGGACGTTAGTTGGGCGCGCTGCTCGTCAATTATCTTGCGGCTACGCTGCATTTCCTTGTACATCGAAAACCCGATGTAAAGTACTCCTCCCACTAAAGCGAGCGCGATCGCGAAAGTAATCATTTTGGTGCTGGTATTAATTTCACGCACCAGTTCCCGCGTAAACTCTCGCAAAAAGACTTTGGCATCGTCGCGCCGAGCTGTGGCTGCCGACTCGATGGCCGCCTGTTCAATGAACGGCGCGATATGGGCTTCGTGAGTTGCCGGATCGACAACGGCAGGAAGGGAGCGAATCGGATAGAAAGTCAGCAAAAGATTGGAACTGGCAATGCGAATCTCGTCGCCATCTTCGATCACACTCTCGTTGTGTAGCGATCCCTGGTTGTGTTGCAAATCAAGAGAACGGTCAAAATTAACTACGCGGTATGATCCGTTTGCGCGCACCAACTCCAGCACCACCCCATCTTTGCCGGGTTTTTGCGGCAACGAAGAGAGACGCAAACGCAAATCGCAATCGTCACAAGTGCCGATGCGAAGGTGTTCGCCGGGCAATACTTCAGTATGTTTGTCTTTACCTGAAGATATGTGGATGACAAGGCCGGTCGCCATAATGTGAGTAGTTTGAACCTTGCTTTATGGTTTTGGATCAAGATCAATTAGGGCGACCGCTCACAGTCCGCTCAAACTATTTGCGGTCTGCTGGAGCGGTCGCCCTTGAGGCCGTATTCTACATGGTATCTTCAAGGCTAGCAAAAGATTAACGCAAACTCCGTCGCCTTTGAACGCAGCGGTCTTGTGTTACGATAAATGAGAAAAGTTCAGACCCTGTTTGTTGGATCGAAATGCCGGAAACTCCCTTAATTTGCGATCAGCAAGCGCTGGAAACGCTGGCGCCGATTATCACCGCTCCGATCCGTCATCACATTTTTGTTTGCCGGGGCACGTCATGTTCGGCAGTTGGCAGCGCAGACGTATTTTTCGCCTTTGAACAGGAGTTGTTGGCGCGGGGAATCATGTTTGGAAAAGCGAAAAAGGGTAAGAACCCTCGCGGCAGTGTGGTGCTTACGGAAGCCAGTTCGGTCGGCTTCTGTGCGATAGGAGCGGCAGTGATGGTTTATCCAGACGGAATCTGGTATGCGCAGGTTCGCGCTGCTGACGTAGCGGAAATCGTTGAGGAACACATTGTCAAGGGACGCGTAGTTGAGCGACTGGCTTTGCTGAAAGTTCCTTCCGCAGGAAAACTGCCGGGCGAAACCAGCGAGATGAATTCGCCTGATTGGCAAGCCTGAAAAGAATTCTGAATGGTGACAACCCTGTTAGTTTGCTGTGGCAGCCTGTTGCGGCTTCCAACGAAGAACGGGCTTTCGGGCAGCAGCAGCTTCATCGAGACGGCCGATGCGAGTGCTATTCGGTGCGTTTAGCACCAATTCCGGATCCTCAACCGCCTCCTTTGCAATCGATTTCATCGCTTCGATGAACTGGTCAAGTTCCTGATGTCCCACGGACTCCGTCGGCTCAATCAGCATTGCGCCGGAAACGATCAAAGGAAAATAGATGGTCATCGGATGGAAGCCGTAATCGATGAGCCGCTTGGCGATGTCTAAAGTGTGAACCCCTTTGCGGGTTTGCCGTTTATCTGTGAAGACCACTTCATGCATTGGGTCGGCTGAGAAAGGCTTATCGTATTCGCCGGCCAGTCCGTGAGCGATGTAGCGAGCATTGAGGACCGCCGCTTCTGTAGCCTCGCGCAAACCGTCGTGACCATGGGTTTGAATGTAAGACAGGGCGCGCAGCATCATGCCGTAATTGCCGAAGAACGCTTTCACGCGACCTATCGATTGGGGGTAGTCGGAGTCAAGATTATAGGTGTCGGCATTTTGACCCTCTTCAGGGGAAACCCGTTGGTTAATACCCCCGGTCCTGACTATGCGCGGAACGGGCAGGAATGGCTCGAGTTCCTTGGTGCAACAGCACGGGCCGCATCCGGGACCACCACCGCCATGTGGAGTTGAAAATGTTTTGTGCAGGTTAAGGTGGATGACGTCGACACCCATGTCGCCTGGTCTTGCCACTCCGACGAGCGCGTTCATGTTGGCGCCATCCATGTAGACCAGACCGCCGGCGTCGTGAACAATCCGGCAAATCTCCTTAATATTTTTCTCGAAGAGCCCGAGCGTATTTGGGTTGGTGAGCATCAATCCAGCCACATGCCCGCCTTCACACAACTCGCGCAGATGATCCAGATCTGTGAAACCTTCCGGGGTCGATCGAATCGTCTTAACTGAGAAACCTGAAAGTTGTGCAGACGCCGGGTTAGTGCCGTGGGCACTGTCGGGAATCAACATCGTGCGCCGTTGGGCCGACGCTTCGGCACCATCGCGGGCGTCGATAAACGCGCGAATAATCATCACCCCTGTCATCTCGCCATGAGCTCCAGCTGCCGGCTGAAGTGAAATTCCCGGCAACCCAGTTATTTCTGCAAGGTGTTCCTGCAACTCATAAATTACCTGTAAGGCACCCTGCGCGTCGTCTGCACTGGCGAGGGGATGCAAGTTTGCAAATCCGGGAATTCGGGCGACCTTCTCGTTCAAACGCGAATTGTATTTCATCGTGCAGGAGCCGAGCGGATACATTCCGAGATCGATGGAATAGTTCCACGTAGACATCCGCGTGAAGTGGCGAATAACGTCAACTTCACTAACCTCGGGCAGCCCTTCCAGATCGTTGTCAGATTGAAGGGCTTTCGGGATCAGATCGCCAAGCGGAACTTCCTCCACATCGAGCGGTGGCAGGCGATATCCGATTCTACCGGTCTGCGAACGTTCGAAAATCAACGCTTCATTGTGGCTGATGTGGGAGGTGACTTTGGTGATTTCAGATTTCATAAGCAGTTAGAGATAAAGCGAAGAACAAGCCAGCTAACTCTTTGCGTCTTTGGAAATGGTTGATAAGGCGTCAACCAGCGCGTCGATTTCCATGCGCGAATTGATTTCCGTTACGCAGACGAGAAAGTCGTTCGGGCGTCCAGCGAAATAACGCGACAATGCCAGTCCTCCGGTAATGTTTTTCTCATGGGCCAGGCGGGCCAGTAACTCGGCAGCCGTTACCGGCGCGCTCACCACGAATTCATTGAATCGCGGACCAGTGAAGGGCATGGAGAAACCAGCTATTTCCGATATCCGTTTCGCCGCATAGGCAGTTTTCTGCGCGCACTGCCGGGCAACCTCCTGCAATCCACGTCGGCCCATTGTTTCCAGGTAAACCGTCGCCGCTAGCGCGATCAGACCTTCGTTCGTGCAAATGTTTGACGTCGCCTTTTCACGGCGGATGTGTTGTTCGCGAGTAGCCAGCGTCAGCACAAAACCGCGGCGTCCCTGCTTGTCATACGCTTCGCCAACCAGGCGCCCCGGTATTTGTCGCGCATACTTCTCACGCGTTGCGAACAGTCCGACATAAGGACCGCCAAAGGAAAGCGGCACGCCAAACGATTGTCCTTCCGCGACAACGATATCGGCGCCGCACGCGCCCGGCGATTTCAAGATCCCAAGCGAGATCGATTCGGTTACCACAACGATCAGGAGGGCACCAACCGCGTGCGCTTTCTCTGCCAGGGCGGTGACGTCCTCGATGCACCCGAAGAAGTTTGGTGACTGCACCACGAGCGCGGCGGTTTTATCATCGAGCAGCTCCGCGGCTGAAGTCGCACCCTGTCCGGTCTGGGGGTTGAAATCGGCATGGACCAATTCAATTCCCGCATGCTGAACGTAAGTGTTAACGACTTCAATATACTCCGGATGCACCGCTCCGCAGGCAATCACTTTTGACCTGCGTGTCACCCGCTCAGCCATTAGGACCGCTTCGGCCAATGCCGTCGAGCCGTCGTACATAGACGCATTTGCCACTTCCATTCCCGTAAGTTGGCACACGAGCGTCTGGAATTCGAAGATCACCTGAAGGGTGCCCTGCGAAATCTCCGGCTGATAGGGAGTGTAGGCGGTGAAGAATTCTGAACGAGAAATGATGTGATCAACTACGGTCGGGATGTAATGCTGATATGCGCCGGCGCCGAGGAAGCTCGATCTATCTCTCGCCGCCCCCTGATTGCGCGCCGCCATGGCTTCAAAACCAGCGAGCAACTCTATTTCAGAAAGCGCCGACGGAGTGTTGAGCTGGCGATCGAGACGTAATTCTTTGGGGATGGAATCAAATAATTGGGCAACGGAGTTTAGTCCGACCTGGCGCAGCATCTCCGCCTGCTCTTCAGGCGAGTTGGGAATATATCGCACGCTTTACTCAGTCTCCGCTTTCGTAAAGTCTTCATATTCCGCCGCTGTCAGGAGGCTATCAACTTCACCTGGATTCGACATCTTAATGCGGATCATCCAGCCATCGCCATAAGGATCCGTATTCACTTTTTCGGGATCGTCGGCGAGGGAGTCGTTTGACTCGGCGACTGCGCCCGAGACTGGGGAGAACACTTCCGAGACAGCCTTGACTGACTCGACCGACCCGAAGGACTCATTGGCCGTGAAAGACTCGCTGGGTTTGGGCAACTCGACATAGACAACATCGCCAAGGGAATTCTGGGCGTAGTCCGTAATGCCAACAGTGGCGACATCGCCATCGACTCGTACCCACTCATGATCTTTGCTGTAGTGTAAATCTTCGGGAACGTTCGCCATGTTGTCCTCCGCAATTTCTAAGTTAGAAAATGAAAGAATCCTTCCGACTATTTCGCACGCTTGTAAAACGGTAACTTTACTATTTGAGCGCCCGTCAACTTACCGCGCACGTCAATCTGAATGTTTTGTCCTTCGTTTGCAAATTGAACCGGGACATAGCCCATCCCAATATTTTTCTGAAGGTAGGGAGCGGGGCTACCCGAGGTGACGGTTCCAACCCGCTCGCCGTCCACCAGTACTTCCTGCCCGTCACGCGCAATGCCGCGTTCTGTCACTTCGAAGCCGATAAGGCGCCGCGTAACTCCCTCGTCCTTCTGTTTCGCGAGCGCTTCGCGTCCGATGAAGTCGTCTTTATTTAGTTTGCAAATCCAGCCGAGGTTTGCTTCAAGCAGAGTTGTGCTCTCATCGATCTCATGACCGTAGAGAGCCATTCCTGCTTCCAGGCGCAGTGTGTTTCGCGCGGCGAGACCGCAGGGAAGAATACCCTCGTCCCTACCGTAGTTGCCGGCCTCGAGGATGCGATTCCATATTTGTTCGGCTTGGGCCGCGTGCGCGTAAACTTCGAAACCATCTTCGCCTGTATAGCCCGTGCGCGAGATGATCGCTTCCAGTCCATCCACCTGTCCCTCGGTGAAATGGTAATACTTGATCTCGGGAAGAGCCGTGACGGTCAATTGCTGCAAAATGCTCACCGCATCAGGGCCTTGGAGCGCGATCTGGCAATAGTCCGTGCTCACGTTCTTGAGTTCTACGTTTTCGTCGCCGCGATGAGCGATGATCCAGTCCCAGTCCTTGTCGGTCGTTCCAGCATTAACCACCAGCATGAATCGTGCGGCGCCAAAACGGTAAACCAGTAAATCGTCGATGACGGTACCCTCGGGCGTGGTCAGCGCCGAGTATTGCGCCTGTCCGTCAATAAGTTTGGAAGCATCGTTTGAAGTAATGCGATTGATAAACTCAATCGCATCGGGGCCGCTGACATTAATCTCGCCCATGTGCGAGACGTCGAACAGACCCGAGCGGGTGCGCGTGCGAAGGTGCTCCGCAATCGTGCCGGCGGGATATTGCACCGGCATGTCCCAGCCGCCGAAGTCGACCATACGTCCGCCCATCTTGCGATGAATCTGATTGAGCGGTGTCGATTTTAGTTCTGAAGCGACAGGAGTCACGCGCGTCTTTTCAAGCTATTCGCTAGCCCGATTTTGATCAACATATTAGTAGAACGGGTGAAGCCGCAAACTAACATGCACACAGCGGTGCGTCAAGCGACTCAACCTGACATCTGTGAATCGAAATGTTCTGAAGGTGTGTGTTTGTTGCTGCAAAAAACGCGAGAGGGTTGCAGCTAGAAATCGGTGCCGCGGACGTCCACCTTTTGAACAGTGAAAACGACGCGCATTGTATCCGGGCGACGATCCAGAGAAGCGGGTACGAACGCGGTGCTTTCACGTAAAGCAAGCTCAAAGTCGTCCAGCATGCGCCGGTTCCGCGGCGCCTGCACCACATCGGTCAGCGCGGCGGTTCCATTACTAAAAACATCTGCGACCACAATCATGTCGTCGGCATCCTCATAAACGTCGGGACGTGGCCGCGCGTAGGCGCTGGTAAGTACTGCCAGGGCGCCGGCAGGGTTGAGACTTGGTGACTGACCTGAAAATGGGGCTCGACTAGCGGAGAAGCCTTCGGGCGTGACCGGCTGATTTAAGTCGTAGCCGCCGTTTGCCAGTGCAAACGCACCCCTGTTCTGTTGGACCGCCTCATTAAGAGCGGCGAAGTGAGGACGAAAGCCGGCAAACATCAAGACGAAAAGCACCACCGAGGCTAGCGAGCCAACTCCGAATGGCATCAATCGCGGCTGAACCCAGGCTTGTAATAGTTGCAGAAAACCTGGCTTGGGCGACAGCCGTTGAGCGGCAACTTCGATCCGCAAGGCGTTGGTGATTCCGCTCACAAGATCGGACGGAACCGTTGGGCGAGCAAGGTTAACAAGGCTGCGACTGAGTGCTCGGAACGAAGCCACTTCCGCACGGCAAACCGGACACCTATCGAGATGTACGTCTACCGCGACGCGTGTTGGCAGCGGAAGTATATCGTCCAGATACTGTGATAACAGTTTGTTTGTCTCTTCGCAGTCCATAAGTAACCAGAGGGCAGAATCTCAGATGTCAGCGATCAGTTTCACTCTCTCCTCGAACACTTCTTACGGATAGCCGGCCGACCCCGGCTGCTCCCTCTTTTGCTAAGAGAGCAACTTGGGCGATGTCTCCGACCCGAAAGGTCAATGATGCAAGCGAGGCTTCAACGGGTGTTGCTGGCCACGTTTTCAAATTCGCTTTCATCGTGATTCTCTCTGATGGAGGCCCGCCGTTTTCTCACTTCGACCCATTTGGCACCGAGTTGTTTGTGAGCCGGGGCGGGTCGGCCATCCGTTTTACAAAGAACCTTCCAACTTCTTGCGTAACTCCTGGCGGCCGCGCGCCAATCTGGATTTCACTGTACCTACGTTGATTCCCAAAGTTGCGGCGATCTCTTCGTAAGTAAAACCTTCAATGTCCCGGAGGATCACCGTCTCCCGGTACGCATTCCCCAGGGTCCGCAGAGCAGCTCGCAGCGCTATTTCGCGTTCATGCGCGAGCGTGGTCTGCTCCGGGTTAGCCGATGTTTCAGCCAGCGTCGCCACCAGAGGTTGATCAGAGTCAGGATGCGTGGCATCCAGCGAAACTGTTAAGTCACGATTTCGTCTTCGCCACCAGCGCCAGCGATTCCGAGCCTGGTTGATCGCAATCCGATAGATCCAGGTTCTCAAGTCGGCGTCGCCCCGGAAACGACCGATATTCTGAAAGGCGCGCAAAAAAGTTTCCTGGGTTAGGTCGCGAGCCTCTTCACTATTCTCAGTCAGGCGGAAGAGCAGGCCGTAAATCTCACCTGTGCGAGCGGCGACTAATTCCTCAAAGGCGGCAACGTCACCGGCCTTCAATCTATCAATGAACTCGACTTCCGCGGGCCGGCGCGACTCAACGGCGGCTGCTGGAGCAACCCGGTCCAATCCTATTTGCCCGCCGAGGGCTATTGGCTCCCCGTAGCTCACGCTTTTCCCCCAGGCGCTGGCACCGGACTAACCGAGGCGGCAGGTTCGTTCCGGACAGTCCCGCTCTTAGACAACAGCTCATTCATCTTTGTTCCCGCCTTAATTTCATTCACGCAAATTAGATGTCTCAACCGCGTGAATCGGTTTCTGGCGTTGATTATTGGGCAAATAGCCTGCTTGACAAGTTTTCCGACCACCCACTAGAGTTACTCTTTTGCGAATCATACACCTACGATGAACGCAGTTCACTATCTGAACTTGCGAGAAAGCACCAACGTGGCCAAATACAAAAAGAAACGCGCACGAGAACTTCAGCACGATAAGTTTAGAGACACGGCGGGAGTGATTTTTGATCGACTGGGAGATCGGCTCGAAGGCAAGGGTAAAGCGATACTGTACGGAATCGTGGGCGTACTCGTGTTGGGGTTGCTGGCCGGTCTGTGGGTTAACCGTAGCAACAAGAAGGCGGATGAAGCGCAGCGAGCGATGGGGCGCGCCATTACCATCATGAATACTCCGTTGGCGACTGATCCGGGCGCTCTTGACCCTAACGCACCAAAGTTTTCCAGCGAACAGGAGCGATCCCAGAGGGCAGTCGAGGAGTTTCAAAAGGTCGCAGCAAAATATGGGGATCCTTATCGCACGGAAGCTCGGTATTTTGTCGGCACGAACCTTCTGGTAACCGATCGACCCAGGGGAATGACTGAACTCGCCGAAGTCGGTAAGAGCAGTCTCGTTGAGGCAGCAACTCTGGCAAAATTTGCGCTCGCTCAGGCGATGGAAACCGAGACCCGGCTGGATGAGGCTGCGCAGCTCTATTCCGAAATAGCGTCGCGAAATGCACTTGTGGTCACGCCCGATCATGCGAATCTGCGGCTTGCCGGTGTTTACGATAAGCAGAACAAGAAGAAAGAGGCCGCCGATATCTTGTTCAATATTATCGAAACTGCACGTAAGGCGAAGGACAAAGATGGGGAGCCGGTTCCGCTCTCAGCGGCTGCCCGGGAAGCCACTGAGAAGTTGCAAAAAGTTGATCCTGATCGCTATGCGAAGCTCACCCCGGAAACGCCGAGTGACAATCTTCCGTTCTGATTTCTTCAGTTTAGCTCTTGGATAATCTAACTCATTCCTTAATCGGCCTCTCTGCCTCGAAAGCCGGACTGGAAAAGCTATCACCAGGAACTACCACTCTTTGCATCCTCGCGGCTAATGCGCCAGACGCCGACATTGTGGCTTTGGTCGGCGGCAGGTGGTCGTATCTGCATCACCATCGCGGCATTACCCATTCGATCGTAGGGACGATCCTGTTCTCCGTGGGCCTCCCTTTGGTTTTCTATCTGGTGGACCGGTTAATCACTCGCATTCGCTCGCGTCCGCCAACAGTAAAACTGCCTGGCCTACTCATCGCCTCGTTTCTGGTTAGCGCGACCCATCCGCTCATGGATTGGACAAACAACTATGGCATGCGATTTCTCCTACCGTGGGACGCGCGCTGGTCGTATGGTGATCTTATTTTCATTATCGACCCGTTTATTTGGGTGATGTTGGGTGGCTCGGCGTTCCTCCTGACGGCTAGAACGAAATTGCAGGGGCTCGCCTGGCTGGTGATCGCTGCAGCGACTACATTTTTGGTCATGTTTGGAGCGCGAGGTCCGTCGGCCTTACCCAACCCCACCCCACTGCGGGTTTTCTGGGTGGTGGCGTTGGTCTCCTTAATCGTCCTGTTCAAGACCGACGTGGTCAGCCGCTGGGGCTCGCGGACGGCAATGACTGCAATTGGCATCGTCTTGCTGTACATCGGTCTGCTGTTTGGGATTCATTCGATGGCCCTTACCCGCACGCAAACCGAAGCGTCAAGTATCGCTGGGGAATACTCCGAGAGTGCGACAAAAATCGCGGCGATGCCAACCCTGGCGAATCCAATGCGGTGGCAGTCGCTGGTCGAAACCGATAAGGCCACATACAGATTTAATCTGGACCTATTGAAGGGGAGTCAATCTCGATCGAGCCTCGTTCGTTTTCAGAAGCCGACTGGTAGCGAGCGGTCCGCGCTCGACAAGGCGACGACTGACTATCGTTCGATAGTATTCCTCGACTTTGCAAGATTTCCGGTAGTCAACGTCGAAGGTGAAGATTGCCTGACCCAAACTCTCGTGCAGTTTGCAGACTTGCGTTACACTGAACCAGGACGAAGCCGTGGCACGTTCTCCCTGGAAGTTCCCGTTGAATGCCCGGTCCAAGATCGCTAATACACCGTCAACAGGATGAACGATTCCGACCAATTGCATACCTTCCAGGCGCTCTCTGAAGTGGCCAGAGGAAGAGAACGTCCTTGTGAAGGCCGGCGAATCGCCAGTGTCCGAGTGTCGCCGGGGTCGTATCTGGCAGCTGCAAGTGTGCTGACGTTTGGCTCCGCATTGTTACTGAGATCTGAGCAGGACGTCCTGGCGCTGGTCATGTTGAGTTTTGCCTGGCTGATTGTTCCTGCCCTGGCATTAACGGATCGAATCGAATTTGACGGCAAGGCGCTCAGCCGGCGCGGGCCCGCTCCCTTTCTTCAGCGACTCATTGCGGGCCGCCATAAACAGCTGCGGCTGGAAGATTTTGAACGAGTTGATACTCACGCACTGCGGACTCTACGTCGCCGCGGTCGGGTCCGCTATCGTTATCGTACTCAGGTGACAGGCAGGAACACGGAGTTCAGATTTGCCTCGGGTGGTCGAAGCTATCGGGAAATGATAAGCAAGTTGCTGCCCCGGTTGCATGAAGACAAACTTGATCTTCGCTCATTGGAGCTACGCGAGTATCTTTGCGATCCCAGGCTTTTAAAAAGCGAGACTGACGCGCTACATCTGGCGTCGATTGATGTCCTGGATAGTGCCAGCGTTGATTTTAAGCTGGGTCGGAACCGTAAGAAACACGCTCACGAAAGCAATTCGACAAATGTAGACCCAAGTGTCGATCCCGTGACTGCGGGTGATCGGCAGCGTGCGATCCTGCTGAGCGCGCTGGGAAATAAGCTGCGAATGGCCGGTCGATTGAGTCAGGCTCGTGAAGCCTTTCGTCGTGCTTTGATTATCACTCCGGACGACGGCCGGATGATTTTCGATTTTGCTCGCCTGCTTCGTTCTCAGGCCAGTAGCTTGAGTGACGCCAAACTTTTGTCGAGAGCGCGCGCCGCACTTCGTCTTTCCGAGATGCGCGCCGGCGCCCAACCCGGACTGCTCGCTTTAGTTGGCGAAAGCTTTTTGGAGTGGGGTGAAACAGCCAGAGCTCAAAAAACATTTCAGAAAGCAATTGATTTGGATTCTGGGAATTTTCGGTCTCGGCTAGGACTCGCAAACCTGGCGTTACGGGATGGGAAACTAGCTCATGTAATTCATCAGTATCGCGAGGCTGCCCGGACGTCGTCGGAGACATCTTTGTCGAAATATGCGCGGCGTGAAGCGGACTATTACGCGTTACTAAACGACGACGATGAGTTTTTGACGGTGGAACTTCGGCGAATTAACTGGCTGCAATATTCGCTCCGGGTACGCAAGATTGCGGCGCGTATTACTAATGCGAGCATCCTCATCGCTCTCATTAGTCCTTATATTGAATCATCTCTCGCCGGTGTTGGCTGGTCATTGGCGGCGTCATCGCTGGTGGCCTGGGTTTCGAGCCTGTTTGCCATCAAGGCTCTGGCTCCACGACGGCGGCCAAAATCGGCCTGAACCATCATCCAGCTCAAGGGCAAAAGGTAGAGGAATCAGATTCCTCTACCTTTCTCTGCATATGCCCTGACCTTAGCTTGTCTTTGGTTTGGAAGTGGGTTTGGACGTGCCGGTCTTCCCATCCTTGCGCGGGGCCGGTTTAGACGAGGACTGGGCCTTCGCTGAAGCCACGGCGGCGCGCGTACTTTTCCCTGGCCCGTCATCAACGGGTGCTTCCGGTGTTGCCGACCTGGAGGCAGATTCGGCCCAGGAAGCGGCGGCGGAAGGAAGAATTGGAGCCGGATTCAATAAACCATCCCAGCGATATCTCGGGGCTTCGCGTCCTTCGCGCAGACGTTTGAAGATTAGGTCGGTGACAGCATTGCTGATCCAGTTGTGATAAAACTCGCCGACGGATGCCAACTCAGCATCGGGTGCTGGATTCATGAAATCGATGGCATAGGGAATGCCGTCCTTGATGGCAAACTCCACAGTGTTCAGGTCATATCCGAGCGCTGAACACAAAGTGCGAACGTCGTGGGTTACTCGGGCATGCATTTCCGGAGCGAGGTAGTTCGGGTTGTGAATATATTGCTCGCCCGAAAGGTACGGCTTGCGCGGGTCGTAGGGCATGATCATGACTTCTTCCTGTCCAACGCAATAGCAACGAACGAACTGGTCGAAGTCGATCCCCTGCTGCAAAGTCATGCATAACGTTCCCGTCTGGTCATACTCCAGCCAAAGTTCCTCAATGGAATTTATCTTTGAAACGTTTTTCCAACCACCGCCGTCGAAGGGCTTAAGGAATGCTGGGAGACCGACGTAATCGACGATTCCCTGCCAGTCAAGGGGGAACTCTAAATTGCGGAGACTTTCGCTGGTGATGCCGGAAATGTAGTCCTTTTGGGGCAGCAACACGGTTTTGGGGACAGCTACACCCAGCTTAGGGGCAAGCGAATAGTTGAAGAATTTGTCGTCTGCCGACCACCAGAAGGGATTATTGATGATGATGCAGCCTTCGAGGGCGAGGCGCTTCAGCGTGGCCCGATAGAATGGAACCTCATGCGAAATTCGATCAATCACCAAATCGTAGTGCGGTGGAGCATCGTGTTTAATACCGCCGAGTTGCATAAACTCAGCGACAATCTGGCCCTGACCGCGTCCATTAATATTTTTAATCAAAGCATCTGGAAACGTCTTCTCGCGCCCGACCAAAATGCCAACCTTCTTCATAAAGCACCGGTCCTTCTTTCAGAAATTATTGTCGTTGGATGAAAGCGTTGCCGATAATATCACGCCGTATTGTTTCGTCATAAGAGCGCGTAGTGAAAGCTGATGTGATTCAAGCCCTTTAGGAACTGAAGTTTAGCCTGTCACAACTTCGCCTCGGAGCGAATCCGCGGGCATCCCCGACGGGTCGCAGTTGCATCAATTGACGTGCTTTCCCGAAAACAGTCCTGGGTCGGCCTTGTGCTACAATTTGCGCATTTGCTGGTAAACAAACTCGAATCTCGCATACAGGTCTCGCATACAGGTATAGAAGCGCTCGTGAGGAGAATCAATTTTTGTATCGTTTACTTTTAATCGCCCCATTCCTGCTACTTCTCGTGCTCAATACTTTGGGCTCGGCCTCAGTATCTGCGCAGCAGCCCGCGGCTGCCGCTTCCCCTCAGAGCACACCGACTCCGCCGAATGCGAGGGCACCCAGGGTCGATAAGAACTTTAGCAACGTAAACGCAGAGCAGGTCGCCGAGATTACGATTCTCGCCTACGGCTCCAGGCCGGTGTTGGCTCAGATTCGCCGAAATGGCATTGAGCGCGGACGGCTTACACGTTTCAACACTGACGGCAAGACTGAAGAGTCTTCGTATGAAAGGCGATTTGTGCGTGGCGAAAACGCCGAAAAGGACAAAGTTCGCCTCGACCAGAAGACCCCATCCATTGAGTACTCTTTGATTTTTGGTGAGGGCCGTTTGTGGGGGATTATCAACGGATCGACTTTTGTGCCGCGGGCGGATGCCGCGAGCACATTCCGGTCGCAGCACCGACACAGTATTGATTCTTTGCTCCGTTACAAGGAAAACGGCGCCACCCTTAATTTGGTTGGCCGTGAGAAACAGAAAGGGCTTGACCTTTTTGTGCTCGACCTAATCGACAAGGACAAACAATCGACCCGCTATTACATCAGCGCCAAGACCTTCCAGATCCTCTGGCTGGTTTACCAGGAGTCGGCCGACGGCGTCGCACCACCGGTGAAATACACGAGGAAGTTTTTGGACTATCGACTGGTGCAGAGCACTCGCGTTCCATATAGAACAGTTCTCTTGGAAGAGGGAAGACAGACCCAGGAGATGCGGATTCTCACTATCACGTTCGGCGTGAAGCTAGACGATGACATTTTCAAGAGTCCCGAGGCTTAATCGCATCGTTTGCTCTTTTAGGCAAAGCTGCGGCGGCGCAAAGAATCCCGATTTTTAACCCTCCTCGAGGCGGCAGTCGGGATGTTGGGGTTCCGGTTTCTCGCTAAATTATCCACTTTTCTGTTCATCATCACCCATTTCGCAACGAAACCCACACTTAAACAGCAATCCTTTCGGAACCGCTAAGTGCGTGCAGCGTGTATAAGCTGCGGGCCGTCATCTGTCGGGGTATAATCAGGCGAACAGCCCGAAGCTGAGATGCTCGTGAGAGCATTCCGAAAAGAAAAGCAACTCGTCAAAGCGTGTGAGCCTACCTGCCCTGATGGATACGATCAGCACCATTAGTGATTTTACTTTTGCCGCTGCCGTGCGGCCTGAGGTTGTCGCGGATCCGGCTTCCGATCACGCGCTCATCGAGGCTACACGTTTCGGCGATGAGGATGCTTTTGCCGTCCTAGTGGGCCGTTACCGTAATCAAATCACGAGTTACATATACCGGATGACCAACGATTACGATGGAGCGGTAGATTTGGCGCAAGAGACCTTCGTCAGAGTTTACCGAGCGGCCGATCGCTATCAGACGACTTACGCTTTTTCGACCTACATTTACCGAATTGCCACCAATCTGGCGATCAGTGAATTGCGAAAGCGGAAGCGGAGACGCCTGGTGTCACTGACCGGCTTTTTCCAGTCGAGAGACGGGGGCGAGCCACAGGAATTTAATCCAGCCGACAGCCGGCCATTGGCGGACACGGAAATGGTGGACGCCGAGCGTCGTAGTGCAGTGCAGAGAGCGATTGCCACGCTGCCGGAGAAGTATAGAGCCCCCCTAATTCTGCGAGACGTAGAAGGACGGAGCTACGATGAAATTTCGCGCATCCTGGAGACTAGCGAAGGAACGGTCAAATCGAGAATAAGCAGAGCGCGTGGATTCTTGCGGGAAAAAATGACAGCGTATCTTTGAAAAAATTGAGGAATAAAATGAGCAAGTTCGAAAGAAGTATGGGGTGTCGAGAAATTCGAAGCGAAATCGAAGACGCAGGCCACGACCAACCGTTGAGTTTTGAGGCCAGCGCTCACATGAGACGCTGCGGTCAATGCGAAATATTTTTCGAGCAGCAATTGAAGTTAAGGCAGATTGTGGCGAGTCTGGGAACCGTTGTTGCGCCTAATGATTTCGAGTTTCGATTGCGCGCTCGACTGGCCGGCGAAAAGCGCAGCCCAGCCACGACAGGTAAGTTTTCATTTAGTCTACGCGCTGCTGCGTTCGCATCGGTCGTTTTGCTGGTGGGGGTGATAATGCTTGCGGTTGGCTGGCGTCCGGCCATGAATGGATCGGGCGAGGTGGCGCAGGGTGATTCGAAATCGGCGGTAGCTCAGCCGGCAGCTTCGGGCTCGACCTCAGAACTCACTGCGGGCAACGGAAGTAAAACAGCAATTGATTCAGTGTCAACTCACTTTGTGAATCCAACAGGAACAACTCAGCATGCCAATGGTCGGAACCCATCCAGACGGGCAGAGTTAAAGACGGCGTCAAATCGCGCCGCTAGCCGGGACCTCGGGAAGTCTTCGGCAAAAGTTGTGAAAATCGATGAGTTGGTCGCTGCTGACGGGCATACAGTTTTTCCGATAGATGCCGCGCCGCAGTCAGTAAAAGTATCACTTGATAATGGCCGGGGAACGCCAAAGACGATTTCAGTCCCGGGGGTTAGTTTTGGGTCACAGCGAACGTTAAGTCAGAACTCGTCCCCACTGATGGCTTCTTCTAGAGGCGCCTGGTAGTGGTGTCTTAGGGTTACGCTAAACGGCAATAACCGACTCGTCGACAGCAAGACATTTTTCAATGAGAACAGCAATTACATTTCGCTTTATAGCTTTGGTAACGCTCGCCAGTGTGTTTAGCGGACAGGGGGCGTCACAAGAGAGAACGGCTCAACAGGCAACGGTTCAACAGACCTCCGTTCAAAAGACCAGGGTCGAGCAGACTTCGGTTGATACGCCAGAGGCCGCGGCGAAGGCGAAAGCAAAGGCGGTTGTGCAGAAAAAGATAACCACGGGCATGCGGTTGCCGCGGGTTCCGGCCAGGCCGGTGGTAATTCAGGGAGGTACTACGGCGCCTCAGGTGGTGACGATCTTGCACGGTCTCAATGGGCTTAAGCTCATTCGTATGCTGGCGCGCACAAACGCACTTGCCTCGATTGCAAAGCTCGATAAAACCTTTCAGATTGAGAACGAGATTCATACGAATGTGATTGCAGGTCTGGCTCTCGATGATGGTCGGACGATTGCGGTGTGGTTGCCAGAGGTCGAGGCGGAGATGCCGCCAATTCCTTTTGCTCCGGAGGCACTCTGGGCTCCTCAAATTGGTCAGACTCCAACACCCAGGGTTGCACCGGTACCGCCGGCGAAGGACTATCCGCAGAATGCGCCGAAGCCCGGTGCGCCGAACTCGATTGCCGGCGTTCCACCGATTCCATTCGGGCGCGGCTTTCTCGAACCCGCCGACATAAAAGTAGTGACCCGTGAAGGCAAGCGTTTAGTGGCCCGCTACGTCGGCCTGGATGGGCTAACGGGCTTGTCAGTAATCACACTAGAGGGAGGCAATCTTCCAGCCCTTGTCGAACCAAAAAGTGGGAACCTCGAACTGGGCCAGCGTCTCCGGTTGGTTGGACCTGAGCCGGCCTCGCAAGGATCTGCGAGCGCCAGTTCGGCGATTTACGTACGCATCGGTGAAACGGAGGCGACGGTAGCGAAAATCACGCGCGCGCCTTCCGGAAAACTGCATCAGGTTCGCATCCGGTCGAACAGGTTGACGCCCGCCAACATGGGCGGGATCGCGATAAACGACGCCGGAGAAACACTGGGGATCGTTAATGCTGTGAGAGGTAATGAGGCGACAATTGTGCCGTTTGATTTAGTGCGCAATGCCGCCAAACGCGTGATCGCTCGGCAAGCAAGCGTTCCCAGACCCTGGTTGGGAGTCCGGGGCGAGCCAATTGGAGCGCTTTCATACGAGCGCATTTTGCGAGAGGGTTGGAAGGTAGATCGCGCTCGCGAACTCGCAGGTAAGCGAGAGGGAATTCTGCTTACCTCAGTTGTTCCCGGTAGCCCGGCAGCGCTGGCGCAACTCCGTGCCGGCGACGTGATCCTCAAAGTTAACGACGATGAAATCAAGAATGCCGAAGAGTTCACCTGGCTTCTGGATGGCGCGGGTCCGGGAAATTCGGTGAAGTTTACGATCGCACGGCCCGAGAAGCTTCTGTTGGAGGCTATGGAGATCAGACTGACCGAGTCTCCGGATCCTTTTCTCGGTCATCGGTCTCCAGGCAAAGACCTGCTTAAACGCCAGAACACCGGCTTTCTTGGATCTCGTGGAATCCTGACGATTGCCCTGCAACCACAGGCGGCCATTCACTTTGGAGCAAACAGCGGTCTGCTGGTGGTTCACGTTGAGCCCTCGACCGCAGCCTTCAAGGCCGGACTCAAACCTGGTGATGTCATTGAAGCAATCAACGGCCAGCTGGTGTTTTCGCGACCTGTTCCCATGACGCTCTTCGGGAAGCCGAAAGATGCCTCCATTTTTAATGTCGTGCGGAATAAAGAAAAGATTGTGATCAATATAACGGCCGAAGAAACGCGACCCTAGGTGGAGCCCCGGCCCAGAGTTGCACCTGGGTAAGTTCCCCAGAAATTCGTGGCTTCAATCGTGGTCACTACCTCCCTCGTGGCCGCCTTCCGACCTGCTGTGCTACTCTAAACCCCTCCAGAAATATCGCTGTCGCCGGCGAAATCGAGCCGGCAAGTTCAAGATTTTTGCGGAATCCTATCGCTTCCTATGGTTCACGAGGCCGTCTCCCATTACCACGAACTACTCCGCGACGATGAGCTGGCAGAGTCGTCCCGACGTATGCTTGACGAAGGACTCGAGCGCGCCAAGCTGATCTTTGGTGGCCGTCGGCTGTCACCGTATCTTCGTCCCCACTTTGTTTCTGAGGAAGACTTCGCGCGCATTTGTCGAGTGTGCGAAACAGTTTGGAGCGCTATTGAGAAGGTCAAAGACGCGGCGATTACCGACGATTCCTTGATTGTTGATCTTGGATTAAGCGACATTGAACGCGACCTGATTAGTATCGATCCGGGTTACCGCGCAGTCTCACCGACGGCCAGGCTGGATTCCTTTCTCACCGACAACGCTTACAGTTTCGTTGAGCTAAATGGCGAGAGCCCGGCCGGCATTGCCTATGTGGACGCAGCCTACGACATCTTTTCTCAGCTGCCTGTAATGCAAAAATTTAGCGAGGCGTATAACGTGCGGCCGCTTTATGGCAGCCGCTTCATGCTGGAAGTCCTGCTGGAATCGTATGCAGAGTTCCTGGGTCGAAAGCCCGAAACAAAACCAAATATAGCCATTGTGGATCTGACTGATAGGCCCACCCAGAACGAATTTGAACTGTTCAAAGAGTTTTTCGAACGCCGGGGTTATGCAACGACGATTTGCACGCCGCAGGAGTTAACCTTTGAAGGCAATCGTTTGCGCGCCGGCAACTTTGAGATCGATATAGTCTACAAGCGATTATTGGTTAACGAGTATCTGCCAATCATCGACGAAGCTCCGGCGCTAATCAATGCTTATCGCGCTGGGGCGATCTGCATGGTAAACAGTTTTCGTTCTAAATTGATCCATAAGAAGGCGTTATTTGCGGTGTTGACAGATCAGCGCCGAGCTGACTTATTCAGCGCGGAGGAGCGCGACGCGATTAGGGCCCATGTGCCCTGGACGCGGGTGGTGCGCGCGGAAAACAGCGACTATTTCGGGACTCAGGTTGACCTGCTTGAATACATCAGGGCTAACAAAGAGAGTCTCGTGCTAAAACCAAACGATGATTACGGCGGACACGGAATCACCATTGGTTGGAATTGTGATGGCGCGAATTGGGACGCTGCCGTGCAGTCCGCGTTAGCCGACGGCGACTATCTGGTGCAGGCACGAGTACCCACCGCCCGTGAAACTTTTCCGGCATTACAAGACGACGGCTCGATAGAATTTGCCGAACAACTGGTGGATCTCGATCCGTTATTGTTCAACGGCAAGGTCAAGTCGGCCTTCACTCGACTTTCGTTTTCCGAGCTAGCCAATGTCAGCTCAGGGGGTGGCATGGTGCCAACTTTTATCCTCAGTAAACGGCCCTGAATTTGAGTTGCTGTGGCGGCCAAGATGTAACATGATTCTGTTTATCAGAAAGTAACTTCAGGAGGCGGTTGTGGTTGATGAGGACAGAGAAGGCGCGACGACGCCAGACGATCGCCGGCGCTTCGATCGTTCCCGTTTGATAGTAGACGTCTTTTTCGACGGAAAAGACGCTACCGGCGTCGCGAGCACAAAGGACATTAGCGTGGGTGGTTTTTACATGAACACTCAGGCTACCCTCCCTGAGGGCGCGGTGCTGCTGGTGCGAATTCCTTTCAGCGACGGGAACCAGATCGTTGCGAACGCCGAAGTGGTTTATAACAATCCGGGCCGCGGAGTCGGTCTGCGATTTCAGAACCTGTCGGACGAGAACCGAACGTTAATCGAGCAGGGACTAGGTAGCAGTGGAGACGACGAAGTCAGTTAGCCCTCTGGTTTGGGCAGATTTGACTACTGCCCAGCACGAAGCTTTAAGCGGTAAGCTAGTGGGAATGTGGGACCATTCCAATGACGCTTCGGCTTTCAATTCGTTATCTGTTGCCGGACAACAAGCCTTACTCTTGATCGTCGCGCGCTTGGAAGCAAAAAGTCTTTGGCAGGCTATTCGCCAAATTAGCAACGTCTGGGGAGAGGGGGGCGTTGGGTTTGATTTTACGGCGTGGCCAATTCTTCACTCATTGTTGTCGCGGCGCAATGATTTCACGCAATTGTTTGCCAACCACCGAGACACTGATGGTGGGTTTGTAGAAAAAGACCGGGCCATGTCGGTGATGCACTTTCTTTACCAGAATGGAGCGTCGCGAAAGTGGTCGCTTCATTTTGACCTTCATAGTCCACTTAATTCGCCCACCGGCGCCTGGCGTCATTTTCGTTACGAAGTGTTGGGCCAGGCTCAACCAGACTGGCAGATGATTAAAAAAGGACTAGGGTCCTGAACCAGCTACATTCGCGCAAAAAGGGAGCAGCGCTCATGTTTGATCAATTCACCCTGGGGATAGAAGAAGAATTCCAAATCGTGGATCCCCAAACCCGTGAACTACGAAGCCACGTCTCCGAGTTTCTCGAAGAGGGCAAGATGATTCTCGGCGAACAGATCAAGCCGGAAATGATCCAGTCCATGATCGAAGTGGGCACGGGCATTTGCAAAAACATTCACGAAGCGCGCGCGGACATCACTCGCCTCCGCAGCATTATTTCGGCCCTCGCCGGAAAGACCGGTCTGGCGATTGTAGCGGCATCCACCCATCCCTTTTCGCATTGGCAAGACCAAAAGATCTACGACGATGAGCGCTATAACCTGCTGGTCCAGGAGTTGCAAAACGTCGCCCGCTCGCTTCTAATTTTTGGTTTACATGTTCACGTCGGGGTCGCGGATCCCGAACGGCGCATTCATATCATGAATGCGGCGCGCTACTTCCTGCCGCACGTGCTGGCCCTGACTACTTCATCGCCGTTCTGGATGGGTCACAACACTGGATTGAAGTCGTATCGAACGGAAGTGTTCAAGGCCTTTCCGCGGACGGACATTCCCGATCACTTCGACTCCTACAGTAACTTCCAGCGCTACGTGGATTTGCTGGTCAACACCGGGTGCATCAATGATGGCCGGAAAATCTGGTGGGATTTGCGGCCACATCCGATCTTCCCAACTCTCGAATTCCGCATCTGCGACATTCCTACTCGGGTGGACGATACAATTGCTATTGCGGCGCTCTTCCAGGCTATCGTGGCTAAGCTCACCAAGCTGATCGAAAAGAATCTGGGCTTTCGACTCTACCGTCGTATGTTGATTCAGGAAAACAAGTGGCGGGCCGTGCGTTGGGGGATTGACGGCAAGATGATCGACTTCGGAAAACAGAAAGAAGTTCCTACGCGCGATTTGATCCTTGAGTTACTGGATTTTGTAGACGACGTAGTGGACGAGCTGGATTCGCGCAAGGAGATTGAGCACGTACATACGATTCTCGAACGCCGCACCTCTGCCGAGGAGCAGCTCCGCGTGTTTGAGGAAACCAAAGACCTGAAGTGCGTAGTCGATCGATTAATCGAATTAACGATGGAGAATGTGCCGGTGGCCACAGACTTCACGATGGCTTCGCGTCCAGTCACTTCAGCGTCTTCTATTTCCAAGTAAGCCCGGTGAAGCTCACCGGATATTTCCCGAGACCAGTTTGGTTTTTGAGTGCCTTCACGTTGCAGCGCGCGCGGCTTTTTGTTGCGCCAGGTAAAATTGCCAGAACATGCGCGCGGCGACTGATCGGAACGGACGCCAGTTTTCGGCCATCAAATTCAATTGCTGCTGAGTTGGGACCACCCGTAAATGCTTTAAGTTTTTGACCGCAATCGCTAACGCCAGGTCATTTGCCGGCCAGACATCCGGTCGCAGCAACGCCATCAACAGGTAGATATCCGCGCTCCACCTCCCAATTCCTTTTACCTGCATCAGCGCTGCCCGAGCCTCATCGTCTGCCATCCGCGAGAGTTGAGACAGTTTCAAACGCTTCTCAGTCAAAGATTCGGACAGATGAAGGCAATAAGCTGTTTTCTGGCGTGTAAGGCCGAGCGCTTTCAGATGGCCTTCGCCCAACTCGATCACGCGACGTGGATTGAGAGGAACCGTGTTTCGCTCTACCCTGGCAAAAAGTGAAGCAGCGGATGCGAGTGATACCTGTTGTTCGAGGATGATATGGATGAGCGTGGCGAAGTTGGGCTTGCGGGCCCAAAGCGGCGGTGGCCCATGGTCAGCGAAAATCGATCCCAGGGTGCTGTCGCGTCGTGACAGGGTGCGGGCGGCCTCGGCCAGAGTTGATTCATTCAATGGCTGCAAAGGCTTCATGGGCTCAAAAGATCACGATCATTGTACCTTCACCAACCTTCTCATAGAATTCTTTGACGTCTTTCAGGTGTAATACGACGCAACCCCAGGAAAGGTGTCTCGGACCTTCGTTTGGCCACTCGCGAATCCATCCTGGACCAGGTCGGAATTTGCTCCGCCACTCCCGTTCCAATCTTCGCCCGGATGGATCCCCAGGCTGTAAGTTTCAGCGAAGCCGGTAGCGACATACCATCCATCGTGGTACCTGCCCGTTGCTTTGTCCACGTAAGCTCCGCCGCTGTTGCCTCGTCCGCCAGGGAAGTCGAACCCATCTGCGGGTGGCGAATCAACATGCAAATAGGAATCAAAAGGATTGTCCGCCCCGTCATGCCGAGAAGGCACGTCCGGCCCAGAAGTACGTTTCAGTGAATCCGTGCACGATGCAGTCAGGCACAGAAGCAGACCGACCTGCATCCACCGATTCAGCCGGAGGATAGTAAGGGAGGACAAACTCATCGTGGAACTGCGTTAGAACGGGTTTGGACTCAGAAGGGGTGGGCTAAAGCAAGGAGAAGGAAGTTCTCGAAGAGTATGCGGCCATCGCGCGATTCGTTCGGATGCTCCCAGCGCGTACGCGACTTGTTCCAGTCTTCAAATGATTTTTCCAGGTGAAACTGGACTGCATAAATTAATTGACCTTCACTGCGCTTAACCATCATTTGATTGCGACAGAGGTATGAGGTCGCCAACAAGGAAAATCCCTCGGGCAGCTGGTCGAGCTGAAGTCCGTGGTTTTGCCACACTCGCAGAACGCGCGCTTCGGTGGTGTAGTCCTGCCATAGGCCCGAACTGGGATTAGCCATCCCTTTAAAGATGGCATCCTTTGGATCTGTAATCCGAATGAATCGGTACTGATATTCCAGCGGGCGATTCAAGCGTTGCTCATGTTGTTCCAGACGGTCGAGGGTAATTACGCGGGAGCCAAAACTCATACCGACGAGCTGATGTCCGCCGCAAATTGCCAGGACCGGAATCTTTGTCGCGCGGATAAACTCTCCGAATGTCTCAATAACTTCCGGGTGGTAATAATCGAAATCGCGCAGGGTACCGCTGATGACAATCGCGTCGGGTTTGAACCTCTCGGTGGCTGAGGCGATCGAAGCCAGGTGAGTGACTTCAGTTGTTGGGGTTTTTACCAGCCGCTCGATATTACTTCGAATGTTTTCGATTGCCATCGTGGCAATTTTGCGTTCGCGCTTAATCTCAATTGCTGTCGTGCTACCCCATTCGTTGCGGGCCACGTCTGAAAGGTCTTCTTCATCGCGCAACAAACTATCAACCACCAGCACCCGCGCTGCCTCAACGCGTTTCTCGATCGGCTCATATCGGCAAAAAGTGTGTTGGTTAAAAGGGAACGGCAGCGTGGCGACTGGATCGGCTGGCGCTGCTTCGGCAGATACTTCCCTGGAGTTTTCAATCATGTTGCGGACTATTAAACTTCGAACCCTCCTCTAAAGCAAGTTGAAACTCGAATCGCATTCTAGCGTTTTTGTTGTCGGGTACTCTGCTTGAATTCCGGAATTAAGCTTCCGGCCCCGGCCTCGAGTATCTCCGTTCTGATCCTGGAGACCAGCAACGTCCGGATTCGTGATTTCAAAGATTCAGATGCTTCGCGTCCATAATGATCGGCGAGCAGGAACATCCGATGCCATGACGACTCTATCTCGTCGGCAAGCTGCGAGATCCGAGTGATGTCGTAAGGCAAGGCCACTTGTTCACAGCCGGCGCGGGCAAATACCGATAGATATCGCGCGGTAGCAAGATCAGGGCAGAACAGTCTTTTCCGTCCCACTTTTAATTCAACTCCCAGCAGAGTGTGTTGGATCACAACCCTGGTTTTAAAAGTTGTGGCGGGCAGGGTGTAGGATCGGGTGCGCAACTTGCGAATGCGCTCGCGGTAAATAATTGGCAGCCAGGAATTTCCCAGTTCAGCTTGCACCTGGGCGACGTAGTCTTCAGCAGTCATATGCCAAGGGTTGCGCGCTCTCGCTGACTATTTAAGCGAGCCCGAGATCGCCGGTTTTTGCTGGATGGCATTGATTACGCGACCGGGGAACAAGCCAAGATAAAAAACGCCGAGAATCGTCAACACCAGAACGACGCCGATGCTTGCCGGGACGATGGGCGCTGCCCAGCTCGTGGTGCGCTCACGGAAGAACATTACGATTATCAACCGAAGATAGTAGTAAGCTGAGATCGCCGTGTTTAGTACGCCGACAATCACCAGTACATAAAAACCTTGATCGAGCGCTGCGCGAAAGACCATCACCTTGCCAATGAAACCCGCAGTCAGCGGCATCCCGAGCAGACTCAACAAAAACAACGACAGAGCAAAGGCCAACCAGGGAGACTGAAATCCGATGCCACTATAGTCCTCAACTTCGGTGCGCCGATCGCCTGAGCGAGCGATCATTTGTACCACTGCAAATGCCCCGAGGTTCATCAGTGCATAAGTAAGGAGATAGAAAATCACGGCGCTGATCGCTGCATCGCGTTGAATGAAATCAGTTGCCGCGCCTGCCGCAATAAATCCAACGACCGCATACCCGGCGTGGGCGATTGAAGAGTAGGCGAGCATTCGCTTCACGTTGTTCTGCGTGATTGCCACCACGTTGCCCACCGTCATGGTGGCGATTGCCAGGGCAAACAAAGTCCAAACCCATGCTTGATGAAGCTGACTGCCGACCGTTGCCGAGCCCGCTACCACGAATGGAAACGCGAAGACAAACACCCTCACAAAGGAGGCGAAGCCGGCGGCTTTGGGTCCGGCCGCCATGAACGCCGTCACCGGCGTGGGCGCCCCTTCATAGACGTCCGGAGTCCAGACGTGAAATGGCGCGGTAGCGATCTTGAACCCGAAACCAACCAGCATCATTGCCGCGCCGGCGAACAGCAGCAGTGGAAATTGTGCCTCAGGAAGCCGGCGCGCTATCTCAGCGATGTTGGTAGTGCCTGGTAGTCCGGAAATTGTGGAAGTTGCGCCGTAAGTCAACGCGATACCGTAAAGCAGAAAGGCCGACGAAAATGATCCGAGAATGAAATACTTCATCGAGGATTCGTTAGCGCGCACGTCCGTGCGGCGGAAACCGCACATCACATACGTGGCAATCGAGAGAATTTCCAGGCCGAGAAAAACGATGACGAGGTCGCCGGCCGATGCCATGAACATCATTCCCGCGGTGGCAAACATGAGCAGCGAATGAAACTCCCCGGCAGGCAGCCGCTCGCTTTCAACCCAAGCCATCGAGATCAAAAGCGTTAAAGCAGAGACAATTAGAAAAACAAAGGTGAAGCCCAGGCGGAGACCATCAAGAACAATCATGCCGTTGAATGCTTCGGCGGTGCCGTTCCAGCCAACCCATAGCCAGGCCGAGGCGATGGCCGCCGCAAGGAGGCCGGCAAGGGAGACGCTGCCAGTAACCCACCGTTGTGCCGGCTTCGCAAACGCATCTACCAGCATCACGATCACGCCCATGATGCAGACGATTAGCTCAGGCAAAATTAGCGCGAAGCTAACGTCAGGTGAAACCGACTGTAGGGCAAAGAAATTCATATTCAGTTGACTTAACTGCGCATCCCCGTTTCTTGGTTGCAGCCTACAAGAATCCCGATTTCCGTGGTCACGAGCATCCAGACAAACAGCCGTGTGCGCTATTTCGGGTGATTTAGTGGTTCTGTTTCTCGATCACTGCGCGTCGCGGTTTCAAAAGAGCCACCCGCTGGTGGCTGTGCGAGCCGAATGCGAATCTCGTCGACACTTGCTTTCGACCGATCGAGAAAAACACGCGGGTAAACACCCATGAAGAGCATCAACGCCAACAAGGGCAGGATCAAGCCGATTTCGCGCGGGTTCAGGTCACGAAGGTTGGCATTCTCCGGCTTCGTTACCTTCCCAAAAACCACCCGCTGAAGCATCCATAACATGTAGACAGCTGCCCAAATAACGCCGGTGCCGGCCAACATCGTGGCTACCCGCGGATAGGGGATTGCGGTAGAAGTCCAACTGCCAATCATGATCAAAAACTCGCCGACGAAGCCGTTCAGAAATGGTAGGCCGATTGACGAAAGCGATGCGAACACAAACAAGGTAGCAAACCAGGGCATCGGCGTGGACAGCCCGCCAAACTCACTAATCATCCGCGTGTGTCGCCGTTCGTAGATAAATCCAACGAAGAGGAACAGTGCTCCGGTCGAAATTCCGTGAGCGAGCATCTGAAACAACGCTCCCTGAATGCCAAGTTCAGTGAACGAGAAGAGGCCAAGCACCACAAATCCCATGTGGCTCACTGAAGAATAGGCAACCAGCCGCTTCACGTCGGGTTGGACCATTGCCACGAGGGCGCCATAAATAATCCCAATAACCGCCAGGGTGATCATCACCGGGGCAAAGTCGCGCGCCATTTCAGGAAACAGCCCGAGGTTAAATCGCAGCAGGCCGTAAGTTCCCATCTTCAATAGCACGCCGGCGAGAATCACTGATCCTGCCGTGGGCGCTTCGGTGTGCGCATCCGGCAACCAGGTGTGCAATGGGAACAGCGGGATTTTTATGCAGAACGCAAACGCAAAAGCCAGGAACAACCAAAACTGCGCCTGGGATGTGAGCGTCGCGCCGCCGACAGTCATCGCCGCGAGAATCGTGGTGTAGTCAAACGTCCCGTAGATGTAGTAGAGGGCGATGATCGCCACCAGCATTAGCAAACTGCCGACGGCCGTGTAAATAAAGAATTTAACGGCCGCGTAAACTCTTCGTTCGCCGCCCCAAATGCCGATCAGGAAAAACATGGGCACCAATGAAGCTTCGAAGAAGAGATAAAAGAGCAACAGATCGAGTGACACGAAAACGCCAATCATGGCTCCCGCGAGTAAACCAAGGAAGACGTAATAGGCAAGTTGACGTTTATGGATTGCTGTCCAGCTCGAAAGAATTGCTATCGGCATTAGTAACGTGGTCAGGATGACCAGCCACAGGCTAATCCCGTCAACCCCAACGTGGTAGTGAGCTCCGATTGTTCCGATCCAAAGCACATCTTCTTCAAAGCGAAACCCCGGCGCGGCAGAGTGTGAACCACGCAGTAAGAGAAGTGAAACCGCAAAGTCAACCAGGCTGAAGCCAAGAGCAATCCACTTGTAGTTTGCTTCGCGCTTTCCGGGCAGCAAGCTGTAACCAACTGTCGCCAGAGCGCCGACAACCGGCACCAAAATGATGATGGTTAGAAGATGTTGTTGCATAACTACATTTGAGCTAACGCATCAGCCCCAATCCGTGAACAGCCGAATAGGCAAAGAAGCCGATAACTGCCAAAGCACCCAGGAGAATAATTGCGGCATAACCGCGCACGAATCCGGCTTGCAAGCGACGGAGCAGCCCGCCAGTCTCGGTTACTACGTCACCCATCGCGTGTAAGAATCCGTCGATCACGCCGATATCAAAGAGTTTCCACAATCCTTCACGGGAACCGACGGTAATCGGATTAATGATCGCCTTGTCGTAGATCTCATCAACGTAGTACTTATTCTCAAGCAGTCTCGGCATTTCAAGTAACGGACGCTTCCTGAAGATCATCCAGCCAAAAGCGATGCCCAACGCCGCAATTATCACGGACAACAGCGCCAGCAAACGTTCGGCGCGAATCTCTTCAGGTGAGTGCGGGTGTTCAGTGGTAGCCGCCGCGGTCTTGTCGAGCGAATGTATTGGCGGCGCGCCATCGGTCACCTGCGGCTTGGGAGAGAGCCACTCGACGTGCTCAGTCGGCCCTTCAAGTTTCTGATGATGACCGTCCGAAGGAACCTCGCTAATCACCGGCCCTAAAGTCTGTTCAATGTAGTTCGTGGGATGATCACTAAAAAATGATCCGAGCGCATAAGGGACGCCAATGAGGCCGCCGAAGGTTGAGAGCACTGCGAGCACGATGAGTGGAACCGTCATCGTCCAGGGCGACTCGTGCGGGACATGAACATGTGCGGATTGACGATCCACATCGTGAGCATGATCCACCGCATGCGTGTCAGCCGCGTGATCGCTATGCGCCTCGCGGAATCGTTCCGAACCCCAGAAGGTCATGACCATCATGCGCGTCATGTAAACAGCGGTGATTAGAGCAGTAAGCGCGCCGACAAACCAGAGCGCCTTGCTCCAGGCCGGACTTGGCAAGGCAAACGTGCCGGCGCTCCACGACTTCCAGAGGATTTCGTCCTTGGAAAAGAACCCGGCAAAGATGGGTATGCCAGAGATTGCCAGCCAGCCCGTAAGCATGGTGGCAAAAGTTATCGGCATGTACTTCCGGAGTCCGCCCATGCGGCGCATATCCTGCTCGTGGTGCATGCCGTGAATTACTGAGCCGGAGCCGAGAAAGAGAAGGGCTTTGAAAAATGCATGCGTGATCACATGAAAGATGGCAGCGCCGAAAGCCCCCAGGCCGCAAGCCAAAAACATGTAACCGAGCTGCGAGACGGTGGAATACGCGAGCACTTTCTTGATGTCGTTTTGCGCGAGGCCAATCGTCGCAGCAAACAGCGCTGTCGCAGCCCCGACGATCGCGACGATAAACATTGCAGTTGGGGCGTGAACATAAATCTCCGAGCAGCGAACGATCAGGTAAACACCGGCGGTCACCATCGTCGCCGCATGAATCAAGGCGGAAACCGGGGTTGGACCGGCCATCGCATCGGGGAGCCAGACGTAGAGCGGTATCTGCGCGCTTTTACCCGCTGCCCCGATAAAAAGGAGGACCGCTACCGAAGTGATTCCGCCCGCGAAAATTGCTTTCCACGTAAAAGGGTCGATTGGCAAAGCTTTGATGACATTGAAAACGCTGGTCACTCCGGTCGCTGGATTATCGAAGAAGCTGATCGTGCCGTTACCCAGGGCTGATGTGATCGCGAAGATCAACATGAGACCCATGACAAAGCCCCAATCCCCGACGCGATTAGTGATAAACGCTTTCTTGGCAGCGTCGCCGGCTTCCTGTTTGTCGGTGTAATAGCCGATCAGCAGGTAAGAGCAAAGACCAACACCTTCCCAGCCCACAAACATCAGCAGGAAGTTGTCTGCCAGGACCAGAGTCAGCATTGCGAACATGAACAGATTCAGGTACGCAAAGAACCGGTAAAAGCCCGCGTCCTTGCGCATGTAACCGACTGCAAAAAGGTGAATGAGAAATCCGATGAAAGTAACGAAGAGCGCATACGTGCCGCTTAGCCGATCCATCGCTAAACCAAAGTCAGCGCGAAACTGGCCGACTTGAATCCAGGTCCAGAGGTGATCCAGCACCGGGGTAGTGACGCCGGGTTCGCCCAGGTGAAGCGCACCGCCCGGTTTCAAGGCAAGATAGAAAGCAACCAGCGTCGAGATCCCTACCGAAGCACAAGCGACGAAGCCGATAAACTTTTCATTGCGCAGACGCCGGCCAACAAACCAATTGATGACCGCGCCCATCAGCGGCGCAAAGATGATTAAACTTAAGAGGTTGTTTTCCATCCAACTCTTCACTGGGACCGCGCACGTCCCGTCCACATTTCTGCTGATCCCAACCACTCACACTAGTAAACCAAAACTCAACTCGGCGACGGACGCGAAGCCGATGTTCCGGGCTTCGCGGTAATTCCTGGCGAGTCGTCTGCGGTCCCAGTAGTTACATCCTCAGAATGCTGGCCTCATCTACATCCAGAGATTCACGATTGCGGAAAATCGCGATGATGATTCCCAGGCCCACCGCCGCTTCAGCTGCCGCCACCGTCATCACAATGAAAACGAAAAGCTGCCCGCTGACGTCCTGAAAGAAACTCGAGAAAGCAACGAAGGTCAGGTTCACGGCGTTAAGCATCAGCTCGATGCACATGAACATCGCAATCGCGTTGCGCTTAATAATCACGCCGGTCGCGCCGATAGTAAAAAGCACGGCGGAGAGCGCCAGGTACCATGAAAGTTGTGGCTCCATCGGGTGCTTACTCTCGCTCCTCCGGATTGCTCTGAAATTCGACGCCCATCAACTGCGCCGCTTCCGCAGTTGTATCTGTTTCCACCGCGGTCAAATCTTCTTCGCCGCGAGGTCTGACAATATCCATCGCCAAAACCTGGGCCCCGGGCACTACGCGGGCGTTCGCAGGAAGGAGTTTCCCCTGACGCGCCAACGATATCGCTCCGACCATGGCCATCAATAAAAGGATGGAGGTAATTTCAAAGGGAAGCAGATAAACAGTAAAAAGATTTACGCCGATTGAATGGGTCAGGCCGACATCCGAGGTGGGTCCCGCGAGCTTTGCGCCCGAGGCCTGAACGGACCAGAGAATGAAGGCTGTTTCGGCGATCAGGATCGCGGCCATGCCAATCGCCGTGGGAACCAGAAAGCGTAGTCGTTTGCGTCGCGGCTCTTCATCCTCGACGTTGAGCAGCATGATGACAAATATTATGAGCACCATGATCGCGCCGGCGTAAACAATAACCTGGACGGCGGCAATAAAGGGCGCCGCCAGCGTTACATAAATAGCGGCTAAGGAGACGAAGACGCCAATCAGAGAAATCGCGCTGTAGAGCGGATTTCGCTGGGCCACCACCGCCACCGCGCAACCGATCGCGAGACCCGCAAACAGGATGAATAGGATTGCACTCATTGTACAAAGCCGGTCAAGGTGGAAGAGTTCTCTACCGTAAGCTTTTCGTTAAAGTTCACTCTTCACCAAGGTCACCAACTGCCTTTCACGAACATTACCGTGGCAGTCAGCACAATATTCAAAATAGCGACCGGCAACAGGAACTTCCATCCGAAGTCCATTAACTGATCAAACCTGAAGCGCGGCAGCGTTCCCCGCAGCCAAATATAGAGAAACAGGAAGAAAATAATCTTCGCAACGAACCCGGCCAGAGACACCAACGCTAGCAGCAGCGTGCCGCTTCCCAGGAGATGTTCGGCAAACGGAACGTTCCACCCGCCGAGAAAGAGTGTGGTTGCCAGCATCGACACGGTGATCATGTTGATGTACTCGGCATTGAAGAAAAGGAGAAACTTGATGGAGCTGTATTCCGTGTGAAATCCGGCCACCAGTTCCGTCTCGGCTTCCGGCAAGTCAAATGGGACCCGGTTCGTTTCGGCAATCGCGGCAATCAGATAAAGAATGAAACCAAGCGGTTGATAAATGATGTTCCACTGCGAGCCGTACCAGCCGGACTGTTGCTCGACAATGCTGTAAATGTCGAGTGTACCCGCCAGTAACACCACGCCGATCAGGGAAAGCCCCAGCGCCAGCTCGTAGGAGATCATTTGGGCCGCCGATCGCAGGCCACCGAGCAAGCTGTACTTATTGTTTGACGACCAGCCTGCTAATGCGATTCCATAGACGCCCACTGAAGTCACGCCCAACACATAAAGCAGAGCGACATCAAACCGCGCAATTACGAGTGGAAACGTCCCCAGGTAGGGAAGCGTGACGGTTGGGCCAAATGGGTAGACCACGATTGCCATGATCGCGGTGACGACTGCAATCATCGGCGCCAGCAGAAACACGAATTTGGTGGACTGATCGGGGACCAGATCCTCCTTCATCATGGTCTTAATGAAGTCGGCGAACGGTTGCAGCACTCCGAAGTAGCCCACGCGGTTTGGTCCAATTCGGCCCTGGATGAAGGCTAGCACGCGCCGTTCAGCGAGCACCGTGGCTGCAACCAGCAACATGATCGTGAGAAAGGCAATCGTGATTGCAACGATGATCACCACCGAATGAATGAATGGATTGTTCCAGTCCATCTTCTTAGTGATAAATGTGAATGGCTCGCCGCGAACGCGAGAGGTTCACGCACTATTTACCTGTTCCGACCGCTTCCTGTCGCAGACTCTCATCAACCGTAATCTGATAAAGTGGCGAAATTCTTAATGTCTCGGGTCTCGGATTACCGGCGGCCAGCAAATGAAACTGCGCCACCTTGTCCGTCAACGTTCCAATCCTAAAGAGTTCGTGACCAACCTTCGGCGTTGTGCTTATTTTCTCACCGTGGTCGGGCAACCTCTTGACCGCTTCGCGCAGGGAATTCAATTCAACTGACAGATTACGTTCGCCGACAATCTCATATTTAGCTTGCACCGGATTCGATTCGTCCTTGAGCACCGGATATCGCAGCCCCGCATATGCGGGAACCTGTTCTGCTATCTCACGAAATACCGCGCTGGCTGATAGGTTGAAGCCAAAATCCATTTCCAGCTCGGTTGCCAGTTGGGCCGTGATGATCCAATCGGCCTTCGCCTGACTGATTGGCGGAATTGACTGTCGCACCCGCTGCACAAAGCCGTCGTTGTTGGTAAAGGTCCCGTCAACTTCAGCGAAAGACGCGGCCGGGAGGACGACATCTGCGAAGGCGGTCGTATCAGTTTCAAAAAGTTCCTGGACCACCAGGAAGTCCAGCTTATCAAGCGAAGTTTCGCGACCCTGCAACTGTGCACTCGGGAAGCTGCCCGCGCAGTAAATTGCCTTAATGGTATCGCCGGCAGCGTCCAGCATCTGGGACGCATTCATGGCCCCACTCATTATTCCCATGTCGTGGACGCCGATACTGTTGTTGTGCAACGGTAGGGGGTGGAGCAATACGCGCAGTCCGTCCCGGCGCAGAACGGCGGGAAGCTGAGCCACTACGGCCAATGCATCGGCGCTCAGTTCGCTGCCAAACATGATAACGAGATCGCCGTTGGTTTCGGCGATGGTAGTTCGGATCGATTCAAACTCAGAGGCTTCGACTCCTAACTTCGAGGCCGCGGCACTCGTATCACCAGTTTGGAGCGCCAGCACGGCTGCGTTTTCCGTGCCCGGGCGAATGTGAACGAACTGCGAAGCCTGCTCGATAAGTCTGATGGGGACGCTATTGATTACGATTAATTTTGCGCCGCCATTTCTTACCGCCTGGCGGATTTGCTTTCCGGTCAGTGGTTGCAGCTCTTCCGGTTCGCCGCCAAGCAGAAGAATCGTTTTCGCATAGCGAATATCCCGGTGAGTGGCAAGTGGGGCGCCCAGGCTGGCAAAAAATGTTTTCAAATCAAACGTTTCAGTCGCAGTAAAATTCTTAGTTCCAACTAACTCAGTAGCGAACTTGTACAACAGGTAATTTGCCTCGTTGGTGAGCCGCGGGCTGCCTAAAACTCCGAGCGCGTCAGGCCCGTGCGCGTCGACCACTTCATCAAGTTTGCGCGCGACGTGTCGAATCGCTTCATCCCAGGTCGCCGGGATTAGCTTCCCGCCCTTCTGGTAGCGAATCAGGGGTGTGCGCAATCGTTCTTCGTGATTAACAAAAGGGTGACCAAAGCGGCCCTTGATACATAGAAACTCACCGTTGATTCCGTTAACGTAGCGGTCCCGAGCAACGATACGCATGAGCTCGCCGCCGCGCGCGCCCAGTGACATCTGGCAACCGTCCGAGCAATAGGTGCAGGTGGAAATTGTTTGCTCCTGCTCCCAGGGCCGTGCCTGGTGACGATAGGTGGCGTCCAGAAGCGTGCCGGTCGGGCACACTTCGATGCAGTTTCCGCACTGAGAACAGTCGAGCCAGCCTCCATAAGTACCGATGACCGTGCCGGAGCCGCGGCCCCCGGCCTCAATCGCGTCTTCGCCCATCCATTCATCACACACGCGTGTGCAACGCTTGCATAAAATGCAACGTTGCGGATCGTTTGCGACCATTGGAGATAAATATTTCTCGGGCCGGTAGTTCTTCTTTTCGGTGAACCGTTCTTCGAGACCGCCCCAGTCAAACGCCATCTCCTGCAATTCGCATTCGCCCCCTCGATCGCAAACCGGGCAATCGAGCGGATGATTAGCGAGCAGGAATTCCATCATAGCGCGCTGGGCTTTTTCAATTTCGTCACTTTGCGTGGTGACTACCATGCCGTCGGTGCAGGTTATGGTGCAAGAGGTCTGCAACTTCGGCATCTTCTCGATGCGCACCAGACACATGCGGCAGGAGGCTTGTAAGGCGAGGTCGGCGTAGTAACAAAACGAAGGAATGTCGTAGCCCTTGTCGCGGCACACATCGATTAGCCGCGCGCCCTTGGGCACCTCGAAATCAGTTCCATCAACGTTAACTGTGATCACTTCAGTGGACATTATTTGGCTTTCACAAACTCATCAATGGTCAGATTCACGGCGCGCAGAGACTTCGCAACGTTTTTCTCGCGACTTCCTTATGATTCGCAGACGAGATCTTTTCGCAAGCTGTCGGTCAATTACTGTTCTCTCGACGGGTTGCCATTCGCTCCCACCAGGTGCTTCCGGAAATCTTCAGGAAATCGCTTAATTGCTGACTGAATCGGCCACGAGGCGGCATCGCCCAACGGGCAAAACGATTTCCCTTCGATGTTGTCGCACAGGTCCAGCATTAACTGAACGTCTTCCGGGCGACCGTCACCTTTCGCGATGCGCTTAAAAACCTTTACCAGCCAGTCTGTGCCTTCGCGGCAGGGCGTACACCAGCCGCACGATTCATGTTTATAAAACTCGGTCAGATTCTTGGTCGACTCGAAGACGTCCACGGTTTCATCCATCACAATGAATCCCCCGGAACCGACTGAAGAACCGCCGGCCACGAGTCCCTCGTAGTCCATGCGCACGTCCTGGCCGATGATTTGATCGGCGCGCATGATGTAAACGGAGGAGCCGCCGGGAATTACCGCCTTCAGTTGCCGGCCGCCAAGAATTCCGCCGCAGTCCTCCATGATGAACTTCTCCATGTCGTCGTAGCCCATGGGCAGCTCATACACACCGGGACGGTTCACATGACCGGAGACTGACCATAGCTTTGTGCCGCCACTCTTTTCAGTCCCTAGCTTCTGATAAGCCTCGCCACCCATCCTGATAATGTCGGGTACAGCAGTGAGTGTCTCCACGTTGTTGACTACAGTGGGTGATGCGTAGAGACCGGAAACCGCAGGGAAGGGAGGCTTCATTCGTGGATGGCCACGCATTCCCTCAAGTGAACTGAGTAGCGCTGTCTCTTCTCCGCAGATGTAGGCGCCGGCGCCGGTGTGGGTGTAAACCTCACTGGAGAACTCCGTTCCCAAAATCTTCTCGCCCAAAAGCCCGGCCGCGCGCGCTTCTGCGAGTGCCCGATCCATGATGTCAATCAGATACCGGTACTCGCCTCGGGTGTAGATGTAATTTGTTTTCGCGCCCAAGGCGTAAGCAGCGATCAACATTCCTTCGATGAGAAGGTGCGGATCACGTTCCATCAGGTAACGGTCTTTAAATGTCCCCGGTTCTGATTCATCAGCGTTGCAGACGACATACTTGGGTTTCGGTGAATCTTTGGGAACGAAGCTCCACTTCATTCCCGTCGGAAATCCGGCTCCGCCTCGCCCCCGCAACGCCGACTTCTTCACCTCGTTGATAACATCGTCCGGCGACATTGAAGTCAGGACTCTGCGCAGCGATTCGTAGCCCCCGTGTTGGCGATACACATCGAGCGTGTGCGAGTTTTCCAGATGAACTCGCGCGAGCTGAAGTGGTTCACATCCGATGGCGCCAATAAACATTAGTTAGTTAAATGTAAGCAGCAAACTCTAAACAGTTGTTTTGGTGCGGCAGAATCGCACCCAAATGCACTAAGGCAAAGAATTAAGAATCCGATCGACCTTCTCAGTCGTCAGGTCCTCGTGGTAATCAAAACCAATCTGTAGCATCGGCGCTGTGCCGCAGGAACCAAGACACTCGACGAGGGAAACAGTAAACCGTCCGTCAGCTGTCGTCTCGCCGGGTTGAATTCCCAGCTTGCGGCAGATGTGTTCGGTGATTCCCGGTTCCCCCATGATCTTGCAGGAAAGCGTTTTGCACACCTGAATGTGATACTTGCCGACCGGCGTCGTATTCAGCATTGAATAAAACGTCGCCACTTCCCAAATGTCAGTGATTCGCAGGTGCAGTCGCTTTGCCAGATAGCCCACGCCCGGCGGATCGAGATAGCCCCGCTCTCGCTGCACGATAAACATTATCGGCAGAATGGCCGAGCGCATGACCGGATACTTGGCGAGGTGCCCGTCTATCTCCGCTTCAATCTCCGGGGAAAACGAAGCGATCTCTTCGCCGATGTCCACCGGCTGCGACATGGGCTGAATGTTGATGAGTTGTGTGCTCATTGAATGGTCAGCAATTTTTCGGTCGTTCCTTAATCCTGGCTGGCAACGCGTAACTCGACCCCGCTCGACAAGGCATCCGACCTGCGCTATCGATCAATTTCGCCGAGAACGATATCCAACGATCCGATGATCGCAACGATGTCTGCCACCATTGCGCCCTCAGACATATGCGGGAGCGCCGACAGGTTTACAAAACTCGGTCCTCGGAAATGCACGCGCGCAGGTTTTGGCCCACCGTCAGACTTAACGTAGACACCCAGCTCACCCTTCGAAGCTTCGATCGGATGGTAGACCTCTCCCGCAGGCACATCGAAGCCCTCGGCCACAATCAGGAAATGATGAATTAGCGCATCCATGTGGGTCTTCATTGCTTCGCGGTCCGGCAAAACCACTTTGGGGGCGTCCGCTTTTACCGGTCCCGGTTTCAATCTTCCCAGAGCCTGCGTCACGATCCTGTGCGACTCCTTCATCTCACGCATGCGAACCATGTACCTGGCCCACACGTCACAATCCTGTTCGACCGGAGTTTCAAAATCGTAAGTTTCATAGCTGGAATAGGGATTAGTCCGCCGAATATCTAGATTGACCCCACTGCCGCGCAGACATGGCCCCGACAATCCCCAATCAATAGCATCTTCAGCAGTAATCACTCCGACGCCTTGTGTGCGCCGTTGAAAAATTCTGTTGCCGGTCAGCAGGACGTGAAACTCATCGACCGCCTTAATGAAGCCATCCTGAAACTGGCTCACGCGTCGTTCAAAACCCGAAGGCAGATCCATCATCAGCCCGCCAATTCGGAAGTATGACGGGGTGAGACGTCCACCCGACGCAGCTTCGATCAGATTCAGAATTTTTTCGCGCTCTCGAAAACAGTAGAAGAAGACCGACATCGCGCCAATGTCGAGGGCATGGGTTCCCAACCAAACCAGGTGGGAAGCGATCCGCTGAAGTTCACACATCAGAACCCGAATCGTTTGCGCTCTCTCGGGAATCTCCAATTGCAGGAGCTTTTCCACCGCCATGACGTAAGCAAGGTTGTTTCCTAACGGATTGAGATAGTCCATCCGGTCGGTGATCACAATGCCTTGCTGATACTTCTTATATTCAAACAGCTTTTCCATCCCCGTGTGGAGATAACCGATGTCCGGAGTCGCCTTGACGACCATTTCGCCATCCAGAACCAACTCGAGTCGGAGCACTCCGTGTGTAGACGGATGCTGCGGGCCCATCGAAATCGTCATTTGCGTGTCGAGCGGGCGGTCGACGATCTCGAATTGCGGAGGAATGTTTACAGCTGAACTCATAAGTCCCGAGTCTGAGGTTCCGAAATTCGGAACTACTTCAACGAATAAGGTTCATATCCGCGCAACGGAAAATCCTTGCGTAGGGCGTGGCCCTGCCAGTCGTCCGGCAAAAGTATCCTGCGCAAATCGGGATGTCCGTCGAACACTACCCCGAAAAGGTCATAGGTTTCGCGTTCGTGCCAGTTTGCCGTGCGCCAAACCCCGGTAACCGTCGGCACGTGCACGTTGTCATCGTTGAGCAGCACCTTCAAACGCAGGCGGTGATGCTTGGTGGTGGAGAACAGGTGGTAATTAACTTCGAAACGCGGCTCTTCTTCCTCACCGCGATCGGCACCGCAAATATCAGACAGGAAGTCGAAGTTAGTTTCGGCGCTGATCTTCAGGGCAGTGCAAACGTCCACGATGTGCGCCGCTGGGACTACTACAGTTACCTCACCGAGTGCTTCAACGATCTCGGTTATCCAGTTTGCATATTCATGCTGCAACGCCGTCACCAATTGGGACGGCGTCGATCTCTGATTCACATTTGTATCGGTTGATTCAGCCAATCTATTCTCGCTGTTTTTCCCTGTGGCCATGGAACGGTTACCCGCGGCCTGTAAACTCAGGAAGAGCGACGCCGTTCGTGCCGCGAAGCTATTGAATAGGGCCTCGATTCCGGCAGTTCATTACTGAGAGCTGTTGAGCCATCGGTAATGGGCAATGTTCCCGGAACAACCGCGGTCCGCGCTTCGGCTTCCGGAATATCCCGCCGATCGCGTGATGATTCCTTCATCACTTTGTCCTGGAGCATCATTACGGCATGAATCAGCATCTCCGGACGGGGCGGGCAGCCGGGGATGTAAACGTCAACCGGCACAATCTTGTCGACCCCCTGAACAATTGCATAATTATCAAAAACGCCGCCTGAGGTGGCGCATGCCCCCATCGAGATCACCCACTTAGGTTCAGGCATCTGATCGTAGATTCGTCGCAACACTGGGGCCATCTTGCGGGAAACTCGTCCCGAAACAATCATGACGTCGGCCTGGCGTGGACTTGCCCGAAACACTTCGGAACCGAATCGTGCCAGATCGTTTCGCGAAGAGGTGGCGTTCATCATCTCGATGGCGCAACAGGCCAACCCGAAAGTTGCCGGCCAAAGCGAAGATTTTCGCGCCCAGTTGATCAATGAGTCGAGCCGGGTGGTCAGCACTTCGGGCAGAGCTTCAGCGATAATATTTTCGAGTCCCATGATTCCGTTAGGCTGCGGTTCGTTTCATTTTCAATCGGCGCTTTTCCATGTCGGCAAGTAAGCGGCCCTCAGCTTCGGCCTCGCGTCGCGCGCGATCGCTCCAATCAAGCGCGCCTTTCTTGATGATATACACGTAACCTGCGAGCAGGAGCGCCACAAACACCATCATTTCCACATATACAAGTGTGCCCAGGCCGTAAGCCGGCCCAGACAGTGTCTTAAAAACTACGGCCCAGGGAATTAAGAAGATGACCTCGATGTCGAACAGGATGAAGATCATCGCGATCAGGTAAAACTTTACGGAGAATCGTTCGCGCGCAGTGCCGACCGGATCTTTACCGCACTCGTAAGGCATCATCTTCGTGCGCGTCTGCTTTCGCTGCCCAATAAACTGCGAAATGAAGATGTTGCCGACAGCAAAACCGGCGGCGACCACAAAAATCAGGAGAACCGGCAAATAGTCGATGAGACGAAATGACATTCCTATATTCAGCTCAAACCAGTCCGCTCCGCATCAGCACTTTTGCCGATGAGCCATGCGTAGATTGGGAATCATTGTACAAGCCGAATCCTAGTTCAAGTGATCAGGGGTGTCAAGCAGGTCTTCTGATGATAAATGTATTTCAGAAAGGCTAATTGACCCTGCAAAAATTGCTGTGTTAACTTCGATTCAGTTGGGCCTTCGCGGCATAATTGCTTTGGGGTTTAAGGTTCAGGCGAGTAGGGCATTCCAGCGTTTGCTGGTTCAAGATTGTGATCACCGGATTCAATACAGACATCGAGCGTGATGGAGTGGTCTACCACGTTCAAACCGAAGACAAGGGTCTCGACTCGCCATTGATCCTTTCGCTGGTGTACTCAGGCGGCGAAATTCTTGCGGCCAAGCGTACGCCTTACGAAGACTTGATTGCTGAGGGCTTTACAGATCAGGCCTTGGCTGAGCGCTTGAAGCGGCAACACCGACTGATTTGCGCCGCAATTAACGCGGGGCGAATTGAAGAATTGAAGCAGATGAGCGCTCGCAAGGACGCACAGGCCCCTGCCGAAAGTTCGCCAGCCGCAACGCCAGAGGATAAGGAAATAGAGTCGCCGCCTGAACCTGCGGTTGAAGCGGAGTTTGTGATTGAGCCATCGGCGGCTCGTCCCAACGCGGATTGGCATCCGCCGGTGGAAGTGGTGTCGGCCAAAGCGTCACCGGCTGAGGTTCGTGACCGGCAGATTGTTGACGAGCCCGTCACAGCGGTGACGACTGCTCTCCCAGCCGAGGATTCGGCATACACTGTCTACGATTCACGGCGCCCATCGCGCCCTAAGAAGAGTGCGAAGCGTGTGGAAGTACTTGTCCTTACTCTGCTGGACAATCAGGAATTTTTCGCCGGCCAGAGCGCAAGGCTTCGGGTCCTTCTGCAAAGGCGTGTAGGTGAGGGTGAAAAGCCTATTAGCGGCGTAGTGCTTTCCGTAAAGGTGTTGGGCGCCAACTTCCGTCCCCAGATCTACTCAGTTAAAACTGAGCGCGATGGAGTCGCGGTGGTGTCAATAGATTTCCCGCCATTTTCATCAGGTCGTGCCGCAGTTGTTATTCGTGCTGAAGCCCAGGGCGAAACGGCGGAACTGCGTCGGGTGATTCATCCTGCCAGTTGAGGTCTAGCTACCACTTGCGCATCCAGGTCAATGGCGAGTTTCGAGAGCTTGATGAGGGGTTATCGATCGAGGATCTAATAGCGGTTCTGAACTTGCGCCGCGAACGTCTGGCCATCGAACTCAACGGGCGAGTCGTTCGGCGGGGGGATTGGCCGACAAGCATCCTTAAAGCCGATGATCGAATTGAGATAGTGCACTTCGTCGGCGGCGGCTCAAGCTTAGTGTGGGTCGCAGCTCGCAGATTGAGGCCCGGCAAACCGAGTAGGCGCGCAAGGTGTCGGCGTTCGGGACCAAGGTAGTCTTCATTACAGAGCGTTGATGCAATAGTCATCAAGACCGTACAGCAATATAATCAAATCATGTCAACAGCAATTGCAGCCGAAACGGATCTATTCAGAATCGGCAAACGCGAATTCAAATCGCGGTTAATTATCGGTACGGGAAAGTATCGGACTTTTGGTGAGATGAAGGCGGCTCACGCTGCTTCAGGCGCTGAGATGGTGACGGTCGCCGTCAGGCGAGTGCCTCTCGACAGAACCACTGAATCGTTCCTGGATCATCTCGACCCATCGATGGCCTTACTTCCAAACACTGCTGGATGCTATACGGCCGAAGAGGCGATTCGCACAGCGCGTCTCGCGCGCGAAGCCCTCAAGACCGATCTGATCAAGCTCGAGGTCATCGGCGATCAGACCACCCTATTTCCTGACAACGAGCAAACGCTCGCGGCCGCTCAAGTGTTGGCGAAAGAGGGGTTTGTGGTGCTGCCGTATTTCACTGACGACTTGATCATGGCAAAGAAGCTGTTAGACGCCGGTTGTCCGGCGGTGATGCCGCTCGCCGCGCCAATCGGTTCAGGGCTGGGCATCCAGAATCCGGCCAACCTGGCCATCATGCGCGAACAACTTCCAGAAGCCACGATCATCGTTGATGCCGGAGTCGGCACCGCCAGCGACGCCGCCATTGCAATGGAGTTGGGTGCAGATGCAGTCCTGATGAATACAGCTATAGCCGAAGCCCGCGACTCAGCTCAGATGGCCAAAGCAATGAAGCTTGCTATTGAGGCTGGTCGCCTTGCCTATCTCGCTGGCCGCATGCAAAGACGGCTCTACGCCAGCGCCTCAAGTCCTCTTGGTGGCGTAGTGCGCTAAGCTGAACTGGTATCTCGCTGAAAACAGTGGGCTGGAGATCAGCGGGAACCGCTCATGCCTTTCCGTGTGGCTTTCGGTTTTGGTCTGCGCGCCTCCGTCCTCATCACCTCGCCCACCGCTTCCAGCCGGGCGACCAGTTGTACGGACTTAAGCGCAATTTTCCGGGCTTCAATAATTGTCCGGTCCAAATCGAGCAAACCTATTGCAGAAAACGCATTGGCAAACTCCTGCAAGTCCAACAGGCTGCGCGGGTCATTAAGCTCAGCCCAAGCCTCGTCCAAAATTGATTTACTGGCCGCATCTTCTGAACTGGGGCTAGCCAGGGAGTTAATCGTTACCACGGCCGAGTTTAGAAAGCCCAGAGCTTCATCGGTCGAGGCTAGCGCTGCCGGCTGCGAAGCGAAGGCCAATAGCGTCCTGACGTGCAGGCCATTCCGATCGACCTGGGGAATGAAGACGCGCGCTTCGCTAATCACGGCGCTGGAAAGGCTCGGGTCTTTTTTCTTTTCGGTCGCCTTGAGAGCCAACAAATAGAAAGCCAACCGCGAATTTCCGTTTTCAATTTTCCTGATACGGGTAAGGGCCTTGGACAGATCTCCCGAGTTCAGAAGGGATCTTGCCTCCGCTTTTATGAGAATCTCCGAATAGAGTTTTTTCAACTCTTCACTCTTTAACTCACTAATAAGCCGAGTCGCTTCCTCATAGTCGCCTCCTTGAATCGCCAGAGGTATCGCAAGCTCAGGGTTCTCAGGAAGACTTTTATCACCGGAGAGTCTCGAGGTTGTGAGTTTTGCCAACTGAGCGATATTAGGGGGCAGCCGTGCTCCCAGCTTGGTGGCGAGCGTGTTTAACTCACCGATGAGGTTTGGCGCCATTCGCGGCGCCAGCGCAGCTAACGCCAGAGACAATTGACCCTGATACAGACCGCGGCGTTGCAAATCGGATTTAGTGTAAGCTTGTTCCTTTAACAGCTGCTCATCACTCTTACCAAGCGATGCTCGCAGGACTTCGTAGCTGGTGGCGAAGTATTGGAACTGCAACGCCTCAAGCGATAGATTGAGCTCCACATTGTTACCTTCCGGAAAAAGGTAGACCGAGAGCAGGTTCAACCCACTTAACGGCACTATGTCAGGCTGAAGTCTGAGGCCTTCCATGGCTTTGCCGACCACGAAATCGGACAGCAGAGCATTCTTTTCCCGCAGACGTAACAGCGCACTTAGTCCAGGTGGGGTTACTCCACGGGCCAGGGTGTCCTCCAAAATCGCTGAAGCCGCTCGAGGATTATCGTCGACCAACTGTGATGCTAGTTTCGCCTGACGGTTGATATCGCGATCCTGACCTGAACTGCGACCGTCGCGGGTAACCGCGCCGTTCGCGTCTTCGCTCAGGAACTGTTTAGCAAGTTTGGGGTTTCTGTGAAATACCTGTTTTAGGATTATTGCCAAGGCGCGATCCTTGTCGACATCATCGCCAGGTAGCTCTTTAGCGAACTTCCAGACCTCTCGAAAGAGGAGCTCTGATCGAATCGGGTCTGAAAGCGCAATCAGCCCAGCGGCTTTGGCTTTTACACCTACCGCCGCCAGCTTGTCATCCAGCTTGCCTGCCTCCGCCAGCACGGCTTCCAATTCCGCAGCGGCAGTGTCTGTCATCGAGCGCGACAGCTGGGGGACTCGCGCGGTTTGCGCCCCGAGTTGAACGGGCGCTGCCAATAATATGAAGAGGATTAGTGACTTCATTCTCATGCGTTCCTCCCTTCGTGGAAAGTGTAGTAAGCGCAGCTGCCACGGCCGACTCGGCCGGGGGCGAACCCTTGTCCGAGTGGGGCCAGGCAACTGCGCCCACTGTCCTCAGTTAAATGAGTACCCGCATCAATTAAGAAGGTCCTCATCTTACCTGCGCTATCGCAGATTTAGCCTGAGTTTTGCCTGGAGTGTTCGTGAAGGCGCGCGGGATTTCCGCTGGTTGCGCGCTATATTTTCCTCAAAGAGGATGTCTTCTCTTCCATAAAGCCCGCAACCGAGGGCGCAAGTATTGATGACAGTGACACTCACGCCGAGGCAAACCGCACAGACCACCGCCCCAACTCCAGTCCCAGCGGCTGCGCAAGATACTCCGCAAGCGATCAGTTGGACGGGACTAATACCCACATCTCTCACGCAGCCCATGAAGCAGGATCCGAACCCAGCTCTTTCTTCGGGTCCGAGCGCGGCACAGAGAGCTTCCCTGGAAAGCAGCTTAACGGCTTTCGGATTATGTTTAATCAGGTGAAGCAGCCGGGCCTTAACTTCACCCGGGTTCTTCAAGTTAATTCCTTTCATCTCCTCCATGGAGACCATTGCAATTTTAGCGACTGCCGCTCTCTCGAGGGCTTTCGCCTCCGTTTGCGCGACTATTACGAGAGGAAGTGTGAGGGTTGCCAGGGTGATTAGGAGTCGTTTACAGAACAGAGATTGAGAAGCATTGCGTAGCATAAGAGGTCCTCCAGGTGGTTAGAGTGCACTTATCGCTGAGCGCCAAAAGGTAGCGCTGCAAAAAAGGGATTGAAGACCAGCGGTCTCTAAAGTAAGTCTGGTTGAAGGATTGCGACGACGAGGATCAAAAGTACTGAAACCGACACAATGATTAACCAGTGCCGTAAGTTGAAGGATGCTCTTCTGGGAAACCAGTAGATCAAGAGCATCCACGCCAGCGTGCTCGCCGGCCAAGCCAGGGACTTCGGCGTCCAGAGGGTAAGCAATCGCGCGGTCCACATGACAGGAACAAAGAGAAGGACGGCCTTAATTGCAAGGTGATCGCGTTCGTCGGGCTCATCATCTGTCATTGATTTCAACCTCCTGCATCTTAGTGAAGGAGCATTTCATTGTCGTTCACCTATTCTGAGCTTCTGATCAAACTACTTTGACTCTTCTAGCTGACGATTTAGCTATCAAGGCGATGCCAGAGGCTCGCAGGCTTGCGGAGTATGATCCAGCCGTTACGGCGGTTGATTATTTCTTCATCTTCAAGCTCTGCCAGCAGCCGGCAAAGGTACGTAGGCGTAATCGCGAGTAGCTGGGCTACTTCCCACTGCTTGATTGGCAACTGGAACTTAATATCCTCAAGCTGCCTATCTCCGCCCTCGCCGGCTAAGGCCCACAGCAGTTGCTCCAAGCGCTGACGCGCCGGCAAGCAGGCCATCTCGGACATGCGAGCGGCCTGGGTCAACACTTCGGCGCAAAGGTTATTCTGGATAAAAGACGCCAGCTGCGGCTCAGCAGTCAGCAGATCGAGGAAGCGTCTGGCTGTGATAGGTGTTAACCGGCAAGCTGTGGCGGTGATGGCGGAGAAGGGGTGAGGCTTTTGGCGGATAGCCGCCTCGGATCCCAGGAGCGAACCCGGAAGCCGCAGGTCCAGGATAAACTCAGCTCCATTTTCCTCATAGCGCGTCAGCTTCGTTACGCCGGTGTCGATAAAATAAATGTAGCCGGGTTCCGAGTCCTGCCGAAACAGTTCAACCCCGCAGGGATAGACATGAGAGTCGGCGCAACCCAAGGCAGTCATCAGACGTTGCCAACCGGTGACGTCGGCTGCGCCAGTGCCTTCAACTGCGGTGGCAGTTACTGAAGCGATGATGTGTTTCCTCGACTTCCTGATCCGGGCTGAGGTCTCGGGAAGAATGATCTATCCTTCGACTCAGGTAAGTTTCGATGCGTCGCTGAGGTCGTGGAATTGGCAGTCTACTATCGCTCTGAAATCGAAGCAATCGGAAATTGTAAATGCGCAAAAACCGCAGAATACAAGGGTTCTGGCAGGATTAAACTGGCCCAGAAAACGGCCGGAGCAGCAATCGAAACTAACTCGGTTCACGATAGCACCGGAACAACGGAGAGGAGCATCTGCCGATTACAGATCTGTGAAAGCTGGTAAGGCCAGCGCCACCGCCTCCTGGTCCCTCATCACAAGTTCACCAGCCTCGGTAATGGAAACCGTGGGATAGCTGCCAGGGGTTAACTTTAGGCAGCGGGCTTCGACTAAGGCGTCAATGAAAACCAAAAGATCTTCCTGGCGCATGTCCTTCAGGATCCCATAGGTTGAGAGCTCATTCAGATGGGCCTGCATTACTGCTTTGGCAGCCGACCCACGCAAAGTATTTGCCAGGATAGTCTTTCCAAATCGACCCTTCATGCGCGCCGCGCAGGCAAGAATTTTTCGCACGCGCAAAGCTTCGTCGGCAGTTAACGTTCTTGGAGATACTGTGGCGGGCGACGAATCTTCGCCGCGCGTCCGCCTCGAAGCACGCTTGCTGGTTGTCTCCCCAATTATCTCTGAACCGGACAGCGGAGTTCGCGCGGCGGAGTCAGGCGAGCAGTTTCCGCAGGTCCCGCAATTGCGAGCGTGATTGCGGTCGCCAAAGTAATCGAGGATATGCGCACGGTAACAATATTCGGTGTAGCAAAATTCGATTATCTCTCGAAGCTTCCTTCGTTCAAGGGCGCCGCGGCGCGCAACCTCAGCGGAGTTTACGCGAAGTGCGGTAGGGGGCGCCTGGTCCAACATAATGATGCTCCGGGCGCGGCGTGGTGGACTATTGGCGGCAGCACTGTTTGATCGAGGGGAAGACGATCCGCGTCCGGTCAGAGGCTTGGCAAGTTGCTCCCACGGTGGCGGTTGGTCGGGAGCGCGTTTTTCATAGGCTGCTCTGGCGATGTGACCGGCGCGTTCGAGCAGGTAGAGGGCGGCTTGAACGGCCATCTCGTTGCGCAGACCGGATTGCCTGGCGATCTCAGACGCCGAGAGTTCCACCCGCTTCTCGCCGGTAGCCAAAAGAGCAGCGTAAACGTCCCTCACTAGTTCGGGCTCCGGATATGAGCCTTCGATGAAAAAGTCGTGCGTGTTTTTGTCGGCATAGTTGAAAAGCAAAATGCAGGAGGAAGGCAGGCCATCGCGTCCGGCACGGCCAATCTCCTGGTAGTAGGCCTCGATAGAACCAGGCATCTGAAAATGGGCCACAAACCTAATGTCGGGTTTATCGATGCCCATGCCAAAAGCATTAGTAGCCACGATCATCTGCGCGGCCCCTGACATAAATGCCTCCTGCGCGCGCACGCGCCCGGAGTCGCCCATACCGGCGTGATAGGCCGTTACGCTGAGCCCCTGCTCCCGCAGAGCAAGGGTCACTTGATCGACCGCTTTGCGCGTAGATGCATAGATAACGCCGGAACCACCATTTGTCTGGGTCGCGAGTCGTTTGATTCTTGCGACCTTCTCCCGTTCTTTCTCCGTATGGACCACATCTATGGTCAGGTTGGGTCGATCGAAACCGCTGACAAAAGTACTCGGTGCAGTTAGTCCCAGTTGTTCGATGATGTCAGAGCGGACGTAGGGCGTTGCGGTGGCGGTGAGCGCGAGCGTCTGGGTGCGCGCTCTTCCGCTATTCAGAGTTTGGACCACGCGCTTCAGGCCCAGGTAGTCGGGCCGGAAATCGTGGCCCCAGGTTGAAATACAGTGAGCCTCGTCCACGGCAAACAAGGAGATGCGCAACGACTGTAGCGCTTCAAGAAACCTGCCGCTGCGAAATCGTTCAGGTGCGACGTAAACCAGCTTAAAATCACCGCGCTGCAGTCCATTTAGACGTTCACTTTGCTCCCTCGGGTCGATCGAGCTATTGATGAAGGTTGCCGGCAGTGACCTCGCGTGAAGAGCGTCCACTTGATCTTTCATCAGCGCAATCAAGGGCGAGACGACGACAGTTGCGCCTTCGAGCATTAAGGCAGGAAGTTGATAGCAGAGAGACTTGCCACTGCCGGTGGGCATTACCACCACGGCATCCTTGCCGCCGAGAATCGCGGCGACGACTTCGCGCTGGCCCTCGCGGAACTCGGGGAATCCGAAGTGCTCGCGCAAAGATGTGAGTGCGTCGGCAATGGAATGCATCGGCGTTTAGTCTAAGCGGTGCTACAAACGCGAGCAAGGCAACTAATCCGCAGATTTCACCGATTACTCAGATTAGGAGGAGTGAGACATAGCCGACAGAGGAACTGGTTGGAATCTGTGCAATCTGCGTAACCAGCGGATTAGAGTTTCGAACCGGGACAGACAGGAATGACTGCCCTACTTCCAGGTGCGTCTGATGGGGTGTGCCTCGGTGTTGAAGATGACGTTCTCGAAGTCGAGCGTCGCAGGCGGCGCGCTCAGCAGGTAAAAATATTTGAAGGTTTCCGCTAAAAGATAGCTGGGCATCGAATCGGAGTGTTTCTTGGTGATCACGCTCTCGAGCGTGGCGTAACCCGCCTTGGTGCGGCAGTGCTTCACAAAATCGTCGAACATTTCCTGGCCGTGCCGGCGATAGGTTGCGGCACTCGCAAGGTTAAACGTCCGGTTCGGTGTTTGCGGTCTAGTCGGATTCCGCGAAGGGTGCCTGGTTAGGCGCGCAACTTCAAAAGCTTCCAGGGTTGCATAGTGATGAAGGTAATAGGTGGATTCGATAATTTCTGGCCGCAGCGCGTAACCGGGCGAAACGATTTCCAAAGTTTGATAGTCAAGCTCCTCGGGCTCGATACCGTGGAGCTGCCACATCCTGCGTGACGACTCGTGCAATTGTGCAGCGCCGTAGAAGTCTCCCGAAAGGGCGAGCACCGCCGGAAAAAAGGCATCGAGGGCGCCGTAGGTCGTAGCCGTCCGCTTTCCAGTGTTCATGTCAGCGTGACCGTACCAACGCTCGAACTCATAGCGGCGCGCGCCGCGATCAACTCCATCTGCCAAATATTTATTGATAGCCGCCATGCTCTCAATCCACATCGTTCGGCAGTCCTGGTCGTCAAACAGTAGCCAGCACTTGAGCAGATACTCGTAATAACTATCGATCGCACCACTGATATGACTGTCGGTATTCACCCACTGGCCGGTCTCCACATTGATCCAGGTGCCGACTAATCCAATTGGCGAACGGCGTTTGTAAATCTCAACTAATGCGCGTTTCGCTTTGTCGTAGAACACCGGACGACCGGTGAGTTTGCTTAACGTGCCGAACTCGACCAGCAAGGTTCCCGCTTCGGCAGGATTAGTGCGCGCGTCGCGCACCTTCCCGGTCTTCAAATTTACGTAGCGATAAGGAAGGCCGGTGGGAGACTCGAAAACCGGGAGTAGGCGATTACCCAAATCTTCGGCGAGCGCGAGCAATTTCGCATCGCCGGTCATTTGATAACTCGAGAGCAGGCCGCCGAGCAGTCGGATCGTGATCTCGAAATTCTGAACGTAGATGTCCTTGTCGAAATTGAGATTTGCCGTGATGTAATTGCGCGTGCGCGTCGCTTCGTCTTTGAGGCCCATGAGGATCATCGTGTCGAGCGAGTCGACCGGCGTCATCAGGAGCGGCTCGGCATACCAATCGTGGTGCGTCTTGCTCAGTGGCTTTAGATCGTCGTGGCCCCAGGCATATTTCTTATAACCATTCCAGGCGTGGAGGAATTCTGCTCGGACGCGGGCGGGTGTTAGCGACGCCGTTGTTTTGGTCCGAGCCTGCGGCCGGCCGGTAAGTATTTGAGCCGACGAAGCGTGTGCATTGGCGACAATGATCAGCAATGCCGCAGAAGAAAAATGCTTTTCGGTTTCACTTTGGATCTCACTTGGATCTACTTGGATCTCACTGATTCACTTTGGATTGCCCTGGACGCCTCTGAATGCCGCACAAAGTAGCGCACGAGGGTCCGAAAAGTATAGCCGCTCCCGCTCCCAAGAGGCGGGCTCTTAAGTCGGACCGCGGCCGTCTCGCCCGCAAACCTATCGCCAGAAACTATTCAACCGTAGACATTGTTGGCGCCGCGCGCTCGTTGCGGCCCGGAAAGGCTGCGTTCCCAGTGGAGATCTACAAAGTCAAAGCGAAAATAGCGCGTATATCAACGGCTTGAGGGCAGGATGGATCCGGTTGTTCATCGCGCCCTGGCTGGGTTTCTCGGGCTGCGGGTCAGGACCTGAGCAAACGTTCAGAGGCGAACTGCTATTGCGAGGATTCGGCGCTCCGGTCGCAAAGTCAGCCGAGTTGACGTTGGTGTCGGTGCAGGCGTTTGCCGCTCGCAAGACGGCGGTCGAGTTGCTCGGCGCAGCCGTGGGTGAGGCACCTTCAAAGCAATTCGCAGTGCTGCCGTATCCCACGAAGTCGATCGAACTTGAGACTAACGAGCCGCAAGCCGTGCTGCCGGATAACGCGGTCGTGTTGTTCACCAGCGCCACGCGCCCAACGGTTGCACTCATCCCGATCGTCCCGGTTACGTCTGCAGTAAATGCCGCGCCGATCGCGCCGCCACTCGCTTCCTTCACCAGGAAATATTGCCCGGGCTGAATTAGGCAGGGTCCAGCAGGGCAAATCGGGGTGACGCTGAAAACGGTGGCAGCAGTGGCTCCGCTGTATTGGACTGACCAGCCGGTGACATCAACGGCCGTCCCGCCGCGATTGAACAATTCGATAAAGTCGTTCAAGAAGGGCGCACCGGCATTGCCCCCGCCGCCGTAGATCTGACTGATAACGATCGCGCCCGGAGATGCAGCCGAGTCGTCGTTCTGAATGGTGCCTTGTCCCTGGCCGTCAACCACGGTTGCTCCGGTGACGTTGGTCACGTTAACAAAGAAGGTTTCGTTTGCTTCGACTAGGGCGTCGCCGTTCACCGTGACATTAAACGTGTAGGTGGTGTTTCCTTCGGTGATCGTCTGCCCGGTCAGGCTTTGGCCCACGTAGTCGTTATCCTCCGTCGCTGGATTGTCGTCCTGCGCCGTGCCGTCGGCAGTGGCGATGTCGAAGGTAATGCCTCCGGCGGGCGCTGCGGACGAGAGACTGATAGTAAAGGCAAAGGTCGTAGCGCCGGTGTTGCCTTCAGCGAGCGAAACGTCATTGATTGCCAGCGTGGGCACGGCGGCGCTGTCATCGGTTTGAATCGTCCCGACGCCCTGGCTGTCGGTCACGATAGCGCCGGTCACGTTGGTTACGTTAACGAAAAACCTTTCGTTTGGTTCAACTCCGGTATCGCCATTGACGGTGACAGCAAAGTTGTAGGTGGTATTGCCGGCGGTGATCGTTTGCGACGTCAGGGAATTTAGAACGTAGTCGTTGTCCGCCACGGTAGCCGTCTCGTCGGCGGTGGCGATGTCAAAATTTACCCCGCCGGCCGGGGCAGGCGATGACAAGCTGACAGTGAAGTTTGCCGTCACCGTGCCGCTGTTGCCTTCAGTCACTGAGACATCGTCGATCGCAAGATTTGGCGGAGCGTTACAGTCGTTGAGCGGTGAAGCTGTGTTTCGCGGCGTCGGCGTGGCAGTTAGAAAGTCGGCGGCGTTGTCGTTTGTATCCGTGCAGCCGCCGACCTTCCGCAGATCCGCCGTCGTCGTGCCCGGCGCCGGCGCGGGTCCACTACCTTCGAAGCAGCTTGCGGTCGCTCCGTAACCCACCAGGTCGACGATGTTGCTGCTCGTTGGGCAACCGCCGGTCAGGGCGACGGTGGTATTCAGAAGGGCCACTTTTCCGGCAGTCGCAGCCATGGAGATAGAACCCGTGGCATCCGGAGTAGGCAGGGGACTGCCGTTGACGCCGCCGGCTTCCTGAACCAGATAGTACTGGCCTGGTATCAGAGTTCCCGAGAGATTCGTCACCGACCATGTGCCAGTTCCGGTTGCCGCGACATACTGCACTGACCAACCAGCGAGATTTATCGTGGTCGTGCCGCGATTGAAGATCTCGATGAAATCGTTTTGATGGGTCGCGCCGGCATTCCCGCCGGCCCCATAGATCTGACTGATGACAACGTTTGCTACGTCGTCGTTAACGATCGTGCCGGTTGCCGATCCGTCTGAAACGTCAGCGCCGGCAACGTTAATAATGTTTACGACAAAGGATTCGTCCGGCTCGACGAAGGTGTCACCAATGACCGTCACATCGAAGGTGTAAGTTGTCTGGGTGGCTGGAATCGTTTGACCGGTCAGGCTACGCGCCACGTAATCATTATCTTCCGACACCGGATTGTCGTCCCTGGCCGTTCCGTCTGCCGTCGCGATGTCAAACGTGATGCCGCCGGCTGGGGCGGGCAACGATGAGGTTACGGTGAACGTGAAGACTGTGGCGCCGCTGTTGGTTTCATTCGCCGAAACATCAGCGATGGTTAATGAGGGACTATCATCGTTTTGAATCGTACCCTGCCCCTGTCCATCGCTGACCGTTGCGCCGGTAACGTTAGTAACGTTTACAAAGAACGTTTCGTTAGGTTCGATTATTAAGTCGCCATTAACCGTGACGTCAAAGGTGTAATTCGAGCTGCCGGCCGGAATCGTTTGCCCGGTCAGGCTTCGGGCAACATAATCGTTATCCTCGGTCATGGGGTTGTCGTCCTGCGCTGTGCCGTCGGCAGTCGCAATGTCGAAGGTGACGCCGCCGGTTGGCGCGGAGGCGGACAGACTGACCGTGAAACGAAAGGTCGTACGTCCCAGCATTGGTTTCATGCTGTGAGACATCATTCACTGTCAACGCCGGGAAATCATCGTTTTGGATCGTGCCGGTGGCCTGTCCGTCGGCAATGGTCGCGCCGGAAGCGTTGGTTACGTTCACCAGGAACGTTTCATCATTTTCAATCACTGAATCGCCATTGACGTTCACCGTGAAGGCGTAGCTTGTCTGCCCGGCCGGGATCAACTGACCCGTCAGCGCCCGGGCCACGTAGTCGTTATCTTCAGTCGTCGGATTATCGTCCTGCGCGGTGCCATCGGCAGTGGCAATGTCGAAGGTGACATCAGTCGCAGGTGCGGGCGCAGACAGGCTGACAGTAAAAGTCGCCGTGGTTGTGCCGCTGTTGCCTTCCGCAAACGCGATGTCCGCAATCGTTAGATTCGGAGTCGTGCCCGCCACGCAGTTATTCAATGGTGAACTGGAATTGCGCGGGAAGGGCGCCGCGCCAAATAAGTCGGCGACGTTGTCGTCGCTGTCCGTGCAACCTCCATTACGACGGACGTCAGCGGTGGTGTTGCTGGGCGTCGGGGCGCGACCTGTGCCTTCAAAGCAGTCGGCCGAAGTTCCATAACCGACGAAGTCGACCACCGAAGATGCGAAGGGGCAACCGCTGCCGCTCAGGGCGATTGTGCCCGCGACCAGCGCAACCTTGCCCGCCGCTGCCGCCATCGCGATGCTGCCGGTCGCGTCAGGGGTCGGGAGGGCCACGCCATTGGCGCCGCCGGAAAGTTGGACCAGGAAGTATTGACCGGGTGCGATTGAACCCATCGTGAGGTCCACTTTGCTGGCACTGAAGCTCGAGGTCGCGCCGGCATACTGCACGGAGAAAGGCGTCGACGCGAAGTTAACCGTGGTGGCGCCGCGATTGAACAATTCGACGAAGTCGTTCGTAAGCTGCGCGCCGGTATTTCCGCCCCCGGCATAGAGCTGGCTGATTACCAACAGCGCGCTGTCATCGTTCTGAATGGTCCCCTGACCCTGTCCGTCGACAACGGTGGCGCCGGACGCATTGGTCAGGTTAACGAAGAAGGTTTCGTTGGGCTCCACCAGCGTGTCGGAATTGACAGTAACGTCAAACGTGTACGTCGTGTTGCCGGCCGCAATCGTTTGCGCCGTCAAACTCTTCGAGACATAGTCGTTGTCGTCACCTATCGGCACGCCGTCCTGGGCTGTGCCGTCAGCGGTCGCGAGGTCGAAAGTGATGCCGCCAGCCGGCGCGGGCAACGATGAAGTGACGGTGAACGTGAAGGTCGTCGTTCCGGCGTCACCTTCATTGGCTGAGATGTCGTCGATGTTGAGCGTTGGGCTGTCGTCGTTTTGAATCGTGCCGGCGCCCTGGCCATCGGACATGGTCGCGCCGGACAGGTTGGTAACGTTGACCAGGAAGATTTCATTCGGCTCAACGACTGTGTCGCCATTTACGCTGACTATGAACGTGTAGGTCTGTGCGCCCGCCGCGATCGCCTGTCCCGTGAGACTCTTCGCTGCGTAGTCGCTATCGGCAACGGTGGCCGTGTTGTCTGCGGTGGCAATATCAAACGTCACGCCACCGGCCGGCGCAGGCGACGAAAGGCTAACCGTAAACGTAAATACGGTCGTGCCGGTGTTGCCCTCATTCGCCGCAATATCATTAATTGAAAGCGCCGGTACGGGCGTGACCACAGTGCAAACGTTGGCGGCATCCGCCGTCGGCGCAAATTGGTTATAGGTTGACGAGTTGCGTGGTCCGCCGGATCCATTCGGACAACGTTGATTCGAATTCGCTGTGCCGTTTCCGGCTGCATCCTCATTGACCTGGGGTTGTCCGGCGTTAAGCAGCACCATTAGTCCGGGATCGTCAGTGTCATTCGTGTCGTAAACCAGGGCGTCGATTAGATTCGTGGTGGTGACGGGTGTGCCGTTGGGGAAGTCAGTCGCGTTGGCCACATAAATTGCCACTGCGTCCGCGCCGTTTTGCATGAGCCCGTCAGCGAACACGAGATCAACACCAGGGGTTGCGGCGTTGCCGATTGTGAAGTAACCGTTGGCATTCGTGTTGAAACCGTCGAGATCAAACGCCGCGTACGACAGATCGTCACCGCCGTTGAAAAAGACAAGCGCCAGGCGCGTCAGCGAAGTATTCCCGACGCCGCCGTCATAGATTTCGACAAACTCGGCAGTGTCAGTTCCCGTCTGGTCTGAATCTACTTCATTGATGACCACGTTTGGCGGCGCGACGGGATTCACCGTCAGCATTGCCGGCGGCGACTGCACCCCACGACCGGTGGCGCGAATTTCAGTGCTCCCCGCGGAGATGCCGATAGCCAAACCGGTTTGGTCAACCGTTGCCACCGCCGTGTTACTCGATTGCCAGGCGAATATGACCCCGGGAATTTCGTTGTTCGATGCGTCGTACGCTTTGGCGGTGAACTGCTGTTGAGCGCCCGCATCGATGGTTGCTGAACCGGGCAAAACTTCCACGCGAGCAACGGCCTGGGTGCAGGGACTGAACGGCGCGACATTAAGTTGCGTTCCTGGACTGTAAGGTCGGGCGCCGCCGCTGGCGGCCAAATGCTGCGCAAAGTTGCCGGTGATGTCAGGCGAGCGGGTCACGGACTGATCGTTATCAGCCTCAATGCCCGACGAACCACCGTAGGCCACAAGGTTAACGATGGCGCCGTTCTGATCCTGGAGCGTGATAACTCCTTCACCGTTGCCCAGTGCCAGGCCACCTGACGACGCTCGGACGACCTGCGCGCCACCGAAAGCGGAATCATTGGGATTGAAGCTTGCCGTACCACCCCCGAAGACGACGATGGCGCTACATGAAGGCAAGACGCTGCCCGCGAGGAAAACGTGACGTTGGACGTCGGCACCCGTGCTCCGGCTAAAGATTCGATACCCACTGATGTCGATGTCGTTGACCGTAGTGTTAACCAGTTCTACAAACTCGTCCTCGGATGCGCTGCGCACTCCGTCATGATTCGCATCGCCCACCGTCGGGTCGGTCTCGCTGGCGCCCGGGTCCGCGAGAAATTCATTGATCAGCACATCTCGGCGCGCGACCCCGGTAAACTCGACAGACACCGAATTACTGTCGCGGCCGTCCGCAGTCACAATTAGACTAACTTTTCCGACGCCTCGCAGATCAGCAGGCACGAGCACGTGGATCTCGTCCATGCCCGGCATGTCTGGATTCAGGATCAGCGATTCGAAGGTCAGGGCACGCCCGCCAGCCGTTACGGACGCACTCGCGGCGCGACGTGCGCCGGTAGCGAATACCATGAGGCGCAAATTCCCGCTCGTCGGATCGAAGGGACCAGGCATCAACGTGTCGGCATCGAGAATCACTCCGTCGCCCAGACCGTCACCGCTCTTTGTAAATACGCCAGGCGCTCCACTGAGGACGGAAATCCCACCGCGGCTCTGGAAGCCATCAGAGTTGGTAACGATAACCTCGGCGGTTCCTAATTCGGTGGCGGCGGGAACGTGGAAATTCACTTGCGTCGGTGAAACGAAAAAGATTTGGGCGCTCCTACCGTTCACGGTCACGGTAGTTCCGCCTACCGAGGTAGGAAAGACACCGTTAGTGGGTTGTGACTGCTCTGAGCGAAATGCCAACGCGCCGCCTCGTGCCACGGCGATGCTGTCAGGCGCCACGGCCTCAGTGGTCGCCGGCTCATTTGCAAACGAAGCGCCGTTGAAAACCGTGAGTTGACCAAACGCCGGTCGGGGGGCCGTGCCGGTGACATAGATCTCGGTGTTGTTGGCAAAATCTGCATTGGCGACGGGGTCTGAAAGGACTCGCGGGAAGTTAAACGCGACAACAGCCCCGTCGTCGCTAAGGGAGGAGACGACTTCAATTTCGCGTCGGCTACCGTCAAAGCCGTCAGCCGTGACCGGAGCGCTGGTCACGCGTGAGAACGTGTCGCTGGAAATCTCGTAGGTGTAAAGCTCGATACTATTGTCGGAATTTCCCGGCATGACCGGGCGCCGCGTCGCAAAGGAAATTCGCGAGCCGTCACCGCTGATCGAAGGATGAAGGGGTACGTCGGTGACGCGTGCAGCGAGCGCAGTAAGCTGCCGAGTTATTCCGTTTCTTCCGTCCCAGAGAAATACCTGGCTGGCGTCGGGCGAGGTTTCGGCAGACCAAACGACGCGCAGTCCATCATCACTAACAGCCCGGCCATAAGCGAGACTAAGGTTAGGCGCGTTTGTGGCCAATAATCCGATTACGAAAAGCGTCTGCCGATTTTGCCGCACGAGATCGCGGTTGATGCTGGGCGTTTGTCCGGTGTCGCGAAGATAGAAAAGGGTGGTGCCGTCGCCGCTGAGCTTGGCATCAGTAAACCCAACAATGCCGGTTGAGTTGGTCGCTTGCACAAGATTTTGGGTTGCTGAGTCGTAAACAAATATTTCGAAATTGCCGTCAGCATTTTGACTGGCTAAATCCCGATTGGAGGAGAATGCGAGGTAACGGCCGTCGTCGGAGATCGAGGGAAGAAAGTTTCCATTAGCCGCGCGCAATGAGACATCGCCTGGCGAGGTGTGGGTGATTTGATTTAGCTTCGCACCATCGTAAAGGAAAATTTCAGAATTGAAGTCGTTATTGGCGCCGAGCGGATTTTCCTTTGCCGCAAAGGCTATCCGTGAACCGTCTTGTGAAATCGCCGGAGCTGGGGCTCGCGCGGCGCCCATCTGAAGAAAGGTCGGCGGATCAACGGCAACGTTGGCATGAATCGCACGAAAGGCTACGCTGCCACCGGCGTTAACGATGTCTTCGGTTGACTCAAATCCGATGATCCTTCCATCACCGCTCATCGTCGGGCTGAGATTCTTGCCGTTCTCAGGAGTGCTGGTTATGCGCCGCAGAGGAGACTGCATGCGCGCACTCTTCCAGACGATCGCGCTAAGCGATGTAACAACGAGAAGAGCGAGGAGGATTCGTCTTGAGTGAAGGATCAAGGTTAGCCCGCTTCAATAAAATCTGGTGTCTGAAATCGATCGCGTTTCCGGTCAGTAGCCTGATGATTGCGCAGGGGTAAGGAGTGACACTGGATCGGTAACCCTGCGCGCAATGTTGGACATGCAATCGCTTTGGAGACTCAGGGAAACAAACGGATTCTACCGCTTTCTTTCGTAAAGACAAGAGTAGCTGCGACGGAAATAAGCCGTCGTCTCCGTCGTGAAAAGTGGATGGGCAAACGAACAAAGCCGCCGGAAATCATTGCCGCGAATGCGCGCGCCGAAAAGCATGACCTGTTCGTCGAATTGCTGTTACGATTCTTGCTTGCCCGCTGTCGCGGATTCCAGTCACGATTAACCCGGGTTAAGCGTTTTGGATTTATGCCAACGACTACTTGTTGGTCCCCTGGATCGCTTCGTTCTTTGCGACGAGGCGGTTGAGCGTGTCAGGAACGAGGCGTTCAGCAAATCCCGCAATGAATGACCAGATAATCAGCAAGGCGAAGGCTACGCCGTCTTCCGGGCCGGTCTCCTTTAAGAAGTCTTTGACTTGAAGTATGCCCGTCTTTTGCGTGTCTGTTAGCGGAGTCGGGGTCGGAGTAGCCGGTTGAGGTGTAGGTGTCGCTGTTGGCTGTTCAGAAGTGTCGGCCGGTGCGGCGGTAGCGGTTTTGTTCGATGCAGCTGGTTCTTCTGGCCTCACAACCGCGCCGTTCTGGGCCTTAGCAGTAGCTATCTTTGGGAAGATGGTTCCTTGCAATACCCCCGCGGCAAACAGAATGAAAAGCAGAGAAGCGAAAATACCACCGTAAAGCGGCGAGAGAGACAGCCCGCGCCAGCCATTAGTCAGCGACGCCAGATTAAACAAGGCGTCCCCCTCGCTTGGGGCGCTTTGAATCCGCTGCAACATGCTCACACAGCCGCCCACAATCCCGGCGAACGCGACTGAGCCAACTGTGAGCCCGAAGGCGCCGGTGAGATCACCCCAGGTGGTGGCCTTTTCCAACACCACAACCCCGCCAAAACTGAGGATGATTAAGACCACAATCGTAATGAGGATCCACTTTGTCATCCTCACGGCCCTGGTGGTAAGTTCTTCGCGCTTGCTCTCGCGCATCGGCAGCATGGCGTAATACAAGTAAAACTTACTGAGGAGATAGCGGATGTCAGCGCGCAATACACGCTGAACGATGTCGCTGGACGCTGCCATCGCGAGAGGCTCCGGTGCACCCTCTCGATCGGCTTGATCACCGTCGACCACAGCTACTGACTCGGTCGGTTTGGGCGCAATTAAGATCGACGTAAGATCGGGCGGTTTCGACGCGACATACTCGTCAAACTCCTTCTGTCCGGCGACGCTGCGATATTTGGCGCGGGCGTCGTAAGCTTTACGAATCAAATTTTCGAGGGGCCGCTCGTCAATCAGCGCAAGGTCGAAGGTGTAAATGTCGCTCCACGTTAGACTGCATTCGAGGCGGCGATGGTGAATCCCATCGAGGAGTTTGAGCACTGCCGGTTCCTGAATCTTGAAGCGCAGCGTCAGATATTCGCTATAAAGATGATCGAAGAAGGTTAACGCGTAATCAGGGACCAGAGTGCTGAAACAATCGGCAAGATGCGTCTGTAAACGTGGCACCTGAGATTCGGGTGACGGATTTGCGTTCGCAGAAAGGGATTGCATTTTATCTACCTCGTTGGGTTGGGAGAGTTCCGGAGGCCGGGGCTCTGGCAAAGCTGGCTGGAGACCAGCGCGTGAACGTCGAGTTTGAGAAACCAGCCGGGCTGAGGAATTTCGAGTTATGACGATCAGCCGACGCGTGATTTTAGAATGCTGGAGTATTATAGGTCCGTAGTCGAATTACGCAACATTTTTGGGAAGACCAGCTATTGCTTGTCAGGCGTTTAAAACTCCCGGCGATTTGTCTGGCAAAGGCGGAAAATAGGAATGAAGATTCTGCTGAGCGGAGCAAGCGGTTTGGTGGGCAAGGCCCTGATGAAGGGTCTCGAGCCCGAGGGACACGAAATCTACCGGCTGGTTAGATATGCGCCGCGCGATAATGCTGAGATTGAGTGGAGTCCGGATCGTTACAGCATTGCACTGGCGCAGATCGAGGGCTTTGACGCGGTGGTCCACCTCGCCGGCGAGAGCATCGCGGAAGGGCGTTGGACGGACGACAAAAAGAAACGCATCCGGGAAAGCCGTGCGAAGGGAACGCGCCTCCTGAGCGATGCGCTCGCGAACCTGGCGGAGCCGCCGAAGACGCTTATCTCGGCGTCGGCAATTGGTTACTACGGAAACCGTGGTGAAGAATTGCTGACGGAAGCGAGCGCTCCCGGCGACGATTTTCTGGCTGACGTTTGCGTCGAATGGGAAAAGTCGACCTCACTCGCAAAGGAGAAGGGAATTCGGACTGTCAACGCGCGCTTCGGCATCATCCTCGATCAGGAAGGTGGCGCGCTTGCTAAAATGCTGCCTCCGTTTCGCATGGGGGTCGGCGGAAGGATCGGCAGCGGCGAGCAGTGGATGAGCTGGATTGCTTTGGATGATGTTGTTGGGGGAATAAAATACGTGCTAGCGAACGATTTCTTAATAGGTCCGGTGAATTTTGTCGCGCCCAATCCTGTTACGAACGCGGAGTTTACCAGAGCCCTGGGCCATGCGCTTTCGCGTCCCACAATATTTCCGATTCCGGCGTTTGGCGTGCGCCTACTTTTCGGTGAGATGGCTGACGCGTTGCTGCTCTCGAGCCAACGAGTGGCTCCCGAGCGCTTGGAGGCGAGCGGATATCAGTTTCAGTTTCCGCAACTCGCCGCTGCCCTGAGGCATGTACTGGCGAAATAGACCTGGTGTTGCGAGGGAAGATGATGAGGTTGAATCCACTTTTAATCGTTTTTGCTGGCGCCATGTGGTGCGCGACAGCTTCAGCTCAACAGCCCGATCAAAGAGCGCTATTTGAAGCGCTGGAGAAGGACGGCTGCGTCGCATTTACGAATACCAGGATTTGTAAGTATGACTATTCTTTCGAGGGCTCGAATGTTGAAGCCCTGACTTTTCGGCCGCCAGCCGAAGGCAAATATCCCGGCGTCCTGTTGGTGCCTGGCTATCAGGGCCGGGCGGTAGATTACCTTCACCTCGGTAGATTGCTCGCGGCGGAGGGGATTGCGAGTGTCGCGGTTACGCAGCCGGGCTTCGGGAAATCCAACGGCAAAGCCGATTATGTTGGGCCAAAAACTATCGCGGCACTGACGGCAGGATTCAATAAACTGAAACAGGAGAAGTTCGTCGATCCAAAACGGATGGGAATCTTTGGATATTCGCGCGGGGGCATGGCAGCTTCCTTGTTGGCAGTGAAACTCAAAGATCTTAAGGCAGTGGTCCTGGGCGCCGGTGTTTATGATTTCAAGCGGGCCTACGACGAGATAAAGATCGAGGGCATCACCGCCAACATGAAACGAGAATCGGGGATGACCGAGAAAGCAATCAAGGAACGCTCCTCGGTGCTGCAAATGCATCGGCTGCAAGCGCCGGTGCTAATTTTGCACGGCGAGAAAGATGAAAATGTGCCGGTGAGCCAGGCGCTTCTTCTCCGTGACCGTTTGACGGAACTGAAGAAAGACTTCGAGATTAAGTTGTTTCCCAACGCCGCCCACGCCATCCCGCGCGCTGAATTTATTCCGCTCATGATTGATTTTTTCAACCGGCGGCTTAAAGGCCCTAAATAGATAACTAACAACCTCACGCGCACGCCAGAGTTTGGGGTCGTAGGGAATTTCAAGGTTGCGGCGTTGAGATCAGCTCCTGAGCAGGGATCGCGAACGCTTCGCCCGCACGCGGTGCGCAAACCTAACAGTTTTCGACCAGATGAAATTTATGGAACCTGCGGGCAGGGGGGGCCGACGGTCATTTAGAAGTCGGTCATTCAATCTAAACTGACCACTACCCACGAAAAAATTCTGTTTTAAGGTACGGGAAACTCCTGTAGAATTCGTGCGTTTCCATGCGCCCCACTTTAGAACCCGGCACTCTCACTGCGTTGCCCGGACCCGGTTTCTCCGGCAAATCTGATTAGTATTTGGAGAGGTCCCCAAATCTGAGATCAGGAACATCCACCATTAAATTTTCATCGCCGATTTGAGCACTTGCAGCCGAAGGAGGCTTCGTTATGACCCAGCATGTTGTCCAGAAAACCCTTTCCATCGTAGTGCGAAGAGAGACAGCCACCGGCCGAATCAGGCGCGGCCTTCTGTTGCTGGCCGCAGCGTTCGGATTTCTCGCCTTTGTTCCGGCGTCTCGGGCAGTAGAAATACAGGTCGAAGTTCTCACGGACAGTCTGGCCCAGCCCCCTGCTCCCGGCGCTAACCTCTGTACCCTCCGCAAGGCAATTAATAATGCTAATGACAACAGCGCTACTTATCCGCAATGCCAGGCAGGCACCCCGGGCAACGACACCATCGTCTTCAACTCCCCGGGTACGATCACTTTCGCTCTCGCGGGAAACCTGGAGGATGGTGGCGAAACGGGCGATCTGGACATTACGGATTCCATCACAATAATCGGCCATGCCGACGGCACGACGATTGACGCGGCTGACCTCGATCGCATCTTTGATATTAATCCCGGCGGCCTTCCGGGCATAGTAGTTATCCTCCGAAATATTCACATCACAAACGGAACCGGACTTGGGGCCGCAGGCGCCATCCAGTTGAGGGGCGCAACTCTTTATCTGGAAAACTGCACGATCTCCAACAGCTTCGCCCAGGGTGGCGATGGCGGCGCGATTGCCATGAGCAATAACGCGACGCTGAACATGACGAACAGCACTTTGACCGGCAACGTCGGCAACCATCACGCGGGCGCGATGGTTGTTGAAAGCGGCACCGCCAACATCACCAACTGCACCATCACCGGCAACACCACCAGCCCAGGCTTCACGAACCTGACAGGCGGAATCCGAAATGGCGGCACTACTAACCTGCGAAACACAGTCGTCGCCGGAAACAATCCCGGCGGAGATCTTCCCAATCTCGACGGGACGTTTAATAGCCTTGGTTACAACATCATTGGCGATCTGGGCAGCAATCAACCGGCCAACCCGACAGTAGTTCCGTTGCCGGGCACCGCCGACCAAATCAACGTAAACGACGCTCTGCTGAATTTTGGTCCGATGCAAAACAATGGCGGACCCACGCCCACCCGCGCACTCCAGGCCGGCAGTATTGCGATCGATAAAGGTCACAGCAGCGGTTCGGCTGCGGACCAGCGCGGCCTGACCCGGCCCTGCGATGACGGGTCGATTACAAATGCGCCCGGTGGCGACGGCGGCGATGTCGGTGCGTTTGAAGTGCAGGTAGTGTGCGTAGTCGGTTCGCCGCCAAATGCGGTTGATGATGCCGCCATAGTCGCGGAAGACAGCGGGGCGAACACCATCAATGTCCTCGACAACGACACCGATGCTGATATGGACCCGCTGACCGTAGCCGCGGTAACGCAAGGCGCCAACGGAACGGTTGCAATCACCAACGCCGGCGCTAATGTCAGCTATACACCCAACCCAAACTTCTTCGGCGGCGATTCGTTCACCTACACAATCGGCGATGGCAATGGTGGCTTCGATACCGCAACCGTGTCAGTCACCGTGACCAATGTGCAGGATGCTCCAGTGGCAAACGACGACAACGCCGCAGTCTTCGAAGACAGCGGCGCGAATGTGATCAGCGTTCTTGCCAACGACTTCGACGCTGATGGCGATACGTTGGCGGTCGTCTCAGTCACACAGGGCGCGAATGGCACCGTCACTAACAACGGAACGTCTGTGAGCTACACGCCCAATACCGACTTCTTCGGCAACGACTCTTTTACCTACACGATCTCCGACGGCAACGGCGGTCTTGACACCGCCACGGTCAACGTTGCAGTGGCCAATATCAACGACACGTCCGTGGCCAACAACGACAACTACAACATGAATCAGGACACCACGCTCAATGTGCCAACGCCCGGCGTGCTAACCAACGACACGGATGCTGACGGCGACACGTTGACCGCCACGTATGTCGCCGGCAACGGTCCCAATCATGGAATGCTGACGCTCAACCCCGACGGCAGTTTCAGTTACACACCTGACGCCGGATTCACCGGCATTGATACTTTCAACTACGTGGCGAACGATGGAAGTGTGGACTCGAATGTCGCTACCGTAACCATCACAATAAATGACACGCAGGCGCCGACCGTGAATTGCTCAGTCGCCAGTGCGATGTTATGGCCGCCCAATCACGATCTGATCACTGTCGGGTTATCGGTTACAGCTACCGACAATGATGGCATGGTGCCGACGATCACGGTGGCCGTGTTTAGCGACGAAGATGATCATTTGCCGGCCGGAGGGGGGATGTCGCCAGACGCGAAAGACGTAGCGCCCAGCACACTTCGTCTGCGCGCCGAGCGCGAGGGTGGCGGAGATGGCCGCGTCTATCTGATTCGCATCATCGCAACGGACGCAGCTAACAACCAAAGCGTGAGCTATTGCACCGTGGTGGTCCCAAAGAGTCAGAGCAAGGCCAGCGTCAACTCGATTAACGCGGAAGCGGCCGCCGCGGTCGCAGCGTTCGTCGCGAATGGAAACAATCCACCGGCGGGTTACTTTGTTGTCGGCGATGGACCGACGGTGGGTCCGAAACAGTAACTCGATGTCTTGGTTGACAGTAAGGGCATGGCCTGGCGTGTCCTTACTGTCTTTTGTTAGGCCCTTTTGATTCGGGAGGGAGGAGATTCAATAGCCAGTCTCCAAAAACGGCTTCTTGCAGAGCTAGGACGGAAATCACGTACGGTTTGCCGCGGCTTCTTCAGGTTTTGCGAACTCGGGCAGGGCGTCGAACACTTCCAACGCATACTTCACATTTCCAAACGGCGCGGATACCTGCACTCCGCGGATGATATCGCGCACTTCCAACAACGACTCGCGCGCGATCTTTAATCCTTCATCGCGTCCGGCTTCCTTGCTAATCGCCGAAGCCGCGCGCATGCGCTCCATGATCGAAGGCGTCACCCGCACGCCGGGACACTTCGTTATGAAGAAACTCCGCATTGCGATAAGAGACGAGCGGCCAGATACCCGCGACGATTGGAATCTTCACGTGCTCGATACTCTCTGATGAAATCGCGCAACTGGTCGGTATCAAATACCGGCTGGGTGATCGCATACTGCGCGCCCGCCTCGACCTTGTATTCAAACCGACGGATCTCTTCCTCGGGATTAATCGCGCCGGGATTCACGCCGACGCCGATGCAAAAGGCGGTCGGCTGGCCGATGGGATTGTTGCCCAGGTCGAGTCCGTGGTTGAGCTTGTTCACCATGTTGGTGAGGCCGATGGCGTCGATATCAAACACGGCAGTCGCATCGGGATACGGTCCCATCTTCGGCGGGTCGCCGGTGATCAATAGCAGGTTGCGAATCCCCAGCGCCGCTGCGCCAAGCAGGTCAGACATCATCCCAAGAAGGTTTCGATCGCGGCAGCAGTAGTGAAGCACTGACTCGATCCCTATCTGTTGTTCGACGAGGACCGCGGTCGCCAACGCGCTCATGCGCGATTGGGCGCGCGCTCCGTCAGGAATATTAACGCCATCAACACCGGCATCTTTAAGAAGTCTAATTGAGTCCAGCGTTTTCTGGGCATCCACGCCCTTCGGCGGCAACACTTCAACCGAAGTGACGAATTCGCCGTTAACTATCTTGCGCGACCAGGCGGAGCGCTCTTCAGGCGGGACCACCTTAAAATCGGCTGGGACGATCTCCCTGACCTGGGCCAACGGCCCGGAATCTCTGAGCGACCGTTGCGCTCTCGGAGACGCTGCGCGCACGGCATCTGAGATCAACTTAATATGTGCGGGAGTTGTGCCGCAGCAGCCGCCGATGAACTTCGCACCTGACTGGATGAACCGTTTGGCAAACTTCGACATGTACTCAGGCGAGCACATGTAAAACTGCCGGCCCTGCACATCGCGCGGCAAGCCCGCATTTGGTTGCGCGGCGAGTTTCTTCTTCGTCACCGCGCGCATCTTCTCGAGCGCGCTCAGGATTATTGCCGGGCCCACCCCGCAGTTGAGTCCAATGACGTCGGCGCCCCACTCGTCCAGTTGCGTGGTGAGAAGTTCCGGAGTGGTGCCAAACGAGGTGTTGCCGTCAGTTTGAATCGTCATCTGGGCGACGATGGGAAGATCACATAACTCACGGACTGCACGAATTGCCTGCTGCATCTCTGAAACGTCGTTGAAGGTTTCCAGGGAAAAAAGATCCACTCCACCTTCGAGCAGGGCTGCGACTTGTTCTTTGAAGAGGTCTTTCGCTTCTTCAAACGAGGTTGGGCCATAGGGTTCAATGCGCAGACCAAGCGGGCCGACTGAACCGGCAACATAGCAACTATCGCCGCCGCCTTCGCGGGCCAAACGGGCAGCCGCGATATTGATCTCGCGCAGGCTTCCTTCAAGACCGTATTGGGCGAGCTTAGGCGCGGAGGCGCCAAAAGTATTTGTTTCGAGAATGTCGGCGCCGGCGCGACAGTATTCGGAATGCACTTCGCGTACGAGGTCGGGACTGGTCAGGTTCGTTTCGTCGTAGCAGCGATTAATGTAGACGCCCTTGGCATAGAGCATCGTGCCCATCGCGCCGTCGAAGACGTGGATAGTGTCGGAATCGAGTGCTTCGCGAAAGTTTTTCATCTTTGCTTAGGACAGACATTATTGGCTGTCCAGATTTGCCGATCTCACTGATGGACAAGCAGGAACGCCTGTCCTACAAAAAATCCCGCGCCAAGCAGCGCGGGACTTCATTAACAATGAAGTTGTTCGGATGCATCCTTTAAGGATGGCCCGAGCTGTTTAGCGATTGTTTTACGTGGCCGCAAGTCGCCTTAACTCACCACGTTTTCCAGTTGTGCTTATACGCCCCGGGCCAGCGGACTGTCAAGGCAAGTATGGTTATGATTTACGTCTCCCTGTGGGACTGGGAAGGGCAGGGGGTATTAGTTCGTAAGACCCTTCCTGGCTTTCTCCTTCCCAGAAGGAAGCGGACGAAAGACACTAATTGTTTTCGAAGTGTTTTGTACTCACAGTACGTGGCGCGGGCAAGGTGATGACTCCGGCTGAGTGCCCAGGAACGAAGCTGGCCCGGGACTCACTAATTGGCTTAAACCAATGCAAGTTCTTGACAGGAGCCGGAATCTTTGGCTGAATGCCTGCAATCAATCCCCTTTTACAACTTCTGCAATCGTTAGTTTGTCCGAAAACGGAGGACCTTGAGCTATGGCGACGGCCCACACCCTGAGCAGTCACAATATTGAAGGCATTCATAAACATCCGAAGGGGCTCTACGTGCTTTTCGGTACGGAGATGTGGGAGCGTTTCAGCTTCTATTCGATGCTGGCTCTCTTTACGCTTTATCTTCGCGACCCGGCCGAAGGATTCGGATGGACGGCGGCTGAAGCCACGACGCTTTACGCGACTTACCTGTTCTTCGTTTATTTCAGCCCGCTGCTCGGCGGATTAATCGCTGACAAGATCACCGGTTATCGCAAGGCCGTCATGATCGGCGGATTCTTCTTCATGGCCGGACACGGATTGCTGTCGATTCCGACGCTCTGGGCGGTTTATGCCGCGTTGACATGTCTCGTCATCGGCAACGGCTTCTTCAAACCGAACGTCTCGACGATGGTCGGCAATCTTTATCCTGAGGGCAGCCACCTCAAGGATCGCGCTTACAACATTTTCTACATGGGCATCAACGTGGGTGCGTTTCTCGCGCCCATCGTGATGGAGATCGTGCGACAGAAGTTTGGGTTCCATCCGGCGTTCGCAGTTGCGGCCTTCGGAATGGTTATTTCAGTCGGGATCCTCTGGTATTTCAAAAACCTGGTAATGGTCGCTGATCAGAAGAGATCCTTTGGTGAACCTGTTAGCGACAGCATGGCCGCCGGAGATCCGCAGCAAGCTGCCGACACTGCCGCCACGGCGACCGACGCCCCGCCGCATGGTGTCAGCGATCAGGACGAAGGTGGACACTCCAAAGGCGCCGGCGGAGACGCGGGGCGGAACGCCGCAATGCTGGCGGTCCCGAACTGGAAACGCGTCATGGCGTTGATCGTGATATTTCTGATCGTCATCGTCTTCTGGATGGTCTTTCACCAGAACGGATCGACGCTCACCTACTTTGCGGATGACAATACGGACTGGAACGTCACCGGTACGATCTCGAATTCCATCAACGCGTTTTGGGTCCTGACTCTGACCTTCCCGTTAGTTTGGTTCTGGGGATTTCTGGATCGGCGCGGTAAGGAACCTTCAACGCCGACCAAGATGGCGTTTGGCATGACACTTACCGGACTGTCGTTTCTCGTGCTCTGGTACGGTGCGTCGGTCGGCGAAAGCATGACGAAGACGCAGCAGCAGCTTTCGGCCGGCCAGTTTCGCATCAACGAGCGCGTGCTCACCAATCTCGGCGCAGCGGGCGTTTCAAAGGACGTACTCGACAAGATCCAGAATGCGAAAGGTGATGACGACAAGAACTCGGTTTTTGGCGTGAAGTTTGCCGCCCTTAGTGATGAAGCTATCGCCGATCGAGATAAGGAAAATGCGGAACAGGGAAGACCGTTATTAACTGCCGAAGAAAAAACGCGGCTCAAGAGCGGGGAAGAACAATTGCTCCACGCCGTCAATGCCGCGTCTCCCGGCGCGGGCGACGCAAATCGCGCGGCGATCTTGCAGAATGCGTACCTTTTCCGCGTCTCGCCGTTCTGGCTGATATTCGCTTACGCGATTGTGACCCTTGGCGAACTAATGCTTTCTCCGATGGGTCTGTCGTTGGTGTCAAAGGTCGCGCCGGTAAGTATTCGCGGTCTGATGATGGGCGGGTGGTTTGTGGCCACGGCGGTCGGAAACAAGCTTACGCAGATCGGCGTCTATTGGGACATCTGGCTACAGTCGAGCTTTTTCCTGGTCCTGGCATTGATGGCGCTATTTATGGCCATTGTGCTGACATTGCTGCTTAAGCCGCTTGAAGAAAGCGATGCCGGGCGTGTAGCTTTTTTAAAACTGTTAATGCAGTTTTGCATTAAATCACAGAGAGGCTCAGAGGCGCCGACCTTTGCAGCCTCTTTGTATTAACCACCCCTACTTTTAATCTGATCTCAAGTGGAGTTAATGAAGTGAAAACATTCCGACGAAGCGCTCTGCTACTCTTCATCCTTACGACCCTCGCGTGCCACGCGATTGCGCAGCAGAAGCTGCTCACTATTGACGACATTTTTGATCCGGTGAAGAGGATTAACTTCAACGGCAATCCGCCCAATCTTCGCTGGCTGAAAGACGGGAAGCATTACCTGCTGGCAAACGAGGCGACCAGGAAAGACGTGCCCAGGCTGCAAAAGGTTGATGCGATGACCGGAAAAGCCGTCGCCTTTTTCGACACCGCAAAGATGCAGGCAGCATTTAATGCGCTCGGCGGTGTGACCACAGCCGATGCGGCGCGTCTCGCTAATCGCGGCTCGTATGATCTGAGTAAAGATGAGTCGGCAGTCCTAATCAACTGGAACAATGATCTGTTTTATTACGAGCTCGGCAGCGACAAGGCTCTGCGCGTTACCAACGACCCGGAAGAAGAAGTTGGGGAAACGTTTAGTCCGGACGGCCGGATGCTCGGTTTCGTGCGCGGCGGAAATATTTACGTTTACGATATCGCCGGGCGTCAGGAGCGTCGGCTTAACTAGCGACGGCAGTTCAAAGATCCTGAATGGCCGGCTCAACTGGGTCTACCAGGAAGAGCTTTATGGACGGGGAAACTTTGAAGCGTACTGGTGGAGTCCTGATTCCACCTCGATTGCATATCTTCGCATCGACGACACTCCGGTACCGGAGTTCACCGTCGTCGATCACATTCCTTATCACCAAAAGCTCGAAGTGACTCCTTATCCGAAAGCGGGAGATCCAAACCCGATCGTCCAACTTGGTGTCGTCAACGCCGCGGGCGGCGCCACGCGTTGGGTCGATACCTTTAAATATCATCCAACTGATCTGTTGATCGTGCGCGTCACCTGGACGCCGGACAGCCGCAAGGTCGTCTACCAGGCGCAGAATCGCGAGCAAACATTTCTGGATCTCAACTGTCGCGGATGCCCGCGATGGAAAGTCGAATACACTTTTCCGTGACACGACTAAGGCCTGGGTTGAAGTGATCGATAACCCGACCTGGCTTAAGGACGGATCCTTTCTGTGGCAGAGTGAGCGCAACGGTTGGCGCCACATCTATCACTACGCGCAGAACGGCACGCTTGCTTCGGCAGGTGACCGATGGCAAATGGGAAGCGCAGATCGATTGACAGCGTTGACGAGGACAAAGGCGTCATTTACTTCACCGGCACGGCGCACAGCCACATCGCGCCGCAGGCCGTACCGTATAAAACTCGACGGCACCGGTCTGACGCGGCTAACGACTACCGACGGCTCACACCGTGTTAGTTTTAGTCCCACTGCTAGTCTTTTCATTGATAGTTGGAGTGATATCAACACGCCGACGCAAACTCGGCTACATGATGCCGACGGAAAACTTGTGCGGGTGATCGATGAGAATAAAGTAGCCGCGATTGAGGCAATACAGACTTGGTACAACGGAACTAATGACGGTCAAAACACGCGACGGTTTTGAGATGGAAGCGATGATGATCAAGCCTCCCGATTTTGACCCGACGCAAGAAGTATCCCGTGTTGCAGTTTACCTATGCGGGCCGCACGCGCCGCAAGTCCGCAACGCCTGGGGCAACGTACCTACATGTGGCACCAGCTGATGGCCCAGAAGGGTTACATCATCTGGATTTGCGATAACCGCACGGCCAGTGGCAAGGGCGCCGAATCAGAGTGGCCGGTCTACAAGAACTTTGGCGAACTGGAACTGCGCGATCATCGAAGACGGTGTGGCCTGGCTCAAATCGCAGCCGTATGTCGATGGTTCCCGCATCGGTATGTGGGGCTGGAGCTACGGCGGGTTCATGACGAGTTATGCGCTGACGCACAGCCAGAGTTTTAAGATGGGCATCGCCGGCGGCACGGTGGCCGACTGGCGCGACTACGATTCGATCTACACCGAGCGATACATGCTGACTCCGCAGAACAACCCGGAGGGCTACCGGAAGAGTTCGCCGGTGCACGCGGCGAAGAACCTCCACGGCAAGCTACTGCTGATTCACGGCGCCATTGACGACAACGTGCACATGCAGAACACCGTCCAGTTTGTATATGAGTTCAGAAGGCCGGGAAGCAGTTTGAGCTAATGATCTATCCGAAGTCACGCCATGGTGTGACCGATCCGTTGCTGCTCAAGCACATGCGCCAGATGATGACGGACTATGTTGTGACAAATCTGTAGGACAGGCATTCTTGCCTGTTCTACCTGCGTTGGCAGGTCGGGCACCAGTAAGTCGATCGGCCGCCGTGGGTGAGCCGGCGGATGCGTGCGCCGCATTTGCCGCAAGGTTCGCCTTCGCGTTCGTAAACCTGCCATACCCTGCCAAACGCTTCGCCATAAGAAAATCCCTCGGCATTCTCCAAGCTGATCCGAGATGAGGAATTTCCGGAGACGGCAGCTCGCAATACGTCGCGAATCGACTGGTGCAGCCGCTCCACCCGTTTCAGCGATAGCCCGGTGGCAATCTTGAACGGATTGATCCGCGCGCGAAAGAGCGCCTCCGCTGCATAGATATTTCCGAGTCCCAATACCTTTGTCTGATCCAGCAAGAGCGTCTTCAAAGTGCGGCGCGACCGCGCACATATATCCTTGAGATAAACAACACTAAAGGCGGCAGAGAATGGCTCCGGCGCGAGCTCGCTGATTCCTTTCAGCGTGCCGAGCGCGGCCGTGGCTACGAGTTTCATCACGCCAAACTGTCGCTGATCCCGAAACACCAGGCGGCGCTCATCGTCCAAATAAAAAACGGCGTGGGCATGACGCGGTAGTTCATCATCGAGTTTCAGCACCAGAAACTGGCCGGTCATGCGGAGGTGCACTGCCAGAGTCAGGTTGTTATCCAACTCGATTAGAATGTATTTTCCACGGCGATTAACCGCGGAGATGCGCGCGTTCTTCAGTTTTCGAGTAAATGAGGCGCTGGATAGAGGCGAGATCAGTTTGGGGAGGGTGACCTGGCTGGCCATGATTTGGCTGCCGTTTACAGAACGGCGCAACGCACGCACGACATGTTCAACTTCCGGTAGTTCAGGCATGCGCGCGTAGTGTCCGACAAACTTCAGTTTGTCGTAAACTCAACCACAAGCTAAAGCTTGTCGGACATCGAATCAGCTAGATCCGTCCCAACAAAAGCAGGATCAAAATTATTACTAAGAGCAGGCCCAGTCCCCCGCTTGGTCCATAGCCCCAATTTCTGCTGTGCGGCCATCTGGGTACCGTCCCCAACAACAGAACAATCAGAATAATCACCAGGATCAGACCTAAACTCATTTAGACTACCTCCGTGAAACGCCGGCACCGGGCGCCGACGCGAAATGTTTATGGACTGTTGGGGGAATGGCAGAACTTAACGATTTTCCACGCGCCCGTCAATCATTAGTTATTGGGCCGGGGAATGGAGCAGGCATCCTGCCTGTACCTTTGTAATGCGAGAAGGCAGATCGGCAGGAATGCCTCGCCTACTTTTGCGCCAGCGCTTCCCCGGCATCCAGCAGCGCATTGGCTTTTTCGACGGTGGTGGCCTCTGAATAAATTCTCAGCATCGGCTCGGTCCCCGACTGGCGAAATAATATCCAGGATTCATCCTCGAACAGCAGCTTTGTGCCATCAACTGTTTCGACCGCGGTGACGGCGTGACCTGCAAATGTTTCAGGGGTCGCGTTACCTAGTTGCTGAAGCAAAACCTGGCCAGGCGCCGATTCGACTCGCAAATCTCGCCGGCGAAAATGGAACTCGCCAAAATCGCGATGAAGTTCCCGCAGCATCTGAGAGGGCGACTTGCCGGCCGTGAGTATCGCTTCGAGGAAGAGCAGGGAGTTTAGAATTCCATCACGCTCAGGGATGTGATTCTTCACGCCGATACCGCCTGATTCCTCTGCGCCGATCAGAATATCGTCGTTCAGCATCAGGTCAGCAATATACTTGAAACCGATCGCGGTTTCGTGAAGCTTGAGATTGTGCGCGGCGGCAATCTTGTTTCAGTAAGACGGATTGCGAAAACGTTCGCACAACTCCGCCACTCATCTTCCGATTGCGCACCAAATGCAACAGGATCAGCGGCACCACGTCGTGCATGGTCATTGTCTCGCCGCGTTCGTTTACCGCGCCCACCCGATCCGCATCCCCATCTGTGGCCACGCCCACCAGTGCGCCAGTCTCAATCACACGCTGCTTCAAGCGCACCCAGGTTGCTATCAATCGGCTCCGGGTTGACTCCGCCGAAAAGCGGATCGCGATTGCTGCGAATCGTTTCCACTTGAAGCTTACCGCCGGTGAGAAAACTCTCCACCCAGCTGCCCCCCGCGCCGTGCATCGGATCCACAATCACGGTCGCCTTCGAACTACGAAGGCGTTCCAGATCGATGTACGACTCGATTTGTGCCCGGTAACTTTCAATCACGGTTCCAAGAAGTTCATCGCTATTGGCTTGGACGGTCGCTCGTCGAGGTGAATTTGCGTCGATGAGTTTCTCGACCGCCGCTGTTGTTTCCGGCGCCGCGCTGCCGCCCCAGGGTGCTTTGATCTTGAAGCCGTTGAAGTCGGCTGGATTATGCGATGCGGTGATCGACTATTCCGCCATCCGCCTGCGAATTGTTTGACCGCCCAGGAAACAAGAGGGGTGGGTACGGGCTCGCCGAAGAGCGACACGCGGATTCCGTTGCCCGCCATCACCTCAGATGCCCGTGCGGCAAACTCCTGCGACAGGAAACGTCGATCGTAGCCAACCACGACAAAAGGCAACTCACTCTGGGCCAATAAATAATCGGCATACGCCTGGGCTACGCGTTCGAGGTTGGCAAACGTGTAGTCACGGGCGATCACCGCGCGCCAGCCGTCGGTGCCAAATTTGATCTTTGCTGGATTGGTCATTTCGAAACAGAAGCCCGCCGGTTGTCCGACAAACTTGAGTTTGTCGAATAGGTGCGCAGCCGGTACTCGACAAACTAAAGAGTGTCGGACGCTTGTCCGGTGATTGTGTAGTCAGTTAGCGACGTCTTGTCGCCTAAGACGGAGCCTGGACCAACGACGGCTGAGCGGCCAATATGGCAACCACGACCGATTACTGCGCCGGTTACCATCGCCGCCGTGCCCGACGCGTGTGTGCGGCCAAACCACTGAATTCTCAACTCGGGCGCGTTCTTCGAGGAAACACCCCTTGCCCAGCACCGAATTGATCACCTGAGCTCCCGGTTTGATCTGGCAGTCGTCGCCAATGACCGAAAGATCATCAAGCTCCGCGGCCGTGGCTGAATCAAAAGTGCCGCGCCTGTCTTTCAGGTGAATACGGCCCACTTTGTTTCCCAGTAAGTCCTGATGAACCTGTAAGTAGCGTTCAGGAGTGCCAATATCGATCCAGTAGGTTCGCGGTGATACGTGCGCATAGAAACTCTCTTTGCGCTTCAGCAGTTCGGGAAACAGGCCATACTCAAACGAATGATTTTCACCCGCCGGGATCAGATCGAGCACTTTTGGTTCGAGAATATAGGTGCCGGCGTTTATGGTGTTGCAGGTGATTTCATCCGCCTTCGGCTTTTCCAAAAATCTGCGGATGCGCCCGTCAGTTTCGGTTTCCACCAGACCATATGCAGACGGGTTTTCCACTGGGGTTAGTACGACTGTAGCTGTTGCCTCGCGTTCGGTGTGTTCGCGAATAACAACCTTCAAATCGAGATCAGTCAGGATATCGCCGTTGAATACTACGGTGGGTTCTCGAATCAGTTCTTCGGCAAACTTATACGCGCCGGCGGTTCCCATCGGCTGCGGCTCGACGGTGTACTTAAGTTTGACCCCATACGCTGAGCCGTCACCGAGGAGTTGTTCGATCTTGTCGGGTTGATAGGAGAGCGAAAGAGTTATGTCTGTAATCCCGGCGCGGCGCAGCGTGTCGATCTGGTAGAGCAAAAACGGGCGATTGCAAATAGGCACAATCGGTTTTGGGGTATAGACAGTCAACGGGCGGAGTCGCGTGCCTTTGCCGCCGGCAAGAATTAGTGCTTGCATTTGTGATTATTGAATTTGTGGTTTGAAGGTTGAATAGCGACCCGAGTCTAACACTCGGTCGTGAGGCTTATCAACGAGGGGTGTTAGCAGCGCAAACAATTGGTTCACCAGTGGCAGGTAACGGCTGGTGAAGGACAGACACTAACCGGTGGGTTGTACATTCGGTTCCTTGACACCCCTCCGGGTAAATAGTAAATCGTAAACAGACAATAATTCACGGACGAATGTTCAAAGGGAGTCAGGTGTAAGGAATGAGTGAAACTCGTGACGCGGTGATCATCAGTGCGGCCAGGACGCCGGTAGGGAAATTTCTTGGTTCGTTGAAAGCATTTGCCGCGACTGATCTCGGCGCGATCGTTGTTCGTGAAAGCGTCAGGCGCGCGGGCCTTGCTCCGGAAGATGTTGACGAAGTGATCATGGGCTGTGTGATTCAGGCCGGACTCGGTCAGAATCCGGCGCGGCAAGCAGCGCTACGCGGCGGGTTGTTGCCGGCGGTATCGGCAGTAACCGTAAACAAAGTCTGTGGCTCGGGGTTGAAAGCGGTAATGATGGCTGCCCAGGGCATTCAGCTTGGCGACACTGAGATCGTGGTTGCGGGCGGAATGGAATCAATGTCAAACGCGCCTTACCTGGTTCCGAAGGCCCGTGAAGGTTACCGGCTGGGAAACGGGGTACTGGTCGATTCGATGATTAACGATGGGCTTTGGGACGCGTTCAACGACTACCACATGGGCTGTACCGGAGAAATTGTCGCGGAAAAATTTGAGGTCAGCCGTGCCCAGCAGGACGAGTATGCGTTGAATTCCCATCGCAAGGCCGCGGCGGCAATCAAGGATGGAAAGTTCAAAGATGAGATTGTGCCGGTTGAGATTCCTCAGAGGAAAGGCGCGCCGCAGATTTTCGATACCGATGAAACGGTACGTGAAGACACTTCGCTTGAGGCGCTGGGTAAACTAAAACCGGCGTTCAAAAAAGATGGCGGGACGGTAACCGCCGGAAATGCGCCGGGTGTAAACGATGGCGCTTCGGCTGTGGTCGTCACCTCGTCGGAGCGGGCCAGGTCGCTGGGAGTTGATCCTATGGCTCGAATCGTGGCCCAGTCGACGTCGGGTGTCGAACCGGCAATGGTGATGATGGCGCCAGTAGAGGCGATTCGAAAGGTCTTGCACAAAGCGGGTTGGGCGATTGGCGACGTTGACTTGATTGAGCTTAACGAAGCTTTTTCGGTGCAGGCAGTCGCGATCATGAAGGAGCTTGGTTTGGATCCCACGCGAGTTAATGTCAACGGCGGCGCAGTGGCCCTGGGTCACGCCATTGGTCAATCCGGATCGCGATTGTTGACCACGATGCTATACGAGTTGAAGCGTCGTGATGCACATCGAGGCGTCATTTCGCTTTGTCTCGGCGGCGGCAACGCAGTAGCAATGGCGATCGAGCGGTGAGCAGCAGAGCCTTTTGGGTTTGCTCGCGGCTAAGATCAGAATTGTGAATTGGGGGATCGGACTGGCAAGCATCGCTGTCCGGCATTATGGGCGACATCATCGGCGTAGTTGGGTCAGGAACGATGGGCAACGGCATTGCCCAAGTGGCGGCGCGCGCCGGCTATAGCGTGGTGATGCGCGATGTGCGCGACGAATTCCTTGAGCGTGGCCTGAGCGCCATCGATAAGAGTCTGCAACGAGACGTGGACAAGGAACGATTAAGCGCGGACGATAAGCAGTCAATCGTCGGGCGGATTACGGCTACGACAAAGCTTGAAGACTTAAATGACGCCTCTCTTGTGGTCGAAGCTGTAACCGAAGACCTTAAAGTGAAAACCGAGCTTTTCAAGTCGCTTGATCTCATTACGCCACCGGCGACAATCCTCGCGTCCAACACTTCCTCGATTTCAATTACAAAATTGGGGGCAACCACCGGGCGGCCGGATAAGGTGATTGGAATGCACTTCATGAATCCGGTGCCGGTCATGAAGCTGGTTGAAGTGATCCGCGGGATTGCTACCTCGGATGCAACCTACGAGCGGGTGAGAGCGCTGACGGAAAAATTAGGCAAGACGGCGCTTGACTGTAATGATTCACCGGGTTTCGTCTCCAATCGAGTGCTCATGCCGATGATCAACGAGGCGATCTTTACTCTCTACGAGGGAGTGGCCACGCGTGAGAGCATCGATGGAATAATGAAATTGGGGATGAATCACCCCATGGGACCGTTGACGTTGGCAGACTTCATCGGTCTTGATGTTTGCCTGGCGATCCTCAATGTTCTTTATGAAGGCTTTGGCGATCCTAAGTATCGTGCCTGCCCGATGCTGAGGCAATATGTTGACGCTGGATGGTTGGGTAAAAAGGCGGGTCGCGGATTTTACGAATACTGATTCGAGTCAATGGTCAAATCGATCATAGTCAGGCTTAATTTTACTTCGGCCTCGATGAAATACAGTTAATGACTTTCGTTTCACATTATTGTCAGAAGTGCCTGGCGGCAAATGAGCTCGGCCGCGATTTTTGCTCGCGTTGTGGCACCCGGCTCATGATCGTGGTTGAACCTGCCGCGGCACGTTATGAAAACGTAGAACCAGCGGTTCTTAATGAAGAACATTTGTTGGAAAGGATTTCCGGGCTTGAGAACCGCCAGGTCCGATTGACCGAAAAACTCGAACGCGCTCTCGATCTTTTGCTCCGCCAGGCCCAGAACTCCCATTTCGATCGGGCCCTAATAAAATCCCTGGCGGGCCTGCTAGCTGACGACGGCATTATTGAAAGTGATCGCCTCGAGCGGCTTTGGATTACGAGATGCCAGCGCGATGCTGAGGAACAACAGGACAGTGAGCGGCGTGAGGCTCTGCGTCTTAAGATACTGGCCAGGTTCTCAGGCGGAGATCGGGCCGCGTTTGAGAACCGACTCAATCAAGGTTTCCTTTTGATTGAAGATGATCAGGCTTCCCGCGGTATCCGCGCTCTTCAAAGGGCCGCGGACTTTAGTCCCAACAATGCTCCATTGCTATCGCTTCTCGGCGAACTGTTCTATAAATCCGGAAAGTCCGGCAAGGCTCGAAGCTTTCTGTCCCAGGCTTATGAGATTGAACCGGGCGATAAGCGTCTACAACTGTTGCTGGGCTTAACTTGTGCCGATGAAGGCGAGCGTGAGCGCGCCAAGACGTTACTGCAAAACGCGACCCAAGTTGGCGCGTCGTCGTTTGCCGCTCATTTCGGGTTAGGACAACTATTTGTAGCTGAGGAACGATGGGACGACGCGGTTCGTGAGTTTAAGTCGGCCATCGCCCGACGCGCGTCACCAGAGGCTCATTATGCTCTGGGTCGCCTCTACTATGGCCTGCGGCGCGACTCGCTGGCAGGTCGCCATCTGCGTAAGGCCATTGCGCTCGACCAGAGTTATCACGAGGCTCTGCACCTCCTTGGTCTCGTGTGCGAACGAGGTGGGCAAAAGGCTCAAGCGAACAAATACTTTGCGAGGGCAGGAACCGGCACCTTCGTCTCCTCACCCTCGGCTTCGAGGCCAAAGCGCCAGACAGAAAGAGCCGCAGCAGACATTGAATCCGGGTTTCGTATGTCCGTAGCGCGGTCTCGAAAGCTGGTTACAGAGGCCGATCGGCGACTGGCCGAGGCCCTGAAGGAAGACGCGCTCAAATATTGGAGCGGCTCAGAGAGGATTGGCGAAGCGCAGCTTGGCAAAGAAGGCTAATCCGGACTTAAGGTTCATGCGCAAACAGGAACCGTTTTCCACCAACGACTTCTAAGCAAGATACGGCCGAGGGCACCCGCGATCCCATAAGAAGTCGACTATTCAACCCAAACTGAGCCACTGACTAGAGTCGGGTCTCGTTGACACTCAGGTTTCGGCAGTTATAATGGCTTTTTGCGCACTAGCCGATGTTTTGCGGTATTGGCGCCAGAGTGTGATTCGATGCGGATTGAACTAGCAAGTCTGGAAGGCGGGAAGGGCGATTTCGCTCACACCTACGAGCCGGGCGAGCTCAACCTCAAGGACGAATGGGTGCAGCTACTAACTCCGCCCAAGGTGTCCGGCCAGATCCGGACTAACGGGAGCCTGGTAAAAGTTAACGGTAAGCTAAGCGCCATACTTCGGCTTGAATGTGATCGGTGCTTGAAACCGATTGAGTTTCCGGTGGACTCTAACTTTGAACTGAAGTACGTAACCAGGGCAGAGTATCAAGCGCGGCAAGCACTCGAGCTGAATCTCGAGTTAGCGGAAGAGGATCTCGACTTAAGCGTCTTCGATGGAGAGGTTATCGATCTTGACGAGTTGGTGAGGGAAGAGGTGCTGCTGGCCGTACCCACTCATCTGCTTTGCCAGGAAAGTTGCAAAGGCGTCTGTCCAACTTGTGGCGCGGACCGGAACACAACTGATTGCCGCTGTGGTGACAACGAGATAGACCCGCGCTGGGCGGGGTTAAAAGAACTGGTGAATGATAAATCGTGAATGGTAAATGGACGCGGGAGGCCGCATTCTCCAGCTCTACCATTGACCACTTACCATTAACCATTTACGAATCGGAGCAATTATGCCAAATCCTAAACGACGACACTCCAAAGCCCGCCGCGGAAAGCGACGCGCGCACGATGCCCTGCAAGTTCCGCAGCCAACTCTCTGCCCGAACTGTCAGGAGCCCCGCATGCAGCACCGAGTCTGCCCGAAGTGTGGCCACTACAAGGGCCGCCAGGTAGTGCAGGTCGAGCAAGCCTAAACGAAAATAATTATCGTCTGTGCGAAACCAGTCGAAGAATGAAACCCGCTTGACGGGAAAAGTAGTTCTCGACGCGATGGGAAGCGACCACGCGCCGCACCCTGAGATTGACGGCGCCCTTGCGGCGGCTCGTGATTTCGGTGTGGGGGTAATTCTGGTCGGTCAGCCGGAAAAAGTTGTATCCGAACTCAAGCGGTGTGGCTGGAAAGGCGACGGTGACCGCGGCATAGAGTTTGTCGAAGCTGCGGAAGTGATTGGCATGGGTGAGCCCGTAGCCACTTCTCTTCGGCGCAAGAAGAAAAGTTCTTTGAGAGTTGGGACGCGGCTGGTTAAGGAAGGCAAGGCCGACGGATTTATCTCAGCCGGCAATACGGGCGCCGCAATGGCTACCGCAAAAATGGTGTTGGGCATGCTGCCCGGCGTTGACCGTCCAGCGTTGGCGGCGCTGATTCCTACCAAGTCGGCAAAGCCTACGTTGCTGCTGGATGTCGGAGCAAATTCCGAATGCAAGCCCGAGCATCTGGTCCAGTTTGCAATCATGGGCGATGCCTATTCTCGCGCAGTGCTTGGCACCGTCAGGCCGGTCGTTGGATTAATGAGCATTGGCGAAGAGGAAGCCAAGGGAAACGACCTGACGAAGGAAGCGTTCCCTTTGTTGCGAGAAATCGCGAGCCTTAACTTCGTGGGCAATGTCGAAGGACGTGACGTTTTCTCAGGCGCGGTAGACGTGATTGTGACCGACGGTTTCACCGGAAACGTGATGCTGAAACTCTCGGAAGGGCTGACGGATGCTATGCTGTCGATGATCAAGAGGGAACTGACTGCATCAGCCGTGACCAAAGCTGGAGCCATGCTGGCCAAGCCTGCTTTTCGAAAGATCAAGAAGCGGTTGGACTATTCAGAGCATGGAGGAGCGCCCCTGCTCGGCGTCAGACAGATCGTAATAATCGGACATGGAAGTTCGAATTCGCGCGCGATTAGAAACGCGATTCGAAATGTAAAAGAATTTTCAGAAAGTCGGACCGCGGCGGCGATTGAAAAAGGGATCGCCGAAACCAATGCCCGACACGCATTAACGCAAACTCTTAGTGTGCGAGCAGTTTAGAGTTTATTCCGGCAGTTCAGAGTTTAAGCTTTAGCTTGCCAGGCTCATGAAACGCAATCTAAGTTTGAAGGCTGAACTGCTTGCAGCTTAAACGTGCTTGGTTTTCTGGTAGCTTGTGGATAGTATTACCGCCCAAACAACAACTGAGTCGATAAATGAACACTAAGCGAGCCGGCATAATCGGTACCGGGCATTCCTATCCGGAAGGCATCCTTACGAACGCCGATCTGGCGACCATGGTGGAAACTTCCGACGAGTGGATTACCACGCGAACCGGAATTAAGCAGCGACGCCAGGCTGCGCCGGAGGAATACACGTCACAATTCGCGGTGCGCGCCGGCCGGCAGGCCATTGAGCGAGCCGGCCTTCAGGCCGAGGACATCGATTTAATCCTCTGCGCCACAGTCTCCCCGGATCAAATTCTTCCTTCCACCGGTTGCATAATCCAAGCTGAACTCGGCGCGCACAAAGCCTCCGCGATGGATATTGTAGCTGCGTGCTCCGGCTTCCTGTATGGGGTTACGCTCGCCGATTCGATGATCCGCACTGGGCAATCAAAATATGCACTCGTGATCGGCGCTGAGGTTCTCACCCGTTATGTTGATTACACCGACAGGCAGACATGCGTGTTGTTTGGAGATGGCGCGGGAGCAGCAGTGCTCGGCGCAGTCGAGGGAGATCGCGGCATTCTGGCCTCACGAATTAAGTCTGATGGCAGGTACCTGGAGCAGCTCTACTCGCCCGGCGGTGGCACCCGACGTAAGCCAACCGCGGAAACTCTGGCGGCAGGCGACCACTTCTTCAAAATGAAGGGCAACGAGCTTTTCAAAGTAGCAGTCCGGTCGATGGCCGACATTTCTCGCGCGGTGTTGGAGGAAGCTGGGCTGAGTGCGGAAGATGTCAAGCTATTCATTCCGCACCAGGCAAATCAGCGAATCACTGATGCGGTCGCCAGCAAGCTGAATGTGGAAAGCGAGCGTGTTTATTCTGGTATTTCGCAACACGGTAACACTTCATCGGCCTCGATTCCGATTGGGCTGGACGAGTCAGTGGAAGCCGGCAAGATTAGCCGGGGAGATCTCGTGTTGATGGCCTCGTTTGGCGGCGGAGTAACGTGGGGCGGAGTGCTGATGCGTTGGTAGGCGCAGGTTTAATTAGTGAATGGTGACTGGTAAACCGTGCTTGAAACGGACGTTAGTGAGTTAACGCTTTGCCATTTACGATTTACCATCTACGGATATGTCATTAGCTTACATCTTTCCTGGCCAGGGTTCGCAGCATCCGGGAATGGGAAAGAATCTGGTTGAAAATTTCGCCATTGCTGCGCGGGTCTTTGAAGAACTGAACGACGCGCTCAACTTTTCGGTGACGCGGCTTTGCCTTGAGGGTTCGCCCGAGGATCTCCAGCTAACCGAAAACACCCAGCCGGCTATCCTGGCGGTCTCAGTGGCGGTGCTCCGGACGTTGGAATCTGAGGGCTTTCCGGTTCCGGATTTTGTAGCCGGTCACAGTTTGGGTGAATACTCCGCCCTGGTCGCCGCGGGGTCTCTATCACGAACGGATGCGATTCGGACGGTGCGCGCCCGCGGGCGCTATATGCAGGAAGCGGTGCCCGCCGGTGTGGGAGCGATGGCTGCCGTCATCGGCGCGGAACTGAACGACATTGATATTGCCTGTGTTGAAGCGAGTCAGGGCCAGGTTTGCGCTCCGGCAAATATCAATTCTGCTAACCAGGTCGTCATTGCCGGACATGCCGAGGCGATTGAGCGGGCGACCGAACTGCTCAAAACGCGAGGCGCGAAGAAGGTTGTAAAGTTAAACGTCAGCGCACCGTTTCACTGCGCTTTGATGATGCCAGCACAGGAGCGGCTGGCTGAGGATCTGGCGAAGATCGCTTTCAACGACTTGAAGGTCCCCTTGATCTCTAACGTTGACGCTGCGTCGGTTACGAAAGGGCCGGAGGCGCGAGATGGTTTAGTGAGGCAGGTGTCATCGCCCGTGCGCTGGCTTCAGTCTGTCGAGTTGTTGATTCGAGAAGGTGTTGATACCTTCGTGGAAGTTGGACCGGGAAAAGTGCTGACCGGCTTGATGCGACAAATCAGCCGCGAAGTAAGATGTCTTAATGTCGAGGATACAGCGAGTTTGAAGACAGCCGCTGCCGCCCTCGGCATTTCTTAGGTAGTATTTGATATTCATTCCAGAGGAGCAAAAAGCAAATGGCCGATCAAGAGATCGAGAATAAGGTCAAGCAGATCATCGTCGACGAATTAGGCGTGGACGAAAACGAAGTCACTCCAAATGCGCGCTTTATCGACGATCTGGGCGCCGACTCATTGGATACGGTTGAACTCGTGATGCGCTTCGAAGAGGAGTTTGGCATGGATGGCCATCAGCGCATCCCCTCGGGCAGCAGCTTGGCCAGGTTGCGGGTCCCGCGCAGCTGGAGCTGCTTGACGGCTCCTGCGCTGCGGCCCAGGATCTCGGCGGTCTCCGAGATCGAGAGGCCCTGGAGGAACCGCATCACCAGGCACTCCCGCTGCTCGGTGGGCAGCTCGCCCAGTGCCTCGAGCAGCGCCTCGTTGGTCAGCGCGGCCAGGACCGCCCCCTCGGGGCTCTCGGTGGTCCCGTCGAGGGTGTTCATGTCCTCGGTCGTCGTCTCGAGCCGGGTACGCCCCGACTTGAAGTGGTCGGTGGTCAGGTTGCGGGCGATGGTCATCAGCCAGGCGCCGAAGTCCTTGCCCTGCCAGCGGAACGAGCTCATCGAGCGCAGCGCCCGGAAGAAGGTCTCCGCGGTCAGGTCCTCGGCCAGCTGGACCGAGCCGACGCGGTAGTACAGGAACCGGTACACGCTGAGGTGGTAGTGGTCGTAGAGCGCTCCGAACGCCTCGGCGTCACCACCTCGCGCCAGCTCCACGAGCGCGATCAGGCGGGTGCCCTCGGCCTCGTCGGTGGCCGAGGACGCAGCGAGTGCGGAGTCGTCGGGGTCCTCCGAGCCGCCCGACCCACCCTGCGGCGTGGGGGCCGTCGAGGAGGCCTGGGACTGCAGGAGCCAGGCCGGCCCCGCAGCGAGAGCCGGCGCGCCCTCGCCGGCCAGCACCTCGGCCAGCGCACGGCGAAGCGCATCGAGGCCGCGCTTCAGCTCAAGAGCATCCATGTCGTTTCATCCCCAGCCGACCCAGGCCTCGGCCGTCCCTCCCAACAGGCACTCGATGCTACGCGCCGGTAGTGGCCTTGGGAACCGAAAGGTGAGCGAGCCCACGCCCGGCCCTGACCCGTCGCGCGGCCCTGGGTGACGCGGTCCGGCAGCCGGCTCAGCGCACCCGGCGACGGATGGCCGCGCCCGCAGCGACGGTCCCCGCCAGCGCCCCCGCGACCCCTGCGGTGACCATGCCGGCCCGGGCCGCCTTGCGCCCGGTGCGGTAGTCGCGCACGCGCCAGCCCTGGATCCGCGCGTGCTCGCGCAACGCGGGAGTCGGGGTTGATCGCGCAGGGGTCGCCGACGGCGTTCAGCAGCGGCAGGTCGTTGTAGGAGTCGGAGTACGCCGAGCAGCGCTGCAGGTCGAGCCCGAAGCGGTCGGCGAGCTCGCGGACCGCCACCGCCTTGGCGGAGCCGTGCAGCAGCTCTCCGACCAGCGCGCCGGTGTAGACCCCGTCGACGTGCTCAGCAACGGTGCCGAGCGCGCCGGTCAGGCCGAGCCGCCGGGCGATGATCGTGGCGATCTCGATCGGGGCGGCGGTGACCAGCCACACCCGCTGCCCCTCGTCGAGGTGGAGCTGGGCCAGGGCTCGCGTGCCCGGCCAGATCCGGTGGGCCATCCGCTCGTCGAAGATCTCCTCGCCCAGCAGCTGCAGCTCCTCCACGGTGTGCCCGGCGATGAAGGAGAGCGCCGAGGCTCGTGCGTCGGCCACGTGCTCGGGGTCCTCGACGCCGACGAGCCGGAAGTAGGCCTGCTTCCAGGCCGCTCCCAGGATGTCGCGGGTGGTGAAGAACTCCCGGTGGTGCAGGCCACGGGCCAGGTGGAAGATCGAGGCGCCCTGCATCACGGTGTTGTCGACGTCGAAGAACGCCGCGGCGGTCGGGTCGGCCTCCACCGAGAGGGCGCTCTCGACCTCGGCGATCGCTGCGGCGGCCTCGCCCGCGAGCTGCGAGCGGCGCTGCAGGTTGCGGGGCGGACGGGGCGGCTTGCTGCTCGGCGGAGGGGGCGTCACCCGTCCAGCCTAGGAGACCGGCGGCCCCGATCCGGGCTCGTGGGCGTGTGCGAGACTCGCCCGATGGAGTCCAACGTGGCCGAGCTGTTGAGCCGGGCGGCCAGCTTGGAGCCCGGCAAGACCGCCCTCTCCGAGGCGGAGAGCGGGCGCTCCATCACCTGGAGCGAGCTCGACGAGCTGGTCCAGCGGGTCGTGCAGGGACTCTCCGACGCCGGGCTGGTGGCGGGCTACCGGGTGATGGTCGCGACCGGCAACAGCATCGAGTTCGTGGCGGCGTACCTCGGTGTCCTCCGCGCCGGGATGGTCGCCGTCCCGGTCAACCCGCGCAGCGCGACCGGCGAGCTGATGCGGATGATCGCCGACTCGGGTGCGCGGATGGTGGTCGCCGACACCAGCACCGTGGGCTCGGTACGCCAGGCCGTCGCCGGCCTCAACGACGCGATGGCGGCGATCGGCACCGAGCCGGCGACGCGTCCACGCGTGGTCACCGTCGGCACCACCCTCGAGCCCGGTGAGCGCGGGTGGGACCAGCTCGTCGCGCGGGCGGGTCGACCCACGCCGGTGCGGGTGGATCCCGAGACGCTCGCGGTGCTGCTCTACACGAGCGGCACGTCGGGGCGGCCGCGGGCGGCGATGCTCTCGCACCGCGCGCTGCTGGCCAACATCGACCAGGTGGCGCAGGTCGATCCGGCGATGATAACCGGTCGCGACGTCGTGCTCGGCGTCCTGCCTCTCTTCCACGTCTACGGGCTCAACGCCGTCCTCGGACAGGTCGTCCGCCAACAGGCGCGGATGGTGCTGGTGGATGGCTTCGACCCCGAGGGCTCCTTGGACATCATCGAGGACGAGGCGATCTCGGTGGTCCCGGTGGCCCCTCCCGTGGTCGCCTACTGGATGGGGGTGCCGGGGCTGGAGGACCGGCTCGGTCCGGTCCGGCTGGTGCTCAGCGGCTCCGCGCCGCTCGATCCCGAGCTGACCGCCGCCTTCACCGCGCGCACCTCCATCGACATCCACCAGGGCTACGGGCTCACCGAGGCCGCCCCGGTGGTGACCTCGACCCTGTGCAGCGCCGCTCCCTCGCCGCGCTCGGTCGGTGCTGCCCTGCCGGGCATCGAGATCACGCTGGTCGACGACGCCGGCCGTCCCCCGCACCCCGAGGACGAGGGCGAGATCCACGTGCGTGGCGCCAACCTGTTCTCGGGCTACTGGCCCGACGGGACCGACGGGCCGGACGCGGAGGGCTGGTGGGCCACCGGGGACGTGGGCTACCTCGATCCCAGCGGGGACCTCTACCTCGTCGACCGGATCAAGGAGATGGTCATCGTCTCCGGGTTCAACGTCTATCCCAGCGAGGTCGAGGACGTGCTCACCGAGCTGCCCGAGGTGGCCGAGGCCGCGGTCATCGGCGTCGACGACGAGCTGAGCGGTGAGGCGGTGGTGGCCTACGTGCGCCCGACGACGGCAGGGTCCAGCGACGCCCTCGTCGACCTCGTCCTCGCCCACTGCGGCCAGCGGCTGGCCCGGTTCAAGCAGCCGACCGTGATCCACGTCGTCGAGGAGCTGCCCTACACCGTCACCGGGAAGGTGCAGAAGGGTCGGCTGAGGGCGACCGAGCGGCGTCGGTCACTGGGCCTGCTGGAGTAGCCGTGACGACGAGGATCACGCTGTACGGCAAGCCCGGCTGCCACCTGTGCGACGAGGCCCGTCTCGTCATCGAACAGGTCTGCGCCGAGGTCGGCACGTCCTACGACGAGGTCGACATCAGCACCTCGCCGGAGCTGATGGAGGCCTACGGCGAGGAGATCCCGGTGACCTTCGTCGACGGACGGCAGCACGACTTCTGGCGGGTGGACCCGGCCCGGTTGCGCGCGGCGCTGACCACGCCGGGATAGTCCAGCGCACCCCGGTCGGCGTGGGACATCTCACATGTGCTAGCCGGTGAGAGGTCCCGGTTTGTTCGCACGTTCACAAACTCTTACAGTGACCAGATCCCCACCTGTGGAGAGTGTCAGCGCAGTGAGCAGTTCCCGCATCCCAGAGGCGACCGTGGCCCGACTCCCGGTCTACCTGAGGGCGCTCAACGCGATGAGCGACGCAGGGACGACCACGTGCTCGAGCCTGGAGCTCGCCACCGCCGCCGGGGTGAACAGCGCCAAGCTGCGCAAGGACCTCTCCCACCTCGGCTCCTACGGCACCCGCGGCGTCGGGTACGACGTGGCCTACCTGCGCTACCAGATCTCCCGCGAGATCGGCCTGACCCAGGACTGGCCCGTGGTCGTGGTGGGGATCGGCAACCTCGGTCACGCGCTGGCCAACTACTCCGGGTTCTCCTCACGCGGCTTCCGCACCGTGGCGCTGCTCGACGCCGACCCCAGCCGCCAGGGCGAGCTCGTCGCCGGACTGGAGATCCGTTCCTTCGACGACCTCGCTGCGGTGGTCGACGAGCACGGTGTCGGGATCGGGGTCATCGCGACCCCGGCGATCGCCGCCCAGTCGGTGTGCGACCGGATGGTCGAGGTCGGCCTCCGCAGCATCCTGAACTTCGCGCCGACGATCCTCTCGGTCCCCGAGGGCGTCGACGTACGCCGCGTCGACCTGTCCAGCGAGCTGCAGATCCTCGCCTACCACGAGCAGCGCAAGGCCAGTGGCAGCGTGCTGCCGACCCCGGCCGTCGGGGAGGCGATGTGAGCGTCCTGGTCGTGGGGATCTCCCACAAGTCCGCACCCGTCCCCGTGCTCGAGCGGGTCGCCCTCGACACCGACCGCGCCGCCAAGCTGCTGCGCGAGGTCGCCGACCTCGAGCACGTGACCGAGGCGACGGTGCTCTCCACCTGCAACCGCACCGAGATCTACACCGACGTCGACCGCTTCCACGGCAGCGTGGAGTCGATCTCGCGAATGCTGGGCGAGCTGGCCGGGCAGTCGCCCGAGGACGTCCTGACCCACCTCTACGTGCACTACGACGACGCCGCGGTCTCCCACCTGTTCTCGGTCGCCGCGGGCCTGGACTCGATGGTGCCGGGGGAGAGCCAGATCCTCGGCCAGACCCGCGAGGCGCTGCGGATGGGCCAGGAGCAGGGCGGCATCGGTCCCGCCCTCAACGTGTTGTTCCAGCAGGCGCTGCGCGTCGGCAAGCGCTCCCACGCCGAGACCGACATCGACCGCGTGGCGCCGAGCCTCGTCTCCGCGGCCCTGACACGCGCGGCCGAGCACGTCGGCGACCTCACCGGCAGGCACGCGCTGATCGTCGGGGCGGGCTCGATGGCGGGCCTGACCTCCGCGCTGCTCTCCCGCGCCGGCGCCGGCTCGATCACCGTCGCCAACCGCAGCCCCGAGCGCGCCGCCCGCCTCGCCGCGCAGTACCACGCCAGGGCCATCCCGCTCGCCGACCTCGGCGCCTACGACGGCCCGGTCGACGTGCTCGTCTCGTGCACGGGCGCCACCGGTGTGGTGATCGGCTTCGACGCGGTCGCCGCGCGCCGGCGTACCGACCAGCCGCTCGCGGTGATCGACCTCGCCCTGCCGCGCGACGTGGACCCGGACGTGGCCCACCTGAGCGGGGTCCGTCTGATCGCCCTGGACAACCTCGCCGCCGAGCTCCAGGACGCCCCGGGCGGGGCCGACGTCGAGGGTGTGCGCGCGATCGTCGCGCAGGAGCTCTCGGCCTTCCTCGCCGCCCGCCGCAGCCAGAGCGTCACGCCGACCGTCGTGGCGCTGCGCACGATGGCCACCGGCGTCGTCGACGCGGAGCTGACCAGGCTGCTCTCCCGGATGCCCGACCTCGACGACACCGCCCGCGCCGAGGTCGAGAAGACCCTGCGCCGGGTGGCCGAGAAGCTGCTCCACCACCCCACCGTGCGGGTCAAGGAGCTGGCCAACGACGCGGGCGCGGTCTCCTACGCCGCGGCCCTCGCCGAGCTGTTCGCCCTCGATCCCGAGGCGGTCGAGGCCGTGACGCGCGTGGAGGGGGTCCAGTGAGCGCCCCGACGACCACCCGGGTGGTGCGCATCGGCACCCGCGCCTCCGTGCTCGCCCGGACCCAGAGCCAGCTCGTCGCGGACTCCCTGAGCACCGCGACCGGTCTGGAGACCGTGCTCGTGCCGATCCGCACCGAGGGCGATGTCTCCTCCGCGCCGCTGGCCCAGATCGGCGGGACCGGGGTGTTCGTCAGCGCGCTGCGCGACGCGCTGCTCCGCGGCGAGGTCGACCTGGCCGTGCACTCGCTCAAGGACCTGCCCACCGCGCCTCCCGAGGGGATCGCGCTGGCCGCCGTACCGCTGCGCGAGGACCCGCGAGACGTGGTCGTGGCCCGCGACTCCCTGACCCTGGGCGAGCTCCCCGCGGGCTCCCGCGTGGGCACCGGCGCCCCTCGCCGGGTGGCCCAGCTGGCCGCCCTCGGCCTGGGCATCGAGCTGGTCGACGTACGCGGCAACGTCGACACCCGGATCGGCAAGGTCGCCTCGGGGGAGCTCGACGCGATCGTGCTGGCCCGCGCGGGCCTGGCCCGCCTGGGCCGGCTCGAGGACGCGACCGAGGTGCTCGACCCGCTCCAGATGCTCCCGGCCCCCGGCCAGGGAGCGCTCGCGGTGGAGTGTCGGGCCGGTGACGACCTGCTCCAGGTCGTCCGCGACGCGATCGAGGAACCACGCACCCGCGGGTGCGTGGAGGCCGAGCGAGCCCTGCTCGCCGAGTTCGAGGCCGGCTGCTCGGCGCCGGTCGGTGCCCTGGCCGAAGTTGCGGAAGGGGACCTCGGTGACGAACTGTGGGTCCGAGCAATCGCGCTCTCACCCGACGGGACGCTCTCCGTGCGCCGGTCGGCCTCGGGTCCGCTCGACGATCCTGTCGGGCTGGGCCAGAAGCTGGCCGCGGAGATGCTCGCCGACGGAGCAGCAGAACTGATCAACGAAACAGCGACGTAGCAAGAAGGCGATAGTGACCAAGCAGAAGACGTCCAGCTCCCCTGCGACCTCGGGGGCCACCCCGGGCGCACGCCTCGTGAAGTGGGTGTCCTTCGTGGGCAGTGGCCCCGGCGACCCCGGACTGCTGACGATGCGCGCCGTCGAGCTGCTGCGCGAGGCCGACGTGGTCGTCACCGAGGTCCCCGGCCACGAGCAGCTCGTGCGCACGCTCCTGGGCCTGCCCGAGCCCGTCGTGGACGAGACCGGGGAGCCCGTGGCCGACCAGCCGGGCCCGGTCTTCCTCGACGGCGGCTTCGGCGAGGACGGGCAGCCGCTCACCCACGCCTCGCGCGCCAAGGTGGTCGTGCGTCAGGGCAAGACCGGCAAGCGTGTCGTCCGGCTGATGGCCGGAGACCCGTTCGTCTACGCCTCCGGCCCCGAGGAGGCGCTGGCCTGCGCCAAGGCCGGCATCGGCTTCGAGATCGTCCCGGGCGTCTCCTCGGTCACGGCCGTGCCGGCGTACGCCGGAATCCCGCTGACCACCAAGAACCACCGCGAGGTGGCCGTGGTCACCTGCAGCGACGCCAGGATCGACTGGGCCGCCTACGCCGCCCACCCGACGCTGGTGCTGCTCTCGGCGGTCGGCACGATCGGCGAGATCGCCGCCGACCTGGTCGCGGCCGGTCGCTCGGCCGACACCCCGGTCTCGATGACCCGCACCGGCACGCTGACCTCGCAGGAGACGATCGTCTCCACCCTCGCCGAGATCGGTGCCGACGCCCGCGCCGCGCGGATGACCCCGCCGGCCGTGGTCGTGGTCGGCCCCGTCGTCGACCTGCGCGAGACGCTGTCGTGGTTCGAGACCAAGCCGCTCTTCGGCTGGCGGGTCCTGGTGCCCCGCACCAAGGAGCAGGCCGGCGCCCTGTCCTCGCGCCTGCGCGGCTTCGGTGGGGTGCCCGAGGAGGTCCCCACCATCTCCGTGGAGCCGCCGCGCAACCCCCAGCAGATGGACAAGGCCGTCCGCGGCCTCGTCGAGGGTCGCTACGAGTGGATCGCGTTCACCTCGGTCAACGCGGTGCGCGCCGTGCGCGAGAAGTTCGAGGAGTATGGCCTCGACGCGCGTGCGTTCTCCGGGCTCAAGATCGCCGCGGTCGGTGAGAAGACCGCCGCCTCGCTCGCCGAGTGGGGCCTCAACTCCGACCTGGTGCCCTCCGGCGAGCAGTCCGCGCGCGGACTGCTCGAGGACTGGCCGCCCTTCGACGACGTGCTCGACCCGATCAACCGGGTGTTCCTGCCGCGCGCCGACATCGCCACCGAGACGCTGGTGGCCGGCCTGGTCGACCTCGGTTGGGAGGTCGACGACGTGACCGCCTACCGCACGGTGCGCGCCGCGCCGCCGGCGGCGGCGACCCGCGAGGCGATCAAGTCGGGCAAGTTCGACGCGGTCGTGTTCACCTCGTCCTCGACGGTGCGCAACCTGGTCGGCATCGCCGGCAAGCCGCACACCTCGACGATCATCGCGGTGATCGGCCCGGCGACGGCCAAGACCGCCGAGGAGCACGGCCTGCGAGTCGACGTGCTCGCACCCGAGCCGTCGGTGGAGGCGGTCGTGGACGCGCTCGCCGACTTCGGCGCCTCGCGTCGGGCCTCGATGCTGGAGTCCGGCCAGCCGGTCACCCGGCCCTCCGAGCGACGCCCCGCCGCCCGGCGCAAGGCGAGCTCGAAGTAGCGCCGTGACGGGCTTCCCCGAGATCCGCCCGCGCCGGCTGCGCCGTACGCCGGCCCTTCGTCGTCTCGTCGCGGAGACCTCGGTGCGGCCCGGGCAGCTGGTGCTGCCGATGTTCGTCGCCGAGGACGCGACCGAGCCACGCGCGATCTCGAGCATGCCCGGCGTCGTGCAGCACTCCCGCGACTCGCTGAAGAAGGCCGCCGCCGAGGCGGCCCGGGCCGGCATCGGCGGGGTGATGCTCTTCGGGCTGCCCGCGACCAAGGACGCGGTCGGGTCGGGCGCCACCGACCCGCACGGCATCCTCAACCTCGCCATCGCCGACGTCGTCGGCGAGGTGGGGGATGGGCTCACGGTGATGTCGGACCTGTGCCTCGATGAGTTCACCGACCACGGCCACTGCGGCGTGCTCGACCCCGACGGGTGGGTCGACAACGACCGGACCCTCGAGATCTACGCCCAGATGGCGCTCGCCCAGGCCGCGGCCGGGGTCGACCTGGTCGGGCCGAGCGGGATGATGGACGGCCAGGTCGGAGTGATCCGGCGCGCCCTCGACGCCGAGGAGCACACCGACGTGGGCATCCTGGCCTACTCGGCCAAGTACTCCTCCGCGTTCTACGGGCCCTTCCGCGAGGCGGTCAACTCCTCCCTGGAGGGCGACCGCAAGACCTACCAGCAGGACCCCGCCAACGCGGCCGAGGGCGTGCGCGAGGCGCTGCTCGACGTGGCCGAGGGCGCGGACATCGTCATGGTCAAGCCGGCCCTGTCCTACCTCGACGTGGTCGCCTCGGTGAAGGCGGCCGTGGACGTCCCCGTGGCGGCGTACAACATCAGCGGCGAGTACTCCATGGTCGAGGCCGCCGCCGCCCACGGCTGGATCGACCGCGACGCTGCCGTGCTCGAGGTGCTGACCTCGATCCGCCGAGCGGGCGCCGACATCATCCTCACCTACTGGGCCCTCGACGCCGCCCGCCTCCTCTCCTCCCCCTAGCCGGATAGTCCGATCCTTGTGAGTTGGGTCGCAGTCCGGGCAGGGAGTGGTCAGACCCGACCCTGACGTAAGGGTAGGTTCGGGACCTCCCCCGGCGTACGTCGCTGCGCCGGCCCCCGACCTTCGAAGAACGCCCCACTGACGTCCTGCCGTCGCCCACCCGAACGGATCGCCCGTGACCTCGTCCCTGCCTGCCCCCGCCGCCGAGCGGCACCCGCACCCGCCGGAGGCCGCCGAGAGTTCACACCGTGCGCTCGGCCCTGACCTCGCCGCGGGTGCTTGCGCACCGAGGTGCTCGCCGGCCTCGTCGTCGCGCTGGCGCTGATCCCGGAGGCGATCTCGTTCTCGATCATCGCCGGCGTCGACCCGCGGGTCGGCCTGTTCGCCTCGTTCACGATGGCCGTCTCGATCGCCTTCATCGGCGGCCGGCCGGCGATGATCTCCGCGGCCACCGGCGCCATCGCGCTGGTCGTCGCCCCGCTGGTGCGCGAGCACGGCCTCGACTACCTGATCGCCGCCGTGATCCTCGGCCGGCGTCCTCCAGGTCGTGCTCGTCGCTGGCCGGGGTGGCCAAGCTGATGCGCTTCATCCCGCGCTCGGTCATGGTCGGCTTCGTCAACGCCCTGGCCATCCTGATCTTCACCGCCCAGCTGCCGCACCTGCTCGGCGTGCCGTGGCTGGTCTACCCGATGGTCGCCGTCGGCATCGCGATCATGGTCGTGCTGCCCCGGCCTCGACCGTCGTCCCGGCGCCGCTGGTCGCGATCGTGGTGCTCACCGTGGTCACCGTCGTCGCCAGCCTCGCCGTGCCGAACGTCGGCGACGAGGGCGCGCTGCCCGACAGCCTGCCCAGCCTGTTCCTGCCCGACGTGCCGTTCACCCTCGAGACGCTGCGGATCATCGCCCCGTACGCGCTCGGCGATGGCCCTGGTCGGGCTGCTGGAGTCGCTGATGACCGCCAAGCTGGTCGACGACATCACCGACACCCACTCCGACAAGACCCGCGAGGCGTGGGGCCAGGGCGTCGCCAACGTCGTCACCGGCTTCTTCGGCGGCATGGGCGGCTGCGCGATGATCGGCCAGACGATGATCAACGTGAAGGCCTCGGGCGCCCGTACCCGGCATCTCGACCTTCCTCGCCGGCGTCTTCCTGCTGATCCTCGTCGTCGGCTTCGGCGACGTGGTCGCCGCGATCCCGATGGCCGCCCTGGTCGCCGTGATGATCATGGTCGCGGTCGGCACCTTCGACTGGCACAGCATCCACCCGGCGCACCCTGCGCCGGATGCCCAAGAGCGAGACCACCGTGATGGTGGCGACCGTCGCCGTCACCGTCGCTCACCCACAACCTCGCGATCGGCGTCGTCGTCGGCGTGCTCGTCGCCATGGTGATGTTCGCCCGGCGGGTGGCCCACTTCACCGAGGTCATCGACGTCTCCCAGGACGACGGACGCCGGGTCTACAAGGTCCGCGGCGAGCTGTTCTTCGCCTCCAGCAACGATCTGGTCTACCAGTTCGACTACGCCGGCGACCCCGAGCACGTGGTCATCGACATGGCCGACTCGCACATCTGGGACGCCTCCACCGTGGCGACGCTGGACGCCATCGAGACCAAGTACGCCGCCAAGGGCAAGCGGGTGGAGATCCGGGGCCTGAACGACGCCAGCCTCGACCGCCACAGCGGCTCACCGGCAAGCTGGGCGGCCCCTGATGGGCGAGCCGCAGCTGGACGACGTCTCGACGGCAGCCGGATCGCCGTCGCCGACCGAGCACCTGCTCAAGATCGGCGAGGTCGCCGAGCGGATCGGGCTGAGCCTGCGCACGATCCGGTTCTACGAGGAGGACGGCCTGGTCGTCCCCGAGACCCGGACCAGGGCGGCTTCCGCCTCTACACCCGCGCAGCGGTCGACCGGCTCGAGATGATCAAGCGCATGAAGCCGCTCGGCTTCAGCGTCGAGGAGATGGGCGAGGCGCTCGCCACCCTCGACGGCCTGGCAACCACCCGTACGCCGGACGCCGACCGGGCCCGGCTGCTCGCCCGGCTCGAGGAGATCCGCGAGCGGGTCGAGGCCCGGGCCGAGCACCTGCTCGCCGAGGCCGCCCGGGCCCGCGAGCTCGGCTTCCACCTGCGCGAGCTCGCCGCAGCGCCACCGCTGAAAACGACAGAACCCCCGGCCGAGGGCCAGGGGTTCTGTGCATCCAGGGGACTGGCTCAGGGGCAGGGGATCTCGATGCCGAGGTTGTTCTTGCACACCTTGTCGACCAAGTCGCCCACCGGGCCGCCACCACCGCCGGTGTTGCCGCCGCCTCCGGACGAGCCGCCCTTCTTGCCACCACCCGTGAGACCACCCACGGTCTCGTCAACCTTCTTCTTGACGCCACCGACCGGGTCGTCGCCGCCGCTGCCGCCACCGTTGGTGCCGGGCTCGGGCAGGACCCCGCCCGTGTCGCCGTCGCTGCCCTGGTCGGTGCCGGGCAGGTTGCCGGTGCCACCCGAGCCGCCGGAGGAGCCGCCGCCGTTCTGCTGCGCGGCCTGCTGCTTGCGGGCCTTCTGCTTGACCGCCTTCTGCCTGGCCTGGCGCTCCTTGGCCACCTTGTAGGTGCGGTCGATCGCCGAGGAGTAGTGGGGAGGAGGAGAAGGACGTGCCGCCGTAGGTGCCGGAGGGCACGGCGGTGTAGTCGCCGGAGGAGTAGGCCTCCATGATCCGCAGCACGAGGTTCACGTAGTCCTGGCTGTGGTTGTAGCGGAAGACCGCGGCCTCCTGGCCGGCGCGGGTGGACAGGTTGTCCTTGCCGCGGCACAGGTAGACCGCGGTCGCGAGCGCGGCGTCGTCCATGTCCTGGGGGTTGCGCTGGTCGTCGCCGTCAGCGTCGACCTTGACGACCTGCCAGGTCGAGGGGATGAACTGCATCGGCCCGACGGCGCGGTCGTAGACCGGGTCCTTGTCGAGCTGGCCGCCGTCGGTGTCGTTGATCGCCTGGGTGCCGTTCTTGCCGTTCAGGGCGATGCCGTAGATGCCGGGCTTGGAGACGCCGTCCTCGGTCAGGGTGTTGCCGCCGTAGCGGCCGTGGTCGGACTCGACCCGACCGATCGCCGCGATCAGCTCCCACGGGACGTTGCAGGACTTGTCGGCGGAGTTGATGATCTGCGCGCCGCGCTGGTAGGCGGCCAGAGCGGGGGCGGGGATGCCGTTGGAGGAGGCGCCGGAGACCACCGAGTCAGCAGACCCCTCCGGGACGGCGGGAGCGATCACACCCGGGACCGGGACGCTGGCGGGGGCCTCGATCGCCTCGCTGGGCACCTTGGTGCCGTCCGGCAGCGCGCCGGTGCTGCCGTCGACGGCGGTCGCGGTGGCGCTCGCGTGACGAGGCTGGCGGTCCAGACGCCGGACATGCAGTGCCAGCGGGCAGCAGCGCGATGCCTTGCTCGGCGGGACAAGGTCTTCGTGGTCATGTCTGTGTGCTCTCTCCCCTGAGTCCTGCGGTGTCGTGCTGCCCCCCGAGCTGCGACACGTCACCAACGACTCTTCCCAGCTCAGGTCACGTCCAAACAGGCACGTGTGACCGTTGCCACATCGCCTCGGTGCCGTCCCCTGCTCCCGAGAGCGCGGCGTCTGTCAGGTTATGCCCGAACGTCGTTGCGAACCCGGGATTTAGCAACATTTCAGCCCACGACGCTCCGCAGCGGCCCCGGCGGGTTCGCCGCCGCTTCGGGTGGTCGGGGAGAATGGGGACGTGTCCGAGACCGCCACCCCCGACTCCTCCGTCCGCACCGCCGCATCGGCCGACTGGTTCGAGCGTGCCCACCGGGTCACCCCGGGCGGCGTGAACTCCCCGGTCCGGGCGTTCAACGCGGTCGGCGGCACCCCCCGGTTCATGGTCTCCGGCGAGGGGGCCTGGCTGCGCGACGTCGACGGCAACGAGTACGTCGACCTGATCTGCTCGTGGGGACCGATGCTGCTGGGCACGCCCACCCCGAGGTCCAGGCGCGGTCGTCGAGGCGGTGCGGCCGCGGCACGTCGTACGGCACCCCGACGCGCAGCGAGGTCGAGCTCGCCGAGGAGATCGTCGCGCGGACCCCGGTCGAGCAGGTGCGGCTGGTCGTCCTCCGGCACCGAGGCGACCATGTCGGCGATCCGGCTCGCCCGCGGCTTCACCGGTCGCGACGTCGTGGTGAAGTTCGCCGGCTGCTACCACGGCCACGTCGACTCGCTGCTCGCCGAGGCCGGCTCCGGGCTGGCCACGCACCGCATCGAGGGCGCCGCTGTCCCCGGTGCACGCCGGGCGTCCCGGCCGCCTCGACCGCGGCCACGCTGGTGCTGCCCTACAACGACCGCGCGGCCGTCGAGGCGGCCTTCGCCGAGCGCGGCGCCGAGATCGCCTGCCTGGTCACCGAGGCCTCGCCCGGCAACATGGGCGTGGTCGCCGCCCGAGCCGGGCTTCAACCAGTTCCTCGCGCGAGACCTGCGCGCGCCACGGGGCGCTGTTCGTCTCCGACGAGGTGATGACCGGCTTCCGGGTCTCCCGCCAGCGGCCAGTGGGGCCTCGACGGCGCCCTCGAGGGCTGGCGGCCCGACCTGGTCACCTTCGGCAAGGTGATGGGCGGCGGGCTTCCCGCCGCGGCCTTCGGTGGCCGCGCCGACGTGATGGCGATGCTCTCGCCGGACGGGCCGGTCTACCAGGCCGGGACGCTGTCGGGGAACCCGGTCGCGACCACCGCCGGGCCTGGCCACGCTGCGGCTGGCGACCGACGAGGTCTACGCGCACATCGACGCCGCTGCCGCGAGCGTGGCCGACGCTGTCGGCGAGGCGCTGACCCGGGCCGGCGTCCCCCACGTGGTGCAGGCGGGCGGCAACATGTTCAGCGTCTTCTTCACCGCCGACGGCGGGCCGGTGCGCGACTACGCCGCGGCGCTCCCGCCAGGACACCGGGGCCTACAAGGCGTTCTTCCACGCGATGCTCGACCAGGGGGTCTACCTGCCGCCGAGCGCCTTCGAGGCGTGGTTCCTCTCCGCCGCCCACGACGACCGGGCGCTGCAGCACGTGATCGACGCGCTGCCCGGCGGCCGCCCAGGCAGCCGCCTCGGTCGGTGGGGGGTCTCGATGAGGACGATCGTCCACCTGCTGCGCCACGGTGAGGTGCACAACCCGCAGGGCATCCTCTACGGCCGCTCGACCGGCTTCCACCTCTCCGAGCGCGGCCGCGCGATGGCCGACCGGGTCGCCGACCGGATCGGCGACCGCGACATCACCCACATCGTCAGCTCGCCGCTCGAGCGGGCCCAGGAGACCGCGATGCCGCTCGCGGCCGCCCGCGGGCTCTCCATCGAGATCGACGAGCGCGTGATCGAGTCCGGCAACATCTTCGAGGGCAGCCCGTTCGACGTGCGCGACTCGATCCTGCGCCAGCCCGAGGTGCTGGGGGAAGCTGTGGAACCCGTTCCGGCCGTCCTGGGGCGAGCCCTACAAGGACGTGGTCGGCCCGGATGTGGCCCGCGGTGCTCGACGCCCGCAGGAGCGCCGCGGGGCACGAGGCCGTCGTGGTCTCCCACCAGCTGCCGATCTGGGTGACCCGGCTCAAGGCCGAGGGCCGCCGGTTCCTGCACGACCCGCGCAAGCGCAACTGCACGCTGTGCAGCCTGACCTCGTTCACCTTCGACGGACGAGCGGCTGGTCAGCGTCGGCTACTCCGAGCCTGCCGGCGACCTGATCCCGGTCGCCGACCGCAACGCCCCGTTCTCCGCCGGCGGCGCGGACCCCGACGCACCGGCCCCCGTCCTGAGGTGGGTGCCCCGATCCGCTCCCTGCTCGCCGTGCTCCTCGTGGGTGCGGTCAGTGCCGGCTGCGGCGGCACGGCCGACACCGGCGACAAGGGCTACGTCTGGGCGGCAGGCATCATCACCCGGCTGCCGGCCGACGAGCGCCGCGAGCCCGGCGAGGTCTCCGGCGAGACGCTCGACGGCGAGGACCTCTCCCTGGACGAGTACGCCGGCCAGGTCGTCGTGCTCAACGTCTGGGGCTCGTGGTGCCCGCCGTGCCGCAAGGAGGCGCCGACCCTGGCTGCCGCGGCCCGCGAGCTCGCCGACGACGACGTCGTCTTCGTCGGGGTGAACACCAAGGACGCCAGCCCCGAGCAGGGCCTGGCCTTCGAACGCCGCTACGACGTCCCCTACGAGTCGCTCTTCGACCCCTCGGGCCGCACCCTGCTGGCCTTCCGCGGCACCCTGAACCCCAGCGCGATCCCGAGCACCGTGGTGCTCGACAAGCAGGGCCGGGTGGCCGCGAGCATCCTCGGCGAGGTGCCGAGCAGGCGCACCCTGGTCGACCTCGTCCGCGACGTGCGGGACTCGGAGCGCCCGATGACCGCTGGCCCCCGGTGACCGCTGTGCTCCCGCTCGACCTCGGCGACTGGTTCGCCTCGACCGCGCTCGACGGGTCGCTGGTGCTGGCCATCCCGGTCGCGATGGTCGCCGGCCTGGTCTCGTTCTTCTCCCCGTGCGTGGTGCCGCTGCTGCCGGGCTACCTCTCCTACGCGACCGGGCTCTCCGGGGCCGACCTCGCCGACGCCGGCGGGGGCGGATGCTCGCCGGGTCGCTGCTGTTCGTGCTCGGCTTCTCCTTCGTCTTCGTCTCCTTCGGCGCGCTGATCGGCGGCGTCGGGGGCGTGGCTGTTCACCTACCAGCGGCCGCTCACGATCGTGCTCGGCGTCGCTGACGATCCTGCTCGGGCTGGTCTTCCTCGGCGTGGTGCCCTGGCTGCAGCGCGACTGGCGGATCGCACCAGGTGCCGGCGGTCGGGCTCGCGGCCGCCCCGCTGCTCGGCGTGCTGTTCGGCCTCGGCTGGGCGCCGTGCATCGGCCCGACGCTGACCGCCGTGCTGGCGCTGTCGGCCAACGAGGCCAGTGCCGGCCGGGGCGCGCTGCTGAGCCTCGTCTACTGCCTGGGCCTCGGGCTGCCGTTCATCGTCGCCGCGCTGGCCTACCGACGGATGCTCGGCACCGTCCGCTGGGTCCGCCGGCACCAGCGCTGGGTCACCGCGATCGGCGGGCTGATGCTCGTCGCCGTCGGCCTGCTGCTCGTCACCGGCTGGTGGGACGTGATGGTCGGCTGGATCCGCACCTGGTTCTTCCCCGGCTTCGAGGCGGGCGTCTGATGAGCGGTCCCGCCACCGGCTACGAGCCGGTCCCCGCCCTGCGGCCGCGGGAGTTCGGCCGCTGGGCGTGGCGCCAGCTGACCTCGATGCGGACCGCGCTGATCCTGCTGTTCCTGCTCGCGCTGGCCTCGATCCCCGGCTCGGTGGTGCCGCAGGAGGCGGTCGACTCGGTGCGGGCCGCGCAGTGGCGCGACCAGCACCCGAGCTCACCCCGATCTACGAGAAGCTCGGGCTGTTCTCGGTCTACGACTCGGTGTGGTTCTCCGCGATCTACATCCTGCTGATGGTCTCGCTGGTGGGCTGCATCGTCCCGCGGCTGCGCGTGTACTGGCGCGGCGTACGCGCGCAGCCGCCGAAGGCCCCGCGCAACCTCTCCCGGCTGCCGCAGCACCGCGAGCTCGATCGAGGACGACGACGTGACGCTCGAGACGGCGCAGGCGTGGCTGAGGCGCAAGCGCTACCGGGTGGTGGTCTCGACGAGCTCGACCAGCGGAGGAGCTCGACCGGCGGGGCCGACCAGCGGAGGGAGGTCGACCAGCGGAGGGAGCTCGACCAGCGAGACCGTGGTGGCGGCGGAGCGCGGCTACCTGCGCGAGGCCGGCAACCTGCTCTTCCACCTCTCGGTGCTGATCGTGCTGGTCGGGTTCGCCGTCGGCGGGCTGTTCGGCTACAAGGGCGGCGTGATCGTGGTGACCGAGGACGGCTTCGCCAACACCCTGAGCCAGTACGACGACTTCCGGGCCGGTGCGCTCTTCGACCCCGCCGACCTCGAGCCCTTCGACTTCACCGTCAACGACTTCGACGTCACCTTCATCCGGGAGGGACGCGAGGCCGGCATGGCGACCAAGTTCGCCGCCGACCTGACCTACCGCACCTCGCCCGGAGCCCCGGACCAGCAGCGCGAGATCTCGGTGAACCACCCGCTGACGATCGACGGCACCGACGTGTTCCTGCTCAGCCACGGCTACGCCCCGCACATCACCGTGCGCAACGCCGACGGCAGCGTCGCCTGGTCCGGACCGGTGCCGTTCCTGCCCGAGGACGCGACCTTCCGCTCCTTCGGCGTGGTGAAGGTGCCCGACGCCGGGGTCGGCAAGGAGGACGCCCAGATCGGGCTCGAGGGCGAGTTCTACCCGACGTACGCCTTCACCCAGGCAGACCGGACCGTTCTCGGCCTTCCCCGACGGCCGCAACCCGGCGATCTCGATGCTCGCCTACCGCGGCGACCTCGGCCTGGACGGCGGTAGCCGCAATCGGTCTACGCGCTGGAGAAGAAGAACCTCGACCCGATCCGCACCGATGCCGGCAAGCCGCTGCGCATCGACCTGGCGATGGGCCGTGCGGCACCGCTGCCCGACGGGCTGGGCACGGTCACCTTCGACGGCGTCAGCCGCTACGTGAAGCTCCAGGTCAGCCACACGCCAGGCCAGCTGATCGCGCTGGCCGGCGTGGTGCTGGCGCTGATCGGTCTGCTGGCCTCGCTGTTCATCCGCCCGCGCCGGATCTGGGTCCGTGCCCGTGCGGAGGGCGGGCGTACGCTCGTCGAGGTCGGCGGTCTCGACCGCAGTGCCGGCGGTGACCTCTCCGGAGAGATCGAGGGACTGGTCGCCGCGCTGAGCTCCTCGTCCGGCCCATCGATCCCGGACACTCCGGCCCGACCTCAGGAGAGAGCACGTGACCCACGAGCAGTTCGAGGTGCTCAGCAACCAGGCGGTCGCCGCGTGCGCGGTGGTCTACTTCCTCGCCGTGCTCGCCCACCTCGCCCAGTGGGCCGCGGGGCGCACGGTCGAGGAGCCCGCCGCCGCACGCCGGTCGCCGAGCCGGTCGCGGTGTGCGCCGGTGGCGTCGCCCGGCCCGAGCGCGTCGGTCGTCGAGGCCGCGCGGAGTCGGAGCGGATGCAGCTCTTCGGCCGTGTCGGCGTCGCGCTGACCGTCGTGGCCGTCGGCCGTGCACCTCGTCGCCGTGGTCGCCCGGGGTCTCGCCGCCGACCCGGTGCGGGTGCCCTGGGGCAACATGTACGAGTTCACCCTGACCGGCACCTGGTCGTCGGCCATCGGCTACCTGATGCTCTACCACCGCTACTCGCTCTCCTGGCTCTCCCCGGTGGTCACCGGCTTCGTGCTGGTCACCTTGATGATCGACGTGCTGCTGCTCTACACGCCGGTGGTGCCGCTGCGCGACGCGCTGCAGTCGCCGTGGCTGGTGATCCACGTGGTCGCCGCGATCATCGCCACCGGGGCGTTCACCACTCGGCGGCATGTGCTCGGCGCTCTACCTGGTCAAGGAGCGCTGGGAGCGACGGTCGGCCCCGGCGACGCGGCACGTGGGCGGCTACCTCGCCCGGCTGCCCGACGCTCGAGGTGCTGGACCGGATCGCCTACCGCACGCACGCGTTCGCCTTCCCGATCTGGACCTTCGCCGCCCTGATCGCCGGGCCGCATCTGGGCGCACTACGCCTGGGGCCGCTACTGGGGCTGGGACCCCAAGGAGATCTGGGCCTTCATCACCTGGGTCGTGTACGCCGCCTACCTGCACGCCCGCGCCACGTCGGGCTGGAAGGGCCGCTCGGCGGCCGTGGTCGCCGCTGATCGGCCTGGCCACGCTGTGGTTCAACTTCGTCGGCATCAACTTCTTCTTCGGCAGCGGCAGCCAGCACTCCTACGCCGCGCCCGAGCAGATCTCGGTCGTCCGCACCCTGGAGTGATCCCGGTCAGATCGCAGCCCGGTGGCAGGTCCTAGGGGGTGCGAGCGTGGACGACCGCCATCGGGCAACCCGCTGTGTGCAGAAGCTTGTGGGTGGTCGACCCGACCGCGAGGCCGTGGAAGCCGCCGCGTCCACGGGAGCCGACGACAAGAAGGTCCGCTCGATGTGATGCAGATACCAGGGCGTGCAGTGGACCCACCCGGTGGACGGCGAGGTCGACCCTGACGCCTGGGTGCTGGTTGCGCAGCGGTGCGATCTGGTCCTCGACCTGCTGGCGTCGCCTGGCGACCTCCTCGTTGTCCTCGGGCAAGGGCCGTAGCAGGTGCCTCGGCCAGCCTTGGGGAAGTCCCAGAGCGCTGACCACCTGCAGACGCGCCTGACCGAGCGAGGCCGCACCGAACGCGAAAGCGAGCGCCTCGGTGGAGTCAGGGGACCCGTCGGTGCCGACCACGACGAGGTGGTGTCCGGTGGCGACGTGGTTGACGACCACGACAGGGCACGCGGCATGCCCGACCAGCTGGAGGGCGGTGGAGCCCAGGAAGAGGTTCCCGATGTCCTCGCCCTTCGCGCCGATCACCACCGCGTGGGCGCCCTCTGACTCGGCGAGGAGGAGTCGGGCCGGGGTGCTCATCGACATCTCGGTGGCCAGGTCCAGGTCGGGGTAGGACCCGCGAACCAGTGAGGTGGCTTCGGCGATGATCTCATTCCCGTGCTGCTGTGCCGTCTCGAAACGACCCGGCGGAAAGATCGGGAAGTCGCCCTCGTACCGGGGGAGCGCATGCAGGATCCGAAGCGGCACCCGGTGCAAGGATGCGCGCTGCGCTGCCCACATGAGCGCTTTCAGGCTGCGCCCGGTGCCATCGACTCCGACCACCACGGGTTTGACCATCGCGTCCTCGGCTTGCGGTTCCATCTGGCTTCCTCATCGTTTCGGGGTCTCCTGCTCGATCCAGCACAGCCCGCGTGAGGGCGCAGGTGAAGAGTCGGATGGCCTCACGGAGGAGGCAGTCCGGACCGTTCGTTGGGCCGGGTCGACGAGCAGCGCCAGATCAGCCCACGTCACGTACGTCTCGGATCGCTACCGCACGCGCGCGTTCGCGTTCCCGATGTCGGTCGTCCGCACCCTGGAGTGATCGTGCTCCGACTGTCCCGGCGTGACCAAGCGCGATCAACGAGGGAACGGTCGGCACCAGCGTGCGGTGATGTCGTCGATTGCTGATAGGACGGTCAGCACATCGACGAACGCCCGCGAGCGTTCGCCAGCACTACGAAAGGACAGTGCGTGAACCGCAGGGCGATCCTCTTCCACGGAACCGCCGCACATCCCGACGTCGTCTGGCTTCCTTGGCTGCGAGAGCGGCTAACCGGACGCGGCTACACCGTCGAGGCGCCGCACTATCCCGGCCTCAACGTCGAGCCCATCTCCACGTTCCTGCCGAAGGTGTTGGCCGACCACACGTTCGATGCGGACACCGTGCTGGTCGGCCACTCGGGCGGGGCAGCGCTGCTGCTCGCCATCCTCGAGCACATCGACATGAGGGTGGACCGGCCACCTCGTCGCCGGCTACTCACCCCCCCAACACCGGGAAGAGCCTGGCCTCGAGGACGCGCCACCACTGGGGGGCGACCGCGCGAGCGTCCGCGACCTGCTACTTCGTCAACGCCCGCGAGACCCGTACGGCTGCGACGACGCGCAGGGTCGCGCCATGTTCGAACGGCCGGCGCACCCAGATCGTCCGCGACGACCACCACTTCGGAGATATCGACCAGCCGTTCGAGTCGTTCGAGCTCCACGAGGGTCGATCGATTGACGCCGGCTGGCGGTCTCAGCCTGGCACGTCGTGGTAGCGCCGGTCACCGGTCACGGCTCTGCGTCGCGCGACATCGCCGTCGGGCTCGACCACACTCCCCACCTTGGCCATGACCTCGACGTAGGCGCAGATCGCCTCGGACGGACCTGCCCCGACGGGTGGAGTTCTCGTCGTACTCGACGGGTCCGACGGTCACCGGGGCCGGGCGGCCGGTGGCCGGAAGCCGGAAGCGTGGTCGGTCACGACGCCACCGGATCGTGGGCGTGGTGTGAGTGCATCGTGTCGCTGACACCCTCGCAGCGGCGTTCTAGTCTCAAAGGATGGATCAGATGCCGGAGCTGACCGAGCGCGAACCGGCCCACCTCCGCCGTTGCGTCGAGCTCGCCCGCGAGGCGCTCGCCGACGGCGAGCCGGTGCTGCCGCCGGCCATCAATGCGGTGGCTCCCGACCTCCCGGTGTCCGGACCCGCCCCCGAGCTCGCCGAGGAGTTGCGTGCGCTGCACCGGCGCTCCGCCGAGGGGGCGGTGGCGTCGTGAGCGGCGTACGGCAGCTGCGTCTGGTCGTCCACGCGAGCGACTACGAGGAGGCGGTGCGCTTCTTCAAGGACGTGCTCGGTGCGCCGGTCGCGGAGGAGTACGCCAGCGACGGCGGCGCTCACGTCACCATCCTCGACGTCGGCCGGGCCACCCTCGAGCTCTCCAACGACGCCCAGGTCGAGCTCATCGACCGGGTCGAGGTCGGCCGACGAGTCGCTCCCCACTTCCGGGTAGCCCTGGAGGTGGACGACTGCGAGGCCAGCACCCGCGACGCGATCGCCGGCGGAGCCGAGCAGCTCGCGCCCCCCACCCGTACGCCGTGGGACTCCCTGAACTCGCGGCTCAGTGCGCCCGCGGGGATCCAGCTGACGCTGTTCCAGGAGCTGGGCCAGGTGTACGAATAGTCGTCGCTCGGGCGACGCGTCGGCCGACTCGCTATGAGTTGACCTTGTTGAGGGCCATCCGGGAGAACTCTCGGGTGATCGCCATCGCGCAGATCGGTGCCGCGGCGGCGTCGTACAACGCTTCGTCGATCATCCGCAACGGAGATGCGATGAAGGGAGCGATCGAGCTCCTGGGCGTTTGGAGCCTGGACCCACGAGGATGTGCTGCACATCCACCACGACCTGCTCCCGCAGGTATCGGCTCGGTTGTCGAACGAGCAGGTGTGGATCGGCGGTGGAAACAAGTCCAACGCCGACTACGCGGGACCTCCGCATGAGTTGGTGCGCCCCTACATGGATGACTTGCTCGAGTACGTGAACACGTCGGGTGAGTTGCCAGTCGTGCAGGCCGCCATCATCCACGGCCACTTCGAGACCATCCACCCATTCGAGGATGGCAACGGTCGCGTGGGAAGGGCGCTGTTTGACGGCGTCCTCAAGCGCACCGGTCTGATTGACGATGGCGTGATACCGCTATCGGCCGTGCTTCGCGATGACGTGGACGGATACCTCGAGGCGCTGACGAGACACCGCTACGGCGGCGACGACCGGGGGCCCCGCCGTGCACCTCTACGTGGAGCCGTTCCTGGACTACGTGGCCAGCGCCGTGTCGGCCGCAGAGCGCTTTCGGCTAGATGCCATCGCCATCCACCAGCGCTGGAAGCAGTCGGTATCCGGATTCCGGTCAGACTCTTCCATCCACCGCGCAGTGGATCTCCTGATCGAGTACCCGGTCATCTCGGCACGCTTCCTGGCCGACAACTCGACGTCCGACCGTCTCGGCACAGAAGCTAGTCAATCAGCTGGGATCCGTCGGAATCGTCCGAGCCGCCACGGACAAATAGTCGAAAGTCCGCGCTGTACCAGGCAGATGACATCCTAGATCTCCTCGAACACCGTGCCAGTGTCCTCCAGGATCAAGCTCCGATGTCGGCGCTCGAATGCGGTGGTATGACTCAGGCGCGAGACGCACGCAGGTCGACGCGACGCCCCGCAGCTCAGCTCACTTCGTCGATGAGCGAGAGGCAGAACGGATGGCCTGCAGGGTCGGCGTAGACCATGCAGTGGGCGGCGTTCGGCTGGGTGGCAAGGCGCGTGGCCCCCGCCAGCCCTGCCCGCGCGCCTGCAGCCTCCAGATCATCAACGTGAAAGTCGATGTGGATCAGCGACGAATCCTCAGGCCACGAGGAGTTCGATAGTCCTCGACTCCCATGAACTCGATCCGCCCACCCGAGCACCGCATCGTGGCCCACTCGTCCTGATGGACGAACGTAACCTCCCCATCCGTGAGGTCGGCGTAGAAGGCCGCCAGTTCGGAGGGCCGAGGGCATGCGACGGTGACGGCTCGAGTCGGATGCGCTCGGCCATGAGTCGAGCGTAGATCACGACCCCCGTCTCCCGACTGGCGGTGGAAGGACTCACCCTCGGTGCCATATGTCACCGACGTCGAACTGCGCAGATGCCGCGTGCTGATCCGCTGCGTCGTTGGCTGCGTCGTTGGCTGCGGCACACTGCTGAGCATGAAGCTCTCCGTCCCGGGCAGCCCAGCGCGCCTGGTCATGGCGTGCCAGTCATTGACCGTTCGGACGCCGTGGGCGTGCACATGTCCACGGTGGTCCTCCCACCGGGCCGCCCCGTCGAGGAGCTCGACCACACGCTCGAC
>CAWEBR010000001.1:0-473832 GCA_963807365.1 Pyrinomonadaceae bacterium | reverse complement strand
GATCAGGTCGTTGAAGGCGTTCAGGTAGGCCATTGCGATGACCTGACCGGTGTCCGTGTTCGATAGCCCCCGCCCACGGCCGCGACCAGGCCTCCGAATCCGCCGCCGCCGAGGGCGACGTTGGTTTTCTGCGCCGTGCCCTCCGCCACGTACTCCTGTTCCGTCGTCCTGATGTTCACCAGGGTGAGCAAGGTCCGCGCCTCGGCCCGCTGCGTACGGACGGCGCCCAACAGCCCGCCCGCCCGGCCGCCGATGAGCCCGCCGAGCGCCCCTACGCTGCCTCCGGCATTCGAATTGGCGCCGGAGATATCGGGGATCAGGGCGTAATCCGCAGCGCGGACCTGGCCCGCGCCGACGTTCGAGCCCCGTTGGAGTTCGCCGGACGCGCCGAGTTCGCGCTCCAGGCCCCGCATCGCCAGGCCGCCGTTTCGATCAACGACCCGAAGGCAGTTCGAGCGCGAGGCCATCAGTTTGATCAGGCTTTCCGGGCTACTCAGCCCGTACTGGGTCCACCACTGGCGCTGAGGCTCCATGATCGACACTGTGCCGACGGGCGTGGCGCACTGCGGCAACTCGGGAATTCCGGCCGGGCGTCGCTCTGCCGCCTGGGAAGAGATGGGCGCCCACACCAGTGCACCGGTGATAGCAACACCAGCAAACGTTGTACGAGAATTCCAGCGCATGGCCCCCTCCACAACAGAAGCTCACGCTACGCCCCAAGGGAAACCTGTCAACGGCCGGGCCGGGGAAAGACGACGGCCACGACGTTCGGCCTTGCCGGCCTCGACAGCTGACGTCGGGGGTATGTGATGCCGATCCGCAGCCTCTTCGCCACCCGCGTCTACCAGGCCAGCCTCGCCGACGAGCGCGGGCTTCGATGCCTTCAACGCCGAGCTGGAGGCGGCCTGCCTGATGCTGGCGGAGGAGGACCGCGCCGGGCGGGCCTGGAGCAAGGCGCACGGCTACGGCGGCTACACCTCCTACGCCTCGCTGGACGACCTGCCGACGCGCGACCCCGTCTTCGGCGAGCTGAAGCGCCGGCTCGACCGCCACGCCAAGGCCTTCGCCGAGGCCCTGGCCTTCGACCTGCGGCCGCGCGGCCGGCTGAAGCTCGACAGCCTGTGGGTCAACGTCCTGAAGCCCGGGCGGCGTCCACTCCGGCCACATCCACCCCCACAGCGTGCTGTCGGGCACGGTCTATGTGGCCATCCCGCCCGGCGCGGCCGGCCTGAAGCTCGAGGACCCGCGCCTGCCGATGATGATGGCCGCCCCGCCCCGCCGCGACGACGCGCCGGAGGACCTGCGCAGCTTCGTCACCCTGGCGCCGGAGCCGGGCACGGTGCTGCTGTGGGAGAGCTGGCTGCGCCACGAGGTGCCGGCCAACCCCGCCAAGCTCGCCGCGCATCAGCATCAGCTTCAACTACGGCTGGGTGTGATCGGAACCGCCCGCAGCGACGTATGTTCTCCCGTCAGGAGACCCACAATGAAAATCCTTGCCCCTACCCTCGCCGCCGCGCTGGCCGTCGGCGCCGGCTGCGCGCCCTCGATGGCCGAGCGCCCGACCGCCGCCGCGGCGCCGGCGTCGCGGAGGCGCCAACGACGGGCGCCAGTGCCTGCACATCCCGTCGGTCAACAGCTTCACCGCCGTCGACCGCGACACCGTCAACGTGCGCGTCGGCGTGCGCGACTACTACCAGCTCGAACTGCTCGGCACCTGCCGGGACGTCGACTGGAACCTGTCGGTGGCGCTGCGCTCGCGCGGCGGCGGCTCGTTCGCCTGCGACGCGCTCGGGCTGGAGGTGATCTCGCCGACCAACATCGGCGCCGGACGTCTGCCCCGTCACCTCGTTGCGCAAGCTGTCCGAGGACGAGGTCGCCGCGCTGCCGTCCCGCCAGCGCCCGTGAGGCCTAGCCCTGGTCCCGCATCAGCCGGGCCTTGTCGCGCTTCCAGTCGCGGTCGGCCTCGGTGGCGCGCTTGTCGTGCAGCTTCTTGCCCTTGGCCAGCGCGATCTCGAGCTTCGCCAGGCCCTTCTCGTTCAAATAGAGCTTGGTCGGGATGATGGTGCGGCCCTCGCGCTGGACGGCGCCGATCAGCTTGTCGATCTGCTTGCGGTGCAGCAGCAGCTTCCGCGTGCCGGCGCGGCTCGTGGTTGAAGCGGTTGGCCTGGCCGTAGGGCGGGATGTCGGCGTTGATCAGCACGATCTCGCCGCCCTCCACCGCCGCGTAGCTCTCGGCGATGTTGGCCCGGCCGTCGCGCAGGCGACTTCACCTCGGTGCCGGTCAGCACGATGCCCGGCCTCGAAGCGTCTCCTCGAGGAAGTAGTCGAACCGCGCGCGGCGGTTCTCGGCGATCAGCTTGCTCGGGCATGGCCGCCATCAGACCAGCCCGCGTCCGCGCATGGCGCCGGCGACCTGGCGCGGCGCACCGCTCGGCGCACGGCGACGATGCGGCAGGCGCACCTCCTCGGTGCACAGGCCCAGGCTGCGCCAGGGCGAACTTGGTCGGCGCCGGCGAGGCGTCGAGGAACAGCGCCTTGTGCAGGCGGATCAGCCGGTCCTGCCAGTCGAGCGCGCCGTGCCAAGTCGCCCGGCAGGCGGCGTTCGTAGAAGGCGACGCATGGCCTCCGGCGCGACGTTGGAGGTCACCGAGATGCAGCCGTGGCCGCCGTGGGCCATGTAGCCGAGCGCGCTGTCGGGTCGTCGCCGGAGAGCATGACCCAGTCCTCGCCGCAGGTCGAGCCGCATGCAGGCTGGCGCGCGCCAGGTCGCCGGTGGCGTCCTTGATGCCGACGATGTTGGGCAGCTTGGCCAGCCGCGCCACCGTCTCGTTGGCGATGTCGACGCCGGTGCGGCGCGGGCACGTTGTAGAGCAGCACCGGCAGCTGCACCGCGTCGTTGATGGCCTCGTAGTGCGGGTAGAGGCCCTCCTGGCTGGGGCGGTTGTAGTAGGGCGTGACGACCAGGGCGCGCGTCGGCGCCGACGGTCTTGGCGTGGCGCGACCAGCTCGATGGCCTCGTCGGTGGAGTTGGAGCCGGCGCCGGCGATCACCGGCACGCGGCCGGCGCGCGGCCTGCGACGCACAGCTCGACCACGCGGCGGTGCTCGTCGTGGCTGAGGGTGGCGGTCTCGCCGGTGGTGCCGACGGGCACCAGCGCCGTGGACGCCGCCGGCGATCTGGCGCTCGACCAGGGCGCGCGAAGGCCGTCCTCGTCGACCGCGCCGTCGCGGAACGGCGTGACGAGCGCGGGGATGACGCCCTGGAACAGGGGCTGGGACATGGTCATGGAGCTTCGACAATGCCGTGAGCTGACGCGCGCCGGTTCTTGCGGCGTGACAGATGTGTGCGCGGACAATATGGCGGCCGCAGCGCTTGCCCGCAACCGCGGTCTCGCTCGGCTCGAGCGCTTCAGTCGGTGGGAGTATCGAGTTGAGCACCTGCGAAGACCTGGAGCCGCAAGGCCCTGTCGCTGCCGGCGCTCTGGCGCCTGGTCGGCGCGCCAGCGCCGACGCTCAGTCGCCGCGCCGGCCTCACCGCCAGCCGCCGCGGCCGCCCAGCCGCCGCCGCCAGCTACGGCACCGCGCGCCCGCTGAGCGCCGACGCCGAGAGCGCTGCAGCTGACGCAGGCGCTGGACGCGGCCCAGTCGCGGCGACATCGACCGGCGCGCGCAGCGATCCAGTCCGAGCCTGTCCGACCCGCTCGCCCGCAAGATGGTCCACTGGGCGCTGGTCGACGTCGGCCGGCGACCAGCTGAGCTTCTTCGAGCTCGACGCGGCGCGGCGCGACCTGTGCGGGCTGGCCGCGCGCCAGGCCGCCGCCAGGCCGCCGCCGAGACGGCGCTGGAGACCGCCGGCCTGTCGCCGGCCGCAGGTGGTCGACTGGTTCGAGCGGCGAGCGACCCGCAGACGCGCCGAGGGCGCCATGGCCCTGGCCTCGGCCTACCAGCAGCCTCGGCCGCAGCCGCCGAGGCGCGCCGACGCTGATCCGCGCGCTGCTGGCGCGACGAGGTGTTCGAGGCCGACGTCCAGTGCGCGCATGCTGGCCCGCTTCGGCGATCGTGCCTGACCCAGGACGACCACGTCCGGCGCGCCGACATGCTGCTCTACGGCGCCGCAGGGGCCGGCGGCGCGCGGCGATGCTGCCGCTGGTCTGCCCGCCGACCAGCAGCGCCGCTGGCCGAGGCGCGCATCGCGCTGCGCGCCAACCGCGGCGACGCCGCCGCAGACGCGTCGCGCCGTGCCGCCGGCGCTGCAGAGCGACCCGGGCGTGGCCTTCGAGCGCGCCGCGCTACCTGCGCCGCCGCGGCCTCGACAGCATGGCCGCCGGCCTGCTGGCCAGCTTCCCCAAGCCGCCGCGCCGGCCTCGACGACGGCCGCCGACGGCATCTGGACCGAGCGCCGCGCGCTGATGCAACGCCGCTGATCCGCAGCGGCAACTGCGCGCGCCGCCTACCAGGCCGTGGCCAACCACGGCCTGCCCGCCGGCGCCGACTGCGCCGAGGCCGAGTTCTTCGCCGGCTGGATCGCGCTGACCAAGCTGAACGACCCGGCCCAGGCCGACGCGCCACTTCGCCAGCATCGCAGAAGGCCGGCTCCTCGCCGATCACCCACGGCCGCGCCCTCTACTGGCGGGCCGCGCCGCCGAGGCGCGCGGCGACAACGCCGCGGCCCAGCGCTTCTACGGCCAGGGCGCCGAGTACTACACCACCTTCTACGGCCAGCTCGCCGCCGAGAAGGCCGGGCACGGCCAGCATCGTCCTGCCGCCGGACCCCGTGCCCACCGCCGCCGACCGCGCCCGGTTCGAGGGCCGCGACGCTGGTGCGGCGCCGCGCGCATGCTGGCCGACGACCGGCGAGCGCGACCTGTTCCGCGTCTTCGTGCTGCACCTCGACGACACCCTGCCCAACGCCGAGGAGCTACGCGCTGCTGGTCGACATGGCGCGCGGCTACGGCGACCAGGACCTGTCGATGCAGGTGGTCCGCGCCGCGCGCCCAGCGCGGCCTCTATCCTGCCCGAGCGCGGCTATCCGGTGCGCACGCCGCCGCAGGGCTACGGCGCGCCCGAGCCGGCCCTGGTGCTCGGCATCATCCGCCAGGAGAGCGGCTTCGACCCCAGCGTGCCGCTCGGGCGTCGGCGCGCGCGGGCATGATGCAGCTGATGCCGGCGACGGCCGCAGATCGTGGCGCGCAAGCTCGGGCGTCGGCTACTCGGCCGAGCAGCTGGACGACGCCGGACTACAACATGCGGCTCGGCTCGGCCTACCTCGGCGAGCTGGTCGACAGCTTCTCCGGCTCCTACGTGATGGCCGCGGCGGGCTACAACGCCGGGCCCGGCCGGCCGCCGCAGTGGGTCGGCCGTCTGCGGCGACCCGCGCGGCGGCGCGACCGACCCGGTCGACTTCATCGAGTGCATCCCCTTCTCCGAGACCCGCAACTACGTGATGCGGGTGCATGGAGGGCATGCAGGTCTACCGCGCCCGCCTGAACGGCGGCACGGCGCCGCTGACCCTGACGGCCGACCTGAAGCGCGGCGGCTGGGCGCCTACGTCGACGACGATCGCCGCCCAGACGGTCGAGCCGCGTCCCAACTGCGCCGGCGTCAGCCCGCCGACCTCGGCCATGACCGTGGCGCGGCAGCTGTCGGTGGCCGGCTGCTGAGCGGTCAGACCCGCAGAGCGCGGGCGTAGACCGCCGGGTCGACGTTGCCGCCCGAGGCGACCACCACGGCGGTGCGGCCTTCGAGCTTCAGCCGACCGCTAAGCAGGGCGGCCAGGCCGTGGCGCCGCCCGGCTCGAGCACGAGCTTGAGGTGGCGGAAGGCGAAGGCCATGGCCGCCAGAGCCTCCTCGTCGCGTCGACCGCAACGCCGCCCGCCAGGCGCGGCCGGTTGATCGGCGAAGGTGAGCATCTCCCGGCTGCGGGCGCCATCAGGGCGTCGCAGAGGCTGGGCCCGCCGGGCGCATTGGCGAGCGCGCTCGCCGGCCGCCAGGCTGCGGGCGTGGTCGTCGAAGCCCGCCGGCTCCGACGGTGTAGACGGCGGTGCCCGGGCGACAGCGCGCTCGAAGGCCAGGGCGATGCCGGCGATCAGCCCGCCGCCCGACGCGGGCGAGACCAGCAGGTCGGCGCGCGCGCCCGCCGCCTCCAGCTGCGCGGCCGCCTCCAGCCCGACGGTGCCCTGGCCGGCGATGACGTGGAGGTCGTCGAAGGGCGGCACGATCGACCGCGCCGCGCTCGTGCGGCGATCTCGGCGGCGATGGCCTCGCGGGATTGGGTGTAGCGGTCGTAGGTCACCACCTCGGCGCCGATAGCCGCGGGTGGCCTCGATCTTCACCGCCGGCGCGTCGGCCGGCATGACGATGACGGCCGGGCAGCCGACCAGCCGCGCCGCCGCGGCCACGCCCTGGGCGTGGTTGCCGGACGAGAAGGCGACGACGCCGCGGCGGCGCTCCTCGGCCGTCAGGCGGCTGATGCGGTTGTAGGCGCCGCGGAACTTGAACGAGCCGGTGCGCTGCAGGCACTCGGCCTTGACGAACACGCGGCCGCCGCACGGCCGCGTCCAGGGCGTCGGCGCGCAGGAGCGGCGTCCGGACGGCCTGGCCTTCGCAGGACAGCCGCCGCCTCGGCGACGTCCTCGAAGGTCGGCCCGGCCTGGGCCGGGACCGTCAGGCGTCATTGGGCGATGAGCCCGTTGAGCAGGGTGTCCAGCATGACCTCGGTCATCCGCTCCGGCGGCGCCGACCAGTCGAGCTTCGGGTGGTTGACGGTCAGCGAGATCAGGCCGTGGCAGGCGACCCAGCAGGTGTGGCCCGCCTCGCCGACCGAGCAGCGCAGCGCGCTTCTCGTTGGCGAGGTCCTGCAGCACCGCGCGTGAAGGGCTCCGACATCTGGTGGCCCGAGGGTGTTGAGCACGGCCTGCTTTTCCGGCGAGACGTCGGCGGAGCGCTCGAACACGACCAGGTAGGCGTTGGGATTGGCGCAGCCCGAACTGCATATAGGCCTCGAGCATCCGCCGCACCCGCTCCAGCGGCGGCAGCGGCAGGGCGGCGATCTCCTCGTTGGTCGGTGCGCAGGTGGGAGAAGGTCTTGCCGCAGATCTCGACGAGGATCTCGCTCTTGTCGCGGAAGTGCATGTACAGGGCGGTCGACGAAAGCCCGACGTCCTGCGCGATCTTGCGGATGGTGGCGCCGTGGTAGCCCTCACGAACAAATAACGCTTCGGCCGCCTGCAAGATTTCCGCGCGCCGGAGGTATCCGTCCCCCTTTGCTTTTCGCCCGGATTTGGCGGCCTTCTCTACTACGACACTCACTCGGCCTCACCCCCACCTATAAGCGGGCCAAGCTGAGCCCGCCCAGCGCAACTAAAGCAGAATTGGCACCGAGGTAAAGCCGAACTGAACTTGAGAATGCTTCGCGTCCGCGCGATCAAGTTCAGCGTGCGGCCCAGCTCGCGACCGCGCGGGCCAGCGCTGGACGGGCGCGGCCGCCTCGCCTAAAGCCCCGCGGGTGAGCACGGCCCTTCCCCCCCTGGCGCCCCAGCCCGAAACCCTGCGCACCCAGGCTGGGCCGACTACGCCCTGCTGGACTGCGGCGACGGCCGGAAGCTGGAGCGCTACGGCCGCTTCACCGGTGGTGCGGCCCGAGCCGCAGTGCTTGTGGGCGCCGCGCCTGCCCGAGGCGGCCTGGGACAACGCCGACGCCGTCTTCGATCCCGACCGACGAGGAGGACGCCGGCCGCTGGCGCTTCGCCGGGCCGGCCGCCGGAGAGCTTCCCGCTGGCCTGGGGCGACGTGCCGCTTCAACGGCCGCTTCACCGCCTTCCGCCACCTCGCCTTCTTCCCCGAGCAGGCGGCCAACTGGGACTGGCTGGACGCAGCGCGTCCGCGCCGGCCGGCCAGCCGCCGCAGGTGCTGAACCTGTTCGGCTACACCGGCGTCGCCAGCCTGGTCTGCGCCGCGGCCGGGCGCCGAGGTCACCCACGTCGACGCCTCCAAGAAGGCGGTCGGCCTGGGCGCGCGAGAACGCCGCGCTGTCGGGCCTGGCCGACCGCCCGATCCGCTGGATCGTCGAGGACGCCCGCAAATACGTCGCAGCGCGAGGTCCGGCGCGGCTCGAACTACGACGGGATCATCCTCGACCCGCCGAAGTACGGCCGCGGCCCGACGGGCGAGGTCTGGCGGCTGTTCGAGGACCTGCCCGAGCTGCTCGGCCTACTGCGCCGCACTGCTGTCGGACGACGCCTCCTTCCTGCTGCTCAACGCCTACGCCGCGCGCATCTCCGGCCTGTCGCTGGCGCCACCTGATGGCCGAGGCCACTGGCGGGCCGCGGCGGCCGCATCGACTGGGGCGAACTGGCCCTGGCCGAGGACGGGCCGGACGGCCGCGCGATCGGCCTGTCCTTCTTCGCGCGCTGGTCGCCGCATGAGCGACCGCGCTGATCACCTCCCTGACCAACGACACGGTCAAGGCCGTGCGCGCCCTGCACATGCGCAAGGAGCGCGAGGAGACGCGGCCTGTTCCTGGCCGAGGGGCTGAAGATCGTCACCGAGGCGGTCGAGCCAGGACCGCGCGCCGCGATCCTGCTGCTGGTCGGCGAGGACGCGCGGCCGCATCCGCTGCTGCGACCGCGCGCCGCGACGCGACGCGTGGCGGCCGGCGGCGAGGTCGATCGAGGTCACCCACGACATCCTCGAGAAGATCTCGCCGGCGCGACAATCCGCAGACGGTGGTCGGCGTCTTCGAGCAGGTCTTCACGCCGCTGGCCGACCATCGAGCCCGCGACCGCGCCCTGCTGGGTGGCGCTGGAGCAGGTGCGCGACCCCGGCAACCTCGGGCACCATCATCCGCACCGCCGACGCGGCCGGCTGCGGCGGGGTGATCCTGGTCGGCGACTGCTGCGATCCCTATTCGGTCGAGGCGGTGCGCGCGACCATGGGCTCGATCTTCGCCGTGCCGCATCGTCAGGCGCACCGAGGCCGAGTTCCTGGCCTGGCGCGCAGGCCTGGCCGGGCTCGGTGGTCGGCACCCTGCTGACCGCCACCGTCGGACTACCGCGACGCCGACTACCGCAGCCCGGCCCTGATCCTGATGGGCAACGAGCAGGCAGGGCCTGACCGCCGACCTGGCCGCCGCCTGCGACGTCAACGTCAAGATCCCCATGCGCGGCCGCGCCGACAGCCTGAACCTGTCGGTGGCCACGGGGATCATGATCTACGCGGTGACGGGCTAGCCGTCTTGCCCGCGGGCGACCGTCTCGATCGTGGCGGCCGTGCGGTGTTGGTCGGCGGCTCGCCGGGGCCGCTCCGTGAGGTCCTGGCCGGGTCGCCGGGCCGTCGAGGTCGCGGTTTCGCGACGTACTTTGGCGCGCTGGTCAGGCCGCCGCCACGGTGACCCAGCGGCGCAGGTTGAAGGCCATGGCGGCGAGCAGCACCTGGCCGGCAGCCTTGGCCAGGCCGAGGTAGCGGATGGCGTCCAGGCCCATGCGCCGCTTCCAGGTGGCGAAGGTGGTCTCCACCGCCGCGCGACGCCTCGACGATCAGCCGGTTGAGCTGCTTCAGCCGGGGCGGCAGGACAGGATGGTGCTTGTTGGGCCGGCGCATCAGCCTGGCCTTGACGCCCCGGGCCCTGAGCGCCCGCTCGCGGCCATGGGTATGGTAGGCGGCGTCGGCGTAGACCGCCGCCTCGTCGCCGCAGATCAGCTCATCGGCAGGCGTGGTGTCGTTGACGTTGGCCGGCGTGGTGATCACCCGGCGGATGATCCCGAAGCCGTCGTCGACCCCGACGTGGGCCTTGTAGCCGTAGGTCGAGCCCGGCTTGCCCGAGCGCTTGGCGAAGCCGGCGTCCGGATCGAGGCCGGCGTGGTCGCGCGGCGGTCGGGAGGCCGCTGCGGTCTCGATCAGGGTGGCGTCCAGCATGGTCCCGCGCCGCAGGATCAGCCCGGCCTTGTCCAGCTGCCGCTCCAGCTCGCCGAACAGCCTGTCCAGCAGGCCGGCTTCGACCAGCCGGTTGCGCAGCCGGCAGATGGTGGTGTGGTCCGGCGCGGCCTCCTCCAGGCCCAGGCCGACGAAGCGCCGGAACGACAGCCGGTCGTTCAGCGCGTCCTCCAGCTCGGCGTCCGACAGCCCGTACAACGACTGCAGCAGCAGCGCCTTGAACATCAGCAGCGGCGGATAGGCCGGGCGGCCGGGGCCGTCGTCGCGCAGCCGGGCCAGGATCTGCTCGAAGCCGATACCACTTCACCAGCGTGGTCAGCCGCTCCAGCCGCTCGTTGCGCCCGATCCCCGCCGGCATCAGAGCCTCCACCAAGCTCATCTGGCCCGTACGCTTCACCGCCATCGATCCCACTCCCTGCTCAACGACAGGGAATCACGATCAGCGAATTACGCAACGCCGCTGGGCGAGGCTCAGGTCCCGCGCGGCTTGGCCCGCGTGGTCGGCGCGGCCTCCAGCGGGTTCTCCGGCCAGGGGTGCCGGGGATAGCGGCCGCGCATGTCGGTGCGCACGTCCTTCCACGAGCCCTGTCCAGAAGCCCGGCAGGTCCTTGGTCACCTGGATCGGCCGGTGCGCCGGCGACAGCAGCGCCAGGGTCAGCGGGACGCGGCCGCCGGCGACGGTCGGGTGGCGGGCCAGGCCGAACAGCTCCTGCACCCGCACCTCGACCCGCGGCCCGCCCTCGGCGGCGTAGTCGATGGCGGCGCTGATGCCGGTCGGGCGCGGTCGAAGCGCGGCGGGCGCCTCGCGCGTCGAGGCGGCGCTGCAGCTCCCAGGGGATCAGGGTCGCGCAGGGCGCCGTCGAGCTGCGTCGGGCTGAGCTGCGGCCAGCGCCGAGCGCGCCGGCCAGCAGCGGCGCCAGCCAGTCGTCGAGCCGGCGCCAGCAGCGCCGCGTCGGACAGGTCGGGCCAGGCCTCGCCGTCCAGCGCGCGCAGGAAGGCGACGCCGGGCGCGCAGGCCGGCTGCCGCCTCGCCCCACGGCAGGGCCGCCAGGCCCTCGCGCGCGCACCTCGGTCCAGCAGGGCGCGCGGCGATCAGCGGCCGGGTCGGGCTTGTCGACCAGCCGCTCCTCGACGCACGAGCGCGCCCGAGCCGCGTCAGCGCGCTTGGCGCGCAGCCGGCCGTCGCGCGTCGGTCTCCAGCCGGTCCTCGGTCGTCGAGCTGGTCGGCGAAGGCCGCCAGCAGCTCGGCCTGCGTCGAGCGGCGCGGCCAGCAGGATGCGGTCGCGCGCCGCGCCGCCGCCCAGTTCGCCCACCGCCAGCCAGGGCTCGCGCGCCAGGGCGTCGGTGCGGCTCGATGAAGACGCCGCGGCCGCTGGCCAGCCGGAACTCGCCGGGCTTGCCGCGCGCCTGGGCGATGCGCTCGGGATAGGCGGCGGCCAGCAGCAGGCCGTCGCCGAGCGGCCTCGCCCTGCCCGCGCCGCCCGGCGGCCCGGCCCAGCGGTCGGCCAGCGTGCGGGCGTCGCGGGCGCGGGGCGAGCGGTCGCGCGTCGAACCGCTCCAGCCGGTGGCGCAGGTCGGCGTCCGGTCCCGCCGAGGCCGCGCTCGGTCAGCAGGGCGGCGATGCGCGGCGGCGCGCGCGGCCTGGCCCGTCGGCGGCGCCCGCCAGCACCATGTGGGCCAGGCGCGGCGGCAGCGGCAGGTCGGGCCAGCGCCGCGCCGTGGGCGGTCAGCGCGCCGTCGCTCGTCCAGCGCCTCCAGCCGCTCCAGCAGCGCCCGCGCCTCGGCGAAGGCGCCGGCCGGCGGCGGGTCGAGGAAGGCCAGGCCCGTCGGCGTCCTGCGCGCCCCAGCGGGCCAGGTCGAGGGCCAGGCCGGACAGGTCGGCCTCCAGGATTTCCGGGCCGGCGAAGGGCGGCAGCGCGCGGGTCTCCGGCTCGTCCCACAGGCGGTAGCAGACGCCCGGCTCGGTGCGCCCGGCCCGGCCGCGGCGCTGGTCGGCGGCGGCGCGGCTGACCCGCACGGTCTCCAGCCGGGTCAGGCCGCTGGCCGGATCGTAGCGCGGCACGCGCGGCCAGGCCGCAGTCGATCACCACCCGCACGCCCTCGATGGTCAGGCTGGTCTCGGCGATGGAGGTGGCCAGCACCACCTTGCGCCGGCCGGCCGGCGCGGGCGCGATGGCGCGGTCCTGCTCGCGCGGCGTCCAGGGCGCCGTAGAGCGGGGCGAGGATCGACGCCGGGTCGCGGCAGCGCGCTCGGCCAGCCGGCTCGGCGGTGCGGCGGATCTCGCCCTGGCCCGGCAGGAAGACCAGCACGCTGCCGGTCTCCTCGGCCAGGGCCTTGCGCACGGCGCGGGCCGACCTGGTCCTCGATCCGCGCGCGCCGGGTCGCGGCCGAGGTAGCGGGTCTCGACCGGGAAGGCGCGGCCCTGGCTCTCGATCACCGGCGCGTCGCCCAGCAGGCGCGGCGACCGCGCGCGCCGTCGAGGGTCGCCGACATCACCAGCAGGCGCAGGTCCTCGCGCAGCAGCGCCTGCGCGTCGCGCGCCAGGGCCAGGCCGAGGTCGGCGTCGAGGCTGCGCTCGTGGAACTCGTCGAACAGCACGCCGGCGACGCCCTCCAGCGCCGGGTCGTCCAGGATCATGCGGGTGAAGACGCCCTCGGTGACCACCTCGATCGCGGGTGCGGGCCGAGACCTTCGACTGCATCCGCACGCGGAAGCCGACGGTCTCGCCGACCGGCTCGCCCAGGGTCGCGGCCATGCGCGCGGCGGCGGCGCGGGCGGCCAGCCGGCGGGGCTCCAGCACGATCAGCTTGCCGCCCGCCGACCCAGGGCTCGTCCAGCAGCGCCAGCGGCACGACCGTGGTCTTGCCGGCGCCCGGCGGCGCGACCAGCACGGCGGCTGGCGCGCTCGCCAGCGCCGCCTTCAGCGTCGGGCAGGGCCGTCGTGGATCGGCAGCATCGCCCGCCGACCGCTCAAACGCCGTATCCGCGGCGCGCGCCGCGGCCAGCTTCTGTCTCGTGGTAGCGCGAGTGCCAGTAGGCGTAGCCGAAGTAGACCGCCAGGCCGATGGCCATCCAGATGACCAGCCGCGGCCAGGTCTCGGCCGGCAGGCTTGTAGATCAGGAAGGCGCAGCCGAGCGACGCCCGGCGGGCGCGGTCACCCAGACCAACGGCGTCTTGAAGCGCGCGCTGCAGGCTCGGGCTGCTTGACCCGCAGGTAGAGCACGCCGCACGCAGATCAGGCCGAAGGCCAGCAGCGTGCCCATCGACACCAGCTCGCCCAGGATCTTGATCGGGAACAGGCCGCCGAGCAGGCCGGCGCCGGCGCGCGGTGATCACCGTGCCCCAGACCGGCGTGCGGGTCTTGCGGGTTCACCTTGCCGAACAGCGGGCGGCAGCAGGCCGTCGCGGCTCATGGCGTAGAAGATGCGCGACTGGCCGTAGAGCAGCGACAGGATGGTCGAGCCGAGGCCGACCGCGACCCCGATGTTGACCACCTGGCGCAGCCAGGCCGAGGCCCGGGATGGCGGCCAGGGCGGTGGCGACCGGGGCCGGGTTGTTGAGGGTCCGGTAGGGGGCGAGGCCGGTGATCACCAGGGCCATCAGGATGTAGAGGACGGTGCAGATGCCCAGCGACAGCGAGGATGCCGATCGGCATGGTCCGCTGCGGGTTCTTGGCCTCCTGGGCCGCGGTCGAGACCGCCTCGAAGCCGATGTAGGCGAAGAAGATGACGCTGGCCGCCGCGGCGATGCCGCGCCAGCCGAAGTGGCCGTGCGGGTCGTCCGGGGTCGGCGGCACGTTGCGGCGGGATCAGCGGCTGCCAGAGCTCGGGGTTCACATAGGCGAAGCCGAAGCCGATCACCGCCAGCACGATGCACCACCTTCAGGCTGACGATCAGGTTGTTGACGATCTTGCTCTGGGTGATGCCGGCGATCAGGACCGCAGCCCATCAGGGCGACGATGACCATGGCCGGCAGGTTCAGGATAGGCGCCCGGTGGCGACCGATGGCGCTGGCCGTCGAAGGTGATAGGGCGCCGTGGCTCCAGGCCGTCGGCATGGTCGATGCCGAAGCCCCTCAGCATGCCGCGTTGAAGTAGCCGACCAGCCGGCCGACACGGTGGCGGCGGCGATGCCGTATTCGAGGATCAGGTCCCAGGCGATCAGCCAGGCGAAGAACTCGCCGAGGGTGGCGTAGGTGTAGGTGTAGGCCGAGCCCGGCGACCGGGATCATCGAGGCCAGCTCGGCGTAGCACAGGGCCGCGAAGGCGCAGACGACGCCCGGCCAGGACGAAGGACAGGACGATGGCCGGGCCGGCGTTGATCGCCGCCTGCTGGCCGGTCAGGACGAAGATGCCCGCGCCGATGACGCCGCCGATGCCGAGCAGGTCAGCGAGCCGGCCCCAGGCCGCGCTTGAGGGTGTGCTCGCCCTCCTCGTTCGCCTGGGCGAGCAGCACGTCGATCGGCTTCTTGGTGAACAGCTTCATGTGGCGATCAGCGCGCCCCTCGCGGCCCGGCGAAGCGCCGCGCGGGAGATGAACCAGACTGCGCTCTGCGACGAACCGCAACGCCCGTCTGGCGCGTGATCCCCGACGCCTTGCGCAGAATGGCGGAGGGGCCCATGTGGCGGTCTAGTTGCAGACCAGACAATTCGCCGCGGCCACGGTGCGCTGTGATCACTGAAGTGCATGACGCCAGTAGGATGCACGAGCCCGCATGGATCAGACCATGGACTATCGCCGATGACAGTGGCTGCAGAGCGCGCCGCTCCGCCCGCGCGCATCCTCGTCGTCGACGACGATCCCGGCATCCGCGACGTGGTGCCCGACTTCCTGCGGCCGGCACGGCTATCGAGGTCGAGACCGCCGCCGACGCGCGCGGGCTGGACCGCGGCGCTGGCCAGCGCGGGCCGGTCGACCTGATCGTGCTGGACGTCATGCTGCCGGGCGAGGACGGCCTGGCCATCTGCCGCCGGCTGGCCGCGAGCGGCGGGCCGCCGATCATCATGCTCAGTCGGCCATGGGCGAGGAGACCGACCGCATCGTCGGCCTGGAGCTCGGCGCCGACGACTACCTGCCCAAGCCCTGCAATCCGCGCGAGCTGCTGGCCCGCGTCCGCGCCGTGCTGCGCCGGCGCGGCGAGCCGCGCGCCGCAGGCGGGCGAGCTGGGCGCCGACTGCGAGTTCGCCGGCTGGCGGCTCGACCTGGTGCGCCGCGAGCTGCGCTCCCCGACGGGCGTGGTGGTCAACCTGTCGGGCGGCGAGTTCTCGCTGCTGCGCGCCTTCGTCGAGCGGCCGCAGCGGGTGCTGACCCGCGACCAGCTGCTGGACCTCGCCCGCGGGCCCGACAGCGACGCCTTCGACCGCGCCATCGACGTGCAGATCAGCCGCCTGCGCGCGCAAGCTGGACGACGGCGGCGGCGGCAGGACCTGATCCGCACCATCCGCAACGAGGGCTACATGTTCACGGCCAAGGTGCAGCGCCGGTGACGCGAAGCGCGCCCGGCCCCGCAGCCGCTCGGCCGACGCGACCTCGCTGTTCGTCCAGGCTGCTGGCCCTGGTCGGTGATCAGCCTGGTGGCCGCCCAGGTGATCAACCTGCTCGATCGTGTTCGACCTGCCGCCGCCGCCGCCGGACATCTACCGGCTCAGCGAGGTCGGTCGCGCGCGCTGCAGGCGCGGCCAGCCGTCGACCGTCCGGAACGGCGGCCAGCGCCGCTGGTGGTGCAGCGCGCCGCGCCCGCCGCGAACCGCGCCGCCCGGCGCGAGCCGCTGGAGCGCCGCATCGCTGGGCGGCGAGCTGGCGCGCGCAGCTGGGCGTGCCCGGCGACCGCGTGCGGGTCTCGCTGCGCCGGCCACGCGGCGCCAGTCCGCGACCGCCAGCGTGGTCCGCATGCGTGCGCGACCGCTGCGGCGACAGCAGCGCCGCGCCGGACGCGGAGGACCACTTCCTGCTCGGCCCCTTCGAGGTCGGCGTGCAGCAGCCCGACGGCCGCTGGCGGCGATGGTCGCGGCCGGAAGACCGGCGTCGGCCTGCTCGACGCCTGGCAGCAGCGGATCCTGCTCTGGTTCGTGCTGTCAGCGTCCTGGCCCTGGCGCCGGTCGCCTATCTGTTCGCCCGGCGGCTCTCCCGCCCCGATCGCCGCCTTCGCCGAGGCCGCCGAGCGGCTGGGCCGCGACCCCGCGCGCGCCGCCGCTGGAGCTGCAAGGGCCCGCCGGAGATCGGCGTCGCCGGCCGCGCCTTCAACGACATGCAGGAGCGGCTGCGCCGCTACGTCGAGGACCGCACCGCCATGGTCGGCGCCATCGCCCACGACCTGCGCACGCCGCTGACCCGCCTGCGCTTCCGCATCGAGAACGTCGCCCGAGGATCCGCGGACCAAGATGGCCGCCGACATCGACCAGATGGAGGCGATGATCGCCGGCGACCCTGGCCTTCGTGCGCGACGCCAGCCAGCGCGGCCGAGCGGACGCCGCTGGAGCTGTCGTCGCTGGTCGAGAGCCTGTGCGACGAGATGGCCGAGACCGGCGCCGACGTCGAGGTCGAGCCGGCGCAGCAGGTGGTGCTCGAGGGCGACCCGATGGCGCTGCGCCGGCTGGTCACCAACCTGCTCGAGAACGCCGTGAAGTTCGGCGGCCGGGCCCGCGCCCGGGTCTTCCGCGAGGACGGCCGACGCGGTGGTCGAGATCGACGACGACGGCCCGGGCATCCCGCCGAAGCGACGCGGAGCGGGTGTTCGAGCCCTTCTATCGCGGCGAGCCGTCGCGCAGCCGCGAGACCGGCGGCATCGGCCTGGGCCTGGCGGTGGTGCGCTCGATCGCCCGCGCCCACGGCGGCGACGTCACCCTGGTCAACCGGCCCGGCGGCGGCCTGCGCGCGACGCGAGGCTGCCGCTCTAGGCCCAGCCTCTCAGGATCGGGCGGAACGAAAACGGCCCGCCCGGTCGCCCGGGCGGGCCGTCTGAATCGGTGTGCGGCGTCTAGCGGCGCGAAGAGGCGAGCAGGACGCCCAGCACCAGACCGGCGGCGAAGGCCGCGCCGGCCGATACGCCGACGGCGGCGAGCGGACGCTCGGCGACCTGGCCGCGCAGCTGCTGGCCGTGGTCGACGGCCCAGGTGCGGGCGGCGGCGGCGCCTTCCTCGACGCGCTTGCGGATTTCGGCCGCGGCGCGCTCGGCGGCCTACAGCGATTACGAAGACCTGGTGCTCAAAAGACAACTGGACCGTTCGCGTTACGAGATCGTACGCACCGCTCGTCCAGTAGAACTCCACGACTTGCAAAGGGACCTTGATCCAGCGATTGCCCTGGTGGAATACGTAGTCGCCGGCGACAAAGTATTTGCCCTCGTGGTGAGACATGATCGCGTCGCAGGAATCCTATTGCCTGAGGGCAGGGCACAACTACTCGAAAGGGCCAACCTGTTCCAGTCTTTGGTATTCAGTCCGGGCGAAGCTGCCGCGGACCAAAGCTGGAGGCCGGCCGCTCGCAAGCTGCATCAAGCCTTGATCGCTCCGCTGGAGGAAACCGGCGCCCTGGGTCAAGCTCGGCGGCTAGCGCTGATTCCTTATGGCTTTCTTCATGACATTCCGTTCGCTGCCCTGCTCCGCCAATTTGGTAACGATCGATTCCTGATCGAAGACTACGCTTTGTTTCGCGTCCCCTCGGCGACCTTCCTGCATCAACAGAACATCTCCCCGGACCGCTCGCTGGATCGGAAGCCGCTGCTGTTGGCTTTGGGAAGAAACAAAGCGAAATTGGCTGGCGAGCCGCCGCTGGAGTTTGCGACTGACGAAGTTAAGACAATTGCGAACCTCGGCGAGGCTATGCGCTTTACGGAAACCGAAGCCAGCGAAAGCCGTTTTAAGCAGTTAGCTCCGCACGCCACTCACATACATCTGGCGACCCATGGAATCTTCGAGCCGGACATGCCTTTGCTATCCCGCATTCTGCTGGAGCCCACTGCGGAGGACGACGGAGATCTGACCGCCCGCGAAATATTCGAGCTGCATCTGACCGCTGACCTGGTAACGCTCAGTGCCTGCGAAACCGGTCGCAGCGTTTCCAGTAGCGGTTCGCCTGCGACGGAGACAGATCGAGTCGGCCTAATCGAGGCGTTTCTGCATGCGGGCTCGCGCAGCGTGCTGGCAAGCCTTTTCCCGGTAAGCGACCGCCCGACGCTGGAATTTATGAAGACCTACTACCGGCGGCTGGAGCACGAGAACAAGGTTGAGGCCCTCGCGGCAACTCAGCGCGCAGTCCTAAGCGGCGAGGCGTTCTCTGCCGGCGTTGGAGCCGTAAACCACGACCGGCGACATCCTCGTTATTGGGCACCCTTCATACTCGTGGGAAGCGCCCGCTAAACACACGCCTCAAAAAAAACTCCAAATTACAAAAACTGTCTGTTGTAGAGAAGCAAGACCAGAAAACCGCCTTCTTGTGAGTCGGGCGCTGGTTTTTCGTAAGCCGGTGCCCCGTCAAGAGGTGTTTAGAGTAGAACCTTCAAGTGCTGCCCGGTTGCCACACAAAATTCTTATCACCAATGAGGACCGGATATGAAACGAACCACATTGATTGGCGCGATCCTGATTCTTTTGGTGGCGACGGCCTGTCAGAAACCGGCGGGTGAGGATATCGGCGCCCGAACTAGCTCTGACGGTAGCCGGCCGGCTACCGAAACCTCTGGTTATCCAAAGCGCTATCAGGTCGAATCCGGCATCGTCGAATACGAAATGTCCGGTATGCAGAAAGGAACGGAGACGGTTTATTTCGATCGCTGGGGTTGGCGGGAGGCGAAGTACACGAATACCGAGTTGTCGATTGCCGGGCTCAGTCGCAAGGAAACTAAGCTCTCCATCATGGACGGCGACTGGATATACAACATCGATCTCGAAAGTCGCACCGGCACCAAAATCAAGAACACTGTGTTGTCGCAATTTATTGAAGCCGCTAGAAAAAAGGTCAAACAATGACCGAAGTTGGCGAAGAGATGATGCGCAACATGGGTGGAGAAAAAAGCGGCAGCGACACCGTTGCGGGTCAGCCCTGCGAGATTTGGGTACTGAAACAAATGAGTAGTAGGAGTTGCGTCTGGAACGGCGTCACGTTGCGAACTGAAGTCACGATGGCCGGGATGACAATGACAAGCAATGCCACGCGCTTTCAGGCGAACGCAGGCATCCCTGTCGACAAGTTTGCGATACCCGACAACATCACGATCAGCGAAGGTCCGGATGTGAAGAAAATGTTGGAGGGGATCAGGGAAAAGACAAAGGGGCGCTAAGCAAACAACCGCGATCACTCGGCCCAAATCTTTTCATTCGGGGAGGTACAGGCGCGTTGACTTTTGCCGCTTACCATCCAGAGAGAAAGCCTCGCACGCTGATGATACTCGTCGTCAGCGTGCAGCTCGCTTCAATGTTTGCCGGGGCGGCGGTTGGTCAGACTGCGCCGCATCGGTGGACCGGGCCCAAGGCTCGAATAGCCGTGATGGACTTTTCCGGTTCTGCTTTCAAGGAAACCGTGAAGAAGGATCGCGATTCGCGCACCACCACCATACCTCTGCCGGCGCCCGCCGAATTTGCGCTCGGTCTGACCGAAATGCTTACGACCGAACTTGTGAAGACCGATCGCTTCATCGTCCTTGAGCGCGCGGCCATTAAGCAGGTCACTGCTGAGCAGGACTTTGGCGCCTCCGGGCGGATCAATTCCGAAACGGCGGCTGCGCGGGCAAAAATAATCGGCGCGCAGATGATTATTACCGGCGACATCACCGAATTCACCTACAACCAAACCAGCCTGGGCGGCAAGCTGAAGCTCTTAAAAACGGTGCGAGCAAACTCGGAACGCGTGACCGCGATGGTCGCTCTCGATATCCGACTCGTCGATACGGTCACCGGCGAAGTGCTCTTTTCGAAGCGTGCGGAAGGAAAGTCGTCGATGACGGGAGCAAACGCGGAGCTGGCCAGAGGTGACCAGCAGTTCAGTGTCTCGGGTTACCAGAACACACCGCTCGGCCACGCGTCGCGCGAAGCGATCAGCGGCATTGTCGCCGCGCTCCTGGCCGACCTGAAGAGTGTGCCCTGGTCCGGACGCATCATCGATGTCCGCGAAAGTCTGATCTACATCAACGCCGGCGCTGAGCAGGGCATACAACCGGGCGTGGAGTTCGACGTTTACGATCAACAGGCGGCGCTGGTTGATCCGGAAACTGGACAAACCCTGGGCACGCCGGATCGAAAAATTGGTTCGTTGAAGGTGAAGATCAGCGAGGAAAAGTACTGCGTGGCGGAGGTCGTCAGAGGCAGTGGATTCCAGCGAAACCATCTGGTTCGCTTCAAAGGTGAGATTCAGAAACCCTAACAATTAGAAAGGAGAGGAGCACACACATGAATAGCAGACGAAAGATTTCCTTGTTGCTCGCGATAACCCTCGCGGTTTGCGCTATCGGCGCTAACGCCGCCATTGAAAGCGGCACGGCGACTGCGGCCGGCGAACCCACTGCAAAAACAACGAGGGGTAACATCCTCAAGGACAAGAAGGACCGCACAGGCGGACTGACAGTTCATAAGGTTACGGTGCTGGATAAGTTTGGCCGCCAGACTCGAACACTCGAGCCCCCGAGAGATTACGAAGTCGAGGGAGACACCAGCACGTCACCTACCGTTGTCTTTAAGGAGTCGGCAAATCTTTCCGCGGGAGAGCGTGTCACCGTTGAGATGATAAGCACCAAGCCCGGCAACCACAATCTCAACATCGAGTTCAATTGACGGCAAGCGAACGGCTGTTACGGGCCGAGTCCGGAATCGCATGTTTTTTTGGAGTGCACGCTTGTCACCCGCCGCAAGTCCGGCCGACGGCCGCCAGGGACCGATCCAATCAACATGATTCAGACCTGCTGAATCTGATTTTTCTGAAAGGAATTAGACCATGCCAGTAGTGCGCCTGCTTCTGCTTGCAATTGCTTGTCTGCCTTGTCTTGGTTTGGCCGGGGGCGGAGTTGTTAACGCGCAGAGCCTTGAAGAAGCCTACGATGCGACCTTCGCTGCCTACAACCGGACCTTGAACCAGCTCGAGCGTTGCGATGAAAGCTTTGCCGAATTTCAGCAGTTTTTCAAAGAGGAGCGACCGCCGGCCGGCTCTTCAAAGGAGGAGTGGGACATTTGGGCAAAAGCCTACCGTTCCTGGGTGGATTTATATACCGGTTGCATGGGGAAGCTGAGAAAGCAAGCCGACGACCTTAAGAAGAGACTGGACGAGTTGGAGAAACAGCTCGACTCGTTAGGCTCCGACACTGAAGCAAAGGCGCCACCACAGCAACCAGTGAAGAAGGCGCAAGACTTATTGAACAAAGGCAAGAACGATCTCGATGAGTGGACAATCGGCGTCAGATACAAAATCCGACAGATCGACGGTTGGAGCCGAAAGGCTTCAGACGACGTCAAAGAGCACGGCTCCGGTGAAGTGAAGATCGAGCCAAGGTTCCAATACGACTTCTAAACGGATAAGAAACGCCGCTCCTGCGAAATTGCCGCGGAATTTAGCGGGTCGCTTAAAGCGCACTATCGAAGTTCTGTTTCGGTCGACTTACAAACGGAAGGACGCAGATCATCGTTTGTCTCGTTTTTGAGATTTCCGTTAAGTCTTGAATGAACGGAGAGAATTAGATGAAAAATCGAATCGTCCATGTATCGCTTGGCTGTCTTTTGCTGCTGGCGTGTATGTCAATGTTTTTGACTTTGCCGCCATCTTCCGCGCAAGTCCCGAATGCTCAGGTCCAATTTGAAAATGAGTGCCGGGAGCTCTTAAATCAGGTTTATTTGAGGGCTAGGGGCCGACAAATTTTGATATCGGCTTATATGCCGTCCGGCGATCCGGTCATCGATCGCTTTGTGTATGAACTTCGATTCAAGTTTTTGCAGGACCTTCTTTCCCGAAACCCGTCTGTTTGTTATGACCTCGATACTCTCGAAAAGCTTCTCATTGGCGGAATCAAGCCTCTTCCGACACCTGTTCCAACACCGGGTCCGAATATTCGTATGCCAAACAGTACTCCGACCCCGACACCCTCGCCAACCCCCGTGCCGATAGGCACACCTGTTGATCCGGTTTCCGCGCCGCCACCCAAGGAAACACCTGAAGAACGTGCAAAAAGACTAAAGAAACTTTTGGAGGAGCGTTTTCCGGAAGGGGATGAGGTTGAAAAACGGGTCCAGGAAATAAAGAAGAAGAACAAAGCCTCCAAACCACGTGACGACATCGAATGGGAAGTCGACGAGGGAGACTCGATCGACGGCCCGATAGGCGTTGAAATTGAGGTGCCCGGTGTCGGAGCAATCAAAATTACATTGCCGAACGATATCCGTCCCGGCGATACGATCACGGGGACCGTAACTGCCGAACCGTACGGTACAACCGAAGTCGAACGCGAGAAAAACAAAGATGAGGTTTCGAAATATGGAGTTGAATTCTCGCCGGCGCCACCGCGTGTAGACCCGGAACCGCTTGTACCGGAACCGGGAATGTCGGGCCCTATTGTGAAAGGAAAACTCTATTTCGACGAAGAGTATCAACCGCGAGTATTCGAATTTTCGCCTTCGATCTGGCGGACGCCGAAACTTGATCCGGCAGATGATTATAAATCTTCCGCAGCGCCAACTCCTGCTTCCCCAACTGATATCCATTTGAGCGTTCCGGATGTGCCGGCAAAGCAATATTTTTTCACAATCATAGTGACTCGTGACGATGACAACACCGGTATACCGATAGATTTGGGGCAATTTAATTTTAAGCGGGAGCAATTGCCTCGCGTCCCCGAAATGCTCACTAGCCGGCTGATATCGCCGTATATTCAAACCGGGAGCCCGGTAAAAATTACGGGCAATTTTGACGGGATTGGCGGCAATACGAAACTTCAAACCGGCGGCACGAACTTGAGAATCATAGCCGAATCGCCGCGCTCGTGTCTTTTTAGGGTTCCCGCAGATCTGATTGGGTCGGTTGAGTTCACGATCAAAGAAAACGGCAAAGAACAGAAGCTGATGTCTCGCGTGATCGGGATCGAGTTAAGTTCACCAAAACTGAATCTAAAGCGTGGCGAAAAAACAACCGTTGCCATTGAAGTCAGGGGATTGAATGGCCTCAGCGAAAACGAGATTGTTCCGCTGCAACTTGTCTCGAGTGGGGTGGTAGATATGAAAGGCGGCAATACGCAAAGTTTGCAGATTCGCAAAAAAGATCTTGATAAAGCAGGAATCTACCGGACCACGCGAACGGTTACAGGTCACAGCACCGGCGGGTGGGGAATCAGGGCGACCGTTATTAACCCGCATCGATGAAATTTCTTTGCGACAAGGATAAAACGAGGAAAACATTGTGTTCAATACGAAGAAGTTCAAAATTTCGCTAGTGATGATTCTAGCGGTTGGTTTGGTAATCAGTCTTTCGGCAGCGGATTCGTTTGAACAAGGGCGTAACCGAAACTTTAGTCCGGCGCTTAAGCTAAAGCTAAAAGCGAAAAAGAACGGATACAAGATTCGTTTGAGCGGTCAAGCGATCTACGCTCAGGCAAACAATGTGGTCGATCCGTTCGACGGGAAAGTTTTAGAAGGTATGCGAAGGATTTTATTTCGTTGTCTGGCGGATAGTGAATACATAATTCTGGGTGAGGTTCAGTTTACAGCAGGGAACTCTGCTGAGTTTGAATTGCAGTGTGACTTGCCGGATCAATTTAAATCCGGAAGCATTTCTGTTTGGACTCAAAGTCAATAGCACTACCGGCGCTAAACAAACAGAATCGCAATGTTTGATACGGTGGTCCGGAATAATAACGGCCGGCTCATTAATTCGATGATGAAAAGCAAATTTAACTTAATTTTTGTTCTTTCGGTGATTTTGATTTTCTCAGGCTGCGGATTTGTTCAACCGACAAGCGAAACTTCGCAGGTTAATTCCGAAACTCCGAATTCGGAAACGGATAAAACAAACGAGCCGCAAAATATTTCCTTAACCGACCGAAAGCCCGACGGAATCTACATAATCTTCGACGCATCGGGTTCGATGTGGGGCCGGCTGTCCGATCGCTCGACCAAGCTAAACGTCGCCAAAAAGGTCCTGAATGAGTTCGTTGGCGGCGATTTTGCGGGCTACGACCTGGCGCTGCGGGTTTACGGACACCGGCAAAAAGATGATTGTTTGGATTCGGAACTTGTCCTCCCGTTTGGCAAACCTGAAGATGCCGTGCAACCAATGCGCGACTTTGTGGCCCAAGTCAATGCTTTGGGGCGCACGCCGATAACTTACAGTCTCCAGGGAGCATTGAAAGATTTTGGCGATCGCAGCGGCGAAATTATCTTGATAACCGACGGGATCGAATCGTGCGATGCTGATCCGTGCGCTCTGGTTCGTCAGTGGCGAGAGAGCAAAGTCAAAATCAAAATGCACGTCGTCGGTTTTGGTCTGGATGAAAAATCGAAAGACGCTCTGAAATGTCTTTCGGAAGCCGCCGGAACTGCTTACCGCGACGCCCAATCCGCGAAAGATTTGGCGGCAGCACTGAAAGCAATCCGCGAGACAGCGGCCTCAAGTGGGTTTGTTTTGAAAGGCGTTGACTCGACAGGCAAAGAACTCAAGGTCAACGGAACGCTTTCGCAGAATAATTCCGTTTCCTATGAAGTTTCGAGCAACGGACGCTGTCGCGTCGAAGCGGGCAATTATCAGTTGGCAGCAGGGGCGCAGACGGTCAACGGAAACCTTTATCGGCCCGTAACAAAAAATGTTTCGGTTGCGGCAGACGGCGAAACAGTCGTCAGGGTTGAAGTTGTTCTGCCGCCGCGAGTGAAAGCGAAATTTCAGGACACGCAAGCCGAACAGCAACGCGGTTCGCTTGTGTCTGTTTGGCAAAACGGAAAAGAAGTCGGTAAGTTTCGCCCAATTGATGAAGTTTTTATTGATGAAGGAACTTACGAATTTCGCGCCCGGCCAAACGCAGCCAACGAGCTTTCGGTCACCGAATCGTTTGCCACCGGCGATCGCAAAGAGATCGTCTTCGGCATGGTTCATACTGTTAAGGTCACGGTGAAGATGGTCGCTTCGGGATCGGGGATACTATTTCGCGAGAATTATGAACTCTGGCAAGACGGGTTGAAGAAATACGACGTGCATCAGACGAACGGCGCTCTGGTGGTGCCCGGCACTTACGATCTTCGCCTACCGAATGCTTTAACTCCCTATACCAGAACTGGAATCACAATCACCAACCAAAACGCTCAGCACTTTGACATAACTGTTCCCGTCGGCCATGTCACCTTTGTCTATCTGAAGGCAGACGGCACTCCTGACAAAGATGACCGTTGTTTTGTCAGCTCGGGGTCTCGCAAGCAAAAGATTTTCAAGCAGTCAGGTCAAAAACTTGCCTTGACGCCAGGGCAATATAGCGTCGACGGGTGGGCCCATAAGGGACGCTACGACTCCACGTCGTTTGAGATCAAAGAAGGCGATGATAAGGTCGTCAACCTGCGGGCGAAGTAGGGCCGACGAATCAAATAAGTGGGCCCGCGAATCTGACAAGGTGGCCTGTCCCGATTCAGGGATCCAAAAACGAACAGCCATACGTCGCAATAGGGAAAGAGCGCGTGCCGCAGATCGAAGAGCAAGGCGAGCTCGCCTGCAGGCGGAGTAGGCCGTCCTCGTAGCCGAAAAAGCGATGTTTGAACAGGCGAAGCGGGTAGGTGGCAACCAAGCGGCAACCCACGAGCTAAAGGACGAGCTGGAGGCGGAGAAAAAGAAGCGGGCGGCTTTGGCCAACGCAAGTTATTTCCGATAGTGGGGTATTAGACCCCACTGTCGTATTTCCCTACCAGTTGTTACGCTTCACTGAGTTGTGGGCCAGCCACGTTTCGTTCCTTCCCATTCTCTCCGGTTTCTACCGTCGAGTGCGGTTTTTCTGGCCACGTATTGGCCACCTAAAAAAATCGGCTCTTCAGGAGTTGAGTGTGGCAAGTGATTGAAGAGTTGACGGCTGACTGGTGGAGCAGAGGAGGGTCGAACTCCTGGCCTCCGCATTGCGAACGCGGCGCTCTGCCAACTGAGCTACTGCCCCACGGGGAAGAGAATACAGTTTCGAGTTTCGGGTTTCAAGTTGCCGAACTCGCTGCAGCTTTCAATTGCTTCAGCAGCTTCTCAACGTGGTGTCCCCCGCCCTGGGCAAAATCAGGCCTGCCGCCGCCGCGGCCCTTCGAGCATCGCGCAGGCGTTGCGCATGAGCTCATTCATGTCACCTTCAGCGTCGGCGGATCTCGCAAATACAAGCCTCGCGGTCTGCTGAGCGCGAGAACCAAGAATCGCAATTGTGTGCGAATGCGCAATTAGTGCGAGCGCCAGGTGCTTTCAGCGACTCGGCATCGCGATTCTCGAAAATGCGGGAGACCACGCGCCTGCCCGCGGCGTTTGCGGAAGTTTCGGCTATCAGCTCCGCTGCTTCAGCCCTGCGCTGCAACTTCTCCAAGCGCGCGTAAGCCTGCGATGAAGTTCTTTGTTTTCGTCGACCATGCGCGCGGCGAGTTTGGCGGCATCGTCGCGGGCCGAACTGAAAAGCGCAGGCGACCGCTACGCGCGGTATTGTTCGCGCGCCGATAATCCGCAAGAGCCCTGCCACCGGCCAGAAATTCAATGCGCGTCAGTCCTTTGGCCCGTTCCCAGGACCGCACTGCAATCATACCCACTTCGCCCGGTTCGATAAGCATGGGTGCCGCCGCAGGGAGTAAGATCAAAACCGTCAATTTCGATTAACCGCAACGGACCTTCGCGTGAAGGCTCTTTGCGAAGCGGCAGACTGCTCGCTTCTTCGCGCCACGGTCGTTATCGAAATCGCCCGATCCTCCCAGATGACATTGTTTGCCAGCTCAACTGTCGCGATCGATTACCGCATCGCTGGGGTTGGCCATTTCCACATCAATCTCGCAAATCTGGTCGAGCACCCGGAAGCCGTGGGTTGGGGCATTGAACAGAGTGATGAAAGCCTGCGAGAGAATGTGCTGGCCGGTGTGCTGTTGAATGTGATCGAGCCGTCGCGGCCAATCAATCCTTCCGGTGACCGTGGCGCCGATCTCCGGCGCGCGTCCCTGAATCATGTGCAACACATTGTCGCTCGTCATCGTCGATGCACTCAACCACGCGCAAACCTTCGAGTGTGCCGGTATCGCTGGGCTGTCCACCGCCGGTCGGATAAAACGCCGTGCGATTGAGGGTCACTGCGGTCCAACCGCTGACGCGCTCCGTTTTGTCTGTCACCCGGGCTTCAAACTCGATGAGATGGGAATCGGTGTAGTAGAGACGCTCGGTTGCCGGCATGGTCAGTTTAATAATGCAATGCGCCACCGCATGCAAGCCTGGGGCACTGGGGTCACTTGCTTTGCGCGCTTTGCGGAAACCTGTGGCCCGCTTTGCGGTAAAAATCCAAAAGAAAAAGCAAAACCGCAAAGGGTCGCCAAGCCAAGCGCAAAGTTCCGCGGAGGCCGCGATCAAAAGCTACTCTTTGACAGCCCTTTGCAGGAAACGGATAATCGCGAATCTTTCCAGCCCCAGCCGTTGCTCTGAATTGGAGTCGAATAAGTATGAAGCTCAGAACGCAAAGCTGTGTAGCCGCTCTCATTCTGGCCGTATGCATTTTGCCTGCGTTGGCCGGCACTACTTTCGCCCAGGAGCAGCCGCTGCGCTCGATAACCTACCGGCTGGGAATGTCTCGTCCCGGTCTCACACTTGTTCGAAGTAACGAATCGAGAGTTGAGCTGCCGGATCCCTTGCCGAAGTCAGTCGATTTCCAGATGGCAAAGTGGTCGCCCAGGGCGGTACGCAGTCTTCGATTTTGCCAAGAATGTCCAGGAATTTGAGGCACTTGGCGGAATCTGTCCAGCCGAAGCAAAGTGTAAAATGTCGACCTTTCCCGGTTAGCCGAGTAGACGAGCAGACGTGGCGCGTGTCAACGATGAACACTCACCAGCTGACAATTCGTTACAAAGTTTTCGGTAACGATCTCTCCGGTACGTTCTCACAACTCGATGAGCGTCATGCAAATTACAATGGCGGTTCGCTCTTCATGTATGTCGTTAATCACAAACCTGATCCGGTGAAGCTGGTGATTGACCCGCCCGCCGGTTGGCGCATCATCAATGGGCGCATGATCGCGTCCCGACCAACGCGAGTGGCGCTTTCCTAACTGGGACGAAATGGCTGATACGTCGACCGAAATTTCGCCAAATTGGACCGTCGACAACTTTCGCAGTTGACGGTAAGAAGTATCACGTGATGGTCCACTCCTTCGGCAACGAAGGCGGCAAGCGCGCAAATCTGGTGCGCGACGTGGAAAAGATCGTGCGGGCCCAGATAGCCATGTGGGGCCCACCTGACTTTGAGGATTATACTTTTCTGATTCACTACGCCGCCGACGACCATTCGGGCGACGGAATGGAACATCTCACTTCCACACAGATTATCCTGCCTGGAGCCCTGGGCGAAGACGGACGTTTTAGGTGAAACGCTTGATACCGTGGCCCACGAGTTTTTTCACGTCTGGAATGTCAAACGACTACGTCCCGTTGAACTTGGTCCCTGGGATTTTACCCGGCCGCTGCAAACGCGCAGTTTGTGGATTGCCGAAGGCATCACAAACTATTACGGACATCTGATGATGCGCCGGGCCGGAATCTGGGACGACACGGCGTTTTTTCGTCGCGAAAGCCAGACAATCACCGCCATCGAAAACGCCGGCGGCACTCGTTTGATGAGCGCCGAGGAATCGTCTCTGGCAGCGCCCTATATTGACGACGCCCCGCACGCCCAACGACGAACCTGGCGAACACGGCCATTAGTTATTACCCGAAAGGGGAACTGGTGGGAATGGTGCTGGACCTGATCATTCGCGGCAAGACAAACGGCCGCGCTTCGCTCGACGACGTGATGCGTCGCATGTACGAAGAATTTTATTTGAAGAGTCCGCAGCGCCAGTTATTACCTGCGCGGACGTGGTTACACCGGTGAGGATTTCGAAAGCGATGGTATCTGAGGTTGCGGGAGAGGATCTGGGTGGCTTCTTCCGTCGCTACGTTCGTAGTGTCGAAACTCTTCCCGTACGACGAAGCCTTTGCTTTCCTGGGATTACGAGTAGTGCGCGAACAGGCGCGCCAGCCTTACGATGCCGGAGTAACAGTGGATTGGGAAGGCAAGGGAATCCTAACCATTGGTTCGGTGCGCAACAGTTCACCGGCCGAAGACGCGGGACTACAGCCGGGCGACGAGATTATTTCGCTGGGACGAAAGAATATTGCGCGTGAGAATTGGCTGGTCTTCGCTCAACCGCTTCAAGCAAGGGGATCGCATTCCCATTACCGTTAAACGTGATCGACGAACAATTGAAGCGACCATCGCACTGGCCGCGCCCGAACGTTTTGAGTACCGCATTGAAGAAAAGAAAGGACGCAACGCCGCAACAGAAAACGCTGCGCGATGCCTGGCTCACCGGCGCGCCGCAACTTAGCGAATCCGTAAGACGAAGATGGCTAACGACGACTCACCATCCGGCCTGGGCGACAGGCGATCAAGGCTGCAGCACGGCGAGATATTTTCTGCTCCTCTGGTCACTGTTTTTCCTCATCTGCTTGGGTCTCGGCTATCCAACGCTGAAGCGCTACGACCCGCGTGCGACCCAGGGGGCTCAGCGACACGATCAAGTATTACGCGATGACGACCGGCGAAGACCAGTCGTATTTCAAAGAGGTCTTTCGCCGTCGCGTGTTGGTTCCGCACTGTGGCCCGACCCTTCTATTGGCTGGCCCTGCGTCTTCCCGGCACTTGGAATCCCGGCTTCTTTGCGTTGCTGGTCGCCAATTCTATTTTCTGCGCCATCACCGCGTGTCTCATAGTCAGCGTCGGCACGAAACTCTTTCCTGATTTAACACTCAGCTTATTGGCAGCCTACGCTCTATCTACTTAGCTTTGCGGTCCCTAATCTGCTGCTGGCCGGACTAGTTGATGCCGGCGAGGCTTGTTTTCATCGCGCTGCTGATTTGGGCCTGCTCAACGGGCGTTGGTTTTGTGCTTCCGATGCTCGGCATCTTTGGAGCGATGGCCAAGGAAACATTTGTTCCCTTCGCGACCGTCTTTCGCTTTTTCCTGGTGGCTACTCGAATACTGCGCACTCATAAGCGGGTTGAGGGTGATCGACGACCATTGATCTTTATCGCTCTTAATGGCAATTCTCGGTTTGGCGACGGTCATGCTGGTCCACTCGCAGGTGATGGGCGACTTCGCCTGGCCCTGGGAAATGGCGCGAACGGCCAGGTGCGGATGTCAACTTCTTCAAAGCAATCGTACGCGAGTTTAGTCAGCCTAATTTTTGGTATGTTTTCGGGTGGCTACTGCCGCTGGGCATCTGGAAATTGCGCTCCTTTCCACGCGCCTGGGTAGGTGCGACGGCGGCCTCCGTGGTGGTAGCGCTTTGGCTGGGGGCCTTCATCAACGCGGGCGGCAGTATTGGTCGATCCGTCTTCAACATTAGCGGGCCGTTGTTAAGCGTTTCGGTCGCCTTGCTGCTGTCAGGAAAGACTAATGCGTTTATTTCCTCACCTGCAAACGCGCACTCCGAGGGGTAGTGGGGTGAAGGACCGGTCGCGCAACATCCGTTTGCGAAGATTCAGCTATTGTAGTTGGAGTAAAGAGGGTGCTTTAACACTTCTATTTGGGGATGCCAATTCGCGCAAGTTCCGACGGCGGTACGCCCTCGTGATACAGCCTCGCTAACTCATCTGGATCGAATGCGTAGCCGAAGGGTGGTCTGCCGATTTCATCCATCATCGGGCTCCGCACGAAAGCATCACACTCTTCCTTGGTAGGGAAGTTATCCACGCTCAGCTCCACCTCGTTACCGTCCGGGTCGTGGTAGTAAAGCGAAGTCGTAAACCTGTGATTGAGCGGCATAAAGGGGGTAATTCCTTCACTCTTCAGACGCTCATAGATCGCCACCAGGTCGCCGAAGCTCGCAACCCCATAGCCCATGTGATCTACTCCGGCAGCATTCTCCGGTTTATCTACGGTCGCCGCGTCTTCAAAGATCACGAGCCGGTGATGCTCTTCGTCAAATGTAATAAAAGCGAGAAACTCGTTCTCATGCTGAATCTTCGCGCCGAAGACCGTTTTATACCACTGGACCATCTCTTTGTATCGCTGCGCGCGAATCCCGTAGTGAGAGATGTAGGCCGGACGAGTAGACGGAACCGCCGATCTGTTTTCGAGGGTTTCTGACAAGCTCATGATTATCCTCTCCGAAGATTCATCGTCTGAAAAACCCTGGACGGCGCGTAGGGAAGTGGTTCACCGATATGCGCAATCAGATAGTATTCAGATCAATTCAAGTATTTCTCCGAATGTGATTGATCGTTTTTCCCGCGTCTGGAGAATCACCCTTCGGTACAGCCGTCTCCCGGCCCATTACGATGACGGTGTTCCCATGAATCATCACCGCCTCGGGTTCGCGAACGAAGGTCGAATAGGTGACGACGCCGCTACGGATTATATCCGCCTTGTTGCTGTAATATTTGCTCGGGGAATCAAGGTCCCGGAAACAAAAGGAGCCGGCTCTGCATTTGACTCGTTGAAACCAGGCAGAGAAAAACTCCCGATCAGGTCACTGCGAATGTCTAAAAGCTAAAACGCAGTTGCAAATCGATGCGGCGGTTTGCAGCTGAACCGCCACCACCTCCGCGGCCGAAGCCTCCCGCGCTGCTTATGGATTTGCCGAACAGGGTCGAACTGAGATTGCCGACCGGGACACCTTCGTTGACGTTGTTCAAAAGATTCTGAACGCTGACTGAGAAGTTCAAGTTATAGCGATGGCGCCCGTCGCCTTCGTCACCACCACCACCACCGCCGCCGCCACCTCGACGTCCACCGCCCCCACCGCCGCGACCACCTCCGCCGCGGCCACCCCCGCCAGTTCCGCCGCCTGTGGAACCAGCGGCTGCCGCAACTTGCTGACCGAAACCGATGCTCTTGCTGGCGCGAAGGTTCACCACGAAGAAGGATGGACCAGTCGCGTAGTTGCGCGGAATGATTTGCTGACCCGCCGAAGGCGTCACGTCAAAGAGACCATACGGCGTGGCTCTGAAGCCCGCGTCGGTTGTGTCAGTGGCGAAGGCCGGCCGGTCAGTGAATATCGTATCGCCGTTCAGATCGCGTCCGACCGTGATATTGAATGGGCGTCCTGAGTTGGCTATCACAATCGGGCTCAGGCGAATTCCCCAGGGTAGCCCGCTTACATTTCCAAAAACCGAGAAGCGGTGACGAATGTCCTGTGAAGATCTTCCATACTCGCCGGAGAGGTCGTATTGATTCGCCGGAAATGAACCAGCGCCATCCGTGTCGCTGCGAGCGCGGTTGAAGACGTAGTTTGCCGAGAGAGTAAACCGCGGGCTGAGGCGGTTATTGAGATTGACGATCAACTGTTGCTGATTGAATCGTCCGCTCGATTCATACTGAAAGATGTTGCCAAGACCCGCGAAGGGCTTAACACCAGTGCCGGGAACCGGGGCGTTGATATTGCGGGAACGCAATACATGAAGGGTGCGCGCGTTGACGAAGTTAATCGAAAGCGTACTGCGGTTGGGAAGCTGCCGCTCGACGCTAATGGCAGATTGTAGAGTGTATGGCGATAACAGATCTGGCGCGAGCTGCCGGATAGTCTGGGGAACGGCGAAGGCGGCGAGTTGGGCCAGGGTCGGCGGGGTGGGGAACCCGCCAAGAATGGCGGCAGCGCCGGGCGAGGTGCTGGTCACCAGAAACTGTTGCTGATTGATGCCATTGAAGCGTCCGGTTTGCACGAGCAGATTTTCGTTAAGCGTGTTGTAGAAAATTCCGAAACCGCCGCGAAGGACCGTCTTTTGCTGCCGCGCACCGCCTTCAGGGGACCAGGCGAAGGCGAGTCGGGGGGCGAAGTTGAAGCTCGAACGAATGTTGGTTTGCCAGTCATAGCGAAGACCGGCGGAGATGGTCAGGTTTGGACGAAGACGCCAGTCGTCCTGAATAAATGGACTGAAGTCTGTTCGTGAAATGCTGACTTCCGGGTTGCCGGCCGAGATGGAAAACTGAGTTGGGGCAAAGCCCGGAGTGCCTAAACGGGTCTGCCGAAATTGCTCGAGAGAAGTGAAGGTGAACGTCCCGGCAAAATTTTGTTGAGATACGTCGCGCAGCTTGACGTGACGCACGCGCGCTCCAGCTTTCAAAGCATGATTGCCCATGGACCACGAGGTGAAGTTTTGCAGTTCAAATCTGTCTTCGTCGGTAGAGGTCAGGCCGATCTGCGCCCCGCCGCCGGTGAAAGCATCCTGCACGCGGATCGTGGTCGCCAGCAGGCCGCCCTCCCGCACGTTGCGGTCGCGCTCAAACTGAAAACGCGTTTCATTGATCACCTTCTGATTGATAACGGCGGTTTCCGTGAGTTGAATCGTGTGTTGGCTGCCCGAAGTATCATAGGCGCGCTCAGGCAGGTTGAAATCACCGACGCCCTGGTTCTCGCGTTGCGAACGCTCGTAAGTGTAGCGGACTACGACCGTGTTGGTTGGGTTTAACTGCCAGTCGAGACGCGGGCTAAAAGTGGTGCGCCGCACGGGCGTCTGAACGGTTTGATTGAAAGCAATTGGATTAAGCGCGGCGTCGAGCACTACCGCATTTACGACGTCGTTTTCATCGGTCTCACTTCGCTGGAAATCAAAGAAGAACGAAGTTTTACCTTTGCTGATTGGTCCACTGAGATTTCCACCGTAGCGACGTGATTGATAAGGCGCTCGCACGCGGGCATACGGATTACGGGCGTTAAGACTTTCGTCGCCAAAGTTAAAAAAGCCCTGACCGCGAAACTTGTTGGTGCCGGGTTTGGTGAAAATTTCGATGCGCCCATATCCAAGGCGTTCGTATTCGGCGGAAAAAGGATTTCGATTGATGCGAATTTCGCGAATAGATTCTTTTGGCGGTAAGCGCCCGCCTGAAAAGCCGTCAGTATAAATCTCGCTTTCGCCCTCGGGTCCGGCTGATGGTCCAGCCAGGGCTTGCAGGGCGTCTGCCAAATCTTCTTCATCGTCAGGCAAAGCATCGAGGGCTTCGCCGCGTATGACAACCGCGCCTGCGTCCGATTCCGGCTCGGTCGAAATCGGCGTTTCCGCTGTGACTGTTACCTCCTCAGCTTCGAGGCCAACGTTGATAGTGATGTTAAGCGGTTCTCCCGCTCCGGCCGTCACCTCAATCGTGTTTTCATAAACTTCAAATCCGGGTTGCTCAACACGCACTGTGTAGCGCCCGGGTGGCAAAGCGGCGAACGCATACTTGCCCTGGGCATCGGTCACGGCCGTGCGCGCGACCCCGGCTGCATCTGTGGCCATCACCGTTACGCCAACAACCAGTCCGCCCAGCACATCCTGCACCTGACCGCGCAGGGTGCCCGCAGACCTCTGGCCCTGAACCAGGCTCGCGCTGAAAATCAGAGCCAGCAGTACGACTGCAAACTGCCGGCGACTTCGGCGACTTCTTCCGCTATTCAACATGGCCCTCTCGTTCCCTCGCAAGTTCCTGGGCTTTCAATGAAAAAGGAAAACTGAAAGATGGAAATAATCTTCTTTATTACTGCGGCGGTGTGGCCGGCTGCGGGCGATCGGGCTCCGCTCCCGTGCCCCCGCCCATCACGCCACTGGGTAGTCCCGGGCTCATTCCCTCCGGCCGACCGCCGGCGCGCCGTTGTAGCAACTGAATAATTTCAGCGTCGCCGGTTACCAAAGTCGCGGCTGCAACTCGCGTGGCATCCCCGGTTCCGGTTCCAGCGACCATGATGGCGTCACCTTTTTTCAGTTCGTTAACTGTGATCACCGGGAAGTTTTCAAACATCTGTTGTGGATTTCTGGCCCCGGGGCGACCCTCACCGCCCCCAGCCCGCACCGCAGTCCCCGGCGTGCCCTCACCACGCTCACGTCGACGCGCGCGTTCTTCACGCTGCGCTGCTCGCTGGGCTTCGGTGAGGTTTTCATTTTCACCGCGTCGCTGCTGCAATCTTCCGAGAGTCTGCGCAAAATCAGCCGGTATGCGTCTGACGGTGGTCTTTGGCAGGAGCGCCACCGTTATCAGTTTTCCCGACTGACTATCCTTGACCACCACTTCGTTGCGCGACGGATCTATTTTTTCCACCGTCCCCATCATCCGCGTGATGGAGCCTGAAATGATCTCTTCGGCTGAAACTCGCGAGTCGTCGCGGTTACCCAGCGCGCGGAGCTGGTCGCCGAGGCGAATATCCGAAAAAGTGCCGGACACAGCATCGTCAGGACGGATCGAACCGGGGGCATAGCGACGCATGCGCGTCGCATCATTCGTCGCCACGGTGAGACTTTGCGCACCCTCGCGCGATCTCGTTTCAATCGTGATTTCTTTCCTGGCCGGGTCGATTGCCACTACTCTTCCGTTCACTCCCCGGGTACGCCAGTCGTCACGCTGCTGGACGCGCCGGGCGGCGACAGCTTCACGCGCCATCACAATCACCTGCCGCGCCGCAGTCCCGGCTGCCAGGGTTGCTCCGCTCGGAATCAGAACTCGGTCACCTACTTTTACGTCGGCACTGGTGATCGTTTCCGCCGTCTGCAAACTGGTTTCACCAGGAGGCAAACGACGGTATTTAGTCTGCGGATTTACAAATACGATGACGGTGGCGCCGGCATCAGTTTTCATGGTGAGCTGATTGGTCGCGGGATCGATAGCAGTCACTTCGCCGATTAGGTGCTGCTGGACCACGCGGGCGGCGCTGACGTTGGAGGGAACCTGGGCATTGCCAATTACGGGACAACCGATAACGACAATCGCCTGGGCGGCAAAGGTGATAGTGATCAGTCGTTTTCTCATAGTCGTAGAAATCCTTTTTTAAAACGTATTACTTTGGTTGGAGGAGGGTTGCTCGTCTGCTCGTCTGATAGACCGGTCAAATCTGCGTAGTCTGTGGATATTCGCATCCTGGGAGCAGCCCACCTTAGATGCACGAGTTTGATTCGGAATTCGATTTTATTATGCCGCATATATGTGCCGATTTCATCCCTGCACACTGAGTGCCGGCAGGTGAAAAACTGAAAGGCGCCAGAACTGGCTTACAAAATTGCTGGTAAATCTCCGGGATGTGCGGTCCACCAAAAAACCCCTGACGCAAAAATTGCCTGTAGTATACTGCCTCCGCTGAAGCAGTTGAGGTTAGTCGCGGGGGATCTCCGATCCACACTATCTTGTCGGAACACTTGTGGGAACCGTGGAACAATGCGTGTTTTAGGAATCGATCCTGGCAGTGAAACCACCGGTTGGGGCGTCATCGAATCGGATGGCCGCAGTTATCGGTTGGTCGAGTGCGGGGTGATCCTTGCTGCCAACGGTCAAAAACTGCCGGCGCGCTTGTTGAGGATTGCTGATGCGCTCGAAGAGATTATCGGCCGGCATGCGCCCGACGCCTGTGCGATTGAAGATGGATTTTTGGCGACGAATGTCAGGGTAACGTTGAAACTAGGCCAGGTGCGCGGCGTCGCGATGGTGGTAGCTGAGCGCGCGGCCATCGAGATTTATGAGTATTCGCCAAGACTCGTAAAACAAACCGTCGTGGGCCACGGCAACGCCGAAAAATTTCAAGTCCAGCAGATGGTGAAGACATTGCTTTCTCTGGCTGCCATTCCCGAACCTCATGACGCCGCCGACGCGCTCGCAGTCGCCATCTGTCATTTTCATCATGCAGCTTTCGCCAAGCGCGTACTCGTTTCGCAACCAGGCGGTAAGCTGCCGATCTCAGCCCTGACCCGTCGCCGCGCCTCCCGCTAAAGATCGGGCGCGTCGGCAAATTCCTCTTACCCCTGACAACCTGGTGGGTCCCACTGGCCCATGAGTCTCAATTCCGAGGAGGCACCCCATGGCACGCCACAACTGTCGTTGCATCGTCACTTTGATTCTTGTCAGCTTCGCGACCAGTTGCTTCTCCACTTCTGTCCTTGCAAAAAAAAGAGCTCCGGCCGGCGGGCGCGTAGCAATCGTGGTCGATGAGCGCCTATCTGCGTTGAGACTGACTCCTGAGTTGTCAGGTAAGCTACTGCGCAGAATCGGGCGGGGAAATCTCGTCGCAGTCAGAGGAGAGCGTCGAAGCAGGGATGGCGTGATCTTCTATCGGGTAAATGTCACCAGCCGAACTAGTGGCTGGATCCAGCGCGAGGCAATCGTCTCGCCTGCGCGCACGGGTGACGATGTCCGGCTGCTCCGTCTAATCAAAGGCTCGGAGGATTTTGACCTGATTGCCCGAGCGCGAATTTTTCTCGACACCTTTCGGACATCAGGGCTTCGTTCCGAAGTGCTGATGATCTATGCAATTGCCGCCGAGGCTGCTGCCGCCCACCTTTCGCGCGACGCTTCACGGCGACTGGACGATAAAGAGATGACTGGCGGCGCAGCGCCGGCCCATAGCTATTTTTTGAACTTCAACGGTCTCGACCGTTACAACCGCCAGGGTATTACTTTCGCATTCGAGCCTTCCGCGAAGCGCTTTCAATATGACGGCGAAGCCTGGCAGGAGTTAGTGCATCGCTACCCGCGCAGTCCGCAAGCCGCTGAAGCGCGCAAGCGACTTGAAGAGCTGGGGCAGCAACGTCCGCTAGTGGCGCTGCCCAGGCCCAAGCGGTTCTGACACTCGGTTTTCTGGCCGCGAAAGCTTATGATTGACCTGCCCCAATCCCTCTAAGACAAAATGTCAGGTAAGTGCCATGGGGAGGTCTGTCGATGCCGTCAATAAAACTCAGTTCAGGAAACATCAGGCGGAAAGCTGTTACCAAAGCGATTAGAACAGCGGCACTAATCCTGGTGCTGTCGTTAACCATCTTTGATGTGACCGGATTAAAGCCGGCGCGCTTTGTCCACGCCGCCGGTCCTTCAGTGATGCAGTTTAGCAGCGCTACCTACAACGTTAACGAAGATATGACTTTTCGGGCGGTAACCGTGCTGCGAACCGGCGACGTGTCCGGTCCGGCCACCATCGATTACACAACTGAAGAAGTCACAGCTTCGCAGCGGACTGATTTCACTCATGCAAGCGGCACTCTGCGTTTTGCTGCCGGCGAGTCAAGCAAGATTATCGACATTCTGATTAGCGAAGACATAAAGGTCGAGGGCACAGAGACGTTAACTATTACCCTTTCAAACGGCACTGGTCAGGCATTAATCGGCAGTCCGGCGACCGCGTCGATTGTAATTGCCGACGATCCCATTGAAGCGGGACAGAATCCGATCAACTTCACGGACATCTTCGTGGGCCAGCACTATCACGATTTTCTGGCACGACATTCCGACAACCCGGGCCAGGTCTTCTGGGAAAACCAGATCGACCCTTGTGGAACCAACAGCGCTTGTATTGACGACCGGCGCACAAACGTCTCGGCCGCTTTTTTCCTTTCCATAGAGTTTCAGCAAAGCGGTTACTTTGTCATTCGCGTTCATAAAGCCGCGTTTGGAAGCGCCGTCTCAGTTCCGCGTTATCTCACCTTCCTGCGGGATCAGCGACGCGTAACTGATGGCGTAATAGTTGGGAGCGCTGGTTGGGAAACGCTGCTGGCAGCTAATCGTCAGGCGTACCTCGAGGAGTTTGTCTCGAGGCCGGAATTCACTAGCGTCTTTCCCCCGGGCACCGCCGCGGGAGTTTATGTGGACACGTTATTTGCCAACGAAGGAGTGACCCCGACCGCCAGTGAGCGCGTGGCTGCGATCAATGCGTACGGAAACGGAAGTACGCTGGGGCGGGCCGGGGCTTTGCGAAGCGTGGTCGACAGCGATTCGGTTTTTGACAAACAGTACAACCCCGCGTTTGTGCTGATGCAATACTTTGGTTACCTGCGCCGTGACGCGGACGATTTGCCTGACAACAATTTCGGTGGGTACTTTTTTTGGTTAGACAAGATGAACCAGTTCACTCTCCCGGGTGAAAACGTGCGGGATGAAACGGTGGCCTTGAGGCGGGTCAAACGGGCTGAAATGGTCAGGTCCTTCTTAATTTCAAACGAATACAGGCTTAGATTCGGGCAATAGGCGACGAATTTCCGCGTTTAGAGTTTTCCTTTGCTCTCAATCGGAAAAAGGCCCGTTATCGGCCGAGTTTTCGCAACGGAGATTCCATCGAAGTTTCAGTTGCCGCGCTTCCAGAACTGTTAATAAAGCCCTCTAACGGTCGTTTAAAAGGTTGGAACGATTCCTGAGGAGGGCGCTTTGCAGGCAGTTGCTAAGACATTGAGACTAGTTGAAGAACCTCCCGGAGAGGTGGAAACCCTTTTCCGGGCACATCACGATCGGGTTTTTCGTGCCGCCCATCGCATTACCGGCAGTCCGGCGGACGCGGAAGATGTTTTACAGACTGTTTTTCTCCGTTTGGTGAAGAGCATTGAAACCTACGACCTTTCACAAAATCCTGAAGCCTACCTGTCGCGCGCAGCCATCAATGCATCGCTGGATCTGATTCGCAGCCGGGGTCGCAGTAAGTCTGTCGAACTCAGCGAAGGAGAATCAGGCGCCCTCGAAAGCAAATTTCCAAATCCGGAAATCGAGCATGCCGATCGCGAATTGCAGAAGTTGATTCGCCAGGCAGTGGCTCGTCTGGGGAAGACTGCGGGGGAAATGTTCGTGTTGCGCTATTACGAAGGCTACGACAACCAGGAGATCGGGAAGATGCTGGGCACTTCGCAAATGGTGGTGGGCGTGGTTCTGCACCGAGCGCGCACGAAGTTACGCAAAGAGATCGGTCAATATTTGGACGCCGGTGAGAATGCCGACGCTTCGGCGTAACTAGAGCGCCAGCCAGAACGGATTGACATCGGTAACATCGGTGACATCGGTGACATCGGTGACATCGGTGACATTGTGACAATGGAGAACGATATGAAAAGCAATAATGATTTTGATTCCATCCTCGACCAAGCGACCAAGAGCATCCGGAATGAGCAAATCGATCCGGTGACGGTCAACCAGGCGGCGGAGCGTGTTTGGGCGCGCATTGCTTCGGAAACTTCAAGTCAGCTTCCCATTGGCGCCGGGGCGGCTGCACGAATTGAAAACTGCGCCGATTTCCAGTCGCTGATTCCAGCACAGTTGAGTGGCAGCTTGTCGGAAGCGCGCTCGTTGCTCCTGATTGATCACACTCATGAGTGCATACCGTGTCGCAAGGCCTTGAGGGATGCTCGCTCGGCCCGTCCAGATCGGCGTTTGCCGGTGAAGAAAGCGACCCTGGCCAGCCGTTACAGCCTTCAGCCTGTGGTGATGCGTTGGGGTATCGCGGCGGCGCTGGTCATCGGCGTTGGCTTGCTGGTGCTCCCGTTCCTGCAACGGATTTCGCCTTTTGGCCGAAACTTTGAAGCCACGGTTCAGGCGGCGGAAGGCGGTGTCTATCAGATCGTTGACACGAAGAGCACTCCAGTTGCGGTTGGCGAAAGGCTCGAGAAGGGTGAACGGATCCGCACCGCTAAAGACGCTCATGCGTTTGTTCGCCTGGGCGACGGCTCAATGATTGAAATGAAAGAGCGTTCAGAATTTTCAATTACGAAAAATTCCCTGGGTACGACGATTCATCTGCATCGCGGCGCCGTGATGATTGAAGCCGCCAAACAGGATCGCGGAAAGTTGTTTGTTGATGCCGGTGATTCGCTTATCTCAGTTACGGGCACGGTGTTTTCAGTTAACAGCGGAACGAAGGGTGCGCGGGTATCAGTGGTCGAAGGCGAAGTGAGTTTCGACAACAAAGGAAGCGAGCGAATTGTTCGCGCCGGCGAGCAGGCCACCACCAACCCGGCGATTGAAATCATTCCGGTCAAAGACGAGGTAGCCTGGAGCCGTCAGTCGGCAAAATACGCTCAGGCGCTGGCCGGTTTGGCTTCGATAAATAAAGAGCTGGCCAGGGTCGCAATGCCGGGTGTGCGTCATTCCACCGCGCTGCTGGACCTGATGCCTGAGGACACGGTGGTTTACGCCGCCTTGCCGAATCTGACTTCGACCATCGCGGAATCGCATCGCATCATGCAGGAACGTCTAAGCCAGAACCCGGCGCTGCGTGAGTGGTGGGAGAAGGAGCGCTCGGGCAAGCACGGTCCAAACCTGGACCAGGTGATAACGACGATTCGAGAGTTTGGCGATTACCTGGGCGACGAGATTGCCGTCTCGGTCTCGATGGATGACAGGGGCGAGCCCGTCGAACCACTGGTTTTGGCAGAGTTGAAAAACTCAGCGGGTTTCCGCCAGTTTCTCGAGCAGCAGATAGCGAAGTATGCAGGTAATTCGCAGGGCCGTCCGCAAGTGCGGTTTATCGAAGACCCGCTTACTGCGTCCGCAGCGGCGGCCGAGACCGGCAAAAAGGTGGATGAGCTGTTCGTCTGGATTCAGGGCGATCAGTTTGCGGCGAGCCCCAAACTCGCTCAGCTACAGCAACTCGCGCGGGCGAAAAACGGCGATGGCGCCACGGCATTTACGGCGACTGGATTCCACAATCGGATCGCCCAGGTCTACCAGGGCGGCGCGGGGTTGGTGGTGGCGGCGAACCTCGAACGAGTTATTGCGAAGGCCAAATCTGATCTGTCCAAGGGTCAGGAAGGCGCCAGGCAGGAACAAGCCCTGGAGAAACTCGGGGTGATGAGTGTGAAATACTTTGTACTCGACCAGAAGTCGGTTGAGGGCAAAACCAACACTCAGGCGACGCTGTCGTTCAATGAAGCACAGCGAGGAATTCCTTCGTGGTTGGCCGCTCCTGCTCCGATGGGTTCACTCGAATACATTTCGTCCGATGCCAACCTGGTAGCCGGCTTCGTGGTTAAGGATCCGGTGCGGTTGGTTGACGACTTGCTCGGCGTAATTGAAACGGTATCGCCTGACCTGCGCAAAAACCTCGACAAGCACCAGGCGGATCGCGGTTTGGACATTCGCCAGGACATCGCTGCCCCGCTCGGCGGAGAGTTTGCTTTCGCGATTGATGGTCCAATCCTGCCGACGCCGGCCTGGAAGATGGTGTTTGAAGTAAACGACTCCGCACACCTGCAACAAACACTCGAGCGCGTAGTCGCTGAAGTTAACAAAGAGGCGGCGAAGTTTGGCAAGAGTGGTTTAGCCTGGGATCGTGCTGAAATCAACAGCCGCACTTACTACACCCTGAAGTCCGTCGACTTTGGCGTGGAAGTGAACTACACCTTCGTTAACGGCTACGTGGTGATGGGCCCGAGCCGAGCGATGGTTGAACGTTCAGTGCGCACACAGGAACAGGGTTACAGCCTGCTGCGTTCCGCGCGTTTCACCGCCGGATTGCCTGCTGACGGTAACGCAAACTTTTCAGCGGTCTTCTATCACAACCTGGCGCCGTTGGTTCAGCCATTCGCTGATCGGATTGCGAGCTCAGCCAGCAAGTTGTCGCCGGAACATCAGCAGGCAATCAAATCGATGGCCGCTAACATGCCGCCGACGCTGGCCTATGCTTACGCGAGTGGCGACAGCATTACCTTCGCGGCGAACACGGAAGGTGGTCCATTCGGCCTTAGTCCGGCGACACTAATGGGCGCGCCCAACGCGCTGGAAATTCACAGCATCCTGGCTAACGGGATGCAGTCGAAAAGATAACTAAGGTTCCAGACGCCAGGGACGCCAGAGTTGTGGGCCAGGATGGCCGGCAATAGCCAGCCAGAGAACAGAAAGGAAATCGTCATGTTGAGTCTTAAGCAAACACAAATATTCGGCTTGATGCTGCTGGGAATAGTCACACTTTTATCCGCGTGTACTCACAGAACTACCCATCAGGTCGGTTCGCATAAGGTAACCATCGCGCGACATGGGTTTCAAAAGTCGCTTGAGGTCGAAAAGCGCGGCGGCGTCGACACGCTTGAATACAGGGGCGTCAGTACGGCGGGCGCCAAAATGACGGTGGTGATCAGCGGCGACAAGGTCAAAGTTAACGGTGTTGAAGCCGGCAGGTTGCGTCCCGGTGATGCGGTGACGATTGGAGACGATGGCGTGGCCGTGAACTCACTTGATTACGGTGAGTCGGAAAAGTATCTCCGCGCCAATGCAGCGGGCGATTCGTCAACTCAAACGAGTGCGCTTCAGTAGTTGTGGAAGCTCGGGCTGAGAAGCGATGGTTGTGAAAATTAACGCCTGCCGCGCTCAACGGCTGAAAAGTGGCGGCCCAGCGCCGGCGGAATCAACATGAAACTCCTTTCAATTTCTCTGGGCTCGTGGCTGCTGGGTTTGTCCGCCATTCTGGTGACGTTCTATCTGGCGGATGGTGCGCAGCTGAACACGGCTGACATCAAGGGCGCGACCCTGACCTCGCTAATTGTTGCCGCCCTTCTGTTCTCCCTCGCTTACGCTCCTTCCTTATTCTGGTTGCGGAAGCGCCTTGGCGGCTGCCGTCCCGCCGCCGCGTTTCCGCTCGCGTCTGCTCTCGTGCTAAACATTCCGGTGTTTCTGATCGGGCTTCTGGCGATAGGCCGAACTTTGGGCCGCGCAGAAGCGTTTGCATTCATCGGCGCATTCGTGTTGATGGGAGCAGCTTTCGGGTTTGGGTTTGTTTGGAATTATCAGACCAGGGATATAAAGTCTGTAAGATGGCCATAGCTGAGACAACTCAGGAACTACCAGCCCCTCGCGAAACGGCGAGGTTTCAGGATCCTTCCAACTTCGCACCCGTTATCGATCTCAACGGTCTCAGCATTTCATTTGGCCGGCGACCAATTCTGCAAAACCTACAGGGTGAGCTGCGCGGACGAGCTATCGGTCTGCTGGGCCCCAACGGCGCTGGTAAGACCACCCTCATTCATACGCTCCTCGGGTTTCACGCTCCGTCAGCCGGCACCGCTCATATCTTCGGACAGGACATCCGCGCTGACCCGAAAAGCGTTCGCGCGCTCATTGGCTACATGCCTGAACGGGATTCGTTTATAGCGAAAATGAGTGCGGTGCGGTTTGTGAAACTGATGGCCGAACTCTCCGGATTGCCATCCGAAGCGGCACTCGAACGCGCGCACGAAGCGCTCTTTTACGTAGGCCTCGGCGAAGCGCGCTATCGAAGCCTTGATACTTATTCGCTGGGCATGAAACAACTGGCCAAATTGGCCCAGGCCCTCGTTCATGGCCCGCGACTAATTTTTCTGGATGAACCCACCAACGGCCTTGATCCTCCCGCGCGACAAAGAATGATCCGGTTGATCCGCGAAATTCGCGACAGCGGCAAAGCGAACATTGTGCTGTCGTCACATTTGCTGCGCGACGTCGAGGAGTGTTGCGAGGAAATCCTGATCCTGAAAGACGGACGCATTGCGGTCTACTGTAATCTTGAAGAAGAACGGAAAGCTAACCGAAAGTTTCTGTTACTGGAAACCCGCGGTGAACTGCAAAAGTTTGGCGGAGCGCTGAGCGCTTTGGGTTGCGAGTATGCGATCACGGGCGATTCTCGCGTCAAGGTAGTCATGCAAGGCGATGTCGAGGTGCGCGACATTTATCGGCTTGCCGCCGCGGAGAACCTCCAGATCAGACGGCTGAGTTACAAGCGCGACTCATTGGAAGACATCTTCCTGAAGGCAATGGAGACCGGCAATGGCGGTTTATGAGCATACCTATAAACAGTATCTCGGCAAGCTGACTCCCGAATGGAGCCGCTTTCTCGTGATCCCGCGGCACGCTTTCCGCGACGTCTTTAAGTCGAAACTGTTTACCGCGTTCTACGTTATTTGCTTTTTACCCTTGTTGGTCGAGGCGATTCTGATTTATCTCCACCACAACGTAAACGCGCTCGCGATACTGCAAGTGAACGTCCGCGAGCTGGTTCCGATCGACGCTTCCTTCTTCGAGACCTTTGTGAACTTGCAGGGAAGTTTTGCTTTCTTTGTGGCGTTGCTGGTTGGGCCACCCCTGGTGGCGCGTGACCTTCGCAACAACGCTTTGCCGCTCTACCTTTGCCGGCCCTTCTCGCGAACTGAGTATGTGATCGGGAAAATGTCGGTGCTGCTGATTTTGCTTTCGGCCATGACCTGGGTGCCGCAGTTGATACTGTTTCTTTTTCAGGCTTACCTCGAGGGCTTCCGCTGGTTTGTAGATAACCTATGGATGGCCAGCGCGATTTTTCTCTCCGGGGTGGTCTGGACCCTTTTGCTGGCTTTGCTCTCGCAGGCGGTTTCGGCCCTCGTGAAGTGGCGAGTCGTGGCCAGCGGAGCGCTCCTCGGGTTGTTCTTTATCCCTTCCATCTTTGGCGAGGTGGTAAACAATCTCTTTCTTACCCGCTGGGGCAACATCATCAGCCTCGGCGCGCTAATAAAGAATGTTACGTCCGGCCTCTTTGGGACGTTTGTGCGCAGCACCGGGCACGTGATTGGAATGAACGGCCGCATTGCTCGGGAGATTGTCCTGACTGAACCGCCGCTGTGGGCTTCATGGCTGGTCCTGTTTCTGATCTGCGCGGCTTGTTTGGCTTTGCTGTCGTGGAAGGTGAAGGCTTACGAAGTGGTGCGTTGATCTTGCCGCGTTGATTTTAGAATTTGGATTCCGAATGACGTGGGCCGTCGAGAGAGCATGAACGAATCAAACTCACAATTAGAATCTGCGCAATTGGCAAATCGCAGTTCCGAGATGATCGTTTTTGACGATGTCTCCAAGTTTTACGGAGAGATCCTCGGCGTGAATCGCGTCAGTCTCCAGATTGCTCCCGGGATCACCAGCCTGGTTGGGCCCAACGGGGCCGGCAAGTCGACGTTAATGAATTTGATGACCGGTTTGCTACGTCCGAGCCGCGGGAGCATAACGATAGTTGGTATTCCTACCGATCAGCCCGAGCAATTGTTTCGCAAACTTGGCTATTGCACTCAGTTTGATTCATTTCCCCGTGGACTCACCGGCGCCGAGTTCATCAGATCGCTGCTGCTGGTGCATGGCATCGAGAGAAAAAAGGCGAAAGAGCTAACGCAGATAGCACTCGAGCGCGTGAGTTTAGTTGAAGCGGGAAATCGAAAGATGGCGGCCTACAGTAAAGGCATGCGACAGCGTATTCGCCTGGCCCAGGCGATTGCTCATCAGCCGGAGGTTATGATTCTTGATGAGCCTTTGAATGGATTAGATCCGATGGTGCGCGCGGAGACGATTGCGTTGTTTCGCAAACTGGCGGCTGAAGGTCTGCACCTAATCATCTCCAGTCATATCCTGCATGAAGTGGACATGATGTCCGACCGGGTGATTCTGCTGAACAATGGCTATGTGGTCGCGGAAGGAAATGTCCACGGCGTGCGCGATGAAATGCAGGATCGTCCGATGCAGATTCTGATTCGCTGCGATAAACCGGCTAAGTTAGCGGCCAGAGTTTTTGATAAGGACCACGTGGTCGAAGCGAGACTGCACGATGATAAGCTCGGACTCTTTGTGAAGACGCGCGATGCCGACCAGTTCTATTTATTGCTGAACACGGTGGTTGCTGAGGGGGAGATTAACATCGAATCAATCGCGCCGGTTGACGACGATCTGAGCGCCGTTTACCAGTACCTGATTGGTTCGGAAGGAAGCAATTCATGAGTAGTTCAACTATCGACGCCCAGCCCGCGAAGATTGAGAAGCAGCCGTTAGCCTGGACGCTTTGGTGGCGGCAGATTCGCGCAATCTTCCGGCTCGAGATCGAGAAAAACTTTCTCAGTCGCCGCTCGATCCTTCTTTACCTGCTGGCCTTGATTCCAATCGTTCCACTCGTGCTGCTCGCTCCTTTTACTCCGCCGGGTGATGAGTGGCAGGACTTTGGGCGCTACAACATGATTTTCGCGGTCTACTACGGCGGGCTGATTCTCCGCACCGTAGTCTTTTTTGGTTGCGCGTGGATCTTCATGAATCTCTTTCGCGGGGACATGATTGACCGGAGTCTCCACTTCTATTTCCTGAGTCCGGTGCGTCGTGAGATCCTGGTTGCGGGAAAATACCTGTCGGGCCTGGTTACATCTATCATTCTTTTCACCGCGACCACTGTAGTCGCGATGTTGTTGCTGTATCTTCCGCACTTTCCTGCGCAGAGCTCCCGCTACTTTCTCGATGGACAGGGTCTGGGCCAAATGCTGACCTATGCCGGCATCACGATGCTGGCTTGCGTTGGCTATGGGGCTTTTTTTCTGGTTGTTGGTCTTTTCTTTCGCAATCCGATTATTCCCGCGATTGTCTTGTACGGTTGGGAGTGGCTCAATTTCCTCATGCCGCCCTTGCTGAAAAAAATCAGCGTTATCCACTACTTGCAATCGCTGACCCCGGTGCCGGTATCAGAAGGGCCGTTTGCTGTTGTTGCCGAACCAACTCCGGCCTGGATTGCCGTGCCCAGTCTGATTCTGGTGACTGCGCTCGTCTTGATTGTCGCCAGCCGTCGGATTCGTCACATGGAAATTCGCTACGGTGGCGACTGATGGAGAAGCAACCCTAGATCGCCTGACCGGGGTAACACCGAACTATTTTGATGAGATGCCCTTGAGCTGAACAAGCTATTTTCGGCTGACGTAGGGATTGCCCTTAACCCAAAACCGCCAGGGCTTGTCGACCCACTCTTCGGCGTAATCAATTCCAATCCTGGGCCCGGCTAGAATTCCCGAGCGAGGGATCCGCTCGCCTTGTTCCAGCCAAACTTTGTTGCCCAGCAAATCCGCAGCGTCGAATTTCCGATCGATGCCGAAGGCCAGGCAAAGTTTTCCTGGTCCATTGGTGAGATTGTGATCGGTTTTCCCCGGCCGGCGGCGGCGCATCAACTCAATGCCTTCAACCGGTTCCACTGCGCGAATCAAGACCGCCTGAGGGCGGTCAGCGGTGTTTGTCACCACGTTGAACTGGTTATACATCCCGTAAACAAAAAATACATAAGCTGTTCCGCCGACGCCATACATCGTTTCGGTCCGATTCGTGCGCCGGCCCCCGAATGAGTGGGCCGCGCGATCCTCCGGGCCGCGATAGGCTTCGACCTCAACGATCTTTCCGGAAACGCGTTTGCCGTTTCGCGCCGGAACCACCAGCAACTTGCCCAGTAGTTCGCGGGCCACTGTGACCACGCTCGGCCGCGTATAAAATTCGCGAGTTAATTTGGCGGGCAGCAATTTCTTCATCCCCACAGCCGCCATAACATCACAAAGGTAATCACAAACCCAATCGTCACGATGGCCCGCCGAATAACCACCTGCGGGACGCGTACCGCGACGTGCGCGCCCACATACCCGCCCAGCAGTGCCGCGCCGGCCATCGCCAAGGCCGCGGGCCAAATCACGAGTCCGGTAACCGCAAAGCTGAGCACCGCAATGCTGTTGATACAAATTCCCAGAAAATTCTTTATTCCGTTGGCGCGATTGATGTCGCGCATGCCCAGCAGCCCAAGGGCGGCCAGCATCATGATGCCGTTTCCGGCGCCGAAGTAGCCGCCGTACATTGAAGAGAAGAACTGAAAGAAGATTGCCCCCAGCCACCATGAGGCTTTTGGTTTTGCCTCAGGAGACTGTAAACGCAGCCAGCGAGTTATCGGGCCCTGGGCCATGAACAGCAGGGTCGCAAAAAGGATCAGGAAGGGAACCAGTCGAGCAAAGGTGGGCGAGGGCGTCCAGATGAGCAGCCATGCACCGATGGCGCCGCCGACTACACTGGTGAGCCCAAGTCGCAGCAGGATCGCGGAACTGTTTTCCAGTTCGCGCCGATATCCAAAGAGGCCGCCGAACAAACCGGGCCAGAGCGCCACCGTACTGGTGGCGTTAGCGACCTTGGGATCCAACCCCAACCAGACGAGGGCCGGAAAGGTGATCAGAGTGCCGCCCCCGGCAATGGAGTTGACGATGCCCGCCGCAAACGCCGCTACAATCAGGAGGAGAATTTGTTCGAGAGACATTGGATTGGATTCGAGTTTCAGGTCGCTCAGCGAAATGCCAACCCGTAGCTCTCGTCGTTTCAGCGTCGACTGACTTGAGATTAAAAACTTCGCGTGCATGTTAGAATGAGGCCCTCAATTCAACAAACCGAAAGCGGGTGAGGAAACCATGGCTGAGGTAAGCATCCGGCTAACGAAAAATGGGCCATTAATCGTCGAGGGTCCGGTTGATCTTTTTGATACCGAGGGTACCGCCGTGCCGCTGGACAAGCCGCGCATTGCCTTGTGCCGTTGTGGGGCATCATCGAATAAACCTTTCTGCGACGGAACACACAGCAAGATCGGTTTTGCAGCCGCGAGGGCGATAAATCCTGAAAGTACGGAATGATTCGCCGGCAAGAAATGTTAGGTGTACGACGGCGGGATATTAGCGGGCGGGTAAGACGCGGGGCGTTCTCGTTTCCGGGTGCGGTGCTGTTTGTCGTCTTCTTGTTCGGCGTCATATTTCCGCCTCTCCTCACCAGCTCGAATGTTCCCGCTTCCGGTAAACGGACCCTGCGCGTAATGAGCTACAACATTCACGTGGGCGTAGGCATGGACAAGAAGCTCGATCTTCAGCGCATCGCTGATGTGATCAAGCAGGAAAAGCCTGACCTGGTTGGGCTCCAGGAGGTCGATCGCGGAGTCAAACGCACGGAAGGAAAAGATGAGATTGCTGAACTCGCCAGATTGACCGGGATGCACTTTGCTTTCGCGCACAATCTCGACTATCAAGGGGGGCATTATGGCGTAGCGATCTTATCGCGATATCCAATTACCGGCATTGATCATCGCAAGTACGAAAACAGACGAGTGGCGGAACGACGCGGTATGCTTCGAACAGAGGTAAATCTGGGTGGACGGACCCTCAACTTCGTGACGACTCACCTCGATTATCAATACGCCGATAGCCGTTTATTTGAAACTGAGCAACTCCTCAGCTTTCTGGCTACGGTGAAGGGACCGATGATTGTGGCAGGTGATTTCAACGATGAGCCGATGGGAAGCAGTTACAAGACGATGCTGGGGCGATTCGAAGATTCATGGATGCGCAACCGGGGCAAGAGTGAGGGCTTTAGTTTTCCCGCTGACAAACCGATCAAACGCATAGACTATATCTTCACCACACCCGGGTTCGTAAAAACGAAACGAGCGTGGGTAGTTAACACGCTCGCTTCAGATCATTTGCCGCTCGTCGCTGAGGTCGAGATTCGCTGGTAGGTGGTTATTTAGCGCGATTCTTTATGGCCCCGCGTACGTTTAGAAAGCCAAGACACAACTGAAGTAAGATCAGTGCATAAGCTGCGTCATGCACACCCCAAATAATCCACAGCACATTACTCGACAGGAAAAGCCAGAAACCCCAGTTACGCTTGAACTTTCGCTGGGAGGCGACCAGCCAGGCGGCTATCACCGTGACGACCATCGCCGGCCACTGTACTAAGTCGACCCAATCCATTAAGAACTGCCCCCTGGTTTCGAACACCCGATTGTGAGTGGAGGTCTCTGGTCCCCGTTTATCGAAGACTTCCGCTCCCACCTACCGCTCAAGAGTATCTACTGTGTCGTATCCGCCAGGTTGGATTTGTATTTTGTATTAGTCTCGCGATCGTTCATCTCGATGTAGACCCAACTTGGCGGAACTTCGTCCGCGGGTAGCGCGAACCAAAGTTTATTCAGGTCGGATGCTTTCCCGAAGGCGCAGAAACCGTAAAGGCGTTTCCCCCGTTGATCGAAAAGATCGACCCAGGTGCGGGAGGATTTGGTGTTGGTTCCGCAGGGGGGCAGAGTCGGCGCCGGGGCAAACATAGCGTCCGGATAGACGGAGTAGTTGTCGACAAAATATGTGTATCGAATGAAGTCCTTACCGCCGACAGAGAAATACTCAGGGGCTCCAGAGTAGGCCAGCACCGGATTGGGAAAAGCCGCGGGGGCAACCGCGCGGGTAACACCATCGCTCGCCATCGAGGCCAGCAGCAGCGTTGCGGCGAGCATCACGAAATGTCTCGTTAATCGCATGGGGGATCCTTTCGTTGTTGTGAAGCAAGCGCTTTAGTTTGAAGTTGGCGGAACGCGCCGAGCATGACATCAAAAGGGGCTTGCTGACAAGGAATCAGGGCGACACGGGCGCATTGCTTTCAGCGGTAGCCTTCCGCTTGCAATGCGAAGAGTTCGGCGTAAAGTCCTCCCCGAGCGACGAGGGCATCATGCGATCCTTCTTCGACCAAATGCCCTTCGTCAAGCACCACGATGCGATCGGCCATGCGAACCGTTGAGAAGCGGTGGGAGATTAGTACGGCGGTGCGTCCTTCCATAAGTTCATTGAAACGGCGAAAGACTTCAAACTCCGCGCGCGCATCAAGCGAGGCCGTGGGCTCGTCGAGAATCAGCACTTGCGCGTCTCGCATGTAAGCGCGGGCCAGCGCGACCTTTTGCCATTCACCGCCCGAGAGGTCGACTCCACCCGCGAAGCGGCGACCGAGTAACTGTCGGTACTGCTGAGGAAATCGCGGGAGCAGCGAAGCCGCTAAGGACTTTTCGGCCGCCGAGATAATAGTGGAGGGAACCCTTAGATGATCTTGATCATCATCCGTTGATCCGCCTGCGGCGCCAGCCGAAGTTGATTTCGGTGCGCCGGTTGGATCCCGGCGATCGAGGTATGTGCTCACCTGATCGATTTCGCCAACTCCGATGTTTTCGTCAAACCGCAGATCGTAACGATAGAAATCCTGGAAAATGACTCCAACGCTGCGGCGCAGGCTATTCAGCTCATAGTCGCGCAGGTCTTTTCCGTCGAGCAGGATCCGTCCCTCGCTGGGGTCGTAGAGTCGGGCCAATAGCTTCACCAGGGTGGTCTTACCCGAGCCGTTGACACCCACCAATGCCAGCCGATCGTGCATTTGCAGTCTTAAGTTAACGTGGCGCAGAGCCCAATTCTCGTTGCCGGGGTAGCGGTACCCCACATCTTCGAAGACGAAACCTTCCCGCAGTGGGCGCGAAACTTTGGGCGCTCCCACCGGAGAAGCGATCGTCGGACTGGTTTCAAAAAAGTCGAACAGGTCTTTGAGGTAAAGGCACTGCGTATAAATTTCTCCGGCACCTTTGAGCAACCGCTGAACTAGGTCGCGGCTGCGCATGAATGACGCCGCGAGAAAAATCAGCGAGCCCAGGGTGATTGTTCCTCGCACCGCCCGCATCAGGATCACGGCATATGCACCGTAGTAGCCTAACAAGCCAATGAGGCCAAGACCTGAGGCCACGATACTCTTGCGAATGGTCAGCTTCTTGTTTTCGTCGTAGAACCTCAGCGACAAAGCGCGATAACGATCCACCAACCAGGGGGCGAGTCCAAACATCTGGACTTCCTTTGCCGGACGATCACTGGCGCCGAGATAGCGCAGGTAGTCCAGCTGGCGTCGCTCCGGCGTCCAACGATAAAGGAGCGAGTATTCCATGGAGGCATAATGTGCTTCGCCGAGAAATCCGGGAACCACTGCCAACACGAGCAGGAACAACAACCAGGGGCTATAGACCAGCAGGACCAGGCTCAGGGAAAAGAGAGTGAGCGCGTCCTGGCCCATCGATAACAAAAGGGCCAGCAGCCCAATGCGACCTGTGGTTTGACGTCGCGCGCGATCGAGTTGGTCGTAGAATGCGGGGTCTTCAAACTGGTAGAGGTCCAGGGTGGCAGCATGTTGCATGAGAAGCACGCTGGTACGGTTGGAAAAGAGATCCCCAAGCAGGCTCTCGACTACCGCAGACGTGCGGGCCAATAATTCTCCAGCCAGTGCGAGCGCAACCTCCAACGCAACTAACCGCCATAGCAGCCCTGAATCAAGCGTGCCGCCGCGAGCAGCTACCACAGCGTCGATGATTAGCTTCCCGACCCAAAGCACGGCTACCGGAACGAAAGCTCGCGCTAGTCGGAGAATGATCATGGCGAGCGTGAAAGCGCGATGCGTTTGCCAGATAAGTTTTACGAATGGGGGAACGTGGCGAAGGACAGTGATTCGCTCGCGTAAGGTTGGCGACTCAGCTTTGTCGCCGCGTCGGCGTGATACGGAAGAAGCTGGCATTAAAACAATCGTGGAAGACTAAGAGCACTAAGGTGAACAGCGGACATTTGTCCTAAATTTCTTCAGTAGCCATGGTAGGAAGGCCAATGACCGCCTCCCAGTGAGCTAACGCCTGCGGCAACTCATACTCGGTCACGCGCGCTCGGGCGGCGTTCCCAAGCCGACGGCACAACTCCGGATCATCGGCCAGTCGCCTTACAGCCGCGGCGAGTGCGCCTGCATCGTTAACCGGAACAACCAGTCCGGTGACTTCGTTTTCGACCAGCTCGAGCGGACCCGGCGCTCCGTCGCTCACAATTACTGGCAGGCCGCAGCCCATCGCTTCAAGCAGAGAGTTAGGCATCCCTTCTACGCGAGAGGGCATGGCAAAGATGCTGGCGGAGCCGTAAAGAACATGGGGTTCGCGCACGAGTCCATGCCAGTCAACGCGTTTGGAGATACCGAGGCTGATGGCCTGCGACTCCAGTGCTTCTCTCATCTTTCCGTCGCCGACCACAACCAGCCGCCACTCATCCATTTCTTCCCCGAGAAGCGCGAAGGCATCAAGAAGAATGTCATGCGCCTTGTCCCAGACGAGACGGCCAACGGTCAGCAGAAAAGGAGCCGGCGAGAGGCGCCGGTTGCCATTTCCATTTCCGTTTTTCAACACCAGGGGATTGGGAACAAACGCTAGTTTTTTGGGCTCGACGTAATCACCCATCTCCAGGAGTGCGCCCCTCGTATTCGCAGTCACTAGATCTGCGCTCCGGTAATATTTCCGTAACATCAAGTCCCATAACCCGAAGCTAGCCATCCGGCGCGGGTCGCTGCGCTCGGAAATGATCACACGCCTGCCCAAACCTTCACAGGCCCTCAGCGTGATGATGTTGATGGAGGTGCCAAAAGATACCACTACTGGCGACTCGATGCGTTTCAAGGCGCGTCGCAAAGCCCACGCTTCATAATCAATAAGCAGTCGGAAGTTGAAGCTGTAAAACCGCTCGGCGAAAAGGTGGTATAACGGCCAACCTAAAAGAGCAATCAGCCACGGGCGCGCGATTCTAAACTCTGCGATGCGCGACTTGATCTTCTTGAGAACCTCGGCAACCCAGGTTAGATGTGCTCGGTCTATGATGACGTGTTGGACTAACGGATCGAGCGCGAAGAACCTGCGCCGATCATGAAGCGTCACTACTGAGATTTTGCGCCCCCGCCCGCTCCATGCATTCGCCAGCGTGGAAACGACGCGCTCAATGCCTCCGGCATCAAGACTATTGCACACAAGGATTACGTCAGCCGAAAAGTTTGTTTGCGAGGACATGCTACGAAATTATGCTTGGTGTGTTGAGTGCCTTAGATGGTTCTTCTACCCGGATAAAATGAATGCGGTGGTTTGATTCACGCGCGCACAGAATTACCCGAATCTTTGTAAAGAATCGCGCCGGCTAGCGCTGCGACTATGGAAGTCGCTAACTGCACTGCGCCCATCTTGACCCAAAGCGCAGTTGAAAAAAACTGCAATGGAATAAACTGCGCGGGACCAGTCAAAGAAAAAGCAATCCAGGCAATCAGGCCGGCCCAGGCTGCGGTCTTTGGGCCAGGGCGACAAGTTGGGCGCATCAGCACGTAGAGGAGCATTGAAATGAAACCGCGTCCCAGCTCGAACACCGCGAAGTAGGCCATTGACATCCCATTTTCTGTCGGCCGCGTGGCGCCGAGGTTTGAGTACACCGCTTGCCAATCAGCTTTTAGAACCATCTCGTGCAGCGCTCCGTCGGTAACGAAGCAGATGATCGAAGCTATCATGCCGCCGACGAAGAACCGACCCCAGTTAATGGACATGTTCCACCTCCTCAGCCAGATTTCAAATTGTGCGCGGGATTATCCGCGAAAGTGTGTGTGGCGGCAATGCTTTAACCGACGAGTTTGACCCGCGATGCATGTTGCAGCCGCCAAATCAGCGAGGATTCCAATCTCCTAAAAATTCCCGGTCGTATCCCCCTTTAATCATCATCTGTTCTCGCATTTTAATGAAGTCCGGACTGTTGGCTTTTACCGTCTTGATAAGCTCCGCCCTGTCTTTGAAAGACTTTTCAAATCCGCCCGGCGTCATTGTCAGCAGCACCTTGACCGGACCTTTTCCAAAATTCCCCTGCGCGTGGGGCGTTCCTCTTGGAATCACGATATAAGAGCCGGCCGATAACTCATAAGTCTTGTCAGCAATTGTCGCAGTCAAGACTCCTTCGAGCACGTAGTAGGCCTCGTCGGTATAGTTGTGCCGGTGAAGCCGTGTCTTGTAGTTGGGCATTTCGGTCAACTCCACCAGTGACCACGCGCCGCCGGTGTCTTCCGACGAAACTAAAAATCTTGCGGTCCCTGCGTCATACTTAAGCGCCTCAGGCTCCCCGGGTTTACGCGCAATTACCCTGGGTTTGACCGTCGCTTGCGCGGACTGAACGGCTTCGGGCCTGGTTTGAGTGTCTGCCACTCGCTCAAAACTGAAAAGCAGCGTGGTTGCAATTAGCACCATAAGAAATGTTTTCTTCACTGGTTTCTCCTAATGGTTTCGAATCCGAAGTATGTTCCCGCTCACAAGTGTCTCGCCCCGGCCAGAGACGACAACGCGGCAATTGATTAGACAGTACATTTTTTAACACGCTCGTGTGAGTGAGCGTAGCAAACTCAAAACAAAGAATGTTGCGTGGATTAAACTACCTGGCCGGCCGCAAAAGCCGACGCCCATGCCCACTGAAAGTTGTAGCCGCCAAGTTGGCCGGTGACGTCAACAACTTCGCCAATGAAGTAGAGACCCGGAACCCGTTTCGCTTCCATCGTTTGCGACGAGAGTTCATCAGTCGATACGCCGCCGGCAGTGACTTCAGCCTTTCTGAACCCTTCAGTGCCGGAGGGAGTTAACTCGAAGTTGTGAATCTGGTTGGCGATCACCCGAAGCTCGCTATGGCTATATCGCTTGATTGGTTTTGAGGGCTGATAGAGTTCGCACCACGCCTGAGCGAAGCGGCGCGGTAGGTAACGCGCGAGCAACGTCACAAGTTCGATGTCTGCCGGCTGAGTAAGCCCGGACGAAGAGAGCTGCGCTGAGATGATCTCCGTCAGATCTTTACCGGGTAGCAGGTTGATCGAGATCGGCTCACCGGGTTGCCAGTAATTTGAAATCTGTAGAATCGCCGGACCACTCAAGCCGCGATGAGTAATCAGGATGTTTTCCCGAAACCTCGGTTGTGAGCCTCGCTTCAACGGCGACGGACAGCTTACTAATGCATCAATGGAAATCCCGCTGAGATCTGTTAGTTGGTTTTGCACCTGCGGCGGCAACCGCAGAGGCACCAGCCCGGCGCGCGTTTCCTCAATTCGCAATCCAAACTGCCGGGCGATGCGATAGCCGAAGTCGGTGGCGCCTAGTGGAGCGATTGACAAGCCACCGGTGGCGATCACAAGTGAAGGGGACTGGAGTGTCCCCTGACCGGTCTTCAGAGTGAAGGCGCCTGCGGAGCCGCGGACTTCGGTCACCTCGCAGCTACAACGAATCTCGACACCGGAGTCATGACATTCGCCAAGCAGCATATCGATTATCTCCTGCGCGCTGCCGTCGCAGAAGAGTTGGCCCAGTTTTTTCTCGTGATAGGCGATGTCATGTCTCTCGACGAGAGCAACGAAGTCGGAAGGTGGGTAACGAGCGAGAGCAGACTTACAGAAGTGGGGGTTTTGCGAGACGAAGTTTTCCGGACCGGCGCCGATATTAGTGAAGTTGCATCGACCCCCGCCGGAGATGGAAATTTTCTTCCCGACGCGATCTCCGTGCTCAATCACCAGGACCTTGCGACCGCGCTTACCCGCTTCGATGGCGCAGAACAGACCCGCCGCGCCGCCGCCGATGATGATCACGTCCCACTCGTGCATCAACACATCATAGCGGAACGTCAACGCCCGATCGCGAAAACGTGCTGTTGCGAACGAACAAACATTTTTCCGCTGGAAATCGCCGGAGTGGCCATCAAAGGTTCCCCGATTGAATTGACGCCCAGCACTTCAAACTTCGGTCCGGCTTTCACGACAAACATGTCCCCATCTTCGCTCGGCAAATAGATCTTGCCGTCGGCTGCTACTGGAGACGCGCTGAATCCGCTGCCGTGATGAGGAATTCGTTCACGGTAAATCTCGCTTCCTGTTTTGAGATCGTAACAATCAAACACGCCTTGATTGGAAAGGACGTAGAGATGATCGCCATAGATCAGTGGGGTCGGCATGTAGGAACCGCGCGCTTTCTTGCTCCACGCAACGTCCTTGCTCGAATGCTGGTTCGCGGCGAGGGTGATGTCGCCAGAGGCGCCGGCGCGAATCACGAAGATCGGGGCCTCGGGCCGCCGTCCGCTGGCAACCACGATTAGGTCGCCTGAAAAGATTGGCGTCGGCGCAGTGATTTTTGAACTGCCGCCAAGTCGCCAGAGTTCCTTGCCGGTGGCCGGATCGTAACCGCGAATGAAATTTGAGGCGTTAGTCACCAGTTCAGCGCGATTTCTGCCGGAATAAATATTTGGCGTGCCCCAGGAGGGCAGCTCTTCCCGATCGGTTTTCCAAACAGTCCTGCCCGTCTTGATATTCGCGGCCAGCAAGAACGATCCCTTCTGCGTATCGCATTGGACGATGACCAGATCCTTGTAAATGATCGGCGAACTGGCCGTGCCCCACTCGTACTCGGGCAGGTCGTAGGCGCCTGCGTTAAGCACACCCAGGTCCTTTTTCCAGATGGAACGGCCTTTGACATCGAATCCATAGAGGCCTTGTGAACCGAAGAACGCGATTACATAACGACCATCCGTCACCGGGGTGGCGTTTGCATAGCTTGCCTTGATGTGTCGCTTTTCTCGCGGCACACCTTCATAGGCGATGCGATCCCAAAGAATGCGTCCGGTATTTTTGTCGAGCGCATAGAGTTTCCATTGTTGGCTCGAGCGATCGTCGGAAGCGTCGCCATCGCCATATAGTCCCTTGCGGAAACTGTCACCGCCCTTGCTGCTGATCGCCGTGGTTACGAATACTTGATTCCCCCAGACGATCGGGCTTGAATGGGCCAGCCCCGGAATCGCAGTTTTCCATTTTACGTTATCGCCTTTTGCGGTGTCCCACTTTTCCGGAAGACCCTGTTTGTCGGCGACGCCTGCCGCGCGCTCGCCGCGGAAGGAGGACCACTGTTGTGACTTCACTTGCGTTGAAAGACCGGCAACACCAATGAGCAGCAATAATGCAATTCCAGTACGTTTCATGACTCTCCTCTCGGACTCGTGAGTCGCTTCGCGAGCGGGTCGGCAGAACTAATGAGATACCGGTTCCAGCTCCTTCAAGTTTCGCATCCATGGTGATGGTCGCGTTTAAAAGGCGCGATACCGGACATCCTGCTTTAGCCTCGTTGGCGGCATTTTCAAATGACTGCTGATCTCGCCCAGGAACTTTTGCGGTGACATCGAGATGAACCGCGGTGATCGTGAATCCCGCATCGGTTTTTTCCAACGTCACAGCCGCCAAGGTCTTGATGCTGTCAGCTGTCAGATTAGCCGCGCCCAACTTTCCCGAGAGGGCCATCGAAAAACAACCGGCGTGCGCCGCGGCGATCAGTTCCTCCGGATTCGTCCCGATTCCATCTTCAAAACGAGTGCTGAAGGAGTACTGAGTGGCCGCGAGCACGCCGCTGCCAGTCGAGATCGTTCCTTTTCCATCTTTAAGTCCACCGTTCCAAACTGCTGAAGCTTTACGTTTCATGATTTCTCCTGTGGTTAATTTTGGTTACCGTCAAATACGCTCGTTGGAGTGCAGCATTCCCGAATCGACTACTTTTCCCGATTCTTCTCAATATAAGTGCGCGAAAATTGGTTGAGGTGTGGGCTCTCGCGCAGCCCAATTTTCTTCGCCTCTTCTTCCGCCTTCTCGATGGTCCAGCCGTCGCGCAGCACCCGGCGAATCATCCAAAACGCGCCAACTCGAATTGCCCCGGCGCAATGAATAAATGCCGGGCGGTTTGCCGCGTCGTCTGTGATCTTGAGAAATTCGTCTACCTGCTCGTTCTTCGGCTCAGCGAAGACGACCGGAATATTAAAGTAGCGCAAGCCCAATTCCTTCGCCATCGCTTCCTCTTCAGCGGCGCGGTGCTCCCCTGCCGGTCGCAAGTTGATGATGGTAGTGATTCCCTCCGCCTTTAGTTTGGCCAAGTGTTCCAGCCGGGGCTGACCACCGGTGCAAAACTGTTCGTTAACGCGAAGAAAGTTTCTGATTGGAGGCGCTTCATCCTGAACCGCGAAGCTGGAAACGACAAGCAAACTAATTGTGAACACAAAGGCGATCATTTTAATCATGATTTCACCATTTTAGGTTTTGTTCGTTGGCGTCCTTGATAGTTCAAAAGTTGAATCAGCTCCCGATCGCGAGATGGAACCGGGGCGACTCTTAAGCTCCGCAGCATTTCTTATACTTCTTGCCTGATCCGCAGGGACAAGGTTCATTTCGACCGGGACGAGGTGTCTCGTATCTGACGGTTGGATTCTTAAGCTCATCGCCGGTTACAAAACGCCACTGGCCATTCTCGCGTTCAAAGACGCTCTTTTCCCGGTGAGTCTGTTCCGTGCCCTCGTGCGAAAATTTCGCCTCGAATGAAACCAGCGTCTTGTTTTCGTCGATATCTTTGGTTTCCAGGATTTGCAGCTTCTGCCAGGTGGAGTTTTTCGACCACTCGGTCGTGTAGGGGATATCCACCTCGCGGCGTGTGCTGGAATGTGTCGACGCCACGATAAAGTCGATCTCTCCTGCTGCGAAGGCCGAGTAACGCGCCCGCATTAACGCTTCGGCGGTTTCAGCCTCGCGCTCACCTTTAATCACCGGGGAGCAGCAATTGACCAAAGCTTTCTCCAGAGCCGCATGGGCATGGTTCAGTCATTTCGATCACAATCTGTGTTCCTTGAATCTGTTCTCTATGCGGCGGTAAAGAATGCTCGTTAGGGCGCTTCTTCTTCTCCCTCATCAGCAACATACGGTAACTTTTCGCCCGGTCGCATCCGGCGCAGAGTCTCGTCGCGGGGGAAGTAGTTTTCCCCTGACGATCTAAGCAACTTCCACGAGAGCTTGTCGCCTCGCATGGTCAACACGATTGTCGCTGAACCGCCGAAGTTACTTGTTAAGCGCGTCGTAGCCCGGTTCCCTCTGATAGTGGCAGCAATGTCGCCCTCGTCGATCCTCGCGAGGTAACGCGCCAACAATCCCCAGGTGCCGACCAATTTGTTTCCGCGTCGCCGCAGGGTAAGGTCGAGCGCATAGGCCGGAATTTCTCTGACGTCCTCAGCGTCTCGATAAGCCGGCGGCAATTCGCTCTGGTCTTTGGCGTAGACTGCCCAATTCCAATGACCTTGCCAATCGGTCCTGACACTTGACTGGGCCGCCACTTCGTGTCCAGCGAAGGGCGAAATTCCCAGCATCATTCCGCACCCGAAGAGCAGCAAGACCTTTCGTCTGATGGATGTAAACATCATTAGCCTCTTCTACTAAGTCGTCGGCATGATCAAGCGAGCCAGGGCCGTCCGAATTGGTTCCGGCAAGGGTACCGGTCGCTGAGTTTGACGGTCCACGAAAACGTGAACAAAGTATCCCATTGCTGCCGCCAGCGTTTCGCCCTGCTTGAAGATAGCCAACTCATAACGGACGCTTGAGTTTCCCAGTTTGCCGACGCGAAGTCCAACCTCTAACAACTCGGGAAAAGCGAGCGGACGCAGATACTGACATTGCGACTCGACCGCAAATCCGATGACCGGACCGTGGTTGATGTCCAAACCGCCATCACTGATCAGGTAGTGATTGATCGCCGTGTCGAAGAATCCGTAATAGAGCGCATTATTAATATGGCCGTAGACGTCGTTGTCCATCCAGCGAGTGGAAATTGAAACGAAACGTGAGTAATCGCTTCGAGAACTTTGCGGTTTTTGCGTCATTACCTGGCGTTGTCCCGCTAGAAGTAGGGACAGGCATTTTGGCCTTCGTTGTTCGAACTACCGTCGCGAGTTCTGGACCATCAGGACTGCGGTTCAACGTCCGAAGTCAATAATTTGCCTCACCGCCTGAGCCTGGGCCAGACGATCAAACCCCTCGTTGATCTCGTCAAGCTCCAAAATGTGCGTTTGCAACTTGTCGACCGGCAGAATGCCTGACTGGTACATGCCAATGAATCGCGGGATGTCTCGCCGCGGAACGCAACCTCCCATGTAGGAACCTTTGATTGTCCGTTCTTCGGCAACGATGCTTAACGCAGAAACTGAAAACAATTTGTTCGGAGCCGGCAGACCGACGGTTACGGTTGTGCCGCAGCGTGCGGTAGATTGGTAAGCCTGAATCAACACGGCCTCACTGCCTACGCTTTCGAACACATTACTTGCACCTTCGCCAACAATATCCTTTATCGCGGCTACGGGGTCGTCGTTTGCCGCGTTGAATGATGTGCGTCGCCCCGACTTCACGGGCCAGAGCAAGTTTTTCATCAATGAGGTCGACAGCGATGATTGGATGCGCTCCTGCCGCCCGCGCTCCCATCACGGCGCTGAGTCCCACCCCGCCCATGCCAAAAACCGCCACCGACGTTCCCGCCTCGACGCGCGCAGTGTTCACCACCGCACCCACTCCAGTCATCACCGCACAACCGAACAGTGCAGCCATCGCGAGCGGAAGTGAGGATTCGATTTTTACCAGCGACTCCTGAGCGGCCACGGTGAACTGCGAGAACCCCGAAACGCCAAGATGATGATTGCAGAGTTGCGGAGGGTGCGAACGTGAATCACGAAAACGGCGCGCGCCACTCAGTAGAGTGCCCACCAGGTTAGCGGCGTTTCCAGGGTCGCACATCGCGCCCCGACCTGAAGTGCAGTATAGACATTGGCCGCAAACGGGAACCCAACTGAATACCACATGATCACCCGGCCGCAATTCTCTGACGTTTGCCCCAACCTCCCGCACAATTCCACTGGCCTCGTGTCCCAGGATCATTGGCAGCGGCCGCGGACGGGAACCGTCTACCACTGACAAATCGGAATGGCACAAGCCCGCGCCCACGACTTCGACTAATACTTCACCCGCTCCCGGTGGGTCCAACTCAATCTCGTCAACAACCAACGGCAGGCTTTTCGCGAACGGCTGTGACGCACCGGTTTCATACAGAACGGCAGCTTTAGTTTTCATAAGCATTCCAGACAACAGTCTTCAACTATCATGATCGCTGACTTCCCCCTTGGCGGTTGAGTTACCGCCTCGATCAACGCTCACCGCGAATCTGTTTCAAATCTCTCAGCATGTCCTTGATCGCGTCCTCCGCAAATCCAATTTTCCTGGTGCGCCAGATTATTCTCGCGTTACCCGCGGTCTCGCGTGCAGGGACGATCACATATAGCTCGCCGTACGGATAGACTCCGTTCAGCAGCCTTCGATACTCCACCAATTTGAAATAGACGATGAAATCGGATTGGCTGATCTTGTCTGTCGGACGAAGGCTGCGATACTTCTTAATGTACTGATTCAGTTGTCGCGCGATCAACCCGTAAGCAAACCGATGTCGCGCAGCCAGCCTGGGCTCACCTGCCAGCGCTTCCTTAATGATTGGTTCGTCGGCTCCGCTGGCATCAAGTATTGAACTCTTCAGGATCACCAAAGTCATGTTGGGCTTGGTCTTGATTTCAGCCAGCGATCCCTGCCCGTTGATGGCCGATGACGTCGATTGATTTAACCGTGAGTCTACGAGGTCCCAGCCAGTTGCCGGAACACAAAAAAGCGCCAGGGTAGCCGCGATTCTTAACAGACGATGTGAATGGTGACGTCGCAAACCGTAGCCTGACTAAGTAAGCAGATTACAGGATCTGTAATCCGAGGCGTTTGAAGTGATCAGCGCCCGGTGAATAGTGTCTGTTCGTCAACGAAGCAGAGGCCATTGCCCCAAGGGTCGTTGACGTAAAACGACCGTTCCCCCCAGGGACGCACGACTATGTCTCCCGATGCCGCGCCGTGTGCGTTGGGCTGCGCGAGGCAATTGAGCCCGCTGGCTCGCGCGTGAACCTCGTCAAGGTTGTTTACTGAAAAGTAGATGAAATCGGGGAGAGGTTTGGGTTCAAGTTTGTCCACGGATGGGTCAACCAGCGCCAGGATCACCGGGCCGCAGTCGAAATAGTGGCGCGACGCATGGGGGATGCGTCGGCCTGAATAGCCCAATAGTTCGGCGTAGAATTCCGCAGCCTGGTCCAAATCTGAAACCTGGACGATAACTCTGAAAAGATTCATGCCGGCAAATAACCTTTCGATCAGAGTGCTCGCGGGGCGCAAGCCATATTACAAGCATGATTGGGCCTTAACAACAGAATCGAGTGTGCCCTTATTTAAGGAGTAGTCTTCGGTGCTTCCTTAATCCCAACCAGCTCGACCAGAAATATGAGCTTTGCGTTTGGAGGAATCACACCACCGGCGCCGCGCTCGCCGTACGCGATTTGCGGAGGAATGATCAGCGTCGCCTGCTCGCCCACCCGGAGCTTAGCAATGCCTTCGTCCCAACCTTTGATCACGCGACCCATTCCCAGAGGAAATTCAAACGGTTGACCGCGGTCGAGCGAACTGTCGAATTTCACGCCGCTGCCGAGTAGCCCGGTGTAATTGACCCGCACCGTTTCTCCCGGCAAGGGGTGACGTTCCTGGCTGCGCCGAGTGACGATGTAAATGAGTCCCGAGGGAGTGGTGAGTGCATCTCCCTGAGGAACGGCGACCACAACCTTTGGGCAATGCGGTCGGCTGAATCTCTTTCTTCGTGGGCCAACTCGATTTCGCGCTCTCCTGGTGGCGGGAGCTTGCGCCTGGTCTGGATCAGGCAATCCAGGGCCACTATTGTTTTCGCGAGCGAGGCCAGGAGTTGCGGCGCTAAGGATCAAAATGGCTACCAGCATTAGACAGTGCTTCACGGAATAGTCTCCTTCAGGATTATTTGTAAGTGATCGAATGAGATCTTTGCGGTGAATTCTAATCGAGGGGAGTAATCTCGGTGGTGGTATTTCGCGACTTCGCTCGCGCCAGGTCACGAACATATTTAACCGAGCCCGGAGTGTTGTATTTTTCCTTATAAGCCTGGCTGACCGCATCTTTCAAGCGTTCACTCCTCGTATGCACCGCGCGCACGCGAATCTTTCGGTTGCCCACCTGGATAATGCCCCGTGGGTCTTCCAGAAAAGTTCGATACCAGCTTTTAGGTTTCAAACTCCACGAGCGAACAAAGACACGTCCTTCCACCACGACGGACCAGATGCCGATGATCCGGTGTTCTTTCGTTCCCGCCCGAATCCCCAGAATCTTGTCCGCGCGAATTGCAGTCAGGACGTTAGCAGGGAAGCGCTTAGCCATTTTGATTTTTGCCTGGTTTGCGCAGGCACCAATTCGACATTGAACGTTGGCCGTGGACTACGACTGTTTTGAACGGTTCCAGCAATTCGCCGCCGAGTGCTGCTGTTGTTGCCGACAACATCTCAGGATCAACCAGGAATCGATCGCTGCCGTCGGGAAGATGAAATCTCCTTCCGTCGATTTGTTTCAGTTGGCCCTCAAGCCCGACCGTTGACGCCAGCCGGGCAAAGAAAATGCCTCCCGCCCGCAATACGCGCCACATTTCGAAAACCATAGTTTGCCAGTGGCTTTCATCGCGCGCAAAGTGGAGGACCGCGCTACTGATCACGGCATCGAAGCTCGAGTCAGGAAAAGAGATTCTTTCAACGGGCGCGACCTGGAAATTCTCTGCCGGCGCCTGCGGAGCGTGGCGGGCAGCAAGCGCGCGCACACGTTCGATCGCGGCGCTCGACTCGTCAATTCCGTAAACTTGAAATCCGGAGGTAAGAAAGTAGGGAAGGTTGCGACCGCTTCCGCAACCAGCATCAAGCAGTTTCATCGGCGGCACGAGACGGCCCTTAAGCAGTAGATCGAACAGATAGATGTCAATGTCGCCGAACAGTTCGTGCGGATTCATGGAGTAATTAAGACTGTTCGCGCTCACGCGCCCAGGATCTTCCGGTAGGTGGCATAAAAATCCGAGAGGCGGTCGGCAGCTGCGGGATCGCTGCGCGCCAGCAGCGTAATGATCTCATCGCGTTGGGCAAACAGAGGTTGCACTGCGGATCGTTGCGCTGCATTGAGAGCCGAGTCGTCTCCTTTGTTAACTTCTGAAAGCAGCGTCGTGAAAAATTGACTGGCAGCGAGCCGGGCAGGTTCGTATTCGCCGCGCCGAGCATCTATTACGGCCGAGGACAAACCGTTTTGCATCTGGGCGAGGGTCAATTTTTGAACTGCCGCGGCCAGATCCATTCGACTGCTGCGGGCCTTTATCCACATGGGCACAAAGCCGAGCAAAAAAACTACCAGCAGCACCGCCGCGTAGATGCCAATGCGCCGGAGGAGTGCGGAAGACTTGTCGGGCACAGGGGACTGCGATTTAGGATCATCAACTTCGTTCATTTTTATTCCTCAACAGTTAACGAGTCGCTTGCTGGTTGACGACTTTGAAGTCTACCCATCGAGTGGCATAACGGGAATCACCCGACCCGGTTTGGTTGGTAACAGTAAGGTGCAGCACATAGTCGCCTTCGGTCAGAACCGTTCCCAGGAACAACCTACGCGACACCACCAGCCGTTTCAAATCCGCCTGCTGAGACATATCAAGCGGAACCAGTCCGCCGTCAAACACTTCGCGACCTTCGTGGAAAAGCCTCACCTGGCTAGTGAAGGGTCCTTTCGCCTTGCCGTCCTTACCGTTGTAGATGATGCAGGCAAAATTGAGATACATGCGAGTTTTGAAAAGACGCGAGGCCGGGCTCGCTTTTGGATCCTCCGTGCCGACCATTCCTTCACCGCCGGCCACAATTACCGGCGCCACCACGGGCGTTGACGCGTGTGACTTGCCTCCCGTGGGAGCAGCCATCGCCAGGACAGATTTCAATAGCTCCCTGGCAGTTTTGGGCCTCGCCAACGCCTCGGGATTGTTTCCCGAAATGATCAGACTGGAGAGCGTCATCCGATCCTTGCTCAGGTTTGGCACCTCGATATACTGACTCGCGGAACCGATTTTTCCCGACGCCGCATCGCGAACCGCAATTCGCAACATATACGCCCCCGGCTTGCTGATGGGAATATTCAATCCGTAAACCATGCCTTCTTCCACGAAGCGTTCCAGGTTTTCGGGGGTGACAACTATTTTCTCAACCCGGGTAATTTGGTCAGTGACCAACCCACTATCACCCAGGGTGACAGCTATGACGTGTAGAAGTGTTTCAAGTTTTCCGTCGGGCCGCCTGGTAAACGTTAATTTCTCAGCGTCGAGGAGCAGCATCGACTTCATCGTTGAACCGAGGGTAGCGTCATTCATGAAGACAGACGTCAGTTTCAAATCGAGCCCCCGCACGGCAAAAGGCGAGAGCAACGCAGCCATTAACTGTTCTCCCGGGGTGCGGTTTTTATTTCGCGACTGTTCTTCCGCAATGCCGATGAAGCCGCCGCGGGTGCGCACTTTAAGATTTGGGCGATCCTTAACTCGAATGGTCCATGAGTTGAACCGCCGATGGCCGGAGGAGGTCTCGAAGCTTTCTTCGTCGGGTCGATAACCGATTAAGTAGTAGCCGGTAATATCTTCGAGAGCGCGCCGAATGCCCCGATTGAGATCGTTATTGTTGAATACAGCCACGCCCCCGGTTTCGCTGGCGAGATAACTCAAGCCATTTTGTCCTTCGAATAATTCCGCGGTCCGGGCGCCCAAAACCTGCTGACCGTACAAGTCGGGAGTGATATTTCCCACGCCGGTGATCGCGCTTGGGGGTCCAACCGGATTATTAAAGAGCGGGCCGCCGGCAGTGTTATCAGAAGCTTGCATGGTTGGTTGCAAGCCTCGGGTGTCGATCGAGTAAATTACCACCGAAGCGCGGTTGGCGTGATCCACCAATTGCCGCATGGCCTCCATCACTCGCCCGCTGCGGTCACCTGCGTTGGTGTCGGAGTTGAATATCGAAATGCCGTCGGAAAACAAAACCGCAGCTTTGCGTCCGGGCAAATCCCTGAGACCTCGCACTACAAAATTGAGGGCGCCCAGGGTGCCAACTGTAAACAAGGTGTCACGAAATTCGTTGATACCCTGAAGGCGAGATTGCTCACCGCCGCGTAATGAAGATGCGGCTGCGCCTGAGGTCGTCCCTTCGCGTCGTCTCCGATCCGCCCCCCCTTCATCTTCGCTAGGCGTGCCGTCAAGGATCTGGGATTCCAGACGGTCAAGCATGTTAATCGAACTAAAAGCGCCCGGACGCGCACCCACGCGGGCGATCGGTTTGACGCGTTCGATCGCTGCCATGAGTTGTTCACGATCGGCGGTGAACTGTTGCAACGCACCCATGCCGCCGCTGGTTCGTATGATCGCCACCAGGTCGCCGTGTTGGGTCTGCTCCTCAACAAACTTTCTCAGCGCCTGACGGGTTGAGTGAATTCCTTCGGTCGACATGCGCAGGTCGTCAACCACGAGCGCGATGGCCCGTCGGATCTGTTCCGGCCGTAGGGGCCCAACGCGTCCATACTTTATGGGTGGGGCCTTCGGTGCATCTTTCGCCGGTTTTGCTGTTGGCGAGTCTGCAGGCGTCGGCGTAGGTGATGGTGCGGTCGAGACGTAGGAGAAGTTGGTGATTGGCTGAACTCGTCCATTCTCCAGGATTTCGAAATCAGCGGCTGAAAGGCCGGTCACATACTTGCCATCCTTATCGGTAACGGTCGCGTCAACCTGCACGAGGTTGGTCGTGATCTGCACTACATCCGTGTCTGCTTCAGAATCCTGTTGGGGTGTGACCGCCGGAGCGATGGCCGGGGAAGGAGACGGCGCTGGAGTCGGCAACGTGGACGGCGCGGGCGAAACTGAAGACGCGGACGACGTTGGGGCCACTGGCGCTGTCGAAGTTGGAGACTGCTGTGGCTGCGCAAGTCCGTTGGCTACCAGCGCGAACATCAGGGTTAGAACCAGGAATAAATCTTTCATTGAAAATGCTCTGGAGGGAAATGGAACGTTATTGGGAGCCGCACCGGGTCCGATTGACCCTCGTTCGAACCTACCAGGCGACCGCATATCTTCCGCGGCGTGGGTCGGCGCCGGCAGCAGCGACGCGACTGGTGGAGTCGTAGACTATCACCGTAGGGGCTGACAGTGTCCCCCAAGGAGCTTGAACCTTCACTTTGTGACCGCGAGATTTTAGTTCAGCTATGACCGGATCGCCGATTCGTCCTTCCAGGTTCAACGAGCCGGCCAGGAATTCGTGATCGTCGAAGGAACTCACATAATGTTGGGTGTCGAAGCGAGCAGCTTCGACTGCCTCCTGGGGATTCATGCCAAACTCGATAATGTTAAGCAGTACCTGAAGGAGCGCCTGATCCTGATTATCGCCACCCGGCGTGCTGAGCACCATCAGCGGCGCGCCATTAAACAATACCAGGGTCGGAGTCAACGTGATCCGCGGACGTTTTCCCGGCGCAACCACGTTGGGGCTATTCGGATCGGTGAGGGCAGACTGGAGGCGTTGGCCCATCAGCACACCGGTGTCGCCGGCCACAACTGCCGGTAGCCACGCGCCACTCGGGGTCGCACTAAAAAGATTTCCGTCTTTATCGATCACGTTGACGCAGGTGGTGTCGTTTGCTCGTTCAATCTCCGGAACTTGCGAAGCACGGCTGACCTGCCGTCCGGCGCTCGCCAGCACCGGTTTCATGTTCAGCGGATCACCCGGCAGCTGCTTCAGCGAGGCCTGTCGCTTTTCGATTAAGCCCCGGCGCAACGCCGCGTACTCCAGTGATAAAAGAATCTCACCTGGAATCTTTACGAAATTAGGGTCGCCGTAGTATCGGTCACGGTCGGCCAGCGCCAGCTTGGTCGATTCTGTTAGGGTATGAATGTAATCAGCTGAGTTATGGCCCATCCCTTTCAAATCGTAAGCGCTCAGGAGGTTTAGCGTTTGAACCATCGCGGGGCCCTGGGTCCAAAAACCTGCTTTGAATACCTCATAACCGCGGTAGTCGGCTTTGACCGGGATGCCGACTGTCGCTCGAAAGCGGGCCATGTCTTCTGCCGCCAATAGACCGCCATGAGTCTGCATGTAGTCGCCGATGCGTTTGGCGATTGGGCCACGATAAAAATACTCCCGAGCGGCGACTAGTCCCGCGCGGCGACGGTTTCGCGAGTCTTGTGTTCCCACACTCGCCTGCGGCCCGCGGAGGCGTCGTTTTGCTGCGCGGCTCTCGACGTTGACCAACTCTCGCAGCGTGCGAGCGAGATCAGCCTGAACGAAAATGTCGCCCACTTTGGGCACGACCCCATTTGGCAGGAACAATCGCTTCGCCTCCGGCCACGGGGAAAAGACAGGCGAGCGAGTTTGGATGTATTGCACTCGCAATTCGTCCAGCGGAAAACCCTCGGCCAACTCGATAGCCGGTTGCATCACCTCGCTCAATGACAATGTTCCAAACTGATCGAGCGCGGTAATACACGCATCGAGCACCGCCGGCACCGTGGCGGCAAGCGGGCCAGTGGAGGGAATTGTTCCGGATTTCGCGCCCGGCATCGTGGCCACTCCAGAACCGGGGTTTTCGCTCGCGGCTCCTGAGGTAGAACTTCGATTTACGAAGAACTCTCGGGTAGCTTTCATGGGCGCCTGCCCCATGCCTTCGATCACAGCCACCTTCTGATTTCTTAGTTTAATGAGAATCGGGACTTCACCGCCGAAGGAAAAATGCGAGAATTCGATCACCGAGGCGGCGAGGATTGTGGCCACACCTGCATCTACAGCATTGCCGCCTTTTTGCAGGATGCGCATGCCGGCTTCCACTGAGAGCGGATGGCCGCCGGCAACCACGCCGCGCTTACCGCGAACCACCGGGCGAAATGTTTGCGCGAATGATGTCGAGGAAATGGTCGCGGCCTGCAACAAGACGGCAGTCAGCAAAAGAGCCAATGTGCGGCGCATGCGAATTCAACCTTTCTCCCGGTGGAGGTAGCGAGCGAATTGTTATCGGTTTTCGGAAGGGAGTCAATGAGAGTTGGTCAAAAACCTAACTAACCTGGAGAATTACAGGAGTTTCCGCAATGGTGATGGATAAATTGTTGGCGTGTTAAAGAGTGATCTTCGGACTTGAAAAGAATGTCTGGCCTTTAATACCTCCAGACAGACGTCGGGCGCCGACCTCCCCCAAGACCGACGCCCTTGTCCTATTTCAATTTCTCCCAAGGAGAATTAACGATGACGCATACTAGGCCGGCGGCTGGCGTCGTTGGTTGCGGAAACCTTGCAAAGCTTTCACGGCAGCGTAACAAAAGCGTCCGCAAAGTTTCCTCGAATATTCTGTTGACCGGCTTTTCATGTATGAATTATCTGTTGGAGGCGACGAAATGGCACGAAGGCGAATAGCTCCATATGGATCCTGGAAGTCTCCGATTACTTCGGACCTTATTGTTCGCGGTTCCGTCGGGTTAACTCAACCAATAGTTGAGGGCGACAACATTTATTGGCTGGAGATGCGGCCGAATGAAGGCGGCAGAAATGTGCTCGTCAGACTAACCGGATCCCGGGCCGTGGACATCACCCCAACTGGATTTAACGTGCGTACGCGCGTCCACGAGTATGGCGGCGGGGACTACGCGGTTCAGAAGGGCGTGATCTGTTTTTCAAATTTTTCCGATCAACGGCTCTACGTGCAAAGCTTAGGGGATGATCCGACTCCGCCCGTTTCGCTCACGCCTGCGGCTGACATGCGTTACGCCGACGCTCGAATACACCCGAACAGGAATTGTCTAATCTGCGTTAGGGAGGATCACAGCTCCAAGGGCACGGTTGTCAATGCACTCGTGAGACTCGATCTCGATAGATTCGACGATTGCGGAAAGGTGCTGGTTTCAGGAAACGATTTCTATTCTTCACCGCGAATTAGTCCGGATGGAACCCGCCTGGCGTGGCTAACCTGGAACCATCCAAACATGCCCTGGGATGGAACAGAGTTGTGGACAGCTGAAATTGATGGGTCGCAAACCCTCACCAGCTGCCAACGAGTGGCCGGTGGAAAAGATGAATCAATCTTCCAGCCGGAGTGGTCGCCGGATGGCAATCTCTACTTTGTCTCGGATCGCACCGGCTGGTGGAATTTGTACCAGCTTACAGAAGCCGGCGACGTGGAGCCGTTAAGTGAGATGCAGGCCGAGTTTGGGATGCCGCAATGGGGATTCGGCATGTCGAGTTATGCATTTGCCGACTCCGCGACCATCGTTTGCTCCTACATTGAAAAAGGCGTTTCGAAACTGGCGCGGATTGATACGAGATTGCAGCAGCTTGACCCGATTGTGTGTCCTTTTTCCGATATCAGATTTTTAAAAGCCGAAGCTGGGGTGGCTGTGATGAGGGCAGGATCACCCACCGAAGCTGCCTCGATAGTTAAGTTTGAAGCCAAGACCAAGGAGTTCTCAGTGCTGAAGCGCTCCAATAATTTGAAAATTGACCCGGAGTGTTTTTCGATACCGCGCGCTATAGAGTTTCCCACTGAGAAAGGACAAACCGCCCACGCCTTTTTCTATCCCCCGAAGAATCCGGACTTCAACGCGCCGGCAGGCGAGTTGCCACCGTTGCTGGTTGAAAGCCACGGAGGGCCAACCGCGGCGGCGGCAACTGCCTTGAGTCTAACTATTCAATATTGGACGAGTCGCGGAATTGCCGTGCTCGACGTGAACTATGGAGGTAGTAGTGGTTTCGGTCGCGCCTTTCGTGAACGACTGAAGGCAAACTGGGGCGTGGTTGATGTTGACGACTGCGTCAATGGAGCCCGATATCTCGTGAGCGAGGGCGAAGTGGACGGCGAGCGATTGATGATTACGGGCGGCAGCGCCGGCGGTTACACCACTCTTTGCGCGCTTACGTTTCGCGACGTTTTCAACGCAGGCGCTAGCCACTACGGTGTCAGTGACGTGGAGGCGCTGGCAAAGGAAACGCACAAGTTTGAATCGCGTTACCTGGACGGGTTGATGGGCCCATATCCGGAAATGAAGGACGTATACTACGAGCGATCTCCCATAAACTTCACCGACCTTCTCGATTGTCCGGTGATCTTCTTTCAGGGTCTGGAAGACCAGGTAGTGCCGCCCAATCAGGCCGAGGCTATGGTGAAGGCGTTAAGAGCAAAAGGTATTCCGGTTGCCTACCTTCCTTTTGAAGGTGAACAACATGGCTTCCGTCAGGCGCGTAATATTAAGCGTGCGCTTGATGGAGAGCTTTATTTCTATTCGCGCGTGTTTGGGTTTGAACTGGCGGAACCGGTTGAGCCGCTCGAGATTGAGAATTTGTAATCAGGAAGAGACAGCGCTTTGCGGATTGGACAGTTACTGGATCGGATTATCGGCAACTGTCGCCGGGCCGCCGCCGTGGTCACCTCCACGTAACACACCGCTTTCGTCGATAAAGTAAGAAAGAAATCCGGTCTTGCCATACTCGGCGGGCACGGCAGTCGCCTCAAACTTATTTCCGGAGATTCTAATTTCAAGTCTGTAGCCGGCAGCCATCGGCAAACCGTGTTCGAGTAAACCGGCGTTCGTCAATTCCTCGAGAGTTCCATACCGGTCATCATTCCGGGTCGCTTTGAAAGTTGTTTCAGCGGCATGAATGGTTCGAAGCAAATTTCGACCAGCCGACTCGTTAAAACCGGCTTCCGATCCCCCGGCGTCGCCGGCCAGTCCGGTGACGAGTATCATCAGCATATTGCGCGGCACGTGCAGCTCATGCAGTGGGCCGAGTCCATCATTGGTCAGCGAATAGCTCAAGGGATCCAATACCAGACTGAGCCGGGACATGAACTCGCGCATTCGATCCTGGCCCTGAACGCCGGCCATCGCGATCGGGTAATAACGCTCAACTAGATCGGGAGCAACATAGAATTGGCCCAACAGCTGCCGAGGCTGCCATCGAGTTGCGTTTCGAAACTGGCTATTTGAAGTAAGAGTTTGGTGACTAAGAAATGAATCAACAGTCTGACGAATAGCCCCGGGCTCTGCCGACACCACCAGGAAATCCTGTACAAAGGCATAGGCAAACGCGCCGCCATAAGAAACTATCTCGGTCTCGCCGCGCTTCTCCGTCTGGGCAAGCAGACTCGCCCCTTTGAATCCAAGTGATTCGATAATCCTCGGGATGAGCTTGCGCATGGCTTCGCGATCCTTCAACGCTATGGCAATCACCGGATTGGGGTCGGGTGCGGGCGCCGGCTTCTTTTCCTTATTGCTTCCGGCAATGGAGTCGGGAGTGGTTTCCGGTTCGGGTGCTTTCGGCAGCGGAGGCAGAAGTCCCAGCGCGATCTCGTTTCCCAATAGCGGCAACAAGTCGTCCCTGATTTTGAGACCCAGCCGCTGTTCGTAAATTGCAAAAGGCGAGACCGGCGCGGGCGCAGAAACCGGTCGACCACCGTACTTTTTTGAGACTTCATCCATCATGGCAAACGACTTGAGCACGCCCTCGTAGACTTGCGGGTAATCGAGTGACATGGCGACAAAGAAATCGGTGTCTGATGGAAATATACTGGGAGATTCGGGAACGATCGATGGTCCAGAGATGAACTGGGGCATAAACGGGATCGGAACAGCTTTACTGTCGGGACCGTTGATTATCAAAGCGCGCAAAACGTAGGCATCACCTTCGAAAGCGATACCAAACCCGAGAGCCTCAGCCCAGTTTGATGAGCCGCCAAATAAGAGACTGGAAAGCGCATAGAAGGGAATCTCGGGGGCGCCAGAGACACGGGGATCCTCGCCCGAGGAAAGTGCCGCACCAGAGTCAACGGGTGGATTCTGCGGGGCGACCTCAACTTCAGGAATCACCTCGGGTGTGGGCACCGCCTGAAGCGCAGCAGCAGCAGCCTCCGCTTCCGGATCTATAAATTGCTCTTCGGGCGTGGGTCGACTGGTCGCTTCGGCCTGCGCTTTGGCCATCGATTCTTCATGCTTCTTATGCTGCTCTTCCTGCTCTTTCTGAATTGATTGGAGATCTACGAAGACGAAGAGCGACTCTGAAGCGAAACGATTGCGGGAGGTGGCAAAATGCTGATCCTCTGAAAGCAGCTTACTATTTCGCGGAGCCAGATCTTTAAACGCGAAAGGTTTGTCGCTAATCAGAATTAAAGAGCCTGCCTGTTTGATCACATAAGGTGGCAATGAAGGTCCACTATTCGTCGGCGGCGTTGCCGAGGGAGGTCCGACGATGACGGGCTTTGAAGAATCATCGACTGAAAGCGTGGGTGTTGGAGATGGCGTCGGAGTGGGTAACAGTTTGGGAATAAAATTGCGCAGCTTCGGATCAAATTTCTGGGCCTCTTCCGGAGAATCGAATTCGATTGCCATCAGCACGAAAGGAAGCCCCGGTCGCGATGCCCAACTGGCCACCATCATCCGCGACCCTGCAAGTGCGTCTGCCTGAGAGTTGAGCCAACTCAACAATGACTTGAACTCTTTCGGTGGTCCCCCAAGTTTCATCACCGGGTCGAGCAAATCTGTAAGGGCGGGTGAGCGAATCAATTGGCCCACACCTCTTACCTCGACGTAGATTCGATAACTATCGGCAGCCAATAAGGTGTCGAAAGTCGGTGCGGGCGCGGATCTCGCCGGCTGTGCGGGCTTGCGTGGCGAAGAGCGTCGCTGTTGGCCAAGTATCGGCGAGGTGAGGAACGCTATCGTCAGTGCCACGCTGATTATTCTGCTGGTGTGTCGTGAGTTATTCATAGTGCCAGTCCTGATGACCTTTGCGACTGTAGGGAATTGATCTTCCGGACCGCGGGCCTCGCCCGCGTTTCGAAATCTTTGTTAGCGAGCAACGCGACGCCAGACACCTGCTTCGCCTTCGGTGCTGATCAGATCTTTCACTTCTCTGTATGCTGAGGCATAAGCTGCCTTCATGTGGGCCGGCGATTTTGCGCCAGCCAGTCGAAGTTCCAGCTCCTCGATCCCGATCCTCTTGCGCGGTTCATATTGCGCGATCAGTCGACCTTCATCGGCGTAGTGTAAAGCCAATCCCTCCGCCAGCCAGCGCGGCGTTTGCTTGCCGCCAACGGCGTCAACCAAAACATGAACGAGTTCATGACGCAAGGTAGTTTCAAGAATTCCGCGCCGTTTCAGAATTGCGAGCGGTTGTATTTCAATCCGATGGCGCAAGGTGGCAGCGGCGACCCACGGAGGCTGCCGGGTGCGCCCCACGAAATCTCCGGTCGTTTCGTTAACGAAAATTTCGAGAGCCGGGAATTGAACACTTATCCCCGCGGCGTTGGCGCGAGCCAAAAGCGATCTTCGACTCGACTGAAGGAGGTTAAGCACCGCTTCGATTTCGCGTTGGTCCACCGTTGACGGGTAAACCACCTTAAAGCCCTCTGCCGCAAGAGTGCGACGGGTCGCCGGTCGAGAGGCAGACGAAGAGGCAGGCACGAAATTGGATTTAAGGCGCTGGCTCTCGTTCCAAAGCAAGTCAGCCGAGGTTCGGAGCCCGCCAATAGCGACCTGAGTCCCGGGAAAATAACGATCCAGGATTTGTCGGTAACCGGCACCGCGCTTCGCCATGACGTGCGCGCCCTCCTGGCAAAGTCCCAGGCCGTGACCAAAGCCGCTGCCCCGGAAAACGAAGTTCGATCCAGTTCGCTGAAGAGTGAACCGGGAACTCTTCAGCAGATGCCAACCCAAAACGCGCCCTACGATGATCTTGAAGTCCCATCCCTTGATCGTGAGCCGCCGATCGCCATCGAGAGCAAGGAGTTCGGCACGACCACTCTGATCTGTTCTCAGAATGCGAATTCCGTCGAGTCGTTTGCCAACATTAGTGCGCGCATCGCTCTGTAGCGCCTTGAGTAAGTCGGCCGACGAGATCTTATCGGTCCAATTGGCGTGAGCCTCACCGGAACAATAGTCGTCGGTAACTCCACGCAGGTGTGGGGGCGAATTTCCACCCCAGAGGGAAGTGAAATTGGCAGTTGCACCGCCGCACGATGCGCTGAAATAGGAGTCAGCGACCTGCGAGTCGACCCCACGGAGCACCTCTCCGCTGGTTTTCTCAACTGCTGCAAGAGCTGCGTTGCTTGTCGAATCCGAGTCGGCTCGCCAATATCGCTGGCAGTGAGTGGTGGTGCAAAAATCGTAACCATCACGTTTATGACGATTAAGATTCTTAATCGCATAGGTTCTGCTCGCGATTGCCAGAGCTTTAAGCGCCTCGGGTTCCGTTTCAGTGCTGCCCTCTGCCGCAACTACGCCACGCACGTAGTCTTCGACCGGCATGACTTGGGTGATGTTTTCGCGCACCAGATGGACGCGAACGACTGACGAAGAGGCAGTGTTGCGACCCACGGACGAAGGAAGGCTCACCTGCGAAGAAATCACGAGTTCTCCGGTCGATCCATTTCCTTTCTGCATCTCAATGCTCGTCGGTCGCCCGGCGATACTGGCATACGCAGCCAGGATCGGGCGTGCAACTTCAGCGGCTTCAGCGCCATGGCCGCGCGAAAGAAAAACCAGCACCACCAGATCTATTTTTTCAGGCTCCGGGTGCCCGCCCGTTTTCTGGTTAGCATCCTCATTGGGCGTTGATGCAAATCCGACAAACCAGCCCTGCATGCGAAAGCCATTGATTTCAGTCGAGGTTCCCGTCTTGCCAAACGTGTGCAGAGGCAGCGAGTAGAGTCCCGCCCCTTCTGCTGAGCCATAACGGACCGAGCCGCGCATTCCATTCAGGATCAGCCCGCGGTGAGCTTTGTTAATGGAAATTTCGGTTTGTAAGCTAGGGGTGAACCCCCGGGCACGTGCCGCCAGCGGGGTGAAGCGATGTCCGCCATTAAATAGGGTTGCGTAGGCGTTAATGAGTTGAAGCGGAGTCGTCTGGAGATAGTCGCCCTCACCCATGACGCTTTGCGGACGCCAGGCACTGCGCAGCAGTCGACCCGCAGACTCAGCGTTTCGGTTGATCCCGCTCTTCCTGCCAAAACCAAATTCTTCGAGGGTCGAATTTACGCTCGCTTCGTTTATTCGCTCACCTACCTTCCCAAAATAGTAATTACACGAATAGGCGATGGCCTCAGTTGGATTGAGTGGCGGCAGATCACGCGGGTGCGAACAGGTCGTATGAAATTCGTCGTGAGCAAACTTTTCGTGACATACAGATTCGGAGTTCGCGTCAATAATTCCTGTCTCCAGTGCGGCGAGAGTCGTCAGCGGCTTGAGGGTAGAGCCCGGCCGAAATGATTCTTCAAAGGCAAGTTTGGAATTCACCACCGCGCGGATTCGGCCCGTATGGGGATCCATGATGATTACTGTGCCTTTGCGATCACCGAGTGCACGATTAGCTGCAAGCTGCAATTGATCGTCGACGCTGTCGTCGCCGTTGTCAGCCAACCAATTGGACACTGGATTAAACAAAGCCGAAAAACTCGAGTGGCGAGATGGGCCAAAAGCGAGCGTTAGGGCGAGAACGGCGATGACCGCAACAGTCAGGAGGAGCCGGCGAGCGACCGTGAGCTCGCGGAGTTTGCCGGCGAGGCTTAAGGAATTCGCGCCTGGTGATACTGGAAACTGCGCGTTCTCCGGCATTGAACCACCTCGCGGCATCAAGCAGCCTTTCGCGCCGGCTCACCCGAAGCGGCCGCCGTTCGGGAAGGCGACGGCGTGGACGGGGGCGAAGACAGCGATAATCCCCAGACCGTTATCACCCAGCCGAAAAGTGTTAGTAGAAACACGGCTACGAGCCTCGCAACCAGGAACGAGATCTCGAGCCAGGCCTTGCTGCTCGGCGTATTTTTGAAAAGTAGAAAGTAAGGCAGCACTGCGAAGATCACGAAGCCAATGAGATAGATAAGAACAGATTGCGGAGCGAAGGCTCGCGCCAGGTGGGTAGCAACTCGTCTCACCGCGGGCCAGAGGCCATCGCGCACCGTCGCGAGCCAAAGATGAATGGTCGCGAGCGGTAGGAGGAGGCCAAAAGACAGGTAACGGAGACTTGAGAAAATCGCTACGCGCCAATTGATCGGTGGAGTAGCGGCGTTGCGAGATCTGGGGCGAGCGATTGGATCAAGCGCGTCGCCCGCCGGCGCTACTCCTGGGCCGAAGTAGTTCTGCGCTTTGTTTAAAAGGTAGGCGATCAGGATCGCTACCGCGATCAGCGGCGCACTAATCAAAATGAGTTTCCCAAGGTCAATCACTGATCGTTTCAGCAAACCGCCGATGCCTGGTTCGGCTAACTCGCCTTCAGCCGTGCCCGCAATTATTCCGAAAACGATCGCGTGCAGCATGAAAAACAACACAAACGCCGCAACCGCGAGTCCAAACGTAAGTGCGACCTGGGCTATGCTGGCTTCTCGAATCGCCATGAAGAAATACAAGGCAGCCAGCAGGGCGGCGTAGATCGTTGCCAGCAGGGCCATGGATCGCCAGCTACTAAAAGCTTTCCTCGCAGCGGTTTTTAGGGAGCGGATTGTTTCAGTCAACATTAAGGTTGTCCTCGGTCAAATCGTTCAGGTCCTGTTCGTCCTTTGAGGATGCGCAGAAGATAAACCCAATTTCCCTTAGCCTAATTTCTTTCCAGGAATGCCATCCTCCCGGAAGCGGTGCTTGACTGAATCGCCGGGCGATACATCAATTCGGCCCGCGCGGGCGCGACCCGAAAGTCACCCGGGACCTGAACGCGCATCGCATATTGAAGTGTCATATCGCCGTCAAAATAGTCGATGAAGAAAACAGTCCGGTTATCACGAAACTCTCGCGAGCTGTACCAGTCAGACCAATCGTGGCCCGAACCGTGATCGAGATTAAGGCTACCCACGCTTTCAATCTGTTCGGCGCCGGCCGGAATTGGGTCCTCAATCATCAAATGACGCGCCTTCGATCCGTTAAGTTTTAGTCTCACTACCAGCATGTCGCCGGAACGGATCTCCCCTCTGAGCGGCTCGGTCTTCCACTTCAGACTCCCGTTGTCGTCTTCCACTTTAAGTCGGAAATATTCGCGCGTCAGGTTAAGTTCGGCTGAGCCGCGCGCGGCTACGGTCTCTTCGCCGGTGTAGTAATCGAGCGAACTGGAAAAATAGATCATTCCTTTGCCGCGTTTCACAATCCGAATGTCATTGTTTCCGGCAACGTCGGCAGCTTTGCGGGAGATGGAGAAAGTCTGGGGCGCCGCTCCGGACATTCGTTGGGTCAAAACATTTTCACCGTTTAGGTAGACCTCCACATCGTAATCTGCCGACAATTCCTTACTAACTTTCAGATAGTCGATCAAACCAAGAATCGCGAACGCGGTGTCTTTAGTGGAGCTCCAGAATCGGCTGTTGCGGCGATTTGAAACCAGCCAGCGCGCGATCTGCGGTAGTTGCGTGCTCTTCGGATTAATAGCAGTGAGCGCGCGCAACGACAGCGCAGTGGCTTCCGTGTCATTCGACTCGGCGAAGTCGAGCATCGCTTTGCGACTCGACTCCCAATGCACTGACGCGCCGTCTGAAATTGCCGTACGCTCCATTTCACCGGCGACTTCGCGCGCTCGCTTGTCGTCTTTGCGATGCTTGAGGGCTAAGGCGAGGAGGGCGCGTCCGTAAGGCTGAAGGTTGCCGCGTTCGGCAAACACTTTATCGAGATGACGGTTTTCTCCGCCGCCGCTGACCTCGATCGCGTAGACCATGAACGCGCGCGTCTCTGCGTCAATCGCCGTGCCGGCTTCCGTGGTGCCGGCGTCCAGCATCTGTTTGAGTTTCTCGCGCCCGCTCCCCAGCCGGTTGTCTTCGATCCCGTACCCGTTTTGTTTTGCAAGCCTGAGCCCGTCAACCACATATGCGGTCATAAACGGATCGCTCTGATCGTCTTTCCACCAACCCCAGCCACCGTCTTCGTGCTGGTAAGCATAAAGACGCTTCAAACCCTTGTTCACTTTCTTGCCCAGATCGTTTGAGTCGCGGATCGAAGTGGTCTTTACGTCTTTGAGCGCGGCGGCGACTATCACGTTGGGAAGGAAGCTGGACATCGTTTGTTCCGTGCAGCCGTAAGGATAGGTTGTCAGGTAATCCAACGCCCCAAAGAGTGCGCCGGCGATGGAAGGTGCGACTTCGATCCGCAAACTACGCGCCCGCGGGTCGGCGTTTTGCGGCAGCGCCAGGGAGAACGTTTTCTCGACATTCTCATCCGAGAAACTTGCTGTCTCACTTTTCACCTGGTGTAAGACCGCGAGGCACGACGGTGATCGGAAGCTCAACTGCGTCTGATTCCGTATTGGTCAGCGCCTTGGCGAGAACTTTGACCTCGCCAACATTTTGAGCGGTGATTTGCCAGTCAACCCGATGCTCACCCTGCTTCGTCACGTTGACAGTCTGCTTGCCCCCGCTGAGCAATTGCGCGCCGTCTACGTCGAGCGAAATCTGGGTCGATTTATCTTCGCCCAGATAATTGTGAACAATGCCTGAGAGCGTGACGGTATCGCCTTGCGTGATGAAACGCGGGGTTTCCAAACGCATGATCACGTCCTTGCGGGCCAACACTTTATATTTTGTCGCGCCGACCTTCGTGTCGGCGGTGACGCCCCGCGCGGTGGCGCGCCAGGTGGTTAAATTGTCCGGAAGATCCACCTTGACGGTGGCGCGGCCATCAGCCCCAGTGACTACATCAGGTTGCCAGAAGGCGGTGTCTTTGAAGTTCTTCCTGATCGTCGGTTGGACCAGATCGCGCTCGTTCTTGAAATCTGCGAGTTGATACTCTGATTTCTTCTTCGCCAGATCAATGGGTTTATCGCCCGCATAGCCGGTGAAGCTGTAGTTAATGGAAAGATGCGTTTCCACGCTGTTGTAACGCAGGCCGTAAAACTCGTTTTTGATGTTGCCGGAATAGTCTGGCGCTACGCTGTAGATAGCTTCGTCAACGACACCGAGACTGACTTCAGCTCCCGAGACGGGAGCACCCTGATCGTTTCGCGCCAGAATCGTGTACGACGCACTCTCACGCGGTTTGTACTCCTTCTTGTTGGAAATGATCTCCAAATTCAGCATCTTGTCGCGCGCAGGCACCACGAGACGCTGATCGCTCGAATACATGTCGCCCCCGCGTACATAAGACACATTGAGAAATACGTTCGGCGCAAAACTCGACTGGATAGGAATATCGAGGACTATGGTCTTGCCGGGCGAACTAATGTGTTGAACCGACATCACCGTGGAAAGTTCAGTGCTCACCAGCAGGTGAGCGTTGTCTGTCGGAAGGATAGCCAGCACATGCGCGGTTTCACCCGGCTGGTACGTCTTCTTGTCCGGTACGAGTTTGATGGCCGTGCGATCTTCGTTGAGATACGGACGATTCGTTCCAGGCATGCTGTTGATCAGTCACCCACAGATGCCCGCCAATCGAAGCCACCTGTTTGCCGTTATCGTTAACTACTGTTTTGATTGAAATGTTACCCGCTTCACCGGTTGTATAATCGTAACTGGCTTGTCCCTGAGAGTCGGTCGTGACGGCGCCCGATCCGATTTCGCGTTCGTGCATTTCATATTCGGGATATGAATACTCGTCTGCTTCCGCTTTCTGTTCTTTTCTGGTCCAGGTACGGACTACAAACTTAAGTTGGACATTTGCGGCAACCGGTTTTCCTTCATAGTCGCTGGTGGACACTCGAATTTTCGCGACGTCGCCCTTCTTGTAAACGTAACGATCAGGATTGGCATCGGCGATGATTGTGCCGCGAGTCGCGACGAAACTGCCGGCGCCGTCGATCGTCCGGCGCGCCGCGTCCGTGACCTGTGCTTCCAGGCGGTAGCTGTAGTCCGAAGTGTCGTTTTCGTCGGCTGGCGGGACCTGAAATTCAACGTTCAGGTGACCGCGCGCGTCGAGTTTTCCTTCGTTTTCCTGGACCATGTCGTCCCCGCCGCCGTAGTACTGGGAATATTCATCTTCGCCGTCGGCATCTCCTTCGGTCGGGTCCGCGTCGTCGGCAAATCGCCAGGCGTAATAGCGGGAACGGTAGATGTAGTATTTCACTTCGGCATTCGCGACCGGGGAGCCGAAGAAATATTTTGCGTTGATGTTGAAGTTAACCTTCTGGCCCGCCTGAATGAATTTGCCGGGAGCGGTTACGTTCACTTTGTATTCCGGCTTTTTGTACTCAGCTATTTCAAAACTGCCGCGGGCCGTACCGCCGTCAACTTCGGCCGCAATGCTATAACTGCCGAGCGGAGATTCCTCCGTGGTTTCAACGTCGCCGCTAAATGTGCCACGCGGTGACAAGGGCAACTCTTTTGTCAGGATCGTGGCGCTGTTTGGATCGGTGATGGTTACGTTAACGGTGTTACTGCGGACCGGCTTGTAGGATCCGATTGGCATCGACCTCGCGCAGGATCCCCTTGAAATTAATCTTATGCGCCGGTCGGTAGACAGGTCGGTCCGTGTAAATATAGCTCTTGATTTCGGCTGCGCCTTCCTCCTCCTCATAGAAATAGAGTGAGCCGAGGTCGGAGATCGCGAAGTTGTTCTTCTCCCTGGCAAGTATCAACAGCGAGTTTGATTCGGTTGTCCCCTCATTTGCGTCCGCCGCGGGGTCGTCATCGCTCTGGTCGCCACTCTCTTCGCTGGTGCCATTCGTTTTTGGTTTTTCTACCTTCGTTCGCAGGATGCCTTGTTGGTCAGTCATGCCGCTGGCCACTACCTGTTTCTGTCTGACAATTTCCACCTGGGCGCCTGGGCGCGGCTCGCCCGTCTTGCGGTCGACTGTATAAACCAGCAACTCGCCATCGCGGGTGGTCTTATCGATCATAGTCAGATCGGTGACTACTACCACGGTATAAGCGCGCAGATCGTTCTGCACCGCCTCCACCAGGTAAACGCCCGGGCTTCGCTTGCCGAGCGGGATCATGCGCTGATCGTATTCGTTTTCCAGCGGGGGCAGCGGCTCGCGCCAACTGCTGACCAGTAAATCAGGATTCAAGAGCGGAACCCGGGCGTAGTCAGAAACATTGAGCGGCGTGCGGACGACATCAGCTTCAGCGCGAAACTTTTTATTGAAGGCGGAACGCGAATCGCGTTTCAGTTGACCGCGCACGAAGCCTTTCACACCTGTGTAAGCCCAGCGCTTGAAAGCGCGCACACGTTCGAGAAAAGATCGGCGGTGCGGCAGCGACTTCGCGACTTCCTCTTCTTCTCGTTCACCCAGTTGGTGAGGGTCCTTCAAATCGGTAAAAAACTTGCGCGGGTCTTTAACCTGGTAAACGCGGAAGTCGAGATGGTCCACAGCCTGATAGTCGACCCAGAGTCGTGCCGTGTCGTTTGAACCGTAAGTTCGATGCGTGGAGAGTGAAAAGAACGGCTTGGTTGCCGGAGCCCTTTCGGTGACTTCGCTTTCCGGCTCTGGCTCAGGCGCCACTCGAGCGCGTGAACGCATGGTGGCCACCGCCAGCACGGCGGCGATGGCTAGCAGATAAACGACCGCGGCCGTCAAAGCGCGATAACGAGATTTCGTTTCAGGCACGTAGGTAGCCCTCCTTGGGCCAGAGCAAAAATAGTCAGTCCAAAATCTTCAGGCGATAGAAGCCGAGGAAATTAGTGTTGTTATCCACCGGCCTCCAGCGTCTGTTTGGGTGTTGCGCCAACACGGAGAGTGGAACTTTTTTAACCGCGCCTTCATCAGTCGGGGATGAACCGGTGTGATAAACCACCGAGCCACTCGAGGTTTCGCCGTTTGTCGAATGACCCAAGAAGATCATCACGTGATAGGGAAACTTCTGTACCCAGGGCTGATAGAAAAACAACAGGTCGCCGGGCTCAGCTTGAGCCGGATCGCGGCTTATGAAGCGGGTATTAAAACTCTTGAGCGTGCGCGCATCGGCAAACTCAGAGAAAGTGCCGTTGGCAAGGTCGCCATCCTTATAAGAGCCGAATTCTGAACGGAAGAGTTTCTCGCCGAGCGGTCCCTGCTCCAAAGTGTAGCGCGCCACGTCAGGCGCGATTGGCCTGTAGCCCGGTCCCATCTTTTGAAACCAGAGCCGATCGTGTCGGCGCAGCGCTTCGCGCCAGGCAAAGCGCACCAGCCCCGAGCAGTCGCGTTGCTCGTCATTCCATTGCTCGCTCAGTTTATGAAACTGAGCTTCGGCAATAGCTGTAAACCACCGGCGAAAATTCTCGCGGTCCATGTAGCTCTGGAGTTCCGCCGCGTCGGGAAGGCCGTCGTTATCGGCATCTAATGAAGTGGAACGCTTCGAGGTTGAAGCCGCGGCGGCAGACGACTTCCGGGCGATTTCCGCGGGAGCCGTGCTATCCGGAGAACGTTTGCTGGCAACATCTCTGACGAGGACGAAGTAGGAGGCAGGCAGCACCAGAGAAAGAAGCCCAAAGGTAGCGAATGGTCGTTTTAGAAACGCGAACATAGGGGGATTATCAGGCCCGTTCTAAAACTCTGCGACGCGGTGCTGAACAGTCTGGGGGCATGTTAACACGTTCGCCTTCAACGCCGGGTACGGATTGTACGACTGTGGGAAACCACAGTTCTGCTCAGACGAAAGGCTCGGTAGTGAATGATGGCGTGAGCCCGCCCGGTCAGGATTACTGGATCTGAATTTCGCTCATTTCAACTCAGAGTCAAATATTGTTTTGGCCGTGGGTTCGTCGTGATTAGTTTGGCGGCAATCTCCGGCAAAAAGAGTATTGCAAAAACTTACCGGCACAGTTAGATTGTGGCAGCCTTAACGAAAATGTGCTGGAGGTAGAGCAGTGCCGATTGGAACTTGTCCAGATTGTGACGCGGATGTCCATGTTGACCCCGACGTCGACAAAGGCGAAACCGTCGCTTGCGAGGAATGTGGTATCGATTTGGAAGTGGTAGGCCTTGATCCGGTTGAATTGGATATCGTCGAAGAAGATATTGACGACGACGATGACGAAGACGAATTCTGAGAACCGCGCAGAATAGACCGGCTCGAGCCAGGAAACCTCACCGAGCTCGCACTTGCGTTCCTACCTGGTGCTCCTACTTAATGCCTGCTGTGTTTCCCTTCGCTTGAAATCCTGCTCGACTTTGTCTCAGTATCAGCCCATTTGGTCCTTCAACTTTAATACTGTGAAACCGGCCGTCACTTCGCTTCTCTTCAGGGGGATAGAAGGCGAGCACATAGGCTGCGGTCACTTCCTCCGCGAGCGAACGAAAGAGTCCATCGTAATTTGATTCTTCGGCGTAAACACTTCGCCCACCAGTCAGATCAGCCACTCCGCTTACATCCAGCGGGGTAGGCAACGGAGCTCTGGTCGAGGCGGCGAGCGCTCGCGAATATGATGGCAGGGTGACTACATACACGCTCGTGTCGGCATCATTCGCACGTTCTATCACAGTAGCCGCCGACACCGTGTCGCCCACAGGGAAGCCATCGGTCACCACCAGGATTGCGCGCTTCAGCAGCCGTCGTTCACGCGTGCGCGGCGTTTGTCTCACGAGCAGTCGAATGGCATCGTCAATGGCGTCGAACGTATGAGTCGACAGGCCGCCGGGTTCGCGCGCAATTCGCTCAAAGGCTCGATCCAGTTTTCCCGGTTCCGAAGTAAACTTCTGGAGCACCTTCACATTCATGCCGAAAGCCATCACCGCATAAAGAGCGCTGTGCCCGGCTAACCTGGCTGAAAAGGCGTTGAGCGCGCTTCGCAAGCGCTCCATTTCAATGACGCTCATGCTGCCGGAAATGTCGATAGCAAAGACGATTGCCAGAGGCCGCGGATCGCTGTTTCGCCGTTCCACCTGAAAGAATGAGAGTGGCTGCGCGACGTCGTCTAGGTAAACCTTAAAATCTTCCTTTCGCAGATTGCGAACCGGCCGGCCTTCATTGTTAAGAGCGGTTACGTCAAGCGAAACGAGATCCGTATCGATCTTCAGCACGTCGTCGGGTTCCTCGTCCTTTCGCGGAAACACTTCGCGCGGGCGCTGTGTGCTGCGATCAAGTTCCTGGCCGGCAAGCGGATTTACGCTGCTCATGCAAACGAGGGCGAGAAGAGAGAGTGCACCGATGCTTCTAAGTGTTGGGCGAGATTTGAGCATTTCGTATTCTAGGAACGGAAGGGAGACTAGTTGACTGCGGGAATTATACGAGGCGGATGTTTGACCGCCAAGCAGCCTGTCGAAGGCTTCGGTGAGTGGGTGAGCTCGCGCTTAATCAGACCGCGGGTCTCCTCGCCCGACTTTACCCTAGGCGCAAATGTTAGCCGCGTTGCGTGGCGCCGCAGCAATGCTGGCGGATGACGCCCTCCCTCGCTTTGCCCGAGGTTGTTCCCGGGCAACAGGCATGCAGTTTTCCGGCATCAACTGATTGGTCCCATGAGGCGGCTCCGATTAACAAATGTTATGATTAGGCCCTCGCAATCGTAGCCATCGCACATCGGCCTGGTCGAAACGATAGTACCCGGAGAAAATAATGAAACTCTTTAAACCAATACTTTTCATTCTTGTTGGGATTCTTCTGGTCGGCGGAGCCTTCGCTCAGGACAAGTCGACCGGGGGCGTTAAGGGCAAAGTCCGAGTTGAAAGTGGGACGCCCGGCGGCGTAGCTGTAGTGGTCCGACACGGAGACGTTGAAGTGGCTCGCGGCCTGACGGCGAAGAATGGCGAATTTGAGTTAAGAGGATTGAAACCGGGACGATATGGGATCACCTTGCGGAAGTCCGGGCTGAGCGTGGGCACAATTGAAAACATTGAAGTGAAAGCAGGCAAGCCGCGATCCCTGGGCGATCGCTTGATTCTCGCCATTGATGAAGGCTCTATAGCGTTCATTCGCGGCAGTGTTTTCAGTGAAGACGGCCGCAGCATGCCAAACGTCAAGATTGAGTTGGCCCGGGTTGAGGCTGATGGAAATGTAAAGAAGCTTGATGGTCGGGTTACGAATGAGACCGGCTCATTCGTATTTCGTCTCGCCCCTGAAAACGGAAAGTACCGCATCACCGCAAAGGCGAGCGGTCGAGAGCCCGTGACCAAGGATGTGGATGTTGACGGAGCGGCTGTCTACCGCATCGCACTGTCGGTTTCATCTGCTGCCAAATAGAGTTGCTGCACATACTCACGCGCAGTTTCATCTGTTTTTTGTTTGGTGACCGTAAGGTAACTGCTATAGGATTAACCACACAACGATGGAAGAGCGTGAGGAATTTCTTACTGCTCGCCAGCTTGCGAAGGTCCTGCAAGTAAGCGAGTCAACCGTGCGACGCCTGGCTCGTCAACGTCGTATTCCTTCCGTTCGCGTAACCCCGCATATTATTCGATTTCACCTCGACGCCGTGCGCGAAGCGCTCGATGTCCCTCGCTCGCGCATCCGGCATGGCGAATACTCGGAGCGGGTTGACGACGCTCAACTCTCCTTCGAAGATTTGCTCCTCAGCTAAGAGTCACCCGGTTCAGGAACCATCTCCGTGCGTTTGTGGTCAGAGCTTTTGATGGAGCCGTTGCGATTACCACAAACGCAGCGTTCAGCTCAAAGATCCGCAGACACCATTAACGGGGGGCTTTGAATTCGACCCACTGATTGTTCTGCTTTACATAAATGCGCGGTTGGCGAATCGGAAACTGGCGCGCAAATCCCGGATTGGCAGTGAGAAATCTTCGAATGGTCGCGGTATCGCCGGTGGCCACGCGCCACCTGCGGTCTTCCCGCACGAGATACTGCTGCACGACAATCTTGCCTTCGGCTGAAAAAGGCTGGCTCACTCGTCCCAAGAGTTCGGTGTCAGCGACGGCAATATTCCCGGCTACTCTTATATTGCCGATGTTAATGCTGTCGAGCACGTAACGATCCTGCGCTCGCCGCAGTGCGCTGGCGAAACGGTCACGTGTCATTCGTTTGCGCGACGAAGCCGGAAGCGAATCGTAGAGAGCGCTGTAGTCTCGGGACTTAAGTTGTTGGAAGACGCTTAGCACGGTGGCGCGCACATCAGATTCGTCTGACGCACGGGCCGCCGGGGGCAATAGCCCGATTGTCATAAGCGCGAGCAGGACAATCGTTCGGGTACTGGTTTTCCCGATCCTAGTTTTCATCGTCGTCACCCTCCTGGTCATCGAATCTTCGTGGATCCCGCTCGGCCAACTGACTGCTCGCTTGTGCCCGGTAGTTGAGAAACCATGAGACCATGCCGAGCACTGCCGCCACAAAAGCAGCATCGTACTTTGCCGAAAACCAGCAAGACGGCGGCAATCACAATGCAGCCCACCGCGGCCATCATCCATGTCAATTTCAATCGACACCTCGGCTCCTACTTGATCGTCACCGGGATGGTCAGGTCCCGAGTCCCCTGGCGGATAGCAAACCTGATCGTCGCAGGCCTGTACGCTTAACTTTACCGCCAGCGAATGTTGACCGGGTGGCGCAGACTTTTCGGCTTTCAGCGTTGTTTTGATTTCAACGTCTCCTTCGTAAACAGCCAGCGGCTTTTCGGAGAAGCTGAACTTCGCGGTTTTGGGCGCTGGATAAGAAACCGACGCCGGCGAATATTGCTTCGGACGAGGTGATGTCGAGCCTGGTTGGGATCAAATAGGAAAACGTCGGCGGATTTGCATTGACGTGATAGCCGTGCTGAATCTCAAGCCGAATAGTAGTTTCCACCGTGCTTCCGGCCGCCAGCTCGACCGGCGGAACAATGGCCTTAACCACATCGACAGACTTGATCTGCTTGGCTTCGTTCGCGACCGGTGCGGGAGCTTTTACTTCATCGGTGCGGGTGCAGCCCGCCAAAGTCAACAGTGCAAAAGTTGCCGAAGCGAGAAAAATTTTAGACTTTGTCATTAAAGTTTACTCGGCCGCAGCAGCCTCCTCGCCGGCTCCGGGTTTCTTGATTCCAAACTTTTCCAGGCGATACTGTAGAGTGCGAAAAGTCAGCCCGAGCAGCTTGGCGGATTTGGTGATGTTGTAATCAGTTTGCTCCATCGCCTGCATGATCAGGTCGCGTTCGACGTCTTCAAAACTGATTCCTTCCGGCGGCAACTTAAACGCGCCTTCAGAAACCGGACGCGACTCCTGACGCACTTCCATCGGTAAATCATCAACCGTGATCTCATCGCCTTCGCAAAGCAGAATTGCGCGCTCGATGGCTGACTCGAGCTGCCGCACATTGCCCGGCCAGCTGTATCCCAACATCAGCTTGCGAGTTTCTGCCGTAAGTCCGCGCACGAGTCGGACGTATTGCGCGTGTGCTTCTTCAGGAAGTAGTCGATCAAAACCGGAATGTCCTCGCGACGTTCGCGCAAGGGAGGCACATCAACTGACAGCACGTTGATCCGGTAGTAAAGATCGTCGCGAAAACGTCCATCAGCAACCATGGCCCGCAAGATCGCGATTGGTTGCGGCAATGACGCGCACATCAACACTGATTTCATGCGTGCCGCCGACGCGCCTCACCTTTCGTTCCTGCAACGCGCGCAGTAGCTTCGCCTGCATGGCGACGTCGAGCTCAGCAATCTCGTCGAGAAAGAGGGTGCCGCGATCGGCAATCTCGAAGAGTCCTTTCTTGTCTGCATGAGCGCCGGTAAAGGAACCTTTTTCATGACCGAAGAGTTCCGACTCCAACAGGTTTTCGTTGATCGCCGCGCAATTGACCGCCTGAAACATGTCCTGGGCTCGTGGCGACTGATTGTGCGTCGCCCGCGCGATCAGTTCTTTGCCGGTGCCTGACTCGCCGCGGATTAGCACCGTGGAATTTGAGCGAGCGACCTTAAGAATCATGCGCTTGACCGCTTCCATCTTTGGAGACGCGGAAACGATTTCCGTGTCCAAAGCGTCGAGTCGTTGTAGAGCGCGATTGATAGTCTCCAGCAAAGCGGTCTTGTCGTAGGGCTTTTCGAGATATTCAAATGCGCCACGGCGCAACGCTTCTTTAGCTGACTCGATGGAGCCATGCGCAGTGAGCAGAATCACGATAATCGACGAGTCGAGACCGAGCAGGTGCTGGAGCAATTCGATTCCGTCCATGCCGGTCATCTTCAGATCGGTCAGCGCAAGATCAAATCGCCGGTCTTTGGCAAACTTGATTGCCGCTTCACCTGAAGACGCGGTCGTTACGTCATAGCCTTCACCCGAGAGAATCATTTCCAGAATCTCCCGCTGCGACTTCTCGTCGTCTACTACCAGGATGCTCTTTCGCGCCATAGTGTTTTTAAGCATGAGCAGGAAGATGAGCGAATAGCGGAAAACGTTGCGCGGTTTTCGTTGTCGCCCGATGCGTCCTACTCTGTTGTCCTCTCTTTTCCTTCGGGTTCAATGGGCAGGAGAATTGTGAAAGTCGTGCCCTCGCCGTTCCTTCGAACTCACGCTGATAGATCCGCCGTGATCATCAATTGCTTTCTTGACAATGGCAAGTCCGAGGCCGGTTCCGGTTTCCTTGGTCGAATAGTATGGCTCAAACACTTTTGCAATATCGCCGACTGCAATGCCTCGGCCGGTATCTGAAACCTCAATGCGGACTCGGTTATCCGACTCAGTCTTCACCTTGACTGAAATGCTGCCGCTTTCACCGTTGCCTCGATTCTCCATGGCTTCAAGACTATTCAGCAGCAGGTTGGTAAAGACTGATCGCATCGAGTCTTTGTCTGCGAATACGAACGGGGTTGGTCTGTCATCTTCAGAGCCGGGTTTGAATTCCGCTTTCTGAAGCTGGTCCTTCAATCACCCGCATCGCATCTTCCAACTCGAGGCGAAGATCGAGCGGCCCGAAGTTCGAGCGCTGAAGGTCGAGAGTATTTCAGGAAATCCGTGATGTGACGATTGATTCGTCCGACTTCTGCTTTAAGCTGATCGGCCAACCGCTCGAAGGTCTGGCGTTTCTGCGGCGTCTTCCGGCGCGAACGATGAACGCAGATGGTCGAGGGTGAGATTGATGTAATTTAAAGGATTGCGAATCTCGTGGGCAATGGCCGCGGCGAGCCGGCCCACCACCGCGGCCTTCTCGACCTGGTGAAGCTGTGCTTCGAGTTCGCGTGCTCGCCCCAGTCGGGCTGTCATGTCATTGAACGCGGTGGCCAGCGAGCCGATTTCATCGTTACGATCGGTGGGAACCCTGACGTCGAAGTTGCCGGTCGCCACTTGGCTCGCCGCCACGGAGAGATCCTTTATCGGCCGGGTGAAACGCCAAACAAAAACCACCGTAACGAGGATGGTTGCGACCAATAGCATGAGGGTGTAGAGAGCTGAGCGAGACGCCTGACGTTGCAAGCAGACTGGTCAGGGTGTTTGCGGAGCTAAGAACGACTACGACATACCACCTGCCATTTGTAGTCTCCACCGGAAAGTAAAATGCGCCCGGGTCGCCGGGCTGTAGCTGCTGGGCTTCGCTGCTCAGCCCCTCTGGAAGACTGTGAGCTTCGTTTAGTTCAACCGCGCTTTTTTGTGGCGGCAGACTGATGTCTTTGAGTCGGACGTAACTCTTTGATTTATCCGAGTTCTCGGTTGGGCCAAATTCTCGCCGCAAGCTGTCCTGAATATTTCCCGTGCCATCAACAACCAGCACGTTTTGGACCCTGCCGGTCTGGTCATTTAGCAATGGCCGCTTCGCCTTGCGATCCATCTCATCGAGATACTCCCCGCTGGAAATGCTGTTCACGCCTAGGGCTACACCGGCTGTGATGGCTTGTTCCTGCGCAACAATCATGTGGGCATTCCGTTGCACTGAACGGAGGTTGAGGTAGTACTGCACAAATAGGGTCAACCCAAGCAAGAGGGCCAGGAGCAGGAGAAGGCGAACGCGAAAACTGTTCAAAAACTTAGGCATTTGTTAACTTGGCGGACGACCACGGGAGATTTCACATTCTAATGTAATCAGGTCAGCCCACCTAAAGTAAGAATTGACTGTGTCACGAGATATGTACAAAAGATTACTTTTGTGTTGCCGCCTCTTGCCGGGGATGGTATATTCACCGCGGTCTTGAATCACTGTTCGGATGCCCCCCATTCGGACTGTCAGATGGTAGGTAAGCTCCCGCCTCAACTTGCAGGGCCGAAGGTCCCACGACATGCGGAAGATGAGAGGTGTCTGTGGTCTCTCAAAACGCTTGAAAGGCCAGTTTTGACTTCGAAAAGGAAGACTTTCAGCGTTTACCTAGTTTAGCTGCTCAGAGTTTCGGCGAAAGCTCACGGAAGTGGGCAAATATCCCAGGAAAGGTAATAAGACCCTGATGAATTCAAAGAACAGCCCTCGTAGTCCCCGTATCGCATTTATTCTATCGGTTATCGTAATTCTTACATTCCAGATTACCGCGGTTGGGAAAAAACGGTCACCCGGCCCAGCCCAAGCGCGTTTCAGCGCGAGCAGAAAAATCTAAGAAAGTATCGGCCAAAGATCGCCGATCAAGCCGCCGGAACGATCGCCTCTCCGCAAGCAATTCGCGCCGCGGCTCGAAGTCCAGGGCATCAGCCGGGCTCTCCCGCAGGGAACTCAGGCGCCAACGCAATCTTAGCGCCCGCGAACAAGCTAACAATGTAAAGTCACTTTCGCGTCGACTCGGCCGGCCGTTGACCAAACGTGAACTGCGCGCCGAAATGCGACGTAACGGTGCTCAACGCCGTCGCGAAATTTTGGCCGCGCGTCGACGCGCCGAAGCAGCGCGACGAGCAGCGATTGCCCGTCAACGAGCACTCGAAAAAGCAATGCGTGACGAGGTGCAGACCTTTATCAGCAGAGACGACATTACGGGCGAAGATCCTGAGGTGCGTCGCGCTGCCGTAAATGCACTCGGCTATCATGCCGGAACCGTAGTAGTAATGGATCCGATCAGTGGCAAGGTCTATTCCATCGTTAATCAGGAGTGGGCCCTGCGCCGCGGGTTCAAACCCTGCTCGACTATTAAATTAGTGACAGGGGTCGCGGGCCTTGGTGAGAAACTCATTAGTCCCTACGAACAGACAAACATCTCCGATAAGTATCGTCTCGATCTCACCGACGCCCTCGCTTATTCAAACAACACCTACTTCCAGCACATCGGTGGCCAAGTGGGCTACAACAAAATGATGAGCTATGCGCGAGAGATGGGTTTGGGTGAAAAGACCGGTGTGAATGTTCCATACGAGTATGCGGGAAAGCTGCCGGCTGAAAAGACCGGCTTCGCGCTCAATCGCATGTCGTCGCACGGCGACGATTTCGAAGTAACCGCGTTGCAATTGGGCACAATGGTTTCGGCAATGGCCAACGGCGGAAAGTTGCTGGTGCCCTACGTGCCGAAGCGTGCAAACGAAGAAACGCAGACTAAAGCCAGGCTGCGCCGTCAGTTGGAAGTAAGTCCTGAAAACTGGCGACGCATGGTTCCCGGGATGGTAGGCGCCGTTAATTACGGCTCGGGCAAGAAAGCCTACGACCCGTTACAAACGGTGGCCGGAAAAACCGGTACTTGTATAGGACAGGGCGCGTGGGTCGGTCTGTTCACTTCGTATGCGCCGCTCGCGAATCCACGACTTGCGGTAGTTGTGATCACCCGGGGCTCGGATGCTCGCAGTCATTTTCCCGCCGCGGTTGCCGGACGCATTTACCGCGATCTGAACCGGCGCTTCGGCACTCCCATTCATCTGCCGGTGGCTAAGAGCAAACCGGCTGACGACTCGAAAGCGGCAGCGCTTAACGAGGAGGAAAAAGACGCCCGGGCTGAAGCTGCGGCGATAGAGGCCGCTGAGGTTGAGCGCCTGGTTGCGGAGGAAGCAGTGGTGGCTGGAGAAGTTCCCGCAAACCAAACTGTTTCTCCCCGAAACACAGTTAGGCGAGTGCTGATGCCAATTCCTAATCGGCCGGCTCCGGCACAGCAAACCGGCAACCCAAACCCTTCGTCTGCGCCGAAAACTTCTGTTAAGCCGCCGACACAGCCTGATGACAGACAAAGAGTGGCCCAACCCAGGAACCCTTAATGCAACGGAGTTGCAATTAGCGGAAAACCAATCTGCGCCGGAGCCTCGTAGACTATTTGCGGGGGCCGGCGCAATTGCTTTTTTACCCGGCGCTTTCTTTTCCCCGGTGGGCCTCTCTCGCCTTGACAGGGTGTTGAGAGTTGCACGAATATTGCGGGCGTTCTTTTCAACTCAATTTTTGCGATTAGACTGTGTGGTTCCCTCCTTGATGCCAGCAGAAAGCGGCAACCGAGTTTCGTAACCTGGCATCGTAGTGGCGCGCTATCGCCCACGCTGCTCAGCCGCAGGTTGGCCCCCGTTAAGATAGCTCAGGGAGAAAAGTAAGACTGGGAGGCTTTGAGGATTAAATGAAAAAGACTATTGGCATGTTGACTACATACGCCGGCGCTGCGGTTCTGGCGACGAGCTTTGCCAGCGTGAGCGCAGTGAAAGCGCAGACGACGACGCCCGCACCCGCCGCCGCGGCTCAGGGTGAATGCAGCACTGAAGCGAAGTTGGCGATCTACAACGAATTCCGCACCATCTTCAAGACCGAACAGGACAAAGCGTATGTTCTCGCCAAGAAATACCTGGCCTGTCCGACGGCAGCCGGCGAAGAGTCGATCGCAACGTATCTCCAGGAAAAGTTTGTGGCTCCCATGGACAAAGCGCGCCGTCCCGCCCAGGTGAATGCGCTTGTATACAGACAAAAAGATTATCCAAAGGCGTTCGAGCTCGGCAGGCAGATTCTGTCAGAGGACCCGGAGAATCTACGTGTCTTGATTGATCTTGGCTATGCGGGTTATCCGTTGTTGTTGGCCAAGAACGAGACCTACAGTGCCGAGGCTCTCGGATATGTTCGCAAGGCTATTCAGGCAATTGAATCCGGCAAAGCTCCGGATAGCTGGGATCCGTACCGATCGAAAGACGACACGCTGACTTATCTCTACAACGCGTTAGGCCAGCTCACGTTGAAGACCGATCCCGGCGGAGCTCTCAAACATTTAGTTCGGGCCGCACAGTTTGAGAGTGATTTGAAAAAAGATCCGTGGACATATTTCTTCATCGCTGCGGCTTACGAAGTTGGCCCATATGCCAGGTTGTCGGCTGACTATAAGACGAGGTTTGAAGGCAAGGACGAAAGTGCTGAAAGCAAGCTGGCCCTCGAGAATATCAATCAAGTGGTTGACCGAATGGTTGACGCTTACGCCCGGGCAGTAGCTCTTTCAGGAAGCAACGCGCAGTTTGCGGCTAAGAAGACAGAGTGGATGGAAGCCTTGACCAATTGGTACAAGTATCGACATAACAATTCGGATGCCGGACTCACCGAAATGATCGCGGGTATTACGGCCAAGCCGTTGCCGCCCGAGCCGACGCCGATAACTACCCTGCCAGGCACTACGCCGGCAGCGACAACCACGCCGGCTTCCGGAGGTGCCGGCATGGGCGCCGGTAATGGCGCAGCACCCAGCAAGCCTGCGACCCCTACGGTTTCGCCGACCGCCGGCACGATGGCGCCGAAGACGCCAACTACCACCGCCACCTCGACTACGGTCGTGAAACCAAAGCCGAAGAACAATCATCCGAAGCGGGCCGCAAAGCGAACAAACTAGACCTGTCGCCCAGTTCCTTTCTTTCCAAAGCCGGAAGCCTGGCCGCAGCCATTGCTTCCGGCTTTTGCAATAGTCAGACTTTGAAGAATCCGGAATCAAAACCTCCTGATCTCGACCTCCTTGAGTCGGTTCTTTCCTATCGCTTTCAAAATCGGTCGCTGCTCGAACGCGCTCTTACTCATCGATCCTGGGCCCACGAACAAGTAGCTCAAGGAACGGAGGACCAGGCACGCGAGCTTCATAACGAGAACCTCGAGTTTCTTGGAGACTCGGTATTGGGTCTGGTGGTCGCTGACTATCTGTGCACCGCTTATCCGCATGTTACTGAAGGTGAGCTTTCACGGATGAAACATCGTCTGGTCAGCGCCCCCACTCTCGCAGCCGCCTCAGTGAGATTGCAGCTTGGTAATTTTCTGCGCTTCGGTCGTGGCGAAGAGAAAAGCGGCGGGCGCAGAAAGAATGCATTGTTGGCCGACGTTTTGGAGGCGCTCACGGGAGCGATCTTCGTTGACGGGGGACTGCCGGCGGCTACTGACTTCGTGCATCACGCGTTGACGGAGGAATTGAGAACTGTCACTCCTGCGGCTGCCGCTGAGGCAGACTATAAGACCATGCTCCAGGAGAAACTTCAGGCCGCGCGACGCACCGCTCCACGTTACTCAGTGGTTGAAGCTCTGGGCCCGCCGCATCGGCGCACCTTCAATGTCGAGGTTGCATGGGATAGCGGTAGTGTTTGTGCCCAGGGGCGCTCCATAAAAACGGCCGAAGCGGCCGCTGCCAAGGAAGCTCTCGCTTTAATGAAACTCGAAGACGATAGTCACTTGACCGCGAGCGACTAAGGTATCTAGGATGATTTGCAGATGACGAAAAATCCTTCCAGCGGGCCAATCGCGCCAACCACTCCGGAAATCAAGGCTGAGCCAAAACCGTTTTCGTTCTCGCGCCTCTTCAATCGGAACGGTCATGCGAGCAAAGCAGAACCTGAGGTTAAGCCGAAGGGTCCGCCGAAATCAGTCTGGCGCGAATACTTCGAGTCGGCGGTAGTGACCGTCATCATGGCCCTGTTTGGCATGACGTTCATTGTGCAGGCGGTGAAGGTCCCCACCGGGTCGATGCAAAATACGATCACCATTGGAGACCATCTGCTGGTAAACAAATTTGTCTTTGCTCCCGGCGAGACGCTTTCGTTTCTGCCGCAGAGGGAAGTAAGGCGTGGCGACATCATCGTTTTCAAGTATCCAGGAGATAAATACAATCCGAGCAATGACGATAGACCGGACAATAGGCCGATTACCACCAACTACGTGAAGCGAGTTATTGGTCTGCCCGGCGATCGGTTGAGAATTGAAGGACGGAATGTGATTATCAACGATAAGTTGCTTCCGGAACATCAAATCCAGGCTAGCAAGATTAGTGAGAAGGCGCCTCTCAAGATTGTGGAGTCGCCGCCGCGAAAACCTGGAGAGGTGCACGATGTCTATTACTTCGATTCGGAGCGCGAGGAGTCGGAGTATCCGATCTTTGCGGCGGAAGGTGACGGCAACGAAATTGCGATTCCCGCCGGTCATTATTTCGTAATGGGTGATAATCGGCACGATAGCCAGGACAGCCGCTTCTGGGGCTTTGTGCCCCGCGAGTTGATCATTGGTCGCGCCATGTTCGTTTACTGGTCCTACGATGAAAGCGCCCCGCAGGGTAATTTCTTGATCGATTTCTTTACCAACACCCGCTGGAGTCGCACTGGAACCATGGTCAAATAGCCCGCGATTCCTCAGATGAATCCTCGGACGGCAAAAAGGCGCTCACACATAACCACTTACGTCGCCCGAGCATTCCTGGTCACCGCCGCGCTCAGCGTTGCTTTGCTGCCGGTTGACCTGGCAGCTCAAAAGAAGCAGCGCCCCGCAAAACCAAAACCAAAAACAGGCGTTGCCGGTGAACTAGCGAAGTCTGTTCAAGAACTGGCCCGGCTTCAGGAAGAGTTCATTAAGGCCACTAAAGAATACAAAGCCAGCCTCGATAAACTGCGAGCTAGTTACGAAAAGGATGTGGCCAGGTCGGAGGCAGAACTTACCAAGTCGAAGGATTTGTTCGCCGCCGGACTGATCGCGAAAAGGGATCTGGAAGCCAGCCAGCAATTGGTTGCGGTGGCAAAAGACAAAATCGCCGAAGTGGATCGCAACAGCAGGGCTGCCGACACGCAGATCGCCGACACGCTCCTGGAAGCTGAAGCCGAAGCTAAGATCCGCACCAGCAAACCTATTCCGCGAGGGGGCGTGGTCAGTACGGCAGCTATGATTCGCTACAATGGCGGGGGCGCCTGGGCTCTCTCTGATGCCTGGAAGGTCCAGCGATTTTTCCAGCAGGCGTTTCAGAAGCCCTTGCCGATTTCGGTTTATGGCCAGGGCGCTATTCACGTTCGCTGGCGGCTCGATCACAACAATTCAATTGACGTTTCACTCCATCCGGATGGCGCCGAGGGCCAGGCAGTCCTTGGGTTTCTGCGCGCGAATGGAATCCCATTTCTAGCGTTTCGCCAGGCCATACCGGGGACAGCTACCGGCCCGCACATACACATCGGACGACCATCGCATAGGTACTAACTAGTCCGCGAAAAGGTTCGGGTTCGATCATAGTGTGAGCGCTATTTCAGGAGGCAGCGTGCTCAAACAAAAATTGGTGTTGGCCTGTCTGGTTCTGGCGATGGGCGGAGGTTCAGCCATTGCGCAAGTGGACCGGTCCAGACGGCAGGAGTTTCAGTTAACTCAGGCCCAGGCGTCACATTTCGCGAGGCTCGCGTTGAAGTGCGTGGTCAGGGAGTATCCAAACAAACCGGAACACGTCATGAACGATGGCGGTGACGTGCAGAGCCCGAAAGGATTGCACCCGGCCTTCTATGGTTGTTATGACTGGCATTCTTCGGTTCATGGCCACTGGATGCTCGTGCGTTTGCTCAGAATGTTTCCGGCGCTTCCTGAGGCACGCGATATTCGTAAGGCCCTTGGCAGTAACCTAAAAGCAGCTCACATCGCCGAAGAGGTTGCTTATCTTGAGGGGAAGAACCGTCAATCGTTTGAACGCACCTACGGCTGGGCCTGGCTATTGAAACTTGGCGAAGAGCTTTCGGTGTCGACCGATGATGACGCTCGTGTTTGGCTCAGAAACCTGCAACCGCTGATCGATGCGTTCGTAAGTCGGTATCTTCTGTTCTTGCCCAAGCAGAATTATCCGATTCGCACTGGCGTTCATCCCAACAGTGCTTTTGGGTTGGCATTTGCATTCGACTATGCACAAACGACGGGAAACACGAAACTCGCTGCGCTGATTGCCGAGCGCAGCCGCACTTACTTTGGTAACGACGCCAACTACCCGGCAGGTTGGGAGCCGGGAGGTGAAGACTTTTTCTCTCCGGCGTTGATGGAAGCCGACCTGATGCGTCGCGTGCTTAAGCCAGCGGAGTTTCGTCGCTGGTTCCGGCGATTTCTTCCGCAGCTCGTTGCCGGTGGTCCGAAGAGTTTGCTAACGCCGGCAGTCGTTACCGACCGCACTGATCCAAAATTGGTCCATCTGGACGGTTTGAACCTGAGTCGGGCCTGGTGTATGCGCAGCGTCGCCGGCGCTTTGCCCAGGAACGATAGAGCACGAAGAGTTTTAGCAGACTCCGCGCGGAGACATGCGACCGCAGCGTTGGCTCACATTTCCAGCGGCGACTACGCGGGAGAACATTGGCTAGCTTCGTTTGCAGTGTATTTGCTATCGACGCCCGAGCCTTGAGTCGCCGGTTTCTTTTAAAAATCAGCTCATGGTTCAACTTGAAGAAACTTCGCGGCGGAGACTCAGCGTTTTCGGCCGCTGAATGTTGGGAACGAAGAATAAGAACATAACAGCGTCACGCGCCTGCCAAACTTGCGAAGGCCCGCCGGTTACGATTAAATCAAATCATGTTTGAAAGAGTCGTGTTGTTATCACTCGTCGCCTTAGTTTGTGCGGGTTGTTCAAAGAATTCCGGAACGGTGGGCCCAATATATCCGGGTGTGCAAACAAGTGTGAGTCCCGCGCGTCCCGCGCTATCGGCCGCAGGGGAATTGCGATACAAAGTTCCGGAAGGTTGGAAGGCCGAAACGCCCACCTCTGACATGCGGGCGGCACAATACAAGCTTCCCCGGGTTAATGGCGACAAAGAAGACGGCCTGCTGATTCTCTATTTCTTTGGATTGGGGCAGGGGGGATCTGCGCAGGCAAACATAGATCGTTGGATTGGGCAGATTGTTCAGCCCGACGGAAGGCCATCAAAGGAAAGAGCGAAGACACGTTCAGAGACGATTAACGGGTTAGCGGTCGAGACAGTTGATGTAATGGGAAACTATTCCGGCGGCATGTCGCCGGACAGCGCTCCGGCGGACAAACAGGCAATCTTTCGCTTGCGCGGTGCAGTGATTGACACCCCCAAAGGATCCTATTTCGTGAAACTGACCGGGCCGGAAAAGACCATCTCCCACTGGGAGAGCGCTTACATCGAATATCTCCGATCATTTGAGTTCAGGTAAATTGTTGTCTTCTTCATCTGCGAATCCAATTGTGCTTTACGACGGCGTCTGCGGGCTCTGCAATCGTCTTGTCCAGTTTATTTTGAAGCGGGACGCTCATGATCGCTTTCGCTTTGCCTCCCTCCAGAGCGATTTCGCCGCAACCTTACTCAAACGCCACGGCGCGGATTCGCGCGACCTCGACACGTTCTATGTAGTAATTGAACCCGGGCAGGCAGGCGAGCGCGTGTTGATGCGCTCGGATGCGATCCTCCATGTGGTGAAGATGCTGGGTGGGATCTGGAGTTTCGCGCGGGTCGGCAGCATCCTGCCAAAGAGTATTAGAGATGCGATGTATCGTTTAGTCGCGCGCAATCGTTATCGCGTGTTTGGGAAACAAGAGTCGTGTATGTTACCGGCGCCGGAACAACGCGCGAAGTTCATCGACGTTTAGTGCAAGTAGAAGCCCGGCCGTCAGGGAGGGCCCTCCACGGGCGATCTGAGCCCTCGCTGACGCCCGGGCTTCTGCCGGGAACCTAACGTCGCCGACGCGACGCTCGTCGCAATTGTTTGATTTCTCCTTGTAGTTGCTCGATCTGTTTCTGCTGCTCCTTGATTGCGTTGAGCATGGTCCAGAGAATCGGATCGTTATTAACTTGCAAGTAGCCGTTACTACTTCTGGTTACTGCTTCCGGAATGACCTTCTTCACAGCCTGGGCTCCGAAGCCAACGTATTCTGCTTCCGACTTCAGGCCGAGAGCGTTGTCCGGGTGATATTGATAGCGGAGCGGCTGCAACTGCATGAGGGCCTTGAGTCCGCTGTTGAAATGTCCTTTGATGGTTTTCAACCGTTCATCAGAGAACACGGCCCATGACCCGCCGCCAGTCTTGCTGGCCGTACCGCTGACGGAGAGCGTGTCTGTCGGGCTTGACGTTCCCATGCCAACATTACCCGAGCCGTCGATGACCATGCTGACTGTGCCCGGCCGAAATATCCGGAATAACCCGCCGAAGTTGTCCATCTGATGCTGCGTCGCCGATGCTGCATCCTCGAAGATCAAACGGGGGGTCCCACCTGCAACGCCGAGTCTTACGTTGTCGACGCCGCGCGCTGTCTCGCTCACGGCAACGGCCACTTGCAGGCCATCCGGACTTGCAGTGCCGACGCCCACGCTGCCGGTCGCGGCAACATCAATCGAGCTGGTTGGCGCACCCGGCCGAATGCGGAAAGGGAGGCGTGATCCGCCGGTGACATCGCGAACGAAGAAGTTAGCTTCATTGGCGGCAATGTCCCAGGTTTGGGCCGTGAAGCCGCCGGCACTGGTCTGCTCCAGGCGATGCCCCGGAGTGTTGGTCGTAGCTACATGTAGATCCAGGACGGGTACAGCCGTTCGCAGTCCGACTCTGCCGGTGCTGGCAACCTTAAGGGAATTTGCGGGAGCGCCGGCATCCACTTCAAATACTATCGTGCCCGTCTCCGAATTGCCGGTCGCGCCCTGATCTACAAACGCCAAAAAACTAGCGCCGCCACTCGCTGAGCTGTTGGCCCTGATTTGCCAGTTATTCGTGGGGAACCCTGCGGTAGTGCTGGTATCGTCAAACTGGAGGCGGGTGTTATTCTCTTTTAACCTGATTGTGTCAAAACCAAAGACCTCACCATTAACGCAATCGAAACCGACGCAAGCGCTACCCTGAACGATCAGATCGTCCGCGATCACATTATCGGGCATAAGCCGAGCGGCGAGATGGTGTTGCCTCAATTTTGTCATAGCGGCTTGGGTTGTCGCGTTCGGCCGAAGCGGCGCCGTCACCTTGCTCACGGGTTGCGACTGTCCCTCTTCGATCGCGCCGGGGACGAAAATGGTGCCGTTCAATATTGAAAAGTGTCCAGACTGCACCTGCGGAGCTTCCGCCAGCGGGCTACGTTTGCGCGTCGATCTCACGATCTCCGCGTCGTCGTCCTTGCCCCGTTCCGCCACCAGCGACTCCCTTGATTGTTTCGACAGCAAAGGCGTCAGGCGGAGCTCATAGGTGTAGTTTCCATCCGGAAGTCTATTGCCTTCCTTGTCCATAATCGCAAACTCGGGGGCTGCGCCCGCCTTTAGTTCCTGGCTAAATACTCGGCCATCCGGCGCGGAGACTGTGAGAGTTGCGCTGCTGTATGAAGTTCTTACTTCCCATCTAACACTTGAGCTCGCGGAGCTCAGGTTAGCCAGGTTTGCGTCCCTGGCTTCCATGGTCGCTGACTGAGCCATGACGTCATAGTGAGAGCCGGCAACCACCAGGGTCAAAAATAGAAAAATCGCGAAAGACATTCGGGTTTTCATTTGGATACCTCCATTATGTAGGTTCGTGGGCACTGCCGGTAACGCGAAGAAGCGGTTTTCGAAGGTGACCGGCAAACATCGATATTTTTTTGACTGCATTCTCAGGAGCGAGAGTTTAGCAATTTTCTGTGAGAAGTTGAGTCCCTCTTGTTCGAAAGATTTCGCCATTGTTCTTAACAAAGCGGATGACGGCTGTCAAGAAGTTCTTAAGCGGACGGTAGTGACCTAATTGTGACATCTTTCTCTGCGGCTTTAAGTGTTCTCCGCGACTCCGCGGTGAATGTAGCTGGAGACTTAATCAAACGCCGAAACGCAGAGTTCTCCGTGCGCAACACTAACTGTTTTCCGCCTAATGACTTCTGCCCAACATGCGGGCGAGGACGCCCGCGGTCCAATAAAAAAAGTGGACCATTCAACCGAAACTGACCACTACCAATTGAGTAATAATGCTTAACCTTTTTCGCTACCTGCGTTAGTATTCTCAATCTCCAAACACTGGCGATTAGAAACGACGGTTTCCCCAGGTCGTCAGTGGATCAGATATTAAGCCAGTTCGATAAAGAGAGGCTTAACGGATTGGTCAGGTGGCCAGTCCCGTGGCCCACTGCCTGGGAAAACTATGAAAAGACTTCTGCTCATCGTTGCGGTGATTACGCTTTACGTTTTGCACCAGGATTTCTGGAACTGGCGCACGGCGTACCCGCTCGTGTTTGGTTTTATTCCTATCGGACTCTTTTACCATGGATGCTTCGCCGTCGCCGCCTCACTGCTGATGTGGATGCTTGTCAGATTCGCGTGGCCCGGCCATCTGGAACGGCAGTTTGGAGACAAGTCTGAGGAGGAAGCCCCCAAGTGATTCCCGCCATCGTCGTTTTTATCTACCTCGCAGTGGTTCTGTATATCGGCATCTTTGCCTTCCGGAAAGCCAAAGGGAAAGAGAAGGCGGAAGATTATTTTCTGGCGAGCCGATCGCTTGGCCCATTCGTCTTTCTCTTTTCGCTTTTCGGCACCAACATGACGGCTTTTGCGATCCTCGGATCGTCTGGGCATGCATTCTCAAATGGCATCGTCACTTTTGGACTGATGGCCTCATCCTCCGGGCTGGTTATCCCGCTATCTATTTTCTTCATCGGCACGCGGGTTTGGGCGTTGGGGAAGAAGCATGGATTCATGACGCCGGTGCAGATGTTTCGCGATCGTTGGGAATGTGGACACATCGGAACGGTGATCTTTGTAGTGCAGGCCGTATTGCTGGTTCCCTACATCATCATCGGTATCATGGGCGGCGGCACCACGCTCAACACAATTAGTGGCGGAGTCGTGCCTTTCTGGTTCGGCGGCGCAATTGTGGCCATGGTAGTGATGAGTTATGTCTTTTTTGGCGGCATGCGCGGCACCGCCTGGGTTAATACGTTTCAGACCGTTCTGTTTTTATGTTTTGGAGCCGTGGCCCTGATTGTTATCGGCGTGGGCATGGGTGGTTTTCGCAATGCTGCTCAGTCGATGCTGACAAGTCCGGCACTCGCGCCTTTAATGACGCGCGAACGAATCTCACCGCTCTACTTTTTTAGTTACACCTTTATCCCCCTGTCGGCCATCGCCTTCCCGCACATCCTGATCTTCTGTCTGACTGCGCGCAAGATGGGCCAGTTTAAGAAGACGGTAATCTTCTACCCGCTGTGCATCATGGCGATTTGGCTGCCATGCGTGTTTCTTGGCGTGATGGCCAATCGGGTCACAGATGTTCCCGAGATCAAGGCGAAGCAGGAAGCGCGACGAGTTTTGGCGACCCAGGGAAAAACAATGACGCCAGAGGCGCGCGACGAACTGCGCGAGCAGGCAGCCGGCGACGACGTAATCATGATCCTGCTGAAGCGCTACGCGCCTTTTTGGCTAGCGGGTTTGCTGGGCGCGGGAATCATGGCGGCCGTAATGGCTAGCGATTCACAGATCCTCGCACTTTCGACGATGTTCACGGAGGACGTATTTGCCTTCTATGGAGGCAAGCGGCGATTTGGCGAGGGAGTCCAGATCCAGACGGGCCGCATCTTTATCGTGCTGATAACGATGTTTGCCTACGCGGTGGCATTGCGGGCGCCGGAGACTATTTTTGAACTGGCAATTCAATACGCGTTTTCAGGTTATGCAGCGTTGTCGCCGCTGCTGGTCGCAGCGCTTTTCTGGAAGGGAAGTACAAAGTGGGGCGCGCTGGCGACGACGGTGTGGACAGCCGCTGCCGTAATTGCCGTAGCGGTATTTCAGCACAGCGTCCCGGCGCCGGCGCCTGGGCCAGCAACGCTCGTTTGGTCTTTGGGTGGTTGGGAGGTTCTTACCAGGACTCCTGGCGGCACAGCAGTGTTTGGTTTCATGCCAGTCGTGCCGATGGTGATTGTGTCAGCACTCCTGATGATTGTGGTTTCGAAGCTGACGCGTAAGCCGAAGGAATCGACAATCGCGAAATATTTCCAGTTCCAAAAATAAGTAGGACAGGCATTCCTGTCTGTGCCCTTGTTACTCCGGTCTCCAACTGTGGACAGGCAGGAATGCCTGTTCGAGGCAATTACGGAACCGTTGGCCCGCCCTTCATCGTCTCATCACGCTTCGCCTTAAACTCCGTACCCGCTTTCCATTCCGGATATTTATCGCCCTGGGCGACGCGATAACCAATCGTAGTCAGCAATTGGGCGTCGTCCACGGCACCAGCCAGGTCCCAGTCAGGTTTAATCTCATCCGACACTTTGTGATAGTCCTTGTCGGTGTATTCATCGCGCTTTTGTTTGCTATACGCGGCATCTTTCCCGATGTAGTCCGTTCCTGAATCCGTGTATAGCGCCGGCACGCCCTGCTTTGCGAATTCGAAGTGATCGGAGCGATAGTAGAATCCCTTCTCGGGTTCGGGATCAGGATTAACTGCACGACCCTGCGCGGTTGCCGTCTCACGCAAAAGATCGACGAGGGAACTGTTATCGTCGCCAACCATGGTGATGTCTTTGGTTGGTCCCCATTGGTTAACGCCGTCCATGTTGATATTCGCGAGCGTCTTGCTCAGTGGATAAAGCGGATTCTCGGCGTAGTATTTAGCGCCCAACAGTCCCTTCTCCTCGGCTGTGACGGCTAGAAACAGGATCGAGCGCTTGGGTGGCGTTGGCAGCTTGGTAAACGCTTCGGCAATTTCGAGCAGCGCTCGCAGTGCCGGAAGCGTTGTCGAGAGCGCCGTTAAAAATCTGATCGCCCGCCACTTTTGGATCGCGGCCAAGATGGTCCCAATGCGCCGTGTAGACAACATATTCATTTCTCAGCGTTGCATCTGATCCTTCGAGTTTCGCGACCACGTTCGCGGAATTGATTTCGCGCAACTCATTCTTCACGCTCAAATTCGCCTTGGCATTTAAGACTACTGGTTTGAAGTCCTTCTTCACGGCAGCCTTCTTCAAGGCGTCAAAGTCCTGGCCGCTAGCGGTCATTAGCTCCTTAGCGCGATCGGTAGTAATCCACGATTCCACCGCGACGCGATTCATATTCTTGTCTGGCCTCTGAATATCGAAGTTTTCGCGGCCCCAACTTCCCGAAACAACTTCAAACGGATAACCGGCAGGCCCGGTCTCGTGGATTATGATCGCCGCGGCCGCACCTTTGGCCGAAGCGATTTCATACTTGTAGGTCCAGCGACCGTAATAAGTCATGGCCTTGCCCTTGAACATCTTGTCGTCGAGTTTCGTCGGATCGTTCGCATCGGGGACTGCCGGATCATTGATCAGCATGACGATGGTCTTGCCTTTCACGTCCACGTCCTTGTAGTCGTCCCAACCAAATTCCGGAGCGACCACGCCGTATCCAACGAAAACCAGATCCGAATTCTCAACTTTCGATTCCGGCGCATACCGGCGCGAAACGCTCACGTAGTCCGCCGGAAATTTCAGATCCATCGTCTTGCCACCGGCGGTTATTGATGCGGTCGAAGTTCCAGTCATGCCGGCGAGCGGCACTTTTTGAATGAATGTGCCGTCAGGGTTGCCGGGCTTGAGGCCGAGTCGCTGGAACTGTTCAGTCAGATATTTGACCGTCAGCTCTTCTCCCTTAGTGCCTGGTCCGCGTCCTTCATATTCGTCTGCGGCCAACACTTTAGTGTGCTGCATGATGTCGGCAGAGTTAATGGAATCAAGTGCCGGCTTTAGTTCGGCTGGAATGGCCGTCGAGGCGCCGGTTGTTTTTGCGGTTTGGTCTGTTGTGGGCGCCTGGGTGCAAGCGATTGCCATTGTCAGAACGAAAGTGAACAGGGCGGAAGCGAGAATGCGGCGTCTTCATAATTTACGTGCCTCGTGGGTTCGGATTGTGGATTTAAACGAACTGTTTCTATGCCGAAATAGAGGTCAAGTCAAACTAAATAGACCGTCGCAAGGAGCCAGCATAAACCCCACTACGGAAGGTTGCGCAACGAGCACCGCAGGTGCGGCAGCGGGTAGCCATTGGCAAGGGCGAAGCGCGCAGCCACTGGTGCACTTCGAAAGTGTTAGGCGCTCCCGCGGGAGCGTCCGGAGGATGCAGATTGAAAGTTGCCCCTGCGCACCTTCGGTGCGCGTCCGTGTTTTGTCCGTTATCCAGTGGCTGCGCATGCTTGCCACTGGCTACCTTCTGCTGCACCTTCAGTGCGCAGTGACTTCGTTCCAATCGATTCACGAGATACGGCGTCAAACACTTTCAGCCGAAACAATCAAAAAAGCACAGTGAATCCTCTTTACCCAAAACAATGCAGCCTGCCATCCTGACCACCGATCACGATTCGTCCGCGCGCGATCGCCGGAGATGCTGAGAGCGGCGCGCCAGCGTCAAACTCCCACAGCTTGGCGCCGTTGTTCAGATTGAGAACATAGAACCGCCCATCATTTGAGCCGACGAAAACGCGTGAGCTCGCAATCGCCGGTGACGATTCGACGCGCGCTCGAGTCGCAAAAGTCCAGGCGCTCTTTGCCGTCCGGAGTCAGTCCATGGATCAATTTGTCGCGCCCACCTACTACAACTCGATCGGCCGTGACGGCAGCCGACGAATAAAAAGGAAACTTTCGTTCCGGATGCTGATAACGCCACCCGACTCGACGCGCATTCGAGATCGACCATCAGAATTTCGTTGTCGAATGTTCCATAGTAAGCAGTGGCGCCTCTCAACGCGGGCGATGCGCCGGTGTAGGCGTCTGATGAAACGCTGAACACCTGTTTGCCCGTTGAAATGCTGACCGCCCGAAAGAGTTCATCGCATCCGGCGATGAAGGCCAGATCGCCGGCGACACTGGGCGTCGAGTGTACCGCTCCGTTGGTTTTCAGTTTCCAAAGCAGGGCGCCGTTACGCGCCGAAACGCAGTAGAGATGCTGATCGTAAGAACCGATCAGCACGCGATCGCCAACTATCACGGGCGACGACTTGATTTCGGTTCCCGCCTTGAAGGCCCAAATTTTTTTGCCGTCGGTTGCGTTGACTGCGTGGAGCCAGCCGCCGAGATCGCCGACATAGACCACGCCGCGACTGTAGGCAGGTGACGACTCGCCGATCGGCGTCATCCATTTTGTATTTCCAATAGGCAGCGCCATTCTCGAGATTGAGCGCGGTGAGCTCGCCTTTCTGTGAACCGACGAAGACGGTGCCGCCGACGATGGCCGCCGACGATTCAATCGAGTCGCCGGCTTCGTAGGTCCACAGATGCCGAATGTTCTGCGGCACATTCGACTGCGAAACGCCCGTCAAACTTTGATTGCCGCGAAACTGCGACCAGTTGTCGGCGGGCGTATCCTGCGCCCGGTAGCGGCGGGAAAAGCGTGAAAGGAAAAAGGCATAAACCAGAATCAGCGACCATCGAAGAAGTAGCCCGGCGATAATTCTGCGCTTCGCGGAATGACAACAGCGTGTCTTGGGTAACCGATTCTGATTTTTCGCACTCTTCCTTATGACCTGTATTTCCTTTCCTCAATACGCCCACTCGTAAACTCTCCATGCGCTCCGGCCTGGATTAAATGGTCGCGGATTAAAGTTGCCGGTCCATTGTCGCGAGGCTTCGAAAGCCAGTGTCGGCAGATCTTCAGAAGGCACCCGCCGGCTGCTCAAGCTCTGCGCAATCCGCCAGCGGTCGCAAGTTCTTCGAGCCGTCGCGCCAGACCTTCTGTCGCGGACATTCCACTCAACCTGTCGCGAGCCGCTGTACAGTCAGACAGTTCCTCGTAGCGACCCCGGCCAACCGGATCATTCCAACGCACAACTGACGGGAGCAGCATCGCGATCGCCGCACCATGTGCGGTGCCGAAACGCGCGGTCAACGGATTCGCGCAGGCGTGCGTTGCGCCCAGCATGGAATTCTCGATCGCTACTCCGGCGAAATAAGCTCCCAAGTTGCATCGCACCACGCGCCTCGATGTTCGCCCGGTTGCGCCAACACATTTCATAGTTTGCGTCCAACAAGCCTCCAGGCCTCGCGCGAGAAAACTTCCGACAGCGGATTTCGATTGAGAGTGACGAACGTTTCGACTGCGTGAGCAATAGCGTCGAAACCGGAGGTGGCAGTGATCGACTGGCGGTTGCGAAACCGTCAGCACTGGATCGAGCAAGGCAATTCGAAATGCCGCATCAGGATCGCCGCACGCCATCTTCGTTAGGCTTTCCGCGTCAGAAATCAGCGCGTAGGTTTGCGCTTCGCTGCCGGTACCCGCCGTCGTGGGAATTCCGATCATCGGCAGCAGCGGTTGCGTGGCCTTGCCATGACCCTGGTAATCGTGCATCGAGCCGCCGTTAGTCAGCAGAAAGTTGATGGCTTTCGCGCAGTCGAGGAGCTGCCGCCGCCGAGACCGATGATCGAATCAACTTTTTCATCAGCGGCCACACGGCAACCTGCCGGCCGCCATGGCGCTATCAGGATTAACGTCGAAGTCGTGAAAGGTAACCACATCAATTGCCGCGGCACGCAACGGCTCGAGAGCTTCGTCAACGTGGCCCGAGGCAACGAGACCTCGATCGGCAACCAGCAAGGTTCGGCGAAATCCGAGCTCGCTCGCGAATTCACCGAGCCGTTCAATCGCGCCGGCGCCAAAAGCACCCGGGTTTGCAGTTGAAAGTCGAAAGAGTTCATGTAGCGAATCGCGGACTCGCGCCGACCTGCGCTACAAGCATTCACTTGGCAGGCGCACGCTGGCCTTGCCGCCCGTGCGTTTGCCGCCGCCTGGCTCGCAGGACTTGCCACCGGCGTTGCCGGCTTGGCCGCAGGACTTGCCGCGGGAGTCTCAGCCAGCGCAAAAAGTTGATTGCGGTTCGTGATGTACATCGCGCCGTTCGCCGGCACGGGCGTCGAGTAAACCGAACTGCCCATGTTGATCTTCGGCAATCACTTTCTTTGTCTTGCCTTCCTGCATGATCACAACGTCGCCGTCCTCGTCGCCGAAATAAAGCTTGCCATCGACCAGCAAGGGCGAACCCCAAACGGCGGCGAAACAGATCGTGTGTCCAATAGAACCTGGCCGGTCTTTGCATCAAGTCGCGTGCAGGAAGCCGCTGAAATCGGGCTGATAAACAATGCCGTCTTTGATCGCCGGCGTGGAAATCGAGCGCCGAATCTTGTCGTAATGCCAGACCATTCCGGTCTTGGTGATGTCGCCGCGCTTCGTCGCGTCGATGCAGTACATGTGGCCGACGCCTTCGCCGTGTTCCGGATCCTGACCGTTGGCGATGTAAACCTTCTCTTCGTAAATAACCGGCGTGCTGATCACTTCGTTGCGCGTCTTCGGCCAGACTGAATCCTTCGGATTCAGATCAAACTCCCAAAGTTTCTTGCCGGTCAGCGCTTCGTAGCCGCGAATCCAGCCATCACCCTGGCCATGGATCACCTGGACGCACGCCGCCAATCGTTCCGACCGTCGGCGAACTCCATTGACCGTGCAGGATGCGCTCGTTGACCGAGTTGTCTTCCCAAACCAGTTTTCCGGTCTTCTTGTTGACGGCGATGATCGCCGGCGACTTTGGCGACGGAACATTGACATGGCTTTCGTCCTGACCATTCGAAGTGCTGACGAAGATCAGATCGCCATAGGAGACGGGCGAAGAGTTGGCCAGGTTGTGCGGCAAGGAACCGACTTCTTCGATCATGTCGAAGCGCCAAACCACGTCGCCATTGAAATCTCCGGTCAGCTTTTCGTCAGTGACCGGCCCGTCGTTTTCCTTGTCGCGAAATCCCTGCGTGTCGAGACACATCAGCTCAGCGCGATTGGAAACGTAATAAATCCGATCGCCTTCCACCAACGGCGACGAGGCCACGCCCTGATAAGGCCAATCGTTGACGCGGCCGGCCGCCAGTTTGTCGTGGACCATCTGCCACATAAACTCGCCGTCTGATTCGCGAAAGGCCATCACGACGCCCTTGTCGCCGGTGATTTTCGGATCGCGCAATCCTTCGTTGTTTGTGCCTACAAAGACCAGGCCGCCGGAGACGACGGCGTTGCCGTAAGTTTGCGAACCCAGTTCGGCCACCCACTTCACGTTCTTCTTCGTCTTAACGTCCCAGCTGATGGGCAAACCCTTCATGTTCGAAATCATGTTGCGATCCGGCGTACCGCCCCACATGGGCCAATCGCCTTTGCCGGGATCGGAAGCCGCGGTCAAAGGAGACAGTAGACAGGAAACAGCAGTCAGAATGGTAACTGCGAAAATGGCCCTGGCCGGCGCCCTCCGGCGATCAATTGAGGAAATGTGACTTCTGGATTCTGACCTCTTAAATCTGACTTCTGTTTTTTTCATTTGTTTGCATAGACCTTTAAGTTATCAAAATAGATCTCAGCGAGCGCGTTACCAAAGATGCCCGGCGCGCCCTGTCGATTTGGAATAGGATCGATGCGTTCGATCATCCAGGCGGAGGGTTCAGTCTCACCCACCGCCCAAACCTTCCCGCGCGCCCTCACTTTTCCATCGGGTAGATTTTCAACCTGGAGCTTCAGTCGATACCAGGTATCCGGCTTCCAGGCGAAGGGAATTGTGACTGTGCGTTCGGTTTCCGGTTGCCATGGTTCCAGGTGAAGCTTCTGGCTGTTGCCATAGAGTGCGAGCACGTAACGCTGAGCGATTACTCCGGCATCACCCTGCTGGCGGCGCCTCACGGTCGCAAACACATCACCTTCGACCGTGTAGTTTGCCAAATCAGACGGTCCAAAGTAAGCGCGCGCGCGACTCAGAAGCGACGAGCCTTCGGTCGTCTTAACGAACACTTTGTTTCCGCTGACGTCGCGCACCGTAAACTTCAACGTGCTATTAACCCAGGTCGGCGGAATTGTATTCACTGCCAGCGCGTCAAAGTCTTCGCTCCAGGGCAGCGGCGGAAACACCCGTACGCCCGCAGTTCCGGTCAGACTGCCGACAGTTGCTTTGACGAGTCCAGCCTGCGCGATTGCGTCAGGTCCTACGGTCAGTTGGCCATTTGTGATCGTGCCCTTCAATTGATCGAGCGACCAGGTTGCCGACGGCTCCTCACGAATAAAATTTCCCTGAGCATCAAAGAGACGAACGCGGAAGTTAGCCTTGCTTCCTGGTTTGAGAATCAGTTCGGTCGGAACAACCTGGACGTGCGTAGCCGGGTTGGTCGAGGCGGTGGCTCCCGCCACTGGAGCAGATTGCGATAACGACTTCTTCTTGCCAATGGCATAGAGAGTTGAATCCGAAACGACGAAGATGCGTCCGTTTGAAACCGCCACCGAAGCAATGATGGCTTCGGGTATCGCGCCGGTGCTGAGTTGATCTTCGTCCAGGACTTTAGCGCCGGTGGCTGACGGCTCCAAAATAAAAAACTTTCCATTCTCAGTGCCCACGTAGAGTTTGCCATCAGCCAGAACGGGCGAAGCTTTCTGAATAGTGCCCAGGTTTTGCAGCCACAACTGTTTCCCGGTTGCCACGTCAAAAGCCGCAATGTTCGCGCCGTTGTCCACATGGTAGAGACGATCGCCGTCAAGCACCGGCGACGAAAATCCGCCCTGCCATCCGTATAGACTCCACTTTGTCTCTTCCTTCTTGATTTCGCCTTTCGAGCCGGCATCGACGGCGACAATCATGCCCATCTCGCTCGAGTCGAGGTTTTCCTCGCTGTGCGTCAGGATTGCGGTTGTTCCGTGGACCACGACTCCGGTGTTCAATCCACGCTTGCTGATTTCGTATTTCCAGACGGGCTCCCCAGTTTGCGCCTTGATTGCATGAGTGACGCCGTCGCTGGCGCCCTGGATGAGCAACCGCGTACCGTTGACGTTGGCGATGATCGGCGGAGCATAGGTTGTGTCGTAGGGACGTCCACCGGGCGCGCTAAGCCACATCGTTTCGCCCGACTTCTTATCGAAGGCCATGAAGCGATGAGCGCCGCGTCCGTGCTGGCCCCATTGAAATGTCACCCCACTAACGATTACAAGGTCGCCATCGATCATTGGTGAAACTGTGCGACCGCCATGAGTGGTCAGCAGTCCGAAATCCTCGCCCAGCGATCGTTCCCATAAAACTTTACCCTGATTATTGAGTGCCAGCAGCGTTCCCCCAGAACCGAACACATAGATATTCCCGCTCGCTGGATCGCCGACTGGCGATGCCCACCCAACTCGATGCACCGGCACGTCGCTGAGGTAAACGTTGAAGCGGTGCTCCCAAATGAGTTTTCCCGTATCGGCGTCGAAACACATGACCCGTTCCTGTTGCAGTTCGCCCTTGCCCGCCGTATTTTGCAGGAAGACACGATTTCCCATCACGATTGGCGCTGAGCGTCCCCCGAACGGCGCCTTCCAGGCCAGGTTGTCGCCGGCCGGAGACCACTTTGTCGGTAGGCCTTTTTCGAGCGAGACGCCATCGCGGGCGGGCCCGCGCCACTCGGCCCAATCGTTAGCCGGGGCCGTGATTGGCGCAGACGCGACCACGAACAGCACCATAAGGATGTTCAGGAAAATGGAAAAGAGTTTAGTCATTTTGGATTTCCATCAAAGCTCTTTGGGATTATGCCCAGGGAAAGATTTGAAAGGGTGCAAATCAGTCTCGAAAAGATGCGCCGGTGCAACCCTAAAGATGTAGAATACGTATTCTCGCGTTGCAGCAGCTCGCTTTTTTCCGGCGTCGAATCTTAACCCGTTGAATTTACCACTTGGAGTTGTACTCCCAAAATCGCGGAGGGGTTTCATGAACTTGAAAGCGATGGTTGTTTTCCTGTTTATGCTGCTGCTTGCCCCAATGGCTACGGCAGCCCAGGAAACGAAACAACAACTAAACGATAAGCTTTGGGAATCCGCGCGCAGCGGAGACGCAGCTAACGTCACCGCATTGCTTGACAGGGGTGCGGACGTGAACGCGAAATTTCGCTACGGCGCGACAGCTCTGTTCAAGGCAGCCGAACGCGGCCACACCGAGGTGGTGAAAGTCCTGCTGGCGCGGGGCGCCGACGCCACCATTAAAGACACTTTCTATGGCGCCACCGCGATGACCTGGGCGCTGGACAACAAACATGTCGAGGTGGTGCGTGCGATTTTGGAGAAGGACGCCACGAGCGGCGGCGAGGTGTTGATGACCGGAGTCAGGGAAGGAAACGCCTCACTTGTCGAAGTTGCGCTGGCGCGCGGTTCGGTCAAAGCTGAAACGCTGACAGTAGCGCTGGCCGCGGCAGAAAGCGACAAAGAGAAGGCCGCGATGGTCGAGATGCTCAAGAGAGCAGGCGCGGTTCCTCCTCCCGAAATCGATGCCGCTATCCTTCAGTCTTATGCAGGTAAATACAAAAGTGATCAGGGTCGCGAGCTGGCGTTGGCGTTCACTGACGGCAAACTCTTTTTGTCGCCGACGGGGCAGCCGCCGTTGGTATTGATGCCCGCCGACAAAGTGACTTTCAAGCCTACAGCTTTTGATGGTTTAGTGATCACTATTGATCTTGAGGGCGGGAAGGTAGGCGGGTTCACGTTTAAACAGGGTACAAATCCGCCACAGGTCTTCAAGAGAGTTGAAGAACCCAAATAGTCTTCGGCACCCAGGAGGAGTTTCCCTCGCATGCGGTTAAAATTTGCAAATGTAGTCTGCGCAATAGTAGTCGTCGGCTTTTGCCTGAGTTCTGCCCTGCACGCCCAGACTACGCGTCGAGCTCCAACCGTAGATGACCTGTTGATGATCAAGTCGGCGGGCGGCGCGCGCATCTCGCCTGACGGCAAGTGGGTGGCCTACACAATTTCCGAAACTAACTTCAAGGCCGACGCTTACGTTTCGCAGATTTGGGTCGCAGAAACTTCCACCGGCCGCATGTTTCAACTCACGCGTGGCGAAAAGTCTGCCGGCAATGCACGCTGGTCGCCCGATAGTGCCTGGCTGGCTTTCACCAGCGATCGCGTTGGAGACAAGAACCAACTCTTCGCGATTCAACCAGGCGGCGGCGAGGCGGTGCAGTTAACCAAATCGGAAACTGCGGTTGGGGGCTTCGCCTGGTCTGATGACGGCAAGCAGATCGCCTATCTCGCCACCGAACCTGTCCCGCAGGCAATGAAGGACCGTAAAGAACAGTTGGGCGACTTTGAAGTTATAAGGCGTGAGTATACCCACCTTCATCTTTGGACAATGAATCTTGCCGAGGCCATGACCGCGCCGGTGGTGGGCAAACAGCGAACAAAGCGCAAGGAGTTTAGTATCGGGTCCGGCGCCTGGTCGCCGGATGGGACTCGCATCGCGTTCAGCGCCACTGTTAATCCAGATCTGATTCAGGGCGTTACCTCCGATATTTACGTGCTTACCCTCGCTGACGATTCGGTGAAGAAGATCGTAGCGCAGCCGGGTCCCGACAATGATCCGCGCTGGTCGCCCGATGGAAAGCAACTGGTCTTCAGCTCGGCGATGGGCCGGACCGTCTATTTTCACGCAAACTCCCGGCTGGCGATTGTGCCCGCTGAAGGCGGGACACCACGTTCGATTACGGACAGTTTCGATGAGCAGCCTGGATTCGTTGATTGGAACGCGAACGGTATTTATTTTTCCGGACTTGAGAAAACCTCCTCGCACCTGTACCGCGTCGATCCTGTTACAGCAAAGATTACGCGTGTTTCCGGCCCGAATGATTTGATAGCCGGCGGGTTTACCTTAACGCGCGACGGGCGTCATGCCGCTTTCAGTCTGAGTTCGCCCACCACGCTTCCGGAAATCGCCATCTCAGAAGTGGAAAACTTTGCGCCGCGCGCAATCACAAATATGTCTGAGCAGGCGAAGCAGTTTGTGCTGGGCAGACGCGAAATAGTTTCCTGGAAGAGTCAGGACGGGACAACCATTGAAGGCGTCCTGATCAAGCCGGCGGATTTCGATCCGGCCAGAAAGTATCCGTTATTATGCATCATCCATGGTGGACCGACGGGCATAGATCGTCCGGTGCTGCTATCGGCAGATACTCGTTATTACCCTTCCGACATCTGGGCCGCGCGCGGTGCGTTAATTTTGAAAGTGAACTATCGCGGTAGCGCCGGTTATGGCGAGAAGTTTCGTCAACTAAATATGCGCAACCTCGGCGTGGGAGACGCGTGGGACGTGCTGAGCGGCGTCGAGCACCTCATCAAAAAAGGTTGGGTTGATCCGGCGCGGGTCGCCTGCATGGGTTGGAGTCAGGGCGGTTACATTTCCGCGTTTCTGACGGCGGCCTCTGATCGTTTCAAGGCCATCTCCGTCGGCGCGGGCATTTCAAACTGGGCCACCTACTACTACAACACCGACATCACGCCCTTCACAATCCAGTATCTCGGTAAGGATCCCTCTGCTGACCCCGAGATTTACCAGAAGACTTCGCCGATGTCATACATTATGAAGGCCCGCACGCCGACATTAATTCAGCATGGAGAATTCGATCGCCGGGTGCCGATTGCCAACGCTTATGAACTGCGACAAGGTCTCGAGGATCGCGGTGTGAAGACCGAAATGGTCGTTTACAAAGGCTTCGGTCACGGCATCAACAAGCCGCGAGCGATGCGCGCCGTGATGACCCATAACCTCGTCTGGTTTAATCATTATCTCTGGGGCGACGCGCTGCCTGATCTTGCGAACCTCCCTTTGCCGAAGAAGGATGAGCCGAAAAAGGACGAGAAAAAGGACGGCGGCAACTAACCCTCTTGCCGGCTTGGCGCCCGCCTTTCGAAGAGTTGGAGAAAAACAGAATGAATCGCATCTTAATGTCACTTGTCGTCCTGTTCCTGATTGTCGCGGCCAGCGGCCCAGCTCTGGCACAGACAAACTGGCCGCAATTTCGCGGACCCGGCGCATCGGGAGTCTCCGAAGGTGGCCCTGCACCCGCGAATTTTGACGCAGTAAAAGCCACCAATCTGAAATGGAAGACCGCGATCCCCGGCCTCGGCCATTCAAGCCCGGTAGCCTGGGGTAATAGGATTTTTATAACCACGGCGGTCTCGAGCGCCGCCAAAGACGAAACCCGCTTTGGACTCTACGGCGATGTCGCGCCCGTCAAAGATGATCCCAAACACACCTGGAAAGTTTATGCAATCGACAGCCAGACCGGCAAAATTCTTTGGGAGCGTGTCGCGTCCGAGGGTCTGCCCAAAGTTAAGCGTCATCCAAAATCGACGCATGCCGATTCAACCCCGGTGACCGACGGCAAATACCTGGTGGCTCTGTTTGGTTCCGAAGGATTGTTTTGTTATGACCTCAAGGGGAAGTTGCTCTGGAAACAGAGTCTTGGGGTGTTGGATGCCGGTTGGTTTTACGATCCTGATTATCAGTGGGAGCATGGCAGTTCGCCAATCATCTACAAGAATCTGATCATCGTTCAGGCGGACGTACAGAAGGACTCTTACATTGCGGCGTTTGATATCAAGACCGGCAAGCAGGTCTGGAAAACGGGGCGAGACGAAATCTCGTCGTGGGGCACGCCGACTGTTTACGAAGGAAAAGCTCGCGCTGAGTTGATTGCCAACGGTTCAAAGGCAGTTCGTGGTTACGACCCGCTGACCGGCAAAGAGTTGTGGAGGCTTTCGCCAAACTCTGAGATAACCACACCCACGCCTTTCGTCGCCCACGATCTGATCTTCGTTACCAGCGGTTACGCGCCTATTCAGCCAATCTATGCCATCAAGCCGGGCGCGAATGGCGATATCTCGCTAAAAGACGGAAAAGAATCGAATGAGTTTATTGCCTGGAGCAAGAAGCGCGGCGGCCCCTACATGCCGACTCCGGTTGTCTATGGCGACTATCTCTATACCTGCTCGAATCAGGGTGTGCTGACCGCTTACAACGCTCGCACCGGCGAGCGCGTTTACCAGGAGAGATTAGGCGGCAAAGGTGGAGCGTTTACCGCTTCTCCGATTGCCTCGGACGGCAAGATTTATCTATCAAGCGAAGACGGCGATGTATTTGTCGTGAAGGCTGGAGCAAAGTATGAACTGCTGGCCACAAACCCGGTAGGTGAAGTGATGATGTCAACCCCGGCGATGAGTGGCGGTATGTTTATTGTGCGAGGCGTCAAGCATTTGTTTGCCTTCAGCGAGCCGGCGCGGGCCAAAACAGCAAAGACAGGTAACTAAGAGATCCTGGTCTTAAGAAACTGCATGCATCGACGCCGCGATCCGTTATGCGCTTTCAGCTAACGTTGCATCGATAGCGCCAAATTGTTTTTGAAAAGCGGGCGAGCAGTTCGAATATTCCACCCTTGCAAAAGATGGTATTGGTTACAGGAGAGATTGCAAAGTGAAACTTTTTACACGCATAGGTACCGCACTGGTTATTAGTTTTCTATTAATCATCACACTGGTGAATTCCGCCGGCGCCAGGGTCTCGTCAAACTGGCCGCAGTGGCGTGGTCCAAACGGCGGTGTGTCGGTGGAGAAAGGGCTGCCGGATGAATGGAGCGACACGAAGAATGTGAAATGGAAGACGCCGATTGCCGGCCGGGGACATTCGTCGCCAATTGTTTGGGGCAAGAAGATTTTCCTTACCACCGCGCTTGATGGTGAAACAATTGCGGGACGAAAACCGGGTGTCACGCACAAGATGGCTGACGGCAGCGACTTCGTTCACCCAGATGCAGTCGGAGCTGACCGGATGCACACCTTCAAAGTGATCTGTATCGACCAGCCGACCGGCAAGATCCTTTGGGAACGCACCGCCTACGAAGGCCCGGTCCATGATAGCCGCCATAAGAAAGCGAGTTTCGCCTCGTCCACTCCGGCAACCGACGGCAAGTATGTGTTTGCGTTCTTTGGATCCGAAGGACTGTATGCCTACGACTATAAAGGCAAGCTGATGTGGAAACAGAACCTCGGCAAAATCGGAACCGCCAGCGTTGGTTATGGCGTCTCTCCGATCCTATATAAGGATTTTGTGATCATGCTGTGCGACGACAGCGGTGGAAATTCATTCATCGCGGCCTTTGACAAGCGCACGGGCCGAGAGGCGTGGCGGGTAGCGCGCAAAGTTGATCTCACCTGGAGCTCACCGGTGTTGGTGAAAACGGCAAAGGGCACCGAACTGGTTACGGGCGCGGCCGAGGCCATCATCGCCTACGATCCTGCCACGGGAAAGGAACTGTGGCGGCATAAGGGCCTGGCGAGCAATGCGGTTCCGACTCCGGTAGTCCTCGACGATCTGGTTGTGATTACTTCCGGGTACCCGGCGAAGATCGCGCTGGCGATCAGGGCCGGCGGCACGGGCGATATAACCGGCACGCCGAATCTGGTTTGGTCTTACAACAAGGGCACCGCCTACGTGCCTTCGCCGATTCTGTACGGGGACATCGTTTACTTAACCACTGACCGAGGTTTGTTAACCGCGCTCGACGCGAAGACAGGCAAGTTGGTGTACGAAGGCGCACGTCCACCCAAGGCAGTGATATTTCAAGCTTCGCCAGTAGCCTTTGAAGATAAAATTCTGATAACCAGCGAAGAAGGCGACACTTACGTGATTAGATCAGGGCCTAAGCACGAAGTGATCCGGACGAATTCGCTCGGCGAACCGGTGTCGGCGTCTCCCGCCATAGCTGATGGCAGAATCTATTTGCGTGGAGACAAGCATCTGTACGCGATTGGTCGGTAACGCCAACGGAACAACTTGTTAGCCCCTGCCGTCTAACTGTTAACAAGCGAAGTCCCATCAGCGTTCTATGTTTGACGTTTCAACGCAGGTAAACGGCAGATTACAACAAATACTGATTAACTGATGCGGGTCAGGGCCGGACGCATTCCGGCCAGAATCCGTGCGGTCACTCAGATAATTCGTCGCTAGCGTAATTTGCGCATGGTTGTCAGTAAATACCCGAAGGAGTTCCAGGATGTTTGCAGCTGAAGAATCAACCCCATGGTATCGATCATTGACGGGTCTTATAGCAGCGTCAGTGCTGTTGCCGCCGGTCGGGCTGGTTTTGATCTGGATGCGCCGTGATACGGGGGCCAGGACCAGGATACTGGCGACGGTTTGCATCCTCCTGCTATCAGCAGGTTATGTTTTTGCATTCCGTGCCTGGCGAAAAGCTAGCGCCAATGAAGCACACTACGCGGCTCTCGAAGAGAACCGTGCCCGGCAGCAGAGTGTCGCCAGCGCCGCCATTCCGCAGTCTGATCCAAATCAGCCGGCTGCTCCCGGCGTATCGCCTCAACCCGGAGCGGCAAACGCGACAAACCCCGCTGTTAGTTCTGAAACCGTCTCCGCACACGCAACCAGGAATTATTGGACCAACTTTCGCGGCCCCAATCGCGATGGTCGCTATGACGAGATGCCCGTACTAACGCAGTGGCCCGCAGGCGGCTTAACTCCGGTTTGGAAACAGCCGATTGGCCTGGGTTGGGCGTCGTTTGTCATTGCAGACGGGCGGGCCTATACAATCGAGCAAAGACGGAGTCAGGAAGTGGTTGCGGCTTACGACGTAGCAAACGGACGCGAGGTCTGGAAGCAGGCCTGGAACGCCGAGTTTACTGATTCAACCGGCGATGGCCCGCGCGCCACCCCTACCTGGGACGATGGGCGACTTTACGCACTGGGAGCGACCGGTGAGTTGCGCTGTCTCGATGCCAAAACAGGTGGCGTCGTCTGGGGCAAAAATATTCTGAGCGATAATGGCGCGTCGAATATTTCCTGGGCCATGTCTGCCTCACCGCTGATCGTCGACGATAAAGTCATTGTGATTCCCGGAGGCTCCGGTAACAAATCCGTTGTGGCCTACAACAAGATGACTGGGGCGCCGGTTTGGAAATCTCAGAACGATACCGCGGCCTACGTTTCGCCAATGCTCGTAACCTTCGCCGGACGCCGGCAAGTGATCGTCGTCAGTGCGACGCGCGCTATGGGACTTGCTCCCGAAAACGGCGCGTTGCTTTGGAGTCATACCTGGGACACGGACATGGGCATCAATGTGTCGCAACCAATTCCGGTGGGCAACAATCGGTTCTTCATTTCAGCGGGTTATGGCAAGGGCGCTGCGTTGATTGAAATCTCCGGCAGCGGCAACAGTTTCACCGCGAAAGCTCTCTGGGAAAATATCAACATGAAGAACAAGTTCAACAGCTCTGTGCTTCATGAAGGCCATATCTATGGTCTCGACGAGGGAATTCTGTCTTGCCTGGATGTGAATACGGGCGCGCGCAAGTGGAAAGGCGGGCGCTATGGTTACGGCCAGGTGATTCTCGCCAGTGGCCACCTGATTGTTTCCAGCGACTCGGGCGAGCTCGCCCTGGTTAAGGCTTCACCCGACCAGTACACGGAAGTTGCACGCTTCGCTGCCATTGAAGGAAAGACCTGGAACTACCCGGCAATCGCCGGCGGCAAATTGCTCGTGCGCAACGCGACGCAAATGGCCGCCTTCAACATCGCCGCGCAGTAGTAGGACAGGCATTCCTGCCTGTCCATCTTTCCTGAGAAGCGGGATAGCGGAGTTAGGGCTGCCACCTGCGTTAACGGGGAGAGTCTCAATGCGGTTGAGAAGAGGATGAAACGATCAAAGGTAAATGGCCGATTTGTAATCTGTATTCGAAACGAACAATGTGAGGATCTAGAGCCTCGCAAGCTGTATCGAGTGCTGCCGGATGAGGTCGCCGCTGCAGATGGGTACATTCGAGTGATTGATGAATCGGGCGAAGACTACCTCTACCCTCAAGACTATTTCCTCAACATAGAGTTGCCCAAAGCGGCAGAAAAAGCCCTCTTATCCGCTGCGTAGGTATTCCTCCGGCGGCCCAACAAACGACAAAAGAATCAGGCGTGATTTACCGGCTGAAACTTAATGTGAATGAAGGATTTCAAAAAGCAAATAGTAACCGCACGTCCACGAGGCATTGAAGCATGATGTGCCATAAGCCTCGCAGCCGACGGCCCGAGAGCATTCCCAAGTGACTTCTTCCTTCCCCCTCTAAGGTTGATCATGCGGCGCAACTAAAATCGCAGAGGATCATCACGCTAACACATGGACGCCCTCCGAAATTGGTTTAGACGTCATCTATGGGCTGCCTTCCTCGCGCATCAGGCTGGCCTTTTCATTATTGCCATTACCTTTCTATGGTCGGTGAGACGAATCACCGGGAGGTCCATCCATCTTGGCCAGGATCCGATTGGGCTGGGCGATGGCGTGGCGGTAGCAGTCTTAGCCGTCGCCGTAATCCTGTTAACAAACATCTACTATCGTTGGGTTAAGGGAGATGATGCGCCGTCGTTGGGGATCGCTCTGACACCGCGTCGCTCGTTGGAATTGGCGATTGGTTTGGTGACGGGCTGGACATTCTTCATCGCGCCCTGGGCGAGTGCTCTCTGGTTGGGAACAGCATCAGTTCACGATCGCATCACGGTTCACTTTGACAGTTTCTCAGTGGCCCGGATTCTGGCGGTGTCGGGCTTAATGCTTCTTTTGCAGGCGATCATGGAGGAAACAACTGCTCGCGCGTTCCCGATGAGACTTTGGGAGCATCGTTCCCTCGCGTTTCGCATCATCATCCCCTCCATTTTCTTTGTCGCGATTCATCTGGTTAGCGAACAGTTCAGTCTCGAACGCAGTGGTATTTTGCTCATGGCAGGCATTATTCAAAGCATCGCGTATGCGCTCACCGGAAACATTTGGTTCGCGTCAGGTCTGCATGCGGGAGCGAACATTGCGATGTTCGGCATAAACGGGTCGTGGCACTCAGGGGCTGCTGTGGCCCTGACAGGGAATCCGACGCTTCCACACTGGGCCTCAGGTATGATAATGCTGGCTGTGCTTGGCGGAGTATTCGCTTATTTGCAGGTCTATCGACACGAAAGACACGGTTTGGTGTGATTCTGCGGTCAGGCTGAAACAATCTGTAGGAACAATGGCAGGTACTCTCGCGCAAATGTTCTGCCACGTCCTTTAACTTAGGCACCATATGGATCAAGAGGATCGAAAGACTCTACTCACCTGGCTGCTGCGTCTCCTCGGGTTGCTTGAGTTGTTGGCCTTCATCGCGGTGGTTATGCCGCGCTCGTGGATGGAGGTTTCTCACGTTTGGCTTGGTCTCGGTCAGATGCCCGAGAGCTCGGTGCTCATGTTTATGATCCGCCAGGCCTCCTATACCTACGGAATGCACGGCGTCTTTCTCTGGGTTCTCGCTTCAGACCTAAAACGATTCCGGCCGCTGGTTTTGCTCAACGGCTTTTCATTCTTATTGGCTGGTCCGCTCTTCTTCATTATCGATTACTCGGCCGGCATGCCGTGGTGGTGGTCTGCGATGGATGGGCCGTTCCTGGCTTTGACGGGCGCGGCGATGCTTTGGCTCAGCCGCGAAAACTGAAACTACAATTTCTTTAAACCGGGATGCTAATAATGAGACTAACCAACAAACTGTTCACCGTCGTCTGTATCGGTCTGATTTTCGCCACGGTTGCGCCGGCTCAGCAGCGGCGCAAGAAGGCTACTTCTATGAACAAACCAAAGGTCGAATATCTTTCATCTCCGCGACCGCGGCCGGCTCCGTTCTCCGACGCAGTGCGAGTCGGCAACATGCTGTATCTCTCCGGAAAGCTGGGGACCGACAGTTCCGGCCGCCTCGTCTCAGGAGGCATCAAGCCCGAAACAACGCAGACTTTGGAAAACATCGGCTCCTTGCTCGAGCGCCACGGTTCCGGGTTTGATCAGGTAGTGAAATGCACTGTGATGCTGGCCGACATGAGTGAATGGGGAGCGATGAACGAGGTTTACGTTACCTTCTTTCCCAGGGATCGATTACCGGCCCGCAGCGCGCTGGGAGTCAATGGGCTGGCATTAAACGCTCGCGTTGAAATTGAGTGTTTGGCGACCGTCGGCTGACCTCAGTCGCTACCTGTGAGGAAGACCTGCTTCAAGCCGAAAGAACCGTTCACTTTCATCACGCCTTGCGAAACTTTTGCCGCACGGCTTGGCCATTGTTGCGTTCTTCTTTCTGTTAAGGCAAACGTCGCTCGCTAAAAATCAAAGTTTCGTTAGCGCGCAACTAATTTGCACCGGGCGTCCAAAGTTGGCGAACTTGCGGATCCTTTGTATCGTAAGGTTGGCAGAGGTGAACTAACATGTATTGCGCGTCGTGTGGCACTGAAGTGACAACCGAACTCAGCTATTGCAATCGCTGCGGGGCTAATCTGAAGCCCTCCGTGGCCAACGCGGGCGTGGCGGCGCCGAAACTGGTGGGAGCTGCCTGGGCAATTTCAATCGCAGTCACCCTGGTAACACTAATCGGCTTTGGGATGGTGTTTGGCGTGGTGATGACGCTCGTGGAGCGAGGAATCAATCTTTCACCGGGCGGGATGGTGCTCATTTTCTTCGCCCTGCTTTTCATCTTCACGATCGTCGCCTTGCTGATCCGGCAATTGTCGCGAGTGCTTAGCATTCCTCAACTGCCCGTCGAGACTACCCAGGTGCCGCGGACCAAAATTGCGGAACCTGGTGTTCCCGAGCTTGGCGCTGCGCGTTTACCGATTGCGAGCGTGACCGATCACACTACGCGCACACTCGACCCGGTTTACAAAGAGCGCGATAGTCAGCGCTCTTAAGGTGTGCTCTGTTTGCCTTGAGGTCTCTTCGTTTTCGACGACTCAGTTGCTACGCACTGCCAACGGCCATCACGTTTCACCCACACGTCAATAAACCGCCACCATTCGACAGTTTCAACGCCATCTTTGATCGATTTGATTTCGTCAATCGCGACCAGGGTGGCGGTGTCGCCATAAACACGCACGTCGAAAGCTTCGCTCTTTGCGGACACAATGTTGTTGCGGGTTGATTTGATGTGGGCCAGATAGCCTGCCTTGGGGAAACCTGAAAGAGTGAATTCGTCGGCCAAAATTTTATCGAGCGTCGCCGAATCATGATTCACGATGGCGGCATCCCATTGGCGTACGAGCGCAATCAGTTCGGCCGCAACTTTTTCGTTGCGATATTTGTCCTTGGCCTGCGCGTTCACCAGCAGCAGAGAAGCCACCAGCGTGAACCCTATTCCGATTGTGCGAAATGATCGTTGCCTGGGCATAAAACTCCAATTAGAACAGCAGCTTGACGCCAAACTGTAAATGCCGCGGATCCCGGGCCGAACTGATCCGGCCAAAGGTCGGCGAACCAAGGAAATTATCCGGCAGATTGAAGTTTGGGTGGTTGAACAGGTTGAAGGCTTCAGCGCGAAGTTGCAGGTTCACGCGTTCGGAAAGCCTTGAGTTCTTCAACAGTGACGCATTGACACTGGTATAACCAGGGCCCTCGAGAATATTTCTGCCGGCGTTGCCAAACGTTCCCGGAGCGGGAAACGCGAACGCGGCCTGATTAAACCACTGACCGGCGGAACGATTAGCCAGCGTGGGATTGCCAACCACATTCGGCCGATCGTTGGCGCCGAAGCCGAGTACTGATCTACCGGTGCCGCTGTTGTCGATCTCGGAAAGCAGCGCGACTGTAAATGGCCGACCGCTTTGGACGCTGACGATTCCGAAAGTCTGCCATCCGGTTAATAGCGTGGAGAGAAATCCTTCGTCGGCAAGATAGCGACCGCCTTTTCCAAACGGAAGGTCGTAAGAGTAGCTGGCAGACAAGCGGTGTCGCACGTCGAAGTTTGAACGGCCCCGTTCAGCTCTTACGTTGTTGCTGTCCTGAGGAAAGTTTGGATCACCCGCGCTGGTGAAAAAATTTGAGGCGTCGTCGATCGACTTGGCAAACGTGTAAGAGACAAGTGCCGCCAACCCCCGCGAGAAACGCTGCTGAAAACGGGCTTGCAGGCTGTGGTAATTCGAGTTGGCGCGCGACTCGAGCTGATCGATGTCGTCAAACCTCGGGTTGGGACGCGGCACAAAAGGCAAACCTGGGGGCAAGACACTGGGGCGCGGTTGATTGATGTCTCGCGCAGTTAACAGCTTCGTTCCCTTCGAGCCGACATATCCGAGTTCGAGCACACTGTTGCGTGCAATCTCATGTTGCACATTGAGATTCCAGTGCTGCATGTAGGCCGTGCGCAGGTCGCGTTGAATAGCTAACGCCGAGTCAGGAAGCGGAAACGGGAAAAAATTTGGGAAGGGATTGCTCAAAGTCAGCGGCAAACCCGGCAGGGAAAAGAAAATGTTGTTGTCGAAATAAGGTGAATTGAAGTAGAGCGCTTCACCGGGCGCCAGGGCTGACTGATCGTAGTAGACACCATAGCCGGCGCGTAGAACCGTCGTCTGGGCTTCGCCGATCGTCCACGCAAGACCCACGCGCGGCGCAAAGTTGTTGCGGTCGGGGTGAAACCCGCCGCGTGGAACACCGTTCGTGCCCACCTGGACCAGGCTGCCGGAGGTGACGTCGTAAACATTAGCGCGATCGTCGGTATCGACGGGTGGCGTGTTGTATTCGTAACGCAAGCCGGCATTGAGAGTTAGTCTCGGACTTACGCGGAAGCTATCGTTAATGAAGAAATTGTAACTCTGGGTGCGCAGGCGTTGCGGGTTATCAACCCGGGCGACGGTAGTCAGCAAAGGAAAGCCAAGCAGCAGATCCGCAAGGGCGTTTCCGGAAATTTGCGCGAAAGGTGAAAAAGTAATGCGCCCTCGCGACTCAACATCGCGGAAAGCATTTTGCTGTGCGAAGCGGAAGTCAAGACCAAATTTGATCAAGTGGTTGCCTCGCACATAGGAAGCGGTGTCCAGAACTTGATAAACGTTGGTCACGCTGTTCTGAGGATTGTTGCCTTCATCGCCAAGCGGCGAAAATCCTGTCACCGAAATGAAGCTCAGGCCGGCGTCGCGAGGATTGGGGGAAACCACCGGCAAGCCCAGATCCTGATTGAGCCTGCTGGCTTCCTGAGTTACCGAACCCGCAACTCGACTAAGGGCCACGCGAGTTTCGTTGGTGAAGTTCGGGGTCAAGATCAGGTTGAGAGCACCCATCACATTCTGGCTTCGCCGCCGCACGTTATCGCCAAAGCCCGGCACCAGTGAAAACGTGGGGCCGGTGAAAGGCTCAAACAGTTTGCGGTCACCAAAACTATAGCGAAACGTCAGGCTGGTCCTGTCGCTGATGAAATGATCCAACCGCACGTCGAAGCTGTTGTTGTCGTCAATTTGTGTGGGTGACGAAACAAAGTTTTGAAACGGCACATTGCGATTCGGTAGAGGATAAATTGCCGCGAGCGCGCGCCCGATCGGATGTTGAAACGCCTGCGGAACGCGGTTGCCGGGAAAGCAGCCAGTCTGGTTCGTCGCATTACAAGGTGGCAACTGGAAGGTCACCGGATCGCGTGGCAGAAAAGGATTGCTCACGAAAACGGGATTGCCGAAAATATCTCTCGACTGCGAAAAATCGCCGGCGCGTTCCAAAAGGGTCGGCACGTTGGTGACGCGGGTAATTCCTTCGCGCGAGCGCGTGCCTTCATAGTCGCCGAAAAGAAACGTGCGATCGCGCTTGATTGGTCCACCGATAGAACCGCCAAACTGGTTGCGGATATACTTTGGTTTCGACTCGCCGGCGGGCGCGAAAAAGTTGCGCGCATCGAGGGCTGCATTGCGGTGAAATTCGAACAACGAACCGTGCACGTCGTTGGTGCCTGACTTGAGCACGACGTTGACCTGAGCGCCCGGATTCCGTCCAAACGAAGCATCGTAACTGCTGGTAAGCATTTCAAACTCACGGATAGCATCTACCGGCGGGCGCACTCCGAAAGTGTTTAGTTTGGGATCGATGTTGTAAACACCATCGAGCAGGAAGTTGTTGCTGTCTTCGCGAGCGCCGTTGACGTTGAAAGCAAAATCACCGCGCACCGAACCCGCCGAGCCAGGGGCTGCTGGTGCGGCTCCCGGCACCAGTAAAGTTAACTCGTAAAAATTTCGTCCGTCGAGAGGTAACCCTTCGACCTGACGATTCTCGATGACCGTACCGATTGAGGCCGAGTCTTTTTTTAGTTCGGCGCGCGGCGAATAGATCACATGCGGGTCACTTGTCACTCCGCCGACTGCGAGCGACTCGTCAACTCTTAGTTCCTGATTCACGCGGACTTCAATTCGGTGCACTAAGGTCGCAAAGCCCTGAGCGGTAATTTCGAGCCGATAGGGTCCGGGCGGTAACGACGACATTATGAACTCTCCCTGGTCGGTCGTAATTGCCGAACGCGTCTCGCTGGTTGCCTCATTGGTGAGTTTCAACGACGCGCCCGACACTACGGCGCCATTGGGATCGGTGATGGTGCCGCGCATCGAGCCTCGATGGGTTTGGGCACCGGCATTCGCCGCCATAAAGACTACGAACAAGAGCAGAAGAGTTTTGACTGAAGTTGACATTCAAATGGTCCTTTACGAAATCTTGGAACTGCTTGCGAAGAATCGTTCGCCTAACTTTTATGCTGGTTCATTATTATCAGAAATGCGAAACCTACGTAAGCGATATTTGCCATAATCGACGAAAGCCGGCGAACGAGACGTCCAGAAGATGCGTCTTAACGGGCAATGTGTGAAACTGAACGCGGCGGCATGCCGTATTGAACGGTGGCAATCCGCATGATCGACCTCGGAGTAAAACCTATGATGGATGTTTCGCGGCTTTCGTTTCCACGTCTCGCGCAGAGATTTTCCTGGGTCGTTTTTTTGTTTTCCGCTTTTGCTATTAATGCTGGCGCTCAAACGAGCAGTGCGTTAACCGGCGATATTAAAGATACCAACGGCGCCGTGCTTGCCGGAGTAAAGATTACAGCGAATCATCTCGACACTGGACTTTCGCGAACTACTACGAGCGAAGCGGACGGAAGGTTCGTTTTTCCCGGCATGCCGGTCGGCGCTTACGAGTTGCGCGCCGAACAAACTGGTTTCGAGCCGCTCGTTTTCCCTAACGTCCGTTTGACCGTCAACGAAACGGCGGCGGTAGCCCTGGTGATGAAAGTTTTAAGCCTGAGCGCTGATGTCACCATCAACAGCGGCGAAGCCCTGGTGAATACGCAGACCCCGGAATTAAGTTATCTAGTCAGCGAACAGGCGATTCGCGAGTTGCCGCTAAACGGCAGAAACTATACCGACCTCGCGCTACTACAGCCCGGGGTGATCGGCTACGCGCATCGCGATGGCGGATCGGTGGTGGCCCACGGTCTGGGGATGAGCATCAATGGACAGGATCCCCGTTCAAATGTTTACCTGCTCGACGGCACACCCCAAAATGACTTCACTAACGGTCCGGCGGGTAGCGCCGCCGGCACAGTGCTGGGGGTCGAAACGATTCGAGAGTTTCGCGTTGAAGCGAATTCTTACGGGGCAGAGTTTGGTCGCAACTCCGGCGGGCAGATTAATGCAGTATCAAAGTCGGGAACTAACTCGTGGCATGGCTCGGCCTATGAGTTTCACCGCAACGACAACTTCGATGCGCGCAACTTTTTCGATGCGGAGAAAAAGCCGGAATTTAAACGAAACCAATTTGGTGGTTCGCTTGGTGGTCCTATCCGGACTGACCGCCTGTTTTTCTTTTTTGGCTACGAGTCGTTGCGCGAGAATCTGGGCAAAACAATTCGCACCGTAGTACCCGACCTTGATGCCCGGCAGGGATTCATAACCACCGCAGGTGGCGCTCGCACTTTTGTGGGAGTGAATCCCGCGATCAAGCCATACCTTGATGAATATCCCCTTCCCAACGTCGGCCTATCTACGGTCCCGGGTAATCTCGCGGCCTACGCCTTTGGATTTCAGCAGCAGGTGCGTCAGCATTTTTTGCAAGGACGCTTCGACTACAACCGTAGCGATCGGGCCCAGTTTTTTGCGCGTTACACGTTTGACGATGCTGACCAACTCCTGCCGACCGACTACCCACAATTTCCGCGTACCTTTCTCTCGCGCAACCAGTTTTTCACCGGTGAGTATCGACAAACACTCTCAGCGAACACGTTTAATACATTTCGGCTAAACTTCAGTCGCACGCGCATCGGGCAAAACGTAGAAGCGAACACCACGCAAAACCTCGCGCCGTTCGTTCCAGGCCAAAGCATACTGGGCGGGATTGATATCGGAGGTATTCCCGGTCGCTTCGGCCCCCAGACCTCGGCGAATTTGCGGCTGACGCAAAATTTATTCGGATTCGAGTATGGGTTAACCCACAATCGCGGACGCCATCTCATCAAGGCCGGCTCGGTGGTTGAGCGCTATCAGGACAATATGGTGAATCCCACCTTCAGTCTGGGCATCTTTACATTTAATTCCATGCGCGATTTCCTGACGAACACTCCGATCAGATTCATCGGCATCTCGCCGGGCGGAGCCCTCGATCGTTATTGGCGCTTTACTCTGGCCGGCTTTTACGTGCAAGACACTTTTCGCGCTCACCGTCGGTTAACGCTCAATGGCGGTTTGCGCTACGAGGCCGCAACTCTGCCAGTGGACATCAATGGACGTGACGCAGCGCTGATCAACTTAACCGATCGCACACCGACAGTTGGCCCGCTCTATCAGAACCCGACTTTGAAAAACCTTTCTCCGCGGGTAGGTTTCGCCTGGGATGTTTTCGGAAACGGACGAACCAGCGTCCGCGGTGGTTACGGGATTTATTTCAACACCAACAATCAACAGAACCTGATTGTCACGGTAACGAATCCACCAGCGACACCGCGACCCGTAGTTAATAACCCGACCTTTCCTTCACCCAACTTCAACGGTTCACTGTCGATCCGGCCGGTGCAGTTTGACCTCAAAAATCCTTATACGCAGGTGTGGAACTTGAACCTGCAACGCGAGCTGTGGTGGAACACGGTCTTTACACTCGGTTATGCGGGTTCAAGAGGTGTGCACCTCCTTCGCTCGAGCGATGTGAACCTGCCCGTGCCTGACATTGGCGCCGATGGGACGCCCTTCTATCCGGCCGGCCGACCGCGTCCCAACACGGCGTTTACAACCATCGAGCTCAAGAGCAGCGACGGCAATTCGTGGTACAACGCGATGATTCTGGAAGTACGCAAACGTTTCAGCAGGGGATTCTCAGCGCAAGCGTCGTACACATTCTCTCGCAACATCGACACTACTCAGGCTTCAACGTTTTTCTCTGACTCGACAAACGGCACAACCACGGCGTTTCCTGAATTTCCCGGCCTCGATTACAACAAGGGCCTGGCTGACTACCACGCGAAGAACAATCTGGTTATTAACTTCACCTGGGCCATTCCGTTTGCGAAGGGCCTCGATGGGGTGGCCGGTAAGATACTCGATGGTTGGCAGCTGTCGGGGATTGGCCAGATGCGCAGCGGAAATCCTTTAACAGTTTTCGTGGCGCGTAACCGCTCTCGCTCGCTGTGGTCTCCTTCGTTGGCGCCTGGCATAGGCTTTGACCGAGCAGACATCGCGGTTGGCTTTAATGCAAATACTGCGGTTGTCGGCGACCCTGCCGGTTACTTCAACCGGTTGGCATTCAAACTGCAGCCCGCGGGCCGGCTTGGCAACCTGGGTCGCGGCGCCTTGATCGGACCGAATCTGCGAACCTTCGACCTTTCGGCGGTAAAGAACACGCGCTGGGCTGCGCTCGGCGACAATGGGTTGATTCAGTTTCGCGTAGAAGCGTTCAATGTTTTCAACCGCGCAAACTTTGGCAATCCGAGCCTCATCGCTTTTACGGGTGCCGTGGATAATGAAGCTCCGCTCTCGACTTTTGGAGTTATTCGCTCAACGGTGACGTCGTCGCGGCAGATCCAGTTGGGAATACGATTGGCCTTTTAGTGTTTTTTTATGCGCGAGTGTTTTTGCCCGGTTCGATAACGCGAAGGCGAGAGATACCGCCGTCAAAACACCTGAATAGGTTCTTAAGTTGAGTCGGCCAAAGAAGCTGCGGAACCATGAATAAAGTCAAAACAGCCGGTGCCCGGATCTTTTTATTGAGCTTAGCGCTCTTACCCCATGCTGTTGTCGGGCAAGCACCGAAGGCTAAGCTGATCGACGCCTATGTGAATCAGTTAGCCGAAGTTAATTTATTTTCAGGGGTGGTCCTCGCTTCGGAGGACGGAAAAGTAATTTATGAAAAGGCATTCGGGCTGGCCAATGCCGAATATAAGATCCCAAATCAACTCAACACGCGCATCGGAATCGCCTCAATTACCAAGCTGATGACGATTGTGATTTTGAATCGTCTGCTCGAAGAAAAGAGAATTGCTCTTGACGATAAACTGAATAAGTACATTCGTGATTTTCCGAGCGGCGACAAGATTACAATTCAAATGTTGAGAAGTCACCGCTCAGGAATTCTGCATCGGGTGATGCCGCCGGAACAAGAGGCGGTCGCCTACACTTCGGAGGAATTTATCGAGAAGGTTAAGCAGGCAAAGTTGGCATTTGAGCCCGGCACTCAACGTCTCTACAGTTCCGGGGGTTATGCGGTGCTGGCGCGAACTTTGGAAATAGCCTCTGGAAAGCCTTACGCCAAATTGCTGCAGGAGTATGTCTTCACTCCAGCTGACATGAAAGATTCGCTGGATTTCAAAGGTGAGATGATCATGGAGCGACGGGCACAGGATTACCTCGTCGATCACAGTGGCTATATCAACGCTCCACTCAAGGACTATTCGTTTCTGGTGGGCGCGGGCTCAGTTTTCAGCACGGCACGCGATGTCTATAAATTTGGCGAAGCAGTTCTGGACGGCAAGTTCGGCACACAGTCTAAGACGGACTTGCTGGGCCAAACGACTCTAAGCGGCAGCGGAAGTACCAATGGTCATCGTTCTTACATCGAGATCGAACGCAACAAGAAATACGGTTATGTCCTGGTTTCAAACCTAGGCTCCGGTGGCTTTGACATTGTGTCCCGGGGATTAGGAGAGATTCTGCAGGGAAAAGAAGTTTCGGTGAAAACCGTTCCCAAACCGAAGATCATCTCCACTCCCAAAAACTTAGCGGAATTTCCGGGTCGATACGTTCGCGAGGGTGGCGGCGGTAGTGTCGAGATGGTTGTTAAGAATGAAATTCTTTATGCTGGAGATATAAGGCTTTACCCGACCGGCATAGATAGATTTTTTGAGTACAGATTTTTCGGTGACGTAATCTTTGTTCGAGACAGCGCGGGAAAAGTTAAACAAGCAGAGTGGGCTTCACCCGGAATCACGTCCGTCTGGGTAAAGCAATAGGGCTTAACTTATGTCAGTCGCGGGTGCCGCCCTGTAAACCCTAAGTGCCCGGTTTTACCAATTACGATCTACCATCCCATTCACAAACCCGAGGTCTCCCTATGCTTTGGATACTTTTCGCTCTCGGCGCTGCGCTCTCGTGGGGTCTGTATGGACCAGCGCTACACAAAGGTCAGGTTGCGTTGGGCAGCCCCATGCGCGCGCTGCTCTGCGTCGGCGTTGCCTATTTCTTAATCGGGGTACTGGTGCCGGTGGCCAGTCTGTCTTACCAGGGCGAGCTCACCGGCTTCACGATGAAGGGCTCCCTGGCAGCAGTGCTGGGAGGCACGCTGGGTGCGGCAGGTGCAGTCTGTATCATCTTTGCTTTTCGTTACGGCGGGCTGCCGACTTACGTCATGCCGCTTGTGTTCGCCGGCGCACCGCTCGTGAATGTGCTTTTCTCGATGTGGCTCCACCCGCCGAAGGTTTCGCCAAATCCATTGCTGTATGTGGGTTTCCTGTTGGCTGCATCCGGCGCGGGTCTTGTGTTGTATTTCAAGCCGCAGGCGTGACAGCTGGTTGGCTTCCATCGTATATTGAACAAAATTAGGTTGCCCTCCACCCAAGTACGCAAACTAAAACTGTATTATTTCACTGGATCCTGTTCCACCCGATATCACTATTATCACTCCCCGAGCGCGCGTAACAGACAACTGGTCGGGCCGACCAAGGAGATTCGATTATGAAGAATATTTACGTCAGGACTTTCATGAGTTTCGCAATTCTTGCTTTGTGCCTCTCGGCTGAGATCACAGCCCAAACCGGCGCTAACTGGCCGCAATGGCGCGGCGTAAACCGCGATGGTATTTCCAAAGAGACTGGCCTGCTAAAGCAGTGGCCCGAAAATGGTCCGCCGCTCGCGTGGAAAGCTGGAGGAGCCGGTGGCGGCTACTCATCTTTTTCGATCTCGGACGGTAAGTTGTATACGATGGGACTTAAAGACGACAAAGAATATGTAATCGCTTTTGACGTGGCGACCGGAAAACAAGTGTGGGCAACAGCGCATGGCGTTGCCTTCCGCAACGATCGCGGCGATGGCCCACGCGGCACACCGACTGTTGATGGCGGCAGCGTCTACTCGCTCGGCGGCAGTGGAGATCTCTCCGCCATCGATGCGAAAACGGGCAAGCTTCGATGGACCCTGAACGTGCTGCAAAAATTCGGTGGGTCAAACATCACCTGGGGTATCAGCGAGTCGCCGCTGGTAGTCGGTGAAAAGGTCCTCGTTAACGCCGGTGGTCCGGGCGCCTCTATTGTGGCGCTCAACCGAAAGGATGGGGCGCTGATCTGGAAGAGCCAGAGCGATAAGGCTGGTTACTCATCGGCAATTCCGGTCCAGGTGGGAAACACAACTCAGGTTGTTTTCTTCACGCATACACGCGGGTTGGGACTCGATTTGAAAGATGGAAAGCTCCTCTGGGAATACCCACGTGCCGCTAACAACGTGGCTAATGCAGCAACGCCAGTTGTGCGTGGCAACCGTGTGTGGATCTCTTCAGACTATGGCAACGGCGGCGGCGTGGTTGAGATTTCGGCTGACGGCAAAGCGCAGGAAGTTTATTTCACGAAAGACATGCGCAACCATCACAGCAGTTCGATTCTGATCGGCGATCACCTTTATGGATTCTCGGGCGGAATTCTGACTGCCATGCGTTTTGATAATGGTGAAGTAGCCTGGAAAGACCGCAGCGTGGGTAAAGGTTCGATCGTCTACGCAGACGGCAACCTCTACGCGCTTAGCGAGAACGGCGTGGTCGGCCTCGTGGAAGTTACGCCCACTGGTTACAAAGAGAAGGGCCGCTTCCGCATTCCGCAGGAAAACTTGCCGACCTGGTCACATCCGGTGGTCGCCGGCGGCCGGCTCTACCTGCGCGATCAGGACACGATTTACGCCTATGATGTGAGAGAAAAGAAGTAGGCGCTCTAAGGAAACTCGAATAACGCTGAGGGCGTTGGCTTTTATTACCGCAAAACCGCGCAACCCTGTCAGGGTGCGAATCTCCTCGGCACTTTTAAACCCAGGGTTTCAAAGCAAACCCTGGGCTGATATTAGCCAACGCTTTCAGCGTACACACGCAGCAAATGACGCGACCGGTGGAAAAACCAGGAAGAAATGCCGGGACCGAGAATCGCACAGCGAGCACCGCTTCGCAGCAGCAAACTGTGAGATGCTAAATTGTTACTTCACCTTCTTCGCCGGCATCTCGCGGCCGTTTTGATGAATGACCAGCCCCGAAACCACGCCTTGGTCGTCCCTCATAAAGCTGACCTTCGCCGCCACCACCTTGAGGAAAAACTTGTCCTTGTTTTCCGCATATAGCTCGAAGGCTGGTTGATTTGCCAGTTGAGTCATCAGCTTGTCGCCCTCTTTGAAGATCGATACTTTGAAATTCCCAGCGGCGTCATACTCGCCGACATAAGCGTCGTATTCCGCTGTGTCAACCGCTCCGCCTTTGTTCTCCAATCGCTTCAGCATCGCGACGGCGTTGGCATTGCTTTGATCAAGCTCGAGCGACTTTTTGTAGTTTGTAATCGCCAACTCGTCTTCGCCGTTGTTCATGTAACCTTCGGCCAAACTGTCGTAGGTGTTGGCGCTCCTGGGAAAGAGTTCGACATTCAGTTTGAAGACTTCAATGGCGTCTTTTACCTTTTTGGTTTGAAGCAACTGATAGCCCAGCATGTTGATTTCGTCTTCGCTAAACTCATAATCGTTCGGTTGCCGCGCCTTCAAGTCGCGAACCTGGGCGATCCCTGCTGCCACGCCCTTTTCCTTGACCGTGCCAGCCACGAGTTCGACAACGGATGGCTTCGGCAGGGTGTAAGGTTTGTCGAAAAGAATGTTTGTGATCTCGCGCTTCAGTCGGCTTAGGTTGCCGCCCTGCGAAGTATTATCGAGTAATACGATGAGATGCTTTTGTACGGGCAGTCGAGCGATGGAGGTATTGAAACCATTGATGCCGCCGCCATGATTGATTTCAGTGACCGGCTCAGCATCCGGACCCAGATTCGCCGTGGTGATGACCCAACCATAAGCGTAGTCGGAGAGGTGGGGCTTGAACATCAAATCCTTTGACTTAGCGGTCAGCACGCGGTCTGTGTAAAGCGCCTGGTCCCATAGATACAAATCTTCGACGGTGGAATACATTGACCCGGCGGCATACGGGATCGACATGTCGAGATAAGGAGCATTTCGATATCCCTCGAGAGTCTTCACATAGCCCGCAGCGCGCTTTGCTATCACTGGGCCGGAAAGGTCGTAACCGGTGTTTCTCATTCCCAGTGGATCGAGGATGCGCTCTTTCAGCGCCTGCTCGTAGGTTTTCCCGGTTACCTTTTCCACGATTGCCCCCAGCAGGAAATATCCCGAGTTGTTGTAGGCAAACTTGCTGCCCGGTTCAAACTCGAGATCGTTACTGGCATATTTTTTAACGAAGCCGTCAACCGTGTACGAATTGCGGCTGACTTCTTCCTGAAACTTTGCCAGACCGGTGTAGCTCGGAATTCCCGACGTGTGGTTCAGCAGTTGGTGAATGGTCACTTTCTCGCCCACGTCTTTGCGATAGGCAGGCAGGTAGTCCGAAAGCTTGCCGTCGAGCTTAATCTTTCCCTGTTCGACCAGCTGGAGAACTAACGCTGCGGTGAATTGTTTGGTGATTGAGCCGAGCCGAAACCGGGTGTCAGGCGCATTTGGAATGTTCCATTCCAGGTTGGCCATTCCCAGACCTTTCTTGTAAATCAGCTTGCCGTTTTCGGCTACCAGTACCGAACCATTAAAGAGTCGGTACTTGCTGGCGGCTGTCATAACCTCGTCAATTTTTGCGGCTTTGCTTTGGGTGGTGTTCTGAGCCAGAGCAGCGCCGGGGAGCGATACCAGGATCATGGCGCAGAGTATTAGTGCGCGTCGGAACGGAGCGACTCGCGACGGAACTTGGGTTTGCAATTTCGTTTCTCCTGAGATGAATTAAGGGACCAAGAGCATTTCGGAACCGATGCTTAACGAACGGATTGGGAAAATTGTTCCCTCGTTTTCCCTCAGCCGCAAGGTTGGCTATCGGCGGGTACGGTGAATTTTGAAAAAGGAGAATTCCCTGCCGTAACTTTGCGTCTTATGCTTCGCGAACTTTGAGGTTCTGACTTAGTTCGACCGAAAGGCCGCAACAGTCTCGCCAGGAGCCGCAAAGACTCAACCAAACTGCACACCGGTAACTATCGGCGCGAAGGTGTCGGCAGGCTCATTCGCGGCGGCGTTGCGGACGACGCGGGGTCTGTTTGTTTCAATGAGGACAACGAGAAAGCGAATCCGACTATCAGGCCGATGAACCCGAGGATGATGAATACAGAGAGCGCGCGCATCAGTTTCGGCACCTGCGGATCGAGTTCACCCGTATTGCCGCTAAAACGAACACCGCAGGCCCGGCATTTGATGAAGTTGAGAAACGGCGTCCAGATAATGCCGCCCTGGGCCGTGTAGATAAGCTTCTTTACGTCCTCGCTCCCGCAAGCCGGGCATCGTTTTGCGTTATTCATTTTTTCACGGATTCCTTGTTCACAAACTCTCGCGCTTCCTTCAGTTCAGGCAGATCTGCATCGGCGTGTTGCCACTGGTCCAGGAGCCGCTCGTAAAAGAAAGCGGCGCCCGCACGATCACCATTTTGCCCCGCAGCCCGCGCCGCCCCCAGCAATGAACGCGCCCGATTTGGCTGCCTCAACATGGCAGCCTTGAATTGCTCCGCAGCCTCCGCAGGCTTTCCGGCTTTCAAGAGCAACTCGCCAAACAATTCGTGCGAAGGCTTAACCAGCCCGGGCGGTCCTGAAGGTGGAGGCATTGCTTCCTCGAGAGTCGTAGCCTGCTTCATTAGATCAATCGCGCGGGAGTGGTCCTGTTTCATCGAAGCCGCGACCGCGGCGACCTCAAGCTCCCGGATCTCAATCATGCCCTGCGACGGACCGGTGGAATTGGTGTCGCGTCCGATCGCGCGCAGTCCGTTCACACTCTTTTCCGCTTCCGCCGCATTGCTGCGCGCCGCTGACAAACCGCGGATGAAGAGCGGCAGCGTTTGGCTACGGTTTGAAGCGCGGACTGTCATCCCTCCCTCCGCTCCTTTTGCTTCCTTCGTGGTTGCGGACGCCTTAGCGCCGTGCGCGCCGTGGCCACCTCCGTTGCCGCCATCCACGACGGCAGTGTGGTCGTTCAGAGCCGCGGCAGGGAAGAGTGTATTTCCCAATTCCCAACGCTCTGTTTCAACCACGAAAGCCGCAGCCATGTTCGCGTAGTTGTTTTCGTAGTAACCGGGACGCAATTTATTGTCGTACTTTGTCTCGGACATCGTTTTCTTCATCAACGTCAGCAACTCTTCGGCTTTGCGATAACGGCCCTGCTGCAAATAAACGTAGAGCAGCCAGTGGAGACTGTGGTAGTCGCGTACATTCGGCGAAAGGTTTTTGCGTTTCATCCACGCGTTGGATGATTCCCAGGCAGCTTCGTTTGAAGCCGCAGCTTCAGGCCACATCCCGAGCTGCAAGAATATGTGCGCCGGCATGTGACGCGCGTGATGGGCCTCGGGCGCGATGCCGGCATACCGCCGCGCAGCGGGAAGCGCCAGGATGGCGTGATCGGGATCGTCGAAGGCGTGAATGATGTAATGGGCAGCGCCGGGATGATTTGAATTCTTCTCATAAACATCCAGCGCTATGGCACCGGCTCGTGCCTGGTTGCGATAACCCTTATCGCCCGGACCAACCAATCCGAGGAGCGAAAGCGAGTAGAACGCGGCCGCGTCAAGATCGTCAGGGTATTCGCGATAGACCTTTTCCATCGCCGACGAGTAAGCAGCATCGCGCGCGCGTTTACTGTTATCCTCGCTTTCCTGATACAGAGCCTTCACAGCGTTGAGGTAAGCGCGCTCTCGTGAAGTTAGCTTCGCAGTGTCCCGGATCTTTGCAACCACCTGCCGGGCGGCGACGGTATCCTGCTCGGACCAGAGCGGGTGATTGTGGGCCATCGCCTCACCCCAATAGCCCATCATGAAGCCGGGCTCGATTTTAGTTGATTCGCGAAAAGCTTCGAGCGCCTCTTCATACCAGAAGGAATGCAACGCTGCCAGGCCGCGCAGAAAATGTGCCTGAGCTCTTTCAGAACCTGAAGTTTGAAACTTCACACTGCCAAGCTGTGATGTTTGGGCGTTGACGCTGACAGCCAGAGTCGCCACTAAGGCAGTTCGTAGTAACTGTTTCTTCCACTGTGATTGCAACGACTTCATGAATTGAACCTCCATTTGACTCTATCGCGGCTCTGCCGCCGCACAGTGCGGTAAGGCTCAGCCTTACTGTTGTGTCTCAGTTTTAGAGAGGAGGCTGCGCCTCCGTTTGATGAGGCAGAGCCTCACCGGTCAAATAATATTCGCTTCCGGAAAGGTGAACCTTTCCGCACTGGGCGGCGGCGGAGCCGCAACGACCCTGGCGCGCGTCCGTCCCAGTGAGAAACCATTATTTCTTGCCGATGCAATAGAGATTGGTCGCCGTCCGTATGAAAATTTGACCGCCGGAAATTGCCGGAGAGCTCAGCGAATAATCATTGAGCGCGTTCTCAGCCAAAACTTCAAACACTGGTCCCGCTTTAACCACCGATGTGAGACCATCTTCATTAGTCACATAGATCTTCCCGTCGGCCAGCACCGGCGATCCGCTATAGGTTCCCGGCTTAATTCGTTGTTGGCCATAAATTTCGGCGCCAGTCTTGGCGTCGAGGCACCACATGATCCCTTTGTCATTAACGATGTAAAAATACTTTCCGTCGGTGACCGGCGTGGGCACATCCGGTCCATTAGCGGTGGACCAGAGCAGGTGTGAAGTCGTGATGTCGCCGCGGCCACCCGCCTTAAAAGCGAGCAGCGGTTTAATTCGCGTGGGCGCATAGATTATGTCGTTAAAAATTACCGGTGACGCCACGATGCGATAGAAGGGAAGGTTCTCCGGATTAAGCCCGTTCGCGCGCCAGAGTTCCTTTCCGGTCACCAGATCGTGACCGGTGACTACATCACCGCCAGTGATAACTAACTCTGCGGTTTTCCCGTAACGAATTACCGCCGGCGTCGAATAAGCATCCGGTGATTCGCGAATCGCGCTGGTCGGCCGTTCAACTTTCCAACTCGTCTTACCGGTCAACTTCTCCAGACGCAAAATGTAAGAAGGCGCATCGGTTTTCATTCCGTGCAAAACCTGCACGTATAACGCGTTGTCGAGCAACAATGGCGATGAAGCGTATCCCCACTGAAGTCCAAACTCACCGTAGTCTTTCTGAATATCTCGGGACCACAGTTCTTTGCCATTGAAATCGAAACCTTTGAGAATGCCTGTACCGGTCATCACAAAAACGCTCTTGCCGTCGGTCACCGGCGAGGGCGAAGACATGTTCTGCTTCCGCATCTTGACGTTGCCGGCGCCCAGTAGTTTCTTCCAAACAACGGTGCCTTTCCCCTTGTCAACCGACCAGAGATACAGATCGTCGCCCTCAGCGACACTCAGGAAAACCCGATCGTTCCAGATGATTGGCGTGGAACCACTCCAGCCCGGCATCGCCAGTTTCCAGGCGATGTTCTCTTCGGCCGACCACTTCACCGGAAGATTTTTCTCCGAACTGGTTCCGTTGAGAGCGGGTCCGCGCCATTGGGGCCAGTTCTCGGCATACGACGCTGAGACCGAGAGCAGCACCAGAACGACTATAAAACCGGCAACGCGTTGAATGCGCATCTTTTTCTCCAGTAGGGCCATGAACAAGTTTGCAAGGCGAAAATTGACTGACGTTAGCTGGTTGCGCAGCTCTATTCACACAAGTGAGTTTCGCACCGTTTCTTGTGGCTTAATTCCAGTGAAGCTTCACTCTGCGCGCAACGCCGGCAGCAAGGGCGCACGCAATGCCGCCCACGTAGCAGTCATAGAAGCCGTTAATCCGGATATTAATACTGCCAACAGCAACAAGCCCAGCGAAAAACTACCAACCCGCGCCGAACGCGAGAAAAATACCGGAGCGATGGCGAGCAGCGCGCAGACGGTTCCGATCACTAATCCGCAGCAGAGCAGGAAAGCGTTTTCTGCGATGATCATGAGTGTGAAGTGCGACGAGTTGTAGCCAACAGCGCGCATGAGCGCGAGCTCGCGGCGTCTTTCCAAAACGTTTCGCAAGAGGATCGCAGCCATGCCCAGGGTGCCCAGCAGCAGCCCCAGGCCTCCCAGCATTTGAAATGTGGAAAGGTAAGTGTTTTCTACGCGGTGGAAGTTTGCCAAACGCTCTGCGGTGGTGGAAACGTCAAAGCCGAAATCTGATAGTCGATCCTCAAGCTGGGTGGTGGTGCTGGCTATCTCAACATCATTCGTCTCAATCAGGAAAAAGCGGAACCCCTCTTCAGAAAAGGAACGAGTAAAATTACCTTCAGACATCAATAATTCACTTTGAAAAACACTGTCTGCCAGAGATGCTACAAATCTCAATCGCAGCGGTTGCCCGTTTTTTCCGGACGGCAAAACCAAATCTTCGCCCAGCTTTACGTGAAGGACGTAGTTCATTGAGTTTGCATCGGCAATAACCGGCAATGCGCCATCGGGAAATTCTCGATTCAGAAGGAGCCAGGGATTTTGCTTCTCCTCAGCGCTGTTGGCAAGTGAGTCTTGAAAGGCAAATCGTTGGTTGCGAATGAACTCGTCAGTGGGCGCGATTATTCTAGGGTTCTTCGGTTGATAGAGATTGAGGCAACTGGCGTCGTCGCCCGGTCGCACCCGAAAGCGCGCAAAACTAACACGCCCGTCAGCATCGCTCGTAGGCAAGTTTAAAGCGTCCCGCCCCTCGACTGAATTCGGATCGTGGACGATCGGTAACAACGATTCCGCCAGCAGTGGATAGCCTCCGGTCCCGGAATTCGGATCGGAACTTGTTCCGCCATCCCGCCTGAAAGCATCCACGGAAACTATGATGAATGCCGCCGAAGCGATTAACGCGATGCAAACAACGCTACGCCCTGGTCGATAAGCAGCATTGCGGAATCCCATCCGGGCCACAGCCCACCACCCGCCGCCGGTGATAGATGTCCCGCCACCGCGGCGCAGCCAAACGGAAGTAAAAAACAACGCTGCCACCAGCAAGAGGGTTCCGCCGCCAAAAAAGCCGGGCGTCTGCCCAATAATGTTAAGGGTCGACAAGATCAACAACCCCACTGCGATCAGGGTGGAGACAGATGCGACCGCGAGCCGTGGCGAAAGCGTAACGCGGGGACGTGGCGCTGCTTCCCCTGTCCGACTTTTCTCACCTGCCGCTGCTGGTGGTTTACCCTCATCATGCAAGAGGGTGCCCGCGACCAAGCTGCGCGTGGATTGCTTTCTCAATCCGCGCAACGTCAATGCGACACAAAACAACGCAGCCAAAATTCCGCCTGCTGCTCCGAGTCCAAGCGAGAGAGGCGAAACGTGAAGCTTGAGCATCGTGGTTCCGACTGCATCCACCCACCACGTTCGCAGACCCAGCATCATCAATTCGCCATACGCAAGCGCGCCAAGTAATCCGAGAAAGCTCCCTATCACAGCGAGTAGTATTCCTTCTGCGAGAAAAAGGGTTCTAATTTTGGAGGCGGGAAAACCGATTGCCTGCAATAACCCGATCTCGCGCAGCCGTTGCTCGATTCCAAGCTTAAAGAACAGGGCGGTTAACAGTAATGCCGAGATGACCAGGAAGAAACTAAAGTAGAGAAAATACTCGCCAAAGTCGGTCGCGCCGCGCGAGGCTTCAAGGCCTTGAGCGCGAACGGGGAAAACCGCGAAACCAGCGACGAGTGGATCAAGTTGTTCGCGCAGACTTCGCTCAAAGGCAGTCTGCATTTCTCCCAGCGGCAGCGCGCGGGAGGGCGAAACGCGCATTGAGGTTACCTTGCCGAAACGGGAGCCCCAGAGGGACTGGCCCACCTGAAGAGGGATGAATGCCTTCGGAGTGGTGCGATATTTTTTCCAATACTCCTCGTCCTGCGGCCGAATGCGTTTTAAATCAATGGGAAAAGGCGGATCCCAGTCACCGAGCGTTTCCGACTCGGTGATGCCAGGGTAATCGGGAACCAGATCACGATCAGCTCCGAGCCCCTCCAACGGAATGATGCAGGCTACTCGAAACTGCGTTGAACGGGTGGTGAGTCTTCCCTCGTCCAACCAAAGGTAATAATCCATTGTGACACTGTCGCCCGGCTTAACCTGAAGATCGGAACCCGCCCATTCGTTAAGGAAAATCGGCGGCAAGTTTGTGACCGCCGGGGCGCTTCCGCGCCGGAGCAGACGCATCGCAGCCTGCATGTCCGAGCTCATTGTGCTTCCTGAGCTCCAGCATATCGAGGTTGACGCCCGTCACGATCGAGTAAGGGATCTCACGCCCATCTTCTCGCCGAATGCCGTTGACTAAATACGAAAGAAACGGTGACGCGCCGGTGCGGGCCGATTGGGCAGCTGACTGAACTTTTCTCAGCCCAGAAGTCGGGAATAAGTCCCGCAGAACTCTCAATGGACAATGCTTTCTGCGTGTCCAAAACTCGCAGTTCGATCCCGAAGTCGTCGAGCGAAGTTTGTTCCTCTCAGAATTTCGCCAAGCACTTTTGACTTCATGGCGGGTGCGCGCCGGGTCATTTCCTGCCCGCGCAGTTTCTGAAAGCAGAATGAGGTTAGCCTGGGCGGGTTGATCGATCTCTTCCTGGAGCAGTTTCAGCGGGACGAAGACAGCGCGCACGGCGCTCTGCTGAGGTTGGATTGAAAACTCACCGAGCGAGTCGGCGTCCAGGATTTCGCGGACGTTGAGTCGCAGAGTGCTTCCCAACTCTTCTTTTTGACTGTGCAACGATTCGACGGGAATGTCTGAAGGCTTCTGAATGCGTACCACCAACGAATCACCAGGCTGCGCACCCAGTTCCCGCGCGAGTGGTTCGTTTAGAAGGACTTCGCGATTTTGTGGCGGCTGCCTGCCTTCCAGCTTGTGAAACTTCCAAAACTTTTCGTCGACGCCATAAACCCTGATCGACGAGGCGACTCTTCGGCTTGACTCATGAGTTACAGTGCCTTCAAGCGCGATGAGCGGACAGGCCGCGCCGAATCGGACGGACGCAAATTTTTCGTGATTCTGAATGCTCCAGCGGCAAGTTGCTCCCGGAAAAAACCGTTGCTGGTAATCGCGTAGTCCGTTTCGCCCAGGCGCTGCACCACAAGATCGCGCAGACTCGCGCGCACCGAATCACCCACCAGCAGCGCACCGGCGAGAACGGCCACTGCCGTTGCCACGCCCAACACGACGGCCAGGTTGGTGCGCCAATAGTGGGTCAGATTTCGTCGGACGAGTTTGGAGGTCTTCATTACATCTGCCGAAGTTCGTGGTCCGTTAACTCAAAACGCGTGGGGAAATCGCGCGGCCAGTTCGGCGCTGTGCGTGACAACGACGAGTATCGTTTCCTGTTGCCGATGCAACTTCCAGGAGTAGGGAAGCAACTACGTCGGCCGCTTTGTGATCGAGATTCCCGGTTGGTTCGTCACACAAGCAGCAGCTGCGGCTTCGTGATCAAGGCGCGCGCGAGGGCGACCCGTTGTTTTTCTCCGCCGGAGAGTTTGGCAGGCCGGTGATCCAGACGATCACCCAGGCCGACGTGTTGCGAGCAGTTCACGCGCGCGATCAGACGCATCGTTGCCCGCAGTGGAAACGAGGGTGGGTGTCAGGACATTTTCGAGAACTGAACACTGCGGGAGCAAACAATGGTCCTGGAAAATAAAACCGACTCTCTTTGTTTCGAAAAGCAGCCAGCTCTTTTTCCTTGAGTTGATAAGGATTGCGGCCATCGAGTGTGACGGTGCCGCTCGTTGGCGGTTCGAGCGCACCCATGACGTAGAGCAGCGTGCTCTTGCCGCTTCCCGAAGGTCCCATGATTGAGACAGCATCGCCGCGCGAAAGCGACAACGAAACATTCGAAATGATCTCGAGCGTTCCGCCGGGCGCGGCGTATTCCTTGGAAACGTTATCGACTTGAAGCACAGAACCTCCGGAAATAATGCCGCTTCGTAGTTAATCGTGCGCAATGCAGTCAGTGCCACCACGCGGTAGCGGGTGGGTTGTTTGTCGAACCACGACCTTGAGCTGAATCCGAGTAGTACCCACCCGCTACCGCGTGGTGGTACTGACCTCATGTCGCATCAGATGTTCATAAACCTTCAGTCGCGCGATCGGCCATGCGGGCCACGCTGTAATGCTCGCGCACATTCTCGTAACCATGTTGACCAAGGCATTCTCTGAGCGCCGGGTCACTGTAGATTTTCAATAGACCTTCGGCAAGACTCGCTACGTCATCAGGTTCGACCAACAATCCGCCGCCGGTCTTCTCAACAACTTCCGTGAACCCGCCGCGACGGGGTTGAACGACCGGGATCCCGCAAGCCATCGCTTCGAGCAGAAACATGCCCTTCGGCTCATCGTAAGTTGCCGGCACTGACAGCACATCCACCCCCTGGAGGAAAGAGATTTTCTCCTCGCGATCGACCGCGCCGCGATAATGAAACTCCGATGCGAAACCACATTGTTGCATCTGATGCTCAATCTCGGCTAAGTAGTTTTTGTGTTCCGCGGCAAGATAACCCGCGACTTCCAAACGTCCGAGTTGTCCGGCAACTTACCCTCACGACGCAGTCTTCTGATAAGCGCGCGCGAGCACATGCAACCCTTTTTCCGGCGCGATGCGGGCGAAATATCCAATCGTGAAAGGCTTGGCGCTGTGCGGCGGCCCCTTCTCGTAGCCCTGCAAGTTGATCCCGAGAGGCACGACTCGAATTCTGTCAGCCGGAATGCCTAAGTAGCCGGGCATGAAGTCGGCGTAGTATTGGCTGACGGCGATGAACGTGTCCACGTGCTCAAAATTCCGGCGAATCAGCTGTTTCGCCTCGCTGCGGTAAGGTTCGTGAAGGCCTTCGAGGAATAAATCCTCACCCTGAAGCGTGCAACTGATGGGACGATTGAGAGCTTCCTTAATCGGCTTGGCCAGGCCGAGCAAAAGCGTGTAAGGCAAACTAATAATGTCAGGCGCGCCTTCGTAGGCGAGCCACTCCAACAACTTTTCAATCTCTTTCTTTTGAAAACCGGCCTCGCCCTTCAACATCGAAACTGTCATTTCGCCGAGCATCCTGGGGCTGGTGGAGATGGACCGGCGCGAAGCCAGTTGGAGCATTGGTTTAGAGTCCCACAGGCGATCGAGCCAGCGCGGCGACTTGCGAAAAAGAGGCACATACTGTTCGAGGTAAACGCTGATGCCGCCAAAAAAAACTTTATCCCCACTTACATTTGCCTCGTCGGTCAGCGTAGGTGTGTAGACGGGCAAGAGACTTACGTCATGACCACGTGAGATCAGTTCCGTTGCGAGAGCATTGTCGCGCATGCAACTGCCGCAATACATTTGCCCGGCCCCGCCTGTAAGATAAAGAATCTTCATAGATTGCTTCTCGGTGTAACCTCTGTGTCCTCTGCGTCTCGGTGGTGAATATTGTTAATAAAGAATCACCACAGAGGCACAGAGAACACAGAGGACGCACAGAGATAAACGAAATCTTGCAGGCTGGAATGCCTGTCCTGCTCACATTGATGCGGCGCGCTGAAACGCGCGACGCGCATAAAGATGTTCAAAGAGATTGCCCTCGTGCGGCTGATCCCAACTAATTTGGCTGGTGGGTACTGCCCCGACGTTCAGTCGATCTACGTTAGGAGAGTTGACCAGCTTCCGAATCAATTCCGGATCCCGCGTGATCGCAGTAACCACCAGGCTCGGACCGAGGGCTTCGGGAATTTGCTCGGGCGTGGTCTTCACTACGGTGACGAAGGGAAACATGAATTCCTTTTTGGCCATCGGATGCTCGGTATTCTCGCAAAGCAATACTGTGGGCAGCAGATAAGAACATCCATCACTACTGATCAGGCGATCAGCTCCCTTCGCGCGAACGCGTGACCTCACGGGCCCCAGGCTCATTCAGTCCCTGATCAATCATCTGCGAAATTCGCGCTGCTACGTTTGGATCGACGAAGGGCGCCAGTTGCGCGGCTTCATGATCGGCGGCAAGAGGTTTGATTTGCGCGAGCCGCTCTGCGAGTGCTTCGCTGATTTCTTCGGCATGAGCGGTGACCCAAATGCTTGAGGCATTGATACAGGAACGTCCGCCATTATCGGCGATGGAACGGACCATCACATCGAGATAATCCTGCCATTCGTCAATGCAATCGGCGCCGATTATGACTTTGCTGTAGCCGGGGCCATGAATCTCGATACGCGGGTCGTTGGTCCAGAGCGAGGTCGAAGAGGCGTCACCGAAGACCATTCCGCGTCCGCAGTTTCGAAGAATCTCACCAGCGCCACTGTGGTCTGTAGGATAGAAACTAAACGCTTCGGGTGGCGCGCCGGCTTTAATGAAGGCCTGAATTATTCGGTAGGGACTCCAGGGCTCAGCGCTGCCGGGTTTAAGCACCAGGGGAATTTTCATCGGCACTGACGGGATCCAGAGTGAATGCACTCCCGGTGAATTGTTTGGCAACACCACACCGAGAGACTCGCCGCGCGGATAAAAGCTGAGCGATTGTCCACCAAACTCGCCGAAACCCCGGTCGAGCACCTCCCAATCAATATTCCTGGTGAGTCCGTTTACCACACTGCCTGCTTCTGCCAGTACGCCGTGAATCTTGGCCATGTTCCGACGCGCTAATACGTGCGGCATGCCGGTAGTCGCCGAGATCTGTCGAACATAATCATCGGGTGTTTGCGTGTCCTCACCGATGGGGAGCGTGTCGTTGAGAAAGTAGTCACCCGCGCGCGCGCAGATTTCCATTAGCTCAGCCGTGGAAAATGCGGCAAGCTTTTCGCGTCCGATTCTCTGATTACGGAGATCGCGGCGAATCAAGCCAAGATTGGCCTGGCTGATTTCCGCAAACGGTTCGCGGGTTTGATGATGGGCCACGCGCGCGACATCGAGGCTCCTGTATGGTTGGCCATTGCGAAGAATTGGAATGTGAATCATGGTGAAAATTTCGAATTTCGAATTTCGGATTTCGAATTGTTACGACCATAAGAATTGCGAAGCGAATGGGAATTCGAGGACCCGACCGGGCATTCCGAAATCCGAAATTCGCAATCCGAAATTCTTAGTAGACTCCCTCCACTACGTTTGCCTGCAATCTCGAAAACGGTCGCACGTTGCGCACGCCGTCCCAGGGATATAGTTCGCAGGGAGGTTCGCGCTCAGCTTCGTCGCGCTCGAGAAAACGGGGCATGAAGAATTCCTTGGTTAACGTCGTCAGCCGAACTCGGCCGGTTTCACCGTAGCCGACCAACTGATCAGGATTGTCCGGATCAACGACTTCGATCATTGCTCGCGGTGTCGGCGGATAATAGATCACCGCATAATTGTCCTTCTCTTCGCGCGGTTTATGCACGGCCAATCCCATTAACGTATTGCCGTAGGTGGGTGCGAAATAAGCGCCTTCGAGCAACTCCTCGACCGCGAACCGATGAAACTGCGGCGTCATTTCGGTGCCTCCGCAGAAAACTCCAGTGATCCCCAACTTTTTCAGCGAAACTTTTTCGCACAGCGCTTCCAGGAGCTTCGGCGTCGTAAACAGGCAACGGATATTGTCGTGGGCACGGAGCAACGTTAAGCCCTGCTCGATCACGTGCTGCTTGTATTGTTCAGCCATTTTCGGCTGCCCCATCTTCAGCAGCTTGATGACCCAACGCGGATCGAGATCGATCATGAAACAGATGCCGGCGCGAAACTGGGCCAGATGCTCAACCGCCAGTCGCAGTCGGCGCGGGCCTGTAGGGCCAAGCGACAGCCAGTCTGAACCCTTGGGAAAAAACTCGTCGGGCAGGGTTGGACTAAACGCTTCGTAGTCCAGACGAAAATCTTCAATGTTGATTCGCGATTTCGGAACACCCGTACTGCCGCCGGTTTCGAAAGTGTAAACTGGCCGGTGCGCGTATCCCTTCGGGACCCAGCGGCGCACCGGGCCACCCCGCAGCCATTCATCCTGAAATGGACCAAGGCGCGCCAGATCGTCATAAGTTTGGATTTCTTTACGAGGATCCCATCCCAGTTCGCTGGCATAGTTAAGCCAGAATGGGCAACCAGTGTCTGGATCGAAGTGCCATTGAACCACTTCCCGAACCCAGGCATCGAGATTCTCGCGTGATTGTTGGATGTTTGACTGCAAAGACGCTTCAGCTGTGGACATCGTCGTAGTGGTATGGCCCTTCCGCGGAAATTGATTCAAGCAATTCGCTTATGAAACGTAAAAGCACCGAAGAATGTTTTCAGATGATAACTCATGATCCGTTGGACGTTTAATGGACCGACTCGCACGAACTGTAGGGTCGGCATCTTAACGCGCTTTGGTAAGAAGATAAACGCAAAGCCGCGCGCAGAGTAGCGCCACAATTGGGCTTCCCGGCGTCACTTCGGGAAGGTTTGTTGACAGCCTGTTCCCGCAGCGAGTAGATTTCGCCCGCTTTGCCCGCCAATCAAAATCACGCACACACCTCCAGGACTCGAGGTAATCCCGAATCGGTGGAATCTTTGACCGCGCCTTCGTCCCGGTTAAATCGGGTGGGATTTGTTGGCCTGCTCGGAGTGATTATTCTTGCCGCGATTCCTTACGGTTCAGTTGAGCCCTGGTGGAAGTCGATTTTTCAATGCCTGATCTTTGTGCTCGCCCTCGTGTCAGTAATCGAGCGGATGAAGAGTGACGGAAGACTTGAGTTGGATCGGACCAGTCGCAGAGTGTTCATTCCTTTTTTCGCATTGTTAATTTTCGCTCTCGTGCAAATAGTTCCGTGGTCCAACGTAGATCTCCCGGGCATTGGACAGGTCTGGAGGAGTTTGAGCGTGGACGCCTCACAAACCTGGCTCTTCGTCATCCACTTAGCCGCACTTGGTCTATTGGGCTGGTTAATGCTCACCCACGTTTCGAGTGGGCGCCGCCTTCAGATCCTGGTTGAGTTAATAATCATGATTGGGGTGGTTAGTGCGATGTTTGGCATTTGGCGGCAGGCACGCCAGCGCGAAGTCGGTTTCATCCTTCCATACCTTCGTCCGACTCTCGGTTTTGCCCAATTCATCAACTACAACCACTTCGCTTTTCTCATGGAGATGGCTCTCGGTCTGGCGCTTGGGGTGGTGGTATGCAGGGGCGTTGCCGGCAGACGGTTGGTGATGTATCTCGTGGCGGCGATGCCGATGTGGGCCGCCGTGATCTTGTCAAATTCCCGTGGCGGTATTCTTAGCATCCTGTGTCAAATAATTTTTCTCGGACTACTGCTGGGTACGGGCCGCAAATCGCACTCTAATGAGAGCCGATTACTGCGCGCGAGTCGAACGCTGGCCGTTCGGGGCGTCCTGGTGCTCGCTTTGCTGGCGGGAGCGGTCGCAACCCTGGTTTTGGTGGGCGGTGATCCTTTGGGAGGCCGGTTGGAAAAGATCCCGCTCGAACTTGATCGGCAAACAGCGGAAACTCTGACTCTACGCCAAAGCATTTGGCGAGCGACCTGGGAAATGATCAAAGACAATCCGATAGTTGGGGTCGGATTTGGTGGGTATGCGATCGCAATTCCGAAATATCACGTCGCGTCAGGGGCAATCACCCCGCAGGAAGCTCACAACGATTACCTCGAACTCTTCGCGAGCGGCGGTCTCATCGGCCTCACGATCGGTATTTGGTTTGTCGCTGGTTTTCTGGTCGCAGCTCGGGAGCGAATGCGCAACGCTCACGGGCCTCCATTTGTGCGCGCCGCGAGATTTGGCGCGCTCGCCGGTATCCTGGCCGTATGCGTTCACAGTCTCGTCGATTTCGGATTACACATCCCCATTAACGCATTTCTCCTAACAGCCTTGCTCGCGATTGTTCTAGTTGATGTTCCGGGTGCAAGGAAAGAGGATCGATAAGCGACCAATTTGTGGTGGGCCCATGGTCCAATCTGGTTAAGCGCAGTGGGCCATCGGGTTAAGGAAATGATTGACCACCCTCGACCCGCCACCTATACTTTAGAGTTGCCGTCAGGAGCCTGTCCTGGCGAGCTCGGCTACGAAACCCGGACTACACACTTTATGAACTCCAAAGCCAAACGCGCAGGCAGCGCCTTCGCTCTACTACTCGTCTTTTGTGTGTCGCAGATTTTTGTCGGCGCGGGTGTTGTTGCGACGGAATCACAGACTCCAACACAGGTCGCGAATAGCGCCGGTATTCTGACGACGATTGGCAGCAAGCCGGTTAAAGTAAATGGAGCTGAGGCTATCACCGGTACCACGATTCTGAGCGGCGCCGAGATTCAGACGCGTGAAGGGGTGGGAGCGAATGTTAGCCTGGCCCAGCTTGGTTCTTTAGAGATGGAGCCAAACGCAAAAGTAACGCTCACGTTTCAATCGGGCGCCATCAAGGTGCTGCTGCTGAAGGGTTGCGTAACGTTGAATGCCAGGAAAGGCGTCACGGGAGAGATTGAAACTTCGAAAGACGCGATTAACAAGACTGATCCTACGGCCGATGGAGTTCTCAGAGTCTGTCATCCAGATTCAGCACAACTGGCGTCCGCAGCCGCTGCTCGCGGAGGTTCGGGTAAGCTGGCAAAGCTCACGATAATTGGTGTTCCATCTGCGCTGCTTATCCCCGGGGTAACTCCGGGCAGCAATCCCAGCAACTCAAATCCGAGATAGCAGGGACCATGAGTTTAGACTACCAGGCGTGCATCCGAATGGAGAGCACGCCTTTGCTTTTTCCCAGGGCCGGTAGCGCCACACCGTTTCATGATAGCTGACGGCAAATCCAGGCAGCCGACACCTGCTCAAGGATCCGGACTGCGAGCTATTAGCGCCGGATTCTTTGTCGTGGTTCTGCTGTTCTTGATTTGGAGCGCAGCCAGCGCGGGTTATGCAAGTTTGCTATCTACTTATGCTGCGCGGTCGCTCAATTTTGAGGCTGCCGACTCTGCGGTAGAACTGCTTGGTGATGCTGAAAGTCACCTGGTGCGTGGCGGTGTATGGCTGACCAAAGGTGAAAATGTCAGCGCGGCGGCCGACTACTCCCGCGCAGCGATCCTCCGTCCAGACGATTACGTCCTTTGGCTAAACCTCGCTCATGCACGAGATCTCGCTGGTGACAAGCAAGGCGCTCTCACCGCCGCATCCCTTGCCGTCGGCCTCGCTCCGCACTATGCCAAGCCACACTGGCAGCTAGGAAATGTTCTCGTGCGGGCCGGACGGCTGGAAGCTGGTTACGACCGAGCTGCGTCTGGCAGCTTCGCGAAACTCGGATTTGTTGCCTGCATTCATTGATCTCGCGTGGCAACTTTCAGACGGTAATACTCAATCGGTCCTGGCCGCTGTTGAGCCGCGCGAACCCGACACCTACCGTGCCCTCGCTGACTTTTTTAGAAGGCGCGGCCGGCCCGCCGAAGCCATCGTGATGTTCACTGCGGCCGGGACTGAAGCGGGCAAAGAGGTGGCCGCCGAACGTGCTGCGTTCCTTGCCGAACTCCTGCGCGAGAAACAGTTCAAACATGCCAACGACTTGTGGAGAATAGCGCATCCCGTCGACCCGGATGGTCCAATGATGGCTGATCCTGGCTTTGAGAATGAAAGCGATTTAGATGAGCCGGGTTTCGGCTGGCGCGCCGGACTCGAAGCCGAAGCGGTCAAACTCAGTTTGGATTCCTCTGAGGCCCACCGTGGCCGGTTCAGTCTGCTCGTTTCTTTTAATGGAGCTTCGGATCCGGCGCACGCGGTCGTTTCGCAACTAGTCAAAGTCCTGCCGCGAACCCGATATCGCCTGCGGTTTGCCGGCCGTACCTCGGATGTACTGTCAGGAAGCCTGCCGGTAGTTGTGGTAATGGACGAAAGCACTGGGCAGCAACTATGGCAGTCGGATTCGTTACCTCAAACTACCAACGGCTGGCGTGATTATCAGACAGAATTCACCACCTTGGATGCCACCGAGGCAATCCAGATCAGACTTCAGCGCCGGCTATGTAGCGGCCCATGCCCGATCTTCGGCCGTCTCTGGCTCGATAGTTTCTGGTTAGAGAATCTTTAGGTTTCACCTGGCACTCAGGCCGAAGGTCGGCTCCGTGCGGCTATAGGGAATTAGTCGCAGGCATTCTGTTGTTCGTAACGGCGCCGCGCCAGTGCACAACTAATATTGAGTTCCTGTATCTGCTCATCAGATTTGCGCCGCGAGAAAAATGGATTGCGGTCCACGGCTCGACAACTTACTATCAGCGCGTTTGTGCTTTTACTTTCCGTAAACAATGCGGCGAAATGGTTCGACAAAATTTTCACTCGAGGCATAGCAAATGAAAAAACTTCTTTCCGTATTGTTTGTTGTTTCGCTTGTGGCCAATCAGATCCTGGCAGCGGACATGAGCGCGGCCATCAACGCCGAGACGGAAAAAGTGTTGCCGCAAGTGGTGGAATGGCGCCGTCACCTGCACCAGTTTCCTGAACTCAGCAACCGCGAATTCAAAACGGCTGCGTTCGTGGAAAAATATCTGCGTGAATTAGGACTGGAGGTTCGCACGAAAATCGCGAAGACCGGCGTGGTCGGAATTCTAAAGGGCGGGCGACCAGGCGCGACGATTGGTCTCAGGGCGGACATGGACGCTTTACCGGTGACCGAACGAGTAAAGATACCTTTTGCCTCCAAAGAAAAAAGCGAATACAACGGTCAGCCGGTGGGCGTGATGCATGCGTGCGGACATGATTCTCATGTCGCGATGCTTTTGGGCACGGCAACTGTGCTCGCGAAGATGAAAGATAAGGTCCCGGGAACGGTAGTTTTTATTTTTCAACCTGCCGAGGAAGGGCCGCCCGCCGGTGAAGAGGGTGGGGCGCCGTTGATGGTTAAAGAAGGCGTGATGGACAACCCAAAGATCGATGCCATCTTCGGAATTCACATTGATGCGCTGACGGAAATCGGCAAGATCAGATATCGTTCGGGCTCTTTCATGGCAGCGTCTGATTGGTTCACGATCAAAGTGAAAGGAAAACAGACGCACGGATCAACGCCCTGGACCGGTGTCGATCCGATTGCAGTGTCCAGCCAGATCATCACTGGCCTCCAGATGATCGTCTCGCGTCAATCAGAACTGACCAGGGCGCCGGTGGTAATTACTGTGGGTCGGATCAATGGCGGCGTACGCGAAAATATCATTCCTGAAGAAATGACAATGTCAGGAACCATTCGCACGCTCGACGAACAGATGCAGAAAGAGGTCCACGAAAAGATCAAGGTGACGGCGCAGAAGATCGCGGAAAGCGTAGGCGCAACGGCTGAGGTGACTATCGATGCGAAGACGCCGGTTACCTTCAACACGCCGGCCTTGGTTCAAGCGTCTCTCGCGTCGCTGGAAAAAGCGGTGGGCAAAGAAAATCTATTGGAATCAAACTGGGTAACCGGGGCTGAGGATTTTGCTTTTTATCGCGCGAAAGCGCCGGCCTTCTTTTTCAACGTCGGTGGGATGCCCAAAGGGAAAAACCGGAAGGACGCCGCCCCGCATCACACGCCTGACTTCTACATCGACGATAGCCGTCTTGACGCGGGCATTAAAGCGTTTGCCAACCTGGTGTTTGATTTTCAACCACCGGCAAAAACTACCGCCAATCAAAGCCAATAAATGGGGCCAGCTTTACCATTCACTATTCACCATTTACTATTCACCAGTCTGCTCCCGTAGCTCAGTTGCATAGAGCGTCCGCCTCCTAAGCGGAAGGTCGCGCGTTGGAATCGCGCCGGGGGCACCATTTTTTGGGACTGTGAGCTAAATGGGATACCAGGCAAACCCGCATCCCGCCTTTTATCCCGCCCGGAAGAGCTACTTCCTTCCGCGCCAATAACCAGGGCGGCGACTGTGGTGAGCGACAGCCAAGATGCGAATTTCTTCTCCCGACAGTGTGTAGATTAGAGAATAAGGAAAACGTTTCATGAGGTAGCGACGGCGCCCACCACCGCGCCATGGTGGACCCAGTTCTGTAGTGCGGCAAAAGAACATTTACCTATTGTTCGAACTCAGCCAGTAAGGATTGCGAAAGACTATTGCCCGCTCGCTCCCGATAGAATTCGGCAGCGTCCCGAAGGTCTTCTTCAGCCTCCGGGTGCAGCGAATAGATCATTGAAACTCCGCTTTCAGCTTGGCTAAGGTTTCGGGACCGGGAAGTAAGGAAACCGCACCACTCTCGATTTCAGCCTGACGTCGCTCGACTTCGGCAGCCCAGGCTTCCTCAACTTCGGGGTCAATAACAAGCGTAGCTATGAGTCTCTTGACCAGTCTAGTGCGGTCGGCGGGCGGCAAATGCAAAGCTGCGGCTTCCAGTGCTTTTACTGTTTCCAATTCTAACGGCATTCTGTGCTCCTAACTCCTGGGCAGTTTACCATCTCGACCCGCTCCGGTTGCAGCGTTTCCTCGGCGTTGAATACGTTCAAGGTTGCTGCCGCGCGTCTGGCGATCTCAATGTTCGCGTTGACGTTGCGATATGTCGTAATTGCCTGAGTGTGGCCGGTACCCGGTCAACTTCGACAAGGGGATATGTGGGTCGCGCGTTGGAATCGCGCCGGGGCAACAAATCAGCGAACAGCAGAGATTCTCTGGTACTCTTGCTGTCATCGCTGTTCGGAAGCGTGACGCTTAATAAAGAGGACAGGCAAGAATGCCTGTCCTACTAAGAATTACAGTGGTTTACTGAATACTGATTCCTCTTCACGATTGATACTTAATCAGCGACCTCACATCATAGCCGTCCAGCTTCGCGCGGCCCGGAAGAAATTCCAGCTCAACTACAAACACCAGGCCAACGACTATTCCGCCAAGTCCTTTTACGAGATCGCAGACAGCTTTGGCAGTGCCTCCGGTGGCCAGTAGATCGTCGGCGATGATTACCCGATGACCGTTGCCCACTGCGTCGCGATGTATTTCGAGCGTGTCCTGACCATACTCAAGGTCGTAGGAAATGGACACGCACTCCGACGGCAGTTTCTTTGGTTTGCGCACCGGCACAAAACCCGCGCCGAGGTGGTAGGCAAGCGCCGGGGCGAAAATGAAACCGCGAGCTTCGACGCCGATAACCGTGTCGACCTTTGTTCCCTCATACTCCGCCGCCAGCGCATCGACAGTGTTTCGTAAACCTTCAGGATGTTTCAGGAGGGTGGTGATATCGTAAAAATTGATGCCCGGCTTGGGAAAGTCAGGCACTTCGCGAATCAATGCTTTGAGATGGTCCATAGTGTTGTTCGTGTTGGTTTAGAGCTCTGAATTCTGGTCTCTGGTTCTAGCGCTCGATTCTAAACGCTGAATAAGTCCCCGAAGGATCCACGCTAATTTCTTCCACGTTTTCCACCGATGCCCATTGCGGCCCGGCCGCCAGATCAATCTTGAACTCTTCGACATCGGGGGCAGGCCCTTCGGCGAGTGCCTCAACCGTCCCGTCGGAGCAGTTTCGGACATAACCCACGACCTGGTGGCGCGCCGCCGCGCGCTGGGCGAAGAATCGGTAGCCAACTCCCTGCACGTTTCCCCTGATCAAAAACTTTCGAGCGACTTTTGTCATGGCAGCTTCGTTTGTAAACGCAAACCGGGAATTGTAGCGGATCGGCTCTGCTGAGTCACAGGCCGCCAGAACCGGCAGCCGGGTGAGTTTGGTTTGAATGATCGCCTTCGTATCGGATGCCGGACGAGGGCGCCCGCCGCCCTTGCACCGAGCTGATCTAAACCTCCCCAATCTTGAATTCCAAACTGACCCACCACCAGCAACCAACAGGCGATCGCGGTCGCCTGGCGACCAATCAGCAGTTTCTGTCGTCCTGGTCGCCAGCGCCACTAAGCGCGATGCGGAGGTACGCAAATGTAGTGTACGCGAAGGCTTTTCATTGAAAACCAAGAAATAGTTCCTCATTCGCACTTTGAAAAGCTAAACGAGTGTGTCGAGTTGAGGCCCTGAAATTGTATGTCTGCACTGTAAGAAACACCCTCATTTAAGTTATGCTCTGCGTAAACGAAGTCTGAATTAATGAGGTGGCAAACAGTTGTTCCGCCTTAGACTGAAGAGGTCCAAGTCTCAATTGTCCCAAGCCCCATCAGCCCCGGAGCCATCTGGCAGCCAGAAGGTTCAGCACGAAACGACCACACTTGCCGTGGAATCGCGACGAGAAACTGCGCTCCAGGTAATCAAAGATTTTCTTGCCGGCAGAAAGAACGAAGTTTCCAGAGTGGATCCTGCTGAAAAGGAATGCCGCAAAGCTGTCGCTGACGAACTACTCTCGGTGATTACCGGTTTCAGTTCCAATGCTGCCACTATTCGGCCAGAAGATGGATCGCCCGGCAACGGCAGCGACGTTACACCTGAGGCCGTTCGCGCCGAACAGCATCGGGCGCGAAATCTGTTTGTAGAGCACGGCTATTTCGACGAAGCTATCGACAACTTGCGGGCTGCATCTTCACCGGCCGAACGCGCCGCAGCTGCCCGCACACTCGGAAGCCTGGGCAACCGGCTCGGGAACGTTCACTTGATTGCAGCGCTCTTCGATGAAGCTCAGGAAGTGCGCGACGCGGCCACCGCTGCGCTCGCGCAACTCGGTGATTCCTCGGCTCCCGATGCCGCACTCGGGCAACCGCAGCCCCATCCACAAAGTGGACCAGTTAAGCGAACCTCCCTGGCCGACACTGGGGACAGTGCTGCGACGACGAAACGCGCGCCGGAACCCGGCTCAGCTAAAGATAACTTGAGTGGCCTTCCGATCAATGAAGAGAGCTTGCCCGATGATGAAGCAAAGTTGCTTCTTGAGGAAGCTGCGGCCAGAAAGGCACTCACGGATTTGCAGCTTCGCCTTGACGACACGGTGAACTCTCGTTTGCGGCTGGAAAGAGAAGCCGAACAGCGGCTGGAAAGCGAAGCCCGGTTGAGCGGGGAAGCTGCCGCACGGCGTCGCGAGGAAGACGAACAGCGCCAACGGGCAGATGTCGAGGCGGCACAGCGGCGGCTCGACGAAGAGAAAAGGCTAGCCGAGGCTCATGCAGCAAGAGAGAAGGCTGAAGAAGAAGCACAGCGGCTTGCCCATGAAGACGCGATGTTGCGGAGTGAAGTCAGCAAGCTCAGGCTGGCGGTTGAAGAAATTGCGCGAACCAGAAATCAGCTCGAGGGTGAGCGCCGAGTAGCCGCTGAACGGGCTCGCATGGCTGAAGCCCAAAGGGAGCGCGAACGGGCTGAGGCTGCGCATAAAGTGGAGATGCAGAGGCTGCGCAACGAAGAGGCGGCGCTCGGCAGCGCTCTTGAGGAAGCCTCGTCGCGTCGTTCGGAAGTAGCAGCCGCTCGTGAACAGGCCAACCAGGAAATGTTGCGGCTGGCGGAAGACAAGGAACAATTGGCATTAGCCGAGGCAGCCCGAGAGGCCGAATCACAACGGTTGCGTGAGGCACAGGAGAAGGCCAAATCCGAACATGAACAATTAATACAACAAGTGGAGGCAATGCGCAGTACGGCGGCCGAAGTCGCAGCCCGGCGTATTGAAGTGGAAGCGGCTCGTGAAAAAGCTGCGCAGGAATCGGAGCAACTAGCCGAAGCTCAGATTCGAATGAAGGCCGCAGCCGAAGCCCGCCAACAAGCTGAAGCTGAGCGCGTTCGAATTGAAAGTGAACTTCTCCAGCAAGCTGAAGAAGCACGGCGGCTGCTGGATGAGGCCCGTGTGCGCGCAGAAGAACAACGTCAGCGACTTGAAACTGAAGAGGGTTTACGCGCGGCCGAACAGGAACAGAAATTGTCGCAACTCTCGGCGTTGCGCGTAAAAATGGAGACCGAAGCTCAGCAACGTGGCGCACAGGAGCGGCAGATCAGCGCGCAGATTGAGAGTTTACGCATTGCCGATACCGAGGTGCGGAAGCGAATCGAGGACGCGGAAGCCCGCCGGCGGAAAGCCGAAGAGAGTTACCGCTTAGTCGCCGAACAGACGCAGCGGTTTGAAGCTGAAGCACGCAAAAGTGAGATCGCGGAAGCACAGGTGCTGGCAAAGTTGGAGGAAGTGAAACGCAACGTTGCCATTGCCATGCAGTCAGCGGCTGAACAGGAAAAAAGGATTAAGGAAGAAACCGAGCTGCTGCGACGGACGGAGGACGCCCAACGGCGTCGCATCGAAGAGGCGATCCGTCAGCGGGCAGAAGCTGAGCAACGTTTGCAGCAAGAGAAAGAGCGCCTGCTAGCACAGGAGGAAGCGCGATTGCGCGCCTCCGAACATTTCAATCTACTTAGCGCGGGCCAACCTCAAACTGCCGGATCAGCCGATGAATGGCATGACGATCCGACGGAGAACTTGCGGCCTTCCCCACGACAACCCTTCCCGGTTCAAAGTGAACCAATAAATTCCTTTGGAGCTGCACGGGCTCAAGCTGCGTCGCAACCAATCGCTGCGGTTGCGTCAACTCCTTCCGCAGCTGCGCGCTTGAGCCAAGAGCAGCCTTCGGCTTTTTCCACCGAGGCGCCGCCGCGCGCACCTTTGGACTCAGCGGCCCTGGCCAGCGCGCCGGATTCGTTTAATCGCATTTCAGCACGTTTTGATGATCCATCACCGGAGGTACGGAGCGCCGCCGCCAGGGAACTGCGCGAGTTGGATCCGCCGCGAATGGTTGAGTCGTTTACGCGAGCGATGGAAGAGTCGTCGCCGGAACGCAGGGACAACATCGGCCGGGCTTTGGCGGCATCAGGTCTGGCTGCCGAAGTGATTGATATGCTCGGCAGCGAAAGCCGTGAAGAAACGTACAGCGCACTCTGTTTATTGCTTGCAATGGCCAAGACGGGAGAAGTTCAGCCTCTGGTGAAGGCGATTGAAAGTCACGACAATGTTTACGTGCGCATTGCGGCGGTGAGGTTGCTGACGCTCAATGGTCAGGAAGAGATCGCCAACGCTGCTGCTCGACGGCGTTTGGAAGGCCGCACCTAACCCAAAACGGGAGCTTGCGTCACTTCAATTCAATAATCGCAATCCCGCCGGGGGCGATGCTTACGGTGACGCTGTCGGGCTTACCGGCTTGTTTTTCGATCTTCAGGCTTGTTTCTGTAAGCCACTCCTGGGCCTGTGAAACACCGGCTACACCCCAACTGATGTTTGCGTTTACTACCGCCGTCCGATCCACCTTCGCCAGTCCCTGTTGAGGTTTGAACACCCCTTCGTTGTTGAATATCGTGACCACCCAACCCGTCTCAGTCTGATTGAGCAGGTATTCGACATTCCCTCTCACTTTGATTGGCGCTGCATCAACGAAAACGTGAGCCAGCATATGAGCCGCGAATGGCGTAAGACGATCGTCCTCACCCAGCAGATCGTTAACAGTGGAAAGAACCACTAAGCCTTTGCCGACTTTGTTAACAGTAACCAGCGGCTCACCGTTGATCGTCGTAATGAACGGCTGCGCCCCTTTGAGCTCCACCTTCTCGTAACGAAATATTTGGCCTTTCAAATCCTGAACGGCCTCGCCTGGTGACAGACACTTGGCGTTATGCGCTTCTCCCGTAGCTCCCAGCAGACGCAGGCCGAGGAGATCAGCGGGGAGACCTTTGATCTGTGCCGAGTTAAGCACGATCGTGCCGCCGGCCATCGCGTAGGCAGTCAGGCGTTGAATCCATTTCGGTGACCATTCGATGTGACCACCAACCACAATCGCGCGATAAGGATTCAAGTCGACAGGATTCCGAGCGGGTGGTGTGGAAGCGACTGCGCCGGGCGGGCTTGCGGCCGGCGAAATGGGAGTTGGATTGGCCTTGGCGGTGGTGTCTGCTTCGTCGCCTTCATACCTCAACTGTCCGCTTGTGTTTGTTTCGGGTTGTCTGACGCCAGTCGTACTCGTGACCGCCCGAACAGCTGCGCTCACGGCGTTTCCTCGACTGGGAACTTTCGCCGGCGCGGTTTGGCCTGTCTCTGAAGCCTGGACGCTGGACTTTGGACCAGCAGTGTCCGACGCCACCAGCACATCGAAGATATCTCCGAAGATTCCGTTAACGAAGACCTGTCGATCCGCAGTCGCAGGTTCACCTTCTTTTACCAATCCCGGGTAGTAGGCAGCTCCAAACAGTTCGCGCAGTGCATAGTCGCTCCGATTAATTTGTGAAACCTGGAAGGGCCATTGAGGATAATCTGTCATGTCCCATCCATGGGCGGGATCGAGCAGAAACGCAATGGGGGTATACGGCACTCCGCGATTTGGATGTTTTTCGGCGAAGCGCATGAACTCCTGAGTTATCTTGCCGAGAGGATTTAGTTGAAACTCATGCTCGTTAGGGCCGGGTTTGAAAAACTGATCGCCGCCCTGCTCAAGGTAGATCGCCGCAGCGCCCGACATGTAATAGAAGTAATAACTTTTTCGATACCAGGAGAGCGATGGCCCCATCGTGGCTCCGTAGCGCGAATGAAAGAAATTGTCAGGCCCGGCGAAATTCTGAGCTTTGGTAAAAGTAGTGGCCGAGTCGCCGAAGTTTGGCGCGTGGTAGTAAAGAAAGTTGACGCCGTTTTGTCGCGCGGCGCCGCGAGTAAAAGCAACGCGCATCGCGAGCATGGGCTGCACGGCCGCCGTTTCCACGCCTAACAGCTCAACTCCCCAGTCAGTAAGTGCATGCGCAAAGGAAGTACTCGAAGTGGCCTGCGCGGGAATCAGTTTGTCCCACATCGCGCCGGTAGTGGTGTGGAAAATTCCGGCCCACTTGCGCGCGATTGCGCTGTCATAGAACTTCCGATGCGCTTCGAGCAGTTCTCTTCGGGACATCTCCGGCCTTACTCGAAGTTCCAGAGGCGCCTGTTCCCAAACGTAGCCGACGCTTTCACCCGAGATCCAGCCCAAAAACTGATCCTTTAGCTCGCCGTTTAGCAGTTTCCACGCGGCCTGACCTTCGGCCTCGGACATCTCTGAAGAGCCATAATTGATTAGCACAGCGAATGGCGATTTCGTTTCATTGAGGTAACGACGAAAAGCGCTGCCATCCTGCAAATACTCCCGCAAGTTGTTTATGTAAACGACAGGCGCCACCAGCCTGGAGTTGAAGAGAGGCACATCGCGCGCGCCCTTGTATTTCTTCACAAACTCTTCAATTGGTTCAGCGTTGAACGGATAAACCGACCGTTGCTCAACGGGCTGGTCATAATTCTTCCAATACTCCGTCGTGATATTCCAGGGCATCAGGAAATCGCGGCCGGCAATCTTGGGTTGTCTCCAGGAGGCGGGGACCGGGCTGTTGGCTGGTTGACTAATGAGCGGCGTCAGCGGGGAGCGAGAGCCGGACCATTCTCGCAGGTAACGTGCGGCCGCGAAATCCGGTTTACGGCGGCCGTCGGGCACAAACGCCAGATCGTTCGTCAGCAGAAAACAATCAACCTGCCTGACAGCGTCCGCAGGTTTCTCAATTTCGATCGAGACTCGTGCCAAACCTTTTGCCAGGGTGGCCGGCGCCCCATCCCAGGTAAAGGCCCATCCCCAGTACATGCTCACTTCATCGTGGGCGTCAACGATTGCCCGATGACCAAACTCCTGACGAAACACCGGGCGATCGCTCTGAGTAATCTTGATCGTAAAGGTCTCAGACTTGTTGGCCCAGTCGGCATAGCGGATCCAAATTTTGTAATCCCCGCCTCGCGGGATCTCGACATCCTGATAGATGGTTGCGCGAGCTTCGTCGTAGCTGGCAGTGGCTGAATTCCATTCGCTCTCCCCGCCCTGTGACCATTCGGCGGATACGCCCGGACCATTGATGCCCCATCCCGGCGCCTTAGCGCGAGGTAAACCTAACCACGACGGATTCTGAATTGGTTCTCCGGTAGGTTTGGTGGCGAAACCGCGCATGTTCTCGGCTTCATGCCAAAGATACTCTGCGTAAAGTTTTGCCTCCGCTGGCTCCGTTTGCGCCGACGAAAGTGGAGGCAGGGAACAACACAGGATGACCGTCAAAATTCTGAGGAATGCGTTACGAAGAGCGGTATTCATTTAAGTAAGAGTCTGGTGCAAACAAAAGCGGGAGCAGGCTCGCCCTCCTAATCGCAAGCTGCTGAAAATTTCAGATTGAACACCTTTTGAGTGTAGACAATCGAAAATTTTCGAGCCAGCTCTTCAAAAATGGAGGATGGGAAAGTGAGCTGCCCCCGCCAAATTTATCCTAAAGCTTCAAGACACTCAGGCAGACTGCGCCGCCGGCAGGTAAACATTGGGGTATCGCGCAATGTGTACGAACTGGCCTTTGTTTCGCGCAACTCCTGAACCAGATCGAGAAAATCTGCCGGGTTGTCGGTTTCAAAAGCGACCACAAACTCCTGATCGTCGAGACCGAAGGAGTAGGTTGTATGAAGTTTGACCTGGCGGTATTTGGTGCCGATTCGAATGTGTTCGTCCATCATTTCCTGACGCTGATCGGCTGTGCGTGAATACCATTCGCGTGTCTTAACAAATGGATAGACAAACAGGTAATCCGATTTTCCCGGGATGATGTGTAAACGGTCCTCAACGTGCTCGGGATTGTCCTTGTCGATGTACATCGAACGTTTTGTCATGGACAGAAACGATTGCGACGGCTCGAGGTATTTAGCCATCTCAGTGTGGTTAATTCTCGAGGTCATTTCCTGAATCGGGTCGAGTTCGTAACCGATGCGCCAGACCATGAAGTCAACATTGGTGCGCAGGCCGATCGTCGAATAGCTGTTAATCAAAAGCGGACCGCGAAACTCATCGACAGTTTTTACAAACTCGTCTTTGCATACCTGCTTGGCGGCGTCGGAAAGCATGCGCCACTGGGGAAGAGCGCGATAGAAAGTGAAGTTGACGAATTGTCTCGGCAGCTTAGCTTTTTCCACTTCGAGCTCAACGCAATTGGGCGCGAGACGAAGCGAGCCTCTCGTTGCGTTGCCTTCTTTATCGGTGCTCATGTTGCATGTGACCTCTTTTTAAGTGGAGGAGTCTCGACTGAGTTAATTAGCGATGAATGTTTTGACGCGCTGGAATATTCTGCCTAGTCTGAGGTGTGATTGCAACCGGACAGAAAACACGGTCGCCCGAATGCCGGAAGTGGTGGATTGCCAAAGACTTGTTGTGGCTGCAAAACTAAACCTCACGAGTAGTGCGAATCGAAATGCTGAAACTGATGCTCATTGGACTGGCCGGGCTGACCGGAACATTATTGCGATATTGGATTTCCGAGTCGTCAGCGCGAAGATTCGGGACGACGTTCGCCACCGGAACTCTGCTGGTAAACCTGATTGGGTGTTTCGTGGCGGGCCTGCTTTTTTACCTACTGTCTGATCGATATCCGGTCACGGAGACAATGCGTGCGATCATATTTGTTGGTTTGCTCGGCGGATTTACCACCTTTTCCGCTTTCGGATTGCAGACGTTCGCGCTCTTGCGCGAGGGCCAAATGGGGATGGCCTTGTTCAACATCGGCGTTTCAAATGCCGGTGGTCTGCTGATGGTTTGGGCTGGATACAATCTAGGCAGGATCTCGTGATTGGGCGTTTGCAATCCTAGTTTGCCGCTCATGTTATTCTCTTAATCAATCACAAAAACCATGGAGGCCTACGGATGAAGTTGACTGCCATAAAAATCTCTTTGCTCAGTACGGTTTTTCTGGTTGGCGCTTGCGCTAATCAAAACGAAGTCACGAATACGCAAACTCCGCCGGTCGCCTCGTCACCGGCTATGAAAACGAGTGCACCTCCCGACGGGCTGGCCGTGGCGCGAGCGGCCTTTCAGAAGGACTGTGCTTCGTGTCATCAACCTGATGCGAGCGGTGGACCTGTGACGATTGACGGAGAGAAGATGAGCGTTCCGACCTTGCGTGAAGGTCACGCGCTAAAAGACTCTGATGAAGACTTCGTCAAGCAGATTATGGATGGCGGCGACGGTATGCCGGCGTTTAAGGACAAGATGACGCCAGAACAGATCAACGACCTGGTGCGATTTATCCGTAAAGAGTTTCAAGGAAAGTAGAGATGAGGCAGGAACCAAAGCCGGAAATACCACGCGAAAGGCCACAGCTTTTTACAATTTACACTGCAACATTTACTATTAGCGCCTTTGATGCACCCGTAGCTCAGCTGGATAGAGTATCTGACTTCGAATCAGAGGGTCGCAAGTTCGAGTCTTGCCGGGTGCACCAAACAACTATCGATCCCTGCCTTTGTCACCTCCGGCGCGAGGTGCCCGTCCAGGAATCCTAAGCCGTCGCGGCTTCGCTCTCCGCAGTTCCGCGTTTATCAATCGGAACATACTCACGAGTACGCTGGCCCAGATAAATCTGTCGCGGACGCGCAATCTTCTGATCCGGATCTTCCAGCAATTCGACCCACTGAGCCAGCCAGCCGGAAGTTCGCGGAATGGCAAACAACACCGGAAACATATCAACCGGGAACTTCATCGCCCGGTAAATAATTCCCGAATAGAAATCGACATTAGGATACAGTTTCCGCTTCACAAAGTAGTCGTCTTCGAGCGCTATTCGTTCGAGTTCGAGAGCGATGTTGAGCATCGGATCTTTTCCGGTAACTTCGAAAACCTCGTCAGCTACCTGCTTGATGATGCGCGCGCGCGGATCGTAGTTTTTGTAAACGCGATGTCCGAATCCCATCAAACGAAACTCTCCCGCTTTCACGCGCTTGATATAGTCGGGAACTTTGTCGATCGACCCAATCTCCTTGAGCATTCGCAACACCATTTCATTGGCGCCGCCATGCAGTGGACCATACAGCGCCGCTGCCGCCCCGGCGAGCGATGAAAACGGATCCGTGTGAGCGCTACCAATGCTGCGCATCGCGTTGGTGCTACAGTTTTGTTCGTGATCAGCGTGAAGAATGAAAAGGACGCTCAGCGCGCGTTCCAGCACCGGATTGGATTTGTATTTCAACTCGGTGGTCTTAAACATCATGTTCAGGAAGTTGCCTTCGTAGCTGAGGTCGTTGTCAGGATACGCGTACTGCATTCCGATCCGGTGACGATAAGCAAACGCGGCAATGGTCGGCACTTTTGCGATCAGCCGGTGAATCTGCTTCCGCCGGCAATCAACGTTGAAGATTTCTTTGGCGTCGGGATAGAAAGTTGAAAGAGCCCCCAGCGTTGCTTCAAACATTCCCATCGGATGAGCATTGTAATGAAATCCGTCTATGACTTTTTTAATGCTCTCGTTGATGAACGTGTGATGCGTGATGTTGTGCTTCCAGCCATCTAGCTGAGTAGCATCGGGCAATTCACCATTCAAGAGCAGGTAGGCGACTTCCAGATAAGTGCTTTTCTCGGCCAGTTGGTCAATTGGATAACCGCGATATTCCAGGATGCCTTTGTCGCCATCAATGAAGGTGATCCGGCTTTTACACGAAGCAGTATTCATAAATGCCGGATCGTAAGTCATCAAGCCAAAGTCATCTTCCGACTCCTTGATCTGGCGCAGGTCAATGGCTTTGATTGTCCCGTTTTCGATCGGCAGCTCATACTGTTTTCCCGTGCGATTGTCGGTAATGGTTAATGTTTTCGGGCTCATCCGCGTGTGGCCTCCAGGCAGGTGCTGCGAAGAATTTTCTCTTTCGGGAAGTAGCAGAGTAACTCCGCGAGGAGTAACTAATCAAACTCGTAAAGGTCGTCGATTTGGAGCGCGGCCTGCAGAGTCGATCCAGGAGATAAAGCTAACCCACACGAGCAGCCGGCAGTTAAATTTTCACCGATTTTGATCGTTGACGGATGATGAGCAGATTTGCTTGGAAGCTTGACTCGGGCTGCGATTACGCCGGCGCTTTAGGTTGTTTAAGACCAAAGCTCCGGCTCGTTCGGTTTACAACGACGGTCGAGCATCAAATCTTCAACTCGTAGTCATTTCGCAGCTAATAACTCAATATCGAAAAGCAGCGTTGAGTTACCGGGAATGCTGGGCGGACGGCCTTGAGGTCCGTATCCGAGCGCCGGCGGGATTACCAGGTTTCTGCGCCCGCCGATTTTCATAGTAGCCAATCCTTCGTCCCAGCCTTTTATCATCGGATCGAGCCCAAACCGGAATTCCATAGGCTTGCCTTTATCGCGCGAACTGTCAAACTTCGTTCCGTTGGCTAACGTGCCGGTGTAATGGACCGAAAGGGTTTGGCCCTTTTGCGGCATCGCTCCGGTTCCGACGACCGTATCCGTGTACTTCAAGCCGGACGCAGTTGTAACCTCAGGTCCACTCGAACCCCCGGGTTTCCGGTAGACGAGATAAGCAATGGCGCTTGCGGCAATTGCCAGCACTACGATGATGGCGATTATCCGCGCCTGACGGTTGCGACCAGCCGGCGCTTTTGGGGTCCCGGCAGGGAAGGATTCCTTCGGACGCTTTTTGGCCCTGGCAATCTTGCGATGTCTACTTTGCGGCAAGTGTTCATTCTCCTGTCGGCTTGATTGAGTGGTCTACTTTATAGCCCGATTCAGGACGGGTCAATTGACGATGACCAGTCTGGCCAGGCGGCGCCATACCCGGAAGCTTACTTAGCTGGAGATCCAACCTGACGCTTTCAAATCACGGGCGAGATGTTAAACTCTCGGCCTTGTATCACTTCAGTTTGTAACCGTCTGGCTTTAATTTACTGGTTACTCTTACGAAAATTAATTCGGGAGAAAAAGATGGCCTCGTCAAAAATCCTTTCCGTTATCTGTCTGCTGGTTATTCTCACTGCGCCAAATAATCTGTCCGTTTTTGGCCAGGAGCCTACTCCTTCGCCTTCACCCGCGCCCCAGGAGAGTCCGTCTCCGGTTAAGGCCGACACTTCCAAGTCGGCGTTTGAGAACGCACTTAACGGCCTCCAATGGCGCAGTATTGGCCCGGCGAATATGGGTGGACGCATCGCTGATGTTGAGGGAGTTCCGGGCAATCTAAATGTCGTATACGTGGCGACCGCGAGTGGCGGGTTATTCAAAACCGTGAACGGCGGAAATACCTGGAAGCCATTGTTTGAGAAGCAAGGCACAATTTCAATCGGCGATATCGCCCTCGCACCCAGCAATCCAGACGTCATCTGGGTGGGCACCGGCGAGTCAAATGTGCGCAACAGCGTTTCCTTCGGTGATGGCGTTTATAAGTCGACTGATGGCGGCGCAAACTGGCAGCACATGGGACTGAGAAACACGGAGCGCGTTTCCGCGATTGCGATTCACCCGCAGAATCCGGACATCGTGTATGTGGGAGCGCTGGGCCATGCCTTTGGTCCAAACGAAGATCGCGGCGTTTTCATGACCACCGACGGCGGAAAGACATGGACCAAAACGCTCTACATTGACAGAGAACATGGCGTCTCCGATATGGACATTGATCTTACCAACCCAAACATCCTCTACGCCGGGATGTGGAGTTTTGAGCGCAAGCCCTGGACGCACCGGAGCGGCAGTGAAAACGGCGGAGTCTTTAAGTCGATCGACGGCGGCAGGACGTGGAAGAAAATTACCAACGGATTGCCGAAGCTGCTGGGGCGAATAGGCGTGCGCGCGGCGCCGAGTAATCCAAACGTCGTTTACGCAATCGTCGAGTCGAAAGATGGAACCCTCTATCGCTCAGATGACCGCGGTGAGACGTTTAAGCAAGTCTCAAAACAAACCAATATTGTCTCGCGCGGTTTCTACTACACGACAGTGCGCGTTGATCCAAACGATGAGAATCGAGTCTTCGCCGTGGCGTCGTCACTATTTATTTCGATAGACGGTGGGAAGACGTTTCGTTCAATTACCGGCAAGACCCATATCGATTACCACGCGCTCTGGATGGACCCAAAGAATCCCAAGCGAATGTGGCAGGGACAGGATGGCGGCATTGCCGTCTCTTATGACAGCGGCGAAACCTGGGAGTATGTAAATAATATTCCGCTGGGCCAGTTTTATCAGATCCACGCCGACAACCGTTTGCCGTTTTATTACGTGATGGGCGGTTTGCAGGACAATGGATCCTGGACCGGACCGAGCCGCACCCGCGAACCCGCCGGCATCATGAACGACGATTGGCGCATGGTTAGCTTCGGCGACGGCTTTTACGTGATTAATAACGCCGACGATCCCGATCTGTATCTCTCGGAATCGCAGGGCGGAAATATCCTGCGCACCGATTTCCGCACCCGCGAACAGCAGGAAGTGAACCCCTGGGGTCGCGGCAGCGGCGATGGTCCAGCCATTGGTGAGAAGTATCGATTTAACTGGAACTCACCGATCATTCCTTCACCGCATGACAAGAACACCGTCTACTTCGCCGGCAATGTAGTTTTCAGATCAACGGACTTCGGCAGGACGTGGGAACAAATCAGCGCTGACCTGACCACGAATAATTCCGAGAGACTGAAAGACGCTGGTGGCCCAATAGCCATCGAAAACACGAGTGCGGAGTATTACAGCACGATCATCAGTATGGCTGAATCGCCCTTGCAGAAGGGGCACGTTTGGGTAGGCACTGATGACGGCAATCTCCAGGTGACCACTGATGGTGGAAGGACCTGGACGAATCTCATCAGCAACCTCAGTGGCGTGCCGGCGAATTCGCCCGTATCTCATGTCGAACCGTCAAAAGTGAGTGCCCAAACTGCATATGTAGCTTTTGACCGGCACATGTTTGACGATTTTCGTCCGTATATCTTTAAGACCACCGACGGTGGGAAGACCTGGACTGCCGTGGCCGGCAATCTTCCGGCAAAGGCCTATGTGCAGGTCGTTCGTGAGGATCCGAAGAATCCGGGCCTCCTGTATGCGGGAACTGAGATTGGACTTTTCGCTTCTTTCACTAGCGGCCGGGAGTGGATTCCGCTGAACTTGAAAAACATGCCGAATGTAGCTGTCCACGATATTGTCGTTCATCCGCGAGAAAACGATCTGATCGTAGCCACGCACGGAAGGAGCGTCTGGATCCTCGATGACGCGACCCCAGTTCAGCGGATGACTTCCACGATCGTAAATAGCGGCGCGCATCTTTTCCCGGTGCGGCCCAGTCTGCGCTTCGCGTCTTTCTTCACCCGTTACGGAATTGGGGACAAGGTTTTTACTGGTCCGAATCCATCGTATGGGGCGCTGATAACTTATTACTTGAAAGATAAACTCGACGACAAAGGCACTTTCAAGGTTGAGATTCTCGACGAAAGCGGCAAGTTGGTGCAGGAGTTAACCCGCCCGTCACGCGAGCAGGGCCTGAATCGAGTCGCCTGGAACCTTCGCTACGGCGGGCCGGAAGTACGGCGTCCGCCTTCAGCCGAAGAGACTGCTTTTAGCGGCCCGCCGCGTGGTCCACAAGTGCTGCCCGGAAGTTACACCGTAAAACTAACCGTTGGCGACAAGACGTTTTCAGAAACGATTGACGTCCGACTCGATCCGACTATTAATGTCGCGCTCGCCGACCTCCAGGCGCAGCTCGATCTGCAAATGAAACTACGCGACATGCAATCTGCAACCAACACTGCGTTGCGTTACCTGGACAGCATTGAGGAACAACTCAAGCATGCCGAGACGACGGTCAAGAATCTTAACAAGGAACCGGACAAGGAATTGATGAAGGCGCTTGAGGATTACAAGAAACAAATTGCCGCTCTCGAAGATCGGCTGGTGCGTCGTTCAGAAGGATTGGGCTTTCCCGGAAAATCACAGGTGACCAACCGCATCGGAGATCTCTTCTTTTCAGTAGACGGGACAAACGCCGCGCCAACCGTTTATCAAAGGCAATATTTTCAAGAGATCTTGCCGGAGTTTAGAGAGCGAATGACCGAGGCGAATCGATTCTTCAAGGACACGATTCCATCATGGAATGAAAAGTTAAAGAGTTGGAATGCTCCGACCTTGACGACCCGCAAGCCGATTGATTTTTAGCGCGTTCGGTAAGGGTGTGCCTAATTGCAGGGTTGGTTGCAGCTGTGTAGCCGAGCAACTGATCCACTTTCGGATCATCGGTAACGATCACGATGCTTATCAAAATGCCTCGTCTTGGGTTTGGTTTACAAACAGGCAGACTCGCGGCCGGTGCGCCAATCGCGTTTCTGCTGGCACTCTGCGTCAGCGGTAATGCTCAGAAGCCGCCAGCGGAGACGGGACCTTTTCGGACGCCGGAATTGGTTGAACTGGTCAAACTGGATCCTACGATCAAACTCGACATTCGCTACGCAACTAAAAATAATTTCGTTGGTAAGCCGGTCTACAAGCAGGCCCGCGCATTTCTCCAACGGCCAGCCGCTGACGCGCTGGTCCGCGCGCACCGGTCACTTCGCCAGCAGGGTTACGGGCTGGTGATCTTTGATGGTTATCGTCCCTGGGCTGTTACCAAGGCGTTCTGGGATTCCACTCCTGCCGACCAAAAGATTTTCGTGGCCGATCCGGCAAAGGGTTCCCGACACAATCGCGGTAGTGCCGTTGATCTTTCGCTTTTCGATCTTAAGACCGGCAAGCTGGTGAAGATGCCGGGCGAGTACGACGAGATGAACGAGCGCTCGCACATCAATTATGAGTGCGCGCCGCCGGAAGCAAAGCGACTGCGAGAAATGTTACGGGCGGCAATGGAGGCGGAAGGCTTTGCGGTTTACGAACCCGAATGGTGGCACTACGATTTCAAGGATTGGAAAGAGTATCCAATCCTTGATATCAAGTTTTCGAAAATAAAGTAGTTTCGTTGGTTTGATGGTCAGCAGCTGATTAACTGCCAATTCCTGCCGCTGCGGTGGAGTTAGACGTTATCCGCGTCAGGCGAATATTTCCATTTATCCCGCGGGCCGAGATTGGGTTTCCGCCGCTGCCGATCTGAGCCGTGTAACGTCCGTGTTTCGACTTCTCGATAACCACGCCCGGTGAATTCGAAGTAACGTTTCCGTTCATGCCATTGGCTTCGAGGTGGGCATTCAGACTTGTGTCGAGCTTGAGCTCGATATTGCCATTGATCCCGCTGATGTCTATTCCCCTGGAATCGAGTTGTTTGAAACCGACCGACACATTTCCGTTTATTCCTTTAAACTCACCGGAACCGGCGCTCTGAGCAATTTCGACCTTTCCGTTAATTCCGTGGACCTCGACCGGCCCGGCAATCTCCCCAGCTACAACCGAGCCGTTCACGCCTTTGGCAATCAACGATATCTGCCGCGGCAATCGTAAGGTGACTTTCTCAGACGGCGATGAACCGAATATTCGGCCCATTAAACTTCCGTCGCCGTCTTCGCCGTGAATCTTGAGACTATTAGCCGTCGCCTCGATCATGATCTTGCGCCGGCTCAGAACCTCCGCGGATGAACCCGTGCGTTCGATGAAAACATCGGCCGTCTTGATGTCGGCAGTTTCTATCTTCACGGCGCCGTTAATGCCGGAAACCTCAACCCTGGCGCCTGCCAAGAGCTCGTAGTTTTTTCGAATCTCTTCGCGCACTTCCGGATCTGATTTCTTGTCCCCGTGAATTATTCCGGGCAGGCTGTTTAGACTCCGCAACGGATTCGAGTTCGAACGAACGATTCCGACGATTCCCGCGATTCCGACAAGGATGATGACTAAAGCTATTCTCTTCATGGGTTTTTTAATGCCTCTCAAGGGAGTTTGACGGTTCCGGGTATTCTAACGCTCAGCTTGACGTGAAGGTTCGACTTAATTGCAATGCGTTGTCCAGGATTTAAATCAAATTCAGGGTCTTTCTTGACAGAAACCCGAGCGCGACATACAGTCAATCGCATCCAGACTACAGGAATTTCCACAGAGTCGAGACCCCGAATTGTTCGGCTCCGATACAGGGCACCCACGATTTAGAGCATGACGGAAAAGAACCCCAGGGATCGAATTGTTCTGGTCGTGGAAGATGCTGAAGATGCGCGCATGTTCATGCGCCTCGCTCTTGAGGGATTGGGATATATCGTATTCGAGGCTGAAGACGGTGAGCAGGCGCTGGAAGTTGCCGAGCGGATCCATCCGCACGTTATCCTCATGGATTTGAGTCTGCCGGTGATGAATGGTTTGGAAGCAACTCAGAAAATCCGAGCAACAGAAGGAATGGAAGGAATCACGGTAATCGCGGTCACAGCTCACCAGGGGACTGACTTTCGAGAAGGCGCCAAGGGCGCTGGCTTTGATGCCTATGTTACCAAGCCGGTTGATATCGATTCGCTGGATGAGTTGATCAAGGGGTTGCTGTAGAGTCGGCGTCAGGGCTGATCTGCTGCTTCTTTAATCGCACTATCGTGGCTCCCAAACCACCGGCTTCTGGTGGCGCATCGGAAAAATCTAAGACAAACGAAGTGCGCTGGAGAATAGACCTCACCATTTCCCGCTGCACGCCAATTCCTTTTCCATGGATGATCCTGACGCAGAGCAGGCCGCCGCGCACAGCTTCGCGTAAATACTCCTCGACTACCAATTTAACTTCCTGCGGTCTGATGGTGTGTAGATCGAAGACATCGGTGATAGGAATTGAGACCGGATCCGGAAATGGATCAAACGGATCAAGGGAGTCGTCGTCAAACGTTGTCATGCGCAGAGATTGTCGATGCGAAACTGAGGTTTAGAGAACATTCCTCACATTCAGAAACTCTCGCCGGTCTTTGCGAAGCGGTCAGGGGGTGGATGCGGAAGGCTATCATGAACCGGGTCTTGATGCACCGTGGACGAAGGGGGTTGCGTTGGCTCAGAGCACAAACCGTAGCTGTGCGCCCCGGGGGTTATTGGCGCAGTTTAGAAGCGAGACCAGTTCTACTTTGCGGCTCTTTGCGAATCCCTTTGCGTCCTTGGCGGTTTATCACCTTGTTAACCGCAAAGGACGCAAAGCAAATCGCAAAGAACGGAAAGGGATTCGCAAAGAACTCAAAGCAAACTGAACCACTACCGCGCCAAGGGGTAGTGTGGTAACGCCAAAGGGGTAGTGTCCTAATTTGAAAGCTCTCCGGGTGGTCTGTGGCACGTTGCTTGTCCCGAGTAGCGGTTTTATAATTGGCACATGCAAAAAGATAAAGTGTCCATCAAGGACGTTAACGCAACATTAAACCATGATTTCCCGTTCGCGCTCGGCTCAGAGGTCAACATTGACGCGAATGGCAGTAAAGGTACGGTCGAAGATGCAATTTGGGAGGGCTATGACCATGGTGGCCCAACGCATTACATGATCACCTATCATATAAAAACGCCATCCGGCGATATACGAAGCCTTAAACTAAACGAAATTATGGGACTCAACCAAGAACAATAATCCCTTCGGGGAGATTTCCATAAGGGCGTTACCGTTCATAAGGCGGTGACGCCTTTTTGTTTGTCCTAGTTACCGCCAATCTATCCTAGTTACAGGCAGAGACTCACGAGGCCGGATCAACTATAGTTCGCTCTGCAATGGCAAGGCTCCCCGACGTGCTTGAAAAGTTCCCGACCGCCGAAGATTGCATACGCAATCTAGAATCTCTCCGATGGTCGGGGCAACCGCAATGCCCGTTTTGTAATTCGCGCAGGCATAGCCCAATGCCGCATGAGGCTCGCTACCATTGCCGTGATTGTTTCGCTCGTTACAGCGTTACGGTTCGAACGCTCTTTCATAAGACGCACACAGATATGCGGAAATGGTATTTGCTAATCGCGCTCGTAATGGAAAGCAGAAAATTGCCACCTTTCGAAGTGCTCGCTCAAGCTGTAGGCGTCAACAAGAACACCATCACTCGTATGGTGAAGCAGATCAAGATAGCAGATCCCTACCGAATTTAACTTGTTGGTTAGTATTACAGAAGAGGTAACGAACGATGATTAAAGCAACCCATGCAGGCGATTTGAGAATTGGCGAACACACGGTCATTCCGTGCGCCGTGCTAGAGGATGGAATCAGAGTCCTTACTCGCACGGGTGTTCTAAGAGCTATCGGTCGGCGCGGTGAAGCGCAAGGCGGTCGCAAATATGAGGGTCAATATGACGAACAATTGAGAATACCCGTATTTTTGACCGCGAAGAACCTTATCCCGTTTATTGATAACGACTTACTAAACAATTTGACCCCCATTATGTTTAAGCCCGCTGGGGCCGGTAGAGGCGCAATTGGATACAAGGCCGAACTGCTGCCGCAAATATGCAATGTCTTTCTAGAAGCAGAAGACGCGGGGGTGCTTTTAGTGCAACAGCGGCACATCGCCCAACAGTGCCGGACTCTAATTCGAGGTTTGGCCGTCGTCGGAATCACGGCTTTAGTCGATGAGGCCACAGGCTATCAAGAGCAACGTGATCGCGAGGAACTGCAAAAGATCCTAGCGGCCTACATCGCCCCGGAATTGATGCCTTACACCGAGCGATTCCCAGAAGAGTTTTGGCAAAACATGTTCCGCTTGAGAGGGTGGCAGTATCGCCGATTGTCATCCGGCAAGGGTTCGCCCAAAGGCCCACGTTACGCAGGGAAACTGACAGACGAATTGATCTACAAGAAACTGCCTCCCGGCGTGAGGGAAGAACTTAGGAAAAAGAATCCTGCTAATGAAAAATCGCAGAGGAAGCACAAGCTCTATAGATTTCTGACTGAGGACGTTGGTGATCCGCACCTAACCAAACAAGTAGCGATAGTTACAACCCTAATGAAGGTGTCGAGTAGTTGGCGCACATTTAAGGGTCTGTTTGAGAGAGCATTCGCCGATCCAAACGCCCACGCACAAGGAAATCTCTTTCCTGATTTAGAGGAGGAGGATGAGGAATAGGAAAAAATAGCGGAGGGCATCCCTTGTGCTGGTGCACGTAATGGAATTTACATCCAAAGGGTCCGTGGACGCGGTAGGGTTCGATCCCCATGTCCCCCCGCCAACTAAAACCTATCACGCCTTGATCGCTTGGTTCAATGTCTCGCGCACCCAATTTGAAAGGTCTTTACCTTCCGCTTTGGCTTGCTTTTGATAAGCCTTCTTTTCTTCGGCTTGTACACGCGATTGCAGTACTAAGCTCCGCGCATCCTTGCCTAAACTTGGGCGTCCCACTTTAGGAGTTTTGTTTTTCCCGGCATTCTTTATCTCCGATGCTATTGCTACCTTGACCGCAGTTTGCGGCGAATCAACGGGCGGTATTTCTAAAACCGCTACGAACCTTTTGCTCTTGTCGTTCTTTCCGTGAGCGTGTGCCCATGCATAGGCCCGCTTAGCTCGACGATGGTTGACACTAAAAACCTCAACATCGCCATGCCAAAGTGTTTCGCCGTTAAACTCCTCTACTACCGGCACCGTTTCCAGATATGTGGCTTTGCAGCCGTGTAGTCGGCGGATCGCTTGGATTAGCTGGAGGATGTAATCAGTCACGACACCGCCTCCACTAGATCGCCGTATGACCAAAACTTACGCTCGACACCCGCTGCCATTGCTGGCGTCATTTTCAGAGTGCGATGCGACTTGACGAAATTGTGGCTCGCGAAGTTGAGCGCAGCCGCCGCTTCAAAGTTTTCGAACTTCTTTGAGAATGCTAGTGTCAGACGATTAAGGCGCTTGACGTGTAGGCGAGTAGAAGCATTCAGCCGTTCAACGTAGCTCGTTGAAACCTCTTTCGGGTTTGGCGTTCCCATGATCCAAATCTTCTCGCTGGACTTGATGCGCGGTTGGCTGTACTTGCGCTCTTGATTGTTGTACTTACCATCCTCCGACGAATAGGACTTTACAATCTGCGCGTAATCCACTTCCCGACCAAAGGCGCGTTCAATCGCTTCTGGATAGGCAACCATCGCATCCGTTGAAATCTGGACGCGGTTGTTAAGACGCGATGCCAAGTCGCTGATAAATTCCGCCGTGTTGTAGATGTCGCGTGTGCTTGAAACGCGATTGCTTTCTTGACACTCTCTTTGAGAGACCTATAAACTCGCGGTCTTTCAATTCTGGCACTAATGACTACGAATAATGCGGGAACCGACCGCCCGAGAAGGGGTCTGCCTCCCGATCCGGAAAGGAATCAAAAACATGGGTGCGCGAAATAAGATAACGGTGGTAGGCGCCGGCAACGTCGGCGCGACCGCCGCGCATTGGCTGGCGGCAAAAGAACTCGGCGACGTATTCCTGGTCGATATCGTCGAGGGCGTGCCGCAGGGCAAAGCCCTCGATCTGGCCCAGGCGGCGCCGATTGAAGGCTTCGATGTCAGGCTAAAGGGACTGAACGGCTACGACGGCACGGAGAATTCCGACGTCGTCATCATTACTGCCGGACTACCGCGTAAGCCGGGCATGAGTCGCGATGATCTGCTGAAGACTAACGCCGACATCGTTTCGAAGGTCGTAGACGAAGTTGTAAGCCGCTCGCCGGAGTCGATTCTGATCATCGTTTCAAATCCGCTCGACGCGATGTGCCAGGTAGCATTTCGCCGCTCCGGTTTTCCCGAAGCATCGTGTGATCGGAATGGCCGGCGTGCTCGATTCGGCGCGCATGCGTTGTTTTCTGGCGGAGGCGCTGGATGTTTCAGTCGAAAATGTGACCGCCTTTGTGCTGGGCGGACATGGCGACACGATGGTGCCGTTGCCGCGCTTTTCGACTTGCGCCGGCATTCCAATTCCTGAACTGCTGCCCAAAGATCAGATTGATGCGATCGTGAAACGAACCGCGGGCGGCGGCGCCGAAATTGTTTCGCTGCTTGAAAACTGGTTCGGCTTACTACGCGCCTTCTGCGGCAGCCGTGGAGATGACGGAAGCGATTCTGAAGGACAAGAAAAAGATCCTGCCGTGCGCGGCTTATCTCGAAGGCGAGTACGGAATCAACGGCCTCTACGTCGGCGTGCCATGCAAACTGGGCGCGCGCGGGCTGGAACAGATCATCGAGATCAACCTGCTGGCCGAGGAGCGCATCGCGCTCCAGAAGAGCGCTGCTGCGGTGCAGGAACTGATTGACGTGCTGGGAGTTTAGTTTCGACGTTAGCGACCTGGAAGTCTTTTGCTAGTTAGTCCCGCGCCTTAGAGATGAAAAGCCCACTCCTTCGCTTTCGGAGTGGGCTTTTCGTTATTCAGCCAGCTCCAGCTCACTGAAATTCAACCTACCTCAGCAATCCAATCTGAGACTAAATCGTCGGTTAGCCTTTCAGCCAGCCAAAAAGCCCGTGGACCACGGTTTCGCGGTTTTCCTCGTAAATTGCCCGCGTCAGCGGTATACCCATCGGACAGGCTTTGATGCAGTTTTGGGCGTTGCCGCAGTTAGTGATCCCATCCTCGCCCATAATGCCTTCGAGACGCGCGTCGCGGCTCATCTCGCCGGTGGGATGCATGTTAAATAAGCGTACCTGGGCGATCGCCTGCGGGCCGATGTAGTTGTCGTCGTCATATTGCGGACAGGCCTCGAGGCAACAACCACACGTCATGCAACGGGAGTATGCATACCGCTCCTGCACGTCGTCCTGGTCCATGCGGGGGCCGGGTCCGAGGTCGTGAGTTCCATCAAGTTCGATCCAGGCGTTGACCTGCTTGAGGTGATCAAACATCCGCGTGCGATCAACGACGAGATCGCGGACATTGGGAAACTTCTGCATTGGTTCAAGTTTGATGGGCTGATCCAGATTATCGACCAACGCGGAGCAGGATTGTCGCGCGCGCCCGTTAATGACCATCGTACATATGCCGCACACCTGTTCCAGACAATTCATTTGCCACACAGGAGGCGTGGTTTGTTTGCCTTCTTTGGTGACCGGATTTGCCTGAATCTGCATCAGGCAGGAAATGACATTGAGATTCGGACGATACGGAATTTCAAACTGTTCCCAATAAGATGGCGAATCGGGATTCGCCCGGCGCTTGATATGAATCTCGACACTCTTCGGCGGAACGCGGTTGGTCCTGGATGTGTTTTCTTGTTTGGACATAGGATCTGAGTCTCTGCGCCTTCGTGGCGCTTCACGCTTTCGCCGTTTCTTTCTTGGCCTTGCTGTAATCACGCTTGCGTGGCGGTATTAGCGAGACATCGACCGGCTCGTAGGAAATTGTCGGCCCTTCGCCTGAATACTCGGCAATCGTTGTCTTCAGGAAATTCTCGTCGTCACGATCCGGGAAATCCGGTTTGTAATGGGCGCCGCGCGATTCGTTGCGATTTAGAGCGCCAAGAGTGACCACTCGCGCCAATTCCAGCATGTTATCCAGGTGACGCGCATGCGGCAGAGCCATTGTGGCCCACAGGTTGGAATCGTTGATCGAAATGCGCTTGTAGCGATCCATTAACTCAAGCAGTTTGTTGTCAGTCTCCTTGAGTTTGTCGTTATAGCGGACGACAGTAACGTTGTCTGTCATCCACTTGCCCATCTCGTGATGGAGCGTGTACTGATTTTCAGTGCCGCTTTGCTTGATCAACGAATCGTTGATTTCCTGCTGCCGTCTTAATTCCTGATCGTAAATCCCCGAAGCGTCAGCGCCGTTGCGTTCCACATTGGTTGCATACTCGATAGCCGCCGGAGCGCCGATAAAGCCTCCATAGACGCAACTGACTAAGCGAGTTTGCGCCCAGACGATTCGCCCCGTGAATTGAATAGTCGCATTCGCCGGCGGCCAGCAAGCCGGGAATATTAGTGCGCTGGTTGTAGTCAACCCAGAGTCCGCCCATCGAATAGTGAACCCCGGGGAAGATGCGCATTGGCACGTGATGCGGATCGTCGCCGACGAACATTTCGTAAATTTCCAGAATCGCGCCCAGCTTTCGATCGAGGGTTTCAGCCGGGATGTGCGAAACATCGAGGTAGACCTGATTCTCGGCCGCCGACACCTTTGCCTTCAATACAGACCTGAAAAATTTCGCGAGTTGCGATGTCGCGCGGGACGAGATTGCCGTAAGCCGGATATTTCTCTTCGAGGAAATACCAGCGCTCGTTTTCCGGAATTGACGACGGCGATCTGGTGTCCATCGGGTTTCGCGGTACCCAAACTCGTCCGCCTTCACCGCGCGCGGATTCGGACATCAGGCGCAGTTTGTCTTCGCCGGGAATCGAGGTGGGATGCACCTGAATGAATTCGCCATTCGCATACTTCGCGCCTTGTTGATAACAAGCCGCCACGGCGCTGCCGGTGCAAACCATCGAGTTGGTCGATTTGCCGAAAACCAAACCCGGCCCACCAGTGGCCATGATCACGGCATCTGCCGGAAACGCTTTCAACTCGAGCGTCTGCAAGTTCATCGCGACTAAGCCCGCGGCAAACCTGAGCATCGTCGAGCACGAGTGACATCATTTCCCAGTGCTCAAACTTGCGGATTTTTCCAGCTGCTTCGAAACGTCGTACCTGTTCGTCGAGGGCGTAGAGCAACTGTTGGCCCGTCGAGGCGCCGGCGAACGCGGTGCGATGGTGTTTGGTTCCGCCGAAACGTCGAAAATCCAGCAAGCCCTCAGGCGTGCGCGAGAAGGGAACACCCATGCGATCAAACAGGTAAATGATCGACGGGCGCCATTTCGCACATGGCTTTCGCAGGCGGTTGGTTCGCCAGGAAGTCGCCTCCGTAAACCGTGTCGTCGAAATGTTCCCAGGTGGAATCGCCTTCGCCCTTGGTGTTGACAGCTCCGTTGATGCCGCCCTGAGCGCAAACTGAATGAGAGCGCTTCACCGGGACTACGGAAAAGAGATCAACTGCATGGCCCTTCTCGGCAATTCGCATGGCCGCTGCCAGTCCGGCGAGCCCGCCACCTACGATCGCGATCTTGGTTCCATTTGATGCCATCTGTTTAGAGGATCCCTCCCAACAGTCCACCAGGTCGAATAAAAGCAACCGCTGCATTAATGCCGACAAGCAAGCAGAAATATTCCAAAGCCGATACAGGCGTAACCGGTCAACCGCTGCGCGCGTTCACCAATAGTGATTCCCCAGTCGACCATGAACAACCAAATGCCGTTGGCGAGATGCCAAACCGTGGCCGTGATGCCAACCATGTAGAGCAAAAAGATCGGCACCATGCGAAACTCGCGAGCGACGATTTCAAACGCCTGGTCAGGCGCATGGGCCACCGAGACGGTATTCAGTCCCGGGATCATGCCAAATCGGAAATTGAGCACATGAAACAGAATAAAGAAAAAGAGAATCACGCCGGTGAGTCGCTGGATCAGATAAAACCAGTTTCGCGGATATGGATAAGTCGAGATTATTCGGCCGCGCTTCCATCGTGATCACCAGCCCATAGACGGCGTGATAGATGAGCGGTATAAAGATTCCGCCGATCTCTATGAAAAGAATATAGGGAATCGACTGCAAGATCTCTGACGGCTTCGTTGAAATCCCCGGCGCCACTTAAACGCCTTCGAGTTTGTGTAGAAATGTTCCAACACGAAGAGGCCAAGTGGCACGATGCCGGAAAGCTGATGAAGTTTGCGCAGGACAAAGGTCCGGCTCAATGGTATCGCCAAGCGCGCGCTCCTTTGCAGTTGAACCCTTGCCTGAAGCCGCTGGTCCAAACTTACGCAGGTTGTAATTGAGATTTTTCAGAGCAAGGAAATTATAGTGAGAAGCGGTGAAAATGCCAAACTACCTTAAGAACGCATTCGATGCAGCGCGAGCAATGGCCCTTTCCAAACTTGAGAAAATTAGTTTCTCTGGTGTTGGCTGCGTATTATTCAACCGCTTGCCCTTGTAATTTACGCGTCAGAATTTTTGCAGGAAGGGAGCGGGCTTAGCGCCCCTCCAAAAGCAGTAATCCACGATGGATGAAATAACGACCCATAGCGCAACCACACTAGCGCGTCTGATTCGTGACCGGCAAGTTTCGCCGGTTCAAGTTGTCGCAGCGTATCTGGATCGCATCGAGCAACTTAATCCAAAGCTAAACGCCATCGTTACGCTTGCTAGTGATGTGATAGCCACAGCAAAAACGGCGGAAGAGGCGGTGATCCGGGGCGACTCGCTTGGAGCGCTGCACGGGGTACCGATCACCATCAAGGACACGATCGAAACCGCGGCGCTTCGCAGCACCAGCGGTTCGCCTATCCGCGCGAATTTTGTTCCTGAACATGACGCTCCGGCAGTGGCTCGGTTAAAAGCTGCCGGCGCAATCATTCTCGGCAAAACCAATGCCGCCGAGATGGCGATGGACTACAACACGGACAATCCCGTCTTTGGTCGCGCCACAAACCCTCACGATCCGTCCCGAACTACCGGTGGATCGAGTGGCGGCGAAGCTGTTGCTATTGCCACTTGTATGTCGCCCGTGGGAATCGGTAGTGATCTTGCCGGTTCTGTGCGAATTCCCGCACACTTTTGCGGTATCGCCGCACTTAAGCCAACGGTAGGCCAGGTGCCGGGCGAGGGACAGTTTCCCGCTTCTCGTGGGCCATACGCTTTGGGGTCGGTGATTGGCCCAATGGCGCGCACAGTTTCCGATCTCCGCATCGTCTTCAACGTCCTCGCTGGAACGCAAACTTCATTACCTTCGATTACGGAATCTTTAGAATCGTTGATTCATGCCATGTCTGATCGGCGGGTCGCCTGGTACACCGATGATGGCGTTGCGCCCGTAACTTCCGAGACCCGCGCCGCGGTGATGACAGCTGCCCGTGTGCTGGCTGAGGCTGGACTGAACGTGGAAGAAGGCAAACCACCTGCGATTGAACGCGGCCACGAATTCTGGCTCAAACTTTTCTCGCCGGCCTCGGTGGTGGTGCTTCGAGAAGTGTATGCGGGCCGGGAGAACGAAGCCGGCGCATTTGTGCGCTGGAGGTTAGCCACCGCTAACGACACACCTCCGGCAACGCTCGACGATTACATCCGCTCCTGGCGTGAAAGAGATCGGCTGAGATCCGAGCTGGTTTCGTGGATGGAGGCGACACCTTTGCTGCTCGCTCCGGTTGGAGCAGTACCGGCATTCGCGCACGACGCGCTTAAAGTTGGAGTTGGAGATCAATTGATGAGCACCTTTAAAGCCTTCAGCTACTCGCAAACATTCAATGCCTTCGACTTACCGGTGGCGGTGGTGCCGGTGGGGCGATCAGCTGAAGGCTGGCCGATTGGAGTTCAAGTTATAGGTCGGCCGTTTGCTGAAGGGGCGGTGCTGGCTGCGGCAGGAATTATTGAACAGGCCGTGGGCGGATGGATGCCCCCCGCCAATTGGGTCAGCACCAACCGCTAGCGCGGGTGTTGGGACCCGGTTGTGCATGACCATAATTTGTCGGACAGTTGGCAAATCCGATATAGTCTCAGCCGATTTTGATCAACCCGGGCGAACTAATCTTAGGAGTCTATTTATGGATCCCGTTTCTTCAGTAATGGCGTTCCTCTTTTTTGGTTTCCTGGCGATTGTGCTGCTGATAATTGCAGTGAAAACGATCCGGATTGTTCCTCAGGCCACGGTGATGCTCGTCGAACGGCTTGGCAGGTTTGACAAGATCGCGAGCGGCGGCCTCAACATCCTAATTCCGTTTCTTGATCGCCCACGCGCGGTTTACTGGACTAATACGAGGCCGGGGATTACTTCAATCGATCTGCGCGAACAGTACATCGATCTTCCGCCGCAACCGGTGATCACGCGCGACAACGTTACCATCCACGTTGATTCGGTTGTCTATTGGCAGATCACTGACCCGGTCAAAGCTGTTTATGAAATGAACGACCTGGTGGGCGGCATCGTGCAGCTTACAATTACCGGAATGCGAGCAGTAATGGGCGAGATGGATCTCGACCACACACTCTCAAATCGCGATCAGATCAATTCCAAGTTGCGACTGATTCTTGACGAAGCGACCGATAAGTGGGGGGTGAAGGTGACCCGGGTCGACGTAAAAAACATCAATCCGCCGGAGGATGTGCGGATCACGATGGAAAAGCAGATGACCTCGGAGCGAAACCGGCGCGCACTCGTAATTCAGGCGGAAGGCGAGCGGCAAGCGGCGATCACACGGGCGGAAGGCGAGAAGCAGGCGGCAGTGACCCGAGCGGAAGGTGAAAAGCAGGCAGCGATTCTACAGGCAGAAGGCGCGGCCCAGTCTCGACTCCGGAATGCTGAAGCCGAATCGGAAGCGATTAACAGAATCGCTCAAGCGATACCCGGCGGCGATCCCGGTCAATATCTGATCACCACCCGCTACATCGATAGCCTTCGAGACATGACCCGGACCAACAACTCAAAGGTCATTTTCATGCCGGTGGAGACGTCGGCCATGTTATCGAGTATCGGAGCGCTCAAGGAAGTTTTGTCGCAAACGGGTGAGAGTGGCGACACTCCACCGCGACCGCGTGAACTTGGACGTTAGTTAAAGACCGCCAAACTTTAGTTTGGAGGTGGAGGTTTTCTAGATCGTCTATGGCTTGTCGGACTTTGCCAGCTGGTGTCTGGTTAGCACCGTATACTGCGCCCCTGCCTGACTCAATTCACTTCTGATCACTAACAACTCAGCGACAGTAATCCCAACTCTCTCAAATATAATTGCTTCGTGAGCCGCAGCCAGTCGGCGCGAAGCCTGAACATCCTGACCGCGTTGATTTCTTCGATGGTCCGTTTGCCGCAATCTCCCGAGGGTCAGGTGTGGCCTGAAGGGGCGTGTTTCTGTCTGAAATCCCCATGATGCTGATTCGCCTTCGAGCCCGTGCGTGAAGTTGTGCGAGTCGCCCGGTGAAGTCGTCAACGCCGAGCCACAACACTCGCGGCGAACCGTGCGATGGAAAAATGCCGGTATCGCCAACTTGAATTTCGAAAGGCGCTAATCCGTCTACGGCGCGTCTTGCTGCGATTGTGACGTTTTCAACCTCAGCGAGCGGTAGTTCGCCGAAGAACTTCAGCGTGAGGTGAATATTCTCCGGACGGCTCCAGCTCGCCTGAGCTTCGGGCACCAAACGTCGCAGTTCTGAAATTTGCCCCGCCACTAGTTGACGCACCGGCTCTGGTAGGTTGATGGCACAGAAAACGCGCCAGGTTTCGCTGGACCGTTCAGTATTCATTTATAACCCTGCGCTCATCGTCAGGCCGCACAATTTAATATGTGAGAGATAATGGCCGCGTTATTTTTTGGGTTCCAGCGTTAGCGTTTCTCTTGTAGCTTTCGCGATAGCGGACTGGGTAAATGGAAACACGCGCGGGGTAACCGCGCGCCAGTCATCGAGTTGATCTTTCCAGTGAGGACTGGCAGGCAACCCAGATTGCCCCAGTGTGATTCCGTGTTGAGTTTTATCCCAATCGCCCGGATCTGCGATGAGCCGCATCGAGACTGCTGACCCCACGTTCACTGTCGCTCCCAGCATGAATGGTGTGCCATTTTGCGGGAAAGGCGGAATAGTAAACTGGAGTCCGATCAGCGGAACCGCAGCCAGGGGGTGCGAGAATCGCGACTTTACCATGTTTCCCCAGGTCCAGTTTGACTCGTCTCCGCCCAGGCTTTTGGTTAACGCCTGACGCGCGTCTGTGTGACAAACTCGCAAGAGTTCTCCATAACTTTTAAATTCAGGCGGCAACCAGGCAGCCGATTGCTCAGTGAGAATCCGGTCAAGCGTGGTATCGAAATTCGACCAGCCAAACGATTTGGCCAACTCAGCTCCGATCGCCGCGTTGATGATCCGGGTGCGAAAAGCGATGCGCATCTGCGTGATCAGTGGAGCAATGTTCGACTCAGCCGTGAGACGGCCATCCCAGGCATCCATTGCCCCCAGCGCTTTGCGCAGACTGTCGTCTGCCGGCGTCAACTGAGGTCGCAGGATCCTGCTGGCTTGCTTCGTGAAGGTCACTCCGGCGATGGAATAAACGTCGCCCAGCGTCGCCCGAAAATCGTCCGCGTCGAGCTTTGGCCTTTTGTTCAGCAGGTCGGAGATGCGCTTTGCGCGGTATGGCTGGGCCCACGAATGAGTCAGGAAGTGAGGATAGCTGGCGCCTACTATTCTTTGATTCGCTGTGATGATAAGGCCCGAGGGTGGATTGAACAGATGGGGTAGCTCTTTAAATGGAATGAAGCTGGTCCATTCTCCGGCATCTGTCGAACCATCGTAAGGAAGACTTCCATCGCCTGACTTCCTGATCGGAACCACGCCTGCGGTGTAATAGCCAATGTTGCCATCAACGTCCGCATACACCATGTTCTGAGTGGCCCCGGTATAGTTGCTAATGGCCGCGGTAAACTCCTTCCAGTTGCGCGCGCGGTTCAGATTTTCGAGCCCAATGCCTTTGTTTAGTTGTGGATCGATGGCTGTCCATCGCAGCGCGTAACGCTTGCCGGCATTCTCATAAATGATCGGTCCATGCCGGGTGACAGTGACTTCGAGATCAACCGTGTCGGTACTGGTGCTGACGAAGTCCTTTCGAACCTTGATTTGTTCGCGGCGTATCTCGGCGTCGCGCCAGCCGGCGGGAGTCAGATATCGCTGCGGGTTGTTGGGATCAAACTTTTCCACATAAAGATCCTGAACATCCGGGCCGACGTTCGTGAATCCCCAGGCTATGCGCTCGTTATGACCAATGACCACTCCGGGAATTCCACCAGAGGTGACACCGGCGACTCGAATACCAGGAGCACTCAGATGGACCATGTACCACACAGGCGGCGCTGAAGGAGCCAAGTGGGGATCATTAGCCAACAAAGGCTTGCCAGAGACCGTCCGCCTGCCGCTGACCACCCAGTTGTTGCTGGCGGCCAGCGCCTCGGCATAAAGTCCGACGCGGGCCAGTGAACGCGATTCAACTGCCGCATCCTCAACCATGTTTCTCATCATTAATGCGGCGGCTTCTGAGTTCCATGCCGAACCCCGACTGTTGGGGAAAGCCTTCAATGTTTCTCTGCGCGATAAGTTTTTGCGCGCGGGCTTCGTGTCATTGCCGACAACCAGGACGTCGATTGGCGATCTTTCGGGAAGCAAGCCTGCCAGCTTCTCGGGTGGTAAGCCTGAAAGGGCTTCGCGCATCACGTCGAGACGCCAGCTGGTAGAAAGCGTCTCGAAGAAAAGCTTTGGAATCACTAGCGAGTCGGCTGCGGTCCACGGTCTGGGCCGGTACTGAAGAATCTGAAATTCCGGGGGCAGGCTTTTGGCGTCGAGCGTGCCGATGTAGGCGTTAACGCCTTTTGCGTAGGCTTCAAGTACTTTTCGATCGTCAGGACTTGCCTGGGCCACTTCGGCCTCCGCCACCTGGGCGAAGCCAAATCGACGGTGTCGTTTGTCTTCTTCCAATGCTTGATTTCCGAGCACTTCCGCAAGTTCACCGCGTGCACTACGCCGGCCGAGGTCCATCTGGAAAAGGCGATCGCCGGCGGTTACGAAGCCCTGAGCGAAATATAAGTCGTCGGTGTTCTTTGCTTCGATGTAGGGAATGCCGCGCTCATCCCGCCGGACTGTCACCCGATCCATCAAACCGGTCAATTCAATTGTCCTGGTGTTGGGAACCGAAGCTATTTGAGAAGTTGCATAAGACGAAGCCGAGGGGAGGAGAGGCAAACTTGCACGGAATGAGAGCACCAGCAGAAGGACGATCGAGAGTCGGACTGCAAACCTGCGTTTCATGAAGGTTAACCTCGTGGTGAATTTGGCGCCGATAGTAGCACAGGCGAATATGGGTTTCGGTTAGAAGTAATCGTGTTGGCGGGCCGACAGCGTTGACGGTCTTCGGCTCAAGCGACTACAATCCGACCCATGTCGAGGCCAAACTTTTTGTCACTTTGTTGCGCCATCCTGATATCTATTGGTTGCGCCGGCGTGGCGCGCGCGCAGCAACGGCCGTTGATCACCGAGGATGTGGATATCATCCCGCCGGGATCCATGCGCATTGAAGCCGGGATCGATTTTCTGCAAGGCGCCCGATACACCGTCTCCGGACTAACGGGCGACCTCACCCGAGTGGGCGTCATTGGCATCAACATAGGATTTTCTCCCAACGTCGAATTTCAGATCGAAGGCGTGGCCCAAAACTACCTCAGCATTAATTCAAGAGGACCATCAGCGGTCAATCTGTCGCTGGCGCCCGGCGCAAATTCGGCAAACGATACCGGTGATTTCACGCTCGCAACCAAGATCAAGCTTCGCAATGAAACGCGCCGCGGACCATCCCTCGGATTTCGTTTTGGCGTGCAGCTCCCGAATTCAAATCAAACGACCGGAATTGGACTGAATCAAACAAACGCTTTTGGCTCGGTGTTGTTTGGTAAAAAATTCGGGAAAGATGGCCGCTTGAACACTTTCGGCAATCTCGGGATCGCCATCCTAACCGCGCCGACGCAGTTGTTTTCCCAGAATGATGTTGTGACCTACGGCGCGGCAGGAATCTTTCGCGTCAATCGCCAGTTCAGTATCGCCGGTGAAGTTAATGGCCGCGCTAACACTCGTCCTGGCGACGGGCCGCTGGGCACCGAGTCGCAGGCTGAAGCTCGTTTAGGAATGCAGGTCCGGGCATCAGGTCTTCGTTTTGATTTTGCCGGAATAAAAGGGTTGACCCGTTTCACGCACGATAGCGGCGTCACGGTCGGCGTGACCTATGACACTCCTTCCATTTTTGCTCCCGCCAAATAAGAAAGACCGTGAATAGTGAAAAGTGAGTGCTTAGTCAGGGTCGGATACTGGCTGCGTCTCTTTGGTTGACTTGTCACTTATCACTTGTCACTTATGTTTAATTGGTTAAGTTCAGTCGCCAGTTGGCTTGAGCACAATGTAATCAGCCTTCCGCTTTACATCGCCGCGCCGGCGATGGTCCTAATTGGCGCTCTTGATTCATCGCTGCTGTCGCTGCCTGAGATAAACGACTATCTCGTGGTAGGCCGGTGCTACAAGTATCCCAGCGCCGCTTTCTATTTCCCACTGTTTGCGGCGATCGGATCTGTGTTGGGTTGCTGGCTCTTGTATTCGATCATGCGGCGCGGCGGCCAGGCGGTTTTGCGCAAGCGCTTCAAGCCGGAGAGTATCGAACGGGTCGAACGCGCTTATGCAAAGTTTGGAGTTTTTGCGATCGCGATACCCGCAATTCTGCCACCGCCGTTACCCTTTAAGATTTTCGTGGCGACCGCAGGCACACTTGAATACCCGCGCTGGAAGTTTTTGCTGACAATCCTAATCGCGCGATCCTTTCGCTATTATGTGGAAGGTATTCTGGCGGTTTATTTTGGCCATCGGGTGCTATGGTTTATGAGAAACCACGGCGCGGTAATCCTCGGTGTAACGGCGGGCGCGGCGGTTGTGGCGGCGATTGTCTATCTGTTATTCAAACGACGAAAGACCGGGCCCAAAGTGGCAGCCGTGTGAGTACTGAAACCCAGAAACCCAGAAACTATGACAGGTTAGGGATTCGATTTTGAACATTCTTCTTCAACAAACCACCGGCAAGCTCGCGCGACTATCCGAGTTTTTCATCACTCTCGGGCCTTTTGGTCTGTTCGCCGTCGCCCTGCTTGATTCTTCGTTTGTGCCTTTGCCGAGCAGTGCGGATGCGCTGATGATCCTCCTGACCACTGCGCATCCGCGACTCATGATCGCGTATGCGTTGCTGGCGACCACGGGTTCGACGATTGGGTGCGTTATCCTCTACTACATTTCACGCCGGGCCGGGAGCCGAGCGCTGCGGAGGTTTTCTCCGGCCAAGCAGCAGCGAGTGAAACAGCTCATCGAACGTTACGATGTGTTGTCAGTGCTCGTAGCTTCTCTGGTGCCTCCCCCATTTCCGTTCAAGCTGTTTGTCATAACCGCGGGGGTTTTTAATTTCAGCCTGATCCGCTTCACCATTGCCATCTTCTGCGGCCGCTTGTTCCGGTTTCTGCTCGAGGGTTATCTGGCGATTCGTTACGGTGCACAGGCCAAAGAAGTGCTGGCAAAATACTATCCATGGATCGGATTGGGCCTCGCCGCCGTGATCATTCTTTTCGTCGTGGGCCGAAAACTGTTGAAGAAGAACCCGACTGTAGTTGAGGGGAGCGGAGATGCTGAAGGTTTAGACGCCAGAGACTAGCGGCAGCATGCGCGACTCGGCGCGAGCGGGCGCTTTGGGCTGCTTGATTTCAGGTGCGGGTGGGGACTGAAAACGTCTTACGGCGGCGAGATCCCTAACGCCAAGTTGTTCGAGCCGCTCCAGAATCCTTAAAAAAACTTCAGCCGTCGCGAGGGCGTCGCTGCCGGCGCGGTGGCGTTCAAAAATCGGAATTGAAAAGTGGTCGGCAACTGAATCGAGCCGGTAATTTACCAATCCCGGTAAGGCGTACCGCGAAAGTGTGACTGTACATAGATAAGGATTGAACATTCGATGACCGGGATAGACCCGGGAGATTTCATGGTTGATGAAATTAGTATCGAAGGGAGCGTTGTGAGCAATTAAAACAGCGTCTTTAACAAATTCCAGCCATCGAGGAGCGACTTCGGCGAAGAGTGGCGCCTGCTTAACCATCTCATTGGTAATGCTGGTGAGTGAGATAACAAAACGCGGAATCGAAATCTCAGGATTCACCAGCGTGATGAAATGATCAGTGATTTTTCCGCCGCGAATTCGATACGCGCCTAATTCAATAATGCGGTTGGGCGGCATCTTCGCGCCCGTAGCTTCAATATCCACCACGACGAAATCGATTTCGCTCAACACTCGCGATTCGCAATCGTCTATCTGCAATTCAACCTGGTCATCAATGATTTTGAAACGACGGTCATCTCTGACGAGATCACCCACCAGCAGTCCGGCTAACTCAGGGTCGATATGAGATACTTTAAAAACTGCATCAACAATTTGCGACGCGTTGGCCCGGCCACCAGAAACTCGCAAGAGATCAATTGTTTCCTGAACGAAAGTTGAGTCGGAGACCAGGTTCGAATATGGCGGCATCGGTTTGGGATTGTAACATGCAACTTTGGTTTACCACGATTCGAAGAACTATCAGCGCAGAGTGCTGATTTCGTTTCCCTTTGAGTAAACTCCGCGGCTGCGTCTTCAAGGTGAAAACCGCAGCGAATTTACAGCGTAGTCGGAGAACTAAAGAGCCAGGGCAGAAGTCTCAACTGATAAGATTAACTACATCGACGGAGAGCGCGCACGGCCCCTGCTCGATACCTCTTAAAGGAACACCCGTGAAATCTGAAGACGTAATTCAAGAGTTTAAAAAGAGCGGTGCGCTATTGGAAGGCCACTTCATTCTGACGAGCGGCCTGCATAGCAGCGTCTATCTGCAATGCGCGTTAGTGCTTCAGCAACCTGAAGCAGCCGAAAATTTCGGCACTGCAATGGCAAAGCGATTTCAGGGGGAAGACATTCAGGTAGTCGCGTCTCCGGCGATCGGCGGAATCGTGATTGGGCATGAAGTTGCGCGGGCCCTGGGAGTGCGTTTTATTTGGACTGAACGTGAGAATGGGAAGATGATGCTGCGCCGAGGCTTTTCAGTTGCACCCGGAGAGCGAGTGCTGGTGGTGGAGGATGTGGTCACGACCGGAGGTTCAACTCGCGAAACTATTGATGCTTTGCGAGCGCTCGGTGCAGAGGTTGTGGGCGCTGCCTCGATCATCGATCGCTCGTCGGGCAGCGCCGACGTCGGGGCGCCGCGAATCGCGCTGGCCACACTCAAGGTGCCCTCCGTAGATCCTGCGCTTTGTGAGGCCTGCGCCCAGGGAAACGTGGCGGTAAAACCAGGGAGCCGTAAGGTATAGACCTGGGGCTAAGGCCGCCGACAAGAACTTAAATTCAGAATCGAAGATTTGAACTTCAAGCTTACAATCCAATACGACGGCACAGACTTTCACGGTTGGCAGATGCAGAATGAGTTGCGGACCGTCCAAGGTGAATTGACCAGAGCCCTTTCGCTAATCGAGGGCAGCGAGGTTGTGGTTCACGGTTCCGGCAGAACGGACGCTGGTGTCCACGCCGCCGCCCAGGTCGCCAACGTAAACCTGCAACGAGAAATCACCGCACCGAAGCTTCGCGCAGCGATTAACGGGAATGTTGAGAAAGACATGCGCATCATGAACGTGGAAGTCGTCGCCGATGATTTCCACGCCAGGTATTCAGCGCGCGAGAAAACCTATTGTTACCGGGTTGTCAATGAACGAGTGATATCTCCGTTTCTGGTTCGCTATGCTCATCATGAGGCGCGAAGTCTTGATCTGGAGCGAATGCGTCAGGGCGCAATAATGTTTGCTGGAGAACACGACTGGAGCGCGTTTGCATCGGCACAATCGGATGCCGAATCCAAGGTGCGCAAGGTTACGCGATGCGAAGTTTCGCAGACGGTGGACGAGCGCTCGGGTCAAGGCGTGGTAGAAATCACGGTGAGCGCGGAGGGTTTCTTGAGATACATGGTGAGATCCATCGCCGGCACGCTGCTGGCGGTAGGCCGCAGAGAAATCGACGCCCAAATAGTCAGGCTTGCGATCGAACAGGGCGACCGTTCGCTTGTCGGAGCCACCGCCCCGGCATGCGGATTAACGCTTGAATCCGTTCGCTACGAATAACGGTGCGCTCAACCATTCAGCGAAAGACCATCAACTTCATTGACACAAATGATCCTTGTAGCAAGAATGAGAACCGGATTTTGGGGCCAGTCTGTTTCAAACAGTTCAGCCGTTTCGGCATTAACTGCTAGGTTTCCAGAACCGTTGTGATTGGATCGCCTGAACCAATTCCTGGTCGCTTTTAAGCAAAATGCTTTCAGACTTCACGACTGTGGTTGAAGCGGGATCGCGCGAGGAGCGTTTTCTCGCGTCCATCGTCTGGGATCGGCTGCCCCGTCATGTAGCAATTATCATGGATGGCAACGGGCGTTGGGCTGCGCAAAGGGCTCAACCGCGAATTGCCGGACATCGCGCCGGCGTCGAGGCGGTGCGTGCCGCGGTTGATACAGGTGCGCGGTTGGGCCTCGGGGCGTTGACGCTTTATGCGTTTTCTACAGAAAACTGGAAGCGTCCGCGATATGAGGTTGACGCCCTGATGCGCATGTTGCGGCGCTATCTGCGGCTAGAGCTTGACGAGATCGATCGCCAGAACATTCGCTTTCAAACCATCGGGCGCACTGGAGTCCTATCCAAAAGCGTCCGCGCAGAAATCGAAAAGGCCACCGAACGCACAGCCCGGAACACCGGGATGACCCTGGCCGTGGCGCTGAATTATGGTGGCCGCGCCGAGATCGTGGACGCTACCCGCGCCGCAGTGCGACGTCTGATGGATGAAGGAAACGCCCCGGACGAGTTAACTGAAGAGCGCATCGCCGACGAACTCTACACTCGCACGATGCCCGATCTGGATTTGCTCGTGCGCACCAGCGGTGAAATGCGGATCTCAAATTTCCTGCTCTGGCAAGCTGCTTATAGTGAGATTTACGTGACAGATGTTTTGTGGCCAGACTTCCGGCGAGTGCATCTGCTGGAAGCGATTGTTGATTATCAGCGCCGAGATCGACGCTTCGGTGGATTGAAGTTGGTTGCGAATGAGTGAGCTTACCTCAAACTGAAGCCGCGAGCTGGCCCATTTGGAGTAGCTCGCACGGTGAGGTTCGCATCGGATGGAGACAGCTGCTTCGAGTTTGGGGCGTTGGCTATCGAGCGCTCGAATAATTCTTTCTTACCTGAATCCACGATGTCTCGCATCATCACAGCTCTAATCGCCCTTCCGATTCTGATCGCGTCGATCCTGATCTCATGGTTGTTGCCCTTATTCGTCGTCCTGGCCGGCGCGGCGATGACCCTGGGGCTTTACGAGTTTTATGTTCTCTCTGCAAAGCAGGGCGCAAAGGCGAATGCCGCGGCCGGATATCTTGGGAGCGCAGCGCTATTTACGATTTTTTATTTTGCTTCGCCCATGGTCAGACCCAGGCTGGACCTGCAAACAATCGTTCTGACCACTATCGTGTTGACCATCAGCACCCTGGTTGCCGCTACCCTCAAGGGCGCACCCTTCAATAAATTAATTCCCAATTCCGCGGCCACTATTCTGGGCGTGTTGTATGTAGTGTTGCTCGGCGGACATCTGGTGGCAGTTCGGACAGGATTTGAACAACAATTAGCGGCGCACCTGTTGTCGTTCTTCTTTCTCGTGCTGATGGGCGCTGACACCGGCGCTTACTACGTGGGCAGGGCGCTGGGAAAACATAAACTGGCTCCGTCAATTAGTCCGGGAAAGACATGGGAAGGTGTCGCCGGCGGGATCACAGCAGGCCTGGCGTTTGCGACGCTGGCGCATTTTTGGTTCTTTCGCGAGCTGCCATTGAAATGGGCGCTACCATTGGCCGCCCTGATGGTAGTTCTAGGCGTGCTCGGCGATTTGACGGAAAGCGCGCTGAAGCGGGGCGCGGGCACCAAGGACGCGGCCAACATCCTGCCCGGTCATGGCGGAATTCTTGACCGTCTGGATAGTTTGCTCTTCAATGCGCCACTCCTCTACTATTTCGCAGACTTCTATTTCAGCCCCCGCCCATTTTAAGAATGACTACTAAGAAGATACTGCTGATTGTGGTTGCCGCGGTGGTCCTGCTCGGACTGATCGTGCTTATCGTTATCGGTGGCATTGTGGGGTCGATATTCTATGGAATCTCCAATAGCGAGGCGGCTGAAGTGTCCCGCGAGTTTCTAAGAAATAATGCGCAACTCAAAGAGGACATTGGCGAGATCAGGGAATTTGGAAAACTGGTCTCCGGGAGTATCAACTTTAATAACGGCGACGGAACTGCCCAGCTAAGCCTCAAAGTGGTTGGCGAGCGAAAGACAATAAACGCCACGCTCGAATTGATCTATCGCGAGGGTAAGCAATGGCGAGTGATTGCCGCATCCTACAAAAACGACAACGGACAAACTATTGATCTCCTAAGTCCCTACGAAGTTCGAGCCGCGCAGGTTGGACAAGCACTCCGGCCGGTTAGCTCGGCAAGTCGGATCGGGACCGAGAATGTCTGTTCTGCTTGAGTGGAGTGATATGACTGGCGATCGTCAAAAGGGAATCGCAATTCTCGGTTCAACCGGGTCGATTGGTTGCAACACTCTAAGAGTGATTGAATCGCTCGGCGGTGAGCGCTTTCGTGTTGTGGCACTAGGAGCGGGTCACAATGTGGCGGAGCTGGCTGGGCAAATTGCGGTACACCTGCCCGAACTGGTTTCGGTTGATTCAGAAGGCGCAGCCCACGAACTGCGTGCTCGGCTCTTTGATCTTGATCTGGGTTTACCGCGCATCCTGGTGGGCGAACCGGGTCTGATTGAAGTCGCAACTCACCCTCAGGCTGACATTGTTGTTTCAGCTACAGTCGGCGCAGTGGGTTTTGTGCCTACGTTGCGGGCCCTTGAAGCAGGGAAGCGAGTGGCTCTAGCCAACAAAGAAACCCTCGTGATGGCCGGCGAGTTAATGACCAAAGCTGCGCGCGAATCGGGCGCTGAGCTGTTGCCGGTAGACTCAGAACACAATGCGTTGCATCAATGCCTGCGCGGTGAGAAGCGCTCAGAAGTTCGCCGCATCGTGTTAACCGCATCCGGCGGCCCCTTTCGCACAGCCACCAAATCGCAAATGGAAACGTCAACGGTTGCCGAAGCGTTGCGACATCCTACCTGGAACATGGGGGCGAAGATCACTATCGACTCTGCAACCCTGATGAACAAGGGGTTGGAAGTCATCGAGGCTCACTGGCTGTTTGGTTTCGCCTCCGATGAAATCGGGATTGTGGTTCACCCCGAGTCTGTAGTTCATTCAATGATTGAACTCGTTGACGGGTCGGTAATCGCACAGATGGGCGTGACCGACATGCGCCATGCGATTCAATATGCCCTGACCTATCCCGAACGCCACGCGTGCGAACTGCCCCCACTCGATCTGGCGGCGCTGTCCGGTCTCCACTTCGAAGCCCCTGATACTCAGCGTTTTCCCTGTATCGAACTTGCCTATCGAGCCTTGCGCGAAGGCGGGACCCTCCCGGCAGCCATGAACGCCGCAAACGAAGTAGCGGTGCCCGCTTTCCTTGACCAAAAAATCTCTCTCACTGACATTCCCCAAATCATCGAAGCTGTAATGGATGCTCACGATACGCAGCCGGCGACTGAACTCGCCCCTATCCTCGAAGCCGACAAGGCTGCTCGGCTGGCGGCCCATCTGAAAATCGAAAAACTTCGAAAAAGTTCCCGCCTGGTGGCCGAAGGAACGGTTTGACGAGCCATTAGACGCCGCGTAAACTCGATTCTGAACTGGTTCGGAGTATCGCCTTTCAGGCGAGATTTACCCGTTCCGGCGAAGCAGGAACGCCAACCAGTGGCTCGAAAGGGAAGAGATTTCGTTAAATGAACTATCTACTATATCCGGCAGCATTCATCTTTATTCTGGGCTCCGCGGTGGTCATTCACGAGTTTGGCCATTTTATAGTGGCGAAGCTTTTTAAGATCAGAGTTGAGACATTTTCAGTCGGTTTCGGACCGCGCTTGTTTGGTAAGAAGTGGGGCCACACAGATTATCGCCTCTCTGCCATCCCGCTTGGCGGTTACGTGAAACTCGGCGGTGACGAGTCAAACGCCGCGATCGAAGGCGAGGGCTCGAGTGATATTCCGCCCGCCGAGCAGTTTAATCTACGGCCGAGGTATCAGCGGATTTTGGTGGCCATTGCCGGCCCGGTGATGAACGTGCTTACCGCGCTCGCGATTCCTTTCGCGGGGGCGATGCTTTATGGCGTGCCGGCCGTTCCGGCGCCAGTGGTCAGCAGCATGAACGCGAACGGCGCTTCGGCATCGGCAGGACTCCAGCGGGGGGATCGGATTGTTTCGTTCAATGGCACTGAAAATCCGAAGTGGGACACGATTCGTGGCGACGCGTTACTGTCACCGGGGCAGCCGTTGCCGGTAATAGTGGAGCGCAATGGCCAACGTATTCCACTGACCATCACCCCTGTCGCTCATACCGAAGATGGCGAAACTGCGGGACTGCTTGATTTCCTGCCTGACTATGGCGACTTGCCGGTAGTGGTGCGCGAGGTGGAAGCAGGAACGCCGGCCGCGGAAGCTGGCTTACAACCGGGCGATCGGATCACGTCAATTTCCGGACAGCCCGTGCGCAGTGCGGAACAGGTGACGCAGTTTATTCGCGAGCACAAGGCACAGCCGATCACGTTAACCGTCAACCGTGATGGACGCACCACTGATATCACTGCTACACCAAGGAAATTGTCTGATGGTCGCGAGCGTTTGGGTTTCCGACCCGATGAAGAAATTCCGTTGCATAAGGCCGGGATCCTGGTCGCCGGCCGATACGCAGTCGACACAAATCTCCAAATTTTGCGACTCACAGGGAAGGCTCTGGGCCAGGTGTTTACCGGTCAGCGTTCGGCGCGTAACACACTATCAGGGCCCGTCGGCATTTATAAGGCAGCCGGATCAGCAGTTGAGAAATTTGGTTGGAGCGGATTTTTCACTACGCTTGCCTTCCTGAGTTTAAATTTGGGAATCTTCAACTTACTGCCCATTCCCGTGCTGGACGGCGGCGCGATTTTCCTCCTCTTAATTGAAGGGTTGCTGGCCACTGTGGGCCTGACAATTTCAATGCGCGTCCGCGAGCGGATTCAGCAGGTAGGCTTTGTCATGGTGATTCTCCTGATGGTCTTTGTCATCGGCAACGACTTCCTCAAGCTGGCGTCAAATTGGAAAGGATCAGGAGATCCGCCCGCGGCTACGCAGCCCGCGAAGTAGTCGCAGTCTAAGTCCGAAACAGGTTCTTTATGAGACAGACACGAGCAGTAAAGGTCAAGAACATCCAGATTGGCGGCGGGGCGCCCGTCGTTATCCAGTCAATGACGAAGACTGACACTTCGGATGTTGACGCCACGGTTCTCCAGATTGAGGAAATGGTGCGCGCCGGCTGCGAGGTGGTGCGGTTGGCCGTGCCCGACAACGATGCGGCGATTGCCTTGAAAGAAATTCGCAAGCGCGTGCCCGACGTGCCGCTCGTGGCCGACATTCATTTTCATTACAAACTCGCGCTGCTCGCGCTGGAAGCCGGAATCGACAAGTTGCGTTTAAATCCCGGTAACATTGGTAAGCATGAGCGTATCGTTGAGGTGGTGCGTGCGGCGCAAGCCCAGAATGTACCTATTCGCATTGGTGTCAATGGTGGGTCGCTCGAAAAGGATCTACTTAAGAAGTATGGAACGGCGACACCCGAAGCGATGGTGGAATCTGCCTTGCGGCACATACACATCCTTGAGAACCTGGGTTTCACCGACACGATTATTTCACTTAAGGCTTCCGATGTGGCTCGGACCGTCGCCGCCTACCGTCTGCTCGCGGAGAAAGTGGATTATCCTTTTCACCTGGGAGTAACGGAGGCCGGGACTGCGTTTAGCGGAACCGTTAAGTCGGCAATTGGCCTGGGGATTCTGTTGCATGAAGGTATTGGGGACACAATCCGCGTGTCGCTGGCAGCGGAGCCTCAGGAAGAAGTTCGCGTGGCCTGGGAGATTGTTAAGTCGCTCGGACTGCGCTCGCGTGGGGTTACCGTCGTAGCCTGTCCAACCTGCGGCCGACTTGACGTAGACAACTTCGTCGAAATCGTTACTGAGATCGAGCGCCGCCTGGCCCACATAGAAGAGCCACTGCACCTTTCAATCATGGGATGCGCCGTTAACGGTCCCGGCGAAGCCCATGATTCGCAGCTTGGCGTGACCTTCGGACGTGGCGTGGGCATGATCTTCAAAGACGGGATTCCGATGCGCAAAGTCGCCGGCGAAGATATCGTCGAAGCGTTTGTGATGGAAACTGAAAAACTTCTAGGTGAGATCGAGGCCAAGAAAGCCACCGCTCTACTTCCCGACGAACCTCAACTCGTTTCAATCGGCTAAACGTAACGCAAACTGAAGCTGAAGCTATGGTATGCGCGCGTGCAGCTCTGGTCCAACGCGGACATTCAGCGTTGACTTGCGACCTGCCTGATGATAGATCGTAGCTCGTTTTTAGTCCGCACTTATCTTCCTCGCATTTAATCCAGCCATGGGTCAATCCGATGCCGCGCTTCGAGCGTAGTTTAGAGGAGGTGGTTCATGAAGCGAGCCTTCTATTGCGCGTTATTGCAGATAGCATTCGTGACCGCGGTTGGCGCGCAGCAACCCACGCCGCCACCCGCATGGGACGTGACGCTTGAGACCAACACAGTGGCTGAAAGTTCGCTGACAGTGATCAACCGCTGCTCGAAGAACCACCAGTTTCAGATTCAGACTCATAACCTGCCCTTTCTTCGATTTTCATCTACTGAGCTCAGCGTGAAGGGCGGAGCTACGCAGCTCGTGCCGGTGAAGTTTGATACGAAGAATCTTGCTCCTCGGGTCTACGAGGGAAATGTGCTGGTAGTCTGCCAGACCTGCAAGAGCGAAAGCGCATGCACGCAAGATCGGGAAACGTTGCCGGTGATCTTGCGAGTAACTCACTCCAATCAACCACCAGCCCAGGGGACAATCGCAGCAAATGCGGTCTCGCTCGATTTGCAGAGCCTGCGCGAGGCGGAAGCCGCGGCGCAGGCAGCAAAAGACAAGGCTGCGCAAGCCGCGGAAACTGCGGCGCAAGACGAACGCAACGCCAGGGCACAGGCCGATGCGGCGCGCACGGCAGTTGGCGAAGCGGTGAAAGACGTAAACAAAGCAGGAGCCGCGGTCGCCGAAGCAGAGAAGGAGAAAGACAGGGCGAACCGCGAGGGCACGACTGCGGAACGAGATGCCGCGCGAGCGGCCCTCGAGAAGGCTCAGGCCGAACTCGAAGCTGCGCAAAAGGCCCTAAAGGATGCGCAGGAAAATGCCGGCGGTAATCAGCAAGCGACGGCAGACGAAGCTGCCAAAAAGGCAGCGGAGAAAAAGGCGGAAGCTGAGAAGGCCGCCGCCGCTCTCGCGGCTGCGGAAGCAGGCGTGGCCGCAAAGGAAAAAGAGATATTGAAGGCGCAAGCAGAGGCTGCCGCGGCTCAGGCCGCCAAAGATAAAGAAGCGGCTGAAGCCAGGGCCCGCGCAGAAGCCAAAGCCGCAGCAGATAAAGCAGCTCAAGAGAAACTGTGGGCCGAGGATATCGAGCGCCGCCGCCAGGAGCAGAAGAACCGCGAAGCGCGTGCCGTTGAAATAGATTACCTCCTCGACAATATCGAGAAGTTAGGCTTGATCACCTACAAGCCTAAAACCAACGTCCCGGATCCGCTGGACTATGTCTTCGACAAATTGCGGCAACTTGCCGGACAAACCACCGGCGACTTTCTTCAGACGGTTGCCGGCGAGGTAGGAGGAGGTCCACTGCCGATAGGTGTCATCGGCGCTCTTGGCGAGATCTATAAAGGCATCGGATCTTTTTTCGATATTCGCAGCAAAGCCGGGAAGGACAGGGCGGTCGAAAAACTTCAGGAAATGATCAACCCAAACGTAAAACCGCCACGCAACTACACCATGAACGAAGCGCTGGAGAAAATCGCGAAGATGGAAAAGCTGATGGAGGAGTTGCGGCAGAAACTGGCAGCAGCGCAAGCCGCTGCCGCGAAATAGAAATGTACTGACACGACTTCCTGTCCTACTTGATTAAAAACCGCCGCTTGGGCGGGAGGCCGGTGGCAGTGGCCATGGTGAGAAACAACGAGTCGGTGGCCGACTTGCGATTGATGTTGACGATAAGCAGTTCCCGCATCTCTTCGATGCTGGAGATCCAGCGACCGGGTTGATGTCGATCAAGCCTTTGGCTGATGTTCGTAAGCTGCGGCAACAGGTCCTCGTTGACCACCTTCGATGATGGAGCATCGAGCGCGAGCATCCATGCATCACGAATCAGCGTTTCGAGAATGTCGAGCCGGGTTTCGAATTCGTCTTTGTAGCGCGCTTCGTTTAGCTCTTCTGCGGAGCGCAGTAACTGGAGGCGATCGTCGCCGGAGGCCAGCGCCTTCAATACCTTTAACATCGCCTCGCGCTGGTTCGTAAACTTTTCAGACTCTTGCGCCAGAGCCCGCCCGATGCTTCCACGCGACACGCGCGCCAGCATCCGCGCGTCGTTTCCCGTCGCAATCTTGTTTTCCGTCAGATAGTTTTCGATCTCTTCGGCGGCGAGAGGCGAGAAACGGATCATCTGGCAGCGGGAGCGAACGGTCGATAGGAGTTGGGCCGGCCGCGAGGTTAACAGGATTATGAAAGACGTGTGTGGAGGCTCTTCGAGAATTTTCAGGAGAGCATTCGCTGACTGAATATTCATTTTGTCCGCATCGTCTATCAAAAAGAATCTTGCGGCGCCTTCGAAGGGCCGGTAGTTCGCTGCGCCTTCTATCTCGCGCATCTGGTCGACAAGGAAAACGCGTCTGGGTGCGACCACCATTCCGACGTCTGGATGGTTTGTCCAAATGATGTGTTCCCAATCGTCAGACCCGCTGCTCTGGGGAAAATTGAATTCAGAGATGCGTTTGCAGGCAGGGCATTCGCCGCAGCCCTCCACACCGTGCGGTTTCTTACAATTCAAGGCCTTGGCGATCTCAAGGGCAAACAGCTTTTTCCCAACGCCCTCCTCACCGACAAACAGCATCGCCCCTGGCAGACGTTTCGCCTCCAGCATTCGCCGTAGCAGACTCTTAACATTTTCGTTGCCGATGAGTTGAGCAAACATTCTTTACTTTTCGGTGTTGGCCGGCTCGGCAGCGGACGCGCTGAGTTTTACTTCGTGACCTCGACTCAGTAGGAAGGGGATTATGATCTCTCTGAGTTGCTCCTGAGTTTGCTCGACCGTTCGGTTCGTTTCGATAACCTTCACGCGGGCGGGTTCGGCCTTGGCTATTTGGAGGTATGCGTCGCGTACGCGCGTATGAAACTCGGCATTCTCCCCATCCAACCTGTCGCCCGACTGTTTGCCGTTGGTTCTGCGCCGCGTGCGCGTGTTCGATTCCCCAACTGAAAGGTCAAACAACAACGTCAGATCAGGTTTGAGTCCTTCGGTTGCCAGCGCAACGATTTCCGAAATTAACTCAGGAGGGAAGCCGCGTCCGGCGCCCTGATAGGCCACCGTTGCATCGGCGTAACGATCGGAAATGATAACGTGACCCTCAGCAATTGCCGGACGCAGGACCCGGCGAACATGCTGTGCGCGATCGGCGGCGAACACCAAAAGTTCAGCCAGTGGATCCACTTCCTCCCGGGCGTCAAGTAACGCAGATCGCAGGCGATTACCGACAGGCGTTCCCCCCGGTTCGCGCGTCAGAATTACGTCCAGTCCATTTGCACGCAGAAAGGTGGCCAGCAGCCGGAGATGGGTTGATTTTCCGCTGCCGTCGATCCCCTCAAAAGTTATAAAAGTTCCAGACACAAGTTTCTCTATTCGAGTTGGCGTTATCCGCGAGAGTTTAAACGAATGCGTTGGTTGGGGCGAGTCGGCAGGTTAAGCCCAGACTGAGATTCTCACGCGAGGCCATCGAGCTGGCTTAGTTTGCCGGTTCGCTGGTGTTAATGTCGGATCCAGGTTGGGCTCGCAGGTCACCGCTCACTCGACGGGTCTGGGAGATGGTCGAGATCGCGTGTTTGAAGATCAATTGTTCCTGCGGCCCGGCTTCCAACAAAATGGAGAACTTGTCGAAACTACGAATGCGGCCGCTCAACTTCGCTCCGTTAACGAGATAGATCACGACTGTGGTTTTTTCTCGCCTAACTGTGTTCAAAAACGCATCCTGAATGTTCTGTGGAGCGGCCTTAACGTCTGACATGATCACCACCTGAATCTTGGAAAAAAGAGGGGGCAACAGATTACAACAGTGTGTTCCATACTGACAAGAACTATCGCGGAGTGGTAGTGGTGCATTTTGAGAAATGAGAATTCCGCTGCGTAACTTTGCGTCTTATGCTTCCCGAACTTGCGATCCTGACTGCGTTTTACCGTAAGGTCCGCAAAGGTCTTGCCCGGAGCCGCAAAGAATCAACAGGCTACCGGGCGACGACCGTTCAAGGAATCTGGTTGCCGGCAACCACTAAGTGATTGGCAATTCCAACGGGTCAGGAATCTGAGAAACGCTCAAGCGCCTGAAGAACTGCCTCCTGGGTGCTCGTTTCCTCGCCAAAACCTGCGAACCACTCTGCGCCTGCCTCGCGTCGAAACCAGGTCAACTGCCGCTTTGAATAGCGCCGCACATCAGTCTTGGTTTGCTCTATCGCGGCGGGTAGATCACGTTTGCCTTCAAGATATTCGACTACCCGGCGGTAACCGTGAGCCCCCAGCGCATTTGAGTTTGTCGGCACTCCCTGCGCGATCAACGTTCGGGTCTCGTCAACGAGTCCCGCGGCGAAGTGCTGTTCCGCGCGTTCGTTAATCCGCGCGTAAAGTTCAGCGCGCGGTGGACTGAGGACGATCAACTTCATGTGCCGCGTGCTGATATGTGGGTCAGGCCGCTGCGCCTTCTGGGCCGACATTGCGCTGCCGGTCTGCAAGCGAACTTCGATGGCTCGTTGCACCCGAGGCCAATCGCGCGGATAGATCTCCAGCGAGCTTTGTGCGTCGAGGCGTTTGAGAAGGCGATGAAGATACTCCGAACCTCGACGTTCGCGAATGGCATTGAGACGCCGTCGTAGCTGATCATCCGTGGGCGGACTGCGGAAAAACGGCCTGCGTAGGGCGCGCAGGTAGAGTCCGGTTCCGCCGACCAGAAACGGAACCCGACCTCGTTTGGCGATTTCTTCAATTTTCGCTACAGCTTCCCGAGCCCATTCGCCGGCCGTGTAATTGATCTGAGGCGGAACAAAATCAATCAGGTGATGCGGAATCCCTTCGCGTTCTTCAAAAGGCACTTTCGCGGTCGCGATCCGAATCCCGCTGTATACCTGGACCGAGTCGCAATTGATGATCTCACCGCCAAGTTTCTTAGCCAACTTGATTCCCAGCGTGCTCTTGCCGGAAGCCGTCGGACCCATGATGGCAATGATCTTGGGACCATTTTGTTCGGGTCCGGTCGATGAATTTTCGGGGTTCACGCGCCTGAGAATATCACGCGATAGATGATCAACGCCCAGATGAGGGCAAGGAAGATGAGTGCGCCGATAAGTTGATTACGAGAAAACTGCATTCAGCATGCTGTCGCCGTCAGGGGAAAGTTGAGGTCGCCAATAGTCGTAGGGTTTGAATCGTCAAAGCCACACCTATTCCTGTGTTGATAGTGGTTGGATCTCGAAGCTATCACACTGGTGCGGGCCGGTAAAATGAATGGAAGTGTGAGGTGGTGCTGCTAAAGATGTAGAAACTCTGGTATCTAATACATTCTCGTTAACTCAATTCCGGTGTAATAGGCTTTGAGAATCTGTTCGCCGGAAAAACCCTGGCGTGCGAGGCCGTAGGCGCCAACCTGACACATACCGACACCGTGTCCCCAGCCGCGGCCGATGAAGCTGAAACCAACAACGCGACCGGAATTGTCATACTTCCGCTCGATAACAAAGAGTTGCTCCCGCAGTCCGAGGGCCGAACGAATGCGTCCACCACGCACGTGAGCTGTCCCGCCAGTACCAATCACCTCCAGATCTGTAACTCGACGAGAGCTCCCGCGCGCAACCACGCGCAGGTCGGTAAGTGAACCAATCCCTCTCGCGGCACGGCCGAGGCGTGACTGCACCTGCGCGAGAGACAAGTCATTTATCCAATTGGTGAATGGCGAGAAGCGGTCAGCGGCCGCTCCGTTGGGAGCAGGCTTCACCTCCAGGAAATCCACTTCACCGCTACCGTTGATGTGAAAGGTGATTGTTTCGCCGCCGACTAACGCAACCGAGCGCACCGGATAAGCGAACTCGCCAATCTGGCGAAACAGGAAAGCATCCGCGCTCAGCTTTATCGGTACATCCTTCCCCTTGACGCCGCGCACAATCAGATTGTCATCGGAGGTTGGTCGGGCCGTGCCTTTCTGAATCTGTAGCAGGTTTCGAGCTTCGAGTATGCGCGCGATTGAATGCAACGCGCGCCCTCGTGACAGTGGATCGCGCGGGCGCACCGTCGCGTCAGGCAATACCGATAGATAGCCGTCACGGACGAGCAGGGCGACATCGGCGCGATTTCTTTCGGGCACATCCTTCGCATCGCGCACGGCCAGAAAATAATCAATGTCTGCGTCGCTTAGCAGCGTGTTGGCCCGGCTCTCGCCGAAGACTGCGATACTTAATGCGGTCGCAAAGGTAGCGGCGCGGTTCACGTCCTCCGTGACTGCGGGCGCGATTTGCCTGGCCTGGGTGGCGGCCGAAGCGAGCCAACTGCGAACGTCAGAAATGGGCGCTTCGTCTTCGACCCAGGAGTCGGAGATTTTCGTTTTCAGCGAAGTGAAGTTGTGAACGGCCAGGAGCGCTACGTCGCGAGCGTAGGGCACGTTTTGCGCTTCCTTCAGTTCGGCTGGGTCGCGCGATGTTTTAAGCGTATAGGGCGTTAGGGCAGCACTGCCTTCAGCGGCGCATTCGCGTCCCACTGCGTAGGGCAGCGGATCATTGAAAATATTGGCAGCGTCTTCGGTGCGGCCACCACAGGTGGAGGTGTAAAACGCGTTTATCGCTTCGCCTCCATAGGTGGCGACGATGCCTCGGGTTTCGTCTACAGCGCGCGACGAAAGCGTGTTCTCCGAAGTCAGGCCCTTGTAAACCTGGCTGCGCGTAGTCGGGAGCAGGTCGTAGCCTTCCGCCATAAACTGTCCGCGATTTCTGAGCGCATAAGTTCGCGCGGCAATGGCCTGCGCCTTGTGAGCTTCGATAAGCGGATAACCTCCCGCCGACAACTCATTTGGTACTACGCCTTTTACGTAGTCCTCCAGGCCCAGCACATTTACAACGGTCAGCGCTCCGCGTTTGTTGGCAAACACCTCAATGCGGCCGCGATAGGGTTTGTCATCGTAACGAACGGGAGTCGCACCGTTGGAAGCGAACGTCACCGGAGCACTTGAACTAAACAACCGACCGGCGCCCGAGGCCGAAGCGACTACCTCGCGTGAAGGCATGTTAATCGAACGAGCGGCCGACCGCAGGCCACCCGGAGATCCCAGGATTGCAGAAGGGGATATCGACGGCATGGCCGAGCGAGGCCTGGTTTCACCGGAGCGATTCTGCGCCAGGTTCACAGAGTTGCTAACTGCTGGACTGGACGAGGGCGGATTCGGCGGCAAGATAGTGGCTTCAAACCCTGCCTCTTCAAGACGCAAGCGCATTTCTTCCGCTTCGCTGCGTGAGCGACGCGTACTCATCAGCAATCCCCACCCTTTAGTGTTTGGATCCTGGACCAACTGTGGCTCTTCGCCGATCGCTTCGCGCAGCTCTCGAGCTTTCGTTTCGGCTTCCGTTCGTTCAGTCGCGCCGGCGATCTGTATTCGATAACCCGCATCCGGATCGGCGACTCGCGCGGGAGACAGCAATCGAGGCTCGAGGCGAACTCGCGGCACTTCCAGGGCGACGAGGGATGAAAGCCTATCAGCCTCGCCAGTGGCATTCAGCAGTTGACCGCTGCTTGAGATAGTTGCGGCCCGCGCATTTGTCGCCAGGGCAACGCGAATCGTTGGTTCCGATGTGCTGGTTGCGGGTTCCTGGAAAGGATCAATTGTGATCGTTGACGGCGTTCTGGTCTTCCACTCGGTGAACGCTTTTGCTTTAACGGTGGAGACTCGTTGGTGGTGAGCTTTGCGAAGCGACTGTTGGGCGAAAATTGTGATGGGACAGCAAAGTAATTGCGCCAGCAGAATCGTGACACAACTCCGCGCGAGTAAGTGATGCATCCAGGGAATACCTCACGGCTTAGTCTTGGGGGCCGCGCCGTGTCTGCATAGTACTACAACTTCAATCGCAGCGTCCGACGAGCTTTTGGTGTTCACCTAAGGATGTTCTCGAGATTCGCGCCCGGCACGATCTCGATGGGCGGCTGCCCTCTGCGAAAAATGCGGGCGCCCGAAGATCCTTTCAGCTGCGCAGCCGCGCCTTCAACTCGAATCATGGCGCCTTCGCGGAGACCCACGACGGGTGTCTCATTCTCCTCGAGGAATTGCTCCAGGCGTTCTTCGCGGGTTTCTCCCATGTGAGTTGAGTCAGGATTGGGATCGAGATAGTGAGGGTTGATCTGAAAGCTCACGAGTCCCAACGCGTTGAATGATGGTGGTTCCACAATCGGCATGTCGTTAGTGGTACGAATCGTGGGAGCCGCGACATTCGAACCGGCGGAAGAGCCGATGTAAGGCATACCTTCATGGCTCCTTTGCTTGATGGGCTGCAAGATTTCGAAGTCGTATAACGACTTTAAGAGTCTGAACGTGTTTCCCCCGCCAATGAAGATTGATTCTGCCTGTCGTACCGCATCCTGCTTATCAGCCGCCTCGTGAAGTGAATTTAGCCGATAGCCTAAGGCAGCAAAACTATGGCGCGCGCGGGCAGCGTAACCTTCGTGGTCCGCGAGGGCGAAAGGAATGAAGAGAACTTGATTCAAGCCACCGAGGAAACTGCGGATCTCTTCGGCTGCATGCTCAAGATAGCCGCTGCCGTGAAGGGTTGAGTTGCTGATTAAGAGAAGACGTTTTTTGCCGTTCGTAATTTTCATTCCGAGATTCCTTTCGGTTCAAGCACCCGGTTAACTCGCGAAACGCTCCTCGACCGTGAGCACGAAAACAATCGTGCCGATTATCCCGATCACCGCGGCAGTTATGAATGGAACCTCCGGAGAAATCTGCCAGAGCAATCCACCGATGACCGCTGCTGGTGTTATTGAGAGACTGCGCACCAGATAGTAGAGCCCGACGGACCGCGCGCGCACGTCCTCACGAGCGAAGTCTACGATCATCGCTTTCCGCGCTGGCTCGCCAATCTCTCTAAGTCCCCCGATGACGAAAGCGATCACCAGCCACGCAAAACTCGAAGCCAGCACCACCGCGAGAGGGAACCAGGCGAAACTGAGAAACGTCAGGATGACGAAGGGTTTACGTCCTACGCGGTCGGCAATCTTTCCCGCCGGTATGTAAACGAGTATGGAGGTCACCATTTGAACAGCGATCAGCGCGCCAAACCGTACCGCGCCGACTCCATGAATATTCGTGACGTAGAGAACAATCAGCACTCCGCTCATGCCTTCGCAGGTTCTGATGATGATGTCCGAAATGAGTAAGCGTCTAAGGGCGGCGTGAAAACTGCGCCACACTCCTCGAATATTAACCAGCCGAGCCGACTTAACTTCGACGTTGATGCGGCTCACCAGGAGCAGCGTAACAACTGCCAAAGCGATAGTAATTAAGATTCCCACGTGAATGCCTTTGGCAATTCCGTAGCGGGCGATCAGCGCGCCCCCAAGCAGCGGCGCCACACTGATCGGAATGCGCTTAAGAATCGATTGAACGGTGAAGCCCATGGCCCGACGATCCGGTGAAAGAGAATCGCCGATGATTGCAAAGATCGCGGGGGACGCCATGCTCTGCCAGGCCATGACCAGAGCCAGGGCGAGAAACAGAAACGGCCACGAGGGACTCAGCAGGTATGCGGTGTAACCAATAGTCGCAAGCAACACGAACACCAGAAATGCGCGACGGCGACCGAGCCGATCGGCAAGCCAGCCGCCCGGATACTGATAGACGGCATCGAAAAAGTTCTCTGCGGCTCCAAACAATCCGATCACGGGAGTGCTCGCGCCGAGAGTTTCCAGATACTTAGGAAGAAATTTTTTCCAAAGCTCTTCGCCCAGGCCGAGCAGAAAAACTGCGGCCGAAGCAATGGAAACGTTTCGTTCGAGGCTGAGATAATCGGCAAGCCAGGTTCGCAGGGGCAGCCGTTCGCCAGTTGGTCTATTGGGGACGCGGTCGTGTTCTTCAGAAGAGGGAATCAAGCCCGCTTTATATCAGAAGTTCCGACAAGGAATCGAGCGGACGTCGAAGTCAGAAGGCAGGAAATGCGGTCAGCGGCACCAGTGGCGGTCAGTTGGAATTCAAGGTTGGGCGTTGAAACCAGCTCTTGCAGGGCCGCGGGCGCCCTCGCCCGAGATCCATAAGCGGTCCGTAAGAAGTCGGCCTTCAACTCAAACTGACCAACTCCCCGGAATCACATGAATTGAAGCCTAAGAAGCTTGCGCGTTATTTCGTCTGGGTCGGGAGGCTCTGCCGCTCAGGGAAAATGCTGAGCCTACGCGGCTTTCTGTTCGTTCATCACCGTCGCCGGCTCGTCGCGAAGAGCAGGCTTTTGCTTCTTCGCAGCGCGCCACAAGCTGAAGGCTTCCCAGGTAAGGCTCAGGATGGGCCGACGATTTTCGAAGGCCAGTTTTAACCACGCGCGCTTGTTCATCTGCGGGAAATAGATGCCGCGGAAAAACATCCGCGAGACCAGATGGCTGAGACGATATCGGAAAGGAACGTCGCTAATCGAGTTGATCGCGGCCGCGTTACGTTCGGGGCTGTAAGAAGCTCGCCAGGCACTGTCCGTTTCCTGTCGTGCTTGCTGGATGGTCATCTTGAGCGGCGTATGAGCCATCCAGAAAGGTGCGAAATCCATCCAGTGTTTGGGTCGCGTCAGGCGTCCGGCCTTGGCTAACCGATCATAGAGTGGGGTTGCGGGAAACGGCGTTAGTTGTCCAAAGACAGGCAAACCCGGAGGCCAGGAATTGATTTCACTCACCGTGCGCGCCGCCACGCCTTCGGTGTCATTGTCCATACCGAAGATGAACGAGGTGATCGCGTAGACGTTTCGCTGCGCCAGACGCGCCAGCACGGTGCCGTATTCGCCGGGCTTACTAAAGTTTTTGTTGACGTCGGCCATGTTTGCCGGGTCAATCGATTCCATTCCGATGAATACCCATTGACCGCCGGACTCGGCGATGAGATCGACGAGTTCTTCATCACGAAGCAGGTTCGCGCTGATTTGCGCAACCCAGGGAAGCTGAGCTTCCGCCTTGATGATGTCACGCAGAAGCGATTTGGTGCGTTTAATGTTGATGGCCAGGTTATCGTCGATAAAAAAGACGGCGATCTGACCGCGTTCCTTGCGGGCGCGCTCCTTGAGTCGCAGCATTTCGTCAACCACACTCTCGTTGGTGCGAAAACGAATCGAGTCGCCAAAGAAACCCGTGACCGTGCAAAACTCACAGCCGTAGGGACAGCCGCGTCCAGTTTCCAACGGCACCACGTGAAACGATCCCCAGCCGGCGCCTAAACCTGCGAGCTTCGAACGAAACATTTTCGGCACGAGACTAAACTGGTCCAGATCCAATTTCTCCCAGGGGATTGCCGGATAAGGTTGCAGACTAGGTTTTCGATCGACACCCTTTTCATCGCGCTGCGGCTGGTAAACTTCTTTGAGTTCGCCGCGGGCTGCGTCTTCAACAATCAGCGGCCAGGTTTCATCTGCTTCTCCCAAAGCCACTGCATCCGCGTATCGTGGTCCGCCATCCTTGCCGATTGCTTCGTCAGGGCACTCCGTGACGTGTGGACCGCCCATCACGACTGGTACTCCCGCGGCTCGGATTGCCGAGGCCACCCGGTAAGCTTTTGCCACCATGCGGGTCATGGCGCCGATTCCGACCAGCCCAATGTTGTTTTCCTGGACAAACTTTACGATCTCATCGTCGTTCATCGCTTTGGCGTTGCCATCGATGAGTATGACCTCGTGACCGGACGGCGTGAGCGCCTGGAGCAGGAACATCCAGAGGTGAGGCATAAAATTTCGCGTGACGCCGTTGTCTGGATTGTAAAGTAAGATTTTCATAACGATTTACGGTCTGTTGATAATTGCGGCTGTCACGCAAGACTTCCCTTGTGCAGCCTTCGGATTAAATGCGCCCTAGTTTGATTAAAGAGGCGGTCAGATAAGAAACGCGCGGGCTACTCGGTTCCTGATACGGCGGCCAATTCGCGAGCAGTTTACCAGTAATGTAGGCAAGCGTACATAGCGGACGGGCGAGTTAGTATTCCGCGGGGAAGATAACATGGTCAGCGGTTTGAGGCCTAAGCCGCATCGGGTTTTGAATTGAATTTTAAAGGCGAAATTCCGCCGGGCTGCCTGAACTCGAGCCATTTGTGCCGGTCAGGTTAATTTACGGGGATCCGACGATAACCCTTGTTCGTCATGATCTCCTGGCCTTCACTGCTGATGAGGAAATCAACAAACTGTCTGGCAGCGTCTTGATTGGTTGAGCCCTGAATTATCGCCAACGCCTGATCGATCGGACGGTGTAGTGTTTCCGCCACTTCGAAATAGGTTCCTGAACCCGCAGGCACCAGAGCAAGGGGAATGAAGGCCACCTCCGCATTCCCGGTAAACGCGTACTGTTTCGTCTGCGAAACATTCTGCGCGTAAACTACTCTTCCCTCGATCTGATCCCAGATGCCTAAGGCTTTGAGACTTTCCACCGTAGCTCGACCGTAGGGCGCCACGTCCGGCTTTGCGATTGCGATTCGATCAAATTCTTTCGCGACTATGTCTTCGATTCGCTGCGCTCTCAAGTTGCGCCCCGGCGGCAGCCACATCACAAGTCGGCCTCTGGCGTAGAGCCGCTGGCTACCCGGAGTTATCAAGCCCTTTTGTTGAAGGGCGACAACATGTTCCGTGTCTGCTGACGTGAACACATCGAAGGGCGCGCCGTTTTCAATTTGTTTCGCAAGGTCGGCTGTTGATCCAAAACTAAAAACCACTCGCACCCCAGTTTTCGCCGTGAATCGAGGACCTACTTCAGCGAACGCGTCGGTGAGATTTGAGGCTGCCGCAACCACGATCTCGGGAGTTCCTGTTTGAGCAGTTTTAGATCGCGAGTTACATCCGCCAACCAGAAGCAAGGCAACCAGACAGAGTCCAAGCCGACAAGAAAATCGTCTGCTTCGCTTAGTTCCTTCACTGGTGATCGCGCTCAGCAAGCTAATGTTTCCCATATTGTTATCGCCCGATTGGATTGGAGTTATTCGGTTGTACGGGGACAACAATGCTCATTTGCCGAAGGCCGCCACTGCCAGACTGTGAAAATGTCTTCGCACGCTGTTGATGTTTACGAATGGCAACGGATGAACGTGCGTGCGGTTGGTCAGGAGTATGAAAACTCGCCGGTGTTCAGGATCAATCCAGCAACTCGTGCCCGTAAAACCTGTATGGCCAAAACACCCCGGCGGCAGGTCGGGACCAGCAGAGGATCCACTTGTTTCCGCCAGCATCCATCCGATGGAGCGGCTCTCCTCCCGTCCGGGGCTAAAGTTCTTTCTAAACATCTCCATGGTTTTCGGGTTGGATAGCAGGGACTGATGAGGCAATTGTTCGTTCAGGGAAGCTTCCAAAAATTGATTAGCGAGCACCAGAGTTTCCTGGACGGTCGAAAATAGACCCGCATGCCCGGCGGCGCCGCCAAGAAAGTAAGCGTTTCCGTCGTGCACCTGTCCCCAAATGACATCCTCGCGCCAACTTTGATAAGCGCCCGCTTTCTTTTCGCTGCAGGTGTTTCGTTCGAAAGCATTGCCGGTTTCACAGGCGGCGATTCCCGTTTGCAGGGCAAGTTCAGGATTGAAGAATGTGCGTTTAAGTTTTAAGGGCGAGAAAATTTCTGCCCGCGCGAGTTCGGCCAGGGGCCGGCCAGCTAGTTTCTCCAGGAGCAATCCGGCAGTAATAAATCCCAGGTCAGAGTAAATAACTCGTTCGCCTGGAGCGTATTCCAGATCAATCTCAGCAATTGCCGCGAGCGTGCGCTCGGCTTGGCCCTCGGCGAGGATGTAAAGGGGTCGCCATGCGGGTAGTCCGGAAGTGTGGGTAAGCAATTGGCTCACCGTAATCGATTGTTTATCCGGACGACCAAACTCCGGCAGGATGTGCGCCACTGGTGTTGCAAGAGTGATTTCTGCCGTCTCAATGCGGCTTGCGCACAACAATCCGGTTATCAGAGGTTTCGTGAGCGAGGCGAGGTCGTAAATCGTGTCCAGAGAGGCTGGGATCCGCGAAGGCTCGACGACTGCGTTTCCGATGGCGTCCGCGAAAACCGCTTCGCCTGCCTCGGCCACGACATAAACCGCGGAAGGGAAGTCGCCGGCTTGCACTCGCTCGCTTAAAAACTCTGAAATGGAATTCGCTGGTTTGGACATGCTCGCGGTTAGGAAGGCAGGCTTACGTCTCTCAAGTCACTTGACGCCAACAGCGCCCATTTGCACCTTCGTCGAATGTTCTTCAATTCTCTCCAGCGCCCGAACCGCCAGCGACAGGGCATTGCGTCCGTCCGCGCCTGATACGGGAGACGGCTTTCCCTCGCGGGCCGCGTCTATGAACGCGACAATCTCGCTGCGCAGCGGTTCAACGTCAATGATGTCCAGGTTCTTCGTATGCACTCCCGGCCACGCCCCGCTCGCGGTGGGAGGCGCGAGGCTGCTGATCGAGACATGCTTTGTGGCATAGTCAACGGCGACGTAATCGTGAGGTTGAAAAAATCGCATCTTGCGAATCTTCTCCGTACCGACCCGGGAGGCGGTGATATTGGCCACGGCGCCCGACGCAAACTCCAGACGTGCATTAGCGGCATCCACTTTGTTCGTCAGGATGGGAATTCCCACGGCGTGAAGTTCGCTAACTTCAACATTTTCGCCGACTAACCATTGCACGATGTCCAGATCATGAATCATCAAGTCGAGGACAACATCAATATCGAGTGAGCGAGCGGTAAACTCGCCGACGCGATGGATTTCAAAGTAGACAGGGTTCAGCACGTGAGGCCGGAGGGCCACCAGCGCCGGATTAAAGCGTTCCGCATGTCCGATCTGCAATAAAGCGCCACCGGCAGCCGCCGCGGCAATCATTTCATCCGCCTCTTCCAGAGTGCGGGCAATCGGCTTTTCAACCAGCACATGAATTCCCGCTCGTAACAAAGCGCAGGCGATTTCGCAGTGCGATTCCGTGGGCACAGCCAGGCTTACTGCATCGACCTGGCCGACCAGTTCGCGCCAATCAGTGGTCCATTGCGCGTTTCGTTCGGCTGCAATCTCGCTCCCCGTTCTTTCATCGAGGTCGCAGACGGAAATAAAATCAATCAAACCCTCACGAGCAAGGTCGGAATGAATACGCGCGTGGTGTTTGCCCAGATGGCCCACGCCGACTACGGCGGTGCGAAGAGTCAAGGTATCTCGTTTCCTGGTACTGGTTCAGTTTGATTCGATCAGCCGCATTTCTTTGCGGAACTTTGTGTCTAGCTGCGACCTTTGCGGTTTCTGCTTGTCTTTAGACCTTTACCGCAAAGTACGCAAAGGTTTTCGCAAAGCGCGCAAAGCAAACTGAACCAGTACCCGTTTCCTGTTATCATCGGCGGAGTGCAGGGAACAGTGTGCGGCTCAAACATCCTGGGGTAAAAACTCAAGGATTTGACTGCCGATTGCTCACTGCCACTGATAAAGCGGAGCGACTATACTTGCAACTTTCAACCCTTGCCAAGCGCGGCACTCTCATACTCTTTTTCGTCGTAGCTGCATTCTACTTATACGGCCTGGGACACCTGCCGCTCCTTGGTCCAGACGAACCTCGTTATGCACAGATTGCTCGTGAAATGTTTTTGCGGCGCGATCTGATTACTCCGACTCTCGGCGGTCATCCCTGGTTTGAAAAGCCCGCACTGCTCTACTGGATGATGATCGCCAGCTACAAATTATTCGGCGTTTCGGAATGGTCGGCGCGGCTGCCGGCGGCAGTTTCCGGCTTGTTAACTGTTGGAGCAGTGCTTTTCGTTGCCCTCTCGTTTGAGAAAAGTTGCCGGACCACAACCGCCGGCAAAGAAATGTTTGATTCAGGGCAAGACCGGAATCCGCTTCTCGCTGGTCTGGGATTCTGGAGTGCGCTCGCAACTGCCACCACTCTGGGCATTGTTATTTTTGCGCGGGCTGCCAGCTTTGACATCATCGTCACCATGACGTTGACCTGGGCGCTCGCCTTCTTTCTCGTTTTTGAATTGAGCACCACCGGGCAGGCCCGCCGCAGACTGCTGGTCGGGTTCTATGTTTTTGTGGGACTGTCACTGCTGGCAAAAGGACTGATCGGGATCGTGATTCCCGTGGGAGTTATCGGCATACATTCACTCTTACGCCGCCGCCTCCCCGATCGAAATGTTTGGCTGAGTTTGGTCTGGGGAATTCCGTTGTCGTTAGCCGTTGCGTCCCTTTGGTATGCGCCGGTGATTTGGCGCAATGGCTCGCCCTTTGTCGATCAATTTTTCATTCAGCACCAATTTGCCCGCTACGTTTCGAACAAATATCGTCACCCCGCCCCATTCTATTTTTATCTGCTCATCTTGATACCGCTGGCTTTGCCATGGACGGCTTTCATGGTTGATGAAATTCGATCAATGAAACCCTGGCGGCGGGTTTCAGTTGACGAGCCGCAGGGGCTACTGCGGTCGTTCGCCGTCGCCTGGCTATTGTTTCCGTTGTTGTTCTTCAGTTTCTCAACTTCCAAGCTGCCCGGGTACATCCTGCCGGTGTTGCCGGCCATGGCGCTCCTCGCGGGTCACAAGCTCAGACAGGTCGCCGGCGATTCAAGTAAAGTCCATTGGGCGCTGCGTATCACGGCTGCCTTGAGCCTGGGGCTGGCGGCCGCAACGCCGATAGCTGCCTTGCGAATGGGGCGGCCATCGTTGCTGTGCGCCGCCATCATTGCTGTTTTTCTGGGTGTGGTGGGAGTTGTCCCTCTAATTTCGGGTCGCCGGCGGCAGGCCACGTCTTTACTAGTCGTGGGGGGAGCGACTCTGGGCGTGGTATTGAGCATTCTTCATTGTTTGGCTCCCCAATCCGTGCAGCGGGAAACCTCAAAACATCTGCTTCAGCTGGCGGACCAACGCGGCTTTTCTCAAAACGCTATTTACGGGCTACAGCGCGACGATCGCACTCCCGAGTTTTATGCCGGCGGTCGAGTGGTGTATGGCCCCGATCGCGAACCCATCATGTTTGAAGACGTGGCTGCGGTAGTCAACGAGAGTAGAACCCGCAATGAAGCCCTGCTGGTTTTTGTGCATGTAAAGGACTTGAATTTTTTGGCCGGATTGGAGTGGGCGCGAATAGAGGTGATTGGAGACAACGGCAAGGTTGCTCTAGTCGCAATGAGCTCCAGATAAGACGTTTGGAAAAGTTCGAGCTTTGAAGGCTGAGACAGACCGGAGCGTCTGTTTTACTTATCGTAGCGTCCTGGCGAAGAAGTCTATTACCGGTCGATCGTACGCTTCGCCCTGTTCACCCGTAGCTGAGGCAACAGTAAAACCTGTCAAGGGCAGGTCAGTCCTCGCCTCCAGTTTCGGGCCGTCTTGAAAACACGATCGCAACGCAACCGTTGACTCACGCAGGTAGCCATCATCGGAGCCGGCTAAGAGAAGAACATTCGATGCTTTGAGAGCTGCGGCGGATTCGCAGGACGACTTTTGTGGATACTTCCCAAACAAGTAAGTGCGAGTTGCCATCCGAGTAATCGATAGGAGAGAAGCGCTGCTCACTCCCAAATTATTACTCACCGCGGCGTTGACCAGTTCATCTGCACTTCTCGGCACTGAATCAAGCGCCAACGACCGAATGCTCGGATCGTGACTTGCCGCCAGCAAAGCCGCGTAAGCGCCTAGCTCGACCCCATAGAGACCGACGCGATCGGCAACCAGAGCATTCTGATTGGCCGACTTTAAGTTTCGCAGAAAATCCAGAGCCGCCAATACATCGCCCTCTTCATAAGCCCCGAAGGAACTCGACTTCACGGGCGGATCCATTCCGTGACCGCGCAGATCGGGCCAAAGAATCGTGAAGTTTGAATTCTCGTTAAGTTTAATCCCGAGGTTAAAGAGCCAGGATCGATCGCCTCCATATCGATGCAGAAAAACTACCGCGGGCGATCCTTCGCCACCTCGCAGTAACCATCCACGCGCTTTGGTGCCGTCCCGATTTGTCCAGGTTTCGTCGGTGACTTTCAGTGCGGAACCACTGATATTTGCAAACGACTGAGGTGTAACCAGGTAAGCCTGACGCGACGGAGTGGTGATCCCGTACACGATCCACCCCATCACGGCGACGAACGCGACTGCTAAAACCAGCAGAATCGGTAGTAGCGACTTGAAAAGCTTTTTGCCGAAGCGTCGTTTTTGTGGCATGAACGATCGGAGCGAGAGTTAAAGCAATCAGCCCTTCAGCGAACTCCCGAATTACCTTTCCGTTTCCAGAACGCGTTCGTAGTCTTGCGGCGTATTGATGTTATCAAAAAATCGCCCCGCACCGACGATGTCTTCAACTTCTGAAAACGATACCCAACGAGTGCGAACGGATTGTAGCAGAGCTATGGGCTTTCGCTCGCCCGAATTAATCAGGCGCTCCGCTGACGCACGGCACGGCTTGACTCGGTAAAGTGTACAGAGAGGTTGGGGAATCTGATCCCGCTGTACTGGGGCGACCGCCTCGAAACTGTCGCACTGATTGGCTAAATAGACAAACAGCTCTTTGGTCACGAATGGAAAATCGCAAGCCACCACCAACGCCCAATCCGCGTCGCAATTGCTAAGACTGGCGTGAACGCCACCCAACGCGCCCCAGTTTCGAAAAACGTCGGGCACAATCTTGATTGGGGTCCTGGTTGAAGTGGAATCATTCAGCGTCGAGCCGCCGGGAAGATCGCCAACCACTACCACCGACGAAACCACATTGTTCATTTCCTCTGCAATCCGCTCAATAAAGCTCTGGCCAGCAAGCACCAGCTTCCACTTGTCCTTACCCATTCGGCGCGAGGCTCCGCCCGCCAGGATGAATCCAGCTATTGAGTGCATTTGCCCGATCTTAGTCCTGCTCGCCGAAATCGCGAAATGGTGAGCACTCGAGTAATGAATCAGTTTGAGTTGAACGCAGCCAGCAGGACCTCAGTAAAATTAGCTAGTTGACCAAAAGGAACGTTTTAAGGAGTTGTTACGTCTAAAGCACACCACGAAGGGAAGCGAGCCGGAGGCAACTTCCTTGACCGCCTTTGGAGCGAAAGTTATAGTCAAACTTCAGGTTCCGGGGAGCCAACCAGTAGTCAGCAAGAGGTAACAGTCTTAATGCACAGCTCACTAAAGTTCATTTTTGTAGTCCTCATCGTCGTTTCGACCAGTAGTGTTGGGGTGGCGCAAAAATCAGCGCCAAAAGGAAAGGCGAACGCGCCACAACCCGCTGCCTTCGCAAGGAAAGCAGAAGTCGTCGCTAAGAAAACTGGGGATTCGAGGTTTTTTGCGCTTGAGGATTTGCGGCCAGGAATGCGGGGCACAGCTGGAACGGTTTTCTCTGGGACTGAGCCTCAGGATTTCGCAGTCGAGATTCTCGGTGTCTTGCCCGGATACCCGGGCCCCCGACAGTCTCTGATTATCGCTAGACTAAGCGGCGCAAACGTTGAGAAAACGGGTGTATTCGCCGGAATGTCTGGATCGCCGGTTTACATCGATGGAAAACTGGTCGGAGCCATAGCTTTCAGTTTTCCCTTTTCCAAAGAGCCGATAGCAGGCATCACGCCGATCAAGCAGATGATCGACATTTTTGAAAAGGTGTCGGCTTCCGAATCAGCGGCCAGAGTCCCCAGCGAACCTCGTTCATTCACTTACGCGGAACTCGCTTCTAGTGATTGGAAACTTCGCTTACCGAGGCAATCCGTGACCTCAACCTCGCTTATTGCGCCGGTATCAGCCGGTTCACCCCTCGTGCCCCTGATGGGTCAGCAGATCACCCCAATCGCCACTCCGGTAGTTTTCGGGGGAATTAATCCGGAATCGCTCGCGATGTTTTCTCCGGAATTGATCGCGAATGGATTGTTGCCGGTATCGGGGGCCGGCGGAGGCGCGGGAATCACTCCATTGGCAAAGGCTACCGAGAAAACGCTCATTCCCGGAACTTCGATTAGTGTGCAACTCGTGCGCGGCGATTACTCAATCGCGGCTTCCGGCACCGTCACCTTCAGAGACGGCGATCGCATTTATGCCTTTGGCCATCCGTTTTTAAGTCTAGGCGCTGCCGATATGCCGATGAGCGAAACATCGGTGGTGACGGTTATTCCAAACGTCAACAATTCCTTTAAGCTTTCCGTGCCCCAGGCGATGATGGGTTCGATTTCTCAGGACCGCTCGGTTGGCGTCTTCGGACAACTCGGTCAGGCGCCGAAGATGATTCCGGTAAAGATCAACCTGCGCACCAGCCGCGATCGGAGTGAAACGTTTACCTACGAAATTGCAAACGATCCTTTTCTGACACCGCTGCTCCTGAACATCACAGTATTTAACACGATTACCTCGAGCGAGCGCGCCCTCGGTGAGTCTACAATTTCCATCAAAGGGGCCATCAATATCAAGGGGCAGGAGACCATAGAGCTCGATCGGCGTTTCTCTGCTTTAAACTCGCCCATCCTCGCCGCCGGGTCTGTGGCTGCTCCCATTGGTTCTCTGCTCGGCAGCGGCTTTGACGACGTAAGCATTGAAGGCATCACCCTGGACATCACTTCCACCGACACCCGGTATGCGGCGACTCTCGAACGAATCGCCTTGAACAAAACAGAGGCGCGCCGCGGGGAGACGATAGAGGTGCAGGCTTACGTTCGCACTGAATCAGGGAAGCAGTTTGTGCAGCGTATTCCGGTGCGAATTCCGGATGACGCCACTCCCGGTCAGCTCTTGGTGTTTGTCGGAGATGGAGGGGCACTTCAGGAGGGTTCGGCGGCGCGCGCCTTTGTGCCGCAGGATTTGGGCCAACTGGTGGGCGCAATCAACAAGACTAAAAAGAGCGACAGGCTCTACGTTAAGCTTTATCGAATCACACCTGGGGCAGTCATCGGCACGAGTGAACTTCCGAACCTTCCGCCTTCAGTAGTCGCCACCCTGAATAGCGACCGAAGCTCGGGAGGTTACACGCCTACAGCGCTCTCCGCTGTTTCGGAGATGGAATTGCTGCCCGAGAAATTCGTAATCTCAGGTCGTCAGCTCATCGCGCTCGACATAGTTCCCTAAACCAGCTGCCAGCCACATTGAAACAAGGTGCGACGTCAAGAACGACGCGCACCTTTTAGTTTTACCGAACCAGAAATTCAAAATCCAAAAACTAAGAACCGGTACGGGTGCATTTTGGAAATGAGAATTCCTCTGCGTAGCTCTGCGTCTCATGCTTCGCGAGCTTGCGGTTCTGACTTAGTTTTACCGTAGCGGCCGGAGAGGTCTCGCCAGGAGTCGCAAAGAATCAATCATTGCACCAGCACCTAAGAACCCTATCGATTGAAAACATTGAACAGGTGGCGTAATATTCGCCCGTACTCAAAAAGGCCTCTGGTGTCAGAGTTACTGAACTTTAGGCCCCCGCCATTTTACCAAGGGGCGACCGCGCAACCACGGTTGCGGCAATCCGCCAATGATCGGGAAAACGGTTTCGCATTACAGAATTCTTGAGCCACTCGGTGAGGGTGGCATGGGGACTGTGTACCTGGCTGAAGACACTCACCTGGGGCGGCGAGTGGCAATAAAGTTTCCTTCGCTAAACTCTGACTCGCACGACTATCGCGCCCGCTTTCTGCGGGAAGCTCGGGCGGTTTCAGAATTGAGTCATCACAACATCGCAACGCTGTTCGATTACGGGGAGACCGACGAAGGGCGGCCATTCCTGGTTATGGAGTTAGCGCGCGGCCAAACTCTCACTGAGCTGATGACGGGCCAACTTGACCTTGCGCGCGCCGTCGAGATTGTCATCGCAGTTGCTGAGGCATTAGTGGAAGCGCACGCGCGCGGTGTGGTCCATCGCGACATCAAGCCCTCAAACATAATGATCGATGAACGCGGCAGGGTTAAGGTGCTGGATTTCGGTCTCGCCAAGCAGCTCGGCAAGGATCATGTTCTTAGTTCGGAGCCTGAGGCCCAGACTCTGCTGTCAACGGAAACGCGTAGCGGTGTTGTGCTGGGCACGCCGGCTTATCTTTCTCCGGAGCAGGCGACCGGCAGCGCGATTGATGGGCGGAGTGATCTGTTTTCATTGGGGACATTGCTTTACGAAACAATCACTGGTCGGACGCCGTTTGCGGGGAACAGCTTTATTGAAATCGCCGCTAACGTGTTGCACGTCGAGCCTCCGGCGCCCTCCAAAATCAATCCCATGATTCCCCCGCAGCTCGACTTCATTGCCCTCAAGGCCCTCTCAAAAAAGACCAGCCGGCGGTATCAGACTGCGAAAGAGTTGATTGCAGATCTAAACGCGGTGAAAGAAACCCTTGAGGAGTCGTCGGGTCAAACCTTAATCAGGCGAACCTCCCCATCGCTCGTGGGCGGACACAGTAAAACGTTCACCAATCTTTCCCAAATTCTGCAACGACCGCGAATTCCCATTTCCTACATCCTGATAGGCGTCGCCTTGATTGCAGTTATAGGGTTGGCATGGGCTTTCACCCGTCCCCGGCCCCATACACCCCCGGCAGATGCTCAGCGGTGGTACGAGATTGGCACGGCTGCTCTTCGCGATGGCGCTTACTATCAGGCTAGTCATGCTCTGCAAAAAGCGATCGCTATTGACGACAAGTTTCTGTTGGCCCATGGCCGTTTGGCCGAGGCGTTGGTTGAGCTTGATTACATTGATCAGGCGAAAGATGAGCTCTTGCGAGTGAACAGTGCCGACCGAGCAGTCCTGGCCACTCTCGAAGCACTCCAGCTGGACGCAATCACCGCAACGGCGCGGCTCGATTCCGCCAGGGCGGTCGAGCTGTATAAGCAAATTGCCGCACAGGTGCCCGATGTAGAGAAGGCTTTTGCCCTGGTCGATCTCGGCCGTGCATACGAGAACAATAACGACGCCAAGAATGCGATCCAGAGTTACCAGGAAGCCAGTAGCCGAAATACTCAATACGCGACCGCTCATCTGCGGTTAGGAATTCTCTACGGTCAGCAGGCCGATCTGCCATCGGCGCTCGCATCTTTTGAACAGGCGCAGTCGATCTATCAGGCCCTGGGGAATGTAGAAGGTCGCGCCGAAGTAATGTTTCAGCGGGGAGCGCTGTTCAACAAGCGAAACAACCTTCAAGAGGCCGGCGCCCAACTTGAGCAGGCCCTGGTCCTGGCAAAAGCAAACGACAACAAATCGCAGAGCATTAAGATTCTGTTGCAGTTGTGCAGCGTCGCTTTCGATGCCGGCGAAACTGCGCGGGCGACTGAATTTGCCGAAGATGCAGTTGAATTGGCGCAGCGAAACGGGATGGAAAACCTGAGCACGCGCGGACTGGTCGATCTGGGCAACTCGCTCCTCGTGCGGGGCAAGCAGGCAGAGGCGGAAAAGTATCTGCTACAGGCATTGGGACTGGCCCAGCAGGCAAAGGCGCGGCGAAACGAGGCTCGAGCTCGAGTGTCGCTGGCAAGTTTGCGTCAACAGCAGAATAAGCCTGATGAGGCGGTCCAATATCTTGAACCCGCGTTGGCGTTTTACCAGCAGGGCGGATACCGCTCAGAAACTTTCTCCTGTCTGGCTCTGCTTGCTCGGGCCAACTTGCAGAAGGGGGAATACGCCGCAGCCGACAAGAGCCAGAATGAACTCCTGCGGTTGGCGGTCGAGTTAAATGATCAATCGCTGATCGCTTTGGCTCACGCCGAGCGAGGCTCGACTCTGGCCCGCGAAGAAAAATTTACTGAAGCACTAGATCATCTGAATAAGGCTTTTCAGATTTATAGCGGACAGGGAATACAACGCAGCATGGGTTATAACCTGGCCAACCGAGGCGATGTCATGAGCAGGCTGGGTCGCTTCGAGGAATCTCGAACACTCTTGGATCAGGCGAATGCAATCGCCAATAAACCGGGCGGCGAACTAAAACGGTTGTCGCTGGAGGTACAGCTTGCGTTTGCCGAGACAGCCTTGAGACAGGAAAACTACGCTGAAGCGCGCGGGGGCGCGAGCAAGGTGTTTGAAGGCGCAGGAACTGAGTTTAAGAACATTGCCCGGACAGCCAGAATTGTGTTGGCTCTAAGCGAGTCGTACGGCGGCGCCAAAGCCCGCGGCAAACAGCTCGCGAGCGAAGCGATGGACCTGGCCCGCCAAGTCAATGATCCGGTGGACCTGGCGAGGGCGCAGCTGGCGCTCGCAACCGCTACCACTTTGGGTGGCGATTTGGGAAGTGCATCAAGCCACGCACTGCAAGCCCAGGAAGTTTTCGCCAGACTGGATCAGCCGGCTTCAGAATGGCACGCACTCCTGCTTGCTGCCCAGGCCAGCCACAACATGGGAGACAAAAATACGGCTCGCGGCTATGCTATGCGCGCCAGAGATGCGCTTCTTAAACTCGAACAGCGTTGGGGTAGTGAAAACTACAATTCCTACCTCAGCCGTCCGGACATCCAGCGATTACGAAGACAACTGGATCAACTTACCGCTTCTGACTAGTAAACGCGTGCAGCCTACAGGCTAAACAATAACGGGCAGAGAATGATGTTTGTCCTGCCAGTCATCTTTTTCCACCCATCAGCATAAGGAGAGTAACGATGTATCACTTACGACTAATGATAATTGCGCTAGCCGCTATTTGTGTTCTCGGCCTCGGTGTTTCAGCTTTAGTGAATCAGACTCCGGAACAGGCCCCAGCCGACGACGACATCATAATTAAGGGAGGTTCCCTCGATATCGATTGTGGGAAGAATCATGGTGAAGACTGCATGGGCGGTAACGAAAACAAGTACAAGCCCAAGCACAAAAAGCCAGGAAAGATCGTGCGAATTGTAGTCAAGAAAAGCAACGGTGACGTGTTGGGCACTTTCACCAAAAAGAACGACTTCACTGATGGCAAGCCGATGGTCGTCATCACTTACCGTGAGCCGAAACCTGAAGACAACTAGATTGCGGATGTCGGAACTTTGGAAAGCGTGTCAGCGGCGGCTGACACGCTCTCTGGTTCGGCCCTTTTAACCGCCGAGCTTTGCCTTGACGATTTCACTTACGGTTTTGCCGTCGGCATTTTTTCCGGCTAGCGCGGCCTGGGTCGCCTTCATCACCTTTCCCATATCCTTCATTGAAGTGGCGCTCACTTCAGAAATCGCTGCCGCTACTGCCGCTTCGATCTCTTCGCGTGCAGCCGACTGGGGCAGGTAGGCATCGATGATCTCGATTTCGGCCTTTTCCTTGTCTGCCAGATCCTGACGAGCGCCCTTCTCATACTGCTCAATCGAATCACGCCGCTGCTTGACCATTGATCGCAGCAGCTTCGTCATCTCCTCATCATCAAGCGGGCCGCCTTTCTCAATTTCGCGATTCATCAACGCTGCTTTAACCATCCGCAGCGTCGATGTACGTTTGGCGTCCTGCGCCTTCATCGACGCTGTCATGTCGGAAATGATTTGTTCCTTGAGACTCATTCCTGTTCCTCCGTCTGCCACTATACCGTTTTGCGGTAGGACAGGCATTCCGGCCATCCATGGTTGAACCACTGACTCGAACTATTGAGGCGATTTTCGGTACAGGTTCAGTTTGCTTTGCGCTCTTTGCGAAAACCTTTGCGTACTTTGCGGTGAAGGTCTAAAGATAAGCAGAAACCGCAAAGGTCGCAAAGCTAGACACAAAGTTCCGCAAAGAAATGCGTCTGATCGAATCAAACTGAACCAGTACCCGATTTTCCATTTGTCAGTTCCCATTTGGCATTGGTGGAATCAAGTGTGAAGGGCAACAGCTTGTCTTCGCCCTGTTCCGCTCCAAATCTTTTGTCGGAATTGTCTTCGGTGTCGTTCCCCATCCCTCTGGGGAAGTGGACAAAAGTGAAGGGCTTAAGCGACGTCAGGCATCCGCGGGGCCTCAAATTGGGGTTGCGCTTCCAAATTGAGTTTGCGAAAGAGAAATGGAAAAGGACGAATGGACAACATACCTTGGGTCGCCGCCGGCGTTTTAGCTCAACCCCGAAGAGGCAGAAATGTCTGCCCTGCGCATCAAGGCGTTAGCGAAGGTATTTTTAGATCATTCAATGCTCGGTTAGAAGCCAGCAAACGCAACAGCTCAGACGCGAGCAGGCGATGGCCCATGTGGTTTGGGTGGATCCTCTCGCCAAACCATCCCTCGTTTGCTGGATAAGCTTTTTCGGTTAGCTCCAACACTTCCAGAAATGGCACTCGTTGCGCCTCTGCGGCGGTTCTCACTGACGCGCGATAGCGGGGGATCAGATCTCCCTCGGGTGCTGTTCTGGCCACATCACGGTAGGGTGTCGCAATCATGACCACACGCGCGCCTCGTTTCCGCGCCAGTTGAACCATGGCCATCATATTGTCGACGTAGTCCGGCTGGTAAACGCGTGGCGCCGGTCTGTGGCCCGGCGATGTTGCCGGTTTGCCGGCGCGGAGCCAACGGGTCGCATGCGCAAACGCCTGGCTGTGGTCGATTAACCAGCGTGTCGCAACCGCAAATCTACTGGTTACGATGGCCTTCTGGTCAGGTACATCCCCGTAGCTCGCATCATTCCAACCAAAGCTTATGGTCAATAGGTCGGGATCCAGCTTATCGATATCCCGCCGCAACCAGGCCAAGCCCTGATGACTGGTATAGCCGGGTACAGCCATCGTGATCACCTCAATCGCCCGGCCCGGATTTGCCGTCCGCAATTCTTTTTCAAGCAACATCGGATACGGAAGCCAGGTGGGATCGTAATCGGTTGGCCTTTCGGGCCATACAGGCGGCACGCGAAATCCAAATGTAACCGAGTCTCCAAGACAAACTACTCGAATTGTTCCGGGCTGCTTCGCTTTTAAGGGTTGATTGGGATTCTGGGTACGCAGATGCTGGGCATTAGTTGAGAGGACAGTGAAATCCCAAACTGCATGATCGAGATTGGGTTTCAGACGCCACAGCAGCAGCGGATCGCCTTCAAAGATCCCTGCCTGTTTTGCGTCGGCAACTTGGGCTTTCTGTTGAGAGCTAACAACAAATAGATCGAGACTGTTAACGTGATCCATGGTGAGGCGGGTAACGATCTCAACTGCTCCGAGCAGCGAAAGAAAAAGGAAATAGACTACGGCGCCATAGGTGATTCTGCGGCGCAGGCTCACTTTGGCAACCAAAGTATAGTCATCGGCAGGTGGTCGGGAACGATCCATAGCTCAACACAAAGAAATGGCTGTTCGCTAGCGCGGCCTAATTCCCAAATTGAAACAGACTTCGGAGTTGAAACTATATTTGCAAAACTTTAGCGCAAAGATGCGAGGCACGCTAATATTCGGCCTGTAGTGACTCGTGTGAATCGCCCCTTGCAAAGTCGCAACCGTGTGATTCGCGCGCCTGGACACGGCGGCCGGGATCCAATTTATGAGTGCGGCTTTATACCTAAGCGGCAGGCAAGTTGGTTTTACCGTTAGACCGCGCCAGGTGTTCGCGTAGATATTTTCCTGTGTAGGAATTTTTGGAACGCATGATCTGTTCAGGAGTACCCGCAGCAACCACGTTTCCACCAGCTTCGCCACCCTCAGGTCCGAGGTCTATGAGATAGTCTGCGGTCTTGATCACATCGAGATTGTGCTCGATGACGAGCAGGGAACCGCCCGCTTCGATGAGCGCGCGGAAGGCTGCGAGGAGCTTATTGATGTCGTCAAAATGCAGGCCGGTGGTGGGTTCGTCGAAAATGTAAAGCGTCTTGGCGCCGGTACGCTTCGAGAGTTGGGCCGCGAGCTTGATGCGCTGGGCTTCGCCTCCGGAGAGTGTGGTTGCCGATTGGCCCAGTCGCAAATATCCAAGTCCAACTTCATCCAGCACCTTCAATCGATTCGTAATCTTCGGCGCTTCGCGGAAGAAAGTAATAGCCTCGCGAACTGTCATCTGCAAAACCTGGTGCACGTTTTTTCCACGATAGCGCACATCCAGGATCTGTTGTTTGAAGCGCGTCCCCTTACATTCCTCACAAACCAGTTCAACGTCAGCCAAAAATTGCATTTCAACCGTGACGGTGCCGTCACCCTGGCAAACGTCGCAGCGACCGCCGGGCAAGTTGAAAGAAAAATGAGATGGATCGAGTCCGCGGGCCTGCGCCTCGCGGGTGGCCGCAAAGACCTCGCGGATCCCATCGTAAACTTTGATATAGGTAACCGGATTGGAACGGGGTGTTCTTCCAATCGGAGACTGGTCAACCAGAATCACGTCGTCTACCAGCGATCCGCCGTCAAGTTTTGAAAAAGCGCCGACGTGCCCCTGCCAATCCCCTCGCTGTTTTTTCAGACCGGCATAGATGCAATCGTGGATCAAAGTCGACTTACCTGAGCCGCTCACGCCGGTAACACAAACGAGCATATCGAGCGGGAGATCGACTTGGATCGATTTCAAATTATGTTCAGCTGCTCCCTCCAGCGTGAGTCGGCGTTGCCCAGCCGCACGGCGCTGCTTTGGCTCCTTGATCTCCACTTCACCACGCAGATAGCGAGCGGTGAGGGAGTTTTCATGGGTCATTAGGCCGTTGAATGTTCCCTCATAGATAACCCGGCCGCCCAGTTCCCCGGCCGCAGGGCCAATATCCAGAACATGATCGGCAGATCGCATCATATCTTCATCATGTTCAACGACGAGGACGGTGTTTCCAATGTCGCGCAAATTTCGCAGGATGCGGATGAGGCGGTCGTTATCGCGCGGATGCAGACCGATCGATGGTTCGTCAAGAACGTAGAGAGCGCCAACCAACGATGATCCCAGATTCGTCGCGAGCTGAATGCGCTGCGCTTCACCGCCCGACAGGGTAGACGCGAGACGAGCCAGGGTCAGGTAGTCGAGTCCAACCTCCACCAGAAATCGCAGTCGCCGGCGGATTTCAAACAGGATTCGTTCGGCGATCGCGCCTTGTTCATCCGATAAGGTGAGCGACTCGAAGAAAACAGCAGCATCTTTGATCGCGAGCGCGCAAACGTCGGGAAGAGTGGCGCCGCCTACCTTCACGTCGCGAGCTTCCTGTCTCAGCCGGCCACCTCCGCAATCCGGACATAACGTGTAGCCGCGATACTTCGATAGAAAAACACGAACATGCAGTTTGTATTTCTTTGTCTCCAGCCAATCGAAGAAACCACGCACGCCGCGCCAATCCCTCTTACCATCAATGATTGCTCGTTGCTCAGCGCGCGAAAGTTGCCCGAAGGGAACAGTCAGTGAGATCTTCTCGCTCTTGCAAAAACGGCGCAGTTCATCCATGGCCCACTCGTGCTGCGGCTTGGTCCAGGGTTCAACCGCGCCATCTTTAAGGCTCAATCCATGATTAGGAATCACCAGGTCAAGATCGAGGCCAATCGTATTGCCAAAACCCTGACAAGTGGGGCACGCGCCGTAGGGATTATTAAAACTGAAAAGGCGGGGTTCGGGCTGCGCGTAAACCGTCCCGTCATATTTGCACTCAAACCGATCGGAAAAGCGCAATCGTTTTGGTTCGACTTCGGCGGTCTCAATGGTGGCGGTGCTGTGACCCTCCTGAAAACATATCTCCAGGGAATCGACCAGTCGCTGTCGTATGTCAGCGCGCGCCGTCAATCGATCCACCAACACGAAAACATCGTCGAAGTTGTCAAACTGATAATCGTCAGGCGACTGAAGCTCGATGATTCGACCCTGGTGCAGCAAACGGGTGAACCCTCGCTGCATAAGACTCATGATATGGGCCGTGACCACCTGTCGAGGAGATGCTGAGACTCGGAGCCGCGGCGACTTGGTTTGATCGCCAGCCTTCGCCGTTGCCGGCCTTCTCCGGGTATTTGCGTCGCTGTTCGTGGGCGATTCGGCGAGACCTGCGCCCGCGGGGAACAATACATAGAAACGAGTCTCCTCCGGCAGCGTTTGCAATACCTCATCAGCTACGGATTCCGGTGAGTCTTTGTAAACTTGCCGGGCGCAAACACGGCAATAGGTTATCCCGACCCGCGCGTAGAGCAGCCGGAGGTAGTCAAGCACTTCAGTCTGGGTGCCAACGGTTGAACGCGGGTTCCGGGTGGAATTTTTTTGGCGGATAGCGATCGCCGGCGCAATGCCGCGAACTTCGTCGACGTCGGGCTTGTCCATTCGCTCAAGAAACTGCCTGGCATAGGCTGACAGAGACTCCACGTAACGTCGCTGCCCCTCGGCATAAATTGTGTCGAACGCGAGCGATGATTTTCCTGAGCCGCTGACCCCGGTAACAACGGTGAGCTGATTAATAGGGATCGAGAACGAGATGTTCTTGAGATTGTGAACGCGGGCCCCGCGGACTGAGATGGCTTCTTCCGACATAACGCAAAACGAAGCCGCTACCGATAGACACGATTCGCGGCCCTTTCCGAAACCTCAAATAATATCGCGATTCGTGATGGATGCGAAATGGGCGTGGCCCGCCGTGACCGGGTCAGCCGCTCGCCGGGGGAGGGAGGTGGAGTTTGAGGGCTTTAATTAGTCGCGCGGGCATTTTCCCGGATCCGGAATTCTGATGGTCACCGGTGGGCAGGGATAGTATTGCGTGAATTGCTGAACTTGCTGCGAGGTCGCTGTGCTACTAAGCCGCTTCCCGAATTTGAGCACCTCGTCGAGGCAGGAGAATTCGGTTTCGAATTTGCGTATCCGAAAAAACAGGTGAGGCGCTCTTACGGTCGCGAGAGTTTGGCGACGATTTTGGGTACCGCATTCGGCGCCAGCAGTCGTTGCCCGCGAACGACCAATCTGTTCTTGCGCCCGGGGATTACGAGACCACCTCCGCTTTCCAGTTTGGATAGGGCGGCTTCAACAACGTCTTCATGGTGTTGTTCACCGCCGGGGACCTTTCGCTGCTCTTTCAGGTTCTCACGGTCTTCTGGCGACGGTCGCAATCGCCCGGGACAAACGGTAACGACGTTGACGCCAGACGACCGCAACTCCTCGCGCACGGCCATCGAGAAGGTCATCAGAAAAGACTTCGAAGCGGAATAAACTGCGGCATAGGGAACGGGCTGAAAGCCGGCCATCGACGACACATTGATAATCCCCCTCTTGGCTACCTCACTCATCATTCCCGGCAGCAACCGATAAGTCAGCTCCACGACCGCCGTGTTTTGCAGATGGATCATTTCCAGCTGGCGTTCGAGCGGCAGTTTAATAAACTCGCCGCGTTCACCGAAGCCGGCGTTGTTCACGAGCAGATCGATTTGTAGATGGCGTGCAGCGAGTTCGTCCGCAAGTTGCAACCCCGCGCCGGGCTGCGCCAAATCGTGCATCACGAGCTCGACAACTGATCCGTGATTCTGGTTTAGTTCGTCGGCGAGGGCTTGGAGACGGGACTTCGAGCGGGCCACGAGGACGAGGTTTCGTTGCCGCCGAGCGAGGGCTCGAGCAAAAGCTTTCCCCAGCCCTTTCGACGCACCAGTGACCAGCGCAAACTTGCCCTGATGAGCAGCAGGAGCGCACTTAGGTGAAGGCATTACCTGGCGTCCTGCGCACGGGTGAGAGCTGCCGTTTGATCGATGTCTCGAAAGCCTGCGCGACCGAAGAGGCGTGCGCGTACCTGCGGTGGAAACTGAGTCCGAAATACCACATCCCAGAAGGCGTTTGTGATTCCAAACCCACGGGTGTACCCCTGAGAGCTGTGGTGATAAAGGTGGGACTTTTTAATGTGACGGAAGTATGGATTCTTGAAATTGTAGTAGTGCATGCAGTGGTGGATCCATTCTTCCAGCACGTAGCACTGAATGACACCCGCCAGCAGGATCGGCGCGGAATAGACCGGGAAGAGAAAACTCATGGGAAGGGCAACCACGAAAATCGGCATCAGATCTCGTAACTGCCCGTTGATGTGGTTGCCGTCGAAGGGCCGCTCATGGTGGCCGAAGTGTGTTGGGTCAAGAAACCTGTGCGTCAGGTAAGTGAAATATTTTTTATACTTCCGCTTCGACATGGGCCAATGCTTGTGGAAGACCCAGCGATGAGATGCATATTCGGTAAAAGTCCAGAGCGGGATTCCCAGCAGGTAAAACGTAAGCACGAGGTAAGGCCGGCCACTGCGAAGACCGATTGCCAGCAGAATTAAGGAGCAAAGGGAATAGAAGGCGCTGACGCGATAAAGCTTGCGACGGGAAATTCCCGCCTGCACGCGCTTATAAGCGCTGACAGGACCAATGCCCGATCGACCAGGTGACCGCATCAGGATTTTCTCCATTAAAAGCGTACCTTCGGTGAGTTATGGCTCTGGCCGGTCGGACAATGAGTAAGGCCGTGGACCTGACGAAGCGCAACCGTTGGGTGCGCTCTTAACCTTTATTCCGGCGGAGCGCGGGAATTCTACCACATTTTCCTTAACGCGAAACAATTGACAGTAGTTTGGGTTGATAACTATATTCCCTCCATGCCATCCCCAAAATTCACCCTCCGAGGCTTCAAAAGCCCTCGCGACGTGGCCTCAGCGTCGTTGGGGAAACTGGAGCTACAAGTTCTGAGGGAAGTCTGGGAGAAAAACGAAGTTAGCGTGAGGGACGTGTATGTTTCGTTTGGGGAGACAGTGGCCTACACCACGTTGATGACAACGCTCGACCGCCTTTTTAAGAAGCGCCTGCTCACGCGGCGAAAAGACGGACGTGCGTTTGTTTACCTCGCCGCGGTGTCGGCGCAGGAGCTAGACCAGGGCATAAGGGAAGGTGTTATCGAGGGACTGTTGGGGCGTGGCACAGATGCGGTTCAGCCAGTGCTGGCGTGTATCGTGGATGCGATCAGCGAGCGTGACCTCAATTCACTTGACCAGCTCGATCAGTTAATTCAGAAAAAACGGCAGGAACTTTTAAAGCGAGACTGAAGCGATGTTTTTTGTGCTGGGGCTTTCAATATTGCTGGTGGCGTTGCTGGTTCTCAATAACACGACGTCGCTTATTGCCCTGTTGCTTTGGAAGCTTTTCAGGAAAGACATTAATGGCTGGTCATCTGAACGATCCGCCTGGATGCTATTTTGGCTGCGAGTCCTTCCCTCAGCGTTGGGTATCGGCGTGGTGTTATTTCTCGTCGCCCCTGCGTATTTGCGCCACGAGCCGCGAGCGGGTCACGAAGATGTTAGCGCCAAGCTGGCCTTCCTTGCTTTAGTGTCGACATTTGTAATTGTTTTCGCAGTTGTCCGCGGGCTGACGACCTGGCGCGCAACCCGACGCTTAACTTCGGAGTGGATGCTCAACGCCAGGCCGATCGAGATCGAATCAGTATCAGTTCCGACCTTCCAGGTTTCTCACCCATTTCCTCTGATCGCGGTAGTTGGCTCTTTGCGTCCGCGGCTGTTTATTGCTGAACAGATTTTCCAAAGTCTGACCCCAGGCGAACTCAAAGCGGCGATCGAGCATGAAAATGGTCACCTGCGCGCGCGCGACAATTTGAAACGGACAATAGTGCGAGCTTGCAGCGACCTCTCGTTCATTTCGGTAGGGAAGGACCTGGACGATGCATGGCTGGAAGCGTCGGAAGCGGCGGCTGACGAATTTGTGGCGCGGCAGGATCGCGCCAGCGGTCTCGACCTCGCGTCAGCGATTGTCAAAATTGCGCGGATGATTCCGGCGGGCGCCCGGCCGGCAATAACGGCGGGAGCATTTCTCGCCAGCGAGGAAAGCGAAAAAGGGTTCAGCGGTCGCGTCAGGCGTTTACTACACGTGTCAGGCGCTGGGCGAAATGATTCCTACAAACCGTCGGTTTTCCTCAAACATACATTAAGAATTTCTGCGACGCTCACTTTCCTGCTGGTCGCGCTTACCAGCGAGACGCAGATTCTGTCCGCTGTCCACGGCGTTATCGAGCACGCTGTTTATCTCCTCGACTAATCCCCGTCCTCCACCTAACTCCGGGACCGAGAATCCTATTACGAGAGCTAGTAGTAGTCTGGCTTCGAATGTAATCTCGGGATTTACTCTCGTGACACTCAGAAAGTTTCCCCCAACTGCCGTTAGGCGGAATGATATCGAGAAAAGGCCGGCACATTTTCCTGGAAGATGGAAAACGCATATATGGTTCAAATATCGAAAACAAATGGGCGGGGATCCGGTCTGCGAACACGAGCATTGAGGTTGCACTTTCGCTTCTCCACATCAGCGGCCGTGTTGGCGGTGGCGATCATGGGCGTCTGGATGCTCGCGGCGCCTTTAGCGACCGGCCAACAGAGGCCGGACTCCCACGGGAGAATCTCCGGCACGATCAAGGACGCCGGCGCTGCGAATGTGGCGGGCGCCCAGGTGTCGCTGGTCCATCCGCAGCAAGCCGTGTTGCGGACAGCGGTTAGCGACGCGAGCGGCAGGTTCACCCTCGAGAATGTGCCTCCGGGTAGATACGAACTCAGAGTTTCGGGAACGGGTTTCAGCGGTTATCGCTCAGCGGTTCAGTTACTCCCGGGCGCCACGAAAGAGCTGGACGTGGTTCTGGAGGTTAACGCGTTAAGCGAAGAGGTAACTATCACCGCGGAGGCCGGGCAGGTTGCCGATGCGCGCACCCTGGCCCAGCAGGTAAATATCATTCACGAAAAAGAAATCCTGGATCGGGCCACGGAAGTGGTAGCGCAAGTTGTTGATGAAGAGCCCGGCGTTAATCTTCAGCGCACGAGCCCTTCGCTGAGCGCGGTTTTTGTGCGCGGGTTAACGGGAAGAAACGTTGCGGTTTTTGTTGACGGAGTTCGTTATACCACCAGCGCGCAAAGAGGTGGAGTCGGAACTTTCTTCAGTCTCATCGAACCGAGCAGCCTTGAAACAGTTGAAGTGCTGCGTGGCCCGCAGAGTTCGCAGTATGGATCCGACGTGCTCGGCGGTGTGGTTAACTTCATTTCGTCTTCACCCATTTATGGATCTTCCAAACGGGAGTTTCACGGAAAGAGTAGCTTGTTTTTTTCCTCTCCAACAAATGGTTTTGGCGGCAGTCAATTGTTGACTTTTGGCACTAATCGTTACGGGGTGCTGCTCAATGCAAGTGCGCGCCGGATTAATCGTCTGCGTCCTGCTGACGGCCGTGATTCTCACGCCGCGGTGACGCGTTTCCTTGGCATTCCCTCAAATGTTTTCGGCGAGCGGCTTCCTGATACGGCGTTCACCCAATACGGCGGCTTGCTTCGCGCAAACTACAGTGCCAATGAGAGCACGCAGTTTCTCTTAAGCTATTCACGAAATCAGCAGGACGGCGCGCGGCGTTATGATCAACTACTGGGTGGCGATGGCAATCTGATTGCCGATTTGCGCAACCTGATGACCGATCTGTTTTATGCCCGCCTCGTCAAACAGGATTTGAGCTTCTTCGACACAGGCTCTTTCACTTTTTCTTATAACGGGCAACGCGAAGAGCGCATAAACCAGGGGGGGCAGGGAAATCCGGGCGCGGCAATCACCAATCAGCGTGAGCGAACAAACGTGCTGGGCTTCAACTTCTATCTCGACAAGCAGGTTGGAGACAGACACACTATTTTGCTGGGCGCCGATGTCTACCGCGACAAGATTGCCGCGCCGTCGTTTACATTCGAGCCCACGACCGGGATGACCTCGCTGTCGCGCCCACGTGTTCCAAACGGAGCCCGATATCTCTCCTATGGATTCTTCGCCCAGCATCGATTCAAGGTAATTCCGGATCGGCTCAACCTGAGCAGTGCGATTCGTTACAGTGCGGCGTCTTACAAATCATCCGCAGCAAATGCAGCTCTCGGACCGGCCGGCGTGCCGCTATTTCCCGACGACAGCGCCCGCTTCGGAGCTTTTTCCGGACGCATCGGCGCTGTGCTCAACCTCGGCCATGGTTTCGACATTGCGGCAAAGTTCGCTCGTGGATTTCGGGCGCCGAACACAACCGACCTGGGAATCATCGGACTGGTCGGCACGGGGTTCGAAGTCGACGCCGGGACTGCCGAACGCCTGGGTGGTTTTGTTGGGACAACTGCGCTGGGCGACGCGGTCTCGACTGGTGCTCGCGTCACTCCGCTCAAACCGGAACTCAGCGACAGCTTTGATTTGAGCTTTCGTTATACGAGTCCGCGTTTCCGGGCTGAACTCACGGGCTTCACCAATCTATTGAAAGGCGCTTATTCAGATTTGGCTTTGGTGTTGCCTCCAGGAGCGGTTGGAACATTTTTGGGAAGCGAGCGAATTATTTCGCAGAATCCCGCCGGTTTGGTTTTTGTCGTCGCCGCCACCGGTCCAGTATTGGTGCGGGTGAACTTTGACGACGCCCGCTTCAATGGCGTTGAGTTTAATGCCCAGGCGCGCTTGAGCCGGGACTTCAGCGCAACGGGGAATTTCACTCACATCCGCGCTCGTAGTTTATTCAATGGACTGCCGCCGAATGTGGAGGGAGGGGTGCCTCCGGCAACCGGTTTCGTGAGCATTCGCTATCAGCCAGGCGGTTCTTCCCGGTTTCATTTGGAGGGCTACTCCATCCTGGCAGCACGGCAGAATCGTCTTTCGTCGCTTGATCTGGGAGATCGCCGAACCGGTGCGGCGCGTACGCGCACGCAAATCCAAAATTTCTTCTTTCGTGGCGCTTGTGTAAGAGGACTAACTACACCGGGTCCGGGAGGATGCACCACTGCCGGTGGCATTTTGATTCCGACAGGTGAAACACTGGCGCAAGTTCAAAATCGTTTACTGCCGATGGGCGCGACGGTCAATGGAGTGACGATCGTCGACAACAATACGCCGGTGCCACTTTTCCTTGCCGTTCCCGGATACGGACTTATCGGACTGCGTGGAGCAATCCGTTTTGGTGAACGATCGGAAGTAGCGGTTGACTTTGAAAACATCGCGGATAAGTCGCACCGCGGGATCAGCTGGGGTGTTGACGGTCCTGGACGCGGTGTGACAATGCGTTACCGCTATCAATTCTAAGGGGGAGAGGCCTACGCTCTAAAACAGAGGCGCCGAGAAAGCAGTTCAAAGCCAGAGACAGTTTTCAAGGGCAATCGTCCCAATAGGGGTGAGCTCAGCGAGGAACGGAGCTTGTTTCGGTCGTGCCACTCTTCGTTGCCTGGATTGAGGGTAACTCGGGCATAGTGAAAGAACCGATTGGATCATCGAACGTCATTCCCGTTAGAGCTTTTTGTTTGCGACCTGCCACGTAGCCACGCATCGCCAGCCACAAAATTCCGATTGATAAAGTAATCCAGCCGGCTGCCCAAAAAATTGCGGGAATACCGGTCGCATTTGCCATATTCATCGCGTCGGTTGGCACTGCCGGCGCAAACGGTGATGAAAGGAAGAAAACTGTTTTCAAATCCAGCAACGCGTTTAGGACGAGCTGCACCGCCAGGAAGCTGACGAAGAAGGAAGCCACGCGGGCGCTCGCAAACTTAGCAACGGCTATCAATCCTACCGCCAGAAGCGAACCGGCCATCAGGGTGAAGGGAATCCCTGACCAAACGCCACCCGAAAGGATCGGCTTAAAGACGCCGTAAATCATCGTCAAAGCAAAAACAATCGCGGCCGATCCGATCAACACCGCACGCGCCGTAATGCTTCGCCGAATCAGGATTAAGAGCAATGCTCCGTAAGCCATGGAGCCGACATAGCCGGCGCTGGAAACGAACATCTGTGAAATCACTCCGCCCTGGGTAGTGTAGGTTTCACCACTGGCGTTTGCGGCGACACTAAGGCTAGCCACCGAGTTACCGGTGAGCACGGCAGCGATAGCGTGGCCACCTTCGTGAATGAAGGTCACGAAAATCCGGAATGGATACGTCAGAATTTCAGCGAAAGGAATGAACCAGAGCACTACGGAGATGGCCGCCGCAATCAAAAGCAAGTTGGCTTGAGGGCGAGCGTCGTAAGAAATGCGGGTATTACGAAATTTCATATGGTTCTCCGGTGGCGACATTTGCCGACACTCCCTAAACGCCAGAAAAATATATGAGGTTCCGTCTTAATACCGTCGTTTAGGAGTCCGTCTGTTTATCCGGGTGATGCTGACAAAACTTATAGCTCAGATCTCAGGAAGTCTCCAGACTTACCTCCCGTCTTCCGTTCCAGACGAATGTCGGAGATAACGATTCCCTTATCCAGGGCTTTGCACATGTCATAAACCGTTAAAGCTGCCACCGACACTGCGGTGAGCGCTTCCATTTCAACACCGGTTTGCGCATTAGTTGAAACCGTGGACTGCAAAGAAACACCATAGCTTTCGATCCGGGCCTGAACATCCACATGTGTCAGCGGCAGTGGGTGACAGAGTGGAATTAGTTCCGCCGTGCGCTTGGCCGCCATAATACCCGCGAGCCGCGCTGCTTCCAGCGGATCGCCCTTCGGCGTGCGGTGTTGCCTGACCGCCGCGACAGTTTCGGGCGACATTAAAACGCGTGCAGAGGCCGCGGCGAGGCGCGTTGTCACGGCCTTATCGCTCGTGTCTACCATCCTCACGTTGCCCTGCTCGTCGATGTGGGAAAGTTGGCCCATGGATCAAATTTGCTGCAAACGTCTCTGCACTATTGCGTTTCCGGCTGACTGGCAGAATAATCTTACTATAAACCTTAAGTCCTGAAATCCAACCAGCGGGCGAGCGTCGTAGAATAAGCAATACAACAGCAAGTAATCTGAAAGTTTTCAATGTCAGGATTCGTCCAAAACCCCAGCTCTTTTGCCGCTAAGCCAGAGTGGCCGGTAACTTCGAGCGTGAAATCGCAAACCGAAGCCGGGGCCATCGCACGCTCGGAAGGTTTGGCAAACCCGCGGCCCGGATACAGCGGAGTCGCCGAACATGTGTCCCCGTTACATTCCTTTCTGGAATATGCGATGTTGATTCTGTTTCCCGATTCTTTTTATCCCAACGTTCTATTTTTCTTTTAATAGCCTCTATGCGAAGGAGGTCTTTTGGCTAATGCTGCTCGCGGTTCCAGTCTCCCTGCTTGGTGGTGATCTTATCTCGGGCGTGGTCCATTGGGCCGCTGACACCTACTGCTCAGAGGATACTCCAATTGTCGGGCCGGGTTTTGTGAAGCCGTTTCGCCTCCATCATATTTATCCCCGCGATATAACCACGCATCACCTCGCGGCGACGGTGGGCAATGTCTGCGTGATGGCGGTCCCGGTGTTGCTTGTGTGTCTCTACCTGGTCTGGAGTGACGACGTTTCAATCCCAGTTGCCTTTGGCGTATTTTGTGTTTCCTTGATGGCCCTGGTGACTGCTGCCACAAACCAATTCCACAAATGGGCACATCAGGAGAATCCTCCGGCGTATGCCACGGTTCTTACAACGCCTGCGGCTGGTCCTGGAACCATCGCACCATGATCTTCACCATACCGAGCCATTCGAGTCGCACTACTGCATCACAAACGGCTGGCTCAATCCACTGCTGAACAGGATCAAATTCTTTAACCGGCTGGAGAAGGCTTTGGCTCTGGTAGGAATTCAGACTGCCAAGGTTTATGAACTTCGAGAGGCTCAGCGCGCGGCGACAAATCGCGGGGCGAACCACTAGTTTGCGTCCCCTCGGTCTTCAGGCAGACCTTAAGTTTTTTCACCGCGTACCAACACGTATTCCAACAATCCCATCGTGAAGCCGCGGTAGACGGCAATATCCAAAAGCAAACTCAGTCTCGCTAACATGAAACCGCGGATCCTGGTAATCGCTTTGATGGTTTCCGGGCGCATCTGTTCAAAATAGTAACCTGGGATCACGAGGGCGCCGCATTCTTCGATCGTCACGTTTTCAAAGCCGGCGCCCCGCATCTTGTTGGCGTAAACCTCAGCTGGGTACACGTTTGCGCGCGGCACTTTCCATAAGCTGCGGGCAGCTTCAGCGACCACCTTCTCGATGGCATTGCGCGGAGGGCGTTTCACGATAAAGTCGGCCATAGCGATAACCCCGCCCGGTTGTAGCACGCGTTGAGCTTCATGCAAAAACTCTTCTCTCGTATCGAAGTGCTCAGGTCCCTCAATACTAAGCACGTGAGTAAAAGTCTGATCAGGGAAGGGGATTTTGGTTGCCGTGCCATGGCTAAAGCGTACGCGATCCTCCAGGCCTGCTTCCCGTGATCGGCGCCGGCCATGTTCGACATGTCCCCAGGTGACATCAAGCCCGTCGATCGAGTGAGGAGAAAAACTTTGTGATAAGAAAATATCCTGCGTGCCCATTCCGGGTGCGACGTCCAACAATTTGCTGTCTTCACCGAGACCGAGAATAGTGCCCATTCTGTGAACCAGGTTTTCCGCGGCTTTTACATAGTCAGTAATCCCGTCTTCCCAAAGGCCGAAGTTCAAATAGCCGTCGTGATGGCCGAGGTAATTTTCCACGCCGCCGCCGTAAAGGCTTTCAACCTTGCGCTCGTGTGCATGTGAGCCCCAACTCTTCCGATCAGCTTCGATCATTCAACTCTCCGGCGTGTCTTCGAATTCCTGGCGACAATCACTTAACGTGGAACCATCACAACTTTAACGACGGCTCCTGCTTCAATGCGCTCACAACCCATGGGCACGATGATTAACGCCGTCGCCCGCGCAAAGGCGACAAAATCTGAGGAGCCTCCCCATTTTAGCGGCAATGCTTTCAGTTTTCCGTCATCGCTGGTGCTGAGTGTCGCCGGCAGATAAGACTCGCGATCCGGCGTCCCTCTTAGCTCGGTCACTAAAACCGCAGTTTCGCCCTGCAATTGGGTGTCTCGGGCTCCCTGCATCGCGAGAATTGCGGTCCTGGCAAAAAGACTATACGTAACGGAAACTGAAACGGGATTTCCCGGGAGACCGAAAACAAACGTTCCATTCGGAAGGCGTGCAAACACTATAGGTTTGCCGGGGCGCAATGCAACTCTTTCAAAGAAGAATTCGGCGCCGAGTTCCTTGAGGGCCGCTTTGGTGAAGTCGTATGCACCTACCGAAACACCGCCCGAACTAATCACGATGTCGCTTCGCTCGGCAGCTTCGGCAAATTGACGTTTGAGCAGTTGAGCGTCGTCTCCCGCCACCGGCAACTGTTCTATGAGTGCCCCGGAAGCCGCGGCATAGGTTGAGATGGAATAATTGTTCGAGTCGCGAATCTGATCCTGGGCTGGCTTGGACCCAACGCCAACCAGCTCACTGCCGGTCGCAACAATCGACACCCGCGGCCGTTGCCCCACCTTTACTTGAGCGTAGCCAAACGAAGCCAGTACGGCGATCGCGGCTGCGTCTACTGTTTCGCCCGCCCTTAGGACAATTTGTCCGGCTCGAATTTCGCTGCCACGGTTGACGATCGAACGCCCCGCAATAACCTTTTCCTGAATCTCTACAACGGCTCCGTCATCAAACTCGCGCGTGAGTTCAATCTGCTGCACGCTATCGGCGCCCTCGGGTACCGGCGCTCCAGTCATGATCCTGACTGCTTCGCCTGCGTTTAGTTTGTGGTGCCACCCGCGACCGGCCGCAGACTCTCCAACGATTCGCAAACGCACCGGAGCGATAATTACGTCAGCCGCGCGGATCGCGTAACCGTCCATTTGCGACCGGTCAAACGGCGGCAGATCGGAATCGGCTGAAATTTCTTCGCCGAGGATGCGATTGCGCGCTTCGGCCAAGGCCACTTCTTCAATGGGAAGCGGTTGGACCTGCTGCAAAACAATCTCGATTGCTTCAGCGACAGAAATCATGTTTCGCAGATTTGCCTCCTCGGATTGAACTCGAAATCAGCTAGAGTGATTTTCATTCAGCAGTAGTTCAAGACTTTGATTTTGATTCGCGGCACTTGTCACACTTACACGCGTCACCCAGGTGGATATCAAAATAGTCTTTGCCGTAGTTATATGAAAGCTCTTCGCCGCTCTTGATGGCTCGCTTAGACCAAATCCACACCCGCCGCCCGCTGATGAGTGCCTCACAATTAGGCCGGCACGAGTGGTTGATATAACGTGCGGTGTTACTGCGCGGAGTGCCGTCGATAGTCCACTTGGAATTCACGCCAAAGAAATACTTGCCCCTGGTTCGTCTTTCGACCTCTTCGTTAGTCACAAATGGCCCGGTGTATTCAATGATGCGTTTGCCTTTTGGGATTGGGACAAGAGTAAACAGACCTAGTCCGTATTCCGTTTTCCTGATGGCAAACTTGTATTTACCGCTGGTAATCGTTGACATTAGCTTCTAGTAAGAGAATTTGCTTGCGCTTTATAGGCTTAGTTAGGCTGGGCTTACAAAAATAGGTACAGAGCCATTGACTCTGTACCTATTACTGCACCACAAGAAGTGGCGGAGCCGACGGGACTCGAACCCGCGACCTCCGACGTGACAGGCCGGCGTTCTAACCAACTGAACTACGACTCCGCATCAGAACTGATTTTCAAAGTAGGACAGACGTTCCTGTCTGTCAACTCGCTGCGATCTGGCAGACGACCAATGCTCAACGCGGCTGTCCCCGCGGCAAACCTGCTGCCGAAAACAGGCTCTCAGCCTGCTCTACTGGTGGGCGCGGAGGGACTCGAACCCCCAACCTCTTCCTTGTAAGGGAAGCCGTCTACCATTGACATACGTGCCCGAACTAACCGAATACAAAGATCAACGCCACTCTGGTTAGGACGAATGGTCATGCTAAGAGAAGGTAGCGGGGGTGTCAAGCTAGCCTCCAACTAGCCTCCAAATCGAGAGTGGGTGAGTTTGGGTTGAATGGTCGGCTTTACGGGACCGCGGTCACTCGCGAAGGTTGCGTAGAAGCCATTTGGCGCAATGATGTCAAAGCCGTTTGGCAGTCTCGAGTCTTCCCAGTTATAGTTCCGCAGTTAAGACTGCTAGTTGGTCTCCCCAGTAATTCCTTAAGACGGTGAACTTCAGAGCCATGCGAACCCTCCACAAATTCTTGCCAGTAATGTCGGTCTTGATAAGTCTTTGCTCGCCTCTGCCGGAAGCCGCGAGTGGTCAGGATGCTGCGCAGCAACGTCCGCGACGGGTGACGGTTGAAGGTGCATCAAAACAGAAACCCGATGCGAACAAAACGGCAACCGATGAAATTGATGAAGGGGATGTGGTCCGGGTGGACACGCAGCTCGTCTCAGTGCCTGCGGTGGTGACGAACTATGCCGGCCGTCCTTTGACCGGCCTGCGCACCGAAAACTTTCTGCTTTTTGAAAACGGCAGGCAACAAAGGATTACAGACTTTACCACCACTGAAGCCCCATTCGAGATTGCGCTGCTGCTTGATACTTCTGGATCGACTCGCGCCGACGTTAGCTTGATTCGGCAAGCGGCCAATGCATTCATCGAAGCCCTGCGCCCCGGTGATCGGGTGGCGATTGTAGGGTTCAATGCGATGCGTCAGGGTGGATCAACGACCGCTGCGCCCGAGTTGCTTTCTCAACTCACCGGGGACCGCAGAAAGCTGCGTCTGGCAATTGAAAGATTAGGGTCAAGCAGCGGCACTCCCTTTTACGACGGACTGACCCTGGTAGCAAACGAAATTTTCAGGGATGCGCCGGCGCCTGACATGCGCGGCCGGCGCGCTCTCGTCGCTCTAAGTGATGGGGTGGATTCGGCCAGCGAATCAGATTTCCAGGCCGCGCGAAACAAACTTACGCGCGCAGGCATTGCTTCCTATTTCATTCAGGTCAACACCGAAGAGTTCGTTGAAGAACGACTCCTGAGAAACTGCGGAGACGAGGGAGCTGTAGTGCTTTCATCGAAACAGCTGGAACGATACCGCCGTCTTTTCTTTCCCAGGGCCAGGCGCGAAGACTATTCCGATTTTTGCTCGATGGGTTCTTTTGAGAGGATGCAAATCAGCCGCGATCTCTATAACCTGGCGCGGCGCGAAATGGACGAGATGGCGAAAGCCAGCGGCGGCAACAACTTTCTCGCCGCCAGTCTCCAGGAGGCTCGGGCGGCTTTTGCCAAAGTAGCCAATGAGATCGGAACGCAGTACAGTCTGGGCTACTATCCCGACAACAAAGCCCGCGATGGAAAGTTTAGAACAATTCGCGTGGAGGTGCAGGGAGTTTCCGAGAAGGCGCAGGTAAGAGCGCGCGAAGGATACTATGCGCCTAAGAGCTGATCGAATATTCACCTATGGAAAATGGTTTGTTTAATCGCATTCTTCTAATCGTTCTTGACGGCGCCGGAATCGGCGCTATGCCGGACGCACCAGAGTGGGGAGACGCAGGTTCCGATACTTTCGGACACATTCTTGAGTCGCGCAGTGTTCACCTTCCGAACATGCAGCGCTATGGACTTGGGAATATCAGGCCGCTGGAAAATGTGCCGCCACTCGTTCAACCAGAAGGTTCTTTCGGACGCTGCACGCTGAAGTCGAACGGCAAAGATACGACTACCGGCCACTGGGAGATGGCGGGAATAGTTCTCGAGCAGGCTTTCCCAACTTATCCAAATGGTTTTCCCCAGACGATTCTCGATCGCTTCATCAGCGAGACGAAGGTCCCGGGCGTCCTGGGAAACTTTGCGGCTTCGGGCACGGAGATCATCAAAGATCTGGGCGCCGAACACGTAAAAACCGGAAAGCCGATCGTCTACACCTCGGCAGATTCAGTTTTCCAGATTGCCGCACACGAAGAGACGATTCCGCTCGACCGGCTTTATGAGATTTGCGAAACCGCGCGGCGCATATTGGATGGCGAGCACAAAGTAGGAAGAGTAATCGCGCGGCCATTCCTGGGCGAGCCGGGGAATTTCTTTCGCACAGAGAACCGGCACGACTATGCCGTTCAGCCACCCCGAGCAAATCTGCTTCCTGTGCTTGAAGAGGCGGACCTCGACGTAGTTTGCATCGGCAAGATTGCCTCTATTTACGATTCACTGGGTGTGACTGAAGACTTGAAGGCCAAGAATAATCAGCAGACCATCAACCAAACCATTCATGCGCTCGTGCAGGACACGCGCGGTTTGATTTTTTCCAACCTGGTGGACTTCGACATGTTGTACGGCCACCGGCGCGACACCGAAGGTTACGCGCGTGCTCTCGAACATTTCGACGCCAGCCTGCCGGCGATTGAAGCAGCGATGTGGGAAGGTGATCTGATGATTTTGACGGCAGATCATGGAAATGACCCGACTTTTCCCGGAAGTGATCACACCCGTGAGTATGCGCCGCTGCTGGTTTACGGAAAAAACGCGCGCGGAGGCGTGGATCTCGGCACCCGAAGCTCGCTTGCTGACATCGGACAGACTATCGCTGAAAACTTTGGCCTTAAACTCGACGCCGGAACTAGTTTTCTTCGTGAAGTCTTGCCCGCAGATCGGGCAGTCGACAGCTAGTCGCAAACCGTCAATCAAGCGCACTGTTCCACCATTACCCCTCCATGAAATCATCCCTGTTCATTGGTCGCCGATGGGTGCGGATCATCGTACCGGTATTCATCTGCCTGACTGCTTTTTGTTGCGCAGCTCAGATGTTGCTCACGGCCCAGGGCCAGACAACCGAGCCGGCACGAACGACAAAGTTTGACGACGTCGTTTTCGATATCTCGTTTTCTCCCGATGGCCAGGTCCTCGCGATCGCGCGCGGAACGGCCGACATCACCCGCAAGTTTGCGCGAATCGAGTTTTGGGAAACGACAACCGGCAAGCTCCGGCGTGTGATGCAGGGTTTTGATGGCCCAATCAGTTCCATTTGGTTCTCGCCGGATGGCGCTACTCTGATTAGCAGCAGTCTCGAATTCAGAACCGCCAAGGTCCAGCAGAAAGCGCTTGCCTACGTCGGGCAGAATCGCGCGGAACTAAAATGGTGGGAGGTGGAGACCGGCGATCTCAAACGGCAGCAAACGCTGGCCGTGGATAGCATGATTTCGTTCCAGGTCGGAGGTTCTCCCGATGGGCGGAATTTGGTGACTGGCGGAAACGCCGGTCAGGCAAATGTCACTAGTGGCGAATCGTCCTCACGACGAGCGGATGGCTATGGCCGTCCTGTTTCCCCGAGCAGATTCATGGGTGCTTTCCTCCTTTTACAGCTCCCGCGTCAGGCTACTCGATCCGCACACTGGAGAGGTGAGGTTCAAACTCGATGAGCTGCGTCCAGGGGCACTCGGGTTTTCTCCTGACGGAAACTTACTCGCGATTGCCAACAAGCAAGAAGTGAAATTATGGAATACGCAAACAGGCAAGGTGGTCAGCAAGCTAAAAAAGCTGCGAGGGAATGCAAACTCACTTGCCTTCTCGCCGGACGGACAGACATTGGCAGTGGCCAGCATTCGCTTCGAACGTAAGGAAGAAAAAGACGTAATCAAGATCATCGGTCTGAGCGAGGTGAAGCTGTTCGAGGTCTCTACTGGAAAACTGACTCAAACTCTCGCCGACGTCGGCGCAATAAACTCACTCGTGTTCAGTGCAGACGGAAGAATTCTCTTAATGGGCGGAATCCTCCCACCCAACCGCGGCGACGCGGCGGGCCTGAGACTGCTCGACCTTCGATCCGGCAAACTCAACGACCTCCAAACGGGCGCAGATTTCAGGGAGAATGTCGATTTAGTCCAAATCTCCCGCAACGGCTCGCTGCTGGCCTTTCGCTCTGGCCCGGCCACTGTGCAGTTGGTTGACACCGCAATCGGCAGGGTAAGGCACACGTGGAACGCAGACAGCGCAGGCGATGAGGTTACGCGGCCTTCCAACCGTTTTTTAGTTTCGGTTAAACGCATGCTGGCGGTGTCATTTTCGGGAGACGGGAAAACTATCGCTGGTGAGGACGATCGCGGGGAAATCAAACTTTGGGACTCGCGGACTGGAGAACTGAAGCGGAAGTTCGGCGCCGCTTCCGAGGAGCCATCGCTGGTTGCCGCGTCGGCGGACGGTAAATCCTTTGCGGAGTTTGCTGAAGAAAAACTGCTGGTGTGGAGTCTCGACAGTGATGAAAAGAAAATTGTTCGGCGCATGGATAGGCAAACACCTTCCGCGCTCGCACTTTCTCCAGACGGAAAACTGATTGCTGTCGGCAGCGGTAATAATGTGACGTTGCTTTTACCGAGCGGGGAATTGTTAAAAAAACTGGACGGACTGGGCGATGCCGCGAAGCGCATTGTCTTTTCCCGCCAGGGAAATTTGCTTGCTGGTGCGGACAATGATGGCGTAATTCAAATATGGAACGTCAATAGCGGACAGCCGGAAAAAACAATCAATACCGGCTCTGAGGTTACTGCCCTTGCGTTCAATGCAGACGGCGGAACGCTCGCAACTGCGGGCGCAGACAAAACCATTTCAATTTGGAATGTTGGAAGTGGGGTAAGTCATGGCCGGCTCAAGAAACACGACGCCGCAATCAACGCGCTGGCATTTTCTCCAGACGGTAAATTTCTCGGGAGTGGCGGTGATGATCGCACGATTGTTCTGTGGGAGGTCGTTACCGGCAAGTCGAAGCGCACATTTAAAGGGCACGATCAAACCGTGACCTCGCTGGCATTCTCCGCAGACGGTCAATTGCTGGCCAGTGGCAGCGGCAATGCTTCAATTGTGATTTGGGAAGTAGCAACCGGAAAACTGAACCGGGTGTTGCAGTAAAAAAGTCCTGAACGCGGGTCAATCGATCGGCTTACGTCACTTCTTTCGTGTCAGGCTGGTGAAGATTGTTTCCAGCCAGCGATCCTGCTTAATAAATCCCGTGCCCCAGGTTTTCCATTCCTCCGGCAATCCTTCGCTCTGAATCTGAGCCAGCGTCTTACCTTCCGCTATCTTTTTGCGCACGCTGTCAGTTGTTGTCACGAGCATGTTGTGAAAACGCTTTAGATCTTCGGAGGTTGCAAGCGGACCGTGGCCCGGAATTATCCTGGCACCGGCGGGAAGCTTCGCCAGGACATCGCTGACGTTTTTAGTGTAACCCTCGACATCCCCGCCGCTGGCGAGATCGACGAACGGAAAACGATCCACGAAGAACTGATCGCCCATATGGACCACGTTGGCGCTGGGGAAATAGATAACGCTGTCGCCGTCTGTATGGCCTGGCGAGACGTGAATCACGCGAATGTCTTCGCCATTGAAGTGGACTGCGAGCGAATGATCAAACGTGATAACCGGCAAGGCCTCTTTAGGTGCGGCCGGCGTCTTCCGGCCGGGAAGATCAAGTCCGGCAGCGAGACGCTTACGAACGTTGGTGTGCGCGATGATCGGAGCGTCGGGGCCAAAGACCGCGTTGCCCCCGGTGTGGTCACCGTGCCAATGCGTATTCAAAATAAACTTGAGCTTGCCCTCGCCCAGTGTTTTGAGCGCAGCTTTGATCTTGTCAGCCAGCGGTGCGTATTGATCGTCGACGATTAGTATTCCGTCGGGCCCCACCGAAACACCGATGTTTCCGCCCCCGCCTTCCAGCATGTAAATATTGCCGGCGACTTTGTGTACCTTGATTTCAACTTTGGAAAAGTCCTGAGCGCAAACGCCGGGAGCGAGGGCCAACGTCATTGCGAAGATCACGAGAAGTTTTTTCATTTAAGAATCCTTCAGAGTTAAGACGGGCGCGCTTCAAGCCATCCCCTGCAAAATCAGAATTTCAGGCGGCGATGAAGCTCAGGTCGTCGAGAAGTAAAACATTTGGTGCAGTGCGGGCGGAGGCGCCCGCGGTTCCACCTAATCACTTGACCGTATCTCCCCGGCATTCTTAACCCTGGTCCGGGTTCTTCAAGTTTGCGATGAACGGAAGGTTACGGTAGCGTTCGGCGTAGTCGAGTCCATAACCGACGACAAAATGATCCGGAATTGGGAAGCCGAGATAGTCTATTTTCACTTCCTTCTCGCGCCGATCGTATTTGTCCAGCAACGCCGCCAGTTTCACGCTCGCCGCGCCCCGAGATTCCAGATTCGCAAGCAGATAACTGAGGGTCAACCCGGTGTCTACGATGTCTTCCACGACGAGAATGTGTCTTCCTTCGATCGGCACGTCGAGATCTTTCATGATCCGCACTTCACCCGACGTCCGCGTCGACGAGCCGTAACTTGAAATGGCCATAAACTCGATGCTCAGACGCGTATCGATGGCGCGCAGCAAATCGCTCAGGAAGAAACACGCGCCTTTCAACACCCCAATTAGTAAGGGGTTGAGTCCGGCGTAATCGCGCGTAATCTCGGCTCCCAGTTCTTTGATTCGGTTGTGCAGTTGCACCTCAGAAAGCAGGACTTCCAGATTGGGATTACGGAATTCGGAAGATATTTGTGCCGACGATGTAGCCAAGTTCACAGTCTCCTCACCTAAGCATCTTTGTTATTGGAATTTCGGGTTACTGGTGCATTTTAAAAATGAGAATTCCTTTGCGTAACTTTGCGTCTTATTGATCCGCCTTTGCTTCACGAACCCAGCGGTCCTGACCTGGCTTTACCGCAAAGGCCGCCAAAGTCTCGTCCAGAGCCGCAAAGAATCAACCAAACTGCACCAGCATCAAATTTCGCCTGAAGGAATCCCGGTTGCGAATCTGTCGTATGCTGCGACATACTATTGAAGCTCTCCGCACAGGTCAATGCAGGTCCCGGCATCAGGGAATGATCACGCTGTTTTATTTGCGCTCATTCCTGAAGCCTGATCACCGTCAGCATTTTCGAACTCAAAGGATCACATCAGTGTCACGACTAAAAATACCCCGGATTATCTTACCCTTGTTGCTTTTGGTCAGTGCGTGCGGCAGTGAAAGGGTGTTTGCTCAAGGTGCTCAAAAGGCAAAACCGGTAGCCCCCTCCGCCGCTAATGCCAACGACATCCATGCCTCAGCAACGCTCGTGGGAGTGGATGGCTCGATCCCTGATGATCCGGCGTTTGAAAAGATGCTGAGTGGGTATAGTCCGAGAGTTCGCGCGCTCGATTCCGTCATCGGCAAATTGATCGGCGATCTAAGGAAGGGTGGAAACGGGGCCGGGTCACTTGGTAACTTCGTTACTGACGGATTGCGCAGCCAGGCTTGCCAAAAGATTGGCAAGCCCATTCCTCTAGCGGTAACTAACGGTGGAGGGTTGCGCAAGAACGTTATTGCTGCCGGCGATCTGCGTCTGCGCGACATTTTTGAGTTGCTGCCATTCGAGAATGCCTTGGTAGCTTTCGATCTGACCGGGGCCCAGGTCCTGGATCTACTGGAAATAGTTTTGACGCGCCGCGACGCGCAATCCGGCGCCCGGATTAAGTACCGCATCAATGCGGATAAGAAGCCAGAGATCGAAAAGGTTCTGCTGATGATTGACGGCGTTGAGAAGGAGATCGATCCGGCAGCGGTCTATACGGTAGTTAGTATCGACTATCTGCTTAATGTTGCCGGCGGCGATTATGGCGCCGTGCTGAAGCAAGCGCAAAATATTCGCCCGCTGGGGCTGACCATGCGCGACGCGATTACGGATTATGTAAAAGCGGAAACCGCGGCCGGGCGGGAAATCAAGTCGGCATTCGATGGACGTTTCATTCTCAACAAAGACACTCCAGGCGCCGCGGAGGAGATGCCGAATGACTGACGACCTCAACCGACGACGTTTTCTCAAGGCTTCACTCATTGGCGGGGCAGCCATCGCGTTTCCGGCGGCGGCTTTTGAGTTGTTTGCAACTACGTCCGCCGACGCGGCAATCGCATCTCTGACCACTCCACTGCTGGAAGTTGCTCCGGGTGAAACGTTAATTACAATCCTTCACACTAACGACACCCACTCGCAGATCGATCCTTTGCCTGATAACGACAAACAGTATCCGGGCAAAGGCGGGGTCGCGCGGCGCGCCACTCTGGTCAAGCGCATCCGCAAAGAAAATCCGAACACACTGTTGGTGGATGGCGGCGATGTCTTCCAGGGCACGCCTTATTTCAATTTCTACCGCGGTGAAGTTGAATACAAGTCGATGTCGTTGATTGGTTATGACGTCGTCACTCTCGGCAATCACGATTTTGACAATGGCGTAGAGGCGCTGGCGGCCGCGATGAAATTTGCAACGTTCGAGTTTGTTTCCAGCAACTACGATGTGCGAGGTACTCCGTTGGAAAACAGGGTGAAGCCTTACGTTGTGCGCACTCTAGGCGGAGTGCGCGTAGGCTTATTCGGGTTAGGCATCAGTCCAAACAATTTGATTACGCCGGAGAATTTTAAGGGTGTGAAGCATATGGACCCAGTGCGGATCGCCCGTGATGTGGTGAAGTTGCTGCGCGAACAGGAACACTGTCAGCTGGTGGTGGGGATGACGCATCTTGGTTATTACCCGAATCCAAGAGAAGGCGAGATTGGCGATTCGCAGGTAGCTTCGCAGGTAGACGGCATCGATTTCATTGCCGGCGGTCATACGCATACATTTATGACCAAGCCGGTGGTTGCTAAGCAGCCATCGGGTGGCAATACAATTATTTTCCAGGTTGGAAAGAGTGGCATCTATCTGGGTCGCGTCGATCTGAAAATACGCGAGGGAAAGGTAGTGGCGCATGCCGGACGTTTGATTGACTTGCGCGACGTCTAGAAACTAAACAGAAAACGGCCAGCAGCTTTTTAGTCAGTCAACGCCACGGCCCTGAGCGCTACAAACACTCTGACATTGACTTCTGACTAATGACGACTGACATCTAAACCATGTCCGACAATCAAACAAGAGATCGCATTCGAGCTTTAGTCCGCGACGTACTCGATAAAGCGCTTCCGGAGGAAGGCAGCGCATCTTCGAGTTCTGCTGGTACCGCTACTCGATTCATTGAGGTGGCGCCCAACACTCCGGCGATGGCTGTGGAGGGTAGCTTAGCGCGTGACGAATCTTCGAAGTCGGTGATTACCGAGGACGACGTTCGCGATCTTGAACGCGGCGCCATACTCCGCATCGCCGAGTCAGCCCGGCTGACGCCGCTCGCAGCTGACCTGGTAAACGAGAAGGGGATTGAGATCGTGCGTCGCGTACCGAGACGTGGGTCGCAGACCTCGAGACGGGTTTCCGTCGGTTCAGACCATGGGGGTTTTAAGATGAAGGAATCGTTGAAGTCGCTGCTGAGTGAGTTGGGCCACCAGGCGCATGACTTTGGGACGAACTCGGAAGACGCGGTTGATTATCCTGACTTTGCGTATGCGGTCGCTAAAAGTGTTTCCGAAGGCGCGGCCGATGTTGGGATCATGATCGACGGCGCGGGAGTAGGTAGCGCGATGACTGCGAATAAGGTACCGGGCGTGCGCGCCGCCGCGTGCTACTCCGTTAAAGTTGCCAAAAATTCGCGCGAGCACAATGACGCAAACGTCTTGACTCTCGGTAGCGGAACCATCACCGACGCCGAAATGCGTGAAATCGTTAGCGCCTGGTTAGCGACAGAAATTAGCGAAGATCGCCATCGGAAACGAGTCGCTAAAATCAACGCGATTGAACGACAGTATTCCCGCTAGTTCGCCCGCCAGATTTGTTACGCCGCTCTCGCAGATTGACGAACGCAAAGAACTTAGAGAGGCTGGGCTGCGACCTCCCACAGGGCAAGCCGTGCGACCCGTGCTAGAATCCAGGTAGCTACTCGATTCGGACGCTCGGAAGTTCCTTCAAATGGCAAATTCGCACAATGGTTCGCGTAATGGCGAACTTGAATCTCTCATCGAGCAAATCACGGACGCGATAGTCGCCCGCCTTAACGGCGACCACGATCATCAGGCAGGGATGTGCGGTTGCACGTCGGAGTGTTTCAACCGATGTCCCGAGCGCATGCATCGGATCGTGGATGCCGGCGCGGCGCGTATTGGTCTCGTGCTCGGTGAAACCTCCTCAGCCAAAGATTGGGCCAGCCTGATTGATCACACCTTGCTGAAACCGGAAGCTACTGACGAGGACATCAGGAAACTGTGCGAAGAAGCGGCGCGGTATCGATTTGCCTCAGTGTGCGTAAACCCGACCTGGGTGAGGGCTGCGGCCTGTAACCTTCAGGGCTCGGGCGTTCCAGTTTGCACCGTCATTGGATTTCCGCTGGGCGCCACTTTGGCAGACGTCAAAGCCTATGAAGCGCGCCGCGCGATCTTTGACGGCGCACGGGAAGTGGATATGGTCATCAATGTGGGCGCGCTGAGAAGCGGTGATGATTGCCTGGTCGAACATGACATTCGGGCGGTCGTTGAGGTGGCCCACGAATACAACGTGACCTGCAAAGTGATTATTGAAACCGCGTTACTAAACGACGACGAAAAGGTGCGAGCCTGCATCGCCGCGAAGCAAGCGGGCGCCGACTTTGTCAAGACATCAACCGGCTTCGCCAAGGGTGGGGCGACCGTAGCCGATATCGCGTTGATGCGCCGGACGGTGGGCGCCGGGTTGGGAGTAAAGGCATCGGGCGGCGTGAAGGGCCTTGAAGACGCGCGGGCGCTGGTCCAGGCAGGCGCTACACGTATTGGCGCCAGTGTCGGTGTGAAGATTGCGCAGGAAGCCGCCGGTGCAAAGCCGCACGCCAGCAGTTCAGGCGCCTACTAATCGCAACAGACTGTCAGAACCGGGAGCGATAGCCACCGAGTAATTACGATCGCCGGAATATCGGTCGATATGCTTACCCGGTCGCTATCGCTCCCGGTTCTGACTTTTGTGTTCACACCATTACAGTCTGTGAATTGGTGACCGACGAATCGATGCTTGAAACCTTCACGCCTTGCGTCTATGCTCATGTCTTAGCTTTTCCAGTTCAAAAGTTCTGCAAAGATAACCGATGCCAGCAAAACGAAACCTGCTTGCGGTAATCCTTGGAGGCGGCGCGGGAACTCGACTTTTTCCGCTGACGCAACAACGGTCGAAGCCTGCTGTGCCCCTGGGTGGTAAGTATCGACTGGTCGATATCGCCATTTCGAATTGCATCAATTCGGACGTCTTTAAGATGTTTGTGCTGACGCAATACAACTCGGCTTCGCTGAATCGTCACATTGCGCAGACTTACCGTTTTTCGCAGTTTTCCGCGGGTTTTGTTGACATTCTGGCGGCCGAACAAACGCCGGATAGTCCCCAGTGGTTTCAGGGAACAGCTGATGCAGTGCGTCAGGTGTTGCCGCACATTTCAGACTGGGGCATCGACACGCTCCTCATCCTCTCCGGCGATCATCTTTACACGATGGACTACCGGCAATTTCTCGCCCGACATTGGGAGAGCGATGCCGACGTGACCGTCTCCGTGACCCCCTGCGACGAAGCGGCGGCAACAGATTTTGGGTTACTAAAAGCCGACGCGAGCGGCCGCATTGTTGAGTTTAGAGAGAAACCAAAAGGCGATGAACTACAGTCGATGCGGGTGGACACTACCAAGCTTGGGCTAAACGCAGAGGAAGCCAGCGCGCGTCCCTTCCTGGCCTCGATGGGAATTTATGTATTCAAGTACGCTAGGTTGGAGGAGCTTTTGAAAGACGATCCGGCTGGGCTGGACTTCGGCCGTGAAATAATTCCCAGCGCCATCAAGAGCGGAAACGTGCAAGCTTTTCTTTTCAATGGCTATTGGGAAGACATTGGAACGATCAGCGCCTTCTATCGCGCCAATCTTGACCTGACTTCGAAGATTCCGAAATTTAATTTGTTTGACTCGGAAGCGCCGGTATTTACGCGCGCCCGATATCTCCCGCCGTCGAAGATCGAGGAGTCGCAGATTCGGGACTCGATTGTTAGCGATGGCTGCATCATTACTGGCGCTGCTATAACCACATCGGTAGTTGGATTGCGCAGCCGAATCTCCCGAAACGTAGTGGTTGACTCTTCGTTTCTCATGGGCGCTGATTACTATCAAACCTTTGAAGAGATGGGCGACGACCTGGCTAAGGGGCTGCCACGCGTGGGAATCGGCGAGGGAACCACGATCAATCGAGCCATCATTGATAAGAATGCGCGCATTGGAAGTGGAGTGAAACTTGTTAACGAAGCTCGGGTAAGGGAAGCGGACGCGCCGGACGGTTCTCACTACATTCGTGACGGGATAATAATCGTGCCGAAAAATGCAGTAGTGAAAGATGGAACGGTGGTCTAGGGCGAGAGAGTGTAACGCAAACAGTTAGTTTGCGGTTTGGGTTCTCAGACTCAGCTTCAAGGCGCTGGACGACCAACTGTTTACTTTTACACCGAGGTTGCTTTGGCTATTGGGTGGGGCAAAAGCTTCGAAGAGCAAATTGAGGAAGCGAATCAGCGTGCCTCCGAAAAGAAGGCTCCGCGAATCCCGCTCGAGGATCGCGCAAGGTTGCAGCGCCTGGAGTCACTGAACCTTTCCCGCGCTCGAATTGAGCAGCAACTGGAGAGGGCGGTAAGGCCAGCCCACCGGACCATGTTGATGAGAGCGCTTCAGGCGATTGAAATTGAAGCGGAGGCTGTAGATTTGGAGGATCCTAAAGATGAAGATAATGATTAGGCAAAAAACTCTGCCAAACACCCGCCAGTTATTAAAGTAAAACCTTAAGTAGCTTTCAGGAGTTCAATTAATTCTTTAGGTTAAGTTTTTAAAGCTGTTATTAGCCCCGACAACCCCCAACTCATCAAATCCTGAACTCACAAATGCCTGATAAGCCCGCGACCCGAGATTACCACCCCGCCCGAGTGGAGCGATCCAAAGGCCCTCGGCCAAAGGCTCGTAAGTCTTCAGTTCGCTTAGTGCTGCCCAAAAATAAGGTAGGGCTTGAACTTGAAGTGGAAGGGAAGGTGGTCAAGCTCACCAACCTGAGCAAGCCTTTCTGGCCGGACCTTGGCATTACAAAACGAGATCTTTTGCAATACTACGCGGATGTGGCGCCTGTCCTGCTTCCACATCTTACTGATCGCGCCATGGTGATGAAACGCTATCCTAACGGTGCGGCCGGCGATTTTTTCTTCATGAAACGTGCCCCGTCGCCGCGACCCGAGTGGATCGAGCTCTGTCATATTCAGCATTCGTCCGGGAATATCATCGACTTTCCAATGGTGCAGGATCTCGCTTCGCTGCTTTGGGTTATTAACCTGGGCTGCATCGACCTCAATCAGTGGTACGCAAAATGTGATGACGTTGACCGCCCAGACTATCTTCATTTCGACCTTGACCCTGTGCCAGGCGCCAGTTTCCAAAAAGTGATTGAAACCGCTCTCCTGGTGAAACAAGGCCTTGAGGCATTAAAGATGCCGTCCTATGCGAAAACTACCGGCTCGAAAGGAATCCACGTTTACGTTCCCATTGAGCGAGGGCCGACGCAAAAGCAGGTATGGGGATTCGCGAAGGAGTTTGCGCACGCGCTCGCGGCTCAGGCTCCGAAGCTGGTGACAGCAATTTATGTGGTTGCCAAGAGACCCAAAGGCCGGATTCTGGTCGACTATAATCAGAACGCGTGGGGCCGCACCCTCGCGTCGATCTACTCGATTCGTCCCCGGCAGCTTCCTTCCGTCTCGACGCCAGTGGAATGGTCGGAGCTTGAGCGCGGTCTCAGCATCGACGACTTCACTATGAAAAATGTCCCGGCGCGGGTGAAGCGACTTGGAGACCTTTGGCAGCCGCTCCTCGCGAAGCGCGGGCGTTTCAAGCTTGAGGTTTTTCTTTAAGCGGGCGACTGAACTTCACCGATTGGCTTCAGGCCGCGCCGGGCTGAATTGATGTAGAACCTTAGACGTCGGCGAGTAGACAGTTAAGAAGGACCCTGAGCTTCAGCGCCAACAGGAGGTTTGATGGTGGGTACCGCAGCAAGCCGTCGCTCCTCAGTCACCATGAAAAAGCAGGTTCAAGTAATTGGTAAAGTTGACTCGCTTAGGATTTGGACAGTTGGTCACTCAACGCGCTCTGCGGATGAATTTAATCAGGTTCTGTTCGCCCATCAGATCGGGTGCGTAGTTGACGTTCGTAGTTTCCCTGGTTCGCGTCGCCTGCCACATTTCAATAGGTCCGAGCTTGCGCAGAATCTCGAAGCCGCGGGCATCCGGTATTCCCACGTGGCTGAACTGGGCGGCCGGCGCCGGCCAACGGCAGACTCCAAGAATACGGCCTGGAAAAATGCTTCTTTCCGCGCTTACGCAGACCACATGGACACGGGCGAATTTAAGAAGGGAATCGAGGAGTTACTTGTCCTCTCACGAGTCCATTGGACGGCGGTGATGTGTGCCGAGGCCCTCTGGTGGCGATGTCACCGCAGCTTGATTGCCGACTTCCTGAAGTCGAATGGTGCCGAGGTGGTTCACGTCTTTGATGAACGGAAAACTGAGAGCCATCCATATACCCCAGCGGCCCGTTTAGTCGAAGGAAGGTTGTCGTATCAAGGTTTGCTGCCGGGGTAAAGGCTGAGCGACTACGAAGGTGAGACCGCTGTCGATTGCTGCCACGCAGGATTAAACTTTTCGATTCGCCTTCGTCATAGCCGCTTCTCTTTGATCCTGCTTCGCGCAACTTGTGCAGTGTTCGGATAACTTAAGCTAAAACTTTAGCTTCCCTTACTGTGCCAAACTTTCTTCTTAATTCCTTTCTTCCGCCGTTTCACTCCCGTCCGGTGGGGTATCTGTTTTGGATCGCCCGTTGCAGCCTTCTTGACGTCTCCACCCTCGTCTTCGGCGATCTCGGCTAGCGTTCGGCGGGTCAGGATTGAGGCCGGGGCAATTTCAGTTACCTCCTCCTCCATGGTGTAGTAGTCGCGATGTTTCATCAGCAGCCATTGTCGATCTCGGGTGCGCACCAGCACCCAGGAACCTTGCAGCTTTTTGCCCTTCAAGGAAAACTTTAACTCTCCTTTACGTATGGCGGCGCTGACGTCGTCTGTGTTTTCGGGTTTGTAGGTGCCGTAGTCCCAAACCATGACCGTCCCCCCGCCATATTCACCTTCGGGAATCACGCCCTCAAAGTCTGCATAGTCAACCGGATGATCCTCAACCTGCATGGCCAGCCGTTTAACGGTGGGGTCGAGTGACGGTCCTTTCGGAACTGCCCAGGACTTTAGTACGCCATCCGCTTCAAGTCGGAAATCGTAGTGCAACGCCGAGGCACGGTGTTTTTGAATGACGTAGATGCGCCCCGACTTCGTGGTTTTCTTTTCGGGGCCGGGTTCTGGGGTTTTATTGAATCGACGTTTCTTCTTGTATTCGGTTAGGGAAGCCATACAGTCGTTGGGTTTGCGGTCTTTGTTGATGTGATTCTTTAACTCTTGGCGCAAATTTCAGAGTTCAATCTCTCGAATATCTGAGCGGCCCCGGGCCTCAGGTCTGAAACCACTTCTAACGGTTATTGACCCGGAGTCGCAACCAAATGAGCCGGTGCTTCATCGGTGGTCATTTCAAAAAGTTCATTTTGGACGGGATCCAAACCCAGAGCTTCGCGCACGCGGCCGAAGCTGCGCCGGTGAATCGGTAGGGCGCCAAGCTCCTTGAGCGCGCGGCAATGCTCAGGTGTTGGATAACCTTTGTGGGAGGCCAGACCATAGCCTGAGTAAAGGGCGTCCAACTCGAGCATGTGGGCATCGCGAGTGGTCTTGGCCAAAATTGAAGCTGCCGCAATCGAAGCAGACAATGTGTCCCCGCGGATAATGCCACGTTGCGGGGAAGGACAATGTGGAATCCGGCGGGCGTCAACCAGCACGAAATCTGGAAGACAACTAAGACCCTCAACCGCGCGCCGCATCGCGAGCAGTCCCGCGTGATAAATATTGATTTGATCAATCTCTTCAACTTCGGCAAATCCTACGGCCCAACAAACTGCATCGCGCTTAATCTGGACGGCCATCTCCTCGCGAATTTCATGGTCGAGGATCTTCTTTGAGTCGTTCAAACCGCGGAGCTTGTAATTCCGCGGGAGGATTACGGCCCCGGCTACGACAGGGCCTGCCAGCGGCGCCATGCCCGCCTCATCCACGCCGGCAATCAACGAGTAGCCTTGTTCCCAAAGCTCCAGTTCGAAGCGCAATAGCGTGTGCAGGCGCTGGCCTTCAGAGCGGTTGCTGCGATACCGTGCGCGAATTCGTTTCGCTAATTGATGCGCACCTTGTCGGTTGTCCACTTCCAGAGCTTCAAGTAATCCCTTAGGTACTGAGCGGCGGCGATCCAAAAAGATTTCTCTTAATTCCGGGATTGATTTGCTGAGTAGTGCTGCGAGCGTCGGCATGTTTTCGGTTTTGAAGGCGAACCAGGGTTTTAAGAGAAGTGCTATTCTAGACGAAAGTTCCGGCTCCGCGAACAGGCAGGAAATAAAAAACAGTAACCTCGAATAACAATAAAGTGGACGATACCGCTACATCAATGAACCGCTTTCGTCAATTGGGTTTCCTGCCGCTCGCATTTTTTGTGGCCCAGGCAGTGCATTATTGGCAGATTGGTGAATTCGGACAGGTGTTCTGGATGTGCAACATCGGAAACCTGTTGCTCGCGATTGGTGTTTTCCTCAATGAGCGCACGATCATTCGGGTGGCGGCGATCTGGATGGTTCCGGGAGTCGTAGTGTGGCTGGTCTATGTAGTTACTACGTGGGGAACCGTGCTTTCCGGGCAAGCGACTCGCGGTCAATTGTTTGGAGTTCTGTCATCCACTCTCGCACACCTGGGAGGGTTTTCCGTGGGGATGTTGGTTCTGAAGAGAGTTCGGATGGAGAGCCGCGTCTGGGTCTATGCCTTCGCGTGGTATTTCGTTTTGCAACTCGTTTCGCGATTGATCACGCCCGTGGGGATGAACGTCAACGTCTCCCAACAAATACAGGCCGGTTGGGAACAATCGTTTGCGAGTTATTGGAAATTCTGGTTAGTCTTAAGTCTGCTGGTGGGGCTTTGCTTGCTGGTTTTGGGATCGATTCTGAACCGACTTTGGCCGGTCAACACTGAAGGCCATGCTTTTGATCAGGGTCAAGTGTGCGACCCCGAAATTGACGGGCACTGAGTTAAAAAATCAGCCAAACCGGATTGGTGTCAGATGCTGACCGTTATCGCAGGACTTGTCTCGCTCGGCCGTCCGACACCAACTTCTTGTGCAACACCGGAGCATTTCTTTGCGCGGCTGTATCTCCTCCGCCATTAGTAGGGTTGAAGATGTAGGTATCGCGCGTGCGAACCGCCAGATTAGGTTGATTCACGCGGACCTTCACATGCCGGCGCTGCCCGGCGCTAGCCTGTGTTTTCGGGTAGTAGCCGAGGCTGTACTGGCGGCGGAGTTCATCAGCAATATTTCCAAAGGCTGACGACAAGCTGTGTGTTGAATCGGCTTCATACAGCCTCGCCCCCGTTCGTTCGGCAATGCTTTGCAGATATCGTGATCCAATATCGTAGTCGCGACGGCTGGTGCCTGGTCCGCCCGAACCTCCCCCAGAGCCGCCGCCCGATCCGATAGTGACCCCGCCTCTTTTTCCAAGGATGGCCCCGAGAATTCCAACTACAGCTTCCGCAGGTGAGTTGACTCTTCCGCGCGAGCCCGGCCAATTTGAACCACCCGAATTACCATTAACATAGGTATCGTATTTGACCGGATAAATCAGGGCGTCCAGTTCTTCCGCATCGCGCAGGTTGCTGTCAAATGACGCTCGCTTGCTCGTGGTGTCCACACCATCAGTGAAGAGCACTACAGCTTTGCGGCCTGAGACACGACTCAAGTGCTGGTTTATAACCATGTCAACTGCGTCGTATAGTCTGGTGCCGCCGCCGCTCTGGGTCCGACGAATTGCCTCACGAAGGCGATAGCGGTCACTGGTAAAATCCGACAGAATGTTGATCGACTCGTCAAACGAGATCACCATCACGCGGTCATCGCTGCGAAGTTGGTTAATAAAAGTAATCGCGGCGTCCTGAATTTCATCTATCCGAAACTTCGTCGAGCCGCTGGTGTCGAGCATTAGAACTACGGAGAAGGGCTTGTCTACGGCTGAAAAGAAAGCAACGGTCTGTTCCGTGCCGTCTTCCCACAGCCGAAAATCTTCCTTACGCAGATTCGGGATGTACTTTCCGTCCCGATCCATGACGCTCACGGGCAGGGTCACGAGTGTAGTGTCCACGCGGATCACGTCTCCAGCGTCAACTTCTTCATTCCCGGGGGCCTTGGCGATTGTATTGTCCTGACTGGATGGTTCTCCAGGTTGCCGGTTTGATCCTCCCAATACGGGCGGGCGCGTGGGAGTGGACGACGCTGAAGTTGTTGACGGCGCTACTGTCGCCTGACCAGATGGCTGAGACGCCGGTCCAACCCGGCGCTGCCGCGTTTGCGCCTGGGGCAATGCCGTAGCAGCCATGAGCACGGAGAGGAGCAGGAAGTAAGACCAGATTCTCTTCATCGCAAAGTCCTTAATCGTTAGCAAACCGCCGGCAAATCGAGTGAAATCAAGGCGAACGCTTATTTCGCGCAGGTTTGATGCACAAGTGTTGGAAGAGATGCATGCCTGAGCGCAGCAGAGGAGAGATATTAGCAACTGCAAGATAACGGGATATGGTGATTACATCAAGCAAAATGCCATGAAAGTCGCGACAACTCATGAATTGTGAGATTATCCAGCCTCTAAAATGCGCATCCTTCGCCGCCTACACTATTGGTGGTCGCTGTTCGTTGCGGCCGCACTCCTGCTAATTTTCGCTCCGCCCGCGCTCCTCGTAGCGTGGCTCAGAAAGAAACATGAACTGGTTTATCCCTGGGCATTGTTTGGCGCTCGCAATTGGCTTCGATTGAGCGGCATGACGGTGAAGGTTACCGGCTATGAACATCTCGATCCTCAGCAAACTTACGTCTTCATTGCCAACCATCGTTCATACCTGGACACAGCAACGGTATTTGCTTATACGGGACGCCGGCTTGGACTGCTGGGCAAGAAAGAGTTGTTGAAAGTTCCGATCCTCGGTTATGGGATGGGTTACGTAAATATCATGGCGATTGACCGTTCGAATCGAGAGCGGGCGCTGGAAACAGTCGGCGCAGCTACCGAGCGAATTCGATCTGGACGCTCGTTTGCTGTTTTCGCCGAAGGCACTCGGGCGAAGCCGGGAGAATTTTTACCGTTTAAGAAGGGCGCTTTTTACATGGCCGCACAGGCTGGTGTGCCCATCGTCCCCGTGGCGATCAAGAACACGGATCATCTGATGGGAAAAGGAACGGGAGAAGCGCGTCCCGGAACTATCGAAATGGTGATGCTCCCGCCCGTTTCAACCGCAGGACTATCGAGCGATGAGGAAGTAAAAGAGTTGATTGGCCGCGTTCATGAATTGATTGGAAAGGAACTGGCCCTGTAGTGTATCGGAGAAAAAGTTGAAAGAGATTTCGGTCAGCAAGAAGCCCGGCCCAAAAATTGGCCGGGCTGGTGTTGTTTGTTGATGAAGTTCCTTAGGGCTTGGTCGGTTTCGCCGGGGGCTTCGAATCCTTCTTCGGAGCATCAGGATCATCGATCTCGATGATTTTGACTCTGGCGCGAGCTAGTTGAAAGTCGGTGTATTTCACTCTCATTCGCACATGCAGTGTGCTTCCATTATCGAAAAGCAGTTCCTCGTCAGCGTAAGAGTAAGTTGGAAACCAATAGCGGCCATCAATCTGTTCGCGGTATGTCTCCACGATCGGAAACTTGTTGTCCTTCGTCTCAGGAACTCCCTTGCCGCGTGTCTTAACAATCTGCAAATCCTGCTCGTCGACCCAGACGCGGCCCTGGAAGAAACGCTCTTTTGTTTTCTTAGGATTGGGCATCACCTTCGGCGAGATGTCAAAAACGTGGAGCGTTAGCTCGTCGATCTTTTCCTTGCCGACATATTTAAAATCATACTTGTCAGCCTTTGACGGCTCGAGGGCAAACGGCGAAATCCCACCGAGGTCGTCTAAATCTTCCTGAGTTACGGATTGAAACGAGGGCATCGGAAACCTGGTAATCTTTTCATAGCGAACGCCGTTGTCGTCGAAGGTAAAGAGGGATTCGCGATGGTATTCGCCGGTGACCTGTCCGCCCATCCCCAGGCTCTGCATTAGTGCATCACGTTTAAAGGAATACTCCAGCAATGCCTGCCGAAACTGAGCCTCTTTAGTTGTGAAGGTGTTGATAATGCGATCGATCTCAGATTGAGACAGCGCTCCCGCACTCATTGCGTTTCCCTGGCCGAAAGCCGAAGCCGCCGTGACCAGCAGAATGAAAAGCATGACCGGTAATGATTTGGGGGCTTTTAACAGGCTTCTACTGACGCCGCATATTCTTCTCATGAAGGACCTCGAAGAAATAACTTGAATAGACTCAACTTCAGATGCCCCAAAAGAAACTGATGTTGCCCCTTCGGGCACTGGTTACGCGGCAAAATCCACTATAACGCGATTAGGAATGATTCCCTTTTCGAAGCCCTGATCGAGCAGTAGTTGGACCGCTTGGCGTCCGCGTTCGGTGTAGTCAAGCGTCAGCTCATTAACCCACATGGCGACGAAACGATCGGCGAGGCCCGGATCCATGTCGCGGGCAAACTGCATAGCATACGCCAAAGCATCCTCGCGATGGTCCAGGGAATAGCGGATGCTGCGGCGCAGGCAATCGGAAACTTCGGCGATCACCTCGGATCCGAGCTCGCGGCGAATCACATTCCCGCCCATGGGCAACGGCAATCCAGTTGTCTCATGCCACCACTCGCCGAGATCCAAAATCTTGTGCAGTCCCAGCGACTCATAGAAGAGCTGGCCTTCGTGAATCAAAAGTCCGGCGTCACAGACACCGCTTTGAACGGCATCAATTATCTTGTCGAAAGGCACAACCTCGTACTTAAAGTCGGAGTTGAAGATTCGCAAGGCAAGAAAAGCGCTGGTGAGTTCTCCCGGAACCGCAATTTTTAGTTGGGAGATATCCTGAGAGTTGATTGGCTCGCGCGACACCAGTATCGGTCCATAGTTATCGCCAATCGAAGCTCCGTGCGGCAGCAGGATGTATTTGTCGGCGATATAGGCATACGCGTGGAAGCTGACAGCAGTGACGTCGTAAGTTTCGCGAAACGCTTCTTCGTTCAGGGTCTGAATGTCTTTGAGCACGTGAGTAAAACTAAGATTGCCCGTCTTGAGCTTGTCGGTAGCCAGTCCGTAAAACATGAAGGCATCGTCGGAATCGGGTGAATGGGCGACTGAAATTGTGCGGGTTTCAGAAAGTGTTGGCATAAATATTTGGAAGCACCACTGACAATCGGTTAATTCGAAACTGGTTTTGACTTCGGCCTCTGTGCGTACTCTGTGTTCTCTGTGTCTCTGTGGTGAAACTGGGCCAGCGATGGCTCACCACTGAGACACAGAGTTAAGCATGCGCCGGTGGCGCACCACCGAAGATGAAAATGAATTGTAGAAGTCCAACGTCATTAGTTACTATCTCGTTCGACGATCGGCCTCTAGTTAGCCTCGGAACTGCTGGGGTTGATCAGCTGACAATCAGTTCGTTTCACTCCTGCAAAGTGCTGGGGAAGGTTTTGTGTGCCCACTAACCCCACTTATTTTCAGAGCAGAACACAGAGGGGAGCACAGAGCTTGGTCGCTAAACCAGGCTGACGTTGCTTGGCGCGTCTTTTCGCGCGATCGGGTTATAAACCGTGTCGCGCTCTACTGCTTCAAACCCCGAATCTTCGATGAGCGCAACCAGATCGCTTCGCGACATTTTCACTTCATTGTTGGCGGCCACCGAATAACTTTCTGAGAGCTCTCCACCTTCAGTTATCGTCCCGTCGATATCGTTGGCGCCGAAGTGCAGCGCTACCTGGGCCAAATGTTTGCCGAGCATGACCCAGTAAGCTTTGATGTGATCGAAATTGTCCAGCAGCAATCGCGACACAGCCATCGTTTTCAAAGAATCAACCCCGGAAGGCCCAGGCAAATGTGCCAGCTGCGTTTTCTCCGGGTAAAAGGCGAGGGGAATCAAACACTGGAAACCACCAGACTTATCCTGCTGCTCACGTAACCGAATCAAATGATCCACCCGATCCTCAATCGACTCGATATGCCCGTAGAGCATCGTGGCATTTGTTTTGAGCCCGGCGGCGTGGACTTTGCCGGACAGCTCGAGCCAGCGGTCGGCATCGCACTTGTGAGCGCATATCATCGACCGAGTCGGTTCGCGAAAAATTTCGGCGCCGCCACCGGGACAGGAATCCAGTCCCGCAGCGATCAACTTCTGGATCACATCTTCATCGCTCATCTTGTAAAAATGCGCGAAGTGGTCAAACTCCACCATCGTAAAGGCTTTCAAATGCAGTTGCGGATAGTGTTGCTTAAGACCCGCTAGTAAATCGGTGAAATAACTGAACGGCAGTTTGGTGTTCAGGCCACCTGTGATGTGTAGTTCGGTGGCGCCTTCCTTAACGGCTTCGGCCGCAACTTTGAGACTATCGTCAATATTGTGTGTGTAAGCATCGGGTTGACGCGGCGTGCGGTAGAAACCGCAAAACTTACAGTCGGCGTAACAAACATTGGTCGGATTGAGGTGACGATTGACGTTGAAGTAGGTGGTGCGGCCGTGCTTTTTACGTCTCACCATGTCAGCGAGTTTGCCGAGGGCAAGCAAATCGTCGGTCGCATAGAGCGCAACGCCGTCTGCAAACGACAGCCGCTCGCCGCGTTCAACTACCTCGGCAATAGTGTTTAGTTTTTGATCGTGGGAAAGGTTCATAAACGAGTCCTGAAGAGCGCTGCTCCGCCAAAAGTTAAGAAGAGAATCACGCTAACAAATGCATTGGTGGTGAAAAACGCGGCGTTGAGTCTGCTCAAATCGTCGGCGCGCACCAGCCGGTGTTGATAAATGAGCAAGGCCGCAGTGGCCCCGACGCCAATCAAGGCAAAAACACCGAGCTGGGTAATCCAGTATAAAGCAACCAAGGCGGCAAACGTGCCTACGTGAAAAATGCGGGCGATGAGCAGGGAATTACTGATGCCAAAGCGGCGCGGAATCGAATGGAGGCCGGCCCGCACATCGAAATCGTAATCCTGGCAGGCGTATAAAACATCGAAGCCCGCCGTCCACAACATGACTACCAGCGAAAGCAGGAGCGGCACGGGGCTGTCCAGCGAGCCGCGCACCGCAATCCAGGCCCCGGTCGGGGCGATTGCGAGACACCAGCCGAGCAATAGATGCGACATCAAGGTCCATCGCTTGGAAAAGGAATAGAGCAAGAGACTCGCAAGCGCGACCGGGGCAAGAATCAGTGTCAGGCGATTCAGCATGGCGGCCGCAACGAGAAACACGATCGTCGCCACCGCAGTAAAGACCCAGGCGAACGCGACCGATAACTGTCCCGCCGGGATCGCGCGCGAGGCGGTACGCGGATTAGCGGCATCGAATTTACGATCGACTATTCGATTGAAAGCCATGGCCGTGGAGCGTGCCCCAACCATAGCTACGGTGATCCAGAAAACCTTCGTAAACGACGGCAAACCATTCGCCGCCAGCACGGCTCCCAAAAAAGCGAACGGCAACGCGAAGAGCGTATGCTCGATCTTGATCATCTCGAGCGTGGTGCCAACGTTTTTAACTAGCCCCGTCATATTTACTTCAGTTTTGCAAACCCGCGTTCGACTTCCGCCAACGAAGTCACCTGTTGTTTTCTTTACTTACCAGCGCCTCCGCGCCTTCTTTGAGTCCTCGCCATCGTGTCGCTAACGAGTGGGGAACTCCTAAATGATCCAGCACCCGAAACACAAAATGATCCACCAGCTCTTCAACGCTTTGGGGGCGATGATAAAAACCCGGGCTCGCGGGAATAATCCGCGCGCCCGCCCGCGAAAGCCGCAACATGTTTTCCAGGTGTATCTCGTTGTAAGGTGTTTCGCGAGGGACGATCACGAGTTTACGGCCCTCCTTCAAAGTTACGTCCGCCGCGCGATGGATCAAGTTTGTGCCTGCCCCTGACGCGATGGCTCCGAGGGTGCCCATTGAGCACGGGACGATAACCATGCCCTCCTGTGGATGCGAACCCGACGATGGCTTGGCCGCAATGTTGTCGAGCCGATGGAGATGAAGCAGCCGTGATTCTGAAGGCAGGCCTAACCAGCTATTAACGCCGGCATTATCGTTGCCGAAATCAAAACCTAGTTCGACTCGCGCCACGGTCCTGGCCGCGTCGGACACTATCAGGTTGATGCGCTCAACCACACCGCTCCGCGCCAGGTGGAAAAGTGTGCGTTGCGCGTAAATCGCGCCGGAAGCGCCGGTAATTGCAACTGTGAATTCCATTAGTTTCGTGCGCTCAAATCTTACTTGTGGGGTTGGTGCTTCGCAAGCGAGCATCCTTTTGCCAACGAATGAACACACGCGAAACGGTTCTTCATTGCGGCACTCTGCGTAGGCTTTGCGATCATTGCGGTTAGTTTTCTTCGCTTAACCGCAAAGATCGGAAAGGTTTTCGCAAAGAACGCAAAGTGAAGCTTATTTCTACATTGTGGGTTTGCCGCGTCACCATCAGTGAGGAGTGGTAGAATTCCCGACCTATTATCACTCCTGGGGTCTAACTATGGATTTACAAGCATTGGAACGATTGCTGACTGCCTACCGGGCCGGCGAGCTGGACACAGCCGCGGCCGCAAACCAAATCAAGAACCTTCATTACGAGGACATCGGTTACGCACGCGTGGATCATGCGCGGGCCTCGCGTCAGGGTTTTCCGGAAGTCGTCTTTGGCGCAGGTAAGACTCGCGAACAGATTGTGGGCATCGTGGAACGGCTCATTCAACATGCGCCGAATGTGATAGTCACGCGGACCGATGAAGCCACATTTGGCGAAGTACGAAACGTGGTGTCTGAAGCTGAGTGGCATCAAGCGGCAAGGTTGATCAGGATTCAAAGAGACCAGACGGAGCTCGGGGCCGGCGAGATCGCGGTGGTCACTGCCGGCACCAGTGACATTCCGGTGGCGGAGGAGGCAGCTTTAACTGCCGAAGCGATGGGGAATCGCGTCAAGCGAGTTTGGGACGTAGGAGTCGCGGGAATTCATCGAGTGTTATCGGAACGCCAATTACTGCAAAGCGCGCGCGTTGCAATCGTCGTGGCCGGCATGGAAGGCGCATTGCCGTCGGTGGTTGGCGGCTTAGTCGGTGTCCCGGTGATTGCGGTGCCTACCAGTGTTGGCTATGGCGCGTCCTTTGGCGGCGTGGCCGCATTGCTCGGGATGCTCAACTCCTGCGCTTCAAATGTGACGGTGGTAAATATTGATAACGGGTTCGGCGCGGGGTTTGTGGCCAGCTTGATAAATCGTAAGTGGAAATCGTCAGAGGTCGAACGAGTCTAATCCTGGGACCGGGGTAGTTCCCGATCGCGCTGCGCATTCATTGCGGGCGTCACGCCCGCGCTCCCAGAAAAACAACTAGGGATTGATGAGGTTGTTTAATTTCTCGGCCCAATCCTGATCGAGGTTTTGCAGGATATTGTATTGCTCCACCGCCGCGTCGCGATTCTTCATTGCCAAAAATGATCTGCCGAGATTGAAGTAGGCTTTCCCGAGATCAGGCTTCAGTTGAATCGCCTGCTTAAACGATTCGACCGCATCCGACATCAACCCCATCTCAAAATAAGCCTCGCCCATGTTGTTCGGGACATTTGCGTCACCCGGCTTTAGCGCAGTTAGGTGCTTAAAGGTTTCGATCGCTTCCGAATACTTCTTCGAACGCAGATATCTCGAGCCAAGTCGTTCATAGGCGCTGGTGTAATCAGGCTTCAAACGAATCGCTTGCTTGTAGGCCTGAATCTCCTCGTCGGCACGCCCCCATTCCCGGTAGGCCAACCCCAACGCATAGTAAGCGTCGGCGGCGTTGTAGGGATCCATCCGAATGGATTGCCGGTAGTTTTCCACCGCCTCGCGATACTGTTTCAAATAATAGTTTGCCAGGCCGATGTTGAAATACGATTCAGCCGAGGGACGGAGAGTGACAGCTTTCTTCGAGGCTTCGATAGCTTCGCTGTGCCGGCCCAGCTTTTCTTTACAAAAGCCTGACTGCGCCCACGCTTCCGCATAGTTGCTGTCCGACTCGACCGCTTTTTCGAAATAGGGCAGGGCCTTTTCGCAGTCGTCTTTGGAAAGAAAACTCAGGCCATCGCGAAAATACTGGACCGCCTTCGCGCGCTTGTTTCGTCCTGACGCAACGACGAGATCGGAAAGCGAAACCAGCGCACCGCTCTGGAGTTGTGAAATTCGTTCCGAAGGAATTGCGAAGTTAATGCTCTGGCCGCCGGTGATCTGGAGAGTGGCCACCCCGATTACTTGTCCCTGCATGTTGACAACGGGACTGCCGCTGGACCCGGAGGAGATCGGCGCCGTGATTTGGATAATGCGTCCGAAAGTCGGGATATCGCGGACGGCCGAAACGATGCCGTTGGTGACGCTGCCTTCAAGGCCCAAAGGATTTCCGATCACGACGACACTTTCGCCTTCCTGCGGCGAGGTGCGGTCCAGCGCCAGCGGGCGCACCTGGTTCGCCGGCGCCTCGACGCGCAGAATAGCGATGTCGCCCTCGGCGTCGACCGCAACCACACCCTTAACCGGATAAACGCCGCCATTGTGAGTATGGACTTCGCCACGATGTGCGTTTTCGATCACATGACGGTTGGTGACTACGCGATCGGTGGCGATAAAGAAACCACTGCCGCGGGTGAGTTTCTCGCCGCGCGCGTCGAAGGTTTCGATGGCTACCGCTGACGGCTTGATTCGGCGAACGAGTTCGGGCAGCAAATCCTGGGCTGTTGCAGGGGATAGAAGTGACGTGGGCACGACGGCGAGGGAGAGGAAGAAGATGAGAAGAACGAATTTCATTAGTTCGATGTCGCTGATTCCTGCATTCTCTGTGTTTCTCTGTGCACTCTGTGGTGAAAGCTATCTCTAACACAGAGGGCACTGAGGAACACAGAGAGAACACTGGGCATGACCTTGCAGCGTTACAATCCGGCGAGCGCGAGACTCTGAACGCGGGAAACGATCTCGCTGACTTTTAAGTCTTCGCTTGCCTTTGTGCTGCGCTCGAAAAGTTCGACGACTCCGTCCGCAGCTTTCTTGCCAATCGTGACGCGATAAGGGATACCGATCAAATCGGCGTCCTTGAATTTCACTCCAGCCCGTTCATCGCGATCGTCGAGCAGCGTGTCTAGTCCCGCGCGCTGCAAGTCCTTGTAAACTTTCTCGCCCATCTCACGCAAAGCATCATCTTTCATGTTGGTGATTGTGACGACGCAGTCAAATGGCGCAATGGCCTTGGGCCAGATGATTCCATTATCGTCGTGATTCTGTTCGATGGCTGCGGTGATGATCCGCTCGACGCCGATGCCGTAGCTGCCCATTACGATAGGTGTCGGTTTGCCATCCTGCGTCAGCACCGTCGCGCCCATCGATTTAGAATATTTGGTGCCGAGTTTGAAGATGTGGCCAATCTCCATGGCCTTGTAAACTTCGAGGGTGCCGGATTCGCAGCGGGGACAGTTTTCCCCTGAGGAGACACTGCGAAGGTCGGCCCACTGATCCGGCTTGATATCGCGTTCAACGTCCACGCCGCGTAGATGATGGTCATCTTTGTTGGCGCCGGTGGTCATGTTGCGACGGCCCTGCAAAGAGGCGTCTGCGATGATAAGCAGATCAAACTTGGCTTCCTTTGCCCGCGCCCGAGCGCCTACTCCTCCGAGACTGCCGGCGCCCGCCCCGAGTAATGTGCGAATTTCTTCAGCCTGCGCGGCCCGCACTGCGGTTGCTGCCAGGTTGTCGGCCAGCTTGGTTTCGTGCAGTTGATGATCTCCGCGCAGCAAGGCGAGGACGGGACGTGGTTCGTTTTCGATCGTGGCCACGTAGACCAGCGACTTGACTTGCCTTTCAGCAGCAGCTCCACCCGGGAAAGAAATCAGATCCTCGATCGTGCGGACGCCCGGAGTTGGAAACTCCTCGGGCGAATCAAAGGTTGAATTCTCAACCACAGCCGCAATCCGCGACGTCGCCTTCTCGAGGTTTGCCGCGTAGCCGCAATTGGCGCAGGTGGCGATCAGGTCTTCGCCGGCGTCAGTGCGGGCGACAAATTCATTTGAAGCCGAACCACCCATCGCTCCTGACGATGCTTCGACGATGGAGAATTGAATTCCGCAACGACTGAAGATTCGCTTGTAAGCTTCGCGCTGATCTTCGAACGATTTGTCGAGCCCCTCGCTGTCGATATCAAACGAATAAGCATCCTTCATGATAAACGTGCGGAGTCGCATCAAACCTGACTTCGGCCGCGGCTCGTCGCGAAACTTCACTTGAATCTGATACCAGACCTGCGGCAACTGCTTGTAAGACCGCAGTTCGTGACGCGCGATCGCGGTAAATATCTCTTCGTGCGTCATGCCCAGGCACATGTCTGCGTCCTTGCGGTCCTTCAGGCGAAACATGTCGGCGCCAATCGCGTCCCAACGGCCTGATTCCTTCCAAATCTCCGCGGGGTGCAACGCCGGCAAGTAAAATTCCTGGCCGCCGATCCGGTTCATCTCCTCGCGCAGGATCTGCATGATCTTGAGTGCAATGCGTTGGGCCAGCGGCAGATATGAGTAAATGCCTGATCCAAGCTGGCGAATCAGGCCGGCGCGCAGCAGCAGTTTGTGTGAAACGACTTCGGCGTCAGCCGGATCTTCGCGAAGTGTGGGAATGAAATATTGTGACCAGCGCATTTGTTCTTACGTTGCTTTCTAATCTGAACTGTGACGAACATTCTCGCCCAGCGAAAAGTTTAAGGCAAACAAGCAGTAGGACCGGCTGCCTGCCCATTGTTTTGGAATCAGCAAGGATGTTTATGTTCTGTCTGGGAAGGGCAGGTACGTTTGTGCTATTGCGCAAGGTAAGTTTCCGGATTAGCGAGCGCTTCCTCCAGCCGGTTTATAAACCTTCCCACATGCACCCCGTCCATTAAGGCATGATGTACTTCCACAGAAATTGGCAGCCACACACGGTTGGCTTCCTTCACAAACTTGCCGAAGGCGATCTTGGGCACCGAGTCTTCAGTCTGCCAATTGCGCGCGTGTGAAAAGCTGGTGAAGGTCACCCAGGGAAGCGCGGTAAAGTGGATCGCGTCGTCCGCTGCTCTCGGATCGAACGGACTCTGGCCTTTCTTAACTTCGTCTACGGAGCGCTGCGCCGCGACGATGAACTTCTCGAAGTCCTGGTCAAAGTCAAAATACGCGAAAGTAAAACTCTCATTGGGCTGGAGGACTGTCGTGCCGCCGTGGATGACATCGTGAACGATCACTTTTCCTTGCCGCAGGCGGTAGCGGAATGGCTCGATTTCGTTGGCAACCAGCAGGGCGAAATAGTGGTAAGCAAGCGTCACGCTGGTCCCTGGCCGATTGCGCATGGATTCGAGCAACTTTGTAATCTCGACAGTAGTGCAAAGGTTGAAATATGGCTTGTCGAAGCCGATAAAAAACTCAAACAAATCCTTTCGAGCCCACGTGTCTATGTCGATGAACTTTGCCATGTGGGAATTGTAACCGATCAGTTTTCATTCGCGATCGAGAGAATCCACTGGTAGTGGGTCAGTTTAGGATAATAAACTTCTTCTGGGACTGCGGGTGCCCTCGGCCGCTTGGGGCTTAGAAATTTGGCGGAAAACGATTCGTGGTGGCGCAGCACATGCGGGCGAGGGCGCCCGCGGTCCATGCCAGAGCAGATCTCAACGCGTCAACCTTGAAATCGAAACCGCCCACCCACTTAAAAACAGTTTGCGTTGCGACCACTGTTAGCGTGATGTACCATCGGCTCCTGCATCTTTCAGTTTGGCCGGAGAATCAATAATGAAGATCGCCCTCGCTAGTGACCATGCCGGGTTTGCGGAAAAGGAGCGCTTGAAGCCGTTGTTGCAGGAGCTCGGGGTGGAAGTGGCGGACCTTGGCCCAGACTCAGAAGAGTCAGTCGATTACCCGGATTACGCGCGCAAGGTTGCTGAGGATGTGGCCCAGGGGCGAGTTGACCAGGGACTGCTCGTTTGTGGTTCGGGAACTGGCATGGCCATTACTGCAAACAAGACCCCGGGAATACGGGCCGCGGTGGCGTGGTCGGAAGAAACAGCCCGACTTGCGCGGCAGCACAACGATGCCAACGTTCTGGCCATCGGCGCGCGCACTACGCCGACTGATCAAATTCCGCGAATTGTCCGCGCCTGGTTCGCTTCGGATTTCGAAGGCGGTCGTCATGCGGAACGGGTGAACAAGATAGAACCGCAGTAATCAATGATCAGTGGCCAGTGATAGCGTTGACAGTAGCCCGACCGTGAGGGAGGGCGTAGCTGGAGAAAGCTAGAAGCAGAAAGCCCAAAGCTTAAAGCCCAAAGGATTAGTTAAATGACAGATTCAAGAAATGCGTCACTCGCTGAAGTTGATCCTCTGATCGCCGAAGCGATCGACAACGAAGTCGCGCGCCAGGCGAATGGACTTGAGCTGATCGCCAGCGAAAACTTTGTCAGCGAAGCGGTGCTCGAAGCGGCCGGTTCCGTCTTCACCAACAAATACGCTGAAGGCTACCCCGGAAAACGATACTACGGTGGCTGCGAGTGGACCGATGTGGTTGAGCAGACTGCAATTGATCGCGCGAGGGAAATTTTTGGCGCTGAGCACGCAAACGTGCAGCCGCATAGCGGCGCGCAAGCTAACACCGCTGTTTATTTGGCCGCAATTCAGTATGGCGACCAGATCCTGGGAATGAACCTTTCACACGGCGGCCATCTCACCCACGGCCATCCGATGAATTTCTCGGGCATCAGTTACAAAGTTGCCGACTATGGCGTCTCGCGCGAAACCGAACAAATTGATTACGACGAGCTCCAGCGATTAGCAGAGGAACATAAGCCGAAGTTGCTCGTCTGCGGTGCCTCCGCCTATTCGCGCATCATCGATTTCAAACGCATCGGCGAGATTGCAAAGGGTGTCGGCGCGCGCATGTTTGCCGACATCGCGCACATCGCCGGACCGGTCGCTGCCGGATTGCATCCTTCCCCAGTGCCGCACGCAGATTATGTAACGACCACTACGCACAAGACGCTCCGTGGCCCACGCGGCGGATTGATCCTTTGCAAGGAAGAGCACGCGAAAGAGATCGATCGAAAAGTATTCCCGGGGGTGCAGGGCGGCCCGCTGGTGCACATTATCGCGGCTAAGGCGGTGGCCTTTGGTGAAGCGTTGCGCGACGACTTCAAAGACTATCAGCGGCAGATTCTCGCCAATGCAAAAGCTCTGGCTGCTGAACTGCAATCACAGGGTCTGCGCCTGGTTTCCGGCGGCACTGACAATCACCTTATGCTGGTTGACGTGTGGATGGACGGAAAGGGAGTAACGGGAAAAGTTGCCGAAAAGGCACTGGAAGCGGCTCACATCACAGTTAACAAAAACACGATTCCGTTTGATCAAAACAAGCCCTTCGTGGCGTCGGGTTTACGCATTGGCACACCGGCGGTCACCACACGTGGAATGAAGGAACCGGAGATGCAGGAGATTGGTAAATTGATCGCGGAAATCATTCATGCACCGGAATCGGAAGAGGTGCGCGAGAAGGTGCGACAAGGCGTGGCTGAGTTGAGTGGACGCTTTCCGCTGTATGCGAAGAGATTGAACCCAACTCGACAACCTGAAGCAATGGGCGCATAGCTTCGGATGCCGCGTTCACGCGGCTTTCCCGCAGGCTGGTAGACCAGCCGTTTTACGGCTGGGGCTAGAAGGGCAACGACAGTTCAGCCTACTTCAGCAGGCTTACCTCATGAGGCTTCAGCCGATGTCTAATCGCTCTTACTCTAAGATCAATCTGCACATCACTTGGCATGTGAAGGAAAGCCAGCCGATTATTAGTGAAGTAATCGAGCCACGATTGCACAAGTATCTGAAGCATTACGCGCTCCAAACCAAGGGAGTCTTCGTTCATGAGGTTGGAGGCACAGAAACCCACGTCCATCTGGCGGCAAGCATTCCTCCAACTCTCTTGATAAGCGAGTGGATTGGGAAACTCAAAGGCGCAAGTTCGCACCACGTCAATCATGAACTTGTTAATCGAAAGTTACGGGACTGGCAAGCAGGATATGGTGTTGTGAGTTTTGGAAACAAGGATTTGGAGTGGGTGATAAACTACCTCCGCAATCAGAAAGAGCATCATCGAAAGGGAACAGGTGTTGAGCGGTTGGAAAAGATCGCTCATGATGAAGACGAAGAAAGCTAAAGCGGGCAAAAAGCACGCTGAAGCGCGCTAAGCGTATCGGCTACCTCCGCGGCCCCAGCGCTACAAGCGCTGGTCTAGCAGCCCTTCGGGAAAGCCGCGTGAACGCGGCTAGCAGAGCATTGAACCGTACTCTGGTGAGCCAGAATACAAATGCGAAGCCGCGTTTGTTTCTCCAGGACGACGAACAGCTAGCCTTAGACAATTCGCTGACCGCTCGAGACCGGGTCAAGTGTAGAGATATTTGTCTATTCGAGCCGCGACGTTATCTCGTTGCCGCGCCGAAGGTGTGGACTCATTTTCACGAGTTTTCGCCGAAGAATCACCTAATAGTTGGTAGTCCCAACCGTGAAGGCTGGGGGCAAAGTCGTTGGTACCCGCGATCATTTGGAGGTGAACACGATTAGAGCGTGCGGTGAGATTGCAACGAGGGATCATGAGTTTGTGTTGGTCGTAAAACTGGATCAACTCCTGCTCCGATATGGTCTCTTCAACCGGAATCATTTGGGCTTCGAACGATACGGCATTGACGGACTTGGAAGCGTAATCGAGAGTCGAGTCAAGGATCGCGGTGGTGAGGTCCATGGGGGATCAATTGGAGAGCACGCCGCGATCATCAGTGGGGAAGTCGCCTTTGAACGAGATCGATCGAAGCTGGAGGAGTTCTTGATAGAGCTGTCGAAGACGCCGCAAGGGAAGTGGGATCTTCCTCGACTGTCTAAGGCAGGCGTCTGAGATGAAGTAAACAAAGGGGGCCATTGCCGATCGGCATCGGTTTCACGAGAGCTCAAAACAATACGCTCGCATTTCGACCGATTCTGCCCGGTTTAGTGTCAGTTGGGGACAACAGTTCGCGACACACTTTGGAGTATTCTGGATTGACTATTGTGTTTTCCGAAGGGGGGAGCTCTACGGGACTGCTCTTGTGCGAAGGAACCACTTGAGCTCGATCGGATTCACTACCAGCTGGACTCGGATAAAGTCGAGAGTCTGGTTGGCGAGAGGAATCGGACGAGGGAGATTCTTACCTCTCGGCAGCTCGCTGATACGTGGACACGGCGATTGCTCGACAAATCGCGGGACCGAGCGCTGCAACCCGAGCTTAGTTGTCGTATGAGTACCCAATCTACCTTGACCAGTAACAAATCAGGTCTTCGATGCACGAAATCTTCGGACCTGAAGGCCTGATTGCTCAAGCACATCCTGAGTACGAACATCGTCCCGGCCAGATCGATATGGCGCGGGCGGTGATGCGTGCGTTCGAAGACCGCAAGCATCTGATCGTCGAAGCAGGCACCGGCACCGGCAAGACGCTCGCCTATCTGGTTCCCGCAGTGGCCGCCGCGCTCGGTGGTCGTGGTCGTGTCATAATTTCCACCGGCACCAAAAACCTCCAGGAACAGTTGATGGAAAAGGACATTCCTTTCCTTCAGGGCGTGCTGCCGAAGAGTTTCAAAGCTGCCTACATGAAGGGACGGAACAACTACCTTTGTCTCCACCGGCTGGCGCGCGCGGAGAGTTCCCCGGTGCTCGACGGACTCGACGAGGTTGACTATTTCGACGACGTAATTCACTGGGCCAAAGACTCCCCCACCGGCGACCGCGCGGAGTTATCAAACTTGCCCGAGTCGCTTTCCTTCTGGCGTCACATCGACGCGCGCTCCGAAACTTGTCTGGGCCAGAAGTGCACCGACTTCGACGCGTGCTTCATCACCCGCATGCGCGAACGCGCCACGGACGCCGACATCGTCGTGGTTAATCACCATCTCTTTTTTGCGGACCTGGCGCTCAGAAACAGCAACTTTGGCAGTGTGTTGCCCGATTACACGGCGGTGATTCTTGACGAAGCACATCTGATTGAAGACGTCGCTTCCGAATATTTTGGCTCGCAGGTTTCGAATTACCAGATTGATGATTTGATTCGCGATATCGGGGCCGTTTCGTATGAAGAGGCCGAAGCAGATCGCGAGATCACGAAGACGTCGGCGCGCGTGGTGCGCTTTGCCGACAACTTCTGGATGGGCTTTCGCGACGGCCGGGGGGAAGAAGGGCGCTATCCGATAATTCCCAACACGTTTGCCAAAAGAGACGAAGATGGCGACCTGCAATCCACGCCGCTGGGCGAACTCTACATCGCTCTCGATGGCGCTCTGGGCCGACTGGAAACGACGCTCGATGCGCTAAAGGAAAAACCACCCGACGTCGAGAATTTGGTGCGACGGATCCGTCAAACTAAATTTGATTTACAATTTATTGTTACCGGCGCTGACAAGAAGTTTGTTTACTGGACCGAGCGGCGCGGCCGGGGAATTTTTCTGCGCGCATCCCCGATTGACGTTTCGGGATTATTGGAAGATAAGCTTTTCGAAAAAGTGGACACCGTAGTTTTAACGTCGGCAACACTTTCCAGCGCCGGGAACTTCTCGTTTATCCGTGAGCGGCTGGGGCTAAGCTCGGCGTCGGACTGATCGCCGAATCAACCTTCGATTATCAAAGCCAGGCGCTTTTGTATTTGCCGGCGAAGATGCCCGATCCGCGTTCCCGTGAATGGGCAGAAGCCGCAGCTCTCGAAGTGATCAAGATCGTTAACGCCACGGAAGGCCGCGCGTTTGTGCTCTCGACGAGTTTGGCCGGTATGCAGTCACTTTACGATTTGGCGATGCCGGAAATTGAGTATCCCTGTTTCCTACAGGGCAGCATGGCTAAGGGAAGGTTGTTGGAGAAATTTCGGCAAACTCCGAACGCGGTGTTGTTTGCGACTTCGAGCTTTTGGCAGGGAGTTGATGTGCGCGGCGAACAACTGTCGTGCGTGATCATTGATAAGTTGCCATTCGCGGTGCCGACCGATCCGATTGTCGCGGCGCGACAGCGTTTTATCGAAGACGAAGGCGGCTCGAGTTTCTTTGAGTACAGTGTGCCGCAGGCGATTATTAGTCTGAAGCAGGGCCTGGGGCGACTGATTCGAAGCACCACTGACCGCGGAGTACTTGCGGTGCTGGATCCGCGTCTCAGGACTAAAAGCTATGGGCGGTTGTTTTTGAAGAGCTTGCCGCAATGTGCGGTGACCAGCAATATTAATGACCTAACGCGAATGTTTGAGGCTCGCGAAGCTGTAGCGGGATGAGTTTTTCGCAACTGCCTGCGGCGGGCCCGGACCGCTTGGTGAGGGTCGAACTTGTTAGAGGACAGAAATCACCGAGGACCTTCCCCCCTATTCCCCCGTGCCAAAGGGAAGAGGATGAAAACAACCAGCGTGGGAAGGTCACACCGGAGGACGAGATGAGCCGAGCCGAACAGGAAGACAGTACGATCTATAAAGTTGTAGTCAATCACGAAGAACAATATTCAATCTGGCCGGCTGACCGCGAAAACGCGCCTGGTTGGAGCGATGTCGGCAAGTCAGGCTCGAAGGCGGAATGCCTGGCTTATATCGAAGAAGTCTGGACGGATATGCGTCCGCTCAGTTTGCGGCGGAAGATGGCAGAGGCTGCCGGGCAGGAATCAGAGGACAATTAAATGGCGGGACACTTCGAAGTAATGATCGAGCGAAACTTCTCGAGCGCGCATCAATTGCGGGGCTATAAGGGGAAGTGCGAAAACCTGCACGGGCACAACTATCGCATCGAAATATTTGCGCGCGGCAGGGAACTCGACAACGTTGGTTTGCTGGTGGATTTTGTGGAACTCAAATCAGCGGCTGACGAAGTGGTCCAATATCTCGACCATCGCAACATCAACGAGTTGGACCCTTTTGTCGAGCTGCAACCCTCAGCCGAGAATCTCGCAAAGTATATTTTGGAGCGGGTCGCGTCAAAGGTTGGAGATGACCGGGTGCAGATTTTCAAGGTGCGGTGTTTTGAAACGCCGACGAGTGTGGCGACTTATCAGGTTGACTAACGAAACCTCGAACCTCCCGGTGTTCACTTTCCTGCGCATCCTCTAAGAACACTGCTAATGCACGGAGACTAGAGATACTCCTCAGGCTTCGTCGGCGAGTGCTGGTTTTATTCCGGTAAAGACCGGTGCAGGTTCATTGTCGCGGCTGGTTTCCGGTTGCTGTACTTCGTTTATCTTCACCTGAATCTTCTTCATGAACGGTTTCTCACATACCTGGAAGAACAGCCAGGCGAACAGAACCGTTGCCGGAACCACTATCAGCAGCGTGTTTAGCATCGGCGGCAACCAATTAACGACAAACCACCACGACTGCATGATCACCAGCTCGTGAGTCAGATAGAGCGAATACGAAAACACCCCAATGGTTGCCGCAATTGAAACCAACCGCGGAAGGATGCGCGGTTGCCGAAGTTGCCTGGCCCACGAGTGCTCGGCCTGCACCGACCGATTAACGAGGATGAAGAAACCCAATCCCCAGGCCGGATGCATTAGTAACCAGGCCAGATCGTGAGGAATAGTGTCCTTCTGTGTCAACGGCAGCAACAGAGAAGTCGCGGAAGCGATCACAATAGCCAATCCAGCGATCCATAAGTTTTGACACCAGCGTGGCAGCTTTACTAATCCGTAGGCTGCTTCCACCGCGAGGGCCCCTAGCGCCCAGGTGAACCAATGCGACGCCGCCGCTTCGGGCACCGGCACCCCGATTCCCGCGACCACCCAGACCACATGACTGAAGAAAAACCAACCTACCCGGGCAAGTGCGCAAATGACCAGAGTTGGTCCCCAGCCGAATCGCTTTCGCAGAAACAGCAACAGAAAATAAGCGAGGTAAAGTTGTTCTTCAATTGCGAGTGTCCAGAAAACACCGTTAATGCTGTAACAGGTGTTTGGATCGAGGTTGTGAAGCATCAAGAGGTGCATCACCACGTCGTAAACAAAGAAATGGGTGACGTCGATTCCCACTGTCAGAGCTGCCATGAGGAAAAACAACGCGAGGGTGAGCAGGTAAGGTGGATAAAGTCGCCGGATTCGACGTTTCCAGAAAGAGCCAAATTTTATTTGCGGCTCGGTTCCATTAGCCTTCGCCTTGGCCCACTGGAGATGGATGCAAAATCCTGAAATGACAAAAAAGAGAAAGACTCCGATATAACCCAGGGAACTAAGAAATTGAATGCCCTTAACGGGCCATTGCAGAAAATTGTGCGGCACCGCACCCGCAGTCTGCATGACGGCGTGGTAGAGCACCACGCCCAACGCAGCAATGCCGCGGAGGGCATCGATGCTTTGCAGACGGCCTTCGGTCTGAGGTTGTCGCTTGAATGAATTCATCAAGAGATTGATGAGTGCTATTTCAGAACCGGCCGGCGTGGACCGCGAAACCCGTTATCCGAAACGACCTCTACCCTGATGGCTTTTGCACCGGTTACGCCGAGACGAGCGACGCGACGTCGATATTGTACTTTCTAATTTTGCTATAGAGGCGCGGGCGATAGATCCCCAAAAGGTTTGCCGCCGCCTGTTTGTTGCCACTGGTGCGTTGCAAAGTCTTCTCAATCACCAAACGCTCAATGTCCTCAAGAGTCATGTTCGGCGGAACGTCCCAACCTGCGCCGGCCGGACTTCCTTCCGGCATGGCTCCGTTGTCAAACGGAAGATCCACGGGCTCGACCTTGGCGCCCTTGGCCAACAGCACAGCCCGCTCGATGACGTTTTGCAGTTCACGAACGTTGCCGGGCCAGGGATGGCCAAATAGTCGCTGGTAAGCGGCCTGCGACACGCCTGCGATTTGCCGGTCGTATTTCTGCGCGTACATGTGCAGGAAGTGTTCGGTCAAGAGTTGGATATCTTCATTTCGATCGCGTAGCGGCGGAACATGTATGGTGATCGTGGAGATGCGATAGAAAAGATCGTCACGCAGAAGTCCATCGCGAATCGCGTCGGCGGGCGGACGGTTGGTAGAGGAGATCAGGCGAAAATCAACGGCATAGGTCTTCTCCGAACCAATCTTGCGATAGCTGCGCTCCTGCAACACCCTTAGGAGTTTCGGTTGGAGTTCAACCGGCATTTCAGCAATTTCATCGAGCATCAGGGAGCCCCCGGCGGCGTGCTGCACGAGGCCTTCCTTGTCGGCGTGGGCGCCGGTAAAAGCGCCTTTGGTGTGGCCGAAGAGCTCCGATTCAATTAGTTCCTTTGGCAGGGCCGCACAATTAACTTTAATGAACGGCTTTTTCGATCTGAGCGACTGGTAATGAATCGCATTGGCGATCAGTTCTTTCCCGGTGCCCGACTCACCGACAATCAACACGTTTGCATCCGACTTCGCCACCGACTCAATTGTTTCGTAAATCGTCTGCATTGATTTGGCCGAGCCAATGATGTTGAAGTATTCGGAGCGGGTGGAAAGCTGGCGACGCATGTTAGCGTTTTCGGTTACCAGCTCGCGTTGCTTGAGGGCATTTTCAATTCGACGCTGAAGCGTTTCAAACTCAAAATTGTCTTTCTCGACGAAATCGAAAGCCCCGGCGCGAGTTGCTTCGACGGCCCTCGCGACTGTCGCATGACCGGTCAATACGATGACTTCCGTTAGCGCGCGCGCGTCTTTCATATGGCGCATAACTTCAAGACCGTCCATGTCAGGGAGTTGCAGATCGCAAATCGCCAATTGATGTCCGCCCTGGTCAAACAACTCGATGGCTTCGGCGCCGGTAGCGGCAGTGTCAACGGAATAACCTTCCTCTGCCAGGTTTTGTTTCAAGGAATCCGCCATCATCGGCTCGTCATCAACCACCAGAATTCTGATATCCTTTTTCTCCACGCCCTATCCTCCCCTCGAACTTCCCTGATGCTAGTTTCGGATTTGATACTACTTTGCGAGCGGCAGGCGAATCCGCAAGGTGCTCCCCTCGCATCCTGCTTGCCCACCGTGTGCCTCAATCGTACGGGCCGCCAATGCCATTCGTATCGAATCGCTGCCGGCAAACGACTGAAAAATATCATGACTCTGCGGACCCAATAGCTCCCAATCAATTACGCATTCGTGACCTTCTCCCTTGGGTGCGGTCCCTAACCGGATGTTGAGGACGTCCTCCCGGGCATTCTTGTTCATTATCCTGAGCGCCCCAACTGAGATTGATTTAAAAGCTTTCCCCAGGGCTGCGGCGTCGAAATCTCCGGATAGTTGCGCGGCCTCCGACGAAATGGCGATGGGTCGTGCCAGCGCCCCGCTAGTCTGTGCAGAGCTAACTAACCCGGCATTTAAATTGTCAGCTACTCCGGTAAGAAGCGTATGCAAATCAACGTTTGGTTGAAGCTGAAGGTGAACTGATTGACTGAACTCTGAGATCATCGAGAGGTCGTCGGCTGCGCGATCCAGTCCGCCAATCAGTTTTCGTGCCGTGTCTAGCTCATCTTCGGCTCGCCCGGTCTTCTCCATTCGCTTCCGCAGAAACGTGGCATAGAGTTTGAGACCATTTAGCTGATTTTTCAGATCGTGGACGATCTGGACTGAAGCCCGCCCGAGGGTCTCCAGAGAATGTTTATCTTCGGATTCTATAAGTAATGGCTTCATTTCCGTTCCCTGACACGTCTCACCAGTATGGTTGGGCCGGCTGGGGGGAACAGCAAAGCAGCCATCGAGGTGTACTAAATAAACTCGGACACGTGCAAAATCACCTGTCGCATTTCGGTGCGCGATCTTAGCAAAAAAGGCTTGCGTATTCTAGTGATACAGCCGGTTGACAAGGTAAGAGCAAACTTTATGTTGAATTTGACCACTGAAGCGGCGTCTCAAGAAGGGTGGCGAATGGAAAATACGGAAGCGGATGTTCTGCTTGTCGAAGATACCGAGGACAACCGTCAGATGATGCGCAGGCTTCTCGAAATGAGCGGCTACAGCGTCGCCGAAGCCAGCAACGGTAAAGACGCTATCGAGGCTGCGTCGCGCCTGCGGCCGCGAATTATTCTTATGGACTTGAGTCTGCCGTTTGTGGACGGACTGGTCGCCACCAGAAGCATCCGCGGGGTCCCGGGGCTGGAGAAGGTGCCAATCGTGGCTGTTTCCGCTCACGACACAGCCGACTTTCACAGTGAGGCGCTGGCTGCCGGTTGTAACGCGTATGTCACCAAGCCGATTGACTACTCAGAGCTGGAGGCCGTGGTGGCCCGCTTGCTTTCTCAACACAAATGATTGGCCCGACGGGGTAAAACACAATAACCGGAAACCTTTTCGATTTGTGCGTGTCTAACCCAGCGCAATTCACCCTGGAGAAGGGTCAGTCACGATTGCATATTCACTGGTTAGGACACTAGAATCCGCTCATGTCAACACTTGAACGAAAGTTGCCCGACGAAGATGATTCGCGTCGTAAAGTGATAATCATTGTGGCCCTCGTGGCCGCAATCATCATCGCCGTCTTTTTTTATGTCTTAATGCGCGCGAGCAGTTCAGTCAGGGTTGACCCGACGCTGGCCGGAGCGATTCGAGCTGGCTCTCCCGAATTCGAACAGTTTCAGTCGAAGATTTCGGTGGACGCGCCCGAAGCTACCCAAGCCAACCGCGCCCTGGGCGATATTGTGATGACCATTCACACCAATATTCGCAATTTCACCGGACGCACTCTCACTGGACTCGAGGTCAAAGGCATGGTGGTGGACCGTCAGGGCCAACCGGTAAACCAGAGGACTCAGGTGGTAATTCCGACCAGCCAGCCCGAACTTGAAAACAACCGCACGGTCGCGGTGAGCATTTTGTTGGAAGGAATGACCGATCAGGACGATCGAGCAAATATCAAGGTTGAAGTGACGGGGTTCATTCTGAAGTAGGGATGCGATTGACTAGTCGGCCGGCCGAGGTTCTTCCAAAAACAATTCTTCGAGCGATTGCCTCACGGGTTGGACGGAGACGAGCGTTCCTTTCACCTTCCTGAGGGCCGCCAAAACCACATCGACGTCTTTTTCGTCAGCCACTTCAATCCTGAGACCTGTGGGAGTCGAAGTTAATTCGAACCGGTCGGGTTCAGGCAGATGACCACGCAGACTAATTTCATCAGTGCCACTCACTACAACTTCGATCAGATTCCGTCCAGTCACCTTTTGTCGCAACTCGTCAAGCGCGCCGATCTGGGCCAGGCGTCCACCTTTGAGGATGGCTACGCGGTCGCACAACACTTCGATATCCGACAGGATGTGTGAACACATGAACACGGTCTTTCCCTCTTCCCGCAGCGACGCGATCAGATCGCGAACTTCGCGCCTGCCGATTGGATCAAGACCACTCATCGGCTCGTCCAGAAAGACGATCCGCGGATCATTGATAAGCGCCTGAGCCAATCCGACGCGCTGCAACATGCCCTTGGAAAATTTTCTCAACTGCGTTTTCCATTTGCTTTGGTTTAATCCAACCCGCGTCAACAACTCACCGGCTCGTTTGTCGCGCAAGGTTTTTTGAACACCGCAGAGTTCACCGCAAAAGTTTAAAAACTCTTTGGCCGTGAGGTAATCATAGAAATATGGATTCTCCGGCAGGTAACCGATTTTCGCATGCATTGAAACGTCGGAGATGTCGGAGCCGAGAATGCGCGCAGTGCCTGACGTCGGAAAGATCAAACGCATCAGTAACTTCAGCGTGGTAGTTTTTCCCGCCCCGTTAGCGCCAAGGAAGCCAAAAATCTCTCCCTCGTTGACTGTTAACGAAAGGCCGTCGAGGGCGCGCACTTTCTTCTTGCGCCAAAACCCGACGTCGTAATCTTTGGTTAAGTTTTCGATCTCAACGATTGAGCTCATCATGTTGTGCTTTGGATGGTTTCTATTTTCTTGGTACATCCGAGTTTGGTCCGAGATCTAAGTCGCAACCCGCTTTAACTAAGACATAGGGCGTCCCGGAAGGATCAATCGGTGCTCCGCCGGAGTCCAGCGAAAGGCGCATTCCGCGCAATGCCGGTTCAATTTCTCGCCAGGAAGCTGGACATCGGCCGGCTCGGGATTCGAACAGTGACAAGACCTTGCGCAGCGCATCCTGTTGGTCCATCGAGGCCAGCTGAAGCAATCGCCGCCTGGCCATCTCTTTAACTTCCTGATCCTCGGCCTGCTCATACATGCGTCGGTAAATCTCGCGCGCTACTTCTCGGCTACCTCCGTCGGCAAGCATCTTCGCCTTCATGGCTTCCATCCAGCGCGGCGCGCCCGGTGTTGCAGCACCCTGGCTAAACGTTTCACTCGCCGCCTGAAAGTTTTTCTGTTTCCAATAGATATAGCCGAGATGTTGGTGAAATCGCCACACGGAGGGATTGGCAGCAATTCCTTTCTTCATGATCTGAATTGCGCGCTCAGGATCCACATCGGCAAGAACTATTGCAGCGTACAGGTATGGTTCCCGAAATTGAGGATCGACCGTAGTCGCTGTTTCCAGCAGCGGCGCAAGGAGGGTCAGGTTGAGTTGGCCCAGACTATCGAGCTGAATATCCATCGGCAGGTCGATGATCTTCTGCCCGACGTATTGGAGCGAGCGCATCCAGTACCAGTCTGCCACCAGGCCATTGAAGCCCAGGCTCATTCGCCGCACTGTATTCGGTGACAGGTACAACTCTTCGGCCTGCGCTGCTTGACCACTGGCCGGCCTCTCGGAATCGATCCAGCGCGAGAGAAAAACTACAGCGACCAGGCCCGCGATGAGCAACATGACCAGGGCCATGGTTGCGCGGGTTTGACGGCGGCTGGAAGTCGCAGCGTTTTCGCGAGTAGTTTTCACTTGAAGTTTCGACGGTTGAAGATAAGTGTGGCCGCAGACAGGGTCACGACGATGTAGGCAAACGCATAAAGCGCCGCCGCTGTCAGGGCAGCACCGTTGGGCATCTGACCATGCGCGGCGGGAGTGATGTAACTGTAATTCGCCAGGTTCGGAAGCGCATAGTAAATCGTCTGGAAAAACACGCGCGCTGCGGAACTTCCCACCGATACGGCGAGAGACTTCAGGTCCGCACTGAAGTGTCCAATGATGAACACGAAAAAAGTGAGCAACGCCGAAAGCGCGGGCGAGGAAAACGATGAGAAGAGCAGGGCCACCCCGGTGAGAATTGTGAGTTCAAAGTAGATAAGCAATATTGCCGGCCAAATTTGCAGCGCCAGCGGGTCCCATCCACGTTTCACGTACAAGAGTGCCAGCGAAATCCCGGCGCCCATGGCCAGAACATTTACTAAAAGCGTGAGGCAAAGTCCGAGATACTTGCCCAGGAGAAATTCCCCGCGACTCACGGGCTTCGCGAAGATCGCATACACAGTGCGTCGTTCAATCTCTTTGTAGACCAGTCCGATACCCACAAAGATCGAAATGAAGACCCCGAAGAGCAGCATCGCGCTCAATCCGAGGTCTACGATAATCTTTCGTTCCTGGCCTCCAGACAACTCTCCAAGAAACACTGCGGCCGCCGTCAGCAGCAGCACAAAGAGCACCAGGTTATAAAGTACGCGGTCGCGGACAGCCTCGCGAAAAGCATTAGCGGCGATCGCTCTGATACGGCCCAACATGATCTTGAATATACACGCGCCCCGATTTTGTGTCAGTAGGTATCTAAAAAGAATTGCGAAGCCGGAGGTTCATACTCCGACTTCGCAATGAATGTTGGGGATGCGCGATCGCGAGGGGTCGCGCATTATGTGAGCTTGCCGTTTACTGGAGTGGGCTCAGGGCATCGCAGGCGGCCCGGTTAGCGACTGGGGTCACGCCGGCTCCCGCGCGGATCACGCCGTTTTCGCCCACACAGAACCGGCGGGTGCCGGTTTGTCCGACGCCGGCGTCAATCACCGGATCGGCCTGCGAATAAAACTGTGCCAGCACCCCCGGCGCCGGGACAATGATGTCAGCAATCGTGAAGTTGTATCCGCTCTTGGTGCCCGAACCTAGAACCTCGTCGGTCAGGAAATCACCTCTTAATTCGGCCATGGTTCCAAACGCACCCAATCCGGAAGACGCCTGGTAGGTCATCTCGCAGGAGTAGATGGTGCGGAGGGAAGATTGCGCCGAGCCTTCATTAGCTGCGCGTTTAGATGCGAGCAGGTTGGGAATGGCAATCGCGGCGATGATGCCGATGATGGCTACGACGATCAGCAGTTCGATAAGAGAGAAACCGAGTTGGTTTGTTTTCTGCATTGTTACCACCCTACGGAAAAGGGGATGGAGTACACTCCATCCCCTCTCTGTCAAGACAAGTCATTAGACTTAGTTACCGAGTGCGTTCAAGGCATCACAAGCAGCCCTGTTGGCAACGGCAGCGACGGCGGCAGCGCCTCTCATTACTCCATCTTCCGTGATGCAGAAGTGGCGTGTGCCGGACTGCGATGCACCTGCATCGGTCTGCGGGTCGGCCTGGGCAAAGAACTGAGCCTGAACGCCGGCGGCCGGAGCAACGATGGTGGGAATGGTGAAGTTGTAGCCGCTCTTGGTGCCGGTGCCGAGGACAGGATCCACGAGGTCGGCGGTGTCGAGCTGGGCCAAGGTACCGAAAGCGCCGTTACCGGCAGTTGCCTGGTAGGTGGCTTGGGCACTATGAGTTGTGCGGAGAGACGACTGCGCTGAGCCTTCATTGGCGGCGCGACGTGAAGCGAGAAGGTTAGGGATGGCGATGGCGGCGATAATGCCGATGATCGCGACGACGATGAGCAACTCGATGAGCGAGAAGCCTTCCTGGCGTTTATTGGTGTTCATTTTATTCGTGCTCCTAAGATTGTTTTTGTATGCCAATGCGTGCAGAGGAGAAGAACTCCTCTGCACGCTCAGGATTAGTTAGTTACCGAGTGCATTCAAGGCATCACAAGCAGCCCTGTCGGCGACGGCAGCGACGGCGGCAGCGCCTCTCATTACTCCATCTTCCGTGATGCAGAAGTGGCGTGTGCCGGACTGGGATGCACCTGCATCGGTCTGCGGGTCGGCCTGGGCAAAGAACTGAGCCTGAACGCCGGCGGCCGGAGCAACGATGGTGGGAATGGTGAAGTTGTAGCCGCTCTTGGTGCCGGTGCCGAGGACAGGATCCACGAGGTCGGCGGTGTCGAGCTGGGCCAAGGTACCGAAAGCGCCGTTACCGGCAGTTGCCTGGTAGGTGGCTTGGGCACTATGAGTTGTGCGGAGAGACGACTGCGCTGAGCCTTCATTGGCGGCGCGACGTGAAGCGAGAAGGTTAGGGATGGCGATGGCGGCGATAATGCCGATGATCGCGACGACGATGAGCAACTCGATGAGCGAGAAGCCTTCTTGGCGTTTGTTGGTATTCATTCTAGTTTCGAGCTCCTTGAGAGAAATTAGTTAGGGGTTGCTCGCGCCAACGGCTGTCGTCATCTACGAAAGTGCCGCGCAGAGCGCGAAGTGTCGCGGCCATAATTACAAGGGCCGTGCCATAGGAACCGGGAAAGCGACTACGCAAAAATGCTAACGTTTTGAGCCTAAATTGAAGGTTGGATGAGCGGAAAGAAACGGATCTGACAAATTACGGCAGCCGCCAGATGACGGTTTTCGTCAGGATTGCTGGAACCTGGACGCAAGCTGCGGGGCGAAAGCAGGGTGTCCGGACTGAGGCGGGTGAAAAGCTAAACTGACGAAGGAAATGAATAAGGAGTCGTCCGGCTGTCAGTCGCCCGCGCCGGCGGCGAGTTCCGACTCGTCTTCGTCTCGCCGGCGAAGCGGGGAATCAGTGGAGCGGCGACGAGGAGTCGATTCCGAACTCCGCCGTTCGTCGCGCATTTGCGCAGTGAGTCCGCGAATGCTGTGTTTGTCGAGTAGATGTCGAAGCGATCGGACTGAAAGGCCCAATAGCTCCGCCGCACTGGTTTGATTTCCCACGGTACGCCGCAATGCTTCCAGGACGTAAGTCTTTTCGAGTTGATCGAGGTGGGCAGTTAGGTTGACGCCTTCTTCGGGAAACTCAAAGGTCTCGGCGATGAGAAGAGGATTGTAGTTTGTAATTCGATCCGGCAGGCGCTCCGGTTGAATTGAGCTTGTGGTTTCGAGTGCCACGGCACGCTCGATGGTGTGTTCGAGCTCGCGGACATTTCCGGGCCAGACGTAGTTTTCCAGCAATCGTTCGGTAACCTCGCCAAGCGTCAGCGTTCGTCCGCTACCCTCGCAAAACTTTTCCACGAAATGCGTCGCGAGTTCGGGAATATCTTCCATGCGCTCCCGCAGCGCCGGAAGTTCGATTGGTATTACCGAGATCCGGTAATACAGGTCCTCGCGGAAAGTGCCGTCTTTAACCATCGCCGCCAGGTCGCGATTGGTCGCCGCGATCACGCGAGTGTCTACAGTGGTTTCCTCAGTGGCGCCTACGGGGCGCAGCCTGCGTTCCTGGAGCACGCGCAACAGCTTTACTTGCATGGCCGGCGACATCTCGCCAATTTCGTCAAGAAAAATTGTCCCGGTATTCGCAGCTTCAAACAGACCCTTACGATTCGTGTTGGCGCCGGTGAAGGATCCCTTCACATAGCCGAATAACTCTGACTCCAGCAGAGTCTCAGTGAATGCCCCACAATTAATCGAGACAAACGGTCGCTCGGCACGAGGGCTTAAGTCATGAATCGCGCGAGCCACCAGCTCCTTTCCAGTCCCCGACTCTCCGGTTACCAGCACCGTCGACTGAACCTGAGCCACGGTTTCGATCATTTGATACAAGGCCTGCATCTTTGGCGATCGACCGATGATGTTGTTGAGCTTTCCCCGAGTGCGCTGTCCCTGAATCAGAACCTTGTTTTCTTCCAGCAGCGCTTCCTTCTCTTTGACGAGGGTGAGTTTTTGCAGTGCGCGGGCGACGGTTTCCTTCAACAGATCGTTGTCGAAGGGCTTCTGCACAAAGTCGTATGCTCCCAGCAGGAACGCTTTCCGCGCAGTGTCGACATTCGCAAACGCAGTCATCAAAACCACTTCGATGTTTGGCAGAAACGCGCGGGCCGACTCAAGCAACTCTATGCCGTTCATGTCCGGCATGCGAACATCGGAAACGATAAGATCCGCGGGCTCCAGCTCGAGCAATGACATCGCCTCACGACCGTTTCCAGCCGCGCGCACAGCATGGCCTTCACGCTGGAAGAGGTGCGTCAAAAATTGACGCATCCCCAGTTCGTCATCAACTATTAGCAGGTTGGCCATAAAGCAAAATAGAAGACAGGATCAGAATTGAAATGCAGTAGACTGAATTCAGAATACAGAGACTTTAGACAGTTTCTGTATTCAGTCTTCTTTATTCTATCTTCTTAGGTCGCCCCATCAGTCAGCACCCGGCAACTCGATAGCTATGGTTGTTCCCTGGCCCTCGCGACTGCGAACATTGATTGTACCACCATGATCGCGAATGATTTGATAGACAATTGATAGTCCGAGTCCCGTCCCGCCGGTGGTGGAGGAAAATGGCTCGAAGAGATGCTCAACCTGTTCGGGGGACATGCCACGGCCGGTATCAGAAAAAGTGATTCGTAAACGATGATGCGGCGTCTTCTGTAATGCGGCCGTGAGCGTTCCGCCCGCGGGCATCGCCTGGAGAGCGTTGCGCGAAAGATTCCAAAAAACCTGCTGCAACTGTTGCGAATCGGCGCTCGCCAGCACCGGGACGGCGGGCAACTGCGCTGAGATGATGTGGTCTGCGTGGATTTCAGCACTGTGCCGCAGCAGCGTAAAGGTCTGCTTCAGCAATTCCCCGATGTCCACCTGCGACTGAATTATGGAACGCGGGCGCGCATAGTTTAGAAAATCGCTGATTATTCGGTTAAGTCGATCCGATTCCCGGAGGATTATTTCCATTAGTTCGGTCTGTGATGAATCCTCCTTCATATCCGAACGCAACATTTGAATCGAACCACGCATCGCTGCGAGCGGATTGCGGATTTCGTGAGCGATCGATGCGGCCATCCGTCCGATGGCTGCCAAACGGTCCTGACGGCGCGACGTTTCTTCGAGAGCCCGGATATGGGTAAGGTCCTGAAAGGTGATTACTGTCCCGGTCGTTTCCCCGGTTTCAGAAAACAGCGGCGCGACGCTGAATCCGAGCCGCAGCCTCAATCCGTCGGGCGTCAGGCAGTCAGCCTCGAATCGCGGCCCACTTTCCAGGGAAGTCGAGGTTTGGAGGGAGTCTGCAATGATGTCTTTTATCTCGCCAAAAAAGATTGATGCATCCTGACCGCGGACGTCTTCCTCTCGATACCCGGTGATTTCCGCTGCCGCTGCGTTAAAAACATAGATGCGTCCCTGAAGGTCTGTAGTGACCAATCCCGTGCGAATCGAGGCCACAATCCGTTCGTGCAAGGCTCGCAAAGTTGCCAGCGATTGGGTCGCGGCGATTAGTCTGACATCGGAGCGCGATTGTCGTTCCGCGAGACGGGCTGAGAGCAGGCCGACAATCAGGAAAGCAGCGTCGAAAAAGCCAATAATTTGAATTGCTTCCGCGCGCGATGCTTCCAGTAAAACCTGGGCCGTCTCGGCGCGCCATCCAGAGATCGTCGCGATTGCGCAGCAGGTAAAAGCCACTGCGCAGCCGACTGAAGTGACAATGGCGTCTCTCGGCCCCACGAAAAGGCTGGCTACGGCAATGATTACGATATAAAGCGCAATGTAAGGCGAATGAATAACATCGGTGGTCCAGACCAGCCAGCTTACCAGCAGAATGTCGATGAAAACCTGGATGCGTGCCTGGCGTAACAGCGAGCGGGTAAAGTGGTGGGCCAGCGAGTAAAGTGCGGTGAGACCGATAATGACGAGGAGCGGGGGAATCATATCCGCAACCCGCTGGTGATTTCCGCGAGCCCAAATCAGCCGCGCCAGGAAGAGAACCAAAGCGGCGCCGAGACGGCCCAGGATGAGCCACCACAGTCTCCGGCTTTGCGAGTGTCGGCGCTCTCTCTCTCCGTCGAGATCCATTGGTCAGCAAGCCTAACACAAAGCGGGGCCTGCGAGACCATGCATCATCAAGTCCAGAGCCGGCAGCATGTGGGGCATTCGTCCCACTTGAAAGCACCGCGGAACGCGAACTTACGCTGAGGCATCTGCCGCTAGTTCGTCCAGCTTACCTTCCGAGAGCCGGTAAACCATCCACTCATTCATGGGTTCTGCTCCGAGCCTTTTGTAAAAGCCGATCGCCGGCTCGTTCCAATTGAGCACCGCCCACTCCATGCGGCGACATCCTCGCTCGACTGCTGTTTTTCGCAACGCTGGCGAGGAGTTGGCGTCCAACCCCGGAGCCGCGCGACTCTGGTGTGACGAAAAGGTCTTCGAGATAGAGGCCGGGAAGTCCGACAAAACTCGAGTAGGTGAAGAAATAGATCGCATAACCGACTGGCCGATCGTTTTTGTAAGCAATGACAGCTTCCGCGTAAGGCCGTTCGCCAAACAAGGAAGTGCGCAGACGATCTTCAGTCGCCGACACGCTCTCGAGTAGTCGTTCGTATTCGGCCAAGCCGCGAATAAGAGTCAACAGCAGTGGCACGTCTTTTGGGGTGGCTTTTTCTATGCGCAGGTGCATCTTGGCGCTCAATTTTCACCTCTCTTGCTTCCGTCGCGAGTGTTCCAGATTTCATTGTCCCCGGCGAGAGACTCCTACTATAGTAGTGTCCCATCAGGGGACAACCGACGCTGCGACCTCGACGCCGTGAACATAGCCCGCTGGGCTTCAAATCGAACTGGAGATGAGGGGATCGTCGCTTTCGTTTCCAACAATAGGTTTCATCGAGAGCCTGGCGTCCGACTGCATTCGTAAACAACCTTGAGCGGGACTTCGATCTTGGCGGCAACGTGCCCAAAGAATCTGAAGCTGTCGGTACCAGGCATCAATGTCGTTGTTCGCAAACGAGCAGCGGCGTAAAATCGAGGTGAGGTAAAAGCTATGACCAGAAGAGTTTTGTTGTATCCAGGCGAAGATGGTTTTGTAGTGGCCGAGGTGCCGAGTCTTCCTGGTTGCGTAAGCCAGGGCAAAACGCGGGACGAAGCGCTAGTCAATATTCGCGAAGCGATCTCTCTGCATGAAGAGGTTTTGCGAGACCAGGGCGAGCCGATACCGGAGGATAAAGTCGAGCTGGTAGAGGTAGCTGCGTGAGCAAGCTGCCGGTGCTCTCCGGCGCGGACTGCGTGAAGGCGCTCGGCAGAATCGGTTTCATTATTTACCGGCAGCGCGGCAGTCATATCACAATGGTGCGGAAGATGCCGCCCTCGCAAACTACCATTCCCAATCATAAAGAACTCGACCGCGGCATGTTGCGCGCGATCATCCGGCAAGCCGGTTTAACGGTCGAAGAGTTTATCGCGCTCCTCTAAAAAGTCATGTCTACCTCACCAAAGAGAAACGCCAGAATCGTCTATGCTTACTAAACTGCGGTGGGTGAATACGCGAACGTGCTCTGACACCCCAGGCTATCGCGACTTGCCTTGTCGACTGAAGAAACGGGGCGGCCTCAAACACTAAGGGGTTGCTACCAATCTCGCCAGGCCGGCTTTTGCAAAAGTATTCGCGGGGTCCAATTTCTGCGCTGTCTTATAGTCCGCTATCGCCAGGTCCTTCTGGTTTTTCCTTTCATAAACTTCAGCCCGCATTGAATAGTTCTGCGCAGTTTTAGGATCGAGCCTGATAAGTTCGTTCAGATCGGCGAGTGCGAGATCGTAGTTCTTCTTTTGGTAGTGCGAGATGCTGCGGTCTTTGTAGCCTTTCAAGTTTGCCGGCGCCAGCTTGATGGCCTGCGTCAGATCCATGATCGCAAGGTCGTACTGAGCTTTGGCATTGTGAACTACTGCGCGATTCACCCACGCATCGAAGTAGTTTGGATCGGAGTTGATCGCGGCACTAAAATCCGCAAATGCAAGGTCGTAGTTTTTGGCACGGAATTGCGCGTTTCCCCGCGCCAGGTATGTCTTTGATGCCTTCGGACTTAATTGCAATGCCTTTCCAAAATCCGCCATCGCCAGCTCTTTCAACCCCTTGTCGATATAGGTATTGCCGCGGTTGTGATAGAGATCTGAGTTTTGGGGTGCGATTTCAATGGCCTTCGTGTAGTCAGCTATTGCGAGATCCAGTTCACGCTTTTTTTGATGCGCCAATCCCCGCTGCATATAGGCGTCTGAACGGTTTGGCGCCAGCCTTAATGTTTCCGTGTAACTGGCTATGGCGGCGTCATAATTCTCTGAGAAGTAGTTTGCCTGGCCGAGATTATAGCGGGCCTCGACCATGTTCGGATCGAGATCGCGCGCCTTTGCAAAATCGGCTAGCGCCGCCGGATAGCTCTTTTTCCTGAAATAAACGGCGCCGCGGTTAAGGAAGGCTTTTATATAGGTGGGATTGAGCCGAATCGCCTCGTTATAGTCGGTGATCGCCTGGTCCGGCAGGCCTTTATCTACATAAGCGAGCGCCCGGTTATGCCAAAGCTGTGCATCAGTTGGGACCAGCCTGATCCCCTGAGAATAGTCAGCGATTGCCGCGTCATGATTCTTGATCTTGTTATAAGCGAGCCCGCGCTGGAAATAACCGTCGATCATATCCGGTTTTAGTTTCAGTGCCTGTGAGTATTCGATGATCGCCTTGTCGAACAATTCCTTGTAGAAGTATGACTGGCCGCGGTTAAACCAGGCCGCCCACATGTTCGGATTCAAACTGATGGCTGCCGAAAAACTTGTGATCGCCTGATCGTAGGCCTTCGAGTCGTAGAGACTCTAAGCCCGCCTTAAAATGCTGGTCGGCTGTTTGCGCGTAGGCAGAAATTGCCATGGCGGTTACGAAAACGATTGATAAAGTGAACTTTTTCATGGCGGTCTTTTTACTCAACATCGCAGGGATAAGGCAAGATAGGTCAGCACCTGATTCGGAAATAGGCCTTCACAGCAGAGCCTGCCCATGAAAAGAAGACGCCCGGCAAACAGAAGATCTGTTTACCGGGCGATTAACTGGTTGAACTTATCCAGGACTTGGTACCAAGCCCACGACCTTGAAACGAAGTTCAAGACTTGAGTGCGACTACGAAGATCGGATAGGACCGATTAATGCCCCTGCGAGAGTTTACCGATCAGGGTGAACAACGGCAGGTACATGGCAATTACGATCGAGCCGATGGTGACTCCCAGGAAACCAATCAGAATTGGCTCGATCAGCGTGAGCAGGTTCGCAATCGCTGAGTCAACTTCCTGTTCATAGAAGTCGGCGATCTTGCCCAACATCGCATCGAGGGCGCCGGTCTGTTCACCGATCCCAATCATCTGCGCAACCATGTGTGGGAACACATCGGTAGCCTTCAAAGGATCGACGAAGTTTTCGCCGCGCTCCACGCCCACGCGGACGCTGGTAATAGCTTCTTCGATGATCACGTTGCCGGCGGTGCGTGCGGTGATGTCGAGTGATTGCAGAATCGGCACACCCGATGAAAGCAATGTCGAAAGCGTACGAGCAAATCTGGCAACTGCAATCTTGCGCATGATGTCGCCCAGAACTGGAATCTTCAGCATCATTCGATCAAGATTTTTCCTGCCCGCCGGGGTCTTGTAGTAATAACGAAGCGCAACTACGGCGGCGATAATCGAAATGAGGATCACCAGGCCGCCCCAGCCGGCCAGGAAACTGCTGATTCCGGTAACGATGCGGGTGGGTAAAGGTAGCTGTTCACCCGGGCCAAGCAGACCGAGGAAAATGTTTTGAAACTGCGGAATCACGACCACCATGATTACGGCCACGGCAATGACAGCCATGAATATGACAGCAGCTGGATAAACCATTGCCGAGATCACATCGCGCTTCAATTTGACGAGCTTTTCAATGAAGGTAGATAGGCGTTGCAGAATCAGATCCAGGATACCGCCTGTCTCGCCGGCTTCGACCATGTTTGAGTAAAGCTGATCGAAGACCTTTGGATGACGGGCCATCGCAGCGGCAAGCGTCGAGCCTTCCTCCACGTCCTGTCTCACCTGCATCAGGATCTGCTGAAAGTACTTGTTGTCCTGCTGCTGACCGAGGATTTCCAGACATTGCACGAGCGGCAAACCCGCGTCGATCATCACTGAAAACTGCCGCGTGAAGATGGAGAGATCCTTCGCCTTTACTTTCTTGCGGCCGCCAATTTTCGGGATGCCGATCTCGCGTCCCTTTTCTTTGACGGACGTAAGCGTGACCTGTTCGCGGCGTAATATCTGCCGCAAAGCTTCACGGTTGTCGGCCACACGTTCGCCGACGATGATCTCGTTGAGTTTGTTGCGGCCCTTAAATACGTAAGTAGGCATAGCTGAGGCTCCAGGGTGCGGGTTCTATTAGTTAAACTGCGGGTCGGCTGCCGATGGGACGCGCCTGGGCGTAGGGGCTCGGGCTCTTCGGACCGCTTGTGCCATTGGGTTTTACGTTGATGCCCGATCCGCGCTCGATCAGTTCTCTTAATTCATCAACATTTGAAGAACGCTGTAGAGCTGTGTCCATGGTGATCTGTCGCTTGTGATACAGCGTGGCCAGCGCCTGGTTGAAAGTCTGCATTCCATATTTGTCCTGTCCGGTCTGCATCATTGAATAGATCTGATGAACCTTGTCCTCGCGGATCAGGTTTCGAATGGCGCCGTTGGGAATCAGGATTTCCAATGCCATCGCGCGTCCGGTTTTTTCGGCGCGAGGAAGCAGTGCCTGACAAAGAATCCCTTCCAGCACCAGGGAAAGTTGCGCGCGAATTTGCGCCTGCTGGTCGGAAGGGAAGACGTCGATGATACGGTTGATGGTGGAGGCGGCGGAGTTTGTATGCAGCGTGGCGAGAGTTAAGTGGCCGGTCTCAGCAATGCGCAGTGCTGACTCGATCGTTTCGAGGTCACGCATTTCGCCGACCAGAACCACGTCAGGATCTTGTCTGAGCGCGGTGCGCAGAGCTTCGGAGAATCCGTGCGTGTCCGCATTTACTTCGCGCTGGTTAACCAGACAGCCTTTGTGGTTATGCAGGAACTCGATTGGATCTTCGATGGTCAGAATATGTTCGTGACGGTCACGATTGATCTTGTCAACCATCGCAGCCAGAGTGGTGGATTTCCCCGAACCGGTTGGCCCGGTAACCAGAATCAGTCCGCGCGGCTTGTCGCATAACTTCTGCACCACGGCGGGCAAACCAAGTTCTTCGAAGGGTTTGATTTCGTAGGGGATGGCGCGGAAGACACAACCTACTGCGCCTCGTTGATTGAAGAGATTCGCGCGGAAGCGGGAAAGGCCTTTGACGCCGAACGAGAAATCGAGTTCGAGGTTTTCTTCGAAGCGGTGCTTCTGCGCATCGGTGAGTACTGAGTAAGCAAGTTGTTTAGTATCGCCGGAGGTCATTTGGCGATAGCCATCAAGTTGTCGCAGGTGTCCATCAACCCGGACCTGGGGGGCGGATCCGGTGGTGATGTGAAGATCTGAACCTCCGAGCTCTGAGAGTTTCCGCAAGAGCTCGGAGAGTGAAATTGGCGTAGCACTTTCGTTGGGTGTCATCTAAGGTTGCTCCTCAGAACCTGAAGAATTGAAGCGGTCTATTTCTGGTCGCTCAGCTTTTTAGTGGCCGCCTGGGCCTTGGCCCGCAGGGAAGAAATGAATTTCTCACCTTCGCCAGCGAGTCGATCAGAAAACTGTGTGGGAGTGTTAAGCGTCAAGCTGTAAATTTGGCCGTCAATCTCCGCAAAGTAAAAATTCCAGGCGCGATCCGGAGTCCGACCATCGGCCGGCGTTTGCGCAATCACGGTGAAGACTCGTCCGCCATCGATCTGACGTTCGAAGTCGTTAGTTACCCAGCCACCGGCATTGATCATCTTGTCGATGACAATCCGGCGCAGGTCTGAAAAAGAAACGCCTGCCAGCATCCGGCTTTGCTCTCGCACCGTCAGGTAAGCGGGATTCGGACGGCTTTTGGCAACTACCGCCAAACTGGCCTGACCCATCAAAGGCGCGTTGACCTCGGTTCTGAATTTCACTTCACTACCAGATGCCAGGGGGATGTTGTTCCAACCCGCGGGCAGCGTTTGTAGTGCCGGCGGAAGCACACCACTGTTAAGCGGCATCAGGCTTTGGACCAACGGCGCATTGCGGTGGGCGCGTGCCTGAGCTTCAGCCCGGCGTTGACGCAAGCGTGCGCGGTAGCGTCGCCACCATGCGCGAGAATGACGTCGATAGCGCCGTTGCTGCTGAGACGCCGAGTTCTGGCGAACCCCGTGAGCCGTTGAGCTCGCGAAGGGCAGCACGACTACGACCGAAAACAACATCAGGAGCGATAGCGTTACTGTGCGCAACATAATTATTTTCCTCTTTCGTTAGGCCACCGTTTCGCGGACGACTTCCTCGAGGGTGGTGACTCCGGCCCGACTTTCTGCAGACCGGATTCGCGTAGGGTGATCATTCCGTCTTCGACAGCTTTCTTCCTGAGTTCCAGCGACGAAGCGCCGATCAGGATCAGCTCGCGAATGTCGTCGTTCACTTCCATTACTTCGTAAAGGCCAATGCGTCCCTTGTAGCCAGTGTTGTTACAGGTGGAGCATCCCTTTCCTTTGAACGTCCGAAGAGCTTTGGCATCGTCGGCGGAAAAGCCGACTTCCATGAGGGCTTCCGGGGGCGTTGGTTGTTCCTGCTTGCAGTCTTTACAAATGCGTCGAATGAGGCGTTGGGCCTGAATAAGGTTGACGCTGGTGGCCACGAGGAAAGGCTCGATTCCCATGTTCATCAGTCGGGAGATCGTTGAGGGTGCATCGTTGGTATGGAGGGTTGAGAGTACGAGGTGACCAGTCAAGGCTGCCTTGATGGCAATTTCAGCGGTTTCGAAGTCACGGATTTCACCAACCAGAATAATGTTGGGATCCTGACGCAGGAAGGAACGCAGCGCGGCGGCGAAGTTCAATCCAATCTGTTCCTTCATTTGCACCTGGTTGATGCCCATGAGGTTAAACTCGACCGGATCTTCCGCCGTCATGATGTTGGTCTGGACCGTGTTGAGCGACTGCAGCGCGGAGTAAAGAGTGTTTGTCTTACCGCTTCCGGTGGGGCCCGTTACCAGCACCATCCCGTAGGGTCTGGAGATGTTTCGCTGAAACTTTAACCAGCGACTCGGGTTCGAATCCCAGCTTGGTCATGTCCAGCATCAGGTTCTCTTTGTCGAGGAGACGAAGCACAACCTTTTCGCCAAACAGCGTCGGCAGGGTGGAAACGCGGAAATCGAGCTCGCGCGAGCGGGAATCGACTTTCACTTTGATCTTTATTCGCCCGTCCTGCGGCAGTCGTTTTTCCGAGATGTCCAACTTCGACATGATCTTGACGCGGGAAATGAGCGCGTCGCGCATCTTGAGAGGCGGTCGCATTACGTCGTAAAGAACGCCGTCAATGCGGAAGCGTATGCGCAGTTCTTTCTCGTATGGTTCGATGTGAATATCAGAGGCGCCGCGACGAAGCGCATCAACCAACAAGACGTTGACCAGGCGAACAACCGGAGCGTCTTCGCTGATCCGGGAAAGAGTAGAAAGGTCGATCTCTTCGTTGTCTTCAACGACTTCCACATCTTCGGCGCGGTCTACGTCGAAATCGATTGTGTCGAGCGAAATGAGATCAGCGTGAGTGATTCCACTGTTTACGCTCTTGCCATTGGCAGGCTCAAACACGACCTCATCAACAGCAATGGCGGCAAGTTCAATCTCCCTGGAACTGCCGTAGTATTTGGAAATGGCGTGATGGATGCTCGCTTCGGCGACCACCACCGGTTCGACATTTAGTCCGGTCATGAACTTGATGTCGTCCATCGCGAACACATTCGTCGGATCGACCATCGCCAGCGTAAGACTGGCTCCGACCCTGGAGAGGGGGAGGACTGAGTATTTTTGGGCAACTTCCTGAGGTATGAGGTGCAGCACCTGCTCATCGATCTGGAACAACTCCAGATTAACGGACGGAATACCGTACTGGCGTGAGAGGACGGCAGTGATCATGTCGTCTGACACCAGTCCCAGTTTGACAAGGTTAAATCCCAACCGTCCGCCATGCTCACGCTGGTAATCAAGCGCTTCACGAAGGTGCTGCGGACTAATGAGATTCTCCCGAACGAGAATTTCGCCTAGTTTTGCGGACATTTATACCCCGGTCTTAGGAGTTTCCAGATTTGGATGAGAAGGGCCAGCCGTCAAGAAAGGACTTTTAGACTGGTTGTTTGGACACAGCAGAACGGTGATAAACACCGTTGGCCATGCATAGTACAAGTTGACCGGGGGTGTGTCAAGACGAAAATTTTGGCCGGATTCCTAAAGCCGGAGAGGCGGGACTGGGTTCAAACTGACCGATTGGGGAGGGGAAAAAGGGGAAGGGCCGCAGGAAAGAATTTTCCCAGCGGCCCAGCCTTACCTCCAAGATTTATTCCTTATGGACGCCGCCGTCGGGTTGGAGGAGCTTTTTCCGGCACTACGTTCGCGGTGTTCTTCAATTCTGCCAGTACTGCTTTGGCTGCTTCTTTATCCGCATGACTGTCGGGCGCCTTCTCCACGAAGCGCTGGAGGTAATTGGCCGCTTCCTTATACTTCGCTTCGTCTCCGGTGGCAAAAAGCGCCAGGCCAGCGCCGTAAATGGCTTCGGGGTCGTCCGGCTTCTCGGCCAGGATCCTCTCGTATTCGGCGAACCCCTTGTCAGCCGCCCCCGCGTCAACGAGCATCTTGGCAACCTCCATGCGAGCTTTCATTTTTTGGACCACATCGGGCTCGGACGCGATGTATTCGTTATAGGCGGCCAGACCGGCTTCCGCCTGGCTCGGGTCGACTTTAGTTACGAAAAGTCGCATGCCTTCTTTGCGAGCGATCAAAGCGTTATGTCGCCGGGTAGCTTGTGCCGCTGCTCCAGGGGCGTCAGTGCGGGCTTCCTCTTTCTTTGTGAATTCAACGGCTTTCGCCGCATTCTCAGCAGCCTGACGAAAATCCTGTTTTGCAGTTTCAAGGCCTGCCGTCTTGTCTGTATCGGTGGATTTGATTGTGGCGTTGTACCGTTCCACACCTCGTTGGCGAAGCGCTTCCGATACTTGCAGGTAGAGCACGCCCTGCTCCGGGTCGGCGACGAGTCCTTCCTGGTATTGCTTTATGGCTTCGTCATAATTCTTTACCTTAAGAGCTTCGTTGCCGGCTTTAAAGGTGCGGCCCACGATCTCGTTGATATTGGTATTGCGCGCGTTGGCCTCAGCGATTTCTTTATTTTTCTTGATGAGTTCATCGCGCTTCGCAGCTTCCTCCGCGCTAAGTTTCGTGTCGCTGCTGACGGCTCCGCTACTTGCCATGTGGGCCTTGATCTCGTCGTGCGTCAGTCGCCTTCCATCTCCATCGGGAAATAATTCAATCTCGTAGTCGAGGTCCCGGCCCACCTTGATCCTGGGAGCATAGTTCGGCTGCGCGCCGGGGGCGCTGGCAGCGACAATGTACTCGCCTGTGAAAGGCAAACCCGCGAAAACAAACTCGCCTTTCTTATTGGTCTTAGTTTCGAACTTGCCCGCTACATCTGTTCGAAAAACGTCAATGATCGCATCGGCAACCGGGGCCGACTTGCCACCTGCGCTTTTCATGACGACGTGGCCGCGAAGCTGTCCTGACTGAGCGGAAGCAACCAGACCCGTGGAAATAATTAGTACCGCACAGGCCAGGACGTGGAAAAAGTATCTCTGAAACATCGACTATTACCTCCAGGGATCTGCCAACAGATTCATTTTCGGGAGAGCCCTTGAGATGCCTCGCGGACCGCTCCAGGTTGTAACGTAATCAACTATGAGAACAGGTTAAACTTAATAAGCAAACCTCTTGCTGTCAAGCACATATGGGATTGGATCTCGCACCCCAGCCGTCCGAAAAGCCCTCAGCCTGAGAGCGCACGAATCGCACTCGCCACAAGCCTGTTCGGACGTCGAGTAACACGACCAGGAGAGCGAGAGCGGGGCGTCTAATTTTTGACCGAGCTCCACTATTTCGGACTTCATCAGTTGAATGATAGGCGTTCGAATCTCGATTTGTGTCTGCGTCCTGGTTCCCACATTTACTACTCGCTGGAAAGACTCGTAAAACTCCGGCCGGCAATCAGGATAGCCGGAAGAATCATCGGCGACGGCGCCAATGTAGATGCTTTTCGCGCCAATAACTTCCGACCAGCTGGTGGCGATCGCCAGGAGATGGGCATTCCGAAACGGCACATAGCTGGTCGGAATGTCTTGCGCATCCAGTTGTGCCGCTGAAACCGGAATGTTCTCGTCGGTCAAAGAAGATCCGCCGATCATTGCGAGGTATTCAATCGAAACAGCCAACCGTTTCCTGACCTTGAAGTGAGTCGCAATTTCCTCGAACGCTCGCAGCTCGCGGGTTTGGGTGCGCTGGCCGTAGGAAACGTGAAGGAACGCAACTTCTCCGACCTCGCGATGCGCTATGGCGGCAGTTACACATGAATCGAGACCGCCCGATACCAGGCAAACTGCGAGGTCAGAACCAACGGTATCCGGAGCAGTCCGCGGCGGGACTTCGAAAGCTGTTTCATCATTTCCACCCATCAAACACCTCGCGCCTCCGCGCCCCAGATGTATTTGTGAAGCTGCAATTGTAAACGAACATCTAGCCCGCTCGCGGAAACCCAGCCGGCCAGTTTTTCCAAATCAATAGATCCCCAAACAGGAGAAATCAGAATGGCCCGTGCGCGCTCCACCAGTTTGTACTCTTCGATGATCCTTAGCGTGTAAAGCCAATCATGCTCGTCCGCGATGACAAATTTGACTTCGTCCTTATCAGGACGCAGACGCTCCAGGTTGGGCCAATGGTTGCGGGTTTCTTCACCTGAGCCCGGACATTTAACATCCAGAATAAGACTGGCGCGCTGGTCCACTCCTGCAGTGGAAACATATCCACCAGTTTCCACCAAAACTTCATAATTCTCGGAGCAAAGCGCCGTGATCAATTCGAAGCCGTTTGGTTGAGCCAGTGGTTCGCCTCCGGTCACCTCAACCAGGTTGCACCCGAAAGCCTCCACCTGCGCCATCACCTCGTCCAGCGAGACATGTTCACCGCCTGTGAAGGTGTACTCGCTGTCACACCAGACGCAACGCATCGGACAACCGGTCAGCCTCACAAATGTGCAAGGCCTGCCGGTGTGAGTGGATTCGCCCTGAATGGAGCGAAAAATTTCGGTAACGCGTAGCGTGGTCACAAGTAACTCCAGGGAGCTGGTTTTGTTGGGGTTTACCGTCTGGTTGTGCCGATTGGTAAGTTTTGAATCTAGCCCACCACCCTGATCGTGTCAAAGTTAACTCCGCGCCAGGAACAGTGTCGGCAACTTGAACTCCAATTACTCATCCAAACCGGTTGGACGGAGCTCAAGAGAGCGATTTAGTGCGCATGGCGTGTTAGCATAAACGCAGTATCACGGTTAGAGAAGCATCCCCCTTGAAGGAACATTCAGCAAAGTTTGACAAGGTTTATGCGGCGGGCGCCAGCCGTCTGCTTGCGCGTGCCGGCGACGCCAGAAAACTCACGATTGATAACCTGGTTCCGAGAGTCAGCGCATCGGTTGAGAAATATCTGCTGAGAGATGACCCGGGCGTAGCTCCCGAGGTAATTGATGAGTTTATGGACAAGCTACAGGCTGACGATTTATGCCTGATCGTGGCTTGCGAGAATGGCGATCAGTTTGCCTGGAATGATTTGGTCGAACGCTTCTCGGCAACGGTTCGATCTGCTGCCCGCTCAGCAAGCTCAAATGAAGAGGGCGCCGAGGATCTGGCTCAGTCAATCTGGGCGGAGTTGTATGGTCTGAAGAAGCGTCAGGACGGAAAACCTGCCGGCAAGCTGGCCTACTATTCCGGCCGCGGATCGTTAGCGGGCTGGCTGCGCGCGGTGGTCGCCCAGCTGGCTATCGATCAGCATCGCAAACAATCTCGACTCGTTCAGACAGAAGAGGATGCTGACTTTGATCGAATAATTCAACAAGGTCAGGATGATAACCACTGGTCAGGTCATGGTGGCGTGGTTGATCCGGAAGTACAGATTTCAACGAAGCAGGCTGGTGCACAACTTCAGAAATCGTTGGCGCAGGCGCTGCATGAGCTGACAGCTGAGGATCGCCTGCTGGTGAAGCTTTACTATTTCGACGGCCTCAAGCTTCATGAGGCGGGAGCCCTGTTGGGCTTTCACGAGGCAACTGCGAGCCGCCGGTTAACGCGAATCTATGCGGATCTGCGGCAGCGCGTGGAGGCAAACTTACTTGGGCACGGCTGGACGAAGGCTGAAACGAAGCGTGCCTTTTCGGAAATAGCGCTGCACCTTGAAGGAGATATTGAGCCGTTGCTCGGAGAGGGAACCCTGTTGAAAAAGGAGAATGAGCTGGCCAGGTGAGGCGCGACTTAGTGCCGAAGGCGCATGCTTGCTGGATCATATTTGACTGCAAGCAGCGGGGCTGGAAAGCGTTCTTCAAGGGGCGCATATTTACATCAGATGAAGGAAGCTAAGAACAACGCCATCGACCTCCTGCTTCGCTCGCTCGCGCGAGGGGAGAGGGATGACGCGCGTTCAGGCGAAGTGTCTGCTTCCGGCGAGGAAATGGGTTTAGAGCATCTCGACGCCGATGAACTCAATCTTTATGCCGAAGGAGTGCTTGCCCCACCGGCGAGAGCTCGTTACACGGAGCATCTGGCAGATTGCCGGCAGTGCCGCAACATCGTGACGAGCTTAGCGCAGTCCGCGGGGTTTGGGGTTACGTCCGAGGAAATAAAGACGAGCGGCGTTTCGTTTTGGCGTAGTTTGGGCGCTTTGTTTTCGATGCCCGTGCTGCGCTACGCGATTCCGGTTCTCTTGTTGACCGGGATGATCTCGATCGGGCTGATAGCCTTTCGAGATCGAACGACTTCGGATTTTGTGGCGGTGAATCAGCAGGCTGAGCCAGCGGCGCCCGTCGTGGAGACAAACGCTAACTCGCAACCAGTGCCTATCAACGCCTCATCACCCGCGGAACCGCAACGAAGCGACGCCGGCGGCGTTCCGGTCGTGCCGTCCAGCACGCCTGCTGGCAGCACCGGTCTTTTAAAGCCGCAATTAAACGACAGCGCCGATAAGGGCCGGACGGAAGGCGCTGCCCTTAAAGATCTCCCGGCTTCGATAGCCGGCGCGGCGCCGGCCCAACCTGTTTATGCTCCCGAAGTTTATCCAGCGCCTCCGCCAAAAGTCGTAGATGAATCGGAGACCAGGTCTGGACTTCAAAAGGAAAAGCAAGAGTATCTTGAGCGTGAAGCGGCGAGTCGTAATCAGGATGAAGTCAAAATGGCAGCGAAAGATGACTCGCCCAGGCATGGACCAGCGCGTAGCCGCACGATGTCAGGCGGAAGCCGTCGCGATGAAGACGTGACAGAAAATCTGGCCGGCTTGAAGAATAAGAAGGCGGATGCCGATGAATCTGACACCTTGACCGTGTCCGGCCGAAATTTTCGCCGCCGCGGCAATGTCTGGGTCGATACTGCCTATAGCTCATCGCGAAGCGTTATCAATGTTAGCCGGGGATCGGAACAGTTTCGTTCGCTCATGGCTGACGAACCAGGCCTGCGCGCAATAGTTCAGCAACTTGGCGGAGAAGTAATTGTGGTCTGGAAAAACCGAGCGTATCGCATTCGCTGACATCACTTCGGGATCTTTCGTACTGTACTAAACTGAAAAATGTGCTGAGCTCGGTCTTCGCTACCCCAGCGCTAAAATGCGTCTGTGGAGCGAAGCAGAATAGCTGGTTTCAGAATCTACTAGCGTCTCGTTCAGCCTTCGTTCCCTCCCAATCGTTCCAGTGGTAAATTATTTCCATCTCCGTCACTTTGGCAGCCCGTGACCCAAACTTGTATGAACCTTTCGATAAAAACCAAAACCCTGCCGATGCTGACGATCGTCTCGATATTGATTTCGTCAGCAATCTGCAACCCCCAGGCCCGACCGCAAGGGGTGCAAGCGACTGCTCCAATCGTTCCCCGATCGACACTCAGCCCGCAAATTTCGAAAATCGTTCGGGAGATTGACGCGCGAAACATCGAAAGCTCGGTTCGCAAGCTGGTGTCTTTTGGAACCCGAAGCACGCTATCGACGCAAACCGATCCGGCGCGAGGAATCGGGGCGGCGCGTGACTGGCTGTTCGCGGAGTTTTCGAAGGCGGCCGCCGGGTCGGATGGTCGCATGACGGTTGAGAGGCAAACGTTTGAACAACCGAAGGCCGCCCGAATCGCTACGCCCACCATGATCACAAATGTCGTCGCCACCCTGACCGGGTCCGACCCTGCATCTGCCGCTCGCGTGTACGTGGTCAGCGGACATTACGATTCAATGTGCAATAGCCCCACTGATGGACAATGCGACGCGCCGGGCGCGAACGACGACGCTTCCGGCACCGCCGCCGTGCTTGAAATGGCGCGAGTGATGTCTAAGCACAAGTTCGAAGCGACCATTATCTTCATGGCGGTGGCCGGAGAAGAGCAGGGCCTTCTCGGGGCAACTTATTTCGCTGAGCAAGCGAAGCAAAAGGGAGTGAACATCGAGGCGATGTTTACCAACGACATTATTGGAAATTCACTTGGAGGCAACGGCGTTCGTGACGCCCGTTCAGTGCGATTGTTTTCCGAGGGCGTGCCGTCAAACGAGAAACCGGAGGAGGCGGCAGTGCGTCGCGGTGTCGGTGGTGAAAATGATTCGGCCTCGAGACAGTTGGCCCGCTTCATCAAGGAAACCGGTGAGCGGTACGTGCGTGGAATGCGAGTAACGATGGTCTATCGCCGCGACCGATATTTGCGCGGCGGAGACCATATTCCTTTTCTCGAACGCGGTTTTCCCGCAGTCAGGTTCACCGAGCCAAATGAAGACTATCGACATCAACACCAAAATGTTCGCATTGAGAATGGTGTGCAATACGGTGACCTACCGCAGTTTGTAGACTTCAATTACGCCGCGAATGTAGCTCGCCTAAACGCCGCCTCGCTTGCAAGTTTGGCCCTGGCTCCGGCGCCACCAAAAAACGCAAGTTTGGTCACCAGCCGTTTGACTAACGACACCGAACTAAAGTGGGACGCAAATAATGAAACGGATCTGGCTGGTTATGAGATCGTTTGGCGCGAGACGACATCGCCGGTGTGGACAAACTCTCTTTGGACGGGCAACGTGACGAACTACACAGTGAAAGGCATGTCCAAGGATAACTACTTTTTTGCAGTTCGCGCGGTAGATAAGCAGGGAAACAGGAGTCCGGTTTCGTTCCCGCGGCCGGCGCGTTAGGCGGTGTGTTGAGTTTGCCACGCGCCGGCCTGGGAGACGAAATTTGTTCAACTGACGCGTCCTGGCGAGCGTCTAACGCCCGAGTGACGAAATTGGCGGGTTCATTGATTTTTCGGGGCCAGCCCGAAGTTGGGTGATGCTAAATGATTAATATTCGAATTAAATCGGGCCGCTTTACTGCGGAAACGCGTGCTTTTGTGGCTTTTGTCTCGATGGCAGCAGTTGTTCTCAACTTTTGCGCGATCGGCGCTCTCGCACAGCAGCCAAAAACGACACCTGTAGCTCGCCTCAGTGAAGATCAACGAATACTTCACGTTTTGAACCGTTTGGCTTTTGGCGCCCGCCCGGGCGATGTTGAACGCGTCAGGGCGATTGGTCTCGAAAATTACATCAACCAGCAACTCAGCCCGGAAAAAATTAACGATGCCGCCAGCGAAGCCAGGCTCAAGGATTTGCCGGTGCTGAACATGACTACCGCCGAGCTTTATGAAAAGTATCCACAGCCTGGGCAACTGCTGCGGCAACTCGAACGTCGCGGTGACGTGCCGGCCGGACTAACTTTAGTGCGCGGCGAACGTGGCAGGTCGCAAACTCCCGCTGCGGGCCAGGATACGGCGACGATGAAAGGTAAGGTCGGAGATGCAGGGATGGACCAGGCCGTTTCCACTCCTGGCCCTGAAGGAAACCCGCGGGACAATACGGAATACCGTCAGGCTCTGCGTCAGTATTATCAGCAGCATGGACTTCAGTTGCCGCAGCGCATTATTGCCGAGTTGCAATCTTCGCGAATTCTCAGGGCCGTCTACAGCGAACGACAGCTACAGGAAGTGATGGTCGACTTTTGGACCAACCACTTTAATGTTTTTGCCGGTAAGGGCGCTGACCGGTGGTTGCTCATTTCTTACGACCGCGACACCATCCGGCCAAATGCGATGGGCAAATTTTCAGAGTTGTTGACCGCTACGGCGCAAAGCCCGGCGATGCTTTTTTATCTGGACAATTTTCAGAGTGTCAGTCCGGATGCTCAGGCGGGGCAACGGATGCGACGAGGTCCGGGGCGTCGTGCCTTAGACCGTCCAGGTGCGCCGGAGCTACCGGCTAACCTGCAAGGGCGCCGCCGTGGGATCAATGAAAACTATGCTCGCGAATTGATGGAACTCCATACGATCGGCGTCGACGGGGGGTATACCCAAAAAGACGTTCAGGAGGTTGCGCGTTGTTTTACGGGTTGGACCATTCTCGCTCCGCGCGGCGGCGCAGCAGCAACTCAGGCAATGCGAAATGAGGCTCGCGCCGAAAGGCTGCGCGAGAATGCGGGCAAGTTTTTCTTCAATCCTCGCGTTCACGACGATGGCGAGAAAGTGGTATTGGGTCACAAGATTCCTGCGGGGGGCGGATTCAAGGACGGCCTGGCGGTGCTCGATATTCTGGCGCGTCATCCGGCCACGGCGAAGTTTGTAGCCACCAAGCTGGCGCGTTATTTCGTTTCAGACGAACCTCCGGCCGCGTTGGTTAGCCGGGTTTCCACCGCGTTCACAAAAAGCAATGGGGACATTCGCGAAACCTTGCGAGCGATTTTTTCTTCGCCGGAGTTCAACTCACCCGAGGCCTATCGAGGCAAAGTGAAGCGTCCCTTCGAGCTGGCAATCAGCGCTCTGCGGACGCTGGGCGCCGAAACGAATGGTGGACCGCAATTGCACCAATGGATTGCGCGGATGGGCGAACCGCTTTACGGATTTCAAACGCCCAATGGCTATTCAGACACCGCCGAGAGCTGGGTCAATACCGGTGGTCTGCTGGAGCGGATGAATTTTGGTTTAAGCCTGGCGAGCAACCGAATACCGGGAACCCGCGTTGATTTGAAGCGGTTCGTGGATGGCCCGAGTGCGGCGAAGCCTTTTGCTAACACTCAAATCACCGATCGGTTCCTCAGCCTGATTGTTGCCGGTGAAATTTCGCCGAAGACTAAAGCCACCTTGCTTAAGCAGATAAATGAGAACGCAGCGATAGTTGTGCCGGCCCGACCGGTGAAGGCGCCGGCGACAGCCGGTATGCAAGAGGAAATGGCGATGGACAATGAACCGCCATTTCGCCAGCGGCGTCAACAAATGGCTCGCACCGATGCGAATATCACTGATCCGTTAACAAAAATTGTGGGACTGATATTGGGTTCGCCTGAGTTTCAAAGACAGTAGGACGAAAAATGTTCAAGTGGTGACAGTTTTTTTACGTCTGTGTTGACGCGCCATTCGCCGCGTGAAGTTTTTCCAGAAATTTGACTGAGGTTTCGCGAACATGAACAGAAGATTTTTTATCAGGTCAGGCGGCATCGCGCTCGCAAGTTTTGGCGTGCTGAACCTTACGCCTTCGTTTTTGCAGCGCGTGGTTTCGGCGCAATCGCCTGATCGAATTACCGGCGGGCGCCGCAAAACCCTGATAGCAATTTTCCAGCGCGGCGCAGTCGATGGATTAAACATGGTGGTCCCGTTTGGTGAACGCGCCTACTACGATCTCAGGCCCTCAATCTCTATCGCCAGGCCAGCGGCCGGCAACGCCGAGACGGCCATCGATCTGGACGGATTTTTCGGTTTACATCCCGGGTTGGGGTCACTCAAGCCTCTTTGGGACTCCCGGCGGCTGGCTATTGTTCAGGCTGCTGGATCGCCCGACAGCACGCGTTCCCATTTCGATGCCCAGGACTACATGGAATCGGCTACGCCGGGCCTCAAATCAACGGCGGACGGGTGGCTCAATCGATACCTGCAAGGCAAACCAGACCCTGAAGAACGTGTATTCCGCGCAGTGTCGATGACCCAGACAATGCCTCGTGTTTTCCAGGGAAAGGCGCCCACGCTCGCGATCTCAAATCTGGCAGACTTCACGATCAGGGCCGGGCGCAGTTCGGCAAGTGTGCAAGGGGGATTCGAGCAAATCTACGATCAGAGTGTTAACGACCAGCTCGGCGGGACCGGCAAAGATACATTCGAAGCCGTGAACTACCTTAAAAAAGTGAACCCAGCACAATATCAGCCGGAGAATGGCGCGCAATATCCGCGCACTCCGTTTGGAAACCGCCTTTTGCAGATTGCCCAACTAATCAAATCCGGAGTTGGCCTGGAGGTAGCCTTCGCGGACATAGGCGGTTGGGACACGCATGTTAATGAAGGCGGCGCGCGTGGACAGCTTGGCAATTTGCTACAGCAGTTTGGCAACAGCCTCGCTGCACTTTATACCGATCTCGGCAAACGCATGGACGATGTCGTGATCCTGACGATGTCTGAGTTTGGCCGCACCGCGCGAGAGAATGGAAATCGCGGCACCGACCACGGACATGCGAATGGAATGTTGGTATTGGGGAATGCAGTTCGGGGCGGGAAGGTCTACGGCCAGTGGCCCGGACTGAAAGGCGATCAACTCCATGAGGGCCGCGATCTGGCGCTCACGACGGACTTTAGAGACGTGTTTGGTGAAGTTGCCGTGAAGCACCTGGGAACTTCAAGGCTTCAGGCAGTCTTCCCGGGGTATGCTGCAAGCGAAGCAAAGTTTAAAGGATTCCTGGGATAGTCAGCAGTGATGAGTGATCCTCTTCACCACCGCAGCCGGCCAAACCGATTGATGAAGTAGAGCATCGCCACGGCCAACAATGAAACGATTACCGCCAGCGTGAAAGCCTCATTATCCCTGCCAGCCTGTACTGCATCATAGATCGCCACCGAAGCAGTTTGTGTGCGACCCGGAATATTTCCGGCAATCATGATCGTCACGCCAAAGTCGCCCAGCGCGCGCGCAAAGGCGAGCGCCATCGCCGCTAACACCCCGCGCGAGGCGAGTGGCAGAGTCACCCGAAAAAATATCATGCGACTGCCCATCCCCAACGTGCGCGCCGCCGCTTCCAGTTCAGTATCAACTCCCTCAAACGCTGCCCGCAGACTCTTGGTAACGAGCGGTAGAGCATGGATCGTGGCGGCGATAATTGCTGCGCCCACGGTGAAGGTCAACCGGATTCCAAAACGATTGTAGAGAAATCCGCCGAATGCGCTGCGAGTGCCCAACAGCACGAGCAGGTAGTAACCGAGAACGGTCGGCGGCAATACCAGCGGAAGCGTGATTAGCGCGTCCAGAACATTCCGGCCGGGGAACCGCTTGCGGGCTAATAACCAGGCGAGTCCTGACCCCGCCACGAGTGCGATCATAGTGGCGGCACCCGCAACAGCGAACGAGAGTTTTATTGGGAACCAGTCGATCATTTTGGTTGATTAAGGCAAACGATACCCGCCCTGGACCCAGGATCGATGAAAGAAAACAAGCCCACACAAATGGCCATCAGTGTCGCTAGTGAAATTCCGCGAATCGTTTCACCGGGTCACGGCCCTGCGCATCATGTCTTGTTCATAGCTTGCCAAAGACCGCAATGATTCGCAGCGGGCCGCCACTTCCACTCCTGATCTTCATCGGCAGGGCGACCACGGTGAAACCCTTTAGCGGCAATTTGTCGAGATTGGCGACATTTTCGAAGGCCGGGATATTCTTATCAAAGAGGATGCGGTGGCTTTGAAACAACTTTGATTGTCCGTAATCGATGCTGGGCGTGTCGAGTCCCACCGCCTTGATGCGACGGTTGGCTACCAGCCATCGAGCTGCGTCCGGATGCAGTCCGGGGAAATGGAGTTTCGCGACGGCAGCGGTGCCGCGTTCATCGGTGCCCAGGTATTTTTTGCGATCGGGATAGTGTTTTCCAAAACCGGTCCGCAGCAACAATATCCCTCCGGCAGGTATGCGCCCATTCCGTTTTTCCCAACTGTTTAGGTCGGCAGTTGTAACCTGGTAGTCTCTGTTGCCCAACACCTGACTTGTGACATCAATCAACACTCCTACGCCCACAAGTTGATGCAAAGGAATTTCGTCGACTGAGTGTCGACCGCGTGCGAAGTGGACGGGGGCGTCGATGTGGGTGCCCCCATGTTCAGCCGCTGAATACTTGTAGGCGGAATAGTAATATCCCTGTTCGGTCTCTCCTTCGAAATCTTTTTCCAGTTCAAAGCTCCCGGCCGTGGGCCAGTAGACCGTTTGGGAGTCAAAGGGATATGACAGGTCGACGATCGTGCCGCGCGGAAATGCAGCTGCCCCACGCTGCGCAACTGCGACCGCGCGAGCGGGGAAGAGAGTGAAAAAAAGCGCTATGGAGAGCAGCAGACAGAATCGTTTCATTTCTTGATCCTCAAGTTGACGATGGCAGAAGAGCTGAAGAAGCGGCGAGCATGTTAACGCAGAGTGTACTCCGTTGCATGGCTAAAGCGTGTAGCCACAAAATTGCCGTTGCAATCGTGCGCTCAGCCGGACCAGGTTGACGCCACTTTTTATGCAATAGCCTGCTCTCGCAGTTAAGTGACGGGTCAGATTGGCTTGAATGGTTCGACTTCTTATGGGACCGCGGGCGCCCTCGCCCGCAGGTTGCGTAGAAGTCATTTGGTGGAAAAGATTTTGTGTTTGCACATCACGTGCGGGCGAGGGGCGCCCGCGGTACCTGCAAGAACTGATCTCAATCGCGCCAGAATTCCAAACTGACCCACCACCCGCAGGTCAGCAGTCTGGTTAATGGCGGCTGGTTGCCGCTACAATCCGTCCGCCCTGTTAATTCGCATGATCACGCGCAAAGGACTGCCTTCATGATCGACTTCAGCGTTCCCCCTGAGCTGGAATCAGTTCGTCAAAAAATTTCTGAATTCATGATCCAGCACGTTTATCCGAATGAGCATCGGATCGTTGAGGATGAGGGGTTACCTCAAGACTTGGAGCGTGATCTGCAACAGCGTGTAAAAGCGGAAGGACTTTGGGCGCCTCATCTGCCGCGCGAATGGGGCGGGTTGGGTATTGGATTTATCGGGCAGGCGCTGGTAAACGAAGTCATCGGCAGATCGGCGGTGGGGCCGCGCATCTTTGGCAATGCCGCGCCTGACGCGGGAAATGCCGAACTCCTGATAATTTCAGCCACCCCACAACAAAAAGAGCAATATCTGCGACCGCTCGCAGCCGGGGAAGTGAGATCGTGTTTCGCGATGACTGAGCCTGAAGTGTCAGGATCCGACCCGACGGGTTTGCAAACCAGTGCAATCCGGGACGGCGATGACTGGGTGATTAACGGGCACAAGTGGTTTACGAGTGGGGCCATCGGTTCCGCTTTCGCTATCGTGATGGCCGTGACAAATCCCACCGCAGACGCTCACGGACGGGCCAGCATGATCCTGGTGCCCACTGACACTCCGGGCTTTACTGTGGTTCGTTCAGTGCCCGTGATGGGCTCGGGCGGAGTGGGCGGGCATTGCGAAGTGCGCTTTGAGAATTGTCGTGTGCCGGCGAGCAATCTTTTGGGAGAAGCGGGTCAGGGATTTAAGTTGGCCCAGGCGCGGCTCGGCCCCGGTCGCATTCAGCATTGCATGCGCTGGGTGGGCGTCGCCCAACGTAGCTTTGAAATGATGTGCGAATATGCGCTCAAACGGAAAACGTTTGGTGAGCCGCTGGCTAGAAAGCAAACTGTGCAAAACTGGATTGCCGACTCGGCAGCTGAAATCAACGCAGCCAGACTAATGACTCTTAACGCCGCCTGGAAGATGGATCGCGGCGACGATGCGCGCGTAGAGATTTCGCTCATCAAGTTTTACGGCGCGCGGGTGATGTGTGATGTGGTAGACCGGGCAATCCAGGTTCATGGCGCGCTCGGTTATTCTAAGGATACGCCATTGGAAATGTTTTTTCGCGACGCCCGGGCGGCCAGAATCTACGATGGACCAGACGAGGTTCATCGCCAGACGGTGGCCCAACGCATACTTAAGACTTTCGCAAACGAAGCATAGATCAACCTCTTCCTGGACCGCGGGCGCCCCGCCCGCAAAACAGAGGCGCAGCCCGAGAAGTTCTGAAGGCATACGTAGTTGTTTTGAACGATTTGGACCCGGCGGGGGCACCCGCTTCCCAACCAGAGGTTGAGTCCGGGACTTGAAGTTAATGACAGCAAGCACTGATAGCAGCGCGGTACGGGCAGGCGAGGAACTGGATCTCGCTGCGCTGGACAGTTATTTGCGCGAGCACCTGGACGCCGTAACTGCGACGGGTGCAACCACGAATCTTCAGGTCGATCAGTTTCCCGGAGGCCATTCAAACCTTACTTATCTGGTTCGCTATGGCGCGCACGAATTTGTTCTGCGCCGTCCGCCCCTGGGTCCGGTTGCGCCCACCGCCCACGACATGCCGCGCGAGTTTAAACTGCTTTCAATTGTGCATCCGAGTTTCCCCCTCGCCCCAGCGCCGGTCCTGCTGTGCGAAGACACCTCAATTATCGGCGTCCCCTTTTATCTGATGGAACGGCGCCGCGGTTTTATCGTGCGCGCGCGAACTCCGGAGAAGATTGAAGACGGTCACGCCTTCCGCCGCCATCTCAGCGCATCCGTGGTTGATACGCTCGCAGCGCTTCACGCCGTGGAAATTCATTCAACTGGCATTGTGAGTATCGGCAAGCCGGTTGGTTTCGTGGGACGGCAAGTGCACGGTTGGGCCGAGCGTTGGAAACGCTCGCATACCGGCGAAGTGGCAGAGATGGATGAGGTCATCAGCTGGCTGGGCGATCGCATTCCGGCAGATGATGGACTCGACGCGACTATCGTTCATAACGATTTCAAGCTCGACAACCTGATGCTTGACCGAGCCGATCCGAAGCGGGTAGCGGCTGTGCTCGATTGGGAGATGTCCACCGTGGGCGATCCGCTCATTGATGTGGGGCTTGCGCTAACATATTGGACCATGACCGCGGGAACAGATGGAGAAAAGAACGATCCTAATAGCTCCTTGCGGGCGGTCACCAATGGGCCAGGCTGGTTTACCCGCGAAGAGTTTATTTCAAGATATCGAGCGAAGACTGGGAGAGATTTATCGCGCATTGTGTTTTATGAAACCTTTGCGCGATTTAAAGTCGCCGTAGTCATTCAGCAGATCTATTTTCGCTATACGAAGGGACAGACGCGTGACCAGCGCTTCCGAAATCTTGATCAACTTGTGCTGGAGCTGGCGCGCGACGCGATTCGGTTGGCGCAACAGTCGGGGATTTGATCCGCTTCAGCTTCCGGAAATTATTTTAGAACTTGCCAACATTCACTCCACAGATTCTGCGATTCGCTTCGCTGCCTTCCACAAATCTCGAAGCTGCTAAACGCGCGGTTGCGGGCACTGCTGAGGGTCTTTGTGTGGTAGCCGAGGAGCAGACCGCCGGGCGCGGACGGCTGGAGCGTGAGTGGAGTTCACCAAAAAGCGCCGGCCTCTACTTCAGCATCATACTTCGCCCCAGCTTCGAACAGACTCAATGGCCTTTGATAACATTGATGACTGCCGTAGCCGTTAATGAAACACTACGAGATGCCTGTGCAGTCGAAACTGACATCAAGTGGCCGAACGACGTGCTGGCCGGCGACAAGAAACTTTGTGGCATCCTCGCGGAGACAGTCGAGACTGCTGCCGGACGCGCGGTCGTCGTCGGTATCGGAATCAACCTGATGAACCATGCTTTGCAAACCGATCTTGCCGCGAGTTGCGACTTCGATCGAGGCTGTCAGCGGAAAGGCTCCCGACGTTGAAAGTGTTATCGGTGCTTTGGTCGGTTCGCTGTCGAGGTACTATCAGTTACTGCAAACTGCCGGGGGCGCGGCGAAGATAATCGACGAGTGGTCGCACCGCTCATCGTATGCGACTGGAAAACGCATCCGGATTGTCAACGGCGAAGAGATTATCGAAGGCACGTCGCGCGGACTCGAGATTGATGGCGCACTGCGCGTGGAAACTGTTGCGGGCGAGATAAAACTGATTAGAGCAGGAGACGTGACCGCCGTCAGAGCGTGCGAATAATGAAATACTTTTCGATTGAGTTGATCGCCGCAGCGAATAGCTGGCAGGAGCTGGAAACAAACTCCCTCAACTCGGCTTTCAGTTTGTTTCCGGTGCCACGTTTGCGATTGAGTTCGAGCGCCTCGTATTTCGTCGGCGGCGGATCAGGCGCCAGTGTGATTCAGGGGAAATGTACAGTTGATTGAAACCGCGGGAAAGCGAATCGTCCTGAGCACTTTCGGCTCTTTCGGCGACATTCATCCATACATCGCGATTGCGCTTGAGTTGCAGACGCGAGGCCATTTCCCGGTGATGGCTACGTCCGAAGTCTATCGTGAGAAGCTGGATGCGGCCGGAATCGAGTTTCATCCGATCAGGCCTGATATGCCTTCCTACGATGACGAGGATACCCTCGTCAAACTTTCGAAGGAGCTGGTGGATCCTCACACCGGCACCGAGAAAGTAATGAAGCTGTTCACTGAAAATCCTCGCGAAGTATACGAAGATTTGAATCAGGCGGCGTCAGGCGCTGATCTGTTGCTGACTCATCCGTTGCCGCTAGTTGGTCCAATCGTAGCTCAGAAAAGGGGGATGCCATGGGTGTCGAGCGTGCTGGCGCCAATATCTTTTTTCTCGGCTTACGATCCTCCCGTGCCGCCGCAGTTTCCGCCCCTTTATCATCTCGTGAGTTTGAGCCCGGTGTTGGGCCGTTTGTTCTATCGGATTGCGCGACACCATCTCGAACAACCCATGGAACCGATTTACCGTTTGCGAGCTGAGCTTGGACTACCGCGGGGGCAGCAACCGTTGCTGGCCGGACAGCATTCCCCAACCTGTGTGCTGGCAATGTTTTCCGCGATGCTGGCAAAGCCACAGCCTGACTGGCCACTGAACACGCAGATCACCGGCTTCCCGTTTTACGATCGGCGGGACTATTTTAACGAAGCGGATACGCCCGCAGCCTTACTGGAATTTCTCGACGCCGGGCCGCCGCCAATTGTTTTTACTCTCGGTTCCGCTGCCTTCTGGGTGGCTGAAGATTTTTATCGCGATTCGATCAAGGCTGCCGGTGAGTTGGGTCAAAGAGCGCTGCTGCTGATTGGCCATGCTCGGAATCTTCCGAAAGAGCCGCTGCCGCCGGGAATGGCGGCTTTTGAATACGCGCCCTTTGGCGAGGTTTTGCCACGCGCTGCCGTCGTCGTGCACCAGGGCGGCGTGGGGACCACCGGCCAGGGACTCAGGTCCGGGCGTCCCACATTGATTGTCCCGCATGCGCACGATCAGTTTGATAACGCAGCGCGCGTGGTAAGGTTGGGTTGCGGGCGAACGATTGCCCGTCCGCGCTACAATGCTCGCACCGCTGCCAAAGAGCTGGGTGAATTACTGAGAAACCCGGGTTACGCGGAGAAGGCACAAGCGGTCGGGAAGCAGGTGCGACTTGAGAACGGCGCAAAAGCTGCCGCCGATGCCATCGATGAAGTATTAGCAAAATTAATCACTCGGTGAATGAAGCAGGCAAGATGCCTGCGCTCCTCGCGGAAAACTATTTATGCTGCTGGTAATTGACGCCGGAAACACGAACACTTCGCTCGGAGTTTTTGATGGAACCCAGTTGGTGGCCCATTGGCGATTGACTACTGAGCGTTCGCGCACCGTCGACGAATACGGTGTGCAAGCTCGCAATTTATTTGAGTTGGCCGCCATTGATTTCAACTCAATCCACGCGATCGCGATTGCCTCGGTCGTCCCGCCGCTGAACTACACGCTGAAGACGATGGCCGAGACTTATTTTCACCTGACCCCGCTGTTTGTGGACCAGGAGATCGACACGGGGTTGCGCATCCTTTACGAGCCGGCTGCGGATGTCGGCGCTGATAGAATTGTCGATGCGGTGGCGGCTATACAAAAGTATGGCGCGCCCTGCATCGTGGTCGATTTTGGCACTGCCACCACTTTCAATGCGATCAATGCCTCCGGCGAATATATTGGCGGCGCAATCACTCCCGGGATCATGATTTCATCGGAAGCGCTGTTTTCGCGCACCGCGAAATTGCCGCGCGTTGATATCCGGCGGCCGCAAACCGTGATCGGCGCTTCGACAATCACCGCCATGCAGTCGGGCTTGTATCACGGTTTCGTGGGACTGGTGGATGGAGTTTTGCGCAAGATGATCGAAGAGATCGGCGGGAGCCCGCGAGTGATTGCCACGGGCGGACTCGCGTCGTTGATCGCCACTGGTTCGGAGTTTATTGAGCTGGTGGACGAAACGCTGACGCTGGAAGGACTGCGACTGATTTACGAACGAACTTCAAGCCCCGAGGTCAATGGCCAAAGTCCAAAGTCCGAGTCGTGACTTCGACTTTTACTTTTTGACGCCGGACTACAGACCCTGAACTTTGGACTGTCCCGATTGAACTACTTCAATTACTTCACCGAGATCGAAGACGCATTTGTGCGCCGGCGCGGAAAACATCTCCTCGTCAGTTCAATCGACTGGTCGCTCATCGAAACGTGGAAAGAAATGGGCGTGCCCTTGCATGTCGTGTTGCGCGGAATAGAGAAGGCCTTTGATTCCTGGGAGTCCAAACCTCGCAAGCGAAGTATTAAGTCGTTAATGTATTGCCAGGAAGAGGTAGACGCGCAATTCGCAGAGTGGCGTGAGGCGCGTGTCGGGGCAACGGATTCAGGTGAGGGAGGCAGAGAAGTCGGGGACGACTCCGACAAATTACCATTTTCACGCGATGCGATCCGCGAACACCTCAAGCGAAGTCACCAGGGTCTTCAGGCTGCGGGCGTAGCCTATAACGCCCAGCTGGCGGGAATACAAGTGGGCGGCGATAGTTTTTCAGAAGCGATCTCCAGAGCTGCTTCGTTGATTAGCGAAATCGGACAGGATTTTGAAGCGACTGCCGCAGTTGAGGCGCAGAAGTTAGAGCAATCGCTCTCGGGCCTGGAACGAATGCTGAGTGACGCTATTTTGACAGCGATTAATTCCGAGCAACTCGAAGGGATCAAAAAAGAGGTTGCGGCGCAGCTAAGTCCCTATCGCAAGCAAATGGAGAAGCCGGTTTACCAGCAGACGTTTGACAATTTGTTACTCAAGAAACTGAGAGAGCATTTCAATGTGCCCCGACTCAGCTTGTTCTACCTTTAACTGGGCAGCGGCGGACAGCGAGCGCGGCCGCGCAGCCCTTGATCGCAAATATGGAATCGACTGAAGACGAACAAAGCACGCTCGAGGTAAAGATTGAGCGACTGCTCCCGGGCGGGGTTGGGCTGGCCCATGCCGACGGCCGCACTCTGTTTGTCTCGTTGGCCGCTCCGGGCGATATGGCGCGGGTGCGGATCGACCGAATCTCCGGGAAGGTCGCCTTTGCCTCGATCGTTGAAGTGATTGAGCCTTCGCCGCTTCGCGTTGAACCGCCCTGTCCATATTTCGGGCTTTGCGGCGGCTGCGATTTTCAACATCTGGGCTACGCGGCGCAGTTGGAAGCGAAGAAGGAAATCATTCGCGACTGTCTGCATCGCATCGCGAAGATCGAAACCCCGGTTGATATTTCGGTACATGCGTCGCCAGGGCCCTTTGAGTATCGCGCTCGCGCAACCTGGCAGTTTGATCGATCAAGCAATCATCTGGGTTACTTCATCCGTGGTTCGAATGACGTTTGCGACGTGGAGCATTGCGCGGTGCTGGTTCCCGAATTGCAGCAAACGCTCGCACAGCTACGAAGCGAGATAGCCTCGGGCCAACTGCCGAAGCACATCGACGCAGTGGCAGGTGACGAAGGAGTGTCGGTGGCGGTGCGGACTACCGGAGTGGAAGGTAACAATGCGCCGGTCATCACTCGTCGCATCGGGAACGAGACTTACCACTTCAGCGCGGAAGGTTTCTTCCAGGTAAATCACGACCTGCTTGAACACTTGATCGAGACGGCCATAGGTGACGCTCGCGGGGAGATGGCGATAGATCTCTATTGCGGCGTTGGTCTCTTTACGCTTCCGCTGGCGCGGCGCTTTGCGAAGGTGATTGGCGTTGAAGCTAATCCGCTCGCCACCGGTTTCGCTCGCCGGAATCTGGAAACTGCTGCCCTCGAGTCCCAGGGCGGTGAAGTCCGGGGCAGCGGCCCGACTGCCAGGGAGGGCGCAGATTCAGCAGCCGTTCAAGGCCTGGCTAAGATCGGCGCTACCGAGATCATCACTGCCCGGGTCGGCGACTGGTTGCAACGTCAATCCGCGCTCGGCCCGGTGGACTTTTTGCTTCTCGATCCGCCACGCACCGGTGCGGAAAACAAGGACATCGCCGGCATACTCAAGCTGCGGCCGTCGCGAATCTCTTACGTCTCCTGCGACCCCGCCACGCTCGCTCGCGACCTCAAGAAACTGATCGGCGATGGAGACAGTGGTTATTCGCTTGACTCCGTCGCCGCATTTGATATGTTCCCGCAAACCCATCACGTGGAAACTGTCGCGCGCTTGTCCGCCACGAGCGTCTAGACCCTCGATTCATTTAGACATCCCGCTGCGTTCATCTTTCGACCGATGGTCCACCTCGGCACCCGACAGGTCTTTCATCCCTTTCCATTGGCGCAGCTTGCCACCGCGTTTGCCGCCGGCATACTGGCCGGGACGTTTCTTCGCATCCCGCTAGCACCTCTGTTGATTGTTTCGGCCCTGATCACATGCACAGCAATTGTAGCGGTCCTGACCAATCGCACCAGACTCGGCACACTATTTGTGACGGTTCTGGCGATCTTGGCAGGCTGCACGTTATCGTCGATTGAAAAGACGCACGTGCCTGCAAACCAACTGAAGCGGCTGCTTGATGAGACCGGCGAGCGAAGCATTGCCGTGGGCGAACCCGCCGAGGTGACTGGCGTCCTCGAACGCGATCCGGAAATTGCCCCGCAGCGGTTTTATCTCACCCTGCGGGTTGAAGGGGTCAGGTCGCGTGGCGTCGAAAGGGAAGTGTCGGGCGTGTTATTGCTGATGCTCACGGCCTCAGATGCGCGGTCTAAATCTGAACTCGCCAAACTCGATCTGAGGTGTGGCGCGCGCATCAGAGTGATGACCCACCTTGAGCGCAGTGACAGCTTTCGAAATCCAGGCGTCTCGATGTTCACTGAATACCTCGATCGGAAGGGATACGACGCCACGGCTTTCGTTAAGAGTCCGCTGCTGGTTGAACGGCTAGAGAACACTCCCGTATTACTGCCACTGGTTTGGCTCTTTGAATGGCGTAGTCAGCTTCAGGCGGAGATTAACTCGCGCTTCTCAACGGAAACAGCCGGGGTTCTCAACGCCGCGCTCATGGGAAACCGCTACGGTCTATCGCGCTCGACGGCGGAGAGATTTCGCGACGGCGGCACGTTTCATGTCCTGGTGATCAGCGGTTTGCACATTACTTTTCTGGGTGGAATGTTATTCGTTATCGCGCGCAGGTTTACCAAGAATAAAAGTGCGCAATTCTTGTTTGCGGTGACGATCCTATGGGGTTACTCGCTCGCGGTGGGCGGCGAGCCCTCGGTAATCCGCGCCGCCCTGATGTTCACCTTCGTCCTGCTGGCGCCGCTCGTCTCACGCCGCGCAACTTCGTTGAGCGCCCTGGGGGGCGCGGCCATCGCGCTACTCGCCTGGCGTCCCAGCGAACTGCTTGACCCGGCGTTCCAGCTTACGTTTGTCTCGGTTTTGGCTATCGTCGTTTTAGCCTGGCCGCTGGTGCAAAAGGCATCGGCCGTCGGATCGTGGAGGCCCACCCGCAATACCCCTTCTCCTCCTCTCGTGGCGCCATGGTTACGCACATTTTGCGAGTGTTTGTTTTGGAGCGAACGCGAATGGCTGAACGAACTCAAGCGCACCACCTACACGTGCAGACTCTTCAAGTCTCCTCTCGCCCAGGCATTGGAGCGCTTCCACCTGCAACCGCTGTTGCGTTACATCTTCGTGGCCGGCGTCATTTCGATAAGTGTACAAGTGTCGTTGTTGCCGTTACTGATTGTCTACTTTCACAGGCTTTCAGTGTCATCGCTGGTGCTGAACATCATCGTTAGCGTGTTAATGGGGTTGGTGGCTATTGCTGCCACCCTGGCGCTGTTAGTGGCGCAGGTCAGTTCGACGTTTGCAGCGCCGCTGATCAATCTCACGAATGCCTTAAACTGGCTCATGGTCCACAGTGTGGATCCCTTTGCGCGACTGGGCATCGCTTCGATTCGCCTGCCTGAATACACGGGTTGGGCCGCCATTGTCTATGGGCTCTACTACCTCCCGCTGTTGGTTTTCGTCGTGATGCTGGCCCGCTGGGATCCGTTGAAACCGGCGACCCCAAACATTCGCCACTTGCGCGGCGTTGCGAACATTAATGCGCAAAGGTTCGCAAACATGCTTACCAATCCGGCGCACCTGTTGCCGGCGGTTATTATTTTGCAACTGATGGCGGCCGCAGTGCTTATCTTGCATCCATTTAGCGAGGCGGCGCCGGACGGAAAACTGCGCGTCGATTTTCTTGACGTGGGCCAGGGAGATTCGGCTCTGGTGACTATGCCCGATAACACGACGATTCTGATCGATGGAGGCGGAAGACCTAACTTCTTTCAGAAGAAAGGTGACGACATCGAGGCATTTGAAAGTGATACGCGCAGCATCGGCGAAGCCGTGGTCTCGGAGTATCTATGGTGGCGAGGGCTGGATCAGGTCGACTATCTCATTGCGACTCACGCCGATGCAGATCATGTCGACGGTCTGAACGACGTGGTGCGAAACTTCGCGGTGCGGGCAGTCTTCGTGGCTAGAACTCCTCATCGCGACGCAGAGCACACTACATTCGTCGAGTCACTGGCAGCGAGCAAAGTTCCCCAATACTCAATTGGCGCCGGCGATGTTTTGCGGGTGGGCGATGCTGAGGCTAAAGTCCTTTGGCCTCTTGCTGCCAGCCGCAGTAATGCTCCTTCAACGAACAATGATTCGATTGTGGTTCGTCTTAGATTGGGCGAAAAATCGATCTTATTGACTGGCGATGTTGAAGCGCCTGCGGAGAATTTACTTAGAAAGCTGTACCCGGATCGGCCAAAGGGCTTTCCAGTTGCTCCTAATCTGCGGGCTGACGTGGTCAAAGTCGCGCACCACGGCAGCAAGACTTCCTCAACTGCTGACTTCATCGCCGCGACTGGAGCTGACTTCGCGATCATTCCAGTCGGTCAGACATCAATGTTTGGTCATCCGCATGCGGAAGTTGTAAGACGTTGGCAAGCCGGCGGCGCACAAGTACTAACTACGGGACAGCAAGGCACCGTCTCGGTGTTCACGGACGGAAAGCAGTTGCGCGTGGAAACGTTTGTTAAGCAGTAAAGCTACTCAGGATCGGGCGGCGTGTAGAGATCGATGGTGGCGCTGCCTGGCTTGTAAGTGTGCAGGACGCCGAGCGGCGGGGAATAAATATGAATGGTAATCATGTCCTGCTCGCTGACGTCAGGATTGCCTAGTTGGTGAATGTCAGGGACGTCAGAACCGGTGACCGCGCCCGGCTGATATTCGCGAGCAGACTTATATTCAAGTCCCCTGGCGGCATCGTAAGTGAAGGTGGTCTCCCACATAGTCCCTTCGCAGACACGGACGCCGCCGTGCGAACCGTTATGATCGTGAATCGGAGTGCGTTGGCCCGGACGCCAACACAACACCAACATCTCAACGAAATCAGTGCGGCAAACCAGATGACGCCAGTAATTGCCGTCTTTGAAACCGCGATAAGGCCGAAGATCATCCGCTGATACTTCAGCGGTTCCCAACCAGTCGAAGATCTGCGCGAGCGTCGGGGCGCTCTGCTGAGCCTCCAGGGTTGCTTTTAGCTCGGGGAGTGAAAAACCCGCGGGCGTTTTCGAATCTGTCTCGGGCGTTTCTGTTCTATCCAGGTAAGTGGACAATTGTGCGATCTCCTGGCTGTTACTGATTTCCGTTGGTTGCAGACTGAATGCCAGCGTCGTTGGGCAGTTTCGTTATAGACTCCGGCAGAAACCTAAGTCAAGACGGCGGCAGGTACTGGGGTATTCTGAAAAAGGAGAATTCCTTAGCGTACTTTTCGTCTTATGCTTCGCGAGCTTTGCGGTCCTGACTTAGTTTTACCGCAAACGCCGCAAAGATCTGCCAAGAATCAACCAAACTGCACTCAGTACCCGGCGGCAGTTTTAGTCTACGCACAAATCAGGCTGAGCTCATGGGCAAAAGAATTTCCCGGGCCTGATCTGCATTCTGGTTGCTCACAATTAGTCGCACGCCCCGGGTCAATTGGAGGTGGGGTTCCATACCGCCCGCATCGTCTTTTGACACGAAGGAACGCACCCCGGCCCCTGCGAGCATCTGCTGAGCCATCTCAGCCTCGGTTTGGTTGTCGAAAGTATTTATCACGATTGGTTCATCTGACATGATTCACTCCCTGATTGTTTCGAAACCGGCCTGACGATCTGTCTATCGAAAAGTAAATTTTACCCGGGCCTGAAACATTCGCGGATGACCGAAGTGAGTGCCGGAAAACGGGTTGCCGAAGTTGTGGACAAACCTGCGGTTGGCTATGTTTTCGACGCTCAATTGCGTTTGCACGCTCAGCCGTTTTTCGCTAAACAGTTCGAAGCCCGCGCCCAGATCGAACACTGTCCACGGTTTCACTCGGCCTCTTTCGAAGTTAACCAAATCCGCGCCGGGTCTCTCCATCAACTCATCGAGCTCATCTTCGTCAACCTCAAGCGGCACTCCACTCTCATGCCGGCCCATCAGTGAAATCCAGGCTTTGCGTGGGCGCAGGTTGTAGGTCAGGCCAAACGACAATGTATTTCTAACGTCCTGATCCGGAGTGAAGCGCGTACCTGGTCCAATTTCGATGAATTCGTCGGTCAGAAATAAGCCGCCATTGATGGGTCCGGTTTGGAGTATGCGCGCGTTTCCATAGCTTACGTGCCCTGACCAACCCTTAATGTCCGGCACATCTATCCGCACGTCCGCGCCGCGGGCAAATCCCTCGGCAACGCTGTTGGGAAAGATAATTGTCGTATTGAAAAAAACGTTGGGATCGTCAAAGTTGCGAAACCTGCGCGACCAGTAAGCCCCGTCGATCCGCAAGACTCCGAAAAGATCCTGAGCGAAGCCGACCTCGTAAGCAGAAACTCTTTCCGGATGCACCGCCGCGCTGCCACCGCCCGCGGGCGTCGCAAACGGCGAAAGGCGCCGTGCCGCTTCTGACGAAGCCAGCAGTAGGTTTTCTACCTGCGCCGGCATATACAGGCGATCGAATGAGCCGCGAAGGGCCGTCTTCGATTTCGGAATGAAATAAACGACGCCGAGTCGGGGACTGACTTGCTGAGCGGAAACAAGCAGGTTGGAATAGTCGTAACGCACGCCTGCGTTGATAGTGATATTTGTCAGCGGCGAAAAAGTATCCTGGAAGTAAGCAGAGAACTGGCCGCGGGTTTTGCGGTCACTAAATAGAAACGGGTCATCAAGATCAAACTCGAGTGCGGCCTCGCTGATGTCAGCTTCCTCGGCCTCGTCTTCATCGGTGACGGCAAAAGTAAACCACTCACGCAGCGAAACCCTGCGAGGCCTCAAATCCCAACTTGAAGACGTGATTCTTTTCGGAACGGGTCAAACTGCCGACCACCCCCTGGCGCGAGTTGCCGCGATCCTGAGCCGCGAACAGCGGTGTATCAAAGCTGCTGCCGAATAGCTTCGATTCATTTGCCTGCCGGTAAAAAGCCAGGTTGGTCACAGTTGATGACGACCACAATCGCTGCCAGCGGATGGATTGTCGCTGGCTGCGCAGTTCCTGTCGTTGACGTTGTCCGGCTTCTTCCTGTTCCTCATCGTTGGTGATGTGAAAATCGGCGCCGTTGGCGGCGAATGAAAACATCACGACGTCATTGGCGGTTGGGTGCCAATCGGCGCGGGCATTGAATCCCAGGGAACCACCCAGATTGTTAAAATTTCCCGGATCAACGGGATCCAAAAATCGCCGCGAGCGATTGCCGGAGAAACTCAAAAGCAGTCCAAGGTTCTGCTTAACTGCGCCTCCAAAGGTAGCGCTAATATCTCTGGTGTGGAAATTTCCGGCGCCTAAACTCAAAGCGCCTGATAACGGCTCGCCCACGGTTGATTTGGATTGAATCGCGACTACGGCGCCGGACCGTCCGCCAAACTCCGCCGGGATGTTTCCGGTGATGACTGTCAGCGAACGAATGTTTTCCGTATCGTCGGCATGTCCGGAGACCACGTCCAGACGATCTGTGATGGGGACGCCGTCTACTACGAACAGAACGCCGTCGTCCACGCCGCGAATGTGAAGCAGGCCATCGTTTTCAGAACGCCAGCCGGGAGCCGTGGCGATCACTTTTTGAAGTTGACGATGGCGCGCCGCACCGGGTGTTTTCATGATGAAGCTCTCATCCATCGTGGTTGAGGTTCCCGACGAATCGGATTGGACGAGCGTCTCGGCGCTGACAATATTTAGTGTTTCAGTTAACTCTGCGATGCTCAGCTTGATATTGCCGGTAACGGGAATATTTGAGCGCACATTCACCTGAGAGGTTATGGCCTGGAATCCCGCAAGTTCGGCGCGTAAAACGTAAGCACCAAAGGGAACCTCGTTGAAAGTGAACTCCCCCTGGTTGTTTGTGGTTTGAGTGCTGTGATAACCCGTCAGAGAGTTATCAAGGGTGACTTTGGCGTTTGCAACGAGTGCGCCACCCGGATCTGTAACCACCCCTCGGACAGTTCCAATCTGAATCTGGGCCTGCACAAATTGAATCGGGAGAAACAGAATGAACAACAACAGCATGTGGAAACTTCGCATGAGTCAAGCTATAACTCCGCAGAATCGATTTTGCAAGAGGCGGTTTCAGTCCTCTAATTGGTTGTGATTAACCTACTCAGCTCGCGGAATTTTCGTTCGCTGATTCCGTCAACCAACATCAGGTGCTCTGGACGGCGGAAGGGACCGTGTTTGGCACGATGCGAGACTATCCGCTCCGCGATGACCTTGCCGATTCCCGGCAACGATTCAAGCTGTGCGGCTGACGCGGTATTGAGATTTATCGGCGTTATGTTTGTAGAATTTCCGGAGGGCAAGGCGGCCTCTGACTGGGGTGCGGAATGTCGGGGAAGCGTCGCGCAGGCCCAACTCGTTAACAGAATTGAAAAACTCATCGTCGCGAGGAAAGGATGCGAACAAAACGCGAACTTTGCTGGTGGGAAATTCTGTTTCACGTGTGCAAGTAAGGGATTCGAGAGAGGTTGCGACTGTGCCGCTCGCGTGTGCACGATGCTGGAAGTCCAACGATTTCAAAACTTCGTATGTTTTATTGAAGGATGTCCACAGAGTTTTCCACAGCCGGAGTGGAAAATGTTTCAAATCGGTGGCGAGGGAACTACTCTTCGACGGCGGCATCGTCCCACTGGGCCATCATCTCGTAAGCACGGCCGAGTACGGGGCGAGGTCGCGAGCCATCGGCCTGGCCGATTAGGCCTTCGCGCTCCATGATGTCGAGGATTGCGGCGGCGCGGCCGTAGCCAATGCGCAGCCGCCGTTGCAAAACGGAGGTAGACGCCCGCTTCATCTCCACGCAGATTCGTAGGGCTTCTTCAAACAGCTCATCGTGTTCGCCGTTACCCTCTTCGAGCCCGAGGGCTTCTTCCTCAGACTGCGTTATCGTTTCGTTGTACTCAGGAGCGCCCTGGGCTTTCGAATGATTGACGATGCGACCTATCTCAGACTCATCAATGTAGGCGCCATGAACGCGGATGAGTCGCGAGGTGCCGGGCGGCAGAAACAACATGTCACCGCGACCAAGGAGATGTTCCGCTCCGTTGGTGTCGATGATCGTCCGAGAGTCCACTTTAGACGAAACGCGAAACGAAATGCGGGAAGGGAAGTTTGCCTTAATCAGACCGGTGATCACATCAACTGAGGGACGCTGGGTTGCCAGGACCAGATGAATACCAACCGCGCGCGCCATTTGCGCCAGCCGAGTTATCGACTCTTCAACTTCCCGTCCCGAAGTCATCATCAGGTCGGCGAGTTCGTCGATGATAATCACAATGTACGGAAGTGGTTTATGCGGCTCACCTTTTTCGTCATACTCCTTCACCAGATTGCGCCGCATGATCTCGGTGTTGTAACCATCGATATTGCGAACTCCCCAACCCGCCAGGTCCTTGTAACGCTGTTCCATTTCCTTCACGGCCCATTTCAGGGAGCGCGCCGCCACTTTCGGATCGGTAATGATCGGCGTAGCTAAATGCGGAATATCAGCGTAGAGGCCAAGTTCGAGACGTTTGGGGTCGATCAAAATAAACTTAACTTCGTCGGGTCGCGCACGGTAGAGAATCGAGACTATTAGTGCATTCACGCCTACTGACTTGCCGGCTCCGGTGGTTCCGGCGATCAGCAGGTGAGGCATCTTGGCCAGGTCAGCCACGTAGTTAAGCCCGTCAATCGTTTTGCCCAGGGCGATCGTTAGTTTCGAGCCGGATTCGCGGAAGGCGCGAGATTCGATTACTTCCCGCAGGAAGATGGTCTCACGGCGCGGATTTGGAACTTCGATACCGACGTGTGGCTTACCCGGCATGCGATCAATGCGAATTGATTCTGCCTTGAGCGCCAAGCAGAGGTCGTCAACCAGAGAGACCACCCGCGAGTATTTAACCCCGGGATCGGGTTTGAATTCGTAGGTTGTAACCACCGGGCCGGGACAGATGTGTTTGATCTGACCGGTGACATTGAACTCCTTGCACTTTTCAGCGAGCCGGGTTGCCAGACTGAGCAGTTCCGTATCAGCTTGCTCGCTATGCGGCGGCGCTTCGTTCAGAAACTCGAGCGGCGGCATTGAGTAGTCGCTATACGAAACTCGCTTCCGATCCGCATCGAAAGGAAGTTTTCCAGTGGCAGGCGCTTCACCCTTTGGGCGTAGCACCGAGACGCCCTCGACCATTTCTTCAATTTCGGGAGCGACCGAGCTGTCACCGTTTGCACCCGGGAATATTGACCGTTTTCCTTTTGCGCCAGTGACGACGGTTGCTCGTTCAGCTCCGGCCCCCGCCGCCGCAGCGCGCGCAGACGCATTAGCTGGTTCGATTGTCGTGCCTGAGGACGCCGTGGCGTCGCCACGATTGATCGCCGCTGTCGAGACTGACCTGGCTGCGCCCTCTTTCATGAATTCGGCCACGCGTTCCTGGGCATTTAAATCGGCGGCGAGTGAGTTGCCGGCCAGGGCCTCTGCCATCGCCGTCCGAGCGGCTAGTTTTTCAGCTTTTAGCAGTTCGCGTTGATCCTTGCGCGTTTGCGAACGCTCAGCGCGGGCCGCGCGCCAGGCTGCAAATTTTTCCGGAATCGCTTTAAGAAATCCGAAACGATCAGTGAGGAGGGAAACTAATTTTTGATAAAAATCTATAAACGAGAAGTTGGTGGCCAGCAACAATCCGGTGGCGGCGACCGCGACCAATAGAACTGTCGCGCCTGCTGTGTTGAGTCCACTTGCGAGGGAACGTGAAATTACAGTTCCTACCAGTCCGCCCGGTTGTACGCTCGAATCGAAGATGGGCTGGATGTTCGCGATGGACAGAAGTGCCGCGGCTGCGAGCGTGAGAATTACGAGCCCAAGCAATCGAGATAACGGGGCCCGAAAACTACGCGTCTTGAAACGCCTCCACGCCGCCGCTAGTAGCAGACAAGGGAGGAGGTAAGCAGCTAATCCAATGGTCTGGAAAAGCAAGGCAGCAACATTAGCCCCGATGGCTCCAGCCCAATTGTGGGTTTCGGTTTGGCCGGCGGAATTCCACGAAGGATCATTCGGATAAAATGTTGCGGAGACGAGGCAGAGAAGGAGCAACAAGCCCACGGCAAGCAGTGAGATCGCGATGATCTCGTTCCGCCGGCTGTTTCGCGGGGTAATTATTCTCGGCTTGTCCTCAAAGTCCGTGGTTGCCATCTTCTTCGCGCCGCTGACCTATCCTTCTGATCCTTTCAACTCTCTGTGCAGCCCTCTGTGTCCGGAGAAAGCACAGAGTTTCTCAAATCAAACTGCCAACTTCCCTACGCCGCTTTCTTCAAGAGCAAAAACGCTTTTATGAAATCGTCGATGTCGCCGCCGAGCACCGCGTCTACATTCCCTCGTTCCAACTTGGTGCGCGTATCCTTCACAAGCTGATAGGGTGCGAGCACATAGCTGCGGATCTGTGAACCAAACGAAATGTCCGCTTTGTTAGCCTCCAGCTCAGCGGTTTCCGCCTTTCGCTTCTCAATCTCCAGCTCGTACAAGCGCGAACGCAAAACCTGCATAGCTACGGCGCGATTCTGGTGTTGCGAACGCTGGTTCTGACATTGGACAACGATTCCAGTTGGCGCATGCGTGATGCGAACCGCCGAGTCGGTGGTATTAATGTGTTGTCCACCCGCCCCGGTCGCTCTATAGGTATCAACGCGTAAATCCTTGTCGAGGATCTCAATCTCGATGTTTTCGTCCACCTCAGGATATACAAACAACGAAGCAAACGAAGTGTGACGCCGCGCGGCTTGATCAAAAGGTGAAATGCGCACCAGCCGGTGAACTCCGGCTTCGGCAGCTAACAGTCCGTAGGCGTATTCACCCTCGATTCGAAACGTCACGCCCTTTAGTCCAGCCTCTTCGCCCGGCTGATAATCGATGATCTCAGTCTTAAAGCCACGCTGCTCGGCCCACTTCAAATACATCCGCAGCAGCATCTCGGCCCAGTCCTGAGATTCCGTTCCGCCCGCACCTGGATGAATCGTGCAGATCGCGTTGAGCTGGTCATTATCGCCGCCGAGAAGCATTTCAGTTTCCGCCACGGCAATTTCATGCTCAAGCTGCTCGACGAGTGAGCGCAATTCGAGAAGCGAATCCTCGTCTTCCTCGGCAAATTCAAAGAGCACGGCGGCATCAGCTATGTGCGACTCAAAACGCTCTTGCCGCTGAATCTTTTTCTCGAGTACGGTTCGTTTCTGGAGAAGTTTTTGGGCCGCCTCCTGATCGTTCCAAAAATCCGGCGATGAGGCTTCGTTTTCGATGCGCTTCAGCTGTTCCTTGCCGGCAGCAACATCAAAGAAACCTCCCGAGCTGACTGACACGCTTACCTAGCTCTTCATGAGTTGTTCTTAAATCCTGAATTGATAAAGTCTCGATCATTAGAAACCTAAATCCCTTCCAACAGTGGGTCTCGTCCTCGCCTGAGTGAAAGTCCAAACACTAATAAACTGAGAACCGCACTAGTGGCTGCAAATAGATCGCCACGGGCGACATAAAAGGTCCTGGTGCCTGGCGAGCGGGTCGTGCGCCACGTTCGAACCTCGGGTTTGAACGCTTCGGTCGCGTCCCTCACGGCGCCGGTCCTCGTGATCAGCGCGGTGATCCCCGTGTTGGTGACCCGCAAGACAGGGCGATCGTTTTCCACTGCGCGAAAGACTGCATTCGCCAGGTGTTGGCGCATCACCGCCGTCGGCCCGAGGTAGCCATCGTTTGAAATATTGATCAGCACGTCAGCGCCTTCGCCGGTAAAACTTCGCGCGACGGATGGATACGCCGACTCAATGCAGATGAAAACTCCGGCGCTCGCATTGCCCACCGGCATCAGCCGGTAGTTCGTGCCGGGCGTGAAGTCGCCAACGATTCCTCTTATCAAACCCGCTCCAGGTAACCACTGCGGTAACGGAACATACTCGCCAAACGGCAGTAAGCGAATCTTATCATATTGAGTGACGAGCTCACCCTTCTGATTAATGAGTAAGGCAGAGTTGTAAATACCGTCGTTCGGCGCCACTTCCTGTGAGTTAATCAGGATTGCAGTGTTGTTTGCGCGTGCGAAGACAGCGAGCCGTTCGCGGAGAAAGGCGTCGCTGCCATAACCGAAGTTCATCGGCGATTCAGGCCAAACAACCAGGCGAGGCGCTCCATCACTGGGGAGTGTTTTTAGCGCACTCTCACTCATCTCAAAGTGACGATCCGCGAGTTTGCGCATGTCTGCGACAGACTTGACCAGATCCATCGGCACGTTTGGTTGAATTGCCACGACTACGCTATCGGAATCTGTGATCGTCTCCGGGAAAGCGGCGGTTCGATAGCCGAAAGAAATGACAATGGAAACGATTAGGACTGCGATTGTGGAGGCGATTGCTGATCGGGGAGTACGCCGCAGCAGGACAAACGCGATCGCAGAATTTGTTGTAACGATCAGGAAGCCAACCAGATACACCCCACCCCAACGCGCTGGTTGAATCAGGTTAGGTTGATACGCCTGGGAGTATCCGATGGCATTCCAAAGTTGGCCAATAATTCCAAGTCGAGCCCATTCAAAGGCCGCCCAAAACACCGGGGCCAAAAACAACGCTCCTTCACCCCATTCTCGAATCGCCCGCGCGGTCAGCAGGGCGAAGAAGCCGGGGAAGATCCCACCTGCCAGAGTGGCGGGCACCAATAATAGAAAAGCAATCGGAGTTGGCAGCCCGCCGAAGTTAATCATTGAATAGGTCAGCCAGTAACACGAGCCGTAAAAGAAAACCGTTCCAAACAACCAGCCCAGGATGAACGCGCGAAAAGGCAATGGCTTTCGCGCGACAGCCAAAAATAGCGGCGCCAGCGCTACCCAGGCTAGTGGCCAAAGCTCAAAATCTGGAAACGAAATGATCAGCAGGACTGCGGAGATGAGAGCCATTCCACAATCGACCGGATCAGGAGAGTTTGCGCGAACAGAAGCTGCGAGTGCGGAAAGCCTGGACCGAGTGGTAACGATCTCTTTCCGCTTGCTGCCAGTGTTTTTCTGCATTGCCAGCGAGTCTATCAAATGCAGGAACGCAGCGTGCGAAGACTGAGCCAATCATCGGTCGACGGCCAGTCTTGGTTTTCCCGCATCAAGGGGAAAAGTGGCTGAAAAATATTTTTGGAAGCGCTCAGTCGTCCCATCAGGAAACTGTTTCAAACAGTCAAATAGGGGTCAAAAAGACAGAAAACGTCACGGTCAAAGTGACAAATTTCGTCGCACTCTGACCAGCCGGGCTTACCAGCAGTTAAATTGATGGAGTCGAGTAATGATCTGAACAAAGCGCAAAGTCAGTGAAGAGAGGAAGCCCGCCGTGACAAAAACGCTCTTTAAATGCGGGAAGACCCAGTCATTGCTGACTGGGTCCACAGATAGGAGGGAGAAGCACTGAAGGGTTGCTCGGCGGGCGACTGGCGCAGCGGCAGGCGGCGCTCAGAGATTGGTTGGCGGCGGGTCACGGATTAACTTTGCGTCAGTGTTCCGTGCGTGCCGGTTAGGTATAGAGCAGCTTCCGTGCCACGAATGAGTTTTCTGGAATCCTCAGGTTATTGAACGTAATGGAGAACGAGCCAGAGTCGTTTCCCGGAATAGTGACGCTCGTTGTCAGTAAGCTGCTGCGAAACATTGTCACCAAACGCGGGAAGACCCAGTCATTGCTGACTGGGTCCACAGATAGGAGGGAGAAGCACTGAAGGGTTGCTCGGCGGGCGACTGGCGCAGCGGCAGGCGGCGCTCAGAGATTGGTTGGCGGCGGGTCACGGATTAACTTTGCGTCAGTGTTCCGTACGTGCCGGTTATCCTTAGAGCACCTTCCGTGCCACAGAAATTGTTTGGGGAATTTAACGGTGCGTGAGCGTTGAGGCAGCACCAGGGTCTTCGTCATGACGCAAGACGTCTACTGCTCAACGTGAAGTGAAGAGTGACCCAGGCTGTCAACAACGGCGAGAAGGCCTTTCACTCCTACCACGCGCACTCGAGTATTGATTTCAATGGCCCTGCCGTCACTTGACTGAGCATTCCAGAGCTCGCCGGCGACGATTATGGTTCCCAGCGGGTTGAGGCTGGTTTCCACTCTTCCGATTTCACCAAGCAACTTCACGTCGCCGGCGCTCGCCCGCTTATGGCGCCACAACCCGAGCACGAGTAAAGAAAACCCAAACAGGATCGCGGCGAAAACGATGATCACTTGAGACGATTTCATCTGCGTGCACCCATTCGCGTTAACTATAAAAGAAATGAGGCAAATCCCGGAAGGACTTGCCTCACCCTAACTGGTCGGCAATCTCAGCAATCTTCGCCCGTTAGTTTTTGCCCATCGTCACTTGCCGCTGGAGGCCTATGGCTTCCTGATTATTCGGGTCGATGCTGATCGCGCTGGCGGCGTATTTAGTGGCCTCGCTGCGGTCGCCTCGTTCAAGAAAAATTCTGCCCAACAGGACGTGTGCGTCAATCAATTTGGAATCCCAAAATATCGCGGTCTTAAGCGCAGCAATCGCGGCCTCCTGATCGCCGCGACGTTGATTGATGCGGCCGCTAAGGAGATATGCCTCAGCGTTTGTCGGTTCCAGCATCACCACGCGATGCAGTTCCGGCAAAGCTTCGTCATCCCGCCCGGATTGATAGAGGTCGCGCGCTTTGGCCAGCAGATCTTCAGTTGGCGACGTGTTGCTGAGCGCTGCCATTGCATTCTTCCGGACCAGATCTGAAACGTCGTCGCGGTTCAAGACATCGCGCATTCTTGGCGAGACGCCGGTCAGGGTTTGAGACTTCTGCCACTGCGTTTGAAACTTTGCGTAGGTTGGCAGGAACCGTCGCGCCTGATCATCGGCCGCAGTCGCGGTTTCTGTTTTGCCAATCTTTTCGAGTGCCTTGGCATAAAGAAAATATGCCTGTCCATCCCGCGCGTCAGCAGTAATCACCGGCTTGAGTTGCTCGGATGATTCGACGTACTTGCCGGAAAGAAAAAGGGCCAACGCATAGTTAAAGTGAACCATTGAATCGTCCGGCGCCGATTCGGCAGCCCGGGCCAGGAAAGAGGTGCCCTGGATGAGCAAACGCGTGCGTTCCTCCTCCTTCTTCTCTTCTCTTGAAGCCTGAATCGCTACGGCTCCGGCATTATTATAGATACCAATCAAAGGGACTTCTGAGGATAGTGGCACCAGGGCAGCAAGTGCATGTCCGAGCTCGCCCATCTTTGCGTAACCCAATCCAGCGTAAAAAGCTGCTTCCGCGTAGTGCGGATCTTTCTTCTGGAGTTTCGTGAAATACTCGGTCGCGTCTTTCCACTTGCCTTCGGTCATGTAATAACGGCCAAGCTCAAAAGCAGCCTGGGGGTAAATCGCCCCGCCGTTGGCCTCAGCGAAAAAGCGCATAGCGTTTTTGAGATAGTTGGAACGCTTCTCATCGCGCTCGCCCAGTTGCACGCCTTTTACGTAGGCTTCAAAAGCACGCTGCGGAACTTTGGTAGCCTCCTGGACGAGTTGATTTTGAGAAAAGGGAAGCGCCTTGTCGCGTTGATAAAGAATCTGGTAGGCAAGTCGACCCTGAATATTCTGGAGAGTGGTCAGTGGCCCACCTAGATCAAACTGCCGCGTAGCCCAGCTCCCGTCAAAAACTTCGCCGAGCGTGCGACCCTCGTTCACCTTGATGACCCGGGCGGTCAACTGCACATAAGCCTCAGTGGACGACTTATCCTTCTCTTCTTTAGATTCGCCATCCTTGTTATCGCCCTCGGCTAACGTAACTGAGTAAGTGCCAATCACAATCATTGAAGCCCTGGCCTCGCGCGCCAACTTGATGGCTGTTGCCCGCGATGGCAGAACTGTTTCGGGAACTCGCAGCCGTTGATATACAGACTGTCGTTCGTCGCTGGTCACCACCAGCACGCCGGGCTTGTTAAGCAAGTCTGAAATCGAATCCGCAAAGCTCTCGCCCACCCAATTGTATTCGGGCCGATTCGATGTATTTTCAAACGGCAGGACCATTACCACATCGCCACCGGTTGGGTTCTGCGCGAGGCCAACCTGAGCGCCAGGGGTCAGCAGTAAAAAAATTATGAGAGTGCTTCGCAGTTTTCTAAAATTAGTTCGCATTTATTTGAAAATACCCACAAAAACCAAAAATCAGAGTAAGAAGTCCCGAGTGTAGTCCCCAGTATGGATGCACGGACCAGTTCGCCGGTTGGTCAATTATCATGTCCAGCCGCTATCGTCCGGTGTTTGCGGCCTATAATGCACCCGCGACTCAGAAAACCAGGCTTTCGGACAAACAATGACTTTAACAGAAAAGGCGTTTCTACTGGAAATCAGCGGGCCCAAACCTTTGCGTTACGGGTCTGCGAATCCAGAGTCTAAAACTACCCAGTGTCGTCCCCGGAATTGATCGCCGGTCGGCTTCCGTTTGGCTGCCGTCCGCTTTTGCCAGTTAAACTACAGGGTGCAGCAAGAGTTGATCAGAGGCAGGAGAAAACTACATGACCAGTCGGCACGCAGAGAAAAAGGTGAAGTTACTTTGGGTAATGCTTTTAGTCATCGCCGTTGGAGCGCCGGCCTCGCCTGCCTCAACGGCATCTGGCGGGTTTAACTCCAGAGCCGAGCCAGAGAAACAAGTGCGTGCTTTTGTCGCAGCCTTCAACGCTCGCGATATTGATGCCATGCTGACGATGGCGGACGAGAATATTCAGTGGTTGATCGTCGATGGAGCTAAGGTTTCAGTTGAAACGGAAGGAAGATTGAAGTTGGGCGAGAGCATGCGCCGTTACTTTCGCAGCTGCCCGTCATGCAAGTCGTCACTGGAATGGACTCAACGGGCAGGGAGCCGGGTAACGGCGATGGAACGTGCCAGTTGGTCCGGTAAGAGTGGGCCGAAGTCGCAGAGCAGTCTATCGGTTTACGAATTTCGTGGTGATAAGATCCTGCGTGTTTATTACTTCCCGGCCGAAGTTGACTAGACTTCTGGAGCAAGTGCCAAGGTTCGAACTACCGTTTGCCTGACTACATCCTTACTTCCAGTAATTGAAAAGTGGACAACCGAACATCATGAAAGCAATCCGAGTAGAAAAGTGCGGTGGCCCTGAGCAACTGGTTTACAAAGAAATAGAAAAGCCCGGGCTGCAAGCGAATGAGGCGCTGATTAAGATAGAAGCCATTGGGGTTAATTTTATCGATGTCTATCATCGAACGGGGCTTTACCCGGTGGCGCTTCCTTTCACGACGGGGACGGAAGCGGCGGGCACAGTCGAATCGATCGGTTCGGAAGTCAGCGACATCGCGGTCGGCGATCGTGTGGCTTACGCAATGAACCTTGGCTCTTATGCAGAGTATGCCGCGGTCCTTGCCGCGCGTTTAGTGAAGCTGCCCGAAGGAATCGACGCGCAGACCGGCGCTGCCGCAATGCTCCAGGGGATGACGGCGCACTACCTATCCACTTCAACTTATCCTTTAAAAGACGGCGACACGGCGCTGGTCCACGCCGCTGCGGGAGGCGTTGGTCTCTTGCTCATCCAGATGGCCAAACGATTGGGAGCGCGTGTCTTCGGCACCGTGTCCACGCCCGAGAAAGCGCGGCTTGCCCTCGACGCGGGAGCGGATGAAGTAATCCTCTACACCGAACAGGATTTTCAACAGGAAGTAAGGCGACTAACTAACGGCAAAGGTGTTCAGGTGGTGTACGACTCAGTAGGTAAAACTACCTTCAGCAAGAGCCTGGATTCGTTGGCGCCGCGCGGGATGCTGGCTCTGTTCGGTCAGTCGAGTGGGATCGTGCCGCCTTTTGACGCGGCGGCGTTAGCTCAAAAAGGCTCTCTGTTTCTGACAAGGCCGTCTCTGGCGCACTACATTTTGACGCGTGATGAATTGCTACGACGCGCCGGGGATGTGCTGAGCTGGATCACGACGGGCGAACTGAAGTTGCGCATCGACAAAACGTTTCCGCTTAGTGAAGCCGCCGAGGCGCATCGGCAACTCGAAGGCCGCGCGACGACAGGTAAGATCCTGCTGGTCCCATAGAAGTGACAGGCGGATAACTCCACCGCAAGGCACACCACCCCGAACCCTTGGCTGAGGCGGCGAAGAGTCGAGCGTTATAACCACGGACAGTTAACCACCACCCGAGGTGTTACATGTTTAAGTCAGCAATTCCGGTTCTCCATGTCAGCAGCGCGGCTGCGGCTGAGGAGTTCTACAAGCGAACGCCTGGGCTTCCGACAGCAGTTTGCCTACCGCTTTGACGAAGCCAGACCGGACCCTTGTTACATGGGATTGATAAGTGACGATGCGGTGTTTCACGTCTCTTCATTTTCCGGGGACGGAGTTTCAGGCGGAGTAGTCTTTCTGCTTGTCGAAGACGTAGACCAGCTTCATACGGAACTTCTCGCGAAGGGCGTAACTATTGATCTCGTGCCGACCGATCAGACCTGGGGTAACCGGGAGATGTATGTAAAGGATCCAGACGGCAACAGCATTCGTTTCGTGCGCGAGGGCGACGGCTAGTAATACGGTTGAGCTTTCGAGTTTTTTCAAGAGCTAAGATTCACTAGTGAAAGTAAAGTTAAGGCTTTTGCCGGTTTTCGGTGGGCTCTGTCGTCGTGGCTGGGCCGACGAAACTACCGCGCAAGGTCAGTGGTTCTGACGGCCACGCCTGGCCTGAATCACCCCCGGCTTCTGTATCGATGATCTTACCCGTCTCGGCGTTCTCACACTTAGCGAGTTCGATGAGGAAACTGCCGTCGATCCGTCCCTCGATCTCGGCTGAGCCTGTCCGCTTAATGGTGCGGAGATAGCCCACCGGTCGGTCTGCCGGGCGGCAGCGTAGCGTGCGCTGAACTTCGGCCATCTCGATCGGAAACACGAGGCGCGTTGCGGAACCGACTTTCCCATCGCCGTCAGTTTCAATGATAAGGTTCCAGCCGTCAGCACTGAGCTCGAGGAGGCCGGGTGCGATGCTGCCGACTTTCGCACCAGGGCTCGCGTGGCTGAAACGCAGCTCGCCACCAAGTAACTTGTTTTCCAGTTGGGTGGGGAGGATGCCGAAGAGGAATCGATCCATGCGCGGCTTTTCAACGTGCGCTTCGAACGCCGTCATTCGGGAGTCTGCTGAGATGCTGGCCTCAAGCAGATCGTCCGGTCGAGTTAAAAACCAGATAACGCACGCGACGCTTATGAGCAACACCAGCGCGATCACGAGCAGTGATGTCTTTATGACTTTCTTCATGCCGTGCTAGATCAACGCAGATCAGGGGCGATGGTCAAGCGAGGAACTCAGCGACGATGTCGTTTCGATTGTTCACCACAGTATGAAAATCAAATTAGTTGATACCAGTGAAAATGATTTGGATTTTGTGCTAAGCGCAGAACAGAACGTGGAGAATCGTTCATTTGTCACCGTGTGGTCGCGCGAGCAGCATCTGGATGCAATCCGCAACCAAGATTTGCGTCCGCTCATTATCCAGGACACTGCTGACGGCAAACGTGTCGGTTACATCATCCTGGCGGGCCTCGCGGATGTGAACCGAAGCATTGAGTTTCGACGCATCGTCGTGACCGAGAAAGGCAAGGGTTATGGCAGGGAAGCGCTACGCCTGGTGAAAGAAATGGCGTTTCAGGAATTAAAAGCACATCGGTTGTGGCTCGACGTGAAGGAGCATAACGTTCGCGCCAGGGAACTGTATGAGTCAGAAGGCTTCGTGGCGGAAGGCTTGTTGCGGGAGTGCGTCAAAGGAGAATCCGGCTTCGAGTCGTTGGTTGTGATGTCAATTTTGATTAGTGAATTTGGCGAAGCGCAATAACGTGATGCACCCGTCACCTGGCGATATGGTTCCTCGTGAAGCTTGAAGTTTACGGAACCTGAGATTTAAGCACTTCGTTTTCCCACCAGCCATTCGCTCTATGTTCAATTGAAAACCAAACAAGGGGTTTCTTATGCAAAAAAATGTATTGTTAGTTTTTCTGACCATGGCTTTAATTGCCTGCGTTACGGCGTTAACAGTTGCTCAAAACAGAACGTCTTCCAAATCAAAGGCTCAGTCCGAGCAAATCGCACCAGCGGCGGATCATCACCAGCACGTATTCAGCCCCGCTTACACTGAAAAATTTCTGCCGACCGGTGCAAATACAATCACAGCTCAGGACGTCATTGAATTGCTGGACAAGGCCGGCATTCGGCGAGCGGTGGTCCTGGCTAATGGATACTCGTTTGGTCGCCCTGGTTCGGAACCGCCAGATGAATATGAAGCGGTCAAAGCTGACAACAACTGGGCTGCCGCCCAAGCCGCATTCTTTCCGACAAGGCTCATCGCAGTTTGCGGTTTCAATCCGCTCAAAGACTATGCTCTCGACGAACTCGCACGTTGCGCGAAGGATCCAAATCTTCGCCGGGGGATCAAACTACATTTCGGCAGCTCGGACGTGCAGACGGAAAACCCGGAGCATTTCGAGAAACTCAAAAAAATTTTTCAAGCGGCAAACAAACATCGGATGGCGATCATCGTCCACATGAGAGCGTCGATCTCCAAGAACCGGCCTTACGGACCTGAACAGGCCCGCACTCTCCTCGAACTGCTTTCTCACGCTCCTGATATTCCGGTGCAGGTCGCTCATCTTGCCGCTTCAGGCCCGGGCTTTATGGACCCTGTGGCGCAGTCTGTAATCAAAACGCTGGCTGAGGCGATCGAGAAAAAGGATCCTCGAACGAGGAAGCTCTGGTTTGATGTCGCTTCAAACGCACACCCAAGAAATTCCGCGGAGGTCTCCGAGTTGATGGTGAAATTGATTCGCCAAATCGGAGTCAAGCGCATCCTCTACGGCTCTGATGCGGCAATCGGAAACACCCTCCCACCGCGAGAATCCTGGGAGGCATTTTGCCAGCTCAAGCTCACGAAGAAAGAGTTGAGAATCATTGCCGGCAATGTTGCTCCATATTTCCGTTAAGACTCCTGAACTACTGTTGACGCGGAACCCCCGGGCTAAATTCTTGAACACAACGAGTTAAACTTTTTGCCTGCTACCGTGATCAGTAACAATTCCTGCAGGTGAACCCGAACATGCTCGGTGGTAGTATGAGGGACGAAAAGGGGAGAGTTACTTTATGGAATGGATTTCTGATCCGCAAATATGGGTTGCGTTCTTAACGCTGCTCTCGCTCGAAGTCGTCCTCGGCCTCGACAACATTATTTTCATCTCAATTCTCGCCGGCAAACTGCCGGTTGAGCAACAAGCGCGAGCCCGCTACATCGGCCTGGGTCTGGCACTCATCATTCGAGTGATCCTGCTGTTTTCGCTTACGTGGGTGATCGGTCTGACAGCGCCGCTATTCACCGTACTTAGTCAGGAAATTTCCGGCCGCGATCTGATCCTGATCCTCGGCGGACTGTTCCTGCTCGGCAAGTCGACGTTTGAAATCCACGACAGTCTTGAAGGTGAGCACGGCCACGCTTCGGCGAGGGTCAAAGGCACATTTATCAGCATCATTATTCAGATCATCATCCTTGATGCGGTTTTCTCGCTCGATTCAGTCATCACGGCGGTGGGGATGGTCGATCGTATCGAGATCATGATTGCCGCCGTCGTGGTGGCAATCGGGTTCATGATGTTGTTTGCCGCCCCGCTTGGTCGCTTCGTCGGCAAACACCCGACAATCAAAATGTTGGCCCTGAGTTTCCTCCTGCTCATCGGCATGACATTAATCGTCGAAGGCTTTGCGGTCCACATTCCGAAGGGCTACATCTATTTCGCGATGGGCTTTTCCGTCTTTGTCGAATTCCTAAACTTGCGGCTGCGCAAAAAGCGAGACCCGATTCATTTGCACGAGCGTTACGCAGCGGATCGCAGCGTGGAAGCGGCGGGGGACGCAAACTAGCTTCGTCCTCTGCGAACTCAACGCGACCGGGACTTATTCGTGTAGACGCCAAAACCGGGTTGACTCCGCTCCGCTGAACTGTCGCTAACTCAATGAGCCGTGACTGCAACGATGGCCGCCGACCGATACATCTATCGGCGGTCGTCCCTTTCCCCATCTCCAACGATACGCGCCTGGGTAAGTTCGAGAGTTTAACCTAATCGTTAAATCGTTAACTCATGAGTTTGCGCACCCCACTTCTGAAGATTCGCACCTCAGGCAGGGTTTGAGCGATATGGAACTAGGACGGATTAGAGCGATCTTTCGGTACCCGGTGAAGTCAATGGCCGGGGAATCATTGGACCATGCGAGGCTCGGTTGGCACGGTGTTGAGGGCGATCGCCGGTTAGCGTTTCGGCGAGTCGATGACGTCAGTCCGTTCCCATGGCTTACCGCGAGCAAGTTGCCCGAGTTGCTTCTCTATAAGCCATTCGGGATCCGACGGCGTCACTGGGCTCCCGACGCATGTTCGTACGCCTGATGGGAAAGAGTTCGAACTCCGAAGTGATGAGCTGCGGCAAGACGTTGCTTGCCGGTATGGCGGGGAACTCGAATTGATGAACCTGAAGTCCGGCATCTTTGACGAAGCTGCTGTTTCGGTGATCACGCTCGGCACGGTAAAGGGTGTCGAACGCGAATCAGGCCGAGATCTTGATCTGCGGAGATTCAGACCAAACATCGTAGTCGAGACCAACAACGCTGAGCCTTTTGCAGAAGATAAATGGGTGGGCCGAACACTGATGTTTGGTGACGGAAACAGCCGGCCGGCTGTCGCGGTAACTTTGCGGGATGAGCGTTGTGTCATGGTCAATTTTGGCCCGGATACCGTCGAACGAGACTCTGAAGTGATGAAGACCATTGTGCGCCTAAACGAGAATTGCGCCGGAGTCTATTGCACGGTAATTCGATCGGGCGACCTTCGGGTCGGTCAAGTTGTGAGTCTGGGACAGTGATCCAGGAGCGCGGCAACAGATCTTCTGATGAGAATACTTCTCCTAATCGCAATCTCGTCTATTCAACTCACCGCTGCCGCGGTTGGTTTCTTCCTCCTGCTGATCGGAATGAATGGGTACAGCGAGCGGCAGGCTACTCCGAGCCTCATCCTTTACCTGGTTCTTAGTCTTGCCAGCGCTTTAGGACTCGGCGTCGGTGGGGTCCTGGTGGTCAAACGGCTGGTCAAAAGAAAAACACTGGGGAGGGTGGCTGCGGCTGCGGTGTCTGTGGTTGGTTCCTCGGTTCTTGGCTTCGTCGTTCTGGTCGCCGCCATGTTCATGGCCTTAGCGCTTGCTGAAGTTCTGCGTGGGATGAAGTAGTGGCACAAAACTTAAGCGCGACGCTGAGTCTGCAACTGTAGGTATTGAAGCGAAAACGCAAGGACGCGAAGACGTGAAGACGCGAGAACCCATCTCGATCAATTTCAGCAATCAAACGGAATCACTGGACTCGAGTCAATCGAGTCAATCGCATCAATGGTTGCCTGCCTTTTGAAACCGCGGCGCGATCGCTGCCAGCCATCGATCCATTTCTGCTTGCGCAATCCAACGACCTTTGATCATCACTCCAGCGCGCCGTTCGGTATTGGCAATATTTTCAAGAGGGTTGGCTTCAAGCAAAACCAGGTCGGCGTGTTTACCTTTCTCAATCGTGCCGATCTTTTGCAGGGCCCCGAAAAACTCCGCCGGGTTGCGTGTCGCACTGGCGAGGACTGCATAGTTTGACAACCCAGCTTCGCTTAAAGTGCGCAGTTCGCGGTGTAGTGTAAATCCGTAGAGTAACAGCCACTCGGGCGTGTCTGAGCCGGCCATGATCTTTCCGCCCGCATCGTGAATCGCTTTCACCAGCAGATTTCGGATGCGCACATATTTTGCTCGTCGTTCAGGGGAAGCAGCCGTGGCCCAGTAACGCTTATTTACGCGAAACCAAAAATCTTTTGTTTTCTGGTTGTAGAAACGGATATCCGATTGCGCGTTGATCTCAGCTTCCGTACGCCCGACGCCGAACGTGTATTTGAAGAGAGTTAAGGTTGGCGTGGAAAACGGATTTGCCTTAATAGTCGCGCGCGCCAGTTCGGGGATTTTCGTATTCGTCAATGTGGTCGAGACTCAACCAGCTTTCAGGTTTGTAAATATAGATATCGGAAACCGAGCCCTTTGCCAGCAGACGTTCAGGCAAAAGGGCTTCCAGATACGAGTCGAGGTGCTCAATCTGCTGTCGTGCTTTAAGCGCGCGGCTCAGCCCGACCGACCGGCTATCGGCGTGTCCTACGATGCCGATCTTAAGTTTGGCGGCCTCGTCAACAATTGCTTCGTAGACTTCCGCCTTCAAGTCGGTGGTCATTTTTAGGTAGTCGTAACCCGCCTGCTTCGCTTTGCGAACGGAGTCGCGAGCTTCCTCTTCATTTGTAACGACGTAGGCGTTGGCGGATTTTTTGCCGATGAACTGCGGGCTCGCTGCGTAGATTGTCGGGGCCAAAACCTCGCCCCGCGCTGATTTTTCCCGCCAGACGAGTTGCTCGGGTGTTCCATTCATCAAACGGATGGTGGTTACACCGTGGGCCAACATAATTCTGAACTCATCCAGCGCGAGTTCCTCGGGAAATTCGTCCTCGTCAGAAAACAGGTGGACGTGCATGTCCATCAGGCCGGGAATCAAAAACCTGCCCGTCCCCTCGATTGTCGGCACGTTTCTTGGAACCCTCACTCGTTTCGCGTCTCCTACGACGGCGATCAATCCGTTGCGAACGATCACCGTTTGATTCGTGAGCACGCGTTCCCGGTCCATCGGGATGACGGAGACATTGACGAATGCAACCGCCCCAGGTTGGGGCGATTTCGTTTGCGCCGCAGCCAAAGTTGCGAACGAAAGAATAAACAACAACAAAATGAATTTCTTCATTGATTGAAATTCTCCGGAGGTGTTTGCTGCACCCAAATGATTGCTGCCGGTACCTCACGGTGCCGGTTAACTGATTTCACTCAATACCGGGAGACTGGGTTTTGGTTTTTTGAAGCTGGCTTAGCCAATCTTGCAGAGATCTTCTGAGGCCACGATACCGCCGGCGTCGGGCGGGCCGATCTCTTCCCGCGCGGCCGCTTCGTTAGCGTAAAGCAACTTAAGAAACGGCGGGGCAATCAGTGTGGTGGCTACCGCCATGAACAAAACCACACCGTAGAGTTCTGCTCCGATCACTGCGAGGCTTAAACCGATCTGGGCTACGATTATTCCGACCTCGCCTCGCGGCACCATTCCCATGCCCACTTGTCCGGCGCGTCTAATACCGAGATTTAGCGAGCCGAGCCCGCAACCTAACCAGCTTGGTGACAATCGCGACCAAAGTAACCAGCACGCAAAGTATGATCACCGATGAACTGCGAAAGACGCTCAAGGCTAAGCTGCATCCCGATATTGACGAGAAAGAAAGGCACGAGGAATTCCGTCACTCCGCTCATCTGCCGGTGCATCTTTGGATCGCCTTCAGTAGCTTCCGCGAGGGCCATCCCCGCGAGAAAAGCTCCGATGATCGCGGCGACGCCGATGTAAGACGCCGCTACCGATAAGCCGAGACACAAGACTAAACCAAAGATAAAGATCCCCTGCCCGCTGCGCATGCGTTCAACCCTTGGCGCCACGCGCGTAACGACAGGCGCTCCTACCAGAGCGACAAAAGCCGTAAATCCGATCGCCAGACCTGAAGTTGTAAGGATCTCGAGATAATTAACTGTACCTGCTGCCATACTGGACACAATCGATAGAACCAATAGGCCCAGGATGTCATCGATGACCGCGGCGCCGAGAATGATACGAGCAGTAGGCGCATCGAGTAGTCCCATGCCCGACAGCACCCGCGCGGTAATGCCGACAGATGTTGCGACCATTGCCGTGCCGACGAAAAGCGCCTCGATGCTTGTGCTGCCCCAAGCCTGCATGAGGAGCCAACCACCAAGCAGTGGAGCAACGACGCCAAGTACTGCCACGATCGCTGCTTGTTTGCCGACCTTGAAGATGGATGCAGGTTTGGTTTCAAGTCCGACCGTAAACAGGAGAAAGATGACGCCAATCTCAGCCAGCAGACTGGTAATTTCTGACGGAGCCGCCCAACCAAGAAGACTCGGTCCGATAATGACTCCCGCCAGAATCTCGCCGGCTACTGCTGGTTGACGAAGTCGCTCAAACAACTCAGCCATCAGCTTGGCTGCGACGAGCATTATGAAGAGGGTCAGCAAAACCTTCGTTTCACCTCCCGTCGCGGTCGCCAGAAAAAGATTCACCCTTCACTCCTATCAAACCAAGTGTACCCAGCAACGTCCGTTCGCGCTCGATGCCTCTTCCTTCCGGGAAGCTGTTGCGCATACATTGTTCGCCGAGGCGCTTCTATTTCTTCGTCCTCAGCATAATAACCGCTGCGGACCTCGGTCGAGCGGTATGTTTGGCTGCACCGACAGATTCTCGTCGCGATAGTATTCGGCGAGCCCGCGACTTAAGAGCAGCCGGACGACCTCACGCCCTGGTCTTGCCCAACGACTTCGCGAGATCTTCGATCTCGTCAAACGTTGAGGGCGGCACCTTGGCTCCGACGTTGACTCCAAAGTCGCCAACTTTGTACTTTCGTTTCTCAGCGTTCTTCATCACTATCATTCTCTACCTCAAGGCATACACGAGATGCCACTTTGCAACAACTTAAACTCTGGGCCAAGCGTGTGGGGAGTTTAACAGCCCGTCGTCTCTCCGCCCGCGGGATTCGACCACCTTGATACTAATCTCTTAGCGGTGCCTTTCACCACGATGGCTTCCTAAAAAACGATCCAGAAGATTCCGCACACTACTATGGCCATGAGTAGGAGCTTGCAGTGGCACTCAATGAATTGCTTCGTTGTTCGCCTATAAATCAGGCGCGCTCGGGTTTGGTCGGAAACGCGGCCTCGCATCGCACAACGCTGATGCGTGAAGATCCGAGACAGTGCTTATCGAGAGTCTTTCTAAACTAAACCAAACCTGGCGGAGCCCGGCCAGGAGACTGAGAAAACGGGGCAGACGTAAAGAGGAAAAACGGGAAACTAAGTTTATTGGCAACTTTGGCCGGGTTGAAAAAGAGTAAGTCGGTCCCCGGTGTTGTGCCGCCCGATTGAGGCGGAGGTTCCTTGACCGCACGCTTCTGGTTGTGAGCCATCATCGGAACGCGGAAACTGTCAGCTTCCGGAGGGTAGGGGACGGGTGATGCTTTACCACCTTGATCGGTTTGCGCAATTCCCGCTATGCGGTCGCTCACCAGCGGAAGCGGAAGGAAACATGGTCCCACATTGTTTGAAACACACAGCGAGAGGAGCGCCGCAAAAACCAGAAAGGCGCGGAGTTGAAAGAATCTCGATCTGAGCGACTCAAGGGCCATCTTTAATTCCAGGTCAACACATGGCGCTGCCACCGAATTGACCAGGACGAACATGGTTGACTGTCAACCCGTTGAAGCATGGATTAGCTGCACAGGAAAACACCGCGGCCGTCGTCCACGCAACTATTGCTACAACAATCCGCGTGGCTTGTACACGCAGTGCCCGACGCCCGACAGGTGGCTGCCGAAGCGGCCGTCGGAGCGACGATAGAAGTGACTAAAGGTATGGACACTGCGGCCGCTACGCCCAGGCGTCTCATCAGAGTTCGCCGCGACATCTGTTTAAAAGTCGCGGGTAGCATGAAAGACTCCGGCAAAAGATGCGATTCTCTGAGCTGATCCAGCGCCGCCCAAACAACTTCGTCTGCAACCGGAACCTTCAACTCGGCTTCGAGCGATTGGCATGCTTCCTCGACTGTGGTGACTCCATCGCAGCGCTCCCAGACCATGGCAGCCGTGCGATTAAGACAATGAGCGCGATCGCTGGTCCGATCATAAACAAGCAATTCGCCCGCAACTTCCCGGGTAACTAGTTGAGAACTGCTGGCCTTTGGTAATGGTAGATATCTTTCGTTCATCGTATTCTCCTATTGTGTCGGGGCGGCTCCGGATCGATTGCCTGGCCGCCCAGAGTTTACTCAAGCCTCCAACCCAATCTGCTCGTTAAAGTCTTGTGGCTCCAAAGCCAAACCCGTCGGTGCCGAGGGAATATCTCGACCTTTTCAGTATCGGACTGCTGTCCATGGGGGAGGCCAAAGAAAATTCATTGCGCGTACAAAGCAGTTGCCGATCTGATAGGGCAATCTCGGCGATTCATCAATCCGGCCGTTGAGACTAATGGTTGCTTCGATGGGACTGGGCCAGTGACGGGGTAATCCCCTCAGACTTTTAACCGGCCGCCGCCAGGCCGAGTTCAGCGGAGACTTGTGTCGTTCATGCATCGAGCAAACTTCCCATTCTTTGAGCACAGCCGGCAAGAACCAGGCGGGCATTTGTTTAGCAACTGCCATAGCCGGAACGGCGCTTACATTCGCATCCAGGAGGTGCTTCGCGAGCGCGATCCCATGGGCGACCCAGTTTCTGCTCTTTAGATCGCTTCCCAGGCACAAGTTCCAATCAAAACTCTCGGATCGCGCGGCCAACGACACCGCCACGTCGCACAACCACAGTGGACGCCATGCGCCTTCGCGCAGGAAGTGAAAACAAATAAGCCGAAGATCATCCTCCGGAGCCAGCGTTCGCACCGGCACCCCATCGAGGTCATGGCAGCGCGAGCGCGAATATAATTCGTTCCAGGATTGATGACCAAACCTCACGAAGCCCCTATGCAAATCCACTCGGTATCCCTGGCCCAAGCCAGCCTGGAGCAGCGCTTTTGCTTTGCAAAACTGATCGGGATCGACGCACAGGTCGATATCTCCATACGGGCGCAACCCAGGTTCAACATACAGCCTGGCAATGGCCCAACCTTTGACCAGCACCGGCTCGATACCATGAGAGCGCAGGAGGTTGAACACTTCCTGAATTTCGCGTTCATGCAGAGCAGCCTGAATCGCATGGAGACGGTATGCCTGCTGTAATTCAAGCGCCGCCCTGGAGGTCCGCAAGCTCGAGTGCTGCACCTTTCGCCAACCCAGCGCCGCGGCGCCTGTTTGCAGCAGCGCAGGGGTCACCTGGGCCAGCTCACGGTCCGAGATCTCAAGTATCGGCGGACTGCTAAGCCAGGCCCCCGCTAGCATCCGGGCAATCAATCTGCTGTTTTCTTGTTCGTACCTCAAGATATTTGCGTTCCTGATTCCAAATAACAGTTTGCCAAAGAAAGAATGTAATTCGGTCGCTGATCGCTAACGACATTGTGGCGCGCAACGCCGCGGAAAAAAAAGCGTTGCCGCAGGCGTCGATCGCTGATCTGCTGATCCGCTCATTCGGTAAATCCACTGACCAGCGTGGGAACGAGACTTGAGTCGTAACACCTGGCGCGAATGAGTAAAAGGTATTGACCAATGACCAATGACCAATGTTCAGCCGCAGTCTACCACCTTTATTGGTCGCGTATTAGTGAGTTCATAGCATCACCCCAGGCAATTAATCCGTCCCCAGGAAAAATCAAGAGAGTGGAGGTCCAAACCGTAAGCAATTACTCCGCTGCCTGGAATAAAAGCCGCCGACGATTGTGGACGGCTCTATTCCCGGTACGCCGGCAAAGTTGGCCTTTCGGCTACCCTGCCAATTACGGCGCACTCGCCTGGATGGTTACTTCGCTTCCGCTCATTAGGGTAAGGTCGTCGCGACCCTGCACGTAAACTGAGCCTGCGCCTGCGCCCGCTCCTACAGCGGCCCCGATGGCTGCGCCTTTTCCCCCTCCGGAAATCGCGCCGATTAGAGCGCCGATGGCCGTGCCGATGGCGGTTCGTTGCACAGTTGTATTAGTCCTATTGTCTTCCTGCACCGAACCTTCATTATCTACGCGCACGTCTTCATTGCTCGTGCCGCGTACGTTTTGAACCACGCCCGCAAAGTTGTAGCTGCTTCCGTTCGGCAGCAGAATGCGGTCGAAGTTAAGCGTCATTTCAGAACGACCGCTGATGCGTCCACCGCGATCGACGTTCGTTACGTGACCCTCAATCACAGCATCCCGATACTGATAAGGCTCACGGACCGTCATCGTGAACCGATCACTGGCGCTGGTGTTTTGCGTCGAGAGATTCTGGTTCAGCACGGCGACTACCTGGGTCCCGTTCGGAATGAGAAAGCTGCTGCTCACCGCGCCGGGATTCGTGTAATTCGGCTGGTAAAGATTCCACTGAGCTACATCGGCGGTCCGGTCGTAATAACTCTGCACCATCACGGGACTGTTCAGGCGCTCCGCATAAACCTGACGCGTGACGAGCAGACGACGACCGTAATTAACCGGGGCGAAGGTGACCGTAAAGTCATTAGCTCGATCACCGTTGGAGACTACTGTTAATCTGTCACCCGAAAAAGTTGCGCGCACTTGCGACGCGCGTCCATTGGGATAGCTTTCAAGGTGTTCGCGGCCATCTACGTCCAGGGTCAGCCTGGGCGAGATTGTCGAAGCCAGCGTGACGGAATTTCCGTGACGCTCAAGCGCGATCATTTCCGGCGGCGTGAGTCGGTTAATTAAGTTGGCCGAGATCCGCTGGCGCTCACTGTAGCCGAGCCGGCGAGTTGCACTGTCTGCAATCGTTCGCGGGTTGTTACTCAACGACGCGTTGAGCCGATAGGTGCCCGTGAGCATAGCGTCGTATCCGCCGACTACGGGAACGTTGTCCGGCCACGTCATTGTGGGCCAGTTGCTGGACAAGCTATAGGCATTGGCCAAACGGTCAAGTTCGGTTTTCACCTGCATCCATGAGCGCTCGGTCCGATAATCCAGCCGGCGGTTGTTCATGAAAGTGTTAATCAGCGCACCTTTTTGCAGGACCAGTTGCGCGTCCATAGCTGTTGATTGACCGTTATCGAAGCGTTGCTTCAATCGGTCGGTCGCAGCCTCAAATTCAGTGACGAGGTCGTTCACCTCGTCCTCGCGACGGGTGCCGTCGATGCGGCTGCGATCCAGAGCATTGGGCAACAAATTACTGAACCGATCAGATCGCGTTTCGACCCGCTTCAGCAGTTGTCGCATGTAGTTATCGTTGTGACGGTAAGCCCGTTGAGACTGGGCCAGCGCTGCCGGCATGAAGCCGACGCTGACCAGCGCCATCACTATCGTCATTATTATTAAATTCTCTCTTATTCTCATTTTCTTCTCCTTCTTGTTAAAACCTGTCTTATTAAAATGTTTCGCCCTCCAGACTCCTCTAATTAAGTTAAGACTGAAAGTTTGCGCCCTATGCGCGAGTTGTTGTCCGAGGGTAAATAGTTTCCAGTGAAGATAGAAACGAGCAGTCGAACAGTAATCACACCCGTGGATTTACATCTTCTGGATCGTAATAGCCCGTTGGTCCGTTGCTGCCGGATCCGTTGGTTGAGTCCAAATGTTGCCCCTCGCCACTTCCGCTCTTTGAACTTCAGAGGTCTGCTGCGCGTGGGCCACGGAGCCCAGAACCAACGTAGACGCGGTCAGGGCCGCGGGGCGCAAATGACCTGTGGAAATGAACTGTAGTTGATGTAATCGTCTGAACATGGTTTGCCCCTCACCTGCTTTAGGTAGATCCTATTACACAGGCTGGATTGGGATAAGAGAGCAATTACTTAAGAAAACTAGGTGATTCCACCTATGGAGGGTTGTAATTTGAGGGAAAACGCCGAGGGTAATGATGTCGCCGGTGAAAAGTTTAGACGCCGTCAGGAGACTTCTCATCCAGTGCCGGCGTCACTTCGAATCTGCGAAATGAATCTTGTTATGTGCCGGTCAACTTCTTCGGGATACGAAAATCCGAGCAGCTCGGCTGTTTCCTCTGCCAGCTGTCGAAAAAGATTCATCGTAGCGAAAAGGCTGTCCCAACTATCGCGGCCGTCAAAATGGCCGAAGGTCTGATGCAACCGCTTCCAGGTATCCGCGCTAACCCAGCCCTTCATATTCTTTCCATCATAACTGGTTTCGTAATCCCAATCGTGCTTCGCCTGCTCGTGCCACTCAATTATTCTTAAGAGAAATTTTTTGAGATTGCCGTCGATAAATTTCGCCAGCCACAATTCATCTCGTTTCAGATACTTTGCGACATAACACGCTTCAAACCAGAATTCACTGATCAGTTTAACGAACTCGTCCTCGGTAGGTCTTGCGTGTTTCAATTTTCTGAAAGTCGGCGACTTCAATCTCTTTGTGGCCCCATCCTTATCGAGAAGAACCTGGAAATCGGTGTCCAGCTCCTCGGCGCCGGCTAACTCGTCCAAAACGTGCAACCCGTAAAAAGCGAAATCCACTTTGAGTCCGCCTTCAAATATCACCAACCGCGTCGGTATGATCTCGCCTTCGCGGTCAAACTTCTCCGGCACGCAAACCCAAACTTTTCCAATTTCACTCAGCCATTGATTTTTGGTCGTGTAAGGAAAATGCGTCTCGGCATAGACGCTAATATCAAAATCCGCCAGCTCATCAACCGGCGCGTTTCGGGCGCGCGAGCCCACCAGAATCAAAGCTCGAATATGCTTCTCCTGCGCTGCCCACCCGATTATGCGGGCCAAAATGTTATTGGTTTCACTCTTCACCGGATGAAGATTATCCGAAGGCGACGGATCACCGGAAGGCCGGTCAGTAGTTGAACCTCAATCTGTATGTGGGCAAAAGGTCGACCGCGCTATGTGCGTGTGGTAAGGATGACATTGCCGGTGGAGTCATGAGCCACAAAGCCATGAGGCATTCATAGCTGGTCTCACCCTCTACAAAGCATTGTTGCATCGCCAAATCAAGGCCGAAGAGCGATTTAACGCTACAAGAATTCAGAACCGGGAGCGGTAGCGACCGGGTCAGCCGCAAACAGTTGCAGGGTCATAGTTTTCCAAGGCTCGATCATCTTCAAGGTGTTTCCGTCGGTGGTGTTACCCGGTCGGTACCGCTCCCGGTTCCGAATGCTTCGACCCATGATGAACACGCCCGGACAAAGGTTATAGGTTAACGGATTGCCGCACGACCACTTCCGTCAGGAAGGCTTCACAGTGGCGGCCGAAGAGCGATTTAACGCTACAAGAATTCAGAACCGGGAGCGGTAGCGACCGGGTCAGCCGCAAACAGTTGCAGGGTCATAGTTTTCCAAGGCTCGATCATCTTCAAGGTGTTTCCATCGGTAGTGTTACCCGGTCGGTACCGCTCCCGGTTCCGAATGCTTCGACCCATGATGAAAATGCCCGGACAAAGGTTATAGCTTAACGGATTGCCGCACGACCACTTCCGTCAGGAAGGCTTCACAGTGGCGGCCGAAGAGCGATTTAACGCTACAAGAATTCAGAACCGGGAGCGGTAGCGACCGGGTCAGCCGCAAACAGTTGCAGGGTCATAGTTTTCCAAGGCTCGATCATCTTCAAGGTGTTTCCGTCGGTGGTGTTACCCGGTCGCTACCGCAAACACTTGCAGGGTCATAGTTTTCCAAGGCTCGATCATCTTCAAGGTGTTTCCATCGGTAGTGTTACCCGGTCGCTACCGCTCCCGGTTCCGAATGCTTCGACCCATGATGAAAATGCCCGGACAAAGGTTATAGCTTAACGGATTGCCTCTCGATGCATGCGGCGTGCACTTACATGAAACGGACGAGATCAGTACCATTTCAATAGAGGGCATATCTATCTTGTCGCCGAAGTTCAAACGTAAACTTCGGTCGATTGTTCATGTGACGAAAAGGCTGCGACGAGTGTCCACTGCGGCGAGCCAGACTGCAAACAACTTTCACCGGTTCCGAGCAGCGTTCTCTTTCTCTAAGACGTGGCGTGCGATTTCTACCCGGTTGTTAAATCCTTTCTTGTCCAATATGTGACCGATGTGGTTCTCCACCGTGCGCACACTGATCTCCAGTTCCGCCGCAATTTCTTTGTTACTCAAACCGCGCGAGACCGCTAACGCGACTCGATCCTCAGCGTCTGTCAATTCATCATCCTGAAAAGGCGGCGGTACATCTTCAACTAACTGATCACCAACCAGGCGGGCGATCTGCGAATGCGTGCGCTCCACGCGGTTGAGAATTCCGTTTACCACTGCGATCAACTCCTCGGGCTCGAAGGGTTTTGTCAGGTATGCGTCAATCCCGGCGCGAAATCCCTCAATGCGATCCGCGGTTTCGTCTTTGGCCGTGAGAAAGATAATCGGCACCAGCGCCGTTCTGGGTGCGCCACGAAGCCTTTGCGCAAGTTGGTATCCATCCATGCCCGGCATTCTGATATCACTGACGACAAGATCGGGCACTGCTTCCGCCAATTGCAGCAAGGCTTCCCGGCCGCTGCGTGCGGTGCTGACTGAATAGTTTTCCGCCTTGAGGCAGGCTGCCACCGCGCGCAGAAGATTCGGTTCATCATCAACCACTAACAATCGCTTCGTCATTAGAACTTTCCTCAGCTCCTGCTGCGAGCTCGTCATCATCAGTCCACAACGGCAGGACAACGGTAAAGGTCGTCCCTCCACCCACCTGGCTTTCGACGCTAATCCGGCCGTCCAATTGATCTACGATGCGCCGGGCTAGATAAAGCCCCAAACCCACCCCGGGCGCGGCTGTGCCAGGCGATGGCGTCTGGTCTGCTTCGGCGGTGGGAGCACCAGCGCGATAAAACTTCTCGAAGACATGCGGTGCGTCTTCCGGCGGGATGCCCTGCCCATTATCTTTGACTGTGATCGCCAGTGTCTGGCCCGCCGTTTGCGCGGTAACCATAACCGCGCCGCCCGCCGGTGTATATTTGAGGGCGTTGTCGATCAAACCGCGAACCACCCGGCGCAGGGCTTCGAAATCTCCTTGCACAGGCGGCAAGGCGGCCGGCAGTTCAGCTGTTAGATCCAGCCCAAGCGACTCAGCCCGGAACCTTTCCATCTCCACACATGAAACGATCAAGTCACCTGCATCCAGACGCCTTTTTTGGAGCCCGTAGGCGCCGGCCTCAATCCGCGAAAGATCCAGCAGGTTGCCGACGAACTCGATCTGTCGGTCACATTCAGTGGCGATGGTCTTCAGATAATCGAGCCGTTCCTCTTCATCAAGCGAGGCCCGTTGCAGCAGGTGGGCGAGGAGTTTGATAGTGGTCAAAGGAGTCTTCAATTCGTGGGAAACGCTGCCGACAAATTCTGACTTCAATCGGTCCAACTCGGTGAGTCGTTCTTCACGCTCTGCGATGCGACTGGCCATCGTGTTGAAGGCAGCGCCAAGGTCTCCGATTTCTCCACCTTCGCCTAGCGGTGCTCTAGCTGAGAGATCGCCTGCGCCAAGCCGTTGAGCGGTTGAGCGCAGCCGTCTGACCGGCAACACGATACTTCGCTCAATGGCGAGGGCCGCCCCAACCGCAAGCAATAAGGCAATCAATCCAATCAGAGCGTAGCGGTTTAAGCGCCGGCGCGCTGGTTCGTAAAGCGTTGAGCTGGGAATTCCAATCATCGCTACCAGTCCGGTGTCCCGGACCCGGGTGACTCCATAGACGCGCTTTATGCCATCGACAGGGCTGGTGAGTTCGACCACGTTAGTGCGCTCGGTAGTGAGGGTGGAGGAAATTGGCTCCCAATTTACGTCAGCTTCCGTCGTTGCCTCTGATCCCCGGCTGCGGTAGAGGATGCGACCTTCAGAATCCAAAACTGAGATCACTACCTGACGTGAGAGTTCGATGCCGTCAAAAAGTTCATTAATTGCCGCCCCGTCGATGCGGGCGATAACCGCCCCGCTTTTTTCAACCGGAACCGCAATGATCACAATCGGCCGAGCTTCATCGAGGGTTCGATCCGTAACTACTGCCCACGAGTTGCGCTCTCGCATCTCGGAGACCAGATAATCCGTGAGTGCGCTCGAGAACAACTCCCTACGAGCCGGCTGCGAGATCAGGGTAGTGCCGCCAACATTCGTCACTCGCAAGTCCATCCAAAAGGGTCGCGTGTGCAGAACCTTCTCGAGATTGTCTCGAATGGCGGGGACGCTGGTGTCCTGGTCGGCGGCTGAGGCGGCAATCGCTGCCAGGGCCTTCCTTTGATCATCCAGCCAACGCTCAAGGGCTACCGAGGCAAGGTCCACTTGCTGCTTCACCGAATCGTCCAATTGAGACCGGCTCAGTTGCCACATATTTCTGAGGTCCAACGCGCCGACCACCACCAGAGGCACCGCTATTCCTACAGCCAGCAGCAGTAATTTGCCACGAATCCCCAATCCTATTGCTCCCTCAATTCTTCCGTCTGGTGTTCCCCTTATTAATGACTTGCCCAAAGCTCGAGTATAGCAATCATGATTCCCGTTTCCGTAAGGGGAAACACTCACGTCAAACTGTGATTTCACTGATTCGCTGCGGTGACAACGGAGCCTACTATGGTTTAGATGTACCTTGCGTCCGCGGCCGTCAGCACGGGTAGCGGTTCCCTGGATGTTCCATTACTGAATCGAATCAGAGGAGAAAGTCATGAAAGCCGCAGAACCACGCGTTCCTGGAGACACCAACATTTTGAGCGAAAAAATCTCAGCCCTGACCATCCCGTGGAAACGTATGGCCCTCTACGCAACTTTATCCCTGGGGTTCTTTTTACTTGGCATAGTTCCTATGTGGCTCAAGGCCGGCGCGGCCATCGAACAGCGTGACGCGGCGCAGCGTGAAGTGCGCCTGGGTCAATTACAGAACAGCCTGGCCGCAGCGATGGTCGACGTCCAGCGCGGCGACTACGAGCCTGCGCGCCAGACGACAAGCGAGTTTTACACCAGCTTGCGCACTCAGCTGGACGCTGGAGACCAGTCGGTATTCACGGCCACCCAGCGAGAAAAGCTCAGGCCACTTCTCGCCGAGCGCGATGATCTCATTACCTTGTTAGCTCGCAGTGATCCGGCAGCAGCCGATCGGCTGTTCGCCGTCTACTCAACTTACAAGAAGCTAAACAATGGGGGAACGATCTGACCGGCCACCGCCTTGAGCAGTCACCGCCACCCGTAAAACAAAATCAAAGAAACCGTCGATTCGGAACGGCAGTTCGATAATCTACCCGGCCCTCACGCCGTGGCCCAATGGTCCGCCACAAGAATAATTCTCCAAACATGGTTGACTTGAGGCACATTTCCGAGATACTTTCTCAAACACTTCGTTACCAGCAGGTCGCCCATAGACGCGCCCCGGTTCTACAGTTTGTAATCGCCGCAGTTTGAGCGGGCCGCCTCTTCAAACGCACTTCCAGTTCAGAACAAGTGCGGGGAAATTTCCCGCAGGTTTGTCTTACACCCGATTTCTTCAATGGTGCCGTCCGAAGCATGAAAGGGGCTCCGATATCGAGGAGTTCCTTCCGAACCGCACTGTTCAAGCGGAAATTACCCTACCCTACTGAAGGAGACCGAAAATCTCATGAAGCGCATTTTCCCCATTCTGGCATTGCTGTTCATTTCGTTTGCCGTCGTCATCTCACTGCTGCCGCCGCAGCCATCGAGTGCCGAAGGCCGGAATGCGAGGAATGTGGCCCGACAAGCCGGGCAGCCGAAGGTAATCGCCGCGCAGAAGGTAGGCCTCCAGCCGCATTCTTCAGTCGCGGTTGGTTTCGCTGTGTCCAAACCGGTAAGCGAAATAGCCGCCGCGCAGACCAAGCCTTTTCCGTTGAAATACCAGCGACCGGTGAGTCGTACGGAGTATCGTGACGAGCAACAGAATAAGAATGCGCAGCCAAATATTCCGCTAACGCCGGCCCAGGAGGAAGAGCGCAAGACTGAACGCGAAAAGAACTTTACCAACCGCGTGCCCATTCGGCAGATTGACGAATCAGCGCCTGCCTCGCCGGACGCCGCCATCTACACCGGCCCCGGCGGAAACCGAGCCACGACGCCGCTCATCCCCGGCACGACCGTCAACTTCGAGGGGCAGTCAATCTTCGACACCATCGCCGTCGGGCAGGGCTTCCTGCCGCCCGACACCGTGGGCGATGTCGGCCCCAACCATTACGTGCAGATGGTCAACAGCACCTTCCGCATCTGGGACAAGACGGGGGCGCCGCTCATTCCGACCACCTCCATCGGCGCCCTCTTCGGCAGCATTCCCGGACCCTGCGCCGGAAGTGAAGACGGCGACCCCATCGTGCTCTACGATTCTTTAGCCGACCGCTGGATGCTCTCGGAGTTCTGCACCGTGGCGAACCCGAACAACCACCAGCTCATCGCCATCTCGCAGACCCCCGACCCGACGGGCGCCTACTTCCTCTACGACTTCATGATGCCGAACAATAAGTTCAACGACTATCCGAAGTTCGGCGTCTGGCCCGACGGCTATTACATGACTGACAACCAGTTCAATCAGGCTGGTACGGCTTTCCTCGGCGCGGGCGTTTTCGCCTTCGACCGCGCCAAGATGCTGGCGGGCGACCCGGCGGCCAGCTTCATCTACTTCGATCTGGAACCGCTCGATCCAAGTATCGGCGGCGTCTTGCCATCTGACGCGGACGGGTTGAGGCCGCCGCCGGCCGGCGCGCCCAACGTCTTCTCCTACTTCATCGCCACCGAGTTCGCCGACGCCTCCGACGGCCTTCGCCTCTTCGACTTCCACGCCGACTTCGCCACCCCGGCCAACTCTACTTTCACTGAGCGCGCGGGCAGTCCGCTCGCCGTGGCCGCCTTCAACCCGCTCACTCCCGCGGGCCGGGATGACATCGAGCAGCCGCCGCCGGCCAACAACGCCACCGCAGCGCTCGACGCCATCGGCGACCGTCTGATGCACCGGCTGCAATATCGCAACTTCGGCACGCACGAGTCGCTCGTCGTCAGCCACACGGTCAACGTCGGGACGGGCACGACGCTGGCGCTCCATCAGGCGGGCGTGCGCTACTACGAGCTGCGAAAGACGGGGATGGGCGCCTACGCCGTCAACGAGCAGGCCAGCTACGCGCCCGACTACGGTCAACCGCTGGATGCCCTCGGCGGCGATGGACCATCAGGGCAACCTCGCCATCGGTTATAGCGTCTCGGACGCCGTCAGCGTCTTCCCCGGCATCCGCTACGCCGGACGGCTCGCGGGCGATGCGCCGAACGGTCTGCCGCAGGGTGAAGCGACCTTGCAGGCCGGCGGCTTCGTTCAGACCAACACCGCTTCACGCTGGGGCGACTACAGTTCGCTGAACCTCGACCCCACGGACGATTGCACCTTCTGGGCTACGAACGAGTATTATCTCGACGACCAGCCGAGCATCACCGCCGAGTGGCACACGCGCATCGGCGCCTTCAAGGTCAACCCGACCTGCGCGGCGCCCGCTCAGGGCCGCCTCGTCGTCAACGTCACCAACTGCGACTCCATGCTCGCCGTGCAGGGCGCCACGATCACCGTTGACAACAATCTCTACGGCAGCACCGTCGCCAACGGCTCCTACGGGACGCAGCTCTCGCCGGGCACTTACAACTTGATCATCGGCGGGACGAACTACTTCCCCGCGATGGTCAACGGCGTCGTCATCACCAACGGCATGACGACGACCGTCAACCAGTGCATCACTCGGCTCGCCGAACATTGACGACGCCGGCGCGACCTACACCGCCGAGAGCTGTATGCCGGCGGACACGGCCCTCAGCCCCGGCGAGACCGTGACGCTTAATTTCGGTCTCAAGAACAACGGCACCGCCGCGACGACGAGCCTTGTCGCCACCTTGCAGGCCACGGGCGGCGTGACCAGCCCCTCGGGCCCGCAGAACTACGGCTCGATCCCGCCCGACAACACGACGGTCGTCACGCGCCCCTTCACCTTTACGGCTGATGCAGGGCTGGCGTGCGGCGACATCGTGACGGCGACCTTCAATCTTCAGGACGGCGCGAACAATCTCGGCACGGTGACGTTTCACCCTGCAAGTGGGCGCGGCTGGCCCGTCCGCCACGGCCACTTATGGCACGGGCAACATCGTGACGCCGATTCCGGACGTGTCCTCGGTGGACATCCCGATCAGCGTCCCTGACAACGGCCTCGTTGACGACATCAACGTCCGTGTGCGGCTGAACCACACCTTCGACGGCGACCTCGTCATCAGCCTTATCCATCCGGACGGCACCACGGTCGCGCTCTCGAACAACCGCGGCGGCGCCGGCGCGAACTACGGCACGGGCACTAACAACTGCTCCGGCACGTTCACGGTCTTCGACGATTCGGCGGCCACGGCCATCGGAGCCGGCGCCGCGCCCTTCGCCGGCTCGTTCCGGCCCGAACAGATGCTCTCGACCCTCAACGGCAAACCCAGCGCCGGCACGTGGAAGGTGAGAGTTCTCCGACACCGCCGCGCTCGACACGGGCACGGTCGGCTGCGTCCAACTCGAAATCCGCCGGTTCCAATTCGTCTGCTGTAGCAGCGCGACACCGACGCCGACGCCGACGCCGACGCCAACACCAACACCGACGCCATCACCCGTACCGACGTCGACTCCGCCCGCTCCGTACCAGCGAGAGAGGGAACCGAACAATACGTCGGCGACCGCGACGGCCATCAACACTCCGGCGCGGGTACAGGGCAACATCTTCCCCAACGGAGATATTGATTTCTATTCGTTCACGGCCAACGCGGGTGATCGCATCTACGCGGCAGTGATGACGAGCTGGTCGGCCAACGCCAGTACCGACAGCCAGCTTAGGCTGTTCGCGTCGGACGGCGCGACCCTGATCGAATTTGACGAAGATGACGGCACCTTAGGGGGTCTCTCGTCAACCATCGCGGGCGCGACGATTCCTTCAAACGGAACCTACTTCCTACAGGTCAACCACTTCAGCGCCACGAATCAATTGCGCCCATACGAATTGTACGTGCGGGTGCAGAGCGGTTCGCCCACGCCCGAGGTCGAGCCGAACGACGTGCCGGGAACCGCCAATCCGCTGCCCATGAGCGGCTGGGTCAGCGGCACACGCAATCCGGCGGTGGCGACCGAGCAAGACTGGTTCAGCTTTACCGCCAATGCGGGCGATACGGTCTATCTCGGCCTCGATCTCGATCCGGAGCGTGACGTCACGACGTGGAACGGTCGCCTCGGCATCGCGCTCTTCGGCGACGCGAACAACCAAATCCTCGTCGTGGACGACGCTGGAACTGTCGACACGACAGATTCGGAGGCGCTGTTCTTCACGGTCAAGACCACGGGCACGTATTACGCCTTCGTTGATTCGGCCACGGCGGCCACGGGCGGCCCGACCGCGACCTACAACCTGAGCGTCACCGTCTACCCCAAGATTGACGAGGGCGTAAACTGCACGACTTACACCAGCACCGACGTGCCCAAGACTATCGGTCCGGGCGCCGGTCTGGTCAGTTCGACCATCACGGTGCCCGGCAATCCGCGCATCGCCGACATTGACGTGAGCATCCAGCTCAATCACGCTCTGATGCAGGATATTGACGCCCACTTGCGTTCGCCGGCCGGGAACGACAACGGCTTGTTCACGGACATCGGCGCCGCCGCCACCGGCGGGCAGACGCTGATGGACCTCATCCTTGACGACGAGGCCGCCATTCCGCCTCTCTTCACGATCATGAGGCCCGTGTCCTACAAGCCTGAGTTGAACTATCGTCTCCACTGGTTTGACGGTGAAGACGCGGGCGGCGTGTGGACGCTCGATCTGCGTGACGATTTGACGAACACGAACGGAGGCGCGCTGACCGGCTGGAGCCTGCGCATCTGCGAGCAGCCGCCGCCGCCAAGCTGCATCGTCCCTGGCACCACACCGCAAACTATCTTTACCACTGACTTCGAAGCGAATGATGGAGGCTTCACTCATTCCGGCTCGGCAGATGAGTGGGAACGTGGTTTACCGGCCACAGCGGCGACCACTACCACGAGTCCGGTCGCTGCCTTTACAACCTGCAACAGTGGGGTCAACTGCTGGAAGACAGATCTCGACAGCACTTACGACAACAGTAGCAACCAGGACCTGATTTCGCCGCCGATAGCGTTGACTGCTTTGACCCTATCCGCCCCCATAACGCTTAGTTGGGCACAGCGTTATCAGATGGAGAACGCTACCTTCGATCACTATTTTGTGGAGGTCAGGGAGGTCGGCACGCCCTCAAATTCGCAAAGAGTCTTTGAGTATCTGGATGCGACGATGACCAATGCTCCGGGCAGTCCGGTCGTAAACATCGGCGCCTCGGCGGGTTGGGGTCTGTTCAGCGCCGACATTTCCCGCTTCTATGGCAAGACCATTGAGATCGTCTTCCACGTTGACACTGATACCACCGTCGTCTTTGCCGGCGTGGCCATTGACGACGTGGCGGTCTACGGTGACATGGCGGGTCCGACGCCGACACCGACGCCGACGCCGACACCGACGCCGACGCCGACGCCGACACCGACGCCGACCCCCTCGGTCAATCCGGGGCAGGTCATCATCAGCGAGTTCCGTCTGCGCGGCCCCGGCGCGGCGCCAGATACGGACGAGTACGTCGAGATTTACAACAACACCGACACGGCGATGACCGTGGCGACAAGCGACGCTTCCGCCGGCTGGGCGCTCGTCTCTTCCGACGACATGGTGACGCCGAAGTTCATCATTCCGAACGGCACCGTCATCCCGGCGCGCGGAAACTTCCTCGGCGTCAACACGGTCGGCTATTCGCTTGCGGCTTATGCCGCGGGCAACAACGTGCTCCTGCCGGCTGATTTAATGACGCCGGTCCCCGGCTACACCGCCGACATTCCGAACGGAGCGGGCCTTGCGCTCTTCCGCACGGCCAACTCGGCGAACTTCGACGCTACGAGCCGGCTCGACTCGGTGGGCTTCAACGCCATCGTCCTCTTCGCGGAGGGGACGCCGCTCACCCCCGCGACCGGCATCACCGACAACTCCGAACACGCCTTCGTCCGCATGGAGGGAAGACCCTCCGCGGGCAGACCACAGGACACGGAGAATAACCAGAACGACTTCCACTTCGTGGCGACCGACGGCGATGTTCACAGCACGCGGCAGTCGGTTCTCGGAGCACCGGGGCCGCAGAATCTCGCCAGCCCCATCCAGAGCAACAGCACCATCTCGGTGGCGTTGCTCGACCCATCGGTGGGCGCCTCGCAGGGAGTCAACCGGCAGCGTGACTTCGACGCTTCCAACCCGGCGTGCGCTCCGCTGGGCAACCTCTTCTTCCGACGGACGTTCACCAACAACACGGGTCAGAACGTGACGCGACTGCGATACCGCATCGTGGAACTGACGACCTTCCCGTCGTCGAGCGGGGTGGCCGACCTGCGCGCCCGCGATTCGGCGGACGAGACGTTGTTCGTACCCGGCAGAGGGGCGAACGCGAACGTCCACGGGTTGACGCTGGAACAGCCGCCGACGCAGCCCGGATGCGGCGGGCTGAATTCCGGCCTGTCGGACGGCGACATCACGCTCGGTACGCCGCTCGTGCCGGGCGCGAGCGTAGACGTGGCGTTCCGGCTCGGCATCGTGCAGGGCGGAATCTTCCGCTTCTTCTTCAACATCGAGGCTGTCACCTCCGCGCCGATGATGGTCGCGCCTGAATCAGAAGGCGTAGTCGGCGTGAGTGGGAGCACGGTTAAACAGGAGAGGCGCGGCGCGGGTCCCGTCTCGCCGACATCGAAGCCGGGGAGCAAGAACTAGCAAGCAGAGCAGTAGGAAAGCCCCCGGCGTGGGGGTAAGCGATCCGACTCTATCAGTCGAATCGCTTACCCCCACGCCGGGGGCTTTCTGTTGCTCACCGGCCTTATTCGGTCGGCGCTCAATCTTCCATATTGAGATGGCGAAAGGGTAGTGGGTCAGTAGCTTGAGAGGTCAGAACCGCCTGCTCAAGCTTGGCGGGTGGTTGTCACGCGAGACCCGCCCGCTACCGCAGGCGGTTCTGAAAAGACCGCTATCCATACACCCAATTGCAACTCGATCTAACTGACCCACTATCGGAATTTCGATTCACGGTGCGGGCGGTATGGCGCGCGGGGATACGCGGCGCTCAACGCGCGCCGCCTCTCTGTCTCAAGCGATGGAGAGGGTGACGGGGAGGAAGACTATCCCTTGCATCGCGCACCGCTTCTTGATTACAGCGCCGCTTCGCCGCGCTCGCCGGTGCGGATGCGGATCACATCGTCGAGCGGGATGATGAAGATTTTGCCGTCGCCGAACTTGCCCGTCCGCGCCGTCTTCATAATGGCGTGGATGACGAAGTCTTCAATGTCGTCGGGGATGATGACTTCGAGCTTGATCTTCGGGACGAACTCGATTTGATATTCCGCGCCCCGGTAGGTCTCCGTGTGGCCGCGCTGCCGCCCGTAGCCCTGCACCTCGCTGATGGTCATGCCCAGCACGTTCACTTCCTGAAGGGCGTTCTTCACCGCGTCCAGCAGATGCGGTCTGATGATGGCCTCGATTTTTTTCATCCTCACTCCTCCGCCATGAATTTTCAGTCTGATGTTCGTAGCCCCGTGCCGGACGGCGAGAGCCTCTCCAAGAGGGCTGACTCGACGGCCCGCGTCGCCGACTCCGACAGCTTCAGCCCGTCGGCGTCCGTAACGTAAAAGACATCGAGGGCGTCCGATTTCTCGGTGGCGATCTTCGCGCACACGATGTCGAGCCGGAGCGAGACGAGGGCGCTCGCAATCTTGTGCGCGAGTCCCGGCTCGTCCATCGCGTGAATCTCGATCATGGTCGTGGACGGCGAAGCCTCATTGTCGCACGAGACGCGCGGCAGCCGGCGGCGGCGCGCCTGCACGAGCGCCGTGCGCCGCCTCGGCGCGTTCTTCGTGCGCCAGCGCTCGACCAACGCCGCCACCTCCGACTCGCCGTTGATCGAGCAAATGAGCGCGCGTTCGATTCTTTCATATCTATACTCTTCGACGGCCTGATGCGTGGCCGCCTCGCGGAGCATGAACACGTCAATGGCGATGCCGTCCTCGCGCGTGTTGAGTTCGGCGCTCAGAATTTCGACGCCCTGCGCGGCGAGCGTGCCGGCGATGTTGGCGAAGAGGCCCTGCCGGTCGCGCGCGCAGACCACCAGTTCCGTTCCGGCGCCGCCGCGCCGCCGCCAGAACGTTTTGCACACGTCCGCGCCGAGCTGCTCGACGAGACGCAGGTGCGCCGCCACGTCCGCGGGGCGCGCGGTGCGCGTGTAGCGTTCCGGCAGGAGCGCAAGGTGGCGCTCGACCTCGCTCGGCGGCAACTCGCCCGCGAGCGAGTCCACCACCTGCTCCTTAAAGCTCGCAATCTCCTGCCGGTCGTCCGGCGGCGCGTCAAGGCCGGTCAGGTGCGTGCGCGTGCGCTGGTAGAGTTCCCAGAGCAGCGTCCCTTTCCATTCGCTCCAGACGCCGGGGCCGACGCCGTTGAGATCGGCAAACGTGAGCAGCGCCAGCATGTTCAGCGAGTCGAGCGATTCCATCTCGGCGGCGAAGTCCGCCGCCACGCGCGGCTCTTTCAGGTCGCGCCGCTGCGCGAGATGCGCCATCGTGACGTGGTGCTTGACCAGCAGCACGACCTGCGCGGCGGCCTCTTTGTTCAGGTGCAGCCGGCGGCAGACGCGCTCGGCGATCCGCACCCCGCGCGGGATGTGCCCGCTGCCGCGCCCCTTGCCGATGTCGTGCAACAGAATGGCGAGGTAGAGCAGCGCCGGGTCTTCAATCTCTTCAAAGACGGCGCGCAGGGGTGCGCGTTGCCGCCCCCGCCCGCCATGCAGTTCGTCGAGCGCCTCGACGGCCTTCAGCGTATGCTCATCAACCGTGTAGTGATGATAAAGGTCGTGCTGGATGAGCAGGCTGATGCGCCCGAACTCCGGCAGGTAGCGACTGAGAAAGCCGGTCTCGTGCATGAGCCTCAGCACGTGCCCGACGCGCCCGCGCCGCCGCAGGAGTTTGAGAAAGCATTCGGCGGCTTCCGCCGAGGCGCGGAAGTTTCTATCGAGGGCGACGAGGCTCCGGCTGACGGCTTCGCTGAGGGCGTGGCCGAAGGGCACGTCCGCGGCCTGCGCGAGGGCGAAGGCGTCGAAGATCATCAAAGGATTCTGCTCGAAGAGTTGCGCGTCTCCGTGAAGGCGCAGGCGTCCGTCGCTGATCGAGAACGGCTCGGCGAGCCGCTCGGCGCGCGGCCTCTTGAACCAGCGCGATAGTTGCTGTGGGCGCTCCGCCGCCTCGTTGACGCGGGCCATGAGCGACTCGCCGAACTGATGAAGCTCACGCGCGCGACGATAATAGTCGCGCATGAATTTTTCGGAGGCGAGCGAGTGCGGCTCCGATTCATAACCGAACTCGGCGGCAAGCGCGGGCTGCAAGTCGAGCGCGATGCGGTCGGTCTTGCGCCCCGTCAACAGATGCGCCGCGTGGCGGACGCGCCAGAGAAAATCGTAAGCCCGCCCGGCGCTCCGCTGTTCGTCCTTTGAGACGAGTCCGCGCGCGCACAACTCTTCGAGCGTGCCGCGGCCCGTCCGGACATGGCTCACCCACAGCGCCGTGTGCAGGTCGCGCAATCCGCCGGCGCTCTCTTTGACGTTCGGCTCCTGTAGACAGACTGACGCGCCGAACTTCGCATAACGCGCGGCGCGCTCTCGCATGAGCGCGGTCACGAAGTCGTCGGCGCGCTTGCGCCGCTCGCGTTCGAGGGCCGCGCGCAACAGATCGAGCAGCGCGCCGTTGCCCGCCAGCAGCCGCATCTCTGTTAGAGAGGTTTGCAGATGCGGGTCGGTGCGCGCCGCCGAAGTGCATTCGCTTACGGTGCGGAAGCTGTGGCCGATGGTGAGGCCCGCGTCCCACAGCAGACGCAGCACGCGCTCGACGAGCTGGCGCATCTGCGTGGCCCGCCGCCCCGTGTGGAGGAACAGAAGGTCGAGGTCGGACGAGGGCGCCAACTCCGCGCGCCCGTAGCCGCCGACGGCCACCATCGCGCAACTGTCCACCGCCGCGCCGACGAAGACGCCGCCTTCGTCGGCCTGCGTGGCAATCTGAAACGCGCGTCCCGCCACGAGGTCAAGGACGAAACTGCGCGCGGCAGCCGTCTCGCAGCCCGACGCGCCGAGGCGGAACGCCATCTTCAGACGCCGGTCTTCGACCTTGATAAAGGCTCGGAGTTGTTCGGAAACTTCGGACGCAGGCGGGGGAAGTTTGCCGTTAGCGAGCCGTGTGGCGGCGTGCGCCAAAACCCTGTGACGGTAGGTTCGCGTCGGTCGGATGGGTTTAACCTCTACCTCGCTTTTCGCCATTTATTACACGGTCGCCGCCATCCCGGACGCTGCTGAAAGTCTTTTGATAGTGCGGTGAGTAGTTCGCGGCTCAACCCCTGTTCGGGTGACAGGCGGCGCAACCGGAGAGCGCCGTGGGCCAGACCGGGCGCTCGGAGCGCGTCGCCTCTTCCGCGAGTTTCGCCAAATCCTGCGCGCACATTTTGATCCCGTTGAGAGTCAACGCGCGGCGAGCCGCAAGCGCCGCGAGGCTCGATAAGATGCGCGCGTTGAGCGCCTCGGTCGTGATGAATTCTTTTCCTCTTAGTACGAGTGCCATAAAGTTTCGCCCGCCCCCTTTCAAAAAACGGAAAGGCTGATCTCCCCTCCGCGGCTCAAGACTGTTATCCGCCGGCTGGCTTCGTAAACTCCGGGTAGCAACATGCGTTCCGCGTGCTGAGACGCAGTCCGCGTCGGCAGTTCAGAGAGGTTTTGCGAAGTTTTGGCAGCTATCCTCGATAAATTTCGAGCGGCGGGAGGCGACATTTTTGTCGCGCGTCCACATGGGCGATGCAAAAGTGTAATGAGGATGACGAGAGCATCGCGTGGCGTTAAGAGCGTGTCTGAAAAAGTCAGCATGGAGTCAGCTCCGTCAGGAGCGGAATGTTTATAGCACGCAGCCCGCGCTGAGAGATGCAGCTCCGTCAGGAGCGGCATGTGGGCTGTGCCGCCCCTCCGGGGCTTGAAAGAACAAGGGGAGAGCGGCGCGGGCTATAAACATTTCGCCCCTCGCGGGGCTTTTGAGACACGCTTTTAGTTTCACTCAAGAGCGGGTTGACCATCACAGGCCGGTCGAATTGACGATCTGGAAAGCATCGCGGCGACGAGACAAATTTGTCTTGAGCCGGTCGCCCTCCAACGAAAATGTCACGCGTGAGAAATGTAAAGCGGAAGAAGTTCACGCGGCGCTTACCTCGCAAAGTTGAGACTATCCCCCGGCAAATCAACGCTTCGACTTTCCTCACGCGCGCGTTGCATCCACTGGCACAAAACTTGTGAGGCGCAACTTTCTTGAAGGCTGAAATGTTGAGGCAGGGGAATCGTTCGGGGTTCTCTGCTTTCACAGACCTTCTCTTCACCGGGCCTTGCGGAAAATAACATGGCCCACCCGTCATCAGCTTTGCGGGCACGAGACGGGCAGGCCACTTTAAGTCGTCCCTTTACGGAGACGATTGTGGAGCAAAAGTACAACATGCTCAGAGCGAAATCAATGGTCGGGGCGGGCGTCGCCCTGCTCTTCATCGCGTTGTCGGGCAGCCAGAACATGAACGCACAGTCAACCCTCTTCAACATCCCTTCGACCGACGTGGCGGCGAAGAAAAAGGTCTACACGGAGTTCGACTTCATCAGTCACCTCGAATCGCACGACAACGGCGGCTTTCAGTCCTACGTCCAGCGCGTCGTCGTCGGCGTAGGCAACAACTTCGAGGTCGGCGCGAACCTGTCGTTTACGGATGCGCTCGCGCCCGACCAGACCGTCGAGTTGCAGCCGAACCTCAAGTACCAGTTTTACAGCAACGAGGAGAACGGCGTCGCGGCGGCGGTCGGCGGCATCCTCTACGCGCCCATCGCCAACCGCGCGGGCACGGACACCTTCGGCCTCCTCTACACGACCGTCAGTAAAAAGATGAAGGGGAGATATGGCCCGCGCCTGACCGGCGGCGGCTACGGACTGGTCGGACGCGCCAACGGAAACGGCAGCGAGGGCGGGGCCATCTTCGGGTACGAACAGCCTTTGCACGCGAAGGTAAATTTCGTGGCCGACTGGTTGAGCGGCAAGAACCGTTTCGGCTACGTCACGCCCGGACTCTCTTTCGCGACTTCCAACGCCAGCGCGCTCTATGTCGGCTACAGCATCGGCAATCAGGGGCGCAAGAACAACGCGCTCTTCGTCTATTACGGAATCACGTTTTAAACCGGAGCGGAAAGGAGGTGTGTCGAACGAAGATTGTTGTGAACCAGTCTGTTTCAAAGTCGTAGCATCCACGGGCCACGAGTGGTCGCCGGTCGTCTTCGCCCGCCGCCCGCTCGTGGCCGTCGTGGCGCGCGCCCATGCCGGTCGCCGCGCCCGCATCTTTAACCCGCACTACAACCCTGAAGGAAAACTATTCATGAGCATCAAAGATGTGCTGAAGTTTGCCGCCGACGAGAAGGCGGTATATGTCAACGTTCGTTTCACAGACCTGATCGGGGCGTGGCACCACCTGACCTTCCCCATCGAAGAACTTTCGGAAAAATCTTTTGAAGAGGGCTTTGGCTTCGACGGTTCGTCCTTGCGCGGCTGGGCTTCGATCCACGAGTCCGACATGCTGCTCGTGCCCGACCCGTCGCGCTATTGGATGGACCCGTTCATGTCGGAAAAAACTCTCTGCTTCGTCGCCGACGTGGTTGACCCGATCACGAAAGAAGGCTACTGGCTCGACCCGCGCGGCGTGGCCCGGCGCGCGGAAAGTTATCTCAAGTTCACCGGCATCGCCGACACGATCAACTTCGGCCCCGAAGCCGAGTTCTTCGTCTTTAACGATGTGCGTTTTCATAACGACGCGCACACCGCCGGCTTCTCGCTCGACAATCCGGAGGCCGCTTGGAACACCAACGGGCAGAACGGCAACTCCAATCTCGGTTATCACATTCGCAGCAAGGAAGGTTATGTCCCGCTGCCTCCGCTCGACACGCTGCAAGACTTTCGCAGCGTGGTTGCGAACGAACTCAAGAAAGCAGGCATCACGGTCGAGTGCCATCACCATGAGGTCGCCACCGCCGGCCAGTGCGAGATTGACTTCCGCTACTCCACCCTCCTCGGCACCGCCGACAATCTCCAAATCTTCAAGTACACGGTTCGCAACGTCGCGCATCAACAGGGCAAGGGCGCGACCTTTATGCCGAAGCCTTTGTACGGCGACAACGGCAGCGGGATGCACTGTCACCAATCCTTGTGGAAGGACGAAAAACCCTTGTTCGCCGGCGATGGCTACGCCGGACTCTCCGACCTCGCCCGCTGGTACATCGGCGGCCTCTTGAAGCACGCCGCCGCCATCATCGCTTTCGCCGCCCCGACCACCAACAGCTACAAACGCTTGGTGCCCGGCTTCGAAGCGCCCGTCAATCTCGCCTACTCGGCGCGCAACCGCTCCGCCGCCATCCGCATCCCGATGTTCTCGACCAACCCGAAACTCAAGCGCTTGGAGTTTCGTCCGCCCGACCCGTCGTGCAACCCGTATTTGGCGTTTGCGGCGATGCTGATGGCGGGCTTGGACGGCATCCAGAACCGGCTTGATCCGGGCGAGCCGTTGGACAAGGACATCTACGATCTGGCGCCGGAGGAGTTGAAGAAGGTGCCCAGTTTGCCCGGTTCGCTCGACGAGGCGCTGACGGCTTTGGAGGCGGATCACGACTTTCTGTTGAAGGGCGACGTGTTCACGCCGCAACTGATCGAGCGGTGGATCACGTACAAGCGGGAGAAGGAGATACAGCCCTTGCGGATGCGTCCGCACCCGTTGGAGTTCAGCATGTACTTCGACATCTAAGCGGGTTCGTGATTGAGTGTGACGCGCGGTCGGATTTAACGCAGAGGACGCGGAGAGGCGCGGAGGACGCGGAGAAAAACAGATTCAAAGTTGAATCTCAAATTAGCTATTCCTTTTCCGTGCTCTCCGCGATGCTCTGCGTTCTCCGCGTTAAATCCTGACCTGCCGGACGTTCAACTATGTCGCTTCAAAGTCGGGCAGCGACCCCTCCATCTTTCATTTATGAGCGGCTAAAAATAACTAATTATACAAACTGGGGCGAAGACTGTAGAGTATGCTCGCCGCACGAGATGCCCACCTGTTCGGTCAGCATCTGGTCGGCGGCCATCTCGCTTGAAGACAATTGAAATGTATCCTGCGTTTCTCTCAGTCGAGTCAATTCAGTCAGCTTCCCGGCGTGGCCCGGCGGCGCTCGTTGCGCTCTTCGCGCGCGTACTTCCGCCCTTCGTCACTATTAGCACCGGGAAGCGTCCGACCTGATGGCTTGTCACTGAGAACTCGACGCACTTGTCACAGGCCATCAACACGGAGAAGGTTGATGGCCTTTTTTTATAAGCACGGACCCGGCATGGCGAAACGGTTTTTTTGAGGCGATGAAGAAGACGAGCGCACATCAGACTGAACTTGGCGGGCCGAGCGGCGTCGGGCTTGCGCGCCGTCGTGCCGGTTGGGCGCACGACGAGAGCGAGCACGACGCCTGCGCCATCATCGCCAACGTGAAGAAGGACGGTCGCGCCTCGCACGGCAACGTCAAGCGCACGCTCGAAGCGCTCGTCCGCATGGGCCATCGCACCGGCGAGATCGAGGGCGAGGGCGACGGCGCGGGGCTTCAGACCGATATCCCGCGCGAGCGCTGGGCCAAGCGGCTCGAAGCCGTGGGCCTGCGCGGCAAACTCTCGACGCGCGTGCAGTTCGTCGTCGCGCATCTGATGATCCCGCACGAGCACCGCGCTGATGCCGAAGAGATCAAGCGTCGCGCGCTCGCGCTTTTTGAAGAGCACGTGCTCGAAGTGCTCATCGCCGAGCCGGCGCGCGTGCGTTCCGAGGCGCTGGGGCCGCTCGCGCGCGCCACCGAGCCGGAGTTCTGGCAGGTCGCGGCGCTGCCGCGCACGGCGCGCGGTCTTGAAGACAAAGACATCTTCCACCTCACGCTTCGATTGGAGCGCGAGCTGCCCGTCCACATCGCGTCGCTCAGTCCCAACAGCGTGATCTACAAGGTGCGCGGCGACGCCGAGACGCTCAAGCGCTACTTCCCGGAGCTGTCGCACCCTGATTTCAAGTCGGCCATCACGCTCGGCCACGGTCGCTACTCGACCAACACCGACTCCCGCGCCGAACGCGCGCAGATGTTCTCCACGCTCGGCCACAACGGCGAGATCAACTCGATTGACCGCTTGGGGCGCGAAGCCATTGCGCTCGGCTTCCAGTTGCCGGAGCGCGCGAGCGATTCGCAGGTGCTCGACCGCGTCGTCGAGAGCTTCATGTTCGACTATGACCTGAGCCTGATGAACGCGCTGGAGATCGCCTTCCCGCCGGTGTGGAGCGAGATCGCGCGCTTTCCCTCGGAGCTTCAGGAGTTGTATCGCTACTGGCGGCGCGCGTTCGGCGCGCTCGCGCAGGGGCCGGCGGCGATCATCGCGCGGCAGGCCGATGAAATCGTCTTTAGCTCGGACGCGCTGGGTCTTCGCCCGCTCTGGTGCGGCGAGACCGAAAAGGAATTTTTCGCCTCGTCCGAAAAGGGCGTCGTCCCGCTCGAACAGATGGTGCGCGACCCGCGCCCGCTCGCGCCCGGCGAGAAGATGGGCTTCCTCCTGAGTCGCGGCGAGGGCGACGACAAAAAAGGCGGCGTCGAGGTCTTCGAGTACCACGAACTGCAACGCCGCGCGCTTGAAGACGTGCGGACGCGCATCCCACTCGCGCGACTGAACGGCCTCACGCATTGGTTCGACATAAAAAGGGATGAAGGCGGAGGGATGAGGGACGAAGCAAAAACTTCCGCGCTTCCTTCATCCCTCATCCCTCATCCCTCATCCCTTGACGAACGTCGTCTCATCGCGCACGGCTGGAACCGGCTCGACGCGGTGGACATCGAGGAGATGGCGGCGGCAGGCAAAGAGCCGATCAGCGGTCTCGGTTGGGATGGGCCGCTCGCCGCGCTCTCGAAGCAGCGCCGGAACATCGCCGACTATTTCCACGAGCGCGTGGCGGTGGTGACGAACCCCGCGATTGACCGCGAGCGCGAGGCCGATCATTTCTCGACGCGCGTCTTCTTAGGCGCGCGCCCCTGTCTCGCCCGGCCCGCGGAGAGTGGACGGCAGATCGAATTGCCGTCGCCGCTCCTGCTCGGCGGCGTCGAGGGTGTTGAAGAGACGCACGCGGCGGTCGCACGCGAGACGCGACGCCGCACGCTCGCGGAAGTCCGCGCGCTGTGCGTGGCAAGCGACGAAGAGGTTGATGAAAAAGCCGCTGACGCGCACGGGGCTTTGCGGTGCGCGACGGTGGACACGACATTTGACGAGGGCGAGACACTCGAACAGGCTTTGATGCGCCTCGAAGAAGAGGCCGCGCGGCTCGTGCGGGAGTCCAAGATGTCCGTCCTCGTCCTCGACGACGCGCGTGCTTTTCAGGGCGCGCGTCGAGGGATTGACGCGCACCTCGCGCTCGTCGCCGTGGACACGCGGCTGCGCGCCGAGCGCGACGCGGAAGGCGTCAGCCTGCGTCGCCACGCAAGCTTGGTTCTTCGCAACGGCGGTTTGCGAAACGTGCATGATCTCGTCTTCGCGCTCGGCTGCGGCGCGGATGCGTTGAATCCTTACGTGCTTTACGAAGTGGCCGTGCGCGGCGCGGCGACCGGCGAAGAGCGCCGGAAGCGTCTGCGTAACTGCGTCGCGGCCCTCGATGTCGGCGTCGAGAAAGTTATCTCCACGATGGGCATCCACGAGTTGGACGGCTACGGACGCCTGTTCGCGGCGGTCGGTCTCGCGCCCGACGTGGAAAGCTATTTCGGCGTGGTGAACTACTGCGGCTCCGAGTTGGCCGGTCTCTCGCTCGCGCGCCTCGACGCGGAGGCGCGCGAGCGTCTGAAAGTGGCGAGCGGCGCTGAAGCAGAGGCCGCGCCGAAGAAGAGGCCGCCGATGTTGCAGGGCGAGTTCCGCGAACAGCCTTCGATCTGGAACGTCGTCGGGCGCGTCTCGCGCGGCGAGCAGCCCTACGAGAATTTCGCCGCGCGGTTGCGCGAGATAGAAGAGACGAAGCCGGTCGCGCTGCGTCAGTTGCTCGACATCCGCGAGGGCGGCGGGCGTGAGTTTATCTCTCCCCCCGACCACGCGGACGAAGTGGACACGCGCGCGGGGCGGCACGACGCGCCGTTCTACTTCGCCGCGATGAGCTTCGGCTCGCAGGGCGAGACCTCTTTCCGCGCCTACGCCGAGGCCGCGAAGCTCTTGGACATCGTCTGCATCAACGGCGAGGGCGGCGAGATTCCAGACATGCTCGGACGCTACCGCGAGCACCGCGGGCAACAGGTCGCTTCGGGGCGTTTCGGCGTCAACGCGCGCTTCCTCAACTCGTGCGACCTCATCGAAATCAAAATCGGGCAGGGCGCGAAGCCGGGCGAAGGCGGACTGTTGCCCGGCTTTAAAGTCACCGCGCGCATCGCCGAAACGCGCCACACGCCCGCCGGCATTGATCTAATCTCTCCCTCGAACAACCACGACATCTACTCCATCGAAGACCTCGCGCAGGTCATCGAGGAGTTGAAGACGGCCAACACGCGCGCGCGCATCTCGGTGAAGATTCCATCGGTGCCGCACCTCGGCCCGATTGCGACCGGCATCGCCAAAGCGCGCGCCGACATCATCGCCATCTCCGGTTACGACGGCGGCACGGGCGCGGCGCGCAAGCACAGTCTTCGTCACACTGGTTTGCCGGTCGAGATCGGTTTGCGCGAAGCGCATCGCGCGCTCGTGCGTTCGGGCCTGCGCCGGAACGTCGAGCTATGGGCCGACGGCGGCGTGAAGTCTGGCCGCGACGTGGTGAAGCTGATGCTGCTTGGCGCTGACCGCGTCGGCTTCGGGACGATGGCGATGGCGGCCATCGGCTGTACCAGTTGCCGCGAGTGCAACACGGGCACGTGCCACGTCGGCATCACGAGCCAGCTCAAGGACGCGGAGGAAGCGCTCCTCGCCGGGCAAAAACATTTCACGCCGCGCGAGTATGAGCGCGCGGTCGAGCATCTCGTCCGCTTCTTTACGCAGGTCAAGGAAGAGATCAAGCGCGAGACGGCGCGCGCCGGACTCGCGGCGACGCGCGAGCTGGTGGGACGCGTCGAACTTCTCGAACAGGTGCGTTATCAAGACCGGCTCGACCTCGCATGGCTCTTGCAGCCCGGCGAGCCGTGCCCGCTCTGCTCCGCCGCGCAGGAGCCGCACGTCGGGCGCGCACGGCGCTCGCTCACGTCGCTGACGCGCGTCATCTCGCACTCGCTGGTCGAACTGGCCGAGGCCGGCAAAGAGGTCGTCTACTTCGATGACGCTTACGCTTCGAGCGGCGACCGCGCGCTCGGCACGCACCTCGCGGGCACGCTCGCCCGCACGCGATTCGACAACGGCAACGGGAACGGCGCTTTCAACCACGGCGACAGCGGCGGACACGCGCGGAAGATAAGACGCGCGGTGCTGAACTTTCTGGAAGGCTCCGTGCCGGGCAACGGCCTCGGCGCGTTCAATGCCGACGGCGTGGACATCATCGTCCACGGCGGCGTGCAGGACGGCGGGGCGAAGGGCGCTTCGGGCGGGCGCATCATCATCCTCAAGGGCGTCAACCACGATGGCGTGCAGGTGGACGGCGCGGTCGGTAAATGTTTCGCCTACGGCGCGCAGGCGGGCCTGTTGATCGTGCAGGGCGACGCGGACTCGCGCGCGGGCATCCGTCTCTCCGGCGCCGACCTCGTCATCGGCGGTCGCCTGCGCGGGGTCGTCCGCGACGAACTCGGCAACATCGCCGCGCGCGCCAACATCAAGGGCTTCGCCTTCGAGTACATGACTTCGGGGCGCGGCCTCGTGCTCGGCGACCCCGGCCCGTGGCTCTGCTCAGGCATGACGGGCGGCGTCGTTTATCTGCGAGTTGACGAAGAACTCGGACTGACGACGGACGCGCTGCAACGTCGCCTCGCCACCGGCGCGCAGGTGCGTCTCGAACCCGTCGCCGACGCGGACGAAGGAAACCTCGAAGAACTACTGGGGCATTACAGAAGCGCCCTCGTCGAAGGCCAGCAACACGTCGAGGCCGAATGGGTCGCCGAGCTTGCGCGCGACTGGCGACACGGATTCGTCAAGGCAGTGCCGGCTTCCGCGAAGAAGCCGCTGCCAATCGTGACGAAATGATTTTAGGTAGAGAAAGTTGTGACCATGATCGCACAGCAGCACATCAAGCCGGCGAAAGCCACCTCGACAATACCGGAGCCGATACTAGCGAGCGAGAACCTGCCGCGCGGCGCTGAGATTCTGATCGAGGCGCTGCTGCACGAAGGCGTGGACTCGATCTTCGGCTATCCCGGCGGCGCGGTGCTGCACATCTACGATGAGCTGTGGCGCTATCGCGAGCGCATCACGCACTATCTCGTCCGGCACGAGCAGGGCGCGGTGCACATGGCCGAAGGCTACGCGCGCTCTTCCGGCAAAGTCGGCGTGGCTCTCGTCACTTCGGGGCCGGGCGCGACCAACGCCGTGACGGGCATCGCCAACGCCTACATGGATTCGACGCCCATCGTCGTCATCACGGGACAAGTGCCGCTGCCGCTCATCGGCACGGATGCTTTTCAGGAGGTTGACACGGTCGGCATCACGCGCCCGTGCGTCAAACACAACTACCTCGTGCGCGACGTGCGCGATCTGGCGGGCGTCGTGCATGAAGCATTTTTTCTCGCGCGTTCGGGCCGGCCCGGCCCGGTCGTGATAGACATCCCGAAAGATGTCTCGGCGGCGCGCTGCTCTTACTCGCGGCTCAACCACCTCGCCTTCCCGTGCCGGGAGAAGAATGTTGCGCCCGACCCGCAAGCGATCAAACACGCGGCGACGGCGATTCTTGAGTCGGAGCGCCCGGTGCTCTACATGGGCGGCGGCATCGTCAACTCCGGCGCGGGCGAAGAATTGCTCGCCTTCGCCGAGACGCTGCGACTCCCGGTCACGCCGACGCTGATGGGACTCGGCGGCTTTCCCTCGGCGCACCCGCAGTGTCTCAACATGCTGGGGATGCATGGCACCTACGCGGCCAACATGGCGGTCGCCGAGAGCGACCTGCTCATCGCCGTCGGCGTGCGCTTCGACGACCGCGTGACGGGCAAACTCGCCACCTTCGCGCCGCACGCGCGCGTCATCCACATCGAGATTGACCCGGCCAACATCGGCAAGAACGTCGCGCCCACGCTCTCCATCGCGGCGGACGCGCGCGCGGCGCTCAAGGCTCTGCGCGAAGAGGTCGAAGCGCGCGGGAGCGACGAGACGAAGGAGAGTATCGAGCGCCGCGCGCCGTGGTGGGAGCGGATACGCGATTGGCAGCGCGAGCAGCCCCTGCGCTTCAGCGGTTCCGCCGAACAGATCAAGCCGCAGTCCGTCATCCGCGAGTTGCACCGCCTGACCAAAGGCGAGGCCATCATCGCACCGACGTGGGCCAGCATCAGATGTGGGCGGCGCAGTTCTACCCGTTCACGCGCGCGCGACAGTGGATTACGAGCGGCGGCTTGGGCACGATGGGCTTCGGCGTGCCGGCGGCCATCGGCGCGCAACTCGCCTTCCGCGATCAACTCGTCGTCGCGGTCGTTGGCGACGGCGGCTTTCAGATGACGAATCAGGAGCTGGTGACCGCCGTCCAGTACAACCTGCCGGTCAAAATTCTGATTATGAATAACGGCTATCTCGGCATGGTGCGCCAGTGGCAGGAGATGTTTTACGACCGCGCCTACTCGGAGGTGGACATCTCGGTCGCGCCCGATTTCGTCAAGCTCGCCGAGGCTTACGGCGCCGCCGGTTTCCGCGCCGCGACGCCCGAAGAGTTGCCCGCCGTGCTCGAAGCCGCGCTCGCGCACAAAGGCGTCGCCGTCATAGACGTGCTCGTCTCGAAGGAAGAGAACGTCTTTCCGATTGTGCCCGCCGGGTCGAACTCGCGCGACATGATCGTCCACAGCGAGGGAGTCTGAAAACAAGGATGAAGGCGGAGGGATGAAGGATGAATAGAGATCATCCAAGTTGAAACGGCATTCCTTCATCCCTCCGCCTTCATCCTTCATCCTTGCTTTTATGCGTCACACACTCTCCATCATCGTCGCCGACCAGCCGGGCGAACTGTCGCGCATCGTCGGGTTGTTCAGCGCGCGGGGCTTCAATATCGAGACCATCTCGGTCGGGGGCACGCTCGACCCGGAGTGGTCGCGCGTGACCATCGTGACGAGCGGCGAAGACCGCACCATCGAGCAGATCGTCAAACAGTGCGAGCGGCTCGCGCGCGTGCGCGAGGTGCGCGACGTGACGAGCCAGCCCCACATCGAGCGCGAAATGGCGCTCATTGACGTGGCGGCGTCGCCGGGCGCGGCCCGGCAGGAGGTCTTGAGTCTCGTTAAAGTTTTCCGCGCTAAGGTCGTGGACATCTCGCACACGCGGATGGTCATCGAGGCGTCGGGCAACCGCGAGAAGGTCGAAGCTTTCGTCGAGATGCTCCGCCCGCTCGGCATCAACGACATCACGCGCACGGGTTACATCGCTATTGGTCGCCTGTCGGCGACTGAAGAGCAGTCAACATGTAGCGGTCAGCAATCAGCGGAAGGGCTGATTGCGTTTCAGACCGACTAAGAAAAGCTGTCCGCTGAACGCTGAACGCTTTAAGAAAGGATTGAAAAGTTGAAAGTTTATTACGACAAGGATGCTAATTTGAACGCGCTGCGCGAGCGGCGCATCGCCGTGATCGGCTATGGTAGTCAGGGGTTCGCGCAGTCGAACAACCTGAAAGATTCGGGCTGCGACGTGACCATCGGCCTGCGCGCCGACAGCCCCACGCGCGCGAAGGCCGAGAAGGCGGGTCTCAAGGTATTGCCCGTCGCGCAGGCCGCCGCCGAAGCCGATCTGGTGATGATGCTCGTGCCGGACGAGCAGGCGGCGGACGTGTATGCGCGCGACATCGCCGAGTCCATGACGCCGGGCAAGTATCTGGCCTTCTCGCACGGCTTCTCGATTCATTACAAGTTCATCAAGCCGCCGGAGGACGTGAACGTCCTCATGGTCGCGCCGAAGGGGCCGGGCCATCTCGTCCGCTCCGAGTATGTGCGGGGCGCGGGCGTGCCGTGCCTGCTCGCCGTCAATCAGGACCCGACGGGCGACGCGCGCGAACTCGGTCTCGCCTACGCCTCGGCCATCGGCGGCGGTCGCGCCGGCATCATCGAGACCAACTTCAAAGAGGAGACCGAGACCGACCTCTTCGGCGAGCAGGCCGTCTTGTGCGGCGGCCTCACGTCGCTTATCAAGGCCGGCTTCGAGACGCTGGTCGAGGCCGGCTACGCGCCGGAGATGGCCTACTTCGAGTGCCTGCACGAAATGAAGCTGATCGTTGATCTCATCTACGAGGGCGGCATCTCGGAGATGCGCTACTCGGTCTCGAACACGGCGCAGTACGGCGACATGACGCGCGGCCCCGTCGTCGTCAACGATGAGACGAAAGAGCGGATGCGCGGCCTCTTGGCCGAGATTCAATCCGGCGCCTTCGCCAACGAGTGGATGCGCGAGAACCGCAACGGCAAGGAGCGCTTCCGTCGCCTCGAACGCAACACCAACGAACATCAGATCGAGCGTGTCGGCAAAGGTCTGCGCGAGATGATGCCGTGGCTCGCGGCCAACCGGCTCGTTGACGAGTCGTCAAACTAAAGAAAGTGGTGACGAGTGACAAGTGCGAGGAAAAACGCGGTTCTTATTCCGTCTCTCATTGCCGAGAGTGTCTGTAGATAAAGTTGACGAAATATCAGCGCCGTCAGGCGCGGAATGTTTGTAGCCCGCAAACAGCCATTGATTCATTAGCTCCGCTTAGGAGCGGAATGTCAGTTACATTTCGCTCCGACGGAGCTTTCAGAGAAAAGGGCGCTTCCGAAGCTACAAACATTCCGCTCCTAACGGAGCTAAGTCGGAAACACGTTTTGAGATTTGGATGGACGCGCACGATTTACAAACCGAGCGGCAAAGGCGTTTCCGCGAACGCACGCCGCGCCGTCGTCAAGCTGGGGACGAGCGTGGTGACGGGCGCGGGGGGCGAGGTGTGCGTGGAGCGCGTCGCGCCGATTGTGCGCGCGTTGGCGGGGTTGCGTCGTGAGGGGCGCGGGGTCGTGCTGGTCTCGTCGGGCGCGGTCGGTTTGGGCGCGGGGCGTCTCGGTTTACCACGTGCGCGCCTCGCGGATGTCGTGATGCGGCAGGCGTGCGCGGCGGTCGGGCAGAGTTTGCTGATGCACGCCTACGAACAGATGTTCGGCGCGTGCGGCGTGAAGATCGCGCAGGTGCTGCTGACCGAAGATGACTTCACGGACCGGCGGCGTTACTCGAACCTGCAACGCACGATGGAGAAGCTGTTGAAGCTGGGCGTCGTGCCCATCGTCAACGAGAACGACACGGTCTCGACCGCCGAGCTTGAGCACTGGGCGCAGGCGCCGGGCCGCGTCTTCAGCGACAACGACCGGCTGGCCGCGCTCGTCATGAGCAAGCTCGAATCCGATGCGCTCGTCATGCTGTCTGATGTTGACGGTCTGCTCGTCCACCGTCCGCCCGACGTGCTGTCGGGCGTGGCGCGCGACGAGGAGATGATGGTCGTGCCGCTGGTCGCGGAGGTCACGCCGGAGTTGAAGGCTCTGGCGACGGGGCCGTCGGCGACGGGTCGCGGAGGGATGTTGACGAAACTCGAAGCGGCGGAGATCGCCATGCGCGCGGGCGGCGTCGCTTGTATCGCCAACGGCGCGCGGCCCGATACGCTCGAACGCGTCTTCGCGGGCGAAGCGGTCGGCACCGCCTTCGTCTCCACATCGCGTATAGGCGGCAAGCGTCGCTGGATCGCCTACGCGGCGGGCGTGCGGGGGCGCATCATCGTCAACGCGGGTGCGCGCGCCGCCATCCTGCGCGGCAAGGCGAGCCTGCTCGCGTCGGGCGTCGTGCGCGTCGAACGCGAGTTCGAGCCGCACGATGTCGTGAGCATCGCCGGCCCGGAAGGGCACGAGTTCGCGCGCGGCATCGCCAACTGCGCGAGCGCGGAGACGGTCGCTTTCATCACGAGCGGCGACAGCCTCGCGCATGGTGCGAAAGACCCGCGGAGAGCGGGCGTGCTCGTGACGCGCGACAACATCGTGGTCTTGGAGAGACAGACGGACGATAATCTTCAACCGACCGGCGGAGTCGAAAGTTGATGGCTGAATTTTCCAAAAGACAGCACGCCAATCCGCCGCGTAGCGGCGGGATGAATTTAGCCCGGCCTTTCAAGGCCGGGTCATTATTGCCGCGCGTGCCGCGTCGCGTCAGCGACGGCTGAGTGAAGGTTCAAGCGTCGCTGACGCGACGCCTTGATTGTATGGCGCGCATCCCCGGCCTTGAAAGGCCGGGCTAAACTCAAGCGCCGCGACGCGGCGAAATCAGGTTTGATCTTCAAGCATTAGTTTGATCTTCAAGCATTAGCATGACCAGCTTTGCCATCAGAACGGAACATGAATCGAGCGTGACGGACGTGGCCCGTCGCGCGCGGGCCGCGTCGCGCCGTCTCGCGCTTCTCCCCGGCGAGCGGCGCAACGCGGCGCTACTCTCGGCGGCGCTTGCGATTGAAGAGCGGCGCGCGGAGATTCTCGCGGCCAACGGGCGCGACTGTCTCGACGCGGAGCGCGAGGTCGCGGCGGGGCGGATGTCGCCGGCGATGCTCAAGCGTCTGCGGACGGACGAGAAGGGCGTGGCGGAGATGGCCGCGCGCGTGCGCGACGTGGCGGCGCTCGCGGACCCGCTGGGCCGTCGTCTCGCCACGACCGAGCTTGACGACGATCTGACGCTCTACAAAGTTTCGTGCCCGCTCGGCGTGGTCGCCGTCGTCTTTGAAGCGCGACCCGAAGTCGTGCCGCAGGTCGCCTCGCTCGCCTTGAAGTCGGGCAACGCCGTCATCCTCAAGGGCGGCGCGGAAGCGGCGCACACCAACGAGGCGCTCGTCTCGATCTGGCGCGACGCGCTCGCGCACTTCCCCGAAGTCCCGGCGGATGCGGTCGGCCTGCTTCGCACGCGCGAGGACGTGGCGGAGTTGCTCACGCTCGACGGCGAGATTGATTTAATCATCCCGCGCGGCTCGCAGGAGTTCGTCCGGCACATCGCCGCCAACAGTCGTATCCCCGTCCTCGGCCACGGTGAAGGCGTCTGCCACGTCTACGTTGACCGCGCCGCTGATTTGCAAAAGGCGCTCGCCGTCTGCGTGGATTCAAAGACGCAATACCCGGCGGCCTGCAACGCGGCGGAAACCGTGCTCGTCCACGAAGACGTGGCCGCGAAGTTGTTGCCCGAACTCGTCGCCGCGCTGCGTTCAGCCGGCGTCGAAGTGCGCGCCTGCCCGCGCACCGCCGCGCTCGTCTCAACGCATGAACATGTCGCGGCGAATGATGAAGACTGGGCGACCGAGTATTCCGATCTCATCGTTTCAATCAAAACCGTCGCCGGCTTTGACGAGGCCGTGCGGCACATCGAGCAGTACGGCTCGCGTCACACTGAGTCAATCGTGACGGAAGACGGGGAAGCGGCGGCGCGCTTCATGGAGACGGTGGATGCGGCGGGCGTCTATCACAACGCCTCGACGCGCTTCGCCGATGGCTTCCGCTACGGACTCGGCGCGGAACTCGGCATCAGCACCGGCAAGCTCCACGCGCGCGGCCCCGTCGGTCTCGACGGCCTCACCACTTACAAATACAAGCTCGTCGGCGACGGCCACACGGTCGCCAGTTACAACAGCGGCGAGCGGACGTTCAAGCACCGGAAGCTAAGGGATGAGGGATGAGGGATGAGGGATGAAAGTAAGTAGCTCAAGTTGAGCGGTTTCTTTTTCATCCCTCATCCCTCATCCCTCATCCCTTCCAAAGTTATGAGTGACAACCACAGAAGCAGGGCAATCACACACGGCGTCGAGCGTGCGCCGAACCGCGCGATGCTGCGTGCGGTCGGTTTTGGCGACGGCGATTTCGAGAAGCCGATCATCGGCGTGGCGAACGGCTACAGCACCATCACGCCGTGCAACATGGGGCTGAACGTGCTGGCCGAGCGCGCCATCGAAGCCTTGCGCGAGGCGGGCGTGATGCCGCAAGTCTTCGGCACCATCACCGTGAGCGACGGCATTTCGATGGGCACGGAGGGGATGAAGTACTAGCCTCGTCTCGCGCGAGGTGATCGCCGACGCCATCGAGACCGCGTGTCAGGCGCAGAGCATGGACGGCGTGCTCGCCGTCGGCGGCTGCGACAAGAATATGCCCGGCGCGCTCATCGCCATCGCGCGCATGAACATCCCCGCGATTTTCGTCTATGGCGGGACGATCAAGGCCGGTCATTACGAGGGCCAAGACCTGACGGTCGTCAGCGCGTTCGAGGCCGTCGGGCAGTTCTGCGCGAATCGAATTGGCGAGACGGAACTGCTCGAAGTCGAGCGCCGCGCCTGTCCGGGCGCGGGTTCGTGCGGCGGGATGTTCACGGCGAACACGATGTCCTCGGCCATCGAGGCGATGGGCATGAGCCTGCCTTACTCTTCGACGATGGCCGCCGAGGATGAGGAGAAGGCGGAGAGCGCGGCCCTCTCCGCCACAGTGCTGGCCGAGGCGGTGCGGCGCGAGCTTCTGCCCCGGCAACTCCTCACGCGCAAAGCTTTCGAGAACGCGATGGCGGTGGTGATGGCCGTCGGCGGCTCGACGAACGCCGTGCTGCACCTGCTCGCCATCGCGCACGCGGCGGAAGTGCCGCTCGCACTCGACGACTTTGAGACGATGCGTGCGCGCGTGCCGGTCTTCTGCGACCTGAAGCCATCGGGCCGCTACGTCGCCACGGATTTGCACAAGGCCGGCGGCATCCCGCGGGTGATGAAGATGCTGCTCGCGGCGGGACTGCTGCACGGTGATGCTCTCACGATCACGGGCGAGACAATCGCCGAAGTTCTCGCCGACGTGCCCGACGCGCCGCGCGAAGATCAAGACGTGATTCGTCCATTCGACCAGCCGCTCTACGCGCAGGGGCATCTCGCCATCCTCAAAGGCAACCTTGCCACGGAAGGCGCCGTGGCGAAAATCAGCGGCGTCAAGCATCCGCAAATCACCGGCCCGGCGCGCGTCTTCGATTCGGAAGAAAAATGTCTCGCGGCGATTCTCTCAGGCTCCATCGAACCGGGCGATGTTCTCGTCATTCGTTACGAAGGGCCGAAGGGCGGCCCCGGTATGCGCGAGATGCTCGCGCCCACTTCCGCCATCATCGGCGCGGGATTGGGCGACGCCGTGGCGCTTATCACGGACGGGCGTTTTTCGGGCGGCACCTACGGGATGGTCGTCGGCCACGTCGCGCCGGAGGCGGCGACGGGCGGCACGATTGCGCTCGTCGAAGAGGGCGACTCGATCACGATTGACGCGGAGGCGCGTTTGTTGCAACTCAACGTTGCGGATGAGGAATTGACGCGACGCCGCGCGGCGTGGACGCCGCCCACGGCGCGCTACACGCGCGGCGTGCTGGCGAAGTACGCGCGGCTCGTGTCTTCGAGCAGCCTCGGCGCGGTGACGGATTGAGGGTCAGATACCGCCTGCGGTAGCGGGCGGGTGCTGGCGTGGGCAAAACCCGCCCGCTACCGCAGGCGGTTCTGACTTAAGACAAGCTATGAGCAATCGCATTGAAATCTACGACACGACTTTACGCGACGGGTCGCAGGGCGAGGGCGTGAACTTCTCGGTCGAGGACAAGCGCCGTATCGCCGAACACCTCGACGCGCTCGGCGTGGACTTCATCGAGGGCGGCTGGCCCGGCTCGAACCCTCGTGACGTGGAATTCTTCGAGCGCGCTCGCACGTTGAAGCTGGGACACGCGCGCCTCGCTGCCTTCGGCGCGACGCGGCGCAAGAGTTTTTCGTGTGAGAGTGATCCGAGCATACAGGCGTTGCTGAGGGCGGAGACGCCGGTCGTCACCGTCTTCGGTAAATCGTGGGGCCTGCACGTGACGGAGGCGTTGCGCCTCTCTCACGAAGAGAATCTTGAGATTATTTCAGACACCGTCCGCTACCTCGCGGCGCGCGTGCCGTTCGTGATTTATGACGCCGAGCATTTCTTCGACGGTTACGCCGCCGACGCCGAATACGCTCTGGCGACGTTGCGCGCGGCGGCGGAGGGCGGCCCGGCGCGCATCGTGCTCTGCGACACGAACGGCGGGAGCCACCCGGAACAGATCGCGCGCGCCGTGCGCGTGGTCGCGGAAAACATCGCCACGCCGCTCGGCGTCCACTGCCACAACGATGGAGAACTCGCGGTCGCCAACACGCTCGCCGCCGTTGTCGCGGGGGCCGTCCACGTGCAGGGCACGATCAACGGCTACGGCGAGCGTTGCGGCAACGCGAACCTGTGCTCGGTCATTCCGAATCTGGAATTGAAATCAGGGCGCGAGACGAGCGTCGGACGCGCGCGGCTGGGACGCTTGCGCGAGACGGCGCGTTTTGTCAGCGAGTTGGCAAACGTCGCTCTTGCATCGAGCGCGCCGTTCGTCGGCGACAGCGCGTTCGCGCACAAGGGCGGCGTCCACGTCTCGGCGGTCGAGCGCGACCCGCGCACCTACGAGCACATCGCGCCGGAAGCGGTCGGCAATCGTCGCCGCATCCTCGTCTCAGACCTCGCCGGTCGCTCGAACCTCGTTGCGAAGGCGCGCGAGTTGGGGCTGGAACTGCCGGAAGGCGGGCGCGTCCTCGAAGAGCTGAAGCGTTTGGAGAACGACGGCTACGAGTTCGAGGCGGCGGAGGCCAGCTTCGAGTTGCTCGCGCGGCGGATGGAGGGAAGGCACCGGCCTTATTTCGAGCTGCTCGGCTTTCGCGTCATAGACGAGCACCGGGGCGCGCTGATGCCGATGAGCGAGGCGACGATCAAAGTCAAAGTCGGCGAGCGCGTCGAACACACGGCGGCGAGCGGCACGGGGCCGGTCAACGCGCTCGACCACGCGCTGCGTCGCGCGCTCGAAAAATTCTACCCCTCGCTCGCCGAGGTGCGGCTCGTTGATTACAAGGTGCGTGTCATCACCGGCAGCTTGTCGGGCACGGCGAGCCTCGTGCGCGTGCTCATCAGTTCCAGCGACGGGGCGGCAGCAGTGGGGCACGGTCGGCGTCTCGACGAATATCGTCGAGGCGAGCTGGCGTGCGCTGGTGGATGCGGTCGAGTACAAGCTGGTGAAAGATGGGGAAGCGCCGCGGGCGGATGACATGGGTGAAGAGTTAGATGGAGTTGTAGTTGAGTTCGGGGCAAACGACAGTTCACCACAGAGGCACAGAGGGCACGGAGATAGCACGGAGGCTTGAACGGTTTGGGATTTGAAATTCTCCGTGCTCCCTCTGTGTTCTCTGTGTCTGCGGTGGTGAAATTCCGGCTTCCATATACTCAAGATAAGAAATACTCTTAACGAACGCCATGAGAGAAGATTTGCAGGTGATGAAGTTCGGCGGCACGTCGGTGGGCGACGCGGCGCGCATCCGTGCGGCGGCGGAGATCATCGCGGGCGCGGCGCGGCGCGGCGGGGTCGTGGCCGTCGTGTCGGCGATGAGCGGCGTGACGAACCGTCTGGTCGCGGCGGCGCACGCTGCGGCGGGCGGCGACGCGGGGGCGGGCGCGGAATTGCGTGAGGCTCTAAGCGCGCAGCACGCGGCGGCTCTCACGGCGCTTATCTCGGACGAGGCGCGGCGCGGGGAGCTTGCGACGGAGATCGAGCGAATCATCGGCGAGGCGGCGATGCTCTGTCAGGGGACGGCGATGCTGCGCGAGTTGATGCCGCGCGCGCTCGACGCCATTTCGAGCGTGGGCGAGCGTCTGTCGGCGCGGCTCATGGCCGGCGTGCTTTGCGAGATGGGCGTGCGGTCCGTGCCCATCGAAGCGACGGAGTTGATTGTCACGGATGAAGAGCACGGGCGGGCCGAACCGCTGATGGACGAGACGCGCGAGCGGGCGACGACGCGCCTGCTGCCGCTGCTCGACGAAGGGCTGGCGCCAATCGTGACGGGATTCATCGGAGCTACGCGGCGCGGCGTGTTGACGACGCTCGGGCGCGGCGGCTCGGACTATTCGGCGACGATTCTCGGCGCGGCGCTCGACGCTTCGGAGATAGTTATCTGGACGGACGTGGACGGCGTGATGACCGCCGATCCGCGTCTCGTCGAGGACGCGCGCACCATCGGCGAAATCTCCTACGCCGAGGCGGCGGAGTTGGCCTACTTCGGCGCGAAGGTCTTACATCCGAAGACGCTGCGCCCCGTCGCGGAGGCCGGTGTTCCCGTCTGGATTCGCAACAGCTTCGCGCCGAAGAAGCCCGGCACGAAGATCACGCCGGTCGGACATCCTTCGCGGAACGGCGTGCGTGCAATCACGGCCATCGCGGGAGTGAGCATGATTACCGTCGGCGGGCGCGGCATCGTGGATGTGCTCGGCATCGCGGCGCGCACCTTTACGGCGGCGGCCACCGCGCGCGCCAACATCCTGATGATCTCGCAGGCGTCTTCGCAGAACGACATCTGCTTTATCGTCAACACGGATGAGGCCGGGCGCACGGTCGAGGCGCTCCGGCGCACTTTCGCCGACGACCTCGCGCACCATCAGGTCGAGCACATCAACGTGGACGCGGAGATCGCGGTCGTCGCGGTGGTGGGCGAGAACATGCGCGGGACGCCGGGGATAGCCGGGCGCTTGTTCAGCGCTTTGGGGCGGCGCGGCGTCAATATCATCGCCATCGCGCAAGGCTCTTCCGAGTATAACGTCTCGTTCGTCGTCGAGGCGCGCGCGATGCGCGACGCGATGGCGGCGGTGCATCACGAGTTCAACCTGCACCAACGCGAATCACGTTTCGACGAGGGCACGCGAGAACTGATCGGGGTATGAACTCACCAGTGCCAACGGGGGAGACTGTCGCCGCGCGCGCGTCGCAACGCTGCGCCGAGCCTGCGTGCGGAGCGCGTTACGGCATCAACGAACGGCTCTACGTCTGTCCGCGTTGCGGCGGCCTGCTGGATGTCGAAGACGACAGGGCAGGATTGAGCGACGCGGAAAGTTTGCGCGCCGTGTGGCGTGCGCGGCGCGCATCCGCGGACGCGCGCGACCGGAGCGGCGTGTGGCGCTTCCGAGAGCTGCTGCCGTTCGATGATGCGGCCCCCGTCGTCACGCTCGATGAAGGCAACACGCCGCTTTACGACGCGCCGCGCTCCGCCGCCTACTGCGAACTGGACGCGCTCAAGCTCAAACATCAAGGGTGCAACCCGACCGGCTCTTTCAAAGACACGGGGATGACCGTCGCCGTCACGCAAGCCGTCGTCCTCGGCGCGCGCACGGTCGTCTGCGCGAGCACGGGCAACACGGCGGCGAGCCTCGCGGCATACTCCGCGCGAGCCAATTTGACGTGCGCCATCTTCGTGCCGCACGGACAGGTCAGTCACGGCAAGCTGGCGCAGAGCCTCGACTATGGCGCGCGGGTGCTGGAACTCGACGGCAACTTCGACGATGCGATGCGCGCGGTGCGCGAGTTGGCCGAGGATGAGAGCATCTACCTCGTCAACTCGATCAACCCGTTCCGCATCGAGGGCCAGAAGACGGTCGCCGCCGAACTGCTCGAACAACTTGCGTGGACAGTGCCCGATCACGTCGTCGTGCCGGGCGGCAACCTCGGCAATAGCTCCGCGCTCGGCAAAGGGTTCAAGGAACTATTCGACCTCGGCGTGATTGACCGTCTGCCGCGTCTGAGCGTCGTGCAGGCCGAAGAGTCCGCGCCGTTCGCGCGCATGTTCTCAAGCAGCGCGAGCGCGCCGTTCGACGGGCAGCTTGCGCCGGAAGAGGTTTTCGAGGATTCGTTTCAACCAATCGGGCGCCCGCAAACGCTGGCGACGGCCATCAAGATCGGCGATCCCGTCTCTTGGAAGAAGGCGTTGCGCGCGGTGCGCTGGACGGGCGGGCGCGTGCTCTCCGTGAGCGAGCAGGAGATTGCGGATGCGAAGGCCGTCATCGGGCGCGACGGCGTGGGCTGCGAGCCTGCGTCGGCGACGACCGTGGCGGGCATCAGGCATCTGGTCAGCAGTGGATTTATCCGCGCCGGCGAGTCGGTCGTCGCCGTGCTGACGGGCCACGTGTTGAAAGACGCCGATTACGTTATCAACTACCACCGCGAGACTTTGCGCGCACACGACCGCGCGGGCGAAGGGACGAAAGACGAGCGGCGGCTCAAGAGCACTTACGCCAACGCGCCCGTTCGCGTGCAAGCGACGAAGGCGGCGATTCTCGAACAACTCGACCGCGCGGCGCGGGGCGAAGACAAGGCGGGAGGTCTCGACTGAACGGATGGGACGTGAAGCCTTGATCGTCATCAATGAGCGCGAAGGCGACGCCGTTCCGCATCGTGGGCGACGCGTCGAGGTGCGCGTGCCCGCTTCAACGTCGAACCTCGGCGCGGGGTTCGACTGCTTCGGCCTCGCCCTGCGCTTATACCTGACCGTCCGCGCCTCCGTCGCGCACGATTCAGGCGAGCCGTGTCGCGTCCGCAGTTCCGGCGAAGGGGCGGACGCGGCGCTGCCGCGCGCCGCCGAGAATCTGATTTTTCGCGCGATGCGCGTCGCCACGGAGCGCGAGGGCTGGAGCCTGCCGCCGGTGCGTCTCGCCGTGCGAAACGAAATCCCTTTGGGGCGCGGCCTCGGCAGCAGCGCGGCGGCCATCGTCGCGGGCCTCGTGCTCGCCGCGACCGTCTGCGAACGCGAACTGCCGGACGAGACCGCGCTGCGCTATGCGTCGGAACTCGAAGGCCACGCCGATAACGTCGCGGCGTCTCTGCTCGGCGGATGGGTGACGACCTGCGTCAAGGATGACGGCGAAGTGCTGGCGGTCAAGCGCCGCTGGCCGCGCGACATCAAAATCGTCGTCGTCTCGCCGCACGTCCCGCTCGACACCGCGCGCGCCCGCGCGGCGCTGCCGGCCACGGTCACGCGCGCGGATGCCGTGTATAACCTTCAGCGCGCGGCCCTCTTCGGCGCGGCGCTCGAAGCGGGCGCGGACGAACTCGTGTGGGAGGCGATGCAGGATCGCCTGCACCAGCCGCACCGCCGCGACCTCGTACCGGGCCTCGCCGACGCCCTCTCGATGCCGCGCTTGCCGGGTCTTGTCGGTATCGCATTGAGCGGCGCCGGGCCGAGCGTCCTCGCTTTAGCGCGCGATAACTTCGACGAGATCGGCGAGACGATTGCCGGCAACTTCCGCCGCGCGGGTGTCGGGGCGACGGCGCGGCTGCTCGAAGTTGACGAAGACGGACGGTGCGTGAGTGCACGCACGAGGCGTGGCGCCGGGAGCGCAGGCATCCCGCCCGCCATGAACGCATGAGCGCGAATCCATTTGCCGGGCGGTGTGAAGATGACTTTTGAGTTGACGAAATGGGTGTGGATGAATGGCGCGTGCGTGCGCTGGGACGAGGCGACCGTGCACGTGTCGGCGCACGCGCTGCACTACGGGAGCGGCGTCTTCGAGGGCGTGCGGTGTTACGAAACGGAAGACGGCCCGGCGGCCTTCCGTCTGGACGCGCATCTCGAACGTCTCTATGCCTCGGCGGCGGCCTATCAGATGGAGATTCCTTACACGCCGCGCGAACTCGAAGAGGCGATTTCGGAGGTCATCCGTCTCAACGACTTTCGCGGTTGCTACGTGCGGCCCATCTGTTTTTACGGCAGCCACACGCTCGGCGTCCACCCGCGCGAATGCCCGGTCGAAGTCGTCATCCTCACTTGGCCGTGGGCGGCCTATCTCGGCGACGAGGGGTTGGAGACGGGCGTGCGCGTCACGGTCTCGCCATGGATCAAGTTTCATTCGCGGATGATGCCGACGACGGCGAAAGCCTGCGGACAGTATCTGAATTCGATCCTCGCCGTGCGCGACGCGACGAGCCGCGGCTTCGCCGAAGCGCTGCTCTTAGACGCCGAAGGTCGGCTCGCGGAAGGCTCCGGTGAAAATCTCTTCGTCGTGAAAGACGGACGGCTCCGCACGAACGACGAGCGACACTCGATCCTGCTCGGCATCACGCGCGATGCCGTCATTCACATCGCGCGTGACCTCGGCTACGCGATTGAGACCGGGCCGTTGCAACTCGAAGACATCACCGCGGCGGACGAAGCCTTCTTCACCGGCACCGCCGCCGAGGTGACGCCGATCCGCGAAGTTGATGGGCAGGTGATTGGCGGTGGTCGGCGCGGCCCCATCACCGAGCAGATACAAAGCGCCTTCTTCGACGCGACCGCCGGGCGCGACCCGCGTTACCGGCACTGGCTGCACCTTATCGCCCCGCAGCCGGTCGTGAATAGCCTCTGACCAAAATCGAAACAATTGAAGCCAGCGCGTCAAGTTGCCTCTCCGCGGCGACTTGAGTAGGCTTTCAGCTACCTGATGGCAACAAGAACCTTAAGGTACAGTTCGCCTCATGCGATAAACTTACCGCACCCGTGCGGGTATGTCTTTGGTCGGAAGAATCGGATTAACCAGCCGCGAAGAAAAAGGTGATTCGTTATGGTCAGGCGGAAACGCGCTCTCTCGGCTCGCATCGCGCGGTTCGTCACCAGCCCCAAGGGTGGGACCAAACTGCGGTTGATGGTCGAGATCAATCGCAAGATCAACACGTCGCCGGAGTTGAGCGAAGTGCTCAACTTCATCGTCGCATCGGTCGGCGAAATGATCCCGCACGACGGCGCAGGCATCTTCCTGCTCGACGCCGAAGAGCGGACGATCAGTTGCGTGGCCGGGCGTGGCTATGAAGAGGCGGGCCTCGTCCCCGTCGCGCTTGAGAATTACGGCGGGAGCGTCGGGTGGGTCGTCACCTCCGGCGAGAGCATCCTCGCGTCAGACATGGAGGCAGGCTCCTACGATGCGAATCTGCGCGAAGAGACGCGCAGCCAAATCGCCGTGCCCGTCACGAGCGAGGGACAGACCATCGGTGCGTTTGCGCTGGAGAGCGACCAGCCGGGCAGTTTCACGGAAAAAGATTTGGAGCTGCTGTCGGTGCTGGCGACGCAGGTCGCCATCGCCATTGACCGGGCCAGCCGGCAGCGCGAGCTATTGGAAAAGAAGCAGCTCGAAGAGGAACTGCGTATCGCGCGCGAGGTGCAGCTCAGTCTTCTGCCGGCGACGCCGCCTGAGTGGCAGGGCCTCGACATCGCCGGCATCAACATCCCTTCCAGAGACATCGGCGGCGACTACTTCGACTTTATTCCCATCGTCCACGGCCACCTCGGCGTCGTCGTCGCGGACGTGTCGGGGAAGGGAATTCCCGCCTCGCTCATCATGGCGAGCTTCCGCGCCTTTCTGCGCGCCGAAATCAGAAACAACTACGCCATCCGCACCATCTTCCACCGCGTCAGCAACCTGCTGCACGAAATCCAGAAGCCAAATCAGTTTGTCACCGCCTTCTACGGCGTGCTGGATTTGCGGCGGCGGCGGTTCACCTACAGCAACGCCGGGCACAACCCCGCGATTCTCTTTCGCCCCGACGGCAAGCGCCGCTATTTGAAGACCGGGGGCACGGTGCTCGGCATCTTCGCCGACACTCTTTACGACGAGGAGTTCATTGATCTTGTGCCCGGCGATCTGCTTTTGCTCTACACCGACGGCCTCGTCGAGGCCGAGAGCCGGAAGGGCGAGATGTTCGGGATGGTGCGGCTGGAACGTTTCGTGCGCCGCAACGCGGGTCTCCGCGCCAATGAGTTGTGCGAAGCCATCTACGCCGAGATGAAGCGCTTCACCGGCGACCGTCGTCTTGAGGATGACACCACCATCGTCGTCGCCAGAGTCCTCACACCAACCGGCGAGCCGCCCGTCTGATTTACCGTTTACATTGAGTTGCAATTGAATGTAGTCGTGCAAAAGAGCAGTCTTCCTGGGGGCGCAAGCGTCCTCGCTTGCCTGAGCGCCCGACCGGGCGCGAATCGTGTGCGTGCTGTGCACGCTTGCAAGCGAGGACGCTTGCGCCCCCAGAGTTCACGCAATTGCAAACCGCCATAGTCGCAAGCCGTCTTGAAACATCTCAACCCAGCGCGTCCACCCGTCGCTTTTCAATCGCGCGTTGCCCCAATTCACCGCAGGCTTGAACCAGTGTGCCGAGGTGCGCGAATCGCGCGTCCTTCGTCAAGCCTTGCCGGTAGCGGTAATAAATCTGCTGCACGATGCCGGCGATCTTGAGCAGGCCGTAAGCGAAGTAAAAGACCGCATCGCCCGTCTCGCGCCCCGACAGCCGCGTGTAACGCTCGATCACTTCGCGGCGACTGAGGTTCCCCGGCAGCGTTGTCAACCCGAACCCCAGCCGCCGCCACTCTTCGGGGTCGTCCTCGTCAACCCAGTAGCCGAGCGTCGTCCCCAAATCCATCAAAGGGTCGCCGATAGTCGCCATCTCCCAATCGAGCACCGCGCCACGACGCGCGCGAGGTCGCCCGGCGCAAAGACCACGTTGTCGTACTTGTAATCGTTATGAATCAACGCGCTGCCCCGTTCGGGCGGCGTGTTGTCGGCCAGCCACCGCGCGAGTTTTTCGATGGCGGGCACGTCATCCGTGCGTGCCGCGTAAAATCTTTTCGTCCACCCTTCGACCTGCCGCGCGACGTAGCCTTCGGGCCGTCCCAACTCACTCAAGCCAGCCGCGACGTAATCAACCGCGTGAATCTCGGCGAGGTTCTCGACGAACGACTCGGACACACGGCGCATCAACTCCGGCGACAACTCCAAGCCTGCCGGCGGGCGCGCACGCAGAATGACGCCGCCGACCCGCTCCATCAGATAGAAGTGCGCGCCGAGCACCGATTCATCGTCGCAGTAGAGCAGCGGGCGCGGGACTTTCGCATAGACCGGACGCAGGCGCGACAGGATCAGGAATTCGCGCCCCATGTCGTGCGCCGTCTTGACCTTCGACCCGAACGGCGGGCGGCGCAGCACGAACTCACGCACGCCGTCGCGCACGAGATATGTCAGATTCGAGAAGCCGGCGGGGAACTGCTCGACCGCGAGCGGCCCTTCGATCTCCGGCAGGTGTGCGCGAAGATAAGCGAGCAGCTTCTCTTCGTCCAACTCTTCGCCCGCGCGCACCTCACGCGGCCCGTCTTTCAAATTGTCGCGCGCGTCCACGTCCCTGTGCCTCCTCAGATTGTTACCTCGACGCCGTACTTCCTTAGCTCGCTTCGCGCCACCACCGACTTGTGCACCTCGTCCGGCCCGTCGTAGATGCGCGCCGCGCGCTCGTGCCTGTACCAGATAGGCGAGCACCGTGTCATCCGTCAGGCCCAGCGCGCCGTGCACCTGCACCGCGCGGTCGAGGACTCTGTGCATGACGCCCGCCACGTAGAATTTGATGAGCGAGATGTCATCGCGCACGGCGGACGGCCCTTCCGCGTCGAGCTTCTCGGCGGTGTGGAGCACGAGCAGCCGCGCGGCGCTGATCTCGGCGCGGCTCTCGGCGATCCACTCCTGCACCGTCTGCCTGCTGCCGAGCGGGACGCCGGGCGCAAGCTCTCTCCGCGCCGCGCGCTCGGCACATCAACTCGAAGGCGCGCTCGCAGATGCCGACCCAGCGCATACAGTGGTGGATGCGCCCCGGCCCCAGACGCTCCTGCGCGATGCGAAAGCCTTCGCCCACGCGCGCCCAGCAGGTTCCGGCGGCACACGGCAGTTTTCATAGACGACTTCGGCGTGGCTCGCGTAGTCGCTCCCTTCGTGGCCCATCACGCTGACGTTGCGAACGATGCGAAAGCCCGGCGTGTCGGTCGGCACGATGATCTGGCTGGCTCGCTTGTGCGGACGCGGCGCTTCCGCGTCGGTGACGGCCATCACGACGGCGAACGCCGCCCCGTCCGCCGCGGAGGTGAACCACTTGTGTCCGTTGATGACGTAATCGTCGCCGTCACGCACGGCGGTCGTGCTCATCCACACGGGGTTCGAGCCGGGATGCTCCGGCTCGGTCATCGAGAAACAACTCCGCACCTCGCCGCGCGCGAGCGGCAATAGGTATGCTTCTTTCTGGTCTGGCGTCGCGTGCGCGATGAGCACTTCGAGGTTGCCCGCGTCCGGAGCCTGACAGTTGAAAAGATAATGGCCGAGCGGCGTGCGTCCCAGCTCTTCGCTGACGTGCGCGAACTCGGAGAGCGTGAGGCCGAGTCCGCCATACTCCGCGGGCAGTTGCGGCGCCCACAGCCCTAGTTCTTTGACGCGCCGCCGCTTCTCGCCGAGCGTGGGCAGCAACTCGCGGAAGGGACGATGCAGGAACTCCGGTTCGAGCGGCAGCACCTCTGTGCGGATAAAATCGCGGATGCCGGAGAGCAGGGAAGCGAACTTTTCTTCAAGATTATTCATGCGCTATCACGTGGCATTATGTTTTCGTATCGAGCGTGCGTCCGCCTCATTAACACACTGGCGGTTGACGTGTCCATCCTTTTCAGAATGCCCGGCTCTTTCGCTCGCGGCGTCCCGGCTCATAATAATTGTTGACAAATTCCCTTACTCGGCTAAAAAGGCGGACGTTCGTTTTTTTTATGCCGAAGTTGAGCCGCGAAGTTCTGGAAGAAAAAAGGGGCCGCATCGAAGAGGCGGCGAAGGAACTGTTCATCAAGCGCGGCTTCCATGCCACCTCGATGCGCGACATCGCGCAGGGAGCCGGCACCTCGCTCGGCAACCTCTATAACTACTACAAGACCAAGGAAGACATCCTCGAATCCATCATCGCCCGCTACCAGAAGGTGATTGACGCTCGTTTGCGCGACATCTTCGACGAGATCGAAGAGCCTTCGACCCGGGAGAGCCTCGTCCGATTCGGGCGGTTGATTAAAGACCTTGTCAGCGCGCACTCGGACTTCTGGCTGCTGATGTACATTGACGTGTTGGAGTTCGAGAACCGCCACTTCCGGAAGATGTTCGACGGACTGGCGAAAAACCTGCGCCGCCGCTTCGGCCCTTACTTCGAGAAGCTCCGAAGCGAGAACGCTCTCCACGACGGGATTGACCCGGCGGTCGGTTTTACGGCGGCCTACATGCAGTTCTTCAACTATTTTCTGGTTGAAAAACTGTTCGGCGGCAATCGCCATCTGGGGATGAGCGACGACCGCGTCATCACAACCCTCACGGACATCTTCATCCGGGGCGTGATGAGGCCGGAAAAACTGAAAAGCGCGCGCGCCAGCCGCGTGACATGAACCCGACCCGCGCCGCCCTCGACGAGCGCGGGCCGCGTCCGGCGATCATTTGAGAGAAGCGGAGAGATCTCAGTACTCCGTAGAATTAAGTTTTCAGGCACAGCGGATTATCCGCATTAACTTTTTGATGATAATGACGATTGAGTTTCGTTCTGGCTGATTCAATTGAGAACTGCCAATTGATTCGGATTTGCTTGTCGCTACGCTCTTTGACAATCGCCAAGACTTCTTTTGCCAACAACTCCTGTGTTGGGATGCGCCGCTTCAAGCACTGCCGCGCCAGCGCCGAGAACTCGATCTCAATCATGTTGAGCCAACTGGCACTCTTCGGCGTGTAATAAAACTCAAAACGTTGCGCGAGCTCAAAAGCTTCCGCCGCCGGCAAGTGTTCGTAGAAAGAACTCGCGTTGTGCGTGTTCAAGTTGTCTTGGACGACGCGAATCTTGAGGGCCTCCGGGTACTGTGCCGCTAGTTCTTTCATAAAGAGCGCGTATTCTTTTTTAGTTCGTTGCTCGTAAACTTCCGCGCTTCGTTTGCCCGTCAGGGGTTCAATGGCGCCGAGCAAGGCGCACGACCCATGCTTGGTATAAGCATAATGCTCGCGCGCCGTGCGTCCGGCTTGCAGGGCTAGGGCGTCAACCACCTCGCCAATCAAAAAACACGGGCGTTCATCAAAACAGACGACCGGATAGAGCGGGTCATATGGTAAGGCGTACAACGACAGAATCTGTTCCATCTGCGCGATAAACTGACTCGTTAGGTGACCAAGACACCACGTCTTTTTGAGATGCGGCTGGAGTTCGTTTTTTTTAAGATGCGGGCGACTTTCGTGTGCGAAATGTTGTCGCAATAGCCGAGTTCAACAATGCGCTCTGCCAACAACCGCAAGGACCACTGGGCATGGCCTTCCGGCGCCGCACTACAAGCCAGCGCGGTGATCTTCGCTCGTTGCTTGCCGTCTATTTCTATGGGGCGGCCTGAGCGTGGTTTATCGGTCAAGGCTTGCAACCCTCCGGCGTGGTAATTATTGCGCCAAGTGGCGACCGTGTAGTAATTGACTTGCAAGGTCTCGGCGACCGCGTGCAGCGTCTTGCCGCGATGGAGTTCGAGCAACGCCGTGGCGCGTTTGAACACTTTGGCGCTGAGTGCACCTTTCGACAACAGGGATTCTAAATAGTTCTGATCGGCTGCGGTTAGTTTGACGTGTTCTTTTCTCATGCCCGGTAGTGTGCAGCGTGTGAGAAGAAAACGCAAGCCAACTTAATTTACGGAGAATTAGTTGCCGGACAGACAAACCATTCGGCGCTGGCGGAGCAAGAAAGACGGACGTTCGTTTTTATTTCTGACGCCGGGCGCATCGCCCACAATTTCGCAGGAGGTAAGCTCAAGATGTTTTCACTGAATCGCTTGGCCGCGCTCGCACTGCTCGCGTGCGCGCTTGCTCCGGGCGCGTACGCGCAGGGCGCCACGGGCCAGATCACGGGAACGGTCTCCGACCAGCAGGGCGGGCGCGTCGCGGGCGCGTCCGTCATCGTGACCAGCCTCGACACAGGCGCCGCGCGGCAGGTCGAGACGGACGGCGACGGCAACTTCGCTGTGCTGCTTCTGCCGGCGGGCCGCTACAAAATCGAAGTCTCGGCGCAGGGGTTCGGACGCATCTTGGTCGAGAGCGCGACCGTCAACGTGACGCAGACGACGACGCTCAACGATCTCATGCTCGCGCCGACCCTTCAGGGCAAGACAGTGACGGTGACGGATCAGGGGCAGGGGTCGCTCGTGCGGCGGAAAGCTGCGCAGGTGGGGCGCGTCATTACAGGGCGAGACGCTCAGGCAACTGCCCCTCCCGACGCGCAACTTCCAGCAGCTTCTGACGCTCTCGCCCGGCACCTCGGCGAGCGTCTCAAACAACACGGAGTTGGGGCGCGGCGACGCCATCATCTCCGTCAACGGCCAGCGAACGACCTCGAACAGCGTCCGCATCAACGGCATTGACGCCGAACTCCGTCGGCACTAACTCGACGCCGAACATCGCGGTGCCGGCCACGGACACGTTGCAGGAGTTCATCGTCCAGACCTCGCTCTACGACGCCACGCAGGGGCGCAACGCGGCGGCAACGTCGAGGCCGTCACGCGCTCCGGCGACTCCGATTTTCACGGCAACATCTACGAGTTTTTCCGCAACATCGCTGAACGCCAACGACTTTTTCCTCAACGCGGCGGGCCGTCCGCGTCCCGTTCTCAACCGCAACCAGTTCGGCGGCACCGCTCGGCGGCCCCATCGTCAAAGAAAAATTCTTCTTCTTCGGCTCGTATCAGGGCACCAGAGAGCGCAACGGCGCGTCGCTCAACAACAGTCTCACGTTTCCGATTCTCCCGGCGGGCCTGCGCGACGACAACCGCACGGCGGCGGGGTTGGCGGCGGCCTTCGGCTGCCGGTCGCGAACATCAACCCCATCACGGTCGCGCTCCTGAACGCGCGTCTGCCTTCGGGCGAGTTCGCCATCCCTTCGCCGAACCGCGACGACGGGACTCGCGCCGCTCGCGGGCGTGCTGACGCCGCGCTCCGGCGTCTCGACGTTTCGTGAGAACCAGTTCAACGCGAACTTCGACTACGTGTTCGATCAGAGCCACACGCTCGCGGTGAAGAACTTCTTCGCCTCGAACCCGACCTTTCAGTCGAACTACAACTTCGCGGGCTTAGGCAACGGGCCGTTGCAACTGCCGGGCACGGGCGGCGACCTCGACATCATTCAGGCGCTCACGTCCATCACCGACACATACGTTTTCAATGCCAACGTCATCAATCAGGCGCGGTTCGGCTTTAGCCGCCTGCGCGTCACCTCGGTGCCGGAAGAGCCTTTCACCGCGCAGCAGTTCGGTATCACGAATCCGCTCGCCAACCAGTTTCCGGGCCTGCCGACCATCTCCGTGACGGGTCTCTTCAACCTCGGTTCGTCGCCGCTCTCGGATCAATCCTCACGCATCAACTCGTTCACCTTCGCCGACACGCTCTCGCTCGTCGCGGGCAGCCACCGGCTCCGCGTCGGCGCCGAGTACCGTCGCTCGCAGGTCAACTTCTACTTCAACTCCTTCACGCGCGGGCAGCTCATCTTCCCGACCTTTACGAACTTCCTGCTCGGCCAGTCGGTTTCGATTATCGGTTCCGGCGTCTACGACCGCGCCTTCCGCACGAACGATCTATCGGGCTTCGTGCAGGACGACTGGAAAGTGTCTGACCGCCTGACCTTGAACCTCGGCCTGCGCTACGACTTTTACGGTCTGCCGAAAGAGAAGTACGGGCGGCTCGTCAACTTCATCCCTGAACAGTTTCGCGCGGGCACGCTCGCCGCGCCCGCCGGGTCGCCGAACGGTTTCGTGCAGGCGGGCAACGCCGTGAACCCTCTGCCGGGCGTGCCGCTCGTCGAAGACACGCTCGTCCCGCAGGATAAGAATAACTTCTCGCCGCGCGTCGGCTTCGCCTATCGGCTGAACGACGCGGGCACGCTCGCCGTGCGCGGCGGCTACGGCGTCTACTTCGACCGCATCTCGACGCGCTTCGCCAACACGCAGCTTTTCAACTTCCCGTATCTTGCCATCGGCGTCGGCGTTTTCCGACCGCTCGCCACGCCGTTCGCCGCCGTGCCGCAGCCCGGCACGTTCCCCGTGGCCGCCACCGTCCCTTCGCCGCTCGCGCCGCTCGGCATTCTCATCAGCGGCGTCTACGTTGACCCGGATTTGCGGACGCCCTACATCCAGCAGTACAACGCGAACGTGCAGTGGGAGTTCGCCGAAGACTATCTGCTCGAAGTCGGCTACGTCGGTTCGAAGGGCACGAAGCTGCTGCAACTGCTGACGCTCAACCAGCCGATTTATAACCCCACGACGAACACTTTCGCCGCGCCGTTCGCGCCCTTCGTTTCGGCGCAAAAGAACGCGACGGGCGGTTTGCAGAACGTCCAGACCACTTCGAACTCGAATTACAACTCGCTTCAGTTGAGCGTCACCAAGCGCTTTAGCCGCAACCTCCAGTTCCTCGCCGCCTATACCTACGGCAAATCCATTGATTACTATTCGGGCGGCACGATCAACGAACTGATCTCCACGCCCGGCGACCAGCGCGACTGGAAGACGAACCGCGGGCGCTCGGACTATGACCGCACGCATCGCTTCGTCAAGAGCTTCGTCTACGACCTGCCCGGACTCGTCGGGAAAGATTCGCCGGCGCGCTGGCTCGTCAACAACTGGCAGGTGAACGGCATCCTCACTTTACAGTCGGGTCTGCCTTTCTCCGTCATACAGGCGCCTGACAACAACACCATCCAGCGCGCCAACTTCCGCCCCGGCTTCTCCGGTCAGATCGAGTTCGACGGGCGCACGCAAGACCGTCTCAACCAGTATTTCAACACCGGCGCCTTCGCCTCTTCGACGCTGACGGGCGGTTTCTTCGACCGCAACGCGCCGTTCGGCAACACGGGTCGCAACATCCTGAACGGGCCGGGCCAGAAGAACGTGGACTTCTCGGCGGTGAAATTCATCCCTTTCACCGAGCGCGTGCGCGGCGAGTTTCGCACCGAATTTTTCAACCTCTTCAACTGGGCGAACTTCGCCAACCCGAACAGCAACATCTCCGTGCCGGCGACCTTCGGTCGCATCACGCAGACGAGCGCCGGGCCGCGCGTCATCCAGTTCGCTTTTAAGCTCAGTTATTGATGAAATAGCGGGCAGCGGGCAGCAGGCAGTTGTAAAGACAAGTAAAACCTGAATTTCAAATTTGAGATTTCAAATTCTGAATCTCTAACTGCCCGCTGCCCGCTGCTCTGATGCCTAACGTTCAACTCAACGATGTGCGGCTCTACTATGAAACGCACGGTGAGGGCGACCCGCTCGTCCTCATCCCCGGTTTCGGCAACGGGCTGTGGATTTGGTTCAAGCAGGTTCCGGCCTTCGCGCGACGCTTTCGCACTCATCGTCTTCGACCCGCGCGGCGTCGCCCGCTCGGAGTGGCGGGACGAGGCGATCTCCATCAAGGACATCGCCGACGATGTGGCCGCGCTGCTGTCGGCGCTCGACATCGAGAGCGCGCATATCCTCGGCGCGTCCTTCGGCGGTTTCGTCGCGCAGGAGTTCGCGCTTGGGTTTCCAGAGATGACGCGCATGTCTGATTCTCGCCTGCACGAGCCACGGCGGCGCGGGAGCACGTCCCGCCCACGGCGGAGACGCTGGCGGCCATCGCCTCGACGAAGGGGCTGAACACGGAAGAGCGCGTGCGCGAGAATCTGCTGCTCGCCTTCACGCCCGGCTACATCGAGCGCGAAGCGCGCGGAGGTCGGGCGCGTGGTATCTTTACGCGCCGAGAATCGCGTGCCGGATTACGTCTATCAACGACAACTACAAGCCGCCGTCGCGTTTGATTCCGCATCCCGTGTGGGTGCGATCAGCGCGCCGACGCTCGTCATCACCGGCGACGCCGACCACATCGTGCCGCCCGCAAACTCCGACAACCTCGCCGCCCGCATCCCCGGCGCGGAGTTGCGGGTTGTCGCGGGCGGCAGCCACACTTTCTTCATCGAGCGCGCCGACGAGTTTAACCGCGCGGTCATGGAGTTCATCGAGTCAAATCAATAGCCAGCTGGACGACCTTCAACGACCGTTTGACGAGCCAGCGTCACTTAGACGCCAGCCCCTTCGTCTGAGTTTGATTTTATGATATATGCGCGCATCACCGGCACCGGCTCCTACGTGCCGGAAAAGGTAATCACGAACGCAGACCTCAGCCGGATGCTCGGCGAGGACGTGGACGAGTTCGTCTCGGAGGTGCTCGGCATCCGCGAGCGCCACGTCTGCGCGGCGGACGAGAGCACCGCCGACCTTGCGACCGAGGCCGCGCGCCGCGCGCTCGCATCGGCAAACTTGAACGCGGAAGACCTCGACCTCATCGTGCTCGCCACCGACACGCCCGAATACATTTCTCCCGCCACTTCGGTCGTCGTCCAACACCGGCTCGGAGCGAAGCGCGCCGGCACGTTCGATCTCAACAGCGCCTGCGCCGGTTTCGTGACGGCGCTCGACGCGGCCTCGAAGTATGTCATCGCCGATGCGTCATACCGGAACGTCCTCGTCGTCGGCGCTTATGCGATGAGCAAGTACCTCGACTGGACGGAGAAGAAGACCGCGACCATCTTCGCCGACGGCGCGGGCGCCGTGATTCTGCAAGCCGCCGAAGACCGGCCCGGCTTCCTCGCCTCGAAGCTCGTCGCCGAAGGGAGCTATCACGACCACATGGGCATCTACGCGGGCGGCACGCGGATGCCTATCACCGAGGATGTTTTGCAAGAGGGCGTCTGGGCCAAACTCCGCTTCGCCAAAAAGTATCCGGCCTCAGTCAATAACGAAGGCTGGCCCGCCATCGTCGGCGACGTGCTCCCGAAGTGCGGCTTGATGAAAGAAGACGTGGCGCTCTTCCTCTTCACGCAGGTCAACCTGAGCACGATCAAAGAGGTCATGCAAAGACTGGAACTCCCTCTGGAGCGCACCCACACCGTCATGGGGAAGTGGGGCTACACCGGCTCGGCCTGCATCCCGATGGTGCTGGACGACGCCGTCCGCGAAGGGAAACTCAAGCCGAACGAGGTCGTCGTCATGTGCGCCTCCGGCGGCGGTCTGAACATGGCCTGCGCGGCGTTTCAGGTGGTAAACAGTTTTCAGTTTTCAGCACAAGCGACTTGATTCCGCGCCGGTTCGTTGCCGAGCTTTCGCGTGTCGAGAAACAAGGACTGACGCACGCAACGCGGAAACGATTCCCTCAGTCGCGTTCACGCGACTTTCCCCGCCCGTGGGGCATTTAGCCCAGCCGTTCGACGGCTGGGCCGCGCGGCGATACAACTTCCGCCAGCCCGTTGTAACGGGCTTACCTCCATGCGGCTTGAGCCACTAATGTCGGCTCAAGCCAACGGCGGAAGGCCGTTGAAACGGCCTGCGATGGCTCGTCGCCGTTGTCACCCAGCCGTCGAACGGCTGGGCTAGAGGCCCTCGCGGGCAAGCCGTCTGAAGCCGGCTAAAGACACGACTCGCTTTGGTCGCCGTGTAATATGAGTTGCTGACAACTGAAAACTCCCAAGCGATGAACTTTCCGAACATCTACACACTCTTCCGCGAGCGCGTCGAGCAGTTTAGTTCGCGCGACGATGAAAGAGCGCGGGATGTTTTCTACTTCCGGCGCGGGGAGGCGTGGGAAGGCGTCTCTTGGGAGAGGTTCGGCGAGGAGACGCATGATTTCGCTTCGGCGCTGCTGGCGCGCGGACTGACGCGCGGCGCGGCGGTCTGCATCCTGATGGGCAACGTCACGGCGTGGCCCGTCGCGGACATCGCCACGGTCAGCGCGGGCGGCGTGGGAGTCGGTCTCTACCCGACCAACTCCGCCGAGCAGTGCCGCTACATCATCGAGCACGCGGATGCCGAGTTCGTGCTCGTGGACACGGCGGCGCAGCTCGAAAAAATACTGAGCGTGCGCGCCGAGCTTCCGCGCGTCAAGGCGTTCATCGTCCTCGACGCGGAGGCGGCGCGCGAGGCGTGCGCGGGAGTCGTCGGCTATCAGGACTTCTTGCGCGAAGGCCGCGCCGCGCGCACGCGCTTTGCTCCGTTGCTGCGCGAGCGCGCGGAGGGCGCGCTTCCGGACGACACCGCCATCATGGTCTACACTTCGGGCACGACCGGAAAACCGAAGGGCGCGTGCCTGAGCCATCGTTATATCATCAACAGCGTCGAGTCTCTGCGCGCGACGATTCCCATCCATGACACCGACACGTCGTTCTCTTACTTGCCTTACTGCCACGTCGCCGAGCGCATCTCCGGCCTCTACAATCGTCTCTACGCGGGCGCGTCCGCCTACTTCGTGGACGATTTGACGAAGCTCGGACAGTACATGCTCGAAGTCAGGCCGACCGTCTTCGCCAGTCTCCCGCGCTTCTTCGAGAAGATTCATGCGCGCGTCGTGGCCGACCTCGAACAGTCGCCGGAAGATGAGCGGCGGAGTTTTTACGCGGCGCTCGACAAAGGGCGCGAAGTCGTGCGTCTCGGCCAGTCGCGGCAGAGTATTCCCAACGAGTTGTTGGCGGACTACGAACGAAACGCGCTGCCCGCGCTCGCACGCGTGAAGGACTATTTCGGCGGGCGCATCCGTCTGGCGACATCGGGCGGCGCGCCCTTGCCCGCTGAAGTCGCCGAGTTCTTCGCCGCCGCCGGTCTGCCCATTCTGCAAGCCTACGGGCTGACGGAGAACATCTGCGTCGCCTTCAACCGTCCTGATAATTATCGGTTCGGCACGGTCGGCCCGCCGATGCCGGGCTGTGAAGTCGAAATCGCGGACGACGGCGAAATCCTCGTGCGAAGCGAGATGATGTTTTCCGGCTACTACAAGGAACCGGAGAGAACCGCCGAGGTGATGCGCGAAGGATGGCTGTTGACGGGCGACCTCGGTGAGATGGACGAGAGCGGCTTTCTCAAGATCACCGGACGGAAGAAGGAGTTGATCGTCCTTTCGACGGGGAAGAAGGTCGCGCCCGCGCTCATCGAGAACATGCTCAAAGAGCACCACCTCATCAGCCACGCGCTCGTCTACGGCGAGGGCCGGAGCTACCTCGTCGCGCTCCTCACGCTCAACGCGGCGGAGGCCGACGAGTATGCCCGCGCCCACGGCATCGAGCATACGTCGGTCGCCGACCTCGCGCGCGACGAGCGCATCGTCCAACTCGTCAGCGCGATTGTCGAACGCGCCAACCGCCGCGTCTCTTCGAGCGAGTCTGTCAAAAAGTTTCTCATCCTCGGTCACGATTTTCAGGCCGAACGGGATGAGTTGACGCCGACCATGAAGCTCAAGCGCGACGATGGTGACGAAAAACTATTGGGCGCAGTTGCAAAGTCTGTACGGCTGAGACGCCGCCGTGCGCGGCGGAACGGAAGGAGTGAGCAGAGATGAAAAGAAACAGCAGAGGCGCGCTCGCCGCGCTATTCGTTTGTCGCGTGGGGCGTGAGCGTCGCGGCGCAGAGCGCGGGAGCGCGGCTCGCCGCGCCCGTCATCGTCGCGCCCGCCGCGCAAACGGCAACGCAGGGCGCGAAAGAGGTCATGGTCTTCGGGCAGAAGATCAACTACGTCGAGGCCGGGAGCGGCCCGGTCGTGGTACTGCTGCACGGGATGGGCGGCAGCACCTTGAACTGGGCCTTCAACGTCCCGGCGCTCGCGCAGAAGTACCGCGTCATCGTGCCCGACCAGATCGGACACGGGCAGTCGGCCAAGCCATTCATCAACTACCGCATCGGAACCTACGCGGACTTTCTGGATAAATTTCTCGACGAGTTGAAGGTCGAGAAGGCGACGCTCGTCGGCAACTCGATGGGCGGCTGGATCGCCGCGCTCTACACGCTCCAACGCCCCGCGCGCGTCGAGCGTCTCGTGCTCGTGGACGCCGCCGGCTTCAGACCGCCGCCGGAGTTCGACCTCGCGGCCCTCTCCGGCCTCAACCCCTCGACGCGCGCGGGGATGCGCGAACTGGCCTCGCTGGTCTTCTTCAACAAGCAGCTCTTCACGAGCGACGCGGCGATTGACGCGATGCTCGCGCAACGCATCTCGGCGGGCGACGGCTACACCATCCAGAGTCTCGTCGAGTCCATCCACCGCGGCGAGGACATGCTCGACGGGCGTTTGAGCGCGATTAAGCAGCCCGTCCTTATCATCTGGGGGCGCGAGGACGGGTTGACGCCGCTCGCGCGCGAGGGCGAGAAATTCAAGAAGGAGATGCCGGGCGCGCAACTCGTCGTCTTTGATAATTGCGGACACGTCCCGCAGGTCGAGAAGGCGGCGGAGTTCAACGCGGCGGTCTTGAAGTTTCTCGCGGGCGGCGCGAACTAAAGGGCGCGCGGCGGTTTTCTTACGGAGGAACGGAGGAGCGGACGCGATGCCTGTGCAGGTCGGCGACACGGCCACCATCTCGAAGACGATCAGCGATGAAGACATCCGCGCATTCGCCGAGTTGACCGGCGATTACAACCCCGTCCATCTCGACGACGGGTACGCTCAAGGGACGCGCTTCGGGCGTCGCATGGCGCATGGGATGCTGGCGGCGTCGCTCATCTCGGCGGCGCTGGCGAACGAGTTGCCCGGTCGCGGCACTGTGTACTTGAGCCAGTCGCTTCAGTTCACCGCTCCCGTCTATCCCGGCGATACAGTTACCGCCCGCGTCACGGTCACGAAGGTGAGGGAAGACAAGCCCATCGTGACGCTCGAAACCGTCTGCACGAACCAGAGCGGCGAGACGGTCGTGAAGGGCGAGGCGGTCGTGTTAATCACCGCGGCTTGATTGATTCGCGGTTGGGCTTTGGTCACGTTGATTTTAACCACAGAGACACAGAGGACACGGAGGATGCACAGAGAAGATTCAAACTCTGTGCATCCTCCGTGTCCTCTGTGTCTCTGTGGTGAGTTGCCCGTTTCATAACGGTCAACCAAGAGAACGACAGACAAAGCGGAAAAAGATGACGGTCGCGGAAAGGACAGAGCACACAATGGAAACGCCAGCGGCAACGCCAAAGATTCCGACGGCGGCGTGGTACGCGCTCGCCGTCCTGACGCTCGTCTACGTCCTGAACTTCCTCGACCGCACGTTGATCTACATCCTCTTTACGCCCATCAAGGCGGAGATGAAGTTCAGCGACCTGCAACTGGCGCTCTTAGGCACCACGTCGTTCGTCATCTTCTACACGCTGCTCGGCGTCCCGTTCGGGCGGCTGGCGGATCGCGCGTCGCGGAAGCATATAATCGCGGGCGGTCTCGCCGTGTGGAGCCTGTTTTCGGGGCTGACGGGTTTTTGCGAAAGCTTCTGGACGATTTTCCTCTGCCGCGTCATGGTCGGCGTCGGCGAGGCGACGCTCGGCCCGGCGGCGCTCTCGCTCCTGAGCGACCACTTCCCGCCGCGTATGCGCGCGACCGTGCAGGCCATCTATTCGTCGGGCATCGCCATCGGCGCGGGCGTCGCGTCTTTCTTAGGCGGCTGGATCGGCGGGACATGGGGCTGGCGCTGGGCCTTCTACCTGCTCGGCTTTCCCGGCCTCGTCGTCGCGCTCTTCGTACTGCTCATCAAAGAGACAAAGCGCGGCGCGACCGAGACGGCCCCGGCGCGTCACGGCGCGGAAGACTGGAAGATACTTTTCAAGTCGTCGCCGCTGCGCTATCTCTATCTCGGCTACGCGCTCTTTGGGTTGGCAGCGAACAGCCTCTCGATTTGGGGAGCGACCTTTTTCGTCCGCGTCCACAGCCTGCCGCTGCCGCTCATCGGCTGGGTGGGCGGCCTCCTCTCGATTGCGGCGGGCGTGCCCGGCACGATCTTGGGCGGCGCGCTCGCTGACCGCTTCCGCCGGCGCACGGGGCGCGGCGGGCGGATGCTCTTCGGCGCGTATGCTGCCTTGCTCTCGATACCGCTGTGGTTACTCTTACTCTTCAGCAACAGCCACGCCGCGCTCCTCTTCGCGTGCTTCATGCTGCTCGGTCTCTCGTTGGTATGGCTCGGCCCGGCGGCGGCGGATGTCCACGACATCGCCGGCCCGGAGCTGCGCGGCCTCGGCATCGGCATCTACTTCTTCACCGTCAACGTCGTGGCCTACGGCATCGGCGCGCCGCTCATCGGCAAACTCAACGACCGGCTCGGCGCTGCCGCCGCGCCCGGACTGATGCGCTACGCCCTGCTCGTCTGCCCGCTCGCGTGCGCGCTCGGCGCGCTGCTGCTCTGGTTGGGCAGCCGCCGGATGCGTGCGCTCGACACTCAAACTCACTCGACAAGCAAGTGAGTGCGCCAACCAAAGTTTGGCGAGCCGCCTTCCTCTGGGGGCGCAAGCGTCCCGCTTGCAGTGAGCGCCGCCGGCGCGAACAAAGGAAACGCCGAAATTCAAGCTCGAGTGAAGACACAAGCTTTCTTCGCGCTCACGCGCTCAGTGCAAGCGGGACGCTTGCGCCCCGGGGCGAGCCGGTTCCGTCAAACGTTGGCAGGCGCACTCCAAGCAATCTCAAGTGAAGACCGTTGGCCGCGCCGTTGTGATAACCTCACGCGAACCACGACGAGCCGTCTCGCACGCTCGACGCGACAGCCGACGATGAGCCATCACGAAAACGACGCATCAAGACGTCATCACGCACCGGTCGTCAACGAGCCGAAGCTCGCGCGTCGCCTCGGTCTGTTCGACGCGACGATGATCGTGATGGGCGGCATCGTCGGCGCCGGCATCTTCATCAACCCCTACGTCGTGGCGCGGCAGGTTCACACGCCGTTCCTCATCCTCGGCGCGTGGCTGCTCGGCGGACTCGTAGCGCTGGCCGGCGCTTTCATCTACGCCGAACTCGCCGACCGGCAGCCGGGCGTGGGCGGGCAATACGCATACCTGCGCGAAGCCTTCCATCCATCGGTCGCTTTCCTTTATGGCTGGACGCTGCTGCTCGTCGTGCAGACCGGGCGCGATGGCCGCGGTCGCCGTCACCTTCGCCAAATATTTTTTGGAGATTACGCGCCTACAGATGCCCGACTGGCAGGTGGCGGCGCTCGCGCTCGCGCTGCTGACAGCCATTAACTGTTTGGGCGTGCGCGCCGGCAGTAGCGTGCAGAACGTGCTCATGGTGCTGAAGATTCTGGCCGTGGTCGCGCTCGTCGTGTGCGGCCTCGCGTTCGTCGGGGAGCCGCACGGCACGGCGGGGCCACTGCTCGACCGCCCTGTCTCTCGAACCTGCTTGCCGCGATGGGCGCGGCGATGACGCCGGTGATGTTCGCCTTTGGCGGCTGGCAGACATCGAGCTTTATCGCGGGCGAGATGCGCGACCCCCGGCGCGACCTCGCGCGCGGGATGCTGATCGGCGTCGGCGGCGTGATCTTGCTCTACATGGCGGTCAACTTCGTGTACCTCTACGTGCTGGGGCCGGAGGAGTTGGCGCGGACGACGACGCCCGCCTCGGCGGTGATGCGCGTCGGCTCTGGGCGAGCGCGGCGCGGCGCTGATCGCAGTCGGCATCGCCATCTCGACGCTCGGCTTTCTGAGTCAGGGAATGTTGACCTCGCCGCGCGTCTACTTCGCCATGGCGGAGGATCGGCTCTTCTTCAAGGGCGTGGCGCGTCTGAGCGAGCGCACGCGCGCGCCCGTCGTGGCGATTGCGCTGCAAGGCGCGCTCGCCATCATCATCGCGCTGTCGGGCCGCTACGAGCAGATTCTGAACACAGTGGTCTCGGTGGACTTCGTCTGGTTTGGACTGACGGCGGCCTCGCTCTTCGTCTTCCGCCGCCGCGCCGGCGCGACGACGGAAGCCAGCGCCGGCTCGCGCGTGCTCGGGGCACCCTTTGACGACCATCTTCTTCATCGCCGCCTGCGCGCTGATTGTTGTCGGCACGGTCTACGGGGCGCCATGGAACAGCGCCGTCGGTTTTGTCATCGTGTTCGCGGGCATCCCGGCATATTTTTTCTGGCGTTGGCGGAGGCGAATATGAGAGAGCAAACGGGGCGCGTGAAGAGTTCCGATTATTTGCACTGGGCGAAGACGCGCTCGCAGGCGCGCTTCAATCTCGCGACGAGCGGGCTGATGAACTACCCGCTGGCGGAGTTGCCGTTGAGCGTTGGAGGATTTGGAGTTGAGCGGGCCGAGTTGGTACGGCTACGAGCCGTTGCAGGAGGCACTGGCGAAGAAGTGCGGCGTGCCGGCGGAGTGCGTCGTCGCGGCGACGGGCACTTCGATGGCGAACCATCTGGTGATGGCGGCGCTCCTCGAACCCGGCGACGAGGTGCTCATCGAGCACCCGGCTTACGACCCGCTCATCAGCGTGGCGCGGTATCTCGGCGCCGACGTTCGGAGGTTCTCGCGCAAGGCCGAGAGCGGCTTTCGCGTCGAGCCGGAAGAGGTCGCGCGACAATTGACGCCGCGCACGCGGCTCATCGTCCTGACGAACCTGCACAACCCGACGGGCGTGTTGACGGACGAGGCGACTCTCAGAGAGTTGCAAGAGGTCGCGCGCGGTGTGAAAGCGCGCATCCTCGTGGATGAGGTCTATCTCGACGCGATGTTCGAGCGTGCGCCGCGCACGGCCTTTCATCTCGGCGAGGAGTTCATCGTGACGAGTAGCTTGACGAAGATTTATGGACTGAGCGGTCTGCGTTGCGGGTGGGTGCTGGCGGATGCCGCGCTCGCGCAAAGATTGTGGCGTCTCGACGACCTCTTCGGCGTCATCCCGGCCCACTCCGCCGAGCGTCTGAGCTGCATCGTGCTCGAAAATCTCGAACGCATCGCCGAGCGCGCGCGCCGGTTGCTCGAAGCGAACGGTCGCGCGCTCAATGAGTTCTTCGAGACGCGCGACGATCTCGAATGGACGCGGCACGAGTTCGGCACGGTCTCTTTCCCGCGCCTGAAACGTGGGGATGCGAACAGTCTCTGCGCGTTGCTCGCCGAAAAGTATGAGACTTCGGTCGTCCCCGGCGCGTTCTTCGAGATGCCGGAGCATTTTCGCATCGGCATCGGCGGCGAGACGGCGACTTTGATGGAGGGGCTTGTGCGGCTGGGGCGGGCGCTGGATGAGGTGGGGCGGTAGCGTGCCGGTGCGTATAAATTTTTGATGAGTGCCCGGCGAGCGGCATTTCAACCGAGCGGCATTTCAACCGAGCGGCATTTCAACGCAGAGGACGCGGAGAGACGCGGAGAGCGGAGAGAAAGAAAGTCCGTTTTGAAATCTGATAACCTCGAATCCGGCATCGGTTTTCTCGGCGTCCTCCGCGCCTGCTCCGCGTCCTCTGCGTTAAATCCTCGTTCACGCAACCACAAACTCAGTCAATCATTATCTCGTCAATAAAAATCCACGCCCGCCCGCCCGCCGGATGCCAAGCAGTCACTGTGCCGTAGTTGTAGACTTTGACTTTGACGTAGCGTGCGCGCTGACTTGCTATCGGCTGGACGAAATCCTTAACCACCCCCCACCTCTTCCATGCGGTCGGATACGTCGTTAACGATGGATGCCGCCTTCGTGTAGCTCACGCCGTCCGCCGACAATTCAAACTCCACACGCGACGGCCTTGACGGTCATGGAATCTTTGAGGATGAAGGGCGTGCTGTAACAATATCCGCCGCCGGCGGCGCGTGCAATCTTCCGGGCCGGATAAAATTTTCAGCCCCGGCGGCAAGAATGTTGTAACTTTCTCGCCGCTCGACTGTTTTCATTGTGAAGCGCGCGTATATGACGAGCGAAGACGAGGAGTTCTCCCAATTCTTCAACGACCACTTTCAGAGCCTTCGCCGGTTTCTCGAATGTCTGTTGGGCGGAGGCCGTGGGCTGGCCGAAGAGGTCGCGCAGGAGAGTTTCATGCGGCTCTATCACGAAGGGTTTCGCAAGCTGCCGCACGGCGAAGCGCGCTTCTGGCTCTTTCGCGTGGGGCGCAATCTCGCCTTGAACGAGTTGGAGAAAGGGCGGACGCGCCGCCGCCTGTTCGAGAAGATCGTGGAAGCTTTCAGGTCGCCCGCGCCGAACCCCGAACGTGAGTATGAGGCGACCGAGCGCGGCGAGTTCGTCTTGGAGATGTTGAAACGGCTGCCGGAGCCGCACCGCGCCGCGCTCTTGCTGCGCGAGCAGGAGGGGATGAGCTACCGCGAGGTCGCGGACGTGCTCGGTGTTTCGGAGAGCAAAGTCAAGGTTGACGTGTTCCGCGCGCGAAGCTCGATGCGGGCGGGTTGGGAGAAGGCGCAGGGGAGGGCGGCGAAGGCCGCCGGGTGAGCGAGTGAGAAGGCCGGATGAGTTTATGAATTGCGAGTGGAGCGAAAAAGTATCCGCGCTGATTGACGGCGAACTGGACGCGAGCGAGACGCGCGCCGTCGAGAGGCACGTGGAATCCTGCGCGGCGTGCCGCCGGGCGCGAGACGGGTTTCTCATTCTTCGACAGCAGATCAACTCTTACAACGCGACGACTGACCCGGCCACACAGCGAAAAGTTCTGGCCGCCGTCCTCGCGTCAAAGGCAGGCGCGGCTCGCGGCAGCGATGCGCGCGAGCGTCGCGCGGGTTTGTTCGGACTGCCGCGCTTCGCCCCGGCGATGTCCGCCGCGCTGGCGCTCATCCTTGTCGCCGCCGCGCTCGGACTTGTCGCTCTCATGCGCTCGCGCAAGGATGCGCCGAAGCCTGACGTTGCCGGTCACGAAAACGCCCCCGCAAAGAATGTTGGAAACAGCGAAGCTGTCATCAAGCAGGAGAAACTTGAGCCGGGCGCGACGCCGACGCCTGAGAGAGAGGATCGGAAAGTCTATGTGGCGGGCAGCGGCCCTGAACGGCGCGAGAAGCAAAACGGCATCGTCGCCAATCTGACGGCGCGCGGGGAGCGCCAGCCCAAACGCACACGGAGGCCGCGCACGGAACTCGCACCCGTGCCGGACGACGTGGCGAGGCGGACGGGGCCGGAGGAGAAGAACGCGCGTGATTTGCAGCCAAACGCAACGAGCGACACTCCGGCCTCGACGCCAGCCGCGACGGACGCAGGCATCAACACGGCGCGCGGCGTCGAGAGCGACGCCGCGCGCCACGCCGAGCAGGCGCAGATGCTTTTGCGCTCGTTCAGGAATGCGCGCCTCGCCGACGACGATCTGGTCTATGAACGCGCGCGCTCGAAGAAACTCCTCTATCGCAACATCGTGCTCCGGCGCGAGGCCACGGCGAAGCGCGACATCGGGGTCGCGCGGGCGCTCGGACGGCTGGAGCCGCTCCTGCTCGACATCGCCAACCTGCCGGACAAGCCGGCGGAAGAGGAAGTGAATTCAATCCGCGAGCGGATGCGAAAGCAGAACATCGTGGTCTTGCTTCAAGCCAGCGCCGCCCCGCGCGGAAAATCATACTCACCCGGTCACACCGGAGGATTCATGGCAGACAGACTAAACAAACTCGGACGGATGGCGACGCGCACGGGCGCGGTGTTGCTCCTGCTCTCAAGCCTCGCGCTGCTCTTCGCGGCGCAATCGCGCGGCGGTCGCGTCGCTTACGGCAAGCATCAGGATTTGCGGAAGTTCAACCAGTTCGTCCAGACCTCGAACTCGCCTTCAATGAAGCTGCTGCGCGAAGGGCGCGACCTGATTGACGGCGAGCGCTGGGCGGAGGCGGTGGGGAAGTTCAGTGAGTTCGTCGCCGCTTATCCGAAAGATAAGGACATGGACGTGGCGCTCTACTGGCTCTCCTACTCGTTGAAGCGGCAGGAGAAATTCCGCGAGGCGGCGCAACATCTGGCGCGGCTCCTGAAAGACTTTCCCGGCTCGAACTGGGCCGATGAGGCGACGGCGATGCTCGCCGAGATCGCGCCGCAAACCGGCGACACGCGCGTGATTGACGAGGCGCTCAACCGGAACAACGAGGAGATCAAGATCGTCGCCCTGCAAAGCCTCTTTGAGTCCAGCCCGGCGCGTGCGCTCGTCTATGTCGCTGACATCGTCAAGCCCGGCTCAAAGGCGAGCCGTAGTTTCAAAGAGGCGGTAGTCTCTTTGCTCGCCTCGCACGGCGAGCGGCAGGCCATCCCGCTGCTGCTCGAAGTCGCGCGCACGCAACCCGACAGAGAGCTACGCGCCGTGGCGATTCGCGGCCTCGCCGACCACGACGGCGATGAAGTGTTCGACGAGTTGGTCAAACTCTACGACGCGGAACGCGACGTGGAGGTGAAAGAACAGATCATCCACTCATTCGAGAACATCGAGGGCGTGCGCGCCGACGCCAAGCTGCTTGAAATCGCGCGCGCCGCAACCGAGCACACCGAGCTACGTAAAGCCGCGATCCGCACGCTCGGTAACAAGAAGGGCGCGGCGGCAATCGAACCGCTGTCGGGGATTTTCGCGTCCGACGCAAGCCGCGAGATCAGGGAACAGGCTCTCATCTCGCTCTCTGATATAGAAGACCCGCGCGCACAGGACAGAGTGATAGAAGCCGCGCGCGGTGAGCGCGACACCGAACTCCGTAAGTTTGCCATTCACCGTCTGGGCGACATGAAGGGAGGCAGAGCCTTCGATGAGCTATTGAAGATTTACCAGTCGGAGCGCGACACGGAACTGAAGCAAGACATCCTCCGCGCGTTCGGCAACATGGCCGACCCGCGTGCGCGCGCCCGCATTGTGGAACTGGCGCGCGGCGAGACCGACGCGGAGCTACGGAAGAGGGCCATCCACGTGCTCGCCGAAGACGACAAGAATCCGCAAACGGTCGAGACGCTGATTTCGATGTATGACGCCGAGAGAGAAGTCGAGGTCAAAGCCGACATCCTCAACGCGCTCGCCGAGACCGAACAGAAGAGCGCGCTGCGGAAGGTGATTGACGTGGCGCGGCGCGAGCCGAACACGGAGCTACGCAAGAAGGCCGTCAGCCTGCTCGGCCAGTGGAAAGACCCGGAGGCCGCGAGGTTTCTCGAAGAGCTGTTGAAGCCTTAGCGCGTGTCCAAAAAGCCATGTGCCGAGCTCCGTGAGGAGCGGAATGTTTATAGCCCATCGCGTGACACGAGGTCGCTCAAGCTCCGTGAGGAGCGACATGTGGGCGCTGCCGCCCCGCCGGGGCTTGAAAGAACAAGGGGAGAGCGGCGCGGGCTACACACATTCCGCTCCTGACGGAGCGGACTCCAAGCTGTCTTTTTAGACACGCTCTAAGCGTCGGAAAACAGAAACGGATAACACCAGAAACTTCAAATCAGCGGGCGCTCCGTGCGCCTGAAAGGATACGTCTATGTCAAGAACGCTTGCCATCATCCCGCTCGCCCTGATGCTTCTGCCGCCCAACGCGGCCTGCGCGCAGGCGCAAGAAGCGGTGCTCTTCAATTCAACGCAGTCGAGCGCCCGGCAGCCCGCGTCTCAGACGCAAAAGTTCACACCCGTCGAGGGCGCCGACCTCGCCGCGAAGTTCGAGTCCGCGCGCCGCGCCGGAGCGAAGACGCCCTACTGGACGGCCTACACGTTCGACGTGCGGCCCGGCGTGGCGGTTGATCCGGGCGCGGCGAATTCCACGGCTGGATGCAATCGAACGGCGACACGTCGGTCTTCGTCGGCACGTCGAACGGGATGCGCGTGGAGACGCCCGACCTCGGCGTCTTCGTCCTGCGCGAGTCGTCGGGCGGAGCCATCACGCGCATGGAGGTCTACAACCTGCGCCGCCCGCGCGAGTACAGCGGCTATCCGGTCTACTGGGCCGGGCGCGCGTCGAACGAGGAGAGCCTGAAATACCTCGGCGGCCTCGCCGAATCGAGCCAGCGGAGCGAACTGCAAGAGCGCGCCACGCTCGCCCTCGCCCTGCACGACGATGCGCGAGTCGCCGGCCTGCTTAAAAATTTCGCGCGCGCGTCGCGGAACATAAAGGTGCGCCAGACCGCCGTCTTCTGGCTCGGCCAGACGGGCGGCGAAACCGCGTACCTTGCCGGGATGGTGCGCGACGAACGCGAGCACGAGGATTTGCGTGAGACCGCCGCCCACGCCATCGGCGCGAGCCGCGATCAGCAGGCGCTCGCCGCGTTGCAGCAGCTCTATGAGACGGTCAAAAACCGCAAGGCGAGACAGGCCGTCATCCACGCCGTCGCGGATAACGAGAACCGGGACGCGGCTTATGCTTTTCTCCTGCGCGTTGCGCGCACCGACCCCGACCGCGAGGCGCGTGAGCAGGCCATCCACCGTCTTGGCGACAACTGGCAAGAGGCGGCGCTCGACGATCTGCTAAAGATTTACGCCGCCGAACGCGACAAGGAAGTGCGCCAGAGCGTGATCCACGCCCTCGGCGAAATCGAGGGCGCGCGCGCCTTCGGAGCGCTCGTCGAGATCGCGCGCACCGGCGACCACCCGGACTTGCGCGAGCAGGCCATCCGCCAGCTAGGCGAGAAGAAGACGGACGCGGCCTTCGACGAGTTGTTGAAAATCTACGACGGCGAGCAGAATCTTGAGATCAGACAGCGCATCCTGCACGCCATCGGCGAGATGAAGAGCAAGCGCGCCGAAGACAAGCTTTTCGAGATCGCGCGCAACGCCCCGCACCAAGACCTGCGCCGCGAGGCGCTGCAACGTCTCGGCGAGATGGCGAGCGAGCGCAGCTTCACGCTCCTCAGCAACACGGTCAGCAACTCCGACGAGAAGACCGAAGTGCAGGTCGAGGCGGTGCGCGCCATCAGCGAAAAGCCGGTCGAGCAATCCGTGCCGCTTCTCATCAAGGTCGCCAAAACGCACCCCAACGCGGAAGTGCGGAAGGAGGCCATCCGCCATCTCGGCGATTCGGGCGACCCGCGCGCGGTGGAATTCTTCAGGGAACTACTGTCGAAGTGAAAATTCGGTGGGGCGCGGGCGGCGCGCACGACGACAAGATGCTGCCCACAAGACAAGCACGCCCAACAAAAATAACCACCAAGTCGCGGAGGCTACGAAGAGTGACCAGATACTTCTTTGCGCCCTTTGCGACTTGGTGGTTTTGTTAGATGCTCTGAGCCTGTGACTCGTCCACGCGCCGCCTGTGAGCGGTCTGGTGCGTCAGCCACTCTCTTCGCTCGATGCCGTACACGCGGACACCGCCGCGCCGGCCCGTCCAGATCATCCGTTGGTAGAGCATCTCGCAGAGCGCCAGTCCGAGGTTGTCGTCGCTGGCTTTGGTGCAGGCTCGCAACTCATCCCAAGTCTGCTCCCCGCCGCGCAGGGCGGCGAGGATTTTCGCTTGTCGTATCGTCGCGGCTGGCGCGTGTTCAGTCTTAGTCAAAACGAATCTCATTCATGCGCTCGTGGGCATCCGGCCCCGGTCGCTTCACGCGGCCAATCCACTCTGCCGCCGGTCAGCGCCGTCCCAGCGCTCGCCGGCTTTGTCTTCCGGTTCGAGCAGTAGGTCGAGTTCGGCGAGAGCCTGTCTGAGTTGCCCCGTCTGTTCGCGGGTCAGCAACACGGATGTCGCGCGCTCGGCCTTGTGGCTGACGGTCAGACTGATGAGGCCGGGGACTAAGGCCGACAGTCTTACCGTCCCGTCGTCATCCCGCCTCCCTGCCTTCATCGCAAAATCTTTCGGTGTGGGCATAGTTTTAATCGGCGCATGACGCGCCCGCCGCGTCCGCCGCCGTGAAGAACATAGTACGGCGACGGTGGAAAACAGGGCAAGGGACGTGCCGGACGAGAAAGAATGCGAACGGAGCCGTGGAAGCTATTTCGTTGCCATCTTTCTTCGTCATCGAGGTCAAAGTTTTGACGCGGGCGAGCGGAGGGACGGAATGTTGACAGGCTTCGCCGTCGAAGACTTGCTCGGATACCTGTGTCATCGTCGCCCGCGCCGCGGAAGAGGAGCGCGTCAGACGGTCTTCAGCATCTCGCGGGCGTGGCGGCGGGCGGCGTCGGTGATCTCGGAGCCGGTGAGCATCCGCGCAATCTCTTCGACGCGCGCGCGGCTGTCGAGCCGTTGCACGCCGACCTCGGTGCGTCCACGGACGCCGCGCTTGTTGACGAGGAGATGCGTGTCGGCGAAACGCGCGATCTGCGCCTGATGCGTGACGCAGAGGACTTGATTCGTGCCGGCGAGCGACTTGAGCTTGAGGCCGACGGCCTCGGAGACGCGCCCGCCGATGCCGGCGTCAATCTCATCGAAGACGATGGTGCGCGGAAACTGTGTGGGATTGGTGATCGTCTTTAGGACGAGCATGAGACGCGACGCCTCGCCGCCCGAAGCGACCTTCGCCAGCGGGCGCGGCGGCTCGCCGACGTTGGCCGAGAAGTTGAACTCGACCGCGTCAATGCCCTTCGCGGTGAAGCCGCGCGAGATGTCGCCGCCGTCCGCTTTGCCCGTGGAAGTCGGTTCGACGCGCGCCTCGAAACGCGCGCTCTCCATCGCCACTTCGGCGAGGGCGCGCTCGACCGCGCGCTTCAACTCTTCCGCGGCCTTCGAGCGGGCGCGACGGAGTTTGCGCGCCCGCGCCAGATAAGCCTCGCGCGCGGCGGCGAGTTCCTGCTCGATCTCAGCGGCGCGCTCGTCCGAGCTTTCGAGCAAAGCGAGGCGCTCGCGCGAGCGCGCGAAGTGTTCGAGCGCGGCTTCGACCGACCCGCCATACTTCCTTTTGAGCCGCGCGATCTCCGCGAGGCGACTTTCAATCTCGGCCAGACGGCCCGGCGAGAACTGTAGTTTCTCCGCGAAGCCGCGCAGCGTCAGCGAGAGGTCTTCCAGCAGCGCGCGCGCCGAGGCGAGACCCTCGCGGTACTCGCCGTAAGAAGCCTCGTAGCCCGTCAGCTCCTCGACCCAGCGTTCGAGCTGGCCGAGCCGCGCCGTGGTCGAATCTCCGCGCTCGTAGGTCTGGTCGTAGGCGTCGGCGCAGAGCGTCGTGAGGCGTTCGAGGTTGTTGAGGCGGCGGCGTTCTTCCTCTAACCCTTCATCCTCACCCGCGCCGAGACGCGCGCCGCCGAGTTCTTCGGTCTGAAAGCGGAGCGCGTCGGCGAGTTGAAGCTTCTCGGCCTCGTCGCGGCGCAACTCGCGCAGGCTCCGTTCGAGCGCGGCCCAGCGCGCGTAAAGTTCCGATACCTCGCGCCGCGCGTCGGCGAGGCCGGCGTAGGCGTCGAGCAGTTCGAGGTGCGTCTCCGTGTCAAAGAGCGTCTGCTGGTCGCCCTGCCCGTGGATGTCCACGAGGTAGGGCCGGAGGTCGCGCAAGGTGGCGAGAGTGGCGAGCCGGTTGTTGACGAAAATTCTGCCTCTGCCTCCCGCCGCAAGCTCGCGCCGGATGACGAGTTCGACGCCGCCGTCGCCGCTCGATGGCGCAAGGCCGGAGTCCGCAAGGATGGCCTCGACCTGTGGATGCCGCCCGACCGTGAACAGCCCTTCGACCGAGCCGCGCGCCTCGCCCGTCTTAATCATCTCCGACGAGAAACGCCCGCCGATCAAAACGCCGAGCGCGTCCACGATGATGGACTTGCCCGACCCGGTCTCGCCCGTCAGCAGGTTGAGGCCGCGTTCGAACTCGACGCGCAGCTCGTTAATCAGTGCGAAGTTCGAGATGTTCAGCAGCGTGAGCATCGGTCTACAATCAATCTCCGGCCCGGCGAAGCGAAGTGAAGCGAAGCGCATTGTACACCATCGGCTGTCGTGTTTTTGAAGGTGCGCGCGGCGTGCGGATGTTGGCCCGTCGGTCAACAGCCGAGGCAAGCATTGATAGAATGTTTCCGTTTGCATGAGGTTTGAGATGAGTCAAGAATCGCCTATCGCCTGTGTCATGTCGGCGCTCGACGATGGACAGAGACAGCGCCGGAAGGAACTGGAGACGCGCCTCGGTGCGGTCATCGAAGAGGTGCGGGAACTGCCGGACGGCTACGAGATACGTCTGCCCTCCACGTCGCGGGTGGTGCGGGATGCGGCGGAGTTCATCACTTACGAGCGGCTGTGCTGTCCGTTCCTCGATTTCGAGCTGATGGTCGAGCGCGAGGGCGGCCCTCTGTGGCTACGGCTGAAGGGGCGCGAGGGCGTGAAAGAGTTCGTGCGGCACGAATTCGGATTCGGCGATATCGTGCAAGACTGAGCGTTGAGAAACAGCGTCCGGCTCGTCACACTCTGCTCGCTACTCGTCACTTCTTCATGGACGACCAGCCGCCTCTTAGTTTATCCTGCCGCTCCACGTCTCAATTTTTAATCCACTCTTCAGAGGGAGTCGAATCCATGCCCGAATCCAAATCCGCCCGCGCGTGGGCGGTGTCCCTGTTCCTCTTCGTCGCGTTGTGGTGCTTCGCACCTGTCGCGGCACAGCACCAGCCTCAACCGGCGCAAACGCCGACGCCGACAGCGGAGAGCCAGCCGGAAGATGCGGCCACCGAGATTAAATCTTACGAGCGTCTCGAATGGCGCAGATCGGTCCGGCCAACATGGGCGGGCGCGACGGCTGACGTGGAGGGCGTGCCCGGCAACCCGCAACATCGTCTACGTTGCGACCGCTTCGGGTGGGCTGTGGAAGACGACGAACGGCGGCGTGCGTTGGACGCCGGTCTTCGAGCGGCAGGGCACGATCTCGATCGGCGACATCGCGCTTGAACCCGGCAACCCTGACGTCGTGTGGGTGGGCACGGGCGAATCGAACGTGCGCAACTCGGTCTCGTTCGGCGACGGCGTTTATAAATCAACGGACGGCGGCAAGACTTGGCAGCATCATGGGCCTGCGCGATTCGGAACGCATCTCGCGCATCCTCGTCAACCCGCGCAACCCGGATGTCGTCTACGTCGGCGCGCTCGGTCACGCCTTCGGGCCGAACGACGAGCGCGGCGTTTTTATGACGACCGACGGCGGCAAGACGTGGACGAAGACGCTCTATGTGGACGCCGAGCACGGCGTCGCCGACATGGACATTGACCCGACGAACCCGAACATACTCTATGCGGCGATGTGGAAGTTTCGCCGCACGCCGTGGACGCACACTTCGGGCAGGCGAGAAGGGCGGCATGTTCAGTTCAACGGACGGCGGGCGCACGTGGAAGAAGTTGGAGGGCGGATTACCGAAACTCGTCGGGCGCATCGGCGTCAAGGTCGCGCCGTCGAATCCGAACGTGGTCTATGCCATCACGGAGGCGAAGGACGGCACGCTCTGGCGCTCGGACGACCGCGGCGAGACGTGGCGCAACGTCTCGAAGCAAACGTCAATCGTCTCGCGCGGTTTCTACTACACGGATTTGCGTGTTGACCCGACGAACGAGAATCGCGTCTATGCCGTCGCCTCACCGCTCTTTGTCTCGATTGATGGCGGGCGCACGTTCCGCTCGATCACCGGGGCGCACGCACATTGACTATCACGCGCTGTGGATTGATCCGACGAATCCGAAACGGATGTGGCAGGGGCAGGACGGCGGCGTCGCCGTGAGTTACGACGCGCGGCGAGAGTTGGGAGTATGTCAACAACATGCCGCTCGGCCAGTTCTATCAGATTCACGCCGACAACCGGCAGCCGTTCTACAACGTGATGGGCGGGCTGCAAGACAACGGCACGTGGACGGGTCCGTCGCGCACGCGCGAGCCGGCGGGCATTCTCAACGACGACTGGCGCATGATCTCTTTCGGCGACGGCTTCTACGTCTTCAACCACGCGGACGACCCAGACCTTTATCTCTCCGAGTCGCAGGGCGGCAACATCGTCCGCACCGACATGCGCACGCGCGAGCAGCAGCTCGTCGTCCCATACATGGGCGACGACGGCGGCCCGGCGGAGGCGGCGAAATATCGCTTCAACTGGAACTCGCCGATCATCCAGTCGCCGCACGACAAGAACACGGTCTACCTCGCGGGCAGCGTCGTCTTCAAGTCCACGGACTTCGGCAAGACGTGGACGAACGATCAGCCCTGACCTCACGACCAACGACAAGGCCAAGCAGAAGGGCGCGGGCGGCCCCGTCGCCTTCGAGAACACCGGCGCTGAATACCACACGACCGTCATCAGCCTCGCCGAGTCGCCGTTAAGCACCGGCACGATCTGGGCCGGCACGGACGACGGCAACCTGCAAGTCACGACCGACGGCGGCAAGAACTGGACGAACTCACGAAGAACGTCGCGGGCGTCGCGCCGAACTCGCCCGTCTCGCACGTCGAGCCGTCGCGCGCGGACGCGGGCACGGTCTACGTCTCGTTTCGACCGCCACATGCTCGACGACTTTCGCCCCTACGTCTTCAAGACGACGGACGGCGGACGCACCTTCCGCAACATCACCGGCAATCTCCCCGCGAAGGCGCACGTCTGGGTGGTGCGCGAAGACCCGAAGAATCCGAAACTGATTTACGCCGGGACGGAACTCGGTCTCTATGTCTCGTACACGGGCGGCGACAACTGGACGAGCCTCGGTCTGAAGAACCTGCCGCACGTCGCCATTCACGACATTCTCGTCCACCCGCGCGACAACGATCTTATCCTCGGCACGCACGGGCGCTCGATCTGGATTCTCGACGACGCCACGCCCATCCAGCAGCTCACGCCGGAGGTCGCGCGCAAGGACGTACATCTTGTTCGACGCGCGGCCTGCGCTGCGCTACACGACGCGCTTCACGCGCTACGGCATCGGCGACAAGGTCTTCGCCGGGCCGAACCCGCCTTACGGCGCGCTCCTGAGCTACCATCTCAAAGAGAAGCCGGACGAGAAGACGAAGGTGAAGATTCAGATTCTCGATGACAAGGGGAAGATGATTTCGGAGATTGAGAACGCGGCGAAGGAGAAGGGTCTCAACCGCGTCTCCTGGAACCTGCGCTATGGCGGGCCGCAGGTGCGACGACCACCGACGGACGAAGAGACGCAGTTCACCGGCGGGCCGCGCGGGCCGCAAGTGTTGCCCGGCACGTACACCGTCAAGCTGTTTGTCGGCGACAAGTCGTTCGAGAAGAAGCGTCGAGGTGCAGACTCGACCCGACCATCAGCGTGCCGGCCTCCGACCTGCAAGCGCAGCTCGACATGACACTCAAACTCCGCGACATGCAGACGGCGACGAACAACGCGCTGCGAACGCTCGACAGCCTCAAAACTCAGGTCGAGTTCGTCGAGCGGACGGTGAAAGACCGTCTGTCGGATGTGCCGAAGGAGTTGTCGGACAACCTCACGGAGCAGAAAAAGAAGGTCGAAGAGTTGCAGAACAAACTGGCGCAGCCCGACGGCGGTTTAGGCTTTGAGGGCCGCGCGCAACTCGTTGACCGCATCGGCGGACTCTTCTTCACCGTTGACGCGACGAACGCCGCGCCCACGCCCGCGCAGCGCGAACTCTTTACGGAGATTCAGAAGGAGTTCGACGCGAAGATCGCCGAGGTCAACAAGTTCCTCGCCGACGCCGTGCCGCGGTTGAACGAAACGTTGCGCCGCGCGGGTGCGCCGACGCTGATGACGGGCAAGCCGATTGAATTGCCGAAGCCGTGAGGCGCGAGGGACGAAGGAGTTTGAAGGTAGAAGAATTGAGAGGCGTGCGCGAAAAATCGAAGCCTGCGTTTGCTCCGTAGGAACGGAATGTTTGTAGAAAGCTCGTCATGGTTCGACTCCAAGCTCCGTCGGAGCTTGGAGTCGGTAAGCAGTGAACTGTAGGCGGTAAAAACAGAAACAGGAAGAGGCTTGAGTGAAACAATCTCCGGCCTCTTTCTTTTTCTTCGCACTGCTCACTGTGCAAGAGACGGCGGCGCCCGCCGTTCATTTTTTGCGCGGAGGTCGCGCACAAGTCGAAGTCAGTCAAAATAACGCGCGCATCGCGTGATCCCTCTGCCCGACGCTTCGCGCGTTAGGAGTTGAGAGAGAATTCGGGCGGGGTACTTGAAGAAGTGAGGGAGAGATGAAAGATGTTGTTAATACTGTCAATCATAACGCTGACCGCGGTGGGCGGCTTTCTGCTGGCGCTCGTGTCCGACGCATTCGCCTACGAGCTGTCGCGCGTCGTCGAGGCCGTGTTCGATCTCATCGAGCACCGGCTGGCGCTTCAAGCGCGCCGGCGCGGCGAACGCCAGCCGCGTGAGCGGGTCGCTTACGCAGCGTCGTTTGCGAATGCGCGCTGACGAAACTTCTCGTTAATTCAATCCGGGGCGGAGCGTCGGACGGGATTAACCACGAAGACACAAAGCACACACGGAAGAACCCCTCCCTTTTCTTCCGTGTGTGCTTTGTGTCTTCGTGGTTAATTTTTTTCTTTCGCTGATCTGCCCGCTTCCTCTCCGCCGCGCGATGCGGGGTCGTTGGCGCGGCGCAGGAGGTCGGCGAAGCGCGGGTCGGAACGCAACCCGTTGATGCGCGGGTCAACGCGGATGTAAGTCAGCCCGACGGCGTGTTCGTCCTCGGCCCGCGCGAGCCACTCGAAAGCCGCGTCGTGCTCGCCGAGAAGAGTGTAGATGACCGCGATCTCGTAGGCCGTCACCCACTGTTCGTCGCGCCGTTCGATGAGGCCGCGCAAGATTTCGCGCGCCTCGTCAATGCGACCGCAGGCCGCGAGCACGTGCGCGTGCTTGGCGCGGGTGGTCGGTGTGTCGCCCGCGTAGGCGCTCTCCTGCTCGAAGATGGCGAGCGCCTCCTCGTACAGCCCCTGCGCCTCGTAAGACCAGCGCAGGACGATGTGCGTGGCGAGCGAGCCGGGGTCGAGTTCGAGCGCGCGGTGGCATTGTTCTATCGCTTCGTCGAAACGCTGCGCGTAGAAGAGCACGATGGCAACCGCGGTGGAAATGACGGGAGAGCGTGGGCTGACGACCTGCGCGCGTCTGATCTCGGCGATAGCCTCGCCGTGGCGTCCCATCGCCGAAAGATTGAGGGCGTGCCAGCGGCGCGCGACCGGGTTGTCGGGCTTGAGTTCGATGGCGCGGCGAAACTCGGCTTCCGCGCGCGGCCAGTCGCGGTCGTAGTGGCAGAGCACGAAGCCGAGCGAAGCGTGCGCCTCGGCCAGTTGATCGTCGGCTTCGGTGGCGCGGAACGCGGCCTCGCGCGCGCGCGCCCACGCACCATCTGGCGGCGGCTCGACGTACCAGTTGAGGAGCGAGTAGCAGTCGGCCATTTCCGCAAATGCGAGCGCGAACTGAGGGTCAAGCTCGACGGCGCGCTCGAACCGGAGAATGGCCTGCCGCAGTCCTTCCGCCGAGCGCCGCGTCGCAAAGTAACGGCCCGCGACGTAGAGTTTGTGCGCTTCTTCGTCGCTGGTCATGCGCGCCTCGCCGGAAGGCGTGTCGCGGTGCGGCGTGTCGGAGGAGTGGCCCGGCTGGGGGACTTCGGTGGCGCGCGCGCGTCTGGCCTCGGTAAACGCGCCGAGGGTGGAACGACGCGCGTTGAATGGATTGCCGGTGCGCCGCAGCACCTCTTCGAACGCGGGGTCGCCCCGCAGCGAGTCGAACTGCGGGTCAACGCCCAGCCATGCGAGACGCCCGTCGCGTATCTGGAGCGCGCGTTCAAGCTCCGAGAGGGCGTGTTCGCGGTGACCCAGATGGGAATGACAGCGCCGCGAGCAGGTACGGCGAGACGTAACGTGTAGCAGACATCTCGCGGACTTCGCCGAGCAGGTCGAGCGCACGCTCGCGCTGGCCCGCCGAAGCATAGCTGGAGGCGAGCCAGCAGATCGTATAGGGGCTGCGGCCCATCAGTTCGACGGCCTTCTCACCGGCCTCGATGGAGCTTTCGTGCTCGCCCGTGTGACGCAGCACGGAGCAGAGAAAGAGGTGCGCCAGCCCGTAGCGCGGTTCGTCCGTGGCGAGCTTGCGCGCGGCGGCGACGGCCTCTTGGTAGCGCCGCGCGTGGTAGAACGACCAACTCAACGTGTGGCGCACGAAGGGCGTGAGCGGGGCGAGTTCGAGTGCGCGGCGAGCCTCGGAGATGGCCCCGTCGAACTCGCCCGTCATGCCGAGGAAGTAGGAGTACCAGAGCCGCCCCGTCACGTAGTTGGGATTCAGCTCGATGGCGCGGCGCAGGTGGCCGGCTGCCGTCTCCCAGTCGAACTCGTTCATCAGCGTGGCGAAGCCGAGCGCGGCGAAGCCTTCGGCCAAACCGGAGTCGAGCGAGACCGATTTGAGCGCGGCCTCCTTCGCCGCCGCGCTCGTCTCGGTGGTCGGGAGCACCGTGTAGACGCCGAGCAGGTTGTAGTAGTCGGCGATGCCGGCATGGGCGAGCGCGTAATCCGGGTCGAGCGCGACGGCGCGGCTGTAGGCGACGAGCGCGCGGGCGAGGCCGTCTTCCGAAAAAGTGTTCCAGTGATAGCGCCCGCGCATGTAAGCGTCGTAGGCTTCGGGGTCGTCCGTGCCGCGCTTGGCGAGCCGCTCGCGCTCGTCGCCCGTAAGGTGCGGCAGCAGCGCCTCGGCCACCTGCGCGGAGATCGAGTCTTCGAGCTGAAGCACATCCGCGCTCTTCTCGTCGAAACGCGCGGCCCAGCGCGCCGCGCCCTCGCGCACGTTGAGGAGTTGGACGGTGACGCGCAAGGTCTCGCCCGCGCGGCGGATGGTTCCGTCCACGACGTATTCCACATCCAACTCGGCCCCGGCGCGCAAAGGGTCCGCGTCAACGGCGTGGTAGCGCATCACGCTGCTGGTCGGGCGCATGACGAAGCGGCGGACGTTGGAGAGGCGTGTGATGACGGCGTCCGCGAGACCGAGGCCGAGATAGTCTTCGCTCGTCTCGCCATCGCGGCGCGTGTCGAACAATCTGAAAGGCAGCACGGCGACCGTGGGCTGCGTCCGTTCCGGCGCGCGCGCGCCGGTGACGAGCGGGTTGCCGGTGCGTTCGATGAGAGTTTGAAAACGCGGCTCGGCGCGCAGCGGCCCGAATTGCGGCTCGACGGCGAGCCAGATGACCCATGCGTCGCCGATGCGAAGAGCCTCTTCGAGAAGCATGAGCGCCTTCTCTTTGTCACCGAGATGACAATGTATGAGCGCGAGAAAATAGGGCGAGACATACTCGGTGTGCGCCATCTCGCGCAGTCGTTCGAGCACGCCCTGCGCGTCGGCGCGACGGTTCGCCGCCGCGTAAGCGATGCCGAGGCTCGCCGTGTAAAGTTGGGAATTGCCCGCGATCTCCAGCGCCTTCTCCGCTTGTGCGACGGCTTCCTCGTAAATGCCGGAGCAGATGAGCGCCCAACTGTAAGTGACCCGGCCCCACGGAAAGCGCGGCTCGGACTCGATGATTCGGCGATAGACGGACAAGGCTTCGTCGAAACGGCCAGAGTGATAGTGGCACCACGCGAGCGACTGTTGGACGAGCGGCGTGACGGGGTCTAGTTCCAGCGCGCGCCGTGCTTCGGCGAGGGCTTCGTCAAATCGTGCCTGACCGAGCAGGAGGAAGCTGTACCAGTTGTGCGCCGTCGAGTTGTTCGGGTTGAGTTCGACGGCGCGACGGTGGTGATCTTCCGCCACGTGCCAGTCGAAGTCGCGGCATTGGACGGCGAAGCCGAGCGCGGCGTGCGCTTCGGCGAGCGCGGGGTCAAGCTCGACCGCCTTGAGGGCCGCCTCTTTGGCGGCGGCGGAGCTTTCGGCGAAGGGCATCACGCCGTAGATGCCGAGAAAGAGGTAGTAGACGGCGATGCCGGCGTGCGCGAGCGCGTAACCGGGGTCGAGTTCGATGGCGCGCCGGTAATCTTCAATCGCTTTGGCGAAGCCCTGTTCGGTCAGACTGTGCCAATGGTAGCGGCCTCGCAGATAGGCGTCGTAGGCTTCGGCGTTATCAGTGCCGCGCTTGGCGATCTGCTGCTGTTCCTCGCCGGTCAATCGCGGGATCAGGGCGGCGGCGATCTGTTCGGAGATGGCATCTTCGAGCTGGAGCACGTCCGTGAACTGCTGGTCGAAGCGGCCCGCCCAGCGCGTCGCGCCCTCGCTGACTTCCGAAAGTTGGACGGTGACGCGGAGCACCTGACCCGCGCGGCGGATGTGGCCGTCCACGACGTACTCGACGGCAAGTTCCGCACCCGCGCGGAGTGGCTCGCCCCCTTCGCCGTAGCGGAGCACGCTGCTGGTGGGGCGCACGACGAAACGGCGCACGCCGGAGAGGCGCGTGATGAGCGCGTCGGCGAGGCCAATGCCGAGATACTCGTCGCCCGTGTCGTCCGCCTCGCGCGCGCCGATGAGCTTGAACGGGAGGACGGCGATTGTCTTTTCGCCGGCGACCGGCCCGGCGGTGACGATTGGCGCCGGCCTCCGGCGACGAGAGGGAGAGTGCGGCGGCGCGAAGACCGGGCGACCTTCGAGATAGCGCGTGATGTCGTCGCGCAGCTCTTCGGCGGAGAGGTAGCGCCGCTCCGGTTCTTTCCGGAGCGCCTTCATCACGATATTGTCGAGGTCGCCTGAGAGTTCGCGGCGCAGACTCTCGACCGTCGAGCCGCGACTCCAGTAGACATAGCTCAGGGTCGTGTGGTCTTCGCCCGGCGGGTGCGCGGGCAGCATGTCGTCGCGGCTCATGATCCGGTCGCTGGGGTGCGACGGTTCTTCCTCGCAGATGACACGCGCGACCTCGTGCGGCGCGCGGTTCCGCAAGCGGTACGGGCGATGTCCCGTGAGCAATTCGTAGAGCAGAATGCCTAAGCTATACACATCGCTCGTGGGCGTGACCTTGAGACCCTGCACCTGTTCGGGGCTGGCGTACTCCGGCGTCATCAGACGCATGGCGGTCGCCGTCGGATCGAGCGTGATGGCGTCGGCAATCTCCGGGTTGAGGACTTTGGCGATGCCGAAGTCCAAAAGCTTCGGCGTGCCGTCCGGCGTGACGAGGATGTTCGAGGGCTTGATGTCGCGGTGGATGACGAGGTTGCGGTGCGCGTAATGCACGGCGTCGCAGACCTGCCGGAAGAGCGCGAGGCGCTCGCGCAGGGTGAGCTTCCGCTCGTCGCAGTAGCGATAGACGGGCAGCCCTTCGATGTACTCCATGACGAAGTAGGGCAGCCCGTCGTCGGTCGTCCCACCATCTATGAGGCGCGCGATGTGCGGGTGGTCGAGGCTGGCTAAAATTTGGCGCTCGTTGCGGAAGCGGCGGAGGATGAAGTCGGTATCCATCCCGCGCTTGATGAGCTTGACGGCGACGCGCAGGCGAAACTCGCTGTCGGCGCGCTCGGCGAGGTAGACCGCGCCCATTCCGCCGCGCCCGATCTCGCGCACGATCCGGTAGGCTCCGAACCTGCGCCCGATGGCGGGGTCTTCCAAGCCGCCGGTCAACGGCGCTGTTTCCAGAGGCTCGCCGGGTGGATGCAAGGCCGCCGCTTCGAGCGCGGGCGACTCGATAAACTCTCCGGCCTCTTCATGCTGCGCGACAAGCGCCTCGACCTGCTCGCGCAGAGTCTCGTCGCCCGCGCAGGCTCCGGCGATGTACCCGCGCCGCTCGACCGTCGGCAAATCGAGCGCCGTCTGGAATACTTCCTCAATCTGTTTCCAGCGTTCCGGAGTCATCAGTCAGGGATGAAGGATGAGGGATGAGGGATGAGGGATGAAGAAGAAAGAATTCAACTTGATAGCCGTGCTTTCATCCTGCATCCCTCATCCCTCATCCCTTCGTTTGCACTTGTCCGTAGAGCCACGCCTTCGCCATGCGCCACTGGCGTTTGATGGTGGGGGCGCTGACGCCCATCACTTCCGCCGTCTCCTCGACGGAGAGTCCGCCGAAGAAGCGCAACTCGACCACGCGGCTCTTCTGCGGGTCGAGTTTGTGCAGCCGTTCGAGCGCTTCGTCGAGCGCGACCATCTCGGCGGCGCGCTCGCCCGACACGTCTATGTTCTCATCGAGCGAGAGCTTCTGGTATTCGCCGCCGCGTTTCTCGGCCTGCTGCTGGCGTGCGTGGTCAATGAGGATGCGGCGCATCATTTGCGCGGCGACGCCGAGGAAGTGCGCGCGGTTTTGCCATTGCACCTGCGTCTGATCCACGAGGCGCAGGTAGGCTTCGTGGACGAGCGCCGTCGGCTGCAAGGTGTGGCCCTGCCGCTCGCGGCGCAGATAGCTGGCCGCTTGGCGGCGCAACTCGCCATAAATCAGCGGCAGCAGATCGTCGAGGACAGCGCGGTCGCCCTCCGTCAGACGGATGAGCAGTCGGGTTACATCTTGTTGAGAGGACACGGTCACTTTAGGGGAACTTTCGATAAAAACACCTGCCGTGATTAATGAAATGCCAGTATAAACGACCCATCCGCCCTTATCAATTTCACTGCCCGCCGCGCCCTCCCTGACGGTCGAGCTTCCGCACATTTACCCGCGCGGGTGCGGAAAATCTTTTGCACACACTGATCCATTTCCCGCCGCGCCGCCGCGTTAGTTTGTTGAAGGCCGCTCAAGGCCGGTAACAGCTTCAACCAACTTTTATCAACACAAGGGACATCGCCATGAAATCACTGATCCAAGCCACCAGATACGCGCTCATGCTGTGCACGGTCGCGGGCTTCGCCGCGAGCGCGAGCGCCGACGTGAAGATCAAGTCGAGGAACAACGCGGGCGGGCAGACCACCGAGGGCGTCACGCTCATCAAGGGCAAGCGCCAGCGCACCGAGAACGGCCCGCAGGTCACGATCATGCAGTGCGACCTGCGGCGGACGCTGCAACTCTCCGTGCCCGCGAAGGCTTACGTGGCGACGCCGTTCGCCGACGGCTCCATGCCGGACGGCGCGGCGAAAACAAACACGACAAGCCAGCCGCCAGCCGCTCGTCGTGGCGGCATCGTGACCTCCACCTTCACCTCGACCGACACCGGCGAGCGCAAACAGATGTTCGGCTACACCGCGCGCCGCATCAAGACTTCGATTGTCACCGACTCTTCGCCCGACGCGTGCAGCCCGAACAAGAGCCGCATGGAGACCGACGGCTGGTACATTGACGCCGCCTTCGCTCTCAGTTGCGACGCGCAGTATGCCGCCGCTTACGTTCCGCCGACGCAGGCCGGCAGGCTGCCGCGACGAGTACCGCACGAAGCAGATCGGCGCCGCGAAAACCGGCTACCCCGTCATGGTCACGACGACCATCTTCGACGAGAGCGGGAAGGCAACTTACACCTTCACCAATGAAGTCCTTGAGATTTCGCAGGCGACGCTCGACGCTTCGCTCTTCGACGCGCCGGCTGACTTCAGAGAAGTAAGCAGCTTGCAGGAGTTGTACACCGCGCCGGCTGCGTCCACGGCTTACGGAAATGGCGCGGAGGAAGATAAAGGCGCGGTCGGCGTCGGTGCGAACGGGACGGCGAACGCGGGCGGCGTGGCGTCTCCCGCCAGCAGCGCCAAGCGGGCGGGCGTCACGCGCGTCGGCGTGGCGATTCTCAAGGCGACCGGCGGGGGCAACGTCACCGCGTCGGCGCTGGCTGAAAATTTGCGCGACGGCTTCGCGCGACAACTCGCCGGGCCGTCCGTCGAAGTGACCGCGATTGCTTCCGAGTATCCGCAACAGATTGAAGACGAGGCGCGGCGCAAAGAGTGTGACTTCATCCTCTACCTTGTCGCCGAACACAAGAAGGGCAGTGGCGGGGGTGGCGGTTTTGGCGGCTTCCTCAAAAAGGCGGCGCCCGCATTTGCCAGCGGCAGCAGCGATTCCGGCGCGGCGGGCAACACTGGTGGCGTTGCCGGGAGCTTCAAGGCGAAGGACGAATTAGCGCTCGACTACACGCTGCAACGCGCGGGCGCGAGCAACGTGACGGCCTCCGGCGCGCTCAAGGCGAAAGCGAAACGCGACGGCGAAGACCTCCTCACACAGCTTGTCAGCCAAGCGGCGGCGGCGATGACCGGCGAATTGAGCAAGTGATAGGGGAGCGTCCGAAAGTCTCCCCGGCTGGGGGGCAGGGGAGCGGGCGGTGGGCGAAGGGGGCGGCTGTGATGCCGCCCCCTTCGATTTTATCGGTTCAGTTCTGCTTTCGTATAACCCGCACAAGGACGCTTGAGGGGCGAGACTCTTACGGCTGGGGTTTCTTCTCGTTGGCCTGATTGCCGACCGTCACCGGACTCGGTTTGCCTTCGAGGAAGGGGCTGATGAGTTCGGCGAGGCGCTTCTCTTCCGCCTCGCGGCGCAGGGCGAATTCGACGGACTGGCGTTTGGCTTCGGCGGTCTCGGCGCGCAGCGCCTCCATCTCGACCTGCTTGCGTTTGAGGTACTCTTCGGCCTCTTTGGTTAATTGATGGATCAGTTCGGCGTTGCGCTCTTCGGCGGCGCGGGCGCGTTCGTCGAGCATTGACTGATAGGCGTCGAGCACGCGGTCACGGCGCACGGCGTCGGCGATGGGCACGTCCGTGGCGACGCCTTTGGCCGAGAGCGCGAGGTTCACCGCCACGACCTTGACGCTCATCGGCTGGCTCGCAATCGCCGGGTTCTCCATGAGCTTCGCCAGCTCGTCCACGCTGCACTGCGAATCGCCGAGACCCGCCTCGACGTAGATTTCTTCGAGCGACTTCGACGCGAGGTCGCCGCCCGCTTTAGCTTCGGGCGGCGTGAAGGTCGGACGCTCTTCGTCAGCGACGAGATCGGCGACGCGCGGCCCCTTCGTCTGTGTCGGCGGCGGCGCGGGTTGCTCCGATTCGGGCAGCGGAGGGGCTTCGCCGCCCGCGTCCTCTTCCGGCTCGACCGAGACGAAGAAGTTGAGCAGCGACTTCATCGCACCGCCGCTGCTTCTGGGCGCGGCTTGAGGCGCTGCCTGCGCCTGCTGATGCTCGCTGGAGATGCCGGAGATGGTCGAGTCTATGCTCTTCGACAACTCTTCCATCTCGCGCAGGATGTCTTCGGTGCTCCGCTGTTCGTTCGGTCGTTTACGGTTGGACATTGGTTTTCGACTCCTTGCAAGTTAGTCATCGAACTCTTCGACGTTGCTGATTAAAAGATCGGTCGAAGCCGATAACCGGGAAACCGTTGTGGTCCTGAGAGCGTGTTTTGGGTCTGGGAATGAGCGGCTCTAAAGCCTCGTTAGAGGCGGAATGTTTGTAGCTTCTTGGAGAAATAATTGAATCTGTCGGGCTACAAACATCTCGCTCATAATGGAGCTTTAATCCCAAAACATGCTCTTTAGATTGGAATCCGGCGCGTCACTTGATGCGTTGCGCCTGCTTCTGCGCCCGGCGCGCGCGCTCCGCGGCGGCCTCCGGCGTGTTCGCGCCCACGGCGGCGGACGCCGGCACGCCTTCGAGCGCCGAGAGCGCCGCGCCTTCCGATTCGACGTTCAGCACGTCCTCGTATTCGGCGCGGAACTCGTCGCTGATGCTGAGGTTGATGAGCAGGTTATCCACCAGCCCCTGTATGCCCGCCGCGTCCGTAAAGGTGTAGACCTCATCCTGAATCAGCCCCAGCGAATTCTTTATCACTTGCAGGCGCGCGTCGAGCAGGCGCACTAACTCATCGAGCCGTTTGATGCGCGCGAGGCGCTGTTTGAGGATGCTCAGGTTCTGCGTCAGCGCGTAGCGCACCTGCCGCGCCTCTTCGCGTTCGAGCGCGCCCTCGCCCTGTTCGATCTGCTGCGTGAGCGTGTTTTGCAGTTGGCGATAGTTGCGCGTCGAAAGCAGGTGGCGCGCACGCAGCATCCGCGCATACTCGTAGCGGAACGACGAGAGCTTCGCCACCACGTCCGCCACCATGCGGGCCGCGCCCTCGGTGCCCAACTCCGACGAACGCCGCTCAATCTCCTCGCAGAGCGCGCGCACCGAATGAAAGTCGGCCTGATAGTTGGCGGGCAAGGCGAGGACGATGCGCTTCTCGGACTCTTCGTCGCTCGCCTTCCGCTGCCACACCTTCTTCATCTTGATGTAGCGCTGGATGATGGGCATCTGCGCGAGAATCGCGCCGCCGATTTGCCCCGCGATGAGCAGCGGCAGGAAGGCCCAGAAGTTGACGACGAGCATGAGGAACGCCATCACGCCGATGAAGCCCAGATTGAATTCGCTCTTCAGGACTTCCTTGACGAAGTTGATGCCGCTGAATTTGTCGTCGCGCGCGTCAGACATATAGGTAAGGGATGAAGGATGAGGGATGAGGGATGAAGTAAAGACATTTCAACCTGCGTTGAGCAGTTTCTGCTTCATCCCTCATCCCTCATCCTTCATCCTTGTTGTTCGTGTGTCATGAAGATCATCATGAAGTCGTGTTCTTCGGTGACGTATAGCTCGTGGCAGATGATGTTTGAGAACCCGGCGGCGGCCTCGGCCATGCGCCGTTCGAGATCGGTGAAATCGTCGCCGAGCGCTTCGATCTTGCCGAGCGAGACTGACGAGAGTTGCACCGGGTAGCCCGCCTCGTCGTCGCGGTAGCCGAGGGTGATGACCAGTCGGTCGGCGCTTTCGAGATACTCGACGCCGATGGACTTGGCGGCGGCGTTCGACTCGCTGACGAAGCGGCTGATCTCTTCGGCGAGCGGCCCGATGGTGTTGTCCTCGTGGAGCGGCCCGGCGAAGACCTTGAATTTGCCGTGAACCTGTTCGGCGATCTGTCCCATAAACTCTCCTTCAAACTGAACGAAAGACTTCCGCGAGGCTGTCCAACTTTATCAAAGCTTGGGGAACTCGACCAATTTAATCTCCTTGCGGATTTCGGAGAAACGCGGGATGTCTTCGATGTGCGGCTGGTAGGCCAGCCCCTCCGAGATCAAATCATACTGTTTCATCACGCGCGCGCCGGGGATGGGCGCGCCCTTCGCATCGCGCTCGCGGCCCAAAAGAAAAACCGTGTCCGAGACGATGAGCGCCGAGGTTATGTCGTGCGTGACGATGATGAAGCTGTTCAGCGTGTGCTGGTGGGCGGTGCGGACGATGAGGTCAATGACGTTCATGATGTTGACGGGGTCGAGGCCGGAGAAAGGCTCGTCGAGGATGATGAAGTGGCGATCCTGCATGAGCTGCTGAAGAATGGCGACGCGCTGGCGCTGCCCGCCCGAAAGCTGCAAGGGCCACGCGAGTCCCTGCTGCACCATGTCGAAGTTGTCGAGCAGCCGGAGCGCCTTGTCACGCGCCTCCTTTTTGTTCATCCCGGCGCGCAAAGCCGGCACGATGAGGTTGTTGAGGACGTTGAGGTCGTCGAACAGCGGGTAGCGTTGGAAGACGACGCCCACGTCGCCGACGCGCGCCTCGCGCAGAGGCTTCCCCGCGCCCTCGCTCAACATGACGCAGCCGCTGGTCGGTTTGTCGAGACCCGCGATGATGCGGAGCGCGGTGGTCTTGCCCGAACCCGAAGGGCCGAGCAGACTGATGACTTGCGGCTTGTCCTTGATGTCGCGGATCGAGAGCGAGAAGTCTTTGAGGACGACGAACGTCTCACCGTCGTTCGTCTTAAAGCTCTTGCCGAGCCGCTCGACCGTCAAGAGAGGTTGGAGGAGTTCAAGCGCGCCATTGAGCGGGCCGGAGGAGCAGGCGTTCCGTTCATCGGTTGACATGGCCTTTACCCCCTCTCCGCAACGGTCGTGTATGGGAAGAGCAGACGCTTCAAGAGCGCGAACAGCCAATCCTCGGCGACGGCGATGATGCCGATGACGATGAGGTAAGCGTAGACCGCCGGCAGGTTGTTCACCGACGAGTAGGCGTAAATCTGGCTGCCGATCCCGCCCTCCGTGCGGTTGTAGGTCTCGATGGCTGTAATCATCACCCAGCCGATGGCCGCGTTCTGCGCGATGACCTCGATCATCTGCGGCCCCGTCCCGCGCACGACGACGCTGTAGAAAGTTTCGAGGTCGCTATAACCGAGGACGCGCGCCAGCTCGAACTTCATCTTCGGGATCGAGGCGATGACCGCCGTCATGCTCGTAACGAGGAAGAAGCTCATCCCCACCGTCAGCATCGCCACCTTCATCGGCCAGCCGATAGTAAAGAGCGTGAGGAAGACGAGGTTGAATCCGATGATCGGAATATAACGGAGCCACTGCACCAGTTTGTTGAAGGGCTGGAAGAAGGGCAGCACGCTGATGTAGGCGATGAAGAGCGAGAGCAGCGTCGAATAGAGCAGCCCGACGACGTTCAGCTTGAGCGTGACGTAGGTGTTATAGACGAGACCCTGACTGCCCTGCATGGCGAACATCTGGCTGAGAGCGCGCCAGATTTCCGAAGGGAACGGCAGCGCCTTGATCGGGTTGAAGACCCAGAACAGCACGAACGCCGCGAGCCAGAGCACGAGCAGGTTCGCGCGCACGAAGAGGCCGGGGTCGCCGTAGAGACGGACGGCCTGAAGATACGCGCTTTTGGGCGTGAGACCGGCGAAGAGCTTCGAGCCGGCGGTGGTTGTCGTGTTGGTTGTTTCTTTTGCGACCATGAAGTCAGTCTCGTCGGAGGCGTTTGATAATAGCCCGGCAATGACTTCGGGGGAAATTTGGAACGCGATGCTGGGAGCGAGGGCATCTCACCCGCGTTGCGGGTGAGATGCCCTCGCTCCCAGCATTAGGAATCGCTGTTTCTACTTCAGAATAATCACGACGCGCCGGTTCGCGGCCTTCTCGGCCTCGTCGCGGTTCTGGTTGCCGGGCAGTGGACGGTAGGGGCCGTATCCTTCGGTTCCCTCAAGCCGCTTGTCGCTGATGTTGATGCCGGTCGGGTCGGAATCCTTCAGCCATTGCCAGACGGAGCGTGCGCGCTCCTGCGAGAGACGCAGGTTGGTGTTCGTGTCGCCGACGTTGTCGGTGTGCCCCTCGATGATGACCCGCGTGTCGGTGGCGCGAATCAGGAGGCTGCGAATCTCTTGAAGGCGCGCGATTTCCGAAGGGCTGATCTTCGCCGAGCCGGAGGGGAAGTTGATCTGGTAGTTCGCCTTGACGACCGTGCCGGTGTTCTGCCCCTCTTGGAACGTCGCCTGATAGACGGGCGCGGCGCTGCGCTCGTCGGTCATCTCGCGGATAAAGCTTAAGTCAACGACCTGCTCGACGGGCGCGTAATTCTCCAGCCGGTCGGGGAGGAGTTGTTGCAGACGCTTGGCGTGATCCGTGTAGGTGACGCCGAAGATGCTGCGGTTGAGAGGTTGGTTCGAGTCCATGCCGAAGAGGTGGCGCACCTCGGCGATGTTGTTGACGCGCGAGCCGCCCAAGGGCACGCCGTTCTCCGTCACGCCGTTGAAGTATTTCGTCCAGAAGGTCTGGCCCATGCCCTCCATGTTGAAGACCAGCGCGTTCAACGCCGCGACGCGCCCGCTAAAGTAGTTCGGGTCGGTCTTGATGCGTTCGTTCGAGCGCGCGATGCAGCGCAGGAGCGTCGTCACGTAAGGACGATGTTGCTTGAGCCAGTCCTCGTTGCCGAACAGGATGTTCGGCATCATGTAGCTATACTCTCTGGTCGAGACGATCTTTTGCAGCTTCTCTTCCTTGCCCTTGTAGTTGACGGTCGGGCGTTCTTTGGCCGCCATCACGTCGCCGGGCGTCCACGTGCCGACGGCGTCAATCGGAAACTCTTCGGTCTTGCCGCTCTTGCGATTGCGGAGCGCGACCTTCGCGTTGGCGTTGAACTTCTGCGCCGCCTCGATGTGGTCGGTCGAGTTGACGAAGTTGACGGCGTCGGGGTCGTAGACCTGCTCGTCGGGGTTGATGGGAATCTGGTTGTCGGCGGCCCAGTTGACCGTCACGTTCCAGTCGCAGTAAGGCACGGCGGTGACGACGACCGAGCCGCGCGCAAGCTGCGGGTCGCGCTTCCAGGACTCCGGCCCCATCAGACAGTCTTCGCCGAACGAGTAGCCGCCCGACCAGATGACCTTCGCTTTGTTGCCGCGCAAAAGTTTGTTCGCGCCGGCGATGTCCACGGCGGATTGGTCGCCCGTCGTCGTGACGAGCTGCATCGCGCCGGTGGCGAGCGCCTGCACCTGCCTCGACGTGTCGTTCTCGACGACAAGTCGCGTATTCGTGATGCCGGCCTGCGCGAGACAACTGTCGGGATGGTCGCCGGACTTGCCGGGGCCGCCGACGGCGTCAATCAAACCGCTCGCCGTCTGCCACGTCCAGATGCCGATGGTCACTTCGGGGTTATCCGTCGTGCGCTCCGGCGCTTTGACCTGCGAGGGCGGCAGGTCTTTGAGCGCGATGTCTTCGAGCTTCTCGCGGCTGCCGACGAGGATGCCGCCCTGCTTCGTGTTGCTGTTGGCCGGGCCGTCCGGGTTCAGCTTTTCGAGAATCCCGAGTTGTCTGATGCCCACGTAGACAAGGCCCGCCATCACCAGCACGAGCAGGATGATGGCGCCGGGGCCTAACTTGTAACGACCGATCTGCATGTCAGCCTCCTCAACTCTTCAAGGGGAATTAGCTCTGTCAACTTTGAAAACTCCTCGCGCTCTAGCGCCGCGAGCCGACCGTCAGCCGCAACTGCCGGAGCCGCGCGTCCAACTCTTCCGGCGTCATCGTGGCGTACTTCGGCGGGAGCAGCCGGCGGCTCGACGCCTCGAAGACGGCCAAGAGTTCCATGTATTCCAATAGCTCGTTGTCGCGGCTCGGAAAATAGTCGGAGGCCGCGTGCTGGAAGTGTTCGGCGGTGACCGCCGGCTCGCCGCCGGACTCGCGCGCCGCGTCGTCGTTCGCCATCAGGATGACGGCCTCGATGTCGGCGTTGCTGTAGCCGACGAGTTTCGCGGCAAAGGCGTCGCGGATCGAGGCGAAGTCAACGTCCGTCTTGATCTTGTTCTTCCGCACGAGCGCGGCGGCAACCCGCTCGACCTCTTCGGGCGTCTGCGAATAAAGAAAGGGAATCTTGCGGTCGAGGCGGCCCGCGCGTTTCAAGTCAACGTCGAGCTTGTCGGGGCGATTCGTCATCACGAGGAAGAGGATGCGCCCGCGGTTCGAGGTGTCGGACATGAACTCCTTGATGCGCGCGATGACGCGCGAGGAGGTGCCGCCGTCGCCCTCGCCGTCCGTGTTGCCGAAGGCGCGGTCGCCCTCGTCAATGATGACGATGACCTGTCCGATGGCGCGAATGACGCCGAGGATTTTTTCGAGATTGCCTTCGGTCGCGCCGACCCACTTCGAGCGAAAGTTCTTGAGCTTGATTGTCGTCAGCCCGCACTCTTTGGCGAACGCCTCGGCGACGAAGGTCTTGCCCGTGCCCATCGGCCCGGTGAACAAAACGCCCATCGGGACGCGGCTGGTGCGCCCCTCGCGGATGGATTCGGCGATGACGAGCAGGTCTTTCTTGACTTCGTCCATCCCGCCGACGACCTCGAAACCGTGGTTCGGCTCGACGAACTCGACGAGGCCGAAGCACTCGCGTTCCAGAATCTCGCGCTTGCGCCGCGCGATCAAACGGTCGGCCTCTTTGCGCGCACGCTCGGCGACCGATTCCGACGCCTCGGTCTCGGCGGTTGAAGGGTCTGCGTCCGGGGCGATGAGCTTCTTGATCTCCTCCGGGTTCATGCCGCTCGTCAGTTGCGCCAGTTTTTTGGCGCGCTCCTCGGCATCTTTACCGTCACCGAGCATCTTGCGGATAAACTCCGCGCGCTCGCGCGTCTCCTCTTCGGCGGCGGGCGGCGGCGCGAGGATCGAAGCGATCTGCACGGCCTTCAATCCAGCGGTGATGTCGGCGTAGCGCTGCGCGTCGCGCTCCGAAAGCTTCGGGTTGGCGATTTGCGCCGCGAGTTTGCGCGTCTCCACGTCGGGCATCGGCACTTCGACGACGGCGACCTTCGGATTAGAGACGAGCTTCGGCGATAGCTCAGTCAGATTCTCGGTGATGAGCAGGACGATGTTGTCGTGGCGCTCGATTGACGGGAGCGAAGACCAGCGGTGGAGCGTGACGATGGCGGCGCGGTCGGTGTCGGCCTGAAAGTTCGGGTCGCCCGCCGGAGCGATGGTCTCGGCGTATTCGAGAATCACCGCCGCCTTCATCGAAGTCGCTCAACGATGCTCTCCAACGCGGCGAGCACGCGATCCTTTTGCGGCGCGAGCAGTAATTCTTCATGCACGATGAGGTCGGCGGCGCGCTTGGCGAAACGCGCGCCCGTCGCGACGTTATAGACGGCGATGGTCTCGCGCGACTCCTTGAGCAGCACCTCGGTCAGAAATTCCGTCAGCGACAGAATCTTGCCGCCGTGGAGCACCGCGTCGTAGACGTTGCCGTGGAGCACGAACACCGAAGCCTCGCCGCGCAGGTAACGGCGGCGCAGGTCTTCGGCCCAAGCGGGGAGCAGACGAGTTTCGGACATAACAAAGCAGTCAGCAGTCAGCAATCAGCAATCAGCTTTATTGAGTGCAGACAAGCGGTCAGGTCTGTTCTCAAATTCCAACCGTCGAAACGGTCAAAAGCTGAAAGCTGACCGCTGACTGCTGACCGCTACATGGTTTTATTTCCCTGCGACGCCTGCTGCGCGGCCTTCTTGGCCTTGAGTTCGGCGAGCTGGTTTTTGGCCTGCACGTCGCCGACCTGACTCTTGAGCGCGGCGAGGCGGCTGTCGAGCGAGGACTCGGAGAGTTCCTTGCCGAGGTTGGCTTCGGCGATGGTGTTCTTGATGTGCTGGCGCACGTTGTCGAGCGCCTTCACTTCGGCGTCAACCGACAAGCCGTCGAGCTGCTCCTGCACCTTGACGCGCGCCTGCGCGGACTGCATCTTGGCGAGCATCGAATCCTTCTCGGCCTGAAGCTTCCTGATCTGCGACTGCACGCCCAAGAGCGACTGCTTGGCGGAGTCGGCGTCCTTCTGCGCGGTGTCCATCTCGGCCTTCAACTCGCCGACTTCGGTCGTGAGCGCGTTCTTCTTCTGGATCAGGACGAGCGCGAGGTCGTCCTGTCCCGTCTCCACGGCGGTGTCGAGTTCGGCCTCGGTCTGCGCGAGTTCGGCGGCGGCGTGCTTGAAGCGCTCGCCTGTGTCCTCGCGGCGGCGGATGATGGCGGCGGTCGCCGACTTCAGCCGCGAATACTTCTCGATCATCGAGTCAATCGCGTTCTCGTAGGCGATCTCCGGGTGCTCCTTTTCGACATCCGAAATCCAGAGCCGCAAGAATCCGCGCCACAGATTGCCCAGACGACTGAAAATGCCTCCTGCCATTGCCTTCGCTTCCTTTCAATAGAGACGCAAGTTGTTATTGGTAGAACTCGAAACCGAGGACTTCGGGACACCGTTCGTAGTGACGGGACGGAATTCATTCACGGCGCTACACTCTAGCACAACGCGGCGGCTGCGCCGAAGCGATTCTTTGAACCGAAGGGGCGGCGCGGAGCTTTGCCCACAGGGCAATCGCATTCTCTACATTTATCGGGTGACGGCGCGATGAAACAAATTCGGGTACGCATATTTCCCGGGGAAAATGATATGTCGCTAATGCCCCATTTCTTCTCAGGAGGCCAAAAACCGAAAATGCGATTGCCCTGCCTATCAAGTTGGTAAGGTGTTCATGCAATAACTGGCAACTTGGGTTAATTATCTGAATCCGGTATACTGCGCTTTCAATTATGATGTTCTGCTCTTTTACCCTCTGAGGTTTACACATTTCCTTTTAGGTCGCGTGATGGCTGACCGAAACTACAGCGAGCGAATCAAGAAGGCTTACGGCGGTGAAGACCCGCGTGAGATTGCCCTCTATTCGATTCCTCGCGCCTCACGTTACCTTAAAATACCTCAAAGGACGATCAGGAATTGGGTGTCGGGGTGGAAGAATCAGACTGAGAGCGGAATGCGCCTGCTTGACCCCATTATTAAGCTGCCAAAGCTCGACGTTCCAATCTTATCTTTCATGAACTTAGTAGAAGCTCACGTTCTCGGCGGAATGCGCCGCCTTGAAAACGTTTCCTTTCCCAAAGTACGTAAAGCGCTAGGTTTTCTTGAAAGTCAATTCCCCTCGCCTCACCCTTTGGCTGACCGCCTTTTCGAGACGGACGGGGTTAATCTGTTTATAAGAGAACTAGGCGCCCTCATTAACATCTCAGCAAACGGACAAGTAGAGATGCAAGAGGTTGTGTCTGGATACTTACGGCGTATTGATAGGAATATTAACGTTGGGGTCGTGAGGCTTTACCCGTTTCTCAAGAAGGAACCGTCTTTTGACGAGCCTAAGCGGGTGATGATTGATCCACTGATCTCTTTCGGCAGGCCAGTCCTCGTTGGTACAGGAGTCCCCACCGACGTTATTGCGGAAAGGTTTTACGCGGGAGATACCTTCGACGACTTGGCTAATGATTATGGCATCACGCCGAAGCAAGTCGAAGAAGCCGTCCAGTACGAAGGAGATACCCGCAGAGCGGCTTGAGCCTTTTACGTTCTTTGTAGATAGGTCTCTCGGTAGGGTAATAGTTCCCGACGCCCTTCGTAAAATCGGCCTCACGGTTAAAGTTCATGCCGACCACTTCGCGCATGACGCCCCTGATACGGAGTGGCTTGAGAAGTGCGGTAGAGAGGGCTGGATAGTTCTAGCCAAAGATAAAGCTATCAAGAAAAATCCGTTGGAGCGGCAGGCCATATTCAATCACGGCCTAGCCGCTTTTTTTCTTCTCAAGGCGGAGGCGACGGGTGAAGAGAACGCGCAATCCATCATTAAAGCCATTTCTAAGATCATAGGCATTTTAGAGAATCAACGCCGCCCGTTCATAGCAAGAATAACCTCAGAGGGTAAGGTCGAGTTGTGGCTGAACCATAAAGGCATAGACCTACTAGAACCACTAACAAAAATGCCTAAGTCTAGTATACTCGCGGCATGGCAAAGCAATTGGTTGACGACGCGCTCTGGCAGGTCGTCGAGCCGCTCCTCCCGCCTCCGCCCGCGCGCACCAGCGAGCGCGGACGCCCGCGCCTCTCAGACCGCGCCGCACTAACCGGTAGCTTGTTCGTCTTGAACAGCGGCATCCCGTGGGAGATGCTCCCGCAGGAGATGGGCTGCGGCTCCGGGATGAGTTGCTGGCGACGCTTGCGCGACTGGCATGAAGCGGGCGTGTGGCAGCGGTTACACCAACTATTGCTCAATCGGTTGGAGCAGCGAGACTAGATCGACTGGAGCCGTGCCAGCCTTGATTCACTGAGCGTGCGCGCCAAAGGCGCACCTCGTAAAAAGGGGGCGCCGCAGGGCCGAACCCGACGGATCGCGGCAAAACGGGCACAAAACGCCATCAGTTGGTAGATCGCCAAGGCGTGCCGCTCGCGGTCACGCTCTCGGGGGCGAACGTGCCAGATGGCAAGCGGCTGCTTGAGACCGTGGATGCGGTCGAGCCGGTGCGTGGAGGGCGTCGGCGTGGCGGCAGCGCCCGGAGAAGTTGGACGCCGACAAAGCATATGATGACCGAGCCTTGCGCCGCGGGTTGCGGCAGCGAGGCATCACCCCGCGAATCGCGCGACGCGGGGTTGAGAGCCGCGCACGCTTGGGCCGCTACCGCTGGGTGGTCGAGCGCACGCTCAGTTGGCAGCAGGGGTTTCGCCGCCTGCGGGTGCGCGACGAAAAGCGAGACGACATCTACGAGGCGTTGACGCATCTGGCGAACGCGATGATCTGTTGGGAGAGACTCAACGGCCATTTTTGTTAGAACAAACTCCGCGCGAGAGACGACCTGCCGACTTAATAATCAAGCTCCTTACTTTGTGGGCAAAGCCGCGGGGCGGGAGTGCGTCGGCGTCGCGCCGCAAGTCTTGCGTCCGTTCCGCTTCATCGCATAGCAGTCGCCTCCCGTGAGGAGGTACGAAGTCGTGGCAATGAAACGGAACAATATTTTTACCTGCGCGTCCGTGTGCCTGTGTCTTGCATTATGTGCGGGGTGCTTGTGTCTCTTCTCCGGACTCGGCGTCGCACGCGCGCGGCAGTCCACTGCGTGCCCGCCGCGCAGTGCGCGTGATGACGTTGCTCGATAGCGTGCAGGTCGGCGGGCGCGCTCATGCCGCTTGAGAATGAAGCGAACTACTGGTCGCTGCGGCGTATCGCGGGCGGTCGATGAATCAAACCGCCGGCTTCGTGTCAATCATCTCGAACCGGACGCCCGCCGCCGTGAGGTCGTCGCGCAGGCGCTGGGTCGGGCGCACCTTGATGAAGCCCGCCGCTTTGGCGCGCACCGTGAAGCCCTCTTCTTCGAGCGGCAGGTCTATGAAGACTTCGCAGTCGCCGGGGTGCGCGATGAGCGCCCCGACGACTGCTTCACTCACTTTCGCCAGATCGTCGCCCGCCGGAAGCGTGATGGCGATGGCCTGCGACGGCGCGCGTCTGTTGCTCGGATTCGTCCACGTCGCGTGGGAAGGGATTTTTGCTTTTTCGAGCAGCACGACTTCATCACAGACGACCGTCTGCGACGTGTCGCCTCCGCCATCGAGTCGCCCGGCGGCGAGGATCACGGCGTCGTTCGCGGCGTCCTGCCCTTTTGTCTTGAACGCCTCCGGCCAGAGCACGCACTTCACCGACACGCCCGACACGTCTTCCAGCCGGAACATGGCGTAGCGGTCGCCCTTCTTCGTATTCCGCACGTTGAAGTCCGAGACGACGCCCGCCAGCCGCACGCGCGTGTCGGGGCCGCACGCGGCGAGGTCAGCGACCGTCATGCAGTTCAGCTCTTCGATTCGCTCGGCGTGGTCTTCGAGCGGGTGGCCCGACACGTAGAAACCGACCGTCGCCTTCTCGTGGACGAGCAACTCTCTGTGCGTCCACGCTGGAGCCTTCTCAAGCGGTCGGTACATCTCCGCCGCGGCTCCGTCGTTTCCGCCCGCCGCGAGGCCGCCAAACATATCGAATTGTCCGCTCTCGCGCTCGCGCCGACGGCTCGCGCCGCTCGCCAGCGCCTTGTCCACGGTCGCGTGCAGGGAAGCGCGCCACTGATGCAGGTCTTCGCCCGCGTTTTTCAGCGAGTCGAACGCGCCCGCCGCGACGAGGCTTTCGAGCACGCGCTTGCCCGTGCCCTTTTCGCCGACGCGCTCGGCGAAGTCGAAGATCGAGGTGAAGGATTTCTCCTTGCGCGCTTCGATGATGGGGGCGACCGCCGTCTGGCCGATGCCCTTGATGGCCGCGAGGCCGAAGCGGATCGCGCCCTCGACCGGCGTAAAGCCCGGCCCCGATTCGTTCACGTCCGGCGGCAGCATCCTGATCCCCTGCGCGCGTAGCTCCGATGCGTACTTGAAAATCTTCGCCGCGTCGTCGGCCTGATAGGTCATCACCGCCGCGTAAAAATGTTCGAGGTAGTGCGCCTTGAGATACGCGGTCTGGTAGGCGACGTGCGCGTAGGCGACCGAGTGCGACTTGTTGAAGCCGTAGTCGGCGAACTGCGCCATGAGGCGGAAGATTTCCTTCGCCTTCTTTTTGATGATCTTGTTCTTGACGCAGCCCGCGATGAACTTCTCTTCGTGGACGGCCATCTCCTCGCGCTTCTTCTTGCCCATCGCGCGGCGCATGAGGTCGGCCTCGCCGAGCGAGTAGCCGCCGAGTTTCTGCGCGAGCTGCATAATCTGTTCCTGATACACGCAGACCCCGTAAGTGTTATTCAGTATTTCATCCATCTCCGACGTGAGGTACTCGATGGGCTTGCGACCGTGATAGCGGTCAATGAAGTCGTCCACCATCCCGCCGTCGAGCGGGCCGGGCCGGTAGAGCGCGTTCAAGGCCGAGAGGTCTTCGATGGACTTCGGCCTGAGCTTCCGGCAAATCTCCTGCATCCCCGAACTCTCAAATTGAAAGACCGCATCCGTCCGCCCCTGCGCGAAAATCTCGTAGGTCTTCGCGTCATCGAGCGGGATTTCCGACCACTTGATCTCCGTGCCGTGCAGCTCACTGATCGTCTTGCAGCACTGGCTGATGATGGAGAGCGTGGTCAGGCCGAGGAAGTCCATCTTGAGCATCCCGGTCTTCTCAAGGTCGGACATCTCGAACTGCGTCGTCAGCTCCTGCTTGTTGTTGACGGCGACCGGGATCATCTCTTCGAGCGGGCGGGGCGAGATGACGACGCCCGCCGCGTGCACCGACGAGTGGCGCGCGCAGCCTTCGAGCCGCTTGGCGATGTCTATCACCTTCTTGGTCTGCTCGTCGGTCTCGAACGCCTGTTTGAGTTCGGGAACCATCTCCAGCGCCTGATTGATAGAGACGTTGCGTCCGCGAATGGGCGGCGGGATGAGCTTGGCGATCTTCTCCACGTCGGCGTAGGGCATGTCGAGCGCGCGCCCCACGTCCTTGATCGCGGCCTTCGAGGCCATCGTCCCGAAAGTGATGATCTGGCAGACGGACTCGCGCCCGTAGAGCTGCGAGACATGGTTGATGACCTCGCCGCGACCGTGGACGCAGAAGTCAATATCTATGTCCGGCATCGAAACGCGGTCGGGGTTGAGAAAGCGCTCGAAGAGCAGGTCGTATTGCAGTGGATCAACGTCGGTGATTTCGAGACAGTAGGCGACTAAACTTCCTGCCGCGCTTCCACGTCCCGGCCCGACCGGGATGGCGCGGTCTTTGGCGAACTTGATGAAGTCCCAGACGATGAGGAAGTAGCAGGGAAAGCCCATCCGCTTAATCATCTCGATCTCGCGCGAGACGCGGGCCTGATACTCGTGCGGGTCGTGTTCGAGCGTGCCTTTCGCGCGCATCGCATCCCAGACGGTCGCGCGGCGCTTCTCGTAACCTTCGCGGACGACCTTCTCGAAGTAGTCGTCCGACGAGATGTCGCCTTCCGCGGGCGGGATGGGAAAGACGGGCAGGTGATTCTCGCCGAGCGGCAATTTCAAGTTGCACATCTCGGCGACTTCGGCGGTGCGCGTGACGGCGTCGGGGCAGTAGGTGAAAATCTCGCGCATCTCTTCGGGCGAGCGGACGTACCACTGCGGGCCGCCGAAGCGCATCCGGTCGGTATCGTTGACGGTGCGCCCCGTCCCGATGCAGAGCATCACGTCGTGCGCCTCGTAGTCTTCGCGGAAAAGGTAGTGCGCGTCGTTGGTGGCGACGAGCGGGATGCCGCTGCGCGCCGACAGCTCGATCAGGTCTTTGTTGATGCGCTGCTGGTCGGGGAGTTGGTGATCCTGAATCTCAAGAAAGTAGTTGCCCTTGCCCAAGATGTCCTGAAACTCATGCGCCGCCTTCTCCGCCGCGTCGAGCCTTCCGGCTTTCAGGTGCGCCTGCGGCACGCCCGACAGACACGCCGAGAGTCCGATGAGTCCGCCGCCGAACTGCGAAAGAAGTTCGCGGTCAATCCGCGGCTTGCGATAGAAACCCTCCTTGAACGCTTTCGACGTGAGGCGCACGAGGTTGTGATAGCCCTCGCGGTCTTTCGCCAGCAGAATCATGTGGTTGTATGGCTTCTCGCCCTTCTGCGCGTCCTTCTTGTCGAAGCGGCTGTTGGGCGCAAGATAGACCTCGCAATTATGCAGAACGATGTCTGAAACATATGAACTATCTTCTTCGACCTCGATGTTGTATACCGGCCCGTCATAGTCACGATGGGCCAACGATTTAAGTGGCAGAAGGAGAAATCGTTCGTCGTGTAGAAAGTGTCTGAAAGAAGGGGTCGTCGACCATGTTAGGGTATAGATGTTTCGGCGACCATCCACCTTGCTTTCACTGACAACCCCGCCGTGCCCTAGCGCCCCCACCAAGAGCTTGAGGCCGTGGACGACGTTGCGGCTAACCATTCTAACGACGGTGTATCCGCCTCTGTTGTGCGTGCGCCGCCCATCTCCATCCACAACGCCGCCGACAAAACTGGCGATATGCTTCTTCGAGGCGTTATACACAAAGCCGGGAATTCGCTTTTCGGAACACCCGGAACCGCAAAGCTGCTGAAAGAGGCGCGCGAGGATGGCGCTTGAGCAATAGACTTCCCTGATATGTTTGTCTTCGCGAAGAGATTCCCTCGAATTTAAATTGAAGATTGACTTAAGGGCGCTGCGGACGAAAACCGCCAACTCGACTTCAGGTGAGCCGAAGGAGAACGTCATGCACGTCGGCCTCCCTGATGAATCGCGCTGGAAACTTCCCTCGGCAATAAAAAGGCCAAGCAGTCTCATCAGGTCGGGGGTGACTTCAACTCTGGCCGGGATATCGAAGGCGATAGTTTTGTCCCACTTATTGAATTTGCCAGACTTAACGAGCTTTCCTTGTGATTCCGCGTAAATCGCCGCGTCGAGATAATCGGTGAGCCTTAAGGTTTGAGTTTCCTGTGAATGCCTGCCAAGTCTGGGGAAAGCAACATATGTCCTCCACGTGTCAACTCCACCCCTTCGGTTGCGGCGACCTGCCGTGATCTCATCAGCCCTCTTCCACTTCATTTCCTTCCCGACGCCTTCAGTCGTTAGAATCGGATGCTCGTCGGTCAGCCACAGGGTGTTGGACAACGTCGCGTTCAGGCCGTACAAAGCGCCATGATAGCGGCGGGTCATCACGTTCCGCACAGGACGGAAGCGTCCTTCGTGAGTTAACACTAGCTCTCCCGGTTGTATCTCCTCAATCGGCTTAACGCCTTCCGCCGTGTAAATTAGTTGGCCGGGAACGCAGCATCCGATCAGCGGCTTGATCTCGTGCTTCTTCATCTCGCTGTAGAAGGAGACCGCGCCGTACATGTTCCCGTGGTCGGTCATGGCGCACGCCGTCATGCCGAGTTCCTTGACTCTCTCGGCGAGCGGCTTGATCTGGATGGCTCCGTCTAGGAGCGAATAATCCGTGTGTAAATGAAGATGGACGTAAGTCGTTTTTTGACATGCTGCGATGGGAGTAACGCTTAACCCTTGTGTTGATTTTGCGACGCCCCGCGCGCGGCGGGCGTTGATTATGAAGGCTGTGAGTTTTTAGGCCATCTGCGGCGGAGAGTCAAGCGGGTCGTTCGCGGCATGCCGACATGATTCGCTTCGTCTTGCCGTGAACTATCAGAAACTGAAAAGCTCTGTTCGAGATCAGGTCTTGGGGAGGAAGGGAAGGAGCCTGCCGTTCGCTGTATTATTCGTCAGTTTGGTTCCACCAAAATCCCGACATGTTCAAAATGGCAATCGAAAAAAGAAAAAATGCACGCCCGCATGTTGCTGCCATTGACAGCGGAAGCTGAGTTTTGAACAGAATTAGTAGTTCTGTTCAAGGCCATCTCTACCTGAATTAACCCGCAACAGCAAACAGCATCTCATTCCTCAAACTTAAATATTGCGTCTTCACTTCAATGATTTTGTTTTCTTCTGAATCATATAACCGCCGTTCAAGTCTTAATAAACCATTGGGTAATTCACCCCCGCAAAACGTGGGTTGATGTACAAAATAGGAGTGGCTTCCCATACCCCCATAAACCGACATTGAAGAAGGCCAATATACCAGCAAAGGTTGGAGGATTCTCAGTGTTTGCTCTCCCGGTGAATAGTCCATTAGCTTTAAAGCCAGATGTTCCAAAATTGGCATGATACCAACTATAACCGAACAAAACTTGGTCAAAGTCTTCATTTGACGATCCCATCCCATCCATATTGATTGCGAGAATTACAGGAATGTTTGATTGACGTGTTTGCTTCCTCTTCCCATGAATGGCTTTTTCTATCTTTGACCGCGCGTCATCAACAGCTTGATTTATAGGCCCGGCGAGCCAAGCTCCATCCGTTTGTTTAGGGATTAATTCCAAACAGATATTGCCTGAGCTAATCGCTTTTGTGACATAAATGGAAGCGTCGCCTTCTGGTGAAGGAAGTGCTGTAATAATGTCTGCAACTATGTGAATCAGGGGTTGAAAACTAACAAATAGAAGGCAAAAGTTAGTTTGCCCCAGCAATGGATCAGCAAGCCTTCAGTTGACCGCACCTTACCTGCTCTTTGAATATCCGTCTTCGCAATCAACCAGTTGAAGAAACTCTCAATCGGCTGGCGCAAGCGGCTCACCAGCCGATTGTAATCTTTCTGACTCGCGGTCAGTTCCGCACCTTTCGGTTTCTTCAGCGGCGTATAAAGCGCGGTCTGCTGCGCGGCGAGCTGCTCCCGGAACACCGGGTCGGGGAAGGCTTTATCGCCGATCCAGTGTGCTCTGCGGCAAAGCGAGCGCCTGCTCCCGGACGCTCGTCAAGTCATGACACGAGCCTTCCCGCAGCCAGATGTAGCGGGGCAGCGGCAGCGCCCCGCACCGCCGTTGCGCGACGGTGTGCAGGCGCACGCCGTGGAAATAGGTCTTCTTGCTGGCGCAGTAACCGACCGCGGCCACGTCGCGGGCGACCGTGGCCGTATAAGCGTGCCCGCCCGAGGCCAGCATGACCGGGAGGCTGTCAATGAGGTGGTCGAGTTCCGGTCTTAAGTGGTCTCGTAACCTCGCTTGCAAGTAACCGCCGATGGTCTGAAAGGTTTGCTCCAGTCGGTTCAGGCGCGCGACGAAAGTTTGATAACTGGGCAGTGTGGGGAAGAAGTGCCGCCAATATTGGTCAATGAAGCGGTGCATGGTCTTCTTCTCGTACTTCTCGTTACCGTGCGCGAACAGGTAGATGGTCACCAACTCTTGGTCGGTGAACGCCGGCTGCGAGTTATTGCTCAAGCGTTGAAAACAGGTCTCCGGTTGCGTATCGTAGATGTGGCAGACGAGCAGATACAGTTGGATCAGTTGAATCTCCATGAAAGAGAATTCTACCAATTCGGCTGGCTCGTCTGCCATTTCAACTCCTGATTCGCATAACTGCTTTCTTAAATTCGTTTTTGGAATCGCTTTGTCCGATCTGGGGCAATTCCCAAGTAAAGAAAACTCCAACTTTGCGGAATCTGAGACTTGACTATCTCGACCAAGTCGGTCTGGTCTTTTGAGGTTTTCCTACTACCAGGATCAAGTATCGTGGATCGAGCTTCTACAATCACGGAGCAATCCGGGAATGTAGCTGTAAAATCAGGTTTGTATTTAGTCGTCGTTCCACCTTTAGTCTTCTTTTCAATTTCAACTTTAATTCTGACGCCCCCAATTTTTGTAATACTCTGGCGCAAACAAGTTCAAAGAAAGCACTTGCCCACCTGTGCTCTAAGTCATATTTTAGCCCTTCTTTTGGATTGTCAGGGTCGGTCCATTCCTTTGGAAGTTTCTTAATATGATAGTTCAAAAAAGCGCGTGACTTTTTAGCCTTTAGAGATGTATTGCGCCGAAGCCAATCCATATAACTTTCATCGCTTTTTACCGACTCATCTTCGACTTCAGGCTCATGTAACCAGCTCATGAGAATATTCCTTTTGCCGCTTTAATTCGGAGAGCTTTGCAATATTATAGGACTTACGCAGTTGGACAAAGAACTAACAAATAAACTAAAACACAGCTTCAACAAAGCCTTTGCTTCAACGAGGCTCTATTTCAACTGCGTAAGTCCTATATTAATGCGAATCAGGGGTTGAAAACTAACAAATAGAAGGCAAAAGTTAGTTTGCCCCAGCAATGGATCAGCAAGCCTTCAGTTGACCGCACCTTGCCTGCTCTTTGAATGTCCGTCTTCGCAATCAACCAGTTGAAGAAACTCTCAATCGGCTGGCGCAAGCGGCTCACCAGCCGATTGTAATCTTTCTGACTCGCGGTCAGTTCCGCACCTTTCGGTTTCTTCAGCGGCGTATAAAGCGCGGTCTGCTGCGCGGCGAGTTGCTCCCGGAACACCGGGTCGGGGAAGGCTTTATCGCCGATCAGTGCGCTCTGCGGCAAAGCGAGCGCCTGCTCCCGGACGCTCGTCAAGTCATGACACGAGCCTTCCCGCAGCCAGATGTAGCGGGGCAGCGGCAGCGCCCCGCACCGCCGTTGCGCGACCGTGTGCAGGCGCACGCCATGGAAATAGGTCTTCTTGCTGGCGCAGTAACCGACCGCGGCCACGTCGCGGGCGACCGTGGCCGTATAAGCGTGCCCGCCCGAGGCCAGCATGACCGGGAGGCTGTCAATGAGGTGGTCGAGTTCCGGTGTCAAGTGGTCTCGTAACCTCGCTTGCAAGTAACCGCCGATGGTCTGAAAGGTTTGCTCCAGTCGGTTCAGGCGCGCGACGAAAGTTTGATAACTGGGCAGTGTGGGGAAGAAGTGCCGCCAATATTGGTCAATGAAGCGGTGCATGGTCTTCTTCTCGTACTTCTCGTTACCGTGCGCGAACAGGTAGATGGTCACCAACTCTTGGTCGGTGAACGCCGGCTGCGAGTTATTGCTCAAGCGTTGAAAACAGGTCTCCGGTTGCGTATCGTAGATGTGGCAGACGAGCAGATACAGTTGGATCAGTTGAATCTCCATGGTAAGAGAATTCTACCAATTCGGCTGGCTCGTCTGCCATTTCAACTCCTGATTCGCATATTACAAATTCTGTTCAAGGCTCTAATTGTAAGGGTGAAGCCCTTTAATTGATAGGCTCTGAATGTTACGCACCCCACCGCCCATGCGGTCGGATTCGCGCGATACGATTTAGCGGGACTGAATTCGCAGGCCGTTTACCACTTCCATCAAACGTCCCACACGCCCCGCGTCAACCGGGTTGGCCCAGTGGCCGTCCTGCTTGAAGTACGAACCGATGATGAAGCCGTCGGCCTCCGCGTAGAAGTCGGCGATGTTCCCAGCGTCCACGCCGGAGCCGAGGATGACGGGCAGGCGTGAGTGTGCTTTGACCTCGCGCACGTCCTCGACGCGGGGCGGTTCGCCCGTGACGTTGCCGGTGACGATGCAGGCGTCGCCGCGCATGAACTCGACCGCTTCGGCGGTCGCGCCGAGCGTGATGTCCGGGTGACGGCGTGCGAGGAGTGTTTCTTCTTCACGTCGGCCCAAACCTGCACGCGGTCGGCTCCGATCATCTTGCGGTAACGCAACAACTCCGCCGCGGACGATTCGATCCAGCCTTCGTCGGCGACGTGTGCGAAGACGTAGCCTTCGACCCGCACGAGATCGAGGCCGGCGGCGTGCGCGACCGCGAGGGCGGCGAGGTTCGCCCCGGCGAGGATTTGGACGCCACAGGGGAGGCCGCACGTCTCTTTCACGGCGCGACCGATGACGGCCATCGCGGCGACGATCTCCGGCCCTACGCGGCGGCGCAGGTAGGGCACGTCGTGCATGTTCTCGATCATCACAGCGTCAACGCCGCCGTCGCGGTAGAGCGCGGCCTCGCGCGCCGCCTGCGCCGCGAGTTCGCCGACGCTCGATTGGCTCGCGGGCGTGCCGGGCAACGCGCCGACATGAATCACGCCGACGACCGGCTTCGGTTTGTCGAACAGGGAAGTGAGCATGGGCATGGGTATTCACCAAATCGAAATTCACATCATGGTGACAGTAGCACAGACTTTAGTCTGTGTGGGCGCGGCCATGGAGACCGGCAGCGGCACGGAGATTAGTCCGTGCGCGCGGCCACGGACACAGACTAAAGTCCGTGCTCCTTTGCCGCGCTCCCGCCCTAATCTCCGATGATGCGATTTAGAGACCAGCGAGGTGTCGCGTGTCGTTGATGGCGTTGACGCGGACGAGGCCGCCGTGCTGGAGGTGAAAGCGCGTGACGCCGCAGTTGGAGGAGGCGACCCAGACGGGGCGCAACTCCGGCGCGTCGAGCGCGCCCATCAGGTGAAGCGCGAGGATGCAGATCGTGCCGGTGTGTGAGAAGACGGCGACAGCGCCGCCACGATGCTCTTCGATGGCGTGGTCGAGCGCGCGCGCGGCGCGGTCGAGGAGTTGGCGATAGCTTTCGCCGCCCTTGAGCACGTGCTCGAAGTCGCGCCGCAGGAGCGCGGCGTACTCTTCGGGGAACTGCTCCGCCGCTTCCTCGAACGTCAGCCCCTCCATCCGCCCGACGCTCCGCTCGCGGAAGGCTCCGGTGCTTTTAATCTCCAACCCGGTCGCGCGCGCCAGCGGCTCCGCCGTCCGCACCGCGCGCAAGAGGTCGCTCGAATAGATGGCGCTGATTCCTTCGCTCTGAAGCGCGCGGGCGGTCGCCTCGGCCTGCAAAGTTCCGAGTTCGCTCAAAGGCGTCGGCGAGTGGCCGCCGAACCGCCGCTCGGCGTTGCCCTGCGACTGCCCGTGGCGGATGAGGAGGACGCGCGTGCTTCCATGAATAGTGAAGTCGATAAACGGTCAAATGGTAAACGTAAAGGACTCATGCTCACTCTTCACGATTTACTATCTTACTCTTTCTAAGCCGCGACCGTCTCGGCCTTCAGTTTCTCGGCTTGATAATGCGTGACGAGGGCGTTGATGATTTCGTCGAGGGCGCCTTCCATGACGAGGTCGAGTTGGTGGATGGTGAGGCCGATGCGGTGGTCTGAGACGCGGTTCTCCTTGAAGTTGTAGGTGCGTATCTTCTCGGAGCGGTCGCCGCTGCCGACCATCGCCTTGCGTTCGGAGGCCAGCGCGTCGTGTTGCTTTTGCTCTTCGAGTTCTTGCAGCCGCGCACGCAGCACGCGCATCGCCTTCTCGCGGTTCTTGATCTGCGATTTTTCGTCCTGCATCGAGACGACGAGGTTCGTCGGAAGATGCGTGATGCGAACCGCCGAGTAAGTCGTGTTCACCGACTGGCCGCCCGGCCCCGATGAACAGAAGGTGTCAATCCGCAAGTCCTTCGGGTCAATCTTCACGTCCACCTCTTCGGCTTCGGGCAGGACGGCGACCGTCACGGCGGAGGTGTGGATGCGCCCGCTGCGTCTCGGTCTGCGGCACGCGCTGGACGCGGTGGACGCCCGACTCGTGCTTCATCTTCGAGTAAACCTTGTCGCCTTCGATCATGGCGATGGCCTCTTTGAGACCGCCGATGCCGGACTCCGAGGCGTCGAGGATTTCCATCTTCCAGCCCTGCCGCTCGGCGTAGCGACCGTACATGCGGAGCATCTCGGCGGCGAACAAGAGTCGCCTCGTCGCCGCCCGTGCCGGCGCGGATTTCGAGGATGACGTTCTTCTCGTCATTCGGGTCGCGCGGCAGCAGCAAGAGGCGCAGAGCCTCTTCGATAGTCTCCAGACGCGCGGCGAGCGAGTCCGTCTCGGCGCGCGCCAACTCACGCATCTCCTCGTCGTCCGCCGAATCGTAAAGCTCCTTCGCGCCGGCGAGTTCCTCTCGAACGGTCTTCAACTCGCGGTACTTGTGCACGATCTCGCCGAGGCCGCGGTGTTGCTTGCCCAGCTTCGCGTAGTTCGCCGGGTCGGAAAAAATGTCGGGCGAGGAAAGCTCTTCGGTCAGAGCTTCGTAGCGGGCTTCGATGTGGCTTAGTTTTTCTAACATGGCTTTCAATGTTTCGCCGCGTCGCGGCGATTCGCCTCACGCCAAAGGCGCGGCGACTGCTTCCCGTGGTTGCGGCTCAAGCTTCAGGGATTCCTTCAGCGCGACGATGGCGACTTCGAGCTGCGAGTCGTCCGGTTCCTGCGTCGTGATGTTTTGCAGCCAGACGCCGGGCCGCGTGATGAGCTTGAAAATGAAGCCGCCTTCTTTACGCGCCGAGAGCCGGATGATCTCGTAGGAGAGGCCGGCGACGAGGGGGATGAGCGCGACGCGGACGAGCATGTTGTAGAGGAGCGAATCGAACTTGATGATCGAGAAGAGCACGATGGAGACGAGCATCACGACCATCAGGAAACTCGTCCCGCAGCGCGGGTGCTGGCGCGGTTGGATGCGCGCGTTCTCGACCGTCAAGGGCAGCCCCGCCTCCCACGTAAAGACCGTCTTGTGCTCCGCGCCGTGGTATTCGAAGACGCGCCGGATGTCCTTCACGAGAGAGAAGCTGAAGATCATGATGAGGAAGAAGGTCATGCGAATCGCGCCGTCAACCAAGTTGAAAGCGACCGACGGGCGCACGGGGCGCAGATAGCCGCGCACCCCATCCCACGCGCGCGTGTACCACGGCACACCCGCCGTTGGCGCATTCGTTGCGGCGTCGCGCGTCGCTCGGTGTTGCTCGCGGTCTGTGCGGTCTGCGTTTGCGCGGCGCTCGTTTCGACGGCGCCCCCGGCGGGGACGGCCCAGCCGGCGCCGATAAAGATGGCGTTCGTCAGGATGAGCGGCGCGATGATGAAGAGGAAGACGTTGAACAGCAGCGCGAAGGCGATGGAGCCGAACGCCGCCATCGTCCCGCGCTTCATCTCCTCTTCGGGGCGCTTCCGTGTCGGCACGGGGATGAGTCCGGGCGTCGCGCCGGTGATTCCGGCGAAGTCGCCCTCGCCCGCGATGACGGCGGGCGATAGCACAACCTCGACCTCCTCCGTCGCTTCCGCGTCGGTGTACGCCTCGCCCGCCGAATAATTCAGAGCCTTGATGCCAAGCGCCATGGACTGCACGAGCACAGCGCCGCCGCGCAGCACGGGAAGCTTGAGCAGGGGCACGCGGTCACTCCACTTCGCAAGACGCGCTCCCGTGTGCGTGATCGTGCCGTCGGCGCGGCGCACGGCGACCGAATAGGCGTTCGGCGTCCGCATCATCACGCCCTCGATGACGGCTTGGCCGCCGACAATCAAATCTCTTTCGTTGGCGCTCACGAGTTTTCCTTTCAAGCAAAGTCTGGAGTTCGACATCCGGAGTCCGGGGTCACAACAAACTCTTTCCTTTCTGACTCCGGACTTAAATTAAAACGCCGACGTTCGGGTCGGCGGTCTGCTCATGCGGCTCGTTCGGGTGCGCGCGGGCGACCGCCGGACGCGAAAGCGTCGGCGTCAGGTTTTCACGGCTAATACTGGCGGCGTTTGTTCGGCGTCATGGTGTGCTGCCGATGCAAATCCTTACTGCGCGCCCGTCGCGTTTTCGGCGGGGGCTGGAGCCGGCGCCTCGGTCGTCTTCTTGCCGTAGCGTCTATTGAAGCGATCAACGCGGCCCGCCGTGTCAATCAGCTTCTGCTTGCCGGTGAAGAACGGGTGGCAGGCCGAGCAGATTTCGAGGTTCAAATCATCCTTGCGGGTCGAGCGCGTCGTGAAAGCGCTGCCGCAGGCGCAGTGGACGTTGATTTCTTTGTATTCGGGATGAATTCCTTGCTTCATTTTGATTCCTCTTCCACATGGCGGCTCCGGGGCCGCGAATCGAACGTGCAATGATACTTGCGAGGCTTGCATATCGTCAAGTCACACAACCATTTGGACGCACGAGACGGGTCTTTAGTTCGCCGCGCCGCGCCGCGTCAACAAGTTGATTGACAGGGTTATAAACCGCGTGTTACAACGCTCTTCGTCACGCCTTTTCTTAGCATCAAGGTTACGCGCACAAGTCGAAAACATTTGTGAGCAGGACGGGCAACAGCCTCGACCTATCGTTCTGCCTGAGAGTCGAGCCATAGGATGCGATGACAGACGAACCCAACAACCCTTCCGCGCCCGAAGCAGGCGACCCCGCGCCATCCGAAAAGAGGACGCGAAGAACGCGACGCGCCCGCGCTGCCGAAACCTGCCGCCCCGCCTCGAACGAAACACCCGAAGAGAAAAAGGCGCGCATGGATCGCATCATCGCCGAGGCGAAGGCGCGCAACGCCGCGAAGGCCGCGCAGGGTGGCGGGGCCGCGCCGAAGAAACCCGCGGAGGCAGACAGCGAAACCAACCGCTGCCCGCCGCCGCGTCCGCCGACGCGGCGGAGAGTCGCCCGCCGCCGGCGACACCGCGCCGAGTCCTTCTCAGTCCGACATCGAAAAGGCCGCGAAGATCGCTGAAGCGAAGGCGAAGGCGGCCGCGTTCAAAGAGGCCGCCGCCGCGAAGGCCGCCGCGACGCCGGCGCACCCGGAGCCGCCCCGACCGCCGGAGCCGGCATCCCGAAGCCGCCCGTCAAGAAGCAGCCCGAAGGCCCAAAGCCGGAGGACGCATCAGACCACCCGCTCGTCAAAAAACTGCGCGACAAGTTCGAGAGCGCGATCACCGGCGCCTTCGTGTTTCTCGGTCAGCTCTCGATTCACGTCGAGGCCGCGCGCGTGGTCGAAGTCTGCACGGCTCTGCGCGACGATGACGAGACGCCTTTCAACTTTCTCTGCGACCTGACCTGCGTCCACTGGCCCGACCGCGCTGAGACGCCGTTCGAGGTCGTCTATAACCTTTGCTCGATCAGCAAGAACGAGCGCGTGCGTCTGAAAGCGAACGTGAACGAGGGCGAAGGCGTGGAGAGCGTCACCTCCGTCTGGCCCACGGCCAACTGGATGGAGCGCGAGGTCTACGATCTGTACGGCGTGAAGTTCAACCATCATCCAGACCTGCGCCGCATCCTGCTGCCGCCCGACTGGGAAGGGCATCCGCTCCGGAAGGAATACCCGCTGCACCCGGTCGAGAACGCTTGGACGGCGAAGCACCTGCCGGAGTTCACCGACGTACAGCGCGAACAACTCGAACAGCGCCGCGCCTACGGCCTCGAAATACTCTCCGTGCCCGACGAACGCCGCATCCGCGAAATTTTCGTCGCTGGCCGGGAGCCGTTGCCGTTGGATAGAAAATAGACGATGGACGATTGACCATGGGCGATGGCAAAGCGGCAGCTTGTATTATCCATCGTCCGTGCCAAACAGTATGCACCAAATAGAAGTCGCAAAAACACAGGAGACGCTGCTCGACAACCCCGAAATGTCTTAACATGGGGCCGCAGCACCCGTCCACGCACGGCGTGCTGCGCGTCATCCTGCGTCTCGACGGCGAGACCGTGATGGACCTCGACTGCGACATCGGCTACCTCCATCGCGGGATGGAGAAGATCGCCGAGAACCGTCTCTACCCGATGATCGCGCCCTACTGGGATAGGCTCGACTATATCGCGGCGGTCTCGAACGGCCTCGTGTGGGTCGAGACCGTCGAGCAGATGATGGCGCTCGAAGTGCCGCCGCGCGCGCACTACATTCGCACCATCCTGACGGAACTGAACCGCATCGCCTCGCACCTCTTGTGGCTCGCCACGCACGGACTCGACATCGGTTCGTTCACCGTCCTGCTGTGGGCCTTGCGCGAGCGCGAAGAGATTCTGAAGATTTTCGAGCAGCAGTTCGGCGCGCGCCTGACGTGCCATGCGTGGCGCATCGGCGGGATGCCGAACGACGCTTACGACGGCTTCACCGAAGACGTGGAGCGCTTCATCGGCAACTTCCCGCATCGGCTCGAAGAGTATGAGACGCTCTTGACGGAGAACCGCATCTGGCTCGGTCGCACGGTCGGCATCGGCGTCATCTCGGCGGAAGACGCGGTGGCGATTGGTTTGTCGGGGCCGGCGCTGCGCGGCTCCGGCATCGCCTACGACTTACGCAAGGCACGCCCTTACGCCGCTTACGCGGACATGGAGTTCGACATCCCGGTCGGCGAGAACGGCGATACCTACGACCGTTATCTCGTCCGCCTCGAAGAGATGCGACAGTCGCGCCGCATCGTCCAGCAGGCGCTCAAGAATCTGCCGGACGGCCCCGTGATGGCGAAGGTTCCGAAAGTGATAAAGCCGCCCGTGGGTGATTACTATCATTCAATCGAAGGGCCGAAGGGCGAACTCGGCTGTTACGTCGTCTCCGATGGATCGAGCCGCCCCTACCGCGTCCGCGTGCGTCCCGCGTGCCTTATCAATCTTCAGGCGCTCCGGCAGATGTGCATCGGCCACCTCGTCGCCGACGTGGTCGCCATCATCGGCACGCTCGACATCGTGCTCGGCGAGATAGACAGATAAAGAAAGGGGTGTTGGGTGCTGGGTTTTAGGTTTTTAACCAGCACCCAACACCTAACACCCAACACCCTGTTTATGAAAACCATCCACCTGCCCGTCCAGACGATGACGCGCGAGGCGTTCGCGCCCTACGGCGTGTTGATTGACAGTCGCGGCTCGGTCGAGGTTGATTTCGGGCTGGGCGTGCCATGTCTGACGGGCGCGACCTCTGAGCGGCGCGCCTTCAGCTTCGAGTTCATGGCGCGGCACAAGCACACGATGCAGGTCTTCTCGCCCCTCGCCAGTTCGCAGGCCATCATCTGCGTCGCCCCGGCGAACGGGCGCGAGGCGCCGGATGTTGAAAGCGTCGTCGCCTTCCGCGTCGAGGGGCGGCTGCCTTACGCCTACCATCGCGGCACGTGGCACACGCCGCCCTTCGCCACCGGCGAGTGGTACTCGTACCTCGTCGTTGACCGCAGCGGCACGCTCGACGATGATTACGAGTTGGTGAATTTGAAAGCGACGCGCGACTGTGTCTTTGAGATAGAAGTCTGAGAAACGCTGGATGGTGTGCCGGCACGGGCGGCGTCGCGCCTGAGCGACGATGGAGATATTCCCTTTTCGCCCCGCCGAATTTCATAGACGGACTCCTGCTGAAGTTTTTCAGCCCGGAGACGGTCAACCACGTCGTCTGGCCGTTCATACAGATTGGCGCGGTCGTCACCGCCGTCGCGGTGTGGGCGGCTTACGCCACGTATCTCGAAAGAAAAATCTCGGCCTTCATGCAGGCGCGGCTGGGGCCGATGCGCGTCGGGCCGTGGGGGTCTGTTGCAGCCCATCGCCGACGCCATCAAGCTGCTGACCAAAGAGGACATCACGCCGGACAAGGCGGACAACTACATCTTCAAGTTCGCGCCTTACATCTCGGTCGTCGCCGCCTTCGTCGTCTTCGTCGTCATCCCGTTCGCGCCGAGTTGGGGCGTCATCACGGACATCAACATCGGCCTGCTGTTTATCCTCTCGGTTTCGTCGGTCGGCGTGCTCGCGCTGATTCTCGCGGGGTGGGCGTCGAATTCTAAATACGCTCTGCTCGGCGGCCTGCGCTCATCGGCGCAGATGGTCTCATATGAAGTCTCGATGGGTCTCTCGCTGATCGGCGCGCTGATGTTCGCGCGCACCCTCTCGATGTCCGGCATCGTCGGGGCGCAGGCGGCGGACTCGGTCTGGTTTATCCTGTATCAGCCGCTCGGCTTCGTCATCTTTCTCGTGAGCGGCATCGCCGAGAACAATCGCGCGCCGTTCGATTTGCCGGAGGCGGAGTCGGAACTGGTCGCCGGTTTCCACACGGAATATTCCGGGATGCGCTGGTCGCTCTTCTTCATGGCCGAGTACGCGGCGATGATCGTGGTCTCGGCGGTGGCGACCGCCGTCTATCTCGGCGGGTGGTACTTCCCCGGCGTGCTCTGGCTCGCGGGCGGCTACAACAACATCTGGGTGCTGCTGAGTCTCATCGTCTTCGTCGCCAAGATGGGCGTCTTGCTCTACCTCTATTTCTGGATGCGCTGGACGTTCCCGCGTTATCGTTACGACCAGTTGATGGACTTGGGCTGGAAGTGGATGATCCCGGCCTCGCTCATCAACATCGTCTGGACGGCGTTGGCCGTCTTCGTCGTGCAGGCGCTCGACGGCTGGCGCGGCTTCAACACCATCGAGTCGCTCGCGCGCGGTCTGAATCTGACGGCGACGGGTAAGGTCGTGATGATCGGTCTCGGCCTCGTGGGCGTCTTTCTCACCGCCGCCCTGCTCTCGACGATCAACTGGCGCTCGCGCGACTTTAACTTGAAGAAGCAGCGCCGCGAGGTGCGTCTCGTCAGCCCGCCGCAGGGCAAACCCGCGGTCGCATTGAAGGAGGGATGAAGGATGAGGGATGAGGGATGAAATCGTGATGGTGACATCAAGAGTTTTTTTCCTCATCCTTCATCCTTCATCCTTCATCCCTTAGTTTGAGGAGTTGTTATGCCGCTCGTACATGTTCCGCAGCCGACGTGGAAGGAGAAGCTCAAGCGTTTCTTCCTCGTTGACTTGATAGGCGGGTTGAAGCTCACGCTGAAATACAACATCGGCGCGCTGACGGACAAAGATTCCGTCGGGGGGCGCGGGATTTACACGGAGCAATACCCGAAGGAGCGCCCGCTGGTCGCGCCGCGTTTCCACGGCGCGCCGCGTCTGAACATGGACCCGGAGACGCACGAAAGTTTGTGCATCGCCTGCAATCTCTGCGCGCTCGCCTGTCCGGAAGATTGCATTGACGTGATTGCGATGGACATCGAGATGACAGTCGGCGGCAAGGCGCGCAAAAAGAAGGTCTTGGACGAATTCATCTTCGACACCTCGCGCTGCATGTTCTGCGCGCTCTGTCAGGAGGCGTGCCCGACGGCCTGTCTTGAACTGACGCAGGATTTTGAACTCGCCACCTACTCGCGCGCCGGTTTTGTCTGGAACCGCGAGATGCTCGAACAGGGGCGCGAGGTCAGGAAGTTTGAAGCTTGAAACGTAGCTCACAGGAATTGCCAAGTGCGGATTGCGCGATTGCGGACTGAAAGCGAACCTGTCTTTTCAATCCGCAATCCGCAATCCGAAATCCGAAATTGAGTATGATTCTTTCAGGTTGGGAAGCCTTCTTCTTCTGGATGTTCGCCATCGCGGCGCTGGTGGCGGGCTTGCTGACCGTGATGGCGAAGAACGCCGTCCACTCCGCACTGTTCCTAATCTCGGCGCTGGTGTCGGTGGCGGCGCTCTTCGTCCTGCTCGGCGCGGAGTTCATCGCGGGCGTGCAGATACTGGTCTACGTCGGCGGTGTGATGGTGCTGTTTCTGTTCGTCATCATGCTCGTCAACGTGAGCGCCGAAGAGCGCGGGAGCGAGGAGTTGTTCAACCGCCCGTCGCAGGTCGGCGCGAGCCTCTTCTTCGCGGCGCTACTCGTCTTCGGACTCATGTACGCCATCCAGAACTCCGCCGGCCACTTCCAGCCGCCGAGCGAGCGCGGCGCTACCCTCGCGGAGCGCGCCGAAGCGCAACGAGAGGCGCGAAACGCGGAGGAGTCGGGCTTGCGTCCGGCGGCGACCGGAACGACCAGAATTTCGCTGGACACGCAGCAGGTCGGCGCGAGCCTTTATCGCTACGGCAGCCTCCCGTTCGAGATCGCCAGCGTGCTCCTTCTCGTCGCCATCGTCGGCTCGGTGCTGCTCGCGCGGACGGCAAAGCAGGAGGCCGCGGCGGACGACCTCGCGCCCGAAGTTTTGAAAGAGGTTGAAAGAGAGACGTAATGCCGGGAGCGCGGGCGTCCCGCCCGCAAGCGTGCGCCGATACGCTCGAAGTGGTTTAGCTTTCACGCAATCTTGAACTTCTGCGCGTCTACGGTTTTCGCGCTCACGCGCTCAATGCAGGCGAGACGCCTGCGCTCCCAGAGGAATTGCCCTCGTCGGACTTCGGTGAAAAGTTTATGACCGCATTTTTCGCAACGACATTCTTGCTTTTGTTACAGGACTCAGCGCTCGAACGTATGCGGCAGAGCCTGCTCTATCCAGACCTCACGAAATTTCTGGTGATCGGGGCGCTGCTCTTCACCATCGGCGTGGCGGGCGTGCTCACGCGGCGCAACATTATCGTCATCTTCATGTCCATCGAGTTGATCCTGAACGCCGCCAACTTAAACTTCATCGCCTTCGCGCGATACTACGAAGCGACGGGCGGCTTGAACGCCATCGCCGGGCAGGTCTTCACCGTCTTTGTCATCGTCGTCGCCGCCGCCGAAGCCGCCATCGGACTCGGCATCGTCATCGCGCTCTACCGCAACCGCGAGACGATCTTTGTGGACAAGATTGATCTACTCAAATGGTAGAGACGGTTTTCTGTTTCCAGTTTTAAGCGAAAGCTAAAGACCGGGAACTGAAAACTAAAATCTGAAAACTATGCACCGCTTCATCTGGCTCGTCCCATTGCTCCCGCTCGCCGGCGCGGCCATCAACGGCTTACTGGGGCGCAAATTCCGCTTCTCGGAAAAACTCGTCGGCGCGATTGGCGTGGGGTCGGTGGCGCTCGCGTTTCTGTTGAGCGTCGGGGCCATCATCTCTTACGGATTCGGAGAGCACGCCGTCTACCCGAAGCCTTACGTGACGACCGAGATGGTTTACACGTGGATTCCGGGCGGCGCGGTCGAGTTGACGCAGGGGCTTTCGGAGCGCGCCCGCATGGAAGGGAACCGGCTCGCGCGCGAGGAGGCGGAGCGGAAGGCGAGAGCGCGTGGCGTGCAGCCCGGCGAGATAACGACGGAGTTGGTCGGCGTCCCGAACGTGCCTGAGCAGCGCGGACAAGGTTCCTTGCTCGACGTGAAGTGGAGCTACCAACTCGACCCGCTGTCGGCCATCTTCATGCTGGTCGTGACGGGCGTCGGTTTATGCATCTTCGTCTTCGCCACGGGGTACATGCATGGCGATCCGGGTTTTTATCGCTTCTTCGCTTACCTCGGCCTCTTCATGTTCTCGATGCTGGTGCTGGTGATGGGGTCGAACTTCCTGATGATGTTCGTCGGGTGGGAGGGCGTCGGTCTCTGCTCTTATCTTTTGATCGGCTACTACTTCGACCGGAAAGAAGCGGGCGACGCGTCGCGCAAGGCGTTCATCACGAATCGCATCGGCGACTTCGGCTTCGCGCTGGCCGTGTTCGGCATCATCGCCACCTTCGGCTCGGCGCAATATACGGAGGTCATGGAGCAGGCGCGCGCCTACCCGATTGAACTCATCGGCACGTTCGGCATCATGTCGTGGATCGCGTTGGGGCTGTTCGTCGGCGCGTGCGGCAAGTCGGCGCAGATACCGCTTTTCGTGTGGCTGCCGGACGCGATGGCGGGGCCGACGCCCGTCTCGGCTTTGATTCACGCCGCGACGATGGTCACGGCGGGACTCTACATGCTGACGCGCACGAACGTCATCTTTCAACATTCGCAGACGATGATGCTGGTCGTCGCCGTCGTCGGCGCGCTGACCGCGCTCTTTGCCGCGACCATCGGCATCACGCAGAACGACATCAAGAAAGTTCTCGCCTACTCCACCGTCTCGCAACTCGGCTTCATGTTCCTCGCGTGCGGCGTGGGCGCGTTCGCCATCGGCATCTTCCACGTGATGACGCACGCCTTCTTCAAGGCGCTGATGTTCCTCGGCGCCGGCTCGGTCATCCACGGGATGCACCACGAACAGGACATGCGTCGGATGGGCGGACTCAGGAAGTACATGCCGAAGACTTACTGGACGTTCTTCTGCGGCTGGCTCGCCATCTGCGGCATCATCCCGTTTTCGGGTTTCTGGTCGAAGGACGAAATTCTGTGGAACGCGGCTTCGACCGAATACATTCCGGGCGGCTGGATGCTCTGGCTCATCGCCACCATCGCCGCGACCTGCACGGCCTTTCTACATGACGCGCCTGATGGCGATGACCTTCTGGGGCAAGGAGCGCTTCCTCGAAGTCCACGCCGGCGGGCAGGCCGACGAAGCGCACGCGCACGCCTACGACGAGAAGGAGAAGCCGCACGACGCGCTCACGGAAGCGGCGGGCGACCGGCCCCATCACGAGCCGGGCGAGCACGTCGGCGTCGCGCACGAGGTTGATAAGATCACCGGCGCGGCGCAGGCGCACAAGGTCGAGCACGCGGACGAGACGCACGCGCACGCCGTCGAACATGGGCACGTTCATCAACACGGCGCGCACATCCCGCACGAGTCGCCGCCTTCGATGTGGGCGCCGCTCGCGGTGCTCGCCGTGCTCGCGGTCGTCGGCGGCTTCGTCGGCATCAGTCCGGCCTTTACGGGCGGCGCGCACGTCGGCGGCAAGCTCAACATCGTGAACTGGCTTGATCCGGTCATCTGGAATCCGGTCACGAGGGAGTTCGGCAAGGAGCACGCCGCCGCCGGTGAGCACGCGGGAGGCGGAGAGACAACTGCCGGAGGCCGGAGCAGGCTTGCTCGCGTCGAGCGATTCGACGGCGGTGGTCGAGGTCGCACGCGCGCCGCAGGGCGAGCATGGCGCGACGACGACGACGGCGCGCAGCGAGACCGGGCACGCCCCCGTCGCGCAGCCTTACGGCGACACGGGCTTCAACCTCGCGCACTCGGTTCAGCACGCTCTCGGCGATAGCCACACGGCAGCCGAATGGTTCTTCATCATCGTGTCGCTCGTGGTCGCGGGATTGGGCATCGGCCTCGGCATGTTGTTCTACGTGAAGAGGCCGGAGCTGCCGGGCATCTGGGCGGAGCGGCTGGGCGGACTCTACCGCGCGAGCTACAACAAATACTGGATTGACGAACTCTACGGCGCGGCTGTGACGCGGCGGACGATGGACGCGGCGCGCGCCGTCTATCAGGTTGACTCGAAGGTCGTGGACGGCGCGGTGAACGGCGTGGCGCGGCTCACGCGCGAAGCGAGCACGCTGACGGGCGACGCCGACCGCGTCGTCGTGGACGGCGCGGTGAACGGTCTGGCGGGGTTCATCAAAATTCTGATGTCGCCGCTCCTGCGCGCGGCGCAGACGGGTCTGACGGCCAACTACGCGCTCGTCATGGTGCTCGGCCTCGTCGCCACGGTCGCGCTCTTTTTCGGTAAGGACATTCTGTCGGCCTTCACCGGCGGACGGTAAAAGACAACGATGAACGCGGAACGATGAACGATGAATTGAGCCATCACTCGATGAATGAAAGACAGCCTGTCCGTCATTCATCGTTCATCGTTCCGCGTTCATCATTTCCCGCTGCTTCGGAGAAATCGTGAACATTCCTTTGCTCTCCATCGTGACGTGGCTCCCGGCGCTGGGCGCGCTCATCATCCTCTTCCTGTTCAAGAAGGAACAGACGGACGCCATCAAGAAATTTGCGACGGCGTGGTTCGGCGTGGCCTTCCTCGTCTCGCTCGGCCTCTTGGGCTACGACCGCGCCATCGGCGGGATGCAGTTCATCGAAGACTGCCAGTGGATACCGATCATCGGGGCGCGCTATCAGATGGGCGTGGACGGCGTGGCGGTGCTGCTGATCGTGCTGACGACGCTGCTCGGCGTAATCGCGTCGCTGTCGTCGTGGGAGTACATCGGGAAGCGCGAGAAGGAGTATTACGCGCTGCTGCTCCTGTTGCAGACGGCGGTGGTCGGCGTCTTCGGCGCGATGGACATGTTCCTGTTCTATCTCTTCTTCGAGGTCTCGCTGGTGCCGATGTATTTCCTCATCGGCATCTGGGGCGGCGAGCGCAGGCTCTATGCGGCGATAAAATTCTTCCTCTACACGTTGGTCGGCTCGGTGGTGCTGCTCTTGGGCGTCATCAAGATGTACTTCCTGACGCAGGACGCGGCGTTGACCGCAAAAATCAGCGCGGCCACGCTCGACATCGTGTCGGGAAACCGGGGCGCGCTCGACATGCTCAACAACAGCGTCGCGCTGGCGAAAGCGAACGGCACCGGCACTTTCAACATCATGTACCTGCACGCGCTCGGCTCCGTGCTGCCGATGGGGACGCTGCAAGTGCTGCTCTTCTTCGCCTTCGCGCTGGGCTTCGCCATCAAAGTTCCGATGTGGCCGTTCCACACGTGGCTGCCGGACGCGCACGTCGAAGCGCCGACCGCCGGCTCCGTCATCCTCGCCGGCATCCTCTTAAAGCTCGGCACCTACGGTTTCTTCCGCTTCAACCTGCCGATGTTCCCGGCGGCCAGCGCCGACCAATCTTACTGGGGCGGGTTCGGCGTGCGGAACGTGATGATCGTGATGGCGATTATCGGCATCATCTACGGGGCGCTCGCCGCGATGTACTTCGTCGTCAAGCGCGACGGCGACGTAAAGAAGCTCGTCGCCTACTCGTCCGTCTCTTCGATGGGCATCGTGATCTTAGGGCTGTTCGCCTTGAACCCGAACGGGTTGAACGGCGCGGTGCTCCACATGATTAACCACGGCATCTATTCGGGCGCGCTCTTCCTGCTCGTCGGCATCATCTACGAGCGGCGGCACACGCGCATCGTCTCGGAGTTCGGCGGCCTCTCGCACGTCATGCCCGGCTACGCGGCGGTCTTTCTGGCGATGGCGATGACGGCGATTGGCCTGCCGCTCTTGTGCGTCTTCATCTCGGAATTTTTGGCGATGCGCGGCGCGTTCGAGGCGAATCCGTGGTGGGCGGCGTGGGCCGCGCTCGGCATCATCCTGAACGCGGGCTACATGCTCTGGCTCTACCAGCGGATGTTCTTCGGCAACATCGAGAACCCGAAGAACGAAGGCTTGCGCGACCTCAAGCCGCGCGAGTGGGCCTACATGCTCCCGCTCGTCATCCTCTCGCTCTGGATCGGCGTCTATCCGTCGCCCTTCCTGCGCTACATCGAGAAGCCGGTCAACGCCGTCGTCCGCCACATCCGCCCGGACTATCCGATGCCGAACGTGACGCCGCGCGCGCCGGAGACGCCAGAGAGAGCGAACAATAGATAAAACCACTTGAGCGATATCTCGATGAAAGTGTTTTCAGTGCTGCTCCTCTTGGTGTTGCCTGTTACGGTATTGGCTCAGTCGGGTACCTCTGTTCAACGCCAAGAGTTGGAAAAGTTAGACTTCCTGATAGGAGAGTGGAAAGGGAGAGGATGGTTCATGCGCGCGGATGGTAAGAACTTTGAGCTAACTCATCGCGCGAAAGTTAAACGTAAGCCTGATGACTTGGCTCTACGCATCGAAGGAGAAGTTAAGTTCAAGGAATCTGCCGCGCCTTCGAACCAAATCAATTCTCTTTGTTTCCGACTAACGCCACCGTTTTTTATGACGAACAGGTCAAACAATACCGTTGGCGGCGGGAGTCGGCTCGCGGCAGTAAATCCTCTGACGATGCAGCATTAATTGAGCCAAAAACCTTGCAGCTTGTTCGCGCTATCGCTCGCACCCGGCACACAATCAGAATTGCTGAGAACGGGGAGTGGCATGAGACTTTTGAGGTGTGGGTTGACGGTAATTGGCGGAAGTTCCTAGAGACAACGCTTCAACGCATAAAATGATTTGACATCTTTTCTTATGTTTCTCCTTCAAGCCTCCACCACCAGCCTCTATGGCGTCGGCGACCTGCGTCTGATCGCGCCGGAGTTGATCCTGACGATTTGCGCGTGCGTCGCGCTCGTGATGGAAGTCGTGCTGCCGTACCGGCAGAGCCGCGTGACGGGCTACTTCGCGCTCGGCGCTTTGTTGCTCGCCGCCGTGTCGGTCGTCGTGCTCGGCTACCCGTTGTTCGGGGCGGAGGCGGCGCCCGCGATGTCGGGCTTCTACGGCACGGTGCGGGTTGACGGCTTCGCCATCGTCTTCAAGCTTATCTTCCTGCTCGCGGCGGCGCTCACGGTCGCCGTCTCGCTGCGCTACCTCGACATCGAAAGAGAGCAGCGCGGAGAGTTCTATGCGCTCGTGCTGTTCGCCACGGTGGGGATGATGTTCCTCGCCTCCGGGTACGATCTCATCGTGCTCTACATCAGCCTTGAGTTGATGGCGCTCACTTTCTACGTGCTCGTGGCGTACACGAAGCGCGAACGGAAGTCGAACGAGGCGGGGATGAAGTATTTCCTGCTGGGCGCGTTCTCATCCGGGATTCTGCTGTACGGGATGTCCATGCTCTTCGGCGTGGCCGGTTCGACGAACCTCGGCGAGATCGCGCCGCGCGTGGCCGAGGTCGTCGCTGGGGGCGTCGAAGGGCCGAGTCAACTCAGACCGATGATGATTTTGGCGATGATCGCGCTCGCCGCCGGGCTGTTCTTCAAGATCGCCGCCGTGCCGTTTCACATGTGGGCGCCGGATGCTTATCAGGGCGCGCCGACTTCCGTGACGGCATTTCTTTCGACGGGGTCGAAGGCGGCGAGCTTCGCGCTCCTCGCGCGCATCTTCCTCGAAGCGCTGGGCGGGATGCGAGTCGAATGGGCGCCGCTCTTGGGGTTGGTCGCGGCGGTCACGATCATGGTTGGCAACTGGGCGGCGGTGACGCAGAACAACTCGAAGCGGCTGCTCGCTTACTCTTCGATCTCGAACGCGGGCTATCTGCTGTTGGGCGTCATCGCGGGGAACGCCTACGGCTATACCGGCCTCGTGGTCTATCTTCTCGTCTACGTCTTTATGAACATCGGCGCGTTCGGCGTCATCATCGCGCTCAAGCGGCGGGGCTTCGCGGGCGAAGAGGTGGACGACTTCACGGGGCTGGGGCAGCGTTCGCCGGGCGCGGCGTTGATGATGGCGGTCTTCATGCTTTCGCTCGGAGGCTTGCCGCTGACGGGCGGATTCATCGGCAAGTGGTTTCTGTTCGGCGGCATCATTCAGCGCGGCGACGCGGAAGGGAAGACGTGGTACTACTGGCTCGCGGGGTGGGCCGCGCTGAACACGGTCGTCTCGTTCTACTACTACGTGCGCTTCATCCGCGCGATGTACCTCGGCGAGCGCGCGGCGGATGAGAGTCCGCTCTCGCTCTCTCCCGCGCTCAAGACGGCGCTCGTCGTCTGCGTCATCGGCGTCATCTTCATCGGCGTCTACCCGCAACCCGTCATTCGCGTGGCCGAGGCGCTGGTCTCGACGCTCGCTTCGGGCGGCGCCATCGCGCTGCGCTAGCTCGGTTCTTATTCGGATATGCTAGACACCGTTTAGAGGCGGGCATTGCCCGCCTCTAAACTTTCAGGAGTGATAGATCGAGATGGAACGAGAGTTTGAGGGACAGGCCGTGCTCGTGACGGGCGCGACTTCAGGCATCGGGCGCGCGTCGGCGCTCAGGTTCGCCGCGGAGGGCGCGCGCGTCGCGCTCGTGGGGCGCAGCCGGAAAGGGTTGGATTCCATTGCGGACGAGGCGACCGCGCTCGGCGCCGAAACTCTGGCGATAAACGCGGACGTGACGGTCGAAGCCGATGCGCGACGCATCGTTGACGAGACGTTGAAAAAATTCTCCGCGCTCGACGTGTTGGTGAACGCGGCAGGCATCATCAGCAACGGGACGGTGGAGAACACTCCGCTCGCGGACTGGGACGCGATGATGAACATCAATCTGCGCTCGGTCTTTCATCTGATGCAACTCGCCGTGCCGCATCTTGGAAAACGACCGGGCAACGTCGTCAACGTGTCGAGCGTGACCGGTCTCAGGGCGTTTCCGGGCGTGCTCGCCTATTGCGTCTCGAAGGCGGGCGTGGATCAACTGACGCGCTGCGCCGCGCTCGAACTCGCGCCCAAAGGCGTCCGCGTCAACGCCGTCAACCCCGGCGTCGTCGTCACGGACATTCACCGGCGCGGCGGCATGGCCGAAGATGCCTACGCTTCGTTCCTCGAACGTTCCAAACAGACACACCCGCTGGGCCGTCCCGGCGAGGCTGGGGAAGTCGCCGAACTGATTCTCTTTCTCGCCTCCGACCGCGCCGCGTGGATCACGGGCGCGACCTACTCGATTGACGGCGGTCGCGCACAGACCTGCGCCCGTTGACGCGACGCATTTCGTTTGAGCGCCGCGTGCTATCGCTTGCGGACGGCTCCGACATTGGCCGGTAGTGTTAAAGTTGAGTTCGGATGTGGGTCTTCTACTTCTTCGCCGCCATCGTCCTGTTGCAAAGCATCCTCTCGTTGCGCGGGGGCATGAGATTCCTCGCGTTCGTCCGCCGCGAGGTTGAAGCGAAGCGGCCTCTCTACATGCCCTTCGCCACGGTCTGCGTGCCCTGCCGTGGGTTGGATCAGGGCTTGCGCCAGAACCTCGCGCCGCTCTTCGCACAGCACTACCCGGCTTACGAAATCATCTTCGTCTCCGACCGCGCGGACGACCCGGCCCTCGGTGTCGCCGACTGGTTGATGAACGAGAGCGAGAACCCCGGCGTCGTGCGTGTCCGTTTCGTGGACGCCGGACGTGCGAGCGAGAGCGGGCAGAAGGTGCATAACCTGCGCGCCGCCGTCGCCGAGGCCGACCCCGCGAGCGAGGTCTTCGTCTTCGTGGACACGGACGCGCGCCCGCATGAGGGTTGGCTGCGCGCGCTGGTCGCGCCGCTCGAAGACGAACTGGTCGGGGCGACGACGGGCTATCGTTGGTTCTTTCCCGGCAGGGGCGGCTTCGCCTCGCACCTGCGCTCGGTCTGGAACGCTTCCATCGCTTCGGCGCTCGGCGCGGACGATAAGAGTAATTTCTGCTGGGGCGGCTCGACCGCGATCCGGCGCAGGATGTTCGAGCGCCTCGACATGTCTGAACGCTGGCGCGGCACGCTCTCGGATGACTACGCGCTGACACGTGCGCTCAGAGAGGAGCGGCCCCGCATCCGCTTCGTGCCCGACTGTCTGACGGCTTCCATCGAAGACTGCACGTTTACGGAGTTGCTGGAGTTCACCACGCGGCAAATCAAGATCACGCGCGTCTACGCGCCGCACCTGTGGAAGCTCGTCCTCGTCTCGAACCTGTCTGTTCGTCCTCGTCTTCTATGGCGGCCTCGCGCTCGCAGGCGTGCGGGCCGCGCTGGGTCTTTCGTGGGACTGGCCGCTCGCCTTCGTCAGCCTGCTCTTTTTGCTCGGCGCGTGGAAGGCATTCTTCCGCCTGCGCGCGGTCGCGCTCGTTCTCGAAGATTACCACGCGGAGTTGCAAGCAGGGATGTGGGCGCACCTCACGCTGTGGCCGCTGACGGCGGTGCTCTATCTCTACAACGCGCTCGCCGCCGCTTTCTCGCGCCGCCTCAACTGGCGCGGCATCATCTACGAATTGAAATCGCCGACGGAAACTGACATCATCCACTCGATTGCGGGATTCCGGGATGCGCGGATGGCGGATGCGGAAGACGAAGCCGTTTAACGACGCGAGTTCTTCATTCATGCACACCGCATCCGCATCCGCAATCCGCAATTCCGAAGATGCCTAATAAAGTTACACAGCTCTACCAACTCCTGCGCTCGACCGGGCGCGAGAAGCGCCTCGGCACGGTGATTTTCTTCATCACCTCGCGCTGCAACGCGAAGTGCGAGACCTGCTTCTACCACGAAGAGTTGAACCGCCCCGGCGACCTCAGCTTCGAGCAGATCGAGCGCGTCTCGCGGACGATGCCGCCCATCACAGACCTCTGGCTGTCGGGCGGCGAGCCGACGCTGCGACACGACGCCAGCGAAATCATCCAGCTCTTCGTCAACAACAACGGCGTCCGCCGCGTCATCATCCCGACCAACGGCCTCATCAAAACGCGCGTCTTTGAGATCGTCGAACGCGCGCTCGGCGATAACCCTGAATTACATCTCTATCTCAACGTCGCGCTCGACGGCTACGGCGCGACGCACGACCGCGTGCGCGGCGTCCCCGGCAACTGGCAAAAGACGCTCGATTGCATCGAACACCTCTACCCGCTCAAAGAGCGTTTCGCGCACCGCTTTCGCCTCAACGTCAACACGGTGGTCTGCGCGGAGAACTACGCGGAGATCGAGAAACTCGCGGCCTTCATGTGGGAGAACTACCGCCTCGACGGCCACTACTTCAACATCATTCGCGGCGAGACGAAGGCGGGCGACGCGATTAAGCAGGTGCCCCCGGACGTTCTGCCCGCCATGTACGCGCGCATCTCGGCGCTCACGAAGCGTTACGGCGACCGCATGTTCGCCGCGGACGACGCCGCGACCCGCTTCGTCAAGAACGTGGCTTACGTCGGCGCCATCACGACCCACTACCGCACGCAGCACGCCAACTTCGCCGGCCCCTCCGCGTGGCCTTTCCCCTGCACGGCGGGCGAGACGACGGCGGTCATTGATTACAACGGCGACGTGCGCGCCTGCGAACTGCGCGGGAAGTTCGCCACGCTCGACGATTACGACTACGACTTCGGCGCGCTGTGGGCCGCCGAAGAACGGCGTGCTGAACTCACCGCGATTGACGGCGGGCGCGCGTGCTGGTGCACGCACGTCTGCTTCATCCACGACTCGATGCGCCACTCGCGCCGGGCGCTGTTGTGGGAGGCGCCGAAGAATCACCTGACGCGCGAGCGCTGGTGAGCGAAAGTCTGAACGCGCGGGCCACCCGGTTCGTTTAAACGGGCAGGCTCCCTTCCAAAACGGATTTTTACGCACGGAGGTTCGGACATGAATATCTTCAAAATTTTGCTGGCGCTGGTCGTCCTGTTTCTCGCCGCCTTCGGCGCGCTCGCGCTCTTCGGCCTCATCGCCGCGACGCTCAAATATCTCATTCTCCTCGGCCTCATCATTCTGGTCGGCGCGGTCGGCTACAAGGCGCTCACGAAGAAGTCGGACGCTCCGCTCCTCGAATCGGATTGGGCGGACAGGGAACTGGCGAAGGCGCAGCGCCTGCTCGACAGCGTCCGGCGCGGGCAGTTGACGAAATGACGCCGATGCGTACACTACCCCACATGCCCGCGGCGATGCTCGAAGCGCGGTGGGCGGAAAGCTCTTCAGTCTGATTTCGCGCGGCAGGGGTGACTTTATGAAGCTGATCGTGTCGTTTGCGCTCGCTCTGGCGTTTGCGTCCGTGGCCGCGGGGCAGATGGTGAATGAAGGGACGGCCACCGCCGACTCGACCCATCAGGTCGCCGACCGGCCCTCCAGCTACTTCGGCCCCTTCAGGATCAACGGTCAGAAGCCGGCGGGTTTCGAGGGCTTCGACTTCTTCGTCCTCAGTTACAAGGAGAACACGGACGCGGAAAAGGACTTCCGCAATGCGCTCTTGCCCGACAAGGATGGCAACGTCGCCGTGCGCGGCGAGACAGTTACGGCCAAAGGGACGCCGCTCACCTTCGAGACCGTGCAACTCGTCGAGGCCGGCACGCTGAAGCTGTTTTACAGGGGACACGTCATCTACAAAACCGTCCGCTCTCAACCCATTAAACTCACGTTCACGACGGTCGAAGTGAAGAGCATCAAGTATGCCTTCAGCGGTGAATACCTCGCTGAACCCGTCGAGGAAGAGGGCGGTCACACGGAGTTGAGCGGCGTGCTCAGTAAATTCAAGGACGGGAAGCTCGTGGGCGAGGCGAAGGTGGGTTTCCGGCGGATGTCATATCAGGAGTTGACTTCGGAGGAGCCGAGCGAGCCGAACTAGACCGCGCGGGCCGTGGAGGGAAGCGTTGCCGGAGAATGACGACAATCAAGAGGTGACGCGCAAGAGCGGCATGGCCTACGCCGCCGGGCTGACCATCTTTCTCTCCGTCGTGTCGTTCATGGGGCTGGGTTGGCTGCTCGACAGGTGGCTCGGCACGGGTTGGCTCATGATCGCCGGCATCCTGTTGGGTTCGGTCGTCGGCCTCTACGAATTCATCCGCATCATCACAAAAATCAAGTAAAACAAGCTTCGCCGCAACTCGACAGCCGGCGCGCGCGTCCGCTAGAATCAACTCTCCGGAGATGAGTGAAATCGTGAACGGCGCAGGCGGGCAATTGATCGCTGACGTGGGCGAAGACCCTTCGGCGATGGAGCGGCGCATCTTTCGCGTGATGTGCTGGACGGTTGCGCTCGCGTTCGGGTTGAGCGCGCTGCTCGCACCGTGGCGGGTGACGACGGGGCTGCTGTTGGGAGGCGCGCTCGCGCTCTTCAACCACCACTGGCTGCGAACGTCGGTGGCGGCGGTCTTCGAGCAGGCGCCCGCGGGCACAAAACCCAAGTGGACGGCGGCGCGTTACATCCTGCGCTACTTCGTCATCGCCGCGCTGGTCGTCGTCGCTTACAAGTTCGACCTCGTGTCGCTCGCCGCCACACTCGCGGGGCTTTGTGCTTTCGTCGCGGCGGCGCTCGTCGAGGGAGGCCGGCAGTTATATCTCGCTATCGTGCATCGAGAGGAAACTTAAACAGATGTTTCTGTTCGCGGAATCAGGAGGCGGCGGCCATCACACCCCGACTCTCGTCGAGTTCATCAACCACTACCTCGGCGAACCCGTCCACCACTTTCAGGTGAATTACACAAAGCCACTGTGGGAAAAATTCTTCGGCTATTTCGGCACCAGCACCGAGCAGGTCTTCGGCCCATACACGCCGGAGAACGCCATCCCGTGGTACACGGTGATGTTCATCCTCGCGTGCCTCCTGACGATGGTGGTGATCTGGATTCTGAAGCCGCGGCAGCTTTCGGAGGACGAGCCGAACTACGGACAGTTGACGCTGGAGGCGGGACTGCTCGGCATCCGCGGCCTGCTTGAGGAAAATATCGGGCCGAGAGGGTTGAAATACTTTCCCATCATCGCCACGTTCGCTGTCCTCATCCTGATCTCGAACTTGATGGGGCTGGTGCCGGGTCTGATGTCGCCGACCGCCTCGACTTCGGTGACGTTCGCGCTGGGTCTTACGTCGTTCGTCTATTACAACTACATCGGCATCAACGAGAACGGCCTCACCGGCCACCTGAAACATTTCGCGGGGCCGATCCCATGGCTGGCGCTGTTGATGTTTCCGATTGAACTGATTAGCAACCTTGTGCGGCCCATGTCGCTGGGCATCCGCCTCTTCGGGAACCTCTTCGGCGACGAGCAGATACTGGGGACGATTGCCGGGCTGGTGCCGTGGGTCGCGCCGATCATCATTATGCCGCTCAGTGTTTTCGTGGCATTCATGCAGACGTTCATCTTCGTGCTGCTTTCGATCATCTACATCAGCGAGGTGACGCACCACGAAGAGCACGGTGAGCACGGCGAGGGCGGACATCACGACGCGGCGGCGACGCACGCCAAGGGCGGCATCGTCACCGCCCCAGAGCACACTTGATTTTTTGGCGCGCCTCCTGAGCGGCACGGGCACACGCGCCCGCGCGCGTCGGGGCGCAAGGTCGGTCTGAAAGTTTCAGGGAGTATTCGGGAAAGAGTCGGGCAGAGTTGATAGACACGCCGTGCAAGTCTTTCGCTTTTTGAGAGCGACGGATGCCGACATCGCTGCGAGCGCCGTTGTAAGAGGGGCGGCGGATACCGGGTGGAGGCGAAATCATAAAAGGCGCGCGTCTGCTGCTCACACCGTCTTCAAGTTGTCTTCCGGCAAG